>OY760183.1:0-3531182 GCA_963663275.1 Chloroflexota bacterium
TCGCTACCGGAGCGGAACCGCCTAAATCGGCAATTCTTCTTGCAATAGTGATTTTCAATGAGGCGTATGCCTATGCCTGCCTCTCAGCGCATCGCTACGCCAGCGCCATTCCCACACAAGCGGCAACAGTCAAAGGATCAGACTCACGAGCCACACGGCCCATCTGCAATTTGATAAGGAAGGCACACCCATGCGCCCGCTCGCGTTCGAATACGACCTCTCCCAACACATAGACGAAGCCCAACCCGCGATGCTCTTCAATGGGAACACACCCGAAGAGTTGCGCGATTGGCAAGAGCGTTTCCGCGCCACGGTGCTGAGGCTGCTCGGCATCCTGCCGGAACGCGCCCCGCTCGTCGTCGAATATGAATCAGAGACCGACTGCGGCGCCTACACACGCCACAAGATTCGCTACCAGACCGAGCGCGACGTCTGGGTACCAGCCTATCTGCTGACGCCCAAGGGTGTTTCCGCTGAGCGAAAGTCGGCGGCGATACTCTGCCTGCACGGGCACGGGCGGTTCGGCAAAGACAGCGTGGTCGGCATCGCGGATACGCCGGAGCGCGCGGCGGAAGTCAACCGCCTGCAATACGACTTTGGACATCGCTTTGCCGAAAAGGGCTACGTGGTGCTCGCGCCGGATCTGCGCGGCTTTGGCGAGCGCCAGCCGCACTACCCCGACCCCAAGCCCGACTACTGCTGCCGCAACTACATGGCCGCCACGCTGCTGGGCCGCACCGTGGTGGGCTACCAACTCTGCGACCTGCACGCGGCGCTGGACGTCTTGCAGTCCCTGCCCTACGTGGACTCCGGCAAGCTGGCGGCGGCCGGCCTTTCCTACGGCGGGCGCATGACGATGCTGATCAGCGCCATGGACTCCCGCATCACGGCCTGCGTGCCTTCCGGCTGCCTGAACGTGTACCAGGAACGCTACCAGAATCTGCACCAGTGCGGCTCGCAGCTTATTCCCAGCCTGCTGCTCTACGGCGACACGCCGGAGATATTCTCCCTCATCGCGCCGCGCCCGATGGTGGTCGAGTGGGGCCTGCGGGATAAGCTCATCCCCCACGACTGGGCCGAGCGCGCCTTGTCCCGCCTCCGCCGGGCCTACGCCGCCGCCGGCGCGCCGGACCGCCTCACCGTGCACCAATTCGACAAAGGCCACGTCTTCGAAGGCACGGTTGGCGCGGAGATGCTGGCGCAATGGCGGCAGGATGCTATTGTTGACTTTCCCACTACACAATAACCAAAAAACTGGGGAGACGGCGCACTCCACGCCCGTTTGACCTTGCGTGCGCCCACAAGCTGTGCTAACATGCTCTTATTGTTGATATTCTGACTGCACAATCAGTAGAATATCGCAAGCCAAGCTGCTGTCTACCCTCAACATCCCTAGCTCCCATTCCAACCCTGTGCTACACTAGCGACATTGTTGATATTTCCGCTCCACAATAGCAAGAAAGAAAGGAGACGCCAGGATGAACAGACTGCTTGCCGCCATCGGGCTAAGCGTCTTCCTGGCGCTCTCTACGTTCGCGACCGCTCAAGCCGCCACCGCCACCGCCAACGATAGCTCCCAGGCCGATTGCCAATTCGTCTTCGGCTTCCAGTCCCTGCGCGACCTCATCGGCCACGACGTCGTGGGCGAGTGCCTGGAGAACGAAGGCCCCACCGCCAGCGGCGACGGCGTGCAGCAGCAGACCACCGGCGGCCTGCTGGTCTGGCGCCAGGCCGACAACTGGACCGCTTTCACCGACGGCTACTACACCTGGGTGCTCGGCCCGAACGGCGTTCAAAAGCGCCTGAACTCCGAGCGCTTCGAATGGGAAGCCGACTACGCGCCGGGCGGCGGCATCGCAACGCCCACGCCCGCGCCGACCGCCGTGCCCGCGCCCACGGCGGCGCCTTTGCCGACCGCGGCGCCCATGTCGGCCGCAAGGCCCAGCCGCATGCGTACCGCGATGGCCATGCCGCTGTCCGCCCGCCGGCCCATGCCGCGCCTGATGGCGCCGCCCGCCGCGCTCAAGGTGGACTCGTTCTACCGGAAGCACCTGGACGCCGGCGGGCTGCCGATCGTCGCCTCGGACAAGGTGATGGACAGCGCCCTCTATCGCGCCCGGGACATCATCGACGAGATGCTGGCACACCGTCCCGAACTGCGCGCCACCATCGCCGCCTTGGGCATGAAGATCTCCGTGGTAGCCGGCGCGGAAGTCATCACGGACATACCGGAATTCAGCGACCTCTACAAGACGGCGCCCGGCGTGGACTGGAACACGCGCGTGCAGGGCGGCGGCCTGGCCGGCAACCTGAACTACCCCTCAACCGCGGTCTGGGCCGAAAACCTGCTCTGCTCGCCGGGCGACGCCTTCCCCTACGAGGACATCTTCGTGCACGAGTTCGCGCACACCGTGCTCAAGATGGGCATCGAGAACCAGCCGGGCGGCAAGAGCTTCCGCAATCGCCTGGAAAACGCCTTCCGCACCGCCCTGCGCAACGGCCTGTGGATCGACACCTACGCGGCTGAGAACGCTGACGAATACTGGGCCGAGGGCGTGCAGTCCTGGTTCGGGCTGAACGATCCCCCCGGCATCTACCACAACGAGATAAACACCCGCGCCGAACTGAAGGCCTACGACCCAACCCTGGCCAACCTGATCCGCGAGGTCTTCGGCGACAACACTATCACGAGTTCCTGTCACACCACGGTGGACGTGCAGAAGGACTACCGCATTCAGGGTAAAGTGGTGGACGCCAACGGCCGGCCGCTGCAGGGTATCGTCCTCTGGGCATGGCAGGGCGATATGCTTACCAGCGGGTGCGAATTCACGGCGGCGAACGGCACGTTCAACATCAAGGTGCCCGCCGGCACGTTCACCCTGGACATCTACCTGGAGCGCGGCGCGGGACGTGAATTCGCCGGCTGGTTCGATGGAAACACTATCACGAACAACCGGTGGCAGGCCGCGACTATCAAGGTAACGGACCGGAACGTCGGCGGCATCGTCATCCGCCTGCCGAGCTAAACTACCAAGCGACATCCAGAGACATTACACGCTAGGCGAGAAGCCAGCAGTCTGCGGGGTTCGCCCATGGACGCGCCGCCGCCGCGTAACAGCGGCGGAGCAAGGCGAAACAGGAAGTGTTGCGCGGCGCGCAACGAGGGAGGGGGCACGACGTGTCGTGCCCCCTCCCTCGTTTCATTTCCCTGGCCGAGCGAGCGGCGCGCGGGCAAGGACGCGGCACATCCCTTCGTCCGGATGTTCGCGGCCAAACCTCGCGCAGGTTGCAAACCTACGCTACCGGATGGGAGTTCGTCCAACTGCCTGGTACCGCGCCCCGCGCAAGTTGCAAATCTACGCTACCGGACTGGACTCTCGCCCGGTAGCCTGCCGCCGCCGCCCGCGCAGGTTGCAAACCTACGCTACCGGATGGGAGTTCGCCCGGCCGCTTGCGGCGCCGCGCTTATCCGTTAGCCGTAGCGCTCTTCGGTCCAGGGATCGCCGCGCATGTGGTAGCCGCGTTGTTCCCAGAAGCCGGGCGCGTCGGCGTTCACGAACTCCAGGCCGCGCAGCCACTTGGCGCTCTTCCAGAAGTAGAGGTGGGGCACCATCAGGCGCAGCGGCCAGCCGTGGTCGTGGGTGAGGTTCTCGCCGTTGTGCTTGTAGGCCAGCAGCACGTCCTCGCGCAGGAAGTCGGCCAGGGGCAGGTTGGCGGTGTAGCCCTGTTCGGCGTGGGCGATGACGTGGGTGGCGTCCGCTGAAATCGCGGCCTGCTCCGCCACGTAGAGCGCCGGCACGCCCTCGAACACGTTGTCCAGCAGGCTCCAGGTGGTGACGCAATGG
This sequence comes from Chloroflexota bacterium, assembly GCA_963663275.1. Taxonomy (GTDB): domain Bacteria; phylum Chloroflexota; class UBA11872; order VXOZ01; family VXOZ01; genus VXOZ01. The sequence continues at coordinate 3,846 of OY760183.1, forward strand.
ACGTCGCAGAGCACCTTCTTGGTGGGCAGGCCCATGAACTCATCGTAATTCCACGTAAGCGGGTTTTCCACCAGGCCGACGATGCGCAAGTCCCACCTGGCGGGATCGAAGCGAGGCGTGTAGCCGTAGGTAAGCACCGGCCAGCCGCGCGTCACCCACTGCCCCGGCGGCACCCGCGAGCGGTCGGTTGGGCGGGCGTCCAGCGCGCCGGCGGCCTCTTCTTGTAGGCGCTCCGGCAGCGCCGCGTCGTCGTCATCCCGCCTGCCAAGTCCTGAGAGAAAACGTCCGAGTTCCATGGTGCTACTCCCTCTCTATCCACTGTCGCCGCTGCGCCAAGTGAAGATCGTCCTGCTCGAGCCGGTCAGCGTCCGCGCGGACTGCTGAATCCCACAATTCCAGATTACCATAGCCGCTCCCGCGCGCATGGGCGGCTAACCGCACACCTGCCTGAAGACCCGCAGGTGGTTGAGGCCCAGCAGTTTGCGCAGGTCGTCCTCGCGCCAGCCGCGTCGCAGCAGGCCCTCGGTGATGCGCGGCGTCACGGTGGCGTCTTGCAGCACGTCGCCGCCGCCGTCGAAGTCGGAGCCCAGGCCGATGCAGTCCGTCCCGGCGACTTGCGCAATGTGGTCGAAGTGGTCGAGCAGCCGTTCCAGCGTGCGCTTGCTCTCGTCGGCGTCCATGAACGCGGGCACGTAGGTCACGCCGATGACGCCGCCGTTATCCGCCACGGCGCGAATCTGATCATCGGTGAGATTGCGCGGATGGTCGCACAGGGCGCGGCAGGCGTTATGTGAACCGATAATCGGCGCGGACGTGACCTCCATCACGTCCCAGAAACCCCGGTCGCTGATGTGGGAGATGTCCACGATCATGCCCAGGTCGTTCATGTGGCGCACCAAATCGCGCCCAAAGTGCGTCAGGCCGCCGCCGGTGACGTTCTCGAACGCGCCGTCGGCGGCGTGGGCGCGGTAACTCCACGTGAGCGTCATGGAGCGCACGCCGATACGCTGAAGCATCGGCAGCACCCAGAGGCTGCGCTCCAGCACATCGGAGTTCTCGATGGTGAGCACGGCGGCGATCCGGCCGCCGGCCACGATGGATTCGATTTCGTCCGCCGTGGTCGCCAGCGCGATTTGGTCGCTATGAGCGTCCACCTCGGCCAGAAACCAGCCAAAGGCGTCCATAGCGTACAGCAGGTGATTGCCCCAGACGCGGGTGACGTCCACGGCGCAGTAGACCACGTCGATGCCGCCGGCCCGCAACTTGGGCAGGTTGACCTGCATCTCGCGCCCGCCGGGCATCAGCGAACCCCGCAAGAATGTCACCACGCTCTCCGGCTCCGCCCGCGCCGGCGCGTCCGGCCCGGCAATGCTCTCCCCCCTGCGCAGCAGATAGGCGACAATCGCGTCGTTGTGGGAATCGATGACGAGGGAGGAATTGTGCAATTCAGAGGCGCTGGATTCTGTTGACATGGTTGCTCCTTTGCTATGCAAAGAGTGAAACAGTGATTGCAAGCACGGGCCGATGTGCTAAAATGGAATCATTATGACCCGTCGGCGATAAAGTAACCCTTTCGGGCAGTTGCTGACAGTCTCATCCCCAAGGGGGCGCATTATAGGTAATGCGCCCCCTTGAGTCTTTTGCTTATGCGAATGTGCCGTCGGCTGGTGGAATTCCGGCCATGGAGCGTTCACGAGATCACCGAGGCAGTGTAACGACGTGCTTGCTAGCTCCTCCATTTCGCAGGCTTCCTGATGGCGCCGTGCGCATCCGTCAAAGTATCTGGAAACTGGCACTCTCGCAAGTGACGGGGCCGCAGTCTCCTGACGTAGGTTGCTGCGATTTCCAGTGACCGATGCGTCCTGGTCTTGTTATCTGGATTGACTACAGCAACGTGAAGACCTAAGTCATCCCGCACGTACTGAATTGCGCTGCTAAAGTCAGAGTCGTTGGACACAACGACAGCCTTCTCATACGCCTGGTTAAATCCATCAACCAGAAGCCTCGTCACAAGGTTTACGTCCGTTCCCTTCTCTTCCGTATGCTTGACCTGAACATAGTCCGGCATTCCCTCAATGGGAAATGCCAACGGACGCGACTTAGTCCGTGTTCGGAACGTACCGAAGTGGGCTTCAAATCCCGGCAGCGTTGCCAGCGCCCTCAGGTAGATCAGTTGCCGCCGAACTTGCCCTGGATCGTGAGACCGTTGGTTAATTTTGCTGGTAAAGTAGCAGATCCGACTAATGGTATCTTCCGGGAAGAGCGCTTCAGCCAGCTTTCGCAAGTCGAGCCACTTGAAGGGAGTACCCTTGATTGCACGGAAATAGAGATTCAGTCCGTCAACATATACATTCGTCTTCATCAGTTGCCCTGCCGGTTTGCCAAAAGAACAGAGGCCACCCAATGGGTGGCCTCAACCCTGCCAGCGAAGTGAACAGGGGCTGTACCGGCATACTACCACCCGTAGAACCTGCCAGTCAAGCGTTGCGCTGCTCCGCCGTTGTCATTCCAGGTCTCTGCTCGCCCGGCTCCCGCTAGTTCCCCTCTTTCGTCACCACGTCGATCAGCGCCTGGATGTAGCCGTTCGCAAACGCCCGGCCCTGGTGGCCCCAGGCGGAATCGCCGTCGGTTTGCGGCACGTGGTCGTCGATGAAGAAGCCGTCGAACCCCACCTCGTGGTAGATCTGCATCGCCTTGTGCATGTCCACGTAGCCGGTGTTGATGAACTCCTCCTGGAACTTGGGCACGGGGCTCGAGACGTTGCGGAAGTGCACGTAGAGGATCTTCTTGCGCTCGCCGAAGTAGCGGATCATCTCATAGATGTCCTCGCCCCGCATCTCGGCAAACGTGCCCTGGCAGAACTCCACGGCGTTGCACTCGGACGGGTAGATCTCGATCAGGCGCTTATACGAGTCGAAGTTGCGGAAGAGCAGGGGAATGCCGCCGAGCCGCTCCATCGGCGGGTCACAGGGATGGATGCCGAGGCGGATGCCCTCTTCCTCGGCGATGGGCGTGATGAGCTTGATCCAGTATTCCAGGTTCGCCCACACCTCTTCTTCGGTGTACTCGCGGCCATGCGAGAGCGGCCTCTGCTCGGCCTCCGCGTAATCGAACGCCGTAGCCACCGCGCCGCAGCGAATCTCCGCCGGCGTGGTGCGCCAGACGTGCGACGGCATCCAGTGATACCCAAAGATGGGAATGCCCGCCCGCGCCATGTTGCGGATTGTGGCGACCATGTTCTCGATTTGCTCGTCGCGGCGCGGCCCGCCCAGCATCACGTGGTCGTAGAATTCTACCGGCACGTTCTCCAGGGCCGTGAGTTTCAGCCCGTACTCTTCAACGGTCTTGCGCAACTTCACCAGGTCGTCAAGCTCCCACCGCCCGTTATCCCCCGGCAAATTCGCCGTATTCAACAGCACGTCCGTCGCGCCGTACTGCGCGGCGAATTGCAAGTACTCCGGCAACGGGTCGCGAAATTGGCCGAATCCTACGCGCATCTCAATCCCTCCTAGCGTGGTCTGTGTGCTACGCCATGCAACTCTTCAAGTAGGCAGCCGTGGCGGGCAAAGATTCCTCTGGATCGCCGGTGATGCCGCACTCCAGGGCCATGAAGCCCTCGAAGCCGATTTCTTGCAGGGCGGCGAAGCCGGAATTGAACTCCGTGTGGCCGGTGCCGGGTTGGGTGCGGTTGCTGTCGGCCAGGTGGACGTGTTTGACGTATTGCGCCGCATCGCGAATGCTGGCCGCGATGTCCGCCTCCTCGATGCTCATGTGGAAGAAGTCCGCCATGATCTGCACGTGGGGATGGTTCGCCGCGGCGCAGACGGCGGCGCCGTCCGCCAGTGTATTGACCAGATGCGTCTCGTAGCGGTTGAGCGGTTCGACCAGGACGTACGTGCACTCGCGCGCGGCGCTCTCGCCGGCCTCGCGCAGCAGTTCGACGTAGAGATGGCGCTCCAATTCCGCGCCGCTCTGGTAGGGCGAGAGGTCGGGGAAGATTGGCTCGCGCCCCCGCACCGGCACGGCGATGACGCCCACCAGTCCCAGTTCGCCGGCCAGCGCCAGCAAGCCTCTGAAGCGCTCCATGCGCGCGGCGCGGTCTTCTTTGGTGACGCCGAGCAAATCGTGCTCCACGCCGGTGCAGATGGTGCTGGCTTGCACGCTGCTGTTGCCCAGCGCCGCTTTGACCTCCGGCAGCCGTTCCGCCAAGCCGCCGTGCATCAACTCCACGCCTTCGAAACCGAAGCGCTCCAGGTTGTCTATCTTCTGCTGGAAGGTGTCTCCGGGCACTTTGTTCTCTTGGCAGGCGATTTTCATGCGCTTTCCTCTCCTCATTGTGTGTTGCCTGGCGGCGTTACGCCGCGTGCCGCCGTGACCATCGTGATTCGGGACTTCTCAGAGGCGGGGGACAAGCCCCCGCGCTACGTCTTCCCCCCGGTCTGCCGACGGGGGACAAGCCCCCGTGCTACGTCTTCGCTCTCCCAGCGGCGGTTTAATCCCTCACGGAACCAGCATTACCTTCATGCCCTCGGCGTTGTTGTGCGCCGCCTCGATGGCGTCCGGGAACGCGCTGATCGGGAACATATGGCTGATGAGCGGATCCACGGTGACTTTCCCTTGCAGCAGCAGGTCCATCGCCAGCGGGTAGGTATAGGGACTAAGGTGCGCGCCGTGGATGTTCAACTCTTTGCGGTCGCCGATGATCGTCCAGTCGGCCTTCACGTCCTCTCCAAACACGCTGAACTCGACGAACGTGCCCAATTTGCGCACCATGTCCAGCCCTTGCGTCACGCCGGACGGGTGGCCGGTGGCCTCGATGTACACGTCGCAGCCGTAGCCGCCGGTCAGGTCGAGCACGGCCTCCTGCGCGCCCGGGTCGGTGGGGTCCAGCACCACGTCGGCGCCGAATTCGGTCGCCAGCGCCCGGCGTCGGGGGTGCAGGTCGATGCCGATGAGTTGACCGGGTGAATAGAGCCGCGCCGCCTGCAACATGCAGAGGCCGATGTTGCCGAGCCCGGCCACCACCACCGTATCGCCGACCTCAATTCCGCCCCGTTCCACCGCGTGGAGCGCGCAGCCGAGCGGCTCCACGTAGGCGGCCTGTTCGGCGGTGAGACCGTCCGGCACTTTGTGGACGAGGGCGTTGCGGGGCACGCGCACGTGGGTGGCCATGCCGCCGTCGCAGATGCCGCCCTTGAAGCCGAAGATGTAGTTGACCTGGCACATCCAGTAATGGCCCCGCGTGCAAAACCGGCACCGCCAGCAGGGCACGATCTGCTCCACCACCACCAGATCGCCCTCCTGGAAGCCCTGCCGTTCCGCCGCCGCCGCGTCGATCGCCTCCACGTAGCCGCTGAACTCATGCCCGGGCACCACCGGCGTAATCACGTAGGGCTTGCGGGTCTCGCTCCCCCAGAAGTGCCCCGCGCCGTCGTAGCACTTGATGTCGCTGGCGCAGATGCCGCAGGCGGCGGTGCGCAGCACCATGGAGGCGTCCGCCATGACCGGCATGGGCGCCTGTTCCACGCGGTAATCCCCGGGCCCGTAACAGACCACCGCATCCATCGTGTCGGCCATTATTCCGTTTCCCCTACAGCCGGTACGTCGAGAACTAGACGGCCACACGCACACGTCTTCTCTTCTCAACAGCGAAGACGCCTTATAGTGACGCTCTCAGTATGGTAAGGGTCTCGCCGCAGTGTCAAGGCGGCGGCCCAGGCGGCTGAAAGACCACGCGCAATGCCCCATCCGGTCAGTCGCCGCGGCGGTATTCTCGTTCCCTATCCGGCAAGGTGGTTGGCTTCCCCAGCGCCTCGGCCATGGCGCGCACGTGATAGGGCAACATGCCGCAGCAGCCGCCAATGAAGTCGATGCCGATGCCCCGGGCTTCCTGGGCGTACTCCGCCGCCGCAAAGCGCGACAGCACGCGCGGCTCCACGGTCGTCCAGAGGCCCGGCGCCACGATCTCCCGGTTGTAGACCGCGCCGGGCTCCAGTTCGTAGGCCGTGGGTTGCGCGCAGACGGGCGCGTTCACGGCTTGGCGCACTGCCCTGGCCAGCGGCAAGAGCGTCTGGGGCGGACGGTGGCAATTCACGCCCACCACGTCGGCGCCGTTGTCCGCGAGGCGTTTGGCCCCCTCAGCCGGCGAGAGGCCGTCCCGCGTAACGTCGTCTTCCTGGTAGGTCAGCGTGACCACGGCGGGAATACCGGCCTGCTTGACGAAAGGAAGGGCAATACTCGCTTCCGCCACCGTGTGAAAGGTCTCGACGATGAAGAGATCGACGCCGGCCGCCACCTGTTGGCCGACGCGCCGGTCGAAGCAGGCCGCTGCCTCACGGCGGTCGACGGCGCTCAGACACGGCCGGGTCTTGCCAAAATAGGGGCTGAGCGTGCCGGCCACGTAGCGGTCCGGACCGGCGGCTTCACGCGCCAGCGCCACCGCCGCATGGTGCAACTCCGCCTCGCGCTCTATCTTGCCCACGCCCCAGGTCATCGCCTGCAAGACCTCGGCGCCGGCCCGGGCGAATTCGCGATGCAGTTCCAGAACGCCGTCGGGATGGTCGAGCACGGCCAGCGGCACGCCGCCCTTATAGCTGCCCAGACAGCGGCGCTCCAGTTCCAGGAAGTAGCCGCCGTCGCCCAGCACGGGCCCCCGCCGCAGGCGTTCCAGGAAGTCTTGTGCCAACGCAACCCTCCCGGTTTTGCCGTCTCATCGTTTCCCTTAGCCTACTCGTGTGGGAAGAAGAATGCTACCGCGCGGCATTGGCCGGGTACGGCGCCGCTTTCCCCTTCACCCCAATGCGGCGGCATCGGAGCGGAGAGTCAATAGCAGGATGCCTTTTCACGGTTCGTCACGCGGTGTAGGGGCACGACATGTCGTGCCCCTACACCTTTGTAACGTGAGGTCAACTGCACTTCCCCCTCACCCCGGCCCTCTCCCCCAGGAGAGCAGACAGTGGTAGGAATTCTACATCCGACTTTTCGTGTCATTCCGAACGGAGCGCAGCGGAGAGAGGAATCCAGGGCTTTCGCTGCAAAAACGTCGGTTCTAGATTCCTCGCTCCGCTCGGAATGACACTTGCCTACCCCTGTCAGCCAAGGAGAGGGGGGTCAATCTTGCTCCCTGCTTTTGCGTGGTAGGGTAAGGGTAGCGTGGCGCGGGGACGGGAATTGCGCCGCGCGCATTGAAGGGTTTTCTACCGTGACCGAACCGCTGTTGGCTGCCTTTGCCGAGGTAGACATCACCCCCGCCGTGGAGACGACGGCAAATGGCGCGCGCCGGCGGCGCAGTTTCAGGGTGCACGATCCGTTGCTGGCGCGGCTCTGCGTGCTGCGGCAAGGCACGCGGACCGCCGTGCTGGGCGGCATCGACGCGTTCGAGTTGGGCATGGACTTCGAGGAGCGGGTGAGCGCCCACCTGGCGGATACCGGCATCGGCGGCGCATCGCTGCTCTTCTCGCCGTCGCACGTGGGCATGTCGCCCATCTCGCACTACGGCGCGTACATCATCGTCTTTGCCCAGGATCTCATCATCAGCGATTTCGAGGCTGCGTGCGCGGCGCGCATAGCCGCCGGTATCCGCGCGGCGTTGCGCAATCTCGCCCCAGTGCGCCTCTCCGCCGGGGTCGGGCGCGCGCCGGCCCTCGCCCGCAACCGCCGCTGGCTCAAGCCCGACGGCACGGCGGCAATGGTGGGCGTCACGTCGCCGCTTCCCTCCAATACCGGCTGGGTCGAGCAGGGCATCGACGACACGGTGCGCGTCGTCCGCTTCGATACCGCGGACGGCGCTCAGCGAGGCGCGCTGGTCAACTTCGGCTGCCACGCGCTCTGCTCGAACGACCGCTACGGCGACATTACCGCCGACTACCCCCAACACGCGACCACGGTCTTCCGCCGGGCGGCCGGCATTCCGGCCGTCTTCAGCCAGGGCAGCATCGGCGAGCAGATACCGGTGGAGGCGGAGGGCGCTCAATCCGCCCGGCGCATCGGCCGCGCCCTCGGCGCTCGCGCGCTCTACGTCTTCGAGCAGATCGCGCCCCGCGCGGCGCCGGCGCTGGGCGTTCACGCCGGGCAGGCGAGCGTGCCGGCGCGGCGGGTGGCGCCGGAACCGGCGGCGGCGCAGTTCGACCTGCGCAACTCCCGCGCCCGCTACCGCCGCTACCTCTACGAACGCTACCACAGCAGTCCGACTATCTCGTATCCGCTGCGGGCGGTCACGCTCGGCGACGACATCGCGCTGCTCGCGCTGCCGGGCGAACTCTTCCATGAGACGGTGACGGCCATTCAGGCGGATTCGCCCTTCGCGCATACGATTGTGCTCAGCCGCGCCTGCCGCGAGGTGGGCTACGCGCCCACGCCCAGCGCCTTTACCCAGGGCGGCATGGAACCCTCGCTCACGTCGCTCACGCCCGCATCCGAGCCGGTGATCCGGCAAAGCGCGCTGGCGCTCCTGCGGCGCTGCCGGGAGACGAAACAAGCCTCGTGACGGGCTCGCGGGCGGAACAAGCGTCCGTATGACAGCCGGCCGGATGACAACGCCGCAATGAGCCTGCCGCACAAAGAAAGAGGCTGCGGATCGAGAGATCCGCAGCCTCGCCGCCCTCACACCCAAAGGTCAAGGGCGCTTATGCTTGTCTATCGCGCTACACCGCCTGGCGCAACGAGCCATGCCGGCTCACGCGCCTACAGCGATTGACGCGGTCTACCAGGAGCGCGTGCGATTGAACTCGCGCGGGCGCCGCTCGCCGCGCGGGCGCGCCTGGTTCACGTTCAGCGCCCGGCCGCCGAGATCCTTCTGGTTCAAGGCGCTAATAGCGGCTTCGGCTTCCGCCTGGGAAGGCATCTCCACAAAGCCGAAACCACGCGAGCGGCCGGTATCGCGGTCGAGAATGACCGAAGCCGAAGAGACTTCGCCATACTCCGCAAACAACTCTCGCAGTTCCTCATCGGTCGTCGAATAGGGAAGGTTCCCTACGTAGATATTCACAGTCGGTTCCTTTTCTCAGACTGCCGCCTGACGCCGCCGGTCAGCAGACCAAATCTCATTCCTTATACAAAAAACTCGCGGTGCACTCAGTGCACCCCGTACCCTGCACGGCGTTGCTGGTGCGCTGCACTCTGGAGAGCACGACCCCCAAGACGTTCTCAAGAAAGCCGTGAGACGCTCCCAGCGATGCGCTATCAATCGGTCTGCGCGGTAGACACTCCTTTCCCACAAGAAGCCTGGGAAGGTAAACGGACACTTTATCCTCTACGGAAGATCCCAACCGTAGCAACGAACTGAGGCGAAACTGCAAACGCATACTCTTCGCGTTCAATCCAGCACCCACGCCACACCAGGCATATACTCTTACACTCTCTACTCTACCATCTTCTGCGGGTTTTGCAAGTATAACCCGCAACGGAGTTGGCAAATCTGAACGTAACGGCCTGGCAAGGCCGCGTTTTACGTCATTTGTGCGTCATACGTGATTATCACTGGCACGTCGCAGGCTAGTTGCCAATAGGATCCGTGACCTCGCCAAAGAGGTCGTGCACGCGGGCGTAGTCCTCCGGCGGCAGCGTGGGGTCTGCCAGCGCGCGCAGGTTGCGCTCGAAGTGTTCCAGATTGGCGGTGCCGCTCAGCACCGTGCTCACCGCGGGGTGCATGGCGGTGAACTTGTACGCGGCGCCGGTCAGGGAGTCCGCGTTGCCGTGCACCAGCCAATCCAGGGGCCGCCGCTCCGGCACGGCGTCCGCCGCCACCAGGCCGCGCCGCTTGAGGCCGCCCACGGTCTCTTCCAGGCGCTCGGGCACGGCCAGCACCCGCCGCACCGCGAACATGACGAACACGCCCACGTTGCGTTCCAGGCAGCGGGGATAGACCAAGCGGTCGGCGCTGTGGTTCAGGATGTTATAGCCCACCATCGCGGTGGCAAAGTGGTCGTCCTCCAGCGCCATTTGCAGCATCTCGTGCGCGCCATCCTCGCCGTATTGCTCGGTGATGCCCAGCCAGCGGCACTTGCCCTGCGCGCGCAACTTCTCCGCCGTGGGCAGCAGGCGCTCCATCACCGTCCGGTAGAGCCCAGGCCGCACGCCGTGAAACTGGAGAACTTCCACGTAATCCGTCCGCAGGCGGGTGAGGCTGCGTTCCACGGAAGCCGTCACGTCCTGCGGGGACGCCACTTCCCCATCCTCTTCCGGCGTAAATTTGGTGGCCAGGTAGTAACTATCCCGGGGCACGCCCCGGAGCGCCCGGCCCAGGATTGCCTCGCTGTCGCGGTAGCCCGCGGCGGTATCGAAGATGTTCACGCCGGCGTCCAGCGCCCGCCGCGCCAGGCGATGCACGTCCGCCTCCGGCACGCCGGTCCGCTGTCCGAAATTGCTCGGCCCGCCGGTGCCGACGCCCAGTAACGAGACCCGCAGACCGGTACGGCCCAACGTACGATAGAGCACGAAGCCTCCTCCTCTCGACAGAATGGGTTCCCAGCGGCTATTATACGAGAGAACGGCCTGGCGCCGTGCTCCTTTCCGCGGGGTATTGCCCCTGGTCGCCATCCTCACCGGCGGCCGCACAGAGGGCGCGGCGGCGCCGGCGGCTACGCGCGCACGCGCCCGCTGCCCGCCCGGGCCGCTCACAACCGCCGAGCCGCAAGCGTAAGGAGCCCTGCCGCGTGCAACGCCGCATTCTGCTGACAAGCGCGCTCGCGGCCGCGTTGGCGCCGTTGCTCGCGGCCTGTGGCGACGATAAGTCCGGCGGCACGCTGCGCATCGAGGCGCCCCTGCCGGACGCATTGGACCCAGCGGCGCTGCAATCCGACCTGGACGCGCAACTGGCCGCGCACGTCTACAGCGGACTGGTCACCCTGAACGACAAGGGCGAGCCGATCCCCGATCTGGCGCAACGCTGGTCGCTATCCCCGGATGGACGCGACTACCGTTTTCCCTTGCGCCCCGGCCTGCGCTTTCACAACGGCGAGGAACTCACGGCGGGCCACGTCAAGCGGACGTGGGAGCGTATACTCCATCCCGCAGAAGAAGCGCCGCGCGCCCTGGCCTTTCTGGGCAAGGTCAACGGCGTAGCCGCCTACCGCAGCGGCCTTTCCGGCCAGATCAGCGGCGTGCGCGCCCTGGACGAGCGCACCCTCGACGTTCAACTCACCGAGCCGGATCTCACCCTGCCGGCCAAGCTGTCCCATCCCACTACGCACGTCCAGCCGACCGCGGCCAACCAAGGCGCGGACGCTCCGGTGGGCAGCGGACCCTTTGCCGTGACGGATTGGGCCCCCGGCGCGTTGCTGTCCCTGGAGCGCAACGCGCACTACCACGGCTTTGCGCCGCTGCTGGATCGCGTGCGGATCACCGGCGGCCCGGACGCGGATTCGCTCAGCCGCTACGCCCGGGACGAGTTGGACGTGCTCTACGTGGGCGCGAACGACATTCCGGCGGTGCTCGATCGCAACAATCCCCTGCACAAGGACCTGCGCGTCCACGACGGCCTGGACATCGCCTTTCTGGCCATGAACAACCGCATGCCGCCTTTCGACGACCGGGGCGTGCGCCTGGCCTTTGCCCTGGCCATCGACCGCGCCGCCATCGTCGAGCAGGTCTTTGCGCTTACCGTCGCCAAGGCGACCGCGCTCCTGCCGCCCTCGCTGGCGCAGGGCGGCGACACCGCCGCGTCCGACTTCGACATCTCCAAAGCGCGGCAGGCGCTGGCCGACTCCCGCTACCGCGACGTGAGCAACCTGCCGGAGATCACGTTCACCGTGCCGGGCACGCGGGGGCCCCCGCCGTCCACCGTGGTGGCGCTGGTCAACATGTTCCAGCAGCACCTCGGCGTGCGCATCGCCATCCGGCGCGAGCCGTGGGACCGCTTCGTCGATCAGCTTCACAAGCGGGAGAATCCGTACCAGGTCTTCCTCTTTACCTGGCACGCCGACTATCCCGACCCGCGCGCCGTGCTCGACCCGCTCTTCTATTCCCTTAGCACGCGCAACTACAGCGGCTACGCCGATCCGGACGTGGACGAACTCCTGTTCCAGGCGCGGGGGGAGCGCGACGCCGGCCGGCGGCGCGAAACGCTGGCCGCGGTGGCGCAGCGCGTGGCCGCCGACGCCCCCGTGACCCCGCTGTGGCACGGCAAGTCGTACCTGCTGCTGAAACCATGGGTGCGGGACGCCCAACTCGCCGCCACCGCGCGCCCCTGGCTGAACCGGGTCTACCGCGACGACTAGCGGGTCACCCGCGCTCTAACGCCGCGCGCAGATCGTGCCACCGGGACGACTCGATAGCGCGGCACTGGAATTACCGGCAAAATGGCGCCGAATGTGTCCGTAGACCCTTGCACCGTATAATGCGCTGTGGTATGCTCTCTGTGTAGATGCCAGTGCGCCAAATCCGCGAGTGCGGAGCGGGGGACCCACTAACTGGGGTGAACCGCGGTTGTGCGGAGGGTGACTCTTTCCACCCTAACCCGACAGCTAACCTCGTAGGCGATAGGAAGAGCTTGTTGGCCCGTAGCGGCGGAGAAGCTCTTTTGTGGCTAATAGACGCACACCAGCGCCAAATCTCCCTTCTCGGTTCGCCAATCCCTTTACCGGCTTCGATTCAACCTGTCGTTCGCGAGCGCTGCCACGCGCGCGGCGCCGGCTTGCCCGGCGCTGCGCGTCGCTCCTCTTCTAGGGTGCTCTCCTCCTGAATGCTCCTCCTGTTCGCACCACCCCACACCGGCCCTCTCCCCCAGGGCCGGTGTCGGTTTTAACGAATTGCGCGGCTATGCGCCCGCCAACGGCGACCATCACCGTAGCGCGGGGGCTCCGGCCACATGCAACGTCATCCAGCGCCTTCCCGCACTTGCCAATCGGGGGAAGCGTAGCTTAATATGAGTCCATAATGGGTATGACCGCACGCTCCACTCCATCGCCGACGATCTCGCTGGTATTGCCCGCGCTGAACGAGGCGGACAACATCGCCGCCACCCTGGACGACTGCGTGGATACGCTGCAACGGGTGGCCGGCGATTACGAAGTCATCGTGGTGGACAACGACAGCACGGACGATACGGCGGCAATCGTGCGTCAGCTTCAGTCCGAGAATGAGCGCATCCAGTTGATCCACCAGCCGGTGCGCGGCTACGGCTCGGCGATCTGGACGGGTCTGAAGGCCGCCCGCATGGAAATCGTCGGCTGGCGCGATTCCGACACCCAGTACCGCACCACGGACATCGTGCCCATGCTCCAGGCGCTGGACGCCCACGACGTGGTGGTGGGCCATCGGGTGCAACGCCAGGACCCCTCCCACCGCCTGCTCTTCGCGCTGCTGTGGAATCTGCTGAACCGCACGCTCTTCGGGTTCGTGGCCCACGACATGGACTGCGGCTGCAAGATCTTCCGGCGCGAGGTGGTGGACACGCTGGACGTGAAGGCAACCGGCGCGGTCTTCAACATCGAGTTCCTGGTGCAAGCTAAACGCGCCGGCTTCCGCGTGGGCGAGGTCTCCATCAGCCACCTGCCCCGCCACGCCGGCGAAAATACCGGCGGCAGCCTGCGCGTGATCCTGCGCGCCCTGCGCGAGGTGCTGCGCCTGAGATGGCGCCTGCTGCGCGAGCCGCGCCCGACACGGAACTAAACCGGTGTGCTGACGGTCCTGTGGGAAAACGCGCCTGTGCGCCCGGCCCACCACGCGCTGCTGGAACGTCTGTGCGCCGCGGCCCGCGCCGCCACCCATACCCCGGCGTCCGCGGAATTGACGGTGCTGCTCACCAACGATACGCGCCTGCGGGAACTGAACCGCGCCTACCGCGGTAAGGACGCGCCGACGGACGTGCTCTCGTTCCCCCAACGGAATAGACCTTCGCCCGAAGACGCAGGTTGCAAACCTGCGCTACCGGAGATTGAAGAAGGGCGTAATCCTGGGCTGCCGGCGGGAGATGCGGGGTTGGCGGCCGCGCCGCCGGACGGCGGCGAATACCTGGGAGACATCGCCATTTCGGTGCCGCGCGTCCACGCCCAGGCGGCGGCCTACGGCCATAGCGCGGAGCGCGAACTCGCCTACCTCTTCGTCCACGGCTTCCTGCACCTGCTGGGCCACACCCACGCCGACGACACCGCGTACACCCTCATGCGCGCGCAAGAAGAGGCTATTCTCAAAGCCGCCGGCCTGCCGCGTTTCCCCTGCGCAACGCAAACGTGAAACTCCAACCCACGCGCCTGTGGTAGGCGAAAGCATCTACTTGACCGCTTGCGCTTGGTGGCGCCGGTAGTTGGTCTCAATGCCAAGCCATACGGTCGCGTCGAGGCCGAGCACTCTCTGGAACTGAAGCGCAGTCTCTGAGCTTACAGGCGCCGTGCCGGCGATAATCTCGCTGATGAGCTTGGACGGAAGGTCGCACCTGCGCGCAATTTCTGCCTGGGAAATGCCCCGGACCTCGAGATACTCGTGCAATATCCAGCCCGGCGGGACCGCATAGTCCGGCTCATATTGGTTGGCTGGCGTAGTCATTTGCTTCACCTTCGCGCGGTGATCGTCAACTGCAAGCATATCCCTAGACCGCATCGTCTACACTATTCAGGATACCACGCCGGGTTGAACCGCTTAGCATAGAACCGCGTCGCACTGGTCAAATCCAGGTCGGCAACCAGGAGATCTTCCTGGCCGTAGGGGACGTGGGCCAGCAGGTTGCCCTGGGGATCGATGAGGCTGGTGGCCGAGTTTTGGTAGCGCATGGCCTGGTTCACGCTGGCGAAGTAAATGCCGTTCTCCGCGGCGCGGCATTGCATGGCCTTCTCGTAGAACGACTCGCCCCACGCGGTGAGCGTCTTGCCGGCCGTATCGCTGCCGGTCACCTGGGGTTGGAAGACGATGCGCGCGCCGCGCGCGGCCGGCCAGCGCACGGTTTCCGGGTAGCGCCACCCCTCGTGGCAGATCGTGATGCCGAACACCGCGCCCGCGGTCCGAAAGAGCCGCCGCTTGCCGTCGGGGACGTAGTTGCGCGCTTCGCCGCCGGGCGTGATCTGGTTCTTCGTCTGGTAGCCCAGCGCGCGGCCGGCGGCGGAGATGACCACGGCGCGGTTCTCCAGGCCCAGTGCGCTCACCCACTCCAGCCCCACGATGGCGGCCACGCCGTGTGTGCGGCAGGAGGCGCGCAGCCGCCGCAGCGCCTCCTCCATTACGGGCTGATCCACCGGCGGCAGGTCGAAACTCGCCCCGCGCAAACCGGGCAGATAGGCCTCGGGAAAGCAGGCGATGGCAACCTGTTCTTCGGCGCACGCTGCCAGAACGGCGTCGATCTTCTCCACGCCGTGCAGCACGGATTCCGGCTGCCGCAGCGGCGCCAGCCCAATGCGGATATTCTTCATGGGTAAAGTCCAATGTCGTCCCGTCCGGTCAATATAGGTGTAGGGGCACGACGTGTCGTGCCCCTACACCTATATTGACCTACCCCACACCCCAACCCTCTCCCCAGTGAGAGGGAGTCTCTCCAATGCTGTCGCGTTAACGTTGCGCGGGGGCTTGTCCCCCGCCGGAACAAGAAAAATGAGAACGGAATGGATTGACCCTACGGAAGGCACAGGTTACGCGCACCTCCCGTGCGAACCTGCGCTACCGGAGAAACGAGCGTAGTTTTCATTCTCATCGCGCCTGATGCAACGATATTAGGGGGGCTCTTCACCCCTTGCCCGGGTAGTCATGGGTCTACGTTGGTGAGCAAGCGCACAGTCCCGTTAGAACGGCGCGCCGTTCGTCTTCCGCTGCTCCTGCATGTCCTCGAACGCAAAATACTGATCCAGGAAGCGCAGCGTTATCGTGCCCGTAGGCCCGTTGCGGTGTTTAGCCACGATGACGTCAGCCTCGCCCTTGCGCGGGGAGTCTTCATCATAGAGTTCGTCACGGTAGATGAACATCACCAGGTCTGAATCCTGTTCCAGCGCGCCCGACTCGCGCAGGTCGGAGAGCATGGGCCGGTGGTTCTCCCGTTGTTCCACGGCGCGCGAAAGCTGCGAAAGCGCGATTACGGGAATGTTGAGTTCGCGGGCGAGGGCTTTGAGCCCGCGGGAAATCTCGGAGATTTCCTGCACGCGGTTGTCACCGCCCCGGCGGCCCTGGATGAGTTGCAGGTAGTCCACGACGAGCAAGCCGATGTTCGCCCGGGCCTGCAGCCGCCGCGCTTTGGTGCGCAGGTCCATGGCGTTGAGAAAGCCGCTGTCGTCAACGTAGATGGGCGCTTCCGTCAGCGCGCCGACCATGCTGCCGAGTTCTTCCCACTCGCGCTCGCTCAGTTCGCCCAAACGAAGGCGGTGGGAGTCTACCCGCGCCATCATGCAGAGGAAGCGTTGGGCGAGTTGCTCGGCGGACATCTCCAGGCTGAAGATACCGACCGGCACGCGCGGCTCCATGATGGAAAGACTGCTGGCGATGTTAAGCGCCAGGGTCGTCTTGCCGGTGGAGGGCCGCCCGGCGATGATGATCAGGTCCGAGCGTTGCAACCCGGCCGTCAGGCGGTCGAGTCCCTTGAAGCCCGAACGGATGCCGGGCACGGTCTGCTCGCCCTCGCGGGCGCCCGTCAGCTTCTCCCAGTACTCGTCCACGATGGGACGAATGTGCACGAAGTCCTGGTCCGCGGCGTGGCGGACAAGGCTGAAAAGCACCTGTTCCGCCTTGTCCAAGGCGTCTTCCACGTCGAGTTGCGTATCGTACCCTATCGCCGCGATTTCACCGGCGGCGCTGATGATGCGCCGCATCGCCGCGCAGCGTTCCACGATGTGGCCGTAGTGCTCCGCGTGCACGGACGTGGGCGTGACGTTCACCAGAGAGGCGATGTACGCCTCGCCGCCCACCGCTTCCAGCCGCGCCGCGCGCCCCAACTCATCGCAGATGGTCACGAAGTCCGTCGGCTCCCGGCGCTCGTACAGCGTGAGGCCCGCCCCGAAGATCTGCCCGTGCGCCTCGCGGTAGAAGTCCTCGGGCCGGAGAAACTGCGCTACCCGCTCGATCGTCTCGGGATCGATGAGCATGCTGCCCAGCACCGCCTGCTCCGCCTCGATGTTCTGCGGCGGCAGGCGCTCGGTATTGGTGTCCGCGGCGTAGTCGGTCGCCACTTACTCTTCCTCTTTTTGCACGTCCACGGTGATGGCCGCCTCTACGGCGTGGCCGAGCTTGATCGAGACCGTAGCGGCGCCCAGTTCGCGGAGCGGCTGCTCCAACTCCAGCGCGTGGCGGTCGATCTCGATGTCGGTCTGCGCCTGGATCGCCTCGGCAATGTGCTGGCCGGTCACCGAGCCGTAGAGCCGGTCCTGTTCGCCGACGCGGGCCGTAACCACGATGGTCGCGCCGCTCAGCTTGGCCGCGGTTTCCATGGCCTCCTGCCGCTCCGTGGCCGCGCGCCGCGCCAGGGCCGCTTTTTGTTCCTCCCAGAGGCGTTCCGCGCCCTTGGTCGCCTTTTGCGCGAAGCCGCGCGGGATGAGGAAGTTGCGCGCGTGGCCGTCGGCAACGTCCTTCACCTCACCGGCCTGGCCGACATCCGGCACATTCTTGAGCAAGACGACACGCATAGATTATTCTCCTTCGGTTTTCATTGGTTGTAGGAATATACTACTGGCTTGCGCCCCGCGTCTCAAGTGGAACGCGCTCCCACCAGACCCCCTCACCCTAACCCTCTCCCCCAGGAGAGCTGACAGGGGTAGGCATTCTACATCCGACTTCACGTGTCATTCCGAGCGGAGCGCAGCGGAGAGAGGAATCTAAGGCTTTCGCTGCAAAAACGTCGGTTCTAGATTCCTCGCTCCGCTCGGAATGACACTTGCCTACCCCTGTCAGCCCCCAGGAGAGGGAACCCAAGCCCGCTGCGCGGCCTTCCGGTATCGCTTTACGCCCCCTCTCCCCAGGAGAGGAACCTTGGCCGTTTCGCGACCGTCCGGCTCCGCTTTCCGCCCCCTCTCCCTGGGGAGACCTTTGCGTAACCCCTTCCCCACTGGGGGGAAGGTTGGGATGGGGGGTGAAATGGCTTGACTTCATGCAAGCTTTAGTTGTAAAAGCGCTCTGGATTCCGGTTTTCACCGGAATGACGGAGTTATGCAAAGGTCTCCTGGGGGAGAGGGCCGGGGTGAGGGGGGAGTCGCTGCGGCGGTGCTGCAATCTATTTCCCAGAGGTCGGCAAGGCCGGACGGAAGCCGCGCCAAGTTGACACAGCCTACCGCGACGCGCAAGCTATGCAGTGAACGCAATCCCTATTCTTACCCTATTTCGCGCATACCCATGACCGCAACCTCACCGCAATCAGACCGCACCGTAGCGGCGCACGTCGCCAGATTCCTGCGCCAACAGGGCATCCAACGCTTCTGGGGCATGACCGGCGGCGAGAACGTCGATCTCATCAACGCCTGCTACGCCGAGGGGGTCGAGTTTCAACTCGTCCATCACGAAAACACCGCCGCGTTTCTGGCGCAGAACACAGCCTACCTTACCGGCGCACCGGAGGTATTCCTGACCACCCTGGGCCCCGGCGCCACGAACATCATCAACGCCGTCGCCGACGCCTATCTGGCGCGGCTGCCGCTGGTCGTCATCACCGCCGATTTCGAAGACCCCACCGTGGAGTTCGCCACGCACCAGAACGCGCCGCTGCTGGAACTCCTGCGTCCCATCACCAAGTGGAACGTCCGTCTGACGCCCGCCAACGCCGCCGACGCGCTGGCCTACGCCTGGGCGGTGGCGGCCCAGGGACGCCCCGGCCCGGTGCATCTGGCGCTGCCGGCGGTGGTGGCGCGCCAGCCGCTGGCCGCGCCGCCGCTGCAAACCGCGGCCCGTCCGGCCGGCATGTTGGACGCCGCGCCCCTGCCGCGCACCGCCCTGGCGCGCCTTACCACCTGCGATGCGCCGGTAATCGTGCTGGGCCTGGAAACCAATCACCAACTGGAACAGGAGTCCATCGTCGCGCTGGCGGAACAGTGGGGCGCGCCGGTGGTGAACATGCCCATGAGCAAGGGCGTCTTTCCGGAAGACCACCCGCTCTTTGCCGGTATCCACAGCGTGTACGGCTACGCGCTGGTGGATGAGTTTCTCCAGCAGGCCGATTGCATCCTGGCGGTGGGCCTCGACGGCTCGGACTTCATCCATCCCTGGCAGACCGAGGCCACCACCATTGCCGTCCATCCGCACACCGAGGTCGATTCCGCCTTTGGCGCGGACTACGTGCTGGTCGGCGACCTGGACGCTACCGTGCGCATGCTCACGCCGGAACTCTCCCACCAAGGCGAGTGGGGAGCGCGGGCGGCCGCGGCCTGCCGCTCGAAAATCCGGCAGCGGCTCGCGCCAAGACGCGCGCCGAGCGGCGCCACGCCTGCCACAACGTCTGCCGTCGCGCCGCAGGCCGTGCTCTCCACGCTCCGGGCACTGACGCCGCCGGAGACGGTCTTCGCCTGCGACGTGGGCTCGCACAAACTGCTGGCCTGCCAGTGGTGGCAGAGCACGCAGCCGCAGACGTTCCTGGTCTCCAACGGCCTCTCCACCATGGGCTTTGGCGTGCCGGCGGCGCTGGCGGCCAAGCTCAGCGCGCCCGCACGCCCGGTGGTCTGCGTGACCGGCGACGGCGGCCTGCTGATGTATGCCGGCGAAT
Organism: Chloroflexota bacterium; assembly: GCA_963663275.1. Taxonomy (GTDB): domain Bacteria; phylum Chloroflexota; class UBA11872; order VXOZ01; family VXOZ01; genus VXOZ01. The sequence continues at coordinate 23,440 of OY760183.1, forward strand.
TGGAGACCGTCAAGCGTCTCGCGCCGGAGAGCGAGACGCCGTTCCTGATCGTCGTCTTCGTCGATTCCACGCTGGCCCTCATCCGCACGAAATCGGAAGAGCGCGGCTACGACGGACGGGAGAACGACTTTGGCCACACCGACTACGTGAAACTGGCGGCGGCGTTCGACCTGCCCGCCTACCATATTGAACGGGAAGAAGATTGCGCCGCCGCGCTGCGGGATGCGCTGGCCCTGAACCAACCCGCGCTGGTGGCAGTTGAGATCGACGTAGACGAGTACCGCCAAATGGGCGGCTAGCGTCCGGTCACCCTCACCCTAACCCTCTCCCACAGGGAGAGGGGACAATCTCAGATCCACATTTCATAGAGAAAGGCGCAGCGTATGGCTACCGTACACCGGCACGAACCGAGCATCTACTACTATACCTTCGGCCCGCACGAACCGGCCTTGCATATCAACGACGGCGACCGCGTCATCGTGAAGACGGTGGACGCCGGTCACTGGGACAGCGACGGCAAGCAGTTGGCGGATGAATTTCGCTACGGCCGTCCCGATACCGAGTTTCGCCAGTCCAACCCGCAGGTTGGCCCTTACTACGTGGAAGAGGCCGAGGTGGGCGACGTGCTGCGCGTCCGCATTCTGCGCGTAGACCTGAACCGGGACTGGGCGTTCTCGCGCTACAATCCCGGCTTTGGCGCGATGGGCGTGGAGGACTACCCCGGCGGGCCGACGGGCCTCAACGAACCCCTGCCGCAGAAGTACTACCACTGGGAACTCGACCACGCGAGCCAAACGGCCACGCTGGACTTGCCGGAGAGCAAACTGGGCAGCATCACCATTCCCTGCCATCCCTTTCTTGGCTGCATCGGCGTCGCGCCGCGCTTTGGCGAGCACGTCAGCACGCTCTCGTCCGCCAATCACGGCGGCAACATGGACTGCGTGGAAACCCAGCCGGGCACGACGGTCTACCTGCCGGTCTTCGTCAAGGGCGCGTACCTGCAATTCGCCGACGTGCACGCGGCCCAGGGCGACGGCGAACTCTGCGGCGTGGCGCTGGAAACCACCGCTGAAGTAGAGGTGGAAGTCGCGGTCTGCAAGGGAGGCGAACCCATCACGTGGCCGCGCTTTGAAGACGACGAGTGGCTCATGGCCGCGGCCAACACGCGCCCCCTGATGGACGCCTACCGCATCGCCCACGTGGAACTCATCCGCTGGCTCGCCAGCGACTACGGCTTCGACCTCTGGGACGCCTTCCAGGTCGTCTCCCAGGTGGGCCGCACCCGCGTCGGCAACGTGGTGGATCCGAACTACACCGTGGTGGCAAAGTTTCCCAAGCGGTATTTGCCGTAAAGTCGCTCCCAGTTGGCAAACTGGGATGGAACCTAGTGGTATGCTGGTAAGAGAGGTTGAAATGAAATCTTGACAGTGGCAAGGCAGATTCCAGTTCATGACCGATGAGGATCGGACGCGTTTGCTCCACATGGTCGATGCATCACAAAAGGCCGCAGCCTTGGTTTCCGGCACTTCTTTGGTGCAGTACGCCGACGCGGACAATCATGCGCTGCGCGCCGCCGCGGAGCGGTACATTGCAATAGTTGGTGAGGCTGCGCACCACGTTTCCGACGAACTCAAAGCACAGCATCCGGATGTGCCTTGGCGAAAAATGTCGGGCATGCGCAATCACTTGATCCACGGGTATATGACTACCGAAGACGAAATTGTCTGGAGAACAGCAGTAGAATACGCTCCTCGTCTTCTGGAGCAGCTAGAGGAAATACTAGGTAACGCGCTATGATTCCCACGAGAGAATACGTGCTGGTGGAGCTATACAAGGTCCGCGCATCACTGCGGTCGTTCGGCGTGCGACGCATAGCGGTTTTCGGTTCGGTTGCCCGCAACGCCGCCCGTGCCGACAGCGATATTGACATCGTTGTGGACATTCCGCGTGGGCAAATTACGCTTGACAGATTCTTCGGACTGCAAGACTTTCTGAATGAGCATTTTCAGCGGAAAGTAGACATGATCACGGAGAGTAGCCTCAAGCCTTTCGCGCGTGACTTGGTTATGCGAGACGCGGTCTTTCTCGAGGGTTTGCACGAGGCAGCGCCGGAGGCGGAGAAATCGCTCTCACGCGCGTAGTTCGCCCGTTTCACGCAAGGGGCTGCGCGCATCGGGCCGAGCAGCATTAGTCCATGTTTACAACCGTAGTGCGCTAACCATGAACTTCGACCTCCTCATCCGCAACGGCCGCGTTATCGACGGCATGGGAAACCCGTGGTTTGCCGCCGACGTGGGCATTGCGCGGGGCCGCATTGCCGCCGTGGGGCGGTTGGCGTCAAGTCAGGCCGAAACCGAAATAGATGCTCAGGGAAAAATAATCTGTCCTGGGTTTATCGACGTTCACAACCACTCCGACCTGAGCCTGCTGCGGGAGCCGGACCACACCCCCAAAGTCGCCCAGGGCATTACCACCGAGATTCTCGGCTCCGACGGCATCGGCTACGCGCCCATGTCGCCCCAGCATCTGCGGGAAACCGCGCAACTCTACCACGCCATCAACGGCGGCCTGCCGGATGACGTGGAACCCTGGCAGACCATTCCCGAATACCTGGACCGTTTCGACGGGAAGGCCGCCGTGAACGTGGCGTTCCAGGTACCGCACAACGCGCTGCGGCTGGCGGTGACTGGCTGGGAGAACCGCGCCGCCACCGCGGACGACCTCAAGCGCATGGCGCGGCTGGCGGCGGAGGCGATGGAGCAAGGCTGCGTGGGTTTCGCCACCGGCCTCTCGTACCACCCGCACGTCTTCAGCACGTTGGCAGAGCTTGTCGCCATTAGTAAGGCCGTGGCGGCCTACGGCGGCGTCTACAACACCCACATGCGCTACCACCTGGGCGATGAGTTCCTGGACCCGGTGCACGAGACGCTGGACGTGGCCCGGCAGGCCGATATTCCGGTTCATATCGCTCACTACCTGATTTCCGGCGTCCACACCTGGGGTCTCAGCAGCCAGCGGCTGGCGTTGGTGGACGCGGCCCGCGCCGAGGGGCTGGACGTCACGTTCGACGCCTACTGCTATCCCGCCGGTTCCACCACCGGCATGTTCGTGCTGCCGCTCTGGATGGGCGCGGACGGCCCCGACGCCATGCTGAAGCGGGTGCGCTCGCCCAACGTCATGGCGCAGATCCTGGACGAAATCCAGGGCCGCGAGCGCGACTTCTACGCCCGCATGCAGATTTCCCACGTCGGCCTGGAGCGCTACACGCCGTGGGAAGGCCGCCGCCTGGCGGACGTGGCAGATGAGGTTGACGAAGCGCCGGACGCGCTCCTGCTCCGGCTGCTGGACGAGACCGCGCTGGACCTCGGCTTCACCTTCCACTTTGGCAACGAGGCCGACGTGCAGGCGGTCATTCGCCATCCCGCCCAGATGGGCTCCACCGACGCCATTCTGATGGGCAGCGCGCCCCATCCCCGCGCCTACGGCACCTATCCGCGCTTCCTCGGCCACTACACCCGCGAACTCGGCCTCTTCACGCTGGAAGACGCCGTCCGCCGCTTCACCGGCTTCCCGGCGCAGCGCTTTGGCCTGCGTGACCGGGGCGTCATCCGCGCCGGCATGGCCGCCGACGTGGTGGTCTTCGATCCCACCACCGTCTGCGACCGGTCTACGTTCGCGAATCCCCGCCAATTCCCCATTGGCATCGACCACGTGCTCGTGAACGGCGTGCCGGTGATCGCCGGCGGCGCTCCCACCGGCGCGCGCCCCGGCCGCGCCCTGCGCCGTGGATAGACTCCACCCGGCGTGACACGCGCACGAGGCTAGCGGAGCGCCGCGTCTGCGCGCTCCTATCCCGCAGTTCCGCCGGCGAACCGGCCGGCCCGTACGATGGCGTCGCTGCTCCCTCCTAAACACGAAGTTCACCGATATTCAGCCCCAATTTGCCGATTTCGCCATATTTTCTCAAGTTTCATCTCATTATTGTAATATATCACTTGCATTACGAATTGTGATGCTCTATACTAAGCGCAAGGTTCAGTATTATCAACACTCAGTTAGGAGCGCACCATGACGGCTCGATCCGGCGCGGGACCGTTCCTTGCGGCGCGCGCAAGGACGGTTCAAGACACATGCGGGGAGGGAAAGCATGGCGGACGCTAGCCCAATCATCCAGACCGACGGGCTTACCAAGCGGTTTGGCAGCATCGTCGCGGTGGACAATCTCTCGTTGACCGTGCCGCGCGGCCACGTCTTCGGCCTGCTGGGCCCCAACGGGTCCGGCAAGACCACCACCATGGGCATGCTGCTGGGCCTCACCCGGCCCACGTCCGGCAGTTTCAGCCTGTTCGGCGGCGCGCGCCATCAGGACGCCCTGCGCCGCGTGGGCGCCATCGTGGAGACGCCGGCGTTCTACCCGTACCTGTCCGGGCGCGACAACCTGGCCTACTTCCAGGGTATCCTGGGCCGCGGTACCCGGCAGGAACTCGACGACCTGCTGGAGCGGGTCGGCCTGGCCGGCCGCGGCGGCGACCGCTTCCACACCTACTCCCTGGGCATGAAGCAGCGTCTGGGCCTGGCCTACGCCCTGCTCGGCGACCCGGAGTTGCTCTTCCTGGACGAACCCACCAACGGCATGGACCCGGCCGGCATGGCCGAAATCCGCGACCTGATCCGCAGCCTGGGCACGGAGGACCGCACGGTCTTCCTCTCCAGCCACCTGCTCAACGAGGTGGAGCAGGTCTGCGATAGCGTGGTAATCCTCTCCAAAGGCAAGCTGATGGCCCAGGGCAGCGTGGCCGACCTGCTGCACGGGCGCGGCCAGACCCACCTGCGCACCACCGACAACGCCCAGGCGCTGACGATCCTGGCGGCATTGGACTGGGTCGAGGAGGCAAAACTGGAAGGCGAAACGCTGGTGGTAACGGCGTCGCCGGAGCGTGCGCCGGAACTCAGCGCCGCCCTCGGCCAAGCCGACGTCTACGTCACCGAAATGACCAGCGGCGCGGAATCCCTGGAAAGCTACTTCCTGGAAATCACCGCGGAGGAGGGAGAAGCGCAATGATCGGCCACCTTATTCGTCTCACCGTTTGGGAGTGGCACAAACTCCGCCGCCGGACGCTGCCGTGGGTCTTGCTGGCAATCGTCGTCATTCTGATGCAGGCGGCCGTGTGGGGCGCGTACGTCGTGCACCGCACCGAACCCTTCTCCCCCAATTTCAGCTTCGCCACGTCCGATGAAGTCGAAGGCGAAGAGGTGACGCAGTTCGCGGCGGACTGGACGTGCAAGGACGTGCGCGGCGACCGCATCCCGCCGGAAGTCGAGGAGCTTGAGGAAGAACTGCGCGAACGGGCGCTCGCGAGCGTCGAAGAGTTTCGCGAAAATTGCCTGGGCTATGAGGAAGTGTATCAACTCACCGGCAACGTGGTCCTGCTGCCGAACAGCATTCTGTTGGGCTTCACACTGCTGCAAGGCACCATGTTCATCCTCGTCAGCATCCTGGCCGCGGCGTCGTTGGGCGGCGAATACGGCTGGGGCACGCTGCGGACGGTGCTGACCCGGGGCGCGGGCCGCTGGCAGTTTCTGACCGCCAAACTCGCGGCGCTCATGCTCATGGCGCTCACCGGGCTGGTGATTGCCGCCGCCGCGGTGGCGCTGAGCAGCCTCGCCATCGGCCTCTTCGGCCTGGAAGGCGAGTTGGTGCAACGCTCGGCGGAATGGCTCGACGTGCCGCTGAAGACGGGCATGTTGCTCTATAGCTTCCTGCCCTACGTCATGCTGGCGCTGCTGGCCACCGCCTTGACCTCGTCTACGGCCGCGGGCATCACCGCCTTCGTGGTCTATTACTTCGTCGAGACGACGCTCAAGCCCGTGCTCGAGAACTTCGACTGGTTCGAGCGCGTTTCCCAGTATCTGATCAGCACGAACGTCACGACCGTGCTGCAAACGAGCGCCGGTGAGGTGTCCATTTCTGTCAACGCCGGCGAGCCGGCAGAAACCGGTATGCTCCACGCCGTGCTGGTCCTGGCGGCCTACACGCTCGTCTTCGGCGTAGCCGCGTTCTGGCTCTTCCAACGCCGGGACATCACCGGCGCGAGAGGCGGCTAAGCGGCAACGGCTCACCTTTGCGCCGGATTAGGGCAAGTCTGGAAAAGTCAGCGGGGCAGGCCGGAATCCTCCGGTAGGCAGAGGCAGGCCTGCCCCCTCCGGTAGCGCAGGTTTGCAACCTGCGCTCCGCTGTCTATACACGCGCATGAACGGAACACCGTTCCGCGCCAATGCGAGATTGCTTCTGGCGCGGTTCAGCCATTCCCTGGGGTCATCCGGCGGAAAGCGTTCGCGCGGCGTCATACACCACCCTTCCTTCCGCCAGCGCCGGCTTGATTACCAGCGCGTGACTGTCCTTATACCGTTCCACCTCCGCCGGAGAGACCATAACGGCGTCTACCGCCGCGCCGACGCCGTGCAGCGTGCGGTAGATCCGTCCAACCAGTTCGCGCGAGTGGCCTCCCTCGCGCACGATCAGCAAATCCACGTCGCTGTGAGGCCCCATGTCACCGCGCGCCGCCGAGCCGAACAGGATGATCTTCTCCGGGTGCGCCGTCTCGACGATTCTATCGATGATGTCTTCCAGGATTTCCGGCTCAAGCGTCATGCGGCGCTCCCGCTCCAAGCAGTCGGGCGTTGGTCAACACGATCAGGATGCCAGCAACATACCACGCCGGGGGGCTTGAGCCAAATGGCTCGGATTGGGGTGGCGCCAGGCCCTTTGGGCGCAGCCGGTTCAACGCAAACGCTCGCACTAATGCATGAGCAGGTTTGCAACCTGCGCTCCGCTGTCTTGCGCGCCGGCGGGCCAAGCCGGAATTCCCTGCTGAGGATCGCCTATCTCTCCAATTGCCGTAAGTTCAATAGACCGTCCGGCTCGGTGTTTCCCATCAGGACGTGCGCTAAACCGTCGTTCTCCGTGACGCCGTTGCTCCGCGCGGTTGGGCAAACCGGCAACCGTAGGCCATATAATGGAAGCACGTCTCTGGACTTGGGAGGGACGGGTATTAGCGTGCAGGCCCTCTGGCGCGATGGCCGCAGCCGGCCCGTTTTCGCAGAACCGGGCGGGGCCTTTGGGAAGAAGACGATCGCCAATGGCAGACGTTCTCCAAACTATCAACAGGCTCAAGTCGGAACTGGACGGCCTGCGCCCATTGCCGCCCGACGTTCTTGCCCAGGTAGAGCAGAAGTTGCGGCTCGAGTCGAACTACAACTCCAACGCCATCGAGGGCAACACGCTGACCCTCAGCGAGACCCGCAGCCTCATCCTGCACGGGCTCACCGCTCACGGGAAGCCGCTGCGCGACCACTTGGACATTGAGGGACACGACAGCGCGGTCAAGGGAATCGAGGCTGCGGTCAAAGAAGATCAAGCGCTCAACGAGGTCTTCATCCGCAATCTTCACCGGGTATTGCTCAAGGAACCCTACGCAACCAAGGCGGAGACGCCGGATGGGCGGTTGGTCGAGCGCACGATTTCACTCGGCGACTACAAGACTACGCCCAACAACGTGAGAACTTCGACCGGAGAGACGTACTACTTCACGCCGCCGGAGCAAGTGAAGCAGTCGATGACCGACCTTATCGACTGGTATCGCGCACGAGAGCGTGGCGGCGAACATCCCATCGTCATTGCCGCCACCTTCCACTATCGCTTCGTGCGCATTCATCCGTTCGATGACGGCAACGGCCGCATGGCGCGCCTGTTGATGAACATGATCCTCATCAAGCACGGGTACACGGTGGCGATGATTCGACGAGAGCACCGCGACGAGTATCTCGGCAGACTCGAGCAGGTCGATAGAACCGAGGACCTCACCGCATTCATCAGCTTCATCGCGCGTTGCTGCGAGTATGCGCTCGACCTCTACCTGAAAGCCGCCCGCGGCGAGCCGATCGACGACATCGATGACATCGACAAAGAGATTGCCCTCTTCAAGCAGTCCCTCGCTTCAGCGCCGGATCAGACGTTTTCCGGCAGGGCGTACGTGGAGTCTGTCTTAAGTCCGTTCTTCGCATACTGCGCCGGCAGGGTTTGGCGCATTGCGGATGCATTCTCGAGTGTTCGTGCAGAAGTTTCGTTCAATGGCACCGACAGGGAAGGGAAGACGATAAGGGGCGGCCTGAACCAGGTTTGGATTGATTCGCCTACACCCGGGCCTCTCCAATATCCAAAAGACCTGCCCGAAGATTTGAGCTTACTGTCTACTAGCATTAGGTTTGACTTGTCCGGTTTCCAGGGAAGGCGGAGAGATGTCGCTCAATTGCGCATTAAAAACTATTCCGACGTGAGCCAAAGCAGGTGGCGCTTATCCGATGACCCGCCCAGAGTTGGCTGGGAGCACGAGGGACAGGACTTGGAAGACCTCAAGCGCCACTTCAACCGGTTGTTGCGGGCACTGATGCAAGACCTTGAACAGAAGAGATCCTAGCCGGAGTCAGAACGTAGCAAAATCAAGTCTTTTGGTTAGGCGCAGGTAACGCGAATCTCTACCGGAGCGAGATTGCTTCCGGCGTGGTTCAACGCTAACACTCTCCTTGAGAATGAGTGTGCTAGAATCGCACCAAAGTGTCGCCAGCGGTCCCGGTCCGGCGCGCGGCAGCCTGCAAGGGGGAACACATGGCCAAACTGAGCATATTCGTGAGTTTCGAGTTCGACAAAGACAACGACCTCAGGGACAATTTCTACGCCCAGGCCAAAGGCAAGTCACCGCATCGGGTGCGCAATTGCTCGCTGAAAGAGGCGTATCCAACCGAGGCATGGAAGAAGAAGGCGAGAGAAGCCATCAAGGCGTGCGACGTGGTCGTCGTCCTGGTCGGCGAGGACACGCACAACGCGCAAGGCGTCATAGTGGAAACGGACATGGCGCGCAACATGGAGAAGCCGATCATCCAGATCAGGCCGCAGCGCACGACATTCACCGGGCTAAAGCATCTCGAACAGCCAATTGCGTGGCGGTGGAAGACCATCAACGCCAAGCTGGATGAAGTAGCGCCGCGCTAACGCTGAGCCGCCCTGCTTCACCGACGCATTGCGGAGAGAGGACTACGTGATGGCGAGCGCAAATCCGGACTTCGAATCCGCCGCCGTACAGACCCATCTCACCATCATGCAGGACGTGATACAACGCATGGCGGAGAACAGCCGCTCGTGCAAGGTATGGTGCATTACGCTGGTTTCCGCGATCCTTGTCTTGTCAGCGCAGACCGGCGCCGGGCAGCACGCCTTGATCGCGTTTGCCCCCGCTCTCCTCTTCGCCTCGCTCGACGCCTACTATCTGGCCTTGGAACGCGGCTTCCGCAATGCCTACGACGAGTTCATAAGCAAACTGCATAGCGGCAAGCTACCTGCCTGCCGCCTCTACGTCGTCGCGCCAAGTGAACCCGCCCGCAAGCTGTTCTGTCACAGCCTGCGATCCTTTTCGATCTGGCCCTTTTACCTCATGGTGGCAATCATGGCGATCTTTGCCTGCTGGCTCATTTCTTCTTGACGCTGCCACGAGCGGAATCTATGCAGACTTGTCGTAGTGGCCTTATATTGGTGAAATCACAAGGTACTTACCCCTGCGAGAGGCAGCGAAAAGGAGACGCCGGTGGCTGAGTCGCTCGATGACATCAAGGATCGCTATGAGGCGCTGGACCTGCAATTGGAGGTTGCCGGCGAGGATGCCATAGACCCCTCGTTCTTGCTGGTGTTCCCCTATGAGTACGACGGCAATCCCGCCGAGATCGTGGTGAAGACCCATGAGTTTACGGCGGTCTGTCCCTGGACCGGCCTGCCGGACACCGGCGAACTGGCGATTTCGTACGTGCCGGACGCGCACTGCATCGAGCTCAAATCGCTCAAGTACTACCTGCTCACGTATAGGCAGGTGGGCATCGTGCAGGAACACGCCGCCGGCCGCATTCTGGACGACCTCGCGCGGGCGTGCAAACCCCGCACGATGACCGTGCGCCTGGACTATACGCCGCGCGGCGGACTGCACACCGTGGTGACGGCGCGGTATCCGCCAGAAGACCCTGCCGGAGATTAGCTGTAGGGGCGGTCCGCGAACCGCCCCTACGCACCGTTAGGAAGCACGCAGCACGTGACTCCCCACATCTCTGGTGGCGCAAATGCGCAACCTGTGACGCTGTAGGGTCAATCCTTTGCTCGCCGTTTGCTGGTCCGGCGGGGGACAAGCCCCCGCGCTACGGGATTGCCTGGCATGGCGTAGGGACGGTTCGTGAACCAATGCTGTCGCAGTCGTTTGTTCGCCCTCCGGCGGGGGACAAGCCCCCGCGCTACGGGATTGCCTGGCACGGTGTAGGGGCGGTTCGCGAACCGCCCCTACGTGCCGCAAGGCATCGCGCCGCTCCTGATATTCCGCGTCTCCGACGGCGTGGGATTCAATTGCAATCGCTGAAACTTTCGCGGGTGCGATGCTTAGGCCTCTTCCGCGGCGTTCACGCTGGTTGCCGGGTCGCCGCCGAAGATGCCGAACGGATTGAGCGAGCCGGGCGCGTCGTAGACGTCCATGCGCTCCGTGCGTTTGAGCCAGCCCACCACCAGGTAGGTCAGCGGCGTCGCGACGATTTCGTAGACCGTCTTGGCGATCCACGCCAGTATCATCGCGCGCAGCACTTCCTGCGCGGGCCAAATTCCGGATAGGCCGAACGCGATGCCGTAGAACATGACCGAATCGACGCCCTGGCCGACGAACGTAGACGAAATAGTGCGCAGCCATAGGTGGCGGCCGGCCGTGCGGTTCTTGAGCACCACCATCACCATGGCGTTGGCGAACTCGCCGATCAGGTACGCCGTGAAGGAGCCCGCCAGGATCCAGCCGGTAGTGCCCAGAATGACCACGTAGGCGTCCTGGTTTTCCCAAAAGACGGCGCCGGGGATGATGCCGCCAAGCCAGAAGAAGACGACCATGAGCAGGTTGCAGGCGAAACCCAGCCAGATCACGCCGCGCGCCACCCGGAAGCCGTACACCTCGGTCAGCACGTCGCTGATGATGTAGCTCAGCGGGAAGCAGATGACCGACACGGACACCACGAAACCCGTGCCGCCCAGGAACTCGAACGGCAGGTCGAAGAGCGAGAGCGGCTTGGCGGCAATCACGTTGCTGACCAGCAGCACGGTGACCGCTACCGCGGCGATGATGACGAGCTTGCCGGAAAACCGCATAGTTCTTCTGCCCCTTTCGCGCCGGTGGGTAGGACGTTCCGCAGTGTCGCAGGCAGTATAGTGCAAGACGCGCCGCCGGTTCAAGGCGCAGCGCGCTAACGCAGGCGCGCGTCCGTTGGCGGGGTCGCGCTTGGCAAAGCGGGAACGGGCTTAGAGCCTGTTTACGATCTGCTTAGGGGAGAGTTTTCAAAGCCGATAAAGACCGTTCGTGCTGAGCACTTCGGCAAGCTCAGTACAGGCCTGTCGAAGCATGAACGGGCTATTCGCCACCTTTCGGCGGTTCCGTTCACCCTTCGACGCGGTTCAGGGCGAACGGTCCTCGTGCTTACAAGACGATCGTAAACAGTCTCTTAGGAAAAACGGGGCCGCGCCGGGAAAGCGGCAAAGGCATAGCGGCTTGCCCGCCTCATAGAATCGCGCCGCGCGCGAACGTAGTATGCTGGAAGGCGCGGGTCGAGCAACGGCGCGCGAATGCCTAGCGAACGCGGGAGGCTGACAACGTGGACATAGATTCCGGCCTGGTCGGACATTGGATGCTGGAAGAGGATGCCGACGATCGCTCCGGCAGCGGCAATCACGGCCACATCACCGGCGCGGTAACGTTCGCGCCGCCCGTTCCGCTCGGCGGCGGTCCGGGCGCGGCTCAATTCGACGGGCGCGGCGGTCGCATTACCGTTCCACATAACGAGACACTGGACGTAGGCGCGGGGGATTTCTCAATCGCGGTCTGGGTTAATGCGAATCGCGTTACCAAAGATGTGCCCGGCGACATTTTGAGCACGTTCTGCCCGGACACGCGGCGCGGCTTCAACTTCGGCATCCAATCCGCCGCGGGCGTCGGTTCGTCGCAGTCGAATTGGCGCAACGTCTTCTTTGGCATCGATAACGCTCAGGTGGAGCCGGTGTGGACCAACCACGGCCGGCCCGGCAATGCGGTCTACGCCATGGCGCTGGCGGTCCATGATGGCGCGCTCTACGCCGGCACGTACGAAGGCGGCGCGGGCGAAACGGGGCACGTCTATCGTTTCGCCGGCGGCGCGGACTGGGAAGATTGCGGCGCGCCCGCCGGCTGCAACGCCGTGAGCGCCCTCGCCGAGTACAATGGCGATCTCTACGCGGCGGTGAGTTGCTACCGCGCCCAGGGCTCGGCGCAACCGAATTCGCCGAACCAACGGCCGGGCGGCAACGTCTACCGCTACGCCGGCGGTACCGAGTGGGTGGACTGCGGCCAACTGGGGAACGCCACTGACGTTTTCGGCCTGACGGTCTTCAACGGCGAACTCTACGGCTCCGCCATGTACTCGGCGGGCATGTTCCGCTACGCCGGCGGCAAGACCTGGCTGCCGTGCGGCGACCCAGGCACGCGGGTGGCGGTGCTGGGCGTCTTCCAGGGCGGGCTCTACGCCAGCGGCTACGACGTGGGCGGCGTCTTCCGCTACGAGGGCGACCAACGCTGGTCTTTTTGCGGCAACGCGGGCGCTTCCACCCAGCTTTACTCGTTTGCCTCCTACCAAGGCCAACTGCATACCGGCGTCTGGCCCAGCGGCTCCGTCTACCGCACTGAGGACGGCCGCGCGTGGCTCGACTGCGGCCGCCTGGACGAGGAACTGGAAGTGATGGGCATGATGGTCTATAACGGCAAACTCTACGCCGGCACGCTGCCCGCCGCTCGCGTCTACCGCTACGACGGTGAGGGGAACTGGGTCTCCACCGGCCAGCTCGACACCACGCCGGACGTGCGCTACCGCCGCGCCTGGACGATGGCGGTCTACCAGGGCCGCCTCTTCTGCACGACGCTGCCGTCCGGCAACGTGCTCTCGCTGGAGGCCGGCAGAAACGTCACCCACGACCACGCCCTGCCCGCCGGCTGGCATCACCTCGCCGCCGTCCGTGAGGGCGGGCTGCTGCGCCTCTACGTGGACGGCGCGCTGGTAGCAGTGTCCGCGTCCTTCAACGCCGCCGATTACGACCTCACACTAGAAGAGCCGCTGCAATTCGGCGCCGGCCAAATCGGCCCCTTCAGCGGCAGCCTCTCCGACGTGCGGCTCTACAACCGGGGGCTGAGCGACACGCAAGTCGCGGCGATCTTTGCAAGACAGCGTATGTGAAGCGAGGGTCCGAGACTGTGCAGGCCCACCAACTGCCTGACGGACCAGGCTGCGCCCGCGTGCCAAATAGGGCAGTACGGTCGATCGTCGTTACGTCTGCATTATCTGGATCAGGTTGCCGCAGGTGTCGTCAAAGACCGCAATAGTGGCGGCGCCCAAATCTGTTGGCTCCATCGTAAAAGCTACGCCCAGTGACTTCAGTTTCTCATACTCTGCATGGATGTCCGTAACGCCAAAGGAATTCGCTGGGATGCCTTGGTCGAATAACCCTTTCTGATATGCTTGTGCTACCGGGTTTTCATTTGGTTCAAGCAGAAGCTCGGTCCCATCCGGGTTATCGGGCGAGACGACGGTAAGCCACCTGTATTCCCCCGCAGGCACGTCATGCTTCTTCACAAAGCCGAGGGTTTCTGTATAAAACCTCAGGGCTTCGTCCTGGTCACTTACGAAAACGCCGGTGAGTATAATGCGCATATCTGGCCTCCTCTTCTTCTCATAGTGTCACTTGAGCCATCGATTCATGACACCCCTGATCGGTTCATCGTTGAAGACAAGCATCCGATACTTGCCACGCTTCTCTGAGCGTACGAGCCCTGCCTTCTCTAACACATCGATGTGCTTGGCTATGGCCTGCCGGGAGATGGCGACTTCATGCCGCACGATCAAGCGCGCCGTGAGCTCGTAAAGCGTCTGCTCCTTGCGCTCACAGAGCTCGTCGAGCATCAACCGCCGTGTTGGATCCGCGAGCGCCCTGTAGACCAAGTCTGTGTGCATGCGCGCATATAATACACAACCATACGGTTGCATGTCAAGGGAAGATTCTCCCGCCTGGCAGGAACCACATTCCCAGCCACTTGCAGGATTGGGTGAAGACATGGAACCAGCTAAGCTGGAATTGGAAGAGCTCCAAATCTAGTGGGCGGAGGGCTGGTGAATGTCTATTCGGGGCTGATAGGCGCCTTCCTCACATAACGAACTCCCAGCAAGAAGTTCGCAATTCAGTCTTGGCAGTCCCACCCGCTCCCACCCGGCGCGGCGCCGCCGGAAGCCCTCTATTGCTCTTTTGAGGTTGGCGCGGTCCTGCGCCGGGGCGGGGACTAGATGCGCCACCGGCTTCCCGTGCCGGGCTATGGCAACAGTCTCCCCACGCTCGACCTCGCGTTAAGCCCAATAGGGCGCGCCCGGGCTGGCTTCACCGGGGAATGGTCGCCACACTGGGCAAACCGTTAATTGCATTGTTTGCCCGGTCTCACCCTTCGGCTGGCGCCGCGCGCAAGCGCGCCAGCGGCTTGTCATCGATTGGCAGGTGCACCAGGGCGGCGAATATGCCGAAGCCGACGCCGGCCCACCACATGGCGTCATAGGAGCCGGTTTGGTCGTAGAGCAGCCCGCCCAGCCACACGCCCAGAAAGCTGCCCACCTGATGGCTCAGGAAGACGATGCCGAACAGGGTGGCCATGAACCGCAGCCCGAATATCTGCGCCACGATTCCGGTGGTGAGCGGCACGGTGGAAAGCCACAGTAGTCCCATCGAGGCCGCGAAGAGGTAGACGGTCAACTCGTTGGCCGGCGCCAGCAGTAGTCCGAAGATGATACACGCCCGGCCGAAATAGATGGCGGAGAGACCGTACTTCTTGGAGTAACGTTGCCCAAACGCGCCCGACAGCAGCGAACCGCAGATGTTGAACAGGCCGACCAGCGAGAGCGCATACGCGCCCGCCCGCGCCGAAAGGCCGAGATCGGTAACGTACGTGGGGAAGTGCGCGGTGATGAACGCGACGTGGAACCCGCACACGAAGAAACCCGCCGTGAGGAGCACGTAACTCCGCTGGCGCATTGCCTCGCCCAGGGCGTCTGCCAAGCTCTGGTCCGTGGCCGGTTCCGACCGCGATTGCGTGCCGCGCGGCAGGCTGAACGCCAGCGGCACCACCACCAAGGCGACGACGGACATTACCAGCAGGGAGTCGAACCAGCCGTAAGTGGCTATCAGGGTCTGATTGATGGGCGAAAAGAGCACCTGGCCCATGGAACCCGCGGCGGTGCCCAGCCCCAACGCCAACGAGCGCCGCTCCGGCCCGATATTCCGGGCAATGGCCGCCAACACCAGGGAGAACGAGCAGAAGGCCACGCCCAGCCCCACCAGAATCCCGCCGGTCAGGTAGAGCGCCGGCCCGCTGTCGGAGAGCGCCATACCGACCACACCGGCAGCGTATACCGCCGCCCCCAAGGCGACGATCCTGGCCGTGCCGAACCGGTCCGCAATCGCGCCGGCCACTGGCACGCCCATGCCCCACACGAGATTCTGGAGCGCCAACGCCAGGGAAAAGGTTTCCCGCGACCAGCCGTGCTCGCTCGTCATCGGCTCCAAATAGAGGCCGAAACTCGACCGGATGCCGAACCCGATAAGCAAAATCAAACACGCCGCCGCGATCACCGCCGTCACGGCAGTGCGTCCGGGAGAATGGTTTGCGGAGGCTTGGCTCAAGAGAACTGGCTCTGCGGCAGCTTTGTAAGGTGGCGTGCGCGATAGACGGGCGTTCGCGGACGGAGGCTTACCCAAGGTCTAAAATCGGCACACCGCGAATCGCCTAGTCCAGAGCGGCTATCGCGTCGATTTCCACCAGCCAATCCGTAGACGCCAGGGAGCCGATTTGCACCATGGTGGCGGCCGGGAAGGGGGGCTTGAGGATTTCGTTGCGCACCATGGTGATGGTTTCCCGGAAGCGGATGTCGGTGACGTACATGTTCATGAAGACGACGTTGTCGAACGTCGCGCCGCCGGCTTCCAGGAGCGACTGGATGTTGGCGAACACCTGGCGCACCTGCACCTCGATGTCGCCCGCGCCGACGATGCTGCCGTCGCCGGCCGTCGGCCCCTGGCCGGCAATGTAGAGCATCTCATTGGCTTGCACGCGCAGGGCCATCGAATACGGCGCGGCAGGCTGCGACATGCCCGCGCCCAGCAACGGTTCTTTCTTCATGGTGTCTGCTCCTCTGCTCTCTTGATACTGTCATGGTTGTGCACACAACGGGCATTATAGCCGCTGTGCCGGCATTCTCCAAGAGATGCGGCCGCGCGCCGGACAATGCGCGCACATTGGGCAGGTGGAGCGCTTTGAGCTTTGCATGGCTCACGCCGGCGGTTAGTGCGACCGCATTGGGGCAATGCTGTCGCATGAGGCTATCGAGCACTGTACTACCCGTTCGTGCTGAGCCTGTCGAAGTATGAACGGGTAGTACAGTGCGGCACGATCGACCCGCCGCTCATCCCTTTCTCAAGATTCGGTGAAACGGCGGCATGCATTGCAAGTCAACGCGGCGCCACCGCAGCGTTGCCCCCTCACCCCGGCCCTCTCCCCAGGGAGACCTTTGCATAACTCTGTCATTCCGGCGAAAGCCGGAAGGTGGATTCACATTTCAAGTGCAACACCTGGTTGATGAATACTTCGGCTGGCGTTTGGAAGTCAAGACACTTGCGCGGGGTGTGGTTGTAGGCGTGGACCAGTTGCGCAAAGCGTTGTTGGCTCACCTGTGCCAGGTCGGTCTTGCGCGGCAGCCGGCGCCGCAGGCGGCCGATGGCGTTCTCGATGCCCCCTTTCTGCCAGGGCGAGTGGGTATCGCAGAAGAAGGTTTGGATGCCCAAGTCATGGAGGCGGTAATGCTGTGCGAACTCCGTGCCATTGTCG
Organism: Chloroflexota bacterium; assembly: GCA_963663275.1. Lineage (GTDB taxonomy): Bacteria > Chloroflexota > UBA11872 > VXOZ01 > VXOZ01 > VXOZ01. Next base: position 40,452 of record OY760183.1, read on the forward strand.
AACGTGACGGTCTGGCTGCACGCTGGGGGCAGCGCGGCGAACAGGTCGTGCAGGATAGTGGCGATCGGCGCTGCCGCCTTGCCGGGCGGTCGCGCGGCCAGCAACAGGCGCGAGTGGCGCTCGTGCAGGGTCAAGACTGCTTGACCGTAGGTGCGAAAGAGCATCAGGTCCGCCTCCCAGTGGCCGGGCGTTTGGCGGTCTGCCGCCGCCTGGGGCCGTTCTGCCAGCGGTCGGCGCTGGGCAATGAACGAGGCCGGACTGCCGCCCTTTCGCCCGCGCCAGCCCCGTTTGGACTTGGCGCGCGGCAGGTAATGCCGCCAGTTACCGTCCTTCGTGCGCGCCTGCTGCCCGTAGATGAAGCGATAGATGGTCTCGTGAGAGACGACCGGCGCGCCGTTCTCCCGCGCCAAACGTCCGGATACCTGCTCCGGCGACCAACAATCCCGCAAGTATCCCAACACCACCTCCCGCAACTCGGCATCCCGCTCCAGCTTGCTGCCGCGCCAGCACCGCGCCCACGCCTGATCATCGGCATACTTTGGCTCATAGCCTGCCGATTGCGATCCATTTCGTTTCACCTCCCGCGAAATCGTCGATGGCGCGCGACCCAGAGTTGCAGCGATTTGCCGGTGCGAGGTTCTCGCGGTGAGAAGTCGGGCAATTTCACACCGCTCTTCAATGGTAAGTTGTGTGTATTGTTTTCCCATGGCAACACCTTAGCAAAGTGTTGCACTTCGTTTGTGAGTCTAGGGAATCCAGACCGCATTTACAACTAAAAATAGCTTGTTTTCAATCCTTTGCACCCCCATCCCAACCTTCCCCCTCAATGGGGAAGGGGTTATGCAAAGGTCTCCAGGGGAGAGGGAGTCCCGTTGCGCCATTGGACGCGAAATTCAAAGTTCGCAGGAGGAAAGGGACGTGACCGCAAGCGCGCCGAAATTGGTACCATGCGGAGTAGCGCGCGTCTACGGCGGCGCGCGCTGGCAATGCACATCAGGAGTATGACAATGGAGCAAGACATCGCCTTTGAAATGGCGGCATCCAGTATCCGTTTCGGCTGGGGAGTCACCCGCGAGGTGGGCATGGACCTGGCGGACCGGGGCGCGCGGCGCGTGATAGTGGTCACGGATCCCGTGTTGCGGGAGTTGCCGCCGGTAGCCACCGTGCTCACCGCGCTGGACGAGGCCGCCGTGCCTTACGCGCTCTTCGACCGCGTGCAGATCGAGCCTACGGACGCATCGTTCCAAGAGGCGATTGCGTTTGCCATCGCGGAAGAAGCGGACGCCTTCGTGGCGGTGGGCGGCGGTTCCACCATCGACACGGCCAAAGCCGCCAATCTCTATGCCACCTATCCCGCCGACTTTCTCGACTATGTCAATGCGCCCATCGGCAAAGGGCTGCCGGTGCCCGCACCGCTCAAGCCCCTGATCGCGATTCCCACCACCGCCGGCACCGGCAGCGAGACCACCGGCACGGCCATCTTCGACCTGGTCTCGATGCACGCCAAGACGGGCATCGCCCACCGCAACCTGAAACCCACCCTGGGTATCATCGATCCGGAAAACACCGCCACCCTCTCGCCCACGGCGGTGGCGTCCACCGGCTGCGACGTGCTGAGCCACGCCCTGGAGTCCTACACGGCCATCGCCTACACCGCGCGGCCCTATCCGGAGCGGCCTCTGCTGCGACCGGCGTACCAGGGGTCGAATCCGGTGAGCGACCTGTGGGCGCGGGAGACGCTGGCGATGGTGGCGGAATTCCTGCCGCGCGCCGTGGCGGACCCGCAGGACCGTGAGGCGCGGGAGAAGATGCTGCTGGCGGCGTCGTTTGCCGGTATCGGCTTTGGCAACGCGGGCGTGCACCTACCCCACGGCATGTCCTATCCCGTGGCCGGCATGGTGCGCGGCTACCATCCGGACGGCTACGCCGGCGACCACCCAATCGTGCCCCACGGCATGGCGGTTATCTTGAACGCGCCCGCGGTATTCCGCTTTACCGGGGCCGCCGGGCCAACGCGCCACATCCAGGCGGCCGGGCTGCTGGGCGCGGACGTGAGCCGGGCAAAGCCCCGCGACGCGGGCGCGATTCTGGCCGACCGCCTCATCGAGATCATGCGGGAGTTGCAGATACCAAACGGCCTCAGCGCCGTAGGGTACACCACGGCGGACATTCCGGCGCTGGTGGAAGGCACGCTGCCGCAGCACCGCGTGACCAAACTCTCGCCGCGCCAGGCTTCGGCGGACGACCTGGCGCGCATGTTCGAGGACGCCATGCGGTATTGGTGATGCGCCCGCGCCGCACGCGCCTGATAGGGGTACGACACAGGGTAGATACACGCAATCCGCCGCACACCCGGTAGGGGCACGACATGTCGTGCCCCTACACGAGGCGAGGGACCTATCTCGACACCGTGTCGCGCCCCGTGCTCCATTCGACGCCGTTCGCTTCATTCCGGCTCTTGCCAGGGTCTACGCGAATAGCCGCCCTTTAGGCTAATTCTCCCTTGACATGCCAATATCTTGTGTTTTACCATTCTGTCTACACTAAATATAGTATGCGGTTTCCGCCATGCAGGGATTGCGCGGCTGCGGCATAATGGGACTACGCGCCCACGTATGCGCCCGCGCGTGCGTCTCGGCGCCTCCCTGTAGCTCAGTTGGATAGAGCAGCAGTTTCCTAAACTGCGTGTCGGGCGTTCGAGTCGCCCCAGGGAGGCCAACCGCGCCGGAATTCGACCGGCGCCGTCGGCTCAAGGGGCCATGCCGACCGTGCTGTCATGCTGACCGCGCGTCCGTGCCAATCGCGCGGTCATGCCGGCCGTGCTGTCGCGCCAACCGCGCGTTCGCGCCGGCCGTCCGCTCTTCCCGCACGGTGGCGCCACCGTCTCACCGCAACAACCCGCCCGGAGGTACTCAATGGGTTCGTTCACGCGCGCGCGGCGCGCATTCCTCGGTACGTTGATTGTCCTAACGGCGCTCGCTGCCGGCTGCGCCGTGCAGCCGGCCGCCGCGCCGGAGACTGCGGCGGCTCCGCCGGAGACCGCAGAGCCCGCGCCCACCGCGACGGCGGCAGCCAGTGCGTTTCCCCGCACGATTACGGACGGTTTGGGGAACGCCGTAACCATCCCGCAGCAGCCCCAGCGCATCGTCTCGCTTACTTTGGCCACGGACGAAATCCTGCTCTCGCTGGTGGACCCAGCCCGCGTGCGCGCCGTCACCTACCTGGCCGGAGACTCCATGTGGACGAACGTCAGCGAGCAAGCCAAGCAGGTCGAACACACCGTGCAGTCCGATCCGGAGCAGATCATCGCCCTGGAACCGGACCTCGTCCTGGCCGCCGTCTATAACAATCCCGATCACCTCACGCTGCTCCGGGACGCCGGCGTGCCGGTGGTGGTGGTCTCGCTCTTCGATTCGGTCGATCGGGTGGCGGACAACATCCGTTTCGTCGCGCAACTCACCGGGGACGAGGCCCGGGCGGAGGAAATCATTGCCGCCATGGATGAGCGGCTCGCGGCCATCGAAGCGCAGGTGGCTGAGGCCGAGACGAAACCCCGGGTGTTGTTCTACACCGCCTTTGGCAGTTCCGCCGGCAAAGGCTCCACGTTCAGCGACATCGTGCGGCGCGCCGGCGGCGTCAACCTGGGCGACGAGGCGCTGGGCGGCCCCTTTGGCGAGATTTCGCTGGAGAAGATCGTGGAACTCGATCCCGACGTGATCATCACCGACGAGTTCGCGCCGGAGGATAACCCCCAGTGGCAGGAAGAATTCGCCAATCATCCCGCGCTGGCTAACGTGAGCGCCAAGCGGAACGGCCGCATCTATACCGTGCCCGCGCGCCACCTATCGACGCTCTCGCACTATATCGTGGAGGGCGTGTACGACGTGGCGCGGGTGTTGCATCCCGATCTGGTGCAATGAGAGTGAAGGGGCGTTTTCCCCTCACCCCGGCCCTCTCCCCTGGGAGAGGGAGCGGAGGGAGCGGACTCTTTCGCTCCCGAAGGAGGCCCTGCGGTCCGTAGGGGCGGTTCGCGAACCGCCCCTACGTCAAACGCACTACCCCTTTCCCTTTGAGGCTGACAGGGGTATGAATGCTATGATCGACATCACGTGTCAGCCCTTTGAGGGAAAAGGTTGGAATGGGGGAGGCAGGTCGCGGATCCTTTCGCTCCCGGCAGAAACCCTGCGGTCCGTAGGGGCGGTTCGCGAACCGCCCCTACGTCAAACGCACTACACCTTTCCCTTTGAGGCTGACAGGGGTATGAATGCTATGATCGACATCACGTGTCAGCCCTTTGAGGGAAAAGGTTGGAATGGGGGAGGCAGGTCGCGGATCCTTTCGCTCCCGGCAGAAACCCTGCGGTCCGTAGGGGCGGTTCGCGAACCGCCCCTACGTCATACGCATTGCCCCTTTCCCTTTCAGCGAAGATGTTGAGACGAGGGAGGTACACGCTTACGTGCTGCGACGGGTGTTTGACGTTGAAGCGCCGCTGGCGCTCAGGCTGGCGTTGGCGTTGGGCGCGCTCACGCTGCTGCTCTTCCTCTCGTTGGTGGTAACGCTGGCATTCGGCGCCGTGGACGTGCCGTTGGGCGTAACCGCCTCGATCATCGTGCAGCGGATGGGCATTCCGCTGGGCGCGGCGGCGAGCGACGTGCAGTGGAGCGTCATCAGCCACGTGCGGCTGCCGCGCGTGCTGACGGCGGCGTTGGTGGGCGCGGCGCTGGCGGTGGCGGGCGCGACGATGCAGGGCATCTTCCGCAATCCGCTCGCCGATCCCGGCATCATCGGGGTCTCGGCCGGCGGCGCGTTGGGCGCGGTGGTCGCCATTCACTTCGGGTTGCGCGGCCTGCATTATCTGGCGACCCCGGCGCTGGCTTTTGGCGGCGCGCTGGGCGCGGCCATGCTGGTGTACGCCCTGGCAGCGGCGCGGGGCGTAGACCCGCTCATGACGATGATACTGGCCGGCGTAGCGGTGCAAGCCTTCATCGGCGCTGTCATCTCGGCGGTTCTCACGCTCACCGCGGACGTCAACGCCATGCGCGAGATCGTCTTCTGGCTCACCGGCAGCCTGAGCGCGCGCAGTTGGACTCACGTGCAACTCATCTTGCCCTTCATCGCCGCCGGCAGCCTGCTTCTGCTCTGCTTTGCCCGCGACCTCAACCTGATGGCGTTGGGCGAGGAATCCGCCCGCAGCATGGGCGTGGACGCCCGGCGCGTGCGCCTGATCATGCTCACCCTGGCGGCGCTCATCACCGCGGTGGCCGTGGCCGTGAGCGGCATCATCGGTTTCGTCGGGCTGGTAGTGCCCCACATGGTGCGCCTGGTGGTGGGCCCCGACCACCGGCTGGTGCTGCCCACCAGTCTCCTCGCCGGCGCGGTATTGCTCACGTGGGCGGATTTCGGCTCGCGGCTGCTCTTGCGGCCCCAGGAGTTGCGGGTGGGGTTGATCACCGCCTTCTTCGGCGCGCCGTTCTTCCTCTTTCTCCTGTACCGCCACAAGCGGCAGGGAACGGTGCTATGAGCGCCCCGCCGGACGCTGAGCGCATCGCCGGCGCCGCGCTCAGCGCAGAGGGCGTTTCCTATGCCGTGGGCATGGCGCAGTTGCTGGAAGCGGTGTCTTTGGAAGCGCGCGCCGGCAGCCTGCTGGGGTTGATTGGGCCAAACGGGGCCGGCAAGTCCACCCTGCTCAAGTGCATCAGCCGCTTGCTTACGCCCGCCGCCGGACAGGTGCGCGTGGACGGCCAGGACCTGCTCCGGCAGTCGCCCCGGGAGATCGCCCGCCGGATCGCGCTCCTGCCTCAGAGCGCCGCGCTCGACTTTGCCTTCACCTGCCTGGAGGTGGTCTTGATGGGGCGCAATCCCCACCTGGGGCGCTTTCAAGCCGAGGGCGCGCGGGACCGCTCCCTGGCGCGGCAGAACATGAAAGCCACCGGAACCGGGGCGTTCGCCACGCGCCTGATCACCGAGGTTTCCGCCGGCGAGCGCCAGCGCGTGCTCCTGGCCCGCGCGCTCACCCAACAGCCGCGCCTGCTCCTGCTGGACGAGCCGACCGCCGGACTGGACGTGCAGCACCAGCTCCAGGTGTTCGGGCTGATACGCGGTCTGGCGCGCCGGGGGCTGACGGCCATTGCCGTGGTGCACGACCTGAACCTGGCGGCGCGCTACTGTGACCGGCTGCTGATGCTCGACCGGGGTAAGGTGCACGCGCGCGGCAGCGTGGCAGCGGTGCTGACGCCGGAGAATCTGGCGCGGGTCTTCCGCGTGGAGGCTACGGTGGAGCCGGACCCGGCGCTGGGCGCGCCGCGCGTGACCGTGCTTGCGGCCCTCGAGTGAGCGCGCAATCTGGATCCCTCTTCCTGGGGAAGCCCTTTTATAGCCCCTTCCCCATTGAGGGCTGACAGGGGTAGGCATTCTAAATTCGACTTCACGTGTCATTCCGAGCGGAGCGCAGCGGAGAGAGGAATGACATGCTAAGCCGATAGTGGGTTGGGTACCCCGGGTTGCGTATCTCTGGGTGCACACCCCCTGGTTGCGTATCTCTGGTTGCGTACCCCTATCGGCTGGGGAGAGGGCTGGGGATTACGGCTTATTGGCTATAGCTTCGCCGTAGGCAACGCCGCAGAAGGCGCCGGGGTGTTCCCGCCACTTGTCGTAGGCCTCCTGAACTTGATCGGCCAGTTCTCGCGTCGAAGCGCCGTACTGAATGGCCGCTTCCACGATTTCGGGCGAGAGGAACCACTGAGTCGCCACGCCGTAGATGAATTCCACGTCCCCGGCCGAGTGGTAATTATCGAACGAACCGGACGCCTGGATGTTCTGGAACCCGGCCGTAAGCAGGTGTTCCTTCAATTCCTTCCCCATCTGGGGGTGGCCGTCGTCGGCCGCCAGCAGGTCTTCGAACATAGCCCACGCATTGCGCATGACGCCGAAATCGGGATGCGAGAAGGAAGACTCGCAAATCATCTCGCGGCAGGAGATGATGCCGCCGGGTTTCATGACGCGCTTCACTTCCGCCAGCACCGCCTGTGTATCCGGCACGTGCTGGAGCAGGGCGTGGCAGTGGGCCACTTCGAAGAAGTCGTCCTCGAAAGGCATGTCCGTCACGTCGGCGACGTGGAACGTCACGTTTGGGACGCTAAGCAGTTTGCAGGAGGTCCGCGCCAGTTCTACCTGCGACGCCTCCATGTCCACGCCGTGCAAGTGGCCGGGGTCTACGCGCGCGGCCAGGCCTGCCGATATGGTGCCCGGGCCGCAGCCAAAGTCGAGTATGCGCATGCCGGGCCTGAGATACGGCAATAGGTGCTTGGCGTGGCTCACGGCCGTGTAACGCTTCAGGGTCGCGATGAATTCATCGCTGAACCCCATCGTATAGTCGGGTGTCGCCGATTCGAATTCAGCCATGCGCTCCCTTCCTTTCTGAGCCAATTAGATTAGCCATTATAGAGGTATGCGCGCCTGCATTCAACAGCCCACCGTGCGGCGCTGCGCGTTCACGCGCCATGCTTCCGTCGTTGCCGGGCGCGCGAGCGCTGTTGGGAGCGCCAAGCCGCATTGCTCAGCGCCTGCGGGCCGGCGCTAGGGCTTCCGCCCGATGCCCTCGCCGTACGCGATGCCGGAAACCGCGCCGGGATGGTTCTTCCACTTCTCGTAGGCGTCGCGTATCCTATCGAAGAGCTTTGTGGTTGCCGCGCCGTACTTTATGGCCATGTCCACGTTGTCGGGCGCCAGGAACCATCTGGTGCCGCGCGTGTAGGCAACGGCAATGTCCGCGTGGGTGCTGTGGAGTTCGAAAGAAGCGGAGAGTTGCGTATCCTCAAATCCCGCGTCGGAGAGATGGGCCTTCAATTCCTTCCCCATCTGCGGGTGACCCTCGTCGGTCTCCACCACGTCCTGAAAGACTTCCCACGTCTCTTGCAGCACGCCGTAGTCGGGATACATGAAGCTGGAGCCGATAATCGCCTCGCGGCAGGCGATCATGCCGCCGGTTTTCAGGACACGCTTCGCCTCGGCCAGCACGGCGCCGGTATCCGGCACGTGCATGAGCAGGTTATGGCAGTGGGCGACGTCGAAGGATTCATCCTCGAACGGCAGCGCGGTCACGTCGCCCACGTGGAAGACGGCGTTGCCGCACTCCTGCTCCTTGGCAGTGGCGCGCGCCCGCTCGATCGGGATTTCATCCATGTCGATGCCGTGCATCTCGCCCCCGGGCGCTACCGCCGCGGCGAGACCCACCGATATGGAGCCGGGGCCGCATCCAAGGTCGAGAATGCGCAAGCCGGGCTCGAGATGCGGCAGCAGATACGCGGCGCTGGTCTCCGCCTTCAGCCGCGCCTGATGCGCAAGTATCTCTTCGCCAAAGCCAATCGAATAGTCGGGTGTCGCCGACTCCGTACCTTCCATACACGCGCTCCTTTTGTGAGCATCAACCATTATATCACGTTTGCAGTTCGTTCAAAATAGCCCGCGGCGAAAAAATCCCCAGGCCGCGCCCGGGCGAGAACCGGCAGCGCGCCCTTGGATGAGCCGCCGCACCCCAGCGCCGCGCGTGTGTGACTATAATAGAGTCTGAGCGCGCCGCAGCGCGGCGAACCAATTTAATCGTACCGCTGGGGAGAAGCCATTGCCACGGGATAAGGTCCTGATCATCGAGGACGACGACAACCTGCAAGAGGCGTTGCGCTACCGCCTGGAGCAGGACGGCTACAAGGTGCACAGCGCCCGGGATGGGGAAGAGGGGCTGGAACTGGCGCGGGAGACGCGGCCCGACATCATCATCCTCGACATCATGCTGCCCGTGCTGGACGGCCTGGAGGTCTGCCGCATCCTGCGCCAGGAAACCGCCGTGCCGGTCATCATGCTCACGGCGAAAGGCGAAGAGGTGGACCGGGTGGTGGGCCTGGAACTTGGCGCGGACGACTACGTGGTCAAGCCTTTCAGCACCCGCGAGTTGCTGGCGCGGATGCGCGCCGTGCGCCGCCGCGCCCGGCCGGGCGGCGACGCCGCTTCCCAGGCCGATGCGGCCGCCGTGCTGCGGGCCGGCGACCTGCGCGTGAACCAGACCAGCCACACCGCCACATTGGGCGACCGGACTCTGGCGCTGAAACCCAAGGAGTTCAGCCTGCTGGCGCTGCTCATGTCCAGCCCCGGCCGGGTCTTTACCCGCGACCGGATTCTGGAGCGCATCTGGGGCTTCGATTGGGTAGGCGACAGCCGCACGGTGGACGTGCACGTGCGGCGGCTGCGGGAGAAGATCGAAGCCGACCCCAGCGAACCGGCCCGCATCGTGACCGTGCGGGGCGTGGGCTACCGGTTTGAAGGATGAGATTTCCACGATCGCTGCATTGGCGCATCACGCTGGCCTGCGCCGCGTTGATCGCCCTCACGCTCGGCGCGACGAGCATCTATCTCGTCACGTCCGTCCGCGGCGCGTACCTGGCGAACCTGGAAACCCGCCTGGAACACGAGGCGCGCCTGGTCGCGGAAGCCAGCGCCCCCTACCTGGCCGGCCAGGCGGACGCGCCCACGCTCCAGGCGGCCAGCGAGCGCATGGGAGCAACCATCGACGCGCGCGTGACCCTCTACGCCCCTGACGGTACCGTGCTGGCCGATAGTTGGCAAGACCCAGCGGCAACGGCGAGCCAGGCCGTCCCGCCGGAGGCGCAACGCGCGCTGGACGGCGGCGTGGGCGTCAGCGCCCGGCGCGGGGGCGCCGCGAATGAGGACACGCTTCACGTGGCCGTGCCCATTGCCGCCCAGGACACCGTGCTGGGCGCGGCGCGGGTGGCGGCGCCGGCGGCGCAGGCTTACCCGAGCCTGAACCGCATCATCGCCGGTATCGCCGTGATCGGCCTGGTGGGCGCGGCGCTGGCGGCGCTGATCGGCTACCGTGCCGCCGGAGGCGCTTCCCGTTCGCTCGGCGCGCTTACCGAAGGCGCCCGCCAACTCGCCGCCGGCCAACTGGAATACCGCGTGCAGGCCCCGGACAGCCGCGAAATGCAAGAACTCGCCCAGGCCTTCAACCGCATGGCCGCCTCCCTGCGCGACGTGGTGCGCGACCTTTCGGTGGAACGCGGCAAGCTGTCGGCGGTGCTCGATACCATGGCCGACGGCGTGGTGGTCATCGACGGCAACGGCCGCATCGCGCTGGTGAACCACGCCGCCGAACAGATCCTCAACCTCACGCGCGGGGACGTCCTGGACCGCCGCTTCAGCGAGGCCATCCGCGACTACAGCCTGCAACAACTGGTGACCCGCTGCACGGAGGAGCGCGCGGTGCAGCACGGCGAGGTGGAAATCCCCCAGTGGCGCCGCTATCTCAGCGTGATCACCACACCGCTGGCCGAGCACGGCGACGCCGGTATCCTGCTCACCATGCACGACCTGACGCGCATCCGCCAGGTGGAGACCACCCGCCGGGAGTTCGTGAGCAACGTTTCCCACGAACTGCGCGGGCCGCTGGCCGCGGTGAAAGGCCTGGTAGAGTCCCTGCAAAGCGGCGCGCTGAAGGATAAGAAGCGCGCGAAGGACTTCCTGCGCCGCATCAATAGCGACGTGGACCGCATGGCCGCCATGGTGGACGAGTTGATGGAACTCTCCCGCCTGGAGAGCGAGCAGGCCGGCCTGGAACTCGCGCCGCTTGACCTGCGCCCGCTCATGGCCGAGCTTCAGGACGAGCACCGCCAGCGCGCGGAAAAGTCGAAGATCACGCTGGAGGTGACGCTGCCGGAACGCCTGCCGCGCGTGCGCGGCGATGAGGAGAAACTGCGCCAGGTGCTCGGCAACCTGCTGAACAACGCGTTCAAGTTCACGCCCAAGCACGGGCAAATCCTGCTGGCGGCGCAGGCGGAGAACGGCGCGGTCCGCCTGCGGGTGACGGATACCGGCGTGGGCATTCCCCCCAAGCACCTGCCCCATGTCTTCGAGCGCTTCTATAAGGTGGACCGCTCGCGGCGCAGCGAGGGCTTCGGCCTGGGGCTGGCCATCGTCAAGCACGTGGTGCAGACCCACGGCGGCGAAATCGACGCGGATAGCGTGGAAGGCCAGGGCACGACCTTTACGGTAACCCTCCCCGCCGCCCCCGACGACGACGCGCACGACCGTTCGCCCCTCGACACCTAAGACAGTTTCAGAACCTGTCGAAAGGCGATGCCCCGCTCAGCCGTTCGCCCTGAGCCTGTCGAAGGGTGCCGCCGCGCTCAGCCGTTCGCCCAGAGCCTGTCGAAGGGTGAACGGCGGGTTGGTTGTGCCGCGCTGTCCTCCCCGTTCGCCCAGAGCCTGTCATATAGTGATGCCCCGCATAACCCGTTCGCCTTGAGCTTGTCGAAAGGCGATGCCCCCCACAGCCGTTCGCCCTGAGCCTGTCGAAGGGTGGCGCCCCCCACAGCCGTTCGCCCTGAGCCTGTCGAAGGGTGAACGGCGGGTTGGTTGTGCCGCACTGTACTCCCCGTTCATACTTCGACGGGCTCAGCACGAACGGGGAGTACAGTGCTCACTTCCAATTCGACACCATTCGGGCTTGTGCCCCGTCTCACGGGTCTTAACCTCGTAGCGCGGGGGCTTGTCCCCCGCCTCGCACGTCTACACCTCGTTACACGGAGGCTTGTCCCCCGCCTCCCGATTCCGCACTGGATTCTGAATTGGGCAATCCCGGCAATTCCACCCGCCAAAATGATTGACCTTTCGTCACCCGGTGTAGGGGCACGACATGTCGTGCCCCTACACCGGGTGACGAACCATCCAGAGGCATCTTACTCGTATCGCTCCACGCTGCGCTCGGAATGACACGTGCACACCCCTGCCTTCCCCCCTCACGCGCCTACACCCCGTTGCGCGGGGGCTTGTCCCCCGCCGCGATTTCACACGGTGTTCATCCTGCGCTAACCCTCCGTACATGCCGCCCCTTTACGCTTGATATTAACGAATTATCAAAACGGAACGCGCGCGGGTGGCGCGCGGAGGAGAAGGGTCTATGGCAAAGGCGGCGTTGGCGGAGAAGCGGCAGGACGACGGCGGCATATTGCGGTCGCTCTTTCCCGCGGACGAGCGGTCGCGGCCGTGCCCGCGCTGCGGCGAGGAGGCGCCCCAGACGCGGGATCGGGTCGTCGAACGCATCGTGGAGCATCCCCGCGTCATCGTGCGCGGCACCCAATTCTGGCGCTGCCCCCGGTGCAACGCCATCAGCGGCCAGGAGTCCCGGGACTACGTGGAGCCAATTGAGTACATCACCGGCCAGTCGTAGCGGCGGCGCGCGGGCAATCAACCGCGTTCCGGCGCGGGCTAGCCAAATGCGCGCAAAGAGTGCATGATAGTATATTGAAAAGGGGTACACCGCAGCATCGATGCTGCCGGGCGGCTGAACGTCAATGTCCAGTGGCTTGCCGGGCGGACGGCTTCCCCGGAGACGCAGCAGAGGGAGAGAGCAACGTGGCGCGCACGAACGTCGAGATCCAGCTAGAAGAAATCCAGGATGGCGTCCTTGCGCTGGCGAGCATGGTGGAGAAGGCCATTGCGCACGCCATCGACGCCCTGCGGGAACGCGACCTGGAGGCGTCGCAAGCCGTGGTAGCCTTCGACGACGTGATCGACGAGAAGCGCTTCGTCATCGAGGAACGCTGCGTAGACCTGCTCGCCACCCAGCAGCCCGCTGCCCGCGACCTGCGCTGGGTGGTGGCGCTGCTCCACATCGCGGTCGAGTTGGAACGCATGGGCGACTATGCGGAAGGCATCGGCAAGATCAGCCTCATGATGGGCGACGAGCCGCCGCTCAAGCCGCTGATCGACATCCCGCGCATGGCGGACATGTCCATCAGCATGCTCCATCGCAGCATCGACGCCCTCGTCACCCGCGACGTAGAACTGGCCCGGGAGGTGTGCGCCGACGACGATGAGGTGGACGCGCTCCACGAACAAATCTACCACGAGTTGCTGCTCTACATGATCCGAGATCCCCGCAGCATCCAACGGGCCACTTACTTGCTCTGGGTGACCCACGACCTGGAGCGCACCGCCGACCGCGCCACCAACATCGCCGAGCGCGTGATCTACCTGGTAACCGGCAAGATGCTGGACCTGAACCTCTCGAAATAGGTCAGTTGACTACCATTGGAATCGGAAACAACCTCTCTGCGGTCTGGCTCAATCGCTTGGATACATCCAATGGTGCCAACTCACCACGCCAATTCACTGGAAAGGGCATCAACGGCAAGAGTTCAAATTGGAACTGAAGGGCAAGTTCTTCCCATTCTTGCACCATGTGACTCTTTCGAGTTGTAACGGTCGCAGTCACGACTCAAAACTTGCAAGAATACTGATTACTTCCTCCCTGAATTCTCGGCGGTAGACGCTCAACCTATCTAAGCGATCAAGCCTATCGGAGAATTCACTTCTCCATTCGGATTCAATCGTGACAGTTGACTTAATGGGATGCGGCGTGTCATCTTCCCCTTCCTTGTTCTCTGTTCGGATATTCATGTCAACCGAACTCTGGCCCGAATTACTGCTAGATTGCAGACTCATTACCCATGAATTCTTGAAGATCTTGAGTAAAGCCTCCCCAAGGTCCCAGTTCGTTCGAATCCACAACAATGCACAGACTCGAACCATCCACCTGTGCTTCAGCAGCCAAATTGATAACGTATAGATTGTGAGTTTTCCAAAGAACCAAACCCAGCGAGCGAAGACCAGCAGGACGAACGATGTGAACACTGAGAGTTCGCCCACTTTCCAATCCAAGAACGAAAAATCCACTATTCTCCTCCTGTTGCAATGGGGCCACTACTTATAGTTTGCATAGACACTTAAGATTATAGGGGCTCAAGTAAAGAGACGGAAAGCCACACATAGCAAGGAGACTTCACTTGAAGCGCGTGCTCTTCGTCTGCGTGCACAACGCCGGGCGCAGCCAGATGGCGGAGGCGTTTCTCCGAGACCTGGCCGGCGGCAAGGCCGAGGCGCGCTCGGCGGGGATGGCGCCCGGCGAGCGCGTGAATCCTATTGCCGCGCAGGTCATGGCCGAGCGCGGCGTCAGCCTGGCCGCGCACACGCCCAAACTGCTGACGCAGGACCTGGCGGACTGGGCGGATAGGATCATCACCATGGGCTGCGCCATCGACGAGTACTGCCCGGCGGCCTTGCCGGACGTGGAGGATTGGGGCCTCCCCGATCCCAGCGGGCAGCCTATCGCCGCGGTGCGCGGCATCCGCGACCAGATCGAGGAGAAAGTCCGCTCGCTGCTCCGCGAAACGGATGCGTGAGGCCCCTGCCGCGCCGCGCCTGTCAGCTTGCCGACCGCCGCGTCTGCTCCGCCAGGTAGTCCGAAACCACGCTGCTGATCTGCTTGTGGATCTTCTTCGGGCTGGGCGTAGCGTCGATCATGTGGAAGCCGTATTCCCTGCCCAGCCGGTGGAAGTGCTTGCGCAGCGAGGCCTGGTACTTCAGGAAACTCTCGAACATGCTGCTGCCCATGGGCAGATCCATGCCGGATTCCCAGTAGTTCAGTTCGCCGTACTTTGTCAGGGTGCGGTGGAAGAGCACCTCCGGCTCGGCGTCCAGGAAGACGATCAGGTCCGGCTCCAGCGCGATGCCGAAGAGGCGTTTCAGCCACTTCAGGTCGGCCCCGCGCGCCAGGTCCCGCGCCATCAGCGTGTAGATGTAGCGGTCCGCCAGCACCACGAAACCGGCCTGCATCGCCGGCACGAGCCGGTTCTCCAACTGGTCGGCAAGGTCGGTGGCGTAGAGCAGGCTCAGCGTGGTCTTGCCCAGCAGGTTGCCCCGCTTGGCCGCGGAGATCGCCTTGGCCATCAGGGCCGAACGGCGGATGCCCATCTCCAGCACGGCGTGCCCGCCCGCTTCCAGCGATTCCTTGAGCATCTGCGTCTGGGTGGAACGCCCGGAACAGTCCGAGCCTTCGATGACGATCAACGGCCCGGTGGGCTCCAGGTCGTCCAGGTACGGCAGGCCGCAGCCATAGAAGCGCGCCCGCACCGGCAACATGGATGACACTCGCTCTTCTCCCTTGTCGGAATTGTCAACGTTCTCTATTTCCACATTTCCACCGGGAATGGCCCGGAGCCCGCCCCGCGCCCCCGGTAGCGCAGGTTTGTAACCTGCGCCGGGCTAGGCAACCACTTCCTGGGAGAGCAGGGGCTGTCTGGACGGCGGCTCGTAGTCCTCCAGCTTGTCCAGTACAACCTTTTGCACTTCCTCCCACGTCTCGTGGATCGTGCGCGTGGCGTCGATAACCACGAACTGCTCGCTGCGCGCCATCTGATCGTACTGCTCCTTGATCCTCCCTTGAAACAGCTTGAAGCTTTCCACCGGATCCAGGGAGAGGCCGGTATCCATGCCGGCCTCGTAGTACTTCAACGACGGGCGGCCAAACAAAATGCGCGAGATCGACACCTCCAACGGCGCGTGGAAGTAGAACGCGATGGTGGGTCGCACGGCAAAACGATAGGTGTTGCGCACCCACTGGAGGTCGCAGCCCCGCGCCACGTCCCGCGCGTAGGCGGTGTAGACGTAGCGGTCGGCCAGCACGATGCAGCCGGCGTGAAGCGGCGGCAGAATGACCTTCTCGTAGCGATCGGCAAAATCGCAGGCGTGGATGAGGCTGAACGTGGTCGGCGTGAGCAACTCCTTGCGTTTCGCCCGCCGCGTCGCCTGCTTGACGATGGCCGACGAGTTCCACTCGGTATAGACCACCGGATACCCCTGCGACTGCAACCAGACGCGCAACAGGTGGAGTTGCGTGCTCTTGCCGGAACCGTCGCAACCCTCCACCACGATGAGGCGGCCGGGGTACTTCTTATTCATGCCCAGGCCGCGAATCTTCTTCAGAGCCACGTGCGGTTTCCCCCTTTCGTGCCCCCGCTTACCGTTCTCGCGAACGCTTCGAGCCGCGCGCCCGCTTGCGGCGAAGATGCCGGGCGGCCGGATGCGTCCCTCGCTCACTCTACCAGAGCGAATCGGCCTGATTCCCTCTCTCGCGTTCGCGCAGGCCGTCGAGATTAAAGTGTACACCAAATGCCGCTGCAATGTCAGTAAGCGTTGCCTGCGTCTCGCGGAATTCGCACACCGCGTCGGGATCCGCGGCCAGGCGCAGCGTTACCCGGCGGCCTTTGCCCGCAATTTCGCACCGCACCGCCTCTACCAGCCGCGACTCGCTGCGGTCCAGCGCCTCGCTCAGTTGCAGAATCGCGCCCAACCGGGTCACGGCCTCCGCGTCGCCCTTCGCCAGCAGGGCGCGGTACGCCGGCCGGCGCTTCAATTGCACGCCGTTGCCGTTGTGCGCGGCCACCAGGCTGGCGACGATGAGCAACTCCCGGTGAGTGAGGCCGTCGATGCCCGCGCGCGTGAGCAGATAGAAGCCGTGCTCGTCGTGATTGTAGTAATTCACGGCCACGCCCACGTCGTGGAGCAGCGCCGCGATGCGCAGCAGTTTGCGCGCCCCGGCGTCCAGCCCGTGGAGCGGCGCGAGTTGATCGAAGAGCGAGAGCGCCAATGCCGCCACGTGGCCCGCGTGGGCTTCGTCCACGTTGTAGTAGCGCATGAGGTTGGTGGCGCCGAAGAGCGCCGGATCCGGCACGCGCGGGTCGGCGCGTTCACCGCCCAGCACGTGATTGAGAAACAGCCCCTCGCGCAATCCCCGGCCGCTGATGGCCAGCGCACCGGCGCCGGTCGCCCGCGCCAGGCCGCACACCACCGCCGCGCCCGCCACGATGATGTCCGCCCGCTTGGTGGAAAGCCCGGGCAGTTTGCGCCGCTCCTCCAGGTTGAGCTTGCGCAGCATGGCGTAGATCTCTTCCACCGCGTCGATCGGGAGGATCATGCCGTGGAGGAGTTGGAGCGGATAACCGGCCCGCCGCCGGTAGATCTTCGCCAGATTGCGCACCGTGCCGCCAATACCGATCAAGAGCGGCGTGCCGTTCTGTCCGAGCGCGTCCTGGAGTCCCGGCGCGGTCGCGGGGTTGGCGGCAATCGCGCGGGCCGCGCCTCCGGCGGCGTCGTGCTCCGCGCCGGCATCACCGTTCTCGCTTCCATCGAGCCAGGCAAGTGTCCGCAGACTGGCCCGGATGTGTTTCTCGAGCGTGCGAATCTGCTTGTTCGTCGCCCGATCGCGGTCCAGGAACGCGCCGGTGAGGGTGATCGCGCCCAAGGGCAGGCTGGCCAGGTGCGTGGCCACGCGCCGGCGCGTGCGCACGACCTGTATGCTGCCGCCGCCAATGTCCACGGCCACGCCATTGGCCGCCGCGGAACTATTGACCGCCGCCACGTAGTCGTAGTAGGCTTCCTGCTTGCCGGAGATGATGCGGACGGGCAGGCCGGTCTCGGCCTTGATGCGGGCCACGATTTCCGGCCCGTTGCGGGCGCGGCGCAGGGCGCTGGTGGCAACCCCGATCACGTGCGTCACCCGGTGCGACTCGCAGAAGCGCGCCAGCACCCGGCAGATTTCCAGCGTGCGCTGGACAGCTTCCGCCGTCAGGCAGCCCTCCGCGTCCAGTTGCTCGCCCAGCCGCAGCGTCTCGCGCAGTTCGTCCACCAGCTTGAACGCCCGGTCTTCATACACCTCCAGCAGCGCCAGGCGCGCTGAATTGGAGCCAATGTCGATGACGGCAACCCGTTCTCCGGCCATGCCTGCTCCTCGTCGTTCGGTCTCATCCCCTAATGTTGTCGCATTTACCTAATGAGAATAAAACTACGCTCGTTTCTCCGGTAGCGCAGGTTCGCACGGGAGGTGCGCGCAACCTGCGTCTTCCGTAGGGTCAGTCCATTCCACTCCCATTTTCCTTGTTCCGGCGGGGGACAAGCCCCCGCGCTACGTTAACGCGACAGCATTGGTGTCTTCTCCTGGCGCGGGTTTCACGGCGCGGCGGCCATGATCTCGCGCAGGCACTCGCGGAACTCGTCTCCGGTGAGACGCTCCCACAGCGCCGGAAACGTCTGGGCGTTCGTCCGCACCCGGTCGTCGCAGTGCGCCAGGTAGCCGCAGAGCGCCTCCCGCGCCGCAAGCGGGTAACGCGCGTCGTCCCCGGCGCGCTGCCACTTCTGCAGCAGTTTGCGCAGGGATTCACCGGCCACGTACGCGTCGTTCAGGTCGCCCAGGTGGTCTTGGGCCCGCTTGACGTCCTCGATTGCCGCTGCCGCCGGCGCGCTCAGGATTTCGCGCAGAAATTCCAGCGCGTAGCGCAGGCGCTTGCAGTCGATGCGCAGGTCGTGCAGCGTCTCGATGGAAGCGCCGTGCAGCGACGGGCCGTAGGCGAGCAGCCTCTCATAGCGGGCGGCCAGCAGGCGCGGCGCCGCCTCGGTTACCGCCGGCAGCGAGGGCGGAGCGGCTGCCGGCGCGTCCGCGACTTCCAGGCAGGCGGCTATCTTGCGCTTGGACACGCGGTAGCGTTTGCTTGCCAGATAGCGCAGCATCGCCTTGCGGGCCCGGGCGCGCCGCTTCCGCCAGCGCCGGGTGAGCGGGTCGAACGCCTCCTGAGTGCGCCCCGGCGCTGCCGCGCGGTACGCCTCCAGGTTCGCCAGCATCACGTCGCAGTCGCGCGCGGGGCCCAGGGCGCGCCCGATACGGCGCAGGTCCTTGCGCAGCCAGGCGGCCTGCTTCCTGGGCAGTGCGGGACGGAACAACTCCACCGCCGCGCGCATGCGGCGCACGGCCACGCGCATGTCGTGCAGTTCCTCGATGTCGCTGCCGTCAATCGTCCCGGCTTCGCGCTTCACCATGCGGCCAAAGTGGAAGCGCAGCGTCTTGCGCGCCGCCTCCCGCGCCGTATCACCCCGCTCGAGGCCGGGACGATTCGACTTCTTCGACGCAGTCGGCGGCTTCGACCCAGTCGGCGTTCCCGATGCAGTCGGCGGCTGCGGTGAAATCGGTTGTCGGTTCGGCTTGGATGTCGGTGTAACGGCTCTTCTCTCAATTTCAAGTAAACGCGCGGGTGCGAAAAGAGACGCGGCGTTCCACGCGCTCCGCCGCTCCGCTAGCACAGGCGGCAAACCGGCGTTCACCAGGCGTCCAAGTGCAACCAAGCAATCCCTCGACCGTCCCAATGGCGGATCCGGCCCGCGTACAGCCTTAAGCTACCAAGATCAGCGTGAGATTGCCAGAAATCTCGTGCCTCATGCGGCGCGTCTTCTTCCGCTGCGGCATTGCGCGCACGTCCCGCTGAGACGCACGGCCGGAGTCCGGTGACCGGCCTCGCGCTTTGCTTTGCGGTGGCGCTGGCGCATAGCAGGTGCTACGCTCCAGGGTAGTGGTGTCCTCTCGCGTGGGCTTTGCCTCGGGTCGGGCCATCGTGTGTGCGATTTCCAAACGCACCGTGACACGGGAGCAGGCGTCTTGACCCGAGAGCAGCGGCTGAGTTTCATAGGCATTAGTCTGGCGCTCTTCCTGGGGGCGCTGGATCAAACGATCGTGACCACGGCGCTGCCGCGCATCACGGAAGAGCTTGGCGGGCTGAACTACTACGCCTGGGTGGTAACGGCCTACCTGCTGGCATCGGTGCTGGGTCTGCCGCTCTTCGGGCGTCTGGTCGAACTCTTCCCGGCCAAATGGATGCTGCTTGGCGCCGTGAGCGTCTTTCTGGCCGGCTCGGTGCTCTCCGGCTTGGCGCCGGGCATCGAGGCGCTGATTGCCTTTCGGGCGCTGCAGGGCTTTGGCGGGGGCGGCATCTTCGCCCTGTCGTTCACGTTGATCGGCCTGCTCTTTCCACCCCGCCAGCGGGGGCGCATGCAAGGCATGTTGGGCGGCGTGTTCGGCGTCTCCAGCGTGGCGGGGCCGTGGCTCGGCGGCCTCCTGACCGACCTGCTCTCCTGGCGCTGGATCTTCTACATCAACCTGCCGGTGGGTGTGATCGCCGTCGTCTTTCTCGTGGGCTTCATGCCCCGGCTGCAATCCGAGCAACGCGGCCGCCTCGACCTGCTCGGTGTGGCCATGCTCGCGCTCTGGGTAGTGCCGCTGGTGACCGCGCTCTCTTTGGGCGGCTCCGCCTACCCCTGGCTCTCTCCTCAGATTCTGGGCTTGGCCGCCATCGCGCTTGCGGGGCTGCTCGCATTCATCTGGTGGCAGCGGCGCAGTGTCGAGCCGCTGATCGAACTAAAGCTCTTCCAAATCAAGGTCTTTCGCTGGGCGGTGGTGGGCAGTTTCTTCTTTGGCGGCGCGTTCTTTGGCTCCCTGGTCTTTCTGCCGCTCTATCTCGTGAACGTGAAGGGCTTTTCGGCGACGAACTCCGGCCTTTCCATCATGCCGCTGGTCATGGGCGTGGTGGCGGGCAGTACGCTGGGCGGCCAGTTGGCCAGCCGCATCGGCCGCTACAAGCTGCCGCTGGTTGCTTCCCTGTGCGTCGGCGTCATCGCCATTGCCGCCTTTGCCGTCAACCTGCGCGTCGCTACGCCGCTGTGGCAGGTGCTCCCGCTGATGGTGGTGATCGGCCTCAGCCTGGGGCCGTCGCTGCCGCTCTACACCCTCGCCGTCCAGAACGCCGTGCCCCGTTCCCGCCTGGGCGCCGCCACCAGCACGCTGCAATTCGTGCGCCAGGTGGGGTCTACGGCGGTCGTGGCGTTGCTGGGCACCGTGCTCGTCGCCACCGTCTCCGCCACCGCCGCGGCGCAAGCGCCGGCGGAGATGCGCGCGCACGTGGCGGGGCTGGGAGCGGCAGACGTGAACAGTGTCGGCAACCTCGCTACCGCGGTTGAGGCGCGGTTTGCCGTGCTCGAACAGCAGGCAGCGGCGGCGCTGCACGGCGATGAAAGCGCGCGCCGGGCGCTGCTGGCAGACCCGGCGCTGCCGCCGGCGCTCGCGCCACGCCTGGAATCCGGCAGCGTCCGTGAGCAGGTACGGCTGCGTTTGGCGCGGGCGCTCACGCAAGTCGAGGCGGCGCTGGCAGGTGACGCCGCCGCCCGCGACGAGGCGCTGCGGAATCCGCTTGTCCCGGAAGTGATTAAGCCGGCGCTGCAAGATCCGCCTGCCAGCGCCGCCGCGCGCGCGGAAGTCCTGCAGACGGCCCACCGGCGCATGCAGGCTCAGGAAGAGACGATCGTCAGCGATGCGCTGGCGCAGGCAGTCTCCCAGATGCAAGCGGAACTGCGCCGCCGGGCGGCCGCGGTAGCCGGCGCGCTCACCGTCGCGTTCAATACCGGCATTACCGCGGGTGTGAAGCGCGTCTACACTATCGCTACCGGTTTGATTCTCGTCAGCTTCCTGGCCGCGTTGCTGCTCCCGGACGTCGCTTTGGGAGCGGCGCCGCCCGCGCAAAGCGAGCATACCCCGGCCCCGCCTGATGGCGCCGCTGGCGAATGACGGCGTCGCAGAGGTACGACCGTTTCGCAGATCAGTGACCGCGTCACAGACGTATGGCTCGCCTGGCGTTGGCGGCATGTGCCTGGAATCATGACGGCGGCGCGCCGTGGATATGCTACAATTGGAAAGGCAACCGTCAAGCCGACGTAGCTCAGTGGTAGAGCAATGGTTTCGTAAACCATAGGCCGCCGGTTCAAATCCGGCCGTCGGCTCCTCCGTGTATGGATACTGCCGAGTGAAGCAGCGCATTCGCCGGGCTCGTCGCGAGGCGCTGCTTCTCTATTGGGCGCTGGCGCCGCCGCGACTGGGCGCCCGCGCCACGATTGGGTGTCTGCGCCGCGACTGGGCGTCTGCGCCACCGCGTCAGGACGCCGGCCTTTGGGAAGCATCGTGGGAGAACACGTGAACGTGGTATCGTCCGGTACGTGGGAACGCCGCTCCCGCCGTACCCGCCTTGCGCGCCGGCGCTAGTCCAGCGCCATGGCATCTTCTTCAGGCGCGAACCGGCAACCGGACGCCGGCATCATCGCGCTGGTGCTCTTCCTGGCCTTGCTCTGGGGCGGCAACTCCGTTGCCATCAAGATCGGCTTGCAGGACATTCCGCCGCTGGCCCTGGCCGGTTTCCGTTTCATCGTCGGGCTGGCGGCGGTCACCGGCTGGGCCTGGTGGCAGCGCGTGCCGATCAAGATGGAGCGCGGCGAACTGCTGCCGCTGGTCTACATCTCGCTGATCTTCCTGCTGCAGATCATCGCCCTGAACGTCGGCACGCATTACACTACCTCGTCCCGCTCCATCGTGCTGAACAGCACCTATCCCCTCTTCACCACGCTCTTCGCGCACTTTCTGCTGCAGGGCGACCGCCTGACCGTGCCGAAGACGCTGGGCATCCTGCTGGCCTTTGGCGGCGTGACCCTGACCTTTGCCGAGGGCCTGAACCTCGCCTCGGGCGCGTACCTGCTCGGCGACGCGGTGGTGCTGGCCAGCGGCGGCTTGCTGGGGCTGCGGGTGGTTGTCACCAAGCGGCTGGTGCAGAGCATCCATCCCTACCGCCTGCTGATCTGGTCCATGCTCTTCAGCCTGCCTTGGTTCTTTCTCCTGAGCCTGTTGTTCGAGCAGGGCTGGGAGTACCGGCTGTCGGTCGCCAGCCTGACCGCCATTCTCTATCAGGGCCTTGCCGTGGCCGGCTTCTGCTTTGTGGCCTGGACGTCCATCCTCCAGCACTTCAGCGCCAGCCGCTTGGTGGTGCTCTTCTTTGCCACGCCGCTCTTCGGCGTGGTGCTGAGCAATCTGCTCCTGGATGAACCGCTGGGGGCGGAACTGCTCGCCGGCGCCGTGCTGGTAGCGGCGGGGATCTATCTGGTAAACCGCACGCAAGAGTGAAACCGACAGCGCGGGAGTGAGACCGGTAGCGCAGGTTTGCAACCTGCGTCCCCGTACAGGCTTCTATGCGTACTTGTGTCTCATGCTCTGGCGGGGGACAAGCCCCCGCGCTACGCTGTCCCGACACAATGGCGCCCTTCCGTCTGGGAGAGAGAAGAATTTCCGCTGCCTGGCGGAGTCGCGCAAGGATCGCCCCTTGGATAGGAGTCGGTTGGCGCAAGACCTTAAAAAGCACGGGAGGAGGGTGACGGTTTGCCACCCTCCTCCCAAAGGGAGTGAGAGGGTAAGAGACGGCTAGTGAACGTTCGGCGGTTTAGCGGGCGCCGAACCAGGCGCGCTCGCGCCGGGTCTGGCAGGCCACGCACAGCGTGGCTTCCGGCATGAACTCCAGGCGTTCCGCCGGGATGCCCTCGCCGCAGTCCTCGCAGACGCCGTAGGTGCCGGCCTCGGCCTTCTGCCACGCCTGATCGAAAGCGCGCAGGTCGCGCCGCAGCACGTCCAGCACCGCTTCGCGGTCTTCCTGAATTGCCACTTCCTGCGCCAGGTCCACGAAGTCGTCGTCGTCTGCCGACGCGTCGCTGCCGCGCTCACGTTCCCGCAGATCGGTTTCCAGAGAACTCGCGAGGAGCGACGCCAGCGCCTCTCGCGCTTCCTGCAGGCGCTGCACGCGCCCGGCTTCCTGCTTTAGCTCTGTTGCCATGGGTCTACCTCCTTCACCGCACGCGGGCCGCCGTCCGCGGCAACCCCAAACGCCGTGCCATGGTGTGGTCCGGGCGGGTCGCAGCGCAACTCCTTTGTCGCGCTTCCATCGGCCCGCCGTGTCGCTACGAGCTATTTACGCCAGCATAGCACCGGATATGGATACTGTAAATAGATTCTAAGGAAATTCTTAGGATTAAGGGCTTATTCTAAGGATATTCTAAGAAAGCTACTTTCATTCTGCTAGCTATAGTATCTATAGTATCGCCTGCCGCGCCGCGCGAGCGCCGATTCTCTAAAGTTGCTGCTCACAATCGCGCCGCTCGCGCCGCAAACGGCCAACACCGGCCTCCCAAATCCGGCCAAATTCGCAACCGGCGGCGCTACAACAAGCAATGCCGGTGGCGGCGCGGGACGCAACGTGGCACAATGCTCTACACGCTCCGGAGGGGCGCTCCCACCATGAAAGCACACAGCCTGGCGGTGGCCGGTCTCGGCTCCTTTACGCAACGGGTACTGCTGCCCGGCCTCCTGGCCTGCGAGCGGGTGCGCGTGGCCGGCGCTTTCACCCGCAGCCGGGCGCGCGCGGACGAGATGCAGGCGCAATACCCCGCGCTGCCGCTCTATACCGATTACGCGGAGATGCTGGACGCCGCCGCGCCGGAGATTGTCTTGGTCGCCACTCCCAACGCGGCGCACGCGCCCATGACGCTGGCGGCGGCGCAACGCGGCTGCCACGTCATCTGCGAGAAACCGCTCGCGTCCACGCTGGCCGACGCCGAAGCGATGGCGGCCGCCGCGGACAGCGCCGGCATTCGCACCGCGGTCAACTTTACCTTTCGCTCGATTGGCGCCGCCCGCTACGTCAAGCATCTCCTGGATGAAGGCCGCGTGGGGCGCGTTCTGCACGTTGCCCTCGTCTATTTGCAAGATATTCGCCACGGCGCGGACCGACCCCGGGTCTGGCGCATGGACGCCCAAGCGGCCGGCCCCGGCGCGCTGGGCGACGTGGGCAGCCACGCGGTCGACCTGGTGCGCTGGTGGCTGGGCGAATTCAGCGCCGTAGCCGCGCAGACCGCCACGCATACCGCGGACCGGCGCGGCGGCCCGGTGACCAATGACGATACCGCGCTTTCGCTGGCGCGGCTGGCCTGCGGCGCGCCGGCAACCCTGCACGTGAGCCAAGCGGCCGCCGGGCGCTCCAACTCGCTGCGCGTGGAAGTGTACGGCGAAACGGGTAGCCTGGCTTTCACGGCGGAACGCGGCGCGGAACCGGCGGCGCTCGCGGCCAAACCGGGGGACATTGGCTTTACGCCGCTGCCGCTGCCTGAGGAGTTCGCGGTCGCCTACGAGGCGTTCCCAGCATACCACAGCGACCGGCTGGTGGGTACGGTTCTGGGCACGGATTTTGTCGCCGATTTCGCCGACGGCCTGGCGGCGCAGCGCGTGCTCGACGCTATCCAACGGGCGGCGGCGGAGAACGCCTGGGTTACGCTACCGTAGTTCCGCTTACGTACGTCCGCTCCCGTCAGCCCGCCGGCGCAATCCGCGCCGACGACCTAGGGCCGCCGCGTGGGCGCGGCTCCGGCCGCGGGCGGGGGAGAACTTTCGCCGGACGCGGCCTCGTCCTCAACGCTTTCCTCGCTGGCGGGCGTCCCGTCCGCGCCCGCTTCCGGCGGCGGCGCGGAATCGTCGCCGAGTTGGGTGATGAGCCACGGCAGGAAGATGCGCATGAACAACACTTGCAACGCGGCCACCAGCGGCACGGCGATGACGATGCCCAGCACCCCGTAGAGCACACCCCCCGCCAGCACGCTGAACATCACCAGCAGCGGATGCAAACCGACGGCGCGCTCCATGACTTTCGGGACGAGGATGTTGCCCTCCAGTTGCTGCACGACAACGTACAGGATCGCCGTGGCCAGCGCGAGCAACGGCGAGACGGTGAACGCCACGATTATCGCCGGTATGGCGCCGAGGAACGGCCCGATGATGGGCACGATTTCCATCAGGCTGGCCCACGCGGCCAGGGCAACCGGATAGGGCACGCCTATCAGAAAGAGCCCGATGAAGGTCACCACGCCGATGAAGACCATCAGAATCACCTGGCCCCGCACCCAACCGCCGGCGCGCTGGGAGAGTTCGGCGGCCAGGCCGCGGGTGGCGGTGGCGTGGCGGGGCGGCAGGCGCGCAATCACCGAGCGGTTGAGCTTCTCAGTCGCGCTCATCCAGAAGTAGCCGATCACCAGCACGGACACCAGGCCAAAGAGGAAGCCCAGTATCTGAAACGGCACCGCGGCCAACGCGCCGATGAACCCGGTGAGGGCCGTGGTCAGGCTGGTGCCGACTTCCCGCACCTGTTCGTCGATGCCCATGTCCACGGAAAGCTGGTAGAGCGGCGGCGCAATGTCCAGGAACCTCTGGGTAAGCTGATCGGAAAGTTCCGGCGCCCGCTCGGCAACGCCGCTGATCTGCACCACCAACGGCGGAATGACGATCAGGCCGATGCCGGTCAAGACCAGCGCCAGCGCGAGGTAGACGATGAGCACGGCCACGCCGCGCGGTATCCTCCACGCCCGCAGCTTGTTGGCGATCGGCCGGATCGACTCCGCCAGCAGGATGCCGAGGAAGAGCAGCACCAGCACGCTCACGATGCGCGTGGCCAGAACACCGATGAAGAGCACAAGCAAAACCACGCCCGCACCGAGCAAGAAGCTCATGGGCGTGATCTGAATGACTCGCGGTTCAGGAAGGTCGTCCATAGCGTTTCTGGGATTCAGCATAGCACGCCCCAAACCCCACGGGCAACGCGGCCCGCCCCAAACCACGCGGGAACGCGGCACACCCCCGGCGCAAGTCTGTGGCTCCTGTCATGCCAAGCGCACTGCGTGACTATGACTTTCATTCCGAGCGCACTGTGTGACTATGACTGTCATTCCGAGCGGAGCGAGGAATCTAGGGTGTTCAGCAAGCAGGTTGCACTACGGTTCTAGATTCCTCGCTGCGCTCGGAATGACACGTGGACTACGCCCGCTCTGACACGTTGATTACGCCCGGTCCGACACGAGGACCGCGCCCGGCACAGAGCGAGGTTGCAGTCGGCATGACGTGACGATCGCGCTTGGAATAACGGTCAACCGCGCTCCCGCCAGGGCAACCCGCCCACAATCCACTCACTCCGTCCTTCGCGCCGTTTGTGCTAGCCGCCTCCGATTGGGTAGAGTGAGGCGGGAGCGGCGGCTGGTCTGTTGCCCGTCACTCCGGCGGAAGCCGGAGTCCAGGTACGCGGCGGAGGTGGAATCCGGCCTGCGCCGGAATGACACACCGTGCCGCAGACTTCGGCACCCGTGCCGCAGGCCTCGGCGTCTTTCCCGCACGCCGCCGGCAGCGACGGCCAGGTACGTGAAGAGTCAACACCATTGCAATTGCCAAAGGCGAAGCCGGTGATAGAGGACGATCCCAGGCCGGCGCCGCCGGACGCGGGCGCGGCCCACGAATCGCTCCAATGGCTGGAGCGCAACCGCCTGGGCATCGTGCTCCTGCTGGTCGTCCTCACGGCCGTCGCGTTGGGATTGTACGCCCTGCAACTGCGCAACGCGGCGCCGCTTACGGTGACGCCGGTGCGAACCGAGTTGCGCGACATCAAGGTCTACGTCACCGGCGCGGTGGCGCAACCGGGGGTCTACGCCGCCAAATCCGGCAAGCGCGTGGGCGACGTGGTGGCCCGGGCCGGCGGCCTGACGGCGGAGGCCGATCCCGTGGCGGTCAACCTGGCGCGGCGCACCCGGGACGAGATGCACGTTCACGTCCCGGCCAAGGGCGAGACCGCTTCCGCCGCCGCGTCGAACACGGCCCCCTCGGCGCTCAAACCGCTCAACCTCAACACGGCCACGCAGCGGGAACTGGAATCGCTGCCCGGCATCGGCGAGGTGACGGCCCGCAGAATCCTGGCCGCGCGCGCCGCCGACGGGCCCTTTGGCAGCGTGGACGATCTGAGCCGCGCCGACGTGCGTCCCGCGGTGATCGAACAGATTCGCAATCTGGTCGTTGCCGAATGAGGGCGGCCAAGCCATGCCGGCGCGTAGTCTCGCGCTGCCGGCTTCTCGCACGCGGCGCGCCCTTTGGAGACCTGTGCTTCACCCCTTCTCCATCGAGGTGAAGGTTGGGATGGGGGTGAAATGGCTTGACCTCAAGCCACCTTTAGTTGTAGGTGCCGTCTGGATTCCGGCGTCCGCCGGAATGACAGAGTTATGCAAAGGCCTCCTTTGGCGGCGGCCTGCCTAACTGAGGCTATGAAGGCGCGGCTACGCCGGTATCCCCTTGCGCGCGCACGCCCCGGCCAGGTGCTCCGTCAGCCACGTCCCCTGGCGCGTGACGAAGTATTCCAGGAGCGCCCGGCCCGCGCTGGCGGTGGCTACGGCGGCGTCGCTCTCGGCGTACGCTCCCCAACTGCCGTCCGGCGCGATCTTCTCCCACGGCACGTAGTCCATGTAGTCCTGTTCGTCCGCCGGTACCGCTTGGCCGAACGGGCCGGGGAGCACGCAATCCGGCGCGAGGTAGAGCGCCAGGGCGCGGGATTCGGCCCCGCCGTGCACCTCGCCGCGGCCGGCCAGGCCGGCGTGTTCCCGCGCCTCTTCCCAGACGCCCGCGCCGCCCTGGTGGGCGTTCACGACCACGATGTCCGGAAACTGCCGGTTGACGTGCTTGATGAAGGCGGTCAGCCAGTACGACCCGCCGTGCCCGCACGTCAGCACCTGCTTGGAAAAGCCCTGCGCCCGCAGCCCGGCCACGATCTCTTCCAGCACGAGCATCACGGTAGCGGGCTGCAGCGTGACCGTGCCCGCGAAACCGGCGTGCTCCTCAGCCGTATTGAACGGCAGGGTCGGCAGCACGTAGGCGTTGAGCCGCTCGCCAAAGGCCCGCGCGAAATACTCCGCCACGAGCGTGTCGATGTGCAACGGCAGGCACGGGCCGCACTGCTCGGTGGAGCCGACGCTGATGATCGCGGTGTCAATACCGGCATCGGCAAGCTGTTTGGTGGTGTTGCGAAACGAAAGCATGGTTCTTCTCTTTCGAGATCGAGGGTAGTCAGGTGAAGGAGGGTTCTGGCGGCCCGCCGGGTCTCTTCAGGAAATGGCGAGCGACACCCCGGTGTAGGGGCACGACATGTCGTGCCTCTACTGTTTGGTGGTGTTGCGAAACGAAAGCATGGTTCTTCTCTTTCGAGATTGAGGGTAATCAGGGGAAGGAGAGTTCTAGCATCCCGCCGGGCCTCTTTGGGAATTGGCGAGCGACACGCCGGTGTAGGGGCACGACATGTCGTGCCCCTACACCTTATGTGAGGCGAGGCCAAGCATATTGAACACGCGAATAAGGCGAGTTTCCGGCGGGATAGGAAAACGCATCTCATCGAACCGGAGGCTCACGCCAGCACCGGATGCTTACGCCAACAGGAGTGACTCATGCCAGCACAGGAGGCTCACGCCAATACGAGTGACTCACGCCAACACAGCAGGCTCACGACAGCACCGGAGGCTTACGCCAACACGGAAGGCTTACGCCAGCGCCGGATAGAGCAATTCGTCGAACGCCACCGCCCGGTTGTTGTGGGCGATGCTCAGGCGCACGGCCTCGGCGACGGCGGTGCCGACCACGGCCTGTTGCGGCAGCGGCCGCGTCTTGGCAAACTCGGCGAGCAAACCGCGCCGCGTTTGCAGCGCCTCCGCCGCGTCCATGCCCTCGGTTTCGCGCAGGATGCGGCGCGAGTCGTGCACGCCCTGCATCACGCTATCGTAGCCGTAGCCCACGTACTCCGTGCCCGGGCCGTCCCAGGGTTCGTACTGCTTGAAGAAGTTGGGATTGAAGTGCTCGAAGCCCTTGTCCTGGGTCACAAAGTGCAGTTTGCGGTCCTTGTGGTCGGCCCAGTACTCGCCCTGCGTGCCGGAAAGCTGCATGCCCTGGTTGGTGAGGGCGCTGTTCGCCTCGGCGCAGACCCATGAGGTCTGCACCCAGAGCACCGAGCCGTCGCTCCACTCGATCACCCCCTGCACCGCGTCGAAGGCGTCCTGGCCCTGGGTAGGCAGGAATTTTTTCTGGCCGTAACCCCACACGCGCTTGGGCTTGAGGCCGGTGATGAAGTAGTAAGCGTCGGCGTAGTGCACGCCGATATACTCAAAAGGAGAGCTTTCCTCCGCCCAACGGGAAAAAATATCCAGGGGCATCTCGCGCCGTTCCTCGATCCAGGCGTGGCCGTGCAGCATCTCTCCCAGGTGTCCCTGCCGGTAGTAGCGTTGGGCGGCGCGAATGGCGCGGTCGTGGCGCTTGTGGTAGTCGGTGTAGACGTACACGCCTTTGTTTTCGGCGGCGGTGAGGATGGTGTAGACGTCGGCAACCTTGAGGCAGAGCGGCTTCTGCACCACCACGTGATGGCCGCGCTCGATAGCCGCCAGGATCATCTCGGTGTGCAGGTGATCGGGCGTCGCCACCATCACCACGCCGTGGGGGTCCAGGTCGTCCAGAGCCGCCTTATAGGAATCCGGCACGGACGCCTCGGGATCGCCGGCATCCGGGTCGGGATAGCCCTTGAATTGGTAATCGGAAAAGAGTTCGCGCACCGTGCGCAGCGTGCTCGCCCGCCGCGAGGCGATAGACACGTCGCCCACCACGCCGCGGTCCTGCTCCTGGAAGAGCGTCGGAATGATCACGTCCTGGCTGATCATGCCGCCGCCGATGAGGAGAATTGGTACTCTACCGTCCCACGCCATCAGGCCTTACCTCGAATCGTCTAATGCATAATGCTATTCGGCATACCAAACGTTGCGTAGAAAGCTCCATCCTCGTGCTGGCGCGATCGGCGCGCAATCACGGAGAAACGCGCCTCTGCATCCGCGGACGGGTAGACAGGGGGAGCGCTCAACCAAGCCAAAACCTCACGACGATGGTGCCAATCGCCACGAGTACCGAAACGCCAATACTGATGTATGCGACCAGCAAAGCGTACTTCGCGTTCGCCACGTCTTCTTTCGTCGCGAATGATTCCATCCTGCCCTCGATGTAGGCGACGCGCGCGTGCACGTCGTCGAGGCGCTGCTGGTGATACCCTTCGGAACGCAACGAACCGTTGGAGGAGTCAGACACCTACTTCCCTAGCTTTCTTCAACCAGTCCCAAAGACTGTCATAGTAGTGGCCGTAGTAGGATCCATTGAGCTTGAAGACCACACCCACGTTCGCGGAACCCGCCTCGTCCGACAGACCCAATGGCGCGCTCAGGTACTGAGGGTTGCTAATGGGCGACTGCACCAACAGAGCATGATCCGATAGCTCGAAGACGCCATCCAGAGAATCTGACGACTCTGCTTGCTCCTTGACCTCGGATGCAATTGCTTCCTCGAAAAACACCAGGTACAGATTCATGGCGCCACCTCCCGCATTATCCGCTCGCGCGCAACACGTTTCAGTGTACCCCCTACACGCAATCGAATCAATTGCGCCTCGCGCAATGTAATCCCCCCAACGGGAAACATCAGACCCATGCCCGGCGCCCCTGCGCTCTTGCGCGCCGGAAAGAAACTCGCGGACGGTGTCCACGTATCCGCTGCTGCCGGCCGCTCTTCCAATTCTCTTGACAACCGAGTCTGCTCAGTACCATACTTGACACTGGTGGCACTCTAGTCAAGCTCCGAGGAGGCAGAGCGATGCAAGGCGAACGCAAACGAATGACACGCCGGTTCCTGTTGGCGGGTGCGGCGAGCGGCGCGGGCATGGCGGCATTGGCGGCCTGCGGCACGGCGGTCATGGCGCCGGAAAGCGGCGATGCCCCGCAGGAAGAAGAGGCCAAGGCCGAAGAAGCGCCCCAGGCCATGGAGCCGACCGTCGTCAACGCCCTCATGGTCTTGCAGGGCCAGAACGAGACCTGGATCAACTCCTGGAACACCATCTTCGCCAACTTCGAGGCCGCAAACCCCGAATACACCATGGAAATTACCGATTCCACGTTCGGCGAAGTCACCACCAAGGCCGGCGCGGCCCTGGCGGCCGGCATCTCCTTCGACGACATCTACGGCTACTTCGGTTGGCTGGGCCCGTTCGTGGACGGCGGCATCATCCAGCCGGTCACGCCGTTGCTGGCGAAAGACACTGAGGTCTCCCCGGACGACTTCTACGAATCCGGCATTCTCAAGTACAAGGGCGTGGCGTACGGCCTGGCCTGGCTGCTCACCGCGCATCCCATCTGGTCGAACAACGACAAGTTCGTCGAGGCCGGCCTGAAGACGCCCGCGGAGTTGGAAGCCGAGGGCAACTGGACGTGGGAAGCCGTGCTGGAAGCCGCAACCAGGCTCACCAAGCGCGAGGGTGATGAAATCGTGTTTGGCGGCCTGCGCATCTACCCCACGCACACGTCCTACCTGCCCTACTACGCCTGGGCCTGGGGCGCGGACCTCTGGAATGAAGGGTGCACGCAAGCCACCTTCAACACACCGGAGTTTGCCGACGCGGTGCAGTTCTGCGTAGACCTCTTTGCCAAGCACAAGGTTATCGGCGGCAACTTCCTGGAAGGCACGCTGGGCATGTTCGAGCGCGCCACCGGCGGCGTGCGCCAGTTCGAGGAGCGCATCACGGCCAACGACCTCTTCGAAATCGGCATGGCGGGACGCCCCAAGGGGCCGAACGGCGATAGCGCGACGGTGATGACGCCCATCGGCATCTTCATCGGCGAAGGCGCGAAGAACCCGGAGGGCGGCTGGGCCTTCCTGAAGTACACGGTGAGCGCCGACGCGCTGCCGGAAGTGGCGGCCACCGGCCAGGGCCGCTTCACCGCCAACAAGCATCTGGAACCGCTGACGCTCTTCCCCTACGAGAATCCCGAGGTCTACAAGCAGATGGCGAGCGAGGGCCGTCCGGTGCCGCAACTGCTGAAGCAAGGCGACTTCAATACCGAGTGGCGCGCCACCTGGGACGCCATGGTGGAAGGCTCGCTGACGGTGGCCGAGGGCATGGCCAAAACCCAGGAACAGGTACAGGGCTGGATCAACGAAGGCGGCTGCCTGCGGTAGGAGCATAGAGCGCCGCGTCTCTCTCCCGCGTTTCGACCGCACGGTAAGGGCACGACACGCCGGGTCTGTCCCGCGCCGGATCTGCCGCCGGTGGGGGCACGACTCGCCGCGCCATTCCCGCTCCGGGCCTACCGTACGTAGGGGCACGGCACGCCTCGCCATTCCCGCTCCGGGCCTACCGTACGTAGGGGCACGACACGCCGCGCCATTCCCGCGCCGGGCTTACCGGCGATACGGGCACGACACGCCGCGCCATTCCCGCGCCGGATCTACCGCCGCGTAGGGGCACGACATGTCGTGCCCCTACGCGGCGCGTGACGATATCTGCGAGAAATCCTTGCAAATTGACGCACAGTGTGCGTAGAATTACCATATAAGCAGTCTATGGGGGCGAGGCCTGCGCGCAAGCGGAAGAGGAAACCGCCCGCGGCAGCGTTTGTGTCTCGATAGAGTGCGGAGTGAGTTCATTCATTAGTCAACCCAGGAGGGGTGAACGCGATGGCATCACTGTCCAGACGACATTTCCTCGGCACGGCTGCCCTGACCGGCGCGGGCGCGCTGCTTGCGGCCTGCGGCGCGCAGGCGGGCACCGGGGCCATGGAGGAAGCGCCCGCGGCTGAGGGCGATGGCGACGCCGGCGAGGCGATGATGGAGAAGTCGCCCGTCGTCTTCTGGTATACGGGCTTCGACCCGTGGAACTTCGATAGGGAAGAGATTCCCATGCAGATCCGCCAGGAGTTCGACGAAACCACCAACTACACAATCGTGCCGCTCATTCGCGGCAACGGCGGTTTCCGTGACATTCCCACCGTGGTAGCGGCAGGCGTCGCGCCGGACAACTCCAAGACCCAGTCGTACATCCAGCCCCAGTGGGGTCTGCTGGAACTCGTCCGTCCAATGGACGCCTACATCTCTGCCTCGGCCAATGTGCCGTTGGACGACCTCTGGCCGGGCAAGTACGAGGCCATGCAGTGGGCCGGCAAGACCTACGGCATCAGCTATAGCATCGATGCCCGCGTCATCTATTTGAACGTGGACCATTCGCTGGAAGCCGGCCTCGACCCGGAAACTCCGCCGGCCTCCCGGGATGAGATGGACGAGGCGCTGCTCAAGGTGCACAAGACTGAGGGCGACAACATCACCCGTCTCGGCTGGGACCCGTTCCGCGGCTCCGGCGGCATCCACACGTGGATGGTCGGCTACTGGCAGCAGGGCGGCGAGATGCTCAGCCCGGACCGGACGAAGATCCAGGTCAACAACGATCTCGCCATCAACACCGTGACCTGGCTCAAGAAAGTCCTGGACGGCCAGGGCGGTTACGATAAGGTCCGCGAGTTCCACGGCACCTTCGAGAACCGCTTGCAGGAGTACGGCAGCGGCGGCAACACCTACATGTATCTGACCAATGCTACTCGTGCCTCCCTCGGTCCTTACGCCGAGGGCCTCGAATACGACTTTGGGCCGTATCCGGCGCTGGATCCCAGCACCGCCCTGCAAGCCACCTACTCCGGCGACTGGGCGTTCTGCCTGCCCAACGGCAGCAGCAACCCCGACGGCGGTTTCGCCTGGGCCGACTTCATGTACGGCGCCGACGTCAACCTGCGATGGTCGATTGCCATGGACCGTATCCCAGTGCGTCAGAGCGTTGCCCAAAGCGAGGCCTACATTGGCGACGACAAGCTGCGCAAACTCGCCATCGACGAGATGGTTGGCGCCCGCTTCGTCGTGAGTGTGCCCGGCGCCGGTGACATTCTGCCGATCACGAGCAGGAGCCTCCAGGCCATCATGCGCAACGAGGTTACGGTTGCTGAAGGCATGCGCACGTTCGAGGAGCAGGCGCAGACGGCGATGGACGACTTCATTGCCGAGTTTGGCTAGACACCGGCACTATGACGTGAGGAGTGCGCCCGCTAACCAGGCGGCATAGGTGCTCACGGCAAGCGCGGAAGTCTGAAAAACACGAGCGCGGCGGCGGTTGCAAGAACCGCCGCCGCGCTCGCTGTCTTTGGGGATTGTGCCCTGGCCGCTGCGCTCGTTGTCTTTGGGAATTGTGCCCTGACCCCCGCGCGGCGGCGCGCCTACGGCGGCGGCGACGTGGTGGGCTATGGTTCCGGTCAAGCCCTTTGCATAACCCCTTCCTCATCGAGGGCTGACAGGGGTAGGCACGTGTCATTCCGAGCGGAGCGAGGAATCTAGAACCGACGTTTTTGCAGCGAAAGCCTTAGATTCCTCTCTCCGCTGCGCTCCGCTCGGAATGACACGTGAAGTCGGATGTACAATGCCTACCCCTGTCAGCCCATTGAGGGAGAAGGTTAGGATGGGGGTGCAATGGATTGACATCATCCTATGTTTCGTTGCAAACACCCTCTGGATTCCGGCTTTCGCCGGAATGACGGAGCTTTGCAGAGGTCTCCGGAGAGGAGTCCGGCGGTGCGGGAACCGCGCGGCGGTTGAAGCGCGTCATGGTCTTTTCCAGCCCCTCGGCAACGAGGCTCAGCGCCGCTGCCACCGCCTCTTCGATCGTCTTCTCGATTGCCGGTTGCTCTGACGGCAGGAAGTCGCTGAGCACGTGGGCAATCGGGTCCATGCCCGCCGGCGGGCGCCCCACGCCGATGCGCAGGCGCGGGAACGCGCGCGTGCCCAGCGCGTCGATGACCGATTCCACGCCCCGGTGCCCACCGTGGCTGCCGCCGGCCCGCAGCCGCAGCCGCGCGAACTCCAGGTCGATGTCGTCGTAGACCACCACGACCTGCGCCGGCGCGATCTTGTAGAAACGGGCCGCCTGGGCCGCGGCCGCGCCGCTGTCGTTCATGAAAGTGGTCGGCTTGAGCAGCAGCATCGTCCGCCGCCCCACCGCCGCCCGGCCGAACCAACCCTGAAAGCGCCGGTCGTTGATGGACACGCCGGTCTTGGCCGCGATGCGGTCGAGCACGTGAAACCCGACGTTGTGACGGTTGGCGGCGTACTTCTTCTCCGGGTTGCCCAACCCGACGATGAGCCAACGGGTGGGATCCTCCGGTGTTCGTGTCATGTGAGCGCCTGGACTATTGGTTTCAACTGCCTTACTCTTGCGGAGACCCCCTCACCCTAACCCTCTCCCTGGGAGTGTACAGTCCGGGGACATGGGTAACAGTTATTCAGGGAGATAGGTTACACATTTTGTTCACTGAGGTCTACCGTTCTTATCGGATTGACAGCGAAGTATACGTTCCAGACGCCGTCGGTTTGCGTGGGTCGCAGGGCGACGCGGGTGTGGGCGAAAGCTCGCCCCACGCGGAGGGTCTTGCCCTGGAACGAGATGCGGCCGCTGACGTCGACGGCGCGCACCTGGTCGTCGGGAGCGTAGGTGATGGGGGGCAGCGTTTCGGGAAAGGGCTGTGGACTGGGCGTGTACCGGCTGACGGGCGTGTTGAGCGTGAGGGCGTGGTGCGGGCGTTCCCGGTTGTAGAAGTGCCGCCAAGCGTCGAAGGCGCGCTGGCAGTGCTCCAGGTTGGTGAAGGTGCGACCGGCCAGGACTTCGCTTTTCAGGGAGCGGTGGAAGCGTTCCAGCTTGCCGAGGGTCTGGGGATGGTAGGGACGGCTGTGAAGCACCTTGATGCCCAGGCGCATGAGCCAGACGGTGAGCGGCGTGAAGGGATGGGCGCTGTCGTTGCCCCAGGGGGCGCCGTTGTCCATGAGCATGGCCGCAGGCAGGCCGTAGCGCCGAAAGACGCGGGTGAGGCGCTCCTGGACGGTCTGACCCCGCTCGTCGGCGCAGGCCTCCACAGCCAGGTTGTAGCGGGAATGGTCGTCGAGCACGGTGAGCGGATGGCAGCGGTCGCGAGACATGGCGAAATGCCCCTTGAAGTCCATCTGCCAGAGTTCGTTGGGCAGCGGGCGCTCAAAGCGAATGAAGGGCATGCGCTTGGCGCTCTCGGCCGGGTCGATCAACCCGTGGCGCTTGAGAATGGCGTTGATGGTGCTCCTGGCGGGCACGTCGGCGTAGCCGCGGTTCCGCAGCATCCGGCCCAGCGCGTCCGCGCCCTTCCCCGGATGTGCCAGGCGCAAGGCGATGATGTGCCGCTCCATCTCTGGACGCGTGCGCTGTGGGCTGGTGTGCGGACGCCGCGACCGGTCCCCCAGGTTCTCCATCCCGCCCTGCCTGTAGCGCGTGCGCCACTTGTAGCCGGTCTTGCGGCTGATGCCCATACGCTTGCACAGTGCGCTCATGCTCACCTCACCCGTCAGCATCACGGCTATAAACTCTTCCCGCTCAGACATAGGTGTACTCACTTTCCACGACATGGTCGTCCTCCTCTAGTGACGAATTCCCATGCCTTATGGTGTAACCTATGTCCCTGAAAATGTGTTACCTATGTCCCCGGGCTCTACATCCCAAAGGAGAGGGAACCGGAGGCCGCGTCGCGGGGGCTCGTCCCCCGCCTCTTCGGTTGACAGATAGCGCGGGGACTCATCCCCATTGATCTCGCACTAACCGTAGCGCGGGGGCTTGTCCTCCGCCTTCTTCTGACAGGGGTTTGCATCCTAGATCCGACTTCACGTGTCATTCCGAGCGGAGCGCAGCGGAGAGAGGAATCTAATGCATTGCCTTACAAATATCACCACTAGATTCCTCGCTCCGCTCGGAATGACACGTCCATACCCCTGCCTGTCCGCCCCCTGACTGAGACGCAGCGCGGGGACTTGTCCCCCGCCTCGCTGAGGCAACCGGTATTCGTAGCGCGGGGGCTTGTCCCCCGCCTCTTGTCAACCTTTGACGATACCATCGCGGGCACGGCGCCTAGCTTCCAATCAACAGGCCGTCGGCGCGCACAGCCTGGTAGAGCGCAAACCATTCGTCCAGCGACAATTCCTGCGGACGCCGCTGCGGCGCGATGCCCGCTTCCCGCAGGAGCCAGCGCATGTGCTCGTCGTCGACGCGCAGCAGCGCGCGCACCGAGTTGTGCACCTGCTTGCGGCGCTGGGAGAAGCCCGCGCGGGCCAAGCGCAGCACGTCGTCTACCGCCTCCGCCGGATAGTACGGCTGGGGGCGCTTGACCGCCTCCACCACCGCCGAATCCACCTGCGGCGGCGGAAAGTACGCCTGGGCGGGCACGTCGAACAGGCGCTTCGTTTCCATATACGTTTGCATGAACAGGGAAAGGTAACTCATCGCGCCCGGCGCGGCGCAGACGCGCTCGGCCACCTCGCGTTGCAGCATCACCACCATGCGCCGCGGGCCGGCGGGATGCGCCGCGAGACGCCGGATGACCGGTGTGGCGACGCTGTACGGCAGGTTCGCCGCCAACGTGTACGGCTCCGCGCCAAAGTGCGGCTCCGGCTCGAACGCCACGGCATCCTGGTGAACCGTCTCGACATTCGTGTGAAAAGCGAGCGTAGATTCCAGCAGCGCCACCATGCGGGCGTCGATCTCCACCGTCACCACGCGCCGCGCCGCCGCCGCCAGACAAACGGTCAGACTGCCCAGGCCGGGTCCGATCTCCAGGATTTGGTCGTGGTCGCCGCGCCGCACGTGGCGCATGAGCGCCCGCAGCACACCGGGATCCGCCAGCAGATGCTGGCCCAGCTTGCGGCTCAAACGCAAATCCACCTGGCGCAACAGCGCGCGCATCGCGCCCGGACGGCACAGATCCCGCGCTTGCGCGGGAATGTCATGGACTTTGGAGTCGATCATCTATCTATTCAAAGTGGTATTTCGGGTCCGGTAGCGCAGGTTTGTAACCTGCGTCAGCGCCGGCGTCGGCCCGGTTCCGGCCCAGCGCGCGGCGCCGCTAGTGCGGCGCGTCCCTAATTCATATAATACCGTAGAGAGCACAACGACATTCCCTCACACATCAAGGAGCGAAACCATGCGGGTGCAGGCAATCGGCGCGCATCCTGACGACATCGAACTGCTTTGTGCGGGCACGTTGGCAAAGTACGCCCAGCAGGGGCACCACGTCACCATGTGCTACGTGTGCAACGGCGGTCTGGGCCACGTGGAGATCATGCCGCCGGAACTGAAAGAGGTGCGCAAGCAGGAGTCCAAGAACAGCGCGGACGTGATCGGCGCGGACTTCCAATGGCTCGACATCGACGACGCCGACGTGCGCCAGAGCACGAACGAGGCGCTGGCGCGCTTGGTCGACGCCGTGCGCGCGGCCCAGCCGGACGTGATCATCACCCACGCGCCCAACGACTACATGGACGACCACCGCCTGGTGGGCGAACTGGTGCTGAAAGCCAGTTTCGACGCCACCATTCCCCATCTGGTCTCCAAGCAGGAAAATCCGGCGCAACTCGTGCCCATCTTCCACATGGACACCCTGATGGGCGTGGACTTCCTGCCGGAAATGTGGGTGGACATCAGCGAGACCATCGAAACCAAGCGGCAAATGCTGGCCTGCCACGAGAGCCAGTACGCCTGGCTGATGGAACACGACAACATCGACTACATCGATTCCATGGTCACCGTGGCCAAGTACCGCGGCCTCCAAGTGGGCACGCCCTACGCGGAAGGCTTCCGCCAGGTGCGCGTCTGGGGCCGCACAACCACCGTGCCGCTGCTGCCGACCGACATCGCGCGGGGATAGTAATCATGCGCATGTCAGGCCGTCCAGGCGGAGAGTAGAATCTAGCCAGTAGTTGCGGGTGCGTCAAGTATATCGACCAAATCGCGAACGACATACAGTCTCGGCCAAGTTTCTGGATGGAATTCAACTATCTCGATTCTGGCGAATCTGTCGAGTATCCGTCTAGCGCCGGCAGGAGAAATGTCCAACAATTCCGCCGCAGTCGGAGCGGTCATGAATGGCATCTCGAAGAGCGTGTCGAGCAACTTGAGGGCGCTTGCTGACTCCCGTTTGCTTTGTAGGAACTTTTTCATGCTGTCGTGAAGATCCCTCAGTTGCCTTGCACGGTGAAGGGCATCCCGAGCCTGCTCAACGACTCCATCCAGAAAGTACCCGGTCCAAGTTTGCCAGTCTCCGGTTACGCTTACTCTGAACAATTGGCCATAGTAGGCGCCTCTATCGCGCTCGAAAAAGGCGCTGAGGTAGAGCAGTGGTTGCTTCAACACCTTCTTTTCGCAGAGAAAGAGGATGATGAGCAGGCGCCCCAGCCGCCCGTTGCCGTCTACGTAGGGGTGTATAGCCTCAAATTGGTAGTGCATCAGCGCGCATTGCACCAATGGCGGCAAGACCGATTCGAGGTTAACGAACTCTTCCCAATCTTGCAGCAAGTCACGGACATATCTGGCTGGCGGCGGAACGTACGTAGCCTCTGCAAGCGGGCTGCCGTGCGAACCTATCCACACCTGCTGCTGTCGCAGTCTTCCTGTGTACGCGCCGGCTCCTCTCACTCCTTCAAGCAGCACTTCATGCATCTCGTTTGTTAGACGTACACAGAGCGGCAACTCCTCAAGTCGCCCAAGACCATGCTCTAGCGCCTTCACGTAATTGGCCACTTCAGCCACGTCTCCTTTGGGACGACGGGCTGTGGACGCTTCATAGAGGAATAGGTCTGAGAGTGACGCCTGCGTGCCCTCGATTCTGGACGAAAGCACGGCTTCCCGGCGCACAAAGGGCCTGATCAGCAGGTAAGGGTTAGGAATTGTCTCGCCAACACCGGAAAGTGTAGCTACTGCCCGCGACGCCTCGTCCAGTCGATAGATCAACTGGGGGTTGAGTTCGATTTGACGAGGAAGTTCGTCCGGCACAAAAGCTTGGTTGCCATCCGAGACCGGTACCAAGCTACCGCACGGACTATTGATTAGTTGGTCGAGGGGCATTGCGTACTCCAGTTGCAAATTCTGAGCCAATCGATACTAATCGACTGAATAGTATCGATTGTATCACAAATTGCAACCAGAGTATCGAATTGCGTTATTGCCGACAGGTGATGATATGGCTGCGTCCAAGCCAATCTAGGCCTAGCAGTTAGGAATTTGGCTGGGGAACCAGGATTCGAACCTGGACTTATGGATCCAGAGTCCACTGTCCTACCATTAGACGATTCCCCAAAGCGGCCGCCGCGTGTGCGGCCACTTTCATGGTACTAAGCCGCTCCGACTTTCGTCAACAGGTTGCCGCGGGCATTGGGAACGAGGCGCGCCTCGGTTACAATGTGAGACGGGGAGGCCGCAAAGCAGGCGTGCGCCGGAGCGGGCGGTCTGAGCCAGGCGGCAAGCAGGACTGAATTAGGAAAGGAAAAAACACGTGCGACGGTTCGAGGAGCAGGTAGCGATCGTCACCGGCGCGGGCAGCGGCATTGGCTTGGGCATCGCCAAGCGGCTCGGCAGCGAGGGCGCGCGAGTGCTCATTACCGACATCGACGGCCCCACAGCGGACGAGGCCGCGGCCGCGCTCACGGCGCAAGGCATCACCGCGCTGGCCGTGTGCGGCGATACGGCAGACGAGTCGACGGCTGAAACTGCCGTGGCGCGGGCCATGGCCGCCTGGGGGCGCATCGACGTGCTCGTGAACAACACCGGCATTATCGGCCGCACCGCGCCGCTGTGGGAGTTGCCGGTCAGCGAACTGGATCGGGTCTACGCGGTCAATCTACGCGGCACGTACCTCTTCTGCCAGCAGGCAATCCCCCACATGCTCGCCCGCGATTACGGCCGCATCGTGAACATGGCCTCGATCGCGGGCAAAGAGGGCAACCCCAACATGGTTCCCTACTCCGCCACCAAAGCCGCCGTCATCGGCCTCACCAAGTCGCTGGGCAAGGAACTGGCGGAAACCGGCGTCCGCGTGAACTGCCTCACGCCGGCCGTGGTGCGCACCCCCATCTGGGAGCAGACCACACAGGCGCAGATGGACATGCTGCTGGCGCGCATTCCCATGAAACGCAGCGGCGAAATCAGCGAGGTGGCGGCAATGGTAGCGTGGCTGGCGTCGGCGGAATGCTCCTTCAGCACCGGCGCGGTCTTCGACCTCAGCGGCGGCCGGGCAACGTACTAGGCGGCATCGTCTCGACACGTCATTCCTGTAAGTGCCAGACAATTCGTCTGCAGATTTGGTACAAGGGAACTCGGGGACTTAGCGGATAACTCGTCTACATGTCATTCCGAACGAAGCGCAGCGTAGTGAGGAATCCAGAGTGCTGAGCCTGTCAAACTCCGTGCAGCGTAGACTCTAGATTCCTCGCTGCGCTCGGAATGACATGAGCGGCCAACACCGCCTCGTGGGAAGGCGATTCTGTCAACGAATTACTCAACACTGACGTTACCGAGCATAGATAGCGCAGGGATGAGTTCCGGCACACTCAAGCAGGCTGAAGTCATGAACGCAAATTCACCTGAGACAATTAGTAATCGAGTGCAAGCCTATCTTGACGGGGCGCTCTCTTTGCAGGCGCTGTCTGCGTGGCTTCTTTCGCAGACAGCGTACTATGCCGACGAGTCGCGCCCGGAAACAGGCCATTCTCACGATGCCAACCTGTGGGCGCGAGCGTGCAACCTGGTTTTCCTCTGGGGCGACAACGCGCTTTCGGAAGAAGAAGTGCGCGCCGCCCTCCGGGGTTGGCTTGCGGAACATCCAGGCACACTTGCCCACACGTCGGTTCCCCGCTAAGGCGGTGCGCTCCCTCAGCGCGCGTACGCGCCGGTGTGGTTGAGCCTCTGCGTTACCGCCTAGATGAACGCCGCCGAGCCGTCCGGACCTACGTCGAACGGCCTATGCCAGGAGCGAATCGGCTGGCCGCGCACGTAGTCCTCGTTCAGTTCAATTCCCCAGCCGGGCTTTTCGGGTATCTCCAGATACCCGTCCACCAGCTTGACCGGCTCGTGCAGGATGTCCGTGCGCGGCGGCGCGTCGTCGGCGTGGTACTCCAGGATGATGAAGCTGTGGGTAGCCGCCGCAAAGTGGACGTTCACAGCGGTCGCTACCGGCCCCAGCGGGTTGTGCGGCGCGACTTTCACGTAGTGCGCCTCGGCCAGCGCCGCGATCTTGCGCATCTCGGTCAGGCCGCCGCAGACGCAGATGTCCGGCTGGATGATGGTCGCCGCCTGCTTTTCCAGCAGTTCGCGAAAGCCGAACGAGGTATAGAGCATCTCGCCGGTGGCGACCGGCACCGGCGACTTCCGCGCGAACCAGGCGAGGGCGTCGATGTTCTCCGGCCGCAGCGGTTCCTCGAAGAAGAACGGCTGGGAGGGCGCCACCGCCGCCGCCATCTCCAAAGCCCGCGCCGGCTCGAAAATCTTCGCGTGGGGATCCAGCCCGATGTCCACGTCCGGGCCGACGGCTTCCCGCACTGCGGCGATGCGCTCGCCGGCCGCCGCCACCACGGCGTTCCACGACATCTGGCTGGCGTTCGGCGGATGCGGCGCCATCTTGAGCGCGGTATAGCCGTACTTTGCCACCAGCGCCTTGGCACTCTCCGCGCAGTCCTCCGGAGTCGCGCCGCCGCAACCCTGGTAGACGCGAATGCGGTCGCGGCACTTGCCGCCCAACATGCGGTAGACCGGCTGCCCGGCCGCTTTGCCGCTGATGTCCCACAGGGCGTGGTCGATGCCGCTGATGGCCGCGTTGATCACCGACCCGCCGGGAAAGCGCGAGTGGACGTACATGTGGTACCAGATGCCGTTGACGTCGCGCGGGTCCTTGCCCACAATCCAGTCGCCGAAATCATCGACGGCGGCCGCCACCGCCCGGTTCGGCCCCACCGGATAGGCTTCGCCAATG
Organism: Chloroflexota bacterium; assembly: GCA_963663275.1. GTDB lineage: Bacteria > Chloroflexota > UBA11872 > VXOZ01 > VXOZ01 > VXOZ01. Next base: position 83,544 of record OY760183.1, read on the forward strand.
CCGCTGATGCCTTCTGACGTGTTGATCTTCACGATGAGCACGTCGCGCGATACGATCGGCGCGGCAAAGGTCTCGACTGAGGTGATCTTCATTGGTGGGTTACTCCTGAAGAAGGGCAAGAGCACGGCGGGGAACAAGCCCCCGCGCTACGTCTGTTCGGCAGCGCTGGGGGAATTTCCCGACCCGCGCTACGTTCGTGCGTCTCAATTGGGGCCAAACCCCCGCGCTACCGCTTCCGGTTCCCTCTCCCAGCGGGGAGAGGGTTAGGGTGAGGGGGGTTCTACTCACCGCCTTGGTTCAGTATCCTTATGTGTCGTTCCAACAGGCGGGGGACAAGCCCCCGCGCTACGTCTGTGCGGCAGCGCTGGGGGAATTTCCCGACCCGCGCTACGCTAATGCGTCTCAATTGGGGCCAAACCCCCGTGCTACGGCAAGAGCAAAACGCGCACGCCCGCCGCCGTTGAAAGCAGCGTCACGTTTGCCAAATAACCTACGCGCACACCGGATGATCGGACGACCAGCGGTTGAAGTTCCCGGTATGGGAGGCGGCCAATTTGGGGCGGGCGTCTTCCCACATTTGCGTCCAGGTGTCGGCGTCGCGCAGTTCCGACTCCGGCTTGGCGCGGCTGCGGGCCACGAAATCGGGGAAGACCGGGCGGCCGGTAGGTTGGCCGATCGGCTGGTAGCGCAGGTCGAAGCTCCAGCGCACCTGGTCCTGGGTCTTGTTGTCGTACGAGCAGTGCATGGTCTTGCGGTGCATCAGCAGAATGCTGCCCGCCTTCATCGGCAGCGGCACGGCGTTCTCGATGTCTATCAGCTTTTCCGGTATCCACACGCCGCCCACGCCCGGGCAGTGCACCGCCAGTTCTTCCTCCCGGTGCGAGTAGGGCACGGCGTACATGCAGCTATTCTCGATTGTGGCGTCGTTCAGGGGCAGCCACACCGTCAGCATCTCGGTCTCGTCCGCCTCTTCCACCACCACGCCGTTATCCTGGTGCCAGGGCACCGCCACCGACAGGTTGCTCGGGTTTTCCACGTGAACCACGTGGCGCGGCAGTTTCATGCGCACGTGCTGCACCGGGTTGGAAAGGATTTCAGGCCCAACCACGCTCTCGGCGCAATCGAGCAGACGCGGGTTTACCAGCAGATTGAAAACCGCCGGCCCGGTGTGCATGGGCGCGTCGGCCCCGATGGCTTTCTGCGGCAGCGAAATATCGAACGGCTGGGCGAAGATCTGGCCGCTCTCATCGCACACCTGGATCAGGCGCTGATCGAACGGCAGGTCGGCGTACGTCGAGGAAATCTCGCCCTCCGCGTAGAGGTCGTGGGCGATGCCGTCCAGCACGTCGGCGTACTCCGCCATCACCGGCGCCAGGTCTTCCTCCGGATCCAGTACGTCTTCTACCACCACGTAGCCTTGGTCTTCGAGATGATCGAGTTGCGCTTGCGTCAAGCCGGCCATTTCCTGCTGCTCCTTATCTTTCGCCAAATATCGCGTAGCCGCGTTTGCGCGGCTTCCACCTGGACGGTACGTCTCCGTTGCGCGCGGCTTTCACGCGCCAAAGTAATACAACTATAGCACATTCGGCAAGCCCTCAGACGCCGCGGCGTGCGGCAGTCCCCAAGCCCGTCAAATCGCCTACGCGCACGCCGGATGGTCGGCGGACCAGCGGTTGAAACGTTGTTTCGCGGAAGCGGCCAGGCGAACGCGCGTATCCTCCCAAAGCTGCGCCCACGCGGCCGCGTCGCGCAGTTCCGACTCCGGCCTGGCGCGGCTGCGGGCCACGAAATCCGGGAAGAGCGGGCGGCCGGAGGGTTGCCCCGCTGGCTGGTAGCGCAGGTCGAAACTCCAGCGCACCTGGTCCTGGGTGGTATTGTCGAACGAACAGTGCATGGTTCTCCGGTGCATGAACAAGACGCTGCCCGCCCGCATGGGTACCGGCACGGCCCGCGCCTCATCCATCGCTGCTTCCGGTATCCGCAGACCGCCGGCGCCCGGACAGTGCACGGCAACGCCGTCCCGGTGCGAGCGAGGCACCACGTTCAGGCAGCTATTCTCGATGGTAGCGTCGTTCAAGGGCAGCCACACCGTCAGCATATCGGTCTCGTCCGCCTCCGCCACCGTTACGCCGTTGTCCTGGTGCCAGGGCACGGCGCCGGCGAGGCCGCCCGGCTTTTCCACGTGCACCGCGTGGAGCGGCAACTTCATGCGCACGTGCTGTATCGGATTGGACAGGATTTCGGGCCCGATAATGCTCTCCACGCAATCGAGCAGGCGCGGGTTCACCAGCAGGCTGAAGACGGCCGGGCCCGTGTGCATGGGCGCGTCGGCGCGCTCGGCGCTCTGCGGCAGCGAGATGTCGAACGGCTGGGTGAAGAGTTGGCGGCTTTCGTCGCAGACGCGCATGAGCCGCCGGTCGAACGGCAAGCCGGCATAGGTCGAGGATATGACGCCTTCGGCATAGAGTTCGCGGGCGATGTTGTCCAGCACGTCGCCGTACTCCGCCATCACCGGCGCCAGGTCTGCCGCCGGGTCCAGTACGTCTTCCACGACCACGTACCCTTGTTCGTCGAATTGTTCGATCTGCGCTTGCGTTAGGCCGCCCATGGGTAACGCTCCTCCGCTTAGTGAATGAACCGCTTGCGCACGTGTTTGCGCCTGTTCCAGAGTCTGGGAATCCTCTATGTCTCCCGCCCGCTTCTATCATATCCGAGCGTAGCTGTCTGCACGAGTCCCGTAGGCAGTTACAATACGGGAAAGAGGAAAGGACGGAGAGGTGTAATGCGTGAAGCCGCTTGCCGCTCTGGCCGCGCGCCGGCCTGGATGCTGCTGATACTGTTGCTGGCGGCCTGCGGCGGCACGGAAAGCCCGGGGAGCGAGACGGCGCGCCCTCGCGACGCGCGTGCCCAGGCGGGGAGTCCGGTCGATAGCAAAGAGGCGGCGCTTGCGGCGGTGTACGCGCATCTCTCCCAGGTCACCTCTTGCCGGGCGGCGCGCATGCGGCTGGATGATGACTTTGCCGCGGGTAAGTTCGACGCGCGTTTGACCTCGGCGTACTCGCTCCGGCGGCAGCATCCGGTGTGGGAGGTTGACTACGCCGGCGATCTCCACATTCCGTACGTCATCTGGTTTGTGGAACAGACCGACGGCGCGGTGCTGGCCAGCATCAGCGCGGCGACATATTATGAATCGCCGCTGCTCCACGTGTGCCGCCGCGATTGAGCGGCAAGAACCTCGCCAATCGCATCATGTCCCGGCCGCATATAGATGCCGTCCGGCGCGCACGAACAGCGCCTGGAAGGGCTTCGTGCGGTTCTGTCGCGCGGAAATTCCGTCAGGCGCGCAAGAATTGCGCCTTACCGATCCGTTTCCCGTATCGCGGCCAACGCTTCCGGCAGGGTGAACGCGCCGCGATAGAGCGCCGCGCCGACGATTGACCCCTCGACGCCCAGGGTCGCCAGCCGCGCCAGGTGGTCGAGGCTGGCCACGCCGCCGGAGGCGATTACCGGCACGCTCACCGCCGCCGCCAGCGCGCCGGTGGCCGCGAAATTCGGCTGCGAAAGCGTGCCGTCGCGCTCCACGTCGGTATAGAGAAAGCGGCTCACGCCGCAATCCACCATGCGCCGCGCCAGGTCGAACATGTCAACCGCGCTTTCCCGCTGCCAGCCGTGGGTCGTAATCTTGCCGTTGCGGGCGTCCAGCGCCACCACCACCCGGCCGGGATAGCGCGCGCACGCTTCCGCCACCAAGTCCGGCTGCTCCAGCGCCACGGTGCCCAGCACCACCCGCGCGGCGCCCGCCGCCACCGCCTGCTCGATGGCGTCCAGGTCGCGCAAGCCGCCGCCCATCTGCACCGGAATATCCAGCGCCGCCGTGACCGCGGCCACCACCGGCAGATTCTTGCCGCTGCCGCTCTGCGTGCCGTCCAAGTCCACCACGTGGAGCAGCGCCGCGCCCTGTTCCTCCCAGCCGCGGGCGGTCGCCACCGGCTCGTGCGAAAACACCGTGCGCTGCGCGAAGTCGCCCTTGTAGAGCCGCACCACCGCGCCGTCTTTTATGTCAATCGCGGGAATAACTTGCATGTCTCTTGTAATTGCCCTGAGCGCCATTGGCGTCGCGGCGGCATTCAACAACGCTCTACGACCCTGCTCTGCCAGCATTCTCTTGCGGTTGTACGCTCGCTACCCAGCGGCATTACGGTAGCGCGGGGGCTTGTCCCCCGCTACCCAGCGACATTACTGTAGCGCGGGGGCTTGTCCCCCGCTACCCATCGGCATTACGGTAGCGCGGGGGCTTGTCCCCCGCCTCTTGGCGCCAAAGGCAAACACCCCTTTGGAGGAAACATGCCTTGCGCTCGCAGCATCCGTTCATCCTTCGACACGCTCAGGACGAACGGATGCTGAATCCTCTCACAAACGACGAAACCTCTCACCGCTGCTAATCTCATCCGTTCGCGCTGAGCCAGCTTGTCCTGAGCTTGACGAAGGGCCGAAGCGTTCTCGCCGCCGTTCGCGCTGAGCCTGTCGAAGCGCTCTTCCTGAGCTTTACGATGCTTTCGCGCTGGCCGCGCCCGTCGCCCACGCCACGAAATTCTCGTACAACCTTAACCCCATCGCCGCGCTCTTCTCCGGGTGGAACTGGGTCGCAAACACGTTATCCCGCGCCAGCACGCTGGGAAAGGTCACGCCGTAGTCGGTGGCGCCGGCCGTCAGCGCGGCGTCGTCCGGCATGGTGTAGTACGAGTGCACGAAGTAGAAATACGCCTCGTCCGGGATGCCGGCGAACATCGGATGCGCCTGCGTCTGCCGCACCTGGTTCCAGCCCATGTGCGGCACGGTCAACCCCTTGGGGAAGCGCCGCACCGTGCCGGGATACACGTCCAGGCAGGGCGTGCCGCCGTCCTCCTCGCTGGCCGTGAGCAAGACCTGCAACCCCATGCAGATGCCGAAATAGGGCGTGCCGGCCGCAATCACCGCCTTCACCGCGTCGATCATGCCGTGCCGCTCCAACCCCCGTATCGTATCCCCCGCCGCCCCCACACCCGGCAAGATCACCGCCGCCGCCCCCGCCACCACCGCCGGCTCCGACGTCACCACATAATCCGCCGCATACAACCCCACCGCCCGGCTCACACTGCGAATGTTCCCAGCGCCGTAGTCGATAATCGCAATCATGGTATACCGTCTATTTCTATGAAACGCGCATACTCAATTAAACTACATCTCTATAGCCGCCTGAACCCAAATACGTATCCATCAAGGCCAGTAAGAACCTCCCCTCTGAAATTGTCACATTCGAACTCGAAGGCATATCCGGCGGTCCCGGTCTCAGTCGCACGTGTCAAGGATACAGCCGCTTCTTGACCAAACTTCCACCGCAAGTACTCAATTGCTTTCGCTTCGCAGGCTTCTAAACCAACTGCGCGAGTCTCGTCTAAATGGCGCGACTGAGTGGATGCTGAATCCTTACCGAAGAGCTTTTGAATTAGCGTATAGGCTAAAGCCCCAGACGCGCCAGAAACAGCGGCTTCTATGAAAGGGGCAATATAGGCTACAATTTCCCCCGTAGAGGCTTCAGCACCCCAATTTAGTGTTCGACTGCTGGCATTGATGTTGTATCGATAGCAGCCTAACTCATGCAATGTATCTATTATTGTGTTCTCGATTTCTGATAGCGCCGCATCGCTTGGCTCGCACTCCAAATAGACCAGGACATCTTCCGGAGCGTCTAGGTTTTGAGACTCCATGAGCCTTTCATGTGGAATGGTAGTTATCCGAATGCTCAGCATGTCCATCTTGAATGCTCCTGCAAGCAACAGACGCTGTGTGCTTTGTTTCAAATTGACGTTCTGCAAACTCTCAATTGCCTTGCAGGCCGCGCAACCCTTTCGCACTCATGGCAACACATCTCATAGTCTTGCGCGCACATGGCAACTGCGTACTTACATGATAGCAGCCAACAAAGTCACCGTGCCTAGGCCGCAAGCTACGAACGTACACGGTTGTGCTGTGCTAGGCTGGGATGGAGAAAGGGGCAGCCCCATGTTCAAGTCGCTCAAAGACATTCTGCCGGGCACGATTGAGGAGCTTGGCATTGGCGAGCGGCTGGAGGCGGCGGCGGTGTTTAGCGCGTGGCGGACGGTAGTGTCGCGGTTGCCGGCTCATGCGCGGGAGGCGCGGCCGCGACGGTTCCGGCACGGCGCGCTGGAGGTGGAAGCGCCCTCTTCCGCCGCCGTGCACGAGTTGCACATGCGCGTGCCCCAACTCATGCGCGATGTGAACACCATCCTGGGGCGTCCGCTGGTCACCAAGCTGGACTTTCGCGCCCGCGGCCGGCGCGCCCCGACCCGCATCGCGCCGCCCCAGCCCCGGCCGGCAGCCGAGAGCGCGGACACTACACCTGCGGACACAACCGCCGCGCAGGAAGCCGCCGCGCCCAAAGCGGCCGCCGCCAACGACCCCGCCGATCGCGAACGCCGCCTGCGCCAGGCAATCGACCTGATCCAGAACCCCGCCGTGCGCCAACAAGCCCTCGCCCGCCTAACGGAGCGCGGCCATCAACCCGCCCGCTGCGCCACGTGCGGTACCCAGGTCACCACCCCCGGCCTCTGCCCCCTCTGCCAGGCGCACGAAAAGCAGGATAGCGGCGCATAAGGCCGGTTCGCGCATAGCGCGGTGGGGAATTCACTCTTAGGCGGAACCAGCCGAGAAACCATGTCCGCGACTAGCCATCCAACGTTGCCAGAGACTCCATTGGCACGTTTATAGAGGTCCAGGGCGAACACTGCAAGCAATCGACCATTGTAGATCCACGTAGGGTCCTAATTGTCGAAGACGGGCCCAAGGGATCACGCGTGTAAGGGCTTCTGAAGTCTGTTGTCTGAGGGTTTGGGATGTTGTAGTCTGTTACTCGCTGGCGGCTCCCTCTGCTCTGTTCTACGTTAGGTAGCGAGACATGGCATCTTCCAAGTATGGGAATCTCATACGCTTACGTCCCAACGACTGCGAAGTCTTGGAAGTGATCAAGCAAGTCCCCTTGGGGGAGGGTGCTTCACAAGGCAGTGTTAGCGAAGACGAACTCAGGAACTTGCTGTTCGAACATCCCGATTCGCTTCCACTGGCGGACATCGATGCAGCCTATGCCAATGCGGTGCCAATCTGCAAAGAGATGCGGACGCCTGCCGGCCCAATAGATGCTCTATATGTCAACGCTGACGGTCGAATCACCCTTGCCGAATTCAAACTTTGGCGTAACCCGCAAGCGCGGCGTGAGGTAATCGGCCAGATCCTGGATTACGCGAAGGAACTTGCTTCCTGGAGCTACGAGGATTTGCAGCGCCAAGTGTCGCTTGCGCTCAAGAAGAGTGGGAATGTCCTCTTCGACTTAGTTGAAACGCGGTCATCGGGGATCGATGAGGCAGAGTTCATTGACAGTGTGACGCGACACTTGAGGCGCGGCGAATTCTTGCTGCTCATTGTGGGTGATGGAATTCGAGAGGGTGTAGAGAGCATAGTCGATTTCGTCCAGACCTACAGCGGCCTGCACTTCAATCTGGCGCTGGTGGAAGCAGCATTATACCGGGATGCTGCCAACCACCTCATCGTCCAGCCCCGCGTCATGGCCCAGACCGAAATCGTGCAACGTTTCGTCGTTGAAGTAGATTCAGTCAGGGAAGTCATTGAAGACGATCAGGAAACCCAGCAAGATACCCAATCAGACCAGGAAGAGGAAAACCTCCGGTTCTGGAGAGCAGTGGTCCAGGATTATTCCTTCTCGGATACCTCTGCGGTTGTACCCCCTCCCAGCAAGGAATCCACTCTATACGTGAGAGTGCAGGGCTCAGGACACGGGGGCTTTGGCCTTTGCTTTGACGGGTTCTTGGACCGCAAAGCTTCATATGTGGGTTGCTTCCTGATGGCTCGTAGTGACCTACCCCACGCTGTCCGGATTTTTGAGGAACTTGCATCATCGTTTGAAGAGTTGAGAATGGAGTTAGGAGAGGATCCAGAGGTCTGGAAAAGCTCAGCAGGTCGTCCCAGACTGGGGTTTCGGAAAAAAGACAGCTTATCATTCCTTGCTGGTAGGGAATCCGATGTTGACTACCAGGAATCAGTCTCTTGGATGCGAGACCGCTTGAATACTCTAGTAAGCGGACTACATCCGCGTATTCGGCTGCGGCTCGATGAAGATGCATAGGACACCAAGGGATATTGACCGCCTTCGTATCTGGCAGCCCGCTGTATCCCCATGACGGCTTCCCACTCAGAGTCTCCGGCTAAGTCGCGATTCCTAGTTTGTCTTTTCATAGACAGAAGTGTGCGCGCGGCTTTGGGCAGTGAAGGGTGAGCGGCGCCAGTCGGCCCATCTGGCGCGGAGTTGCAGGCCGGCGAGGCGGGCCATGAGGTCCAGTTCGGACGGCCAGACGTAGCGGAGGCGGCCGGGGTAGATGCGGATGCCCGCTTCCGCTAGAACCACGTGGCGGAAGTCCAGCACCTGGTTCAGGGCATCGTGGATCGACACATCCAGGCGGACGGAGTCCAGATCGGGCAGGCTCGTCCGCACGTGTTCGCCTTCTGCGAACTTGGCGACGTCGGGGACGAAGGCGTGTACCAGGAATACGCCGGAATCATCCAGGCGCGCTGCCACGTTCTGGATGCACCGGATCTGCTCCTCCTGTGACGCGAGCATGAAGAACGTGTTGTTTATCACGAAAACGAGCGAGAAGGCGCCCGCGACCGCGACATCCGCGAAGTCGCCGAGGATCACGGGCAAGTCCTCCCCGCCTGGCTTAGCCCGGAGTTGGTCGAGCATGGCCTGGGACGACTCTATGCCGTGCACCTCGCAGCCTGTGGCGGCCAAGGGCAGCGCAAAGGTCCCGGTGCCAATCCCCAATTCGAGCGCCCTGCCGCCGGCCGCAAACTCCGCGAGCAGTTCGACACACGCGCCGACCTTTGCCGGTCGGTAGAATTCGTCGTACACACCGGCGATCCGGTCGCCATACGTCGCCGCATCGTACCCCTGCATGATTCGTCTCCTTTCCTTGCACACAGACAATAGAAAAAGGCCTCCCGTTTGCGGGGAGGCCTTGCATTGGACAACGAGAACGCGGCCGCTAGGTACTCCCCACTATAAGACGCGGCGGCGCCGCAGCCGCAGCGACACTATTGGCATCGGTTGGGAAGTATCCGGCTAGCGATAGCATGGCACTTGTCCTTCGTTCACTACGCAGGGCATGGTAGCACACTCTTCTATGTTTGATAAGAGCCACCGCGCGGTAAGGCCGCGGTTTGTGACTTATTCCCTGCCGGTTATGAACTCTGCGACGGCGTTGGGAGACGGGTAGTTTACGGCTTGGGCCGCCTCGGTCGATTCGACGAGGCGGCCCAAGCCAGATGTGGCGCGCGTGCCTTAGCGCCAGGATGGTTCGCCGCTGGCGGTGGCGATGGCTTCGGCGGCGGCGTAGAGGTAGCGTTCGGCCCAGGCGGTGGTGGCCTGGATGTCGTAGTTCCACGACTGCACGGCGTAGAACATGCAGTGGGGGTGCAGGCGCGCCAGGTTGGTGGTGAAGAACGCCGCCGGTTTCCACCATTGGCCGATGGGCCGGTGGTCGTTGTGCGTGCCCAGCCATTGGCGCATCACGGCGTTGAAGCGGTCCACGTAGGCCGGGTCGGTTTCCGGCGGGTAGATGTCCGCCATGCCGGGATTGAGCAGGTGCAGTTTGCGCACGCCCAGGTGGTCTTCCTGTCCCGGCGGGATTGTGCGGTAGTGGGCGTGGAACTCCAGGTAGGCGTGGGTAGGCGCCAGGCGCACGTAATCCGCCAGGGCCTTGCTCTCAACCGGACAGGGTTCCCCGGCCACCGCTGCCTTGTAGCCGCCGGCCACCACCTCGCCGACGCCGTTCAGCAGGCTGTGCCCTTCCGCCGCGCCGTCGGGATTGATCATGGGCACCAGGCAGACCTGGTAGTTGTCCAGCAGCCAGCGCGAATCCGTCAGGTCCACCGTCAGCCGCCGCGCCAGTTCCACCAGGCGTTCCGCCACCGGCTCCGCTCCCTGGGAGGTGCCCGCCATCACGATGCGCTTGGCGCGGGGCGCGGTTTCCAGCGCCCAGATCTTGCGCCCCTTTGCCGTCTCGTCCAGGACGCGCGCCGACCAGGTGTGCCCCTCGATTCGCTCCAGGAAGGCGACTTGCGCCTCCAGCTCCGTGGGCGCGATGAACGGCATGCTGCCGAGAATGACGGATTCCCCTTCACGCAAGGCGAGCGTGATGAGCACGTCGCTGGTGTCCGGCACGTTGACGGCGTTTTCCAGCGGAATCGGCTCCCATCCCCCGGCGCGCTTGAGGAAGCCGCCGAACTGGATGTACCAACCGCCCAATTCCTTGTCCGTGTGCACGTGGATGCGCAAGGCGGGTGTCTGCCGGTGGGCGGTAATGCGCACGCTATAGCGGTATTGCGTGGGCACGCCTTTGAAGTGCTCGTCGAAGCCCGTGGGCTTGGGGTCGACGCGGGTATGGAGATGGACGACGCCGTCTGCGTCCAGGCTGACGTCTTCCGCCGCCGCGGCCTCGAACTCGGTGTCGAAGGTCACGCCCAGTTCGTCGAGGGTACGTTTCATGCTGAAAATCCTCCTTAGGGAATTTCGTAGTGTACAGCCATCTGCTTCAGAATCTTTTGCCACCGATCGTCCGCGTAGGGGTACCCCTGGTGGGTACCCTTCCGGTTCAAGATGATTCGCCCCCCTTCACGCTTGTTTTTCCATCGCGCGCGCCAGGGCGCCCACGAGGGACACCCCTACACCAAACCGTCCGCGTCGGGGTACCTCTGGTGGGTACCCTTCCGGTTCGCGATGGTTCGCTCCCCTCACGTTTGTTTTTCCATCGCGCACGCCAGGGCGCCCACGAGAGGCGCCCCTACACCGAACCGTCCGCATAGGGACGCCCCGACGCGGATCGTGATAATTCACCCGGTGTCCTCATTCCGCACCACCCACACCGGGCTGGACCACGCCTGCGCCACACGGCCGGCGACGGGCGTTTGCTGACGCAGGCGCACGTAGTAGAGCGCGTTGGCGACCGGTTGCGGCTCGTCCCAGGTAAAGGCGGCCTCCGCGGCGTCCGGCTCATGGCGGTAGACCACCTCGAAGCGCTTCGCGTCCAGGTCGCCGCGCAGGATTTCGACCCAGGCAATTGCCGCCGTGCCCACGGCCCACACGCGCACGCTCACGCCCTCGCCGCCGGCGGTCTCCTGCCCCATGAACGTGTCGTTCACCCATACTTTCAGCAAAATGCGCGCGCCGGTGGTGCCGTAGGTTTGGCGGTTGTGGATGCTATCGAAAACGCCGCCGCGCGTGAGCGCCGGCGCCCAGACCGCCGCCAGGCCGGTCTGCCGTTTGCCCGGCTGCGCTTGATGGTTGTCCGATGAACAGATCGTGCCCATGCGCTGCCCACTGAGCCAGCCGTCCTGCGCGTAGTACGGGCCTATGGCCGAGTCGTTGAGGGAAAAATCGCACTGCTGGTATGCCAGCGGGTGTTCGGGAGCGTAGTATTCGCAGAGGCCGTGGCCGGAATAGACCTCCACCACCCGGCGGAAGGCGTCGTTGGCGTACTGCCAATCGATGTTGGGGTCGGTGCCGCCGGGCAGGTTGCTGGCTTTCGGCGAGAAGCGCACGCCGGTGTGGTGGGGAATGGTCATCGCTTCGCCGGGCCTGAGGCGCCGCCAGAGGTCTTGCACGGTACCGTTGTGGCGGCCGATACGCACGTCGCCGTCATCGCGAAAGTAGACGTTGTGGTGCGCCCACGGCGCGGGGAAGGTGGCCTCATAGCCGAGTATCGTGGCGAACCGGCCGGGGTCGTACCAGTCCTGCGCCGCCAGCCGGATTTCCTCCCACATTTCGTCCGACAGCCCCTCCACGTGGTCGGTCAGGGCGTAGAAATCGAGCCGCGCCACGTCCCGCGCGTAGTGGAACGGCAGGTCGCCGGTGGCGTCGAAACTGCGCCGGGCGTGGGAGTGGATATCGCCCCAGTAGACGCGCTCGGCGGGCAGTTCGGCGGCGCAGAGAATTGGGTTGGACTCTACTCCAAATGGCTCTTCTCCGTTCGACTCAAACTCACCGCAGTCCTCTTTTCCACTCGCCCTCAGCCTGTCCTCACCGCTCGTGCTGAGCCTGTCCCCTCCGTTCGCCCTGAGCCTGTCGAAGGGCAAGCCGGATTCCGTAAGCGCCGTCACCGCCAGCCGCAGCACCCCCGGCGCGGTCGGCGTGAACGGCAGCGCGCACCGGCCGGTCTCCGGATTGAGCGTCACCGTTTCCGGGCACTCCGCATGGCCTTCCGCCACCGATACCGCAAACGTGAGGCGCGCGGACGCAGCGGCATTCTGCCAGGCATCCAGGGGCAATCACGTGGCAGACCGCTTCAGCGCCGACCCGGGCGTGGGAGGGCGCGTACGCCACGACCTCTACCGGTTCCGCCGCCTTGGTGACCAGCAGGGGGCTTTCCTCTTCAGGAAGCAGCGCATAGTCGCCGCCGTCCGCGGCCAGGCGCACGGCCACGCGCACCGGCTCCGGCCCGTTGGGATGGAGCGCGGCGGTGAAGCCCGGACTGCCCCCGCCGGTGTCGCCGTAGGTCACGTCGATCCAGTCACCGGCCCGCAGCGTTCCCCGCGTAAGTGTCACCTCGGTATGGTACGCGCAGCGGTTGGGCGGCCCCGCCAGCGCCTCGCGGGTGCTTTTCTCGTATTCGTCGGTGGAGCCGTCGGGTACCACGCAGCGAACGTCCACGTCATCGCGGGAGGCGCGGGCCGAGACGTAGTTCGGACTGGCGGGATCGAGACTGTGCACGCCTTTGGCGGAGTTCCGCAACCAGGCGTGCCAGGTGTTCGGCAGCGCCACGGCAATTCCGTCGCCGGGGCCCAGCGCGCCTGCCGCAACCATGCAGCGCACCACCCACGTGCCGTACGCGCCGGCCGTGCCCTGGGACGGTGAAACGGATGCGTGGATGCGCGGCAGCATGGCGTTTGCCCTCTCTACGGAGACCCTTGCGTAACCCCGGTCGGCGCGCATTGAAACTCCCTCTCCCTGGGGAGAGGGCCGGGGTGAGGGGGAATCCTCGTCGGTTCGGCCCTCATTCCGCAAGATTCAGGCACGACGTGCCGCACAATCTCCCCTCACCCTAACCCTCTCCCCCAGGAGAGGGAACTGTTCGCCTCTCAGCGAGGTTTTGCAAAGGTCTCCTACGGTTGCGACACCATGATTATAGCGTCTTTGACGAAGGCGGCGTCTTTGACGAAGTCACCGGCTTTGCGGATGGCAGCGTCTTTTGATGAAGTCGGCGTCCGCGACCGGGTCCGTGCGCGCAACAAAGCAGCCCGTCCCGAACCGCCGCCATTGACGGCGCGCGGCGATGCATAGATACTAATGACTGTAGGGGCTAATGGGAGCCCTGCACGGGACAAAGTCGTCCCTCAGACGCAAAGGAGTGGTTTCAATGAAGACCTACATCATAATGGTCAAACTCCATACCGGCGGCCTGGGCGGCAAGAATCCGACCTACCAAGAGGCGATTGCCGAAGGCGCGCCCGAAACGCGCCGGATAATCAAGCGCCAGGGCGGCAAGCTCATCGAGGCGTACCTGACCGCCGGGCCGTACGACGGCATCATGATCACCGAATTTCCCAACGACGTAGCCTGTACGCGGGCCGTGGTGATCATGCGCGACGGCTTCGACATGTGCCACGCCGTGCGCGCTTTTCCGGAGAGCGATTGGGCGCACCTTTCCGGGATAGAGAGAGAAAGCGAGAACTGACACCGGCATCGCGCCGCGGGACACGCTAACGTCCAAGCGGACGCGCCGCCGCGCATTTAAGCAACGCGTATGCTCAATACCCCGCAGCCGCGAGCAAGGAGGAGCCGACCGATGAGCGCGGAAACGAACGTGGATACCAAACGCTTCAGCAAAGACATCACCGTGGGGCCGAAGAGCGCGCCGGCGCGCTCCATGTTCCACGCCATGGGCTTCAGCAACGAGGACCTGGCAAAACCGCTTATCGGCGTGGCCAGCACCTGGAACGAGGTCACGCCCTGCAACTACCACCTGGACCGGCTGGCCAAAAAGGTGAAAGCGGGCATCCGCCAGGCCGGCGGCACGCCGATCGAGTTCGTGGCGATCACCGTCAGCGACGGCATCGCCATGGGCACCGAGGGCATGAGAACCAGCCTGGTGACCCGCGAAATCATTGCGGACTCGATCGAGGCGGTGGCCATCGGCGAGCGGCTGGACGGCGTGGTCACCATCGCCGGTTGCGACAAGAGCCTGCCGGGCTGCGCCATGGCCATGGCGCGCCTGAACATCCCCAGCGTCTTCGTCTACGGCGGCAGCATCATGCCGGGGCGCTGGCAGGGCAAGGACGTGACCATCCAGGACGTGTTCGAGGCCGTGGGCGCCCACGCCGCCGGCAAGATTACGGAAGACGAACTGACCGACCTGGAGTTGCACGCCTGTCCCGGCCCCGGCTCGTGCGGCGGCATGTACACGGCCAACACCATGTCCAGCGCCCTGGAAGCGATGGGCCTCTCCGTGCCCGGCAGCGCCTCGCCGCCGGCCATGGACGACCGCCGCGACCAGGTCTGCATCGATGCCGGACACCTGGTGATGGACTGCGTGCGCCATAACCGCCGCCCGTCCGACATCATTACGAAAGAAGCCATGGAGAACGCCGTGGCCGTGGCGCTGGCGGCCGGCGGTTCGACGAATGCCGCGCTGCACCTGCCCGCCATCGCCTGGGAAGCGGGCGTGCCGTTCGACCTGGACGACATCGACCGGGTGAGCAAGCGCGTGCCCCACATCGCAGACATGCGCCCCGGCGGCCGCTACGTGATGGCCGACCTGGATAAAGTGGGCGGCGTGCCGTTGATTATGCGAGAGATGCTGCGCGCCGGTCTGCTGCACGGCGAGTGCCTTACGGTAACCGGCAACACGCTCGCGGAAGATGTAGGAGCAGCGCAGGTATCGGAAAACGGTCAGGACATCGTGCGCTCGACGGACGACCCCATTTTCGCTGGCGGCACGATGGTCATCCTGCGCGGCAACCTGGCGCCGGAAGGCGCGGTGGTGAAGGTGGCGGGCGTGGCGAACCGGGTGCACTCCGGCCCGGCGCGCGTCTTCGAGATCGAGGACGACGCGTTCAAAGCCGTGGTGAAGGGCCACATTAACGCGGGCGACGTGATCGTCATTCGCAACGAAGGGCCGAAAGGCGGGCCGGGCATGAGGGAGATGCTGGCCGTGACCGGCGCGGTCTTTGGCCGCGGCCTGGGCGATTCGGTCGGTCTCATCACCGACGGTCGCTTCTCCGGCGCGACCCACGGCATGATGGTCGGCCACGTGGCCCCGGAAGCCGCCATGGGCGGCCCCATCGGCCTCATCCAGGAAGGCGACCGGATCACCATCGACGGCGACAACCAACAACTCACCCTGCACGTGGACGACGCCGTGCTAGCCGAGCGCCGCCAACACTGGCAACCTCTGCAACCCCGCTACACCAAAGGCGTGCTGGCCAAATACGCCAAACTGGTCACCTCCGCCGCCCGCGGCGCGGTGTGCGAGTAAGTGGTTCACAGCCACCCAATCCCCCGCAAAGGGCTGACAGGGTTACGTACTCTACAATCTAATTCAAGTGTCATTCCGAACGGAGCGCAGCGGAGAGAGGAATCTAGCGCTCGCTGCAAGAACGTCGGTTCCAGATTCCTCGCTCCGCTCGGAATGACATTTACATACCCTTGTCAGTCCGCGTAGGGGTACCCCTCATGGGTACCCAATTGCACCTGCCAACACACCGTGTAGGGGTACCCCTCGTGGGTACCCAACATCGCCCGCGAACCTGTCGAATGTCGTAGCGCGGGGGCTTGTCCACCGCAAATGGTGGCGGCCGGGATCCGTCCCGGCAGGCGCACAATAGGCCGGTTCCCCGCTCGCGCCGGGGCTAGAAACACGTTGGAACCGCAAAAGGACACGCTATGGCGGCGCCGGACCACATCGACTTGCGGGACTTACCCGAATCGGCCCAACAGGAAGTCTACGACTTCTACCTGTTCGTGCGGCAGCGCGTCTTGACAGAACAGTCGGTTACCGCGGCAGGCGCAGGCGCTTTGCTGAGCGAAGAGGCGCTGGCTGACGACTGGAGCCGGCCCGAGGAAGATGAGGCATGGCAAGCGTTTCAGTAAGGGACTTGACGAATTGTCCGCTAGCAACTCTCGGGGCTTTATCGTGTGGCGGGGAGTCAGGATTGGGGTCTTGGAAGAAACGGGAAGGTAATGAAGCTAAGCAATAGTTCCCTATGACTCATCGGTAAGGCTATACTAGAGTGGAAGCAGATGGAGGAACGCCCGCGCGCTGTAGCCGCCACCGGCGCGGCAGCAGTACGAGCAGACGAGACCCCTCACGTCCATAGGGAGCAACGAACATGGCGGCAATTGACACCCACAAGGCTTTTCGCACGCTCACCGGCGCCGGCTTTCCGGATGATCAAGCCGAGGCGCTGGTAGAGACTATCGGCATAGGCAGCGACGAGTTGGCAACCAAGGCCGACGTAGCCGATATGGCAACCAAGGAGGATATAGCGGCTGTCCGCGCGGAGATGGCGACCAAGACCGACGTAGCGGCTGTTCGCGAGGAGACGGCGACCCTCCGCGAGCAGACAGCGAACGTCCGCGAGCAGATGGCAACTCTCCGCGAGGAGGTGGCGACCAAGGCCGATATAGCCGATATGGCGACCAAGGCCGATATAGCCGATATGGCGACCAAGGGCGACCTCAAAGACATGCACATCCACTTGGAACAGCGGATGACAAACCTGGTCATCCAAATGGTCATCCTCCAACTCATGGTGGGCGGGCTCATCGTGGCCTTGATTAAGCTGCTGCCCTAGCCTTGGAACGCCGGCACGCTGCACTGGAACAGCGCCTCAATCGCCGGACAACGCAATTGGCTATGCTCGTCGCCGCCGCGCTCGGTGTTGCGGTGGTAACTCTGAAGTGGATGCCGCAACTGTTCGTTCGCCGCCGGGTGTAGTCTTCTCTCGCTGAACGACGCAGGTTTGCACCCTGCGCTAACGGAACTGCGGTTTTCGCTCTTACCGGCGCGGGTTGTTGAAGGGATTCCAATAGATGAGCACCCGGTTGCGGTTGAGGTCGGCCACGTAGAGGTTGTCGTTTTCGTCAAAGGTCGCCGCGTAGGGCATCGAAGCGAAGTCGCGCAGGAAGCCGCTGGGCTGCGTGCTTGGGCCGAGCGGATCATCGTAGTACGCGACAAAGCGAGGGCCAAAATAGCTATTCAAGCCCACCACCATCCTGTTGGCGCTGTCGAACGCCGGCTCCCACGTGGCCGTTGACTGAGGAGACATCCAGGTGCTACCCACGGCTATTCTATGCCCAGCACCCCAGAATGACACAAAAAACCTATCCTCGACCGAATCCAAGTCGCCGAACACCTTCGCCGCGGCCGGGGCAAAGACTGCCGTGTGATTGTCAATCGGAATCGAGCCGGCGGCAAAGATCAAGAGCCGCCAGTTTCCCGCTACTTCCAACGAATGGTCGGAGACGTAGAGATTGCCCAGCCGGTCGATGGAAAGCGCGCCCGGGAAGCAGAGCATGTCGGGCTCCGGCGAGTCTGTCACTTCCTCCGGCCGGTCCCACGCGCTAATGTGCGCCCGCCGGTTGCACATGTTTCCCGCCGCGTTCTTCTGCCCCAGGATCACGTCCACCACCGGGTCGCCCAGCGGATCGCGCAGCCGCAAGACCCGGTGGTTGTACGAGTCGCTGATCCAGACCGCTTCTCCGTTGCCTACCGGCGCGATGCCGCGAATGTGGGGGCCAAGTGTGACCCACTCACTTGAACCGAGAAGTCTGTACTTGGTGGGGCCCAGTGTGACCCTCTCGTTCGTCCCCAGCACCGGGAAACTCACGTTGTCCGTTGAAATGGTCTTAATCGGCGCCGCGTCCGCGGTGAGCGGCAATTGGTAGACGTCGATGAACCGCGTGACGTCGGTGCCCAGGACCCAGAGCCTGCCCGCTCCATCAACCTTGATCTGGCCGCAGCACTCCTCCAAACCCGGCGACCAGTAGGTCTCACCCACCACGCCGTCGGCTGGCTGGCCGTTGCGCAGGCCGGCAACCCCGTTCCAGAACAGTATTCGCTTCGTGTCCGCCGCGATGAGCTGGTCCTGAAACACCGCGACCCCGATCCCGTTGCGCAGTTCCCTGGCGGCCTTGTAATTGATGCCTCCCGGCGGATAGAACAGCCGTTTGTCGGGCAAAGCGGTCACGCCGCTGTCCGCATCGGGAATGGGAGCGGAGAAGCGCAGAATGTCCTGGGTGTGCAAAGCTACCGGCATCAGCAGATTCCCTTGCGCGTCGATGCCGATGCCGCCGCCGCTGCGGCACAGGCCGGGAGCGCCCGGCACGCTCGATAGATCCAGGCCGCCGCACTGCCCATCCGGCCGGTACGAATCCTTGCCCAACACTTTCAGCACGTTCGCGCCCGCCCAGTCCCAGAGTTCAATCATCTTGTTGTTGGAGTCGTTCACCCACACGCCTCGATTCTCCGGGTCAAACTCGAGCGACGTGGGACGGTTGAAATTCGCGCCGAAGACGGACGTCACCGCCATGCCCGAGGCGAGAGGAGGCGCGTAGACCAGGATGCGGTCGTTCTCTTTGTCCGCAACGTAGACCCATCCTCTGCCGTCGGTTCTGACTGCCGCCGGCAGGTTCAGTTCGGCAAGTCCGTTTCCCTCTTCTTTGCTCTGAAAGTCCGGTTGGCCGAGCACCAGGTCGGCATGTTTGGCGATTCTGCCGGTGGCGCGGTTGAGGGAAAACCGCAGGACGCGGTGATTCGCCGTATCCGCCACCCAGAGATTGCCGGCGAAGTCGATATTCACACCGCTGGCGGCCCAAGCGCCGCCATGTAAGGATCTGTGGAAACACAACGTCTCCCGCGTGGGCGAAAACCCCTCACTGTCCCGGTTGCAGGCGATGCCCGCGAAGTTCTGCTGTCCCCAGACCTCATCGGCAATCGTGTCAGTCTCGAACGGGCGCACATACTTTAGTACGCGGTTATTGAGGGAATCCGGTACGTAGAGATTGCCCTCCGCGTCAACCGCCATAGTTACAAACGTGTGCGCTTCATCGACGGAAATCACGGTATCGGCAATGCCGCAGAGCGTCGCGGCGGTGGCAACGGCGCGATAGGGGAAGTTCTGCACGTTTGAATCGCCGTTACAGGCGGAGTGATCGAAGCCCGACGGCTGGCCGATGACAATGTCGGCCACGCAGGGCCCCGGCCCGGCATAGCACGTGCCGAGGTCGATGCCGAGAATGCGGCTGTTGCCCGCGTCCCAGATGTACGCCCGGCCCGGGCTGACCGAGCGATCGACGACCACGCCGCCCGGGTTGAACACCTTGAACGGAACCACTTGCTCTTCAGAGACCTGCGAGATGTCCGGCTGGCCGATGACCACGTCCGCCCACAAGTCCCCGGGCACGCCCCTGACCGCTAGGGTCCGCGCAAACGGCGCAAAGTCATTCAGGATGCTTGGCTTGCCGACAAGGTTCGTGAACGCCTGGCGGGAAACACGCGCCAGATCGATCAGGTCGTGCAGCCTGTTCAGTTCGAAGGCAAAGCCCCGGCTATTGCCGGGCGCAAGACTCCTGATGCCGTCCTGCACCCAAGGCAAAGCCGTTATGGCCGCCGCCGCCTCCGGATCGCTCCGTTTGAGCGACAAGAGAGCGGCGACGGCGGCCACGTTTTCAGCCGCGCCGTGGCCCAGCGCGGGATGTGATAACGCCTCTTGAAGCGCGGCAGGGTTGGCTTTCAGTTCATCGGTCAGCGCCCTCATCGCCTCCACGTCCGCGCGTTCGATTGTGTTCAGGAAAGCCAGCCGGATGAGTCCCAGCACGCCCGCTTGGTCAACCGCGCCCATGGCAACGAGTTGATCAAGGAACGAGACCTCCACCTCATAGCGGGGCGGCAACCAGTTCCATTCAGACTCCAGCAGGGCGCGCAAGACCTGCGAAGAGTCTTGTGCCAGCGTTTGCAGAGACGCAACGGCGCGCGTCTCCAGGTCCGTCAAGCCGTCCCGCACCCAGGGCAGGGCCTCAATCGCGCGCGCCGCTTCCCACGGCAAGAGTTCGGTGTTCAGTCGTTGCTCCAGCCCGTTGGGGCCGTTGACCCAGGTGCGGTAGCCGTCGGTGAAGGCGATCCAGTTGTCGGCCTTGCGCCAGACCAGGAGGCCGCCGGTGGTGCGCTGCTCGCTGTCCCCGGCGGCGGTGTAGCGCTGGTCTTCCAGGCATTCGCCGACGACATCGTGGCCGATGAGGTCGCGGAGGGTCTTGAAGCCGAGCACGAATTGGCAGTCCGCCGCGGCGTGGGCGGACGCGGCGGCAAAGAACGTGAGGCAGAGACTCAAGGCAATAGCGGCAAGCGACTTCTTCATTCGTCTACTCTACGATCTCCATTTGGCCGGTTGCGGCGGATTCGTAGGCCGCGAAGACGGTGTGCCCGGTCTTATCCGCGTTGCCGGCGCCCAAGAAGCGTTTGCCGCCAGTCTAGACCACCCACATCTCGTAGGGGTACCCCTCGTGGGTACCCTCTTCTTTTGGTTCCGGCTACGACCAAGCCTGCCTACGGGCGCCCACAAGGGGCGCCCCTACCCGGTGGTCGCTGACCGTTCGCGAGTACCCGCGTAGGGGTACTCCTCGTGGGTACCCTCTTCTTTTGGTTCCGGCTACGGCCAAGCCCGTCTTCGGGCGCCCACAAGGGGCGCCCCTACCCGGTGGTCGCCGACCGTTCACGAGTACCCGCGTAGGGGTACCCCTCCTGGGCAATGCTATCGCATTGAAGGTGGAGAGTCACGAGTATGAGCCTCTACACGGCTTGGCACGCTGTGTAGGGGCACGACATGTCGTGCCCCTACACCTTGTTGACGATAGGTCAAGCGCATTAACAGCGCGGATTCGCCGTGGTTGCCTGATTCAGCAGTTAGTGCGACAGCGCCGCCCCTCGTAGGCGCCCCTACGGCATGGCCGGCCAAGTCTCTGCTTCCATTGCTCATCATCGCCGACGCGGGCGATGCGCGGTCATGGAAAGACCGGCAATCGTGGACGTAGGTTGTGCGCACGCCGCAGCAAGGCGCACTATCTGCCGGACACCGTGGCAAGGCGGCTATCTGGCGGACACCGTGGCAAGGAGCGCACTTCCGCCCCACACCGCAACGAGGCGCGCTTGCTGGCTAATTCCGTAAAGGCGGCTTCTTAACTGGCGTACCGCCCGCAGTGTTCCTGGTAGGCGTCGCTGCTGCGCACCCAGGCGCCGGTGCGTTTTTTCAGCCAGAGGTTCAGGTTGTTGTTCTCCCACACTTCGCGTTCCGTGGGGTTGGGTTTGCCGTAGCCGCCGAATTTCTCGTACCACCACTTGGCTTGCGCCATGAACGCCAGTGTTTCTTCCTTGAAGCACTCCTCCATGGTGTAGTCCGTGTAGTCGCGCGACGGCCGGGCGTGGAAAAGCTCATGCACCAGCGCCGACACGCGCACGTAGAGGCTCTCGGCGCGCAGCCGATCGTCCAGCAGGACGCGATTGTTCCCCACCTGGAAGAGACCGTCCGAGTGGGGGAAGCCGTAATCCGCCAAGTCGTCGAAAGCGACGTAGGTGACCTCGGACCCAACGTAGGCTTGATACAGCGCCTCGCCAAACTCCGTGGTGCGCATCATGGCGAATATGTTATCCAGCAGAGGGTCCACGTAGCGCACGGGCGTCGGTTCGGCCGGCGGCGGGGGCAACGCGCCGAACTGGGCGCACCACTCGCGGTAGGTGGGGGAGGACGTGACCCACGCCTCCAGGGTCTGGGCGTGGTAGCGCTCGCCGTGGTCGTTCAGCCACCGCTCCAAGGCGGTGTCGGCGGTTGGCAGGCCGCGCCGGCCGAACTTCTCGCTCCACCAGCGCGCCGTGGTCTGCTCGGCCCCGACCACCTCGGCCAGGCAGTCCGCGCCGGTGCGCCAGCGCTGGCTCTGAGGGCCGCGCTCCTGCGCGTTGTAGGCCACCACCGTCTGCCAGGCGATCAGCGCCGCCAGCACCTCGGCGCTTTCATTGCGCAGCGCGCGGTCGATGACGATCTCGTGGCGCGGCGGCTCGTAATACCGTGACGTCCAGCCCGCGGGCGCCACGCCAAAGCTGACGCGGGGCGCGGTTTGCCTGAACCAGGCATAGAGAACCTTGCCCACCGCCGTGGTCCGCAGCGCCTCCAGCGCGGGAAGCAGATCGGGGTCTACCGCCTGTTGCCACGGCTCCAGGGTTGGCGTGGGGATGGGAGCGGGCGGCGGCGACGGCGTGGCAGCCGGCGCGGGCGGCGGCGTGGGCGTGGCGACTACGCCGCCCGGCGCGTAGTCGAACTCCCAGGGAAAACGCTGGGTGTTCAGGCGCGTCTGCAGTCCGTTCGGGCCGTTGATCCATGTGCGGTAGCCGTCGGTGAACGCCGTCCAGTTATCGGCCTTGCGCCAGACCAGCAGTCCGCCGGTGGTCTGCTGCACGCCGTCGCCGCTGGCGTTGTGGCGCTCGTTCTCCAGGCATTCGCCGACTATTTCGTGCCCAACGAGGTCGCGCAGCGCCTTGAAGCCCAGCACGAATTGGCACTCCGGCGCGGCGTGGGCGGTCGCGGCGGTCAGGACAGCCACGCAGAGGCTGAACAAGACGCAGGCAAGCAGTCTCTTCATCCGGCAACTATGCTTTCACCGCAGTGCCGGATTGGACGGAGGGCGGACGGAAGAGATGGCGCGAATCACTGTGGCTGCGGCGCCTATTGCGATGTTGCAGCGTATTGCTCCAGCTTGCCAACGAGCAGATGCACGCGCTCGATGCCCCTCTGAACGAAGTCATCCGTCTGCCAGTCCTCGTAGAAGTTTTGATGCAGGGAATTCGCCATGAGGAAGAGATCCCGCAATTCAGGGTCGTCCACGTCGTCGGCAATGCGGCTGACAATGCCATAGAGCCGGGCGTGCGAATTGTGCTGCCAGCCATTGCGCTCGGCAGCCGCTTTGACTGCCTGGGCGGCGGCGCCCCACGCCTTTTCACAGGCCTGCAGCCTGTCGCCCTGGTCAAACTCTTCCTGAGCCTGCCGGATGAACCGGCGGCT
Source organism: Chloroflexota bacterium (assembly GCA_963663275.1). Classification (GTDB taxonomy): domain Bacteria; phylum Chloroflexota; class UBA11872; order VXOZ01; family VXOZ01; genus VXOZ01. The sequence goes on from OY760183.1 coordinate 106,713, forward strand.
GAGAGCCGAGTGTTTGGCCGCTCTTCCGTTGTTCGCATTGCCTGTAATCATCGCCGGTTGCTCCTTGCCGCCGCGCCCATAGCAAAGCGCGAGGCGCGTGTTGGCGCGTGTGTTGCGACTTCCTTTAGCGACAGGTGTAGGGGCACGACGTGTCGTGCCCCTACACCTGTAGGAATCGAACGCTTGCCTTTGTCTTAGAATCGTAGGTTCAAGTCATCGAACCATGGATTCAAGTAGCCGAACCGTCATGTCAGTTAATCATGATACCAGAACGAGAAGCTGGGCCAACGTGCGCTTGTCCGCGTCAAGGCGCATACAACGCAGGACCGCCGGCAGCCGCCTGCGCAAGGTTTACGACGCTGCCGATTCGTACGACCCAAACGCTGTAAGGGTACCCCTCGTGGGTACCCTCTTCCTTCCCCAACACCCTCGTCGGGCGCCCACCAGGGGCGCCCCTACCGGATAGTCAGCCAATCTTGACTATCCGGCCGCTTGCCGCTGATTCGTAGGCCGCAAAGACCGTGTGCATCACCTTCTCCGCCGCGTCCGCGCCGAGAAACGGCTTGCCGCCGGTCCGGACGGCCCAGACGAAATTCTCGATTACGGCGTCGAAGTGCGCCTGCGTGCCGTGAGCGAAGCGGTAGCGGCGCTCCACGTAGCCCGGGGTTGCGCCCACCAGCACCGCGTCGGGTTCCAACTCATCGGCCACCAGCGTGCCCCGCGTGCCCGTCACCTCCAGCCAGAGGTCGCTATTGTGCAGGTTTCCCGGCACGTGGGCGCGCCCCACGCAGACCGAGCCCAGGATGCCGTTCTCCATCTCCAGATTGAGCAGCGCCATGTCCTCGATGTCGAACTCGCGGTGGGGCCGGTTGTAGTACTTGCCTGTAACGCAGTGCACGGACGTGGGGGCCAAGCCGGTGACGTTCAGGATGGCGGTAAGGGGATAGAGGCCGAAGTTCAGCAGTTCGCCGCCGCCGTTCGCGACCGGATCGAAGAAGACGCGCTCCTCCTCGTCCCACTTTTCGCCGTTTCCGTAGGTAGCCAGGAAGTGGGCGTTCACGTTCACCACCTCGCCCACGTCGCCGGCCGCCACCGCGTCCCGCGCCCGCTGCAGCGAGGGATGCCCGATGCGGGCAATCCAGCCGAACGTGCGGGTGGTCCGGCGCGCCGCCGCAATCAGCGCGTCGCACTGCTCCAGCGTGATGCCGATGGGCTTATCCACCAGCACGTGCTTATCCGCCGCCAGCGCGCGCAGGGCCAGCGGCGTGTGGCGGGCGTACTCCGGCGCGACGCACACGGCCTCCACGTCGTCGCGGGCCAGAAAGGCGTCCAGATCCGTCGTATATTCCAGGTCGAAGTGAGCCGCCAACTGCCGGTTCAGCGCGTGGTACTCGTCCGGTATATCGGCGTCGTCGGCCAGACCCACCAGCGTCACGTCCGGGTGGCCCGCGAAGAACGGGGCGTAGTCGTCCTGGTGGCGAATGCCGCTCACCAGGCCGATGCGCAGTTTCTCAGCCATTTTCGGCCACCTCCCGCCAGTCAACGCGCCGCCGTTCGCGCAGCGATACTCCTACCGCCTGGGCGATGCGCGCGGCGGTAACGGCTTGTTCCGCGCACAAGAGCGGCTCGTCCCGTCCGGTGCGCACGCTCAGCCAGTGATCGAAGAGACCGGCGGCCAGCGTGTGGTCGGCGTTCTCGTCGCGCTGGTGCGCCATGCCCTTTGTGCCGTAGAGCAGCCATTCGTCGTGCGCGGGGCCGTCCGGCGTCTGCACCCAGGTTGCCGCGGCCTCGGCCGCGGGAAAGTGCGCGTTGGCGTTGATGGTGGTTGTCCCCTTATGCTCTCCGCGATTGGCGAAAATCCAGTCCGGCGTGTCGTCGATCAGGGAAGCCGCGGTCGCAAGAGCGTCGGCCAGGGGCGCAAAGCGCGGGGCCGCCCGCGCGGGTTGCGTGAGCCGGCGCACCGCCGCGTAGCGCGCGGGACCGGTGCTTTCCGCGCTCAGCGCCAGCCGCATGGCGCGCACGGCCGGCAGCGCGTGGCTGGGGCCGCCAAGCAACGGCCCGCGTCCGGCGCTCTGCAATTGTTGCGCTTCTGCTCGCGTCAGCGGCCCCGGTAGACACAGGGGAAAACCCGCGTCCAAGATCCGCCGCGCCAAGCTGAGGCGCTCCGGCAGGTTCCAGTGCAGTATCACGCTGTCCAGCTCCCCATCCGCCAGGGCTTCCTCCAGGCCGTCCGCCGCGAGCGTGCGCGGCGCGCGCCGGTAACGGTCGCGCCACCGCGACGCAGGGCGGAGTTCCGCGGGAAAAGGCCCTACCAACGCGACCCAAGCTGTATCGTCCACTTCGCTTCTCTCCCCGTCGTTGCGCTCATTGTCTTCTAAGACTACCACAAGTTGGCGACGTGAGCGGCAGGGAAGACCGCCCTGGCGCGCGCATTGTCGTGGGCGCGCGTGAAGTGGCATAATGTCACATGGCGGTTGTTTCTCATCCAACCGGCGCGCGGGCGTTTTCGTCGCATACGTTGGGGCAGTGCATGCAAAGACGGGTCCATTTCTCTCCGCGTCGTCTGCCGTGGCGACGGGCGCTCGTGGGCGCGGGTGTGGTTGTGCTCCTGCTGCTCGCGTTCGCCGGCGGCGCGGCCTGGTTCCTGAGTGAGGATGAAGAAGCCCCGGCGGAGCCCGCCGCCGCGTCGAGCCCCGCGGCCGCCGAGACTCCCGCAACCGGCGACTCCGTATCCGACAAGATCATCGAGAGCGCGCGGGCGGTTGGCGAAAAGCTCATCCCCGATTGGCCCGAATCCGAGCGTTTCAGCGTGCTCGTCATCGGCGTGGACACCCGCCAGTACGACGTTGGCAGCCGCGCCGACACCCTCATCGTGGTCACGATCGACCCGGAGCGGCAGGCCGCGCTGCTGGTCTCCATCCCCCGCGACATGATGGCGCTGATCGCCGGCTACGAAGACCGGCGCATCAACGAACTCTACGCCTACGGCGGCGCGGACCTGGTGGTGAAGTCCGCCGAATACCTGCTGGGAATGCCCATCCAGTACTACCTCACCATCGACTTCGAGGGCTTCCGGCGCATGGTCGATACCTTGGGCGGCGTGGAGATCGACGTGAAGTACGACATCAACGACTACAAGTTTCCCAACGCCGACGACACCGGGTTCGAGCCGTTCGTCATCAAGCGCGGGGTGCACCACATGGACGGCGATACCTTGCTGCGCTACGTGCGCACGCGCTTCGACGACCCGCGCGGCGACTTTGGCCGCATCGACCGGCAGCAGCAGGCGCTGGTCGCGCTCAAGACGCAGTTGCTGACCTATCAGACCATCGGCAAGATTCACCTGCTCCTCGGCGAGTTCCAGAGCATGGTGGATACCAACTTTCCCATCTCTCCCCAGCGGGCGCTCGCGTTGGGCATGCTCGGCCTCGAGATTGAGCCGGACCGAATCTATAGCGAAGTGATCGACTACGAGGGCAACCTGGTTTGGGACGTTGAACTGGAGTCCGGCGCAAAGGTGCTCAGGCCGAACTTGCCCGCCGTGCGCAGCATGATGGAGCAGAGCCTCCTGGCAATCGGGCAACTGCAACCGGTCGCCGGCCAGGAAGCCACCCTGCAACAAGCGGACGTCGAACCCTAGCACCGTGCCAACTGGACTCTTAGAACCTGTTTACTATCTGCTTATGAGGGAGTTAGCAAAGCCGATAAAGACCGTTCGTGCTGAGCCTGTCGAAGCATGAACGGCTATATGCAACCTTGCGGTGGTTCCGTTCACCCTTCGACGCGGCTCAGGGCGAACGTTCCTGGTGCAGACAGGGAGATCGTAAACAGGCTCTTACGGATAGCCAACTTCTGAATCTGTCCCCAATCCCAGAGAAATCCTTTGCGAAACCTCGCCGCAAGGCGACCAATCCCCTCTCCTTGGGTAAGGCGACCAGTCCCCTCTCCCTGAGGGAGAGGGTTAGGGTGAGGGGAGATTGTGGGGCAAGCCGTGCCTAAACCTTGCGGAATGGGACCGAGCCGACGAGGATTCCCCCTCACCCCGGCCCTCTCCCCAGGGAGAGGGAGTTTCAATGCGCGCCGCGGACCGCCGCCGTCGGCAGGGAGTGCGCACGCCGCGCCGCAATAGAAGAATCGCTACCGTCTCTTAAGTCAAAGCGCAATAAGGGATAGCCATGTCAGATACACCGGCATTGCCGCCCATGATCTACGACAACGTCGTCCAACTGATTGGCCGCACGCCGCTCGTGCGCCTCAACCGCCTCCCGGGGCCAGACGCGGCCACGGTGCTCGCCAAGATCGAGGCGCTGAACCCGGGCGGCAGCGTGAAAGACCGCATCGGCCTGGCCATGATCGAAGCGGCGGAGCGCGCGGGCAAGCTCAAGCCCGGCGATACGGTGGTGGAACCGACCAGCGGCAATACGGGCATCGGCCTGGCCGTCGTCTGCGCGGTGCGCGGCTACCGGCTCCTGCTCATGATGCCGGAAGACATGAGCGTGGAGCGGCGCAAACTGCTCGCCCTGCTCGGCGCCGAACTGGTGCTGACCCCCGCCCTGGAGGGCATGTCCGGCGCGGTCTACGCGGCGCAGGAACTGGTGAACGAACACGGCTACTTCATGCCGCAGCAGTTCATGAATCCGGCCAATCCCGCCGCTCACCGCGCCACCACGGCGCGGGAAATCCTGCACGATACGGGCGGCAAGCTGGACGCCGTGGTGGGCATGGTGGGCACCGGCGGCACAATCAGCGGCATCGGCCAGGTGATGCGCGGGGAAGCGCCCCACGTGCGCGTGATCGCGGTGGAACCGGCAAAGTCCGCCGTGCTTACCGGCGGGCGGCCGGGCATTACGCGCATCCAAGGCACCGGCGCCGGCTTCGTGCCCGGCATCCTGGACCGCAGCGTGCTGGCCGAGGTGCGCACGGTGGAAGACGAAGAGGCGCTCACCATGGCGGAACGGCTGGCGCGGGAAGAGGGCATCCTGGCCGGCATCTCCGGCGGCGGCGCGGTGGTTGCCGCCCTTGCGGTGGCGCAAGAACTCGGCCCGGACAAGACCGTGGTCACCATCATCCCGGACTCCGGCGAACGCTACCTCTCCATGTGGGAAATCGAGTAAGCGCCCCACAACGCGCCGCGAACCCTATTTCCCCATCCGCGCGTCCACATTCTCTTCCATTGCCCGCGCAACACGCCGGTAGGGGCACGACATGTCGTGCCCCTACCGGCGTGTTGCGGGGTGTACTGTCCCCCACCGGCGCGCCGTAGCGCGGGGGCTTGTCCCCCGCCTCTTCACCTGCCGCGCACCTACGCCTGCGGGTGGATCAACATCTTGCCGAATTGCGCCCGCGCCGCCATGCGCCGGTGCGCCTCTTGCGCCTGCGCCAGCGAATATACCTCGTCCAGCACCGGCTCCAGGATGCCGCGCTCGGCCAGCGAGAGCACCTGCCGCAGGTCCAGGCGGTTGCCGCCCATGCTGCCCAGCAGGCTTTGCTGGCGCGTGTAGAGGAGCCCGATGTCCACCGCGCCGCCGCGTCCCGTGGTCGCGCCGCAGGTGACCAACCGGCCGTTGCGCGCCAGCGAGCGGACGCTCTGCTCCCAGGTGGCCTCGCCCACGTGCTCGAAGACCACGTCCACGCCGCGCCCGTTGGTGATGCGTTTTACCGCCGCCGCCGCGTCCGCCTCCGCGTAGTTGATCGTCTCTTCCGCGCCCAGCGCCCGCGCGCGCTCCAGTTTCTCATCGCTGCCGGCGGTGGCAATCACCCTTGCGCCCAGGAAACGCGCGATCTGCACGGCGTAGACCCCCACGCCGCTGCCGGCCGCCTGCACCAGCACCCATTCGCCCGGCTCCACCCGCGTGCGCCGGTAGAGCATGTGCCAGGCGGTGATGGCGGCCAGGGTGAGAGCCGCCGCGGCGTCGTAGGAGAGGGCGTCCGGGATAGGCACGGCAATCGACGCCGGTACCGCGACGAACTCGGCGTAGCCGCCCTGGTTGGGGGCCGTGCCGATGATGTGGCCGTTGGCGCAGATGCTCTCCTCGCCCCGCAGGCAGAACTCGCACGCGCCGCAGAAGGCCCACGGCGAGACCGCGACCCGCTGCCCCACGGCCACGTCCCGCGCCGCCGCGCCGGTCTGCACGACCTCGCCGGCAATCTCTGAGCCGGGGATGTGCGGCGGTTCGATGCCCGGCCGCGCGCCCGTGCGCAGCCAGATGTCAAGATGGTTGACGCCCGATGCGTGGATCTTGACCAATACCTCGTCCGCCTTGGGTTCCGGCGCCGGCACGGTATCGAGTTGCAGGGTCTCCGGACCTCCAAAGGCGTGAAAGCGAACTGCGCGCATGGAATCTTCTCCTGAGCGGCGGTCTTGCGTGTGTTTTTCGTGCGATGGACGCGGTGGGGCGCCCTTTTCCGCTTCGCGCCTATGGTACCGCGTGCGCGGGCGGGGCGCATCCCGCCGGATTTAGGGGAACCGATTCCAATCACCGTAGACGCCCAGCGTCAGGGAGCGCGTTACAATGGACGATGCGGGGGACAAGCCCCCGCGCTACGGGGATGAAGGTGCAGGGGATGATCCCCCGGCGTCACGGTTTGAAAGTGCGGGGGACGTGTCCCCTTGGTGTTACATTGAACTGACGCGCACTGTACTACCCGTTCGTGCTGAGCCCGTCGAAGTATGAACGGGTAGTACAGTGCGCCGCAGCCAACCCGCCGTTCACCTTTCGACAGGCTCAAGGCGAACGGCGGAGCGCGCCATCATCCCTATCTGAAGAGCAATCCATTCCTCAAGAGCAACCCAATTCTCAAGAGCAAGCCATGGCGGATGTCGTCAAAATCAGCATCGAGGCTACGGACGGCGCGGCGCGGGCCGGCGTATTGTCCACGCCGCGCGGCGCGGTGCGCACCCCCGCCTTCATGCCCGTCGCCACCCAAGCCAGCGTGAAGGCCCTTACCGCGGACGAGGCCGGCACGCTCGGCGCGGAGATGCTGCTGGCGAATACCTACCACCTGCTGCTGCGGCCGGGGCCGGACCTGATGCGGGACCTTGGCGGCCTGCATAATTTCATGCGCTGGCCGGGGCCGCTGCTCACCGATAGCGGCGGCTTTCAGATTTACAGCCTGGCGCATCGGGTGGACGTCACCGACCAGGCGGTCACCTTCCGCTCGCACCTCGACGGCAGCGCCCACGAACTCAGCCCGGAGCGCGCCGTGGCGGTGCAGGAGGCGCTGGGCGCGGACATCATCATGGCGCTCGACCACCTGACGGCCCAGCCCGCCGCGCGCGCGGACGACGAAGCGGCGCTGGCGCGCACCCTGCACTGGGCCGCCCGCTGCCGCCAGGCCCACCGGCGCGGCGGCCAGGCGCTCTTCGGCATCGTGCAGGGCGGCTTGCACCTGGACCTGCGCGAACGCGCCATCCGCGCGCTGGAGGAGATTGGCTTTCCCGGCTACGGCATCGGCGGCCTGAGCGTGGGCGAATCGAAAGCCGCCATGTACGTCATGCTGGCGCAACTGCATCTGCTCCTGCCGCCCGGCAAACCGCGCTACCTGATGGGCGTGGGCGCGCCGGAAGACCTGCTGGAAGCCATCGCCAACGGCGTGGATCTCTTCGATTGCGTGCTGCCCACGCGCCTGGCCCGCCACGGCGCGCTCTTCACGCCCACGGGCCGCGTGAACATCCGCAAAACCGGCTACCGCGCCCAGGTAGCGCCCGTAGACCCCACCTGCGACTGCCCCGCCTGCGCCCACTACAGCGCCGCCTACCTGCACCACCTCTGCCGCGCCGGCGAGTTGCTCTACCACCGCCTGGCCACGCTGCACAACCTGCGCTTCATCTTTCGCCTGCTCGCGGACGCCCGCGCCGCCATCCGCCAGCGCCGCTTCGCCGCCTTCAAAGCGGACTTCCTCGCCCGCTACACCCCCGCCGCCGAAGACGTGCGCATAGCCCAACGCCGCAAGTGGCAGGCGCGCCGGGAGAGTCGAAACACCTAGGCGCGAGATTCGTAAGCCCGGACGACACGCCTGTCCCGCGCTTGTCGAACGGTTGAAACCCGGAACGCCAATGAAGCGCCACGCAAGCCCAGCCGTAGGCGACCATCGCAAAACGCCTTCCCCATCGATGGGCTGACAGGTGTAATGCCTCCAATGATCGACTTCACTTGTCATTCCGAACGGAGCGCAGCGGAGAGAGGAATCTAAGGCGTTCGCTGCAAAAGCGTCGTTTCTAGATTCCGCGAACCCTGTTCGACGCTCCGCTCGGAATGACATTTACATACCCCTTTCAGCTCTCGATTGGGGAAGGTTGGAATGAGGGTGAAAGGGATTGACTTCATATGTGTATAACTATAAGAGCACCCTGGATTCCGGCTTTCGCCGGTATGACGGAGTTACGCAAAGGCCTGCGCAGCAAGTAGAGAACCAGTCCCCTAGCGGAAGCGCGCGCGGAGCTTTGCCCAGCGGGTGTGGGCGTGGACGAACCAGGGGCTTTGGCGCTTGACCAAGCGGCCGGCGCGCAGGGATTCGAGGAAGGTCCGGGGTGAATCGAAGTCCGCCATTTCCACGTAGGCGCGGCCAAGTTCCGTGGACGTGTGGGAGTCGCTGCCCGCCGCCGCCGTGAGGCCGTGCGCGGCGGCCAGCAATTCACCCCGCCGGTTATCGCGCGCAAAGGCCGTGCGCGCGTTGAAGACCTCGATTATGTCCACCTGCGGCAGGATGCGCATCAGGGCGTCTTCCCGCAGGCGCGAGTTGCGAAACCGGTCGAACGGATGCGGGATCATCACCAGGCCGTCCTGCGCGCGGATGCGGCGGATCGTCTCCTCCGGCGTCATGCCGCGCGGGATGTCCTCGTGGAGGAACAGGCCGATGATCTCGCCCTCGCGGGTCTTGATCTCGTTGCCCACGATCACCCGCAGCGGCGCCCACTCCCGCAAGTCCAACGCCCCGGCGATGGTGTTGTGGTCCGTCACGGCCACGCAGTCGATGCCCGCGCGCCGCCAGCCGGCCACCGCGTCCGCCGGGGCCAGTTCGGAATCCGATGAGTATGACGTATGGGTATGCAGATCGACGCGCACCGGTGCCTCTCTCCGGATTCCGTCCGGTCGTTATCATTGCAGGCGGCGGCCAAGCGCGCCGCTTCAGCCGAACCGTCCCAGGCCGAACATTCCAATCTCGTGCCGCGTGCGGCCCTCCAGCGCCAGGTCGGCCATGATCTCCCCCACCACGCTGCAAAACTTGAAGCCGTGCCCGGAGAAGCCGGCCGCGATTGACACGTTCTCGTGCTCCGGATGGCGGTCCATGATGAAGTGCCCGTCCGGCGTATTGGTGAACATGCACGGTTTCATAGCCAGCGTCGCCCCCATGCCGCCGGTCATGTACTGGTGCGCGCCGTCGCGCAGGGCCGCTTCATCTTCCGGATGGCAGGCGCGGTCCACCTCGTCCGGCGCGGTGTCCTGCCGCAGATGGTGGTACTTGCCGATCTTGAAACCGGGAATGCCGTAAATGGGAAAGCCGTAGTAGTGCCCTTCCGGCACGAGCATGTTGAAGACCGGGAAGCGGTCCGGCGTGAAGAGTTGCGGCTGCGCCGGTTGGAACCACCCCATCACCTGGCGTTCCGGCACCGCGTGCGCGCCCAACCGCGCCAACAGGGAACCGCTCCACGCTCCCGCCGTGAAGACCACACGCGCGGCGGTGTAGGTTCCGCGCGGCGTGCGCACGGTCACGCCGCCGCGCTCCGCCTGCCAGTCGAGCACCGGCTCCCGCGCCCGCACTTCGGCGCCCGCCGCCTGCGCCTGCCAGACGTGGTGCACGATGCACCGTTCCGAGAGGACGAACCCGCCCTCCGGCTGCCACACAGCCATCATCTCCGGCGGCAGCGCGAAGCCCGGAAAGCGGCGCGTCAACTCCGCGCTGGTGAGCACGTCGTGCGCCAGGCCGTGTTCCGCGCACGACTTCATGGAACCCTCGACCACGAACGAATCCGGCGCGCCGGCGTCAATCGAGCCGGTAACGTAGAGCAACTGCTCGCCGCCGGCCTGCTCAAGCTCGCGCCAGAGGGCGTAGGCCCGCGCCAGCAGCGGCACGTACGACGGATGCTCGAAGTACGTCAGCCGGATAACCCGGTTCACGCCGTGCGACGATCCCATTTCGTGGGGCACGTCGAACTGCTCCAGGCCCAGCACGCGCTGGCCGCGCCGCGCCAGGTGGTGCACCGTGGCGCTGCCCATACCGCCCACGCCTACGACGATCGTATCGAAATGCTCTGCCTTCATGGGCTCAAACCTCACTGCTTTAGAGAATCGGCTCAGGTCGAATGGGTCCTAACGGTATCTCCATCAAGTCCTCGCCCAGGATGATCGTGCCGTCGAAGACCGCCGCCGCCTCGGCCACCATGCGCTCGCGGATGCCGGGCCGCGCGATCTGCTCGGTGAGGTGGATCAGGACCAGCGTCTCCACGCCGGCCGCGGCCGCCGTCCGCGCAGAGTCCAGGTGACCCGAGCAGGACGACGTCAGGCGCGGGTCCGTCTCCACGTCGTTCAGGAAGTGGCACATGTGCAGCAGCGCGTTCGCGCCGCGCGCCAGTTCCACCAGTTGCGGATTGGGCGCGGTATCGCCGGTGACCGCGATGCTGCCTTCCGTACTCTCGAACCGGTACGCGACCGATTCGAGATACGGCTGGCAATGGACCATTTCCGCAGTCCGGGCCTGCCAGCCGCCGCCTTCTATGGCAGCGCCCTCACCGACCTCCCGCACCCGCGGCGCGGGCCTCTGGCGCGGCAGTGTACCGCCGCGATGCTCGTAGATCAGATGGCTGCCCGGGTGCAGGGTGCGTCCCGCCAGGTCGGCCTGGTACGCGCCCTCCTCGCCAAAGAGCAGGCGCGTCATGTGCGCCGTGCCGGCGGGACCGTAGACTCGCAGATCGGGAATCTGCCCCGCGCCTTGGTCCCAGCGCGTCAGCGTCAGGTAGGCGTAGTCCATGCAGTGGTCGTAGTGCAAGTGGGTAAGAAAGAGATGCGTGACCCGCGTCGGCGGCACGCCCGCCGCCAGGAGCCGCCGCACCGCCCCCGGCCCGCAGTCGAAGAGCAGCGCGTCGTCGTCATGTTCCACCAGAAAGCTGCAACCGCCGCGCTCCAGGGAAGGCGTGGGGGTGCCCGTGCCCAGCAGGGTCAATCGCAACGGCATGGTGGCGTGGCCTCTCTGCGCTCAGCGCGGCGTCCGCTGTCTGTGCTCTGCGCGCCGCGCGCGTTCTGTTAAGATGAATCATACTTGAAACCGCTTGCGCGTGCCCGCGCCGCGCGCTCGCGGCGGCGGGCGCGCCGCACAACCCGCCGCGTCGATGCGGCGGAAAACTACACGTGTGCAAGGCGCAGCTACAGTAGGCGCTTGCAAAAATACAAGGCATTCGGCTGAAACTACGCGATTCGATGTGAAAACTACATCCATTGGCTTGACTGCGACAGTCGAGGAATCTATAATTGAGTTAACACCGCCGCAAAGTGCGCGGTGTGAATTGGTGTAACCCAGGAAGAAGGAGACATCTACGCCAATGGCAAAGCAGGTTGTATTGGACGAGGAAGCCCGGCGCGCGCTCATGGGCGGCATCGAGAAGGTGGCCGACGCGGTTGAGTCCACCCTCGGCCCCAAGGGTCGCAACGTGGCGTTGGGCAAGAAGTACGGCGCGCCGGTGGTCACCCACGACGGTGTCACCGTAGCCAAGGAAATCGAGCTCGAGGACGGGCTGGAAAACGTCGGCGCGCAACTCATCAAGGAAGCGGCGAGCAAGACCAACGACATCGCCGGTGACGGCACCACCACCGCTACCGTGCTGGCGCACACGCTCATCAACGAAGGCCACCGCAACGTGGTCGCCGGCGTGAACCCCATGATCATGAAGCGCGGCCTGGAGCAGGCCACCCGCGTCGTGGTCGACGAACTGCGCAGCATCGCCACGCCCGTAACCGGCAAGGCTCAGGTCGCTGAAGTCGCCTCCATCTCCGCCGCCGACGGCGAGATCGGCGACCTCATCGGCGACGTGATGGACAAGGTCGGCAAAGACGGCGTCATCACGGTGGAAGAGGGACGCGGCATCGGCTTTTCGGTCGAGTACGTAGAGGGCATGGAGTTCGATCGCGGCTACATCTCGCCCTACTTCGTCACCAACTCCGACCGCATGGAGTCTTCCATCGAAGACCCCTACATCTTCATCACCGACAAGAAGCTGAGCGCCGGCAACGACGTGCTGCCGCTGCTGGAGAAGTTCGTGCAGGGCGGCCAGAAGAACCTGGTGGTCATCGCCGAGGACGTCGAGGGCGAGGCCCTGGCCATGATGGTCGTCAACAAGATGCGCGGCGTGCTGAACTGCGTGGCCATCAAGGCCCCCGGCTACGGCGACCGCCGCAAGGAAATGCTCCAGGACATCGCCGTCTTGACCGGCGGCCAGGTGATTTCCGAGGAACTGGGTCGCCGCCTGGACCAGGTGATGATCGAGGACCTCGGCCGCGCCCGCCGCGTCGTGTCCGATAAGGACAACACGACGTTCGTCGAGGGCCACGGTGATTCCGAAGAGGTCAAGGGCCGCATCAACCAGATCAAGGCCCAGGTGGAAGAGACTACCAGCGACTACGACCGCGAGAAGCTGGAAGAGCGCGTGGCGAAGATGTCCGGCGGCGTAGCCGTCATCAACGTGGGCGCCGCCACCGAGATCGAGCTGAAAGAGAAGAAGCACCGCGTCGAGGACGCCCTTTCGGCCACCCGCGCCGCGGTCGAGGAAGGCATCGTGCCCGGCGGCGGTATCGCGCTGCTGAACGCGCTGCCGGCGCTGGACGGCCTGAAGATCGACGGCGATGAGGGCGTGGCGGTGACGATCATGCGCCGCGCGCTGGAAGCGCCCATCCGCCGCATCTCGCAGAACGCCGGCCAGGACGGCTCGGTCATCGCGCAGGAAGTGCGCCGCCTCTCCAAGAGCCGCCGCAACAAGAACGTTGGCTTCAACGTCCTTTCCGGCGAGTACGTGGACATGATCGAGGCGGGCATCATCGACCCGCTGAAGGTCACCCGCTCGGCGGTCGAGAACGCGGCCTCGGTCGCGGCCATGGTGCTCACCACCGACGCCCTGGTGGTGGACATCCCCGAGCCGCCCGCCCCGGCCCCGGCCGAAGGCGAAGGGATGCCCTACTAAGAGGCAACCGCATTCTCGCTAACGAGAAACCGCAAAGAGGCTCCCCGTACGGGGAGCCTCTTCTATCTTGTCCCCTCTCCCTGTGGGAGAGGGTTAGGGTGAGGGGAGACTTTACGGCGAATCATACCCAATTCTTGCGAGATGGGGCGGAACCGACGAGGATTCCCCCTCACCCCGGCCCTCTCCCCAGGGAGAGGGAGTCTGATCGCGCGCCGACCTATGTTGCGCAAAGGTCTCACGAGGGAGAGGGCTAGGGTGAGGGTGATTTACCCCAAGAGGCCACGTTGAAACCGCGCTAGCCCCGCAATTTCCTGTGGCCGGGGTCGTACAGCGGTTCCGCCGTTACCGTAGCCGCATACCGCTTGCCGAAGTACTCTATTTCCACCCCGGTACCGGGCGTCGCATACGCCAGCGGCAGATACCCGTAGGCGATGCTCTTGCCGACGCTGTAGCCGAAACCCGCGCTGGTCACGTAGCCCAGCGCGCGCTCGCCGTCCAGGATCGGCTCCTTGCCCATCACCACGTGGCTGGCATCGTCCAGCGTGAGGCAGCAGAGCCGCCGCGCGATACCCGCTTCCCTGATGCGCGTGAGCGCCTCCCGGCCCAGGAAATCGCCCTTGTCGACTTTCACCGCCCAACCCAGGCCGGCCTCGTACGGATTGTACTCGGTATGGATGTCCGCGCCCCACATGCGGTAGCCTTTCTCCAACCGCAGGGACTCGAACGCCCCGCCGCCGCCCGCGATGATGCCATAAGGCTGCCCCGCTTCCCAGAGCGCGTCCCAGACGCCGAGGCCGTACTCGGTGGGCATATAGATTTCCCAGCCCAACTCGCCCACGTAGGAGACGCGCAACGCCCGCGCCGGCGCCGCGCCGATGGTGATTGACTTGCTGGCGAAATAGGGCAAGGCGCGGTTGGATACGTCCTCAGCGCACACCTGTTGCAGCACGTCCCGCGCCCGCGGCCCCCACAGGCCGATGCCGCAATATGCCGAAGTCACGTCAATGATCGTCACCGAGCCGTCAGCGGGCGCGTGGCGGCGCAGCCACGCCAAGTCCCGCGTGCCGCTCGCGCCGCCGGTGAGCACCAGAAAGCGGTCTCGCGCCAGCCGCGTCAGCGTCAGGTCGCACTGGATGCCGCCGTTTTGGTTCAGCAGCGCCGTGTACACCACCTTGCCCACCGGACGGTCGATCCGGTTGGCAGTGATTGAGTCCAGGAAGCCCAGCGCGCCCGGCCCGCTCACCTCCAACTTGGTGAAGGGAGTCAGGTCGTAGAGAGCCGCGCGCTCGCGGGTGGCGCGGTGCTCGCCGGCCTGGATGGGACTCCAGTGCCGCGCCTCCCAACCGGAGCGCACCGGCGCATCTTCTCCGGCAGCCAGTTCCGCGTTAGCCTCGAACCACTGCGGCCGCTCCCACCCGGCGCTCTCGAAGCAGACCGCGCCCAGCGCCTCGAAGCGCGGCTGGAACGGGCTGCGCCGCACGTTTCGGGGATTCTCCAGTTGCTGCAGCGGGTGGATGATGTCGTAGACCTCCCGGTACTGCTGCGCCCCGCGCGCCCGCACGTAGGCCGGGGTGTGCGCGTGCGGCGGAAAGCGGAGATAGTCGGCTTCCCGCAGGTCGAGGCCGGTCACGCCCTCGTCCATCCACTCGGCCACCACGTTGCCCGCGCCGCCGCCGTGGGTAATCCACACCGCCTCGGCGATCCACAAGCCGTCCACCCCCGGCGCTTCACCCAGAATGGATAGACCGTCCGGCGTGAAGGAGAACATGCCGTTGAAAGCGTCGGTCAGTTCGACGTCGCGCAGGGTGGGAATGAGTTCGCCCGCCGCCCGGCGCGCCACCGCGAAGTGCTCCGGCGTGAAGTCCATCATGGCCGGCGCGCGCTTGGCCGCGGCCGGGCTGAGAATGTCATCCGGTTCCACGGGCAGCGGTTCGTGCTTGTACGACCCGATGCCGTAGTGATCGCCCTCCTGGCGGAAGTACATGGCGTAGTCCTGGTGCCGCACGATGGGATGAACGACCTCGCGGGTCTCGCCGCGCAGCGCGGGCAGCGGCGCGGTGCGGGTGTACTGGTGCTGCACCGGCAGCAGCGGAATGGAAACACCGGCCATGCGCCCGACCCTGGGCCCCCAGATGCCGGCGCAGATGAGCACGGTTTCGGCGCTGATGCGGCCCGCGCTGGTCTCCACCGCCCGCGCGCGCCCACCTTTCACCACAATGCCGGTAACGGTGGTATGGCCGTGGAACGCCGCGCCGCGCTCCCGCGCGTAGCGGGACATGGCCTCGGCGGCGCGCACCGGCTTGGCGATGCCGTCGCTGGGCACGTAGTACGCGCCGTGAATGACGTTGGAATCGAGCAGCGGCACGAGGTCTTGGGATTCTTCAGGGGAAATCAAACGGGCTTCCAGGCCGTACGACTTGGCGAAGCCCGCCTTGCGGTGCAGGTCCTGCCACCGCTCTTCCGTGTACGCCACCTCCAGGCTGCCCACGCCATACCAGCACGGCTGCCCGTCCAGTTCCAGCCCACCGTAGAGCGCCACCGTATCCTGGGCCAGCGTGGTCATGAGCTTGGAGGCGTTTGTCTGAAATACCAGGCCGGGCGCGTGGGAACTGGAGCCGCCGGTGTCGAACAGCGGCCCCTGATCCACCACGACGATGTCCCGCCACCCGCGCCGGGTGAGGTAATAGGCGACGCTGCACCCCACGATGCCGGCGCCGATGATGACGAGACGCGCCTGCGATTGCACGAGACTTTCTCCTTCGTTGGATTGCGGCAAGCGCCGCCGAAAACGAGGGTGTAGGGGCGGTTCGGGGGGAGCAGAGGCTATTCCCGGCGCGTAGGGGCGGTTCGCGAACCGCCCCCGCAGGGGCCGCTCCCCCACACCCGTTGCGCGGGGCGTAGAGGCGGTTCGCGAGCCATAGGGAATGTTCGCGAACGCAGGCCGCAGGGGCGGTTCGCGAACCATAGGGAGTGATCGCGAACCCAAGCCATAGGGGCGGTTCGCGAACCGCCCCTACTCCCACACACCCGTAGCGCGGGGGCTTGTCCCCTGCCTCCGGTTTTTCGCCCGTGTCCCGGCGCGACGGCGGCCCGGCGCAGGTTGCAAACCTGCGCTACCGGATGCGGGATGCAAGCCCGCGGCTGCCGGGTACCGGGACAATCGCGCCGGGGCGCTTAGTTCTCCTGCCGCCGTTCCCAGTTGAACTCGGTCTCGCTCATCGGCTTGTCCGGGTCCGGCTGCCAGATTTGCTCCTCGTGGAACTTGCCGAGCACTTTCGCCATCTCCCGCACGTGGATGGCCACCGTGCCGCAGCAGGCGCCGATGAAGTTCACGCCCATCGCCTTCGCCTTCAGCGCGTAATCCGCCATCTCGTAGCGGGTCATCTGCGTCGGCTCCAGCTTATCGGGAAAGGCCGGTGTGCCCGTGAACCACGGCGTTTCATCGCTGGTGCGGTGCGCCACCGGTTGCGCGGCGATGTAGGCGTCGGTAGCGTCGCGCATCTCGTGCAGCAGCGGGTAGCTGCGCTCCGGATCGCGCATGCAGTTCACGCCCACGATCTCCGCGCCGCCGTCGGCCAGCATCCGCGCGCAGTCGGCGGCGGTGTAGCCGTCGTCGGTCACGACCTCACCCCGGAACGACATGGTAATCATGGCGGGCAGGCCCGACTTGGCCTTGACGCGCTCCAGGCAGAGCAGCGCCTCGCCCAGGTGCCAGAACGTCTCGCCAATGAAGAAGTCCACGCCCTCCTGCGCCTCGATCTGCTCGTCGAAGATGCCGGCAATCTCGGCGTTGCCGGAGGGGTTGTCCGCGTCCCACTTCCAGGTCGCGCTCAGGTCGCCGGCCACCAGGGCCCGGTCGCCGGCCACGTCTTTGGCGATCTGGGTGGTCTTCTGGTTGATTTCGAACGTGCGGTCGGCCTGGCCGACGGTTTCCAGCTTGCTGCGGCTGCCGTAGAACGCCATCACCTGCAGCACTTCCGAGCCGGAGCGGAGAAACTCGCGGTGCAACTCGCGAATGGCGTCGGGGTATTCCAGCGCCAGTTCCGGCGTAAACGCGCCGGCAATCACGTAGCCGCGTTTCTCCAGTTCGACGATATAGCCGCCGTCACCCAGCACGACGTCTTTCTCCAACATCTGCAAGATGCCCATTTTTGGAGGCTCTCCCTTCTAGGTCAATCTACACTCACGCCAAGCAACGAGTTTCGCCGCCGTGCCGCGCCGCGAACGACGCGAGGCGAGGCGCAATTATAGCCTTCTTTGCATGTAGCTCCTTTCAACCATCCCCTAGAAGAGAGAATCACCAACCACGCCGGGCGCGCAACCTACGCCACCCGCGCCGGCTCCAGCAACGCGCGCGGTACCGCCTGCATGACCTTGCGCAGGCCCGCGGCCACGTCGTGCGCGTCTCGCTCGGTCCAGTCCATGCTCACGTGGTACTCGCAGACGCGCGGCAGCAACGCCTCGGCGGCGGGACAGAGGCCCGGCCCGTAGTCCGCCGCGCCGGCGTAGAATCGCGGATCCCACGGCGACGGGCCGTCGTGCCACGTGCGCTTGCGCAGGATAGCCTCGTGCATGTACACCGGCTGGCCGTTGTAAGGGTGCTTGATGGGCACACCCTCCGCCGCCAGCGCCTCTTGTGCCCACACGCGGATTTGCGGCGTGTCGAAGATGAGCGCCGGACTGACACCGGCGTCCCCGGCCGCGTCGGCCAGGGGCCGCGCGCGCACGCCGGGCAGGCCGCGCACGCTCTCCTTAATGATACCGCCTACGCGGCGCGCGTGCGCGCGCAAACGGTCGAGTTTTTTCACTTGTTCCAGCAGCACCGCCGCCGTGAGTTCGCTCATGCGGTAGTTCTCGCCAAAGAACGGCGGCATTTCCGCGCCCTCGCTGCGGCGGGGAGTGCCCTGGTCCTGGCAAGCGACGGCGCGTTGATGCAGCGCGGGGTCGTTGGTTACCACCATGCCGCCCTCACCGGCGGAAATCACCTTGTTCATCTGAAAACTGAAGATGTTTATGTCGCCTGACCCGCCGACGAGACGGCCATGATACTCCGCCCCAAACGACTGGGCGCAATCCTCCAGAATGGGCACACCGTGACGCCGGCCTACGTCCAGCAGCGGCTGGAGGTCGGCGGCCGCGCCGCGCCAGTGCACCACCATCACCGCCCGGGTGCGCTCGGTAATCACGCGCTCCACCGCGTCCGCGTCGATGCTGACGGACTCGTCCAGATCGGCGAAGATCGGCACGGCCTGGCAGGCGACCACGGCGTTCACGCAGCCGTAGAAGGTCGCCGCCGGCACGATCACCTCGTCGCCGGGCCCCACGCCGAGCGCGCGCAGCGCCACGATGAGCGCCGCCGTGCCCGAGGTCACCCCCACGGCGTGCTGCACGCCGACGAGCGCGGCCACGGTCCGCTCAAGTTCGTTTACGGTGTAGGCCGGATCCGGGCCGTAGTAGCGAAAGGGCGAACGCCGCGCCAAGACCGCGCTCACCGCGCGCTGCTCTTCTTCGCCAATGATGGTGGCGCCCGGATACGGCCCGGGCAGCGGCGCGGCGCGTACCGGCGCGCCGCCGTCAATCGCAAGCTGTCCGCTCATCGTTCACTCTTCCTTATGCGACCTCAGCAAGACTCATACAAACTCCCGCATCATGCAAGAAACCTCCCTCTCCCTGGGGAGAGGGAACCGCATACGACCAGTACGGCTCTCTGCCCCTTCTCCCTGGGGAGAGGGAACCGCATACGACCAGTACGGCTCTCTGCCCCCTCTCCCTGGGGAGAGGGCCGGGGTGAGGGGGACGACCGTCAATCCACCGCTATTCCTTCCCCCTCACCCTAACCCTCTCCCCCAGGAGAGGGAACTTGGCGCGCTCTTCCACGGCCTTGGCATAGTACATCGTAGCGCGGGGGCTTGTCCCCCGCCTCTTCGCGCGACCGGCGCGACACCACCACACGCCTGCCTAATTCCCTACCCAAATCGGACTCGACCACGCCGTCTGCCCGTTCTCCTGTGTCACGCGCAGGTAGTAGTAGTCCTCCGCCCGGTTCTCACTGGGAGCGTCCACGAAATCATAGGACGCGCAGGCCAGTTCATCCGGCACGAGCCGATGTATCAGAAACGAGTCCGACGGAAAGCCGGTGGTCAGGTCGGTGATGGCGTTCTGCGACGCCTCTTCCAGCGTGTAGGTTTCCGTGCGCCGCATCGGCTTTGTGAACGCCAGCGTCACCGTCGCCGACGGCGGGCCTTCCACGTCCAGCACCACCGAGTTCTGCGGGCAATCGTTGAGGCACTCGGAAAGCGAGGTATAGGTCTGAAACCTGCACGTGGTAGCCGTTGATTCCACAATGCGGCTGCGGTTTTCCTCGTGGAACGGCCCCGGTTGGAAGCAGGGCATGGCCTGATGGATGCGCGCGCCGTCCACGGAAACGGTCAGGTCCCACTCGGCGATGCGCGGCTTGCCAAAGGCCGACCACGGACCCCAGCCCACCTCGACGCGGCAGCGGTGCCGGCGCGACCACGCATACCCCCCATCCGGCTCGCTATCAGCCGGAAAGTGCCGGTGGATGACGCGGTTGTTCTTGATAACCTCAACTCTGGCAATCTCGTCCCAGCCGCGCACGTTCACCGCGATGGCGCGCTCGCTGGCGGCGGGCAGCCGCGATCCCATTGGCTGGCCGTTGATACGAAAGTCCAGTTCGATCTTGTCGCCGGTGGCCGCGTAGCAGCGGCGGTTCCACAGCGCCTCCCAGATCGCCTCTCGCGTAAACTCCGGCACGAGCACCGCCACCTGGCCCTCGTTGTACGCGCCCGGATGGGCTTGGTGGTCGTCGGAAGAGCCGGTAAAGCCCACGTGGTGACCCAGGGCGAGGGCGTGCTGGATGGTATTGATGGTAACGCGCGGTCCCAGGCCGTGCCGCGTGTAGGCGAACGGACCGCGGTCCCGCTCCGCGCCGCCGTGCTCGGAAATTATCTCCACGATCGGCGAGACCGATTCATCCAGCCAGTCCCAGTTCGCGCCGCGAAAGCCGCGCATGTAGCCGGGATGGTGCGGCACCAGCAGCGCGCCGCTGCGCCGGGCGTGCTCCTGGATCTCCCGCACGTGGTTGGCGAACTGCAGCGGGCCGTCCTCTTTGTAGATGACGCAGTGGTCGCCAAACCCGGCCGAGTGCCACTCGTAGCCCAGGAACGCCTCGAATTGCCCCGGCGTCGTGGCCTCTTTGATCAACTGCTTGGTCTTCGGCCAGACTTCCGCATGGCGGTCGAAGCCCTCCTGCCACTGTTCGTGCCGGTTATTGGGCATGGCCGGCATGTCGTGCCACTGGGCGTGGCCGGTGAAGGCGAAGAAATCCAGGTGGCTCTGCGCCATGTCGATAGCCCGTTCCAGCGTGCCTTTGGTGTAGTGGAACAGGCCCACGGTGTTGTGGTTGTGAATGTCGCCCCAGAGAACCTTGTAGTCCATAGTCGGGTCTTTAACCTCTTTCGTTCAGTTTCATCATGTAGAGCACGCTGCGGTAGAGCGGCTGGAAGCCTTGCCGCTCGTACATGCGGCGGGCGGGTTCGTAGCAGTCGTCCAGCCCGGTAGTAACCTGGGCGAATTCCATGCCCGCCGCCTCTATCAACTCCAGCACCCGCGCGTGCAGCAGCCCGCCGATACCGCGGCCGCGATACGCCGGCAGCACCGCGTTGTTGCCCACCGTGCCGATGCGGGTCTCTTCATTGACGTGAAACGTCGCGAAGCCAACCGGCTTGCCGTCCGCCTCGGCAATAACGACGTTAGCGACGTCAATCGCGCGCACGTCGTCGGCTTTCCACTCATCCCAGGTACGACCGCCGATGACGCCGTACCGCTCCTCGCGCCAGCGGTGCACGGTCACCTCGGCAAAGCCTTGCACGATGAGTTCGATGAGTTTCTCCCGATCCGCTTCGAGCGCGGGCCGGATGGTAACGTCTGTCGCGTTCATAGGTGTACCGCGCTTTACGCAATTCTCTTGAAGCACGTCACACTGCGGCTCAGCGGCTGAAACCCCTGCCGTTCGTACATGCGGCGGGCGGGCGTGTACGCCTCTTCCAGGCCGGTCGAGACCTGGGCAAACTCCATGCCCGCCTCTGCCATCAGGCCGAGCACGTGGGCCAGCAGCCGGCCGCCAATGCCCCGGCCGCGAAACGCCGGCAGCACGGCATTGTCGCTCACGGTCCCGATGCGCGTCGCTTCATCCAGTTCATAGGTCGCGAAGCCAACCGCTTTGCCCGCCGCTTCGGCGATGACGACCGTGGATAGGTCAAGTGTGCGCATGAGGTCGGCTTCCCACTCACGCCAGGGGCGTCCGCCAATAACGCCGAGCCGCTCTTCCCGCCAGCGCAGCACGGTCACGTCCGCAAACGCGCGCACGCTGAGTTCGATGAGGGTCTCCCGATCCGCCGCGGACGCCCTGCGGATTCTGACGTGGGTCTCTCTCTTCATCACGCTGTTCCCTAATCTTACCACGCATGGCAAGGCCCCCTGCGGCAACCGCTTTGCCCCCGGATGAGACCCGTGCGCAACCTCATCCGGCGCTACCTGAGTCCCCCTCTCCACTGGGGAGAGGGCCGGGGTGAGGGGGAGATGCGGCGCAGTTTCGGCAGAGTCTCGCCTACGCGGCAGAGCGTTGCATAGGTCTCTCGGCTGGAATGCGCATACCCCGCTGGCGGCGGCCCCTGCGCGCGCTCTGATTCACTGGTGCGGCGCCTTAACCCACACCGGACTCGACCAGGCCGCGTGGCCGTCGCTCTGCGTCACGCGCAGGTAGACGTAGGAGGTCTGTTCTCCCGCCAGTGGGAGCGTCTCGGCAATCTCAGCGACGCGATCGCCGCCGGGCTGCGTGTGGACAACCCTGCCGTCGCAGACCAGTTCCAGACTGGCAATCGGGGCCGTGCCGAGCACACGCGCCGTCACCGCGACCGCCGCCGCGCTTGCCGTGAATTCTTCACCCATGCCGCGGCCGTCCACGCGAAAATCGAGCACGATGCGCGCGCCGGTGGTGGCGTAGCAGCGGCGTTCTTTGAGCGCCTGGATAATCGCCGCGCGCGTCAGTTCCGGCGCGATAACGGCGGTCAGGCCGCCCGTCTTATGGTCGTGGAAATCCACGCCGGCCATGGCGCACGTGTTGCGGCCCGGCTGGGCGTGGTGGCTGTCGGTGCCGCCCACGAAGCCGAGGCGGTGTCCCATTGCCAGCGCGTCCTGGGCCGACGCGCCGCCGCCGCCAATCACGGTCGCGCCGCCGGGTTCGTCGGTCTCGAACGCGCCCCGGTTTTGCGCAATCTCCAAGACGGTCTGATACTCCGCATTATGCCGTTGCCAGTCCTGCACCCGCCAGTTCTGATACCCGCCTTCAGACGTGACGTTGATGTGATGCGGCACGACCACCGCGCCGGTGCCCGCCAGTGCCGGCCAGATTTCCTCGATTTTACTGGTGGTCACGCGCTTGCCCTCGTCGGGATAGAGGATGACGCGGTGTCCGGCGGTGGGATCGCTGAGTTCTATAGCGACAAGCGGCGCGAACGCTCCGGCCTCATAGAAGCCCGCGATGACTTCCTGATACTCCGCCCAATCGTCAGCGCGTGGTACAGACCACAGGGATTCGATGTTCTTGGGCGGCGGAAACCACGCCACACCCACACAGTCGAGGCCGGACACGTCGCGGGCGTAGCGGAACGCCTCCGCGTACGTGCCCACGCCGTGCGCCATGAACGGCCCGTGGGGGCGGTGGCTGGGATCGAGCGCGCCGGGGGCGTGGGTGTGCAGGTCGCCAAAGAAGATGCGGTCGCCGCCGGCCTCCACTACGTCGATCGGATTGCTGACGCCGGATACACCGGCTTCCCAGGCCGCCGCCGTTACCGTGACCGGCCCGGCCGCGTTCCGGGAGACGATGAATGGCCCCAGCCGCGCCGCGCCGCCGTCGCTGGCCGTGATGCCGCAGTTTTCAGGCGCGCTGATGCCGCCCGGCCGCGTAGCAAGTGCGATTTCGCCCGCAAAGTCCGTACAGACGTTACCAAACGCATCCTCGACGCGCACGAGCACGGAGAATTCCTCACCGGCAGTCACCCTGGCGGGCGCAACCACGCCCAACCGCGCCGGTGGCCCGGCGACGACGTCAACCGTTGGCAAATCCGGCAGGAGCCGGTACCCCTTGGGGTCGCCGCCGGGATAGCGCGGATTGCTGTAACTGGCGTTGCCAAGCGGGTCCACCAGCACCTGAAAGTGCATCTCGTTCATGGCGACTTCCTGCGCCCGCGCCCGCTCGTAGAAGCCGGGTATAAACGAGCCGGCGTCACCAAGCGTGACCGCGATTTCCTCGCCGGCCCGCAGCGCGGCGCCCTCTACCGTGACGAAAACGCAGGGAAACTGCGCGTGGTGGTACTTGAGCGGATAGTCGTTGCGCACGCGCACGGAAACGCCGCCGCGGCCAGTGGTAGTCGCGGTAACGTGGCCGAGCCGCCAGCGCACGCTGTGGACGCACGGCGGCACGACGGCAATGCCGCCGCCGGGCGCGATTCCTTGGCTGCCCGCCGTATAGGTAATCGTCCACGTGCCGAACGCGCCCGCCGCGACCGGGCCGGACGGGTCCAGCGCGCAGTGGCCCAGCTCCGCCCCCAAAGCCGCGCCGCCCGCCGCCGCCGTGACCTGCACGCCGTGGGTAACACCCTGATCCCGCGAACCCGAATGTGCGGACCCGTTGCCGTCGCTCATCGACGTCCTTCCCTCAATCACCCTCGTAGCGCGGGGGTTCATCCCCCGCCTCTTGGCTGATCACCCTCGTAGCGCGGAGGCTCGTCCCCCGCCTCTTGGTTCAACATCACCGTAGCGCGGGGGCTCGTCCCCCGCCTCTTGGTTCAACATCACCGTAGCGCGGGGGCTCGTCCCCCGCCTCCTCGCCCCGACGCAGGTTACAAACCTGCGCTACCGGAAATCCGCAATTGCAAACCTGTTTGCGGCCTCATGCCAACGCGGCGGCGTTACACGTCGAACAGGCGCGCCGCGTTCTCCTTGAACAGCATTCGCTTGACCGAATCCGCAATCCCCGTCTCGGTCTCGATGCTCAGCTTGGCGGATTCATGATAGTGCAGCGGCGAGTTGGAGCCAAAGAGCAGGTGCTCCGGCCCGATGCTCGCGCAGAGTTTCGCCACGTCGTGGATCGGCCCCTGCACGCGGCTGTTCTCCACGTAGAGGTTAGCGCGCTCGTCCACGCTCCGCCAGATGCCGGTCACCTCGCCAAACCGCCCGGCGGTCACCAGAAAGCGCACCTCAGGAAAGGCATTGACCGTCTGCGCGATTTCGCCGGCCGCCACGTCGGGCACCCGCACCAAGCGGTGGTGATGCCGCACGTCTTCCAGGCCGACGGCGATGAGGACGATCAGGTCATGCTCCCGCGCGATTTCCAGCAAACGCAAGCACTCCCGACCCAAAAGCTCGTACTGGTGGTAGTTGGGATGCAGCCGCAGGTTCTTCACGCCCAGTTCGTCTATGCAGATATGCAGGTCTTCGTCCCAGCCCGGATACGCCGGATTGATGGTGTAAGCCGGAATGAAGCGGGCCGGATGCGCCCGCGCGATGCCGTGCAATTCGCGGTTGCCGACCAGCAGGTCCTTGAAGAAGACGTTCTCCAGGCGCGAGACTACGGCCCGCTCGATGCCAAGCGCGTCCATCTTGCGCAGCAGGTTCTCCGGCTGGGCATACGGCAACCGGCGGAAGGGCCACTCGCCCACGTAGGCATTGCTATCGATCATGTCGTGCAGTCTCTCGCTTCACGTGCCTTACCCCCTCACCCTAACCCTCTCCCAGGAGAGAGAACCGGATGCGCCCGGCGCCACTCTCTTCTCTCTCTCCCTGGCTGATAGGGGTATGTACTTCAAAATAGACTTTACCTGTCATTCCGAACGGAGCGGAGCGAAGAGTCGCTAAGAGCGCGGAATCTAAGGCATGGCCCTGCGGGATCAACACTTCTAGATTCCTCGCTCCGCTCGGAATGACATTTATGTACCCTTGTCAGCCCAAGAAAGGGAACTACCGCCAGGCTCCCTGCCGCGCCGTCTCGCACTCGGCCAGCACGCGGGCCATGTTGCCGTAGAGAATCTTCTCCTTATCCGCGGTGGAGAGGTCCGCGCCCAGCACCTTGGCAAGCTGGGAGGGAAAGGAGCGCCCGGGCATGTCGGTGCCAAAGATCACGCGCTCCGCGCCGGCGTGATCCACGAGAATCTGCACGCCGCCGGCGTTGCACTCGTTGCCGGCGATGTCCAGCAGGACGTTTGGCGTGCTCCGGAAGACTTTCGCGCCGTATTCGTAGTCGCCGCCGGCGTGGGCGGCGATGATGGTGGCGTCCGGGTGGCGGCGCGCCAGGTCGGCCACCATCTCCGGGGGCGACTCGCCGTAGCCGAGGCCGTCCGCCTTCAACCACGTATGCTGCAGGGCCGGCGCCCGGTAGCGCGCGCAGATGTCCACCAGCCGGTCCACCCGCGCGTCGTCGCAGGGCAGCGCGTGCCACAGCTTGAGGCCCACAAAGCCTTGCGTTGTCAAGCGCCGTTCCAGTTCCGCCGCCGCAGCGTCCCCATGATAAGGATTCACGTAGCAGAAGCCGCGCACCCGCGCCGGGTAGCGTTGCATCAGCGCGTAGGTCTCGTCGTTGCACCGGGCGCAGAACTCCGGCGTGGGAAAGGCGTCGCGCGAGGCGGCCGCCACCGGACGAATGGCGTACGTCACCAGCACGGCGTCGAACTGCTCCGCAATCTCGATCTGCTGCGCGAAGTCGTCCAGCGACCTGCCAACGTCGGTATGAACGTGAACGTCGATGATGGGCATTGCCTTGCCATACACTATCAAGAAAGCCTGTATACGATCTTCTTCGAGCATACGTGCAATATACAATAGAGGCCGTTCGTGTCGAGCCTGCCTGGCCTTGGCCTCCTGCCGTTTGCGCTGAGCCTGTCTGGCCTTAGCCTCCTGCCGTTCGTGCTGAGCCTGTCGAAGCATGAGCGGCAGGGGGCGTGTACCGCCGTTCCCGCCACGTTCACCCTTCGACAAGCTCAGGGCGAACGTGGCTCTTTCAAGAAATCACCATCTACAATTGGCGCTCACGCTGAGGCGCTTACCCGGAGGCGCTCACGCGCTCCCGCCAGTAGTCCAGCGTATTTTGCAGGGTCTGTTCCAGGGGTATCGCGGCGCGCCAGCCGGTTTGCCGTTGGAACGCGCGTGGATCCGCCCGCAGCGCCGGGGCGTCGCCGGGCCGGAAGAGCGCCGGATCCGTCTCCACGCGCACCTCCACCCGCGTCAGGCGCAGCATCATCCCCAGCATCTCGTCAATCGAGCGCGCCGCGCCGGAGCCGATCGTGTACACCGCGCCGGGCGTCCCTTTCTCCAGCGCCAGCCAGTAGGCGACGGCCACGTCGCGCACGTCGGTAAAGTCGCGCCGGGCGCTCATGTTGCCCACTTTCAGCGTGGGCGGCTGCAAACCCGCCTCCATCCGCGCCAGTTCCCGCGCGAAGCGGGCGATGACGAAGTCCGGCGCCTGGCGCGGGCCGATGTGGTTGAACGGCCGCGCGCGCACGCTGGACAACCCGTGGCTCTGGCCATACTGCACCGCCAGCATCTCCTGTCCCACCTTGCTCACCGCGTAGGGGTCGGCGGGGCGCAGCGGCACGTCCTCGCTCACCGGCAGGTCTGCCTCCTCCACCATACCGTAGACGCTGCTGGAACTCACCACCAGCAGGCGGGCCGCCGGCGCGTGGGCGCGCATGGCCAGGATGACGTGCAGTTGGCCCAGGATGTTGGCGCTGAGGGTGGCGGCCGGGTCGCGCCACGCGGTCGGCACGTGCGCCTGGGCCGCCAGATGGAAGACTCTCTCCGGCTTGATTGCCGCCAGCGCGGCGTTCACGGCGGCCTCGTCGGTCATGTCCGCCGCGTAGAGGTGCACGCGCTCGCCCAGGTGCGCCAGGCGCCGATGCGGCCCCGGCGTGTGCGCCAACCCCCACACCTCAACCCCCCGCGCCAGGCAGGCATCCGCCAAATGGCTGCCCGCAAAGCCGGTAATGCCGGTAATCAGTACGCGCATGGGGAGCGGCTCTTCGCAAAATACGCGGCGGTGAATTCCTGCGGCGATTATACGCGCCCGCCAGTGCACGCGGCAACCGCATAAGGCGCTAGCGTCCAGGCTGCGCGCATCTGAAGGCGCGGCCCCTGCGCGGCGTCCATTCCGGTAGCGCAGGTTTGCAACCTGCGCTCTTCGTCAAGCCGCTCTACACGATTAGCATCTAACCGCGAGTCTGATCGAAGTACAGCGCCTTGACCGCGAACAGTGTGGTCAGTATCGAGTCGACGAGGATGCCGAGGCCAAAGAGCAACATTACGCTCAGGTAGTCCGGCTCCCACAACCCTGCCACATAGAGCAGGAAAGCGGCGGCGTAGACCGTTCCGTTTGTGATTATCGACTGATAGGCCATGTAGCGGGTCTTGCCGAGTCCGTAGAACAGGCTGTCCGTCACGGTGTTGAACGAGAACAAGACGTACGGAACGAAGAGCACCGCAAACGCCGTTGTGGCGAATGCTACTGTAGCCTCATCCGGATTCAGCGCTGTGGCGACAGTTTCCCAGAATGGCACGAGAGCTACCCACACGAGCATCATCACCGCGACCACGATCATCGACGTATGCCAAAGTTGGCGCACCCTTTCGATCTGGCCGCTGTTATTTGCGAACAGCGCCTTTGCCGAATCCGCGAATGCCAGCACCGGCACCAGCATGAAACTCCAAAATACCTGAATGAACAGATAGTAGCCGCCGATCTCCTCCGTGCCGATCGAGTTGACGATGCGAATAATCATCACGAAGTAGGCCACGTTCCGAACCAGACTGTCCAAACCACTGCCCGCGCCTACGCCGAAGTAGGTGCGTATGTCCTGAAACGTCGGCTTGGCCAGCAGCGCCGACGCAGGGACCCTCATGGTAGCCAGCAACGCGTACATCGCCACCGCAAACAGCAGCACACTGGCTACGATCGACGACCAAGCCACGCCGATTACCCCAGCATCCAAGGAAAAGCCGTACCCACCGAAGAACAGGCTATCTAAGGCGAATCTGACCAAGACGTTGAGCAAGGCCATGCCCAGAATCAAGGCTCTCTTGTTCAGGGCTTGCAGAATGACGATCGACGCAGCGTAGAGTAGGACGAACGGCGTACCGAGCACGGTAATGCCCAGGAAGTCTCTCGTCTCCGCTTGAATTGCCTCAGGCGTGGCGACAATCTCGACGAAACTGCCGCGGAAGGCAAACGCGGCCACGGCAAAGACGGCGGAGACGACGAATATAAAGACAAGGACGCTCTTCAAGCGGTCCAATTGCACCAAGGCGCTGCTCGCGATGCGGCTGCCGACGAAGAAGTAGACCGCCAGCACCGTCGCTTCCTGGAAGACCTCGATGACAAGGTTGACGAATTGCCACTGAGCCACAATCGCGAGCGCGCCGGGGTCGGGAATAGCATTGCCAACCAGGTGGACACGATAGAGTTGATAGACACCCGGCAGCGCGAGAAAGAGAAGAATGAAAGAGAAGAGTCGCCAGTCCCAAAGCGCCAAGTGCGCCCGTAGTTGGCGAAACATGCTGATTTGCGTTGACATGTGTCTAGTATAGTGGAAGCGCGGATGTTGTCCACTGAAAGAGACAGTCGAAGCGAGTAATCGCATGGCAGAATTGCGCGGTAATCCGCCGATGCGCGCCTATCACAGCCTCTGCGCCTGGTAGAGGTCTTGGAAGAGGCCCGGCTGTGCCAGCAGCGCCTGGGGGCTGCCCTCTTGGACCAATCTGCCTTCATCGATCACCAGGATCGTATCGGCGCGCATCACGCCGACCAGCCGGTGCGCCACCACGACGGCGGTGCGCCCGCGCCGGGCCGTCTCCAGCGCGGCGCGCACCTTCTGGTCGGTCAGCGCGTCCAGGGCGGACGTGGCCTCGTCCAGCAGGAGGATGCGCGGCTGCGCGAGCATAGCCCGGCAGAGGGCCAGGCGCTGGCGTTCGCCGCCGGAAAGCGCCAGGCCGCGTTCGCCCACCAGCGTCTCGTAGCCGTCCGGCAGCGACGCTACGAAGTCGTGCAGTTGCGCCGCCTGGGCCGCCGCGACCACCCGCGCGCGTGGGATGTCGCGGGCCGGGTAGACGAGGTTCGCGGAGATCGTGTCGTTCCAGAGGAAGACGTCCTGCGGCACGAGGCCGATCATGCCGCGCAGGCTCGCCAACGGCAGCGCCGCTATGTCCTGGCCGTCAACGCGAATAACGCCGGAGTGAGGTTCGTAGAAGCGCAGCAGCAGGTCGATGATGGTGCTCTTGCCGCCGCCGCTGGGACCGACGACGCCAATGAACGCGCCGGGCTCGGCCCGAAATGAGACGCCCTCCAGGCCGAAGCCGTCGCGGCCGTAATCGAACGAGACATCCGCGAATTCTATGGCGGCGCCGCCGCTCGCTAGATTCGCGCGCTTGGCTGCCGCCGGGCCCGCATCCGCTCGTACTTCGACAGGCTCAGCACGAACGGATGCTGCCGGGCCTGCCTCCGGGACGGACGCTTCTGCCTTCGTATGCAAGTGAGGCTCCGCGCGGCCTGCGCCTCTCGCCCCGTCAGCGGTAGCCCGCCCCGCCAGGGCCGCGGCTTGCGGCCAGGCGCGCGTGGTATCCGGCGCTGCTGGCGGCGCCTCCTCTTGCGGCAGGGCGAGCAGCGCGTCGATGCGCTCGGCCGCGGCTTTGGCCTGGCCGGCGCCCACGTGGCCTTCCAGGATAGCTTCCATCGCAACGTACGCGCGTTGCGTATACAGGATGAAGGCCACCAGACCGCCAATGCTGAGCCGTCCGTTGATGACCTCATACGCGCCGTAGCCGTACACCAGACCGAGCCCGACCTGCTCCGTCAGCTTCAGCGGCAGTTTCAACACCAGGTTGTGGAACGTAATGCTCTTGGCTTTGATGCGCCACTGGACTTTCAGCCATTCCAGCCAGCGGGCCGCTTCATAGGGCGCGGCGACGTGGGCGCGCACGGCACGCATACCGGGAATCACATCCTGCAGGTAGTTCATACCGTCTTCTCGAATGCGAATGAACTCCCGGTCCAGACGTTCCGCATACCGCCGCATCCATTCGGCAATGAGATAGCAGACCGGCACGGCAACCAAGCTCACCAACAGCAGGCGGCCGTTGAGATAGAACATGACGCCCACCGTGCCCAACAAGAGCACGGCGTTGGTGAACATAGGCAGCAGTTCATTGCTCACGTACACCTCGCCAATCTCGCCGCACACCTTGGTGAGCGTGCGGATGATGCGGCCGCTGGCGATGCGCTCCAGATCCTTCATGCGCACGTACAGCAGGTGATTGAAGAGCGCCTGCCGGAGCGATTGCGAGACCGCCTCGCCAATGCTGGCGCGCAGATAGTTCTGCGCCGCGCCGAGCGCCATGGTCAAGAGCGGAAAGCCGATGATGCCGACCAGCAGCAGCACGATGAGCCAAATGTCCTTGGCGGGAATGGCCTGGTCGATGAGGCGCTTGACCAGCAGCGGCGAGACCAGGCTGACGCCGGCGCCCAAGACGACCAGCGCGATGATGCCCGCCAGCAGGCTGAGGCGCGCCCGCAGTTGCCGCTTGACGACATGGTAGGTCCGGTTGATGCCTGCGCTCATGCTTCCTCCTGTGTGTGGATGCGATGCTGCGCCCGCCTGCTTGCCCTAGGGCGCGCGCCGCCGCCGGGGGTCGTTGTTGATACGGCCGGTGGCGAGATTGGCGTAGGTTGGACGGCGCGGCCAAGGCGTGCAGACGAGTGCGCGTTTTACCGAACGGCCAGTATACCCGCTTGGCAAGCGCCGCCGGGATTTTCGCCAAAAACACGCCGTTTGCGGGGCGATAGAGTCGGTTTCCCGTCAAGGTGGTATACTGTTAACACGAAAAAACGGGCGGCCCGTTGGCACTCTCGTGCTGGTGGGTTGCCCGTTCGTGTTGCCCGGCGCGGCGGAGGCCGGGCCGGTTTGCGCATCGAAGACGCAGGTTACAAACCTGCGCTACCGGACGCCGGCGGTTGGACGCAGGTTGCAAACCTGCGCTACCCAGATATGGGGATGCTCCCCACCGTAGCGCGGGAGCTTGTCCCCCGCCTCTTCGCACACAGAGGGCTAACTCACGCTACCGGACGCAGGTTTCAAACCTGCGCTACCCGGAAATGGGAACGCTTTCCCATCGTTGCCCGGGGGCTTGTCCCCCGCCGGTTCGTGTCATTCCGAGCGCAGCGAGGAATCTGGAGTTCATACTGTAACGAACCCTGGATTCCTCACTGCGCTCCGCTCCGTTCGGAATGACAGGTGTTCAAGGCGCGCGGGTGTGTCCCCACCGATGCCGCGCAAACGTAGCGCGGGGGCTTGTCCCCCGCCTCTTCGCACCCAGGGGCCTAACTCACGCTACCGGACGCAGGTTACAAACCTGCGCTACCCAGAAATGGGAACGCTTTCCCATCGTTGCCCGGGGGCTTGTCCCCCGCCGGTTCGTGTCATTCCGAGCGCAGCGAGGAATCTGGAGTTCATACTGTAACGAACCCTGGATTCCTCACTGCGCTCCGCTCCGTTCGGAATGACAGGTGTTCAAGGCGCGCGGGTGTGTCCCCCAACGTTGCCGCGCAAACGTAGCGCGGGGGCTTGTCCCCCGCCTCTCGTCCCGTAGGCAAGACCGCATCGCACCTCGTAGGTAAACCGCTCAATGGGCGCAATTCCCTGTGGTACAATAGGGGCGCGCGCGGGCGGCATGAGTCTCGTTCGGCCTTGTGAGGCGCGCGGGCGGCATGAGTCCGGCTTGACTCCACGAGGCGCGTGCGCGCGCGGAGGACTTGTCAATTGCTCGATTTCAAACAACACGGCATTGACGCGCAGCGCGGGACGGAGCGCGCCGTGCTGGTCTGCGTCGCGCTGGGCGGCGCCGCCGAGCAGTGGCCGGTGCAAGAGTCGTTGGCGGAACTTGCCAGCCTGGCGCGCACGGCCGGCGCGGTCGTGGTGGAGACGCGCTCCCAGCGGCGGCGCAAGCCGGACACGGCAACCTTCATCGGCAAAGGCAAGGTGGAGGAGTTGCAGGCGCTGCGGCGGGAGCGGGCGTACGACCTGGTCATCTTCGATAACGACCTCACGCCCAGCCAGCAGCGCAACCTGGAAGAGCAACTGGACGTCAAGGTGCTCGACCGCACGGCGCTCATCTTGGACATCTTCGCCACCCGCGCGCAGACCACCGAGGGCAAGTTGCAGGTGGAAATGGCGCAACTCACGTATCTGCTGCCGCGCCTCTCCACGCTTTGGGTCAAGTTCTCGCGCCTGGGCGGGGGCATCGGCACACGCGGGCCGGGCGAAACGCAGATCGAGGCCGACCGGCGGCTCATCCGCCAGCGGCTCGCCCACCTGGGGGAGCGGCTGGATACGGTGCGCGCCCGCCGCGCCCGCCAACGCGCCCGGCGCACCGGCAACGACGTGCCCGTGGCCTCGCTGGTGGGTTACACCAACTCCGGCAAGAGCACGCTGCTCAACGCCCTGACCCAGGCCGGCGTGCTGGCGGAGGACAAGCTCTTCGCCACGCTGGATCCCACCACCCGCCGGGTCAAGCTGCCCAACGGCCTGGAGGCGGTGTTCAGCGACACGGTGGGTTTCATCCGCCACCTGCCGCCCACGCTCATCGCGGCCTTCCGCGCCACGCTGGAGGAAATCCACGCCGCCGACGTGCTGCTGCACGTGGTGGACGTCAGCCATCCGCAGTGCGAACGCCAGGCGGCGGCGGTCTACGCCACCCTGGCCGACCTGGGCATCGACGACAAACCGATCGTCACCGCCCTCAACAAGATCGACCGGCTGGAGGGTCTCGCGCCGAACCCGGCGGACTATCCCAATCCCGTGTTCATCTCCGCCCGCGACGGCGACGGCCTGGAAACGCTGTTGGCTACCGTTGCCGACACGCTGAGCGCGCACCTCTCGGTTGACGTGCGCGTGCGCATTCCGTATGCGGAGGGGCGTTTGGTCAGCCTCTTCCACCAGCGGGGCAGCATCCGGCGCGAGCGGCACGGCGCGGACGGCACCGAAATCGAAGGCACGCTGCCGCGCAAGTACTGGCCGGAACTGCGGCCGTACGCGCTCGGCTCACCCTAGCCCGCGCGGAGAGTGACACCCATCATGCCGCCCGCCGCCCGCACGCTCCCCATCGTCTACACGCCGCGCCACCAACCCCACGCGCCGCGCATTGAGATTTCGCGCAATTTCGTGGTGGACCATCCGGAGGTGCCGGAGCGCGTGGAAGTGATGGCCGACGCCCTGCGGCGGGCCGGTCACGCGGAGAGTTTCGTGGAACCGCGGGAGTATTCGTTCGACGCTGCCGCCGCGGTGCACGACGCCAGTCTCATCGAATTTCTGGAGACCACCACGCGCCGCCTGGCGCAGACCGACGGCGAATCGGTGCTGGAAACGCCGTACACCATCAGTCCCGACACGCCGCTGGCGGCGAATACACTGGCGCAGGCGTGGCTGGCGTCGTGCGTGGCGCTCACCGGCGCGGAGATGCTGCTTGGCGGGCAGTCCCGCGTCTACGCCCTGGAGCGGCCGCCGGGGCACCACGCGGGACGCTACAAGTACGGCGGCTACTGCTACATCAACCACGCCGCCGTGGCGACCCACACGCTCAAGGCCCATGGCCGCGTCGCCGTGCTGGACATCGACTTTCACCACGGCAACGGCACGCAGGAGATCTTCTACGAGACCGACGAGGCGCTCTACGTGAGCCTGCACGGCCATCCCGCCTGGGCCTATCCGCGCTTCAGCGGCTGGCCGGAAGAGACCGGCGCGGACGCGGGCGAAAACTACACCCTGAACCTGCCCTTGCCCATGTTCACCGCCAACGAGGCGTACCTGGCGGCGTTCGCCCAGGCCCTGGAAAAAATCGCCTGGTACGCGCCGGCCTATCTCATTCTTTCCGCCGGCTTCGATACCCGCGCCGGCGATCCGGTGGGCGCGTTCTCGCTGACGGACGAGTGCTACCAGGCCATGGGGGAAGCGTTGGCCGCGCTCGGCGTGCCGATCCTGGCGGTGCAGGAAGGCGGCTACGACCTGGAGGGCCTGGGCAAAGCGGTGCTGGCGCTGGTGGACGGCCTGGCCCAGCCCTGACCGGCTGCCTCCTCACCTCAATGCTGCCGCATTAATCCCGTGCCCAAACCGTTCGCCCTGAGCCTGGTCGAAGGGTGAGCGGCTTGGGCACGGAGTCGTCCGTCTCAACAACGTAGGGGCACGGCATGCCGTGCCCCTACGTTGTTGCTCGCTAATGTGCGGTGCGGGGCGCCATCGCCCCCTCACCCCGGCCCTCTCCCCCAGGGAGAGTTGACAGGGGTAGGCAACTGTCATTCCGAGCGGAGCGAGGAATCTAGAGTTGCTGGAATTACGGGTCCCCCCTCTAGATTCCTCTCTCCGCTGCGCTCCGCTCGGAATGACATGCTAAGCCGGCTCAAGTTTGCCTACTCCTGTCGGCCCAGGGCGAGGGGGGTAAGAACGCCTACCCGAAGCGTCCGGTGATGTAGGCCTCGGTGCGTTCGTCGGTGGGGTTGGTGAAGAGGTCCGTGGTGGGGCCGAACTCGATCAGCTTGCCCCGCGCCCTGTCGTCGGAGAGCATGAAAGCGGTGTAGTCCGAGACGCGGGCGGCCTGCTGCATGTTGTGGGTCACGATGATGATCGTGTAGTCCTTGGCCAGTTCCCGCATCAGGTCTTCGATCTTCAGGGTGGCGATCGGGTCCAGCGCCGAGCACGGCTCGTCCATCAGCAGCACTTCCGGCGAAACCGCGATGGCCCGGGCGATGCAGAGGCGCTGCTGCTGGCCGCCGGAAAGCGCCAGGCCGCTCTGCTTCAGGTCCTGCTTCACCTCGTCCCACAGGGCCGCGCCGCGCAGGGCCGCTTCCACCAGCTCGTCCTCATCCGCCTGGTAGCCGTTGATGCGCGCGCCAAAGAGGATGTTGTCGCGGATGGAGCGCGGGAACGGGTTGGGTTTCTGGAAGACCATGCCGATGCGCCGCCGCACTTCCACCGGGTCGATCGTGTCCGCATAGATGTTGGCGCCTTCCAGCAGCACGTCGCCCGCGGTACGCACGCCGCCGATGAGTTCGTTCATGCGGTTTATGCCCCGCAGGAGCGTGCTCTTGCCGCAGCCGGAGGGGCCGATCACGGCCGTAATCTTCTTGCGCGGGAACTTGATGGTAACGTCCGTCACCGCGCGGAAGTCGCCGTACCACAGGCTGAAGTCGTTCACTTCCACCGCGGGATCGGGAATCGCCGCGGGAGCGTCTTGGGGCAACTCAACGGGGATCGAATGCTCTATCACAGTTTCGACCGCACTCTCTTCTGTCCTGGTCTTGACGAAGGGTACCTTTATCATACTGTGCTTTCCCTCCCGCGGGCTAGTATCTGGTGCGTAGGCGTTGGCGGAGATAGATGGCGGCTGAGTTCAGCGCAATCAGGACGACGAGCAGCACGATGATACCGGCCGCCGCCAGATCATGGAACTCCGATTGCGCGCGCGAAACCCAGTTGAAGATCTGTATCGGCAGCACGGTGAAGCGGTCGAGCGGATGCTCCGGCAGGAACGGCACGAACGTGAGCGCGCCAATCGTGATGAGCGGCGCGGTCTCGCCAATGGCGCGCGCCGCCGCCAGAATCGCGCCGGTGAGCATACCGGGCAAGGCATAGGGCAAGACGTGGTGGCGCACGGTCTCCCACTTGGAAGCGCCCAGGGCGAAAGAAGCCTCCCTCATGCTCGGCGGCACGGCGCGAATGGCCTCGCGGGACGCGACGATGATGATGGGCAGGATGAGCAGCGCCATGGTGCACGAACCGGCCAGCACGCTGCGCCCCATCTCCATCCAGCGCACGAAGACTTGCAGTCCCAGCAAGCCGTAGACGATGGAAGGCACACCCGCCAGGTTGGCGATGTTCACCTGGATGAACTGGGTGAACCAGTTGTCGCCGGCGTATTCTTCCAGATAGATCGCCGACATGACCCCAATCGGCACGGCGAGCAGCATGGTAAAGGCCATCATGTAGAGCGTGCCGAAGAGCGCGGCCTTGATGCCGGCCCGCTCCGGGAAGCGCGAGTCGAAGCTGGTGAAGAACTGCCAGTCCAGCCAGCCGGTGCTCTGCACGATAACGTCCACCAGGAGCACCAGCAGCGTGATGACTCCCAGCAGCACGCTCAGCAGTCCCAACACCACGAAGAAGTGGGACTTGGCGCGGCGCCACGCCATGCTGGCGCTAAAGGTCGGCCCGCCGGTCGTGCCCAGTGTTTCAGTTTCTTGCGCCATCAGTCGTACTCCTCCCGGAAGCGGCGGACGAACCAGTGAGCGAATATGTTCATGGCAAAGGTCAGGAAGAAGAGCATGGTGCCCACGGCGAAGATCGTGCGGTACTCGAGCGAAGCGAAGGGGGTGTCCCCAAGGCTCACCTGCACGATGTAGGCCGTCATGGTCTCGATCGGCACGCGCGGGATCAAGGGTGAAAGTGGGGTTCTGGCCCGCCGCGATGGAGACGATCATGGTCTCGCCCACGGCGCGGGAGAGTGCCAGCACCGCCGAGGCCACGATGCCGGAGAGCGCCGCCGGCACCACCACTTGCAGCGCCACCTCGAAGCGCGTGGCGCCCAGGCCGTACGCGCCCTCACGCAGAGCCTGGGGCACCGCGCCAATGGCGTCCTCGCTCAACGAGGCTACCATGGGAATAATCATGATGCCCATCACGATGCCGGCGCTCAAGGCGTTGAAGATGCGCATCCCCGGTATGAACTCTTGCAATATGGGCGTGACCAGCGTGAGCGCAAAGTAGCCGTACACCACCGTGGGCACACCGGCCAGCACTTCCAGCACGGGCTTGACGACGTCGCGCACCCGGGGGCTGGCAAACTCGCTGAGGTAGATGGCGATGAGCAGCCCGGTGGGAATGGCCACCGCCAGCGCGATAAAGGCCACCAGCGCCGTGGCCGTCACCAGCGGCCAGATGCCGAATTTCTTTATGAGGAAGAGCGGGGTCCACTCGGTCTCGGTGAGAAATTCGACGATCGACACTTCGCGAAAGAAGAGCAGCGTTTCTCCGGTGA
This sequence comes from Chloroflexota bacterium, assembly GCA_963663275.1. Classification (GTDB taxonomy): domain Bacteria; phylum Chloroflexota; class UBA11872; order VXOZ01; family VXOZ01; genus VXOZ01. The sequence goes on from OY760183.1 coordinate 144,022, forward strand.
GCGAGAGGAGGATGCCGAACGTCGTGACAATCGAAAGCGTCGCCGTTGCCAGCAGCGCATAGCGTATCGCCTCCTCCTTCAGGTTGCGGCTCGCCCGTTTGCTCATGTCGTTGCGCGACGGGTAGTGTGAGAACGGGGATACGTCCTCGGCCATCGAAACTCCTCTCTTCACGGCTGCCAGCGTTGTGCCGCAACCGTGCTGCCTGTCAATTCAATCAGTAGACCGCTTATTTCACCGGCTCAGCGCGCCGGCAGAGTCGGCCCCGGCCTTCTCCCAGAAGGAGCGTTCCGGCAGCGCCTCTTCAATTATACCGGCAAGCGGCGCTGCGAAAATCTTCCGCCGCTTGCCTTGCGGGGCGCGGGGAGCGCGGCCTGGCGCTCCCCGCTGCCCGTTCCGAACGTTACTGTAGGTATCGGTCGAGCGATGCCCCAACCTCGGCGCCGTTGGGCCACAGCGTGCCCGTGACGCGGTCGGCGAAGCGCTTGGTCAGCGCCGCGTACACGTCGTCGCCAAGCTGCACGTAGCCGACTTCCGGGCTGGAAATCAGCGGCGTGAACTCCGGGCTCAGGTAGAACTTCACGAAGGCGTCCACCTCGGGCCGTTCGGCCGCGTCGGTCCGCACGTAGATGAAGATCGGGCGGCTCAGCGGCTGGTAACTGCCGTCGGCGACCGTGGCGAACGTGGACTCCACGCACACGCCGTTACCGGAGTCGATCGGCACGCCCCGCACCTTGTCGGTGTTTTCCACGTAGTAGGAGAGGCCGAAGTAGCCGATGGCGCTCCTGCTGCCGGAGACGCCGGTCACGAGCACGTTGTCGTCCTCGCTGGCCTGGAAGTCGCCGCGGCTGGATTGCGCCTCGCCCACAATCGCCTCTGTGAAGTAGTCGAACGTGCCGCTATCCACGCCGGGAGCGAAGAGGTCCAGCGGCAGGTCCGGAAAACCGTCGCGGATCTGGTTCCAGTTCGTGATTTCGCCCTGCGCCGCCGGTTCCCACATCTTCTTCAATTCGTCCACCGTCAGGCAGTCTACCCAATCGTTCTCCGGATGCACCACCACGGTCAGGCCGTCATAGGCCACCGGCAGTTCGATGAAGTTATAGCCGGCCGCGGTAACCGCCTCAAGCTCCGAAGGCTTGATCGGCCGCGAGGCGTTCGAGATGTCGGTCTCTCCGGCGGAAAACTTCTTGAAACCGCCGCCCGTGCCGGAGACGCCCACGCTCACGCGCACGCCGGTGTGCTTCAGGCTGAACTCTTCGGCGGCGGCCATGGTGATGGGAAAGACCGTGCTGGAGCCGTCGACGATGATGTCGCCCTTCAGGCCGTCGTCAGAATCGTCGCCCCCGCCGCAGGCGGCAAGCATGGCGAAACCCGCCAGGCTCGCCGCGGCAAAGGTGAATTTCCGTCTGCTCATCCGAAGCGGTGCTGTCATCGCATTCCTCCTTGTGGTGTTCGCTGCGACAGCACTCTGTTCCTCGCGTCCGGCTGCCCGGCGCGGCGCGCTGCGGGCGGTTCCGCGCCGTGGGCCGCATAGAGGCCGGCCCCTGCAATCGTACGCCATTGCAGCCAGGCGGGGAACAGAGCAAATCCCTACAACAGTGAGGCAGATTAGCACGGGGTCCTCAGGCGCGGCAATGCGGCGGCGGCGCGCGTTAACAATGGGATAAAGAAGCGGGAAATTGGCGCTATGACTGGGATCGACGCTCCTCCGGCGGCGCGCCGCGAAACACCGCCAACCACCGCCGGACGGCGGCATATAAGGCGTTGCGCGGCCTGCCGGACTCGCTCAGCCGCGCGGCGGACGTTCATCAGATGTTCACACAATGCTTATGGGGCGTACACATTGCGGCGGCGGGGCGCGGCAAGCGGGCGGCCGGGGCCGTGGGGAAGCCGGGGCGCGAGGGCGGCGTCTTGCCGCTAGCGCCAGTCGAAGAGCACGCCCAGGGAGTCTTCGCCGCCGTCCGCGAGCATGGCGTAGACGGCGCCCGCTTCCGCCGGAGGCGCGGCGTGGGTGATCAGGTGCTCCACGTTCAGTTCCCCGGCCGCGAGCATCGTCAGGTAGAGACAGCGGTGGCGCTGCTGTGTCCAGGGCGTTTGCGGTGTGGCCGCCGTGGGCGTGAGCGGCTGGTAGACCCCCATCAACGTGAGTTCGCGCCGCGCGAAGTCCGGGTAGAGGTTCAACTCCACCCTGCCGAGCGGCGTGCCCAGCACGACGATGACGCCGCGCGTAGCGGCAACGCGCAGATTCGCCGGCAGCGCGTGGGGCGCGGGCACGGCGTCGTAGACGCGCTCCACGCCGTTGCCGCCGGTGGCGGCCATGACGGCGGCGCGCACGTCCTCGCGGGCGGCGTTTATCGTCAGGTCCGCGCCGCTGCGCCGCGACCTCTCCAGGCGAAAGTCCAGCACGTCGGTGGCAATCACCGGAGCGCAGCCGGCCGCTTTCAGAAATTGCACGATGAGTTGTCCGATTACGCCCTGGCCGGCCGCCAGGGCGGCGTGGCCGATTTCGGGCGGCGCGCGGCGGACACCGGCCAACGCCACCTGCGCCAGCACGCCCAGCGCGGCCTGGTCGGACCGCACGCCGGCGGGAACGCGGTCGATGGCGTCGGAGTCCACCGCGCGCAAGTAGTGGCTGGCGTGGTTCGCCATGGTGAGGACGCGCTCCCCCGGCGCGAAGGCATCGACGCCGGTGCCGCGCTCCAGTATCGTGCCGACGCTGGCGTAGCCCGGCCGGGCGGGAAACGGGCGCTGCGGCACGCCGGAATCGGCAAAGGTGTGCATGTACCGCTTGCGTTCCGTGCCGGCGCTGATGCAACTGTATTCCGCCCGCACGAGCACCTGGCCGGGTCCCGGCGCGGGAATGGGAAACTCCTCCAGCACAGCCGCGTGCGCGCGGGGAAAGACCACAACCCTGCCGCGTTCCATGAACCCCTCCTGTCCGGCGGCAAATCTCGTTGGCCGCTCTCCTGTCAACGTAAAATCAATCCCCGCCCCCGGTAGGGGCACGACATGTCGTGCCCCTACCGGGGGTTGGCGGATGTCGTGCCCCTACGGGCGCAATGTCCGCATCGTACCCCCACCGCCGCAAACCGCTCCACGTATCCCCATCAGCCCAATGCGCGCCCCGCACGCGGGGGCTTGTCCCCAATGCCTTCGCCAAGAACTAATGAGCATTGTACTACCCGTTCGTGCTGAGCCTGTCGAAGTATGAACGGGTAGTACAATGCGCCAACACCAACCCGCCGTTCACCTTTCGACAGGCTCAAGGCGAACGGCTGCGCGGAGGCCTGTCCCCATCGGTTTCCCTACACCGTAGCGCGGGGGCTTGTCCCCCGCCTCCTGGCGCAGGTTACAAACCTACGCTACCGGATCCGCCTCGCAACACGGCCGCTTGCCGCACCGTCCTTACAGGAAAACCATATTATTGCGGTGCACGGCCTCATCGCCGAAGGACTCCGGCAGCAGCGTAGCGATTTCGCTGGAATTCCTGCCCATGATCTTGCGCAGTTCATCGGACGGATAGTTCACCAGGCCGCAGGCGAAGGCGTCGCCGCCCGCGGCGCGGATTTCCACCGTATCGCCCCGCTTGAACGCGCCCTCCACCGCGATGATGCCGGCCGGCAGGAGGCTGCGCCCGTTCTTCAGGAGCGCGTTTGCCGCGCCGGCGTCGACGACGATGCGGTGGCCGCGCGCGAGGTCCGACGCCATCCAGGCTTCCCGCAGCCGCTTCGTGCGGCTGACCTTGCTGGCAAAGCGGGTGCCGACTTCCTCGCCCGCGGCCACGGCCAGGATCACGTCGGGAATAGTGCCGCGGCAGATAACCACGTCGGTACCCGCGGCGGTGGCCATGCGGGCGGCCTTGATCTTGGTCGCCATGCCGCCCACGCTGCGGGCGGAACCGGCGCCGCCCGCCATCCGCTCGACTTCGCGGGTGATGCTCTGCACCACCGGCACGTGGGTCGCGGCGGCGTCGTTGCGTGGATCGGCGGTGTAGAGGCCCTCGATATCGGTAAGCAACACGAGCAGGTCGGCGTCCACCAGATTTGCCGCGAGAGCCGACAGGGTATCGTTGTCGCCGATTTGCTGGAGTTCGGCCACGGCCACCACGTCGTTCTCGTTGCAGATCGGCAAGACCCCGGCTTCCAGCAGTCCCAGCAGGGTATTGCGCGCGTTCAGGTAGCCGTCGCGTTCCAGCGTCGTGTGCGTGAAGAGCGCCTGGGCCACCGCAATGCCGTGGGGCGCGCAGAGTTCGGCGTAGGTGCGCATGAGGAGCGGCTGGCCGATGGCGGCCAGTATCTGACGGGCCGGAATGCCCTTGCCGCGCGGCGTCGTGGCCCCGGCGCTGGCGCCGGCCGCCACCGCGCCGGAAGTAACCAGCACCACCTGCTTGCCTTGTTCGCGCAAGGCGGCAATCTGGCGCACGTAGTCCGCCATGCGCGCGCGATTCAGGCGTGTACCGCTATCCGTGAGAAGATTCGTGCCGACCTTGATGACGATGCGCTGCAATGCTGGCGACATGTTCCGCTTGCCATAGACCTGATGGGAGAGACTCATCCATATTCGAACAGAATACCAAGCCCGCCATGTTGCACGAAAGCGGTGTGATTGGGCAAGATAATTCTAGCACGGCGGTTCTTGGCGCGCGCAGTGCGGAGCCGGGGCAAACGAACAGAGGCGAGAGAATGGAATTATGGAAATTCAAGTCATCGGCCTGATACTTGCGGCGTACGTCTTGGGCGCGATTCCCTTCGTCTACCTGCTGGGACGGATTTCCGGGGTCGATTTGCGGGACGAGGGCAGCCGCAACGTCGGCGGCACCAATCTCTTTCGCACGGTGGGGCCGCTCTCGGGCGTGCTGGGCGCGGTGCTGGACATTGGCAAGGGCGTGGCGCCGGTGCTGGCGGCGCGGGCGCTCGACTTCAACGACGGCGTGGCGGGTCTGGCGGCAATCGCGGCGGTCGTGGGCCAGTGCTGGCCGGTATTCCTCCGCTTTCACGGCGGCCGCGGCATCTCGGTGGTGGGCGGCGCCGTCATCGCCTTCTCGCCCTTGACCTTCTTCTTGGCCGTCCTGCCCGCCCTGGGCGGCTTAGGGGCCTACTTCATCATGCTGCGCCGCCGGCCGCGGGACGCCGCAGCAGACGCGGCGCCAACCGGAGGCAACAGCCGCACCGTGCCCCTCTTCATGATGATCTCGATTGTGGCCCTGCCGGTCGTCGCTGCCGTCCTGGGCGAGCCGTTTTCGATTGTGCTCGCGGCGGCGGCGCTCTCGCTGCTCGTCATCTTGCGCCGGCTTACCGCCGGCCTGCGCCAGGACCGCGGCTCACCCATTCCGCTCCACACGCGCCTGCGCAACCGCTTCCTCTACGACCGCGCGCAAGTATAGTCAACGCCGTGGGCAGCCGATAGACTCTCTCTCTGGGCAGCCGATAAACTCCCTCTCCCTGGGCTGACAGGAGTAGGCACTCTACATCCGCATTCTCGTGTCATTCCGAGCGGAGCGCAGCGGAGAGTCGAACCCTGTTCGCGGAATCCAGGGCAGAGAACCGCAAATCCAGCATCTCTAGATTCCTCGCTGCGCTCCGCTCCACTCGGAATGACACGTTAAGCCGATAATCAATTGTCTACCCTTGTCAACTCTCCTCGAGGAGAGGGGAAGCACGTAGCGCGGGGGCTTGTCCCCCGCCTGTGGCAGGGTGAGGCGCTACCGTAGCGCAGGGGCTTGTTGCCAATGCTTTCGCATTTAAGGGTGGATAGTCACGAGTATGAGCCTCTACACGGCATGTCACGTGGTGTAGGGGCACGACATGTCGTGCCCCTACACCACGTTGACGACCGGTCAAGCGCATTAACAGCGCGGATTCGCCGTGGTTGCCTAAGTCAGAAGCTAATGCGACAGCATTGGCGCTTGTCCCCCGCCGGCGTCACTTACTGCGAATGGGCGCCGCACTGCCCGTTCGTGCTGAGCCCGTCGAAGCATGAACGGGTAGTGCGGCGCTCATCAGGCTGCGGCTTGTCTCAATATCCCATTGCCGACGACGTCGGATAATACGGATCCGCCGCGCCGATCAGGGTTTCCCCCTGCCGCTGGATTGCCACCGGACTGGCAAAGTAGCGCGGCAGGAAGGCCTCCTCCGCCGCGACGACGGCGTGGCCGCGCCGGGCCAGTTCCTCCCGCACGGCGGGGTCGATGCGAACGCTCACAATCGGGCGCAGGGTGCTGCAATCGATGCGGGGCGCGTCGATCGCGGCTTGCGCGTCCATCTCGAAATCCACCACGTTCATGGCGAGTTGGGTCACGGTGTTGATGATGCGCCGCCCGCCGGACGCGCCCAAGGCCGCCAGCGCCTTGCCGCCGCGTTCCAGCACGATTGGGCACATGTTGTTCAGCGGCTTCTTGCCGCCTTCCGTCGAGTTGCTCGTGCCCGGCTCCGGGTTGTACCACATCATGCCGTTGTTCAGCAGCACGCCGGTGCCCGGCGCGACCACCCGCGAACCCCAAGCCGAGAGCAGCGTCTGGGTGAGCGCCACGGCGTTGCCCGCGCCGTCCATCACCGCCAGGTGCGTGGTGGACTCCGCGTTGGAGCCGGGCAGCGGGCGGGACTCCGGCGCGCCGTCGCCCGCCTGATACCGCCAGGGATCCCCCGGCCCGCGCTCCGCGCGCGCCTGCCGGGCATCGATCGTCCCCGCCAGCGACGCGGCATAGTCCTTGGCAAGCAAGCCGTCCAGCGGCACGTGCACGCGCGCGGGGTCGGCCATGTAGGCGAAGCGGTCGGCAAACGCCTGGCCGGAGGCCTCGATGAAGGTGTGCAGGTAGTCGGCCGCGTTGTGGCCCATCGCGCCTACGTCGAAGTTTTCCAGGATGTTCAGAGTCTCCATCAGGGTGGGCGCGCCGGTGCCGCCCTTCATGCCGATCACGTTCGCGCCCCGGTATGCGCCCAGGACGGAATCCGCGTGCACGGTCGCTTCATACTGCGCCAGGTCTTCGATAGAGAGGATGCCGCCGTTCTCCCGCACGTGGCGGGCGATGCGTTCGCCCAGCGCGCCGCCGTAGAGCGCCGCCGGGCCTTCCGCCGCCAGCGTGCGCAGCGTGGCGGCCAGTTCAGGCTGGCGCAGCCTGCCCGCCGCGCCCGGCTCCATGGCGAACGGCAGGCGATGGGGATAGCCGTTGCTGAGATAGGTGGCCGCCGTGGCGGGAAACCGGTTCAGCAAGGCCAAGTCTTGCGCCTGCCACATGGTCTCGAACCAGGAGAGCGCAAAGCCTTCCTCGGCCAGCCGCGCGGCGGGCGCGACGGCGCGATCCAGGCCAATCGTGCCAAGACTGTCCAGCGCCGCCGCCATGCCCGCCACCATGCCCGGTATGGCGATGGACCGGTAACCGTAGATGTTGGCGTTGTCCTTGACCAAGCGCCAGCCGAAGAGTTCGCTGTCGTAGCCCTCCACCAGTTCCCACATGTCGGGCGTTGCCGCTTGCGGCGCTTGCATGGGAAAAGCGACCACGACCTGCTGTTGGGTCTCCTGGAGGAAGACGGACATGTAGCCGCCGCCGCCCACGCCGCTCATGGGCGGTTCCACCACGCCGGCGGCAAAGGCGGTGGCCACCGCGGCGTCCACCGCGTTGCCGCCGGCCTGGAGGATTTCCAGGCCGGCCTGGGCGGCCAGGCGGTGCTTGGCCGCCACCATGCCCCCTGTCGCCGTGGCTGCGTGTACGCGCGCTTCCCATTGCGTTTCCGTGGCCATGATCGCCTCCTCTCATCGGCGCGGATTGCGTATCGCGCGCCGCTCGCCGCGGTGCGCGCGTTCGTCGTTCTTGGGAGTATGGAAGTCAGTTTCGCTTAGCCGAGGCCGAAATTGACGTAGCCGAGTTCGCGCAGAATGTACAGCCCCGCGGCGGCGGCAATGGCGAGAAAGGCGAGGATTTGCACAATCCTCAGGATTGGCTTGAGCAGGGCGCTCACGACGTTCGAGATCAGCGAGAACACCACGATGACGCCGATGCCGAGTGCGACCCATATTCCCCAATCGGGAATCTGCTCCAATTCTCTGGGGCCCACGCTCCGCAGCCAGGTTGTGGCGGCGTCCAGCGCCTCTTGCGCGGCGGCGAGCCAATCTTCCGTTTCCATGTGCCTTTCTTCTCCTGCCTGTGCCGTACCCTTATTGTCGAAGCGTCCGCGCGCCTCTGTCAACACCGCGCCGCGCGCAACCGGGCGCTGAAGCGCCGCACCCGTGCGGGGCGCCGCTTTGCGGTATCATTAAGCAAATCCCATCAAGTGACCGCAATTCAGCATTCTGCCCGGCGCCGCCGAAACGCGCTGGCCGCAATCGTCCGACAAGTCGCGGCTGTGCGTCTCCGCCGGGCACACTAATCGAGGAAGCGACGTCGCGTACGCAGTCTAAGGAGAAACCGGATGTATACCATCGACTTGCACGGCAAGCACGCTCTTGTCATGGGCGTGGCCAACAAGGAGAGCGCGGCCTGGGCCATCGTACAGGCGCTGGCCGGCGCCGGCGCGCGCATTGCCCTGAACTACCAGACCGAACGCCTGGCAAGCCGCGTGCAAGACCTGGCGGCCACGCTGAACGATCCCCTGGTCGCCCCCTGCGACGTGACGCATCCCGACGAGGTGGAGGCGCTCTTCGGGCGCGTGGAGCAGGAATTCGGCGCGCTGGACATCCTGGTGCATAGCCTCGCCTTTGCCAGCCGGGACGAGTTTGCCAAGGATTTCGTGGAAACCTCCCGCGACGGCTTTCTGCAAGCGATTGAAATCAGCGCGCACTCGCTGATTACGCTCTCGCGGGCGGCGCTGCCCCTGATGCAAGCGGCCGGCGGCGGCAGCGTGATGGCGCTGACGTATCTGGGCGGCGAGCGGGTGGTGGCGGGCTACAAACTGATGGGCCCGGCCAAGGCCACGCTGGAGGCTAACGTGCGCTACCTGGCCGAAAACCTGGGGCCCCACAACGTCCGCGTGAACGCCATTTCCGCCGGCGCGATGCGCACCCTCTCGTTGGCCGGCATTCCCGGCGGCCGCAACTTCCTGCTGGACCTGCCGGAACGCACGCCGCTGCGGCGCAACATCACCCAGGCCGAGGTGGGCGACACCGCGCTCTACCTGGCCTCGCCCCTCTCCTCCGGCGTGACCGGCGAGACCATCCACGTGGACGCGGGCTACCACATCATCGGCCTGTAACCGCCCAAGCGCGGGCGGAACGCGCTCGCTCAACCGGCCGCACTGCACTACGGCGCGTGATGAAGGAGCCTGGCCGCATCCGGCCGGCTACGATTCAATCGCCAGGGAGGCAGCGAGGATAGGTTAAGTTCCTGCGACCGAAAGGCCAATGCCAAACACTGCGGCGATAATTGCCACGACGATGGCCATTACAACCCAGCCGATAATCGTGGTCAGGACTGCCTTGCCGGTGCTCACGTCAAGCGCCTGGCGGATGGCGATGAGGCCGGCCAGGAGCACCCACACGAGCAGGGCGAACCGCAGCAAGCCGCCAAACACCGGCACGCCGCCAAGCACGCCGGTAACGATAAGCAGCACGTTTGGCGATTGGGCAAAGCCGAGCGTGCGCAGCATTTCGCCGTATGTGGCGGTGCCGCCGAATACGTTGGCGCCGATGATGTACGTGACGAGCGCCCAGATAAGCCAACCAACGATTGCCACAAGGATACCGCCGATAAGACCGGTCACGGCGTCGATGGGGCTCAGGGTAAGGAGTTTCCACAAGGCGCCGCCAATGCCGCTGGACAAGGCTACGATGACGACGACCTGCAAGGCCTGGCTGGTGGCCGAGCGGTCGTGCTCCACCTCCTCGTAGAGACTGGAATCGAGCATGGCGGCGCGGATCATCCGATTGACGAGCATGGCGTCTTCCTTTCTGTGTGCGCCCGCGGCTTCCTTTGCGCGCTTATACCCAAAAGGGGGAAACTAATACTTGCATTTCTTACCCAAGAATACCAGATGGTGAAAGAAAGTGCAAGCTCATTCTTGAATTCATTGATAACCCTCGACGTTTGTCCGAATTGTGGGGCTTGCTGCGCGCGGCGGGGGACAAGCCCCCGCGCTACGTTCATGCGATAGCTTCTGGTTGGTAGGTTCGGTAGCCGCCGCGCGCAGCCGCCAACGCCGCGTTATCCGCCCGCGGCGCATCCGCGCCATGCGCATCACGCGCTATCGAGCTGGAACGTCTCGGGGAAGAATGTGAGCGTCACGATTAAGCTCACCACGATCAACACGACAGCGGTAATGAGCGTGATGACGGTCGCTTTGCCCGTGGTGATGCCCAGCGTTTGCCTGGTGGCGATGACGCTGACGATCAGCGTCCACAACGCCACCGCCAAGCCGAGCAGCCCAGCGATGGCCGTCCCGGCCGTCGGCACGAAGGCCAGGGGCACGGAGAGTATGATGAGCACCGAGGGCGACTGAGCAAAGGCGAGATTGCGCAGCACCTCCATGAAACTGGCCGCGCCGCCAAAGACGCCGGTGCCAATCAGGTAGACCATCACGCACCAGAGCAGCCACGTGACCACGGCGGTGGCGGCGCTGGTCAGCACGTTGTTCGGGACGTCCGCCTCCTCCAGCGTGTTGAGCGCCTGCGCGCCGCTGGCCAGGGCGCTGGCGGCGGTGGTGATGACGATCACCTGCACCGCCTGGCCCAAAGCGCCCCGGTCTTCCTTGATTTCGTCGAAGACCAGCGGATCGAGCATGGCGGCGCGGAACATGCGATCGAAGAGCATGGCAACTCCTTGGTCTGTCTTCACCCAACTGAAATAACCACCGCCGCAACGGCTCACGCGCTGAGCGGTTCCAGCTTCTCCAGCAGCGCGCCTACCTGTTGGATGCCGTCTTGCACTGAGCCGTCCGTTTGCCAATTCTCATAGAAGTTCATGTGCAGCGAATTAGCAGACCGAAACAGACTGAAAAACGCGGGGTCTCCCGTCTCGCGGTAGATTCTATCGATAGCTTCGTAGAGGTGGCGATGGCTGTCGTGCCGCCAGCCTCGGTGTTGGGCCACGGCTTTCACCGCGTGCGCCGCCGCGCCCCAGGCTTTTTCCGAGGCTTGCAGCCGGTCGCCGCTTGCGAACTCCGCTTGCGCCTGACGCAGGAATTGGCGGCTGATGCGCCGGTGTTCCGTTACCTTCGAGTCCCGGCCGCTGACTTGCGTAGCCACGCTGCGCCCTCTGTTTCCGTCTTGCCGCATTCGTCGTCGATGCGTAATCCAGTGTAGCACGTCTGCTAAGTCAGCGGCGGCGCGCCGTTGGTGTCCCCGCCACACCACTAACCCGTAGCGCGGGGGCTTGTCCCCCGCCAGGTGGGGCAAACGTCAAGCATCGACGTAGCACCGGGGCTTGTCCCCCGCCAGGTGGGGCAAACGTCAACCATCCACGTAGCGCGGGGGCTTGTCCCCCGCACCGTTGCCGCCATTCACCCGTAGCCCGGGGGCCTGTCCTCAATGCCGTGGCCTAGAACTGGTGAGCACGGTACTATCCGTTCGTGCTGAGCCCGTCGAAGTACGAACGGATAGTACCGTGCGCCGTAACCGACCCGCCGTTCACCTTTCGACAAGCTCAAGGCGAACGGCTGTGTGCATGCTCATCCATTCCTCAATATTCGGAGGGCGGCGTCATGCAGACCAATGCAACGCGACACCTTTGGCGCTTGTCCCCCGCATCCTCGCCGCGCCGGCATTCCTCCGGCAAACCGGCCCGCTTGCTGTATACTGAAATGAACCGCGCGCCTTGTCAATGTGCCGCGCGGCGGCGCGCGCCGCGTTGCGCGCCTTGACATCCGCATCGCCGCGCCGCAGCATAGCACCTAACGAACCGCAGCGCGCCCGTACCGACCGGGCGCGTACGAGAATCCCCCATCGAGAGGAGCCAGATCGCCATGAGCATTGCCGTTTCAGCCCCCCAGCGACTGCCCGTAGACGACGTGGACTTCTTCAACGAGCACGGCTACCTGCGCCTGAAGCAGGTGTACGACCCCCAAGAGGTCGCCGCCCTCAGCGAGGAACTCGACCACATCATCCAGCACTTCGCCACCCACGGCAAGGGCTGGACCGGCCCTTGGCGCAAGCAACTGATGGAAAGCGACGTGGAGACCAAGAGCCTCCTGGTCACCATCCACGAACTCCAGAGCTACAGCGAGGCCTGGGCGCGGGCGTTGGTGAACGAGCGCCTGGTGCGGTCAATCGCCGACATCATCGGCCCGGACCTGGAGTTCCACCACAGCACCCTGCACGCCAAAGGCCCGGATACCGGCACGCCTTTTCCAATGCACCAGGACTATCCCTTCTACCCCCACCAGGACGGGCGCTATATCGACGCGATCGTGCACGTGGACGGCGCCGACGAGACGAGCGGCTGCCTGAAGTTCCTGGACGGCAGCCACACCCTGGGGCCGCTGGAACACAGCCGCGAGGGCTCGCCGCACCTCGATCAGAACGTCTACCGCCTGCAAGACGCCGTCTCCGTGCCGGCGGAGCCGGGCGACGTGGTGCTCTTCAGCATCTGGACCATCCACGGCTCGGCGCTCAACGAACAGCCCCGCTGGCGGCGCGTAGTCCGCTTCGGCTACCGCAATCCCCGCAATCTCCAGGTCAGCGGCCAGGCCATGGGCCGCCCCGGCATCATGGTCCAAAGCGTCCGCCCCAAGCTGGAAAACCAGACCATAGAGGTCTACGGCAACTGGGGCCCGCAAGCGGTGGCGCCGAGAGATGACGACTAAGGAGCGTCTTCAATTCGGAAGCCTAACTCATTCTGTGGAGTGTTGAAGTAGCCGGCAACGTGTCGTCGCATACGTAGGAGGCTGCAATGGGCCAGCACGCAATCCGAGTCGCGCAGTTGATTGCGCTCAGTCTTGCACTCTTGTTCGTAGGCGCTTGCGCGGGACCAAGGCCTGGCCTGGAGTGGCAACTGCTCTGGGACTACGAGATGGGAGCGCCGATTTACACTACCCCGATAGAAGATCGTGGCACGATCTTCTTCGGCACTGATGACAAGCATGTCTACGCCGTGGACGCAGGTACAGGAGAAGTTCGTTGGCGCTATCGAACCGGAGACATAGTGCGGACTTCGCCAACGGTATCCGACGGGGTGGCTTATGTCGGCTCACAAGACGGCAATCTCTATGCGCTGGATGCAGACACTGGAGAATTGCGCTGGCGTTACCAGACCAAAGTATACGTTTGGTCTACGCTCGCGGTGGCTGACGGTCTGGTTCTTGGCGCTTCACATCCTTCACTGCTGGACGGGCAGTTATTTGCGTTGAACGCTGAGACCGGTTCGCTTCTCTGGCAATTAGGGATAAGGCGCGTAGGGACTTCCGCTCCAGCGGTAGTTGACGGTGTGATCTACATTGCCTCACGTAACAATCATCTGTATGCCTTGGACTCTAGTTCGGGAGAGGCGCGTTGGAGCTACAAGGCAGAAGGCCGTATTGGCTTTCCTCCAACTGTGAAAGAGGGAAACGTCTATCTTTCTTCCGATGAAGACGTGTCTGCGCTCGATGCTAGAACGGGAGAACTGCTTTGGAGCCACGAATCCTACTCAGGCTCACTCTTCCCTCCGGTGGTGAAAGGGGACTACATATACTTGACTTCACACAGGGACGTATCCGCGTTGAATGCCCGGACCGGCGAGTTGCATTGGAGTCGCGAAGTAGACAACATCAGATACTACTCCCGGACGTTGGTAGAAGACCTCGTTTACCTTTCTACCGAAGAAGAGGTAGTTGCAATTGACCCTGGTACTGGCGAACTGCATTGGCGCTACCCGACTGGACAGGTGGAATACCTATCTGCAGCCGACGACGTGCTTTACGCACTGAAACGTTACGACGATGTCTTTGCGCTAGATGCCGGCACTGGGGAACTGCGGTGGGGATATGAGTCGGGACAGGTCCACAATTCCTCGCCTCTAGTAGCTGATGGCTGGCTGTACTTACCCACGAACAATGGCAGCCTCCAAGCGGTCAACGCACGCATTGGCGAACGTGGCTGGACCTTTCAAGTCGGCGCAGGAGTTAAGCGCTCTCCCCATGAGGAAGACAGCGTCGTATACTTCAGATCGAATCACGGCTATGTCTACGCGCTGGATGCCCGGACAGGAGAGTATTACTGGCGATTCGGCGAGGATGACTATGACTACTACTACTCAGATAACCCGGTAGAGTCAGATGGCGTTGTCTACGTCGGTGCACGTGGGCCCGAATCCAGTGATCGGATTTATGCGCTGGACGCTACAGCAGGAGAGGTCGTTTGGCGAGTAGATCTAGAGGACGAAATCCGATCCGTGCCAATGGTGGTCGATAGCAGAGTCTACATTGCCACCGCGAATGTCGTTTACGCCCTGGATTCCGCGTCCGGCGATGCCCTATGGATCTTTCACCAAACAGAAGGCGGCGACTTCAATTCGGCATTCATTGCGGGCGGCAGCGACGTATACGTCAGCAGTAGGCAAGGCCGCGTGTTTGCGCTGAATGCGATCACCGGCGAGGTCAATTGGGAAGGCCTCATCGACCAGTACTCATCGGTTGCATTTGGTAATGGCGCCGTCTATGCCAATGCATACCCAGGTCTCGTCACGGCCCTCGATGCGGAAACTGGCGCATTGCTCTGGAAGATCCAATTGCCAGATCACTTGCGCATTGCTGATGCCGGAAGTGGATACGCGCGCGGTCTTTCCTCTCCACTTCTGAGTTCTGTAGCATCACGCGGGTCGCTGACCCGACCAGTCGTTGGGTACGGCCTGGTCTATGTAGGATCAGACTACGACATTGTCTACGCTCTCGATGCGGCTAGCGGAGAACCGCGTTGGCAATTTCAAACAGGAGATGAAATCCGATTTCCCCCTGCGCTTTCGGATGGAGTCTTATACGTGGCTTCCGGTGACGGTTATGTCTATGGCTTGGATGCTGTCACGGGAAGTCCCATCTGGCACTATCAAGTGGGAGCATGGGTTACCGCAATTGTGCCCAAAGATGAAGTGGTCTTTGTGAACAGAGGCGGTGAACGACTGTTCGCGCTGATAGAGCCGGACAGCTAACGAGAGAGCAAGGTCGCTGCTGGTCAGGCTTGGTCATAAAACTCCCGTTCTGTAGCGGTCAGTGTTTTCCGGTGTGCTCAGTACGAAAGGGAAACCGCCCCGCCGCCGGATTTTGGGGGAACCGGAGCGGCGGCTTGGGGTTGTTCGGGGGCCGCGGCGGCGTGCGGGAGAAGTGGCACTTGCAAATGACCGAGGCGTTGAAAGACGTTGACAACGCGCGGGCCGCGCCAGCAGAGACGCCGTATCCGGTACGGTTTTCGATAGAGTACAGCGCCTCCAGCAACCGGCTTACGGTGTTGTTGCGGCCGTTGCTGGTGATTCCGGTGCTGCTAATCATGCAGTTGATTACCGGCGACCTCTGGAACACGCTGGACCCGTCGGCGGACGTGGTGAAAGCCATGCTGCCGTTCGTGGGCATGTTGTGGCTGGCGCCGCTGCTGATGATCGTCTTCCGCCGGAAGTACCCGCTGTGGTGCTTCGATTCGTACCTGGAACTCTATCGGTTCAGCGCCAGGGTGCTCGTCTACCTGCTGCTGTTGCGCGACGAGTATCCCTCGCTGGACGAAGAGCAGGCCGTGCGCCTCCGGATCGAGTACCCGGACGCCGCGGGCGAACTGCGGCGGTTTCTGCCCCTGGTCAAGTGGCTGTTGGCGCTGCCGCACCTGGCCGTGCTGACCGTTCTCGGCATCGCGGCAATGCTTGCGACCGTCATCGCCTGGTTCGCGATCATGGCCGTGGGACGGTATCCGAAGCGGCTCTTCACCTTCGTCGAAGGGTCGCTGCGCTGGGGCTTGCGGGTCTATTGCTACGCCTTCATGCTCACCACCGACCGGTATCCGCCGTTTCGTTTCAGCCCGTAGGGGACTTTGCAAAACCCCTTGCACATCGAGGGCTGACAAGCGTATGAAAGTGTCATTCCGAGCGGAGCGAGGAATCTAGAAGGGATGATGGTGCAGGGCAGCGCCTTAGATTCCGCGCTCTTAGCGACTCTCCGCTGCGCTCCGTTCGGAATGACGGAAGTGTGCACAGGTCGCGTGCGGGGTCTGGCCCGCGGCGGCGCCGGGTTGATAGCCCGCCGCTTCTCTGGCAAACGGTTAAACCTGCCGCCGGCGGCGCGAAGGCGGACGCGCCTCACGTCAAAGAGAGTATACTGGGAGTGGCCCCGCGCAGCGGGGCGCGGCGGAGACTAGCGCGCGCACTGAGAGTTGACGCTTATGCAAAAAGTAGACCTGGCAGTCATCGGCACCGGGCCGGCCGGGCATCGCGCCGCCATCCAGGCGGCCAAGCTGGGCAAGTCGGTGGTAGCAATCGAGGGCCGCCGCTTCGTGGGCGGCAATCTGGTCAATGCCGGCTCGATTCCCAGCAAGACCTTGCGCCAGGCCGTGCTCTACCTCACCGGCTTCTTCGAGCGCAACATCTACGGCATTACCTACTCGGTTAAAGAGGACATTACCATCAGCGACCTGATGTTGCGCTGCGAGCACGTGATCAAGAATGAGACCGACGTGCTGGAGGTGCAGCTTTCCCGCAACGGCGTCGCGCCCATGTATGGCAGCGCCGAGTTCATCAGTCCCCACCAGGTGGCGGTCACGCTGGAAGGGGGGCGGGTGGAAGAGATCGAAGCGGAATACGTCATCATCGCCACCGGCAGCCGTCCCGCGCGCACGGCCATGGTGCCGTTCAACGGCAAGACCATCATCGATACCGACGGCGTCTACATGCTCCAGGAATTGCCCAAGCGCCTGGCGATCGTCGGCGCCGGCGTGATTGGCGTGGAATACGCCTGCATCTTCGCCGCCCTGGGCATAGACGTCACGCTCATCGAGCAGCGGGACGAGATGCTGGAGTTCATAGATGAAGAGATCCGCGAGGCGCTCTCCTACCACATGCGCGAGGCGGGCATCACGTTTCGCTTCCGCGAGGAGGTGGCCGAGGTGAGCGACGAAGGGCACCGCATCGTGGCCCGCACCCGCAGCCGCAAGACGATCATGGCGGACCACCTGCTCTACGCCGGCGGACGCCAGGGCAACACCGATACGCTCAACCTGGCCGCGGCGGGACTGGAAGCCGACAAGCGCGGGCGGCTGCGGGTGAACGAGCGCTTCCAGACCGGCGTGCCCCACATCTACGCCTGCGGCGACGTGATCGGCTTTCCGGCGCTGGCGGCGTCCTCGATGGAACAAGGGCGGCTGGCCGCGCGCCACGCCTTTGGCGCCGGCGGCTCGTTCAATTCCCGCCTCTTCCCCTACGGCATCTACACCATTCCCGAAACGTCCATGGTGGGGCGCACGGAGAAGGAACTGAGCGAGGACGGAGTTCCCTACGAAATCGGCGTGGCCCGCTACCGCGAAATCGCGCGCGGCCAGATCATCGGCGATTCGAACGGCCTGGTGAAACTCCTCATACACGCCGACGAACGCACTATCCTGGGCGTGCACCTGCTGGGCACCGGCGCGTCGGAATTGGTGCACATCGGCCAGACCGCCATGGCCCTGGGCGGCACGCTGGATTTCTTCGTGGATAACGTCTTCAACTACCCCACCCTGGCCGAGTGCTACAAGGTGGCGGCGCTGGACGCCTACAATAAACTCTCGTAAGGTTTTCCTGCGCTGGCTTTGGTTGGTTGTGTGAGCCGGGATCCCGGTCGGCAGCGATGAAGTTTCCTCAGATTCTGCCTGGGTAAAGGGGGCGCCAGCCTCCCTGCGGCATGCTAGCCCCTCACCCTAAACCTTTCCCCCAAGAGAGGCTGACAGGGGTATGCATTCAATATCCGACTTCACGTGTCATTTGTATGCCACGTGGACTGTCATTCCGAGCGGAGCGAGGAATCTAGAGTGCTAATCGTTCGGGACAGCGCCCTAGATTCCTCTCTCCGCTGCGCTCCGCTCGGAATGACAGATTTTCGCCCTTGTAAGTCGAGGAGAGGGAACCGGAGCGTATTAGCTAGTCTGCTGTCCTCCGGGAGTGGGAAGCGAAGCGGTGGTGGGGGGAAGCTGACGCTGGGGGGCGTTCAACGGGAAGTAAACGGGGTGTTGCGCGCCAGGCTGCGGCCAAAGGCGCGGGCGCCGGCCAGGGCGGCGTGGACGCGGGCGGTGGGTTGCACCACGCGCCGGCGGGAAATGGCGTCGGTCTGCGCCGCGATGACCGCGGCGTGGGCTTGCCCCGCGCGCAGCGCGTCGCGGAGCCCGGCGTTCGCCCGGCGCACCACGCTCGCCAGCAGCAGCGTCAGCACCAGGATGAGCACGCTGCCCAGCAGCGCCTCCAGGATGAGAATGAGCAGCGCAATGTCGCGCCAGTGGGCCAGGGTCATGGCAGCCTCACTGCTTTGCTTCCTCGTAGCGGGCCAGCAACTCCTCTTCGGTGGCCTGGGCCGCTTGTTCCGCCTCCTGCTTGGCAACCTCGATCTGGCGGCGAATGTTCTCCCGGAACGCCTCGCCGCTGCTGGGGGCGAGCAGGCCGCCCAGCAACATGCCCAGCGACATCCCTACGGCAAAGCCGACGGTGAACCCTAACATGCGCGTATTCTCCTTTGCGGTAAGCGTGCGGTCGTCGATGATGGACGGTGTGTGCACCGGTCGGCGGGGGACTAGCCCCCGCGCTACGTTTTCAATGTCAGCTGCACCGGTCGGCGGGGGACGAGCCCCCGCGCTACGTTAGTAACGTCAGTTGCGCCAATCGGCGGGAGACTAGCCCCCGCGCTACAGTTAACCGGTAGGGGCAGGCCTTGTGCCTGCCCGACCTGAGAGGCGCGGCACTAGCCCCCACGCTACGTTGTTGGTTGCCGTTTGTTCCACCCGGCGGGGGACAAGCCCCCGCGCTACATTGTTGGCTGGGTGCGCGCGGCTAGCGTTTCTGTATGCGCGCCACCGTGCCGGCCAGCGCGCGGGCGAAGCGGATGACGCCAACGGTCTTGCCCGCGGCCTTGGCGGTGGGGCGCACCACGGCCTCGCTGACGAACTGCGTGGTGCCCTTCACCGTATTGCTCGTCTCGACCAGCGAGCGCAGCAGCGGCTGAATCTCCTGCTGGAGCGTGCCGGTGAGGCGCAGCACCGCCAGGACCAGCATGAGGAGCGAAAAGCCCATGAGCAGGGAGATGATCGCCAGTACGATGACCGCTATGTCGCGTATCTCACTCAGTCCCAATGCCGCAATCCTTTCGTGTCTTGGCGGAATCCGCTTGAGCCGGCGGAGCACTTTTCTGCCCGCTCCGCCCTCAGTCTAACCCTCACCCTAACCCTCTCCCTCAGGGAGAGGGGACAAGAGCCGGCGCCGTGCCGCGCTGTCTGCCGCGTTGCCTGCCATGTTGTCCGTCGTGTTGCCTCTCGTATTCATCCGGCAACGGTATGGTTCATCCAGCGACGGTACTGTTGATCCACGTTGCGCATTCACTCCGGTTGTGCGCGGGCGGGGCTTTTGCGGCGCAGGAAGGGGATGAGCCGCCGGCCGCCCAGGCGCGCGCCCCGGCGGTAGAGCCGCCAGCGCACCCGGCCCCACGCCTTCAGCACCGCGTCCTTCTGCTGGGGCGAAATCCCTTCCGCGCTATAGAGCGATTCCGCGTAGGTGGCGCAGATCGCCTGCACCGCGATAGTGGGAAAGCGCGCGTCGCCGGCCGTGCGCAGGCCGTGCAGCAGGCGGTCGGCGTACTCGTCCGGCGTAATGGCCGTGGTGGCCGGCACGCCGGCGATCCGGCCGGCGCGCACCAGCTTGCGGTAGACGTGCCGCACCATCTGATGCGGGGTCATGCGCTTCTCCTGGATGAAATTATACGCGAACCAGCCGACGCCAATCACGAGCAGCACCGCCAGCAGCGGGCGCAGGTCGGGTATCTCCGGCACGTCCACGCCGAGGATGTTCGTGCCCGGCACCGTGCCGCCCACAACGCCCGCAACGCCGGCGGACAGGAGTTCGTCCTCGCCAAGCTCATCGTAGAACTCATCGAGTTCCGGGTTGGACGAGCCGCTGATC
This sequence comes from Chloroflexota bacterium, assembly GCA_963663275.1. Classification (GTDB taxonomy): domain Bacteria; phylum Chloroflexota; class UBA11872; order VXOZ01; family VXOZ01; genus VXOZ01. Next base: position 164,031 of record OY760183.1, read on the forward strand.
TCGGCGGCCAGAATGCCCCGGTCGATGGGCGTCTGGTTGGGACTGGGCTCGAACGGAATCCAGCCCAGGCCCGCAAAGTAGACCTCCGGCCAGGTGTGCGCCTGCTTCTCGGTCACCACGAAGCGGCGCTGCGCCACGTCGTAGCGGCCCGTGGCAAAACCCACGGCCAGGCGCGCCGGCACGCCCACCGTGCGCAGCATCACCACCATGGTGCTGGCGTAGTAGTCCGCGTAGCCGCGCTTGGCCTCGAAGAGGAAGTAGTCCACCGCGTCTTTGTCGGCGGGCGGCGGCGGGATGGAAATCGAGTAGGGGATGCGCCGCAGGAAGAGTTCGATCGCCAACGTCTTCTCATACTGCGTCTCTTTGCCCCGCACCACGGTCTTCGTCAGGTCCACCACGCGCTGCGGCAGCTTGGGCGCTTGCAGGTAGCGCCGGATTTCCGCGGGCACGTCGCCCTGGGCGTTCAGCAGTTGGTCCTCGGTAGCAGTGGTGACCAGGCTCTCCAGCGTGTATTCCAGATCCGGCACCGCCACGCGCCGGGCGCGCAAGAGGTCGTAGTCCAGCGGCGCGTCCGCGGACGCCACCTGCACGCGGTAGGGGATGCTGATGCTGGTGGGGAAGTCCGGCGCGAACACGATGTCGCTGGGGCTGTCCACGATGCGGAAGGTGAACGTGGCCGGACGGCGGTAGCTCACCGGCGGCGGCGGAATCGGCTCCTCGTCGGCGCGGCGGTCCAGCAGCGTGCCGCTGGTGTTGTACCAGGTGTAGCCGGTATAGGCGTCGAAGGTGGCCCCGCGCCAGTAGCCGTTGAAGTTGCGCTCGTCGGTCGTCACGTACATGCGGTACGGTTGGCTGAAGCGCCGGGGCCCGCTGAAGAGGCGGTTGTCGGAGCCGAGAATCAGGCCCACGCCGCTGGGATTCTGGATGCCGGAGAAGAGTCGCTTCGTGGTGTTGTCGATTTCGGCCCACTCGCCGCCGAAGACGGTCCAGAACGTCTCCGAAATCGGATTGCTGCCCACCCGGGGCGCCATGGTTGCCGTGAACGTGAGCGCCGTAGTCAGGAGCACACTGGCAATCAACACGTCCAGGCCCACCTCGGTGGCGTAGTCCAGCTTGCGCGATTCCCAGCGCTTGTGCAGCGCGTGCAGATTGAGGCGCACCATCAGCAGGAGCGTGGCGGCCAGGAAGAGCACGAACGGCCAGCGCCCCTGGCCGGAGTAGGCCAGGTTGATCACCATGGCTACGCCGGGCACCAGCGCGGCGATGAGCACGTCGTTGTGGCGGAAGAAGCCCCACGTGGCCACGTAGCCGATGGCCCAGCCCACCAGCGTGATCCAGAAGACGAACACGCCGTTGTCTTCGGAGTAGGTGCCGCGCAGGCCGGCGCGGGTCCAATCGCCCAAGCGGACGCCAAAGTCGCTGGCGTTCGTGACGAAGGTCGCGATCGCGTCGGCCGGCGGTATCGGCTGCGGCAGACCGCTGCCGCCGAGCAGGCCGGCCACGGCGCCCAGAATCCAGGTGAGCGTATTCAGGATCAGCGCCAGGGCGTCCTGGAAGATGCGGTCTACCGGCGGCAGGGCTTCGCTCACCAGCAGGAAGCAGTAGACGATGCCGATGGCGGCCCCAAGCAGCCAGCCCTTGCGCGTGCCCCAACGGGTGTGCGCCGCCAGAAAGCCCACGGCCAGGCCGAGCATCGACGTGGAAAAGATGGCGTCGGTGCCGGTGGCCCAGCCCGATTGATGGATTGCCCACGAGCTTACCAGCGTCATCGCGGCCAGCAGAAGCAGGGTGACCCAGTGCCGGAGCAGCGTTTCCAGCAAATTCGGCTGGTCCTCAGCGGCGGCATCGGTGTAGATCGAGTTCGCCATGGCTCTAGCCCACGCCTATTTCATGGATGCGGCTCGTTGCCGTGGTCTCCACGGTCTGCGCGCGCCGCCGGACGTCTTCATCGCCCTTCTCCAGGATGATGGTGCGGAACTCCTGGCCGCGCTCGATTTCGATGTAGGAGATGCCGGCTGCGCCCAGCGCCTGCTGCAAGGGCGCGCTGTTGCGGTCGGCCCCAAACGTCTGCGGCGCCAGGTGAAGCACCGTGGGCCGGATGCCCCGGCGCGAGACGTTGACCAGGATCGGCGCCCAGGCCGGGTCGGTGTTCGGCGTGATTACGATCAGGCTCATGCTGCCGCGAATCTGCGGCGCGACCTCGGACAGCACGTCGCCCAGGCGCGCCGCGCCTTGGGCGCGCACCACCGCCAGTATCTCCATGATGCGCCACATGTGCTGGCTGCCGCGATTGGCGCGCAAGAGGCGGCGCTCCTCGCCATAGGTGATCAGCCCGATCGACTTCTGCTCGCGGATCAGGCGGTAGACCAACGCCGCCGCCAGCTTGACGCCGTATTCCTCCGTGGACTCTTCCTCGGCGCCGGCCTGGGCGGCCTGGTCCAGGTCCAGCAAGATCCAGGTGCTGCCGCCGGGCTCCATGTCGAACTCTTTGGTTTGCAAGCGGCCGCGCCGGGCGGTGGTGGGCCAGTGGATGATGTGCAGCGCGTCGCCGGGCACGAACTCGCGCACGCTGGCCGCGTCGGTTGTCAGGTGCAAGGCCCGCCGCGAGGAGCGCGATTCGCCGCTCTGGCGGCCGGTGGGCAGGGCCAGCCCCGGCACTTCCGTGATGGGCGGGTAGACCAGAAAAGTGGCTTGGTCGGGCAGTTCCTTGGTGGCGCGGAAGATGCCGAACGGGTCGCCGGTGTAGACGCGCAAGGGGCCCAGGCGATAGAGGCCGCGCCGGCTGCACACGGCCCGCGACTTCCATTCGCGGTGCTCCCGCGGCCCCAGCCCGGTGACCATGCCGGCCTGGTAGCCGGGCACGTCCGAGTGGTCGTTCACTTCCACCCACAGCACCGGCAGCGCGCCGGCGTTGCTCACCCGAAAGTTCTCCACGATCTCATCGCCCAGCGTCGCCCACTTGGAGAGCAGATGCCGTTCCACCGAGAGATTGCGGATGTTGCGGGTGGTCCAGAAATAGCTGATGGCAATGAGCCCCAGCATGGCATAGAGGAACGAATAGAGCACGTTGATGCCGGAGATGAGCGCCAGCACCAGGATGCCGGCGGCAAGCACGATGATGAACGGCCGCTCCAGTTGGACCTGAACGTTGCCGCGCTCCGCTTGACGATCGGTTTCCTGCATCCGTCGCCCGCCTTTCGTGCCAGGTGTGGCCGCGTGTCGCGCCACGCGCAGCCGCCTCTCGCGCCTGGTGTGGCCGCCCCTTGTGCCAGGTGCGTCCGTGTCCCGTGCCAGGTGTCGCCGCGTCCCGCGCCCTTCACCCCACTATACCGCAAGTACCGGCGGGTCGCATGGCCTTGCGGCCAATTGCCGGAAGCGCGCTCAGGCTCCCTCTCCCAGGGGGCGACCGTCCGGTGTAGGGGCACGACATGTCGTGCCCCTACACCGGACGGCGCCAATGGCCGGCCGCTCCCGCGCGTTCGATACGGGCGGCGTCCCTGTGCTACCATTTAGACATCAGGCGCGCCCGGCCGCGGGGGCGCGGCCTACCGGCAGGTAAGGAATCATGCGGGTACTTTTGGCGCGCCGGCGCGCGGCGCGAACGGCGTCAGAAAGGACGTGGAGAGGTGGCCGACCTGGTCTCGGACAACGCGGACGACGTGCCGACCGGACTCGAATCTATCGCCCGGCAAGACCCGGCGGTCTACGGCTGGATTCGCAAGGAACATCAGCGGCAGGAAGACCACCTGGAGTTGATCGCATCCGAAAACTACACCAGCGCGGCGGTGCGCGCGGCGTGCGGCTCGATTCTCACCAACAAATACGCCGAGGGCTACCCGGGGCGGCGCTACTACGGCGGCTGCGAATACGTGGATGAGATCGAGCAACTGGCAATCGACCGGGCCAAGGCGCTTTTCGGCGCGGAACACGCCAACGTGCAGCCCTATTCCGGCTCCAACCCCAACGCGGCGGTCTACCTGGCCATGCTCCAGCCGGGCGCGACGGTGATGGGCATGTCGCTGGCCCAGGGCGGGCACCTGACCCACGGACACCCCAAGAATTTTTCCGGCCTCGTCTACAACTTCGTGCCCTACGGCGTGAATCTGGATACGGAACGCATCGACTACGACGAGGTGGAGCGCATCGCCCACGAGTGCAAGCCGCGCCTGATCGTCGGCGGCGCCACGGCCTACGCGCGCACCATCGACTTCGCCCGCTTGCGCCGGATTGCCGACGCCGTGGACGCGCTCTTCCTGGTGGACATGGCGCACATCGCGGGACTGGTGGCCGCGGGCCTGCATCCCAGCCCCGTGCCCCACGCGCACTTCGTGACCTCATCCACCCACAAGACCCTGCGCGGGCCGCGCGGCGGGCTGATCCTGTGCAAGGAAGAATTCGCCAAGCAGGTGGACGGCGCCGTCTTTCCCGGCCTCCAGGGCGGCCCGTTCATGCACATCATGGCCGGCAAGGCGGTGGCGTTCGCGGAGGCGATGACGCCGGATTTCAGGGCCTATAGCCAGGCGGTGGTGCACAACGCCCACGCGCTGGCGGAGACCCTGATGGAGCACGGCCTGCGCGTGGTCTCCGGCGGCACGGATAACCACCTGATGCTGGTGGACTTCGGCAAGGAAGGGCCTTCCGGCAAGGTGGTGGAAGCGGCGCTGGCCAAGGCGAACATCACCGTGAACAAGAACACGGTGCCCCGGGAGACCCGCTCGCCGTTCGTCACCAGCGGCATTCGCGTTGGCTCGCCGGCGGTCACTACGCGGGGCATGGGCGCGCCGGAGATGCGACGCATCGGCGCCGGCATCGCCGAGGCCGTGCGCAACCGCAAGGACAAGGCCGCCCTGCAACGGGTGCGGCAGGACGTGCTCGACCTCTGCGCCGCCTTCCCGGCGCCGGACTAGGGCGCGCGGCGCTTACTCCGCAGGCGGTTCGCCGTCTTTCAGGCGGGCGTCCCGCGCGCGGCGGACGTGGAAGAGCAGCAGCGAACCGGCCACGGCGGCGTTGAGGGAGGCCACCTTGCCGGCCATGGGGATGCGCACGCGGTAGTCGCACGCCCGCCGCACCACCGGCCGCAGGCCCTTCTCCTCGCTGCCCACCACCACCGCCAGCGGCCAATCGTAGTCCGGCGCGTCATAGGGCGTCTCGCCCTCCGGGTCGAGGCCCACCACCCACACGCCGCGTTCCTTGTACCAGGCAAGGGTGCGCGCCAGGTTCGTCACGCCGCAGAGCGCCAGATGCTCCACCGCGCCGCTGGACGCCCGGGCGACGGCGGCGGTCACGCCCGCGCTGCGGTCTTTGGGCAGCGCCACGCCGTGCACGCCCACGGCTTCCGCCGTGCGCAGCAGCGCGCCGAGATTCTGCGGGTCTTGCAGGTGGTCCAGCGCCAACAGGAATGGGAGTTGCCCCCGCCGCTCCGCCAGCGACAGGGGATAGTCCAGCGGGCGCAGCGCGCGCTCGGGAAAGCGCGCGGCGACGTTCTGGTGGCGGCCGCTGCGGCAGAGCGCGCCCAACTCCTGCCGCGTGACCGTTTGCGCCGTCGTTCCGCCCGCCCGCGCCAGCCGGACGATTTCACCCATGCCTTTCGCGCCCGCCGCGACCCACAGGGCCTCCGGCACGCGCCCGGCGCGCAACGCCTCCCGTACGGGATGGAAACCGAAGAGCAATTCCACACGAAAGTCCTTAGGCGTTTCTCATGCTTGCGTCACGGCATAGTATAGAATGAGAGAACGAGCCCGGCTACGCAGGCGCTGTGCCGGGCCTCTTGCTTGTCACTCTGAACGGAGTGAAGAGTCTCGGCCAGTTACCGGTAGGCCACGTTGTTGCCGGGCGAGAAACCTGGATTCCTCGCTGCGCTCGGAATGACAGCCGTGCGCGACATAGTGACAGTCGCGCGCGGCATAGTGACGGTCGCGCGCAACACACTAGTGGCATCCGGCCGGGCCGCGCGGAGAGAGACCCGATGATCATCGACGTCCACGTGCACATCCGCTCGGAAGCGATGCTCGCCCGCGCGCTGCGCCAGGCGGCGCAACTGGACATGATACTCTGCCTGAACAGCATCAATCTGGAGGGCAGCAGTTCGCCCAACTTTCCGTCGCGGCGGTTCGTCTCACGCTGCAACAACCGCACGGCGGCGGTGGCCGCCGCCCACCCGGAGCGCGTCATTCCCATGTGGTACCTCAATCCCGCCCACGGCCAATTTGCGGTGGATGAGTTGGAACGGCGGGTTGAGGAACATCGCGGCCCGCAGGGGGTCAAGCTCTGGACGGCGGTCAAGGCCAACGACCCGCGCGCGGACGGCATCTTCGCGGTCTGCGCCGACCGCCGGCTGCCGGTGCTCCAACACACGTGGCTGGAGGTGACCGGCAACCTCCCCGGCGAGACCGATCCGTGGGACATGCGCGCCGCCGCCCTACGGCATCCCAACGTGCCCTTCTTCTGGGGGCACGCCAGCGGCGACGTGGAATACACGGTCAAGCTGGCGGGCGGCCTGCCGAACGTGTATCTGGACATCGGCGGCTGCGAGGCGACCAACGGCTACACGGAGATGCTGGTGAAATACGTCGGCGCGGAGCACATCGTGCAAGGCAGCGACGGCACCGGCCGCTCTTTCACCTCGCAGTTGGCCAAAGTGTACGCGGCGGACATAGCGCCGGCGGAAAAAGAGCGGATTCTCTACAAGAACGCCCAGGCCCTCTTCGCGCGGCAGACCTACGGCGATGAGGCTTCCCCTCACCCCCAGGAGACCTTTGCATAACCCCTTCCCCATCGAGGGGGAAGGTTGGGATGGGGGTGCAAAGGATTGAAAACAGGCTATTTTTAGTTGTAAATGCGGTCTGGATTCCGGCTTTCGCCGGAATGACAGAGTTATGCAAAGGTCTCCCCAGGGAGAAGGGGGCATTTGAATGTCATTCCGAACGAAGCGCAGCGGAGAGAGGAATCTAGGGCGTTGCCTTGCAAGATCCTCATTCCTAGATTCCTCGCTCCGCTCGGAATGACACGTGAAGTCGGATGTAGTGTGAATACCCTTGTCAGCCAGCGAGAGAAGGGTCTGCCCGCTTGACGGCGTAGGTGACTAAGACGTAGGGAATTCAATGGTAATTTTGGGCAAGATCGTATTGCGCAAGGCATAGTCGTCACATATAACACATAGTCCTCACACGCAAGGCAGAATCGTCACGCATTCCATGGCTGAACTCGCGGTTACAACCCACCAATTGCGCAAGGTCTACGGCGGCGCGCCGGCCGTGGCGAGCCTGGATCTAGCCGTGCCCACCGGCGAGGTCTTCGGCTTCCTGGGCCCGAACGGCGCGGGCAAGAGCACCTGCGTCAAGATGCTGCTGGGCCTGGTCTTCCCCACCAGCGGCGGCGGCACGCTGCTGGGCGCGCCATTGGGCGAGCGCCGCGTCAAGGCCAGGATCGGTTTCTTGCCGGAGCAGTTCCGCTTCCACGAGTGGTTCACCGCCCGCGAGTTCCTGGATTTTCACGGCCAACTCTACGGCATGAACGCCCAGCGGCGCGCCCGGCGCATCGGCGACGCACTCGCGCTTGTCAATCTCGAACGCGCCGCCGGTCAGCAACTGCGCACCTTTTCCAAAGGCATGTTGCAGCGCATCGGCATCGCGCAGGCCGTGCTGCACGATCCGGAGTTGATCTTCCTGGACGAACCCACCAGCGCCCTGGATCCCATCGGCCGCCGCCTGGTGCGGGACATCATCCGCCAGCTCAAGGCTGAAAAGAAGACGGTCTTTCTCAATTCGCACCTGCTCTCCGAGGTGGAGGCGGTGTGCGACCGGGTGGCGATCATCGAGCGAGGCGAGGTGGTGCGCGAGGGCACACTGGACGACCTGCTGGCCGCGCGCCGCCTGCTGGACGTGCGCGCCCGGGGCGTCGGCGAAGCGCTCCTGGAGCGCGTGAAAGCGCGGTGGTCGCTTGCCGAACACGAGGACGAGCGGCTGACCTTGGCGCTGTCCGACCCTGCCGAAGTGCCGGAGGTAGTGTCGCTCCTGGCCGCCGGCGGAGCCGCCGTGCACCACGTCGCGCTGCGCCACGAAAGCCTGGAAGACCTCTTCGTGCGCACCGTAGACGACACCGGCGCATGATTGCAGACAATAGGATATCCCTCTCCTGGGGAGACAGGGGTTTGTATTCTATAATCGACTTCACGTGTCATTCCGAACGGAGCGCAGCGGAGAGAGGAATCTAGAGATGCTGGCTTTGAAGGGCTGTGCTCTAGATTCCTCTCTCCGCTCGGAATGACACTTACATACCCCTGTCACCCTCTCCCGTGGGAGAGGGCCGGGGTGAGGGGATTCCCATGCTGCCCATTTTCGTCATAGCCAAACTTCACGGCCCACGATAGCTCGCAGATTGAACTCCCTCTCCCGCGGGAGAGGGCCGGGGTGAGGGGAAACCGATGCTGCCCACATTCGTCACAGCCAAACTTCACGGCCCACGATAGCTCGCAGATTAAGCTCCCTCTCCCGCGGGAGAGGGCCGGGGTGAGGGGAAACCGATGCTGCCCATATTCGTCATAGCCAAGCTCACGTTGCAGGAAGGCGCGCGCAAGAAAGCGGTGCTGGGCGGCTTGCTGCTCGCCGCCGCGTTCCTCACGCTCTACGGCCTGGGCATGTACTTCGTGATGCGCGACCTGTCGGCGCCGGAGAACTTCATCAATCCGCGGGTCTTCCGCGACGCCGTATCCGGCCAACTGCTCGCCTCGGCGCTCAACGTGGCCGGCATGTTGACCGCGCTGGTGGCGATCTTCACCTCGGCCGGCGCCATCGCCACCGAGGTTGAGCAGAACACGCTGCACGCCATCATCCCCAAGCCGCTGGCGCGCTGGCAGGTGCTGGCGGGCAAGTGCTGCGGCCTGGGCGCGATGTCCGCCGCATTCGCCGTCGGCACCACCCTGGCTTTGCTGGCGCTCACCTGGCTCTTTGCCGGATTCTTCTCGTGGTCCAGTTGGCAGTCGGCGCTGCTGCTGGGACTGCTGGGGGTGTTGCTTACCTGCGTCACCGTGTGCGCCAGCACCATGCTCTCCACGCTCACCGCGGGCGTGACCGTCATCATGCTCTACGGCCTGGCGCTGGTGGGCGGCATGGTGGAACAACTGGGCGTGCTGCTGCAGAACCAGGTGATGCAGAACATCGGCATCATCTCCAGCCTGCTGCTGCCCTCGGACGCGCTGTGGCGCATGGCCGCGCAACGGCTGGGCGTGCAGGAGTTCGCCGGACTGGCCGGCGGCCCGTTCGAGGGCTTCAGCCAACCCTCGGTGTTCATGCTCGCCTGGGTGCTCCTGTACATCGCCGCGGCCGTGCTGTTGGGCATGGGAGTCTTCGGGCGTAAAGACCTCTAGGCGCGCTGCCAGACGCGCGTTCCTTGTTACCCCAATGCTGTCGCATTTGGGAGTGGAGAGTAACGAATGTGAGCCTCTGCTCGGCTTGTCACAAGGTGTAGGGGCACGACATGTCGTGCCCCTACACCTTGTTGCAGACAGGCCAAGCGCATTAGCAGCGCGGATTCGCCATACTTGCCTGAGTCGGAAGCTAAAGCGGCAGCATTGTCCCCCTCACCCCGGCCCTCTCCCCAGGGAGAGGGAGTCACGCAGCCCGGCCCTCTCCCCGGGGAGAGGGAGTTTCTTCGCCCGGCGGCAGTGAAAATCGCGGCGCCTACGCCGGGGAATAGAACCGCCAACTGCCGATTTCGCCCTGGTTGCCCACGTCGTCTTCCAGCAATTCCGCGTAGTTCTCGGCGGCCTTGCGATAAGCGGCGGCGTACTCTTCGATAATCTGCGGCCGGAACTTCTTGAACCACGGGATGCTGAACGCCCGGCCGCCGATGCTCTCGCTGGCCGGCAGGCTGCCGCGCGGCTGGCGCACGTCCCGGTTGCTATTGGCGATCACGGTCGGCTTGCCGTGGCCGTAGACGTCGGCCTCGTGGAAGAGCGGGTGCAGGTGCAGGGGATTATTGGTGCCCGGCCCGCAGCGCGCGCCCTCGGCGGAAACGGCCTGGGCAAAGCGCGAAATCGAGAGACCGCCGACTTCCTCCGGTCGATACAGGCCGCGCGCCGCGTACCAGCCGCCCATGGTGCTGCCGGAGTCTTTGGCCGGTCGATGCGCCGCGATGCCCGGCGCGCCTTCCAGCAGATCCCAGAAGTAGTTCATGGCCTGCTGGATTTCCGCCACGTAGCCGTCGTAGTACTTCAGCGTCACTCGTCCCATGGCGGAACTCAACTGGTTCACGCGGAACTTGTAGCCGCCCAGGGGCAGTCCCGCCCAGGGCTTGAGGTACTCGGTCTCGATGTTTTCCGCGGAATACATGTCGTAGTGTCCAAAGGCGATGGCGCGGTCGTAGATTTCGCGGTCGTTGGTGGTCAGGATACCCGCCTCGCCGGTGGCGAAGGACTTGCCGCTCATGAGCGACATTGCGCCCACGTCGCCAATCGCGCCCACCGTGCGGCCCTTGTAGCGCCCGCCGTGGGCGTGGGAAACGTCCTCGATCACCTTGACGTTGTGCCTGGCGGCGATCTCCAGGATGGGGTCCATGTCGGCGGGATGGCCGCAGTAGTGCACGGGCACGATGGCCTTGGTGCGCTCGGTGATGCGGTGCTCGATGTCGTTGGGATCGATGCAGAGCGTATCCGGGTCGATGTCGGCAAAGACGACGGTCGCGCCCAAAGACAAGGCCGGCAGGCAGGAGGCCCAATAGGTCACGCTGGGAGAGATGATTTCGTCGCCCACGCCCACGCCGCAGCCGTACATGGCGGCGCGCAGGGCCTCGGTGCCCGTGTTCGCGCCCAAGGCGTAGGTCGTGCCGACCCAATCGGCGTACTCTTTCTCGAACTGCCGGGTCACGTCCGTGCCGGACATGCCGCCCCGGCGCAGCACTTCCAGCACGGCTTCTTCGTGCTCGGGCGTGACGATGGGCCAGTTGAAGATGTCGCCGGGCGCGCTCCGCACCGACTTGGGGCCGCCCAGCAACGCCAGCTTCGACTTGACTTGCATACCGTCGTTTCCTTTCCTCATTTCCGACAGACGGGGTGAAATTGGGATGCGCTTACACGGTAGGATAGCACGAAACCCTGGGGGCTGGCATTCCTGGCCGCGCGCCAGCGCGCCCGGCGCGACTGCACTATACTGGCATTGGAGCCTTACGATTTTTTTCAGTCCGGCCTTGCCAGGAGCGACGCATGTCAGCGGCGTAGGGGCACGATATATCGTGCCCCTACGCTAACGGAGAATAACCCAGGGCGCCGCGCTAGAGTGAAGCGTGTTCGCCAGAATGCTTCTGGGTGAATTGTCGCGCCGGTGTAGGGGCACGACTAACGGAGAATAGACCCAGGGCGCCGGGTAAGAGTGAAGCGTGTTCGCCGGAGTGCCTTTGGGTGAATTGTCGCGCCGGTGTAGGGGCACGACATGTCGTGCCCCTACACCGGCGGGCAGAGCGGTCTATGCTGTTGGCGGCGCCCGCCTGCCGTCATCGAGGAGAGGCGAATCCATGCCGGTCTTGAGCGACCGCACGATTTCCGCGTACATCGCGGACGGACGCCTGCGCATCGAGCCGTTCGATCCAGCGCACGTGCAGCCCTCCAGCGTGGATCTGCGTCTGGGCCGGCACTTCCGCGTCTTCGAGCACAGCCGCTACACGCACATCGACGTGCGCGCGCCGCAGCCGGACCTGACGCAGGAAATCGCGGTGGCGGAAGATGAGCCGTTCGTGCTCCATCCGGGCGAGTTTGCCCTGGGCACGACCCTGGAGCGGGTGGGCCTGCCCGACAACCTGGTGGGACGGCTGGAGGGCAAGAGTTCGCTGGGACGCCTGGGTCTGATCATCCACTCGACGGCGGGCTACGTCGACCCCGGCTTCAGCGGCACGATTACGCTGGAGCTTTCCAACGTGGCCAAACTGCCGATACCGCTCTACCCGGGCATGTTCATCGGCCAGATTTCCTTTCTCACGCTCACGACGCCGGTAGACCGCCCCTACGGCTTCCCCGGCCTGGGCAGCCGCTACCAGGGCCAGGAGAAGCCCACTGAGAGCAAGGTGCACCTGGACTTCGACCGGCGCGCGGGTGGATGAGGCGGCGGGTAGTGTACGGCGGCGCGCGGCGGGGCACTTGTCAGCGCGGCGTACGGTGTACTACATTAGATGCGTGTGTGTCACGCGGCGCGTTCGGTAGCGGGGAGGCTGTACATGAAGCGAGGTCGCGGTTCGAGAGCCCACGCGCTGCTGCTGTGTCTGGCGGCGGCCGCGCTGCTGGGCGCGTGCATACCCTTCCTGGGCGATGAAAACGGCGCGGATACGCCGCCCACGCCCACGCCAACCATCATGATCATCCGGCCCAGCCCCACCGCGGTGGTGGAGCCGACGGCGCCGCCGGCTGAAGGGACAACGTACGTGGTGAAATCGGGGGACACCCTGAGCGGAATCGCGAGCCAGTTTCCCGGCGTGACGTATCTGGACATCGCCAACGCCAACAACCTCGAGGACCCCTATCCCCTGCAAGTCGGCCAAGAACTAATCATCCCGCCGCCGCCAAGCCAGGAAGCCCCGCCAACCCCGGCGGGCACCTCCGTGGTGAACACGCCTGCGCCGTAGGGCCGGGCAGTATTGCCGGTCTCGTTTGGCTGATAGGCGACATCTCCGCAGCGCAGACGCCTTCCCCCAAGGTGGCGCGGCATCAGTCCCACGCGGACAGGCCCGCGCGCTACGGTTTACCGGTAGGGGCAGGCCTCGTGCCTGCCCTAATCGCGAGACGGCAGTCATACCCACGCTCGCGCAGGTTACAAACCTGCGCTACCGGAGGGGGGCAAGCCCCAATGTTGAGCCATAGAGCGTACGAGCACTGTACTACCCGTTCGTGCTGAGCCTGTCGAAGTATGAACGGGTAGTACAGCGCGCCGCAACCGACCCGCCGTTCACCTTTCGACAGGCTCAAGGCGAACGGCGGGTTGGAGGATCATCCTCTTTTGAAGAATTGAAGAGACAGCGGTCTGCGCTACCGGAAGGGGCGTTGCGCTACGGGAGACGACATCGCGCCGCCGGAGGCGGGGGACAAGCCCCCGCGCTACGGCTTACCGGTAGGGGCAGGCCTTGTGCCTGCCCTAGTCGCGAGACGGCAGTCATGCCCTCGCTCGCGCAGGTTGCAAACCTACGCTACCGGAGGGGGCGTCGCGCCGCCGGAGGCGGGGGACAAGCCCCCGCGCTACGTCAAGGGGACGTGAATAGGGGCGGTCCTAAGCCGCCGGGTCCGAGGGCGGATTAGAGGGGCCGCGTCGCGCCGTCGCCGTAGACGATCCACTTGTAGGTGGTCATCTCGTGCAGGGCCATGGGGCCGCGGGCGTGGAGTTTCTGGGTGCTGATGCCCACCTCCGCGCCGAGACCGAACTGCGCGCCGTCGGTGAACTGGGTCGAAGCGTTCCAGTAGACCGCGGCCGCGTCCACCTCGCGCATGAAGCGTTGTCCGGTGGTGTAGTCCTGGGTCACGATCGCTTCCGAGTGGCCGGACGTGTAGGTATGCAGGTGTTCCATGGCGGCGTCGAAGTCGTCCACCACCTTCACCGCCATGGTCAGCGCCAGGAACTCCGTGCCCCAGTCGTCGTCCGTGGCCGGCAGCACGTGGAGCGACTCGCCCAGGATGGCCTGGGTGCGCGGGCAGCCGTGAATCTCCACCCCGGCCGCCGCCATGTCCGCAAAGACGGCCGGCAGGAAATCCGGCGCGGCGTCCGCGTGCACCAGCAGCGTATCCAGGGCGTTGCAGATCGAATAGCGCCGTGTCTTGGCGTTCACCACGATGCGCTGGGCTTTTTCCAGGTCGGCGAGGGCGTCCACGTAGGTATGGCAGACGCCGGCCCCGGTCTCGATCACCGGCACGGTGGCGTTTTCCACCACGAAGTTGATCAGGCCGGCGCCGCCGCGTGGAATCACCAGGTCGATCTCGCCTTTGGCCCGCAACATGCGGTGCACCAGTTCGCGGTCGGTATCCTCGATCAGTTGCACCCAGTGGGGCGGCGCGCCGGCTTCCACCCCGGCGTCGTGGATCACCCGCGCCAGGGCGATGTTGGAGTGAATCGCCTCGGAACCGCCGCGCAGCACCACGGCGTTGCCGGACTTGAAGCAGAGGCAGGCGATGTCCGCCGTCACGTTGGGCCGCGACTCGTAGATCGCGCCCACCACGCCAAAGGGCACGCGGATGCGCCCCACCGTAATGCCGCTTTCCACCGTGCGCATCTCGCTCACCGCGCCCACCGGGTCTTCCAGCAAAGCCACCTTGCGCACGTCGCCGGCGATACCGGCCAGGACCTTTGGCGTAAGCGTCAGCCGGTCGATCGTATAGGGATCGAGCCCGTTCTGAGTGGCGGCGTTAACGTCTTTGGCGTTTTCCGCCACCAGGTACTCGGCCTCCGCTTCCAGGGCGGCGGCCACCGCCTGGAGCACGGTATTCTTGGCTTTGGTGGAAAGCTGGGCCACGGCGCGCGCGCCGACGCGCGCCTGGGGCAGCTTTTCCGTCAACACGTCAAGGGCAACACTCATCTTCGCATACTCCACCATGCTGGCTGGGAAACGTGGTATGCTCGTACCACGTTTGGGCAGTTTTCGCGGGCCGGCTCGCGCGGCTGCTCGAGCCTATAGTCTTAGTATAGTTTCCTGAACCGAATATCTGCAAAGCGCCATGAATCGCGATCGCAAGCAGCCGCGCTCCCGCCGGCCGCCTCCCCCGCGGGGCGCCCGCAAGCGGCGCCTGCACCGGGAGGTTTCCGCCGGCGGCATCGTCTACCGCGAGGAGAACGGCGGTTTGGGCGTGCTGGTGACGCAAAGCAGCGCCCACGACGGCTGGATCTTCCCCAAAGGCCACCTGGAACACGGCGAAACGGCCACCGACGCCGCGCTGCGGGAAGTGAAGGAGGAAACCGGCGTGGACGCCCGCATCGTGGAGCGCGTGGGCGCGATCCGCTACGTCTTCCGCGCCCGGGGCCGGCAGGTAGCGAAAACCGCCCAGTTCTACCTGATGGAGTACGCCGGCGGCAGGACCAACGACGCCAGTCCCGAGGTGAACGCCGTGCTGTGGGTGCCGGAAGAGCGGGTGACGAGCACGCTCAGCTTCGCCAACGAGGCCGCGCTCTGGGCTAAGGCGCGAGGTCTGCTACAACAGCGGCGAGCGCGCTCCGCGTGAGCGCCCCTTCACGCAGAATGCGCGCCGGCCGCACTGTGCAGTCTATCACGGTGGAAGGCGCGCTGCCGGCCGCCGGGCCGCCGTCCAGGATCAGGTCTACCGCCGCGCCCAATTGCTCCCACACTTCTTGCGCCGTGGTGGCGGACGGCTGGCCGCTGCGGTTGGCGCTGGTGCCGGTGATGGGCACGCCGGCCGCCGCCAGCAAGGCGCGGCTGGCCGCATGGTCCGGCTGGCGCGCGCCCAGCGTGGTATCGCCGAGCAGCGGCGAGAGTCGCGGCCGCTTGGGCAGGACGATCGTGAGCGCGCCGGGCCAGAAGGCCGCCATCAGCCGCTCCGCGTCCGGCGAAATGCTTGTGACGAGTTCAGCCAGTTGCGACCGCTCGCCAATGAGCGCCGGCATGTGCTTCTCTTCCGGCCGCCGCTTGGCCGCCGCCACCTTCTCCGGCGCCCCCGGCAGAAAGACGTTCGCCCCCAACCCGTACACCGTGTCGGTGGGATAAGCGACGATGCCGCCGCCAAGAATCACGTCCGCCGCGCGCCGGATGGCGGCGGGATCGGATGTGCTGAGAATGCGCTCTTTCATTGCTCTTGCGCGAGTGCTTACGCGCCCTTTCAAGCGCCGGCTAAACGCTCACTAAACGCCTTGCAAACGCCCTCGCTTCACAGCCCTCCCTAATTTGTGCCGTTGATGGATATTCAAGATTGCCTTTGCCACACCGGTAGAGATCTTTGCATAACTCCGTCATACAGGTGAAAGCCCCCCCGGTGTGGGGGCGCAGAATCCAGGGAGTTCTTACAACTAAAGACAGCATGAAGTCAAGCCATTCCACCGCCATCCCAACCTTCCCTCTCGAGGGCTGACAGGGGTAGGCATTCTACATCCGACTTCACGTGTCATTCCGAGCGGAGCGCAGCGGAGAGAGGAATCTAAGGCTTTCGCTGCAAAAACGTCGGTTCTAGATTCCTCGCTCCGCTCGGAATGACACTTGCCTACCCCTGTCAGCCCTCGAGGGGGAAGGGGCTATGCAAGGGTCTCAGCAAACGCGGGCATCCCTCACACCGGCTCGCTCGTCCGGTTGATGCGCGCCATGATCTCCGAGAGGCGCGACCAGTTTTGCAGCGTCATGGGAAGCACCAACGCGGATTCAACGAACTCCCACGAATAGCTGATGATAGAGAAGATCCTGCCGACCGTCACGGCCACGTACGCTGCCGCGAACCAGAGATTGAACACGATCAGTCCCAGCAGCACCGTATAGATCGCGCCGTAGACGTAGGCCTCCGTATCTGACAGCCTGATCTGGATCCGGCGCAGTCTCTGCAAATAGGAGAGAATGCCCACGGGCGACTGTGATTCCAGAAAGCGGACCTGCTGCTCCGTCTGCTGGTTATAGGCGGCGTTCAGCCGGTAGAAGCGCTTATGGGAAAGTGCGTAGAATCCGATCATCAGCACGGCGGCCGCGAGCGTTGCCAGGAACAAGACGGGATGAAAGGCGTACAGCACAATCAGCGCAATAATCAACTGCACCACGGACGCCATCACCGCCGGGGCCTCTTCCTCCAGGAAGTCGACCAGCTCGCGGCTCATCTCCAGTCTGGCGTTCAGCGTGGAAACCGGTATTCCCGCCGAGCGTCCGGTCAAGGCTTCACCGAGTTTGACCCCGATTGTGCCGTAGACGCGCGTATCGTATAAGCGGCGCACGACGCTCACGCCAATCAGCGCGGCCAAGACCCCGGCCAGCCGCAGGAGCGCCGTCGGGTCGTCGGCCAGGAGGCCGTCAATGGCGAGTCCGATGAGCAACGGCGTAAACGCCGTCAGCGCCGTCTCGCAGAGCATGAGGAACCAGGTCAAGCTGATCGGGCGCAAGAACGTCCGCAGCAGCACGCCAATGGTGAGCGGCTGATCCTGCAGCATGGCGCGCGTTCCCTAGGCGTTCAGCACGTGCTTCTCGATAGCCACCGCCACGCCGTCTTCCTCGAACGCGGCGGTGACGAAGTCCGCCGCCGCCTTCACGCGCGGGGCGCCGTTGCCCATCGCCACGCCGAAGCCGGCGGTGCGCACCAGGCTCAGGTCGTTCAGGTTGTCGCCAATGCCCATCACCTGCGCCAGCGGCACGTCCAGCGCCTCGGCGAGTTGCGTCAGGGCGCGTCCCTTGTTCACGTCCGGATGAATCGCCTCGGTGTAGTAGGGGTGGGACTTGGTGATGCCCAGGCGGCCGCCAAAGTGGGCGCTGAGTTCCTCGACCAGGCGGTCGGTCTTGTCTTCATCGAGATTCACCAGCACCAGCTTGCTGGAGGGATTGTCCGCCAGGAAGTCCGCCAGGTCCGGCACCACGGTGGCCTCCACGTTGGCAATGCGCATGTAGACCTCCGCTTCCGGCGTCAGGGATTCCACGTGCAGGCGGTCGTCCACGAAAGCGTTTACCTGGATGCGCCGCGCCCGCGCCAGTTCCACCACCTCCCGCGCCAGCGCCGTGGGCACGGCCAAATGGAAAGTCGTCTCGCCGCTCACCGGATGGCGCACCAGCCCGCCCTGGTAGCAAATGAGCGGGGCGGTGATGTTAAGCTCCTGGGCAAAGGGGACCATGGCCGCGAACATGCGCCCGCTGGCCAGGGTGACCGTCACGCCTTGCGCCTGGGCCGCGGCGATGGCCCGCTTGACGCGCGGCGCGATGGTGAGCCGCTCGTCGATGAGCGTGCCGTCCAGGTCGATGGCGATCAGCCGGATTTCGCGAGCGGCGCTCATGCGTACAGCCCCCGCACGATGTCCATGTTGGCTTGGTCGGGACCCTTGTCGTCGAACCCGGGCACTTCCAGCACGGCGCAGGTGTCGCTCAGCGCCTCATGGTTGACGATGTAACGGAACGCTTCCAGCCCGATGTGGCCTTCGCCGATGTTCTCGTGGCGGTCCCTCTGGGCGTTGAACGGGACTTTGGAGTCGTTGAGGTGGAAGGCGGCCAGACGCTCCAGCCCGAATTCCGCGTCGATTTCCGCCAGCATGGCGTCGAAGCCCTCCGCCGTCTCCACGTGATAGCCGGAGGCGAAGGCGTGGGCGGTGTCCACGCAGAGCTTGATGCGCTCGTGGTTGCCGCACGCGCGCAGGATCGTGCCCAGGTCGGCGAAGTTCGAGCCGATGTTGCCGCCGGAACCGGCGCTATTCTCCAGCAGGAGCGGCACGCTGTCCGAGGCGTCCAGCGCCGCGCCGATGGCGGCCTCGATCCGCGGCAAGGCCTGGTCGAGACCGTCGCCCATGTGGCTGCCGACGTGGGTAATGACGCCGGCGGCGCCAAGCAAGTCGCCCGTTTGCAGTTGGAACGTGAGCGTCATCACCGACTTTTCGTAGTTTTCCGGCTTGGGCGAGCCGGTGTTGATGAGATACTGGGTGTGGAAATAGGCGGGCATGGGGGTTTCGGCGTTGGCGGCCTTGTAGGCGGCCACGTGCTCGTCCTTGGGCAGCGCGCGCTGCCAGCCGCGCGGGTTGGCGCTGAAGATCTGCATGCATTCGCACCCCAGGTCCGCGGCCCGGGCAAACGCGGTGGCAATGCCGCCGGTGGTGCGCACGTGGGCGCCAAGTCGCATAGATGTATCCCTTCGTGAACGTTACTGGAGGGGAAAGACGGTCGGGCGGTTGACTGTGACCATTATAGCAAAGCCGGAGTTGCGGTGACGCTATAATGTGGAGTGAGGGTTTGGCCGCCGGCGCCACGGTGGCATTTGCCGGTGGCGGCAAGAGGCGGGGATGGCAACCGGTCACGTAGGGGCGGTTCGCGAACCGCCCCTACCGCACGGCACGATGCGGAGGACGAGCACCCGCCCAACGGGAGCGGCCCGGCCCTCGGGTAGCCCGGCCCTCCGGTAGCGCAGGTTTGTAACCTGCGTCCGTTGCGCTGGCGGGGGACAAGCACCCGCGCTACGTGTCGTGTTGGAGAATCATAAGGGCGGGAGAGGCAACCGGTCCCCGTAGGGGCGGTTCGCGAACCGCCCCTACCGCACGGCGCAATGCGGGGGACAAGCCCCCGCGCTACGAAATCTATGCTGAACGGGAAACCATGATGCGATTCCGGGCCTTGAAGGCGCGAAGGAGAGATGCGGCTACATGCGGAACATCTTGAGCGGTCTCCTGGGCGGTCGTGACGAGGATGACGTTACGCTAGCGGAACGTCCGGCGCAGCGCGACCCCGCCGACGCCGGCGGGCTGTTGCGCGACCTGGGCGGCGGCGTACTGCTCTACGAGCATGCGTTCGTCCTCGGCGCCGGCGCCTACCGCCGCCGCCAGCCGCCGCTCTCCCTGGAACTGGAGCGCGGCGAGGACACGGCCTACGGCGACGTTCCCAGCCAGTTCGACGGCTGGGACGGCGCGCGCAGCTTTGCCGGCGCCGTGCCCCGGGAGCGCGAGGTCTTTCGCCACTGCACGCCCCGCATGACCGCGACCCTGCGGCAGATGGCGCACGTGTTGCGCGGCGCGTCCGCCAACCCTTCCCTGTTGCTCACCGGGCCCACCGGCTGCGGCAAGACGACCCTGGCCAAGACCTTCTGCTACCTGGCAAACGAGCCGTGCGTCGAAATCACGTTCAGCGGCGATACCGCGCTCAGCGATTTCTACCAGTCGGTGGAGGTCGTCACCCAGGCCGGCAGCCAGGCGCACAGCACGGCCACCGTGCTCGGCCCGGCGGTGGACGCCATGCTCACCGGCAAGAAACTGCTGCTCAACGAGGTGAACATCATTCCCCAGGACCTGCTGAGCGTCTTCACCCAGGCGCTGGACGCGCGCCAGGTGACGCTCTCCGGCAGCGAGTGGGGCAACGTGACCGTGCCGGTGCATCCGCAATTCGGCGTCATCGCCACCGCCAACCCCAACTATACCGGCACGCTGGAAATCGGCGTCACGTGGGAACGGCGCTTTGGTCACGGCACCGGCAACGTGGCCATGGACTTCCTGCCGCCGGAGGAAGAGGCCGAGGCCGTGGGGCATGAACTGCGGCGCGTGGCGGCGGTGGCGCAAGTGGGCGCTATGCCGCCAAGCGAGGCGTGCGCGGCGGTGGCCGCGGCGGCCGCGGCACTGCGCAGCCACCCGGAACTCGGCGGCATCATGCGCGACCGGGTTTCCACCCGTTCATTGGTGCACTGGCTCAGCGTGTGCGCGCTGACGGGGTTTGCGCTGGCGGCGGTGGCGCGGGACGCCGTCCTCACTCTGGCGCCGCCGGAAGCGCGGCAGGAGGCCGCCGACCTCATCGAGAAGACGCTGCGCGGCGTTACCTGGCCGGCCCGCGCCCAGCGCCGGGTGAGCGGCGTGCTGCTGCCGGAGATCACGGTACCGGAGGAGAGCGTGGTCCCGCTGGCAGGCGTGGCCGAGGCGCGCCTGCCCTTCGCGCCGCCCGCCGACGAAACAGGCCGGGACGGCGGCCTGGAGCACGAGGTCTACCAGCCGCTGGAAAGCGATGCGCCCGGCGGACAACCGGCGCTGGCGCGTTACCGTTGCACGCTGCCCGACGGCGCCCGCCTGGAACTGCGCGAACCGCTCTACACCTGGGACGGCAACCCCATGGCCCTGGGCCTGCGCCTGCGGGCGTGGGATCCAAACGGGTTCGAGATTACGGAACCGGCGCGGCTGGAGGCGCTGGAGGCGGAGTTGGGCGACACCTACGGCGTCACGGTGCCCCGGCCGATCGGCAACATACCCTCCGGCGGCGCGGCGCTGCCATGCCTGACCCGCTCCGGTTGGACCGCGCTGCGCCTGCTGGAGGCGGCCCTGGCGCTGGACCGTCCGGTCTATATCAAAGGCCCGCCCGGCAGCGGCAAGTCGGCGCTGGCGCGCACCCTGGCCCGGCTGCGGCAGACGCCGCTGGTGGAACTCTCGTTTACGGGCGAGACCTCCAAGCACGACCTGCTCGTCAGCCGCCGCCTGCGCACGGGTGAGACCCAGTGGACGGTGCAGGCCTTCCTGGAAGCGGTGCTGAAGGGCTACCTGGTGCTGGTGAACGACTACAACCTGGCCTACTCGGACGTGCACTCGCTCCTGAACAGTCTCTTCGACAAAGGGCGGCGCGTTACGCTGCCGGACGGGCGCACGGTGACGGCGCACCCGGGCTTTCGTCTGGTTGCCACCGGGCAGCCGGAAGGCCCGGGCGTGAAGCCGCTCAACGAGGGGGTGGAGAATCGCTTCGGCGCGATTCTGGAACTGGCGTACCCCTCGGCCGGCGAGGAACTGGCAATCCTGGGCAACGTGGGACGCGGCCTGCCCGCGCCCACGCTGCGCGCGGTGGTGGATTTCGTGGGTCAATGCCGCCGCTGGGCCGCCGGCATGGCGCCCGCGGACGTGGAACAGGAGGCGATCTGGCAGGACGCGGTCTCGCCTGAGTTGATCGCGTCTGTGGCGGCGGCCGGCAACTGGAGCACGGCGGAACTGGTGGCCCTGGCGCGGGACGCGGACGACGGCGCGGCCCTGGTGGCACGGTTCCAGGAGGGCGTGCTCTCGGCGGCCGCCCCCGCCACCCGCCGCATCCTGGAGGCGCTGCTGCTGCAATATAACGTGACCACGGAAGCGCCGTAGCGCGGGGGCTTGTCCCCCGCCTGCATTGCGAACGCAGGTTACAAACCTGCGCTACCGGACAACCGAACCATCATCGTAGCGCGGGGGCTTGTCCCCCGCATCAGAACGTGCGGTAGGGGCGGTTCGCGAACCGCCCCTACGTGGGGCAGTTGCCTCCCACAGTAGTGAGAACGCGATAGTTAGGGGAACCATGGCATCCACCGGAACGGCGAACGCGGCGGCGCGGGCGGAGGCCCGCGTGCGCGAAACGCGCTACACCCACGGCGAGGTGGTGGCGCTGGCGCGCCTGATCCTGCGCGACGCGCGCCTGAACGTCGTCTCCGGCAGCGAGTGGGCCTACATTGCCCGGGGGCGCACCCTGACCTATCCGGCGCGGGTGCTGCACACCTGGCCCGGCACCAGCGTCGTCGGCGCGATCTGCCAGCAGATGGCGGAAGCCCAGCACACCGGCGAGATGGGCGCGCGGGCGCTCCAGAGCTTTGCCCGCATCGCGCCGCTGGCGTTCGCCGACGTCATGCCGTTCGCCCGCTTCGTGAACGAACTGCGCGTGAACCGCATGCACCTGGAACGCCGCCCCGGCTCGGCGCGCTTCCTGCGTGCGCTCTATGCCGACAATCCGCAATGGTCGTCGGTCCGGCGGCGCAGCACCCCCCTGCGGGAGCAGGTGCAGCAGGGCCTGCTGGACCGCTGGCGCGGCGAAGTGTGGCCGGAGAGCGCGGGCGCGCCGGAGATTGGCGGCACGGCGCGCCGCTACGTGGACGTGCTCTGGCCCGGCGTGCGCGACGCGCTGCTGCGTGATTCCCTGCCGCAGATGCTGGACGTGCTCTCCCGCCGCATGCTGCCGCTGCTGGACGACCTGGTGGCGGAAGACGCCCGGCGCGCCCGGGACCGGCCGGAAACCGAACGGCCCACGCCTGAAGAAGACCCCGACGCGGAGGATGCGGCCGAGGTTCTGGGAGAACTGCGCATCGAGGCGGGTAACGCCGCCGACGCCGGCTCGTCCGCCAAGCGGGAAGAGACTGGGATGCAGGATCCTGAGGCCCCCACGGCGGACGCCGACCCGGTGCCGGCTTCCCCGGAAGAAGACGGCGGCCCGGCCAAAGTGGAGGGCGGCCCCAACGAGCAGTCCGAGTTGCGCCAGGACGACGACCCGGCCGCGCGGCGGCGCGACCGCCCGCAAGGCCCGCCGCGCCTGATCGACCCGCGCATGTTCAAGGCGCGGCCCGGCGCGCTCAATCCCATGCCGCGCACCATCGTGCAGGGCCTCGGCGCGCGGCCGGCCGCGCCCAAGACGGACTACGAAAACTTCGACTACCGCGCGGCCGCGCGGCGGCTGGAACCGGCGATCCGCCGCTCGCTGGACGGCGAGGCCGGCCGGCGGGGTCTCAAGGAGATCATGATGCGCCGCCGCTTTGGCACGGTGGAACCGGGGCGGCGCCCCCGCCGCCGGCGCGGCGGCGACAGCGGCGAAATCGATACCGACCACGTGGAACGCCTGGTGGTCGCGCCGGAACAGGCCTTTCTCAAGGGCGTGCGCGCGCCCCGGGCGGACCACCAGAAGGACTTTGCCGCAATCATCCTGATGGACGTCAGCGGCAGCATGGTGGCGAAAGGCTACTCCACGCGCAAGTTCGACCACACCGTGGACGCCGCCATCATCTTCTCCGAAATCCACGAGCGGCTGCGCATCCCCTACCAGATGATGGCGTTCTCCGAGGAGGTCTGGAACCTGCGCGCGTTCGACGAATGCCGGTTCGCGACCCAGGTGGTGGCCAACGAGCGCACCTACACGCCGCCGGACCTGAGCGGCGTCTTCCGCGCGATGTACGAGCAGCCCCACAAGAAGACGGACGACGCCGGCGCTCTGCGCCAGGCGGTGGCGGACGTGCAGCAGCAGAAGGGATTCAAGACTATACTGGTCTTAACCGACGGCATCTCGTCCAACCGGCGCAAACTGCAAGAGGTGCTGCTGGGCGTGGAACGGCGCAACGGCATGATGAGCGCCGGCGACGGCCTGGGTATCATCGTGTTTGGCATCGGCGTGCCCGGCGACGCGCTGCATGAGTCCTACGTGGGACAGGCCGGCGGCAAATTCCTGCGCTGCCTGCAAACGGTGGTGGTTCCCGACGTGGCGCGGCTGCCGCGCATGATACAGACGACGATCGAGCGCCGCATTCGCGGCGTATGAATGAGAAATCATTCGGTCCGGTAGCCGTTCGCGGTGAGCACGTCGAACCGTGAACGACCCTTCGACAGGCTCAGGGCGGACGGGGAAGTAGGTTTGGGGCGAACGGAGGAGCAGGTCTGGGGCGAACGGATGACACTACGTGGCAGAATCTTTGCAAACATCCTCTGGGTGAAAAGGAGTGTGCGGTGAGGCCCGGTATCCAGCGCAATGATAGCGACCAACTGCCGTGGGGTATGCGCGCGGTGTTGCTGGTGTGGTTGCTCTGGCTCGTGTTAGCGTTCATTGGCCGGACGCTGCTCGACCTGTACGTAGCGTTCGCGCCGCTGCGCTACCTGGGCGGCGCCAGCCCACTGACGTTGCGCGGCACCAGCCTTGCTCCCGGCTACATGGTCGCCGGTGTGTTGCTCGTCCCCATACTCGTCGCGGCCGCCATTGCCTTGCGCCTGGTGGCGCGCCGCTACGCCGGCGCTCCCCTGGAGGCGCTGGCGTTTACGCGGCTGAATCCCGTGTGGATGTTGGCGGCGGTGGTGCTGGTGGGCGTGCTGCTGGCGTTTCTGCTGCGGTTCGCCCTGGGCTGGTCGAACTACCCGCTGCCGCTGCTGGAGCCGCCCGCCGGCTTCTTCTCCGCGCTCGACGTGGCGCTGTACTGCGTGAGCGTGCCGCTCACGGCGCTGCTGGCGGGGGCGCTGGTATTTGGATTCTGCTATCCGGCGCTGGTGGGGCGCTTGGGCGTCTGGCCAGGCGGGTTCGCCTGCGCCGTAGGCTTCGCGCTGCCGCAACTTGCCGCCCAGGGCGTCTACTGGCAACCGGCGGCGGCGCTGCTGGCGATGGGAGCTTACCTGACCGCGGTGCGCTGGCGCGCGGATTCGGCCTACACCGCTACGCTGGGCTATACCGGCGTTGCCGTCTATCTCGCGCTCTCGGCGGCCGTGTCGGAAATGGCCGCGGCGGCATAAACTCGAACCGTTTTGCCGACGACCCCGGCCACTTGGCCGAAGGCCCTGGCCGCCTGGCCGACGACCCCGACCGCTTGGCCGAAGGCCCTGGAACCTGGCCGAAGACCCCCGGCCGCCTAGCCGTCGGCGTGCTGCCAGAGATAGCGGCCGGTAGCGCAGGCCACCACCACAAAGAGCGGATCGATAATCGCCCAGATGGTCTGGCTGACGACGCTCTGCGCGTCAGTCTCCAGGTTCAGGAAGTCGAACCAGTTCCAGAAGAACCACAGGGCCAACAAGAGGGTTATCCACAAGGCCGCGTTGGCCGCCAGGCGCGCGGATCCGCTGGCTTCATCAGCGGCGCGCACGCGCCGCGCGTGCACCCCCAACGCCGCCACGATGCCCACGGCCATGAACCAGTCCAGCACACCCCACACCGCGATGGGATCGACGACCTCCCGATAGAATGACGAAAACATGAAGTGCGCCGCCACCACCAGGGCTGCGGCCATGAGATACACCGCAAGCGCCTTCTTTGCCACGTCCATGCGCGCCGTTCCTTTCTATAGTCGAAACCCACTTCGTAGCGCGGAGGCTTATGCTCAAAGCCGTCGCATTAACTTCTGACTCAGGTAACCACGGCGAATCCGCGCTCTTAATGCGCTTCACCTGGGGTCAACGCGGTGTAGGGGCACGACATGTCGTGCCCCTACACCGCGTGCCAAGCCGTGTAGAGGCTCTTAGTCGTGACCTCCACTTTTGCGACAGCATTGAAACTCGTACCCGACCTCCCGGCCCCGTATCCACGCGCTCTTGAGCCAAACGTTTAGCAACGCGAGTACCCGCACACGAGGCACTTCTCGCAGCCTTCCTCGTAGACCACGCCGGCCGCGCCGCAATCCGGGCAGATTTCGCCGTGCCGCGCTTCATGAGCCGGGGCCGCGGCTTGCGCCCCGGCCAAGCCGAGTTGCACCACCGACGCCTCTTCGGCGGCGGACGCGCCGTTGCCGTTGATCCCCGTGGGAATATCGTAGATTTCGGCGATGACCTGCGCGATGGCGTCGGGCACCGAGAGCACCCGGTTCGGGCCGATGCCCGTCACGTCCAGCGAGCCGATGCCGCGTAGGTGCTTGTAGTGCTCCCTGATGGGCACGCCGCTGCGCAGGCCGAGCGTAATCGAGCGCGCCAGCGCCTCCAGATACGCCTGATCCGCCGTGCCGGCCTTGCCCAGAGTCAGGAAAATCTCGATCGGCCGGCTGTCCTGACCTTCGCCGACGGAGTTGATGGTGACGTAGAGGTCGCCGCGCGCCGTGACTTTCTTTACGGTCACGCCGGCAACCACCGCCGGGCGTTTGCGCGGATGCATGGCTACCGGCACCGCCGGACTGTGCGGCTGCTCCGCGACTGCGTCTTTCGCCGCCTCTTTCTCAACGGTCTCTTCCTTCGGCTTCGCCGCCTTCTCATCCTCCACGCGGGAGAGCACCGGCGTGCGCGAGCCGTCGCGGAAGAAGGTGATGCCCTTGCAGCCCAGGTCGTAGGCCAGGGTGTAGAGCTTCTCCACGTCGGCTACCTCATAGGAATTCGGCGCGTTCACGGTTTTGGAAATGCTGGAGTCGGTGAATTCCTGCACAACAGCCTGCACGCGCACGTGGTCCTCCGGCCGCAGGTCGTTGCTGGAGGCGAAATAGTCCGGCACGGGCGCGCCGTCGTGGGCGTCCTTCCACGCTTTGAAGAGCGGGTGGTAGAGAATGTGCTCGCCAGTGCGGTCCACGCGCTTCATGGCAAAGTCGAACACCGGCTCGATGCCGCTGGAAACGCCGGAGAGCAGCGAGGTGGTGCCGGTGGGCGCTTGGGTGAGCAACACACCGTTGCGGATGCCGTGGGCGGCAATCTGCTCTTGCAGCGCCGCAGGCAACTGCCGGATGAAATCGCCCCGCATGTATTTCTCCGCGTCGAAGTGCGGAAACGGCCCTTTCTCCTTGGCAATCTCCATCGAGGCGCTGTAGGAAGCGTCGCGGATAGTGCGGTAGATGCGCTCCACCACCGGCATCGACTCCTCGCTGCCGTAGCGCACTTTCAGCTTGATGAGCGCGTCGGCAAGCCCCATGGTGCCCAGGCCCGTGCGGCGCGTGCCGTGGCGTTGCTGCCGCTCGTTGTCGTCGATGAAGTAGGGCGTGGCGTCGATGACGTTATCCAGGAAGCGGATGGCGATTTTGGACGTCTCGGCCAGCAGGTCGTAGTCCATCGCGCCGTCTTCTACGAACGCGGAAAGATTGATCGCGCCCAGATTGCACACGCCCCAGGCGGGCAAGCCCTGCTCGCCGCAGGGGTTCACGCAGCGGATTTGCTCGAAGTACCAGGTGTTGGAGCGTTTCTGATAGCGCTCCATGAAGACCAGCCCCGGCTCCGCCGAACGCCAGGCGGCTTCGCAAATCTTCTGCCAGATCTCCCGCGCCTTGACCGTGCGCTGGACGGTGACGCCCTTGCCCAAGGCGCGCCACGCGGCCAAGTCGCCGTTCCAGACGTCGTCGTACTCCGGGTCGGTGGTGTCCGGGAAGACCAGGTCCCAATCGTCGTCGGCTTTCACGGCCTCCATGAACGAGTCGGAAGCGCAGATGGAAAGGTTGGCGTGGTTGATGCGGGAGAGGTCGGTCTTGACCGTGATGAACTCCTCGATGTCCGGATGCCAATCGTCCAGCATGAGCATGAGCGCGCCGCGCCGGGAGCCGCCCTGCTGGATGACGTCGCCGGTGGCCACCGAGTACAACTCGCCCCAGGAGCACGGCCCGCTGGCGGTGCCGTTCACCGAGCGAATATACGACCCGCGCGGCCTGAGGCTGGAAAGATTGATGCCCACGCCGCCGCCGCGCGCCATGATCTCCGTCATGGTGCTCAGGTTCTCCAGGATGCCGCCGCGGCTATCCTGCGGCGAGGGAATGACGTAGCAGTTGTAGAAGGTGACCTCGTGTCCCGTGCCCGCGCCGGCCAGGATGCGGCCGCCGGGGACGAACTTGAAGTCCCGCAGCGCGTGGTAGAATTGTTCTTCCCAGGCGGTGCGGACTTCCTCCTCTTCCACGGCGGCGATGCCGCGCGCCACCCGCCGCCACATCTGCTCCGGATACTCTTCCAGTGCCGCGCCGGTCTCGTCTTTGTACGAATAGCGGTCGGCAAAGACCTTCTGGCGGATGCCGTCGAGCATTGTGCCGTTCTCTACGTCGGCTACAGGCTGCCCGTTGGCGCTCTTGCCGTTGGGGTGAATGACTGCCATAGCGGGATTCTCCTTGGGTCAATGAATTGGCAGATTGAACGAAGGTGCTCGCAGAAGAGGGATGCGCTCAAGTCTCGCGAATGCGCAAAGCGGCGGAGGGGCGCTGCTCAATATGCTGCGTGCTCAATATATCTTGTTGTAGTGGAGATTATAGAAAACAAGATATAGGGTGTCAAGGGAGAACAGGAGAGTTTTGGACAGAATTAAGCAGGTTCGGCAAATGGTGGAACAGGGGCAGGCTAAGGCATTCAGTCAAGGGGCTGTATACAGTCTACCATACGCGACGGCGGCAGTGTTGCGCTATGCGCCGCGCGGAGGAGAAAAGAGGCCGGCGCTGTCAGGAAACGGGCGCCGGCCAACCGGGTATCCTGCCAGCGCACGCCGGAAAGTCAGGCAAAGAGGCGCCCCGCTTGGCGGCGGCTGCCGCCCAACCGGTCACGAACCATACGGCGCGTGTGACGCTACCGCCGGATTCTCCCGGTCGTATTCCCAACGCGCCGGGTTGCTGCGAATGTACTCCCGAATCTTTGCCAGAGATTCCTCGCCGCGCACCACGTGCTCGAAGTAGTTGCGCTGCCAGAGGGAGTTGCCGGGGAGACCATGCGCGCGATTGACCTGTTTTGTGCTGACGGTTTTGAATGCGCCAATCAATCGTCCCAAAGGCTTGCGCTTCCCACCGGTAGGGGCAGTTCGCGAACCGTCCGTGCGCACGCCGTCGTCCCCTCCCTCGGTAGGGGCAGTTCGTGAACTGCCCACGTGCGCGCCATCGTCCTCACCGGTAGGGGCAGTTCGCGAACTGCCCCTACGCGCGCCGTCGTCCTCACCGGTAGGGGCAGTTCGCGAACTGCCCCTACGAGTGTCGTCACTGATCATGATGAGGCCGTGGAGATGGTTCGGCATCACCACGAATTCGTCCAGCGTCACATAGGGATATTGCGTCTCCAGCCATTGCCACGCATCAGTCACCAAACGGCCGGTATCGCTCAGACGCACGGCTCCATCAACCACCTCGCCCAACAGACACGCCCGCCCTTGCACCACAATCGTCACAAAGTAAACGCCCGCCTGCGAGTAGTCATAACCTCGCAGGCGGACCGATCGGCGGTTGCGGCTAGCTGGCCGCGTGTTGGAACGAATCACTACACTTCACTATAGTTCAGGACACATCTGACTCGACTACGGCTCGGCCTCAAACGATCCCTTGGTTACCCCGATAGGCGATAAAAGGCCGCTCACGCCCCGTCTCCGTCAGCGAACGGGATCTCCCGGCGGGACTCGCGGTCGCCGGGAATTTCAAGCTCCACGCCGCGCGGGACGTTTTCCACCAGCCACCGGCCAAGAGGCGCGCGCTGCGAGAGCTTGGCGTGCCAGGAGTCGGCAGGCACGACCACACACGGGCGCCGCACGCCGATCTGCTGCGGCCCTTCCACCTCCGCCAGGCGCAAAACCTCCGAGAGCCGCGCTTTGGCCTCGGCCACGGTCCATACACGGTGGGCAGCGGGTTTCTTCACGCGCGTGCGACACTCCTCTGATTGGGAATGAGTAGATTCAGACGTGACCTAGTCATGGGGCTCGGTTTCATGTCAAACCAAAACGCAGCGTCCAACAGGATTCACGGAATGGAGAATCCCGCACACGAGATCCTTCGTCGCTGCGCTTCTCAGAACGACCGGCTAAGGCGCCGGGTGGAGTTTAGCCTGAGCTTGCCGAAGGGAAGGGATGCGCAAAGTGTCCGGCACGGAGACGCGGCCTACGCCCGCATCTACCAAAACCGCTCCACTGCATATACGAGTCCAGACTAGTACACGCATATTCGCAAGTGTGCTCCGGCCACACGGAACAACGGGATATCCCGCCAACCGTCGCCGGTCTGTCAGGCAAGCAACCCCCGTTCGACGCGCACTTCCGCGGAGGCGCTCATACGACCCAACCTTTCCCCTCAATGGGCAAGGGGTATTGCAGAAGTCTCCGTTGGGATTCGCGCCGCCTCAAGTCACGCCGGATAGGGGCGGTATTCCACAAGCGCCGCTCTGCCTTCGATGGCGATGATGCGCACCAGGAGTTCTGCTCCCGCGGCGTCGGTTAAGCGCAGGTCTTCGCCGGGGATGAAGTTGACCGGCTGCTGCTTGCCCTCGTCGATGGCGATGTTCGAGGCGTAGAGGTACGTGCGGCCGTGGGTATCGCGGATGGGATTCAGTCTGCCCTCGATGCCCGGCACGCAGCCGGCGGCCTCGGCGAAGATGACGCTGCCGCCTTCGAGCGCGTGCAGTTCAAGCGCCAGCGCCCCCTGGCGCGGCAACCAGGCTTGTTCCAGATGCGCGGCGTGGCCGGGAGCGGCGGCGAACACGGTCATGGGAAGGTGGGTCGTGTGCAGGTCTACGGTCGCCTCGCCGTTTTCGTCCGTAGTCCCGCGCTGCCAGGCGCCATTGGGGAAGAGCGCCAGCAGGTTGGCGCCGGGCAGGGGCTGCCCCGCGGACCGCACCGTGATGACGGCGCGGGCCGGGCTGTGCTCCTGCACGGCCGCCGGTATGGAGAGGCAGACTTCAGAGTTGTCGATCAAGCGGTATTCGGGCGGTTTGCCGGCGAGTTCCCGTGTTTCGCGCAGGATGATGGGCACGCCATCTCCACGCCGTTCCATGAAGTACTGTCTTTCCGCCGCGCCGTGAATGCCCCCTACCGTCATGCGCGCCAGCACAGAGGTCAGCGCCTCGTTGCGGGTTGCTTGCGGCTCCGCCATGCTCTCCACCGTCAGGTTGTTCGGCAGAGAGCCCGGCGATTGAATCTCCAGCCGGTCTTGAAACAGCGAAAGGCGGATCTTACTGCCGCGTATCGCATAGTCGCGATGGGCCACGGCGTTGACGAGCGCCTCGAACAGCGCCTGCGGGCTGTACTGGGGAATGTCCACTCGCGCCGGCTGCTTGCGGGCCGCGACGCGCATGTTTCTGACGGCGAAAGCCACCGCCTCGGCGATCTGCCGGTTCAGGGGGCCGGTGATTTCTTGCGCGTCGATCTGCCCGGAAGCGCGGTCGAGTCCCCGGTAGCAGGTTGCCGTAATGCAAGCGTTGGGGAGCCAGCGGTCGGGGTTTTGGGTGCACAGCAGCACACCGGCCACCGTGGCGCGCAAGACCCCGGCCTCGTCGTCGGCCAGGAGCGCCAGCTTCTGAAGCGCCGGCGCCGGGTTCGCCGCGCCCTCCGCGCTCAGCAGGGGCTTCCACAACGACTCTTCCAGCGTGTTGAAACCCGTGTCCTGAACGGTCTGCTCATCGAACGACGAGAACCGCGCCTGCCCCCGCCGCTGCGCCAAGCGCAACCGCTCGTCGCTGGTCATCTTGCGCTTCGAGCCGCCGACCCGCACGTAGCTTCCGCCGGGGCTGTCGTGCTGCGCATCGCCCTCGGGCACCTCGACCAGCAGCAGACGCTTGCCGTTTGGCAGTTGCCGATGGTACGTGCGAATGCGCACGGCCGGCCGCACGGAGTCGGAACTGACCTCGACGAGCAAAGCGTCCAACGCGACGATCTGCGCGCGCGACATGCCCTGCACATCGCCCTCGTCAGTGACGCCGCAGAGCAGCATGCCGCCGTTCGCGTTGGCAAAAGCGGCGATTTCGTCCGCCCAGTCGCCGCGCTCCGGGCTTCTTGGTCGATTGCCAGCGAATTCGACGGCTTTGAACTCCCAGTTGCTGTCCTCGCCCAACTGCAATTGGCGCAGCACTTCGTCGTCGCTGTACGTCATTGGCGACCTATTCCATCAGTGAAGGTCTCTCGGCTTCCTCCCATGCTGCCCACCGGTCCCGCTGCAAACCTTTGCGCGCGGCAGAGTCGTCGCGGGTGGGCTTAACCGAGGTGTTTCAGCACCTCGTCGTGTTCGGGGAAGCGGCCTGTCTGGTGTTTGGAGAAGATGACGGTGTTATCGAGGGTGACCTCGAAGGCGCCGCCGCCGGAGGGGATGAGTTCCAGGCTTTCCAGGTTGAATTCGTACTCGCTCAGCACTTTTTCCGTCAAACTGACGGCTTTGGGGAGGTAGCCTCACGAGGTGCAGTATTCGATGCTCAGGCGCTGCTTGGCGGCCATGGGTGTGCTCCTTCCGGCTCGCTGTACGTTGGTTCTGTCGTTCTTTATTCAGTATGACTCTTCTTGCGCGTTTCGGTCAACGGCGCGGGTCGCAAATGCGCGTCTACACGGTGGAAGACGCAGGTTACAAACCTGCGCTACCGGAAGCACGGCTTCCAGGTTGCATACCCGCGCTACCGGTCTGAGATGGAGAATGCCCGCGCGTCCCATGGGAACCCGCCGTACAGGGGATGCCGCGCGCGGCGGTCTTTTTCCGCAAAAGACCGTCTCTTGGCGGCGCATTGTGGCTTGCGCGGGATAGAGCGGCTTGGTACCCTATGGTATGGCTACTTTGGGCGTGGGTGTTGCCGTTCCGAAGCCACGCCGCTTCGAACCGCAACGCGCGCGCTGCCGCTTAACTGAAGGCAGGGAGAAGGTACAGTAGTCATGAGTGAACCGCAACCAGAGCAGCCGGAGGACCTGGCGCGGTCCAACGGCCACGTGCGCGTGAGCGTGCGCAACGTTTGGAAAGTGTTCGGCCCGGTAGCGGGCCCGGACGTGGCGGAGACCCTGGAGGGCAAGACCAAGGACGAGGTGCAGGACGAACTGGATTCCGTGCTGGCGCTGCACGACGTGAGTTTCGACGTGCAGCAGGGCGAGACGTTCGTGGTGATGGGCCTCTCCGGCAGCGGCAAGTCCACGCTGGTGCGCTGCCTCATCCGGCTCATCGAGCCGACCTCCGGCCAGGTCATCGTCGACGGCGAGGACGTCCTCAGCCAGACCGATGAGGAACTCACCCAGACGCGGCGGCAGAAGACCGGCATGGTCTTCCAGTATTTCGGCCTGCTGCCCCACCGCACGGTGATCGACAACGCCGCCTGGGGCCTGGAGGTGCAGGGGGTTCCCGCGGAGGAGCGCCGCGAGCGGGCGGCCGAGGTGCTGCGCATCGTCGGCCTGGAAGGCTGGGAAGACTACCGCCCGGCGGCCCTCAGCGGCGGCATGCAGCAGCGCGTCGGCCTGGCGCGGGCGCTGGCCTGCGACCCGGAAATCCTGCTGATGGACGAGCCGTTCAGCGCGCTGGATCCGCTCATCCGGCGGGACATGCAGAACGAACTCATCCGCCTGCAGGAGCAGATGCACAAGACCATCATCTTCATCACGCACGACCTGGTGGAGGCCACCAAGCTGGGCAGCCGCATCGCCATCATGCGCGACGGCGCGATCGTCCAGATCGGCACGCCGGAAGAGATCATGGCGAATCCGGCGGACGACTACGTGGCCGACTTCACCCGCGACGTGCGCACCTCGTCGGTGGTCACCGTGGGCTACGTGATGGAAGAATGCCCGGTGCAGGCGCAGAGCGGAGCGGCGCCGGCGGAGACGCTGGCCGCGCTGGAGGCGGCTGACGCCGATTGCGCGTTCGTCGCCGCTGAAGACGGCGCGTACCAGGGCGAGATCAGTTTGGACGACGTGAGCGAGGCCGCCGCCAACGGCGACGACACCATCGATAGCGCCGTAGAACGGCGGCGCGAGCCGGTGGAAACCGGGCAGTGCATCGAGGAGGCCCTCTCCCAGGCCTGGCCCTACGAGGGCAGCATTCCCGTGGTGGACGAAGAAGAACGCCTGGTGGGGACGGTCGAGCGCGACACGCTGGCCGAAGCCGTGTTTTCCGAAGTGCGCGAGGAGGCCGGCGCTTAGCCGGACACTACTATGGCCGTAACGACACGCTCCGAGGAAGCAACCGAAGAGAGCCGCCAGGCCGCCCGCGGCGGCATACCCATGCCCCCGAAAGGCGTGCTGGCCCTGGCCGGGTTCGTCGCCTTGTTCATCGTGACGCTGCTGGTGTGGGGGCCCAGGACGGAGTTTCCGCTCGACTGGAGCAACGGCATCAGCCGCTGGATCAATGAAGGCGTGGAAACCATCACCGTCGCCTGGGGCCCGGCGTTCGACCTGGTGTCCGATTCGGTGCTGCACTTCCTGCTGTGGATCGAGACGGCGTTCCTGTGGACGCCGTGGCCGGTGGTAGTCGTGGCCGTCGCCGCCATCGCCTGGGCCACGGTCGGCTGGAAATTTGCCGCGTTCGGCACGATCGCGCTGCTCACCACCGGCGTGTTCGGCCTCTGGGAGAGCGCGATGGAGACCATGGCGCTCATCGTCGTCTCGGTCTTCCTCTCCATCGTCGTGGGCATTCCCATCGGGGTGCTGGCCGCGCGCAGCAACACCTTCGACGCGGTCCTCAAACCGCTGCTGGACGGCATGCAGACCATGCCGTCGTTCGTCTACCTGGTGCCGGTGGTCATGTTCTTCGGCATCGGCAACGTGCCCGCCGTCTTTGCCACCATCATCTACGCCGCGCCGCCCACGATTCGCTTCACCAGCCTCGGCATCCGGGAAGTCAGCCCGCAGGTGGTGGAAGCGGCGCGCTCCTTTGGCACCACCCCCCGCCAACTGCTCTTCAAGGTGCAACTGCCCATGGCGATGCCGACCATCATGGCCGGCATCAATCAAACGACCATGATGGCGCTGGCGATGATGGTGATTGCCTCGCTGGTGGGCGCCGGCGGCCTGGGCGAGGACGTGCAGCGGGCGCTCTCGCGGGCGCAGCCGGGTCAGGCGCTGCTGGGCGGCCTGGGCATCGTCTTCCTGGCAATCATCATCGACCGCATCACGCAAGCCTGGGCGAAGAGCCGGCAAGAATCTTTGCGGATGTAGGGCATTTTTGCTGCATTAATGGTTGATTGTGGAGCGGATTTGCGGCATTATTAGGCTAGAGCGTTGTATACACAATTGGGAGGTTCCCAACGTTATGCGAATACGAACGTGGAAGACACTGGGTGGCATCTTGGCGCTGTTGTTCGCCATGATGCTCGCCCTCAGCGCGTGCGGCACAGCCCAGGTGGCGCCCACGGACGGCGAGGCCGCGCCGGCCGAGGAAGAGGCCGCGGAACCGATGGAGAAGCCGACCATCGTCTTTGCCGACCTGAGCTGGGATAGCGCCCAGATCCAGAACGCGGTGGCGCGCTACATCCTGGAAAACGGCTACGGCTACGAGACCGACGCGGTCTTTGGCGACACCGTGCCCATGCTGGTGGCGCTGCGCGCCGGTGACGTGAACGTGAACATGGAAATCTGGCTGCCCAACCAGGAAGAGCCCTTCCTGCTGGCGCTGGAAGAAGGCACCGTCGAGGTTGTGGGCAAGAGCCTGGAAGACAACTGGCAGTCGGCCTTCATCATTCCGCAGTACGTCGCGGACGCGAACCCCGACCTGAAAACGGTGGAAGACCTGAAAGACCACATGGAACTCTTCGTAACGCCGGACAGCAACGGCAAGGCGCGTCTGCTGACGTGCATCCCCGGCTGGGCGTGCGAGGCCGTGAACGCGGCGCAGGTCGAAGCCTATGGCTTGAGCGACGTGGTCGAGTTGGTCAATCCGGGTTCGGACTCGGCTCTCCAGAGTGAGATCCGCGCGGCATTCCTCAAGGAAGAGCCGGTGCTCTTCTACTACTGGGGTCCGACGACGTTCTCCTTCGAGCTTGAAACCCAACTCGGCGGCTTCTACTTCCTGGAAGAGCCGGAATACAACGAGGAGTGCTGGGAAACGCGCGCCTGCGCCTACCCGGTAGCCGAAGTTGTGATTGCCGTCAACACGGGTATCAAGGATTCCGCCGGTGACGTGGTCGATATGCTCAGCAAGTGGGACTGGAACTTCAACAACCAGCGCCAGGCTGAGACCTACTTCTCCGAGTCCGGCGGCGAGTACGCCGACGTGGCCATCTGGTGGCTGCAGAACAACGATTCGTGGCGCGAGTGGGTGACCGCCGACGCCGCGGAGAAGGTTGCTGCCGCCCTGGCCGCCGAATAATCCGCTTACACGCTATGTTCATGCTACCGCTTGCGGAGTGATACTCCGCTGAGCGGAGCGGCATGACGGCAACGAGCGAGAAAGAGAGAGGGACGCGCGACTGCGCGTCCCTCTCTCTTTGCGCCCAACCCGGACGGACGCACTCCTGATGACGGAGTCAACTTGACTGTGCCCTGCTGTTTCACCCTCACCCTGACCCTGAAGGAGAGGCTGACAGGGGTAGTCATACTACATCCGACTTCACGTGTCATTCCGAGCGGAGCGCAGCGGAGAGAGGAATCTAAGGCGTTCGCTGTAGAAAAGTCGGTTCTAGATTCCTCGCTCCGCTCGGAATGACACTTGTCTACCCCTGTCAGATGAGGGAGAGGGGACTAATCCGGAACTTGGCTATCTGTCCTAGCTAACTGTCCTGGCTATCCGTCAGAGATAGATTGATACCGTTGCTAGCGCAGGAATTGGCGAAAGACCGCGCGGCCGCGGTAGACGCCCTGCGGGCCCAGTTCTTCCTCGATGCGCAGCAGTTGGTTGTACTTGGCCAGGCGTTCCGAGCGGGTGATGGAGCCGATCTTGATCTGGCCGGCGCCGGTTCCCACGGCCAGGTCGGCAATGGTGGCGTCCTCGGTCTCGCCGGAACGCGCCGACACCACGGGCAGGTAGCCGTGGGCGCGCGCCAGGCGCAGCGTTTCGATCGCGGCCGTGAGCGTGCCGACTTGATTCACCTTGACCAGCACCGCGTTGGCCGCGTTGCGCGCAATGCCCTCTTGCAGGCGCGCCGCGTTGGTGACGAAGAGATCGTCGCCGATGAGTTGCGCCCGGTCGCCGGCCCGCGCCGTAAGCGCCCGCCAGCCGTCCCAATCGTCTTCCGCCAGGCCGTCTTCGATTG
Source organism: Chloroflexota bacterium (assembly GCA_963663275.1). GTDB lineage: Bacteria > Chloroflexota > UBA11872 > VXOZ01 > VXOZ01 > VXOZ01. The sequence goes on from OY760183.1 coordinate 200,948, forward strand.
AGATGATCGGATAGTCATCAACCCACCGCGTGAGCAGAGCGACCATCTCATTGCTCGAAAGCGCACGGCCTTCCGCGCGCAGGCGGTATGCGCCCTCGTGGTAGAAGTGGGTGGCCGCCACGTCCAGACCGATGGCCGCGTCTTCTCCCGGACGGTACCCGGCTTTCTCGATCGCTTGAACCAAGAGTTGTACGGCGCTCTCGTTAGCGCCGGCCGTGCTTTCGTTCGCGCCGGTCGCGGAATCGTTCCCGCCGTTGGCGTTGTCGGGCGCGCCGGTCGCGGCTTCGAGCGGATTCACGGCCGGCGCTAAGCCGCCCTCATCCGCCACCAGGGTGCTCGCGCCCCGGGCCGTCAGGATTTCGCCCATGGCGTGGTAGACGTTGCACACCATCACCAGGGCCTCGCTGTAGCTCTGGGCGCTCAAAGGGATGCACAAAAAATCCTGGAAATCGACGATGCCGCGGGCGTGCAGGCCGCCGCTGAGGATGTTCACCATGGGCACGGGCAACTCCCGCGCCTGGCTGCCGCCCAGGTAGCGGTAGAGCGGCAGGCCGCAACTCGCCGCGGCCGCGTGGGCCGTAGCCAGCGAGACGCCGAGCACGGCGTTGCCGCCCAGGCGGCGCAGGTTGGGCGTGCCGTCGGTGGCCAGCAGCAGCGCGTCCACCGTGTGCTGGCGCGCGGCGTCCGCGCCCACCACCGCCGGACCCAGCACCTCGTTCACGTGGCGCGCGGCGTGGCGCGCGCCCTTGCCCTGGTAGCGGGCCGGATTGCCGTCGCGAAACTCCAGGGCCTCGTGCCGTCCGGTGGACGCGCCCGAGGGCACGATGGCGCGGCCGCGCGCGCCGTCCGCCAGGGTTGCGTCCACCTCGACCGTGGGCACGCCCCGGGAGTCGAGCACCTCCCTGGCGCGCACGGCCGCAATCGTCGTCGCGGGCTCGGCTCTGACACGTCCGCGTCCGGTTCCGTCAGACCCGCGTCTCGTTCCGCCAAGCCCACGTCCGGCTCCGTCTTGCCCGTGTTCTGTGCCGTCATTCCCGCGAAAGCGGGAATCCATCTGCTCGGACTGCATTAGGGCACCGTCTCCCTGGCAATGCGCGCGTATACGTCGGACATCGTCGCCGGCTCTTCTTGCAGGATGAACCGGCTCACGCGCCGCACGGTATCTTTGGTCGGCTCATCCGTAATGTACTCTACCGGAGACTTGCCGTCGATGCGCGCCAGCATGAGGCAGCCAAGCTGGAGCCGCGTCTCGCCCGCCAACTCGCGCCAATGCACGCCCGGCAGCGTCTCTCGATAGCCCTCCAAGAACGCCTCGACGGACTGGAAGTACGCCGGCTGCACGTGCGCGTTGACGATTGACTTGATCAGCAGATGATTGACGCAAAAGGCCAGATCGAACGCCGGGTCGCCCCAATGCACCACCTCGAAGTCGAGCAGAAGGATGGAACCGGCGTTCCCTCCGTCATTCCCGCACGAGTGGGGAGCTACCGTCGCACTCTCTCCGTCATTCCCGCGAAAGCGGGAATCCATCTTCTCCCGCAGCACAAACATATTCTTCGGACTATAGTCCCCGTGCACCAGCGCCGTCTTGCGCGCCCGCATGTGCGCAATTGCCATGGCGAACACCGGCTGCAAGGACGGATGCTTCTCCGCCGTCGTGTTGTAGTACGGATCGACCCGCAGTTGCCAGAAGACCTCGTCATCGATGAAGCGTTCGCGCGCGGCCGGTTCCTGGATGGCGTGCAGTTGTGCCAGCAGCCGGCCCGCGGCCGCCGCCACCGGCGTCTCCACCACGCCGCCCAGCAGGTCTTCCTTCCAGAGCGTTGCCGAAGCCGGCGCGCACGACATGCCGTAGATGTAGTTCTCCTCATCGACAAAGGCGACTTCCGGCACGGCGCCGTCCGGCAAATGCTCCGCCGCGATGCGCAGCGCGTCCGCCTCGCGCAAGGCGCGATCGACGCGCGACGGCCAGTACGCCTCTACCCGCAACTCCGGCAGCGCCTGCTTGAGCACCAAACACCGCGCCGGTCTCTTCACCGCCGCCTGCTTCACGCCCCGCGCCTCTTCATCCGGCGTCGTCACCCGCAGCACAATATTCGAGACGCCGCCGCCCAGCGGTTCCACCGCCAGCGCCGCGCCGTCGTCCACCACCCCCCGCGCCGCCAGGTAGCGCCCAATTTCAGCACTGTCCATTCGGTCAAGAGCAAGCATGGTTTCGCACTTCTCTAAACCTGCGTCAAGCTCTACGCCGAGCAGAATTCTGCCAGCCGGTCTACGACTGCTCAGTCTACGACTGCTTAACTTCCAACAGAGTAGCGCCTGCCGCCCGTGACAGTTTGCGGTCGAAGGTATAGAGCGGTCGGGCTTCTTCACGGGCCGCCGCGGCGAGAATCATCAAGTCCGCGAAATCAGCCCCACTCTGCCGAAAGGAGGATGCGGCAGTGGCCACGTCATCGGCAGTCTCGACAACGAGGCTATCGGTAGCGATTACGTTCACCACCACGTCCGCAACCTGCCGGCGGTTGAACCGGTAGGCCCGTTCCAACACCCACACGACCTCCAGCACAACTTCGCGGCAGATGAATCCTGGGCGTTCAGGCGTCAGACTTCCCAGAAACGCGCGGGCCGCCGTTGCCAGCCTTTCGTCGTCTTCAACCAAGGCGCTCACGAGCACGTTTGTATCCACGGCGATCACGTTCCACTGGCCCCCTCCGCAATGGCGCGCTCCATGTCTTCAAGGGTCACGGGCGGCCCATCGTGCTTCAGCACACCGAACAAATGACCAATGGGACGCACCTTGACGATCCGCACTTGCCCATCCTGGATGATGTAGCGCACTCGATCTCCGGCCTGCACGTCCAAGGCCTCCCGTACGGCCTTGGGCAGTGTCGTCTGTCCTTTGCTCGTGATTCCCGATTCAAGCATGGAACACCTCATTATCTCATTACTTCATTCTCAAGGTCATTACTATGTCTAGCATAGCAAAGAGGTTGGCTGAAATGCACGCATTTACTGGCTCCACATCCTCGTTGGCGTCGCTCCCATGCGGTGGGATGGGCCGGGAAAGCCGCTTTCAAGCCGCAAAGAAATCCCCTCACCCCGGCCCTCTCCCCAGGGAGAGCTGACAGGGGTAGGCACGTGTCATTCCGAGCGGAGCGAGGAATCTAGATCCGACGTTTTTGCAGCGAAAGCCTTAGATTCCTCTCTCCGCTGCGCTCCGCTCGGAATGACACGTGAAGTCGGATGTAGAATGCCTACCCCTGTCAGCCCCAGGGAGAGGGAGTAAGGAAACGGAGCGGGAGCGGTTCCCTCTCCCCAGGGAGAGGGAGTCTGGACGCCTGTCGGCCAGGTTGTGCGCAGCCTGCGCTGCGCGCTCTACGGGTTGCTTACGGCAGCGGCCGGAAGACGCGATCGTGCCTCCCCGGCCCCCATTCGTCCGGGTCCAGGCCGTCGCCCAGCAGCGGGTAAGTCTCCGATAGCCCAAACGTATAGGCATAGAGCCTTAGCTGGAGCCGCTGCGTGTACACCATGAACGCGAAAAGACTATCGGGATACTGTCCCATGAAGAGCACGGGAATCCAGGATAGCCAGAACACGAGCATTACCAGAATGCCAAGAACGAACAGGAAGATGAAGAAGGGGACGAGCACGGCAAAGCGGAAGAGGCCGCCAAGCAGCGGGAACGCAAGCAGGCGGTTCGGTCGCGCGGGCAGGGGAAACTCTACCCTGACCGCGGCGCTGGAGTCGAGTGAAAACCCAGGGTAGGCGTCGCTGAGGCCCAGAAAGAAGCAGTTGGCTTTGGCTCTGAGCCTCATGCCGCCCACGACAAGCGCATAGGCCGGCGCCCAGTACTTGCCGGTAAAGAAAACCACGAACGCGTTGATGACGCTCAAAGCAATCGCGGCGAAGTCTACGACCAGCAGCCAGAGAGCCACCGGCAGCACGACGACGTTCTTGGCCGCGCCGCCCAGCACGGGAAACGCCCACAGCCGGTTTGGGCGCTCATTGTGCGCGATAGACAGCATTTGCAGGTCTCTTTCCGGTGTGGGAGCGCCGGTGTTCATGGGAATAGCCCCTGGCTTTACTCGATATCCGGACCCAGGCGCGCGCCGCGCCGCCAATCACCGCCGCATCGATCACGCGCGGCATGTCTCACAACGACTCTAGCGGCTCCGGTGGAAGGTGACAATCCAACGCCCAAGGAATAGCGTACACTACACGGGTGTCGGGTTTCGGCGATGAGCGCGCGCTGAGCGGCAGCCACACAGAGGAGCAGACCATGATTCGCATCACCAGCGACGTCGAGTGCGGCAACGGCAAGGAGATCGAGCAACTGGCGGACGACCGCTTTCGCTTGCAGGTGGACGGCGACAAGCAGAGCGGCTACTGCGGCTACTTCTGCTTCGACATCGTCAACGACGGGCCGGCGGCGGACGTGACCATCGAGCTTTGGGAGGACGCCAAGTTCGGCGGGCCCACCGGCTTTCGCAGCCTCTTTCCCACCACCGTCTGGTTCAAGCCGGTGGAGTTTCACCGTTACCGTCCGCTGCCCAGCGCGCCGCCGCAATGCGCAAAGGATCACGCCGTCTTCACCGTGCCGGTGGAGCGGGAGCAGCGCGTGCGGGTGGCCATGACCTACGTCGCGCCCTATAGCGAGATTGCCGCGAACCTGCGCCAATTCGCGGCGGAGCGTCCCGAACGCTGCGCGCTCTTCTCCCTCGGCGAGACGGTACAGGGGCGGCAGATCCTGGGGTTGCGGGCGGGCACGCCGGGCGCGCCGAAGCTCTTCTGCGTCGCCGGCCAGCATCCCCACGAACACGCCGGGGTCTGGGGCGTGCTGGGCATCGCCGACTTCATCTCCTCGCTGCTGCCGGACGCCGAGGCGCTGCGCGGGCAACTTGAGGTATTCGTCGTGCCCACCGTGAACCCGGACGGCAACGTCCTGGGACGCAACGCCTTCAACGCCGAGGGTTTCGACATGTACCAGGCCTTTGGCGGCGAGCCCGACGCCGACCTGCCGGAAGCGCACGAAAGCCGCCTGCTCTGGGAGTGGGTGCGCGCGGAAAATCCCGCGCTGTGGATGAACTTCCACTGCTTCACCGGCTGGCGGCTGAACAGCGAGTATCCCTACGACGGCTGGTACGAGGTGGCGGACTACGGCCTCTTCAGCGACCCGGCGCGGCGGCGGCTCTACGCGGCTATCTGCGACACCATGCGCCTGGAAACCGACGGCCCTTCCACTCACCAGCGCGCCAGCATCCACCAACCGAACACGCTCTGCTACCAGTTCGCCAAGCGTTTCGACCTGCCCCACGCCTTCTACGAAATCAACAACGGCACCGCGGGCAAGCACCAAGGCGCGCAGCGGGCGCTGCGCGTCTTCAGGCGCGTGACCAACACGCTGCTGCGCTACGCTTAATAGGCCGCGTACACGTCGCGCACTTGCCGCTCTACTTCGTCCGCGAAAGCGTCCACCCACAGGATCTCGTCGGCCCGGCACTGGAGTTTGGTAGACACACCGTCTTGAAAGACCACGAGCACAATGCGCTTGCCGCGCTCGGAAAGAAACTCGATGGCGGGCAGAAGGTCGCTGTCGCCGGAGGAGAGCAACAGCGTATCGTAGCGTTCGCTATGCGTCAGCGCGAGCGTGGCCAGCCCCACGTCAACGCCCTTCTGCTGCTCCTTGACGATGTGGTGATGGGTGCCGTGCGGGCAGGTGAGGCGCACTTTCCGTTCGCAGTCTTCGCAGTAGGCGGAATCCGCTCTGACCGTCTTCAGTTCATAGAGTTGGGTGATGATCTTCGGCCCCTGCGGCGGCGCGGACTCCAGCCAGTTGTGAAAGCTGTTCTGCCCTTCGGACGGCACGTTGGGCGTGGAATTGAGGAAGTACGCCCGCCAGATCTTGTACTCCTCTTCGATCTTCGTCCTGAGTTTCAGGTAATCCACGGTATAGTCGGGCGCCAGGGAACGCTGGGCGTTGAAGATGTAGCCCCCGTCGATCAACCACAGGCAATTCGTGTTCAGCACGTTCGACTCCTTCTATTCTGACTGTATTTTGGCGGCTCGTTTTGCCGATAGCCCCCTCCTTCGTTCCGGCGGCGGCCGGCGCCGGTTTGCATCGAGCAAGCGCCGCGCGCCCCCGCCGCCACGCCTAGCCCCGCAAGCGTAACGCGCCGACCAGCAAGCGGCGGCGAACCCCGCTAGGCCGTTGCCTTCACCCGCTTTTGCAGGGGATGGAGCGCCAGCGCCAGCACTTCGCTCACGTTCTCAACCGGATGAAACGCGATGTCCTCGCGCACGTGTTCCGGCACGTCCACCAGGTCTTTCGTGTTCTCCTTGGGCAGGATGATCGTGCGGATGCCGGCGCGGTGCGCGGCGAGCACTTTCTCCTTCAGGCCGCCGATTGGCAGCACGCGGCCGCGCAGGGTCATCTCGCCGGTCATCGCCACCTCGCGCCGCACCGCCCGCTCGGAGAGCGCCGAAATGAGGGCCGTGGTGAGCGTAATGCCGGCGCTGGGGCCTTCCTTCGGCACGGCGCCGGCCGGCACGTGGATGTGCACGTCCAGCTTCTCCCAGTCCCACTCCCGCAAGCGCAGTTTCTCCGCATGCACCCGGGCGTAGCTGAGCGCGGCGCGACCGGATTCTTTCATCACCGCGCCCAGTTTGCCGGTCAGGATCAGCTTGCCCTTGCCCGGCACCAGGGTCACCTCCACGGGGATGATGTCGCCGCCGAACTCGGTCCACACCAGGCCGGTGGCCGTGCCGACCTGGTCGCTCTCCTCGGCCATGCCGTAGAAGAACTGCGGCGCGCCCAGGTAGGCGTTGAGATTGCGCACGCTCACCGACACCGTCCCGTTGTCGCCTTCCGCGTGCTTGCGGGCCACCTTGCGGCAAATGGTCGCCACCTGCCGTTCCAGGTTGCGCACGCCGGCCTCGCGGGTGTACTGGCGCACGATCTGCCGCAGCGCGCCCGCGGTGAAGCGCAGATTGCGCTGCTTCAAGCCGTGCTCGGCCCGCTGCTTCGGCACGATGTAGCGCGTGGCAATCGGCAGTTTGTCTTCCTCCGTATAGCCGGGCAACTCGATCACTTCCATGCGGTCGCGCAGGGCAACCGCCAATGTATCTACGGTGTTGCCCGTAGTTATGAAAATAACGTTCGAGAGGTCGTAGGGGGCTTCCAGGTAGTGGTCTGAGAAAGCGTAGTTCTGCTCCGGGTCCAGCACCTCCAGCAGGGCCGCGGACGGATCGCCGCGAAAGTCGGCGCCCATCTTTTCGATCTCGTCCAGCATGAAGACCGGGTTCACCGTGCCCACCTGGCGCATAGCTTGCAGGATGCGCCCCGGCAGCGCGCCCACGTAGGTGCGCCGGTGGCCGCGGATTTCCGCCTCGTCCCGGATGCCGCCCAGGGAGATGCGCACGAATTTCCTGCCCAGCGCCTGGGCGATGGAAAGTCCCAGCGAGGTCTTGCCCACGCCCGGCGGCCCCACGAAGCACAGGATCGGCGTGCGCACGTCGGGCGCCAGTTTGCGCACCGCGATGTATTCCAGGATGCGTTCCTTCACTTTCGGCAGGCCGTAGTGGTTGGCGTCCAGCACCTTCTTGGCGTGCTCGATGTCCAGGTCGTCCTGGCTCGGCTCGCCCCACGGCAGCGCCAGCAGCCAATCGAGATAAGTCTGGATCACGCTCACCTCCGGGCTGGCGGTGGGCATCGCCTCCAGGCGATCGAGTTCCTTGTAGGCTTTCTCCTTTACGCCTTCGGGCAACTCCGTCTCATCCACCCGTTCGCGCAGGGCGGCGATGTCGCTGCTCACCTGGTCGGTCTCGCCCAGTTCCTTGTGAATGAGCTTGAGTTGCTCGCGCAGGAAGCGTTCGTGCTCCTCGGCGTCGGAGGTAGTGGGCGCGGCGTCCTCGTCCAGCTTGCGCTGCAACGCCAGAATGTCCAACTCGCGCCGCAGCCGCCGGATGACGTTCTCCACCCGCTTGGCTACGTCCAGTTCCTCCAGCAACTCTTGCTGCACCGGCGTGGTCAGGTCGATCGTCGAGGCGATCAAGTCCGCCAGCGCGCCGGCCTCGTGGGTGTTGATTGCCTGCACGTAGGCCTCGTCCGGCAGGTCCTTGCTCAGTTCCACGGCCTCCTTGAAGAGGGCCAGCATGGCGTCCATCTGCGCCTTGAGCGCCCGGCCGGACGCGGCCGCCGGTTCGACGTCGATGGCCTGCACGCGAATGTGGGGGTCGAGCTGGAGGAAGTGGGTGATGGTCAGGCGGCGCTGCCCCTCCACCAGGATGCTCACGCTGCCGTCCGGCATCTTGAGCGTGCGCCGGATGGTGACTTCCACGCCGACGAAGTAGAAATCCTCCGGGTTGACGTCGTCGATCGTGGGGTCGCGCTGCGTGACTACGAACAACCGCCGGTCGCCGTCCAGCGCGTTGCTCACGGCGTCCAGGGAGCGGTCGCGCGCCACGATGAGCGGCGCCGTCATCCCCGGAAAGACCACCTGGTCCCGGATTGCCAGCACCGGCAACTCCACCGGATGGAGCATGGCGTCCATCACGTCCACCGCGTCCTGGCGGCGGGTAGAGCGCCTCTTCCGCTTCGCGCCGTCACCGTTGGCCGTGTCCGGCTCCGCCGTCGTCGATTCAGTGCGTCCTTCCGACGCCGTTCGTTCTTCCGACGCCGTGCGTCTCGTGGACGCCTTCCGTTTGCTTTCCGCCACAGTTATGCTCTCTTTTACTCGCGCTTCTCGTGTTGTCTTCTCTACGCCTCAAGCGAAACTCCGCACCGCTCCAGCAGCGCCGCCGGGTTTACTTGCCGTATCGTATCGATCTGCGCCCGGTCCAGGCCCGCGCCCAGGATGACCTTCTCCACCAGCGCCTCCGTCAGCAGGTCGCCCGGCGCGTGGGCGTCGCTATTGACGACCATGGCCGCGCCCACCTCCTGGCAGACCCGCGCCACGCGCCCGTTGGCCGCGCTGTGCCCCCGGCGGGCGCTGAGTTCGAAGACCAGGCCGCGTTCCCGCCCGGCGCGCGCGTCCGCCGCCGTGAGCAGGCCGGGATGCGCCAGCAGGTCTACCGCGCCGCACGCCGCGGCCGCGGCGTTCGTGCCGGGCGGCACCGGTTCCGTAATCGTCTCGCCGTGCACCGCCACCACCTGCGCGCCGGCCGCCTTGCAGCGTTCCGCCAGCGTACCCAGCGCCCCGGGCGCGACGTGGGTAATCTCAACGCCGACCAGCGCCGTAATTGCCATCTCGCGCTCCACCACCTCGCACTCCCGCAGCAACGCCTCGCACACGTACGCGTAATTGGCAAAACCGACGTGGTCGGTGATGGCAATCGCCCGGTAGCCGGCGGCCACGGCGCGCTGCACGAGTTCCGCCGGTGAGAGTTCGCCGTCGCTGAGAAAGGTATGGGAATGAAAATCGAGAATCATGCGTCTCGGGCTCTTAGCTTGGCGGCGCGCGGTTGCGGTATCCACATAGTCCAGTGTACCCAACGGGTAGCATGTGCTTCAAACCGCCGCCGCGCCTCACCGCACGAGCCCGCCTAACGCTTTGGCAATCTCGCCGCTGTTCACCACGGTCACGTCGCCGGCGCTGGCAAAATTCGTATCCACCTGCCACCACTGGAACGCCGCCCGCTGCGCGCGCAGGACTACCACGTCGCCATAGTCGTGGACGCTCACGGGCAGGCCGTAACGCTCCAGCCAGCGCGGCGTATCCAGCACGAACGCGGCAATCGGCGGCGCGCGCTCCAGCATGGCCACGCGGCGCGCCACGATTTCATCCCACGTCATGCCGTCCTCGGCGGCGGTGTCCGCGGGCGGCGGGATCAGGTGTTCGTTGGCCAGCGCCTCATCGAAGCCCCGCTCGCTGAGAATATCGAAGATTGCCAGGTACGTGAACGAGCGCGTGGACGGCTGCCATTGCAGCGCGCCCTTTTGGAAGAGTTGCGTGGCCTTGCCCTCATAGGTGATGGCGCGGGTGAGGGGATAGCCCAGCCCGTTCACGCCCCCCAGCCGCCGGAACGTGGTGAGGAACGGCGCCGCGCCGTACGCCTCCGACACGTCCACCACGTCGTAGCAGGGCAGCATGAGCGCGCTGCCGGCCAGCGTGGGGCTGAAAGAGTTCGCGGTCTGGCCGTAGCAGGCGATGTCCTCGGCCTCGTACTCGGTCAGCAGGCGCGGCGGGCCTTGGGTGAACCGCAGCCGGAGCGTGCGCGGCAGAAAGGCGGATTGGGTGGTGAACGACCACGCGCGGGCAAACGTGCCGATGCCGCCGCCCGCGGTTCCCACCACGCTGACCGTATGGGTCTGGCCCGCGCCCAGCGGCAGCACGGTAATGAAGTACGCCCAGCCGCCGTCGTCCACCCGGCGGTACGGCAAAAGTGTGCCGGACTGGTCGACGATACGTACTTCGTCAAGTGCCGGCGGCGCGTCCGCCCACGGCGAAAGGCCGATGCTGATCGGACTGCCCACGAAGCCGGCCGCCTCCGGCAGCGGATTGGGACGCTCGCTCCTGGGCAGAAAGCTGTGGGGCACGTCCGTCTGGCCCGCGCCGGGATAGACGTGGAGGCGCTCCACCCGCGGCGCGTCGTCCCGGCAGCCGCCAAAGGCGAAGACGCTGCCGCCCGCGCTCTGGGCGAACCCCACCAGCGTGAGCGCCGGATGCAGCATGACCGTGCGATGGTAGACGCTGTTCACCAGGGCGTCCACGGCGGCGGCCGGGTCGCCCGCCATGCTGGTGGCCGATTCGCCGCTGCACCGGCCATCGAAACCGGCGGCCCGGATGCGGTCCGCCGGCGCCGCGCCGGTGAAGCCGGGCCGCGTCGGCTCCTGCCCGTGCCCGCTGAAGCCATGCAGCGCGTAGTACGCCGCGTGCCCCTCCGCCGCGCGCCGCAATGCGGCGTCCGCCCGCACCGGCGCTACCTGCGCGTGGGCGCGCAATTCATTCAGCCGCGCCACGGCCCGCTCCTGCGCCGTGCCGCCCGCCGCGTGCAGCGACACCTGCGGCGCAAGCACAACACCCGCCACCACCACCGCCAGCGCAATCACCCACCGCACACCGAAGCCACCCAACCCAATCCCCCCAGCGGAACGCCCCATTACCCTGGAAGGAACCTGCCCCCTCTCCCTGTGAAGAGAACGCCCCATCACCCTGGGGAGAATCCGCCCCATCACCCTGGAGAAATTCTGCCCCCTCTCCCTGGGGAGAGGGCCGGGGTGAGGGGAATCCTGCGCTCCCAAGCCGAGCCCCGTGTGCTCATCAGCAGAGTGCACAAGTCTCCTCAACGCGGTTGCCATTCCACGCAATGACGCTCGTCTCCATTAGTCATCTGGAAAGCGTATCTCTCTCTATATTACGCCTGATCCGCCTCCGGTTGCTCAGGCGCGCGCCAGACATCCCCTGGCAGCGATGCTCCCCTCACCCTAACCCTCTCCCCCAGGAGAGGGAACCTAACCGTAGCGCGGGGGCTTGTCCCCAATGCTGTCGCATTAACGTAGCGCGGGGGCTTGTCCCCCGCCGGAACAAGAAAAGCGAGAACGGAATGGACTGACCCTACGGAAGACGCAGGTTACAAACCTGCGCTACCGGAGAAACGAGCGTAGTTTTCATTCTCATCGCGTTTAATGCGACAGCATTGGGGCTTGTCCCCCGCCGGAACGAGAAAAGTGAGAACGGAATGGACTGACCCTACGGAAGACGCAGGTTACGCGCACCTCCCGTGCGAACCTGCGCTACCGGAGAAACGAGCGTAGTTTTCATTCTCATTGCGTTTATTGCGACAACACTAGGGCTTGCCCCGCGCGCCGGTTCAACTCTTACGGTCCGTAAGCCAGATCGGGCTTGCCCAGGCAATCTGCCGATTGCCCTGCGACACACGAAGATAGTAGAAGACGAAGGAACGATCATGGGCAAACGTGGGTGCAAGGGCCAGCGCAGCCAGAGATTCGGCGTCCGTCCATTCACCCTCCCAGACGTCGTTGCCCGGATTTGCTGAAAACACCACTTCGTTATTCCGGAGCAACTCAACCGAGTCAATGCGATAGGTACCCGCCGCGCGCATGGCGAATCGTCTGGGTCCGTACTGAGCAAGGTCTACGTCCAGGTCGGTACCCATCGGCGCGTCGTTCATGGTGAAATCCAGCAGAATGCGATCGCCGGTAGTTGCGTAGCAGCGGCGCTCGTTGAGCGCCTGCCAAATGGCATCCCGTGTCAACTCGCGCGCCACGACGCAGGCGAGGCCGTTGCCGTCGTCCACGAAGAAACTGCCCTGGTTTGCCAGGCCGTGATGGGAGTCCGTGCCGCCGATGAAACCAAGCCGGTGCCCCATGGCCAGCGCCCGCTGCACGCTGTACGGCCCGCCGGTCTCCGAGATGCCCCAGCTTGAGCAAATCTCCACCAAGCGCTGGTGCTCGTCGTTGCGGTAGTCCCAGTTGGTGACATTGCCGAATTTTGTGTGATGCGGGATGGTCAGAGCCTCGCGCCCTGCCAGGATCTTCCAAAGCTCATCCGGCGTCATGCCGCCGGGCCCGAATGAACGGATGAATTCGGCGCTGTCGCCGCGGTGGTAGATGTTCTTGTGGCCGTTGGGATTGCCCGTGCCCCACTCGTGGCTGACCAGCGTGACGAACCGGTGGGGATCATTGAAAGCGTTGGACGTATCCACCACCTCCTGCCAGACGTCATCGACGATCTCGAAGCGCATCTTATAGTGATTGGCCGGCGCGCAGAAGTCCAGGCCCGCCACGTCGCGCCCCCACTGAAAGAACTCTTCGGTCGTGCCAGTTCCCTGGCTGTGCCACATCTGGCTGTGCATCTCGCCAAAGTAGACGCACCGGTCCGGCAGGAACCCCGCGCCGATAGGATTGCTCTTGCCGGCGATGCCGGTGGCAGGGTCTACCACCGTGACCCGGTGGATGCCTTCGCTGGTGGCCTTTGCTTGCATGGAGGCGCCGGTGGCGTTTGCCTTCTGGTCAAGGGCAACGCCTCCCGGTATGTCGAGCCCTTCAGTGACGATGGTATTGGCATAGCCCGCATAGCCGGTCGCCGCATTGTAGCTATAGCCGTCCACCGGCAGCACGCGAATGGAGCACTCCTCACCCGGCTGGACGACGGCAGGCGCGAACACCTTGAAGCGCTCGGCATGGGCGCCCACCACGCGCACGGTTGGGTGCGTGGCGGCGCGCCGGTACGCGCCGTCGCCCGCGCGGTCCACGCCAACCGTAAAGATCGCCACCTGGGCATAGCGCTGGGCCTGCACCAGATTGCCGTCGGGCGGTCCCAGGACGATGCGGATTGCGTCTCCAGGCTCCAGCTCGCCCTCCTGCACGACCACGTCTACCAGGTCCATGTGCCGCCCCCATGAGGCCGCGTGGGCCAGCTTCACGTCGAGGCGCGAACACGCTACATCAGTGAATGCCCCATATCCCACCTTGCGAATTTGACCCTTGTCGCGGCTGCCGACGGTCTTCAGCCCGCGCGGATAGGGATTCCCCAGGTGGCACTCCCACGTGCTCGGCACTTCCATGGTGACGTGGGCTCCCTTTGGGAGCGTGATGTCCGGCCCCAGCGTGAGCGTCGCAGTAAACGTGTGCCCACTGGCGGCTTGGACTTGATCCGGCGACATTTCACCGTGGATATCCGCCGGCCGCTCGAACTGCCACGAGCGGTTGATGGGAAACCAATCGGAGGTATTGTCAAAGAGGCGCGGCTGCGAGAGTTCCTCTGACATGAATGACCTTTCCTTCGTTCTTTGAATATGGCGTGGGTCAGCGCAGAATGCCGGCGATCGCCCTCACCCAAACCCTCTCCCCCAGGATTGGGAATCTATCGTAGCGCGGGGGCTTGTCCCCCGCCTTCGGCGCGAAACACGGCGGGCGGGCGTGTTCACTCCCTCGACCCTGCGCCTTGCGTGGCAGGAAATCTATCGTAGCGCGGGGGCTTGTCCCCCGCCTCTGGCGCGAAACACGGCGGGCGGGCGTGTTCACTCCCTCGACCCTGCGCCTTGCGTGGGATAGAGTAGTATATATTCCCGGACGCCACAAGTGGTTGTCTTTTGACGAGGCCTTTGCATAACTCGAATCTGTAGGCAATAGACCCTTTCTCCCTGGGGAGACCTTTGCATAACCCTCTGTTAGGCGAGCAAGTCCCCTCTCCCTGAGGAGACCTTTGCATAACTCCGTCATTCCGGTGAAAACCGGAATCCAGAGCGGTGTTACACCTACAGATTGCATGATGTCAAGCCATTTCACCCCCCATCCCAACCTTCCCCCCAATGGGGAAGGGGTTACGCAAAGGTCTCCTGAGGGAGAGGGTTAGGGTGAGGGGAAAGCGGTGCTGTTCCAGCCCAGTGCCAACTGTTTGACAGAGTTAAGCATAGTTCTCCCTGACGAGGCCGATAAACAATGGATGAAACTGAAGACACCGCCCAACTCAGCGACCTGGCCGCCGGCATCCTGCGGCGGCACGACAACCGCGAGCCCGAGGCCAACATCACCAGCGCCGTGCGCCGATTCCTCACCGACACCGGCCTGGTAAGCGAGGCAGACATCCAGGAGGAGAATCCGCCCACACAAGGTTCGCGCCAGGCCGTAGACCTGCGCGCGCTGGACACCTTCATCGAGTTCAAGCGCCGCGTCGGCCCCGGCGGCATCACGCCCAACCCCGATTACGTGCGCCAACTCGACGACTACCTGTCGCAGTCCGCGGCCGCGGGCAAGAGCGTGCGCCTGGGCATCCTGACCGACGGTAAGCACTGGCTGCTGCGCTGGCCCGGCGCCGGGGCGGTGCGCACCGCGCGCCCGTACGCCTTCATCCTCGAATCTCCTGAAAGCGGCGCCGCTCTTTACACCTGGCTGCGGGACGAGGCCTTGGCCGCCACCCAGCAGACCCAACCCGACCGGCAGAGCATCACGGCGCGTTTCGGGCCGGACAGCCTGCTGTACCAGCGCGACATCGACACCCTGCGGCAGCTTTACCAGTCTACCGCCGCCAGCGAGACCATCGCCGTCAAGCGCCGCCTCTGGCACAACCTGCTCATGGCGGCCCTGGGCGAGATTGCCCGCGGCCGGCAGCAGATGGACGACCTCTTCGTCCGCCACACCTATCTCAGCATGACCATCGGCATGGTGGTGCAGGCCTCGTTTGGCATTGACATTGCCGAAGTCGCGGCCAGCGATCCCGCCGCGCTGCTGCACGGCCGCCGCTTCCACAACGCCACCGGCCTGCACGGCATCGTGGAGTCGGACTTCTTTGCCTGGCCGGCCGAGGTGGAGGGCGGGCTGGCGCTGGTCAAGACCCTGGCGCGGCGCGTGGCGCGGTTCGATTGGACCCAGGCCCCGGCCGACGTGGGCGCGATTCTCTACGAAACCGTCATTCCGCCCGACGAGCGCCGCCAACTGGGCGAATACTACACGCCGGACTGGCTGGCGCGGGTGATGGTGCGCGAGTTGGTCGCCGAACCGCTTGACCAACGGGTGCTGGATCCGGCCTGCGGTTCCGGCACCTTCATCGTGGAAGCCGTGGCGCATTTTTTGGAAGCGGCACGCGCGGCAAACCTCGCGCCTGACATAGTTATGGAAAAACTACGGCTGGCGGTGACCGGCATCGACGTGCATCCGGTGGCGGTGCACCTGGCCCGCGCCGCGTGGACGCTGGCGGCGCGCCCGGCCATCATGGCCGCCGCCCGCGCCGGCTACAGCAATCCCATCTCCGTGCCGGTCTACCTGGGCGACGCGCTGCAACTGCGCTTCCACACCGGCGACATGATTGCTGCCAATGAGGTGCGCATCGAGGTTGAAGACGAACAGAACACGACCCTGATCTTCCCGACCTCTCTGGTGGCCCGCGCCGACACCTTCGACCCGCTGCTGAGCGACGTGGCCGACGCCACCGAACGCGGCGCCGACCCCCGCGTGGCCCTGGACGACCACGCCGTCACCGACCCCTACGAGCGCGAAACCCTGCGACACACCATCGCCGCAATGCAACGCCTCCACGCCGCCGGCCGCGACCACATCTGGGCCTACTACACCCGCAACCTCGTCCGCCCCGTCGTCCTCAGCCGCGAAAAAGTGCACGTAATCATCGGCAACCCACCGTGGCTGAACTACAACCAAACTGTGAGCACCCTGCGCACCGCATTGGAAGACCTGAGCAAGGACCGCTACGGCATCTGGACCGGCGGCCGCTACGCCACCCACCAGGACGTGGCCGGCCTCTTCTTCACCCGCTGCGTTGACCTCTACCTACGAGACGGCGGCGTGATCGGCATGGTGTTGCCCCACAGCGCGCTGCAAACGGGACAGTACACCAAGTGGCGCACCGGCCTCTGGCGCTCCAAACCACAGGGCCGGGGCCGCAACCGCACGCCTACGCTCACCTTGTCGGTGGAGTTCGACTACAAGCGGGCCTGGGACTTGGAACGGCTGGAACCCAATACCTTCTTCCCGATACCTGCCTGTGTTGTCTTTGCGCAGAGCACCGGCGATAGCGGAGTGGCGAACGCCCTAAAGGGAACCGTCGAGCGGTGGCGCGGCAAGACCGGGGCAGACGACAACCACAGGGAGCCTATGCCCATCACCGACACATCAGATATTGGCGATTCTCATTACGCCAAGCACGCAAAACAAGGAGCGGTGATTGTACCTCGCTGCCTGTTCTTCGTGCACGAGGGCGAAAACCCGGCCATCATCCAGGCCGGCCAAACGGTCATTGTTAACCCACGACGAGGAACTTATGACAAGGAGCCGTGGCGCGGCCTTGACCTTTCACTAATCGCTGGTCAGGCCATTGAGCGTCAGCATGTCTTTGACGTGCACTTGGGAGAGACTGTTGTACCCTACGCTACGCTTGACGCTCTCAAGGCGGCGCTACCGCTAAAACGGGATGACACCACTCCGCCTGCCGACCCGAACGGAGTGGGCGGTATCCGCCTCGGTGGACTGGATAGACGGATGCGCGAACGCTGGCAGACCGCTAGTTCTTTGTGGGAAGAGAACAAAGCGGCAGCCAACGAACTGGACTTGCTGGGTCAGTTAGACTATTACGGCAAACTGTCTGCACAACTCGAATGGCGGCAGAATCTCTCTACCAGACCCGTTCGCGTAGTCTATAATTCCTCGGGCACGCCGACAGCGGCATTGCTCTGCGACGATGACGCTTTGGTTGATTACACGCTGTTTTGGATTGCCTGTAACAATGTCCAAGAAGCCTACTACCTGCTAGCAATCATCAACAGCGATGCCCTGTACGAGGCCGTAACCCCGTTGATGGCTAAAGGCCAGTTCGGCGCACGCCATCTACAGAAGCACCTCTGGAAACTCCCCATCCTCGCATTCGACCCATCCGTCCCCCTCCACGCCGCCATAGCCGACGCCGGCCAAACTGCCGCCACCGCCGCCGCCCACCAACTCGAGCAACTCCGCGCTACCCGCCCCCGACTCACCGTAACCATAGCCCGTCGCGAACTCCGCAAATGGCTCCGCGCGTCTACCGAAGGCCAAGCCGTTGAGGAAGTGGTCAAGAAGCTATTGAACGGCTAGCGTAAGCCATTGCCACTTGCAACCCCCAATGCGAGCCTGACGGCAGACCAGTGACAAGACCCGCATCTTGTTGGTACATTGCCAGATAATCTGACGGAATTGCTCGAAGGGCGGCGAGTGATGAATCTTCCATACCCAGAGCCAACGAGCGCCACTGCGACCAAGAAGATGCGCTCCAACCGTCGGGTCGATACGAAACCCGAAGTTGCGCTCAGGTCATTGCTGCACCGGCGAGGGCTGCGCTTCAGGAAAGATTACCCCATTCGCCTACCGAACGGTCGGACAGTACACCCGGACATCGTCTTCACCAGGAAGAAACTCGCCATATTCGTGGACGGCTGCTTCTGGCACTCATGCCCCGAACACGGCACGACGCCAAAGACCAACCAGGACTACTGGACTCCCAAGCTGCGGCAGAATGTCGAGAGGGACAAGAAAACAGACGACGGCTTGCGGACTAATGGATGGCAGGTCGTACGTATATGGGAACACACAGGTTCAGAAGATGCCATAGCCACGATCCAAGGGGCTCTGGCACAATCTTGCGTCACTTAAAGTTTGGATTCATGGCTTTGATGTCTTCTATTGAAATGCTGTTAATTAGGCGGAATACTCTTCCTGCTTCTGTCTCTCGATCTAGGTAGTCCTCATACGCTTGTAGCGCATTATGGATCAATTCCTCATACCTAATCACTCGAGCCCTTGCTCCTTCAAGCGTTCTAGCTGACACTTCCCTTCCGCCGGGACTCGACCAATCTGACAATGGCTTGCCGATCAAGCAAATGAATTCTAGGGGTTCGTTAGACCTGCCATGAGACTCTAATACTTTGGAAACTCCAGTTCGGTACTTGAGGATCTGTTGCACCAATCCACCAGTTTCAAGCGGGCGACTTGCACGCTTCAGTTCGATTATCACGTGTTTGTTTCCTGTTGTCGTATAACGAATGTCCAGTCTTGCGAGTCTTTGCTCTTCGGTAAGCGACTGGTAAACCTCGTCGAGCTTCCTAGCGATCTGGGTTTCCATTCGCGTAGTGTGAGTCGCACGTTCCCAGGATGGGTCCAGCAGCCATAGGTGTTTGTACAGGTGATCCTGAATCACTCTTTCCTTGGCGTCATCGTCAATCAGGTCTGTCAGCTTATCTATAACTTCCAGCCGATCTTTGCTGATTTGGTAGTATGCGCTCGCCTCCAAATCATCAAGTTGACTGAAGACGTCACCGAGTGAACCTAAGTTTTCCGCCGATAGTTGCTCTATGCGATGTAAGAGATGCCGGAACTTCAAACTTTCAAATGCCAGTATTCCGCTGACGAACAGTTGTCGTTTTTGGCTAACGTCGTCAATTGGCAGTTGGTTGAATTTGCCGAACAATTGCTCTGCTGACCTCTTGTGATCAGGGCTGAGGCTTTCGTACCATTCCTTGATTTGAGGAATTGTAACGGCAACTTTCCGTCCCTGATTGTTTCTCAGAACAGTCCAATCGCTTTGTATGGCTTTCAACTCGGACTGGAGTTTCGATCTCAGAGCCTGGTACCTCGGATCTTCCTCTATGATCCGCTGTCTGCTGGTGGTAGCGATGTCATCTGCATGATCTAGATCGAGGAAGTCAGCGTGGATTTCCCCAATGATGTACTTGCTGTAAATTCCGCCTTCGCCAAACTCCTCCAGGATGTCTTCCTGGGCTAACTTCCCTCGTACCATTACTACAATCTTGTTTATGCTCTCGCCGGTGTCCGAATCTTTCAGTTGACCAGCTTCTTTGACCGTTCCAATCCAGCCGTCGATCGCAAACTTGGCTTCGCCTACTTCGACTTCCCCTGCGCGTGGCTTTTGGTGCTCCAAATTACTTGCAAGGGTACGAGCCTCTTCTCCACGTGCGCCGAATGTCCACATGTACTGAAGCTTGTCGTAGTAATCACGATCCTCAATAGTAATCGGAGCACTGTCCAATTCGATTTCAAAGTGATGCTTAGCTCCTATGATGCTGAATCTGCGAGCGAGCCTGCGTCTCAAAGCTGAACTGGACCGATGAAGCTGGCGCTTCATATCGGTAAGGAATATCTTGGTACCTTTCGCAATCTCGACTCTCGCAGGATCGACAGGGTCAGGCGAGTATTCATTGTCTTCGCTATCCGTAATAGCTTTCTCAATGTCGTCGAGGTTCATTCTGAAACCATGTCGCTTGCCCTGCTTCACACTGTGGACTTCGACGGTCCTTGCGATAGAGAATAGGGACAGCTTGCCAATCCCCTTTCGTCCCATCACTGGCCTTTGAAACCTTGGCGACCTGGCCCCGTCTTTCTGTTTGCGACGCTCGTAACCGACCGTCAGGTACCTGTCGTTCGCGTCGTCCACGCTCATGCCGTGTCCGTCGTCCTGGATCACGATCCTGTCGCCCCGAGGGTCGATCTCAATGATCACGTGCTCGGCATCAGCATCCCACGCGTTGGCAACTACCTCTGAAAGGACTGCGGGCACGTTGCTGTAGAGCCCTAACCCCAAGTGCTTCAGCACATTCAGATCCAGCGTCATCCTATATTTGTGTTCGCTGTCGTCAGTCATGAAATCTCTCTAGGTGCGCGACTATGGACCTGCCAACCGCCTCGCCAAGCTTCACGGGAACCGCATTGCCGATCAGCCGCGCCACTGAGGTGATCTGCACGGATTCTCCTGTTGGGACGAACGAGTAATCTCTTGGAAACGTCTGTAGCAGAGCGCCCTCGCGCAAGGATATAGCGCGGTCCTGGACCGGGTGGCCAAATCGCCCGTTGCCGTAGCCGTGGAACTGGGTGGTGATGGTTGGAGCAGGCCGGTCCCACTCCATGCGACCGTAGACGCTGGGATAGGTCTTGCCGGATTGCTTGACATGGCAGTCGGCGCGGAGGTCTTGACCGGATGCTGAATCCGCCCAATCCCGCCAGGTTCCGCCGGGCTTGGAATGCTGGACGCGCGCCAAGTTCGCAGCGGATAGTCCACTTGACTTGTGCAATGGGTCTAATGGGGACGCCTGCCCTGCTTCGATGTGCGGCAAATGCTGGATCGCATCCCTTACGGTCACGGAGTCACTATCGGCATGTGTCGGCGGGATCATTTGGATAGGGCCGAGCCTGGAGGCTAGCAACACCAAGCGCCTTCTCGATTGGGGTACACCGTAGTCGGCACAGTGAACTACAGAATAGTCGCAATAGTAGCCAGCGTTGCGCAAAGCGGCTTGGAATTCATCGAAGACGGCATATCCCCGCAAGCGTGGGACATTCTCCATGGTGACGATCTCCGGCTGTAGCGCGGTGACCATTTCGCCAAACTTGGGTAGCAATTGCCACTGGGCATCGCGTTCGAATCTGCGATTGGAGTAAGACGAAAACGGCTGACAGGGAGCGCAGCCCGCGAGAATCCTGATGACATTCGCCGGAAACAGCGACTCGACGAATCGCGGCGATAGCGCGGCCACATCTTTCTCATAGAATGCAGCTTCGACATTTGCTTCGAACGGGTGTTTGCAAGCGGGGTCGATGTCGATCCCGGCGCGGATCGTGATGCCAGCGTGCTTCATGCCGTAGGAAAGCCCACCGGCGCCGCAAAAGAGGTCTACGGCAACTGGCTGTGAAGTTGGCTGCGTCTTGTCGATGGGGGCTTCAAGCCACATATCTCCGCCGCCAGTTGCTACTTGCGGTCTTGGAACTGCCTTCACCATAGCCGACTCTGTTCACTTTGAGCAACTTTGGCTTGGAATCCCCACCTGGCGCCGCGCGGGTGAAGGACGTCCTGTGGGGGATGCAGGTGGGGGTGACGGTGTTGGCGGTGGTTCTGGGCGCGATCTTTGCCGCCTACAAGTGGCAGGTCTTCCGCGAATCCGAGCCGCACCTGACGATCACCCACGAGGTATCCCACCGGCCCGTCGGCGCAAGCTACGTCCACATCGCCGTGACCGCGGTTCTGCACAATAGTTCAAAGGTCAAAATGGAATTTCGCGAAGCGTTTTTTCTCATGCAGAAGATCTCCCCGGTGTCGGACGAGGAAATTGAAGCACTGTACGCTGAGTACGCTCAGGCATTTGAGCAAGGGGAGTACAAGAACATGCAGTGGGATACGCTTGACAAGATTCCCATCACCTGGGATGAAGACGTAGTGATCGTGGAACCGGGTGAAATGCATCAAGAAACGTGCGAGTTCATCGTGCCGAAGGACGTTAAGTCGGCTATCATATACTCATATTTCTATAACTCTCGGGTGCCGCAGGTTCCTCAAGGATGGGGCGCGACTACAGTCCACGACATAGCGGCCCGTGATTGCGGGAGTGTCGATGTGGAAGGAGATTGCAATGCCAGCCAAGAATGAGAAGAAAAGAGGAGATGTCGCCATAAAAGGAGGCGGGCCGAGGCAGAGTCCTCCCAAACGTGAGCCCCCGGTCAAACCACCAGGAGCGAGCAAGCCTAAACCCGCGTCCAATCCACCGCAGCAATCCAAGCCGGCCAAGTGAGCGCCGCCGGGCGGCACGGCGGTTGAACCTTGATCGATGCCGTTGGCGTCCAGGCAGGTAGTCGCCTACTACAATTCGAGAGTGCCGCAAGTTCCCCAGGGTTGGGGCGCGACCGCGATTCACGACATAGCTGACCATGGTCAATGAGCAGTAGTGTAAAGGAGGGTTACAATGCCGGCAAGTTCCAAGGTGCAAAGAGAAAGTGTCGGGCCAAAAGGCGGCGGGCCCAAGAAGAGGCCGCCCAAAGTTCCTTCCAAGAAACCACCGGGAGCAACTCCGCCTAAGCCTCCCCAATCGTCGAAGCCATCCAAGTGAACGCCAATCGAAGAGGCTGCTGGAACGAAGGACTCCAGCCGTTCCAATTGGAGAGCATGATGCCGGAGGAAAGAGAAGCCAGCAAGAGCAGGCCGGTCAGGAGTGGAACGGGCCCAAGGGTTCGACTTGAACAGTTACCGCCTGAGAAACGCATAGCGGGCAAGAGCGGCACGGGTCCGAAAGAGAATCCGCCGCTGGTGAAGACTTCGCGCAAGCCGCCGGGCGGATTGGGGTTGACCAAAGCCTCGATAAGGTCGACTATGCCAGCCGACGAAGAGTGCACCAATAGAGTGGTCATCAAGAAGGGAACGGGGCCAAAGCAGAGGCCCCCTATGACTGCTTCCTCAGGTAAACCCCCGGGCGGCCCGCCTAAACCCAAACCCTCATCTCCACCTCACAAGCAACCGCAATCATCCAATTGAAGGCAGGCAAGCCGCCGAAGGCCGGGGCGCGACGACCCTCCATGCTATTGTGGAAATGTAACCGCACAGTATGCGCTCATGGAGGTTGCAATGCCAGACAACGAGAAAGGCAATGAGACACAGGTCGTCATTAAAGGGACAGGACCAAGAACCGCGCCTCCCAAAGCCGATTCTTCCGGGAAACCCCCGCGAGCGAGCAGGCCTAAACCCGCGTCCAATCCACCGCAGCAATCCAAGCCGGCTAAGTGAGCGGCGCCAGGCGCGTTGCCTCAATCTACCTTGCCCCCATGCCTAAGGCTGGCGCTGGGGCTCCCCAGATAGTTCGCTAGCCGCCTCGGCTCAATAACCTAACCCCTGAGCACTGTCCTCGACATTAAAGCTGCGGCACGCACACTTTGCCGCCGCGGGCCACGGGCAGGCCGGCGAAGGCGCAGCGGTTGCCCCACTGGTCGATGGCCGCTTTGGACTTGTATTCGTTGATGACCTTGTGGCGGGACGTGTGGCTGTAGTTATTGCCGGCGGTATGCAGCACCATCACGTGGATGAAGAGCACGTCGCCGGGCTTGGCGATCATCGGCACCGGGTCGTAGTCCGCCACCTTCTCGTCGGCTACGGTATGGCCGTGTGACGTCTCCCACTCGCCCATCAGGTGGCTGCCGGGCAGCACCGTGGTCGCGCCCGCGTCGACGTCATTGGCATCCAGGTAGATGATGGCCGCCGCCAGTTCCGACTTACTGTGGCGCTCGTAGGGCCAGTCCTGGTGCCAGCCCTGTTCATTCGTGAAGCCCGGCGGATTGTTGCGCACCTTGCCGTTGTGGAAGTCGATGTCCGGGCCGAAGAGGTCGATGAAGACGTTCACTATGCGGGGGTCGGTAACGTTGTTGAACCAGTAATCGCTCGCCAACGGCTGGTCCATGATGCCCTGCACGTTCTTGGGGTTATAGGGGTCGATGGGATACCCCTCCGCCTGCTCCATGAAGGTGTATCTTATAGCCTCAGGACGGCCGTCCGTATTGGTGATGAGGTCATGGAACTCCCGCCGCATCTCCTCAATCTCAGCGGCGTTGTACAAGCCCTCCATCACGAGATACCCGTTATCGTCGAAGAACTGCTTCTGCTCCGGCGCCAAAGTCACCAGTTGCATAGTACTTGCCATCGTTTCCTCTCCTAATTCTGCCGTGCTCGAATTCGTCGATGGTGAGCACACCTTGTTCGATTATACAACCTTCTGCGCGAGGCTGGCATGGGGGCGTTCGCACCCGCCTGCGGAGCCCGCGCGCATGGCCTTGCGGAGCGCCACTTCAGGCCGATAGCGCCGGTTGCGCGGGAAAAACGCCATGCGGAAGACCACCTCCGCAAACCGTCTTGCGTTACTATGAACTTTAGACTATCGACTGTCAATAGTACAGTCGCGAATCGAGACAGAACAAGGCTGGATATAGTAGTCTGGGATTGGAGTTTCGCATCGAGCAACGGGAGTGTCCTCATGGAGATCCTGGTCAGAGAGTACGCCGTATACGAGGACAAACGGGCTGAATTAGAAGCCGAATTCATGGGCAAGTGGGTCGTCATATGCGGTGACGACTTCCTGGAAGTGTATGAAACCTTCCAGGTCGCCGCCGATCAAGCGGCGCAGAAGTTCGGCCGCGGCCCATACCTCATCGAGGAGATCGGCAGAGACCACGCGGCCCGGCTGCCTACTTCCGTGATGTACGGCACGAGAGTATGAGCGGTAAGAGCCTGGATCTTCTGCGCAACGGGCCCACCCTGCCCGTTCACATAGGGTTTCATCCCACGTACCGGCTAGGCAGTAGCGCCATCGACGCCGATGTGCTAAGCGCGCTCTTCGAGCCATGCTCAGCGCTCATAGACACCGGCGCCTCCGTCAGTTGCATTGACGACGATCTCGCCAGAGAGCTGGAACTGCCTGCCGTTGCGGTACGTACGATAGCCGGCGTCACCGGCGCGGCGACGTACTTCGAGTATTCCGCTCAGATTTTCGTTCCCGAGTTGGATAGGCTCGTCTATGGTGAGGTCGTTGGCGTCAACCTGGCCGAGATCGACCGCGAGTATCGCGTGTTGCTGGGGCGAGACTTCCTGCAGTATTGCAGAATGGTCTACGACGGCATCGCCGGTGAGGTCAGCTTGACCGACTATTCACTGCCTGCAAATTAGACTCCACTCACGACCGAGCGACCGCTCTGAGACCGCTTTCACTCCTGAACCTCAACCCTCCCGCCGCCGTGGGAACTCTCATACACCGCCTCGCCGAAGGTGAGCGCCTTGTAGCTATCCCAGAGGTCGGGGCCGCCGGTTTCCAGGCCCAGGCAGCGGCGGGCGAAGTGGCGCACCTCGCCGGTGTAGCCGAAGTTTATCTGGCTCCGCGCTATGCTGTTCCACGCGGGCTCCACGGTGTAGTTGTAGCGGCCCAGGTGCGGCTTCTCCTGCGTCCATTCCTCGTAGGGCTGGTACGTGACCTTCAGCATATCCTCGCAGACCACGTGTTTTTCCAGGCCGATGAGTTCCAGGTTCTCGATGATGTCGCGGAACGCCACCTTGGAATCGAGCGTATTGATGTCCATCTGGCCGACCATGCCGTTCGTGAATTCCACGTTGATCAGATAGGCGAAATTCTGGGGGCCCACCTCGTGGTAGAGCGCGTTCACGGCTTTCACGTCGCCGCCATAGAAGCGCATCAGGTCGAAGATGTGCACGCATTGGCCGATGAGGAACGCCCGTTTGGCGGAGTCGATGCCCCAGATCTGCGGGTACTTGCCCTGCCCGAACTTGGTCTTGACCACGTGCAGGTCGCCAAACTCCGGCCGGGAGACGATCTCCTTGGCGATGAGGTACACGTCGGCAAAGCGCTTCATGAAGCCCACCTGGCCCCACACACCGTTTGCCTCCGCCATTTCGGCCAGTTCCTTGGCTTCCGCCGAGGTATTGGCCGACGGCTTTTCCGTGTACACCGGCAGGCCGCGCTGCAGCACCACCGGCGCTAGCTGGTACTGCTGGGGCGCGGGGCCGATGGTGAACACGCCGTCAAGCTCTTCCGTGTCCAGCATCTTGTGCATGTCGGTGTAGACGCGGCGCGCGCCGAAGTTGCGGGCGTTGCGCTGCGCCTTCTCCTCTTCGATGTCGCACACGGCGACCAGGTCGATTTCGGGGATGAGTTGAATCTGGGGAAAGATCGAGGCGGTGGCAAAAGCGCCACAGCCGATGAAGGCAAGTCTGGCGCGGCGTTCGGTACTCATGGGAAAATTCGCTCCTTGCGATGGGGGCGCGATGCAATTGCAATGCGGTGAAGCAGTCGCGGGCAGTCCAATCGCACCGGCAAGAGTATTACGGAGATTATATGCCCACGTGGCAGGCGCATCAAAGTACCGCCGGGCCTTGCCCCCAATGGTGTCGCATAAACGTAGCGCGGGGGCTTGTCCCCCGCCGGAACGAGAAAAATGAGAACGGGATGGATTTACCCTACGGAACACGCAGGTTATGCGCACCAGCCGTGCGAACCTGCGCTACCGGAGAAACGAGCGTAGTTTTCAATCTCATTGCGTTTAGCGCGACAACACTAGGTCTTGTCCCCCGCCTCTTGCGCGGATCAAGACCGGCGTGCCCAGCGCGCGGCAAAGCAAGCCGGATTCCGCAATGCTGAGAAATCAACTGCGCGGCAAACGCTGTGTCCGGCGCCGGCGCCTATTGTTCCACCAGCACCCGGCCCCCGCCGTGTGAGCTCCGGTAGACCGCTTCCCCGAACGTGAGCGCCTTGTAGCTATCCCAGAGGTCGGGGCCGGTGTTCACCTCGCCCAGGCAACGGCGGGCGAAATGCTCCACCTCGCCGGTGTAGCCGAAGTTGCGCTTGCTGATCGACAGGCCGGTCCACGAGGGCTCCAGGGTGAAGTTGTACCGGCCCAGGCGCGGCGCTTCATCCGTCCACGCTTCCTGGGGCTGGTATTTGACCTTCATCATGTCCTCGCAGACCAGGTGGGTCTCCATGCCGATGAGTTCCAGCGTCTCGATGATGTCGCGGGTGCCCACCTTGGAATCGAGCGTATTGATGTCCATGTGGCCGACGCTGCCGTTCACGAACTCCAGATTGATGAGATAGGAGAAGTTTTGCGGGCCGACCTCATAGTAGAGCGCATTCACGGCGCGCACGTCGCCGCCGAAGAAACGCACCAGGTCGAAGATGTGCACGCACTGGCCGATGAGAAAAGCGCGCTTGGCGGAGTCGATGCCCCAGATTTGCGGATACTTGCCCTGGCCGAACTTGACCTTGAGCACGTGCAGGCCGCCAAATTCTGGACGGGCGATAACTTCCTTGGCAATTCGATAGACGTCGGCGAAGCGCTTCATGAAGCCCACCTGGCCCCACGTGCCGTTGGCCTCGGCCAATTCGGCCAGTTCCTTGGCCTCCGCCGAGGTATTGGCCGACGGCTTCTCCACGTACACCGGCAAGCCGCGCCGGAGTACCACCGGCGCAAGCCGGTACTGCTGCGGCGCCGGTCCGATGGTGAACACACCATCGAGTTCCTCCGTATCGAGCATCTTCTCCATGTCGGTGTACACGCGGCGCGCGCCGAAGTTGCGGGCGTTGCGCTGCGCTTTGTCTTCGTCGAGGTCGCACACGGCGACGAGTTCGATCTCGGGGATGAGCTGAATCTGCGGAAAGATCGAGGCCGTGGCAAAGGAGCCACAACCGATGAAGGCAAGTCTGGCTTGACGCGCGGTGCTCATGGGGTAATCGCTCCATCAGGTGAGGCCGGGGCGCAGCCAATTCGCGGTGAGATGCATGCTGACTGGCATTCCACGACCGGGAAGGGTACTACGGCAATTATATTCTCACGGCGCGGGCGCATCAATGCTGAGCGATTTTGGCATGATCCCCATTAGGAGACCTTTTCATAGCCCCTTCCCTCTCGATGGCTGACTGGGGTATGTATTCTACAGTCGACTTCACGTGTCATTCCGAACGGAGCGCAGCGGAGAGAGGAATCTAAGGCGCCACTCCGCAAAATCAGCAACTCTAGATTCCGCGAACCCTGTTCGACGCTCCACTCGGAATGACATTTACATACCCTTGTCAGCCCCTCAATGGGGAAGGTTGGGATGGGGGTGAAATGGCTTGACTTGATGCTATCTTTAGTTGCAACAGCGCCCTGTGTTCTGCGCCCCCGCGCAGGGGCGGGCTTTCGCAGGAAAGACGGAGTCATGTAAGAGTTTCCTCAGGGGCAGGCAGCCAGCGCGTTGACCCGTAGCGGGTATACTTTGTACTAGAATACCTCTAACGTGCAGCGCCTGACACCGGCGCGGTGGGCGCTTTCATCCATCGCGGAAAGACCGGAGAGCGTGAGAACGCAAAGCAGTAGCAGAGGAGCACCCCATGAGCGAGCGGCCGAATTTCCTCATCATCCTCACCGACCAGATGCGCGGCGACACCATGAGGTGCGCCTGGCGCGACTGGCGAGATGACACGCCGCTGCAAACGCCCAATCTCGATCGGCTGGCGGCCGGCGGCGCGCTGCTTGAACGCGCTTATGTCAATAATCCTCTCTGCATGCCCTCCCGCTCCACGCTGCTCACCGGCCTCACCCCGCGCGGGCACAACGTGCGCACCAACGGCATCGACCTGGACCCGGCCTTTCCCACGGTCACCGGCACATTGGCCGATGTCGGCTACCGCACCCACAGCATCGGCAAGATCCACGTGCGCACGGGCGGCGAGCCCATCGGGGTTGACCCGAAAACGCTCGAGCCGCTGGACTTTCCCGAAACCCGCTGGATGTGGCGCAACCGCAAGGTCTCGTCGCTGCCCACGCCTTACTACGGGTTCGAAAGCACGGAACTGACCATCGGCCACGGGCCAGGGAACTTCGACAATCACTACCTGTGGCTGGAGCGCGAGCACCCGGACGTGCTGCCCTTCTGGAACCGCCAGGCGTCCACTCCCGCGGCCAGCGGCGCGGAGCAGTCCTACCGCATCAACGTGCCGCCAGAGTACCACTACAACACCTGGATCGCCGACCGCTCGATTGCCTATATGAAAGAGGCGGCCGCCCAGCCGCAGCCTTTCATGCTCTGGGCCTCGTTCCCCGATCCCCATCATCCGTTTGCCGCGCCGGAGCCGTGGTTTTCCCTGTACGACCGCGATGCGATCCCGCCGGCGACGCGGCGCGAAAACGAACTGGACGACCTGCCGCCGCACATGCGCCTGAGGTACGAGACCGACCAGTGGACGTCCGGCCGGCGCATGGCCACCAGGATGCCGGATGAACAGATGCGCGAAATTACGGCCATCACCTTTGGCATGGTTTCATTCATCGACGAGCAGGTGGGGCGCATACTGGACTCGCTCGACGAACTGGGCCTGGCCGCAAACACCGTTGTCGTCTTTACCGCCGACCACGGCGATCTGCTCGGCGACCACTGGCTATTGAACAAAGGGCCCTACCACTTCGACGGCATGCTGAACATCCCCTCGATCTGGCGCTGGCCGGCGCGCTTCCCGGCGGGCCAGGTCTCCCAGAGCCTGGTCTCGCACCTGGACATCCCGCCGACGCTGCTCGACCTGGCGGGTGTTGAAGCGCCGGAGTACGGGCCGCCGTTCATGAAAGGCATACCGCAGCCGGAAGCGGAACGGCAGATGGCGGCCTGGCCGGGACGCGCGCTCACGCCGCTGCTCGCCGGCGCGGCGGAGTCCGTGCAGGACGCCATCATCATCGAGAACGACGAGGACTACATCGGGCTGCGCCTGCGCACGCTGGTCACAGACACCCACCAACTCACGGTCTACGTGGGCGACGACGGCGAGCAGGAGTACGGCGAACTCTTCGACACCCGGAATGACCCCGGCCAACTCCACAATCTCTGGAGCGATCCCGCCGCGCAAGGCCTGAAACGCGAACTCAAGGCGCGCCTGATGGCGGAACTCGTCCGCACCGACAACCGGCTGCCTAGAAGGCAAAGCCATGCGTGACTCACGCAGTCGGCGCCTTGCGGGGGATTGCGCGAGTCCGGCGTCATGCGTTACGTTGAAAGGAGACAGGAGACACTGGCCATGGAGAACTACGAGTTCATCCGTTCCTTAGCCGTTGCCGCCGTGGCAATCGCGGCACTGATATGGCGTTTCGATACACGCCTGGCCGGTGTCGAAACGCGCATTGCCGACTTGTCCCACCGTGTATCCCGCATCGAGGGGCTACTCGAGAGATACGTTCTCCAGGCTGGCAAGAAGCAAGAGTGACCCGGCTCCTACAGGGACGGGTCACTTGCCGATAAACCCCTCAGGTATCCCCACCGTCTCTCATGAGAAATTTCGTGGCCGTGCTTTTCCCAGAGCGCCTGGCCGTCCTTGTCAAGCGGGCGGTGATCGCGCTGCGCTGCACGTACCCCGAAGAGAAAGAGACGGCGTACTCGCTGGAATTGAGAATGACCGGCAGAGTGCGCTACGCCGTGCGCCGCGACTTGATCCTGGCCAACGGGTTGAGAACGGTGCTGTACCAACTGGAGGAATCGACCGAACCCCAGACGTTTAGCAAGGGCGCACAACCGCCGGCGATCCCTTAACAAGACAATGACGACTCCCACTTTCAGGGGAATCGCCATTGTCCGCCGCCGTTGTCCGGTCAATTCTATACCCGGTAATACTCCGCCACTTTGGCGAACATCGTCGCCATGTCTTCCACGTCCTCGGCGGTGTGCTTATCGGTCCAGCCCCAGCGGATGGTGGTATCCACGTGTTCCTTGCCCTGGGGGCACATGGCCGCGCTGTACTCGATGTCCTTGGCAAAAGCGTTCATGGGGTGGTCCCACGGCCAGCCGGACTTGCCGGCCACGTGGGCCTTCTTCTGCATGAACGTATGGCTGTCGGGCACCAGGTAGTAGGGCGCGGGGCCCGCGCCGGCACTCAGGCCCTCGGCCTTCAGCGCGTCGGCAAAGTCCCAGATGGAGCAGCGGAACTGGTCCAGGTCCAGGCGGACGTGGTAGAGCCAGTGGATGTGGTCGCTGCCGGGGGGTGTATACGGCGGGGTCAGGCCGTCGATCTCAGCGATCAGGGAGTTCAAGTGAGCCGCGCCCTGCCGCCGCCGCTCGTTCTGCTCCTCCAGCACGCCAAGCTCCGCCAGCCCCAGCGCCGACTCGAACTGGCCGAAGCGCAGGTTCAGGCCGAACGTATCGTGCTTGCGGCCGTAGTTGGGATACGACACCGCGCCGCGCGAGAGCGCAAATTGCCGCACGCCGTCGGCAATGTCCTTGTTGTCCGTGGTGATGGCGCCGCCGTGGTCGGCGCTCAGGTGCTTCTCCGCGTCGAACGAGAACGCGCCCACGTCGCCCAGCGAGCCGGCCTTGCCGCGCACGTTCTGCCCCGTGTAATTCGCCAGCGGCGCCTGGCAGACGTCCTCCACCAGCGTGATGCCCCTGTCCGCCGCCAGCGCCACGATCTCTTCCATGGGGCAGAGCAGGCCGTAGAAATGCACCGCCACGATGGCCGCCGTGCGCGGCGAGAGCACTTTCTCGATCGTCTCGGCGGTCACGTTGCCCGTGCGCACGTCCACGTCGGGGAAGATCGGAATCGCCCCCTGCGCCACGATGCCGGCGATGGTGCCGAAGTCCGTGATGGGGCTGACGACGATTTCGTCGCCCGGTCCGGCGCCCAAGCCGGCGTACAGCGCGTGCAGCGCCGCCGTGCAGTTGGCGATGGCGACGCAGTACTTGGTGCCCGTCGCCGCGGCAAACGCCTCCTCGAAACGGCCGATCATGTTGCTGGCGACGCCGCCGTCCAGCACCTCGCGCACGTTGTCGTAGGCGCTCTCCGGCACGTAGCGGGGAAAGACTTCCTGCAATGGATTGTCCGCGCTCCGCACCGGCGCGCCTCCATCGATAGCCAAACTGACGTCCGCGGGACTCTTGATTGCCATACCACGCTCCTTTCGCGGGTTGTTTACTGGATTATACACCGATAGTTGGCGCGATGTGGATTCCCCCCCCTCTCCCCCAGGAAAACATCGCGTAACCTCGCTGAGAGGCGAACAGTACCCACTCCCAGGGGTAGAGGGAGCAAACGAAGCCTAGCGCGCGCGTCTTATCCCCTCTCCCTAGCTGACAGGGGTAGGCATTCTACATCCGACTTCACGTGTCATTCCGAGCGGAGCGCAGCGGAGAGAGGAATCTAAGGCTTTCGCTGCAAAAACGTCGGTTCTAGATTCCTCGCTCCGCTCGGAATGACACTTGCCTACCCCTGTCAGCCTCTCGCTGGGGAGAGGGTTAGGGTGAGGGGAGATTATGCGGCGACTCATACCCAAGTCTTGCGAAATTGGGGAAGACCAACGAGGATTCCCCCTCACCCCGGCCCTCTCCCCAGGGAGAGGGGGCTTTTTGCCTGCCGGCCTTGTTGTGAATAGACCTACCCCAGGAGAGGGAATGTCCGTTTGCATTTTGCACGCAGGCGGATTTTGCAAGCCCAAGGGTATTGCGGGCAGGTGAATGCGTCTCGCGCACGCGCTACGCGATTCGCGGAATTGCAACCGGCGCGTCCGCCGCCGCGGCCGCTTTGGCCGTGAGCGCCGCTTGCATCGATTGCAGCGCGCCGTCCGTATCCACCAGCGGCTCTTCGCCGGCGGCGGCTTTCAGGGCAAAGTCGGCAAACACGTTTTGCGCGGCCGGCAGCAATTCAACCTGCCCGGCGTGGCCGCTATTGTAGAGAATCACCTCGCCTTTCGCCGTGATCTCCACCTGGCCGTCCGTGCCCACCACCTTCATGCGGCAGTCCATGCCGCCGAACGACGGATGCGCCAGGCGGTGGTGCTCCATGATCGCCGTCGCGTTCCCTTCCTGCAGAAAGAAGAGTTGGCCCGCGTTGCGGTAGTAGGGGTCGTCGGGACGGGCGAAGTTGGCCTCCCGCGCCAGCACGTGCTCGTACTCCAGTCCCGTAATCCAGCGGAGCGCGTCGATGTCGTGGATGAGCAGGTCGGGAATGGGGCCGCCGGAGAGCCGCTCGTCGAAGAACCACGGCGCGCGGGTCTCGCGCTTTTCCATGGCCGAGCGCAGGCCGTAGCTCTGCACAACGTCACCAATCGCGCCGCCGCGCACGATCTCGCGCAGCTTGGCGTAGCCTGGGCTGCCGCGCAGGGTGAAGAGTTGCCCCACTTTGCGGTCCGGCTGCTGGCGAGCCAGCGCCGCGACGGCGTCGAGTTCCGCCTGGGTAATGACCAGGGGCTTGTCCGCCGTGACGTGCAGGCCCGCCCGCAAGGCGTCGATGACGACTCGTCCCTGGTCGGCGGGAATGAGGCAGACCGCCGCCACGTCCAGTTGCTCCTGGGCGAACATCGCCGCGTGGTCGTCGTAGAGCCGCGCGCCGTACTTCTCCTGTAGTTCTCCGGCGCGCGCGCCCGCCTGCGCCACCGCCGCCAGTTCGATGTTATCCGATTCGTCGATGCCCGCGAATACGTGCGGCACGTGCTGTTCCACGCCCACCAAACCTACTCGTGCTGCCATCGGCTTCGGCTATCCTTTCTGTCCGGGAGACAATTCTCGCTGCCTTGCTCCTCGCGCAACGCGGCAAACCGCGCTCCACGCGGCTAGCCCTGCCAGAGATAGTACCGCACCCGCCAATCTCGCGCACGGTCTCCTCTATGGGTTAAAGGCCTCATGACACAACAAAGCAGGCCCGGGTGTGCAACCCGGGCCTGCTTTCTCTTCGCCTCGATGCGGACGAACGCGCCGGCTGCGCGTTAGCAGATGCAGCCGCCCTCTTCCAGGGCGACCGTCGCCACCTGCTGCAACTCGTCCTGCACGTCTTGAACGGTGCGCGCGCCGTCCTCGATGTCCTTCCAGCCCTGGCTCCAGACGCCGTTGACCTCAGACTGCTTCACAATCTGCTTGGCGCCTTCGCTGATCTCCGCCATCTTGGCGTACACGTCAGCGTCCTCGTAGGGCCACAGGGTCACCGGGCTCTGCTTGCGGCTGGCCGTGTAGCGGCGGCCGCCCAGCCGGGCAATCTGCTGGTCGGACTCCGGCCCCACGAGAATCTTGTAGAGTTCCCAGGCCAAGTCCGCTTCCGGCGCGGACGAACTGAGGTAGTTCGCGTTGAGCGCCTGGATGGTCTTGCGTCCGCCCGGACCCTCGGGCAGCATGGTGTGGCCGATGTTGAAGGGCTTGTCCTTGGTCATGATCTTTTCCTGGAAACTGCGCGTATTGGCGCCGCTTGCCAGGCGCGCGGCAAGGGTCTCCTCTTCGAAAGACGCCTTGGCGTCGTTCTCACGCGGCGTGCTGATGCGCGGCGAGACCTCGTGCTTGGTGACCAGGTCCTGCGCCGCCTGCACCGCGGCCGCGAATTCGGGCGTGTTCATCGTCGCCGCGCTGATGTCGGCGTTCCACCAGTCGGCGCCCCAGGCCTTCAGGTGATGCCCGAACCAGCCGGTGGAGTGATAGGCGTAGAAGAAGCCCCAACGCGTCGTGTTCTGGCCTTCCTTCTTGGTGAGCTTCTGCGCGAACTCAAGCGCGGCGTCCCACGTCCACTTGCCTTCCGCCTCCAGTTCGGCCGGCGAGGTAAGGCCGGCTTCGGTCACCTGGTCGGCGTTGTACCAGAACTCTTTGCCCTGGTTGAACCAGGCAATGCCGTAGATCTGGCCGCCGATCTTCTCCAGCGCGTGATCGTAGAAGTCGCCGCGCGACACGTCGCCGTCCTTCGCGATGAACGGATCCAGCGGCTGGATCATCTCCTGCTGGGCAAACTGGCTGATGTAGGAGAAGTGGCCGTAGTACATGTCGATCGGCACGTTGCCCGCGAACGAGGCCACGGCTTTCTCGATGAGTACCTTAAAACCGCCGGTTACCGGGTCCACTTCCAGGTTCACGTCCGGGAACTTCGCCCGGTAGGCGTCGAAGATCTGGCCGAAGTTATCCTCCCACACCGCCTGCGTGGTGGTGTAGTGCAGGTAACGCACGGTCTTCGGCTCCGCGGCCTTGGTTTCCTCAGCCGGCTTGGCCTCTTCTTCCTTCGGCGCCGGGGCTTCGCCCTCAGCCGGCGAGGCAGGCATAGCCTGTCCGCACGCAGCCGCCAGCATGCCCGCGCCAGCTATTAGGCTGCCGCCCAGCAATGTTCGTCGCGTTACTTTCGCTTTCACGTTCTCTCCCTCCGTGAATGAAACGATACAAACGTACTTCCTAGTGGTCTCACCACCAATGCATAGTGTGCGCACGCGGCGTCTATCTGTCAAGGAAACCGCGCGCGCAGCCCAGCGGCCGGTCATCCCGCTTGCCCGCCAAGCCCGCGACCGCCGTTGGCAGTAGTATACCACCGCCGCGCCGGCAGGCAACCCGGCCGCGCTCAGGCCCACATTCGCCGCGTTTGACCGGCAAAGCGGGCGGCCCGGCGCTAGCGCGCCGTGAGGCCGCCGTCTATCACCAGTTCCGTGCCGGTGATGAACTCGGCGGCGTCGGAGGCCAGGTAGAGGGCGGCTTTGGCGACTTCGTCGGGTTGGCCCAGGCGGCCCATGGGCTGCCGCAGGCGCAGGTTTTCCATGGCGGCCGCCGGGTCGTCCTCGATGGCGAGCAGGCGCTGCACCCAGGGGGTTTCCACGGTGCCGGGGCAGACGCAGTTCACGCGGATGTTCTCAGCCACGTACTCGATGGCGACCTGCTTGGTGAGGGCGATCACCGCGCCTTTGGACGCGCTGTAGACCGCGCGCTTGGGCAGGCCGACCTGTCCCGCCACCGACGCGGTGTTCACGATGATGCCGCCGCCCTGGGCCAGCATGTAAGGAACCGCGTACTTGCAGCCCAGCCAGACGCCGCGCACGTTCACCGCCATCACCCGGTCCCACTCCTCGGGGGTGACCTCCAGCACGCTGCCCACGTGGCCGATGCCGGCGTTGTTGCAGAGAATATCGATGCTGCCAAAGGCCTCGACCGTCTCGGCCATCAGGTGTTCCACGGCGTTCGGATCGGTCACGTCGGCGCTGAACGTCCGCATGGGGCGGCCAATTGCTTCCACGTCCGCCGCGGTCTTGGCGAGGCCCTCCACGTCCACGTCCGCGCCCATGATGCGCGCGCCTTCCCGCGCGAAGAGCGTCGCCATCTCGTACCCGATGCCGGACCCGGCGCCGGTAATGACCGCTACCTTATCTGCCAGTTTCATGGATCACATTTCCCTCTTGGCTGGGTTCATTTACAGTAGATTCGACGGTTTCCCGCGCCTAGCGGAGACCATTGCGTAACTCTGTCATTCCGGCGAAAGCCGGAATCCAGACAGCATTTACACCTCACAATAGCTTGAGGTCAAGCCTTTCCACCCCCATCCCAACCTTCCCCCTCGATGGGGAAGGGGCTATGCAAAGGTCTCCTAGCGGGTGAGGAATACAATCGCCAGCGCGGCGAAGAGGATGCCGAGCGCGCGCATCAGCGTCATCTGTTCGCCCAGGAAGAGCACCGCCAGTATCGCCGTCAGCACGGGATAGGTGCCGCTGGCGGGCGTGACGAGCGAGGCGTCGCCCAGGCGCAGGGCGTTGTAGAACCCGATGACGGCGCTGGCGGTGAACGCGGTCACGACCACGACCAGCGCCCAGACCTGCCAGGTTGGCGTAATCGAAATCGAGTTGGCGCGCTGCGCCCAGACCAACGGCAAGAGCAGCAGAACGGTGAAGATGCTCCGCACCCACACGAGATACGGCGCGCCAAAGTAGGGCGCGACCATCTTGCCGAAGAACGACGCCAGTCCCCACGATACGAACGCTACGCCAATCCAAAACCACAGCGCCATAGCCGCTCCTACGTTCTTTGCTGCAACGGTTCCTACTTCGCGCCGCCGGCAGCCAACCCCTCACTCTAATGCCGTCGCACGAAGTTTCATGGTGAAAGCACAACGTCACACATCCCCGGTAGCGTAGGTTTGCAACCTGCGCACACGTGGGGTCTCTATGTGGAAACGGATTCCTCATGCGAGACCGCCGGTGATCGCTTTTCGTGCTTCACGCTCCGGCGGGGGACAAGCCCCCGCGCTACGTTAGTGCGACAGTACTTCCCCCTCACCCCGGCCGGCCCAGGGAGAGGGAACTCCCTGCCCGCGCGCCCGGCGCGCTTCCTCTGCAACTATAGCAAACCTGTCTGTGGGCTGCGGAGTCCGCTCTCCATGCGGCTACCTTTGGTCTGCGCGCTGCGGAAATGGCTCTGCAACGCGGCGACACGTGGCCCGTTCGCTTCTTCGCTATACTAAGAGCACATTGAGCCGGACCGCACGCTCCGGCGGGCAACACGCTCCGGCGGGCGGCGCGCTGCGGCATAACCCACCCAAGCAGACCTGGAGGCACGCACACCAATGGACCTTACCGTCGGCGTACTCGGTACCGGGCGCATGGCGCAACTGCACAGCGCGGCATTGCGCTCAATTCAAGAAAAGGGCTTGACCATCGACGGCGAGCGCCACCACGTCGCCGTCGCCCTCTACGGGCGCGATCCCGCGAAAGTCGCGCCGCTCGCCGCGGCCTGCAATGCCGCCAAGACGAGCACCGACCTGGAAAGCTTCATCGACGACCCCGACCTTAGCGCAATCGACAACTGCCTCGTCAACCGCCTGCACTTCCAGCCGCTCTTGCGGGCCATCCAGAACGGCAAGCACGTCTACACGGACAAGCCGCTGACCAATACCGCCGCGGAAGGCCGCTACCTGCTGCGCGCGGCGCGGCAGGCCGGCGTGCGGCACGGCATCGTGCAGAACATGCGCTTCCAGGCCGGGCCGGCCAAAGCCAAGGAGATCATCGCCTCCGGCGCGCTGGGCCGCATTCTGCACGCGCGGGGTGTGTTCGGCTACTTCGTGCCGCAGCGGGTGGAGAACCGGCCGGCGTGGTTCTACCAAAAGGACGAGGCCGGCGGCGGCATCGTGCACGACATGATGGCGCACTTCTTCGACCTGCTGGGCTGGATGATCGGCCCCATCGAGCGCGTCTCGTGCGACATGACGAACGTCTTTGCGGAGCGCGAGACGCCGGAAGGCGAGCGTTTTCGCTCGGAAGTCGAAGACGCGGCCACGGTGCAGATGCGCTTCGCGAACGGCGCGTTGGGCGACGTGTTCGTCTCCTGGGCGCGGCGCAAGCACGAAGAGGTGCCGTTCTTCGAGATCGACGGCGAGGACGGCAGCTTGATCTTCAGCTTCAACGCCATGCGCCAGCAACTCCAGGCCGACACCCCCGGCTTTCGCTACGATCCGACCCAACTCCAGGCCGACCCCATGACTGGCTGGGAACCGGTGGCCCTGGAAGGCGGCGACCCGTTTGAAATCCAACTGCGGGCATTCCTGGAAGCCATCGTCACCGGCGCGCCCGCCAAGCCCGACTGGGAAGACGGCGTGCGTGCGTTGGAACTGGTGGAAGCGGCGTACGAGTCCGTGGAACATGGCAGAGCGGTGCGCGTGTGAGCGCTCTTGTCAGAGTAGCGAGCCAATGACCCTGCAAGAGGCGCCTTGCATTCAATGTATCCTGTGGCCTACAATATGGTGATGGTCGAGGTTCGCCAAACCGAAGTCTATGCCCGCTGGTTCAGACGGCTTAGGGACGGGCAAGCCAGAGTGAGAATCGACAGCCGCATCCGGCGGCTGTCCCTGGGTAACCCCGGCGACGTTAGGCCGGTGGGAGAGGGAGTGTCGGAGATTCGGATCGACTACGGACCCGGCTACCGGGTGTACTTTGTGCAGAGAGGTGAGGCACTGGTCGTCCTTCTGGCCGGAGGCGACAAGAAAAGCCAAGTACGGGACATACGTAGGGCGCTGGCACTCGCCAGAGGACTCTAGGAGGCAGCTATGGCAAAGACGCAGACAAGGCCGTGGGACCCGGCAGAGCATCTGGAGACCAAGGAGGACATGGCGGCATATCTGAACGCCGCGCTGGAAGACGGTGACCTGAGCCTGATCATGGCGGCCCTTGGAGACATTGCCCGCGCCCAGCGCATGGCGGTAGTGGCACAGGAATCGGGACTGGGCAGGGAGAGCCTGTACAAGTCTCTTTCAGCCAACGGCAACCCGGAGTTCGCCACCGTGCTGAAGGTGGTGCGCGCTCTGGGACTCAGACTTCAAGCCGCAGTTGGGCCTGTTGCGATCGGCGAGTAAGCGACGCAATTTGGATAACACCTAGCTAACCAACGCAGAAATCCAGCGACCGCAAGGAGACGCCATGACCCCTTCCGACCGGGCATCCCGCGCTCCCAGGTACACCTTCGCCGATACCCTCGACGCGCAGGAAGCCCAGCTTCGCGCTAACCCGCTGGTGCGGCGCATGGCCGCGTCCCGCAAGGCGCTGGCGGGCGACCCCCACCGCCCGCTGTACCACTTCGTCAGTCCCGAGAACACACTGAACGACCCCAACGGGCTCTGCTTCTGGCAGGGACGCTGGCACCTCTTCTACCAGGGCTACCCACCGGAAGACCCCCGGCCCCACTGGGGGCATGCCGTCAGCGACGACCTCATCCACTGGCGCGACCTGCCGTATGCTATCTACCCCGATCCGGAGGAGAGTTGCTACTCCGGCGGGACTCTCGTCGAAGACGATCGGGTCATAGCCATCTACCACGGGACGCAGGTGGGCAACATGGTCGCCGTCTCCCGCGACCCGCTCCTCCTCAACTGGGAGAAGGTCATAGGGCAGGCGGTCATCCCCATTCCGGCAGACGACGGCTCACCCAGAGAGTATGCGGTCTACGATCCCTGCATCTGGAAGCGCGGCGGCGTCTACTACTCCCTCTCCGGCGGCGCGCTAACCGACGGCCCCGGCGGCCGGCGCGTTGCCGCCGACTTCCTCTTCCGTTCGCGGGATCTCGAAACCTGGGAGTACCTGCACCCCTTCACCGAGGATGACCGGTTCACGCTGGTGGGCGACGATGGCGCATGCCCCTATTTCTGGCCGATCGGCGACCGCCACATGCTCCTCTTCTTCAGCCACGTGAGCGGCGGCCAGTACCTGCTCGGCGACTACGACGAGGACCGCGACAAGCTGGTCGTCACCGCCCACGGCCTCTTCAACTTCGGCCCGGCGGTCCCGTCAGGCGTCCACGCTCCATCCGCCGCGCCCGACGGACAGGGCGGCATCATCGTGCTGTTCAACATGAACCCCGGATTGCCCACCAAGGGCTGGAACCAGATCATGACCCTCCCCAGGCGTCTTACCCTGGCGGGAGACGACGACGTGCGCGTGGAGCCTACCGGCGACATCGAGTCCCTCAGGCATGACCACAGGCGCGTCGGGCCGATGGAACTCCCCGCCAACGAGGAAGTGGCGCTGGCAGGCATCGCGGGCAACGCGCTGGAACTGGCGCTGGAGCTCGACCCCGGCGCGGCGCCTATGGTCGAACTGAACGTCCTCCGGTCCCCGGGCCGGGAGGAGTACACGCGCATCGCCTTCTACAAGGATCGCGGCTTCAAGGTACAGCGCCCCGCCGTCCGGCCCGGCGCGGTGCACCACACCGGCCAGGTCGCCATCGGCGGCGCCACGCGCCCGCGGCCCGTCGACCGCTTTGAAAGCCTGCTGACCCTCGACTCTTCCTATTCGTCAACCCTGCCCGGCGCACTCTCCCGCGCTCCCGAGACGGCCCCTCTCCGGCTGGATCCGGACGAGCCGCTCAGGCTCCGGGTATTCGTCGACCGCAGCGTGGTAGAGGTCTTCGCGAACGGCAAACAATGCGCCGCGGTCCGCGTCTATCCCGGACGAGACGACAGCACCGGCGTCTCCCTGCGCGCCCAAGGCAGCCCCGCCCACCTCCGTTCCCTCGACGCCTGGCAGATGCGGAGCATCTACACCCAGCATTAGGGCGGCCCGTCTCGGCGAGGTCGTCGTTTGCGGCTCGCCAGGCGCTGTACCGGCATTAGTCGCATTGTCCGGTTGTCGGCAAGCGCGCGCGGAGCGCCACTGGGTACACGAGTCTAGTCCTGCGTCACCTTCTGCCAGTCCGCGCTGGGTTCCAGGCCGCCGACGTTGGTCAGGGCCTGGTTCAGGCGGTACACCGTGTGGTTGCCGATGCGGGCCTGGAGCGGGTCCTGGCCCTGGAGCCAGATCGGCCACACCTTGTGCAGGTTGCCACCGAGTTGGATGCTATCGCCGGCGGCAATCTGGTAGACCAGGCCCCGCCGGGGCGTATCGCTGTGGTTCGGATACGAGGCGTGCAACATGCAGCAGTGGTGGATGGTCATCGAGCCGGCCGGCACCACCAGGTCCACCACGTTGCCGCGCGCCGCGTCGTCCTCGTATTCACGCGGTTCGGTGCAGCGGCCGGTAAACTTGCCGCTCTCATCGTCGTAGTGGTCAACCGGCCCGCGCAGGTGGCTGCCGGGAATCACCCTCATGCAGCCATTCTCCGGCACGGCGTCGTCCAGCAGGAACATGCACGCCAGCAAGTCGTAGTTGGTGTGGGGGAAGAAGGGGAAGTCCTGGTGCCAGCCCACCTCGCCCTTGCCCTTGGCCGGCGGCTTCCAGTTGAGCTTGCAGTGCTGCAGGCGCAGATTCTCGCCAATAAGCTGCGTCACCGCCCCCAGCAACACCGGATGCTTTGCGGCCTGCATGAAGGCGTCGTCGAAGAGCGCCACGTTGTGGATTACCGCCAGGCGGTCGTCGCCGGCCAGGCGGGCGCGCTCTTCCTTTAGCCGTTCCGACGCCGCTTGCAGTCCCTGTAGTTCAGCCGCCGAGAGCACGTCTTCCAGGATGAGATACCCATGCCGCCGGTAGAACGCGACCTGGTCGTCGCTCAGGACCTTTTCCTGGGTTGCGGGAGACGTCGCCATGGGTTATCTGCTCCTTGATTACCGTCGTAAACATGTTTGGCGCACGTGTGCCTATCGGACAAGGGTATGGTGACACCGGATCAGTTCCAGCACAAGCCCGTAGTCCGTCAATCTATGGAAATTACGCCACGTGGCCGTCTTTCCCGCGAAAGCGGGAAGCCATCTTCAGAGTTGCGTGTGTGACATGCCATTGCGGGGGACAAGCCCCCGCGCTACGTTTACTACATGTGCCATTCGCCATTGCGGGGGACAAGCTCCCGCGCTACGTTAACTACGTCTGCCATTCGCCATGCGGGGGACAAGCCCCCGCGCTACGTTAACGCGACAGCATTGGGGACACGTCCCCGCGCTACGTTCTCCCTGCCGTTCACGCGAACCCTGGACTCCGGCGTTCGCCGGCGTGACGGAACAGCGGCTCACTTCTCGCTCGGTTCCAAGCCACCGGCGTTGGTGAGCGGACGACTCAGCCGGAAGACCGTGCCGTCTCCCATGCGCGCGCGCAGCGGATCCTCGCCCTGGAGCCAAAGCGGCCACACCTTGTACAGATGGCCGCCGAGTTGGATGCTGTCGCCGGCGGCAATCTGGTAGATCAGGCCCCGCCGGGGCGTGTCGCTGTTGTTGGGATAAGAAGAATGCACGATGCAGCAGTGGTGGATCGTGATCGAACCGGCCGGCGCGATAAGGTCCACTACGTTGCCGCGCGCCAGATCGTCAGCGTAGTCCGCCGGATCGGTGCAGTGTCGCGCGAAAGTCCCATCCGCGGCAAAATGGTCGACCGGGCCGCGCAGATGGCTGCCGGGAATCACGCGCATGCAACCGTTCTCCGGCACGGAGTCGTCCAGAAGGATCATACAAGCAAGCAGGTCAAAGTTGGTGTGAGGCAGAAATGGAAAATCCTGGTGCCAGTCCACCTCGCCGGCGCCTTTGGTGGGCGGTTTCCAGTTCAGCTTGCAGTGCTGCAGGCGCAAGTTTGCGCCGATGAGCTGTGTCACCGCAGCCAGCA
This sequence comes from Chloroflexota bacterium, assembly GCA_963663275.1. Lineage (GTDB taxonomy): Bacteria > Chloroflexota > UBA11872 > VXOZ01 > VXOZ01 > VXOZ01. Next base: position 243,462 of record OY760183.1, read on the forward strand.
TCAGCGGATGGCGCGCAGCGCGCATGAAGGCGTCGTCCAGCAGCGCAAAGTCCATGATGGCGACGATATTGTCCTTGCCGCCCCGCCGGACGCGCTCATCGCGCAGGCCCTCTGTGGCAACGCGCAGTTCTTGCAATTCAGCCACAGACAGCACGTTTTCGAGGATCAGGTAGCCGTGCCGGTGGTAGAAGGCGACCTGATCGTCGTTTAAGACCTTATCCTGCGTAGCGGTAGCGTTTCCCATTACGTCTATCTCTTCAGCGGGTGATTCGAGCGATTCTTGCACAAAATCAAAGCGCGCTTCACTCTTGCAGCCAGCGGTCAAGGAAGGCGAACGACTCAATCCCGTGGATTACGTGCGGGCCATCGAAGACGCCGAGTTCGACCCGCTCCGGTATCCCCAGCCGCGCGTAGATAGCCTGGAGTTGCGCAAACTCCTCCTTCACGTGCTCCAGCCAGAACACCCGGTCTTCCGTGCCCGCCTCCACGAAGAACGGGCGCGGGCAGATGAGCGCGCCGATGTCGCAATCGGAAAACTCGTTCAACTGGCCCCAGAAGAACTTATCGTCATCGCCGGTTTGGATGAAGGACGTATAGTGGGGTGACGGCTCGATCATCTTCGGCGCGCGGTTGGTGAAGTAGCCGGAGCAGACGCAGGCGGCGATGCGCTCGTCGGCGGCCGCGGCCCAGAGGGCCATCATGCCGCCCTGGGAGATGCCCATGTAGCCGATACGGTTGTTGTCAACCTCCGGCAGGGTCTCCAGGAAGTCCACCACGCGCATCACCTTGCCCACTTCCAAACCCATCAGTTGCCGCGCGATGAGCGACGCCTTGCGGTTGGTGCGCGAGCGGTCCGGCGTGTTGTTCATCACCAGCGGAGCAAAGACCACGTAGCCTTTTTCGGCCAGGCGCAGGCCGAAGTCGCGCAGATACGCGGTCTCGTCCAGTTCGTAGTAGCCGCAGGTGGCTTCCGGCGAGCCGGAAAAGCCGTGCTGGGCGATGACGGCCGGTTTCGGGCCGGCGGGTTGCGCGGGCACGAGCAGCACGCCGTAAGCGTGGACGCCTGCATCGACCGGCAGCCAGACGCGCCGCGCCGCGATGCCCGGGCGCTCCGGCAAGTCCTGCGCACGCGGTTCCGGCGGCGCGGCGGCGCGCGGCACGCCGCCCATGAGGCGCCAAAACCGTGCCCGGTTCTCCGCCACCGATTGGCGATAGGCCTCGGGCGAACGAAAGTCCCGCTGCCACGCGCGCTCGCGGGTCTCCGCTGCCGCGTAGACCAGAGCGGCGTAGTAGCGGTCTATTTCGGCTACCTGCTCCTGGCGAATGGCTTCGGCGTCACCGGGTGTAACGCCAAGATCGGCCATGCTCCTTGCCTTTCACGATGCTTTATCCGATGTTTCACCCCTCACCCTAGCCCTCTCCCTGAGGGAGAGGGGACAGGAGTTGCGATCCTGCACCGAGTCTCTGGCAACGGTTCAGTTGACCGGCTGCCTGGTGCGGTTAACCGACCTCCCGGTTTGGTCAACCGACCTGCCTGGTGCGGTCAACCGGCTGCCTGAAACGCGCGTAGGGGCACGACATGTCGTGCCCCTACGTTGCGCGGGCTTCCCGTGAATGGTGTTCCAAGAACAACAAACACCATGCGTCGTGCCCCTACGTATCGCGGGCTTGACTACTGCCTGCTGGCGTTGTACTCATCCAGGATGGCCTGGGCCTCGCCTTGGGCCGTGCGCGTCGCCTCCTCCGGCGTCAGAGTCGGATTGGCGTTCGTCGCCTCACGGGCGTTCTTCCACAGGGGGCCGGCCAGATCGCCGCCAATGGGATGGAGCAAGAAAGGAATGGCGGTTTCCATCGCGCGCAGGTACTCGACGATTCTCTCTCCGGGCGGCAGGTCCAGATTGATGAATGCGTCGCTCTCGGCAATCGACTTGATCGTCGGCGTGGTATCGCCGTTGCGGGCGGCCGTATCCAGTTGCTCCGGCCCGCAGATCCACGAGGCGAATTCCCAGCCGTGGTCCAGCACCTTGCTACCGTCCACCAGGGCGATTTCCTCGGTGTAGAGCGCGCCGTTGCGGGTCGGTTCACCTTCGAAATCGATGTACGGGATAGGATGGAGCGTCCAATTGAACTGCGCGTCGGTGCGGAAACTGGGCACCAGCCAGTTGTAGCCCGCGTAGATGGTGACCTTCTGGTTCTTGAAGTGATCGAAGATCGTCTCTTCCTTGGCATCGTCCCCATAGGCTTCCACCTGGTGCTTGTGGTACAGGTCTGCCTGCGTCCTGATCAGTTCGGTGCGCACCGGCGCGTCCCAACTCATCGTCTGCCACTCGTTGTTCACGGAACCCTGATCGCGGCCATAGGAGACGTACCAGGTAGACCAATACCAGAAGCGCGTCGAGACGCCCCACTTGCCGTTGGGGGCATCGGTGAGTTTGGCGCCAATGTCGATCATGTCCCCGAAGGTCCAGTCGTCGGCCGGCAACTCGATGCCCGCCGCCGCGAGCGAATCGAGGTTAAGGGCCATCACCGGCGTCAGGATGCCCAGCGGCAGCGCATGCAACGTGCCGTTCCAGGTGACACCGTCGATGGCGGCTTTGTAATAGTCGTTCAGGTCCAGGCCCGACGCCTTGACATAGGGCTCCAGCGGCAGGAAGACACCTTCTTCGCCCCAGCGCGCCCAGCCCCAGCCATGCCAGGTAACGTCCAGCAAGCCGCCGCCGGCCGCGGCGTTCGTGCCGATGCGGTCGTTCAGCGCCGTATCGAGAATCGTGGAGATGGTTACGTTGGGATTCTTCTCTTCGTAGGCGTTAACCAGGCGTTCGTACCAGCGCTCTTTGGCCGGCGAATAGGGCGGCCACATGAACTGAATGGTCACCTGCTCGGCTACGGGCGCCTCTTCGGCCTTCTTCTCTTCCGCCGGTTCTGCCGCTTTTTCTTCCATGGCCTCGCCCGTCGTCGCTACCTGGCCGCACGCGGCCAGGGTTACGGCGCCGAAAGCGGCGGCGGAACCTGCCAGCATTGCACGTCTGCTCATCTGAGAACGCATGATTCCCTCTCCTTATGCGGCGCAGTCTTCCACGGCGCCGCCTTCCTAGAGATACTTCCCCGTGCTTAGACCCGGCTTTGGCAACCCGACGTTGCCGCTTGTGCGCGCGCACACCTCCCTTTCCCCATGCGGCGTATTCCTGGCAATCATCCTACCTGATGCGCAACGTATTGGCAATAGTATGTACGGAAATCTACCGGCAGACCCGTGCGCAACCTCGATTGGCACGGGTTGAAACTCCCTCTCCCTGGGGAGAGGGCCGGGGTGAGGGGAAACCATCGAGGCAGCGCCACGTTGACCGCGTACTAGGCGAACATCTCCGCCAGGTTTGCCGCCGCGATGCGCGCCTCGTCCCAGGGCAAGGACTCATCGCCCCAGATGATCGAATGCTCGTGGCCCTTGCCGGCCAGCAGCACGGTATCGCCCGGCCGGGCCTGCTTGAACGCGGCGCGGAACGCCTGCGTCCGGTTCACGCTCACGCTGTAGTCCCGGCCGTAGACGCAGCCGGCCTGGAGCGCGCCCGCCTCGATTTCGCGGCAGATGGCGTCCGGGTCTTCGCTGCGGGGGTCCTCGCTGGTGATGACGAAGTAGTCGGCGTGCCGCGCCGCGACCGCGCCCATGAGCGCCCGTTTCTCCACGTCGCGCTCGCCGGCGCTGCCAAAGACGACCACGAGCCGCCCCGGCGTCACGCCGCGCAGGGCGTCCAGCACCAGGCGCAGGCTGTTGGGCGTGTGTGCGTAGTCCACGATTACCGCGAACGGCTGGCCGGCGCTGATCACCTGCATGCGGCCGGGCACGCCGGGGAAGGTACCGATTGCCGAAGCAGCCGCGTCGAGCGGCACGCCCAGCCCGGTGACGACGGCCAGCGCCGCCAGGGTATTCGCCGCGTTGAAACGGCAGACCAGCGGCGAGCGCACGGACGCTTGGCCTTCCGGCGTTGTCACGGTGAACGCGGTGCGGTCCGCGCCCAGCGCCAGATCCGTTGCGCGCACGTCCGCATCTTCAGCAAAGCCAAACGTCCGGAGGCCGGGCGGCATCAGTCCGGCGAAGTACGCGAAGTTTTCATCGTCGGCGTTGAGCACGCTCACCCGGGGAAACGGCTTGCTTTGGTCCCGCGCCCGCACCCGCTGGAAGAGCAGACCCTTCGCCTCGCGGTATGCTGCGAACGTCTTGTGAAAATCCAGGTGCTCGTGGGTGAGGTTCGTCAGCACGGCGGCGTCGATCTGCGCCGCGTCCAGCTTGTGGAGCGCCAAACCGTGGGAACTGGCCTCCACCACCGCGTGCGTGCCGCCCCGCGCCCGTATATCCCGCAACATGCGCTGCAAATCCGAGGCGTGCTGGGTGGTGAGGCGCGTCTCGTTGGGCGTCTCCCGCCGGCTGTCGTGGAAAGCCACCGTGGTGATCACGCCGGTGGGATGCCCGCATTCGCGCAGGATATGACCGATGAGCGTGGACGTGGTGCTCTTGCCGTCGGTGCCGGTGACGCCGATGACGCAAAGTTCCTGTGAAGGGTCGCCGTAGAACGCCGCCGCCACTTGCCCGATTGCCGTCCACGTATCCGGCACAAGCGCCTGCGTGACGCGCTCCGGCAGTTCCAGAGGCCGCGCAACGAGGACGGCGGTAGCGCCGTTCTCCACCGCGGCCGCGGCAAAGTCGTGCCCGTCGCGGTGCAAGCCTTTCAACGCTATGAAAAGCGCCCCGGCCCGCGCCTCACGCGAGTCGTAGCAAAGCTGCGCTATGGGAACATCCACCGCGCCGGTGAGCACCTGCGCTTCCGGCACGGCGGCGAGGAGTTCAGAGAGTTGCATGGCTCACTATCTGCTCCTGACGCATTAGCTCTTGCGCTTCGACAGGCTCAGCGCGAACGGTTTGTCAGTTTCAAGAATCATCGCTATTGCCTAACTTCCATCAATTGTAGCGCAGCGGCGAAAGAGTACAGTTTTTGGAAATTCTGCACGTCCGGCGCAGAATTGAGTTGCAGTTACATGGTAAGGCTCGGTAGGAGTCTCGGCTGAAGTGCCTTTAGCTCTCCATCGGAAAGGGCCTACAGGTGCGCCGCAATCTGAGCGGATGCGCCGGTTCGCCTGCTTTTGTAATGCCAAGAGCGTGGAGCGGTCGCGGGAAGGCTTGGCGGAATGCCTGGGCGCGCCCTTGCCACGCGCCGTGCACGCCCCACGCCGCGATCACCAACTCCGCTTCCTCTGCCAGTTCGCGCAGCGCGCTGTCGTTGTCCCGGCCAATCGGGTCGACCACCGACCGTAACACCTCAGGATACGGTGTGCGCCACGCAAACAGATTGCCCACGCGCACGCCGCCGTAGCCCCAGTCGCGGGCGAAGCCGATGCAGCGCCGGATGGTGGGGTCGTTCCGGGTCGCGTCCGCCGTGGAGGGGTTGAGCATGATGAACATGACCAGCGGGGCGTCAGCGTCCCACGTCCGCCAGAGCGTGTAGCGATAGCGGCCGCACGGGGAAAACTCAGCGCCGCTCCCCATGGGCGCCATTCCACGTGCGCTGTTCACCGCGCCTGCCCCATTGCGCATACGCCCGGCAAGAGCTGAGGAATCCATTTCTCATGCATCCATCGGCTTCACGATAGGCAAACTCTGGCCGCCAGGACCGTTCAGTGTGATGATAGCACTGCGTTCAGCGGGAACTGAAGAGTTCGACCAATTCGTTGGCAGAATCCCGCTCTTCTCAAGAGTGTTGACCGTTCACGTCATTCCGAGCGCGGCGAGGAGTCCAGGAGCCATGCCGCGCGCGGGCTGATAGGCCCAGCGCCTTAGATTCCTCACTGCGCTGCGCTCCGTTCGGAATGACATGCATACACGCCATGGATAGTTTCGTTTTTCCATTCTCTCTGTACGGAATTCTCTTTGTACAGAATCCGTAAACGGACTTTCTGGCGATCACACGCCGGATTTCCGCTTGCGGCGGCATGGCGGCAGCAGGCGCAGGTTGCAAACCTACGCTACCCCGAGCACGGCCGGCAGCCGGGGAGGACGCAGGTTGTAAACCCGCGCTACCCGGGAGGCGGCCGGCAGCCGGGCAGACGCAGGTTGCAAACCTGCGCTACCGGAGCGAAACCGCCTACGGCATCTACTCTGCATAGCAATTGCGGGTCGACCTGGCGCGCTGCCGGCGGCGCTGGTTTGGCCGGCGCGAAGGCGGTACCATACGGCGTAGCCGACCGTTCGTGCGTCGCCGGCCCCAGCAACACGCAGGAGCACCCACGCCATGAAGATTACCGCCGTCCGCGCGCTGCCCATCGACCGCTATCTCTTCGTGCAGATCGAGACCGACGCCGGCATCACCGGCCTGGGCGAATCCGGCACGTGGGGACACCTGGAAGCCTCCCAAGCCGCCTTGGGGAAGTTCGCGGACCACCTGATCGGCCAGGACCCCGCCCGCATCGAGCACCATTGGAACGTCATGTACCGCACGGCGCACTTTCGCGGCGCGGCCATCATGGGCGCGCTTTCCGCCATCGACATCGCGCTGTGGGACATCAAGGGCAAGGCCCACGGCGTGCCGGTCTACGACCTGCTGGGCGGCGCGTGCCGCGACCGGGCGCGGGTCTACTACCACGTCTACGGGCGCACCATCGCCGAGCAGGTGCAGGGCTGCGTGGAAGCGCGCGAGCGGGGCTTCAGCGCCGTTGGGCATCTCAACCCGCTGCTGGACGAGGGTCGGGACGTGCCCTTCTTCAAGACCCACGCCGCCAGAATCGCCGAGGCCGCCGACAACGTGCGGCAGTACCGGGAAGCCGTCGGTACGGACGTTGACCTCTGCATCGAGATCCACCGGCAGTTGACACCCGCGGAAGCCGTGGTGCTGGCGCGCGCCATCGAACCCTTCCTTCCCTTCTTCTACGAGGATCCCACCTTGCCCGACAACTTCGACGCCATGGCGCAGATCGCCGACAAGATCGCCATTCCGATTGCCACCGGCGAGCGGCTGCACACGCTGCACGAGTTCCAGATGCTGCTCACCCGCGCGGCGGTGCAGTACGTGCGGCCGGACGTCTGCCTGGTGGGCGGCATTTCGGGAACCAAGAAGATCGCGGCGCTGGCCGAGGCGCACTACGTGGGCGTGGTGCCGCACAATCCGCTCTCGCCGGTCAGCACCGCCGCCTGCCTGCAAGTGGCCGCCTGCATCCCCAACTTCGCCATCCAGGAGTACCCCATCGGCGAAGACCGGCCGCCAAAGAGCGAAATCGTGCAAACGCCCGTGCGCTGCGAACAGGGCTTCCTGCTCATCCCGGACGCGCCGGGCATCGGCATCGAGCTAATGCCCGACGCCGCCGAAAAGCATCCGCCCGTGCCGCGCCCCACCGGCGCCCGCCTGCACGTGGACGGCAGCGTGGTGGATCAGTAGGCGCCCCGTGCCCTTGCGCGTGGCCGGGGCGAGCGCGGCCAACCTGGCGCGGCGCGATCGTTGCCAAGCAAAGCGCCGCGCCCTGCGGAGAACTTTGCATTACCCCTTCCCAATTGAAGGCTTACAGGGGTAAGCAATCTTGAATGGGCCAATCGTGTCATTCCGAACAGAGCGCAGCGGAGAGAGGAATCTAGAGCGGGGAACCGCAAGTCCAGCAATTCTAGATTCCTCGCTCCGCTCGGAATGACAGTCTGACACAACATACAAATGACATTTGCATACCCCTGTCAGCCCATTGAGGGGGAAGGTTGAAGTGGGGGTGAAATAGCTTGACTTCATGCTATCTTTAGTTGCAAAAGCACCCTGGATTCCGGCGAAAGCCGGAATGACGGAATTACGCAAAGGTCCCCTACGGTCTCTTCCGCTCGCGCGGCGCTCTTGTTTGGCGCTCTATGCGGTCTCGCTTCTGACGGCCCTTAGCGCCTGCGGGACGGAGAATGGTGTTGTGATCGAGGTCCGCGTCCGCAATGTCTCGACGCTCGACTTCACCGGCGTCAGCGTCGCGGGCCAGCCTTATGGCGACGTCCCGGCCGGCGAGACCGGCGCGTATAAAGAGGTCAGGTTGCGCTTTAGGTTCGCGGCCCTGGAGTTCAAGGCCGGCGGACACCGGGTCACCGGACAGACCCTGAACCTGGGCGCGGAACGGTTCACGTACGCAATCGACGTGGTCGACCTCGAAGCGGGGCATCTGGCCATCGAGGTCATCGCCGAGTGAGCGCCGCCGGATAGACGCCGCGCATGCGCGGCAACGTCCGGTTCGGGCCTCAGACGCGGTTTTACAGGTGTAGGGGCACGACATGTCGTGCCCCTACACCTGTAAAACCGTACCCCAACATCTCTACCGGCCAGTCGTGCCCCTACCACCTGTGCCGTCGTACCCCAACCTCTTTACCGCCACAACCCTGGCGGCGCGCCTATTCCGGCGGTTCCCAGCGCAGGTTGGGTCGCCGCGCGGCGGTGGTCTCGTCCAGGCGGCGCACCGGCGCGGAGACTGGCGCGTCTTTCAGCTTCTCCGGCGCGGTCTGGGCTTCCTCGGCTATCGCCAGCAGCGCGTCCACAAAGGCATCCAGGGTGTCCTTGTTCTCGGTCTCCGTCGGCTCGATCATCAGGGCTTCCGGCACGATCAGCGGGAAGTAGACCGTGGACGGGTGAAAGCCGTAGTCGATCATGCGCTTGGCCACGTCCAGCGTGCGCACGCCCTCGGCCTTTTCCTTCAGGCCCGCAAAGACCACCTCGTGCATGCAGGTACGGTCGTAGCGCAGGGCGTAGGCCTCGCGCAGGCGTTCTTTCAGGTAGTTGGCGTTCAGCACGGCGTAATCGCCAGCGCGCTCCACGCCCTCGGCCCCGAGCGTGCGGATGTAGGTATAGGCGCGCACCTGGTTGAGGAAGTTGCCGTAGAACGAGTGGATGCGCCCGATGCTGTCCGGACGGTCGTAGTCCCAGGCGTACGCGCCGTCTTCCTCTTTCACCAGCGGCACCGGCAGGTAGGGTTCCAGGGTCTCGTTCACGCAGGTCGCGCCCGCGCCGGGTCCGCCGCCGCCGTGGGGCGTGGTGAACGTCTTGTGCAGGTTGAGGTGGAGCACGTCCAGGCCCAGCGCGGCGGGCTGCACCGTGCCCAGCAGCGCGTTCATATTCGCGCCGTCGCAGTAGACCAGCGCGCCCACGTCGTGCGCCATGCGGCAGATCTCCACGATGTCCTGCTCGAAGAGGCCCAGCGTGTTCGGCACCGTGAGCATCAAACCGGCCACGTCCTCGTCCAGCAGCCCGGCCAGCGCCTCCATGTCCACCGTGCCGCGCCCACTGGAAGGCACCTCGATGGACGTATAGCCGCACATGGCGGCGGTGGCCGGATTGGTGCCGTGGGCGGAATCGGGAATGATCATCTTGCGGCGCGGGTTGCCCTGCTTCACGTGGTGCGCGCGCATCATCAGCACGCCGCAGAGTTCGCCGTGCGCGCCCGCCGCCGGTTGCAGCGAGCAGTTGGCGTAGCCCGTTATTTCCTTGAGCAATCCGGTGAGACCGTGTATGAGCGCCAGCGCGCCCTGGATCGTGCTCTCCGGCTGGTGGGGATGGATGAACGAAAAACCCGGCAGGCCGGCGGTGGCGTCGTTCACCTTGGGGTTGTACTTCATGGTGCACGAGCCCAGCGGGTAGAAGCCGTGCTCGATGCTGTAGTTGCGCTGGGAAAGGCGGGTGAAGTGGCGCACCACGTCCAGTTCGGACGCTTCCGGCAAGGGCAGCGCATCGCGCCGCCAGTGCGCGGGCACGGCCTCTTCACCGGCTACATCAGGCACGTCGCTCTCCGGCAACGAAAAGCCGTGGCGGCCGGGCGAACTGCGCTCGAAGATGAGAGGTTCTGCGTTTTGCATCATTGCCTATCCTGGTTGTGTGGGAGCGTCATTGCTATAGCCATGGTTGCCGCTAGGCCGCTTGCCGTTTAGAAGCGCGGCCGCGGCCTTTCACGTTCCGCAAGAGCGCAGCGCGGCGACGAGGCGGTCGATGTCTGCTCGTGTATTGAGTTCCGTCACGCAGACCAGCATGTGGCGGTCGAGATCGCCGCGCACGTTGCCCAGGTCGTAGCCGCCCAGCACGCCGTGTTCCAGCAGATGCGCGTTCACCTCGCTCACCGGCGCGGGGCAGTGCGCCACGAATTCCTTGATATACGGACCCGGCGCTGACACCGCAAAGCCGGGCAGGGCGTCGATCTGCGCCGCGGCGTAATGGGACTTGGCCAGGCAAAGCTCGGCCTTGCGCCTCATGCCCGCCGGGCCAAGCCAGCTAACGTTGATCGTGAACGCCAGCGCCGCCAGCGCCTCGTTGGTGCAGATGTTCGAGGTGGCTTTTTCGCGGCGGATGTGCTGCTCCCGGGCCTGGAGGGTCATCACGAAACCGCGCTTGCCCTCGATGTCCTTCGTCATGCCGGAGACCCGGCCCGGCATCTGGCGCAGGTACCGCTTGCGCGTGGCGTAGAGGCCGAGGCGGGGGCCGCCGAGACCGGGCGGCAGCGCCAGGCTGTGCCCCTCGCCGGTCACCACGTCCGCGCCGTACTCGCCCGGCGGCGTCAGGATGCCCAACGCCACCGGATCGGCGCTGACCACCAGCATCGCACCGTGGGCGTGGACGGTCTCCGCGATCTCCTGGCATTCGTGCACCCAGCCGAAGAAGTTGGGCACCTGCACTGCCACGCAGGCCGTGTCGTCGTCGATAGCGGCGCTTACCGCGTCCCAGTTGTCCCGCAACGCGCCGTCGTCATCGATACTGAAGGCCGGCACGCGCTCCAGGGTCACCTCGCGGCCCTCGGCGTAGGTCTCCAGCACCTCCAGCGTGGTCGGATTGAACGTGTCCGGCACGACGATCTTGGCGCGCTTGGTCACGCTGCACGCCGTCAGCGCCGCTTCCGCGGTGGCGGTGGCCTCGTCGTACATGCTGGCGTTCGCCACGTCCATGCCGGTAAGCAGGCAGACCATGCTCTGGAATTCGTACATAGCCTGCAAGGTGCCCTGGGAAAGTTCGGCCTGGTAGGGCGTGTAACTGGTGAGAAACTCGCCCCGCAGGATCAGCGCGTTGACGATGCTGGGGATGAAGTGGTTGTAGCAGCCCGCGCCGAGAAAGCTGGGCATGGCCTGGACGTTTTGGTTCTGTTGCCCCAACTCGTTGAGGTGGCGAAGCACCTCCGGCTCGGACATGCCCGGCGGCAAGTCGAGGCGCGGATGGCGCACGTCCGCGGGAATGTCGTGAAATAGCTCGTCGGTGCCGCCAACGCCAATCGCGCGCAGCATCGCCTCGCGGTCTTCGCTACTGTGGGGTACGTAGTCCATGTGTTGTCCTTAGTGCGCGCCGGACTCGGCCAGAACCGCCGCATAGCCCGCGGCGTCGAGCAGCGTCGGCCAGTCTTCATCCAGGTTCGTGGGCCGGAGTTTCAGCATCCAGCCTTCCTCGTACGGCGAGTCGTTCACCAGTTCCGGACTGTCGGCCAGCGCCTCGTTGACGGCAACCACCTCTCCCGCCAGCGGCGCGTAGAGGTCGGACGCGGTCTTCACCGACTCCACCACGCCAAACTCGCCCATCGCTTCCACCTGCGCGCCCGGCTCCGGCAGTTCCACGTAGACGATGTCGCCCAGTTCGCCCTGGGCGTAGTCGGTGATGCCGACCACGCAGAGGCCGTCCTCCAGGCGCGCCCACTCGTGTTCCTTTGTATAGCGCAACTCATCCGGTATGTTCATGTGCTTCTCCGTTTATGTGCACGCCTGGCGGCGCATCCGCCTCTCATTCCATTGTGCCGCCTCAACGCGGGCGTTGATAGAACGGCATCGGGACCACCCTGGCCGCGCGCAAGTCCGCGCGCACGCGCACGTGGACCGTCGCGTCCACCAAGGCCGTCCCGGTTTCCACGTTCGCGATCGCGATCGCCTTCCGCAGCGTGGGGCTGAACGTGCCGCTGGTAACGACGCCAACGTCTTCACCGTCCACCACGATGAGGCACCCGTCCCGCGCGATGCCGCGATCTATGAGTTCCAGGCCGATCAACTCCCGGTCGGGGCCCACCCGCCGCACGTGCGCCAGCGCCTCTTTGCCAATGAACTCCCGGTTGCGGAAACGCACGAACTTCTGCAGCCCCGCGTCGAAAGGATTTGTGGCGTCGTCCAATTCGTGCCCATAGAGCGGCAGCCCGGCCTCCAGCCGCAGCGTGTCGCGCGCGCCGAGGCCGACGGGCTTGATGCCGCGCGGCGCGCCGGCCGCGAGCAACGCCGACCAGGCCGCTTCCGCGCCGGCCGCGGGCACGAATAGCTCGAAACCGTCCTCGCCGGTGTAGCCGGTGCGGGTGATGGTGATGGTTTTGCCGAGAAAGGGCGCCTGCGTCCCGCGATAGTAGCGCACCGCCGACAGATCCGCGGTGTGCCCCACCATGTCCTGCAAGAGCGCCAACGCCTGCGGGCCTTGCACGGCCAGCAAGGCGAGGTCGCTGTTCTGTACGCTTATGTCAATAGACCAGTGCTGGGTCGCGTTCCGGTGCTCCAGCCAATCCACGATCTTGTCGGTGTTGGAGGCGTTGACGACCAGCCGGTAGTGGGTCGGCAGCCGGTAGATCAGCACGTCGTCCAACACGCCGCCGTCCGGGCGGCATACCAGGCTATAGCGAATCTGGTTGACGGCGAGGTCGGTAACTTTGTTGGTCAGGATGCCGTCCAGAAAGGCGGGAACGCCGGCGCCGGCGAAGTCCACGATGCCCATGTGGCTGATGTCGAACAGGCCGCACGCGCCGCGCACCGCCTGGTGTTCCGCGATGACGCCCTCGTATTGCACGGGCATCTCCCAGCCCGCGAACGGCACGATCCGCGCGCCGGCCGCCGCGTGGGTCGCATAGAGAGGGGTGCGCTTGAGTTGCATCGGCTTCCTGCGCGGGTATAGAGGGACTAAACTGAATCCGGTTTTGCGTTCGGTACGCATATCTTACCCAGTTCGCGGGTTGCGTTCAACGTACCCCGCGCGCAACGCGCCTCTGGCCGTCCCCGCGAGCCGCGCGCAGTCCTTCCATTGCCGCAGATTAACCCCCTCTCCTCGGGGAGAGGGCCGGGGTGAGGGGGTGGCTAACTCCCTCTCCCTGGGCTGACAGGGGTATGTAAATGTCATTCCGAGCAGAGCGAGGAATCTAGGGAAGACATTCTTGCAGGGTAAGCCTTAGATTCCTCTCTCCGCTGCGCTACGTTCGGAATGACACGTGAAGTCGATTCTATAGTACATACCAATGCCAGCTCCCCGAGGGAGAGGGCTGGGGTGAGGGGGCCAACTAACTCCCTCTCCCTGGGGAGAGGGCTGGGGTGAGGGGGAAATGGTGTCGCATTAGGAATTGGAGCGATACGAACAAGATGCCAACACACGGTCTGCCACGCCGGTGTAGGGGCACGACATGTCGTGCCCCTACACCGGCGCGCGCCGCGTTGCAAGAGGCGGGGGACAAGCCCCCGCGCTACATTAACGCGACAGCATTGGGGGCGAGGCCCCGCGTTACGTGGCTTCACGTGTCATTCCGAACGTAGCGCAGCGGAGAGAGGAATCTAAGAACCTGTTTACTATCTGCTTATGAGGGAGTTAGCAAAGCCGATAAAGACCGTTCGTGCTGAGCCTGTCGAAGCATGAACGGCTATATGCAACCTTGCGGTGGTTCCGTTCACCCTTCGACGCGGCTCAGGGCGAACGTTCCTCGTGCAGACAGAAAGATCGTAAACAGGCTCTAAGGCGCTATCCTGTTATTTCAGCATCTCTAGATTCCTCGCTCCGCTCGGAATGACATATTCATACCCTTGTCAGTTGGGGTGAGGGGGCGATGGTGTCGCATTAGTCGCTCGAGGCGGCGTGATACAATGGGCGCGGAAAGGGAAAGGAACGTACCCAATGCCTCGGCTGCTCCTGCTTGGCCTCGACCCCGGCGGCGCTTCCGCCGTGTCCGGCGCCGCCCGCGCGTCCGTGGAGCGTTCCACGCCGCTGGCCGGCAATCCCGGCCATCCCCTCATCCGGCGGCTGTGCGGTGAGCGCGTCCAGCAGGCCGGCGCCGCGCGCATCCGCACCGCGCTTGAAAACCGGCAAGACATCACCCACGTCGCCGTCGGGCATCCGCTCCTGGACGACGGCAGCGCGCGCGCGTTGCATCAGCAGGCGCAGGCGGCCGGCTGGGAGGTGCGCCTGGAGGCCGCGCCCAGCCTGCTGGAGCGGGCATACGCCGCCTTCGGCCTGGACGGCGCGCCGCACACGGTCGTAAGCGGGGCCGCGCCGGAGGCAAGCGCATCGGATGCGGCGCTGCTCGTGTTGGCGGCAAACCTGCCCAGGCGCGCGTTGCAGACGCTCGCAGAGCAGTTTCCCGGCGGGCATAGCGTGAGCGCGCTGGTTGGCGGCGATTCGCGGCCGCCGGAAGCGCGCGCCCTGCCGCTGCGCGCGGCCTTGGCGGCTCACCCGGACGCGCTCTACGTGCCGCCGCTGCCGCCTCTGGAACGCCTGGGCGAACCGCAGACGCTCCGCTGGCTCATGGCCCGCCTGCGCGCGCCGGACGGCTGCCCGTGGGACCAGGAACAAACCCTGCAAACGCTCAAGAAGCACCTGCTGGAGGAGACCGCCGAGGTCATCGACGCGCTGGACGAAGAGGACGTGGACGCGCTGCGCGAGGAGCTTGGCGACCTGCTCTTGCAGGTCTACTTCCAGGCGCAAGTGGCCGAGGAGCAGGGCGACTTCTCGTTCGACGACGTGGTGCGCGGCATCAGCGAAAAACTCGTGCGCCGCCATCCCCACGTCTTCGGCGACCGCGCCGCGGACAACGCGGCCCAGGCCCTGGCCAACTGGGAGTCGATCAAGCGGGAAGAACACGCCGCCCGGGGCAAGGAGCGCCGCTCGCTGCTGGAGCGCGTGCCCCGCTCGCTGTCCGGCCTGGCGACGGCGCAGGCAATCGGCAACACCGTGGCCAAAGTGGGGTTCGATTGGCCGGACGTGGACGGCGTGCTGGCAAAGCTGCGTGAAGAGATCGACGAGTTGGTGGAAGCCGAGACCGTCGAGCACCGTTTCGAGGAACTCGGCGACGTGCTCTTCGTCCTGGCGCAGGTAGCCAAGTGGCTGGAGGTGGACGCGGAAGAGGCGTTGCGCGCCTCCAA
Source organism: Chloroflexota bacterium (assembly GCA_963663275.1). GTDB lineage: Bacteria > Chloroflexota > UBA11872 > VXOZ01 > VXOZ01 > VXOZ01. The sequence continues at coordinate 258,580 of OY760183.1, forward strand.
CGCCAAGTTCCGCCGCCGCTTCGGCTACATGGAAGAGGCCGCCCGCCGCGCCGGCGGCGAACTGGGCGACTATCCGTTCGAGAAACTCGACTCGCTCTGGGAAGAGGCCAAACTCGCCACCAGCAATCCCTGGGGATGCCCCCGCTAGTGACACCCTGGCAACGGCGTCTCTTTCCCATCCTGCTCGCGGCCTTCACCGCCCAGCTTGGCGTGCCGGCGTTCCTGCCGTTCATCCCGCTCTACATGACGGAGTTGGGCATCGACGACGTGGGCGCGGCAGCGCGCTGGAGCGGCGTGCTGGTGGCGATTACGCCGCTTACCTCCACGCTCTCCGTGCCCTACCTCGGTCTCGTTGGCGACCGCATCGGCCTGAAGCCAATGGCCTTGATCGGCCTGGGCCTCGGCGGCTTCACCATCGCCGCGCTGGCCTTGGCCGCCAGCCCCTGGCACCTGCTGGTCGGGCGCACCCTCTTTGGCTTTTGCGGCGTGTACTGGACGTTCTTCGCCGCCGCCATTGCCGAGCACGCGCCGCGCGAACACATGGTGCGCGCCTTTGGCTGGCTGCAGATCGCCAATTTCGGCGCGCTCATCGTCGCGCCGGTCATGGGCGGCGCGATCGCCTCCGCGCTGGGCCTGAAAGCGGCCTTCGTCCTGGGCGGCGTGATGTTCTGGATCGCCACCGGCATGGTGGCGTTCATGTATCCCGGCGGGAAGAGGCTCAAGCCGCAACGCTCTGAAACCGGCAACGGCTCGCCCTGGCAGATGATCTTCGCGCAGCCGCAGATGGCGATGCTCTCGCTGGTGCTGCTGGTCTCCTTCTACGCCGAAGGCAGCACGCTGCCGATCATCCCGCTCTACGTGCAACTGCTGGGCGTCTCGCCGGGCCAGGTGGCGGCGACCGTCGGCCTGATCACGGCCTTGAGCGCGGTGACCTACGTGGCGGCCAACGCGCTGGTGGGGCGCGTGGTGCCGACGCGGCTGGCGCATCTGGCCGTGCTGCCGGGACTGATTGGCGCGGCCATCGTCTGCGTGCCGCTCTTCTTTGCCGGCCAGTTGTGGCACCTGCTGGTCTTCCGGCCGCTGCTCTCGTTCTTCACCGGCACGATTCCGGCGCTGGTCTATACGGCCGCCGAGCCGTTCGTGCCGCCGGAGCGGCGCGGCGCCGGGTTCGGCCTGCTAACCAGCGTGGGTTTGGGCGGCACCGCCGCCGGCCGCATCGCCAGCGGCATGGTGGCCTCGCTCTCGCTCTCCGGCGTCTTCGTCGTGGACGGCGCGCTGCTCCTGGGCGGCTTCGGACTCTACGCCGCCCTGCGCCGCCGGTTCCCCTATCCCCGCGTGGCTGAAGAGCCGCTTGCGGAAGACGCCGGCGCCGGTTTGAACAACGGCGGCAGTTCACGCTAGCATTGAATCAGGCGCATTGCCGGAGACGACGCGCGCGCATCGCGCCGCGCCGTGCCGGCGCTGGAGGGCACATCCTTGAAGATCTTCGTGACCGGCGGCGCGGGCTACATCGGCAGCGTGGTGACCGAGACGCTGCTGGACAGCGGCCACGACGTGGTGGTCTACGATAGCTTCGAGACCGGCCACCGGGCGGCGGTGGATCCCCGCGCCGCGCTGGTGGAGGGCGATACGGCGGACGCGGACGGCCTGCGCGCGGCCATGCGCGCCGCCGCGCCGGACGCCGTGGCGCACATGGCGGCCTACATCCAGATGGGCGAGTCCATGACCGCGCCGGGCAAGTACTTCCGCAACAATACCGCCCACACCCTCAACGTACTCGATGCCATGCTGGCGGCGGACGCGCGCCACGTGGTCTTTTCGTCCACCGCCGGGGTCTACGGCACACCTCAATCGCTGCCCATCGCCGAAGACCATCCCCTCGACCCGCTCAATCCTTACAGCGAGAGCAAACGCCAGGTGGAGAGCGTCATCCGCTGGTACGCCCAGGCGCACGGGCTGGCGGCCACGATCTTCCGCTTCTTCAACGCCGCGGGCGCGACGGCGCGGTTTGGCGAAGACCACCGGCCGGAAAGCCACCTGATTCCGATCGTGCTCCAGGTGGCCCAGGGAACGCGGGAACGCCTGGACCTCTACGGCACGGACTACCCGACCCGCGACGGCACCGCCAGCCGGGACTACATCCACGTGCGCGACCTGGCCCAGGCGCACCTGCTGGCGATTGAGGGGATTCACCCTCACCCTAACCCTCTCCCTCCAGGGAGAGGGGATGCCGCGCCCGGCGGTCACGGTGACCCGAGGGTTGCACGGCGCGGCAACGACGGGGAAGGCAACGAGGCAGGCGGCAGTGAGACAGACGGTAGTGTCGGCGGCGGCAGTGAGACAGGCGGTAGTGACGGCGGCGGCAGTGGGACAGGCGGTAGTGACGGCGGCGGCGTGGCGATCTACAACATCGGCAGCGAGAGCGGCGCGACCAATCGGGAAGTGATCGAGACCGCGCGCCGGGTGACCGGGCGGCCCATACCCGTGCGGGAGTGCCCGCGCCGGCCCGGCGACGCGCCCGCTTCCCTGGCCAGCGCCGCCACAATCCGCCGCGAACTGGGCTGGGAACCGGCATACTCCGACCTGGAAACAATCATGCGCACCGCCTGGGACTGGCTCCAACGCCACCCCCGCGGCTACGACTCCGTTCCCCCTCCCTGAGGTCGTTCCCCTCTTCCGGTGGAGACCCTCACATAACTGGAGAGAGAACGGACAGAGCCCAGCGCGCCACTCTAATCCTAGTGTTGTCGCACTAAACGCAATGAGAGTGAAATCTCCGCTCGACTCTCCGGTAGCACAGGTTTGTAACCTTCTCCGGTAGCACAGGTTTGTAACCTGTGTCTTCCGTAGGGTCAACAGATTCCGTTCTCACTTTTCGTGTTCAGGCGGGGGACAAGCCCCCGCGCTACGTTAACGCGACAACGTTTCTCTCTTACCCCCTTCTTATCCCCTCTCCCGCTGGAGACCTTTGCATAAACCCTTCCCCATTGAGGGGGAAGGTTGGGATGGGGGTGCAAAGGATTGAAAACAAGCTATTTTTAGTTGTAAATGCGGTCTGGATTCCGGCTTTCGCCGGAATGACAGAGTTATGCAAAGGTCTCCGTAGGGTCAACAGATTCCGTTCTCACTTTTCGTGTTCAGGCGGGGGACAAGCCCCCGCGCTACGTTAACGCGACAACGTTTCTCTCTTACCCCCTTCTTATCCCCTCTCCCGCTGGGAGAGGGTTAGGGTGAGGGTCTCTATCGCGGCTCGTATTGCGCCACCACCGCCTCATCCACGTCGATGCCCAGGCCCGGCGCTTGCGGTATCGTCACCGTCCCGTCCTCCTCCAGGGTGAACGGTTCGCGCAGCAGCGTATCCCGCAGCGGATTGGGATTGCGGTCGAACTCCAGCATCGGTTCATTCTGGGCCGGCAGCGGGTTCGCCGAGTGCGGGCTGGGCGGCAGGGACGCGATGAAGTGCAGCGCGGCGGCCAGGGCGATGCCGGAACCCCAGACGTGGGGAATGACTTGCACGCCGAACGTGCGCGCCAGGGCGGCAATCTTCACCGCTTCCGAAATGCCGCCGGTGCCGCAGATGTCCGGCTGCGCGATGTCGATGCCGCCGTCCAGGATCAGGTCGCGGAAGCAGTAGCGCGTGTGCTCGCACTCGCCGGCCGCTATCGCCAGATCCAGCGTCTCCGCCACCTGGCGGTAGCCTTTGCGGTCCTCCGGAATCACCGGCTCCTCGAACCACAGCGCGTCCTCCTCTTCCAGCCCGCGCCCGACGGTGATGGCGATGTGGGGCGGATAGGCGTGGTTGGCGTCCACCATGTAGGGGAAGCGCGCGCCGGTGGGAGCGCAGGCGTCCAGCGCCTGCCGCGCCGCCTTAACGCGGGCCAGGTCCTCGGCCACCGAGAGCAGGCCGACCTTGATCTTGAGGGCGCGGAAGCCGTTAGCAACGTGTCTTTCCACCTCGGCCTTGAGCAGCCCGGTATCCGCCCACTTTTCCGGCCCACCTTTGTAGTAGCCGCCGGTGGCGTACGCCTGCACCCGGTCGCGGTACGCGCCGCCCAAGAGCGCGTGGATTGGCTGTTGCAGCGCCTGTCCGGCGATGTCCCAGCAGGCGATGTCCACGCCGCTGATGGCCTCCACCGCCGTGCCCTGCCGTCCCCAGTCGCGGATATGCGCGTAGAGCCGTTCCCAGATCACGTCCGTATGCAGGGGATTCTGCCCCAGGATGCGGGGTGTCAGCACGTGATCGATCATGGCCGCCACCGGCTCCGGCGCGCCCCACAGCCCAGCCTCGCCCCAACCGACCAAGCCGCTATCCGTCCGGATGCGCACCAGGCAACTGCTGCGTTCGGAGAAAGACTCCTGCGAGGCGTAGAATCCCTCATCATCGCCCAGCGGAGACTTCAGCACGTAGCTTTGTACGTCAACGATTTTCATGCGTTTGCTTCCTTGAAGATTGTGTGAGTAACCAGGTTCATTATACCGGCAAACGGTCATTACCCCTCCTGGGCCGCGCACAAGAGTATTGTAGTGGGTATGAGGATTGTGGGGATCCGCAGTTTGCGCCGGATCTTGGAGCGGCCGCAGGGTTCTTCCTCAGTGAAACCTGCGCTACAATACGGAGTGCAAAGGGAAACGGAACGGCAAGAAAGCCGTGTGGTCGGCATCTGCCGGTGTGTAGCCTTTGCGCGGCAGAGCGGTATGTGCTTCGACACGCTCAGCACGAACGGTACGTGCTTCGACAGGCTCAGCACGAACGGTATGGGCTTCGACAAGCTCAGCACGAACGGTACGGGCTTCGACAAGCTCAGCACGAACGGTGTGTGCTTCGACAAGCTCAGCACGAACGGTATGGGCTTCGACAAGCTCAGCACGAACGGTGTGTGCTTCGACGAGCTCACCACGAACGGTACGTAGGCCACGGTACTTGGGCAATTGCAGTATCCTACACGCTTCGTAACATACATTTCTGGATTGGGAAGGTGACGTCTATGCGCGACCCATTGACCATTGCGCGATCGATCGGCGACCGCTTTGCCGGCTGGCAGGGCACAATCGGGCGGCCCGACCCGCAGAAGTGTCCCTTCGTCACGACCGGCAGCAGTTTCGGTCCCACGCATGCGCACTCGCCGCCGTACCTCGCACAGGCGCTTTACCGGCTCTATGAGCGCACCAATGAACCGCGCTATAAAGAGGCGGCGGACCGCTACGCGGTCTTTTCATTCAGCTTCGTCCGCGACCCGGTCCCGCCGGTGGCCGACCGGCAGCGAAATCTGCGGCTGAGTGAGAGGATGGAGCGGGATCCAACGAGCGTCGGCGATCCGCGCACCGTCAATAATCTCTTCAGCCGCTCGTGGATGCAAGGCGTCGGACTGTGGTGCTATGGCGAGTTCCGCATGCACAACCCGGACGAAACGTGCTTCGACGCCCGGGCCGATTCGCTCTTCGACTACTTGCAGCAGCATCGCACCGATCGGGGTCATGCCTACAACATCGGCTATCCGCCTTCGAACTGCCAAGACCCGGCCATTACCGACGGCGCCTTCACCGACGATCTGCGGTGGGTCGGCATGGGCCTGGTGCACTACTATGAGCAGTCGCGGCGGGATGACGTGTTGGCGTCAGCGGTGCGTTTGGCCGACTACTACCTTCGCCGCCATGAAGCGGGTTCGCCGGACGGCGCTTTCGTTGAGTCATTGGGCACGTGGTGCATAGGCCCGTGGCCCACGGAGATTGCCGCCGAGCACTTTCCCAGCGTGCGCATGGATGAGACCGGCTGGGGTTTTACGGCACGCGGCGCGGTGGAGTTTCTCACGCGGTTACACGGGTGGTTGCCGGACGGGCATCCGCGCGCGGCGCTGATGCGCGACCGCTGCACGCGCTCGGTCGCCTGGCAGTTCTCTTGCCAGTTTCCGGATGGCGCGGTCGGCATGCACACCCAGGACGATCACTGGCTGGGCATGACCGCGGCGGCCCTCCTGGCCTATGATCACATACGCGCCGTCGGGTGGGTGAACGCCGCATTCGAGGATCTCGTGCGCTCGAAGGCGGCGCGGGCGACGGAGTGGTTGCTTACAAATGCCACGGAAGATTTCATTGATCAAGGCGGTTACCGTAAGGTTACGGGCAGAACCACGCCGCGCCCACCGGAAAACCTGGCCTGGCTGCTTGGTTGGACGCTTGAAGCGCTGCTGCGGATTGAGGCTGACGCACTGTGAGGCGGGGACACAAGATACAAGAGCGGGAGCCGGCGGCAATCACACTCGCCGGGACGGCGCCCTACGGCGTGCTACACTTCTCCTGCCGGCGCGCCCCAGATCAGGAGCAACTTCAGCGTCTCGCCGCCGGTGTTGCGGAAACCGTGGTCAACCCCGGGAGGCGCCATGACGGCGTCTCCCGCCCGCACCGGCAGTTCCTTCCCGTTCATCCACATGACGCCTTGGCCCTGGATGAAGTAGTAGAACTCCTCCAGCGCGTCGTCGCCGTCGTGGATATGGGAGCCCTCGCTCGCGCCCGGCGGCAGTTCCCATACCTCGACGCGAACGGGCAGCCGCGTGGCGTCCCGGAAGAACCGCCGGCGCGTGATCACACCGTCGCCTTCGTGGATGGCGGGCGTGTCAATCACGTCCGCCGCTTCGTTCTGCTTCCATGCCATCCCGCACCTCCGAGCCTACTGGTTTGGACTCCAGTATAACGCTCTCCACGCCTCAGATGTGGCGCTGCCGGCGTGCCAAACCTACTCATTGCGGTGACTCTGGTATTCTTGGATAGAATCTGTAGAGAAGCCCCGATGTTCGGCCTGGCGCGTCTCGCCCGCGTAGTGAAACCGAATAAGTGGCGGGAATTAGTGGCGCTAGACTTGGTAGCTCTATGGGGCTGCGTTTCTGTCATTCCGAGCGCAGCGAGGAATCTAGAATGCCCGCACACGAGATTCTTCGTCGCTGCGCTCCTCAGAATGACAGATCGGGAAGTCACATTGGGTGTGGCTGCGAGCGACAATCCGCTTGTCTCCACAAAGTAAGTCTGAATCTACTAATTCCCTAAATGGCGGCGCTCGAGTCTTGCCCGGCCATTACGCGGCAACCCACGGAGCGCGCGTGGCAGTTAGGGAGGGCGCACGGAATATGGGAAGCAATGAGTAATGAGTCGCGGTCGTAAGATCCGGCAACGTGAACCGGTAGAGATGACGCTCACCGGCATGGCGCATCGCGGGCCGGCGGTGGGGCGCGTGGACGGGCAGGTGGTCTTCGCCTTCTACGGCATACCGGGCGAGCGCGTGCGCGTGCAACTGGAGCGGCGGCGCAAGAAATTCCTGCACGGGCGCGTGGTAGAGACGCTGGAACCGTCGCCGGACCGCGTCGAGCCGTCGTGCCCCTACTACGGCGCGTGCGGCGGCTGCCAGTGGCAGCACGTGGACTACCCGGCCCAGGTGCGCCTGAAGCGGCAGGTGGTGGAAGAGCACTTTGCCCGCATCGGCAAGCAGCCGGTCGCCATCGACGCCGTGCACACGCCGCCAACGCCCTGGGAATACCGCTACGGCTGCGAAATCGCCCTCTCGCGGGAGGCCGGCTTCCGGCAGCGCGGCAGCCGGCGCGTGGTGGAAGTCGAGCGGTGCGCCATCAGCCATCCGCTCATTTCACAACTGCTGGCGACGTTGAACGGCATGATCAAAGACGGCCTCATGCCCGACCTCTGGGGACGCAACTGGGTGGAGACGCGGGTGATCCCCCAGGGCGATACCGCGAAACTGGCGCTGATACTGGAAGGCGTGCGCAACGTGGACCTGAAGGCGGAACCGGAACTGCGCGCCGCGCTGGAGGCGCTCGCCACGATTCCGGAGGCGGTGAGCGTCTGCTACCGCACGCCCAGCGGCGCGGTGGAACCCTATGCCGGTCCGGCAATGGTGGACGTGGAACTGATGGGCAAGACGCTCCGGTTTCCGCCCGGCGCGTTCTTCCAGGCGAGCGTGGAGATGCTGCCGCTTGCGATCTCCCGTATGCGCGCCCTGGCGGCGGTGCAGTCCCATGAGACCGTGCTCGATCTCTACTGCGGCGTGGGCGTTTTCGGTCTCTTTTTGGCGGCGGACGCGGGCCGCGTGATCGGCGTGGAGGTGGACGCGCAGGCCATCGACGCGGCGCGGCAGACGGCGGCGCAGTGGGGGCTGCGCAACGTCGAGTTTTGGGACGCGCCCGCCGAAAAGGCGACGGGAGACCTGCCAGCGGCGGACGTGATCATCGTCGATCCGCCCCGCACCGGCCTGGACCCGCGCGTCCTGCGCGCCGCGGCCGCCAGCGCCCCCGGCCGCATCGTCTACCTCTCGTGCGAGCCGTCCACCCTGGCCCGCGACGCGGCGCTCCTGCGAGCCGAGGGCTATGGCGTGGAACGCTTGGAACTCTTCGATTTCTTTCCACAAACGTACCATATCGAAAACCTGGCGCTCTTCCGCCGCAACGAAGCGCGGTGAGGTGCCTCCAATGAATCCGCATCCTCGTAGCGCGGCGGCGCAACGGCGCGCGCCCGTGATCGGCATTACGGGCAACATCGGCGTTGGCAAGAGCACCGTAGCCGGCCTGCTGGCCGCCCGGGGCGTGCGCGTCATCGACGCCGATCGGGTCGTGCACGACCTCTACGCCGATCCGAACGGCGCGCTGGCGCCGGCGATCGCGGCGGCCTTTGGCGCGGGCGTCGTCGCGCCCGGCGGCGCGCTCGACCGGGCCGCCTTGGGCAGCATCGTCTTCAACGACGCCGGGGCGCTGGCCGCCTTGGAGCGGCTCGTGCATCCGGCGGTCGTGGCGGCCGTGGAGCGGGACGTGCGCGCCGCCGCGCCGCGCACGCCGGTGGCAATCGAGGCCGTCAAGCTCATCGAGAGCGACCTTGCCGCCTTGCTGGACGCGGTCTGGCTCGTAACGGCCGCGCCCGCAATACAGGCGGCGCGTCTGCGGGCGAAAGGCATGGCGGACGACGAAGCGCGGCGGCGCATCGAGGCGCAGACGCCGCCCGCGGAGAAGATCGCCCTGCTGCGGCGCAAGCGCGGCGCGTCGGCGCCGGTGATGAGGATTGACAATACAGGCACGCTGGCGCAATTGCGGCGCGCCGTGGACAACGCCTGGCAGTCTATGCAGGCCGCTTTGAGCAATACGGAGGAAAGGTAGCATCATGCCCTGGACCGCCATCGGACTCGCCTGCGCCGCCGGGCAAAACCCCTATGCGGCCTTGTTCATCCTGGCAGTGCTGGCGCGCTCCGACGACGTGCCGCTGGCGCTGCAATCCCCGTTCACCTTCCTGACCCAGCCCGCGGTGATTGGCGCGCTCTTCGTGCTCACCGGGGCGCAGGTGTTCGTCGACAAGCATCCGCGCTGGTGGCGATTTGAAGCCGTGACCGGCGCGGCGGCCCGGCCCGTGTGCGCCGCCGTGAGCGTGCTCAGCCTGCTCGATACCGACGGCGGGGTGTGGCTGTGGGCGGCGGCGGCCGTGGCCGCCGCGCTGTGCAGTCACGCCGTCCGCCTGCGCCTGCGCCGCCAGCTCGCGCGCAGCCTGTCCGGCATGGGGTACTTTCCGGCCAGCCTGACGCTGGATAGCGCCGCCTTGATTACCGGACTGCTCGCGGTCCTCGCGCCGGTTGCCGGCGCCGCGGCGGGCATAGCCGCCCTCGGCGGCTCAGCGGGCCTCTCCCTGCGCCTGCCCTCCACGCCGGACGCCCCCAGCGAAGCGGAACCGTCCAGCGATGCGGAATCCCCCGGCGAAGCGGAACCGTCCAGCAAGGCATAATCCTCCGGCGAAGCGGAGTCCACCAAGCATACGTAGCCGACGCTGCTCCGTTTCCCTCTCCCTGGCTGACAAGGGGAACGCAGGTGTCATTTGTATGTTGTAAAAGGCGGGGAGATAGGGGAAAGTGAGGAGGAAGCGCGAGGGGGCGCGTCGCTTGTCATTCCGAGCGGAGCGAGGAATCTAGGGTCGATGCCCCAAAACTCGCATAGCTGGCTCGGCGTCCCAAATCGCATAGCTAGCTCAGCGCCCCCACAACCCGCATAGCTGGCTCGGCGCCCTAGATTCCTCTCTCCGCTGCGCTCCGTTCGGAATGACAGGGGAAGCCGTTTACCCCTGCTCCGGCGGGGGACAAGCCCCCGCGCTACGGTGACACGACTCCTCTATGCACAAATGCCCGCGCTGCGTTGACGCGACACCTCCAGGGTGAAGGGGAGGGGGATTCCTCCAGTTCCCTCTTCTTGGGGGGCGCAGCCGCCCCTCCGGTTCCCTCTCCCTGGGGGGAGAGGGTTAGGGTGAGGGGGATTCCGCTTGCGCCTAGAGCAGGTGCAGCAGGTCGTTCCGCACGAAGAAGTAGAAGTCCTGCGAGCCGATCGGTTGCGGCATCTTGCGACTCACCAGCCAGGACGTGAAGTTGCCGCGCGTCTGGGAATTGGTGATGAATTCCAGCCAAAACGTCGGGCGCAAGTCCCGGTAGAGCGCCTCCGGGAACCACCAGCGCAGCTTGTAGCGGAACGGCACGTAGTTGCCCAGGTGTTCGCTGGCGTTCTCAAACTCGCTGGCGGTCACGATCACAAACGCCGCCTCGCCGGGATCGCCGATTTTCGATATGTAGGCTACCTTGGTGTAATCGCGCAGATACCACGCGAACGGCCAGGAGTCTTCATTGTCGATGATGCCGATCACTTCCGTGCCGCCGGTGAGCATGCGGGACATCTGCTCGATTTGCGCGGCCACGTAGGGCACGTCCGGGCTGGTCTGCACGTAGACCAGCGTGTCGCGCGGCGTATCCGCGTGCGCGAACGTCAGCGGCAGCCCGGTGTGCAGCGCGTAGACGCCAATCACGACGCAGAGGCCCAGCGCGATACGATGGCGGCGCAGGCCGTTTGGCTCCGAAAACTGCTGCCCCAGGAAGCGCGCCACCAGCAGGATGCCGGGCAACGAGATGTGCAGCACCAGCCAGGGCATGCGCTCGCCCGCCAGCGAGTAGAGCACAACCGCCGCGACGAACCAGAAGCAGAGAAAGCGATCGGCCAGCGCGCCGCGCCGGCCCAGCCGCCACAGCGCCGGCAGCGCAAAGGCCGCCACCATCAACTCGTAGAGCGGCAGTTGCATGAAGTAGTACCAGACCGGCTGGTTGCCCCGGCTCACGTCCTGCTGCGCCAACCAGTACTCCAGCGCCTTGATGATGCCGCTGGCAAAGTCCTGGGGATGCGTGTAGAACGCGGTATAGAACGTGACGAAGATGAGCACGAACGTCACGATGCCGGCCAGGAGCAGCGAGCGTTCGTGCCAGAGGTCGGCAAGCGCGCTCCGCACCGACTCGTGGCTGGGCAGGCGGCCGCCGCGCGCGGGCATGAACATCTCCCGCAGATAGCGAAACACGATGAAGGCCACGATGATCGCCAGGGTGATGTAGGTATTCTCCTTGGAGGCCAGCGAAAGCGCCGCCGCCGCCGCGCCCAGGTAGACGTACCAGCGTTGCCTGGTGTGCAGCCAGCCAAAGAGCGCCAGCACGATGAGCATGGTCCAGGCCACCACGTAGATGTCGTTGCGCGCGAACCGGGAGAAGTAGAGCAGCGGCGGCGAAATGGCCATGAAAACGGCGGCCAGCACCATGCCGCCGCGCCCCAGATAGGGTTTCAGCGGAAAGACCAGCAGCACGGAGAGCACGCCGAACAAGGCCGGGCCAAAGCGCGCTACCGCGTCGCTGACGCCAAAGAGGAAGTACATGAAGGCGGTGAAGTAGAACTGGAACGGCCCGTGCAGCACCGGGTTGTAGCGGTAGTCGAACGAGCGGTAGATGTCCCACGCGAAGCGCGCGTGCATGCTCTCGTCGTGGTGCAGGGCGCGCGTGCCCAGGTCGTAGAACCGCGTAAAGCAGACGAACGCCATCACGCCCAGGATCACCAGCGCCTGCCAGCGGGTCAGCCCGAAGTGGGTTTCCACGCGCAGCCAGGCCGCAATCGCGGGCCAATCGGCGGCTTTCGCGTCCAGCGGAGACGACTCGTTGCGCTGCCGCTGCCTGCCCGGCTGCGGTTTCGTTCCCCGCGATGTCGCTTTCTTAGGAGGCATCGGCTTTCAACACGTACACGTTGCCGCTCTGATACACCACCGGGAACCAATCCAGCAGGCGCTCCACGTTCTCGCCGTAGAGTTGACGTTCCCAGTCACCTACAAAGATATAGTCGGCCTCGTACTTGCGCAAGAAGGCCAGGGCGCCTTCGCGCGGGGCGGCCGCGTAGAAGGCTTGCAGGTCGTTTTCGCGCTCGAACACCAGTTGGAAGTCGTCGCGCCACAGGTGCTCGTGCTGGCGCCAGCCCAGCACCGTTTGCAAGCCGGTGAAAGTGGAGACGCGGCTGTACTGGCTGTACTCCTGCCCCGAGGCCTCCACCACCACGCTATCCGATGCGGCGTTATTCTGCAACCAGGCGATGGCGGCCACCTCGTCGGCGTGGTCGCGGGCGTAGTACTTCGTGCCGTCCAGCGTCGGCGGCTCGCGTTGGAACGAGGCGAAGACGGGCGCGGTGAGCAGGCTGTAGTACAGTCCGCTCAACCCAAGCAACACCACGGCCACGCGAAAGACCCAGCTCAACGGACGCTGCCGCTCCCGCAGCCAGACGGTGGCGTAGTAGATGGCAAAGGCCACCACCGGCGCCAATAGCGTCCACACCTGGAAGTAGAGCTTGAACACGGTGTTCATGCGCATGTTCGGCGGGCCGTAGAAGTCCCGCACGTAGAATAGCTCGCTGGCCAGGACCAGCAGCGCGGCAATGCCGACGACGACGCACACGAACGGCAGCGGCTCGCTGTACTCCCGCCGCCACAGCAGGATGCCCAGACCGGCGATCAGGCTCAGCGCGAGGATGGCCAGCGCCGCGGAATCGATGAGCCGCGCCAGGAAGAGCGTCAACGCCACCCATCCAACCAGCGCCAGCGCGTAGGGCCGGTAGTACTCCCAGCGCGCCCCGGGTTCCGGCTGGGCAGCGGCGGCGGGGCCGCTCTGGCCGCCGTCCGCCCGCCGCCGCTGCCGGCGGGACTTGCGCCCCCGCGGCCGCGACTGCTGTTGCGGTGTGTCGGGCGCTACCCGCCGCCGCGCGGCCTGTATGCCGAGAATAACCAGAAGAACGCCCAACGGCACCAGAAAGATGCCGTACATGGTGAAGAACTGGCCGAGATTCGTGCGGAAGGGCACCAGGCCGATGCCCTGCGTGGGCGGATCGAACGTCAGGTAGAACGGCGCGAAGAACGCTAGCGCCAACGCGCCGGTGGCGGCCAGCCACGCCAGCGCGTCCTTCCACTCCCCCAGGCGACCGTGCACTTTCAGCGACACCAGCGCGCAGAGGCCCAGCAGCAGGAAGTAGGTGGGGAAGTCCCACGAGTTCAGAAAGTAGAGTCCGCCGAAGACGACGGCGCTCATCACCACCCGGCCAACGCGCGGGATGGTGAGCAGCGCGCCGATGGCTGCCCGCGTTCGCGGGAAAGACGCGGTTATGGGCGGAAAGTCGGGATTGGCGTACCAGGTAAGCGCGGTGAATATCGCCAGCAGCGCAAAGGGCAGCGCCATGACGTGCGGGTGCAGGTCGCCCAGGATGTAGCTGAACGCCGGAAACTCGTTGATCGTATAGTCCAGCGCCGTGTCGCCCTCGATGCGGTTGACCACCCGGGTGGCGTTCCAGCCCACGCCGAACCAGAAGCCCTGGCTGAGATACTCCACCTCGGTCAACGCCTTCCAGATGGTGAAGAGGTTGCCGCTGAAGAGCAGCAGGAAGACGGCCAAGAGACCCGTGAGCGTGCCGGCGCGGGGTTTCTTGATCCCACCGCCGGCCTGGAAGCGCTTCAACAGGCTGAAGCCGATGCCGTACGCCCCCAGGCCGCTGAGGGCGAAGAAGAGCGCCAACGCCAGATTGTAGGTGACTGCGGAGGAGATGCCCGTAAGGCGCGTGAAGAAGGCCACGATGAGGTAGCCAAAGTAGTAGTAGTTTACCGAGAGTCCCCCGGCCCAGGCGTCGTGGGGCGGCATGGACGAGGATTGCAGGATGCTGTTCACCAGCATGAGGTCCATGAACTTCTCGGTGCCCATCACCTCCGGCGCGTACTGGCGCAGCAGCGCGTAGCCGCCCAGCAGTATCAAGAAGAGGGCTTCCACCACGTAGACCTGATGCCCCAGCGGCTGCCGCAGCGTGTCCACGCGCACGCCGCAGCGCCAGACGACCAGCGCCGACAACGCGCCCAGCAGGATGAACACCACGATGAGCGCCCACAGGGTGTTCGGCAGGATGCGCAACGACATCAGGAACCAGCCGAGGAAGCCAAACAGCAGGATGCCAAGGGTCTTGGCGAAGGGATAGCCGGCCAGCGGCATGGAACGGAAGAGCAGCCAGGTAAGCGGCAGCGTCACCAGGCTGACGGCCTGCGCCGCCAGCCACCACAGCAGGATGTACCCGATGGTTGTCACCGTTACCGCTTCACTCTCGCCCAATTAAGTCGTTGCAAGAACCCACACCGGCATGAGCACACTTCTCCCGCTCCCTCCACATTTCCCCCTCTCCCTGGAGAGAGGGCCGGCGTAAGGGGATACGCCTCACCGCACCCTCCTCATGTCCCCCTCTCCCTGGGGAGAGGGCCGGGGTGAGGGGATCTTTCACCGGCAGGCGTGCCGCTCTCCGCTCACAGCGCCCCCGCCGCCCACGCCACGCCGCGCCGCAACAGTCTCGCCGCGCCCGGATACTGGAGCGCGGCCCGATCGTGGCCTAGGAGAAGCGTGCACACCCGCGACTGCGGGTGTTCCACCGTCCACAGCAGCGGCTGCGCCTCGCCGTGCAGCGGAGCGTGGGCCAGCAACCGCGCCTGGGGCGTCAGCCGCACGTTGGCGTAGAGTTCGTCGCGCACGGCAAAGTCCACCATGCGCGCCGTAATCGGGTGCGCGGCATCGTCGATGGTCACGCCAAAGGGGCCGTAGGGCGGATGGTAGAAGTCGGCCGCGGGCCAGCCGCCGATAAGTTCCGTGTAGGCGTCCCAGCCGCGAAAGCTCAGCACGCCCGCGTGCAGCACGAACAGCCCCGTGCCCCGCCCGACGGCATCCAGCAATGCCGCTTCCCTGCCGGCCGGCCAACGCTCCTCTTGCGTATTGAGATAGAGCAGAATGGCGTCGTACGCCTCGACGGCGCCGGATTCGAGAATGGCGGCGTCCTCGCTGATGGTCACCCGCGCGCCGCCCCGCGCCTCCAGGTGATCCGCCGCGTACGCCGCCACGTCCCGCGGCGAATGCGCCGGATTCGGGCCGCCAAGGAGCAGGATTTCTTTCATCTGTGGCTTCCGCTTCCCACTACGAATCGCGCCTTAAGTCTTCTCTCTATCTTATACCGATTGTCGGCGCGCTGCGCGGCGGCGCGCGGGCGCGGCGCCAGAGTCCCTGCCGCCAGCGCGCGCCATTCGGCTACGAGGCAACAACCGCGGCGGCAGCGTTTTCCACCACCGTCAGGGCGCTGTCCAGAATCTCCAGCGCCCGCTCGGTTTGGGTTGGCGTGATGATGAGCGGCGGTTGGAAGCGCAGCACGTTGCCGTAGAACCCGCCGCAGCCGATGAGCAGCCCGGCCTGGCGGCACTCTTCCTGCACACGCTTCGCCTCGTCGGCGGCCGGCTCTTTGGTTTCGCGGTCGGACACCAGTTCGATGCCGATCATCAGTCCCTTGCCGCGCACGTCGCCGATCAGGGGGTGCGAATCGCGCCAGGTTTCCAGCGTCTCCAGAACCTGCTGCCCCACGCGCCGCGCGTGCGCGGCCACCTGCTCGCGTTCCAGGAAGTCGATCGTGGCGTTGGCCGCGGCCGCCGCTACCAGGTTGCCGCCGAAGGTGCTGAAATGATCGCCGGGCTGGAAGGATTCGCCAATCTCCCGCCGGGTGGTGAAGGCGCTGAGCGGAAAGCCGTTGGCAATGCCCTTGGCCAGCGTGAGGATGTCCGGCTCCACGCCGATCTCCTCGCTGGCGAACATGACGCCGGTGCGCCCAAAGCTGGTCTGCACCTCATCGGCGATGAAGAGCGCCTCGTACTTGTCCAGAATGCGCTTGACTTTGGGAAAGTACGCCGGCGGCGGCGTGATGATGCCGCCTTCGCCCATCACCGGCTCGGCGATCATGGCCGCCACGTTGCCGGTGGTCTGGGTCTCGAACACGCGCTCCACCTCGTCGGCGCAGGCCACGCCGCAGGAGGGGTAGGTGAGGTGCAGCGGGCAGCGGTAGCAGTACGGCGCCGGCGCGACGGCGACGCCCGCCACCGGCGGCCCGGCGCGGCGCTTGCGGCGGGCGTTGCCGCCCAGGCTCAGCGTGCCGAGCGTGCGCCCGTGGAAGGAGTATTGCAGGGAGATGAACTCGTTGCGTCCGGTGTAGGTCTTCGCGACGCGCAGCGCGCCTTCCACGGCCTCCGCGCCGCTGTTGCCAAAGAACGATTGCTCGAGCCGCCCCGGGGTAATCTCAGCCAACTTCTCGGCCAGGTCGGCCACGGCGGGCGCGTAGTAGAGGTAACTGCCCACGTGCACGTGGCGGTCCATGGCCTCTTTGGCGGCGGCCAGCACCTGGGGATTGCTGTGCCCGGCGTTTACCACCGAGTAGCCCGCGAACCCGTCCAGATAGGTTGTCCCGTCGGTAGCCGTGAGCGTCGCGCCCTGTGCCCGCGCCACTTCCACCGGCGGCAGAGGCGGCGCGTGACTGGTGACGACGTACTTCTCGTACTTTTGAATGGTGTCCATAGGCCTCGTTCCCACGCTGCGCAAGAAACCGTATTGCCGTCAATGACAGGCGGCTATAGTCGCTAGTATAGCGCAAGCGCGGGATAGCGCATGAGGCAAGGGCGCGGCGCGCGGTAGGCAATGCGGCGTAGGGGCGCGGCGTGGTGGGCACAACGACGCAGGGACACGGCACGTGATGGGCGCAGCGACGTTGGGACAGGGCGTTTGGTGGGCGAACGGTGTAGGGGCACGACATGTCGTGCCCCTACCACGTCGCGGTGGACCTTCAATTTACATAGCGGAAACGTAGCGCGGGGGCTTGTCCCCCGCCGGCGCACGCGCAATCTCCCCTCACCCTAACCCTCTCCCCGGGGAGAGGGAACCGGAGGAGCGCAGAGCGCCCTACTAAACCCATCGTGTCACTCCCCCTTCGCCTTACTCCCCCCTTCGCGTCACTTCACCCGTTGCGCTGCTCAACCCGTTGCGTCACTTGACCCGCTTGGAGTTCTCCTGCACCGCCTTATAGACCAGGCGCGGCGTGAATTCCGGGTCCACCATGCGGAAGTAGTATTCGGACGCGGTGGGGGGGATGTCGCCCACTTGGCGCAGGTACCAGATGCAGAAGACGCCGGCCCACGGCCAGTTGGCGCGCCCGTACTCCACGCCCTCGATAGTCCAGGCGGCCTGCTCTTCCTCTTTCACCCGCCGCCAGATCAGCTTTTCCGCGGCCATGTCGGGCGGCGATGCGTTCCAGCCGTACTCGTTGAACCAGACCGCCTTGTGGGCGTCGCCGTAGCGTTCCATGATCTCGCGCAGCAGTTCCACGCGGCGGAAGTTGAGGACGGCCGGGTCCGGCGGCGCGGTGGGCGGATATTCCAGGCCGTAGGCGTTCGCCGACATGATGTCGAAGGCGTCGTACGCGCCGTCCTGGTACATCTGCTCCAGGAAGTCTAGCTCCACCATGGCGCGCGGCGAGTGCTCCAGGGTGATTGCCAGCGGCGCGGTGAGCACTTTTATCTCTGGATCGACCGCCTTGATGCGCCGGTAGCCGATGCGCAGCAGGTCCACGTAGCTTTGCGGGTTGGGCGGTTCGCCCCACTCGTGGGCCAGGTTCGGCTCGTTCCAGAGTTGGTAGTGCGCGATGCGGCCTTGGTAGCGTTCCGCCAGCACAGCCACGAAATCGCCAAAGTCCGCGTAGTTCGCCGGCGGCGCTTCCGGCGGCGCGCCCTCCCGGCGCGCCCAGAGGGGGCTGCGGTCCACGCGCACGATCAGCTTGATGCCGTACTGTTCGGCCAAATCCGCGATTTCGTCGAACTTCTGCCAGGTCGGCTTCTGCCACGTCTGGTCGTAGAAGTCGCCCTTCTGCGTCTTCTCGATCTCTTCCCAGGGGAATTGCTGTTTCAGCCACACGATGCCGGCGTCCCGCGCCATCTCGAAGGTCTTTTCCTTCTTCCAGAACTCGACCTCCTTGTGCAGGAAGGCGTTCGCGCCCCAGGGGTTCACGCGGGTATCCACGATGGCGCGTTCCACTTCCGGTTCGGCGCTTTCAGCGAAGGGGCCGCAGGCCGCCGCGGCCAGAGAGGCGGCGGTGGCCGCCAGTATGTTTCTGCGTCGCATCAGTCTTGCCCTGCCTCTTTCTCGTGCGCGGCGGCGGCCGCCACGTACTCATACGTCGCGTGCAGCGCCTCGGGCGCGTCCGCGGTATCCGGTTGCAGGTCGAGCGCGTACCATTGGCAGTTTCCGGCCCGGAGCAGCCGCCGCAGCGGTTGGCGCAGAGGCGCGTGGCCCTGCCCGGGCGGCACGAACAGGCCGGCCGGCGCCGCGCTCGCCAGGCCGCGCAGCCCCAGGTGCACGTGGTTCGTCAATTCCTCATCCAGATCCCGCACGTAGCAGTAGCGTATGCGCGCGCCGTGCCGCCGGATGATGGGCATAGGGTCGATCTGCATCAGCGCCAGGTGCCCCAGATCCAGGGCCAAGGCCACAAGTTCCGGCTCCGTCTCTTCCAGGAAGCGTTCCATCTCGTCCTCGGTTTCCACGAACGAGGCGAGGCGGGGGCGAAACGCCGGCTGCACGCCAATGGAGCGGATCATGTCGGCCAGACTCTGCACCGTGTCCACCAGCAGCGCGTGGTCGCTGAGCGAAAGGGAATCGAAGCGCGTCGGGTTCGGCCAGCCGGCGGTGGAGAGGCGCTCGTTGGAGCCCGGCACGGAGAGGATGCAAAAATCGGGCTCCAGCGCCGCCAGACCGTCCAGCAATGGCGGCAGCGCCTGCTCGTGGGCGGCGGTGGCGGCGCGGTCATGCCAGGGTTCGTGCAGCGTGAGCGCGGAAAGCGCCAGTTCCGCGTCGGCCAGCGCCTCCCGCTGCGCCAGCAGCGCCGGCATGGCGGCGGCGCGTTGCTCCAGCCCGCTGAACCCGGCGTCGCGGCAGACCGCGGCGACCTCTTCCAGCGGCGCGTCCTTCCACAGCCCCGGCGCGCAGCTTAGCGGCGGCTCCACCGCTCACTTCTCCTCGTCGTTCGTCCTGGGGTAGCCGCGGCTACCGGGGTATCGTTCCTGCGATGCGCCGTCCCCGCCGTCCCGCGCGCCCAGCGCCGTCAGGGAGGGGGACTCGGCCGGCGAGGACGGCGCGGACAGGCCGCTCTCCGCGGTCGCCTCGCGCCCGCCGTTGGGCGGCAGGGTCATCTGAATGGTCGGCGCCAGTTCCGAGAGTTCCGTAAACGTATCCGCCACGTCGATCAGCGCCATCGCCGTCATCTCCGCCAGTCCCACCACCTCGACGCGCACCCCCTTGAACTGCACCGCTTCCACCAGCCGCACGAAGTCGCCGTCGCCGGAAACCAGCACCGCCGTATCGATGTGCGGCGCGATCATGAGCATGTCTATGGCGAGTTCCACGTCCAGGTTGGCCTTGACCGTGCCGTCGGAGAAGCGGCGCAACTCTTTGGTGACCACGCGGAAGCCGTGGCGCTTCATCCACGTCAGGTAGCCGTGGGACTCCGGGCTGTGCGGGTCCACACCGGCATAGGCAAACGAGCGCAGCAGGCGCCGGCCTTTGGTGAGCACCGCCACCATGCGCTTGTAGTCCACCCGGATGTTCAGCTTGCGCGCCGCAAAGTAGAGATTCCCCAGGTCGATGAAGAGCGCCACCTTCTCGAAATAGGGGGGAAACCCAAGCTGTTCCGACTCGACGCTGGGACGGTCAAGAGCGTTTGCACTCATGAAAAACACCTTACGCTACACGGAGGACTGACGGGAGTAGTTGTGCGAAGACGAAGCGGGCGCGAATGCCCTGTGAGGAGAACTTTTCCTAACCCCTTCCCCCTTGTGGGCTGACAGGGGTATGTGCTCCAAAGTCGACTTCACGTGTCATTCCGAACGGAGCGCAGCGGAGAGAGGAATCTAAGGCTTTCGCTGCAAAAACGTCGGTTCTAGATTCCTCGCTCCGCTCGGAATGACACTTGCCTACCCCTGTCAGCCCCTTGAGGGGGAAGGTTGGGATGGGGGTGGAGTGGATTGAAGTCATATTTTTTCATTGTACAAGCACTCTGGACTCCGGCTTTCGCCGGAATAGCGGAGTCTTGCAAGAGTCTCCTGAGGAGATTCAAGGCAGGCACTGAGGAAAAGCGGTCTCGAAGCGCGGGTTTGCGCAACCGCGAGACGCAATGCGACCGTCAAGAAAAACGAGAGCGAACGGGCGCTACCGGATACGTCGATACAGGGGGAGCGGTCAGCCTGGAACTGGATGTCATGTAGTGTAGCACAGCGCGCGCGCGGCTGGCAAGTGCGCCGCCTTTCGGATTGAGGAGCGCCGCGCGCGGCAGCCTTGCCCGCCAGCGCCTCCCGCGCCGCTCCCCGCGCGCCGCGCAACGACCGCTCTCGCGGCGCTACCGCGGCCCGGCTCTGCTATGCTCAGGATGCAGGCGGGGGATGTGCGAGCAAGAGCAGGCGGCGCGCCGCGCTAGTAAGGAGCACGAGCCATGATTCGCTTTGGATACCGTACGCCGGGGTTGAAGGCGCTTTCGTTCCGGCAGAAGGCGCAGCTTGCGGCCGACCTGGGGTTGCCCGTGATCGAGGTGGCGCGCACCGAGTTCGACACGCTGGACGACTGCCGCGAAATGCGGGAAGCGTGCGCGGACCTGGGCGTGGAGATCACCTCCATGGGCGGCGCTATGAACCTGTGCGACCCGGCGCTGGCGGCGGATACGCTGGGCCAGCTTGACTTTGCGCTGGACGCCTGCGCGGCGCTGGACGTGGACATCTTCTTCACCCGCGTCATGTGGCCCCCGCCGGGCGTGCCCCAGGCCGACACGTGGCGGGCCTGCGCGGACATCACGCGCGCGGTCTGCGAACGGACGGCGGCGCGCAACATTCGCTTTGCGCTGGAGGCCGACCCGCCGTGCTTCGTGCACACGCTGGAGCGCGTGGAGCGGCTCATGGAACTGGTGGATCATCCGAACTTCTGGCTGAACTACGATCCCACCAACTACTACGTGGTCGGCAGCGACCCGCTGCAGGTCATCGAACGCCACGCCGGCCGCATCATCAACGGCCACGTCAAGGACGGCGTCTATCACGCCGATGAGAAGGGCGAGCGTCCGGTGGGCGCGGGCGAGGTGCCCTACGCGGCAATTTTCACGGCGCTGCTGGACCGCAACCTGGACGTGGCCATGCACGTGGAGCATTGCAACACCGTCGCGTGCGTTTCGGAGGCGGCGGCGCACGTACAAGGCGTGCTGGCGTCGCTGTAGGCGAGTCGCGGCAACCGGCGCTCTGTATGCTTCCCCCGCGTTCATGCTTCGACAGGCTCAGCACGAACGGTCATGGGCGCGGCCAGCACGAACGGTCATGTGCGCTCAGCGGGAACGATCAGGGGCGTTCAGCGGTTCAGCGGAATCGGCCAGGCGCCCGGCGGCTACGTACGTACGTTCTTCCTGTACGCTGCGATCACTCTCCACGAAGATCGCACACTGGCTCTGCGCGCGGGGTTGTTTCTGCCCCTGTTCCTGCCTAGACTAGTGGATACGCCCACGTCCGCCGGCTCTCTTGCCGCCGGCGGCTGAGCACGGGTACGCGAAGGCCACCCTTACTGGAATGAGAACGGTCATGGCCGACCAGGCGGCGACCATTGCCGACGAGCAGAAGAAAACGCGAGCGGCGCCGGAGAGCGGGCCGCGCATGAGGCCCTGCGTGGTGGCGCACTACCACGAGGTGGGGTTGAAAGGCCGCAACCGCCCCTTCTTCCTGAGCACGCTGGAAGAGAACCTGCACCGCGCCACCGCCGGACTGGGCGTGAAAGAAGTCGAGCGCGCCAGCGGGCGCATCATCCTCTGGCTGGAGCCGGACGCGCCCTGGCCGCCGCTGCGGGAGCGCATCGCCAGTGTCTTTGGCATCGTAAACTTCGCGCGCGGCTACGCTGTGCACCCGTCGCTGGAGACGCTGCTGCGGGGCGTGCTGGCGCGGTTGCCGGAAGCCGGCGCGTTCGGCACCTTTGCCGTCCGCGCCCGGCGCGCGTTCAAGGACCTGCCGCTTTCCTCGCGGGAGATCGCGGTGAAACTGGGCGCGGCGGTGCAGGCGGCCAGCGGCGCCGGCGTGAACCTCAGCGCGCCGGAGATGACGGTCTACGTAGAGGTGCTGCCCCAGTTCGCGCTCTTCTTCTTTGGCAAGGAGCGCGGCCCCGGCGGCCTGCCGGTAGGGTGCAGCGCGCCCGTCACCGTGCTGCTCTCCGGCGGCATCGACTCTCCCGTGGCCGCCTGCCGCCTCTTGAAGC
The DNA here is from genome assembly GCA_963663275.1 of Chloroflexota bacterium. Lineage (GTDB taxonomy): Bacteria > Chloroflexota > UBA11872 > VXOZ01 > VXOZ01 > VXOZ01. Next base: position 281,051 of record OY760183.1, read on the forward strand.
GCGGTTCACCGGCGGTGCTGGTGCACTTCCACTCGTTTCCCTACCTCGACACCGCCTCGCAGGAGAAGGCGCGGGAACTGGCGCATATCATCAGCCGCTACCAGGGAGACACCGTGCTCTACCTGGCGCCGCTGGGCGAAATCCAGCGCCAGATCGTGGTGGCCTGCCCCGCGCCCTACCGGGTGGTGCTCTACCGCCGCTTCATGGTGCGCATCGCGGAAGAACTGGGCCGCCGGCACGGCGCGCGGGCGCTGGTCACCGGCGATAGCCTGGGGCAGGTGGCGTCGCAGACCATCGAGAACCTAGCCGCGATCGAGGACGCCGCTACGGACATCATGCTGCGCCCGCTCATCGGCATGGACAAGCAGGAAATCGCCGACGAAGCGGAGCGCATCGGCACCTACGCCGTCTCCATCCGTCCCGACCAGGACTGCTGCGCGCTCTTCGTGCCTTCCAATCCCTCGATCCACACCGATCTGCAAGGCATCCGCGCCGCCGAAGCGGTGCTGGACGTGGAGTCTCTCGTGAAGCAGGGTATCGCTGAAGCGGAGGTGGTGGCGTATCGACACAACGATGTGAGGACTCTTCCTGCGAAGGGTAAGAGTTCACTGCCTGTGTAGGGCGACAAGCATGAAACCAATTCGATTGACACGACATGCTAAAGAGCAATGCGCAGAACGAGGAACGATGGAGAGTGAGGTCATTGAGGCAATCAATCATGGCATACGAGAACCGGCGAAGCTTGGACGGAAGATGTGCCGCATGGACATCCCGTTTGGCAGCACTTGGCACGGCTCGTTCTATTCCACAAAGCAGGTCGCTGCCATGATTGTGGAAGAACCTGAAGAAACAGTCGTAGTCACCGTTTACACCTTCTATTTCTGAGATTCTACAGCCACCCATTCGAGTATTAGGTAGATGGGCGCGCTTGTGGTTGAGATACGATTATAATGAGGTATGTGGTTTAACGAAGGAGAGGGATAGAAGATGAAACTTAGCTATGACTCGGAAGCGGATGCGCTGTACATACGCCTCATCAAGGAGAATCAGGAGTGCCGCACTTTGCGGCTCAACGAAGAGATAGCGCTCAATATGGGGCCTGGTGAAATGCTCGTGGGCATTGAGATCCTCAATGCCTCTCAGGTATTGGGGGACGGCCCGCTGCCCGTCATAGAGCTAGTGAATCTGAGCGCAACGACAAGCAGCGACCGGGAAGAACCGGCGGCCGTATAGCCGCTGCCCATTCCGACTGTTTTACCTCTAGCCCCGAGACTTGGGCTCCAGGCTCTCGATCAGCGGCAGCAGGCGTTCGTAGAGTTCCGCCGTGGCGCGGGCGTCGGCCAGGCAGTAGCGGGCGATGTCGTCCCACGCGCCCGCGTCGTACGCCTGGGGCACGGCGCTGCCGCTGAGGCCCGCTTTGGGATCGCTGATGCCGAACTGCTGGCACCAGAATTGCAGCGTATAGGGCGCGATCGCGCGGTGGAAGGTCAGAACTTCCAGCAGGTCGCAGTGCTGCCGGAAGCTATAGCGGTAGGGCATCAGGTTGCGCGCCGGGGGGACGTCCAGCACGGCGGAGCGCAGCATCAGAACGGGGCAGTCGAACGTTCGGCCGTTGTAGGTGACGATGGTATCGAACTGCTGGACGCGCCGCCAGAACTCGGCCAGTATCTCTTCCTCGCCGCCGTGGAAGACCCGCGCGCCGTCGTGGAAATCCTCCCATTGGCGCGCGCCGGCGCTGTTGTTCACCAGCACCCCGCCGCGCTGCTCGCCGGGCATCCACATGCCGATGGCCACGATCCGCGCCGTGCCGGGATTGAGCGCCAGCCGCTCCGGCATGGCCGCGCGCGCCTCATCGTCCCGCTCCCGCGCCAGCAGATATTCCTGCATAGCGGGCACGAAACCGTCCCACGGCAGGCCGACCGTCTCCACGTCGATAGCCAACGGCTGTGCCGCCATAGAATCCTCTCTCCCGCACTGCGCGGCGCCGGCGCGTCACCCCCGCCCCACGCCGCAGAGAACGCGCTCGCTTCCTACGCCGGGCCTTCTTGCCGCTCGCGGCGGCGGAAAGTTTCCTCGATCTCCGCGTCGAGTTCCTGCGCCCAATTCCGCACCCGGGAGCGCAGGCGCATGTTCTGGTACGCGCCCCAGACCGTCATCGCCGGCGGCACCACCAGCACGGACACCACCAGCGAGTAGAGGATCGTAATCGCCGCCGTGAAGGCGAACTGCTGGAACATGATCTGGGTGGAGACCAGCAGCGCGCCGATGCCCAGGGCCGTGGTCAGCGCCGAACCCAGCAGCGCCGAGCCGGTAGTGCGCAGCGTCCGGATGGCCGCCTGCTCCGGGTCGCGCCGGCGGGCGTACTCCTCGCGGTAGCGATGGATGATGTGGATGGTGTAGTCCACCCCGATGCCGATCGAGAGCGCCGCGATGATCGACGTGATCAGCGAATAGGGAATGCCCAGCAGCGCCATCGTGCCGATCACCGAGACGAGCGCGATGACGATCGGCGCCACCGCGATCAGCGCCAGCGCCGGTTGGCGCGCCGTCACCCAGAAGAAGAACGCCAGCACGCTGAGGGCGGCCGCGATGATGGTTATCACCGCCTCCGTCTGCCCGTCGGTAATCGCGTCGGTAATCGTAATCGTGATGATGCTGTCCGACGTTGCCGTAATGTCAGTGTCTTCGCCGCGCCAGCGCGTCTCTATCTCCTCCTGGATTGCCTTCGTTTGCGCGGCATTGCCGGTATATGCCGGAAACTGGAGCAGTATTGAGTCTCTGCCATTGGGATCGTTGGAGAGAAGATACGCCAAGGTGGGGTCTTGCGCCTGGAGCCTGACGAGCGCCTCCTGCATCAGCCCGGTATCGAGTTGCACGCCGGCGGAGGCTTCCCCGAAGAGCGCGGCCAGTTCCGGGTCGTACTTGTCGCCGGGCTCCCCGCTGTCGTGGATCCAGTCGCGCAGGAGCGATTCGTACGAGGCGATGATGGGGCTTGCCGCCGCGCTCGGGCGCAGCCCTTCATCCTCGAAGGCGGTCATGAGGTCCCGCAGGTTCAGCAGCGTGCGCGTCTCCGCGGCCTCGGCCGTTACAAGCACGTTGACCATCTCCGTGGAGCCGCCAAACGCCGCGTCCAGCGTATCCATGTCCGCCATGGTGGGCCCGCCTCTGGGCACCACGTCGCGGAGTTGGAACTCCGAGCCGACTCCCCTGGCCGCAATCCCAAGTCCGACGACAATCACGAACACGACGATGAGATAGGGCGCGGGCCTGCGCGTGACTCCCCGCCCCAGCATCTCCGCCAGCCGCTCGACGCCGGGCAGCGCGTGCGCCACCAAACGAGGCTGTTTCAACGTGCCGCGCGCTTCGCGCCGCCGGTCGATGAGCGTCCGGCCGGCCGGCACCAGGGTCAACATCACGATGAGGGTCATGCCCACGCCCAAGCCGGCGATCACGCCGAAATCGCCCACGATTTCGATGGGAGAGAACAGGCTCACCAGGAAACTGACAATCGTGGTGACGCCGGCCAGCGTCAGCGGCACGGTGACGTTGTTCAGCCCCACGCGCGCGGCCTCGGCCACCGGCTCGCCCAGGTGGCGTTGCTCGCGGTAGTGCGAGACGATCTGAATCGCGTAGTCCACCGTGAGACTCATCATGACGACGGGCACCACCGCCGTCAGCGCGTTGGGCGGGCCGATCAGGCCCAAACCGTACGGGCCGAGCCAGCCCTCCACGCCGATGATCCAGACGAGGGCCAGGGTCAACCCTCCCAGCGTGAGCAGCAAATCGGTGAACGTGCGCATGAAGAGCAGCGTAAGCCCCGCGATGAGCAGGAGCGTCAGCCCGGACAAGGGCAGCCTCCCTTCCCGCGTGGCCTGCCGGAAGGCGTCGTCGACCACCACGGTCGAGAGGCTGCTGGCGCGCAGCGGGCCTTCGCTGGCGAGCGCGGCCTCGTAGATCCGGCGTTCGGCGTCCACCACGCGCTCGTCACCCGTTCTGCGCAGGCGGATGCTGGCAACCGCGACCGGCGTGTCGTCCGCGTCCACGCCGGTCAGCGCGGCGAGCGCCGGCTGTATCTCCGGGCGGGCGCCGGCCGCGTCGATCTGCTCCTGGGTGACCGCCTCGAAACTCTGCACGCGCAGCAGCGCCTTGATCAGCAGCGAGGGCGCGACCACCGGGTCCACCGGCGCCAGAATTCCCCCCACCGTTGGATCGGTGACGACCTCGCCAATCAGGGCGTCCATCTGCGCCAATCCCGCCGGAGTGAGCCCGTTGCCCCGGAAGATGAGCGTTACGACGGTGGCGTTGCCGGTTTCACCGAAGCGCTCTTCGATCTCTGCGAGCGCCATGGCGACGGCGCTCTCCTCGGGCAGAGACGCAATTGAAGGCGGCAGCGGCGCCCGCCGCGCCGCCCCCGCGGCGAGAAAGATCGTCACGTTCAAGAGCATGAACAGCGTGAGCCACGGACGCTCGACGACCAGCCGGCTCAACTCGCCGAGAACGTTGCTCATGTCCCCACTTCCTGTATGCGGACGCTCCCACACGCGGCGTGGGCAACCTCGCGGCCGCGGCGGGCGCGCCGCCCAGGCCCACAGTCGTCTCGAAGGTCCGTTCGTGCCGTCCTCTCACCACTTGAGCACTTAGCACTATACACGAAAGCGAGCCGAGCGGCATACCCGACTTGACGTGTGCGCCCACAAGCTCGCCCTCCGGCCGGAGAAGCAACGGCACAACCCGGCCGCTAGGCAGAATGAACTCCCTCTCCCTGGGGCGCCCAGGTGCGGGCAATAGGCCTCGGCCACGCAGACGCGCCCGTTCTCATCACAGTACGCAATGATATTCTCACCCAGTCTCAAATTGACAGCGTATACCATTTTCAAGTACAATATAGTCGAATAGACCGAATAGTCGAACAGACCGAAATGAACTGCCTGTACGCCCCGGGAACGCGCGCTCAAAGGTGAGTCCGTGCTCCGTTGTCGGTTAGCCTCTCCTTTTTCCTGCCCAGTGGTCGAGTCTGCCCGTAGCGCGCCATGCTCCGGATGGTGTGCCGGCAGGTCGATCCGCGCGCGGATACTGTGGCTGGGAGGTTCTCATTCACTCTTCCACCAGTCAAGGTTATCACGAGTCCTTGGAGGAAAGACGTATGTCTCTCGAAGTAGACCGGATCGCGACTCACGAGTTAACGCTGCCGCAAGAACTCGTCCTGATGCTGCTCAATGAGGAAACCGGCTACTTTCGCCAAGTGGTCGGCTGGGACTTGAACTGCGCAATTGTGGGCGCAATACTCGCTGAGCTATCGCTCCGTTCCCGCATTGACACGGACATGGAATCCCTGAAGCTTCTCGATCCGACGGAGACCGGCAACCCGGTCTTAGATACCGTACTCGAGAAGATCGTCAATGAACCCGTTGAACATAATGCCACCTACTGGATCGAGCGGCTTGTCTTTCGCGCGCCCCAGATCATCGACCGGATTTTGGACCGCTTGGTTGAACTGAAGGTGCTTGACTACCACGACGGCGAATTCTGGACGCTGTCTCGCACTGCGTGGCAGACGGAAGTGCACAGTGACGTTGGCGAAGGCACCGCGGTTGAGTTCGTCAAGTCGCGCGTGAGCAGGGTGATCTTCAACAATGAGATTCCCGCACCCAGAGATGTCATCATGGTCTGTCTTCTCAATACGTGCGATGTCCTGCGCTTCATCTTTCACCTCGAAGAAGAGACCGAGGAGCGTGTCCGGCTGATCAGCAGGATGAACCTGATTGGCCGCTCCGTGGCCGAGGGGGTCGCCGACAACTTCGTCGGGCCGCTGCTCCAGCGGTCCGCGCTTTCCAAACCAATCCCAACAGTAAAGCTGCAAGACCTGCTGCTCAATCCACACCTGCGCACCGGCAACATTCCCGCGATCTTTGCGGAACTTCAAAAGAAGTACGGCCCAGTGTTTACCATACGCCCGCCTCTCTCAGAGCCTCTGTATTTTCTGGCCGGGCCCCGGGTCAACCAGTGGGTGCAACGGAACGGCCGCCATTTCCTGAGAGCCAAGGACTATTTCACCGACTTCGAGAAAGTCTTCGGCGCATCCGGCTTGATACCGGCCGCGGACGGCGCCGATCACTTCCGGCTGCGCAAGGCCATGTCGCCAGGGTATTCACGCGAGAGGCTGGAAGGGCAACTGGACGAAGTGTACCGCAATGCCCGGACGTACATGGCGGACTGGAAGGTTGGCGACTCCTACGCTGCCAATCGCCTCTGCCGGCGGATGATAAACGCGCAACTTTCGCCGTTCACGGTGAACATTGACTCGCAAGACATCGTCGACGATCTCATGGCGTACAAGGAACGCGCGCTCAGCACGCACGTCGCGCGGGTCCTGCCCAAATTCATGCTGCATACCCCCGGCATGAAACGCCGGGCGAAAGTCGTCAACGAGGTGCTGGATCGCGTCCTGAGCGAGCATACGCCCGCCCAGCGCGCCGGCAGTCCGCGGGATCATGCCGACGACCTGCTGAGCCTGCACGCAAGCGACCCGCAATTCCTGCCGGAATCTAATATGGGGTTTATGCTATCGGCCCCGCTGCTTGCCAGCATGTACCTGGGCGATGCGCTGAGCTTCGCGGTCTACGCCATGGCCGCGCAGCCTGAACTCTACGATCGGATCAAAGTCGAAGCGGATGCGCTCTTTGGCAACGGCGATCCGGCGGGCGCCGACTTCACGCTGGAGGCAATCGACGTCACGCACCGCTTCCTCATGGAATGCATGCGCATGTACCCGGTCGTGCCCGTGTCTATTCGCAACGTCATGAATGCGTGCGTGGTGGAAGGCTTCGAATTGCCGGTCGGGGCGCGGCTCCACATTGCCACGACCGCCACGCATTATTTGGACGATATCTTCCCTGATCCCTTCACGTTCGATATCGACCGCTATCAGGCGCCGCGCAATGAGCATCGCACGCGGGCATACGCCCCGTACGGGCTGGGCACGCATACCTGCCTGGGCACCCGGTTGATGGAACGGCTACTGTCGATCAACGTGCTGCTGATCGCGCATTACTTCACACTGGAGGTAGCGCCCGAGAAATTCAAGCGCAAGCTCCGGTTCAGCCCGCTGCCGTCGAATAAACCGAGCAAGAAGCTGAAGTTCGTCATCGCCGAGCAGAGACGCGCGTTGCTGCCCTAGCGCCACTTCAGCGCCGCTCCAGCCGTCTTGGTCGAGCGAATCCGCCGGCAGACTCCACTGCGGCGCCCGCTCTTCCCGCCCCCCACCAGGCGAAGATCATCCCTGCCATTTCCTGCGTCTCGAGTACCCGCAGCCCCGTGAACCGGGGCGGCGGGGCATAGGGCGCGGCGACGCACGCGCCCGCCGGCGGCGGGCCCCAGGTCGGAGCCCAGGTGCGGGCAATAGGCCGCGGCCACGCAGACGCGCCCGTTCTCATCACAGTACGCAACGATGTTCTCACTCATCCAGGTCTGCCGGATGAGTCGCTCCCGCTCGATGGCCTCACGGCTTGCGGCGAAGTACCGGCCCGCGGACACGGGCGCAACTCCGGCATGTTCTCAGGCTGCCGCCGCTGAGTTGACATTGTTCGGTACATCCACAATGTCGAGAGAAAGAAACACTTTACATGTTGAGGAATATCGGCGATAATAGTACCAGAGGGTTTGTAGTGTATTCCAGACTGCTTCTCTCTTCTACTGAGAGTGCGGTTCCTGTGCGCCTCAGCAGGTGTGCGACCACTAACATCCCGCGGCCTTTCTGGATTACCCTACTCCGTTTGCCTTCCCCTACTAGCGAGACTTTGGAGAGAAGTGGGCGCCAATGCAAGGCCCGGGCGCGTAACGACTCACGGAGACAAGAGTCTATGAGCCTCATAGAAGCAAGCAAAGCGGTTCACACGCTCAGTATGCATGAAGAATTCGTCCTGATGCTCCTCAATGAGGAGACCGGGTACTTTCACCAGGTGCCCGGCTGGGATCTGAACTGCGCCGTCATCGGCTCCGTACTCGGCGAACTCTCGCTCATGTCCCGTATTGACACAGATATGGATTCCTTGAAGGTTCTGGACCAGACGGCAACCGGCGACCCCATCATGGATTCCACTTTGGAGAAGATCGCAACCGAACCCGGGCAACACGACGCGCAGTACTGGATCGAACGGCTCATCTTTCGCGCGGGGTCGATCATCGAGGAAACATTGGGGCACTTGGTCGAGCGGAAGGCCCTGGACTACCACGACGGCGAATTCTGGACGCTGGCGCGCACGGCTTGGGAGACGGGATTGCTCACCGAATCCGGCGAAACGACCGTGGCTGAGTTCGTCAAGACGCGCGTTGGCAGGGCTATTTTCAATAACGAGATTCCCAGCCCACGCGATGTCGTCATCATCTGCCTTCTCGATACGTGCGATGTCTTGCGCTTCATATACCAACTGGATGAACAGGCGGAAAGACGTATCGAGACCATCTGCAAGATGGATTTGATCGGCCGGTCCGTCGCGGATGCGGTCTCCCAGAACCTCGCCGTCCCTTTGCTGCAACGTTCCGCGTTTACAAAAGAGATTCCGGCGGTGCGTTTGCGTGACCTGCTGTTCAGTCCGCATCTGCGCAGCGGCAACATTCCGGCGGTCTTTGCGGAACTTGCGGAGAAATATGGGCCGGTATTCGAGTTGCGCCCGCCGTTTTCCGAGCCCATGCTCTTCTTGGCCGGGCCCCGGACAAATCAATGGGTGCAGCGGAACGGGCGCCTCCACCTGAGAGCCCGGGACTACTTTACCGATTTCGAGAAGGTCTATGGCGCATCCGGCCTGATACCGGCCGTGGACGGCGCTGAACACTTCCGCATGCGCAAGGCCATGTCCACCGGATACTCCCGCGAGACGATGGAACAGCAACTGGATGAGATCTATCGTAATGCGCGCGCATTCATGGCGGACTGGAAGGTTGGGGACTCCTATACCGCGAAGTCCATGTGCCGGCACTTGATCAACGCGCAAGTTTCGCCGCTTACCGTCAGCATTGAATCGCAAGACGTCATCGACGATCTGATGGCGTACAAGGAACGCGGGCTGAACACCCACGTCGCGCGGGTCCTGCCCAAATTCATGCTGCATACCCCCGGCATGAAACGCCGGGCGAAAGCCATCGATACGATAGTTGAACGAATCGAGAACGTCCATACGCCCGCCCAGCGCGCCGGCCGCACGCGGGACCTTGCGGATGACTTGCTGAGCCTGCACGCCAGCGACCCGCAGTTCATGCCGGAATCGAATCTGCGGTTCATCTTGTCGGCGCCGCTGCTTGCCAGCATGTACCTCGGCGACGCGCTCAGTTTCGCGGTCTACGCCATGGCCGCGCAGCCGGAAATCTACGAGAGGCTCCAGGGTGAAGCCGATGCCATCTTCGGCAATGGCGACCCCAAGGCCGAGGACTTTACGCTTGAAGCGCTGGACGTCACGCACCGCTTCCTCATGGAGTGCATGCGCATGTACCCGGTTGTGCCTGTGTCTATTCGCAACGTCATGAACGCATGTGTGGTGGAGGGCTTCGAACTGCCGGTGGGTAAGCGCATCCACATTGCGACGACGGCTTCCCACTACATGAAGAAGGTCTTCCCTGAACCCTTCACCTTCGACATCGACCGGTACAAGGAGCCGCGCTTCGAGCATCGCAGCCCGGGCTACGCCCCGTACGGGCTGGGCACGCACACGTGTCTGGGCACGCGCTTGATGGAGCGGCTACTCGCGATCAACGTGCTCATGATTGCGCATTACTTCACGCTCGAGGTAACTCCCGAGAAATTCAAGCGCGCGCTCCGGTTCAGTCCGTTACCGTCGATGAAACCGACCACGAAGCTGAAGTTCGTCATCGCCGAGCAACGGCATACGCTACCCGCCTGACGCGCCGGCGCTTCCGCAATTCCGCCGCCCCGCCGGTGAGGGCGCTGCTCCCACTTTCCACCGCCAAGACAGCCGCAACGCCAATTGGGGCAAGCGGCGGGAACGCCAACACCACGCAGCGAACCGGCCGGCCCCCTCATTGGCCGGCCGTCTTCCGCTCTGACACTTTCGCCGACCCCTATTCCTCCGTGTAGCGCCGCTGCACGGCCTCGATTTCCAGGTCGAGTTCGTCCGCCCATTCCTTCACCTTCGAGCGCAGCCGCACGTTCTGGTACGCGCCCCAGACCGTCATCGCGGGTGGGACCAGCAGGATGGATACGATCAGCGAGTAGAGAATCGTGATCGACGCCGTGATAGCGAACTGCTGGGACGCCAGCAGCGGCGAGAACACCAACACGCCCAGCCCGAGCGCCGTCGTCAGCGCGGAACCCAAGAGCGCCGACCCGGTGGTGGCGAGCGTCCGCACCGCCGCCTGCTCCGGATCGCGCCGGCGGGCGTACTCCTCACGATACCGGTGAATCACGTGGATGGTGTAGTCTACCCCGATACCTACCGAGAGCGCCGTGATGATCGACGTGACGAGCGAGTAGGGAATGCCCAGCAGCGCCATGGTGCCCAACACCGAGATGAGCACGAGCACAATCGGCCCCACCGCGATGACCGCCAGCGCCGGCTGGCGCGCCGTCACCCAGAAGAAGACCGCCAGCACGGTCAGCGCCATGGCGATGGTGGTGCTGATCGCCTCCGTCTGCCGCTCGGTGATCGAGTCCGTGACCGTGATCGAGATGATCGTCTCTGACGCCGCGGTAATAGCGTCGTCATCGCCGAACCAAAGGGCTTCGATGTCCTCCTGGAGGGTCTTGGTTGCCCCGGGATCGCCCGCATAGGCCGGGAACTGGAACAGGATGGCGTCGATACCGTTCGGATCGTTGACCAGAATGTGGGCCAGAGTGGGGTCCTTCGCCTGGATTCTATCGAGCAATTCCTGCATGAGCTGCGGATCAAGCTGCACTCCCGCTGAGGCTTCCCGGAAAAGCGCGGCGAGTTCCGGGTCGTATTTATCGCCGGGCTGTCCGCTGTCGGTGGTCCAGTCGCGTATGAGCGACTCGTACGTTGCCTGTATCGGCCCCGCCGCCGCGTTCGGCCGGCGCGCCTCGTCCGCGAAGGCTTCCGTGAGCGCGCGCAGGTTCAGCAGCGTGCTGGTCTCCGCGGCCTCGGCCCGCACGAGTACCGTGACCATCTCCGTTGAGCCGCCGATGGCCGCGTCGATGGTGTCCATGTCCGTCAGCAGGCTACCGCCTCTGGGCAGGATATCGCGAATCTTGAATTCCGACGTGAGCCCCGTGGCGGCGAATCCAAGCCCAATCGTCACCGCGAGCACCACCGCGAGATAGGGCGCGGGCCTGCGGCTAATGCTCCTACCCAATAACCCCGCCAACCCTTCGATGCCGGGCAGGGCGGCCGAAATGGGGCGCGGCGGTTTCAACGTGCCGCGCGCTTCGCGCCGCCGGTCGATGATTACGCGGCCGGCCGGCACCAACGTGAGCATCACGATGAGGGTCAGGCCCACCCCCAGCCCCGCAACAACGCCGAAGTCGCCAACTATGCCAATCGGTGAGAACAGATTCACCAACAGGCTCACAATCGTCGTGACGGCGGCCAGCACCAGCGGGATGGTGACGTTGCGCAGTCCCGCGCGGGCGGCCTCCACCACCGCCTGGCCCTCGTGCCGCTGCTCGCGGTAGTGCGAGACGATCTGAATGGCGTAGTCCACGGTGAGGCTGATTACGATGATCGGCACCATTGCCGTGAGTTGGTTTGGCGGGCCGGTGATGCCCAGCGCCTGCGGGCCGAGCCAGCCCTCCACGCCAATAATCCACACCAGCGAAATGACCAGCCCGCCAAGCGTGAGCAGCAGATCCGCAATCGTCCGCATGAAGAGCAGGATCAGCCCGGCGATCAACAGCAGCGCCAGCCCGATCAGCGGCCCCATGCCCTCCTCCGTGGCTCTCAGGTACTCATCCTCGATCACCACGGGCGAGAGGCTGCTCACCCGCAGCGGGCCTTCTTCTTCGCTCACGCGTTCATAGATCGTGCGTTCGGCGTTCCCGATCCGCTCGTCGCCCGTATCGCGCAGCCGGATGACGGCGACTGCAACCTGCGTGCCGTCCTCATCGGTACCGGTCAGCGCCTCGAGCGCCTGTTCTATCTCCGGCGGCCCTCTGACGGAGTCTATTTGGTCCTGCGTGAGCGACGCGGCGCTTTCTACCTGGAGCACGGCCTTGATCAACAACACCGGCGCGATGATGGGATCGACCGGCGCCAGGAGCGCTCCCACCGCCGGATCGCTGACGATCTCATCGATGAGGGCGTCCATCTGCGCCAGGCCCGCGGGCGTGAGCGCATTGCCGCGGAAGAGAAGCGTGACGACGTTGGCATCGCCGGATTCACCAAAAAGCTCATCGATCTCAACGATCACGGCGGCGACGGCACTTCCTGGGGGAAGGATCGCCTCGGTATCCAACGGCTGCGCGCGCCGCACCGCACCGGCGGACAGGAATATCGTAATGTTGATGATCACGAAGATCGTGAGCCAGGGGCGGGTCGTGACCAACCGGCTGAGCCTACCGAGTAAATTGTCCATTGCTCTCCTCTCGAACCTGAGAAAGCCCCGATGCGCGACGGGAACCGCCTCGCGCATCCGGCCGCATGAGCGGCCGCTGCCGCGCGGCAGGCGCTATGCCGCGCTGCCTTGAAGCCTCGCGGCGGTCTGGCCGTAACCTGCCGGTATCCTGCGTTGCGGCGTGTGCGCCCATTATAGCGTACTGTCGCCAGGCAGCCACACTGGGGGTATGGAGAGCCTCGCAAACCGCTCGCGCTGCGATAGGCTCAGCGCGAACGACGGCTGCTCGCTCCCGTCATGCTACGCGCGGGCAAGGCCGCGTGTGAACGGCGGCTTTCCCAAAGATGGTACCGCCACCCCCACACGGCTGAGCCTGCCTTATCTTCAGAAGGGCAAGTGCGGCTTGCGGCCTGGGTCCGGTTTACTGCCTGAGACGAGGGAGTCCGGCGGACAGCCCGCGCGCGTGGACGCAAATACAGTAGTAGGATACGCAAAGAACGTGTCATCCCACGGTCTCATGGAGCGGGAGCATGACGGCCGGGGTGTGGCATGGTATAATCGCGCGTGGAACCTGAGATTGGATCTGGGGTAATGCAATTCGTCAACCAATACTCCTACGTCCTCCTTTCGCTGTTTGTCGCGTCTGTCAGCGCGGTAGCCGTCTATTTTTGGCTGCCGGATCCGGGCGGCGTTCTGCTCTTGATCCTACTGGGCGTTACTCTCTTTGCCGTGGGCGTAGCGCTGCGCTATCCGGCGGCGGACACTGTCGACAGTGAGGGGTTGGCGGCACAACTCAAGAGAGGCGTGCCGGTTTTCATCATGGTATACTCCAACTTCTGAGCGGGCTGCCTTTCGGCCCGCCCCATCGTCGATGGGATCGAACGCGAATTTGGCGAGACAGCGCACGTCATCCGGCTGAACCGCCACACGCCCGTTGGCCGCGCCTTCGCCGACCGCGAGGGCCTGAGCCTTGTGCCCGGCGCCATTCTCTACGATGGCAAGGGCGAGCCCAGGCTGCGGTTGAATGGCAAATTCCCCACGAAGCGGAAGTTCCTTGACGCGCTGGAGGAAGAGTAAGGCGCGCCCAGCCCGGGTGCGCATTCGCGGCGCGCCTCCGGCGGCGGGATGGTAGCGTATGCCGTGTACTCTTCGGGGAGACTTGACGTGCTTGGGCTAGTAAACCGCTACTCATTCATCGCACTCGTACTCGGCCTGCTGCTGGCGAGCGCCGCGGCCGCCTACTACTGGCTGCCGCTGCCCGGCGGCTGGCTGCTCGTGCCGGCGGTCGGGATCAGTCTGGCGTCGTTGCATTTCGTGCTCCGCTACCAGGCGGCGCAACGCGCGGACGAAGGCGACATGGCGGCCCTCGTGGGCAAAGGGCGGCCGGCGCTGGTACTGGTGTATTCCAACTACTGAACGGTCAGCCTCGCGGCTTCTCCCATCGTCGATGGGATCGAACGCGACGTGGGCGCGGCGGCGCGCGTCATCCGCATCAACCGGCACACGCCGGACGGACGGCAAGCCGCCCAGACCCTTGGCGTAGAAGCGGTGCCGGGTTTCGTGGTCTACGACGGCGCCGGTGCGGAGCGGCTGCGGCTGGAGGGCCGCTTGCCGGACCGCACGGCGCTGGTAGCCGCCCTGCGCCAGGAGTAAGGCGCGGCCGCGGGCGTGAACTGGCGTCCGCCAGGCCCGCGCCGCTGCCGTTTACCCCATGCGCTATACTGGACGAAAATTGCCCACCGCCGTAGAGGAGTGCCTCGTGAACCAACAGTCCTTGCCGCCGCTGCGCAGTGAAGCGGAACTGATGGCGCAGATGACCGCGCCCACGCCGGCCGTGTGTGAAGCGGTCCAGGCGCTGGACGGCCCGATCATGGTGCTGGGCGTGGCCGGCAAGATGGGCCCCACACTGGCCGAACTCCTGGTGCGCGCCGGCGCGCAGCGCGTGATCGGCGTCTCGCGCTTCTCTTCGCCGGAGTCGCGCCGCTACCTGGACGACGCCGGCGTGGAAACCGTGGCCTGCGACCTGCTGGACGACGCCAGCGTGGCCGCGCTGCCGGACGCCCCCTACCTCTACCTGCTGGCGGGCTTCAAGTTCGGCTCCAGCGGCGCGCCCTCCCTCAACTGGGCCATGAACACGCTCGTGCCCGCCAAGCTGATGGAACGCTTTCCCGATTCCCGCATGGTCTACGTCTCTTCCGGCAACGTCTACCGCTTCATGCCGGTGGACGGCAGCGGCGCGGCGGAGGACGCCCCCCTGGGGCCGGTGGGCGAGTACGCCGAATCGCGCCTGGGCGGCGAACGCCTGGTGGAATACTACGCCGAACGGCAGGGCACGCCCACGCTCATCGTGCGCCTCTTCTACGCCACGGAACTACGCTACGGCATCATCCTGGACATCGCCGCCAAGGTGAAAGAGCAGACTCCGATCGACCTGGCCATGGGCTACGCCAACCAGATCTGGCAGGGCGACGCCTGCGACATGCTTGCCCGCTCGTTTCCGCTCTGCGCCAGCCCCGCCGGCGTGATCAACCTGACCGGCACGGACACGCTCTCCGTGCGCGCGGTGGCCGAAACCCTGGGCGAACGCCTGGGCGTGGCGCCAATCTTCACCGGCGAGCCGGAAGCCACCGCCCTGCTCGGCGACGCTTCTCGCTATGTGGAAACCTTCGGGCCGCCCCGCGTAACGTCAGAGCAAATCATCGACTGGGTCGCCTGGTGGGTGAAACACGAAGGCGCGACGCTGGGCAAACCGACGAAGTACGAGAGCAGGACAGGGAACTTCTAACGGTTGTCCTCTTCTCAAGCGGCGCACTGTCTGTGTGCTGCTGGGCGTCAAAAGGTGTAGGGGCACGACATGTCGTGCCCCTACACCTTTTGACGCCCAGCCGGGCCAAGCCGGTCAACTATCCTCCAGGACTGCCCGCAGGCGGTCGGCGACGATGGCCGCTTCGCCCGGTTGCAGGGTCATGGGGCTGATGAGGATGCCCTCCTCATCGAGCCGCACGTCGATCGAGGGCTCGCCTTCCCGCAGGGCGCGGGCAACGTCTTCAGCACGTTCCAGTCCCGCCTCCGGGAAGCTGATCTGCGCGTGGGGCACGATGTCCCAACTCGCGCCTTCATCCTGCCGCCGCACGGCGCCGCTTACCCCGTCTATGCCGTCCGCGGCCGCCGCCACGAGGCGCATCTGCGCTTCCCAGCCGTCCAGTTCCGCCGCCTCGTCCTGCGCCAGGTAGAGTTCCACCGCCGCCAGCAGCCCCATGATCTCTTCCTTGCCGACCTTCATGCCGCGCCCAATCGCGCTTTGCGGACTGCCGTTCAGCCGCGCCGCCTCCACAAGATCCGGTCTGCCCAGCACCAGGCCGGTGGCCTGCGGACCGCGAATGCCTTTGCCGCCGCTGAAGATAACCAGGTCGGCGCCCAGCCCCACGACCTCCGCTAAGTTGGATCGGGGCGGCAGTTGGGCCGCGGCATCGACGATCACGGGCACGCCGCGTTGATGCGCTCCGGCGATCACCTCGATCAACTGTTGCTTGGTCTGCTTGCCCAGGAAATGCACCACCGCTGCCGTACGTTCCGTAATCGCTCCGATGAGGTCTGCCGATGTAACGCACGTCTCGGTGCCGGCAGCCACCAGCACGCCGCCGGCGACCCGAAAGCCTTGGTGAACGTAGGTGTGCTCGTCCACGTAGCTGATGACGAACTCATTCTTGCCGCTGGGCACGTCCGGCAGCGCCCGGATCAGGTCGGTGTCCGTGCCGGTCAGGCAGGCCGCGGCCGCCACAAGCATGCCGCTGGCCGCGCCGCAAGGAATAAATGCCGCCGGCACGCCGAGCATCGCCGCCAGCCGCTCGCCCGCCTTTTCGTGCAGTTCGTCAAGTCCGACAAAGCTGCGGGAAGCGCGTTCCATGGCCGCCACCACCGCGTCCGGCATCAGGCTGCCGCCCAGGGTCGTCACCGTGCCGCTGGCGTTGATGAACGTGCCGACGTTCAGGTCGTCGTAGGTAATCACGTGCTGCTCCTTTACTCTGTTTTGGACGTTTCTGTCAGTCTGGAACGGTCATTGGCATTTGGCGGCAGCGCCCACCGGACGCCGCGTAGCGTGTTGACCAAGATCCTGTTTGGCTCTTGGCGTCAAGCCTGCCCCTTGCCCGACGGGGAAGCGGGGGACAAGCCCCCGCGCTACAGCGGACGGGCGACCAGCCACTGCGCTGCGGCGGAGGGACGGGCGACTAGCCCTTGCGCTGATTGCTTCTGTCATTCCGAGCGGAGCGAGGAATCTAGGATGCATGTGCCGCACGTCGTATCTTTACTCCAGCACTCTAGATTCCTCACTACGCTGCGCTCCGTTCGGAATGACAGGCAACGCGCGCCTCGTGCTTTCTGCTGACCTTCCCCAATTTTTCCGCCCCTTACAACATACAAATGACACGTATACAACCCATACTCGGCTCTGCGTCTCCATGCCCTTTTCACCAAATCTGTCAGCGTATTACGAAATACTTACAAGAATGACTGAGACTTGAACACCGCCTGGCCGCGTTCAGGCTCTTCGATGCGGTACAGCTTCTCGGCGTTCTTTGAGAAGAGCGCGACTTGCTCGTCCCGGCTGAATCCGGCGATGATTGCCGTGTAGGCGTCGATCAGCCGGTCGTAGTCGCTCCACAGCCAGTCCACCGGCCAGTTGGTGCCGAAGATGCAGCGGCCGACGCCGAACGTCTCGATGGACGCCAGCACCCACCGCCGGATGCTGTCCACCGTCCAGTTCTGGTCGCTCATGCACAGGCCGGAGATCTTCCAGCGGACGTTGTCACACGCGGCCGCAATCTCCATACCGCCCTTCCAACTGGCAAAATACTCGTCCGTGCGCTCCTCCGGCAAACCCGTGTGATCGACGACGATCATGACGTTGGGGAACGTGTTTGCCAGGTCCCGCAGCTTTTCCATCTCCCGCCACGTCACGGCGATGCTGGACACGAGGTTGTACTTTTCCATCAGGGCGAAACCCCGCTGGAAGTCCGGCGCGACGAGGTAGTCGCCGTAGGAGAAATCGCGTATGCCGCGCATGTTGGGCGATTGGCAATGCCGCTCCAGCACGGCTTCCACATCGGGAGCGCGCAGGTCGGCGTGGGCCACGATGGCGTGGGGAAAGCCCGTGCGATCGGCGGCTTCCTGGAGCCACTCGGTCTCCGTGACCGGGTCCGGGCTGCCGATGGCGGCCTGCACGTGAATCGCCTTGGTGACGTTGGCATTGCGGGTCTCGGCGATGTAGTCCTCGGCGAGATAGTTGCGCTCGGCGAGCCGCTGGATCTGCTCCCCCAGGGTCGGATGCGGCACGCCGGGCTGCCAGTGGCCGTAGACAAGTTCCGGGTGCTGCATGTCGTAGTAATGGACGTGGCTATCGACGAACTCCAGCTTGTCCATGAGCAACTCTCCTCCCTGGCTGGGACTCTCCGCGCCGCCGTTTCCCCCTCACCCTAACCCTCTCCCCCAGGAGAGGGAATGGATTCGGAGCGTAATCTATGGGCAAGCCCCTGGTCAAATCCGTGGGCAAATCCATAGGCAAGTCCGTTTGGCAACGGACTAGCGCAGAGAATCCACCCTGACGGCCCGGCCCGACGCCGCCGAGCGGTAGCCGGCCTCCAGGAACTCGACCACCCGCGCGCCCACCTCGCCCGGGGCGCGGTTCTCACTTTCGCCTAAGATGACTTCCACCAGTCCGCGCGCGGGCAGGTGCGCCGGGTACCGTTCTTCCTCAGACAGATCCGCGAACGCATCGGCGGTTCCGTCGTTGTACTGGGCTTCCAGGCGGCCGCCGGCCATGTCCTGGCGCAGGACGCCCTCAGTGCCGGTGTACACAAAACCTTGGTCGAGCCGTTGGTGCGGCCGCATCGCGCCGGTGGAGGCCATCGTGCCCGCCGCGCCGTTATCCAGCCGGAAGCTGAGGGCGTTGACCAGGTCCACCGCCAGGTCGTAATTCTCCATGAAGGCAAAGACCTCCACCGCCCGCCGGCCGGTCACCCAGAGCGCCATGCCCATGGGGTGCGTCACTTGCAGGTGGCCCTGGCCGCCCCCGGCCAGTTTGGGGTCCGCGTAGCTATCGGCCTCGGGGCCGGTGACCGGAAAGCCGAACGCCGCGGCGTAGTCCTGGGGCCGGCCGCGCAGATAAGATTCGACCCAGGAGGTGAAGATGCCGGAGACCATCTGCAATTCGCCAATCTTGCCCGCTTGCACGATCTCGCGCGCCG
This sequence comes from Chloroflexota bacterium, assembly GCA_963663275.1. Lineage (GTDB taxonomy): Bacteria > Chloroflexota > UBA11872 > VXOZ01 > VXOZ01 > VXOZ01. The sequence goes on from OY760183.1 coordinate 299,812, forward strand.
CCTGGGCGTGGCGGGTGAACTGGCTGGTGTAGCCGACCATCAGGTGCAGGCCGTTCCGCTGGGCGCGCTCTACCAAATCCCAGGCGTCGGCGGCGGTGAGGGTCATCGGCTTTTCCACCAGCGCGTGGACGCCGGCGTCCAGCGCGTCACGGGCGGCCGCGTAGTGGTAGGCGTGTTGAACGGCGATGACCACGCCGTCAACACCCGCCGCCAGCAGGTCGTGATGGTTGTCGTAGGTGGCGCCGATGTCGTAGTATTCGGCGGCGGCCTTGGCCTTCTCCGGTTTAACGTCGGCAATGCCGACCAGGTCCGCCTTTTCGTACGCTTTCAAGCTGGGGATGTGGTGCTGCGTCGCCCACCAACCGGCGCCGATCACGCCCATTCTCGCCTTCGCCATGGCCTTGCCTCGCTCAACGTGCTTGAGAAATGAGGCGGATTGCGCGTTTGACAGCGCCGCTTGTTGTTCCAGGAACCGCCCCGCGCCTAAACGCCGTTGCAGGTATCTTACCACGTCAGGCGCGCCGTACTCTCGACAGCCCGTTTGCCGCGCTTTCGGGAAACGCGCGCATGACGCCGCAAGCATACTGCGGGCTTCCGGCAGAGGCGATGCGCGCAAGCAGCGATAGATGGCGTGCTATACTTGGCCTTGCGGCAACCGTGTGCATCTGGGCACCGCTCCTCAGCGATTGCGCCGGAATAGACGGAAATGCGAAAGCGTGGCAGGCCATGGCAAACGTGAGCGCGGACCCATTTCTGAGCAAGTTCGACCCGCTGGGGCGCATCCTGTTCGCCGACGACTTCGACAACGGCCTGTGCGGCTGGAGCGAACTGATCGGCAACTACGAGGGCAGCCTGGACACCATCCTGCCGCCCTTCCGCGACCTGCGCCCGCCCATGCTCAGCAGCGCCACCATGTGGGACACCGGCACGGCGGGATCGCTTGCCGGCGCGTATTCGCTGAAACTCGCCACCCGCGCCCGCGCCGGGCATCTGGCGGTTGCCATCAAGCGCGCCACCTGGCGCAAGCGGGGACGCATCCAGGTGGAGTGCTACTTTGCGGTCAAACCGGAACCAAGCGCGCTCACGCTGGGCGACCACGACGTGAGCGCTTTTGGCGTGTTCTTCGACCTGCAAGACGACGAACAGCGCGCCATGCCCCACCTGCGCTACTGCAACACCGCGGACGGCGCGCCGCGCTACCTGTGGCAGTACCGGGACGAGTTGCCCTCGCGCCACGTGGTCGGCGACAGCGGGGAAATCAAATCCTTCTTTCACCTGGACCCGCGCGGCTGGAAGGACATTCCAAACGCCCGGCAGCGGCTCTGCTACAACGAACTGCCGACCAAGCTCAACTGGCACTACCTGCGCTTTGCGTGCGACCTGCGTACCATGAACTACGCCGAACTCCAGTGCAACGACCAAACGTTCGATTTGACGGGTCTGTCGCCCATCCGCGCGCCCACCGACGCCGATTTGTGGTGCATGTTGAATACCGCTTTCTTCGTGGAAACCGCCACCAACCGGCGGGCGTTCCTGTATCTGGATTCCGTCGTGGTTTCCCTGGCCCCGTAGGGGCACGACATGTCGTGCCCCTACGGGGCCGGTAACGCAATAATGGGGTTAACAAGAACGTAGCGCCGGGGGGCGGAGCGTAGGTTTCGCATCAACGTAGCGCGGGGGCTTGTCCCCCGCCTCTGCGGAATCGGCGGACAAAGCGTCGCCCGGGCCGCCGGGCGTAGAGGCACGACATGTCGTGCCCTACGGCGCCTGTAACGCAATAATGGGGTTAACAAGAACGTAGCGCGAGGGGGCGGAGCGTAGGTTTCGCATCAACGTAGCGCGGGGGCTTGTCCCCCGCCTCTGCGGAATCGGCGGACAAAGCGCCGCCCGGGCCGCTGGGCGTAGGGGCACGACATGTCGTGCCCCTACGGGGTTGTCCTATGGTAACGGGAATGGAGCCGCATCAACGTAGCGCGGGGGCTTGTCCCCCGCCGCCGCACCTGCTCCCGCAATATCGGATACGGCACAGGCGCTACGGCCACGGACGTAGGTTGCAAACCTGCGCTACCGGGACAGCGGCGTTTCGCTTTCATGGATGAGAGGCAATAAACGGATGCCGCGACAGGTCTATACCGCCGTTGTGGAACGCAACGTTACCTGGGAAGGCGCGTTTGCCACCGAGCCCTACGAGGCCGGCTGGGCCGCCGAGGCGCTCATCTTCATCCGCGTCCTCAAAGGGGCAATTGCCGGGCACAGCGCGGCGGTGCAGGTCTCGCCCGACGGCATCCGCTGGTTGGACGAAGGCACGCGCATTTCTCTTCCCCACACAGCGGATGGGTTAACGCTGGCAAGGGTAACGCACTTCGGCAACTGGCTCCGGCTCGCCGGCGAACTCCCGCCGGGCCAAGTGTGCACGGTGATGGTCTACTTTGTGCTCAAAGACTGAGATTGGAGCGCCGGGCGCCCAGCCACGCGCAACATGAAACTCTACGCGCCGTCATACTCCTCGGTATTCGCCAGGCTGCGGAGTTGGGTGAGGTAGTCGTCCTTGGTCATAGGCGGTGTAGTTTCCTCCAGCACGCGGTCGGCCGTTTCCGCGTCGTTCGCCAGCAGGTCCACCGCCGTCTGGGCCATCAGCTTGGCCGGGGCGATGATAGCGTGGTCGGCGTCGTCGAGCAGGAAGTCGTTGCCGTGGCCGGTGCCCGTCGCGCCGCCCGCGGCCGGCTGGATTGCCCGCACCACGTGCATTACGTCGCCCATGTCGGTGGAGCCGGTGCTGTGGGGGCGCACCGAGATATTCTCCTCGCCCACCAGCGCGGCCGCGTTCTCGCGGTAGAGGTCCGCCAGCGGCGGATGGGGAATCATGGGGAAGTAGCCGGGAAACGTCTCAATGTGCACGGTCGCGCCCGTCGCCAGCGCCCCAGCCTTCAGCGCGCGCTGCACCTTCTCGTTCGCCTCCAGCATGACCTCCATGGTCTTGCCGCGCACCTTGCCCTCCATTTGCGCAATGGCCGGGATCACGTTATTCACCTCGCCGCCGCGCTTGATGATGAAGTGCGCGCGCACCGTGTCCTCATCGCGGAAGGTCTCGCGCTGGTACTGAAGGGCCGTGAAGGCCAGGGTCGCGGCGTTCAGCGCGTTGATGCCCTTGTGCGGCGCGCCCGCGGCGTGCGCCGCGCGGCCGTGGTAGGTGACGTGCTTGGCCACCGTGCCGTTGCTGGTCTCCGTCATGCAGACAATCCCGTCATCGGCGTTGCTGCTGGTGTGCACCAGCATGGCGAAGTCCACGTCGTCGAACGCGCCCCGGCGAATGAACTCCGGCTTGCCGCCCAGAAACTCGATCGCGCCCTGATCGCGCAACGACTGCCGGAAACCGACCTCCACGTACTCCTCCGCCGGCACCGCAATGAAGACCAGTTTGCCGCACAGATTGCCGAGCACGCCGGAGCGGGTCAGGCCCATGGCCGCGCCCAGCATGGAGGCAATCTGGTTGTTGTGGCCGCAGGCGTGGGCCGCGCCGGTCTCCGGATGCGCGTGGGGGTGGTCCGGCACCGGCAGGGCGTCCAACTCGCCCATGATCGCCACGCTTGGCCCGGGCCGTCCGGTGTCGAGCACAGCCTTCACGCCCGTCACGGCGATGCCGGACTCATGGGGAATGTCAAGCTGTGTGAACCACTCGTCCACCACCCCGGCGGTCTCGAACTCCTTGTACCCCGTCTCAGGATGACGCAAGATGCGGTCGGCAATGCCGGTAATCGCATCGGACTGCGCGTCGATCGACTCGCTGAGGGTCTGCTTGAGTTGCGCCGGGGTCTTGCCGTTGGTCGCCGCCATGGTGTAACTCCTTGAATCGTTGGACTATGGGCGAATCAGATGATGCGTATGCTTGGGAATCCATCCGGCCGGATCTGCCATGCCGTGCTTACACCCGGCCGCTTCCTACCATACCACCTTCGCCCCCGCGGCGGCGCATCCGTACCCAATGCGGGCGCTTGCGCGGGGGAGCGCGCGGCGTGTGTCTATCCCACCGAGACCGGCGCCTCAATGCGCGGGATGGTGGACGACGCCCGCGGCATGATACCGATGCGCGGGCGGCCGGCGACACCCTCTAGCGCCGCTGTCAGCGCGTCCTCGATCGTCAGCGCGGGGATCAGGTGCAGTGTGCGCGCCTGCTCCGGCGCGACGCCGCCGGACACAAGATACGTCCGCGCTTTCACCAGGCTGCGGGCAAAGAGAAACGCCTTGTGCGCGCCCATGCGGAAGCCCTCCTCCTCGAAGCGCGCAATCACGTCGTGGGGCGTCCTGGCGGCGGCCATCCACGCCTCGTAGAGCGCGTCGCCGGCCCCTTCCCGGCACTCCGCCGCCAGAATGACGCTGCCGCCGGGCCGCGCCACTTCGCAGGCGTGCGCCAGCGCCTTCTGCGCCTGGTAGAGATTGATGTCCTTGGGATAACCGCCGGGGGACGCGATCACCACGTCCATTGGGTGGGGAACCGCCGTCTCGCAGACCTCACGCACCAGCGGAATCGCCGCCGCCAGCACCTCATGCGGCGCGCCGGCGAAGACGCGCACGATCTCATTCGCGGTATTCAGGACGACGTTGATCACCAGGTCTATCGCGAGGAAATCGGTGAGTTCGTCGATGTCGGCGCGCACCGGATTGCCGTCGTAGACGCCCAGCTTTGCCGCCGGATCGCTGAGCATTGAGTGGTTCGCGGTAATCGTCTCGCCGCCGCCCAGGCCGATGAACGCGCCCTTGCAGCCGCCGGTGTAGCCGACGAACTGGTGCGGATCGATCATGCCCACGATGATGCGCGTGTCCGCCTGGGCAAAGGTCCGGTTGACGACCACCGGCGTGCCCCGGCTCGTTGTGCCCAGACGCGCAAGTTGCGCCGGGTCGTCGTAGACGTGGGAAGACACCCGATAACGCCGGGCGATCTCCGCGCCAACCAGCCGCGGAAACTCGCCGGGCGCCGCCGGCCGGTGATTGCCAACGCCGACGATGATGTCAATTTGCTCCGCGCGCACGCCGCGCGCGCGCAAGTGGGCGAGCAGCGGCGGCAGAATGAGGTGATTTGGCACGGGCCGGGTCGCGTCGCTGACGGTGATGGCGGTCGCGCCGGGGCGTTGCAGCGCGCCGCGCGCCAACGCCGCGTCCAGCGCCCGCTCCACTGCCGCTTTGGGCTCAGGCGCGCCGGCAACCGCGCGCGGCTCGATCAGCGTCACGTCCGCCGTCTCCGGCACGGCAAACGTCACGCTGCCTGCGCCATACTTCACCGCATACTCGGCTGTAGCCACGTACCCAATACTCCCCACAAGCGCCGCCAGGCCTCGCCCATGCTGTCGCACAGAACTCATGAGCATCGTACCACCTGTTCATGCTTCGACAGGCTCAGCACGAACGGACGCCCTCAAGCCGCCATTCCCGGGCAAGCGGGAATCCATCTTCTCATTCCGTGGGTGTAGGGGCACGACATGTCGTGCCCCTACACCCACGCGCGGCGCGGCAGGCGGGGGACGAGCCCCCGAGACAGTTGTCCACGTATCCACGCCAGCCGTCATTGCGCGCAGGCGGGGGACAAGCCCCCGCGCTACGTGGCTCCGGTTCCCTCTCCCACTGGGAGAGGGTTAGGGTGAGGGTGAATCCTCCTCGGTGCGCTCGCCCATAGTATTCCGCTGTATCGTGCTACATTCGACGCGACCGCGCAAACCCTTGCGAGTCTTTGCAGAACGCCGTCACTCCGGCGAAAGCCCGCCCCCGTGCGTGGGCGCAGAATCCAGATCGCTTTTACAACCAAAGATAGCATGAAGTCAATTCCTTTCACCCCCATCCCAGCCTTCCCCCTCAATGGGCTGACAGGGGTATGTATTCTATAATCGACTTCACGTGTCATTCCGAACGGAGCGCAGCGGAGTGAGGAATCTATAGTGCTGAGCCAATCAGACTTCCCGTAGCATGGATTCTAGATTCCTCGCTCCGCTCGGAATGACATTTACATACCCTTGTCAGCCCTCAATGGGGAAGGGGTTGTGCAGAGGTCTCCTTGGGCAGCGGGTCGGGGAAGCGGCCGGGCCTTGCGCCGGTGATACGCCTGAACGAGTGTAGCGGCTTCTGGTAGGAGAACTCCGGTTCTCGCCGGTCGCGCTAGCGATAAGCGGCCGCTTGGAGCCGGTAGAGCGCGGCGTATTCGCCATTGGCGGACAGCAGCGCATCGTGCGACCCCTGTTCCACCAGGCGGCCTTCCCGCAGCGCCAGGATGCGGTCCGCGATCCGGCACGACGCCAGCCGGTGCGATATGAGAATAGCGGTGCGCTCTTGCGCCAGGTCGGCAAAGTGGGCGTAGACCGCCGCTTCGGCCTTGGCGTCCAGGGCCGCGGCCGGTTCGTCCAGGATGAGAATCTCGGCGGGGCGGAAGTACGCCCGCGCAATCGCCAGTTTCTGCCACTGTCCCACCGAAAGTTCCACGCCGGCGTGAAACTCCTTGCCCAGCGGCGTCTCCAGGCCGCACGGCAACTCCGCCGCCACCTCGCTTGCGCCGCTGCGCCTGAGCACCGCTTCCAGGCGCTCTTTGTCACCGGCCGCTTCCAGCCAGCCAAAAGTGACGTTCTCCTCTACCGTCGTTTGGTACCGCAGGAAGGACTGAAACACCGCGCCAAACTTCGCGTGCCAGTCGGCGGGCGCAATTTCATTCAGATCAACGCCGTCTATCAGAATGCGGCCGGCCGTGGGCCGGTAGAGGCCCATCAGGAGCTTGACGAGCGTGGTCTTGCCCGCGCCGTTCTCGCCCACCAGGGCAACCCGCTCGCCGGGCCGGAGCGAAAGGCTCAAGTCGGCAAGCGCCGGCCGTTCCGCGCCCGGATAGGTAAAGGAAACATTCTCGAAGACGATCGGCTTGGCCAGCGGCCCATCCAGTCTCCGTCCGGCTTTGAGATCGACACGCGGGCTATCGATCAGCGTGAAGTAGTCCCGCAAGTAGCGCAGATGGTTATAGAGTATGGACGCGCCCCACGTGAAGTCCGCGTAGCTTATCTGGAAAGTCTCAATCGCCGCGAAGAGTGCCGCCGCCGCGCCGATGCTGATGTGGCCGTTCACCAGCAGGCCGACGCTCACGCCGAGCGCCGCAACGTGCACCAGGCCGTTCATGCCGTCCGAGACCACCGTGCGCCTGGCTTCCTGGGCCGACAGCCGCAGGCGCTCCTGGTGGAGGCGGCGGCGGAGTTGCCCGGCCTGAGCGAGCAGCCACCGTCCCAGGCTGAAGAGCCGCACCTCGGCGGCCGCCGCGCGACCGGTCAGCAGGTCGGTATACACCCCAAAGCGGCGTTCGCCCGGGGTTTGCGCGCGCTCCATCAGATACTGCCGGCGCAGTTGCCGCTCGCGCAGCACCATGCCCGGCGTCGTGCCGGCGGCCAGCAACAGCGGCAGCGCCCAGTGGAATTGCGCCAGGTAGATGAGGAGCGACCCCAGCGTTACCAGGTCGGACAAAGCGTCCGCTATGAAACCCGTGGTAGCGCCCAGTCGGCCCACGGTCCTGCGCCGCACCTGGTGCAGGAGGTCGTGGTTGCCGTCATGCTCGAACCACTCCAGCGGCATGGCCTGCGCCTGCCACAGGCAGCGCTCCTCCACGTAGTTGCCCAATACCTCCTGATGACGGCGGTTGATGATCTCCCGGACGTGCATCACGGCGGCGTGCAGGATTGCGAGGCAGGCCAGGGCGAGCCCCCACGCGAGGCCGGCCGCCGCGGACGCATTGCCCGCCACCACCTGCTCCGCCGTTTCTATGAGCCGGCGCAAGACGTGCACCTCGGCCAGGGGAAACAACCCGATGCATAAACTCACAACGGCCAGCAGGATCGTGCCTCCGGCGTCGGCGGCCAAGAGCAATCCCACCGTGCGCGGCGCATCGGCCAAGCGCCGCCGCGACCGTGCCGCGTTGTCGTGTGCGGCGCTCATGAGTCACGCTCCGAATCCGGCGGCGCGGCGTACCAGCGCGCTTGCAGGCGAAACATCCGGGCGTACACGCCGCCTCGTTTCAGCAGAGCGTCGTGGCCGCCTGCCTCCACGATGCGCCCATGCGCCAGCACGATAATCCGGTCCGCCAGCCGGGCCGCCCCAAGGCGATGCGAGACCAGGATTGCGGTGCGCCCGGCCGCCACCCGCGTGAACTGGCGGTAGAACGCCACTTCCGCCCGCGGATCCAAGGCGGCGGTGGGTTCATCCAGGGCCACGATCTGCGCGTCGCGCAGGTAGGCCCGCGCCAGGGCCAGCCGCTGCCACTGGCCGGCGGAAAGCTCCATGCCGTCCGGCCACTCTTTGCCGAGCAGGGTCCCGTAGCCATTTGGCAGACCGGCGATAAAGCCGTCCGCCCCGCTTTGGGCCGCGGCGGCGGCGACGCGCGGGTGCGCTGTTTCAGACGAGAGGCCACCGCGCGCCAGCAAGGCCGCATCGCCGTAGGCGACGTTCTCGAACACCGTCGTGGGATAACGGACGAAGTCCTGGAAGACCGCCGTGGCTTCGCGCCGCCAGGTTTCCGGGTCAATCGCGGCGAGGTCTTGCCCGTCCGCCGTGATGACCCCGTGGGTAGGCCGGTAGAGGCCCAGCAGCAAACGCACCAGCGTCGTCTTGCCGGCGCCGTTTTCCCCCACCAGCGCGATGCGCTCGCCGGGCCTGATAGTCAGGTCGATACCGGCAAGCGCCGGCCGTTTAGTGCCCGGATAGGTGAAGCCGACGTCCTTGAACCGGATGCCCTCGCGCAGGGGCCGCCGCGGCGCCTGTCCGCCTGCCGGCGCGGCGGCAGTTTCCGCTTCCAGCGCCAGGAAGTCCCGCACGTACTCCGCATACTGGAGGTCGTCGTACAACTGCTGCAGCGCATTGGCCACGCCGTCGGCCAGGTCGCGGAACCGGGTCAGGCCGTAGAGCAGCGCCACCAAAGCCCCCAGGCTAAGGTTGCCGGCGAGCGCGAGCAGCAAGACGAAGACGATGAGCAACGCGACCGCTTCTTGCGCGGCCACGCTTGCCAGCCCCGGCAGCGCCAGCCGGCGCTGGGCCGACACGATGTCCGCCAGAAAGCGCGTGAAGGCCGCGCGGCGGCGGCGAATCAGGAAGTCGCTGAGACCGGACAACCGCAGTTCGGGCAGAGCCTCGCGGTCGCTGAGCAGGCGCGACCAATAGCCCATCTCGCGCCGCCGGGGCGAGTTCTGGTACTGCACGTCCAGCAAATTGTGCCAGGCGTAGGACTGCACGACGCCCCGCGCGCCCATTACCGCTACCAACGCCACGCCAATCAGCCAGTGAGCGCGGAAGTAGAGCGCCATCAGCCCGGCCGCGCCGATCAGCGACGTGACCAGCCACGAGACGTTCTCCAGGAAGTAGCTGAGGTCGCTCCCGTCCTCTTTGCCGGCCACCTCCAGCTTGGTGTAGTACTCCTCTTGTTCGAAGGCGCTCAGCGGCAGCGCGACGGCTTTTGCGCAGACCATGTGCTGCACGGCGGCGCCGAGACGCAATCCCGTCAACTTACTCAGATAGTCCCCCAGCGCGCCGTCCAGGCTGCGAACGAGAAAGGCGGCAAGCAGCACGCAGAGCCACGGCAGTATCGCCGGCCAGACGTCAGCCGGCTCGCCCAGCGAGCGCTGCCGCAGCGTGTCTATGAGTCCGCTGATCGCCCACACCACCAGCGGCGTGGTGACGCCGGCGGCAAAGCTCTGCAGCGCCAGCAGCGTCCCGGCCACGGGAACTTCCTTGAAGAGCAGGCCGGTGACGTAGCCGATGGCGCTGGTTGTGGCCCACAGGCGAGCGGCGGGGCCGCGCAGCCAGGTGAGGTATGCGAGATTCATGAGCGTTCCCGTAGGAGACCTTTGCATAACTCTGTCATTCCGGCGAAAGCCGGAATCCAGAGTGCTTTTACAACTAAAGATAGCATAAAGTCAATCCATTTCACCCCCATCCCAACCTTCCCCCTCAATGGGCTGGCAGGGGTAGGCATTCTACATCCGACTTCACGTGTCATTCCGAGCGGAGCGCAGCGGAGAGAGGAATCTAAGGCTTTCGCTGCAAAAACGTCGGTTCTAGATTCCGCGAACCCTGTTCGACGCTCCGCTCGGAATGACACGTGCCTACCCCTGTCAGCCCTCAATGGGGAAGGGGTTATGCAAAGGTCTGCGTAGGGTTGGTCGTCGTTTGGCAATTGCCGGGCACGGACGGGTTGTGTGGCCGCCGGTCGTCTGCCGCCGCCTGTTGCCCGGTTAGCGCCTAGCGATAGCTCTCCTGCCGTGGAGATCTGAATCGCCTACAGGCCGCACCGGGTGTGCGCGCCTGGCTGAAGAGGAGAACAAGCAGACGTGCCGCGCCGTGCCGCGCGCGGCAGCGGCGATCAGGCAGCGTCAGGGGAGCCTGCCGCCGGGCTCGCCGCGGATGGAAAGACCGTGAAGAGGCCGTATTACTTGGGGATGATCACGTTGATGCCAATCGTGTGGGAAACCACGCCGTGGGCGTCCTCGTCGGTGGTCAGCGTGAACTCGCGCGTCTCGCCGGGGAGGAGATTGCTGACCAGGCCGGTGGCCATGCCTTGCACGCCGCCGGCCGCATCCAGCAGAGCGCCGGCGAGGTCCAGGCTGTAGGGCCGCGCGCCGTTGTTCGTCACCGCCCCGTGCACCACGTGGAGATTGCCTTCCCGTTCGTAGTGGACGCCGCTAAAGCTGATGGCGCTTTCGTCGCCGGCGTTCACCGCCAGCGTGCCGGTAAAGCGCAATTCCAGGGCCGCGGGCGCGTCGGACGCCGCGCCTGTGTCCGGAAACGGATCGTTGGAAAGCAGGCGCACCGCGCGGATAACACCCGGCGGCAGCGCGGCCGTGTTGCCGGTCGCCTGGCCGATTTCAGCGCCGTCCGCGGCGAACGCCAGCGTCACCACGCCGGTCGAAAGCGCCGTGTTGCCGTCGTTGCGCAGGCGCAGGTAGACGCGGAGATTGCCGTGGGGCGAGGCGACGACGGTGGCCGGCCCCACGATAGCCAACCGATCGGCAAGGCCGCCGGCGCTGATGCGCGTGACGTCAATGCCCGACGGCGCGTCCGGCAGGGTCTGCGGCGGCGGTTGTTCACCGTCGGCGGGCAGTGTCGCGTGGGGCGGGTCCAGCGCGCTCAAGATGGCGTCGGCGGCGTCCAGCGGGGTCGCGGCCGCCCGTGGAATCAGCCCGGCCTCCTTGGCAATGTCGCCGCCCAGCACCAGCGTCACGTCGCCGGCGTTCGCCCACGGCACCTTGACGTTCCAGTATTGCAAGGCCACGCGCTGGGCGCGCATGACCACCATCGGCCCGAAGTCCTGAATGGCCAGCGGCAGGCCGGCGTGTTGCAGCCAGTTGGGATCGGCCAGGAAGCGCGCTTTCAGGGCGGCCCGCGCCGCGCCCAGTTCCGGCGTATCGCCGGGCTGCGGCTCGAAGACGCGCCTGAGGTGGTTCCGCACCGTGCCTTCCCAGTCGTTGATCGGATCGTCGTCCGACCAATCGAAACTATGGGGAATCTGGCGATAGGCGGCCAGCCAGTCGTCATAGCCGGCGGCGGAGAGCATGTCGAACGTGTTGGCGATGTTCACGCTCTGCGAGCCCGGGTTCCACTGCAAGAGGGCTTTCTGCGTGGCCTGGTAGACGAAACCGTCCAGGATGAAGCGGCTGGAAACCGGATACCCCAGCGCCGAGACGCCGCCCAGCCGCAGGAAGCCCTGCCAGAAGCCGATGCCGTCATAGTCCGTAATGGCGTAGCCCCGGCCGGTGCCGCCGCCGGTCTGGGTATAGTACCAGCCGCCGGGCACCACGTAGTCGTCCGCGGTGTCTTCGTGGTCCAGGTGCGCCAGCGCCGGGGCGGCCGCGGCCAGCCACACCAGCATGGCGAGGATAAGGCTGCTAACCAGGCGCGTTGGCCGTGAATGCGTCACCATGTTTCATCGCCCTGAATTTGGTACATTGGTTAATGGTCGTATGCTCTATGCTAGCGAAAACTGTGCGCGGCGGCAATGAAGTGTGCTACGCTCAGTGGGTTGAACGGCGGCACGCCCGTGACCGTAGAGGCCGCCTTATCCCCAAGACCGCATAGCCTGAAACACCCACCGACGGAGGATACATGAGCCGCGTACCGCGAGCGTGGCTGAAACCGCTCGACGACGACTACAAAGCCAAGCCGCTGCCCGAGCGCAAGCGCCGTCCCTGGCGCGAGACCGCCTGGGGCCGCGCCGCGATGGTCCCCATTCGCCGCCTCGACCCCTACGTGCGCTGGGAGGAACTGCTGGAGCGCATGGTGCACGGCGTGATGCTGAACACCGACGTCTTCAAAGACGTGCACGAGGACGAGTCGGGAAACCTGCAAGCGATGGCTGTGGTGCTGATCGTCGCCGTCGTGCAGAACATCAGCCTGTTCCTGATCGGCCTCTTCTGGTTCGGCTTCTTTGGCTCCGTGGGCTACGTGGCCCGGGCCATGAGCGACGCCTTGATTTCGTGGGTAATCTGGCTGGTGGTGGCCTACGCGCTCTGCAAGGTGCTCTTCCGCAGCCGCGCGGGCTTCATGCAACTCTTTCGCACCCTGGCCTTTGCCTACGCGCCCGCGATCTTCCTCTTCTTCCAGGTAATCCCGCTGTACGGCGTGACGCTGGCCGCGCTCACGTATTTGGCCTTGATCGAATACGGCGTGCTGGCGCTGCGCCCGGCGCTGAACGGCTCCATCGCCAAGGCGCTGCTGGCCAGTTTCGTCGGCTGGACCGGCCTGCTGGTCGTGAGCTTGATCCTGAGCGAGAGCCAACTCTTCAGCCTGATCCAGGAGTGGCTGGCCGAACAACTGGCGTGAACTGAATGACAGGATGAACGGAGATCCGTCATTCCGGCGGAAGCCGGAATCCAGGGTGTGCGCGGGTAAGATGGATTCCGGCTTCCGCCGGAATGACGGTTGGAAAAGTCCGCCGCCGCACCTATGCAAAGGCGCCGAAATGACGGTCAAGCAACCTGCCGCCACACCTATGAAAGGCCGCCGCCATGAGCCGTGAAGACAGCGAGACTCACGTGAACATCGTGGCCTGGCTGCACATTGGCCTGAGCATTGTGGGTTTCTGCGTCGCGGCGCTGGTCTTCCTGTTCTTCGTGGTCGTCGGGTTCGGGTTGCTCCTGGCCGCCGGGGACGAACCGGCGTCCCTGGGCATCATAGCGGTAATTGGCACGGTGGTCGGCGGGTTTCTCTTTCTGCTGTCGGTCCCGGGGCTGGCGGACGGCATCGGCTTGCTGAAGCGGCAGGACTGGGCGCGCCTGCTGGTGATCATCATCAGCGTGCTCCACCTCTTCAACGTGCCCGTCGGCACCGCCGTGGGCGTCTACTCGCTTTGGGCGCTTACCCGCCAGGAAACCGCGGCCCTCTTCAGCAAGCGCAGCGACCGGCAGGCGTAGCGCGCCGCGTCCCGGCAACGCCCGCCACAGTCAGACCACAGCCGACCAAGGAGGCAACCATGAGCGTCAGTTCCCGTCCGTACGTCGATCCCGTAGAAGGACTCATCGCCCGCGCCCAGGCGACCGCCGCGCCCCCGAACCTGCCGTCCGACGCCGCCGGCTGGCCCGCCTGGCGCGAGCGCACGCTGATACAGGTGCGGGAGATGCTCGGCCCGTATCCCGCTCCCGTTCCGCTCAACGTGGAGGTGGTCGAACGCCACGACGAGGGCACGTACGTCCGCGAGAAGATACTCTACGACAGCGAGGCCTTTGCCACCGTGCCCGCCTGGCTGCTCACGCCCAAGGACATCGCCGCCGGCGAGCGGCGTCCCGCCATTCTCTGCGCCCACGGCCACGGCCGCGGCAAGGACGACGCCGCGGGCGTGCTGCCGCCTGAAGACGATCCCAGCTATGAAGCGCAGGCGGCGCGAAAGTCCGGCGTCGATTACGCCCATCAGCTTGCCGAGCGCGGCTACGTCTGCCTGGCCCCGGACTGGCGCGGCTTCGGCGAGCGCATGGGCCCTGAGGAGTGGCGGCGCAGTTCGCGCGACGGCTGCAACGCGCTCTACCTGGGCTACGGCTACCTGGGATTCCAGTTGCTCGCCCTGGACGTATGGGACGGCATGAGGGGCATCGACCTGCTCCAGGACCTGCCGTGCGTGGATCCGGACCGCATCGGCATGATCGGCCTCTCGTTCGGCGGCACGATGACCACGTATCTCTCGGCCCTGGACGAGCGCGTCCGCTGCGCCGACATCGTCTGCTACCTCAGCACAATCGAGGACGCCATCGGCCACCGGGGACGGGGCAACACCTGCGGCTCGCAGTTCGCCCGGGGCCTGTTGACCTTCGGCGACGTCGCGTCCGTGGCCGGGCTGATCGCGCCGCGCCCGTGCCTGGTGGAAGTGGGCGAACTGGACGATTGCTTCGTGAAGGACGACGCGCTGCGCTGCTACGCCGGCGTGGAACGCATCTACGCCGCGGCCGGCGCTCCCGACAGGCTCGACCTGGACCTGCACCCGGGCGGCCACGCCTTCAGCGGCGCGAAAGCGTTCGATTGGTTCGCCCGCTGGCTGTAAAGGCCTGTGTGCGCTCGTTGTGTCTGCACCCGGGGACGTTCGCCCTGAGCCTGCGTACGCTCGTTGCGTCTGCACCCGGGACGTTCGCCCTGAGCCTGTCGAAGGGTGAACGGAAGCGCCGCGCGTTGGCGCGTAGCCGTTCATGCTTCGACAGGCTCAGCACGAACGGTATTGCAAAACCCCCTACGTAAGCAAATACCCCTACGTAGGCAGACTCCCCCACGCAGGCAGGCCCTCCAAAGGAGGCAGACTCCCCAAAGCAGATCGTAGACAGATACCAAGCGGGGAGCGCATTGCCGCGCAAGCGCAGGCGGAACTCAGGAATGCTGCTCCGCCGCGTGGTCAAGGGCCGGCCGCGCCGTTGCGGTGGACCGGCGCTTGCGTTTCCGCCAGCCGTTCCAGCAGCGCCGCGCCGCTGGCGCCGGCGTCGTACCCTTGCAGTTCTTGCCCCAGGGCCGCGGCCCGCGCGCGCAACTCCGTGGAAGCGAGCGCCGCCTCGATTGCCGCGCGCAACTCCGCGGCGGTGGCTTTCCACGGGTCAACATCCGTGCCGGCGCCGAGCCAGCGAATGCGCTGCGCGTTGGCCGGCTGGTCGTCCGTGAAGGGCACGACCAGCGCGGGCTTGCCGTTCAGCAGCGTGCCCAGCGCGGTGCCCAGGCCGCCGTGATGCACGACTAGCTGCGCTTTGGGGATGATGAGGCTGTTCGGCACGTAGCGTTCTACCCGCACGTTGTCCGGCGGCGTGGGCAAAGCGGTAACTTCGTCGCCCGTGGTCACCACCACGTCGGCGTCCAGGCCCCGCGCTGCCTCGAAGAGCGTGCCGAAGAATGACGTTTGATAGATGCTCTGCACGGTGCCGATGGTGGCGTAGACGAGCGGACGAGCGCCCGGCAGGTCGTCCAGCCAGTCCGGCGCCTCGTAATCGTGGGGCACGTCCCACAGCGCGGGGCCGACGAAGTGCACCGTCGGCTCCCAGGATTCCCGGGGATACTCGAACTCCCACGGCGCCAGCGCCAGCACCAGGTACGGCGAAATGGTGCTATTGCGGTAGCTGTCGCGTATCGGCGGCAGGTCGAATTCGGCGCGAATCGCGTTGAACCGGTCGTCGTGCCGCCGGCCTGCCCAGCGGACTACCCGGTGCAACAGCGGCAAGGCCATGCGCACCAACGGATTGGGAGGATAGGCCAGCGGCAACCCCATGGGATACGCATCCTTGCCTTCCAGGAACCCGGGTAGCACGGTCGTGGTAGCCCAGGGCAGTCCGCTCATCTCCGCCACAATGCTCGCGGGATACGTGTACGAGTCGAAGACGAGCGCGTCCGGTTTGAAAGACTCGATGGCGTCCAGCACTTTGCGGCTGGAGTCCGCCACAAACGGATACAGGATCTCGTTGACCATGAAGTCCATGCGGCGCAAACCGCGCAACCGGCCCAACTCCGGCCACCACTCGTAGGCTACCTCAGCCGTCACGCGCGGCCCTACCGGAAAGAACCGCGAAACGAGCGGCGCAATCACGTCACTCATGGCCGGACCGGAAGCGTAGCCCACGGTGTGCCCGCGCGCCGTCAGCGCCTGCACGATGGGGAGCGTGGGGTGGACGTGTCCGGCAGCGGGGAGCGCGGCGAAGAGGAAGCGCGGCATATGCTATCATTCCCAGCACGGGTTAGGGTGATCTGCGCTCTCCGTTGCGCGATGAGTCCGCCACGGCCACGGGGCAAGACAGTCATAGTTCTCATAGTAGCAGAGGAGAGGCGGCAGGAGTCGCCGGTTTCCCCATTTCCACGCCGCCGGCGGCCTTCGCATTGCTCCGTCATTCCGGCTCTCGCCGGAATCCAGACCGCGCTTACAACTAAACATAGCATGAAGTCAAGCCATTTCACGCCCATCCCAACCTTCCCACTCGATGGGCTGACAGGGGTATGTATGTGTCATTCCGAGTGGAGCGGAGCGCAGCGAGGAATCTAGAGATGCTGGATTTGCGGTACCCTGCCCTAGATTCCTCACTCCGCTGCGCTCCGTTCGGAATGACACGTGAGGTCGATCATAGAATACATACCCCTGTCAGCCCTCGATAGGGAAAGGGTTCTGCAAAGGTCTCAACCGGTAGTTTCTGTGTCTGGCCGCGGGTGCCGGTATTGCGCCAACGAACGCCCGCGGCCGCGGTGGATGATGTGAAACGCACACCTCTTGAAGACAGCGCCGGCCGCGGGCAAGAGCGGCTTGCCGGCTGCCGGGCCGTGGTGATGGGACTGGGCCTGCACGGCGGCGGCGTGGGCGTTGTCCAATACCTGGCGGCGCGGGGCGCGGCGGTGACCGTGACCGACCTGCGGGACCCGGCTACCCTGGCCCCGTCCCTGGCCGCGCTGGAGGGCCTGCCGTTGCGCTACGTGCTGGGCCGCCACGAGGAGCGGGATTTCCAAAGCGCCGATCTGGTGGTGCGCAATCCCGCCGTGCCGCTGGATTCGCCCTACCTGGCCCTGGCTCAAGAATCCGGCGCCCGCGTCGAGATGGAGAGCAGCCTCTTCATAGAGGCGTGTCCCAGTGCGTTTGTGGCGGGTGTAACCGGCACCAAGGGCAAGACCACCACCACGGTGCTGCTCTCCCAAATGCTGGCCGCCGCCGGCCACCACGTCATCACCGCCGGCAACCTGCGCGTCTCCATGCTGAGCCAACTTGGTGACATAACGGCGGAAACCCGCGTGGCGCTGGAGCTCTCCAGTTGGCAGTTGGAAGCCTTCGCCCCCCACGAATACAGTCCGCCGCTGGCCGTGGTGACCAACGTGCTGCCCGACCACCTGAACCGCTACGCCGGCATGGACGACTACGCCGCCGCCAAAGAGATCAACGTGCGCTACCAACGCGCCGATGGCGTGGCGGTGCTGAACGAGGGCAACGCCTACACCCGCGCCATGGGCGGGCGCGCGCCGGGCCGGGTGGTGTGGTTCGGCGCGCGAGACGCGCTGCCGGGAGAAGCGGACGCTCCGCCGCGCGGCGTCCACCAGCGGGAGAATCTGGCCGCCGCGGCCGCGGCGGCGCGCGTGTGGGGCGCGGACGACGCGGCGATCGCCTCGGTGATGCGGGACTTTCGCGGCGTTCCCCACCGGCAGGAACTGGTGCGGACGTGGCGCGGCATCCGCTTCGTCAACGACACTACCGCCACCATGCCCACGGCCACGATAGCGTGCCTGGAAACCATCCCCGGCCCCCACGTGCTCCTGCTGGGCGGCGCGGACAAACGCCTGGACTTTACCGCTCTGGCCCACGCGCTGCGCGACCGCCAGGACGACATTCGCGGCATCGTGCTCTTGGAAGGCAGCGCCACGGACCGCCTGGCGGCGGCGTTGCCCCGGCCCGCCGCCGACCGTTATGACAATCTGGAACGCGCCCTGGAACAGGCCGCCGCCCTGGCCCGCCCCGGCGACGCGGTCATCCTCTCCCCCGGCTGCGCCTCCTTCGGCATGTTCCAACACGAGTTCGAACGCGGCGACGCCTTCCGCAAGTGGGTCGAGGCATTGCCTGAGTGACTGCTTGCATCCGAACTTTCAGTTAGGTCATAGTGAATTCAAGAGAGCGCATTTAGGAGGGCTAACACTATTACTACGCAGAACGACTGTGATTCCTCGACTGAAGACGCAGGCTGTCCATCATTTGCTCTTGCCACGACAGCACAATCCACCGGCGCCACGTTATACGTGGATACTGAGAATCTCCAAGACAGCGCTCGAGCGCTCATTGAGGCGGTCGTCGAAGCATGGCCGGAAGAGACGCACTCTCTTACGCGGCTAAACCTCTACGTCCAAGCAGACCAAGCGCAACTATGGGAAATGTGGGCGGAAAACCGATTTGCGCAATTGATAATATCGGTGCGCGGTATACAGCACTTTAGCAAACAACCATCCAAGAACGCAGCGGACATCACGTTGGCAATCGACGCGGCAACGGACTTTGCATCAGGCGCCACACAGTTCGTAGCCGTGATGAGCGACGACAGCGACTTCATGGCGCTTTATGCAAAGTTGAAAGAACTAAACCAGGGAGAGATTCCGTTTCTCTGGGTGATGACGGATCGTGACAAGACGCGATCGGCTACG
The DNA here is from genome assembly GCA_963663275.1 of Chloroflexota bacterium. Lineage (GTDB taxonomy): Bacteria > Chloroflexota > UBA11872 > VXOZ01 > VXOZ01 > VXOZ01. The sequence continues at coordinate 318,433 of OY760183.1, forward strand.
ATCAGAGACTACTTTCCTAACGACCACATTCATGTCTTGCGTTTCCCAGCCAAGGCTAGCAGGACCAAGACTCCATCCGCATCTCCGACGCCAAAGACCAAGGCTAGCAAGACTAAGGATCCAGCCGAGCCTCCCAAGCCAAAGACCAAGGGGAGTGGGAAAGATTCTGAACGGTTGGCTAAGATGGCCGAACTGATTATCGAAAAGATGCCCATCGGCGTCTTCAGGAGCACACAGTGTCAGACGATAATTGAGGAGGGTTGGCCAAAGGATCCCATGGTGAAAATGCCAGGACCCAGTTTTGGCACGGAATTCGCCAAGAAACTGTGGCCCATGTTAGAACAGCGAGGAGCTAAGCTAAAGAAAGAGAAACCTCGAAAGTATGAAATGACTGAGGAAGCCAAGCGTAGGTTGAAGAGCGGTAAGGCAGGCAAGTCGGCGTAGGCCGTTGCCGCAAATTGGCAGATACTACACGAGCTGGATTCCGGCTTTCGCCGGAATGACGGTACCGAGCGCAGACTGCAAACCTGTTACCATGAGTGCTTAGTAAACAAAATCCATAGTGAGTAGATAGAGGCTGCACATGAAGAGAGAAGAAAGTGGCACGCCGCTCAAGCTCTACGCCGACGGCAACGGCGGCATCTATCTCGACCGGCAAGAGGTGCTCAATGACCCCGAAATCCAGCGAAAGGCAGAGGAGTTTTCTGCCTATTTGCGGAAGATGGCTCGCAGGGAAACTGCCGCAAAGGAAACTGGAAGCTCAAGAACGTTTAGGTCAGACTCTTTAACCTACTGCAATTGGGACCTTCATTCTCACGATGGGTGAGCCTCACTCGTAGCGCGCTTCCCAGTAAGATGGGGGCTGCGCGCGTTCTCCGCCCATCATGGGCATTGTGAAAGACATAGAATCATGACGCTACTCCCCGGCTACGACCACTTTGGCGGCATTCATCCGGAGACCGCCACCATTGCCAACTACCTGCGCTTTCTGGGCGTGGAAAGTCCCGCCACCGGCGCGCCGTTCAGCGAGGCCATGCTCTTTGGCATTGGCGGCGGGTTGGGCGCGTGCTACATCCTGTGGGAGTTCAAGGAGCACAACCGTCCGGCGATCGTGTTCGGTTTCCAGAACCAGTTCAACTATCCCGTGCGCTACGTCACCGCGCTGTGCGAGCGCATCGGCGTCGCCCCGTCGTTTCACGAGACCGGCGGCGTGAAGAAGGCGGGCAAGACGCTGCACGACGCGCTGGACGCGGGCCGGCCCGCCATTCTCTGGCTGGAACGCGAATTGCTGGACTACTACAACCGCGACCCGGACGACACGGGCTGGTTCAGTTGGCTCGTGACCGCCTGCGGCTATGACGCCGCGTCCGACGCGTACACCATCGACGATACGGGCGCGCGGCCGTTCACCGTGCCGGGCGCTTCCCTCGTTGCCGCCCGGCGGCGCGTTCCGTCGTTCAAGAACCGCCTGCTGCTGCTCGCGCCGCCGGAGACGATTGACCTGCCGGCGGCCATCACCGCGGGCATTCGCGCCAACGTCGACTATCTGGGTTCTAAGTCCACCTCGTTCGCGCTGCCTACCCTGCGCAAGTGGGCGCGGCTGCTGACCGACACCAGGAACGCCAAGGGCTGGCCCACCGTCTTCAGCGGCGGCAGGTGTCTCTTTTCCGGTCTGGTCTCGGTCTACGAGGGCATCATGCACGAAGGCAGCGACGGCACGGCCCTGCGGGGTATGTACGCCGGTTTTCTGGAAGAAGCCGCCCTCATTCTCGGCTCTTCCGCGCTCGGCGAGGCCGCGCACGAGTACCGCGCCCTGGGCGACAAGTGGCGGGCGCTGGCGGAGACGGCGCTGGACCCGGCGGTTGCGCCGCTTGCCGCCGCCCGCGCGCTGCTCGACGAACGGGAAGCGGCCATCAAGGCCGGCGGCGACGACCAGGCGGACAAGATCGTGGGTCTCGGCAAGGAATTCGAAGCGATGCGCCCGGCCGCGGACGCCGCCTTTCCCCGCGACCAGGCGTGGATCGACGACCTCTTCGCCCGCATGCAGGCGCAACTCAGCGACATCTACGCCCACGAAACGGCGGCCCTGGCCCTGCTCCCCCCAGCGCTCCCCGACTGACGCCGCCTTTCCCCGGATTTGTCATCCGGTAGCGCAGGTTTGTAACCTGCGCACGCCGTCGGCCCTGCCGCAATTCCGCTCCACCCGGCGGGGGACAAGCCCCCGCGCTACGGCTGTGCGACACCATCAGGGGCACACACCGCCTGACTCCACCCATACCCAGAACCGTCATCCGGTAGCGCAGGTTTGTAACCTGCGTCCGCCGCCCGGTAGGGGCGACCCTTGTGGTCGCCCAGGCAGAAGGGATTGCCCTCGTGGACGCCTGGACCGGCCACACCCAAATCGGGTTTCCAAGGGGGACCGCCAAAGGCTAGTCGCCGTTGGGCAACCGCCAACGCCTAACCGCCGCAGGGCAACCGCCAATGCCTAACCGCCACTGGGCAGCCGCCAACGCCCAATCGCCGCAGGGCAACCACAAGGGTTGCCCCTACGGGGTGTGTGCATTGCGGACCGTACGTGGGAAGATTCCCCTCACCCTAACCCTCTCCCGCCGGGAGAGGGAACTTAGACCCACTCATTGGGAGAGGGAATTCTGCCTTTACCAGCGGGAGGGGAAATGCTACCGCTTGGCTTTCGTTCCCTAGCACGGCGCGGGCACGCCCAATTGCTGTCCCAGTTCCCGCAGGGCTGTGGCGTGTTTCGGGCCCACGGGCACGCCTTCCGTGCGCCAGAGACGCTCGCGTTTCGCCTCCATGCCGCCACCCACTTCCACGTCCGTTTGATTCGTAATCGGCGCGAGTTGGCGCACCTGGCGGATGTAGTCGTCCACCTCGCGTTTGAACTCATCCGGATCCAGGTAGCGGCTGACGTCGTGGGCGGTCATGAACGCGCCCTGGTTGGCGCCGGGCCACTCGCGCCGGGCGCGGTCGGGATGGGAGGGCACGCCGCAGAGGAAACCGCCCAGTATCTGGCAGAACGAGCCCAGGCCGATGCTGCGGTAGGCGGCGCTGGGCCCCAGCATTTCCAGCGCCTTCACGTGCGGTTCGCCGTCGTAGAGGTCGTGAATCGCGCCAAAGTCAACCACGACCGGCGGCTCTTCTCCGGCGGGAGCGGCAAAGCTCATGGGCGAGCCGCCGGCCGCGTGGCGGTGGGGCGCGCCGGGCCGCATGTGCAGTTGCGCGCCCGAGGTCACGTACGCCACCAGACCGGCGCCCACGATCACCCGCGACCAGAGGCCGGCCGCGCCAAAGTGCCCGTGGTTGCGCGTAATCACGTTGGCCACGCCGTGCTCCTTCGCCTTCGCCACTGCCAGCGTGGCCGCGGCATACGAGGGAAAGTAGCCCAGGCCGCCGTCGCCGTCCACCACCGCCGTCACCGCGCTCTCGTTCACCACCCGCACGTCGGGCGCGACGTTCAGTTCGCGCTTCTGAAAATGGCCCACGTACGCCACCGTCTGGCGCGTGCCGTGGCTGAAGACGCCGCGCAGGTCGTTGGCCGTGAGCCAGCCGGCCATTTGCCCGGCGTGCTCGGCGGACATGCCGACCGCTAGGAAGCAGTCCTTCACAAACACTTCCAGCAATGGGGATTGGACGCGAACGAAGGTCTCAGGCGGGGTGTTCATGGTTTGCTCCTCTACTCGACTTTCTGAGAATTGCGCCGCTTGCCGCCGGGCGGCGCGGCTCGGTGGGTCGTAGTCCCGGCGCGTGTTCAATCCCGCCGCTCCCGGCGGGTTGCCGCTATTCTACCCCCTTCCCGCGCCTGCGGGATACGAAGGCTGATAAGGGGGGGGGGGTGCGCCTCAATCCCAGCGGCCCGTGTGGGGCAGCGGCCTGGTCAGCGCCAGGAGCGGGCGGGCAAGGGCGGGCGGCGGGGGCGTCCCTTCCGCCGCGCGGCGCGCGCGTTCCGCGTGCCATAGCTCGGTGTAGAGCACGTAGACGGCGGGGATGAGCAACGGACGCACAAGCTGGATGGCGGCCCACGCCAGGTCCGGCAGAATGAGCAGGAACGTCTCCCGCGGCCCGTCCGGCAGCGCCAGCAGCAGCCCGCCGCACACCGCGCCGAACGGCAGCGCCACCGGCGCGGCGGAGAGCACCAGGGTGCCCAGGCAGAGCCGGAAGGAACGACCGCTCAGCCGCCAGGATTCAATTGCGGCCAGCGTGCCCGGCAGGTCGCCGTGCACGGCCAGAAAGGGCGCCAGCAGGGTGCGGGTATGCACGGCCAGCGCGACGCCGCCGATGACGAGCCACCAGAGGCCGTTCATGAGCGTCTGCCCGGTTTCCCCCAGCGGCGCGGCCTCCGCCTGCGCCGCGCGCAGCCACACGAGCAGGGTGACCGGCAGCCAGAAGATCAGGCTGGTATGCGCGTTCGTCCACAGGTAGCGGCACACCCAGCGCAGCCCCAGCCAGGTGGCGCGCGGGACGCCGACGGCGCGCTCCTGCGCGTGGTACGCCACCACCACCATCACCACCACCGCGCCCACCACCACGGTGAGCGACCGCAGCAGATAGAGCAGCGCGCTCTGCCATAGATTCGGCTGGGGCATCAGCACGGTCAGCGCGGCGACGATGAGCGCCGGCGGCGCGAATACCGCCGTGAGCAATCCATACACGCCCGGATGGCGTCGCACCCACCGCAAGCCGCGCCCAAAGCAGCGCGCCGCCGGCCGCCAATCGCCGACCAGTGCATCCATCGCTCCGCTTGCCTCGCCTGTGAATTGAGCGCCTCTCGCTCCCCCGCTTAAGCCTATCACACGAAAAAGCGGCAGCAAGCGCGCATTTGGATTAGGATAGTATAACCACAGCGTGAACCGCCCAAGACCGCGTTTAGCCAACACCGGCAGGAAGGAACGGAACCAATGGCAACGGCGACACAGCAAACATTACCTAACCGGCTGCTCCTCGGCCCAGGACCGGCCAACGTGCATCCCCGCATCATGGAAGCGCTCCAGCAGCCCGTGCTGGGGCATCTGGACCCGGTCTTCCAGGAAATCCTGGTGGAAACCGCTGGACAGTTGCGCCGCCTCTTCGGCACGGAGAACGAACTCACCCTGGCCGTCACCGGCACCGGCTTCTCCGGCATGGAGTCGTGCCTGGCGAATCTCATCGAGCCGGGGGACACGATGCTGGTCGGCGTTAACGGCTTCTTCGGCACGCGCATGGCGGAATTCGCCCAGCGCTTCGGCGCGGAGGTGGTGGAAGTGACCGCGCCGTGGGGTGAACCGATTGCCGCCGCCGATGTTGACCGCGCGCTCAATGAGAATCCCGCGGTCAAGGTGGTCGGCATCGTGCACGGCGAGACCTCAACCGGCGTGCGCCAGCCGATCGAGGAGATCGCCAGCGCCGCCCACGCTCACGGCGCGCTGCTCCTCATGGACGCGGTGACCACCCTGGGCGGCCTGCCGGTGATGGTGGACGCCTGGGGCGTGGACGCCGCCTACAGCGCCAGCCAGAAGTGCGTGGGCACGATTTCGGGCCTGTCGCCGCTTACGTTCGGCCCCCGCGCCCGCGAACGCCTGGCCCAACGCGGCGCGGCCCTGCCCACCTGGTACCACGATATCGAGGCGCTGCACCAGTACTGGTCGGCTCAGGGCTTCTACCACCATACCTGCTCCAGCACCCTGGTCTACGGCCTGAAAGCGGCGCTGGACCTGATGGATGAGGAAGGCGTGGAAAACCGCTTCGCCCGCCACCAGCGGTGCGGCGACGCGCTGAAGGCCGGTCTGGAGGCGATGGGCCTCTCGCTGGTGGCGGCCGCGGGACACCGCCTGCCGATGCTGACGACGGTGCGCATTCCCGACGGCGCTGAAGACCTGGCCGTGCGCGAGGCCCTCCTGGCCGAGCACGGCATCGAAATCGCCGGCGGCCTGGGGCCGCTGATGGGCCAGATCTGGCGCGTCGGCCTGATGGGCTACGCGGCAAGGCCGGAAAACGTGCGCACGTTCCTGGATGCGTTCGCGGCTGTCCTCACCGCCCAGGGCTGCGCGGTGGACACAGACGCCGGTAGGAGTGCTGCCGAGAAGCGCTTGGGCTGACGACTGAACCCATCTACGTTCGGCAAGAGTTGCACGCCCGCCGCCCTGTAGGGGCGACCCTTGTGGTCGCCCTGGTGGCGGAAATTACCCTCGCCGTCGCTTGGGCAGGCCACGCCCAACGTGGATTCCAGGGACTCCGCCGTTGGGCAAACACTACAGGGCAACCGCCGCAGGGCAACCACAAGGGTTGCCCCTACGGGGGATGGTGTCCTCTTTCCACCGGTCCGGTGTTGTCTATGCGTACACCGCCACCAGGACGGCGTCGTTGGGGTTTTGCAGGTCATTGAAGACCACGATGCAGTCTCTTCCGGCCGTGACGGCGGTGGCGTCCAGGCCGCGATTCACGGCGATGCCGGTGAGAAAGGTGGAAAACGAGCCGCTGAACTCCACGTCCGCCTGCCACGTCTTCGCGTCGAATGCCTTGACGACGCCGCTCAAGGCGACGCCGGGCGTGATGCCTCTCGTGTCATCTCGTTCCGCCATGATTTCCTCCGTTACGGGTTAATGTGTGTGTGCCGCCGTCCGCCCCCGATGCGGCGCGTGCGTTCCCTTCGCAGGCGGGGGACAAGCCCCCGCGCTACGATGGCGCGATTTGGGGCGTGTGGGCGGATCTTGGGGTCGTAGGGGCGGTTCGCGAACCGCCCCTACACGCGGTCGATCATTCGCCCACGCGCATGGCCAAATTCTCGCGCACGCGCATGGCCAATCATCTGCGCACGCGCATGGCCAATCATCTGCGCACACGCATGGCTGAATTCTCTGTACGCGCGCATCGCGCCCGGCTACGCCTCCAAGGCGCCGCAGGCCAGGGTCATCGTGTATTCCGCGTCGTGGGGCGTGTAGCGGTGGCTGATGCGCATAACGCGCAGTTTGCCGTGGGCGAAGCCGGTGGTTTGAAAATCGACCACGTCGCCCACCTGGAGCGCCGGATTATAGGGCACGTCCACCGTATAGGTCTCGCCGGCGCGGCGGAAGCCGTCCAGCACGGCCGCGGCGCGCTTCTGGCAGTCCGCCGCCTGGGTCAGTTGGGTATCGGTCACCAGCGCCGTCCGTTCGCCGCCCTGGGCGCGCAGCGCCGCCCAATCCCAGGCCTCGCCCAGCGCGCCCGTGCCCTGCACCAGCACGTGGTTGATCCGGTCACGCTCCTGCCAAGCGCCGGCGAACTCCAGGCCCGTGTACGTCCACGCCGCCGCGTCGGACTTGCCGGGAAACCAACAGCGCACCGCGCCGTCCGGTTCCACCCGCCACCAGAGACCGTCCAGCGCCGCCAGGCGGTCGATCATCGTCTGCCAGGATTGGCCGGCGTGCAGGGCGAAAGCGGATAGAACGCGGCTGAAGCGGCTGTCGCTGTCGTCGGTCGCCCGCAGCGCGCCGGCGCGGTACCAGGCCTCGGCCAGCAGCGCGCGCAGGGTCTTGCCGCTGTGCGACCAGGTCTGCGCCGCCCGGCGGACCGCGTGTACGCTGGCGTCCGCGGCCTCCACGCGCACCGTCTTATCGGGCAGCAGCGTAACGGCTTGCACCACCAGATCCGCCAGCGCGACGCGCTCGCTGCCGCCGCCGGTCACGTAGCCGCCGCTCACGCCCAGGGTCGCCCCGGCGCGCAGCGTCTTGTCCAACCGGCCTTCCAGCGCGCCGTCGGCGTTATCCAGCAACAGGCGCGCGTTGCCCGTCTCGTTCGCCCGTTCCTCCCACTGGAAGTCCAGCGCGCGGGACGTAACGTCCTGGTACTGGTCCGCGTTTGTGGCCGCGTAGCCGCCGTAGGCGTGGGCGAATTCCTGGTTCACCAGCCAGTAGTGGGTCGCGTCTTGCCGCAGCCACCAGAAGCCGGTGTAGGATTCGTCCTCCACCGGCGTCGCCTCGCTGAACGTGCCCCAGGCGCGCGCCGTGCAGTAGCGCCAGCGGCCGAAATTGAGACCCGACACCGTGCCGTAGTCGCGCTCCAGGTAGCCGATCCGGAACGCCTGCTCCCAGTAGTCTATTGTAGGATCCAGCAGGTCGCGCCGCGCCGCGCTGTCGTCCACGCGGGCAATCGGCGTCAGCGGCTCCCAGGTCGTGCCGTTGGTGCGGCAACCCACGATGGCGGTGCCGGTAGCCCCCGGCGCGCCGCCCCAGAGCGAGAGCGCCAGGTGCCAGGCCGTGCCGTCCCACACCGCGCCAATGCCGCCGCACGCCGAGTACGTGCCGTGGCTCCACTCGTCCGCCTGCCAACTGCCGCCGGATTCATGCAGCCGGTAGACCGTCACCCCGCCGCCGGTCTTATCCACGGCCAGGAAGATGCTGCCGTTGCCGCCGTAGCAGAGCGCGCGCACGAACTTCTTGGCGTTCCAGAGCGTCTCCGCGCTGCTCCAGGTGGCGCCGTTGTCGGCGCTGGTGCGGCGGTAGACGGTGGTGAGCCTGACGTAGACCACCGCCGCGTGGCCGTTGGGCAGCACGCCCGCCCCCACGCCCGCCGCGCCGGTGACGCCGGTCTGCAACGTCGTCCACGTAGTCCATTGGCTCGCCTGGGTGGCATCCGTAATGCGCTGATAGGCGATGCTGGCCGCAATCACGCCCCGGTCCGTGGAAATGTCCACCCGCCACAGCGCGCCGCCGTTATCCACGAAGCAGGCGTTGGCGGCGGCGGCGCGCGCCGCGGAGCGATAGCGCGTGTAGCGGTGGGCGGCGTCGCGCAGGGTGAACTGCATTGCCGGCCGGCGGGCCGCCGCGTCCACCGCCGCCGCCAGCGTTGTGGTCAAGGTGCGCGCCATGCCTAGACCTCCCGCAATTCTACGCTCATCTCCCACTCCAACACCCACAACCGCTCCTTGCCGTACGGGATGATGCGCTCCGCGCACGCGGCGAAACGCACCGTGTGGCTGACGCCCAGCGGATCGACGAAGGTGTGGCTCTCGTTCGGCCGCTCGTAGAACGACCAGAGCCGGTCGCGCCACTGCCGCGCCGTGGTGGCGTTCGTGGCGCCGTCCGGATTGCGGACGTTCTGCCGGCAGAGCGCCACGAAGCCGAACTCGCGCTTACCCAGGCCGCTTTCCACGTACGCCGGCGCGCCGCCCGCGGTCAGGCGCGTGCGGGCGTGGCGCGGGCGGGTCATGGTGTACGTGCCGGGCTTGATGAAGAACCCCACCGCATCGCCGTCGTTCACGTTGGCGTTCGTCAGGGTTACGTTGCAGTCCACTCCAATGGTTGCCATGTGTCTCGTGCTCTCTCTCGTGTTGCTAGCCTTGCTGCGGCTCGTTGCCGGCCCTTGCGGCCGGAAGACCTTTGCATTGCCCCTTCACCATCGAGGGCTGACAGGGGTAGGCAAGTGTCATTCCGAGCGGAGCGTCGAACAGGGTTCGCGGAATCTAGAACCGACGTTTTTGCAGCGAAAGCCTTAGATTCCGCGCTCTTAGCGACTCTCCGCTGCGCTCCGCTCGGAATGACACGTGAAGTCGGATGTAGAATGCCTACCCCTGTCAGCCATCGAGGGGGAAGGCTGGGATGGGGGTGAGAAGAATCTGTGAAAAGGCCTCCGGATGCGGTAGGGGCACGACATGTCGTGCCCCTACCGGTGTGGGCGCCGCTGCGTCACGCCTCCACCAACGTCACCGCGATCTCCCACTCCGGCGTCTCCCAGAATCCCGATGCCTCCGCCGCGCGCTCCTCCAGCGCCAGCGCGCGCACGCTGTGCGCGGCGTTCAGCCGGTCGGTGAAACTCAACGCCGCGGTCTTGGCGTAGGAAGCCCGCAGGTTGGCGCGGTAGGCGGCGGCGGTGGTGGTGTTCACCGTGCCGTCGTGGTTGAGGTGGTTGGTGTAGGCCAGCACGGTAAAGCGCCAGACCTGCTTGCCCGCGCCCAGATCCACCGCCGCCGGACCGGCGCTTGCGTCCGGATCGGCGGCCATCACCTTGGGCACCTCCACGCGATAGGAACCAGGCTTCACGAAGTAGCCCTTTCCATCCAGGATTACCGAGCAATCGGTACCAACGGTTGGCATAGGTCTCTTACCTTATCGCTACGAGTTTGGCCACTATGCGGTTGGGCGCGCCGGTCAATCCCAGGCGCAGGCGCTCCCGCACCCGGTATTTGCGCGCGCCGGCCACCGCGCTGCTGTCCGGCGTGTCGGCAATCGCCACCACGTCGTCCAGGTCTACGTCCGGCGCGAACTCCGCCGTGACGTCCGCGCCCTGGCCGCCGGCGGCGTTGCCCCGGTCCGCTGCGCCCGCGGCGACGTTGCGCTCCTCTTTCCACGTGCACTCCGCCGCCGTATAGACCGTCTTGCCGCCGCTTGCGCTAATCAGCGTGACCGTGCGCAGCCGCCCCTGGCGAATCTCCTTGCGGTTTGCCGCCACCTGCGCGGCCTGCCTGCTATCCAGCATCGTTCTCTGCCCCTGCCTTTCCTGCGTTGCTGTGTGACGTTTCTTCGATTTACCGGCCAGCGCCGTAGTCCGGTTAGGAAGAGACGGCATGGAGAACGCCGGAAACCGCCGCGGCCATGCGCACAGACCACCGGCGCACCGCCGTTCCCCCACAAACGCCCGTTCACCCCCCGTAGGGGCGGTTCGCGAACCGCCCCTACGCCGTTAGCGTATGTCTGAATCCCACTCCGGTAACGCCGGTTTCAATCCCGCGCCGTTAGCGTAATTCTGAATCCCACGCCGGTAGCGTAGTTTTGAATGCCGCGCCTCCGGTAGCGTAGATTTGAATCCCACTCCGGTAGCGTAGGTTTGTAACCTGCGCTGCGCCGGCCGGCGGCGGGACGGCACACGCGAGTATCCGGCGGCGGGGGACAAGCCCCCGCGCTACGTTAGGGCGACAGCGTTGGCGATTGCCCACGCCCCGACCGTGCCGCATCCAGCAGAGCCGGCTCGCTGTCGTTCCAAACGCAGCGCAACCGCCTCCTCCCTGTCATTCCGAACGTAGCGGAGCGAAGTGAGGAATCTAGAATCCCCCGACCATCAATCCTTCCTACGCGGGACTCTAGATTCCTCGCTCCACTCGGAATGGCAATCTGACAGCGCGTTACCTGAAACCTGCGCCACTCAACGCCCCGCGTCGTTATCCTCCACCGTCCACGCCACGCTGCCCCGGGTCTGGTGCGCTCTTTCCTGCCGCAGGGCCGCAACCGCTTTCTCGAACGCCTCCCGCGCGTCCATGCCCTTGCGCCACCACGCCTCGCTCACCATGCTCGTATCCACGCCCGCGCCCTGCTGGCCGTCCTGGTAGCGGAAGTTATCGGACTTGGGGGTGGCGTAGGCCAGGCAGGCGAAAGCGTACGCGCCGGTGGTCAGCAAGCCGGTGTGGGCGTCCGGCAGCGTCCATTGGCTCTCGCTGGCGGCGTGTTTCGCGCCCCAGCGCACGCGCACCGGTTCCGCCGCGCCGGGCGCTTCCGGCACCAGCAGAAAGACGAACCCCGGCGCGCCGTTGCTCGTGGGCAGCGCCATGAACGTGCAAAGCTGCGGCGGATAACGCCCTGTGGGCCACTCCACCTCCTCCACGCTCCACACGCCCGTGAGAGTGCTCAGGTCCACCAGGCGCGAGTCGGCGCTGGTGGTCAGGGTAGCGTCGCGCGTCCAGGGGGCGGCCCGGGAGAGTTCGGTCAGGGCGCGGTCGATGGCGTGATCCAGGTCCGCGTCGCTGAAGCGCGCCTCGGCCCCGGCCGGATCGAACAGTTCGCTGCGCAACGCGCCGCGAAATTCGCTCAGTGTCATAGATGTTCCTTCCATTGACTGCTACGTGAAGCACGTTCGTGAAGTGTGTTCGCGAAGCGCGCTTGGAATGCCCGGCCCAAAGCGGCGGCACAACGCCGCGCCTCTCACCGCAACCGGCGCCGTGTAGGGGCACGACATGTCGTGCCCCTACACGGCGTCCCCTCACCCCGGCCCTCTCCCCAGGGAGAGGGGGCTAACAAAACGCCTGGCGTGTTTGCCCTCTTCCCAGGGAGAGGGTGTCAATAGGCCTTACGCCACCTCCGCCCAGTACGCGCCCCGGTAGTCCAGCCAGCCGCCGCCGAACTCCCAGCGCACCTTGTAGCTGATCGCGTCGTTGGTGAAGACCGAGCCCGCGGTCGGGTTATCCTGCACCAGCAGTTCCGGCGTCTCCTGGCCGTTGATGAAGCCCACCTCCAGGCACTCGCTCTGCGCCGGATCCGCCATCAGGTAGTAGTCCTTGGCGTCGCTGAACTGCGGCACGACAATCGGCTCCAACATGCCTTGCAGCGGATTAGCGTCGTTGTTCTGGCTGCCGGGCAGCAGCGTGCTGTTCAGGATCGTCACCGCCGTCCAGTACAGATCCGGCGGCAGCAGCAGGTAGCGCGGCTTGAGGCCCAGGCGCTTGCCCGCGCTGTTGGTCTGCTTCATCATCTGCGTGATCGCGGCTTGCAGCGACGCGGCCGACAGCGCGGCCGTGCCGCGATTCTTGTGCGCGGTCTGGCTGCCGTCGTCGAAGACTTTGCTGGTGTCCGCCAGCGTGGGATTGCCGGTGAAGAGGCCGTAGACGAACTCATTGATCGTCGTGGCGGCGGCGATCGCCAGCTTGGTGGGAATGCGCCGCACCGCTTCCAGATCGTCGTTCAGGATCGCCTCGCGGGTGACCACCACCAGGTTGCCGCGCTTGGCCGGGGTGTAGGTCTCGCGCGTATCGTCCCACGCCAGGTTCGTGTACGCCGCGTTCTCGTTCACCGTGCCCAGCGCGCCGAAGTCGTGCAGCAGCACCCGGTACTGGGGCTTGTAGTCGCGGATGGCGCGGATCGCGCAGAGCTTCTTCCAGTCCTGCGGCTGCGCGCCGTAGTCCTGCACCAGGCGCTTGCTGATGGCGTTGGCGAGAGCGTGGTTGAGCACGCTGGTGGTAACCTCGTTGGCCTCGCGCACCAGCGAGAGTTCCGGCCGCATCGCGCCCCGGATTTCGGCGTCGCCGGTGATCTGCACGTAGGCCTCGCGGATGCTGGACCAGGCGGGTACCGGCTCGTCGGCGGCCACGTCCCGCACGCCCAGCAGGCGCGCCAGACCGGCCTCGATCGCGGCCAGGCCCCGCTCGGCGCCCGCCGCGCCCATGCTGACCCGCGTCTTCTCCGCGCCCGCGCCGCGCACGCCGTTGGCGGAACCGGTCAAGGCGCGCACGGTCTCCACCTCGTCCTGGACGGCCTGCTCCAACACCTCGGTGGTAAAGGTCTGCCCCGCGAAGCGGCGGCGCAACTTGCGCGTGAGCGCCGCCGGCAAGGCCGCGCTCTCCAGCCGCTCGTTCAGGGTCGTCATGCACGCCAGCTTGGCCTCGGCTTCGGCCAGGCGCGCGTCGGTCGTCTGCGTGGTCGTGTCTTCCATCTGTACCTCCTCGGTATGGGGTGTGTCCGCGGTCTCCGCCCCGGCGTGGGGGCGGTCGTTGCCGGTCTCGGCTCGTTGGTCTGCTTGCATAAACTCCTCCTTGGCTGTATCGAGAATCTCCCGCGCTTCCAAAATATGCTCGAACGCGCCGCCGGCCGCGGCCCGGGTAACCACGTCGCAGGAGCGCAGCGCCGGGATGTTCTCCACCACCTGCACAGTCTTGCCGTCCCGCCGCTGGGCGCGCACCGACGCCAGCGAGTCGATCGAAAGACCCAACACGTCGGGCCGTCCCATCTCCACGGCCTCTTGCACCAGGCTCCAGAGCCAGCCGGCGCTGCTGAAGATGTGGAGCACGGCCCGCACGCGGTCGCCCTCCAGCCGGGGTTCGCGGTAGAACCCCACCACGTCGCGCACGCTGCGGGGCGCGCCCGCGCCGTCCGCCGCGGGCGGCGGATGGTCGGCAAAGGCTTTCAGGCCGTCAAGCTGCGCCGCTACGTCTTGCAACGCCTGGGGCGTGAAGTAGCGGCCGTTGCGCGACATGCCCTGCCGCAGCACGGTCACGGCCACCTCCCGCCGCGGCGCGTCCAGTTGCGCCTCCCGCAACGGCACCAGCAACGCCAGTTCTGCCGTTTTCACTGCATAATCCTCCCTTCGATACCTGTACGTCGCACGATGTCTGTGCGACGTACCATATCTGTGTGTCGTACTACACCTGTGCGTCGTACACTTTCATGCGGCGTCAATCCGGTAGCGCAGGTTTGTAACCTGCGTCCGCCGCCGTTTCCCGTAGCGCGGGGGCTTGTCCCCCGCAACGAAAACCCCCGTATGGCGGTCTGGCCTGCGCCGGTCCGGCGAAGATTCGCCCTCACCCTAACCCTCTCCCCCAGGAGAGGCCGACAGGGGTATGTAAATGTCATTCCGAGCGGAGCGAGGAATCTAGAAATGGTGATCTTGCAGGGCTGTGCTTTAGATTCCTCACTTCGCTCCGCTCCGTTCGGAATGACAAGTGATGTCGATTTTGGAGTACATACCTCTGTCAGCCCAGGAGAGGGAACCTGAGGCCGTCCCCCGCCAGAGGCAACCTGCGCCGAATTGGTACAATAGCAACCATGAACCAACCCAGACCGCCCGCCGCTGCCGTCTCGCTGACCGTCGTCGTCGCGCCCTCCCAGGCCGGCGGCTACTGGGCGGAGTTGCCGGCGCTCCCCGGCTGCGCCGCCCAGGGCGACACCGTTGACGCCGTGCTCACCGACCTCACGATGGCGGCGGAGATGTTCCTGGCCCAGGAAGCGCCGCCCGACGATACGCTCACGCTGCGCACCGTCACCGTTGACGTGGGCGGCGCCGCGTACCGCCTGCCGGCCGTCTGCTGGCGCGGCGGACAGCGCGTCAACGCCGTTGCCATTCCGCTCCACGACCGGGTGGCGCGCGGCGAAACCCCGGAACACGCCCTGGCGCAACTCCGCGCGCTGCTGCCGGCCTGGATCGCCGCCGACCTGAGCGAAGGTGAGTCCGTGCCGGCGGTCGTCGTGGCCGATACCGCCACCATCCGCCCCCGCGTAGGCCAAGCCACCGGCGCGCCCGTCTCCCAGGCCGAGGCCCTCAAGCCCGAAGTCGTCCTGGTGCTCCTCCGCGCCGCCGGCATGACCAAAGACCAACTCAGCGAGATGCTGGACTACGACCCGGATTGACCGCGTCCGCCTTCCAATCCCCTCTCCCTCGAGGGAAAAGGCTAGCCGCCGCGTCCACGTCCGCCTTCCAGTCCCCTCTCCCTTGAGGGAGAGGGTTAGGGTGAGGGTGTCCCTCTTCACTCGTTCCCCATCCGCTCGGACAATCCCCTCTCCATCGCAGGCGCAATTTAGCCCCAGCCACCGCGACCGCCCTCCAGTCCCCTCTCCCTCGAGGCAAATGGTTAGCCGCCGCGTCCGCATTCGCCTTCCAGTCCCCTCTCCCTCGAGGGAGAGGGTTAGGGTGAGGGTGAGGGCATGGAATCGTCCGCGCATCCCGTTACTCCTCCTCAGCCAGGAAGCGCCGGAAGAGGCGCGCGGCGTCCTCCGTTTCCAACCAGCCCTCCGACCGGGCCAATTGCAGCGAGCGCGCGAACGATTCCGCGTGCGGCCCCGCCACGTGGGCCACGTCCGGCTGGAGTTCCTGGAAGACCACGCGAAAAGACGGGTCAACGTCCGCCGCCAGCGCGCCGGCCTCCTGCTTGGCCTGAATCGCCCGCGCCACCAAGCGGCGCAGGTAGCGGCCAAGCAACTCCTGGCGGCGTTGGAAGCGCCGCAGCGTCGGCAGGCCCATCTCGGCCGCCGTCGCCCGGTTCACGTGCCCGCCTTCCGCCAGATAGTGCTCCGGCAGACCCGCGCCGGCCGCGATCATCAGCTTGAGCGCGCGCCCGTCCGCGGCCACGTCGTCGGCGCCAATCGAGGGCTGCACCGGCTGCCAGGTCTCGGCCTCGTTGTGGAAGACCACCGTGCCCGGCGCGGGCGGTTGGGCGTAGGCGGCCATCTTGGCCAGCAGGTCGTTGCGCGTCGCGCCGCGCACGGTCACGTCGTAGACGAAACTGCCTTTGAGACGGTTGATGCGGGCGCGGTCGACGAGCCAATCCCGGTACCGCTTCAGCCACGGCAAGAGCGGCGCCAGGTCGCTGCGCCCCCGCAGGGCGTTGGAGACGCGATTGATGGTAAAGTGCTCCATCTCCGCCGCCGCTACCCAGTAGCCCGGCTCCGCGCCCACACCCCGCACCCGGTAGCGCAACGCGCGCTCGATGTCTTCCGGCGCGGTTTCAATCTGATCGATAAGCAGCGGATCGAGTTGACGCAAACGTATCTCGCCGGTGAGCGGATCGGTGAACACCCGCACGAACTGCTCGCCGTAGAGCGCCAGCTCGGTGTAGAGACTGTAGACGCGGGTGTCCATGGCGTTATCCGGGTGCTGCCAGAAGGCGTCCACCGCCTCCTGCGCCGCCGGACTGGCGCACGCGATGCGCACGCCGCCGCCAAGCACGAAATTGACCTGCACGTCGATCACGGCGTAGGCCAACGGATTGGTGACGTACGCCTCGTAGACCTCGCGCAGCAAACGCTGGTGGTCCCACAAGGGATCGTCCCGCGTCTCCGCCGCGCCGGCGGCCTGCCGGTAACCGACGTCCTCCGCCGCCACCGCCTCCTGCACCCGCGCCTGGATTACGTCGCCAAAGAGACGCTCGCCCAAACGCTGCCACCACTGTCTCGTCTGTATCGCCTGTCTCGTCTGCATCGTCATCTCGCTCGCTTTCTCTGAGTTCAAATACCTCAGGCGTTTCACGCCGTCATTCCCGCGCGCAAACCGGGATATCCGTCATTCCCGTGAAAACGGGAATCCATCTTCTCTTCCGGAGCCGCCATTCCACCCCATGCGGGGGACAAGCCCCCGCGCTACGTGTCCGCCACTCCGGTAGCGCAGGTTTGTAACTGCGTCCGCCTGCCTGCCTCCGGTAGCGTAGGTTTTCAACCTGCGCTCGCGGCCCACCATTCCCGCACATGGCCGCATTCCATCCCCCGTAGGGGCGGTTCGCGAACCGCCCCTACCGCCTCACCCCTTGCGGGGGACAAGCCCCCGCGCTACGTCCCTTCCACCCTTCCGGTTCCTATCTCTCTTGCCGCTCGCCCTTTCTTGCCGTTCACCCTGAGCCAGTCGAAGGGCATCCGTTCATGGTTCGACAGGCTCACCACGAACGGACGCGCGAACGCGGTCCTGCCTACCTCCGGTAGCGCAGGTTTGTAACCTGCGTCCCCGCCCGCGCTACGGCGGGGCGGCGCATCTAATACCCCTCCGTGTGCGCCTCTGGCGGCGGCAGCGCCACCGACGCCGCCGGCGGGGCGCCGCCCTCCGCTGCGCGCGTCAGCAGGGCCAGGGCCGACACGTAATCGTCGTGCCCCTGGCCGGACGGCACGTGAAACGAAATGCGCTGGCCCGGATGCAGCGTCAACCGGCAGCGCCGAACCTGAAGCCGGCACTCCCGGTATTCCGGCGAGCGGTCGTCGGCCCACACTTGCAGGCGTCCGCCGCTCACCAGAGCGCGCAGGTCGTAGCCCAGGGCGCTCTTGGATTGCGCCGTGAACGTAAACGGCTCCACGCGCTCGCGGCCCAGGCGCGCTTGCAGGAAACGCGCCAGCGCGTCGCCCAGGCCGGTGGCGTCGATGATTGCCCGTTGGACGCGCCATTCTTTGCCCAGCAGGCGCGCCAGGCGGGCGTACTGCTCGGTGGTGGGCAGGCCGGTCCACTGGTAGGCGTTCACGATCTCAATCGCGGGCAGGGCGAACCCCAGCGCCGGGTCGTGCCGCCAGACCCGCTCGCCGATCAAGACCACCGTGCTATCGCGCCGCGTGTTGGCGCCGCATTGCGCCGGAGCGGTCTCTTCACCCGCCACGTCCACCGCCGCCACGTAGTGCGCGTCCGAGCGCGGTTCGCGCTGGCGGGGGTGGCCGCCTTGCAGCGCCGCTTGCAGTTCCGGCGTGAAGAAGCCGGTGGCGTCGTCCACCTCTTCCAGGCAGTACTGGGTGCGGATGACCAGGTCGTCCTCCCCGCGCTGGCGAATCTGCGCCGCGACCGCCTTGCCATATTGCGGATTGGCCTTCGCCCCCGTTTGCCAGGGATATGAAAAATGCCGCCGTTCGCCGGTCTTTTCTTCATGCGCCAGGTTCAGCGCCTTGTATTTGGCGAGCAGCGTATCCTGCGTCCACGGCGTGCCGTAGAGCACGATGGTGGCGTTCTGCGCCGCCGCCATGGGCAGGAACTCTTTGGCGAATTTCTCCTCGTCCACGTCCTGGGCTTCATCCACTTCCAGCAGCAGGTCGGCGGTAGCGCCCACCACGTTGGATTGCTCGTGGGCGGAAAGGAACATCACCCGCGCCTTGCCGACCGCGATCATGCTGCCGTGCATGCGCCGCCAGTGCGGCGCCAGCCAGGGACGGTCCAGCACCGCTTCCAGACGCATGCGCGAGATGAGCGTCTGCGGCGTGAGCGTGGGCGCGCACTTGACGATCGTGCCGCCGCGCCGCTGGTGGCGGTAGAGCAGGTAGGCTTCCAAGTGGGCCGATAGCTCGTTCTTGCCCATCTGCCGCGCCATTTCCACGGTGAAGACCGCGCCCGCGCGCCGCCGCGCGCTGCCCAGCACCGCCCGCGCCACCGCAAGCTGATAGGAACGCAGCGGCCGCCCCACGAGCACCCGCGAAAAATGCGCGATGTCGTTGAGCGTGTAGCGAAAGAAGGCGCGGGCCAGCGCGTCCCGGTCGTCGCCATACAGAACCGGCGACGGGCGGGCGGTCGCGCTCTCCGTGTGATTCTTGTGCGTGTGCGCTGCGTTCGTCTGCATCTATTGCCCCGGCACGATGGTCAGCAGGCTGTTCAGGAAGGCGGCGGCGAACGGCGAGGCGAAGATGCCGATCAGGATCACGTTGATCTTCGCTTCCAGCCGGGCGTAGTCTTCCCGGGTGTTCTCGGCCAGTTCGCGGGTCACCTGGCCGTAGGCGCAGCCGTGTTGCGCCAGGCGGTCCGCCAGTTCGTGGCAGCGCGCGTCGTGTTTCGGCGGCGTGTGCGTGGGTGTCTCATTCAGCATGGGGTTCTGCCTCCGCGTGCTCTTCCTGTTGTTCCCGTGTTTCGATTTCGGCGATCACCTGGCGCATCGCCTCGGTCAGGTTGTCCTCGGCCCGGGGCGAGAGTTGGGCGCGCGCTTTCAAGGCGTCCAGGAGAATGCCCGTCAGTTCCTTCACCGCCTTGATCTTGTCCGCCGGCGCGCGCTCGTCGTCATCGGCGCTGAGCAGTTGGGCCGCGATGCGGCGCATGAGCATGCGCAGCAGGCCGATCTCGTCCTGCAGCAGCGGATTGTCCGCCGTGCGCTCCAGCGCCGCCAACTCCTGCTCGGTGAAGAGGTCGGCGTACAGGCTTGGGGGTGGTTGCTTGCTTTGGGTCACCGCGTTGTTTTCCTTTGCGTCGTGGCTGTGCGCTTCTCTTTAAAGCAAGAAGCAGTGTTCCGCGCCTTCCCGCTCCCGCCGTCGCCGCCGTCTCCGGTCCGCCGCGCCGCGCGGCTTGCTGCCGGTGTCTTTGGGAGCGTGGGGATGGCGCTGTGCGGCGCGCGCCCCCGGTTTTGGGGCGTGCATAAAGCTATATTCAAAAAAAATGTAAAAAATGAGGGGTGAAAGGGGTTGCAATTTTACGAAGTATTTACTATACTGGAAAAAACGCGGCGGAGAGTCCCGCCTCACCCTCAAGAAAGAAGGCTAGAGCGCGGAGTGCCCTCTCCCTCGATGGAGCGGGCTAGAGCGCAGGGTTCCCTCTCCATTGATGGAAAGGGCCAGGCCGCCAAGTCCCCTCTCCCTCAAGGGAGAGGGTTAGGGTGAGGGTGAATCTTCCTCTTAGCGGCATCCGGCGATTTTAGGAAGGAGAACGCACATGAACGAAACGCCCACGGGTAGGGGCACGGCACGCCGTGCCTCCAGCGCGGCAGGCCGCGCCGCCGGCGCGGCAGAACGCCCCCAGCTTACCGACAAGCAACGGCAGGTGCTGACGTTTCTCACGCGCGCGCAGCGGGAGGGGCGGTGGCCCACCTTGAAAGAGATTGCCCAGCGCATCGGCGCGCGGGCGCCGGCGGCGGCGCACCACCACCTGAAGCGCCTGGAGGCCAAGGGCTACCTGCGCCGCGCGGCCTGGGGCGCGTACGAACTGACGCCCCAGGTGCAGATGCTGGAGGGCTTGGGCGTGGCGCGCGTGCCGGTGCGCGGCACGATTGCCGCCGGTACCGGCGTGGAGGCGGTGGAGGCCGTGGAAGACTGGCTCACCGTGGATAGCGTCTTCGCCCGCCATCCCGACGTCTACGCCCTGCGCGTGCAGGGCGACAGCATGGTGGACGCCTGCGTCTGCGACGGCGACCACGTGCTCATCCGCCCCCAACCCGGCGCGGAGAACGGCGAGATGGTGGCGGCCCTGCGCGACGACGGCACCGCCACCCTGAAGAACCTCCACCGCGAGGGCGGCAACGTATTCCTGGTACCCGCCAACCCCTACTACCCCACGCTCCCCGGCGACAACATCACCATTCTCGGCAAGGTAGTGGGCGTAATCCGCGTGTTTGCATGAAGGAGCCGCCAGCACGAGTCGCAAGCAAGAACCGCAGGCAGGAGCCGGGAGCAAGGCATTCCTTCCGTTCGTCCTGAGCGCGTCGAAGGATGAACGGAAGGAATGCCGAGCGCGTGTAGGGGCGCCTCACGTAGGGGCGCTTCGCGAAGCGCCCCTACGCAAAACGACCCAACACGAAACGCACATGCGCAAAACGCCCCCTACGCCACGCACAAACCACCGTGCCGGTTTTAACGAAAAGAGAGGAAAGAACAATGGCAGCGACAATGCCCTTGATGAATGCGGCGCCGTTGGCGAAAGCTACGCCTGTGGCGAAAGCAACGCCTGTGGCGCAAGAGCCGTCACCCGCGCGCCCGCAGCGCGGGCAAAGTCCGCCGGACGAACTGTTCGTCACGGTGCAGGCGGCCAAGCAAGGCAACACCACCGCCCAGATGCTGCTCATGGACCGCCTGCGCCTGCCCATGGAGCGCCAGATCCGGCGTCTCAAGCGCAGTTTCCGCCCGTCGGAGGCCGAGGACGCCCGCCAGGAGGTGCAGCGCCTCTTCCTGGAGTTGCTCTACGAATACGACCACACGCGCAACGGCAACTTCGAAGCCTACATGTGCACCATGCTCAAGTGGCGCGTGCACAACTTCGGCCGCACGTCCCGCCGCATCGCGCCGCCGGACCCGGCCCACAACCAGTCGCTCAGCGACGAGATCACGGCCTACCTGGCCGAACAGCGCCTGCGCGCCGGTGGCTGGGACGCTTCGTCCACGCATCCCACGGCTGACTGGGAGCCTGGGTCCACGGAACCGGCAATCCACGCCGAGCTCGAGATCGCCCTGCAAGCCCTCACGCCCAAGCAGAAGACGGTGCTCTACGCCATCTACTGGCAGGACCGCCGGGTGGTGGACGTCGCCGCGCGCATGGGCGTCAGCCCCCAAGCCGTGCGCGCCATCCGCCAACGCGCGGAAAAGATCCTCCGCCAACGCCTGGAAGCCTGCGGCACCGGGTCGTAGCGTGGATTCGCGGGCGGCAATCTCGCGCCCGCTACCGGCGGCAATCGCGGAATTGCCCCAAAAACGCTACAATGGCATCAACGGGAAGGAGCGCACCATGGCCGCAACCACCGCGCCAACTGCATCCGCACAGCGGGCACGAGCCAAGAAGCCCCGCCGGGTTGTGCAGAACGGTTTGCCGACCAACGAGCTTGTCTTCAGCGCCCACGTTGGGGGAAACGAGGACGTCTTCCCGCAGATTCTCTCCCTTTACGTCCCAAAGATGAGCGTCGTCGCGGACGTAACGTACGGCCAAGGCGTCTTTTGGCGCAACGTTCCCCCAGACCAATACACCGTTCTCGGCACGGACATCCGGACCGGGGTCGATTGCCGCGAATTGCCCTATGCCGCCGGTGAAATCGATTGCGTCGTGCTTGATCCGCCGTATATGCACTCCCCGGGCGGCACCGCCCATAGCAGCCACAGCGCGTTCGAGAAGCACTACCGCAACAACGGCGCCGGCAACACGACGGCGAAGAAATACCACGAAGCCGTGTTGGCGCTGTATGCAGAGGCCGGCAAAGAGGCGCATCGAGTGCTGCGCGAGCGAGGCGTCTTCATCGTCAAATGCCAGGACGAGGTGTGTTCCAACCGCCAGCGCTTCACCCACGTGGAAATCATGCAGTCGTATGCCGAAATGGGCTTCGTCCCGGAAGACCTCTTCGTCGTCGTCAGAAGCAATCGCCCCGGCGTAAGCCGTACAGTCCGGCAGGTCCACGCACGGAAGAACCATTCCTACTTCCTCGTGTTTTGGAAGCAAGGAACCTCCCGTGCCGTTTGGGAGCCGCCCACGTGAACGCGGTAGACTTGCTGGCCGCCATCATTCGTGAACACGCGCCGGCAGACATCTGGCAAGACTCTCCGCTCATTGGGTATCGTATGCTTGGGAATACGAACCGGGGCGAAATAGGCGAGACGTTTATTCGGCGCTATTTGGAACAGCACGGTATCACGGCGGGAAGCGGTGCCCGCACGTCTGAAACCGATCTCCGCGTTGGAGCCTTGCGTTTCGAAGTCAAAACGGCATCTCTTGGAGCTAACCGTACATTTCAGTTCAACCACGTTCGATTGGATCGAAGGTATGACTATCTCCTGTGCCTCGGCATTTGTCCGCATCAGGTCGTGTTCAACATGTGGCGCAAGGGCGCGGTGGCGGAAAACCGGGCGGGAAACCTGGCTCGCATGGCAGAAGGCCAGGCAGTGACCTACAAACTTACGAAGAAACTCGATGACATGCGGGGCATCGCCGAATTTCCGGCCGCGGTGAGAAACGCGCTTGACGGAAACAGAGGAGAGTAGTCGATGCAAACACTACAGCGTACGCGAGCCGACGCCCAGGTGGCGCGTACCCGAGAGGCCGGGATGGTGGTGATCATCCGGGGCGTGCCGCCGGAGTGGGCCGTGCCCATCGGCGAGGCGCTGCTGGCGGCGGACGTGGACGTGATGGAAATCACGCTGAACACGCCAAACGCGCTGGAGATGATCGGCGACGCGCGCGCCGCGCTGGGCGACCGCATGGCCCTGGGCGCGGGCACGGTGCTCTCGGTGGCCGACGCCGAAAGCGCCCTCGCCGCCGGGGCCGAGTTCTTCGTCTCGCCGCACCTGGATACCGAGATCGTCCGGTTTGCCAACGAGCGCGACTGCATGGTGGTTCCCGGCGCGTTCACGCCCACCGAGGTCTTTACCGCCCTGCGCGCCGGCGCCGACGTGGTCAAGATATTTCCCGCCAACATCCCGGGGCCGCAATTCCTCCAGGACCTGGCCGGACCGTTCGGCCCGCTGCCGCTGCTGCCCACCGGCGGGATTACGACGGCGAACGCCGCCGAGTATATCCGGTGCGGCGCGCTGGCCCTGGGCGTCGGGGGAAAGCTGGTGGACTGGCGCAACCTGGACGGCCGCTTCGAGCGCGTCACGGCTGCCGCCCGCGCCCTGCGCGCGGCCGTCCAACAGGCCCGGCGCGCAAGCGAAAACCTATAGCACAGGTCTGCGCGCCACCAACCGGCAAACGCAGGCCCGCCGCCCTCCGGTAGCGTAGGCCCACAGTCCGGTAGCGCAGGTTTGTAACCTGCGGCTCGGTTGCGCAGGCCCACTGTCCGGTAGGTTTGTAACCTGCGGCATGGCAACGCGCAACCCGCGCCGGATCAAAGACGAATTAACCGTAGCGCGGGGGCTTGTCCCCCGCTTCCCCGTAGCGGCCCTCGGGCCAGGCCCGGCGAGATACGCACAAGGAGAAACCCACACCACCGATGCCACCCACCTTCAAAGACCTGCGCGAATTCATCACCTTTCTCGAAGACAAAGGCGAATTGCAGCGCATCACCGCCCCGGTCGATCCTGAGCTTGAGATCACCGAAATCACCGATCGCGTCACCAAGGCCGGCGGGCCTGCGCTGCTCTTCGAGAACGTGCAAGGCTCGGACATCCCGCTGCTCATCAACACCTTTGGCTCCGAGCAGCGCACCGCGTGGGCGCTCGGCGCCGATTCGTGGGAAGAACTACCGCAAAAGCTGGACAACCTGCTCGGCATCGCCCTGGGCGGGCCTCCGGAAGGTCTCGCCGCCAAGCTCCAGGCCGGCGGCGAGTTGCTCAAGCTGGCGCGCATCGCGCCCAAGGTCGTCGATTCCGCCCCGTGCCAGGAGGTGGTGCTCACCGGCGACGACGTAGACCTGGGCATGTTGCCCATCATCAAGTGCTGGCCGCTGGACGCCGGCAAGTACATCACCCTGCCGCTGGTGTGCAGTTACGATCCCAACACCGGCAAGCGCAACGTGGGCTGCTACCGCATGCAGGTGCTCAGCAAGAACACCACCGCCATGCACTGGCAGCGCCACAAAGGCGGGCGCGAGCACTACGACGACAGCATGGAGAAGAAGGAGCGCCTGCAACTGGCGGTGGCCCTGGGTGCGGAACCGGCCGCGGTCTACAGCGGCACCGCGCCGCTGCCCCAGGGCATCGACGAATTCCTCTTTGCCGGATTCCTTCGCGGCGGGCCGGTGCAACTGGTCAAGGGCAAGACCGTGGACGTAATGGCGCCCGCCAACAGTGAAATCGTGCTGGAAGGCTACGTCGAGCCGGGCGAATACGCCACGGAAGGCCCGTTTGGCGATCACACCGGCTACTATTCTACCGCCGACCAGTACCCGGTCTTCCACGTCACCGCCATCACGCACCGGCGCGACCCCATCTACGCGACCATCATCGTGGGCCGCCCGCCCATGGAAGACATCTACATGGGCAAGGCCACCGAGCGCATCTTCCTGCCGCTCATCAAGATGCTGGTACCGGAGGTTCACGACATCGCCCTGCCGGACGAAGGCGTCTTCCACAACATCGTCTTCGTGGCAATCAAGAAGCGCTTTCCCGGCCACGCGCGCAAGACCATGTACGCCCTGTGGAGTCTGCACCAGATGATGTGCGTCAAGTTCATCGTGGTGGTGGACGACGACATCGACGTGCAGAATACGTCCGAGGTGCTCTTCCGCATGGGGAATAACGTTGACTGGAAGCGGGATACGGTGATTGTGGAAGGGCCGGTGGATTCGCTCGACCACGCGGCGCCCCTGCCGAACTACGGCGGCAAGATGGGCGTGGACGCCACCCGCAAGACGGCGGAAGAAGGCTTCACCCGCGAGTGGCCGCCGGACATCGTGATGGACCCGGAGATCGAGGAACGGGTAACCCGCCGCTGGCGTGAGTACTTCCAGGTGTAACCTGTCTCCTCGAACAGGTGTTACCTATGTCCCCGGACTCTCCATTCCAGGGCTGACAAGGGTATGTAAATGTCATTCCGAGCGCAGCGTCGAACAAGGTTCGCGGAATCTAGAGATGCTGATCTTGCAAGGCTGCGCTCTAGATTCCTCACTCCGCTGCGCTCCGTTCGGAATGACACGTCAAGTCGACTATAGAGTACATACCCCTGTCAGCCATTCCAGGGAGAGGGAGTCCGAGCGCGGGTTCGCGCGGGACATGCGCGAAACCTGCGTCTGCCGTAGGCTCATTGTGTACGTGCCCTCACAATGATGGGACGTCATTTGAAAGCACGCCGCGCTGGCTGCTCTGGCGGGGGACAAGCCCCAATGTTGTCGCATTAAACGCAATGAGAGTGAAAACTACGCTTGTTTCTCCGGTAGCGCAGGTTCGCACGGGAAGTGCGCGTAACCTGCGTCTTCCGTAGCGTCAATCGATTCCGTTCTCATTTTTCTTGTCCCGGCGGGGGACAAGCCCCCGCGCTACGTTTACGCGACAGTATTGGGGACAAGCTCCCGCGCTACGTCAGTGCGACAACACAAGGGCTTATCCCCGCTCCCCACCCGCGCAGGTTGCAAACCTACGCTACCAGAGCGGCCGCTGCCAACATCGTCACCGTAGCGCCGGGGCTTGTCCCCAGTGTTGTCGCATAGAACTGCTGAGCACTGTCCTCCCCGTTCGTGCTGAGCCCGTCGAAGTATGAACGGGGAGGACAGCGCTCAGCAACCGGCCCGCCGTTCACCTGGCGACAGGCACAAGACCCGCCCCGAGCCTGCCGCGCGGGCCTCCCGCTGTTTCACGGCGGCGGCAAATGCGCTAGCATTGGTGAGCAGCGTGCCCGCAGTAGCGCGAAAGAAACACCGTCTGTGCAGGATCTCGTCATCAGCGCGCCGCACCCCTGGTTGTTTGGGCCGGCGGCGGTCTTCCTCATCCTCAGCGCCCTCCTCATTGGCGCCGATTACGTCGTGCGGGGCAGCGCGTGGCTGCAGCAGCGCCTGGTGCGCTGGCGCTGGACGCGGCCGCTGGTCGTCCTGCTGCGCGTATCCAGCGGGTGGATCGCGTTCTATCCGCTCATCGCCGCCGTCGCCATCGCCGCGCTGCTGGCGCAGATCAGCATCTACGCCTCATTTAGCGGGGACGTTCCCCTGGAAGTTAGCGCCGGAACCTGGCTCGCGCTGCCCACCAACGCCATCGTGCTGACCTTTCGGGTGGACGCCGTCAGCCTGCTCTTCCTCTGGCTTGGCGCGGCCCTGATCTTCTGCCACCTGTGGACGTTGCCCGCGGCCCACCTGCCGCGTGATCAGATGGGGCGCGCCTACGCCTTCGTGCTGCTCACGCTATGCGCCTACGGCGGCCTGGTGCTCTCCGAGAATCTCCTCTTCCTCTACGTCTTCTGGGAGGCGCTGGGGTTGGCCGGTTACTTCCTGGCGGTCTTGCCGCGCGAAGAGCGCCCCCACATCGGCGCGGTGGCCGTGCGCCTGCTGCTGGTCAGCCACCTTTCCGGCTACGGCCTGCTGGCGGCCATTCTCATCATCTCACGCCGCAGCGACCAATACCTCTACGGCGACATATCCTCCGGCGTCTTCGATGCGTTGGTGGTCGGCCTGGTGCTGGCTGCGGTCGCGGTGCGCGCCGGTTGGCCGCCGTTCCACGGCTGGACCGCCTCGCTGCGCAGCCATCTGGCGCCGATCTACGCCAACGTAGCCGGCATCATGCTGCTCGGCGCAGCCTACGTAGTGGCCCGTTTCCTGGTGCTTTCCGGCCCCGAACCGTTCATGCCGTGGTCGCTCCCGTTGCTGGTGGTTGGCTGCCTCAGCCTGGCGCTCTCCATTGCCGCCATGCTGGCCATGGGCAGGCTGACGTCGCTGCTGGCCGTAAACTGGATCGGCCATGCCGGCCTCATCGCGGTAGCCGTCGGCGTCGGCACCTATCAAGCCGTCGCCGCCGCCGCGCTCACGCTCTTCAGCGGCAGCGTCGGCATGGCGCTGGTCGCGGCCGCGGGACCGCCGCTGCTGGCGATTCACCGCCGCAGCCGGCGCTCGTTATGGGCCTTGCCCGCGGCCGCGCTCATCATCGGCATCGCGGCCCTGGCCGGCATCATCCTCCCCCTCAGCGCCGCCTCGCGCTCGCTGCTCTTCACCGCACTGGAGCGGGAAGCGTGGGGCATACCCATCCAGGCGCTGCTCATCCTCTTTGGCATCTTCACCATTATCACCTTTGGTCGCTGGATGCAGCGCCTCTTCGTCAATCCGCCGCTCACCTCCGCCCGGCGCGGGGAAGCGCTGCTGGACCAGGGCCATCTGGTGTGGCTGCTCGCCGCGGCCGGCGTCGTCATGGCCGTGCTGCAATGGCGGCTGCCCGTCGTCGTCTGGCCGGCCGCCGCCACCATCAGCCATGCCATCGAGTTCGACCGGTCGTTGTTCTCGTGGGGCGCCCTCTTTACGGTCAGCACGCTTTCCACCGTGCTGGTGGGCGGCGTCGGCGTGGTCGCGGTGCTGTTGCTGCGGCGCATGCATCCCCGGGACCGGCGCCAACTCGCCGCCGTAACGCGGACCATCGGCGGCGCCGCGGACCGGCTCCTGGTGCCGCCGAACGTCATCCTCGTCGTCGTGGGGCGCTGCCTGGCCGCGCTGGGCAGAACCACGGCCGCGGCGGAGCGGCGCTACTACGTCGCCATTGCCATGCTCGCCCTGCTCGCGCTCTTCGTCCTGCTGCTGGAAACGCAAGGAATTGCCCCGTGAGTTGGGACGCCCTCATCCTCGTGTTCGTGCTCGCCGGCGCCGCCACCGTGCTGGTAACGCAGCGGTGGCTGCCCGCGTTCGGCGGCCTGGTCGCCGCCTATCTGGGCACCGCGCTGTTGCTCATCGCCTACTCCGGCACGGTCGTAGCGGTCACGCGCATCATCATCGGTCTCACCGTCGCCATGATGCTCGCCGTGGCGCTCTGGATGGAGCGGGAACGGCCCCTGCAGAATCAAGCCCTGTTCGAGACGCCCACCCTGGTCGGCGTCGCCGCCCTCGGCGTGCTGGCGGCCTACGTCCTGGCCGAGCGCATGCCCACGTTGATAGACCCGATCGCCGCCATGGCCGCCGCGGCCGTCCTGCTGCTGGGCTTCTTTACGGTTGTGCTGCGCACCAGCACCTTCGGCCTCAGCATGGGCGCGCTGCTCATCGCCAACGGGCTGGACTTCACCATCTGCCTCTTCCTGGGCGAGCAGGGCATGGCGCTGCTCACGGTGGAAGGCCTGGTGCTGGTGGGTGTAACGTTTCTGGTAACGCTGGTGCAGATCATAGACTTCGAGGGCTTTGTGGAGCGCGATGCAAGCGGATAGCCTGCTCATCACGCCGTTGCACCTGCTGCTCGTCCCCTTTGGCGCAGCCGGGTTGACGCTGCTCGCGCGCCGCTGGTCGGCGTTCGCCGGGATCGTGGCCCTGGGCGCGCTCATCGCCACGCTTGCCCTGGGCCTCATCGTCAACACGCAGGCGGAGAGTCCTTTCCTCACGCTTTCGTTGCAACTTGACGACAGGGTGCGCATGCCGGTGCTGCTCTTCATAGCGCTGCTGGCCCTCACGCTGGTGTTCCACCTCATACGCAATCAAGGCGAATTCTTCCCAGCCACCGTCTGCCTGCTGGCCGCGCTCATCGCCGCCGCCGCGCTCATCTATTCCCGTTACGTGGTAACCGCGGCCGTGCTCCAATTGGCGCACGTGGTGGCGGCGATGGTCATCCTGGGCCGGACGCCCACGCGCCAGGTTGGCGTTACGGTGATTCGCTACGCGCTCATGATGACCCTCGGCGGCGCGCTCGTCGTCCTGGGCTTGCTCTTAGTGGACGAGTACCGCATCAGCCCGGAAACCGAGGTGAGCGTGCGCCTGATCGCCGCCGTGCTCGCCGTGGGTTTCGGCACGCTGCTGGCCGCCGCGCCGCTCTACTTCTGGCTGCCCGACGTGGCCTACTGCGCGCCGGTGATGGGCTTCGCCCTGATTGCCGCCGTCCTCCACATGGTAACCGCCGCTTTCCTGGTCTCGGTGCTGGCCACCTTCCCGTGGCTCACCAACGACCCCGACATCAACGCCCTGATCGCCTTGGGCGGACTGGTGACGATCATGCTCGGCGCGCTGCTGGCCTACAGCGCCAACGACCTGCGCGGGCTTGTGGGCTACTCCACCGTGAGCGCCAGCGGCTTCATCGTGGTGGGGGTGGCTTCCCGCTCGGCGCTCGCAATCGCCGGCGCGCTCTACCAGACCTTGGCCATGGCCGCGGCGCTCTTTCTGCTCGGCGTCCTGATTGGCGTGATCGAAGAGCGCCTGGGGGGCGTCACCTTTGCGCAAATCGCCGGCTTGAGCGCCCGCGCGCCGCTGCTAACGCTGGCTTTCGTGGTGGGCAGTTTCTCCATCGTGGGCGTGCCGGGCTTTGCCACCTTTCCCGGGCGCTGGCTGGTCTTCCAGGCCGCTTCGCAACAGGGCGAGTGGTTTCTCTTCATGCTGCTGGCGGGCAGCGGCCTGCTGATGCTGGCGTACGCCCGCGCCCTGCGCGCCTGCCTGCGGCCGGTGCAGATCCCGGGCAGGATTCGCCCCTTCTCCCGGGCCGGCGCGGTGATGGTCCTGCTGCTGGCCGTCACGTGCTGCGGCCTCGGCTTCTACCCGTCACCGATCTTCACCGCCATCCTGGACCTGGTAAAAGAACTCAGCTTCGTGCGCATCGTCTAGGCTGGCGCTTCGTGTAAGCTGGCGGAGGGCCGCCCGGGGGCGCCGGAACGCCGCCGCCCTGCCGCGTCTCCGCCCTCAATGCCCAACGACTCCGGTAGCGCAGGTTTGCAACCTGCGGCTCTCGATCCGGTAGCGTAGGTTTGTAACCTGCGTATCTTATGGGGTCAATCTCTTGCGCGTCAATATGTAACTGCGAAATGCCTCATGGCACGCCCGCCCTTGCCGACTTGGTGGCAGTTCCACGCGCGCAGGCGGGGGACAAGCCCCCGCGCTACGTTGAGGCATGTCCTCCCCTCCAAACCGGCGCAGGTTGCAAACCTACGCTACTAAGGCGGCGGGGGGCAAGCCTCCGCGCTACGTTGAGGCGTGTCCTCCGCTCCAAACCGGCGCAGGTTGCAAACCTACGCTACTAAGGCGGCGGGGGGCAAGCCTCCGCGCTACGTTGAGGCGTGTCCTCCGCTCCAAACCGGCGCAGGTTGCAAACCTACGCTACCAAGTCGGCGGGAGCAAACACCACGAGCGTAAACAGGCTCTCACACCGTATCCAACGACACGATCCGCTGCTCCTCCACCGACTTGTACGCCCCCCGGATTAGGCGCAGCGTGGCGATGCCGTCGGCCAGGCCTTGCACCGGCGCTTCGCCGTTCTCCAGGCAGCCGATGAAGTGCTCGATCTCGCGCGCGAACGTGTCGGGGACTTGCAATTCCTTCACCGCGGGCCGCTCCATGCCGTTCAGCATCACCTCGATGCGACCCGAACCCGCCGAGATCGTGCCCCGGTCGCCGACCACGTGGATCGAATAGCCCGACGGCAGGTTCATCGCCCACGAACTGAGGATCTGGCCGGTGGAACCGTTTTCAAACGTCACCATCACCTGGGCCGTATCCTCGCCGTCGAGTTGCGGCAGGCGGTGGTTGGTGAGCAGCGCGCTCACGGTCAGGGCCGGCGAACCGGCCAGGTAGAGCAGGCGGTACGTGGGGTGGTAGCCCGTGTCGATCAGTTCGCCGCCGCCCATAAACTCCCGCTTGGAACGCCAACTGCCGGGCGCGTGGGAAGCGAGCGCGGCGGAACCGGTCCTGATGTACGGCCGGCTCAGGAAGCAGTCGGCGGAGTGGATCCAGTAGACGTCGCCCACCAGGCCGTCGTCGATGCGCGGCTTGATTGCCTGCACCGACTCCGTGAAGACCTGGTTGTGGGCGCACATGAGCGTGACGCCGCCGGCCTCCACCGCCGCTTCGATTTCTTTGGCCTCGTCCATGTCCAGGCAGAGCGGCTTTTCGATGAGGATGTGCTTCTTGGCTTCCGCCGCCGCCACCGCGGCCTCTTTGTGCACGTGGTGCGGCAGGCAGATGTCCACCGCGTCCACGCTGGGGTTTTGCAGCAATTCGCGGTAGTCCGAGTAGACCTGCGCGCCGCCCACCTGCGCCGCCCGCGCCTGCGCGGCGGAGTCGACCACGTCCGCCACCGCCACCACCTTGGCGCGGTCGTTGTTGGCGTTCCAGCCGCGCGCGTGGCCGTTGCTGATACCGCCGCATCCGATAATGCCTACGCCTAACATTCGCGCTTGCGTCCTTTCCTGATACAATGAGCGTGTCCGACCGGCAAGACATTACCTATTATGAGCGTTTCCGCGCGGTGCGCAAATAGGGGAGGCAATGCGGCAAAGCGGCGGCTGACCGGTTGGAGGCGCGCCCACCGCGAAACAGCGGGAGGAACAAGCCATGGCGACAGCCTTGCTGGATACCATGGGAGAATCAAAGGACACCTTAGCGATGAAAGCCGACTTGGATGCCCTCCGTCAAGCGGTGAGAGAACAGGCAACCAATGCCGACGCGCGAGCACTGGAAGCGCGCATTGATAGAATGGAAACGCGTATCAGCACGCACGAATACACGTTTGCCATTGGCGTGATATTGTTCGTGGCAGGCGTGCTGCAAGTGGCGGCCATCGGACTGCTTTTCGCTTACTTCCTGCCTGGCTAACCCCATTCGCGCAGCAATCTGTCCCCCGCCAAACGCAGAAGCCGTAGCGCGGGGGCTTGTCCCCCGCCGGATTGCGAAGGATACCCACTCATGCAGACAACCCAAATCGTCTTTCCCGAACGAAACCGGGTCGCGCTCGAATCCGCCGCGCTGCCGGAACTCGGACCCCACGACGTGCTCGTGCGCACCGAGGTCAGCGGCATCAGCGCCGGCACCGAACTCTCCAACCTCCTGGGGAATCTCAATTATGACAACTTCCCCAAGTATCCCGGCTACTCCAACGTCGGCATCGTGGAGCGCGTCGGCGGCGACGTCACCGGCTTCAGCGAGGGCGACCGGGTGCTCAGCAACGGCCGGCACGCCTCGCACCACGTCGTCAGCCGCGCCGCCGGCCGCGCGGGCGCGCCCCAGACGCTGCTGCGCGTGCCGGACGGCGTCGACCCGGCGGACGCCACCTTCACCACCCTCGGCGCGGTCGCCATGCACGGCATCCGCAAGGCCGAACCCAAGCTGGGGCAGTCCGCCGCCGTGGTCGGGCAGGGCGTGGTGGGACAACTCCTCTGCCAACTCCTGCGCCTGAACGGCGTCCATCCGGTAATTGGCATCGACGTCTTCCCGTCCCGGCTGGAAGCGGGCGCGGAGAGCGGCACACCCGTGCTCATCAACCCGGCGGCAGAAGATCTCGTGCCGCGCGTGATGGCGGAAACGAACGGCGCGGGGGTCACCTACGGGTTCGACGCCACCCGCAGCGGCACCGCCCTGCGCGCGCTCATGGACATGGCCGCCCAGAGCGGCAAGATTCTCCTGGTCGGCAGCATCCCGCGCACCGTGGAGATTCCCCTCTTCGACCCGCTGCAGACCAAAGAACTCAGCATCATGGGCGTGCTCCAACCGCGTTCGCCCATGGTCGAGCACGCCTACTATCCGTGGACGCAGGGGCGCAACCGGTCTGAGATTCTCGACCTGCTGGCGCGGCGGGCACTCCGCGTGGCGCATCTCATCACCCACCGCCTGGCGCCCACGGACGCGACGGCCGCCTACGACATGATCGCCCGCGGCGGGTCGGACTGGCTGGGCGTGGTCTTCGTTTGGTAGAAAACGTAGCGCCTCACGGCATCCGTCCTGGCCGTTCATGCTTCGACAAGCTCAGCACGAACGGCCAGGACAGATGCCAAGACCCCTCACCCTAACCCTCTCCCCCAGGAGACCTTTGCATAACTCCGTCATTCCGGTGAAAACCGGAATCCAGAGTGCTTTTACAACTAAATCTTGCATGAAGTCAAGCCATTTCGCCCCCCATCCCAACCTTCCCCCCAGTGGGGCTGACAGGGGTAGGCAAGTGTCATTCCGAGCGGAGCGAGGAATCTAGAACCGACGTTTTTGCAGCGAAAGCCTTAGATTCCGCGCTCTTAGCGACTCTCCGCTGCGCTCCGCTCGGAATGACACGTGAAGTCGATTAAAGAGTACATGCCCCTGTCAGCCCATCGAGGGGGGAAGGTTGGGATGGAGGTAAAAAAGGCTTGACCTTGAAATTTAGTTAGTTGAAAAGTCGTCTGGATTCCGGCTTTCGCCGGAATGAGAGAAAATTCTGCAAGAGTCCCTCAAATGAGAGAGGGCACTTCTCGCCTCTCAGCGCGGGGTCGCGGCGGTCTCCCACAGGCAGGGCCTGGCCGGTTTGGCGCGCCCGTTACTTGACACCGCAGGTGTGGTATTCTATGTTGACCGTGACTCAATAGGTTGGTTGGTAGTGCGTAGGAGGTATACGCAATGAGACGAACAGGACGGATGAGTCGACGTTCCCTGCTCGGCTGGAGCGGCGTAGTAGGCGGCGGCGCCTTGCTGGCGGCCTGCGGCGCGCAGACCGGCGCCATGGAAGAGGCCGAGCCCGAAGCCAAGGCCGAGGAAGAAGCCCCCAAGGCCGAAACGGCCGACACGAAAGAGATGGAGCCCCGTCTCATCGTGCACACCGACTGGTGGCGGCCCGGCGGCGCGCCCACCATTCAGGAGTACTTCGACGGCATCAAGGGCGACTTCATGGAGCTCAATCCCGGCGTGACCGTCGAGTCGGTCCACGTGCGCGGGACCCTCGGCTTGCAGGACCAGGTGACCACGATGATTGCCGCCGGCGAGCAGGTGGACTCCTCGCAAGTCTCGGTGGCCTTCATCCTCAATTGGTTGCTGAAAGACTTTCTGCAGCCGCTCGACCCGTTCCAGGCCAAGGATCCCGATACGGCGCCGGACAAGTTCGTGGATTCCGGCCGCTTCTTCAACGTGCACAACGGCCAGACCTACGGCATCCCGTACGACGGCCCCTCGACCGTTGTGATGGGGATTAACACGCGCTTGTTGACGGACGCCGGCCTCGACACCGATCGCGAAGTTACTTGGAATTGGGATTGGGACCAGTTCCTGGAATATGCGCAGAAGGTGCACGAGACGGATGGAGAGAATATTACGCGCATGGGCTATCGCACCAGCGGCTTCAGCCTGTCTGGCATCGGGCGGTGGCTCTATCCCAACGGCGCTACCCTGTATACTGAGGACAATAAGGCAGCGGCCTTCGATTCCGCACAGGGCATTGCCGCGGGACAGTTCAAGGAGGACTTGAAGATAAAGCACAAGTTCGACCCCTTGCCGGAAGGCGCGACCTTCGTCAACGAGCAAGTCGTCATTGCCCAACAGGGTTCCTGGAGTGTCGGCTACATCTTCGGCAACAATGAGACCCTTGAGTTTGACTTTGCGCCCATACCCAAGGGTCCCGACGGCACGACGCCGGGTAGCATGACCTGGACGAACCAGTGGTGCCTCTTCAGTGTCTCCCCGGACCCCGAATTGGCGTGGAGCTGGATGAGTTGGGTCAATAGCGAGGCCACCTTGGAGAAGTACTTCGCCGGCATCCTCTCCCGCAATGCCGGGCGCAAGGAGTTCTACCAGAGCGAAGCCTGGAAGGCGCGCACTGACGAGCGGCCGGTGCTGAAGGACCTGGAGCTAATCGCCGACAATTCCGGCCCGTACCCGTGGCTCCACACGTCCGCGGGCAACGAAGCCACCAAGCCGGTGTGGGATGCCCTGAATAACCAGGAACTCACCGTGCAAGAGGCCTTCCCGCAGGCCGCCGAACTGCTCAATGGCGTTTTGGAGGAGTTGGGCACCTAAGCAAGCTCATTCCTCTGCTGTCTAGCAGGTCAAAGAAGACTGGGCGGGTTGCACAACCCGCCCAGTCTTCTTTTGCTATGACTGCTCCCTACATGCTCTCGAAGGGGAGAGTGGTACTTCATGTTAAGAACCATCGCAAAGCAGAGTCTTGTCAGCTTGTTGACAGCAAAATGGCAACCTAGTACCGTTAGGGCAGCGGCTGCGTTCTCCTTACGAACGCGCCGAGAGTCGGTAGGAAGGTAGTGCTCAGGAGGTTTTCATACCATGAGAAGCACAGGACGGCTCAGCAGACGTTCCCTGCTCGGTTGGAGCGGTGTAGTTGGCGGCGGCGTACTGCTCGCGGCCTGCGGCGCGCAGACCGGCGCCATGGAAGAGGCCGAGCCCGAAGCCAAGGCCGAGGAAGAAGCGCCCAAGGCCGAGACGGCCGACACCAAAGAGATGGAGCCCCGTCTCATCGTGCACACCGACTGGTGGCGGCCCGGCGGCGCGCCCACCATTCAGGAGTACTTCGACGGCATCAAGGGCGACTTCATGGAGCTCAACCCCGGCATCACCGTGGAGTCCGTGCACGTGCGCGGCACCATCGGCTTGCAGGACCACGTGACCACCATGATTGCCGCCGGCGAGCAGGTAGACTCCTCGCAGGTTTCGGTAGCCTTCATCCTGAACTGGCTGCTGAAAGACTTCTTGGCGCCGCTGGACCCGTATCAGGCCGCGGATCCCTCCATGGCGCCCGACAAGTTCGTGGACTCCGGCCGGTTCTTCAACCAGCACGGCGGCATGACCTACGGCATCCCGTATGACGGCCCCTCCACCACTGTGGTTGGGATCAACACGCGGCTGCTCACGGACGCCGGCTTGGATCCCGATCGCGAGGTCACTTGGAATTGGGATTGGGACACGTTCCTGGAGTACGCGCAGCAGGCGCACGAAGTGTCTGGCGACAACATCGTACGCATGGGCTACAGGCCGGGCAGTTTCTCCATTTACCATCTCGGGCGGTGGGTCTACGTCAATGGCGGCAGGCTCTATAGCGATGATAATTCGGAGGCCGTCTTCGATTCGCCGCAGGCCATCGCCGGGGGCGAGTTCATGCAAGATCTCAAGATCAAGCACAAGTTCGACCCCGTGCCGGAAGGCGCGACCTTCCAGAACGAGCAGCTAGTGATGGACATCCAAGGCTCGTGGCGAGTCGGGTACCTCCTTGGCGAGAATCCCGACCTGGAGTTCGACTTTACGCCGTATCCCCAGGGACCCGATGGCGCGTCGCCGGGCAGCTTGACCTGGACGAACCAGTGGTGCCTCTTCGGCGTCTCGCCGGATCCCGACCTCGCCTGGTCGTGGATTGCCTGGGTGAACAGCGAAGCCACGCTGGAGAAGTACTTCGCCGGTATCCTTTCCCGCAACGCCGGCCGCAAGGAGTTCTACCAGAGCGAGCCGTGGCAGAAGATCGTTGCGGATCGTCCGGTGCTGAAGGACATCGAAACGATCGCCGATACGTCCGGCCCGTACCCGTGGATCCATACGTCCGCGGGCAACGAAGCCACCAAGCCGGTGTGGGACGCCCTGAACAAGCAGGAGCTCACCGTGCAGGAGGCTCTCCCTCAGGCCGTGAAACTGCTCAACGGCGTCTTGGCGGAGATGGGCACCTAAGCGGCTCAGCCGTTTGCCGCCGGATACAGCGAAAGAACCGGGCGGGCCTTGCGGCCCGCCCGGTCTTTCTTTACCCAACCAAACCTCTCTCTCCGCGCTTCTCTCCGGTAGTTCCGCTCACTCTCGCACGCAAATGCCCTATGCGCGCGTTGACAGCGGAACGCTGAATTAGTACCGTTAGTGTGGGCGAGTAGTTACGCTAGCGGTAGCCATTCGCCGGCATGAAGACGTGATTGCCACCAGTGGTGATTGACATGTACCGACTGCTTGCAAAGTATCGCGGAGAGGAAGGCAAAGGGCATGGAGCTATGGATGCTTATCGTGCCTCTGCTTGTCCTAATCCCTGGAGCTTTTGGGGTAGGTTTTTGGGCGCAACGGCTAATCCAGCATCGGAATACCCAGGCGGCGGCGGCTGAAGCGCAGAGGCTCTTGGAGGATGCAGAGACCACACGAAAACGCATGGCGGTGGAGGCCAAAGATGAGGCGCTAAGGCTGAAGACCAAAGCGGAGGAGGAAATCGGGCGCTGGCGCGGCGAACTCAGCCGCACCGAGCGCCGCCTGCAACAGCGTGAAGAAACGCTAGAGCAACGCGCTACGCAGGCCGAACGGCGCGACAAGAAGATCGGCGAACACGAAAAGCGGGTCGAACGCGAGCGCAATGCCGTGGACGAACTGCGGCAACAGCAAATCAGCGAACTCGAGCGCATCGCCCAGATGACGGCCGGCGAGGCCAAAGTGGTGCTTACCCAGAGCATCGAGGAAGAAGTGCGCGAAGAGTGCACCCGCATGATCAAGCAGCTTGAAGCCTCGGCCCGCGAGGAATCCGAGCGCAGCGCGCGCCGCGTCATCGCCACCGCCATCCAACGCCTGGCCGCCGACCATACCGTGGAATCCACGGTCTCGGTCGTCACCCTGCCCAACGAGGAGATGAAAGGCCGCATCATCGGCCGCGAAGGGCGCAACATCCGCGCCCTGGAACTCCTCACCGGCGTGGACCTCATCATCGACGATACGCCCGAGGCCGTGGTGCTTTCGGCCCACGACCCGGTGCGGCGCGAGGTGGCGCGCGTGGCCCTCACCCGCCTCATCCAGGACGGCCGCATCCACCCGGCCCGCATCGAGGAGATGGTGGGCAAGGCCGATAAGGAGATCGAAGACACGATCTGGGAAGAAGGCGAACAGGCGGCGGACCTGGCCCAGGTGCGCGGCCTGCCCGCCGAACTGGTGCGCCTCATCGGGCGGCTCCGCTACCGCTCCAGCTACGGCCAGAACGTGCTGGCCCACAGCGTGGAAGTGGCCCAGTTGGCCGCCAGCATGGCCGCGGAAATCGGCGCCGACGTGAACGTCGGCCGCCGCGCCGGCCTGCTGCACGACGTGGGCAAGGCCGTGGACGCCGACATGGAAGGCCCCCACGCCCTGGTGGGCGCGGAAATGACCCGCCGCTACAACCAGTCGCCGAAAGTCGTGCACGCCATCGCCGCCCACCACAACGATGAAGAACCGCGCACGGTGGAGGCTTTCGTCGTCTCCGCGGCGGACGCCATCTCGGCCTCGCGGCCGGGGGCGCGCCGGGACTCGATCGAACGCTACATGCAGCGGCTGCGGGCGCTGGAATCCGTGGCCAACTCGTTCTCCGGCGTGGAGAAATCATACGCCATCCAGGCCGGACGCGAAGTGCGCATCATGGTGCGGCCCGACGAAATCGACGAACTGGGCGCCGTGCGCCTCTCCCGCGACATCTGCAAACGCATCGAGGAATCGCTGGAATACCCGGGCCAGGTAAAGGTCACCCTGATCCGGGAAACGCGCGTGGTAGACTACGCCAGGTAACGCAAATCGCGCGTTCGTCCCTCTCCCACGGGAGAAGGACCGGCGCGTCCCTCTACAGGGGATTAGGACAAGCGCGTCCCTCTCCGAGAGGTAAAGACTGGCGCGTCCCTGCCGGGGAGAAAGGGGCGTATCTTGTCCCCTCTCCCTGAGGGAGAGGTTTAGGGTGAGGGTGAAACAACAAGGGAAACCGCGTTGAAAACGCGCCAAACGGACAGAGACTGCTCGCTGTGGGCCGCCTGAGCGGCAATCCACGCACTCAACATTGAAGCTGGAGGGGAGCAGATGGAGATCCTCAAGGTAGCGTCGCAATCCAAGCCGACGGCCGTGGCCGGCGCCATTGCCGGCGTGATGCGGGAAAGCGGCCGCGCCGAAGTCCAGGCGATCGGCGCGGGCGCCGTAAACCAGGCCGTCAAGTCGGTGGTCATCGCGCGCGGCTACCTGGCCCCGGGCGGCATCGACCTCATCTGCATCCCCGCCTTCATCGAGGTCACCGTCGAAAGCGGCGAACGCACCGCGATCAAGTTCATCCTCGAAGCGCGCTAACCGGCGATTGCCCAGGAGACCTTCCATGTACCCAAACGGAGCGGATTTCGCCCTCAGCCTCACGTTCGACGTGGAGATGTGCAGCAATTTCCCCTACTGGACCTCAGTCTGGGACCACCGCAAAGGCGCGATCGATGAGGATAGCAAACTCTACATGGGCAAGATGCTGGACGTGGCGGCCCGATACGGCGTCAAGCTCCAGTTCTTCCTGGTGGGCCGCGCGCTGGAAGACCCCAACGTCGATTACCTCAAGCGCATGGCCGCCGAGGGCCACGCCGTGGATAACCACACCTACAACCACGTGAACGTGAAGGCCCAGGAGATACCGCAGTTACAACCGGTCTACGCCAACGCGCCTTGGCGCGCCGCCGGCCTGGACGCCCTGGAGTGCATCCGGCGCGAGGTGCGGCAGACCTCCACGGCCATCACCGAGAAACTCGGCGTCGCGCCCACCGGCTTCCGCACCCCCGGCGGCTTCAACAACGGCCTGGACGACGTGCCCGACGTGCAGGACGTCCTGCGCGAGGAAGGCATGGAATACGCTTCCGCCCGGTACTATTTTCCGGTGGATCCCAGCAAGAAACGCCCCCCGGCGGACGCGCTGAACCGGGCGATGGAGGCCAGCATCGACGCGCTCCAGCCCTCGCGCTATCCCAACGGCCTGCCGGAACTGCCGCTGGCGGGCATTACGGACATCTGGGCGTTCCGCGTGCTGGATCTGGACCGCTGGGAGTTCATCGACGTGCTCAAGCGCGGCATCGACCACACCCACGCCCATAAGCAGGCGCTGAGCCTCTGCTTCCATCCGCCGGTGCTCGCCGTCCGCGATCCCCACTGCGACATGCTGGACGGCATCCTGCGCTACGCCCTGGCAAAACCCGGCGGCTGCTGGATTGCCACAAACCAAGAAATGGCGGCGCATACGCTCAACTAACACCCGGCAGTATCGGCAAATTCCCCGCTCCTGTCCCCTCTCCCTGAGGGAGAGGGCTAGGGTGAGGGTGAATCACCGGAGCACAGTCACGTTGACTGGGCAAGTAGCGCAAACTCTGAGCGATTGAACACCAAAGGAATTACCCATGTTCCCAAACGGCGCCGGCTTCTCCCTCAGCCTCACCTTCGACATCGAGATGACCCCTAACTTCCCCTACTGGACCTCCGCCTGGAACCATCGCAAGGGGCAAATCGACGAGGGCACCAAGCTCTACCTGCGCAGGATGAGCGAAATCGCCAAGGGCTACGGGGTCAAGCTGCAATTCTTCCTGGTGGGCAGCGCGTTGGAAGACCCGGACATCGACTATCTGAAGCAACTCGTCGACGACGGCCACGCCATCGACAACCACACCTACACCCACGTGAACGTCAAGGCCAAGGACGTCGCCGGCTTGCAGGAAATCTACGCCAACGCGCCCTGGAAGGTTGCGGGTCAGACGCCGCTGGAAGTCATTCGCCAGGAAATCCGCCAGACGAACGCGGCAATCGAGGAGAAGCTGGGTGAAAAGCCCCAGGGTTTCCGTACGCCGGGCGGTTTCGAAGGCGGGCTGGACGACGTGCCGGACGTGCAGGACGTGCTGCGGTACGAGGGCTTTCGCTTTGCCTCCGCCAACTACCACTACCCGGTAGACCCCACGGTGCGCCACCAGCCGACGGCGACGCTGGAAGCGGCATTCCACGCCAGCTTGAATACACTGCAACCTTACCGCTATCCCAACGGCCTGCTGGAAATCCCCCTGATGGGCATCACCTCCATCTGGGCGTTCCGGCACATGGATTTGGACCGCTGGGAGTTCATCGACCTCATCAAGGCCGGCGTGGACCACGCGCACGAGCACAAGCAGATCTTCAGCCTGTGCTGCCATCCGTCGGACATCGCCGCGCGCGACCCGCACTGCGATATGGTGGATGCCGTGCTGCGCCACGCGCTGGATAAACCCGGCGGCTGCTGGGCAACGACCAACCGCGAAATCGCGGATTACCTGAATGGCTGAGGGCGGGCGCGCGTGTTTCCCGGCCAGCGTAACCCGTCGCGTGACGTCGATCGGAAACGGGAAGGCCGCGTAGGGACGGTTCGCGAACCGCCCCTACCACGACGCCTCATGCGGGGGACAAGCCCCCGCGCTACGGTGCGAGGTACGGTTCGAGGGTTAGCGGGCTCCGGTAGCGTAGGTTCGCAACCTGCGCCGGCCGTGTCCGGTAGCGTAGGTTTGTAACCTGCGCAGCCTGCCGCCTTGCCGACGCAAACGAGATTCCGGAGGCGGGGGACAAGCCCCCGCGCTACGGTGCGAGGATTAGCGGGCTCCGGTAGCGTAGGTTTGTAACCTGCGTAGCCTGCCGCCTTGCCAACGCAAACGAGATTCCGGAGGCGGGGGACAAGCCCCCGCGCTACGGTGTAGCCATCTGGAAACAACGGAGGAATCATGGAAACCGCGGACGTCGTCGTCATTGGCGGCGGCATTGTCGGCACCACCATCACCTATCACCTCGCCAAGGCCGGCGCCGGCAAGGTGGTGCTCTGCGAGCGCAAGACCATCGGCTCCGGCACCAGTTCCATGTCCGGCGCCATGTGCGGCCAGCAGGCGGAAATGACCGACACCATTGCCAAACTGGCCGTGCGCGCCCGCGACATCTACGACAACTTCGGCGACGTCATCGGCGGCGACTGCGGTTTCTTCAAGTATGGCATCCTGAACCTCTACGCCACGATGGAAGTCGCTGAACAGGCGGCCGCCAGGGCCCGCAAGAACGGCTCCGCCGCCCGGGCGATCACACTTGACGAAGCCAAGGACTACTACCCGGAAGCCAACCTGGAGGGCGCGGGCGCGGCGCTGCTCTACGGCGAGACCGGCAACGTGGACGCCTATCGCACCATGCAGTCCTACGTGGCCGGGGCGCGGGCGCACGGCGCGGAGATACGGGAGTTCACGCCGGTCACCCACATCCACGCCACAAACGGGCGGATTGAACGCTTAGAGACCCCCGGCGGGTCTATCGCGCCGGGCAAGGTCGTGCTCGCCTGCGGCCCGTGGAGCCACAAAGTGGCCCGTTCCGCCGGCTTGCGCCTGCCGATCCAGCCCTCGCAGGTCGGCGTCTCGTTCTACCGCCAGCCGCCCGATTTCTACGACCGGCCGCCGGTCTTCAGCGTGGAACTTGCCATCATCCCCTGGCACAACAAGCACTTCCGCGTCCTGTGCGACCGCCGCGACCCGCTGGTGAAGATCGAACCGGATCCCACCAACGCCGTGCCGCCGCAGTGGATGGTGGACTGGACGACGGAAGTGATCCAGCGGCGGCTGCCCAAGATGAAGCGCGGCCGCTTCCAGGGCGCGTACCAGACCTGCTACGACGACACGCCCGACCTGAAACCGCTCTTGGGCTACGTCGCGGGCTACGAGAACCTCTTTCTCGATTGCGGCTGGAGCGGCCGCGGCTTCAAGTTCTCCGTGGCCCTCGGCGAGTACAACGCCAAGTGGATCATGGAAGGCAAGACCGAACTCGACCTGGCGCCCTGGCTGGCCAGCCGCTTCCTGGGCGCGTGAACCGATGCAGCAAGGATAGTGTGTATGGCGCGTAAGCGCATCGTCGTCACCGGCATGGGCGCGGTAACCCCGGTGGGGAATACCGCCGCCGCCGCCTGGCGCGCCGTCTGCGACGGCACGCCGGGCATCACCCGCATCAGCCGGTTCGATACGGAAGGTTTCGCCGCGCAGATTGCCGGTGAGGTCAAGGACTTCGACGCCCGGCAGTACGTGGACGCCCGCGAGGCGCGGCGCATGGACCGCTTCACCCAGTACGCGGTCGCGGCGGCGCAGGAGGCGATGGACGACTCCGGCGTGCCCATCACCGCGCAAAACGCCGGCCGCATCGGCGTCTTCGTCGGTTCCGGCATTGGCGGCATCGAGTCGTTGGAGGCGCAATTCGCGGTCATGGCCGCGCGCGGGCCGAGCCGCCTGAGCCCGTTTCTCATTCCCATGCTGCTCACGGATACGGCGGCGGGCGCGATTTCCATTCGCTTTGGCTTGCGCGGCCCGAACCTGGCGGTGGTTTCCGCCTGCGCCACCGGCGCGCACGCCGTGGGTGAAGGCGCGGCGGCGATCCGGCGCGGCGACGCCGACGTGATGGTCTGCGGCAGCAGCGAGGCTGCGGTGACCCCCATGACCATCGCCGGTTTTGCCGCCATGCGCGCGCTCTCCACCCGCAACGACGACCCGGCCGCGGCCTCGCGTCCATTCGAGAAACACCGCGACGGCTTCGTGGTCGGCGAGGGCGCGGGCGTGCTGGTGCTGGAAAGCCTGGAACACGCCCTGGACCGCGGCGCGCGCGTCTACGGAGAAGTGGCCGGCTACGGCGCGACCGCGGACGCCAGCCACATTACCGCCCCGCCGGATGACGGCGAGGGCGCGGCCCGCGCCATGCAAGCCGCCCTGGAGCAGGCGCAAGTCAGACCGGCAGACGTGCAGTATATCAACGCCCACGGCACCTCCACGCCGCTCAACGACCGGGCCGAAACCCAAGCCATCAAGACGGTGTTCGGCGACCATGCCGCAAAGCTGGCCGTGAGTTCCACCAAGTCCATGACCGGCCATCTGCTCGGCGGCGCCGGCGGCGTGGAATCCGTCTTTTGCCTGAAAGCCATCGAGGACAACCTGATACCGCCTACGCTAAACTATGAGGAACCCGATCCGGACTGCGACCTGGACTACGTGCCCAACGGCCCGCGCCGGACGGCGGTCAACGCGGCCATGAACAACAGCTTCGGCTTCGGCGGCCACAACGCCAGCCTGCTCTTCACGCGCTTCGATTCCTCTCCCTGACGAGACCTTTGCGTAACCCCTTCCCCATTGGGGGGAAGGTTGGGATGGGGGGTGAAATGGCTTGAAATCATGCAATCTTTAGGTGTAACACCGCTCTGGATTCCGGTTTTCACCGGAATGACGGAGTTATGCAAAGGTCTCCTGACGGACAGGCCAAGACCACGTTCCGGTCCTGTCCCCTCTCCCTGAGGGAGAGGCCAGCGCCACGTTCCGGTCTTGTCCCCTCTCCCTGAGGGAGAGGGTTAGGGTGAGGGTTCAATGCTGTCGCGTAAACGTAGCGCGGGGGCTTGTCCCCCGCCTGAACAAGTAAAATGAGAACGAAATCGATTGACCCGACGGCAGACGCAGGTTACGCGCACTTCCCGTGCGAACCCGCGCTACCGGAGCAACGAGTGTAGTTTTCATTCTCATTGCGCTTAATGCGACACCATTAGGGTGAGGGTGAGACCTCAGCGCGAAGTGCCGCGAAATCAAATAGAAGAAACACGAGGAAACACATACGGTGGCGTCCACGCGGCAATCCGACGCAACAACGAGCGCAGAGAGCGCCGCCTGGCTGGACGGCCTGCGCGGCCTCATCGCCGCCGTGCGGGACACGCCGGTGCACGAGGTAGAGCTTCGCTTTGGCGATACGGCGGTCTTTCTCCGCCGCCGCCTGGGGGTCGTGCGCCGCGCGCCGCCGGAGGCCGCCCGCGCGCCAGCGGAGCCGCAGGCAAGCCGCGCGGCCGTCCGCGCGCCCC
This sequence comes from Chloroflexota bacterium, assembly GCA_963663275.1. GTDB lineage: Bacteria > Chloroflexota > UBA11872 > VXOZ01 > VXOZ01 > VXOZ01. The sequence goes on from OY760183.1 coordinate 363,144, forward strand.
TGAACGGCATCTACTACGACCGGTCCAGCCCGGAAGCCGAGCCGTTCGTGCAGGTGGGCGACCGCGTCGAGACCGGCCAGGTGGTTGCCTTGATAGAGGCCATGAAGGTTTTCAACGAGGTGCACGCCGAACAGCCCGGCCAGGTAGCCGCGTTGCTGGTAGAATCGGGTGACATGGTGCAAAGCGGCCAAGACCTCATCGCCCTGGAGGCGGAATCCGCCGATACTAACGAACCGTAGCGCGGGGGCTTGTCCCCCGCCATTGCGAGGCATTCAATGCGTAGCGCGGGGGCTCGTCCCCCGCTAGGAATATCGCCGACAACACAGTAACCGGCACGTAGCGCGGGGGCTTGTCCCCCGCTGAGGGGCTGACAGGGGTAGGCAATCTAGAATCGGCTTAACGTGTCATTCCGAACGGAGCGCAGCGCAGAGAGGAATCTAGAGCACAGCCCCGTTCAATCAACATCCTTAGATTCCTCGCCGCGCTCGGAATGACGTTTACGTATCCTTGTCCCCCGCCGGGGTCAACACCGACAATACAAAATGCCACACGTAGCGCGGGGGTTCGTCCCCCGCCAGGAACATCGCCGACACCGCAAAATGACACACGTAGCGCGGGGGCTCGTCCCCCGCCGGAGAAGTCACCGACACCGCACGTACACACACAAGGAGTTGCCTAGATGACGGCACGAGAGACGATACTCAGCGGCGACCGCGCCCGCGGCGCGCTCACGGCAATTGCCGTCGCCACCTTTGCGGCCGCGCTGGTCGCCTTGTCGGCGCGAGCGGAAATGCATCTGTGGTTCACGCCGGTGCCTATTACCTTGCAGGTCTTGGCCGTCCTGCTCATCGGCCTCAGCCTCTCGCCGCGCATGTCGTTTCTCGCCCTGGCCGAGTATATCGGCGCCGGCATCGTCGGCTTGCCGGTCTTTTCCGGCGGCGGTTCCGGCATCGCCTGGTTGCTGGGTCCCACCGGCGGCTTCATCTGGGGTTTTCTGGTTGCCGCGCCGCTGGTCGGCATACTGGCGCATTGGCTCGGACCGCGATGGTCGATCGTAGCGGCGTTGGCGGGCATCGCCGTCATCTACCTCCTCGGTTGGTATCACCTGGCGCAGTGGTACTATCTGGTAAAGGAAGAACTCAGCCCATGGCTGCTGGCCTACCACAACGGCGTGGCGCCGTTCGTGTTGATCGACGTTGCCAAGGCCGCCGTCGCCGTGGGGCTGGTGTATGGCGGCGCGCGCCTGGGCCTGCCCGTGGGCAAGCGGGAGTGAGCGGACGCGGCCACTTCCTAAATGGGCGCGAGTGGTAATATACTTGATACGGAGCTTTGGCGTCCTATTGTAGGATTCCGATTGTACAACGTGTAGAGGAGCACGGAATGAGCGACACACTGGAGCAGGTAAAGGCGGTAGTGGCGGACAAACTGGGCGCGGACGCGGCCGAGATTACGGAGGATACCCGCTTCCAGGAAGACTTGGAAGCGGACTCGCTCGATCTCGTCGAACTCATCATGGCGCTGGAGGATGAGTACAGCATTCAGATCTCGGACGAAGAGGCCCAGGAGATCCGCAGCATCAAGGACGCCGTAGCCTACATCGAGCAGCAGACGTCCGGCTAGCGGGCAGCCCGCGCAATGGATCTCGCGCTTGACGGACACGTAGCCTTGGTCACCGGCGCCAGCCGCGGCATTGGCAAAGGAATCGCCGCCGCCCTGGCGCAGGAAGGCTGCAAACTCGTCATCTGCGCCCGCGGCGCGGAGACGCTGGCAGAGACGGCGGAGGAACTGCGCGCCGGCGGCGCGGCGGTGCGCGCCCTTGCCCGGGACGTGACCGAACCGGACGCGGCGGCGCAAATCGTCGGCGCCGCGGTCGAGGCGTACGGCAAGCTGAACATTCTCGTGAACAACGTCGGCGGCAATAATCGCACGCCGTTTGGGCAGCAGAGCGACGCGGAGTGGGAAGAGGTCATCGGCTTGAACCTGCTGGCGGGCGTGCGCATGACCCGCGCCGCGCTGCCCCACCTGGCCGCGGCGGAGAACGGCGCCGTGGTGTTCGTCTCCTCGCTCTGGGGCCGCGAACTTGGCGGCCCGCCGGTGTACGTCAGCACGAAAGCCGCCGCCATCGGCCTGGCCTCCAGCCTGGCCCGTGAACTCGCGCCCCAAGGCATCCGCGTGAACAGCGTCGCGCCCGGTTCCATTCGCTTCCCCGGCGGTAGCTGGGACCGGCGCGTCCAGGACGACCCGGACGGCATGGCGGACTTCGTGGCGCGCGAGATACCCGGCGGACGCTTCGGCACGGTGGCGGAGGTGGCCAACGTGGTCGCCTTCCTCGCCTCGCCCCGCGCCGCCTGGGTGAACGGCGCCTGCGTCCCGGTGGACGGCTGCCAGTCCCGCTCGCTGCTATAGGCAAGGATGATTCCGCATCACGCCCACCTCTGTCCGTTTCGTCTCACTCGCATGACATTCGCGACTTGCATGGTATTCGCGACTGTCATTCCGAGCGCAGCGAGGAATCTAATGCCGTAGCGCGGGGGCTTGTCCCCCGCCAATGCGTGGAACCCAGGCCGTAGCGCGGGGGCTTGTCCCCCGCAATTGCACCCGGAACGACGGCTAATGCGGCGCTGGCAGGCGTGCCGCCAGCAATGCCGCTGACAGAAACGGGCGCGCAAGGACGTGATCCTCACATGCGCGCAGGTTTCAAACCTACGCTACCGGAGAGAGCGTAGCGCGGGGGCTTGTCCCCCGCCATCGCGAGAACCGTAGAACGTGGCCCGGAGGCTTATCCTTAATGTCGTCACATTAGGCGGAATGAGAATGAAAACTACGCTCGTTTCTCCGGTAGCGCAGGTTCGCACGGGAAATGCGCGTAACCTGCGTCTTCCGTAGGGTCAAATCATTCCGTTCTCATTTTCTTGTTCCGGCGGGGGACAAGCCCCCGCGCTACGTTAACGCGACAGCATTGGAGACAATCCCCCGCCGGGCGTAGGGCGCGTTTGCGAGAAGAAGATGGATTGCCGCTTGCGCGGCAATGACGGAGGCGGGCGTAACCCTAACGCGCGCGCAGGTTACAAACCGACGCTACCGGATGCAGAACAAACCCGCGCCGCCGGAGACAATCCAATCCCGCGCCACCGTTTCATGCGCGCAGGTTACAAACCGACGCTACCGGATACTGAACAGACCTACGCCGCCGGAGACAATCCAATCCCACGCCCCCGTTTTCCACGCGCAGGTTACAAACCTGCGCTACCGGATACACTACAAACCCCCGCTGACGGAGACTCTGACGTGAATGGAGCGCCCCGTGCCGGTTGACAATACTGCCGACGGTCTTGACGAACTCCGCCGCGCTCTTGGCGTGCCCGGCATGGATTCGCCTCTCCTGACGCAAGCCCTCACGCACCGGTCGTATGCCCACGAGCACGGCCTCTCCAATTTGGACAGCAACGAACGGCTCGAATTTCTCGGCGACGCCATCATTGGCGCGGTCGCCGCCGAGTTCCTCTTTCGCCGCTTTCCCCACAGAACCGAAGGCGAACTCTCGCGCCTGCGCGCCGCGCTGGTGCGCAAGGAGCGTCTGTGCCTGCTGGCGCGGGACGCCGGCCTGGGCCCGCTGCTCCGCCTGGGCAAGGGAGAAGAGGCGAATCATGGGCGCGAGCGCGACTCCATCCTGGCCAGCAGTTTCGAAGCGGTGATCGGCGCGCTCTTCCTGGAGACCTCCTTCGCGCACGTGCGGCAGTATCTCCTGCCGCGGCTCGAAGAAGCGGCGGCGCAGATCCTGCGCACGGCCGCCGACCGCAACGCCAAGACCGAACTGCAAGAGCGCCTCCAAGCGGAGCGCAACCTCACGCCGACCTATCGGGTGCTGCGCGCCAGCGGCGCCGACCACGCCAAACGCTTCGTCGTCGGCGTCTACCTGCAGAAGACCCTGCTCGCCACCGGCGAGGGCACGAACACCCAGAAAGCCGAGCAAGCGGCCGCCGCCCGCGCCTTGGCCCAGATCGAAACGGAGCGCCCGCTGCCGGCGGAACACGCCGCGCCCGCCTAGCGCCTATGTACCTCACACAGCTCGAAATCCACGGCTTCAAGACTTTTCCCGCCCGCGCCACGTTGGCCTTTCCCCGGGGCATCAGCGCCATCGTGGGGCCGAACGGCAGCGGCAAGAGCAATCTGGCCGACGCCATCCGCTGGGCCCTGGGCGAACAGAGCATGCTGGCCCTGCGGGGACGCAAGAGCGAGGACGTGGTCTTTGCCGGCACGCCGCGCCGCGCCCGCGCCGGCATGACCGAAGTCACGCTCACGTTCGACAACGAGGACGGCGCCTTTCCCCTGGATCGCGCCGAAGTCAGCATCGCCCGGCGGGCGTACCGTTCCGGCGAGAACGAGTATCTCCTCAACGGCAATCGCGTGCGCCTGCGCGACATCCAGCAACTCCTGGCGGAAGCCGGCATCGGCCACGGCCTGATGATCGGGCAAGGGCTGGTGGACCAGGTGCTGGCGCAACGGCCGGAGGAGCGCCGCAGCCTCCTGGAAGAAGCCGCCGGCGTGCGCGCGCTCTACATGCAAGAACACGAGGCGGAGAACAAACTCCGGCGCGTGCACGACAACATGAACCGCGTGCGCGACATCCTGCTGGAGCTGGAACCCCGCCTGGCCACCCTGGAAACCCAGGCCAAAGAAGCCCAAAAAGCGGATGCGCTCCAGCAAGAACTCTCTCAGGCCCTGCACGATTGGTACGCGGCGCAATTGGCAAACCTGGTGGCTGAAGAAGCGGAGGCGGCGAGCGCTTTGGAAAAGGCGCAAGCGGCCCAGGACGACCTGGCCGCGCAGATCGCCGGCCACGCGCGCGAGCGCCAGCGTCTGGAACAGGAATCCCGCGAACACGAGCAGTCCCTGCACCGCGCCGGGGCGCGCCTGGCGGGCCTGCGCAACCGCCAACGCGACCTGGCGCAGCGCCAGGCCGTGCGGCAGGAGCGCCAGACCCACCTGCAGCGCAACGTGGAAGACGCCGCCGCCCGCGAAGCGGAACTGGCGGAGCGCCAGGCCGCCGCCGCCGCGCGCCTGCCGCAACAGGAAGCCGCCCTGGCGGAAACCACCGAGACCCTCAGCGGGAACCAAGCGGAGTGGCAAGCGGCGAAGGACGCCATCGCCAGCCACGAGCACGCGCGCCGGCAGACGGAAGCGGCCCTCCAGGAACTGCGGCGGGAAGGCGTGGCCGTTACCACCCGGCTGAGCAGCCTGAACGCCGTCATCGACGACGCGAAGCGCCAGCGCGAAGCGGCGCTGACACGCGCCGCGGAAGCGGCGGAACAACTGCAACTCGTCCGCAAACAGCAACGCGACCGCGCCGCCGCCCTGACGACCCTGCGGGAACGGGCGGACACGCTCCAAACCCAGGCGGATGCGGCCCATGCCGCCCGCGAAGCCGCCGACGCGACGCTGGCCGAAGTGGAACAAGCGGTGCGCGGCCTGGAAAGCGAGCGCCAAGCGCCGCTGCGCCAACGCGCCGATCTGGAAGGCCGCGCCGCCGCGTTGCGCGCGCTGCTGGCGGGCGCGTCCGCCGGCGAGGAATCCGAGCCGGAGGCGGTGGCGGCCCGGGCTGGCGTGCCCTTGCTGCCCACCCTCGCCGGAGTTGACCTGCCGGAGAACGTCGCCACCGCGCTGGCGGCGGCGCTGCCCAGCGAGGCGTTCCTCACCGCCAACCGGCGGGACGCGGCGAAACTGGTGGCGCACGCGGTGAGCAATGCCGCCGCCAACGCCACCGTGCTGGCCGCCGACCTCTTGGCCGCGGCCACGCCCGCCGTTCCCGCGCTCCCCGGCGTGCTCGGACACGCCGCCGACCTGGCGCCTCTGCCGCCGGAGAGCGCGGCCTTGGAGCCGGCGCTGCGCGCAATTCTGGTGGTGGAAGACGTGGACGCCATGCTCGCGGTGGCCGCCCGCCATCCCTGGCCGTTGATCGTAAGCGTGGACGGCGTGGTCTACGGCGGCGGCGTCTTTCGCTACGCCTCAGCCGCCGCGCAACGCGGCCAACAGCACGCCCAGTATACGCGCCTCACCGCCCGCCTGGACGACGTCCGCCGCCGCTGCGAGGAACTGGAGGAACAAGAGGCCGCGCTGCGCGTCCGGCAGACCCAGGCACGCGAAGAGGCCCGCGCCGCCGCCCGCGCGCACACCCAGCGCCTCGACGCGGCCCGCGCCGCCGCCGGCGCCTTGCAGCGGCACACGCACGAACATGACGAATCGACCCGCCAGCGCGCCTGGTGGGAGCAGGTGGAAGAGGAAGCCCGCGCCCAGCGTGAGGAACTGGAAGACACCATCGCCGCCCGCGAGCGTGAAGCGCCGCTGGCCGTGGCCGCCAGGGAGCGCCTGGCGCGGGAAATCGGCGAACGCGAGCGCGCCGGCAATGCCCTGCAACAGGAGGTAGAGGCGCGCCGCGCCGCCGTGAGCGCCTTGCAGACCCAGCTTGCCGTCCAGCAGCAACGCAAGGAGCACCTGACGCGCACCATCGCCCAGGCGCGCGCCGAGCGGCGCGGGCTGGAGCGCGAGCGCGCCCAACTCGCGCACACCCGCGCCGAACGGGAAGAGACGCTGCGCGCGCTGCAAAGCGAACTGGCGGACGGCGCGGATGCCGCCGCACAAACCGCCGCGCACGTGGAAGAAGCCGCCGCGGAGAGCAAGCGGCAGCAGGACCTGCTGGAGCGGTCGCGCGCGCGGCTGGCCGCGTGCGCCCGGGCCGGCGCCAATTTGGAAGGGCGCCTGGCCGCCCGCGAACGGGACTGCGACCTGGCCGAGCAGGCCCTGGCCGGCGCGCGGCAGCGGCGCGAGGATACGGTGGTGCGCTGGCTGAGCGACGAGCCGGACGCCGAGCCGCTGCCCAAGCCGTCCGCCGAGCCCGTGGAAGCCCTGCAACGCCGCGTCGCGTCCCTGCGCAACCGCTTGCGCCGCATCGGCCCGGTGAATCCACTGGCCGTGGAAGAGTTCGGCCTGCTGCGGGAACGCGCCACCTTCCTCCGCGAGCAGACCGCGGATCTGGAAGCCGCCGAGCGCGACCTGGACGAAGTCAAGCGCCAACTGCGCCGCGCGATTCGCGCCGACTTCACGGCCACCTTCCAGCAGGTGGCGGCGGACTTCTCCGCCATGGTCCAAACGCTCTTCGCCGGCGGCGACGCCGCATTGAGCCTGACGGATCCCCATAATCCCGCCGAAACCGGCATCGAGATTACCGTGCGCCTCCCGGGCAAGCGGCGGCAGGCGCTCTCCCTCCTCTCCGGCGGCGAACGCGCCCTGGTGGCGCTGGCCCTGCTCTTTGCCCTGCTCAGCGCCCGCGCCGCGCCGCTCTGCGTGCTGGACGAGGCGGACGCGATGCTGGATGAGACCAACACCGTCCGCTTCTGCCGCCTGCTCCGCGACTACGGCAGCCGCACCCAATTCTTGGTAATCACGCACAATCGTGGCACTATGGAGATGGCGGACGCGCTCTTTGGTGTTAGCATGGTAGAGGAAGGCGTGTCCCAGGTGCTCTCCCTCCGCCTGGAAGAATTGCGCGAACAGGTGCTCGCGTCCGCGGGCTAGAGGCCCCGCGCGTTCTTTCAACGAGTCGCTTGACACCCACAGAAGACCTTTGCATAACCCCTTCCCCATCGAGGGGGAAGGTTGGGATGGGGGTGAAGTGAATTGACATCATGCTATCTTCAGTTGCAAAAGCACCCTGGATTCTGCGTCCCCCGCGCGGGGGAGGGCTTCCGCCGGAATGACGGAGTCTTGCAAGGGTCTCCACAGGAACGGCGGCGTAGACAGTTCGCAGGAAGCGGCGGCGAGGTGCCATGACCGAGCGAGAGTTGCCGGACAATCGAGGAGTTTCGCGCCCCGGACCTGGCGGCGCCCCGGGTGGAAACACCCCGGGGCCGGACGCCCGCTGGGGCATACCGCTGATCTTCCTGGCCGTCATTGCCGCCTTGTGGCTCAGTTTTCGCCTGGTGCCCGACCTGGGCGCGCTGGTGGACGATCTCCCGCTTCTTTCCGATTCCGCCACTCCAACCCTGACCATCGCCGCCGTTGCCGACTCCACCCCGACGCCGGGCGTCAGCCGGCCGCAACCCTCCACGCCCGCGCCGGCGTCCAACGGCCAGGCCGCGCCGGCGTCAACCGCCCGCACCACGTTCGTGCCCAACCTCCTCCAGTCCGGCCAGGAGCGCGCGGTCGAATCGCTCAAGCAACATCAACTCATAGCCGAAATCGAGGAAGTCTTCGACGACACAGTGGCTCGCGGCCTGGTTGTCAGCCATGCGCCGGAGGCGAATACCGTCGTGCAGGTTGGCTCAACCGTCATCATCCGCATCAGCAAAGGCCCGGAAAATCCCACCATGCCCGACGTGGTCGGCATGACGGTGGATAACGCCCGCGAGCAGTTGGGGTTGCTCAGCGTCACCATCGAGGAGTTGGAGCAGCCCAACGACACGGTGGCGGCCGGCATCGTGGTGGCCCAGGAGCCGCCGGCCGGCACGCAGGTGGAAGCGGAGAGCACCGTGCGCATCATCGTCAGCACCGGCGTGGATCGGATACCCGTGCCGGACGTGCGCAACAAGTACTTTGCGTTCGCCCAGCAGGAGTTGGCCGGCAGCGGCCTGCGGGGCGTCAAAGGTATCGAACTGACCAACGATCCCGGCAAGTGCGGCACCATCGCCAGCCAGAACCCGGAGCCCGGCACACCCGTCCCCCTGAACACCAGCATCTACCTCAACATCCGCGGCGGCTCCGGCTGCACTCCCTAGGGAAAGCGAACCGCGGGCATCCATCACCCGGTGTGTGCAATTAGAAAAGGTGTAGGGGTTATTGGCAGAGGTGCAGGGGCAATTAGAAAAGGTGTAGGGGCACGACATGTCGTGCCCCTACACCTTTTTCAATTGCGTTTCGCGGCTGGTTGCCGCGCCTTTACAGGTTACCTTTACAGGTTATGGCACACCGGGTAGTCCGGGACGTCCTGCGTGCCGCTGCGCGGCAGCGCGTCGCCCGCCGACACGCGGTCGAAGAACCCCGCGTCCGCCGACGTCACATCGCACCAGTAGAACTTATGGTACTGGAACGTCATGATATCGGGAATCCAGCGCCATGCGCCGCCGAAGAACACGAAGATGCGCTCATCGCCGCTGTAGCGCGCCAGTTGGTTAGCCGCGGGCGACGTCTCATCCAACGGAATGGCCTCCACCACCGCGGTCGCGAACGTGTAATTGGGTATCACGGCCCTCCAGTCGATGAGACTGAGGTAGGGGCTGTCGGGCGAGATCCAGACGCGCACGATCTTGCCGTCGGACCGGCGCTCCACCACCGCGTAGGTCTGGCCGCCGCGGCCCTGGTTTTCCGCCTCGCGGATGTAGCCGCGCGCGTTGTAAGAGCGTGCCGCGCCGTCGGCGGCGACCCAGCCGTGGCGCAGGTAGGCCATCGAGCCGTCCGCCAATGCAAGGTCGATGCGGTCCCCGGGGCCGCGCGTCACCGTCACCGCGTCGTTCTGGCCGATGGGCGGCACGGGCGTCGGCGCCGGCTCAACCTCCTTGACAATCGTCAGCACTTCCCCTTCCAGGTCGACCACCTTCTGTTCGGAGTACTCGGTGCCGTCGACCATCCAAATATTGGAGTCCTTACTGATGTCGTTGGCGTAATAGCTATCGTTCACAAAGGTGAAGAGGTTGGACTCGTTAATCGTGAGCAAATAGGTGAACACCAGTTTCCCGCCATCGTTGATCGCATCGGCCTCCGACACAAGCAACTTATACTCCTGCTGCGAAGACGCCAGTTCTTCGCTTACCGCCTCGGTCTGGAGCATTGGAATCTTGAACACGGCTACCGGAAGCGTATTGCCAACCTTGGCGCCGTCAGCGTCATACAACTGCTTGCTGATAGTCAGGGGTTTACCCGGTGTAGGAGTCGGCGTGGCGTTTTCGCCGGGGGTTTCAGCGTTATCCGCAAGAATGTACTTGCCCGTGGATACCGTCAGCTTGAAGGCAACCGTCTCGCCCCCGGCGATCTTGGCGGGCGCGGAAGATCCGGAGAAGTCCAGACCGACTTCCGGTGTGCTCGCGTCCGGAGGGGGCCGCTTCGTCACGTACAGGTTTATCGTGAAAGTCTTATCGACGGCTGTGTGACTGACGCCGGTTGGATTACCATCGGTGCCAACACCATCCACCGGTGTGAGATTGACTCTCCACTTAAGGGGAACGGTCCGCCTGACGGCATCGCCCAGATCGGAAGGCTGGACCCGGTACCCCACCTCGATTATCTTGTATGGCTGCCCATCATGCAGGTTGAAGAGCAAGTCGGCGTTATTGGTAGGGTCGATTACCGCGGCGTTGTGAACGGCATGCAGTCCAATCCGCTCGACGACGACCGAGTACTTCACTACATCTTCAGGATGCACCGCCTCCAAATCGTCAATGCGGGTGAACGTGACCCAGACAACGTCATCGAACGCGGGGTCGTCGCCGCTATGGGCCGACAGCGTCCCCAGCGACGCGGCCGCCAGCGCGAGCGCCAGGAAGACGCTCGCCAAACGCGACAGTGTTCTCACGGCCTTTCCCTTTCACTAGGAGACCCTTGCATAACCCCTTCCCCCTCGAGGGGGAAGGTTGGGATGGGGGTGGAACGGGTTGAAACCATGCTGTTTGTAGTTGTAAGAGCGCTCTGGATTCCGGCTATCGCCGGAATGGCGGAGTTGTGCCAAAGTCTTAATGGGACGTTTCCGCGCCCACGGTTTCTTCTTGCTTCGCGCGGGCGCGCGCCTACCAGATTGCCATTATAACAGAGCGCCGCGCCCTCCATCGCCCTTTGAACACGCGCATCTCCCGCCGTCGCGTTACTGCGGGCGCAATTTGGAGACGAAACGCTCCTCGCCCAGGATGCCTTTGGGGCGGAAGAGCAGCATCAGCACCAGCAGCGCCGCCATGAGCAGGAAGCGGAAGTAAGGCGCGCGGGCGCTCAAGTCGGCCGGCACCAGCGCGTCGGTGGCAAACTGCGTCCCCGCCCAGATCGCCCAGAAGGCGAACGCGCCCAGGATCACGCCTTTCGTGTTGCCGCTGCCGCCCAGGATCAGCATCACCCAGATGATGAACGTGCCGTGCAGCGGATCGAAGACGCTGGGGCTGATGGCGCCGGCGTTGTGGGCGTAGAGCGCGCCGCCGACGCCCATCACCATCGCGCCCAGCGCCAGCGCCTGGAGCTTGAAACCGAACACGTTCTTGCCGTAGGCCGCGGCCACCACCTCGTCCTCCCGGATCGCCCGCAGCACCCGCCCCCACGGCGACCGGATCATCCGCTCCAGCAGCACCGCCACCACCAGCAGCACGAGCGCCACGATGCCCAGGTAGACGAAGTTGTAGTACGCCGGCGGCACGAGGTCGTAGAGCGGTCGCGGGATGCCCACCAGCCCCTTAGAGCCGTTGGCCAGCCACTGCTCGTTGTTCAAGGCCAGCCGGATGCTCTCCGCGATGCCGATGGTGGCGATTGCCAGATAGTCCTCGCGCAGGCGCAGGGTGGGAATGCCGATGAGCACGGCCACCACGCCGCAGACCAGCGCGGCGGCAATCACGCCCACCAGAAACGGCTGCTCCAGGCCGAACGCCTGCTGCGTGTAGCGGGCCAGTTCGCCGGTGGGCAGCGGCTTGGTGACCAGCGCCGCCGTGTACGCGCCAATGGCGAAGAACCCGGCCACGCCGAAATTGATCAGGCCCGTGTCGCCAAAGTGCACGTTCAGCCCCATCGTCAACAGGGCGTAGACGCTGGCGACGATCAGAAACCCGATCAGATAGTTCAGAATGCCGGAACTCAGAATGGTCTCGAGTGCCATGTTTCCGTTTGCGCTCCCGGCGCGCCGCGTCAATAGACACTAGGTCGATATACACCAACTGCACGTATCACGAGCATACACGCGCATGCAGAATTCGCAACGCGCTATGCATGCGCTTTCTGAGATAAACGTGTAGTTCTGTGGTATGCTGACGTTAGAATTGTAACACGCGAGAGGCTTTGGGGCTGTGGGAAAACTGAATTCAGTATGATTGAAGAGTTGTGGCGCGCACCCCCTAAGCAAAGTGAGTGAACGGTCCCATGAATCTGTTTCTGATCACATTTCAGGAGCCCATTGAGCCGGGCGTCAAAAAGAGAGTGGAGGTTGCCTTTTCCAACGAGGTGTTTACCTTGTCGGATCGCCTTCTACTGGTGCGAACCTCCATCGAAAACACCAAGGACTTGAGTTCCTTCTTCGACCTCGCCGGCGAAGGAGAAGACCCAACAACCGGTGTGATCTTCAAGCTAAACGGCTCGTACTACGGATACCACTCCTCAAGTCTTTGGGATTGGCTAGCAAAGGGCAGAGAAAGTAGTGACTGATCGTAATGGAGATCGCCGACCGGCCGGCTATGATCTGGGACGGTTCGATGACGCTCGAGACAGGGAGCTCAAGCTAGAGTCCAGAGTTGAAGAGCTTGTCAAGGCTCTGGCCACGCGCGAGGATCTTGCCAGAGTAGAAGCGGAAATCGCGAAAGCGAAGTATGCGATTCTGGTAGTCATCTTAGGAGCGCTGACTGCGGTCGGCAACATCGGTTTCATTGCGTATAGAATATTTCTCGGCAGCTAGCCTGCCCTAAGAGCCTGTTTACGATCTTTCTGTCTGCACGAGGAACGTTCGCCCTGAGCCGCGTCGAAGGGTGAACGGAACCACCGCAAGGTTGCATATAGCCGTTCATGCTTCGACAGGCTCAGCACGAACGGTCTTTATCGGCTTTGCTAACTCCCTCATAAGCAGATAGTAAACAGGTTCTAAGACGCGCACCCCGCAGCGTCCTTAGAATGGCCTCTTGTGCCCGCGTTGGCTACCGCCAGGCGCGGGCCTTCGCTTTTGTCCAACAACGTGTGTAGACTCCCCAGTCCCATACCAATCGAAGTATGCGTCCTCGCTGCGTATGGCTTTGACGGCGCGGCGCTTCCAAAGCTATCTCAACCTAGAACCTCCGCTGCTCGCTGCCCAAGATCCCCTGCGGCCGGATCAGCAGCACCAAGATCAGGATGATGAACGCCACGGCCGGCTTGTAGGTGGGTAGGATGAAAGCCGTGGACACCTGTTGCGCGATGCCGATCACCATGCCGCCGATCAACGCGCCGTAGGGATTGCCGATGCCGCCGAGAATGGCCGCGGCAAAGAGCGGCAGCAGCAAGTTCCAGCCCATCTCCGGCCGCAGTTGCGAATCGACGCCCAGCAGGATGCCCGCGGTAGCCGCCATTGCCGCCCCGATGCCCCAGGTCCACAGCATCATGCGCTCCGTATCGATGCCGCTGATCCGCGCCAGGTCCGGGTTGTCCGCCGTGGCCCGCAGCGCCTTGCCGATGCGCGAACGCCGCAAGAAGAGGTACAGACCCGCCACCATGGCCAGGCAGGCGCACAGGATGAAGATCTGGTCGGGCTTAATGCGAATCTCGAACGGCAGTTGCAGCGCCGGCCGCAGCGCCTGGGTATAGAAGTGGAATTCCGGCCCCCAGATGATGAAGAGCAGCGCCCGCAGCGCAAACGCCACCGCCAACGAACCGATGACGAACATCACCGGCGCGTACCGGCGCCGCCGCATGGGACGGAACACGATGCGGTCCACGCTCACGGCCACGCCCGCCGCGGCCAGCATGGCGACCGGCAGCGCCAGCGCCAGCGGCCACCCGAACGAGAGCGGCCCGAACGTGCCGCCGGCAATGCCCAGCGCGGCAAAGACCGTGTTCACCATGAAGAACGCCACGTACGCGCCGATAGCCATCAGGTCGCCGTGGGCGAAGTTGGCAAAGCGCACGATGCCGTACACCAGCGTCAGGCTCACCGCCCCCAGCGAGAGGATGCTGCCCAGGATGATGCCGTCCACCACCAGCGCGATCATGCCGCCCCTCCCAGGTAGAGCCGCGCCACTTCCTCGTTCTCCAGCAGCGCGGCGCTGGCGTCGGTGAAGCGGTTCTCGCCGCTGGCCAGCACGTAGCCGCGTTGGGAATGCTCCAGCGCCATGCGCGCGTTCTGCTCCACCATCAGCACGGCGATGCCCTGGGCGTTCACGTGGGCGATCTGCCGGAATACCGTTTCCACGAAGACCGGCGCCAGGCCCGCCGTCGGTTCGTCCAGCAGCAGCAGTCGCGGTTCCAGCATCAGCGCCCGCGCCATTGCCACCATCTGCCGCTGGCCGCCGCTCAGCGCCGCGACTTTCGTGTGGCGGCGTTCCGTGAGATCGGGAAAGAGGTCGTAGACCATTTCCGCCTGCCGCGCGTAGCCGTCCCTGCGCAGAAAAGCGCCCATCGCCAGGTTCTCCTCCACCGTCAGGCTCAGGAACGTATTGTCCGCCTGGGGCACGTAGCTCAAGCCCTGGCAGACCACTTCATGCGGCGGCATGCCGGTGATGTCCGTCTCCTGAAACGCGACCGTGCCCTGGGTGGGCTCCAGCAGGCCGAAGATCGTCTTCATCAGCGTGGACTTGCCGCAGCCGTTGGGCCCGATGATGGCCACCACTTCACCCGCGCCGACGTTCAGCGAAACGCCGTGCAGGATTTCGATCTCGCCGTAGCCGGAGACGATGCCGGAAGCCGCGAGCAGATTCACCGGTTCTGGCCTCCCAGGTAGGCGGCGAGCACCTGCTCGTTCCGCTGGATTTCCGCCGGCGTGCCCTCGGCCAGCTTTTCGCCGTTGCTCATCACGATTACCGGGTCGCAGAGGCCCATCACCACCGCCATGTTGTGCTCGATGAGCAGCACGGTGATGCCCCGTTCGGCCACCAGCCGCTCGATCTGCGCCATCAGGCTGCGCAGCAGGGTGGGATTCACGCCGGCGCCGGGTTCATCCAGCATGATGAGTTGCGGGTCCGTCATCATGGCGCGGGCCAGTTCCAGCAGTTTCTTCTGGCCGGTGGAGAGATTGGCGGCGTATTCGGCGCGCAGATGCGCCAGGCTCACGAACTCCAGCACGTCCAGCGCCTTATCGTAGGCTTCCCGTTCCTGCCGGCGCACGCGCCACGGCAGCAGCCACGCCGCCCCCAGCACCTCGCCGGCTTGGCCCCCGGGTACCAGCATCAGGTTCTCCAGCACGGTCATCTGCTTGAGTTCTTTGGGAACCTGGAACGTGCGGCAGAGGCCGTGGCGAAAGACCCGGTGCGGCGGCAGCCCGTCGATGCGCCGTCCCTGGAAGACGATGCGGCCCGCGTCCGGCGCGTAGAAGCCGGAAATCAGGTTGAACAGCGTCGTCTTGCCGGCGCCGTTCGGCCCGATCAGGCCCGTGATCGTGCCGCGCCGCACCCGCAGCGAGCAGTTTTGCACCGCCTGCAAGCCCCCAAACGACTTGCCGACGTTCGCGATCTCCAGGAGCGCGTCCGCTGTGTCCGCAGCCACGGCCTTCTTCCTCTGTTACCCTATGCGGGTATCGTGCGCGCCCCGCTCTCGTCCGCGCCAGGGCGGGAACGCATCTCTATGATAATCTAAACGGTGAGCGCGTGACGCCGGTAGGGGCACGACAGGCGTGGCGGCACGACATGTCGTGCCCCTACCGCGATAGGACGCGCGAGACGTACGACAGGTGTGGCGGCACGACATGTCGTGTCTCCGCCGCGATAGGATGAGCAGGACGTACGACAGGCGTGGCGGCACGACATGTCATGTCTCCGCCGCGATAGGACGCGCGAGACGTACGCCAACGCACGGAAGGCACGACGTGTCGCGCCCCTACCGCGAGACGATTCTCGCACGGCCCTTGTGCGAAAACCCATTGCAGAACCGGCACAGCAGCGAGGCGCAATCATGAACCTTCTCTTCATCACCGCCGACCAGCAGCGTTGGGACAGCCTGCCCTGCTACGGTCTGGACTTCCTGCGGACGCCCCATCTCGACCGCCTGGCGCGGGAGGGCATGGTCTTCGAGCGTTGCTACGTGCCCGCGCCGTTGTGCGTGCCCACCCGCGCCGCCTTGCTGGGCGGGCAGTGGCCGTCCGCCACCGGCGTGCTCGGCAATGCGCACTGGCTGGACGAAGGCAAGATTCCAACCTGGCCCGAAGAACTGACCGGCGCGGGCTACAACACCGCCGCCATCGGCAAGATGCACTTCTTTCCCTGGGACGCGCGCAACGGTTTCCAGGAACGTATCAGCGCGGAGGACAAGCGGCACACGTACCTGCCCGACGACTTCAGCAAGTTCCTGCGCGCCCACGGCCACCAACGCGCGCATCCCACCCAGAATCCCGGCTACTTCGACACCCTGAACGCCTCCGTCACCCCGCTTCCCAAGCGCTTCCACGTGGACGGCTTCATTGGCGACCAGGCCGCCGACTGGCTGGCGCGCAATGGCAACGAGCCGTTCGCCGTTTGGGTGAGCTTTGCCGGGCCCCACGACCCGTACGATCCCCCGGCAGAGATGGCCGATATGTACTACGATGCGCCCATTCCCGCGCCCGTCGGCTCGCGGGCGGAACTGGCGGACAAGCCAAAGGCCCAACGGATGGCCGGCAAAGAAAACGTCAAGAACTCCATGTACCGCATGAACCCCGCCGAGGCCGCGCCGGAGCAGCACCGCGCGTGGCGCGCCCACTACTACGCCAACATCAGCCTGATCGACGAGGGCGTCGGCAAGATGCTGGCCGCGCTGGAGGCCAACGGCGCGCTGGATGAGACGCTTATCATCTACACCGCCGACCACGGCGACGCCCTCGGCGACCACGGCCTGCCCTACAAGGGCTTCTACTACGAGTCTATGGCCCACGTGCCCCTGCTCATGCGCGGGCCGGGCGTTGCCGCCGGGGCGCGTTGCGCGGCGCTGGTGAGTTCCCTGGATTACGTGCCGCTCTTCTACACCGCCTGCGGCCTGGCGCCGCCGGACACCCTGCAAGGCAAGAGCCTGGAACCGCTCCTCACCGCGCCGTTGCTCCCCCACCGCGAAACGGTCTTCAGCGAGAACATGGGCAGCCAGATGGTGCGGGACGCGCGCTTCAAGTACGCCCACTACGCCACCGGCGAGAGCGAACTCTACGACCTGGAAACCGATCCCAACGAAATCCGCAACCTGGCCCACAGCCGCGAGCACGCCGGCGTCATCGCCCGCCTGCGCGGCCTGCTCGTGGAGCACAACCTCCACAACCACGCCCACCAAAGCGCCGCCGTCTCCCGCCCCCAGGAACCCTTCCGCGCAAAGCTGGAAGCGGCGTATAGCGTGGAGCAAGCCTTCACGGTAGCGAACTGGTAGGGGCGGTTCGCTACTTGGTAGGGGCGGTTCGCTACTTGGTAGGGGCGGTTCGCTACTTGGTAGGGGCGGTTCGCTACTTGGTAGGGGCGGTTCGCGAACCGCCCCTACGCCGTTGTACTGTTACTTGCCCGGCCATTACAACCTACGAATGACGGCGCGCCCCGCCTTTCTCCGCCACTGTCTGCATTACGCTGCCGGACGTTACCACACACGTCCGCTGCTACTATAATGGTGCATAGTTCTCATCGAACACCTGATAGGGGCGGTTCGCTGCCTGGTAGGGGCGGTTCGCCGCTTGGTAGGGGCGGTTCGCGAACCGCCCCTACGCGGATGCATTATCGCTCAGACCGCAAACAAACGAGGGGAGAAACAACCGTGGCGGACATTCGCGTTGGCTATCATACGATCACGTGGGGCATGGAGGGTTTCGAACAGGCGCTGGACGAGGTTGCCGCGCTGGGCTTTACCGGGTTCGAGACCTTTGCCGCGGTGGTGGACACCTACGGCGACAAGGTCAGCGAATTCCAGGACCTCATCGCCCAGCGGGGGTTGCGGCTTGTCACCGTCTACGGCGGCGGCCCCATGAACGAGGCCCACCGCATGGACGAAATGATCGAACGCAACGTCGGCTTTGCCAAGTTCCTGCACGCCCACGGCGCGGACCGTCTGGTGCTGGGCGGCGGTTCGCGCGCGCCGGGCGGCCCGACGCCCGACGACCTCCGTAACCAGGCGCACTGCATGAACGAAATCGGCCGCCGCTGCCTGGACTACGGCGTGCTGGCCTGCTACCACCCCCACTACGCCACCACGGTGGAGACCGAAGAAGAAATCGCCTTCATGATGGACTACACCGACCCGCGCTACGTCTTCCTCTGCCCGGACACGGCGCACCTGCGCAAAGGCGGCGGCGACGAACTGGCGGTGGTGCGCGCCTACGCCGAGCGGGTGAAGTACGTCCATCTGAAAGATTGGGACCCCCAGGCGTTTGCCGACTCCCAGGCGGCCCCGGCCCAGGGCGCGGACGCCGCCACCGCCATCCTGCCCGACTTCGTGGAACTCGGCAGCGGCGTGGTGCGGGTGAAGGAGTGCGTCCAGGCGCTCCAGGCCAGCGGCTACACCGGCTGGCTCATGATCGAACTCGACCGCTCCCGCTCCACCCCCCAGGCCAGCGCCGCCACCAACAAAGCCTACGTGGAGCAAGAACTCGGCCTAACAGTAGGTTAAACCGTTGCACCGTAGCGCGGGGGCTCGTCCCCAATGTTGTCGCATTAAAGTGAAGGGGCTACTTTAGTAAGGTAATGAGCGATATATCTTACAAAGGAGCCTTGGCTAATGGTAGCACAGACGGTAGGAGTAGGACGGCGGCTATGGCGTGAGTTGGAGCCGGCGCTGACGGCGGCAGCACGGGTGAGGGGAGCGGATCGCTATCGCAAGCATTTTTCGGTGCGAGCGCATGTGGGGATGCTGCTTGGACACGTGCTGAGTGGGAGTGGGAGCCTGCGGCAAAGCCATGGGCTGCAGATGGGTGATGTGGTGTGGCGACGGCGGTTGGGTTTAGCGTCGGGCATAAGTTACAGTCAGTTGGCACGTTCATCCCAGACGCGGCCGTTGGCGTGTTTTACGGCGGCGTGGGAGGTGTTGGCGCGGCAGGTGCAAGCACGTGGGCCGGCGCACGTACGGCGGGTGGTGGCGGTGGACGGCAGTTTTCTGGCGCTGAGCGCGGCGTGTAGTCCGTGGAGCGTGCACCAAGGACATGAGGCGGGAGTACGGCTGCAGATGGCATATGCCGTGGACACACAGGTGCCGACGCGGTTACAGGTGACGTTGGCGGACGCGAATGACGTGACGGCGTTCAAGCGTTGGGATCTGGCGCGGTGGCAGGGCTGGACGCTCTTGCTAGACTTGGGCTACTACGCGCATCGGGTCTTTGCGCAGATGCGGGAGGCAGGTGTGCACTTCGTGACGCGCCTGCACCCGCAGGCTGCCTACTGCGTGGTGCGCGAGCGTGCCGTGACCGGCGCGCGCACGCCGGCAGGAGACGTGGTGGTGCGGGACGCGGTGATCGTGCTGGGCAGCGCCAACAACCGCAACGGCGCGGTCTTAGCAGAGATGCGCCTGGTGGTCAGCCGCACGGCGCAGGGGAAAACGCACCACTTCATCACCGACCGTCACGACCTGAGCGCTCCAGAGGTGGTGTGGCTCTACCGCAAACGCTGGCAGATCGAGTTGTTCTTTCGCTGGCTGAAGCATGTGTTGGGCGCAATCCGCCCCATTGGATACAGCCGTGCCGCCGTCTGGCTCACCTTGGTGGTCGCCAGCATCGTGGCCGTGCTCGCACAGCTCTTGGAGGAACTACGTCCAGCTAGCAGCACTCGCGTCTCCTGGCTGCGCACGCTTGCCGCTTCCTTGCCCCGCGCACTCCGCTTCAGCGGTTAATGCGACAGCATTGGGGCTCGTCCCCCGCCGTCTGGCCGACGCACCGTAGCGCGGGGGCTCGTCCTCCGCCGTCTGGCCGACGCACCGTAGCGCGGGAGCTCGCCCCCCGCAAGCCTGCAAGAACGGGAACGACATGGCTACAAAAACCAACACGCATCAACGCTACCACAGGCGCATTCGCCTAGACCGCAAGCTCTATGGCCAATTGGGCGCGATATGCTCGGTGACTGCTGGTACGCGAGCACGGCGCGCGATCTTTGCAGACCCAGGCGCGGCGCATGCGGCGAGGCACGTGTTGCACGCACATGCTCAAAAGACCGGCGTGCCAGTTTACGGCTACTGCCTGATGCCTGATCACGCCCACCTGGTTATCGGACCGTCTCCGACTTGCGATATCATAGACTTCACTGGCCAATTTAAGAATGTCGCGCAGCGCGCCGTTTGGAAGCAAGGGGTGACCGGTCGCATCTGGCAAGTGAGTTTTTGGGACCACTTCTTGCGGAAAGAAGAGAGTCTTGAGGAAGTAGTGCGATACGTACTCAACAACCCAGTTCGAAAAGGAATGGTGCGGAAGTGGCAAGACTATCCATTCTCCGGCTCACTGGAGCTGACGTTGGAAGACTAAGGTAAAATGTGGTTTCCCTGCGGCTAAGAGGCGGGGGACGAGCCCCCGCGCTACGGGTTGGCCAAGTTGCGAGGGAACAAGCGATTCGTTCTCACACTCACTGGTACTGACGTTGGAAGAGTAGGGTGAAATGTGGTCTCCCTGCGGCTAAGAGGCGGGGGACAAGCCCCCGCGCTACGGGTTGGAAGAGATGCAGGGGGACAAACAACTCCTCTCTAAGCTCACTGGATCTGATGTTGCAGGAGCAGGGCGCAATGCCGCTCCCCAGCCCCTAAGAGGCGGGGGACGAGCCCCCGCGCTACGGGTAGGAAGAGATGCAGGGGGACAAACAACTCCTCTCTAAGCTCACTGGATCAGATGTTGCAGAAGCAGGGCGCAATGCCATCCCCCAGCCCCAAAGAGGCGGGGGACAAGCCCCCGCGCTACGGGTCGGTCAGGAAGCGAGCGGGTTGGCCAAGAACCGTGGAGACAAGCACGCGCGATTAGTGCGACGCTACCAGTGAGCGAGAAGATACTCTATGCTAAGCAAAGCCGGGGACAAACTGAAGGACATTGAACCATGAAACGTGTTGGCATCATCGGCTGCGGCCAGATTGCCGCCAGAGGGCACCAGAGCGGCTACGGCGAACTAGCGGACCGCATCAGCGTCGCCGCGGTAGCGGATCCGGCGGCGGAGCGGCGCGGCCTGTTGGGCGACCGGTTTCAGATTCCGGACGCGGCGCGCTACGACGACTATCGCGACCTGCTCGCCCGTGACGACCTGGACTTCGTGGACATCTGTCTGCCGCACCACCTGCACCATCCGGCCACGCTCGCCGCGGCCGCGGCCGGACACAACATCCTGCTGGAAAAGCCCATCGCCGCCCGTGAAGACGAGGCGCTGGAGATGATCGCCGCCGTCGAGCAGGCCGGCATCGTCTTCTCGCTGATCCACAACTACTCGCGCCAGCCCGTGCCCGCCCGCATTCTGGAACTGGTGCACGGCGGCGCCATTGGCTCTCCCTACCTGGTGCGCTACGAAGGCTTTGGCAACTATCACTATTTGGGCACCGCGGCCTACGACCCGGCCTGGCGGGCCGAAGCCGGACGCGGCGGCGGCGGCGCGCTGCTGGACAACGGCTACCACAGCATCTACCTGGCGCGCTACGTGATGCAGTCCGAGGTGCGGGAGGTCTTTGGCGCGGTGGGCACCTTTGCCCGCGACTTCGAGGTGGAAGACACCGCCCTGGCGCTGCTGCGCCACGAAAACGGCGCAATCACCTCCATCCAAAACGGCTGGGGCGCGGACCGGAGCATGCCGGCCCGCGAAATCCAGGGTTCCACCGGGTCGATTCTGCTCCGGGGCAACGCGGAACGTCCCATCGAGCTATGGAACGGCGACCGCTGCGAGTATCCCGCGCCCATGCCCGCCCAGCCCAGCGACTACGCGCAAATCTTCAGCGCCTACTGCGACGCGCTGGACGGCGCCGGCCCCGTGCCCACCACCGCCGCCGACGGCCTGATGAACCTGCGCATCATCCTGGCCGCCTACGAAGCCAGCCGCGCGGGCCGCGTGGTGACGCTCCCGTAGTTCATAACCGTCAAATGGAGTTGTGTCGCGCGGCAGCGTGTAGTACACTCACACGTCAAGAGAATTGCACGTTGCTTCTAACATTCCGCTGCCTCAAACTCGAATCGGACACGAATTCAGCCATTCGTTTGGATATATGAAAGGTCTCCTCTATGAACGCGGAAGAGCAAGTGCAGCAAGAGCAGGAAGAGCAGGAGCGGGTAGAACCGTCCAGCGACAGGCAGTTGCGCCGGGTAGTGCAGGCCATGGTAGAGGTGAATCCGGAGCTTAGCGAGCGCTATGGGGAAGAGTTGGCCCGCTCGTTCGTCGAGCGCCTCCACACCGTCATCGACCAGCGTATCGAGGCGAGATTTGGGATGCCGGGAAGCCGCCCGTACTCGCTGCTGCTGCCCCTCGTTTCGCTCGTGATCGGCCTCTTGGGAATGGCCATTATCGGCGTCACCGGCGGCCCCTTCGTGGGCTTCGGCACGATCCTCTCCCCCTGGATCCCCATCGTCGCCATCAACATCATCTACGCAATCCGCACGAGCAACTGAGGCCGCGCCGCAGTAGCCGCCCCAGCAGGCGACTCAATCCCTCTCCCTGGGCAGAGCACACGCGCAAAAACTCCCTCTCCCTGGAGAGAGCACACGCGCAAAAACCCCCTCTCCCTGGAGAGAGCACGCGCGCAAAGACCCCCTCTCCCTGGGAGTGTAGAGCCCGGGGACATAGGTAACACATTTTCAGGGACATAGGTTACACCATAAGGCATGGGAATTCGTCACTAGAGGAGGACGACCATGTCGTGGAAAGTGAGTACACCTATGTCTGAGCGGGAAGAGTTTATAGCCGTGATGCTGACGGGTGAGGTGAGCATGAGCGCACTGTGCAAGCGTATGGGCATCAGCCGCAAGACCGGCTACAAGTGGCGCACGCGCTACAGGCAGGGCGGGATGGAGAACCTGGGGGACCGGTCGCGGCGTCCGCACACCAGCCCACAGCGCACGCGTCCAGAGATGGAGCGGCACATCATCGCCTTGCGCCTGGCACATCCGGGGAAGGGCGCGGACGCGCTGGGCCGGATGCTGCGGAACCGCGGCTACGCCGACGTGCCCGCCAGGAGCACCATCAACGCCATTCTCAAGCGCCACGGGTTGATCGACCCGGCCGAGAGCGCCAAGCGCATGCCCTTCATTCGCTTTGAGCGCCCGCTGCCCAACGAACTCTGGCAGATGGACTTCAAGGGGCATTTCGCCATGTCTCGCGACCGCTGCCATCCGCTCACCGTGCTCGACGACCATTCCCGCTACAACCTGGCTGTGGAGGCCTGCGCCGACGAGCGGGGTCAGACCGTCCAGGAGCGCCTCACCCGCGTCTTTCGGCGCTACGGCCTGCCTGCGGCCATGCTCATGGACAACGGCGCCCCCTGGGGCAACGACAGCGCCCATCCCTTCACGCCGCTCACCGTCTGGCTCATGCGCCTGGGCATCAAGGTGCTTCACAGCCGTCCCTACCATCCCCAGACCCTCGGCAAGCTGGAACGCTTCCACCGCTCCCTGAAAAGCGAAGTCCTGGCCGGTCGCACCTTCACCAACCTGGAGCACTGCCAGCGCGCCTTCGACGCTTGGCGGCACTTCTACAACCGGGAACGCCCGCACCACGCCCTCACGCTCAACACGCCCGTCAGCCGGTACACGCCCAGTCCACAGCCCTTTCCCGAAACGCTGCCCCCCATCACCTACGCTCCCGACGACCAGGTGCGCGCCGTCGACGTCAGCGGCCGCATCTCGTTCCAGGGCAAGACCCTCCGCGTGGGGCGAGCTTTCGCCCACACCCGCGTCGCCCTGCGACCCACGCAAACCGACGGCGTCTGGAACGTATACTTCGCTGTCAATCCGATAAGAACGGTAGACCTCAGTGAACAAAATGTGTAACCTATCTCCCTGAATAACTGTTACCCATGTCCCCGGACTGTACAGGGAGAGGGCCGGGGTGAGGGGAAAAGCGCGAAGCCGTCCGCGCCCGGCATCAGGCGCGATTTCGCCCGGGCGCGCGAGTGAACGACACCGGAGCAGACGCGCGGAGGACAAAGCGCATGAGCAGCAACTCGCCGGAGCAAGACAAGGAAAAACAACGGGAAGCCGACCGCAACCGCGATGAGTTGCACGCCATCCTCTCGGCCCGGCAGGAACTCGGCGCGGAGTACAACGACGAACTGGCCGACATGCTCATGGAGCGCCTGGATGCCGTAATCGACCGCCGGGTGGAAGCGCGCCTGCAGAACGTCTCCAAGAGTTCTCTCTCGCCGGCCGTGCCGATTTGCTCGTTTATCTTTGCCATTCCGCTGACCGCGATCGCGGCCACTTTGGTCGGACCCGTG
Organism: Chloroflexota bacterium; assembly: GCA_963663275.1. Classification (GTDB taxonomy): domain Bacteria; phylum Chloroflexota; class UBA11872; order VXOZ01; family VXOZ01; genus VXOZ01. The sequence goes on from OY760183.1 coordinate 387,369, forward strand.
GGCGTGGCTATCGTCTGGGTCGCATTGATAGTAGTCAACATCCTCTACTCCGGCAAGAAGATCAGCGACATCTTCTAGCAGGTCCCGGTAGCACTTCCCGGCATGTTTGTGACACCATCTGGATGGAGGACAAGAAGAGATGGAGAACTACGAGTTCTGGGCCACCATCGCCACCGTCGTGCTGGCCGCGATCGCGGTTGCCGCGTTTGTTACACACGGGCAGAATAACCTGCGCAACGAACTCCGCTCAGAAATACGCGAACTAACTACACGCGTTTCCAGTCTTGAGCAGCGCGTAGCCCGCCTGGAAGGGTTGTTCGAGGACATACGCGCGCTCTTCCGGCGCGGGGAAGCGACCAAAGAAGAACATTCGTGAATCGCCCCTGCGAACGGCTATACGCCACCTTGCGCGGTTCTTTTCACCCTTCGACGCGGCTCAGGGCGAACGTCCCTCGTGCAGACTAGAAGATTGTAAACAGGCTCTAAGACACGGTTGAGTCCGTTATCCGTACCGCGTAATGGAAGACCTCGTTGAGGAATGCAATCCATTCCGCGCCGTCATGGGCCAAGTCGTCCAGCAAGAATACCTTGACAACGCCCATGTCATCGAGCCTGGCTTTCATTTCCGGTGTAACGACGCCCGCGACCAGGAAGTTAACGCAATTCGGCGGCGTCGCTTCAAAGCTCTTCTGCATCGCGCCCAGACGTTCGAGCGCGCCGGCCGGGTCTTTGCCCCCCTTTATCTCAATCGTTGCGACCAGCCTCTCATCACCCCCGGTGTCTTGTCGAAACAGGATGTCCGGCTCGGAGCCAAAGCGCATCCGGTAGCCATTTGGCAACCGGAACTCCGTTTCTTCTTCATCCTGAGCCAACACCAACCGCCGGCTTTCCAGCCAGTTCCTGATCCGAGTCTTTACCAGGTTTTCGGCGTCGCGGCCGATAATGTTGCGAAACGTCCCATCCAGCCCTATGCCCATGTTGGCGATGATGTTCCGATAGCCGTTCTCTAGGCTCCAATTCGTCGTGCCCTCGATAATTGAGGAAATCACGGCATTGTAGAGCCGGGCTACGCGCAGGCTCTGCTCGTCTCCGATGGGCGCTTTGCGCGAGCCGTCTTCCCAAGAGGACACGGGCACGGCAATGTCCGCCACCCGCTTCTGCGGCAGCAACGCTATCCCACGGTAGTATTGCGAGGTTCGAGGATGTTCTCGGAGAAGCAGGGGATGGGCGAACACCAGCTTGGGATCTATACCGGAAACCGCAACGCACTCCCACGCCTGCTCGCTGATCATCAGTTCGTCCAATGGCCCGAAATCCAGCTCTCCCCTGAAACTCTCGATCAACGTTCTCAGGTCTTGATCCGTCCGTTGCCGGATTCGCTCCGCCATCAGCGTTGACCTGAGCCGCGCGTCGTCCAGGCCGTTCACGTCCGCACCCACCTATAGACGCATTTTCTGATCTCGCGCCTCCCAAAGCGGCCCATTTGCTGGCTGGAGTTGCCCTTGCCCCGGGGCAGCATCCAGATATTCTCGCAGACGAATCCCGACTGCTCCGCAAAGTCGGACAGGATAAGGTCTACCGGCGCTTCTTCGCCGTGGTACTGGACGTTGTCGTTCACCATGATTACGGCGCCGCCCGGGCGGATTACCCGGCCCAACTCCGCGACAACGAGCGCCATCTCCTGAAAGTACCCTTCCAGCAGCCTGATCACGTGCCTGTTGCTCAACTCGCTTACGTGCTCTTCGAGTATCCCGAGCACCTCGTGGATGGCTGCCTGATTCCGGTACATTGCCAGCGCGCCATCCAGCAGGCCGGGATTCCCACTGTATACCTGGCGCAGCCACGAGAGTTTCGACTTGCTCTCCACGGTTGCGGACAACATCCGCTGCCGCAGGTCGCTGAAGCCTTTCTGATCGAAGCCAAGCCAGGCGAGTTCCAGCGCGTACGTGCGCGTGTAGTCATATCTGTTGGCGTAGGGAGGCGAGGTCAGCGCCATGTCGAACTGCGCGTCCTCCAACGCTTGCATCGAGTCCAGACACGACCCGGTGATCAACCTCGGACTGCCGCCTCCGTACTCTTGCTTGAGTATCTCTATGTCCTGGGACATCTCGAACAACCGCGCTCCCAGCGCCTGCTCGAACGAGAGAATAGGCCCCTTGTGCACCTTCGCCCTCAGGTTTCGACCGGACCGGTAGTCCCAGCGCAGGTACTGGCCGTCCTTGCGCGTATAGCTCACGTCTTCGAGGACTGTCATGCATGCCACGTTCAGCAGCGTTTGCAGCACACGATCATCAATGGAAGCAATGAACTGCCGGGCCTTGGCAATGGCAATCTCCGTCGTCTCCGGAAAGGCCGCCTGCGTGATGGCGACGTGGGGGAACGCAAATCCCGCGGGCGCCGGTTCATCGGACGAGATTCTGCCAATCAGTTCGCTGCCCACGGCTTCGAGTTCCGTCTTGGCTACCCCGTTAGCGGCATGGGCGATCGCATTGCCTACCAACACGCCAACGGGCATTATCTCGATCCCCGTCGCCGCGCTCCCCTTGCTCGCGGCAATCAATGGCGTGGTGCCGATGCCGGCGAAGGGATCGAGCACGGCCGCCGGTTGGTGTTCGTCGATGAACCGCTCCACGAGACCGCTGGAAAAGCCCTCCTTGTACTTCATCCACCGCAGACCGGGAACCTGACGGTTTCCCTGATAGGAAACTGCTTTGCGGCTGAAGCCGGCGTTGACGGATATGCGATCCCCGAAGCGATCGTTAAGCGCCTGGCGGCCCGCAACGCTGCCTCCATTGGGAGAAATCAGCGGCTCCATCTATGTGGACTCCTGTCAATGGTGGGACTATGTCCGTTTACTGCTAGGCGTGTGGACGCGGCCGTAGTTCTCTATGACAGTATACGCGAGAGCCGCGCCGCCATCCCGTAGCGCGGGGGCTTGTCCCCCGCCTCTTTGGGGGGGACTGACGCCTTGGGCCGCGGCGGAACGCGGGAATCCGCGCCGCCGTTGCCCATCGCCGCAACCGGGGTTGGGCCGTTATCTTTGCCCGTCGCTGATGCCGCTGATGCGGGTGTTGATGGTATGCCAGCCGGAAGCGCCGTTGGGGGCCGGCGCAAGTTTCGTTTCGTCCTGGAGTTCGCCGTCGCCGTCGGTAGCGCGCACCCGGATCGTGTAGCCGGCCGCCACCGGCGGTTCCCACGTAGTCTTCCATTGCACCCACGAAAACGGGGCCAGCGCCTTGCCGAGTTGCGCCACCTGCCAGTTATCGCCCTCGTCGATGCTGACCTCCACCTTGCTGATGCCGCGACTGCCCGCAAAGGCAATGCCGCCAATCAAGACCTCCCGTTCCACCTTGGCGCTCACCGTAGCGCCGTCGCGGGGCGCGTCGATGCGGGACATGGTTTTGATGATGGCCTCGTCGCTCCAGCCGCGCTGTTGCCAGAAGCCCTTGAAATCGTGGTCCACCGGCTCGATGCGCGTCAGCCACTTCACGTTCTTCATACCGTAGATATTCGGCACCACGAGGCGCACCGGGAAGCCGTGGTTGTTGGGCAAAGTCGCGCCGTTCATGCGGAACGCCGCGATCACGTTTGGATCCTGCGCCTTCTCCAGCGGGATACTCTCCTGGTAGCCGTCCGCCGCGTGCAGCACGATGTCTTTCACGCCCGGCTGGATGCCGGCCTGTTGCAGCAGGTCCCACAGCGGCACGCCTTCCCAGAACGCGTTGCCGATCAGATCGCCGCCGACCTCGTTGCTGATGCACTGGAGCGTGCAGTACTGCTGCTGGGTGGGCATGGCCGTAAACGTCTCGTAATCCAGCGTCATCCGGTTATCCACCATGCCGGTGATGGTCAGGTTCCAGTCGTTTACGTCAACCGTGGGGTCGATCATGTTCTTGGAGATGACGTAGAACTCATCGTTGGGGGTCACCAGCGGCTCCAGGCCCTCGAAGCCTTGCTGGAAGATGGGAGTTTCCTCGCCGCTGGGAGAGGTGGTGGTAGTTATCACCGGCTCGGCCAACGTCGCCTGGGACTGCGCGCCCAGCGCGCGGTTCAGCGCGTACGCCCCGCCCACGGCCAGGCCGGACGCCGCCAACGGCGCCAGCGAGCGGCGGGAGAGCATGTTCTCAGAGCCGGTGGCCAGCGCCTCGGCCGTGAACGGCTGCCGCACGAACGCCAGCGTCAGGCCGAACGCCAGGAAAGCGATCACGTCGGTGGCCGCGGCGGCGTACGCCGGCGCGGAGGCGTCCAGGCCAAAGAACCCGCGCAACACGAACGGCGACATAGTCACCGCGTACACCAGCCACAGCGCCAGGCCGTAGCCAAGGCCGTAAAGCAGCGTCGCAGACGTGCGTTCGCTGCCGCCGCCGTCGGGGCTGAGCCGGGCGAGGAGCCGCCCGTAGAGCAGCCCCAGGAGGCCGCCCGCGCCCACGATGGCGATGAGTATGGCATAGAAGTTGAGCTTCTTGGCCAGCGTGCCCAGCACCTGCACCACCGCCTCGAAGAGCGCCGGCGGCACGAAACTCAGGATGCGTTCCGCCACCGCCTCCGGCAAGGCGGGAACCTGCCAGATGAAACGCGCCACGAAGTATATCGCCAGAAAGACCGCGGCGGCAATCGCGCCGGACAGAAACTCTCTGCGCCAGGATGCGGTCGAGTCCATAGGTACCTTCCCCCATTGCTATGGTATGATGACTTGACTTCATCGTATCACAGAGATATTGGATAAGTATCCTCTCCACCTAAGAACTTCCTGAGAGAAGTTTGCCCCAAAACGTCCCAGGCAGTAGAGTCTGTGGGTAGCGAAACTTTAGCGAAGAGCGTAGACTGGTTAGCCATAGGTAGAGTATGCTCATTGCCGAAGCAACCCTCGCCATTTGCAGCAGCATCGTATGCGCGGCGCAAGCAGCGCCTTGCAGGACGGAGGTAACCGCATTATGAACGAAAAGACTATCCAATCCGGCCGCTCGCGGCGCAGTGTGCTCCGCAGCATGGGCGCGCTTGGCCTGGGCGCGGCCGCCGCCGCGCTCGGTTCGGCGTGCAGCGGCCTCAACCGCCGCCGGTGCGACGGCCCGTGCGTCCCCACGCCCACGCCCATCATCCCGATCACGCCGACGCCGGTGCAGGGGCCCATACCCATCATTCGCCGGCCCGGCCTCGTCACCTTCTGGACCTGGGCCGCCGGGCCCACCCGGCAGTGGCTCACGGACGTCCACGACCTGTTCGCCGCCCGCACGGGCAACACGCTGGAACCGGTCTTCCTGGGCAGCCAGCGCGCGGTGGAAAGCAGGCTGGCGCAGGCCACGGCCGCGGGCGACGGCGCGCCGGACGCCGTGCACGTGCCCATGGGCGCGCTGCCGCGCTGGGCGGAAGCCTCGCTGGTGCAAGACCTCACGCCCAACCTGAACTGGCCGCGCACGGTGAACCTGGCGCAGTTCGCGAAGGGCGTCCTGCCCTACGCTTCCGTGGACGAAAAGACCTACGCGATTCCCTACGACGACCCGCAGGCCATCGGGCTGGCGCTCAACGCCAAGCACATGGATGAAGCGGGCGTTACCGTGGACGTGGAAGCCTTCAAGCAATGGGGCTGGGATAACCTGCGGGAAACCGCCCAGGCCCTCACCCAACGGCAGGGTGACCGCATCCAGCGCCCGGGCATGCACGTCAGTTCGAACTGGCTCCAGGTCCTCACCTGGCTCTACAGCAACGACACCGGCTTCTTCCAGAATAACGCCGACGGCGGCAACGTGGTGGTGAATAACCCGGACGCCCAGGCTACGCTCCAGTTCCTGGCCGACATGGTGACCGAGGATAAGGTGAGCGGCGAGCCGTCGCCCTACGTGGACTCCGCCAGCGTCTTCGTGCGCGGCGGCGCCTCCATGGCGGTGGTGAACGCCGACGCGATCAACCACGCCGTGCGCGTGCACTCGGAGCAACAAGCCGCCACGCCGGAACTGCCATTCCACTGGCTGCCCCTGCCCACAGGGCCCAGCGGCAGCGCGCCCGCCACCCAGGTCTGGTCGCACCAGATCGCCATTCCGGCCGCGGCCGGCAATCCAACCTCCGGCTGGGACCTGCTCACGTTCCTCTATACGCGGGAAACGCTGCAAGACTACCTGGGCAGCACCGGCATGACGCTGCCGTTCAAGCCGCAATGGAAGTATCCCATGGCGAAGCTGGTGACCACTTTCACCCCTACCTACATGGAGTACCTGGACCTGCTGGACCAGGAAAGCCCCTCGCCGGTGCTGGGCCGCGACGCCTTGGCCCGCAACCTGGCCCAACCGCTGCGCCAAGCCATCTCCGGCGAACGACCGGTGGCGGACATGATGCCGGAAATCGAACGCGCCGTGCGCACCGCAGTCTCCTAGAGCATACCAGCGGCCCGACACACCCGCCCCGCCGGACAAGCGCCCCGGTAGCGCAGGTTTGTAACCTGCGTATTCGCCTAGGTAGCGTAGGTTTCCAACCTGCGCCCGCCTCTTCATGCACTCCGGAAGCGCAGGTTTCCAACCTGCGCCCGCCTCTTCATGCGCTCCGGTAGCGCAGGTTTGTAACCTGCGTCTTCACTCCGGTAGCGCAGCTTTCACTCCTATCGGCCGTAGCGCGGGGGCTTGTCCCCAATACTGTCGCATTAACGTAGCGCGGGGGCTTGTCCCCCGCCGGAATAAGAGAAATGCTAACGAAATGGATTGACCCTACGGAAGACGCAGGTTACAAACCTGCGCTACCGGAGAAACGAGCGTTGTTTTCACTCTCATTGTGTTTAATGCGACAGCATTGGGGCTTGTCCCCCGCCTCTTGGCGCACGCTCCCCCGTAGGGGCAACCCTTGTGGTTGCCCTCTTGTTTGCGCTTGCCCTCCTGCTTATGGTTCCCCCATGCCGTTCTACCTACGGCGCCCTTCTCGGATCCCGGGTTGCGCGTGCCCGCACTCCAGGCCACAAACATGGCCGCCCTGCCTTCCTGGGCGACCACCAGGGTCGCCCCTACCGCCTAGCCCACACGGCCCCAGGCAAGGCGCACAGTTGCGATAAACTTAACAAAAGAGAACGGCGCCAACGCAGCGGTTGACGCCGTTCTCTCTTGCATAACCTTTGGCGGAGGGGGAGGGATTCGAACCCTCGGTGGAGCTACTAACCCCACAATCGCTTAGCAGGCGACCGCACTAGACCATCTATGCGACCCCTCCATAAACGCATCCCACGGCTCCCCACACACCGGATTTGCCGTCTCCCGTCGCTCGCGGGACACAGTTAGATTGTAACACATCGAGTCCAGCGGCCTCCTGGGCCGCTCGCGCCGCGCCGGCAGCGCACACTGCCGCTGCCGCCGTCAGGCCGGCGCCGGACAGCGGCCACATTCCTAGCCGAGACTCTGGCGGAGGGGGAGGGATTCGAACCCCCGGACCTTTCGGTCAATGGTTTTCAAGACCATCTCCATAAACCACTCGGACACCCCTCCATGCCTTAAATGATACCAGGAGCGCGCGGCCTAGAGCGCGGACTCAGCGCGAAAACGCGGGAAGATTGCGACAAGCGCCGGCGCGGTCCAGCATTCTCACCCTTGACCCATGCCAGTGCGCGCGGGGCATCGACGCCCAACAGGCAGGTCCGTCACGCCTCGGCGGCGTCCGTCTCCGCAGCCTCCGGCTTGCCGAGGTTGAAGCCGCCTTCTTCCGAGAAGCTCAAGACAACGCCGTCCAGGGTGCGCAGGCTGAGCTTATCCACCAGCACCTTGAGGCCGTGCTGTTCGCTGACCGCGTCGTTCTTGCCGGGCTGCTCCTCGCTGGACATGCCGAACTGCATGCCCTCCGCGCCGGGACGCACGAACACGCGCAGGTACATTTCGCCCTCGCCTTCCGCTTCCATCTGCGACTTGATGAGGCGCGCGGCGGCTTCCGTTATCGTGAACATGCTTTCTCTCCTCGCTGTGGGACTCCAGGGGGCTTGTGAGTCCAGCGTTCAGCGTAGCACGCGGCCTAGCCGCCGTAAACAGCGCGAATCCGCCGCTTGACCCCCCTCACCCTAACCCTCTCCCCCAGCGGGAGAGGGGACAAGAGCAACTGCCCGCCTCCGGTTCCCTCTCGCCCGGCTGACAGGGATATGCAGGTGTCATTCCGAGCGGAGCGAGGAATCTAGAACCGACGTTTTTGCAGCGAAAGCCTTAGATTCCTCTCTCCGCTGCGCTCCGTTCGGAATGACACGTGAAATCGGATGTAGAATGCACACCCCTCCCTCGCTCAGGCTGTGACAATTGAGGCGGCTGGATGGCTCCGGTTCCCTCTCCTGGGGGAGAGGGTTAGGGTGAGGGGGCAGTAGCCGCGAGGCGGGCGTTTGGGTATGCTGGACGGAGACGGGCGCAAGGGCACGCGGGCACCCGCAACGAGGACACATCGCGTCCAATGGCATGACGCCCGCAACAAGGGCGCATTGCCTTCAACAACATGGTGTCCGCCGTTTGGTAGTTTGGTAGGGGCACGACATGTCGTGCCCCTACCAAACGCAATAGGAACAATCGAGCGCCGCCGCCAGCCGAGCGCCGCCGGCAATCGACCGCACCGGCAATCGACCGCGCCGCCAACGGGAGCAACGCACGTGGGGCAAGAGAGCATCGAACCGCGTTTAGACCCCTCGCAGATCACCGAGGCCGACATCGCGTATCAGCGCAGCCACAGCAACAAGCGGAACTGGTTCTGGTACTTCATCGTTGGCGGCCTGGTGCTGCTGCCGCTCTTCCATCTCTATCTGGGGTTGCGCGTCAGGGGCGCCAAACCGCCGCGCACCGGGCCGTTGCTCATCATCTGCAATCACCGCAACAACCTCGACCCGTTTGCCGTGGGCGTGGCCTGCCCGCACCGGGCGCTCTCCTTCATGGCCAAGGTGGAACTCTTCCGCATTTGGCTGTTGCGCGTGCTGCTGCCCCGCTGGAGCACCTATCCCATCATCCGGCAGACCAACGACGTGCGCAGCGTGCGCCTGCTGATGCAGTTGCTCAAGCAAGGCGAGGCGGTGGTGCTCTTCCCGGAAGGCACCCGCAGCCGCAGCGGCGCGGTCGGCCCGTTCAACGCCGGTTTCGTGCGCATCGCCGTGCGCCAACGGATACCGATCGTGCTTGGCGCCATCCGCAACACCGAGAAGGCGCTGCCGCGCGGCAGCAAGTTCCCCCGTCCGCGGGTGGACATCAGCGTCACCTTCGACGAACCGCTGGAACTTGACGAGCACTACGGCAAGAAACTCACCGGCGAGGAAGCGGACGCAATCGCGGAATCCCTGCGGCAGCGCGTCGTCGCCCTGCTGGATGAGGGGAACGCGCCCGCCTGAGCTAACCCCTGAGTCCCTTGTAACGCCGGTCTTGCGCTTCCCCGGCGGGCCGCCCCGTTGTTCCCGCCGCCGCGCGTCCGGTACAATGAGAGTGGACGCGGCGCGGAGCGGAAAGGCTGCAATGAACATCATCCTGGCGCAAGAGATGGGCTTTTGCTACGGCGTCAAGCGCGCGATCGAGATGACCCAAGAGGCGGCGAAAGAAAAGGGCGCGCTCTACACGCTGGGACAACTCGTGCACAACCCGTCCGTGATCGAGCGCCTTGGGCAGGACGGCATCGAGGTGGTGGCGGACATGGAGAGCATTCCCAAGGACGGCACTGCCACCATCACCGCCCATGGCGCCGGCAAGGCGGTCACGGAAGCAATCGCCGATCACAACCTGGCGCTTATGGACGCCACCTGCCCGATCGTCTCCAAAGTGCATCGCATCGTGCAGGAACACGCCGAGCGCGGCTATCAGATTCTGATCTTCGGCGACCCCACCCACAAAGAGGTGCGCGGCATTCTGGGCTGGTCCGCCGGCCGCGGCGTGGCCGTGGCCAGCGCCGCAGAACTGGACTCCGTGCGCTTGCGCCGCAAGATCTGCCTGGTCTCGCAGACCACGCAGACCGTAGAACGCTTCCGGGCGGTGGCCCGCCGCCTCATGGACCTGGCGCTGGAGGACGCGCTGGAGGTGCACGTGGTCAACACGCTCTGCTTCGCCACCACCAAACAACAGGCCGCCGCGCGCGACATTCTGCCGCAGGTGGACGTGATGATCGTGGTGGGCGGCCGCAACAGCGCCAACACGACCCACCTGGCGGAGATTTCGCACGAGGCGAACACGCCCACCTACCACATCGAATCCGCCGCCGAACTCGATCCCGCCTGGTTTGCGCATACGGAAAACGTGGGCATCACCGCCGGCGCTTCCACGCCGGATTGGTCGGTGCACGAGGTGGTGGACTGGCTCAAGGAACTGGACGCGGTCTCTTCCTGAGCGCCTTTCCCCCGATTGCGTTCTACAGCCGCGCGCAGCCTGGCTCCTTCCACGCAACCCGTAGCGCGGGGGTTTGTCCCCCGCCGGGGCACTCCGCACCGCAAACCAGGACGCAGGTTACAAACCTGCCCTACCGGACCGGGGACATTCCCTATTGGTGTCGCTCTTACGTAGCGCGAGGGCTTGTCCCCCGCCGGGACACTCTACACCGCAAACCAGGACGCAGGTTACAAACCTGCGCTACCGGACTGGGGGCGATCCCTAATTGGTGTCACATCAATGTAGCGCGGCGGCTCGTCAACGCGGTGTAGGGGCACGACATGTCGTGCCCCTACACCGCGTTGACGACAGGTCAAACATATTAACAGCGCGGTTTCGCCGTGGTTGCCTAAGTCAGAAGTTAATGCAACAGCATTGGGGCTTGTCCCCCGCCTGGGTTCTCCGCACCGCAAACCAGGACGCAGGTTACAAACCTGCGCTACCGGAGCGGGGACATTCCCTTTTGCCGTCACATCAACGTAGCGCGGGGGCTCGTCAACGCGGTGTAGGGGCACGACATGTCGTGCCCCTACACCGCGTTGACGACAGGTCAAGCATATTAACAGCGCGGGTTCGCCGTGTTTGCCTAAGTCAGAAGTTAATGCAACAGCATTGGGGCTTGTCCCCCGCCCGGCGCTCCACACCGCAAACCAGGACGCAGGTTACAATCCTGCGCTACCGGAGCGAAGACGCGGGTTGCTATCCTGCGCTACCGGAGCGAAGACGCGGGTTGCTATCCTGCGCTACCGGCGTTGCGGTACTCTGAATGCTCCCTACTCCCTGCCAGGAAACCGAACGCGCCATCACCGGGGAAGAACTCTCACGCCGCGGCCTTCGCTTGCTCGCGATAATCACGTCATCCATCCTAGCTGACGCGCGCGCGGCGCCATCTTCTCCCCAAAACGCCCCGCGCAGTGTACAACCACCGCGCTTCTGGAGTACCGTAGAGCCAGCAGGCAAGCATAGCGCGCGGTTGCGGCTCTGTCGCGGCGGCGGCGGGGCGCAGCGCGCGGAATCGTACAGCCAGCGCAGGGCAATTCTATGAGCGCGACATCCGAACAGCCGGACGTTGAGGCATCGCCGGAGGACGCCATTGCCGCGCCCAGCGGCATCGTCGCCCTCATCGGGCGGCCGAACGTAGGCAAGTCGAGCCTCTTCAACCGACTGCTGGGGCGGCGCCAGGCCGTAGTGGAGGACGTCCCCGGCACCACCCGCGACCGCGTCTACGGCGTGGTGGAGTGGCAAGACCGCGCCTTTTCCCTCACCGACACCGGCGGCATTGCCGAAGAGCGCGACGAACTGGCCGAATCCGTGTACGGGCAGGTGCAAGCGGCCATCGCGGAGGCCAACGTCATCGTCTTGGTGGTGGATACGCCCGCCGGCATCACGCCGCAGGACGAGGAGATCGCCGCGCTCCTGCGCAACACGCGCAAGCCCGTGGTCGTCGCCGCCAACAAAGCCGACAACCGGCAGACGCATCTGCAAACCTACGAGTTCTACGCACTGGGCGTCGGCGACGTGGTCTCGCTCTCGGCGCTGCACGGCCTGGGCACCGGGGATCTGCTGGACGCCGTCTGCGCCCACCTGCCGCAAGCGGCAGCGGCGGACGCCACCGAGGCGCTGCCCCAGTTCGCGATCGTCGGCAGGCCGAACGTCGGCAAGTCGGCCCTGCTCAACGCCATGCTCGGCGACGAACGCACGATCGTCAGCGACGTGCCCGGCACCACCCGGGACGCCATCGACACCGTGGTGACCTACGACGACGAGACCGCCGTCCTCATCGACACGGCCGGCATCCGGCGGCGGGGCAAAGTGCAGCGGGGCGTGGAATCCCATAGCGTGCTGCGCACCCTGCGCGCGCTCGACCGCTGCAACGTGGCCCTGCTGGTGGTGGACGCCGCCGAGGGGCTGACGGCGCAGGACGTGCACATCGCCGGATACGTCAATGAAGCCTACAAGGGATTGGTGGTGGCGATCAACAAGTGGGATCTGGTCTCCGGGGACGCCGGCGAGGCGCAGCGCCTGGTGCGGCAGCGGCTCCGCTGGATGCCGCACGCGCCGTCGGTCGTCATCTCCGCCAAGACCGGCTTCCACCTGGGGCGGGTGTTGCCCGCTGCCTTGCAGGTCTACGCCGAGCGCGGACGCCGCATTGCCACCGGCGCGCTCAACCGCGCGCTGCGCGCCTGGCTGGCCGACCGCACGCTCTCGTCCAGGCGGCGGCGGCTGAGCATCTACTACGCTACCCAGGCGAGCACCCATCCCCCGACCTTCGTCTTTTCCGTCAACGATCCCGCGCTGGCGCACTTTTCCCACCGCCGCTTCCTGGAGAACAACATCCGGCGGAGTTTCGGTTTCGACGGCACACCGCTCCGGCTGCTCTTCCACGACCATCATGGCTGATCTGCTCTGGTACGCGCTCTTCATCGTCATCGGCTACCTGGCCGGGTCCATTCCCAGCGGGTGGCTGGTGGCGCGCGTCTTCCACCGCGCGGACATCCGCGAGCACGGCAGCGGGCGCACCGGCTCCACCAACGTGTGGCGCACGTTCGGCGTGGCGGCCGGCATTGCGTCGTTCGTCGGCGATACGCTGAAAGTCATCCTGCCGCTGGTCGCCCTGCGGCTGGCGCTGCCCGGCAATCCGACCGGAGAGGTCATCACGGCGCTGGCGGCGATCCTGGGCCACAACTGGCCCGTGTTCATTGGCTTTCGCGGCGGCCGGGGAATCGTGCCGGGCGCGGCGGGCCTGGCCTTCATGGCGCCGCCGCTCATCGCCGTGCTGTGGGTGGTCTTCCTGCCGGTTATGTTCATCAGCCGCTACGTCTCCCTGGCGTCGCTCACCACCGTCGCCGCGGCCCCGGTTCTGATTGCCCTCGCCATGCTTTGGTTCCAGGTGCCCGTGGCGTATTTGGTCTACGCCGTGGTCGGCGGCGCGGTCATATTCGTGCAGCACCGCGACAACATTGCCCGGCTCATGGCGGGCACCGAGCGCCGCATTTCGTTGAGCCGGAAGAACACGTAGCCGCCTATTGCCTTTTCGCCGCTGAGGAAGAGGAGCCGTGCCGCCAGCAAACGACCGCGCCGCAACGCCTGAGCAAGGTGACGACCGGCCGGGCGCATGGGAGGCCTCCGCCGCGGAGGTCACGATCACCGCGCTCCGGCCACGGGGCGCGAAGGCGCACTCCTTTACGGTGGAACTGAGCAATGGCGAAGACCTGCGCCTGCGGGCGGAGACCGTGGCCGCGCGCGGGCTCAACGTGGGGGATTCTGTGGACACCGCCGCCGTGGCCGCCTGGCAACGGGACGACGACAACCGGCGCGCCGTGGAAGCCGGCCTCACTTTCATCTCCTACCGGCCCCGCAGCGCCAAGGAAATCACCGACCACCTGCGCAAGAAAGCCTTCGACGACGACGCCCGCGACCATGCGATCCAACGTCTCACGGCGTTAGGCTACGTGGACGACGCGGCGTTCGCCCGCTTCTGGGTGGAAAGCCGCGACACGCACAGGCCCAAGGGACGGCGGGCGCTGGCGTGGGAACTGCGCCAAAAGGGCGTGGCCGACGCGCTTATCGAAGACGCGCTGGCGCGCTTCGGCGGCGACGAGGCGGCGCTGGCGGAAAAAGTCGCCCGCAAGCGCGCGGCAACGCTGAAGACCGCTGATCCGTTCACGTTTCGCCGGCAGCTTGGCGCGTTTCTCGCCCGCCGGGGCTTCGGCTACGAGATTACCGAGCAGGTGGTGAACGAGATCTGGGAGGAACGGCGCGCCGGCCTTGAGCAAGCAGGCTTCGCGGAAGCAAGCGACGCGCAAGCCGACGGCGCTCCCTACGATGACGATGACGCTTTGCATAGGGTTTGAAGTGCGACCCCGCAACCTCGTATGATGGGTACAACCGGAGCCGCAGCAAAGGAGAGCGGACATGGCAAGTTCAGCGCCCACAGTCAAACTGACGTATGCGGACTACTGCAAAACGCCGGACGACGAGCGCTACGAGTTGTTGGATGGAGAGTTATTCGTGACCCCAGCGCCCAGAGAAGTCCATCAAAGAGTTTCGCGAAACCTAACCGCTCTGCTTTGGCAGTTGGCTAAAGAGTCCGGCGCGGGCGAAATCTATGCCGCTCCTTTCGACATCGTGCTGTCAGACACCAACGTCGTGCAGCCCGATCTGACATTCGTCTCCAGCGAGCGCGCCCACATCATTACCGAGGCGAACGTGCAGGGCGCTCCCGACCTCGTGATCGAAATTCTCTCTCCCTCCACCGCCGACCGGGATATCACCGTCAAGCGCGAGATCTACGCCAGGCACGGCGTGAAGGAGTACTGGATCGTGGACACCGACGCCAAGACGGTGACGGTGCTCTTGCGGGATTCCCAGGAGTTTGCGCTGGTAGGCGTGTGCGGCGAAGGCCAAACCCTGGATTCACCGACGCTTAGGGGATTTACGATCGACCCAGGTGAGATCTTCTAGCGCGTACACACTTCCACTACTACTGAGGCGACCCGCGCGCGCAGTGCGGCCGGCGCCGCAAGAGGACGGCAACCATGGCTACCCCTACACCCGCTGTCAAGCTCACGTACGAGGATTACTGCAATACCCCGGACGACGAGCGTTATGAGCTATTGGGTGGAGACCTCGTCATGACCCCAGCGCCCGGAATGGCACATCAAAGAGTCTTGGTGAACCTTACCATTCTGCTAGGGCTGTCGGTTAGACGTACCGGTGTCGGCCACGTCTATATTGCGCCCTTCGACGTGGTACTTTCGGATACGAACGTGGTGCAGCCCGATCTGCTGTTCGTTTCCAACGAGCGCGCGCACATCATCACCGAGGCAAACGTGCAGGGCGCGCCAGACCTCGTGATCGAAATCCTCTCTCCCTCCACCGCCGACCGGGACCTTACCGTCAAACGCGCGCTCTACGCCAAGCACGGCGTCCAGGAGTACTGGATTGTAGACATCGACGCCAGGACGGTGACGGTGCTGCTGCGGGATTCCCAGGAGTTTGCGCTGGTAGGCGTGTGCGGCGAAGGCCAAACCCTGGATTCACCGACGCTTAGGGGATTTACGATCGACCCAGGTGAGATCTTCTAGCGCGTACACACTTCCACTCTTGGGGACTGGAGCAGTCCTCTTGTAGAATGCGGTTGGCGATAGAAAGGGTGTCAACCATGGCTAGCTCTACACCTGCTGTCAAGCTCACGTACGAGGACTACTGCAATACCCCGGACGACGAGCGCTATGAGCTATTGGATGGAGACCTTGTCATGACCCCAGCGCCCAGAGAGGTTCACCAAAGGGTCTTGATGAACTTCTCCTACCTGCTCTTTCAGGCCGTAACGCAAGCCAAGTCGGGCCGCGTCTACGCCGCGCCCTTCGATGTCGTGCTATCGGAAACGGACGTCGTGCAGCCGGACTTGCTATTCATCTCCAACGAGCGGGCACACGTCATTACCGAAGACAACGTCCAAGGCGCGCCGGACCTCGTGGTCGAAATCCTCTCTCCCTCCACCGCCGACCGGGATCTCACCGTCAAGCGCGAGATATACGCCAGGCACGGCGTCAAGGAGTACTGGATCGTGGACACCGACGCCAGGACGGTGACAGTGCTGCTGCGGGATGCCGCAGGCTTTATCGAGATAGGCGTGTGCGCAAAAGGCCAAACCCTGGATTCACCAACCCTTAGTGAGTTTACGATCAACCCGGACGAAATCTTCTAGCGCGTGGACGTTTCCACTACCGAGGCGGCCCACTCACAGCCTGCTGCTTGCGCCGCGAGAGGACGACAACCATGGCTACCCCTTCACAAGCTATCAAGCTCACGTACGAGGACTACTGCAACACCCCGGACGACGAGCGCTACGAACTCCTGGATGGAGACCTGTTTATGACCCCTGCGCCGCGCGTAAGCCACCAGAAAGCGGTAATCAAGCTGGGCGCGCGCCTCTACTACTTTGTGGAGGAACGCGAACTGGGTGTCGTCTTGTCGTCTCCCTGCGACGTAGTGCTGTCGGATACGGACGTTGTGCAACCGGACTTGCTGTTCGTCTCTAATGAGCGAGCACACATCATGACTGAGGAAAACTTCCAAGGCGCGCCCGATCTCGTCGTCGAGGTTCTTTCACCCTCCACCGCCGACCGGGATCTCACAGTCAAACGCGCGCTCTACGCCAAACACGGCGTCAAGGAGTACTGGATTGTAGACACCGACGCCAGGACGGTGACAGTGCTGCTGCGGGATTCCGCAGGCTTAATCGAGATAGGCGTGTGCGGTGCGGGCCAAACCCTGGATTCACCGACACTTAGTGAGTTTACGATTAACCCGGACGAGATCTTCTAGCGCGTGGACGCTTTCACTACCGAGGCGGCCCACTTACAGCCTGCTGCCTGCGCCGCGAGAGGACGACAACCATGGCTACCCCTTCACAAGCTATCAAGCTCACGTACGAGGACTACTGCAATACCCCGGACGATGAGCGCTATGAGTTGTTGGATGGAGAGTTATTCATGACGCCAGCGCCGCGCGTGCGCCACCAGAGAGCAATCAGAAAGCTGAGCGGGCAGCTTGACCTCTTTGTGGAGGAGCACACATTGGGGGAGATCTTCTTCTCTCCTTGCGACGTAGTGCTCTCAGAAACTGACGTCGTGCAACCCGACCTGCTGTTCGTCTCCAATGAGCGCGCGCACATCGTCACCGAAGACAACGTCCAAGGCGCGCCCGACCTCACGATCGAAGTCCTATCTCCCGCCACCGCCGACCGCGATCTCACCGGCAAACGCGCGCTCTACGCCAAACACGGCATCCAGGAGTACTGGATCGTGGACACCGACGCCAGGACAGTGACGGTCCTCTTGCTGGATGGCGCAAGCTTTGCGGAGATAGGCGTGTGCGCAGAAGGCCAAACCCTGGCCTCACCCACCCTGGCAGGATTCACAATCGACCCGGACACGATCTTCTAGCGTCAACGCCCCGCGGCTTGATGTCCATCGTGTGCGCCCCGTCGTGAGCAATGCCCGGTCTACGCTTCTCCCGCCGCCGCGGAACCGTCATCCGGCAGAGCGCCTTTCAAGGCCGGATACACGGCCAAAAACACCTCGCATTGCCGCTCGTACACAGCGGCCAGGCTTTCATCCGGCGCGTAGGTCGCTTGGATTGGCGGCCGCCACGCGGCAAGCCGGTTCAGATCCGCCTTCCCGGCGGCAACGAACGCCAGCATAGCCGCCCCTTGCGCCGCGCCGTCGCCGCTCTCGCTGACGGCTAAGGAACGCCGCAGCACGTTCGCGAGCGTCTGCGCAACCGGCGGGAACGCCGCGCCGCCGGTGACCGTAAGCGGGGAAATCTCCACGCCCAGGCGCGTCTCCATCTCCCCAACCACGTTGCGCAGCGCGAACGCGATACCCTCCACCACCGCCCGCGCCAGTTCGGGACGCCCGGCGTCCAGGTTCAAACCGGAGAAGGCCCCCCGCGCCTCGCGGTCCCACAGCGGCGCGCGCTCGCCCATCAGGTACGGCAGAAAGACCGCGCCGCCCGCCCCCGGGGCGCTCTCGCCGGCCAGTTTCACCAGTTCTTCAACAGAATCCAGCCCCAGGAGCGCCGCCGCCCAGCGCAGGGTCGCGCCGCCGGTCAACGTCGGCGCCACGTGCAGGTAGCGGCCCGGCAAGACGTGGCGGCGCGTATAGAAACGCGGGTCAGCCACCGGGCGCTCCGTGCAGACCGTAAACACGCCGGTTGTGCCCAGCGAGAGCAATCCCGCCCGCGGCGTTGACAGGCCCGCGCCCACCGCCGCCGCCTGCGCGTCCGCGCCGCCCATGGCGACGGGCGCGCCCGCCGGCACGCCCAACTCCGCCGCGGTCGCCGGGAGAACCTCACCAATTCTGGCCTCGCACGGTAGGTGCGGCGGCAGTTTCTCCGGTGGGATGCCCACCCGCCGGCACCAATCGTCCAGCCAGCGCGGCGGCTCGTCCAGCGCGAAAAGTCCCGTAAGCTGAGCGTTGGCCCAATCGATCCCAAAGGCGCCGGTGAGCCGGTGCGCCAGGTAGGTCGTCAGGGAGCCAAGATAGGCGCAGGCCGCCACCAGTTCGGGCCGCTGCTCCACCAGCCACGCCATGCTGCTCAGCGTCGTGCTGCCGCTCTCGACGCGCATGCCGGTGCGCTTGACGATGCTCGACTGGCTCTCGCCCGCCAGAATGCGCTCCACCTGCGGAACGCTGCGCTTATCTTCATAGATGATGCCGTTGCAGAGCGGCGTCCCGTCCGCCGCCAGCGGCGCCACCGACGGCGCGAGCGAGGTGAGGCCGATACCCACAATGCGCCGGCGCGCGGCAGCGCCGGGCAGCGATGAAAGCGCCGCCTGGCAGGCGGCGGCCGCGCCTTCCCAGCAGCGGTAGAAGTCAATCTCCGCCCAGCCGGGCCGCGGGCGTTTGATTCGCGTGGGCGCGCTGCCCCGCGCCGCGACGCTCCCCGCGCGGTCGCAGAGGACTACCTTGGTCGCGGTGCTGCCGACGTCGATGCCAATGGCGTATTCAGGAGACATAACCACCACCAGCGGGGGTCGCTAAAGACACCACAGAAGACGAAGATGGATTCCGGCCTGCGCCGGTAAGACGGAGTCCGGCGGGCCATGCCCATGGCAATCACCCTGGCCTTGCCAGGCGGCGCCGCATCGTCAGACGCTAGCGCCGGATGCGCGCCGAGCCGCCGGCCGCGAACGCGCGCACGTCGTCCACCGTTGCCATCGTGGTATCGCCGGGGAACGTCGTGATCAGCGCGCCGTGGGCCCAGCCCAGTTTCACGGCCTCCGCCGGTTCTTCACCGGTGATTATTCCGTAGATAAGCCCCGACGCGAAGCCGTCGCCGCCGCCGACGCGGTCGTACACGTCCAGTTCGGCGGTGGGCGCCAGGTGGGTCTCGCCGTTGATCCAGGCCACCGCGCTCCAGCTATGCCGGTTCGTCGAGTGCACCTCGCGCAGTGTGGTCGCCACGATCTTCACCTGCGGAAACTGGGCCACCACCTGGCCGATCATGGCGCTGAACGCGCTGGGGTCCAGCTTGGAGGCCGCGGCCACCTCCGGGCCGGGTATGCCCAGACCCGTCTGCAGGTCTTCCTCATTGCCCACCAGCACGTCCACGTTCTCCACGATGCGCCGGTTCACCGCGCCGGCCTGGTCTTCACCGCCCCAGATCTCCCAGAGTTTGGCGCGAAAATTGAGGTCGTAGGAGACGATCGCGCCGGCCGCTTTGGCCGCCCGCATCCCCTCGATGATCACCTCCGACGTGGTGGGCGAGAGCGCCGCAAAGATGCCGCCGCTGTGGAACCAGCGCACGCCGCCGGCGAAGATCGCCTCCCAATCGAAGTCGCCGGGCTTAAGTTGCGCCGCCGCCTCGTTGCAGCGGTTGTAGAAGACCACCGGCGCGCGCACGCCCTGGCCCCGGTCGCTGTAGACCGTCGCCATGTTCGGCCCGTTCACGCCGTTGTGTTCGAAGTGCTTGTAGAAGGGCGTGACCCCCATCGCCCGCACGCGCTCGGCAATCAGGTGGCCGATGGGATAATCGGCCATGGCGCTGACCACGCCGGTGTCCAGGCCGAAGCAATTGGCCAGGTTGGCCGCCGTATTGAATTCACCGCCGCTGACGTGAATCGCGCACGTGTTCGCTTTGCGGAAGGGAATGATCCCCGGATCGAGCCGGTGCACCAGCGCCCCCAGCGAAACGAAGTCGCGCTCCGCGTCCGCGTTGACTGTCAATCCGTAACCCATCTCGCGCTCCTTTCCCTGCTATCGTCCCTCGATGACCGGCGCCGTATCCCGCAACCCCCGCAGTCCCACAACTCCGGTTGACCTACTACTACTCCCGTAGTCCTACTACTCCGGTAGTCCCTCAAGTCCGGTTCTCCTTCAAGTCCGATTTTGCCAAAACTCCGGTTGTCCCTCATATCCGGTAGCGCAGGTTTGCAACCTGCGTCCGCCACCGGCCCGGCCGCAATTTCGCGCCCTCCGGCGGGCGGAAAAGCCCCCAAAGCTGCCGCTCAAAACCCATGAGCACTGTACTACCCGTTCGTGCTGAGCCTGTCGAAGTATGAACGGGTAGCGCAGGTTTGCAACCTGCGTCTTCCTCCGGCCCGGCCGCACTTCCCTGTCTTCCGGTAACGCAGGTTTGTAACCTGCGTCTTCCCCCGGCGTCACCAAAGCCTCACAGGCGGCCCGAAAGCGAAGGTATCCCCAAAGTCTCCGCCATAGCGTCCAGGTCTTCCACGATTTCGGTCGCGAAGGCGATGCCGTCACGCAGGAAGTTTGCTTTGCGCTCCAGTTCGATCTCGCCGGGCAGGTAGATGCGCTCCACCCCTTTGGCCTTATCGGCATGGCGCATCTGGCGGATTTGCGTATCCATGCGCCGTTTGAACTCGTCCACGTCCATCATGTGGCCCACGTCCAGCGCCATGAAGAGTTGGCCCATAGCCTGCGGCGTATTGGGAATGCCGCCCCGGCGCACGTCCTGGCCGAAGAGCGCGCCCGTCAGCACGCCGCAGAGCGCGTCCAGCACCACCGCCAGGCCGTAGCCTTTCGGCCCGCCCACTGGCGCCATGAGCGTAGCGATGCTTGGGTCCGTCGTCGGTTCGCCGGTGTCCGTGAACGCCCAATCGGCGGGTATCGACTCGCCTTTGCGTTTAGCCAGCGCCACCTTGCCCGCCGCCACCACGCTCACCGCCATGTCCAGCATCAGCGGGCGTTCTTCATTTGCGGGAATGGCGTATGCGATCGGGGTGTTGCTCAAGCTGGGCGTCACGCCGCCCCAGGGCGCCATCACCTGGATGCCATTAGTGGAGCAAAAGCCGATGGCGTCGTGGTCCAGCGCCCGCAGCGTGTAGAAGGCGGCCGCGCCAAAGTGGTTGCTCTCGCGCACGCCCACCGCGCCGATGCCGAACTGCTTGGCTTTCGCGATTGCCAGGTCCATGGCCTGCGCGCCCGCCACCTGCCCCATGGCGTTGCGCGCGCTGATGAGCGCAATGGCCCCGCTGTCGCTCACCACTTCCGGCGCGGCGGTGGGGTCGATCGAACCCACCTGAATCCAGTTGGCGTAGAGCGGCAGAAAGTTGCTGCCGTGGGTAAACACGCCCGTCAGGTCGGCGTGCACCAACGACTCCGCCACCAACGCCGCGTCCGCCGGCCCCATGCCGACGCTGCCCAGCGCCTCAGCATCGAAAGCCTCCATCACCCCGGCCGGCACGCGCACGATTCCAGCTTCGTCCGACATCGATTGGTCTCCCTTAAGTGCGTTCAACGCGATTGTTCAGCCCGGTTGTTCCGCGCAATAGTTCAGCCTGATCGTTCAGCACAACTGTCCAGCGCAATTGTCCGGTGTGATTGTTCAGCCGCAAGGCATACTCCTCATCCGTTCGCCCTGAGCGTGTCGAAGGGCGCCCGTATGCCGCGGCAGTAGCCGCAATGCGTATTGAAGCCGTCGGTAGCCGGCAACCGTTCTTGCCGCATGGCAATTGCAAGCCTCAGCCTACGCGCCAACTTGGGGCGCACGCCCTGCCAGTATAGCACCCGCGCCGCCGCGAGGCGGATTCGGCTGGGTTCTGCGCGCGGGTCACGCGCTCCGCAAGCTGTGCCGGTCGTTCTGCGCACAGCAAGGGGTATGAAACGCGCTGCCTGAGCATTCCGGTTCTCAAAGCATTCTCCACTTGCCCGCCGCCCCGAGACACCGCTTACGCGAGCGGATGCTAGCCAAACAAAGGGGATTCCCTATAGCGGCATACCTGACAAGTCTGAGAGAATTCATACAGCCCACGTGCTCCGTTACCGGAAACTACCTTGACGTGCTCGATCACGTTGTCTAGCGTAGAGGGCATAGCGGGCAGCGCGGCATCGTCAATTGCGCAAAGGGCCGGAGGGATACGCCATGAAACGTCTTGCGGTACTCATCGGCTTTGCCTTGTTCCTGTTCATGCCGGCTTCCCTCTCGGCGGCGGAGTGCCAGTTCGTCCTCGGCTTTGCGACCCTCCGCGACCTCATCGGCCACGACTTCGTCGGCGAGTGCCTGGAAGACGAGCACTACAACGCCACCGGCGACAGCGTGCAGCAGACCACCGGCGGCCTCCTGGTCTGGCGCAAAGCCGACAACTGGACCGCCTTCACCGACGGCTACCGCACCTGGATCAACGGCCCCAACGGCCTGGAACAACGCCTGAATACCGAACGCTTCCCCTGGGAACCCGACTACGCCCCCGGCGGCGGCATCGCCACGCCCACACCCGCGCCGACACCTCCGCCCGCGCCGACACCTCCGCCCGCGCCAACACCTCCACCCGCGCCGACACCCCCGCCCACGCCAACGCCCCCGCCTGACCCGGAGACGATTCACAGTGCCAAGCGGGCCTTAGCGGCCCTCTGGTGGGTACAGGATGGATTGACGAACCTGGAGGAACGCGCGGTATCTTCCTTGCAAAGGCTGGCGCAAGAGCATCCCCGGGCCTTGCTGGCGCTTGTAGGAAAGCCAAAGGCGTGGCTGCCGCCGCGCTTCCAGGCGGATCTGTCAATTTACAGACCACTGTTGGCCCTTAGCGCCATAGATGAATCTGTGGTGGCGGAGTTCAGCGACGTGCCCATGCTCAGGGAGAATGTCGCATTCACACGGGAAGCCCTCTCTATGCTGGCCTCGGTGTCGCAATCTAACCCGTCGTTTGTGCGAGAGGCTTTCTCTCATCCCCCGTTGCACGATACCTATGTGGCCGATGATGCGGTACGGCTCATGTTGTTCATTCTCAAAGCGGAAGACCCGGAGGCGGCTGCGATGATCGAGGCCCTGCCTTGGATCCGGGACGGAATAAACGCTCCTCCGTACTTGGATAGGAGTTCGGATGACGATCCGTCCGTGTTCGAGCGGTCTCATGCGCACAACTTGGTGCTCTTGGCGCGCAACTCCCGGCAGACGTTCATCGAATTGATGAGCAAGGCCTGGATTCAGGACGGCCTGACGCAAACCGAGCATCAAGTGCTCTTCAACATCTTCGACCTGGTAGGAAACGACGTGGCATCGGCGCGCAAACTCGTCGCGATGCCCTTCCTGGAGACCATCGACGGCGGCGAAATCGTCATCCTGCAGTCAATGTCGGAGTGGACTTGGACCATAGACTACGTCCACGAGCGGTTTCTCGCCCATCCGGCGTTGTCCGGCGGCATAACCGACGAACACAAGGCAGCTATGGTCCTGGTTGGCTTGGAACTCGCCTACCCGGAAGAAGCGGCGATCATTGCCGCGCTGCCATGGGTCCAGGACGGCGTCACCGAAGAAGAGTTCGACGCTTTCCACCAGTTCCAGTGGATTGCCCTGGAATCCCAGGCACTGTTGCGCGCGCTAATCCAGAAGACTTGGGTTCAGGACGGCCTCACCACGGACGAGCATTACGTGCTCTTCTATTTCTGGCGTTTCGCCAGTCTGCTCGATGACGAGGCGGCCTTGCTGCGTATCCTCGAGATGCCGTTCCTGGATGCTGTTGACGGCGTCGACGCCGCGGCGCTCGGCTCTCTGTTCAGTTTGGGCATTTCGCGCGGCCAGACCTACCTATGGGAAGTCTTGTCTCACCCCACGCTGCGCGGCGGCATCAGGGATGAACACGCGGCCATCGTTGCGGTGCTCAGCGCCGTGGACTCTGTCGCGCCGGATTTGGTGAGTCCTATGCTCCATTCCGGGCAGGCCATCGTCGAGCGGCGCGTACTCTCGTTGCCCAATCTTGGCCAGATAACGCTGGCAGTCATCCCCGCAAGCCAGCAGACGCCCAGCACGACAATGCAATGGCTGGAGCACGCGGTCCGCAGCCACGTGGAGTTCATGGGCACGCCCTCCCCCAGGAGCCACTTTGCCCTTTGGGTCCACGATAGAGCCGGCGTCAGCAGAGGGCCAACGGGGATTTACGGAATCCGCAACGTGGATAGCGCTAGCGAAATCGCCTATAGAACAGCGGGCGCCTACTGGCGCGCTGCGCCGCGGTGGCTTGCCGAAGGCACCGCGATCCTGCTGGAGAAAGTCTCGGAGCAGGCGCGCACTGGCACACCCATCACGCCGCGTGGAAGCGGCGAGTGCGCTCAAGCCAGGAATATCGCCCACCTCGACCGGCTGACCTCTGACTCGCGCGACACAGGGAATTGTCCGTTCAACCTGGGGTCGGGCCTGTTCGTGGATTTGTACCACAGCCTGGGGGTTGAGGCGTTCCGGCAGGACTTCCGCAGCTTGAACCTGAAGTTGAGGAATTCCGAGCACTACGATGAGTGCGTCGGTATCGAGCGCGGCGTCTGCTACGTGAAAGCCGCCTTTGTGACCGATGCGCCTCCGGCCCATGCGGCAATCGCAGAGCCAATCATCAACCGCTGGTACTACGGCTCGGCGCGTAGAGCCAATTAGATTAACCCATCAGGCCCGCTGGCGGGGCGCATCCCGGAAATCCCCCCGCGTCCGCTCGGGTCAGGGGCCCGCCTCGTCGGGAGCCGGTTTGCGCCAGACCGCCCGCAGCAGCAGGCCCGCGATCAACAGGCAGATCGCCCCGGACACGCCCAGCAGCAGGAACGCCGCCACCGTATCCAGGAAGTGCAGGCGGCTCACGCTTTCGGACAACTCTTTCAGCGCCACGGCCGCGCCGCCGCTGAGCACGGTCACGCCGAACAGACCGCGAATGCGCCCGGGAACCACGAAGCGGGTTGCCGTGGCCCCCACCTGCGCGCCCGCCGAGGCTGCGGTCAGCATGATGATAGCCATGAGCAGGTCCACGTGGTTGCCCAGGGCGTAGATGAACGTCCCCACCGAGCCGGTGATGATGATCTGAAAGAGGTCGGTGCCGATGGCGATCACGGTGGGCACGCCCAGCACGTAGACCAGTAGGGGCATCAGGATGAACCCGCCGCCCGCCCCCAGCAGCCCGGCCATGAAGCCCACGCCGAAACCGACGCTGAACGGCACGAATACGGAGATGCTCTGAATCTCCGACAGGGGCAAGGCTACCCGGGTGGGCGTGCGCCCCCGTCCCGGCAGCCAGACGGCATGGGGCGGGATGCGCAGCGACTGCACCGTGCGCGCCAGGCTTGCGGTGGAAACCGCGTCGCCGGCCGCGTCCGCGCGCCGCCGCACCTTGAAGTAGTCGTAGACGATGAACGACCCCAGGGCGCCCAGAAAGACGACGTACACGTACCGGATCACCGGGCCGATGATGCCCGCCTCCAGCAAGGCCACGTTCAGCCGCTCCGCCAGAATCTCGCCGGGCACCGTGCCGCAGACCATCAGCAGCCCCAGCCGGAAGTCCACGTGGCCCAGGCCCTTGTGCTTCAGCATGTTGATGATGGAGGAACCCATCACCAGGGTGAGGCCGGTGCCCACCGCGAAGATGGGCGGCACGCCGAAGACCAGCAACCCCCCGGTAATCAGGAACCCGCCGCCGACGCCGAAGAAGCCGCCCAAGGTGCCCACGATCAACCCCAGCATCACCAGGAGTACCGGGTCCACCGCCACGCCGGCATTGGGAAAGAACATCGCCTACCCCCGCCCGTTGGTCCGGGCGCGACTCCCGGCCCAGGCCGATACGACCCACCGCAGGACCATTTCCCAGAGGACGTAGAGGCCCAGTCCGGTACCCGCCACCACCGCCATGACCGACAAGGCCCACAGCAACGGCCACCGGCTGCTGAAATCTTGCAGAAAGTCCGTCAGCGCATCGTACATGCCACCCAGTATAGCCAATGGCGCCTTGCCCATGTCGGCGCGGGATTCCCGCATCGATGCGACGGCGCGCGCGGAGATGCGCCTGCGGAGCCGCCGCCTGCGTGATATACACTCGCCCGGAAGAAGCCGCGATTGCCGGTCCATTCACTTGTCAGTAGTATTATGCCCAAGTACACTGAGCGCATCGGCAGGGAAGCCTGCATAAAGACGTCTGTAATCTCGATGGCGGTGCGCGAGAGACCGGAGAGACGCCCATGAAACGCCTCGCTCTACTCTTCGCCTTTGCCCTCTTCTTGTTGTTGCCCACGTCCGTTCCCGCGGCGGAGTGCCAATTCGTCCTCGGTTTCGCGACGCTGCGCGACCTCATCGGCCACGATATCGTCGGCGATTGCCTGGAAGGCGAGCATTACAACGCCACCGGCGACAGCGTGCAACAGACCACCGGCGGCCTGCTGGTCTGGCGCAAGGCCGACAACTGGACCGCCTTCACCGACGGCTACCGCACCTGGATCAACGGCCCCAACGGCCTGGCGCAGCGGCTCAATACCGAAGTCTTCGACTGGGAGTTGGCGCACGCTCTGGAGTCATTGCCCTGGATACAGGATGGATTGAACGACAATCAGGAGCGATTTGTATCCGATACGCTCCACGGATGGGTTGATCAATTCCCTCTCGTAGCTTGGGAACTCGCTCAGACACCGTGGATGCGGTCCAGCCAATTGAATATTCCCCGCGTGCACTACTATTGGATGATTCAGTACATCGATACAGTTGTTCGGATCGATGAAGCAGCCGCGTTAAGGCTAATCAGGATGCCGTTCACGCAGAGCGTTGCTTTCGGCTCTACCAGCGCGTGGAGAACCCTGGCTCAAATAGTCGCCGCTGATCCTGAGGGCTTCGCTGCGCTCCTCGCCGATCCCAGGCTGGCTGACGGCATTCGCAGCGATCAGGCGGCGGAAGTCTCCGCGATCTATCTGGAAATGCTCGACCCTCCGGCGGCCGCCGCGATCAGGGGAATGGCATGGACGTATGAAGACCCATGGCGCGCCCATGAATTGAGAATCCTGGCTCAGATGTCGCCCCCTGTTTTCTGGGCTTGGATTGCCCAATGTCGTTCCTACCACGACCGCTGCCCCGGTACTTTGACGTCCATTACCGAATTGGCCCAGGCCGATGAGGAATCGGCATTGCGGATCATTAAGATGCCCTTCTTGAGCACCTGGAATCAGGGCAGCGACCAAGCGGTGCTAACGTATGCCGCGCACCTGGCCGAGGAAGACCCGGCCAGCCTCCGGCAAGTCCTATCCCACCCGAAACTGCGCGGCGGCATTACGGACGACCACATTACAACCTTCGCCCTGCTCGTCCTGGGAGTGGAGCGCCCGGAAGCGGCGGCCGCGATTATGGCCTTGCCGTGGGTCCGCGACGGCGTGCAACGGCCCGTAAGAGCATATGAGGTACACGCTGGAGATCCAGCGCAGTGGGAAGAAGACGTGGCGTTGAGCCTGGTGAGTATTGCCTGGAACTCTCCGGAAGCGGCGCTGGCGCTGGTGGGGAGGCATTGGCTGCGCGACGGCGTAAGTTGGGACGAACAACAGGTGATGAGTCAACTCCCCTGGCTGGTTGGGCCTGATCCGGCAACAGCCCTGCGACTTGTAGAAATGCCTTTCCTCGCGGTGTCCGCGTCAAAAGACGATTCCAGCATCATAGGCAATCTGATGGACATGGTGACGTATAGCCCAAACCCGGATAAGCCGGCGGTCCTGCGCGAGGTGCTCGACCACCCGTGGCTGCAAGGCGGCATCCGGGACGGCTACCGTCATGTCGTGGAGTTGCTGGCTGTCAGCAGGCAAAACCCTGAGATAGCGGCAGCCATCGAATCCTTGCCCTGGATCCAGGACGGCATCGACGCCTCTGAATTGCAAGCCATGACCGTCCTCTATGGGGTAGCCCTGCAAGCGCCGCATTATATCCCAATCCTGGTTTCACATCCTTGGGCGCAAGACGGTCTCGACGCGGCCGATCAAAACAGGGTGCGCAGAGTTGTGGCAGAAAGATTCGGGCCCCAGCCCACACCCACGCCGTCCGTACCACCGGCGGTCATCGCGGCGCAACGGGCGATAGCCGCCCTGCCTTGGGTGGAGGACGACGTCGAGAAACCTCCGGACTGGGGAACAGCCAGGGTGAGCACACTCGAGCGTCTGCGCCGAGCACATGACAATTTGCAGCAAATCGCCGAGCATGCTCCGGAAGCGGCGATGGCTCTCGTTGGCAAGCGTTGGCTGCGCGACGGCGTGACATCGTGGGAAGAGGAAGCGCTTCGCTACCTTGCCGAAATCGCTGAGTTTGACGCGGCATCGGCTCTGCAGATCGTGGAAATGTCCTTCCTCGCAGCGTCGGTAACGCGTGAGGATGCTAGCATTCTGGACACTCTGAGAATCATGACGTACTACAGTCCAAACTTGAACAAGCGAGAGGTCCTGCAAGAGGCGCTCACGCATCCCCTGCTGCGCGGCGGCATCTGGGACGGCTACCGTACTCGCGTGGAGTTCGTGGCGATTGGCATACAGTCTCCTGGGGTTGGGGCGGCCATCTACTCCTTGCCCTGGATCCGGGATGGCGTTGAAGGCGCTGAATGGCAAGCCATTACCGCCCTCTATGACGCATCGACGCGCACGCCACACTTCATCTCTGAATTGATCTTGTATCCGTGGGTGCGAGACGGCCTCAACAAGGACGAACAAGACAGGGTTCGGAAACTCATGCAGGACAACTATTAGGAACCGGCAATGCCCGAACGAACCGGCGGCGTTCTCCTTTGTCAAGAGTGCTGCCATTTGACGATAGCAGTGCGTTCGCCGCGCAGGCGCTGAGCCGGCTCAACAACCTCCGTGCATTGAACGAACCGGATCATCGTCCGGCTGGTCTTGTCACACCTATCTCCGCCGCAGACTCCGCGGCCGATGCTTGACTAGTCGAGACGCTCATTCCGCTTCGGCATCGTCTCTTTGCCGTTCTTCCTGGGTGCGCAGGGTATCCAGTTTCAGCAGTTGGCGGTCCATGGCGCGGCGTCTGGTGCCGGTGAGGGTATCGAAGTCGTTGGACAGGCGTTGGAAGTCGGTTTCCAGCTTATCCAGGGCCGCGGCGTAGCGCGACCATTCTTTAGAGAACGCGGTCAGCAAGGCGTGCATCTCGCCCGCCGCCTGTTGCATCGCGAAGAACTCGGCCGCCTGGCGAATCACGCTCAGCACGCCGAACAGGCTGAACGGCGAGCAGAGGATCACCCGGCTTTGCAGGCTGTGTTCCAGCAGCGCGGCGTCGCGTTGCAGGATGAAGCCGTACACCTGTTCCAGCGGGATGAAGAGCAGGGCGCAATCCACCGTATTGGCGGCCGGGTCGATGTATTCGCGGGAGGCCACCGCCTTCACGTGGCCGCGCACGTCGCGCAGAAACTGCTGCTCCAGCCGCTCCCGCGCTTCATCGGACTCCGCCTCCAGCGCGCGCAGGTAGTTATCCAGCGGGAACTTGACGTCCATGTTCAGGCAGAGCGCCTTGGGCAGGGTGAAGGTGAAGTCCGGGCGCGTGCCGGCCGCGGTGGTGGTCTGCTTGGTGTAGTGGATGTTGGGCAGCAGGCCGGCGGCGCGCAGCACGTCCTCGGCCATGCGCTCGCCCCACGCGCCCCGGGCGCGGCTGTTCGCCAGGGTCTCGCGCAGGCTCTGGGTGGTCTCCGTCAGCCGCTGGGTCTGTGCGGCGGTATTGCGGATTTCCGTCGTCAGGGCGCTCAGCCGCTCACCGCT
Source organism: Chloroflexota bacterium (assembly GCA_963663275.1). Lineage (GTDB taxonomy): Bacteria > Chloroflexota > UBA11872 > VXOZ01 > VXOZ01 > VXOZ01. Next base: position 417,208 of record OY760183.1, read on the forward strand.
CTGCGCCTGCACGTCGGTCATGAGCGTCCGCACCTGCTCCAGCGTGCCGCCCATCTGTTCGAGTTGCTGGTCGATCAGGCGCTTCTTGCCCTCCAGTTCCTGGGCGGTCTGCGTCTGCTGCGCGCCGAGTTGGCTCTTGGCGATCTCCACCAGTTGGTTGGTGCTCTGGTTAAGCGCCTGCAAAGAGAGCGTGCCGAACTGGTCGGCCACCTGCTGCAGCAGCGCCTGCGCCTGTTCCTGCTGGGCGCGCTCGGCCTGGCCGCGGATCTGTTCGCCAATCTCCTCGGCAGTGCGCCCGCGCCAGAGACCCACCAGCCAGGCCAGGACGAGACCGAAGATCAGTCCGATAACCAGCCCGCCTATGCCGCCGATGATGAGTTCGGCGAAATCGATTGCGCTATTCATGCCAACATCCCCTCACCCCGGCCCTCTCCCCCAGGAGAGGGAGTGGAAAGAGTCCTTCTTGCCCCCTCTCCCCACGGAGAGGGGGCGGACAGCGTTTTCTTGTCCCCTCTCCCCACGGAGAGGGAATGGACAGCGTCTTTCTTCTCCCCTCTCCCAAAGGGAGAGGGTTAGGGTGAGGGTCTGCCGGCTGCCTTCCTTGCCTTTTCTCCTCACCCCGGCCCTCTCTCCAGGGAGAGGGGGTATGTATTCTATAATCGGCTTCACGTGTCATTCCGAACGGAGCGCAGCGGAGAGAGGAATCTAAGCCGTCTCCCTGCAAGAATTTCCCCTTTAGATTCCTCGTTCCGCTCGGAATGACACTTGCCTACCCCTGTCAGCCCCAGAGAGAGGGAGAATAGAGAGTTCTTCTTGTCTCCTCCCAGGGAGCGGGAGCCATTCGCGCCCGCCGCATCCCTTATGCCAAGCCCCGGCGCGCCCGTTCGCATCCCTCCAGGCCCCGGGGCGCGCCGGTTGTCTTCCTCACGCCAGGCCGCGGCGCGCGCCGGCGTCGATGTCTATCGACGTGCCCGTAATCATCGCCGCGTCGTCGGAAACCAGGAACGCCACCAGGTTGGCCACGTCTGCCGGCGCGGTCACGCGGCCCAGGGGGTTTGGCGCGCGCATCTCCGCCGCCGCCTCGTGCGCCGGCACGCCTTGCAGCCGTTCGATCTGGGCGGCCATATCGTCGATCAGGCCGGTTTCCGTCAGGCCGGGATTTACCATCACCACGCGGATGCGGTCCTGGGCCACCTCATCGGCAAACGTCTTCGTAAACGCCAGCAGGCCGGCGTTCATCACACTGGCGATCGCCAGCCTGGTGGAAGGATCGTGCGCCGAGCCGCCGCCGACCAGCACAATCGCGCCGCCGCCGCTTTGGCGCAGGTAGGGCACGGCCTCGCGCGCGGCGCGGATGTAGCCCACCAGTTTCAGGCGGATTTGCTCCTCCCAGGCGGCGTCCGGCACGTCCAGCGTGCCGCCGATTACGCCGCCGCCCGCGCAGGCCACCAGCGCGTCCAGCCGTCCCAGTTGCGCGTGGGCCGCGCGCAGTCCGGCCTGCACCTCGTCGAGTCGAGTCACGTCGGCGGTCACGCCCACGGCGCGGCGGCCGCTCTCCGCCGCGATAGCCTGGGCCGCCTCCCGTACGGTATCCGGCGTGCGCGCCAGCAGCGCCACGTCCGCGCCCCGCCCGGCCAGCGTGTGCCCGATCGCTTTGCCGATGCCCCGGCTGCCGCCCGTAACAGCGGCCGCGCGGCCCTCGAAAGTCCGCGAATCCATTGCTCTTCTCCCGAATTCATGGCGGCGCCGGGCGCGCCCGGCGCCGTGCTTGTTGGCTACACTGCATTCATGTTATAATTGTTGAAGCGTATAGGCGCTATTTGTCAGATGTACGCAATCATGATTGCGATTATTCAAAGAGTATTCTGCACTTTGCGTTTAGCCGCGCCTTGCTCGCTTGCGGCGCAATTGATACAATGAGTCCTATGTAGCATAGCCTATCCCGCCAATTGCCGCTGCCGGCGGCAATACCGCGCCGGCCGCCCGGCGGAGCGCGCGGCGCGGAGCGAGACCCGATCTACCTTACGCAGTTCGCATGGATGGAGAGAAGACCGTGGCCAGATGGCAGAAGATCGCGTTGCTGATTGTCGTATTGGCGGCGCTCGCGGCCGCGGGGCGGTTCGTCGTCTTCCCGCGCCTGACCGGCGGCAGCGGCGACGCGGTTGCGGTGGAAGAGACGACCTTCGTCATCATCGGCCGGGGGACGCTCAAGTCCACGGTCACCGCCTCGGGCAGCATCGTCTATCCGGAGCAGGTGGCGCTCGGCTTTCCGGTCTCGGCGGACTTGCGTGAGATTCTGGTCGCCGTGGGCGACCAGGTGGCGGAAGGCGCGCCGCTGGCCTCCATCGACGATACCGATCTGCGGGTCATCGTGCGCGAGAGAGAAGCCGACCTCCGCACCGCCGAACTGAACTACGAGAAACTGGCGGAACCGGCCCGCGCTGAAGACGTGCGCACCAAAGAACTCGCCGTCGCCGACGCCGAAGCCAGGCTGGCGGAACTGCTGGACGGCCCCGAGCAAACCGCCGTCAACGACGCGGAAACGGCCGTGCTCAGCGCCCAGGTCGCCTACGATCGAGCCAGCGCCTCGCTGCAAGCCCTGCTCAATCCTAAGGAGAGCGACGTGGCTGCCGCCCGCAACGAGGTCAAGAACGCGGAAGCGTCCCTGGCGGCGGCGCAGGAGAACCTGGACGCCCTGCGCGCCGGCGGCACCAACGCCCGCATCAAGAGCGCCGAAAACGCCATGCGCATCGCGAATAACCGCCTGAACGAGGAAAGAGAGCGCATCAAGACCAAGATCGACGACCTCCTGGAAGAGTTGGAGGACGCCGAAGAACGCCTGGTGGACGCCAAAGAAGACAATGACCAACAGGACAACGCCTTCACCCGCCGCGCCCTGGAAGAGGCGCAAGAGGACTACGACGAGGTGAAGGAGCGCGTGGACGAAGAGGTGGCGGAATTGGAGCAGCAACTCCTGCCGGGCCCGCCCTCCGACACGACCGCGGCGGAACTGACCGGCGCGGCGCGCGAGGCGCGGTTGGCCTATGAAAACGCCCGTGTGTCGGCTATGGACGGCGAGGAAGCGGCCCAGCGCAGCGTGGAGAGCGCCGCGCGCACCCTGACGGCCGCCAAGGATAGGCTGGACGCCTTGCTCAACCCCGATGCGGCCGACGTGACCCTGGCCGAAAAAGAAGTGGAAAGCGCCCGCCTGACCCTGGAAAACGCCCAGGACAATCGCAACGAGGTGCTGGAAGGCCCGAAGAGCGATGAAGTGGAGAGGGCGCGCAACGATCTGGAACTCAAACGCCTCGACCTGCAAGAGACCCGCGCCGGCGCCGCCTCCGAAGACCTGGAGTTGGAAGGCCTGAAGGTCGAACGCGCCCGCCGCAACCTGGAAGCCGCCCAGCAAGACCTGGCGGACGCCACCCTGCGCGCGCCCTACGCCGGCGTGGTGGCTGAAGTGCAAGGCAACGTGGGCCAGAAACCGGGCGCCGTCGTGGTCACGCTGGTGCGCACCGACCGGGTGGAAATGCACGCCCGCGTGGATGAGGCGGACGTGACCAGCGTGATGAAAGGCCAGCCGGTCTCCGTCACCCTGTTCGCCGCGGCCGACGCGACCTTCGCCGGTACCGTGGATACCATTTCGCCCGTCTCCACCACCGAGCAGGGCGTGGTGCTCTATCCCATTACCATCCGGCTGGAACCGGGCGACCCGCGCCTGCGCGGCGGACTTTCCGCCAACGCTACCATCGAAATCGCCAGCCGCAACAACATCCTGCTGGTGCCGAACCGCGCCATCCGGCGGGAGGGCGACGAGCGCGTGATCTACGTGCGGCAGAGCGGCAATATCCTGGAGCGGCGCGTGGTCGAGATTGGCGTGCGCGATAACGAATACTCCGAAATCGTGAGCGGCGTGAGCGAAGGTGAAGAGGTGGCGATTCTGCCGCGCACCGGCGGCACGATCGGCAGCGGCTTCGACGTGCGCACCCGCTAACCGCCCGCGGCGTGCACGGCGGGCGCGGCAGCACTACGGCCCGCCGCCCGCAAGCGTCGTGCGAAAGCCGCACGCAAGCGCCGCGCGAAAGCTGAGAAGAGAGCCATGCGCCAGACGGTAATCGAAACCACCGAACTCAGAAAGACCTACGTGATGGGCGATTCTGAGATCCACGCCCTGGACGGCGTCTCCATTCAGATTGGGCGGGGCGAACTGCTGGCAATCACCGGCCCTTCCGGCTCCGGCAAGTCCACGCTCATGAACATCCTCGGCTGCCTGGACCGCCCGGACGGCGGCGTCTACCGGCTGGAAGGCGAAGACGTCTCCACCCTCAACGACAACCGCCTGGCGGAAATCCGCAGCCGCAAGATTGGGTTCGTCTTCCAATCGTTCAATCTGCTGCCCCGCGTCAACGCCCTGGAGCAAGTGGAACTGCCGCTGCTCTACGGCGGCGGCCAGCGCGAACAGCCGCAAGAGCCGCCGGCCGCGCCCGGCGCAGGCCGCGAGGGCGCCGCGCTCACCGGCCAACGCGAACAGCGCGCCGCCGTGGCCCGCAAACTGCTGCTGCAGCGCGGCGGCAGCCGCTGGCGCGACCGCGCCCGCGAAGCCCTGATTGCCGTGGGCCTGGAAGACCGCATGAACCACAAGCCCACGGAACTCTCCGGCGGCCAGCAGCAGCGCGTCGCCATCGCCCGCGCCCTGGTCACCGACCCGGCCATCATCCTGGCCGACGAACCCACCGGCAACCTGGATTCCCGCACCAGCGACGAGCTTATGGCCCTGCTGCTCACCCTCAACAGCGACCGGGGCATTACGGTGGTCTTCATCACCCACGAGGACGAGATCGCGCGCCGCACCAACCGCATCATCCGCATGATGGACGGCCGCATTGCCGCCGAGGAGCGCGGAGATATGGCTGGCGGACCGGTTTCCGCCGCAGCGGTACGTTTCGGTGATGCCGCGGTGAATGCGCCAACCGGTGGCGGCGCGCCGCCTCTTGGGCGCGCGGAATCAGCGCCGTCACGTCAGCCTGGTGAGGCGCGCTCGTGAATTTTGCCACGCTAAAGGTAGCAATCAGCGCGCTGGCCGCCAATAAACTGCGCACGAGCCTGACCCTGCTGGGCATGATCATCGGCGTGGCCTCGGTCACCGCCCTCATGTCGATCGGGCGGGGCGTAGAGAAGCAGATCACCGGCGAACTGCAAGCGACCGGCACCAACGTGCTCTTCATCTTCAGCGGACGGCCCAGCGGTTCTTCCAGCGAGAGGCCGACAGAACCGCTCACGTACGACGACGCGCTTGCGCTCGAAGAGTTGACGTGGGATGGAACGCTTGAAGGAGTGGCCGCGACGGGCAGCGAGCGCAACCTGAACGTGGTGGTGCGCGACAGAGATACGCGCGTCTCCGTGAGCGGCGTGACCGCCAGCTATCTGGCGGTGAATAATCTCACGCTGGCGTACGGACAGCCGCTTTCCGACGCGGATCTGGACGCCCGCGCCACCGTGGCCGTGCTGGGCGCCAACGTGGCCGCGGAACTGTTCCCGGAGGACGATCCGATCGACCAGACCATCCGCGCCGAAAACCTGCGCTTGCGCGTGATTGGCGTGCTGGAGGAGCAAGGCGGCGGCGCTTTCGGCGGCAGTCCCGACGACGTGGTGCTCATCCCGATCACAACCGCCCACGCCCGCCTGAGCAGATGGGTAACCGCCCGGGGCGAACAGCCGGTCAACAGCATCAGCGTGGAACTAATGGACGCGGAAGAAGAGACGATCAATGCCGGCTCGGCCGCGATCCGGCAAGTCCTGCGCGAGCGCCACGAGATTCCCGATGAGGAAGATGACGACTTCATCATCATCAGCCCCACGGACCTCATCGCGGCGGTCAGCGGGGCCTTGGCGGTCTTCACAGCCTTCCTGGGCGCGATTGCCGGCATATCCTTGCTCGTAGGCGGCATCGGCATCATGAACATCATGCTCGTCTCCGTTACCGAACGCACCCGCGAGATCGGCATCCGCAAGGCGGTGGGCGCGAAACGACGGGACATCCTCGTCCAGTTTCTCGTCGAAAGCGTCGTGGTGAGCATATTGGGAGGCGTGCTGGGGATTCTGTTCGGCGCCTTGATCTCCTTCGGCATCGCCCAGATTCCGCTGGGCGGCGAAGGCGAAACCCTGCAAACGGCGGTGACGCTGGACATCATCCTGCTGGCCGTGAGCGTCTCGGCCACGGTGGGCATCTTCTTCGGCATCTACCCCGCCAACCGCGCCGCCCGCCTCGACCCCATCCAGGCCCTGCGCTACGAATAACCGTCCCGCAACCCCGGGGCCTCCTGTCCCCTCTCCCCATGGGAACTCGGGAGCCTCTTGTCCCCTCTCCCCGTGGGAGAGGGTTAGGGTGAGGGTGAATCGGCTCCTATGGGACTAACTGACAGGGAGTACCACTGTGAAACAAGAAACTTCGTACGACGAGCGGTATGCCGCCCAGGAGTACCATTGGGGCACAAAACCCTCCGCCATTTGCCAGCGAGTCCTGCGGTTGGCGCCGTCTGACGGGCCGGTGTCGCTGCTTGATATTGGCTGTGGCGAAGGCAGAAACGCCGTCTACTTTGCGCGCAACGGCTATGCGGTTACGGCGTTCGATCTGGCGGAGGCAGGGGTGGCAAAGACCAAGCGCCTCGCCGCCGCCGCGAGTGTGCCGCTTGCGGTCTATCAGGCCGACATGAATGAGCACCGGCTGGAAAAGGACTTCGACGTCCTGTTCTCAACCGGCGTGCTGCACCTTGTGCCCCGCGGGCTGCGACAGGAGGTCTTCTGCCACTACAAGCGGCACACGAATTGCGGCGGGCTGAACGTCTTCTCCGTTTTCGTCCGCAAACCCTTCATTGGCAAAGCGCCTGATAGTGATCCGGGCGCGGAGCCCTGGCTCTCGGGGGAACTCCTGACGCTCTACCATGATTGGAAGATCGAGTACTGCACTGAAGAGATCTTCGACTGCATGTCCGGCGGCATTCCGCATCAGCACGCGATGAACCGGATGATAGCGCGGAAGCCATAGCGCCCCGCGCCTGCCCCCTGCGAGAACTGATAGGGGTATGTATCCTATATCCGACTTCACGTGTCATTCCGAACGGAGCGCAGCGGAGAGTCGCTAAGAGCGCGGATTCTAGAGATGCTGATTTTGCAGCGTGGCAACTTAGATTCCTCTCTCCGCTCGGAATGACATTTACATACCCCTGTGAGCCCTGCGAGAGGGATTAGTCCTCACCCCATTGCCGCCGCCTGGAACTGATCAGCGCCGTACTGCCCGTTCGTGCTGAGCCCGTCGAAGTATGAACGGGCAGTACCGTGCGGCATAGCCAACCCGCCGCTCACCTTTCCACAGGCTCAATGCCTGCCCCGTACCTGACACGGGGACGAACGGCCACGCGCGTGCTCATCCACTTCTCAAGACTTGGTGAGACAGTGGAGTACATTACCCCCTCACCCCGGCCCTCTCCCCGGGGAGAGCTGACAGGGGAAGGCAAGTGTCATTCCGAGCGGAGCGAGGAATCTAGAACCGACGTTTTTGCAGCGAAAGCCTTAGATTCCTCTCTCCGCTGCGCTCCGCTCGGAATGACACGTGAAGTCGGATGTAGAATGCCTACCCCTGTCAGCCCCGGGGAGAGGGAGTCATCTTCGCACGCTAGAGTCAGGCACTAACCCAGACTGGCGTCGTCCAGGCGCACTGGCCGTTGCGGGCGGCCAGGCGGACGTAATAGTAGTCCGTGGGCCGTTCCGGTTCGGTATCCACCACGGCAGCGCCAAACGTGTAGTCTTGCGCGGGCACGGCGCGGTGGATGCGCACGGCCGGGCTGCGGAAGCCATCGGTATGGTGGGCGCGGGTGGCGGTCAGCAGGTCGGCCAAGGTGTGTTCCGCCGTGTAGCCGTTGGCGGTCAGCGTCAAGGTCGCCCCCACCGGCATCTCCACGTGGAGGACAAGACCCTGGGTGGTAGGGTGGCGGGTGGTCACGTTGCCGCGAGTTACCGAACGCCACGCCGCGTGTTGCGCCGACTGTTCCTCCACGGCGTGGGGGATGGTCTCGGCCACGCCTTCCACCTGCTCGTGGCGCAACACCGGATCGCCGCGGAAGCACGTTTCGCAATCCAGGATTTCACCGTCGTTCACCCGCGCCGCCATCTCCCAGTGCGCGTCCTGGTCTACCGCCGACCAGCCCCACTCCAGGCGCACCTTGGCCCGCAGGCGGCGGCTCTCGTCCGGCAGGGTGTAGCTGGGCAACGGCGCCCAGCGCCGCCAGACCCGGCTGTTCTTGATAACCTCGATCGTATCCCAGAAGTCGGCACCCTCCGCGCTGACGCTGATTTGCCGCTTGCTGCCCTGGGTCTCGCCGCCCAGCATAGCCTCGTTCACGTGGAACCCCAGCGCCATCTTGTCGCCGGTCACCGCGTAGGTGCGGCGGTTCCAGAGGGCGTCCCAGACGGCGTCCCGCGAAAGTTCAGCGGCGTAGACCGCCAGCCGGCCGTCGCCGTAAGATCCCGGATAGCCGGAGTGCTGGTCGGTGGAGGCCACGATGCCGAAGCGATGACCCCGCTCCAGCCCCGCCTGGATGGTGCTGTCGTGGTCGCGGGGGCCCATGGTGTTCAGCATGGGATAGGGCGCTTCGTCGCTCTCCGAACAGCCGTGCATCGAATAGGTCTCGACGATGGGCGAGTGCGCCGGATCGTAGGCGTCCCAGTTGATGCCGCGCCCGCCCAGCGGATAGCCGATGTGGTGAGGTTCCAGGATGAACGGCTGCCCGGTCTCGATGAGGCTACTGCGCAGGTCTTCCAAAGTATCGCCGCCCAGCAGCGGCCCGTGCGTGCCCTTGTACAGCACGTGGTGGTCGCCGTAGCCCCGCGAGTGCCACTCGTAGCTGAGAAACGGGATAAAGCCCCCGCCGTCGTCGAACGACGCGAACGTCTCCTGCACGGTGTCCCAACCGGCGTGCAGTTTGGCGAAGCCGGCCTGGTGGTAGTCGATGATCGCGCCGAACTTCTCCCGGTCGGTGGGGATGTCCGGCCAGAAGGCGTGGCCGGTGACGGACGCAAAGTCAAGCTGCTGCCGCGCCAGCGTCAGCGCCCGCTCCAGGCTGCCGTGCCCGTAGCTGATGCCGCAGTGGTTGTGAATGTCTCCCCAATAGAGTTGGTATTGCATGAAGGACTCCTCATCTCCTTTTGGCGCCCTTACTCGTGCCGCGCTGTCTATGAAGACCTTTGCACAACTCCGTCATTCCGGCGCAAGCCGGAATCCAGGCCACTCTTACAACTAAACATGGCATGAAGTCAATCCCTTTCACCCCCATCCCAACCTTCCCCCTCGATGGGCTGACAGGGGTAGGCAAGTGTCATTCCGAGCGGAGCGAGGAATCTAGAACCGACGTTTTTGCAGCGAAAGCCTTAGATTCCTCTCTCCGCTGCGCTCCGCTCGGAATGACACGTGAAGTCGGATGTAGAATGCCTACCCCTGTCAGCCCTCGATGGGGAAGGGGTTATGCAAAGGTCTCCTATAGGTTTGGATTTTCGCGGACCGGAGCGGCTGATGGCATTTAGTCCAGCTTAGCCAAGTTGTTTTCCGGTACCCGGCGCAGCGCGGCGGGGATACGCCCGCTCAGCCGGTTTTGGGCAAGGTACAGCCGTTTCAGATTAGCGAGGTTGCCCAACGCGCTCGGTATCTCGCCACTCAACCGGTTGTCGTAGAGGACCAATCGTTCCAGGTCCTTGAGATTGGCTAATTCTGGCGGTATCGCTCCGGTCAGTTGGTTCTGAAAGAGGACCAGGTGTTTCAAGCCGGTGAGTTTGCCCAGTTCCGGCGGAATTTCCCCGGTCAACCGGTTCTGCGACAGGTACAACTCTTTCAGGTGCGCAAGGTCTCCCAATGCCGGCGGCATCTCCCCACGCAACCGGTTGTCATTCAGATGCACGTGCGTGACGCGGCCGTGCTCGTCGGTGGTGACGCCGGGCCACCTGCCGATGGGCGCGTCGGTGAGCCAATTGCGGTTCGACTTCCAATTCGCGCCATCCGCGGCGGTGTAGAGGGCAACCAGCGCGGCCCGCTCCGCGGGACGTTCGTTACGGTTTGTCGGCGCCGGCCTGGCCACTCAGGCTTCTTTCCGGGCGAACGCTGCGAACTCGCGCAGGCGGGCACTGTTTCGATAGTGATTCATCGAGCAACCCAGTTTGGGCACGCCTTGCGGCGGTTGTAGATGCGTTTCCATAGCAGCCAAGAGCGCGCCGTCATCTTCTCAACGGTCGAGGTCGATCCAGACGATGTCGCGCTCGATGGCGCGGCGAAAGCGTGGCCGCAGCGTATCCAGCATCAACACGTCTACGTGCCGGCCGAATTGCGCCTCCAGGTAGTCGATTACGGCGAAGTACCCCCGCAACGTCTGGCGCTCCGGCGGCAGGTCGATTACGACGTCCAAGTCGCTGTTGCCGCCCGCCTCATCACGCGCCACCGAGCCGATGATGCCAATGGCGGCGACGCCGAGAGCGGCTATGCCCTCCCGGTGTTGCGTGATGGTCCGTATTGCGTCCTCTTTCGTCAACGACATGGCACAAGTCTAGCATATCCCCGATGCGCCCTCGTTTCGACCCAACTCACTGCGCACGCCGTTTCCCGCAAGCCGCCGCGTACAGGCGCGGGCCGCGCGCCGGAAAGACCCGCGCCCACGCCGCGCGTGCTACAATTGGCGCGGTACCCGCCGGCAGCGCGCGTCTAAGAGCCTGTTTACGATCTTTCTGTCTGCACGAGGAACGTTCGCCCTGAGCCGCGTCGAAGGGTGAACGGTACCACCGCAAGGTTGCATACAGCCGTTCATGCTTCGACAGGCTCAGCACGAACGGTCTCTATCGGATTTGCTAACTCCCTCATAAGCAGATAGCAAACAGGTTCTAAGGAGCAAATCGATGGCGGAGGCAGACAACGGCAACGAGACCCTGGAAGTGTTCAAGAAGGCCGGCTTTACCGAGCCTCAGGCGCAGGCCCTGGTCGACATGTTGGAAGAATCGCGGCGCCAGACCGTTACCCAGAACGACCTGCAGGCGCTCGAACTGCGCATAGAGCGGCGGCTGCAACGCCAGACCTCCATGCTCCTCCTCTTGCACCTGGCGCTTGGCGCCCTGGTGATTCTGGTTGGCGTGCTCGTAATCGCTATTCTCGCGTTGATCCTGTAGCCACCCGCCTGTGTGGAGCGGCGCGCCGCCGCCGGGGCATTGGTTCCCCGCCGCCGGTAGTCTTTGCGGCCACGCCCCGCCGGCATCACACCGCGGCCGGGACCCCGGCGTTCTGAAATATCTCCTCCAGGCGCGCGATCACCGTCGGCACCTCGCTCAGGCGCAACTCGACGGGATCGATGTAGAAGAAGCCCTCGTCCACGTGGTGCGCGCGGGGGTGGATGGACGGCGTGCCCGCTTTCAGCGCGTCGCACACCGCTGCCGCCGTCGTACCGGCCACGGCCGGATCCACGATGATCTTCGCGCGGGACTGCGGATTGCCGGTGATGTCCGGTTCCGCGATGGCCGTGACGCCGGGGACGTCCGCCATCGCTGCCACAACCGGATCGGTCTTGGCGTCCATGTCCGCAACGTAGGCGTCGCGGTCGAATGTCCGCAGCCACTCCATGGTGGCGATCACGCTCACCACGCCCTCTTTGGTCGGTTTCATGGCGCGTCCCAGTCCCATGCCCTGGAGCGCGGCGGCGTCTATCAGAGCGCGGCTGCCGGCAATCACGCCGGCCGTAAAGCCGTTCAGGTGCTTCTGGTCGCTGAAGACCACCGCGTCCGCGCCCTGCTCCAGCAATTCCCGCGCCAGAAACGCCTCCGCCGCGCCGTCCACGATCACCGGCACGCCGTGACGGTGCGCGATTGCCGCGAACTCCGCGAACGCAAGCTGGTTGTGCTGCACGGTGTGGTGCGAGAGCACGAAAACCGCCGCTGCGGTATTGGCGGTGATGGCCCGCGCCATGTGGTCGGGCAGGGCGCGGTTCACCTCGCCAAACTCGACCGCCGCCGCGCCGGTCATGCGGATCATCTGCGTAACCGGCGCGCCGAAGTTGACGGCGTGGCCTTTCTGGATGATCACCTCGTCTTTCATGCCGGTGGTGTCCGGCAGGCTGAGCGCCTGGCCCAGGTCGTCGCCGGCCATCGCGCCGGCGCAGGTCACGGCAATGCCGGCCGCGGCGCAGTGGGTCACCGTGCCGGCCTCCGCCCCGGTGGCCTCCGCAATGGCCGCGTCCGCCGCGCGCAGCAACTCCGGCATCTCGACGAACTCCGACATGGCCTCCACCACCCGGCCCACAACCTCCGGCGGCACCGCCGCCGCGCCCAGATGCGTCATCTTGCCGCAGGCGTTGATGATCGGCGTCAGTCCGTAACGTTCGTGGAATTGAGACATTCTTCCCTCTCTTCTATCGCCCTCTTCTATCGCAGTCGTGAAATCCCTCCGCCTGCTCGTTGCGCAAGACATCGCGCGCCGTGGGGCAATTGCCCGCGGCCCCGGCAGGCGTGAAACCGGCGCCGCGCGCCGTTCGTCCGCTTTGCGCCGTGCCCCTGACAGCGTACGGGCCATGCGCAACCTTACCACCTAGTGTAGGCACGCGCCTACGGCCAGACAACCCCAGTCAGCCTCTCCCTGGGGAGACCTTTGCATAACTACAAACGGCAGGCGAGAGATCTTCCTCTCCCTGGTGAGAGGGCCCGGGTGAGGGGGCAATGGTTTCGCATCAGAAGGGAGCGATACACAGTAGGATACCCCGCCCGGCTTGTCCAGCGCCGGTGTAGGGGCACGACATGTCGTGCCCCTACACCGGCGCTGGACGCGTTGCAAGACGCGGCAGACCGGCATTAGACCGCATTCAAGCCCTCGCACTTGACTTTTCGCGCCCAATCATGCACAATTCCAGTTTGGTGACGTGTTCAACAGAAATAGAAGAAGGAGATGTGAATGGACACAAGCACCGTGGTAAGCAGCATCACTCGCCGCCGGATACTTGGTGGCTTTGCCGTCGGAGCCGGGGCCGTGCTTGCCGCAGCGTGCGGCGCTGCCGGCACTGCGGCGCCCGCCGAGGAAGCGCCCAAGGAAGAGCAGCCGGAGCAGAAGGCCGAGGCCGCGCCCGCCCCGCCCGAAGAGGTTTCGATTCTCTATCTCACCTACACGCGGCCGGCCCGCAACGAGGCCGAGCAGGCGCTCTATGGCGGCTTCCAGGAAGCCAACCCCGGCATCACGCTGGACATCAAGATCGTGGATGGCGGCGGCACCGGCGTGCGCCAGAACATCCCCATTCTCTTTGCCGCCGGCACGCCCGTGGGTCTCTTCGAGAACACCTGGGGCACCTGGCTGCAGTTCGTGGATGGCGATCTGATCGCTCCGCTGACCCCGCTGATGAGCCGCGACGGCATCGATCCCTACGAGACGTTCATCGCCGAGGGCGTGGACTTCGTCTCCAACCAGGGCGTGACCTGGGGCTTCCCCGCCAGCATGTCCGTGGACACGTGGGCGTACAACAAGAACATCTTCGATGAGGCTGGCGTGCCGTATCCGCCGTCCGATCCGGCCGACGAGAGTTGGACGATGGAAGCCTACATCGACGCCATGGAGAAGCTCACCAAGGGCACCGAGCAGTTCGGTATGCGCCGCGGCTACACCGGCTTCAACACCTTTGGCATCGGTGACGGCACCTTCTTCGGCGGCCTGGCCTGGGACGCCGAGAACAACAAGGCGACCATGAACAACGATCACTACGTCCAGGGCATCAACTTCTGGATCGACATCGTGGACAAGTTCCGCGTGATGCCCACGGGCGAAGAGCATAGCGCCATCGTCGGCGGCAGGAGCGGCCACCCGTTCTTCACCACCGGCGCTTTTGGTATCTCCGTTATGTTCGTGGTACCGCCGGAAGCCAAGGAAGCCGCGTTCGACTGGGGCATTGGCGCGCTGGCGTACACCGGCGAGCCGCCGAATCACTCCGGCCGCCACTACACCCACGCGGTCTTTGCCGGCAACACCGACCACATCGACCAGACGTGGGAAGTGATGAAGTGGTTCCTGGAAGGCGACAACGGCCTCACCTACCTCGAGGTGACCGGCCACGTGGTTACGCCGATGCTCCACCTCTTCGACCAAGCCAAGTCGCACTGGGAAGCCAAGTACGACGGCAAGGTGGACGGCACCACGTACTTCCTGGAAGCCCAGCACACGCCGCAGTCCGGCCACGGCATGTTGAAGTACTCCAACTTCTACGACATCCGCGACGTGCTGCAGCCGGTCTACAACAGCGTGCGCGCACGCGAGGCCTCCATCGAGGAATTCCTGCCTTTCGCAGAGAAGACCATCAACGAGGACCTCAAGGTCGAGTAGCCACGGCTACGGCTGCCAAACGCTTAGTTTCACGAGCGTTTGGGAGTATGCGACAAAGAAGGAGGGTCACCCATGGGGTGACCCTCCTTTGGTTTGTTCTCGATTCAGTCCTGCTACCCCGCGACGAGCTAATGTCCCATTGGCCCAATGTCAGCCGTGAGCAACGCTGCCTCCCCCCCTGACAGGGGTAGGCAAGTGTCATTCCGAGCGGAGCGAGGAATCTAGAACCGATATTCTTGCAGCGAAAGCCTTAGATTCCTCTCTCCGCTGCGCTCCGCTCGGAATGACAATAGAAGTCGGATGTAGTATGCCTACCCCTGTCAGCCCCCCCCCCCCCATCAATGCGGAAACCGAAAGGTGCTCGGGATAGTTTCTGATTTGCCGGATCAAATAAGGGGCATCGCCATACGCTTCCATCGCTGCGTTGGCGGCATCGGCGTACGTGGGGTAGAAACCAACCAATTGCCGGTCATGGAACACCACCCACTTACCAAAGTGATTCTCCTCAAGCTCCTTGCGCATTTCATTGTACGCCGCGATGTTGTCCTCTAAAGAAGCGGCAGGCTGTGCAGCAGCCACGATCTCTTCCTTTCGAGTTTACGCCTCTATGTCCCTTCCGCTAACACAAGCATACCATAGCTTCTGAGTGGCACAGGAGGTTTCCGCAAATCGCCAGGCGTGGTGTCTGTGTGGGATTTGTGTACTCTATTTGTGTCACTTGGGTGCGCTTCCAGCGTGTTTCGCGCAATGCGGGTTGAACAATTGACCGTCCTGAGCAGGCCAGGGCCGCATGCGAGTCGCGGGCATTTGCGGTACTCCGCATACGGCGCAGCCGGTATACTAGAGCCAGCGCTTTGCTTCGATAGCGCGAAATGTCGTCACGGCAGGGTATTCGCCGTATGCTTACGTGAACGGGATACCGTGAACACGAATGCGGACGTGACCCACGAGCCCGACGAGTCCTGTCCCCCAGGGCTGACGCTCGGTGTGGCGTTTCAGGGTGTCCTGCTCTCCCTGCCGCCCACCGTGCTGACCATGTTGCTCTTCGCGCGCGCCTCGGGCCTGGGTGACGGCTATCTGGCGTGGTCCGTGCTGGCGGCGGTGGCCGTCAGCGGCTTGACCACAGCCCTCCTGGCGGCGCGTCTCGGTCCGATCGGCGGCGGCAACATCCTCATGGCCGGCGCCGCCCCCAGCTATCTCGCCATCGGACTCCTGGCGTTGGAGCAGGCGGGCCCGGCCACGCTCGCCACCCTGGTGGTCGTTTCATCGCTGTTCAGATTCGGCCTGGCGGCATCGCTGCCCCGCCTGCGCCGCGTCATCACGCCGGTGGTCTCCGGCACGGTCATCATGCTGATTGCGGCGAGCGTCTTGCCGCTTACGGTGGGTAAACTGGAGCAGGTGCCGGCCGGCGCGCCCGCGCTGGCCGGACCGGCCGTAGCCGCCATTACCCTGACGGTTGCCGCGGTACTGGGGCTGCGCGCCTCGGGCGCGCTGCGCCTCTGGACTCCGCTGATCGGCATCCTCGTCGGCTGCGCCGCGTCCGCGTTGTTTGGCATCTACGATCCGACGAGCCTTGTGGAAGCGCCGTGGCTCGGCGTGCCGGAGGTATGGCTGCCGGGATTCGACGTTTCGCCGGGCGCGGAGTTCTGGGCATTGCTCCCGATGTTTCTCATTGTGTCCCTCTCGGGCGCGATCAAGTCGGTGGGTTCCAGCGTCGTCGTGCAGCAGGTCTCGTGGCGGGAGCCCCGCGTAACCGACTATCGGCGCGTGCAGGGCACCGTCAACGCCAACGGCATCGGCTCGGTGCTGTCCGGGTTTCTGGGAATCCTGCCCACCGGCACGTACGCCGCCACCACCGTATCGCTCACCAACTTCACCGGCGTGGCCGCCCGCGCGGTCGGCTACACCATCGGCATCATGCTGGTCGTCCTGGCGCTCCTGCCCAAGCCCATGGCGCTGCTCCTCACGGTGCCGGACCCGGTCACCGGCACCTACATGCTGATGATCATGGGCCTGCTCTTCGTGGAGGGTCTGCGCACGGTGTCCCAGGACGGTCTCGACCAGCGCAAGGTGCTGATCGTGGCGCTCTCGCTGGCGATCGGCATCGGCCTGCAGAGCGAAAACGTCATTGCGAAAGTCATTGGCGGCGCATGGGGCCTGGTGCTGGGCAACGGTCTGATCATCGGCGCTATCACCGCGCTCCTGCTGACCGCGTTCATCGA
Source organism: Chloroflexota bacterium (assembly GCA_963663275.1). Lineage (GTDB taxonomy): Bacteria > Chloroflexota > UBA11872 > VXOZ01 > VXOZ01 > VXOZ01. Next base: position 433,810 of record OY760183.1, read on the forward strand.
ACTGGTGGCCCCGCGCCGCCGGCGGCTGGAGATTTCGCTGGACATCAGCGCGCTGCCGCGACTCGATGAGTTCCTGGAAAAGTTGGCCGCCGGCCTGGGCTGGAATGAGTCTTCAGCGAACCGGCTGCGTCTGGTAGGCGAAGAGGCCCTCTCGAGCTTGCTGGGAGACGAGGAGGACGATAGTCCCAGACGTTTGATCGTGCTGGCGCGCCCGGGCGCGGGCATGATCGAGCTTGAGTTCATGGCGGTGTTGGCCGAGGAGAACATCGAGGACGCGCTCGCCTACATGAGCGAGCAGTCGGACGCGCCCGAAGCGGGTGAAATCTCCCTGCGGCTGCTCCAGCACTTCGCCTCCGGCGTGCGCCACCGCAAGTATCAGGGCATCGACATCGTGACGGTCGAGGTGCCGCGCTAGCGAACAGCCAGAGGCGCGGCTGCTTCACGCTTCGATGAAGCGGCAAGCGCCCAATACCGGCAGTCCCAGGGTGAACGGCGGTCTAGTTTGCGCCGCACTCTTCTTCCCGTTCGCCCTGAGCCGCGTCGAAGGGTGAACGGCGGGTTGGTTTGCGCCATACTCTTCTTCCCGTTCGCCCTGAGCCGGGTCGAAGGGTGAACCGCGGGTTGGTTTGCGCCGTGCTCTTCTTCCCGTTCGCCCTGAGCCGGGTCGAATGGTGAACGGCGGTCTGGTTTGCGCCGTACTCTTCTTCCCGTTCGCCCTGAGCCGGGTCGAAGGGTGAACCGCGGGTTGGTTTGCACCGCGCTGTACTACCCGTTCATACTTCGACGGGCTCAGTACGAACGGATAGTACAGCGCCCGTCCCCGGTGTAGGGGCACGACATGTCGTGCCCTTGTAGCGGTATTGCCCGCAGTCTGAGAACTCCGCGCCGCCCCGCACCTTGCCGCTTGAATTCACGTCGTATCCCGTGCCGCGCGTGCAATCGCGCAAGACCGCTTGGCAAAACGAGCCTTCGATTTACCTGTGCCGGCCTGATTCCTCCACGTCTTACCGCGCCCCACGCCACTTGATTCGTCCGGAGCCATGACAGCGCTGTCGGCGCAGTATACGACGCCTCAATCTCGATGGAGCAAGAAACCCGGCGAACCACAGGAAAGTTCTCCAAAAATCGCCGATTAACCGCTAGACAAGAACGCAGGCCTGCGCTAGACTTCAGTCAGATGTATTGCCTCTCAGTGTTCGTGAGTACAGCGGAAACGATCCGGCATACTCGCAGAAAGGAGGCATGACTACGTCGGTTTCTGCTTCATCGCTTGTGCTGCGCGAGAGGGGTCGTGTCTCCTCCGCACTACCGCTTTCAAACAAGCCCACCGATCCAATTCGTCTCACTCTTCTGGTGACCCGGTGCGGCCAGTCAGCTTATTTGCACGCTGGACAGGCGAGTACTCCTGGCACACGCTTTTCGCAACCGTTGATTTACAGAAGGGAGTCTTCGGATGAAAGCAACAGCGCTTACCCTCAGCCGACGACGCGTACTTGCGGGGCTGGCCGGCGCCTTGCTGCCGCTGGCTGCATGTGGAACTGTAGCCGCACCTACCGCTGAGCAAGCGGAGGAGATGGAAGAGAAAGCCGCACCCGCCGCCGAAGAAGCGAAAGAGCCTGAAGTGCAGGTGGCGAAATGGTTCTCCGCGTCCTACGGCGGCGGCAGCTTCGACCCGGTGCAGCAGGGACTCGTTGACAGCTTCAACGAGTTGGACGCCACCTTGCAGGCCGAGTACGTCATCGTGCCCGGCAACCAGCAGGCCTGCATCGAGAAAGTCCGCACCGGCCTGGCGGCCGGCGAGCGCGACATCGGCATCTTCAATTGCAGTCCCATCTGGCTGGCGAACATCGGCACGGCGGGTTTGGCGGCGGAGCTCGACACTCTGATTGCCCGCGACCAGGTAGACTTGACGGAATATGCCGATCTGGCAATCAATGCGCACCGCCTGCAGGGCAACCTCGTCGCTATTCCGCACTACGTCAATAGCCTCATCACCGTCTACAACAAAGACCTGATGAACAAACTCGGTGAGGAATTGCCGGTGGATTCGTGGACGTGGGACGACTTCCTCACGTTGGCGCGCAGGCTGACGACCGGCGCGGGCGCGCAGAAGCAGTTTGGCGTCGCCACGGTGCCGCGGGGCTTCAATCCCAATACGCCGTGGATCTGGATGGCGGGCGGCAGCACCTACGACGACGAAGAGAACCCGACCAAGTCCACCATGTCGTCCCCCGAGACCCGGGCCGGGCTGCAGTGGCGCGCCGACCTCTACCACAAGCATCAGGTAACGCCGCGGCCCGGCGAGGTGGAAGGGGACCTCTTTAGCGGTGGGGTTTCGCCGCTCATCGTCACCACCGGCGCGGCCATGTCCCGCTATCGCGGCGACCGGGTGTCGTTCGCGTGGGACGTGATCGGCATTCCCGCCGGGCCGACCGGCCGGACGACATTCGCGGGCAGCTACGCCCAAGCGCTCTATAGCGACAGCAGCACCAAGGACGCGGCGTGGGGCTTGCTCAAGCACGTCACGGGCCGTCCGGGCGCCTTGGCCATGTTGTCGGTTTCGCTCTCGGTGCCGGTCTACACGCCGGTGGCGCAGAACGAATACCGCAACGCCGACGGCCAACCCGACGGCATCGATAACGTCCTGAACTTCCTCACCTACCTGCGCGGCCTGCCCAAGAATCCGAACATGATCGCCATTTACGGCCCGGCCTACGGCACGCACCTCGGCCACATCTGGACCGGCGAGATGAGTGTGGAAGAAGCCACGGCCGCGATGGACACCATCGTGGACGGCGAGTTGGGTTAGCGTTTTCCCAACCGCTTCGGCGCCACAGAATCGGGAATCAGACCCCGGTGCTGCCGAACCCGCCGCGATCGCCGCCCCCGAATTGCGCCACCTCTTCCCACGCCACGCGCGGCGTCGGCACGAGCAGCGCCTGGGCGATCCGCTCGCCGCGTTCCACGGTCACGGGCGCATCCGTCACGTTATAGAAGAGCGCCTGGATCTCGTCGCCGTCGCCGCAGTAGTCCTGGTCGATGATGCCGACGCCGTTCGCTTTCAGCAAGCCCTTGCGCGCGGGCGTGCTGCTGCGGCTCGCGACGATGAGCGCGTAGCCCGGGGGTACCTCGATCACCACGTTGCAGGGCACCCGCGCCGTCTCCCCCGGCGCAATCGTCACGGCTGAGCGGGCGCTCAGGTCGAACGCCACCGCGCCAGCCGTGGCGTAGCGCGGCAGGGGAAGCGTGGGGTCGATGCGTTTGACGCGCACGTTCATGGCAGGTAATAGCGCCTCTAGGCAAAGGAGCGCCGGAGCAGCGCCAGCCATTGCAGGAAATATCCCCACTCGGAGTCGTACGGAGTTTCCGCCAGCGGCCGGTCCGGGGCGGCGACGCTCGTCCGGCCCGGCGCGTTGGCCGCGCGGACGCCGTCCAGCGGCAGCAAGACCAGCGATTCCCCCGGTTCCACCAGCCCCAGCCGCTCTTTGGCCACGGTGCGGATGTAGGCCTCCGTGCCCCGGCGGGTCAACTCCTGTTGCAGGGCGGCGTTCTCCGCTTCCCGCGCCGCCAGCCGCTCCTCCAGCACCAGCACCCGCTGGTTGACCTCATAGCTGTTCAGCACCCGCGCCGGAAAGCCGGTGAGCGTGACGGCAATGGCCAGACCCGCCGCGATGAGCACGTATTTCGTTACACGCGCCGGTGTCCGTTTGTCGGGGATGCGCATCGTGCTACGGCCTCGCCTACGAGTTGGAACGCCTTGCAGCGCCGCGCCGGCCTGTGCGTTGGCGGAGTGCGGGAGAACTGCCGCGCCGCGCGGAAGGATTGCCGCGCCGCGCGGGCTGCGCGCGCTGCCGGAAGCCGGGGTCGGACGCGGCGCCGGAAACATGAGGACGGTCCCGCTGCCGCGTTCTCCACACGTGATTCTAGCACAAACGACGGCGGATGAGATAGCGGCCCGGCGCGACCGGCGGCCGTTAGAACCTGTTTACTATCTGCTTATGAGGGAGTTTGCAAAGCCGATGTAAACCGTTCGTGCTGAGCCTGTCGAAGCATGGACGGTTGTTTACCAACGTGCGATGGTTCCAATCACCCTTCGACAAGCTCAGGGCGAACGTCCCTCGTGCAGACAAAACGATCGTAAACAGGCTCTTAGTCCCGCGCCGGTGTCGCGTACTCCCTCTCCCAGGCGCGGAACTGCCCCACGTTCACTACCTCGGTGAACTCGTCCAGCGTCGTCATGTCGGTCATGGTATCGGTGGTGCCGTGCTCCTTCAGCGCCGTGTAGACGCGCTGCATGGCGCGCGCCGCGGAAAACAGGCTCGAGAGCGGGTAGACCACGATCTTGAAGCCGATCTCCGCCAGGGCGTCCGGCGAAAGCACCGGCGTCTTGCCGCCCTCGATCATATTGGCAAAGAGCGGCGCGTCCGGGAACGCCGCGGCCACGGCGTGCAGTTCGTCCAGCGACTGGGGCGCTTCGATGAAGACCACGTCCGCGCCGGCCTCGTAGTACGCGCGGCCGCGCTCCAGGGCGTCCTCCAGGCCCAGCACGGCGCGCGCGTCGGTGCGGGCGATGATCACCAGGCCGGAATCGCCCCGCGCTTCCACGGCGGCGCGCACCTTCTGCACGTGGTCTTCCATCGGAATCACCCGCTTGCCCTCCAGATGGCCGCACTTCTTGGGCCATTCCTGGTCTTCCAGAATGATGCCGGCCACCCCCTGCGCCACGCACTCGCTCACCGTGCGTATGACGTTGAGCGGATTGCCGTAGCCGGTGTCCATGTCCGCCACCAGCGGCACGTTCACGCTCCGCACGATGTTGTGCACGCGGTCGAGGATTTCGCTGGCGGTCATCAGGCCGAGGTCCGGCACGCCAAGGGCGCTGGCCGCAAAGCCGAAGCCGGTCGTAAAGACGGTCTCGAAGCCGGCCTGCTCCGCGAGGCGCGCGCTCAGGCAGTCGTACGCGCCGGGCAAGACGACGATACCGGGTTTTTCGATCAAGGCCCGCAGTCGGGCGGAACGCTCATTCACAGGGCATGCTCCTTGCGCTTCACTTCTTCTACCAGGGATTGCATGGGTCCATAGGGATATTGTAGCCGTAGGCGCATGTTCGCACACGATAGCGGGATGGTTGGTTGATCTATGTCCCCACAGGGTCTTGACAAACGGCTCCTAACGGGGATAACTTATACGCAGCGGAGTTAACGCTTACGGAAAGGAGGGAGATTCCCATAAGCCCCACGTGGCAGTGATCCGCGTGACTACAGTTTTGCTTCAAGCTCAGGAGGATGAAAAGGGGATACCCGAAACCGATTCACGCGGCGACGCCTGTTCGGTACCGTCGGCGCATTCTCGGCGGGAAGCCTCTTCCTCGCTGCCTGTGGCCAGCAGATGGCAGCGGAACCCAGCGGAGACATGGCCGAGGAAGAGACGGTCAAGGCGGAGGAAGAGAAGCCCGCCATGGCGGAGCCGGTGGAAGTGCAATGGCTCACCCACCACAACAGCCGCCAACTGGACAATGTCGACGGGCTGGTCAAGGAGCCGTTTGAAAACGATAACCCCGGCATCACGCTGAAGTGGATCATCTGGACCGGCGACCGCCGCGAGTTTCTACTGACGCTCGTAGCCGGCGGCCAAGCGCCGGATGTGGCGTGGCTCACCGACCCGGCGCTCACGGCCCTCCGCGCGGTGGAGGCCATCGACGACCGGGTGGCCAAGGACCAGATTGATCTCAGCCCCTTTCCCCAGACTGCCATGGACGCCTGGTTCCGCCGCGACGGCAAGCTCTTTGCGCTGCCGAACCAGTCGGGCGGCGACTGGCCCGTAGCGCCCACCAATAAGCGCATGTATGAAGAGATCGGTTTGAACCTGCCGCCCAACGACTGGACGGATCCCGACTGGGACTTCGACCGCTTTACCTCTGAAATGAAGCTGCTGACCAAGGAAGACGGCGGCAAGACCACGCAGTTCGGTCTGCTGGGGGCGAGTCCGGTCTTCCTCTTCATCGACTGGCCGAACTTCTTCGACACCGAGTGGATTGCCGACGACAACCGCACGGTGGTTTCCGACGATCCCGCGCTCGTGGACGCCTACGAGCGTTTCTTCACGATGGCGATCCAGGACCGCTCGGTGGCTAAGCCGGGACAGGTCAACGATCTGTTCGGCACAAATGTCAGGACGGCGTTCGTCGAGGAGCGGGGCGCCATGCTGCGCAGCGCGCCCGGCGGTTTCTTCATGGTGTTGGAGGCCATCCAGCGCGGCGCGCCGTTCGTCTTCAGTCCCGTCGTGCGCGGCGCCAGCGCGCGGCCGGTCTCGCCCCTGAACCTGGACGGCAACGGCATCGTGGTCGGTTCCAAGCAACCCGACGCCGGTTGGGAGCTTATCAAGTGGGGCAGCCGCACCATCAACTGGGCGATCTCGCGCGGCACCGGCTTCCATCGCGTGGACTTCTTCGACGAATGGGCGGAGAACATCTACGGCGATAAGGACTTCCAAGCGGAAGTGCGCCTGGAGGTCTACCGCGACGCCCTGCAGTACGCCGTGCCCGCGGGCCGCTCTTTCCGCTCCGCCGCCTACAATCAAATCCGCGACCAACTCATCAATCCGACCTTCGCGGACCTCTTCGCGGGCAACGTGACCGTGCAAGAAGCCCTGCGTGGCATGAAACAGCCGATGCAAGCCCTGGTCGACGAGGCCCTCGCGCGCTAGCCGGCGCACACACCCATAACCGGACGCAGTGAGAGACTCCCATCTCCTTGGGTTACCCCCTCTCCCCGAGGAAACTCCCCCTTCCTGGCTTAGCTCCCTCTCCCTGGGGGAGAGGGCCGGGGTGAGGGGGAATCCCCTAATGCGGCCCGCGTAAAACGCAAACTCCCCCGTAGGGGCAACCCTTGTGGTTGCCCTGCTACCCCGTCGTTGCCCTATTGCGATGGACAACCAACACGCCATCCCCTCGTACGGGCATCCCTTGTGGTTGCCCTGCATCGCGGAATCAACCTGCGCGGCCGCCCTTTCGCGCAACTGATCCAAACCCGCATTGGGCGCGACCCTTTGCCGGAAAACCACGTAGGTCTCCCCCTTCCGGGCTCTCTGGGCAACCACAAGGGTTGCCCCTACCGGGTGGTAAATGCCCACGTTGACGTGGGCGACCACAAGGGTCGCCCCTACCGGGGCCGATGCGGACGTGGCCGCGGCGGGCCGGTCTCACCGCTTGGGCAAGCGCGCCCCCGAATGCGCTATAGTGGAAGAGTACCCAGTCACACGCTCACTACGCCTTTGTCGCGTCACGCTGAAAGATAATCACCGGCTCACCATGTCTACGCGAACCGGCGCGCTCGCGCGCCGTCTCAGGGCAATGCGGCTGCCCATTGCGCTCCCGCTGGCGCTGGGTTTGGCCGTGGTATTGCTGAGCGCGTGCGGGCCGCTCGCGCCGCCGGCCGCGACGCCGGCCCCAACGGCAACACCCACGCCCATACCGACCGCAGCGCCCACTCCGACTCCGACCGCCATGCCCGCGCCCTCGCCGACTGCCGTTCCGCAGCCGACCGCGACCGCGCCAGCGGCCCCGACCCCCGCCGCGGCGACGCCGACCGCCGCGCCCACGCCCATACCGACCGCGCCGCCTCCCACTCCCCCGCCGACGCCCTCGCCCACACCCACGGGCCCGGAAGCGGAACTGGTGGGCGATTGGGAAGGAATGCTCAAGGTGCTTGGGTCTGAGGTTCCCATCAGCGCCACGCTGCGGCTGGACGACGGCGAACTGTGGGGCACGCTGGACGTAGCCTCCCGGCGCATCGAGGACCTGCCGTTCAAGGTCGAAATCCAGCCGGACGGCGGCATTCGCTTCGTCATCCCGCAAGAGGACGGCGACCTCGCCTTCGACGGCAAGCTCGAAAATGGGGTCGTCGCGGGCAAGTTCAGGATAGGCCTCATTGGCGGCACGTTCACCCTGGAACGCGCCCCATCCGGCAATTGACGAGACATCCTCTCCCGGCGTGACAGCCTTTGCCTAACCCCCGGCAGGCAGGCAAAGTGACACCCTCTCCCCGAGGGCTGACAGGAGTATGCACTCTCTATCCCACTCCACGTGTCATTCCGAGCGGAGCGCAGCGGAGAGAGGAATCTAAGGCATAGCCCCGCAAGATCAGCACTTTAGATTCCTCACTCCGCTCGGAATGACACTCGCCTACCCCTCTCAGCCCATCAAGGGGGAAGGTTGGGATGGAGGTGAAATGAATTGACTTTATACTAGTGTTAGCTGAAAAGGCACCCTGGATTCCGGCTTCCGCCGGAATGACGGAGCTATGCAAAGCTCTCCCGAGGGAGAAAGCAGGCAAAATGACACCCTCTCCCCGAGGAGACCTTTGCATAACCCCTTCCCCATCGAGGGGGAAGGTTGGGATGGGGGTGTAAAGGCTTGAAAGCAGGCTATTCTTAGTTGTAAATGCAGTCTGGATTCCGGCTTCCGCCGGAATGACAGAGTTATGCAAAGGTCTCCGAGGGAGAGGGCCGGGGTGAGGGTGAATCGCCGGAACACAGGTGCAGCGCCCGCGCGGAGAAGCCCGTCTTCCGCGCACGTACAGCCCTCACTCCCCTTTGAATTCCGGCTCCCGTTTCTCCACGAACGCCCGCAGTCCCTCCTGCGCATCGGCAGAAGCGCGCACGCGCTCGAACAAGCCGCTCGCCAGTTTCACCCGCTCTTCCAGGCCCAGGTTCTGGCCGCGCACGGACGCCTCTTTCATGCCGCGCGTTGCCAGCGGCGCATTTTGCGCGATGGTTTGCGCGTATTCGGCGGCCGTATCCGCCAGCGCGTCCAGGGGCACCACCTTATTCACCAGGTGCAGCCGGTGCGCCTCCTGCGCGCTGATGAACGCGCCGGTCAGCAGGTATTCCAGCGCGTAGTTCAGCGGGATGCGGTCGGCCAGCATGGAGGGCCCGCTGATGGAGCTAATGCCGCGCTTGGCCTGAGGCCAGCCGAATTGCGCGCTCTCGGCGGCGATCCTGATGTCCGAGGCCAGCGCGATGCCGCCGCCCTGGGCCAGACAATAGCCGTTGATGGCGGCGATGATGGGCTTCCAGATGCGCGTCTGCATCACGTAGAGGTCTTCGATCGACGTGCCCGGCGCTTCGTCGCCGGAGGGGCCGCCCATCTCCTCCAGGTCGTGGCCCACGGAGAAGGCCCGCCCCGTGCCCGTGATTATGGCCACCCAGGCGTCGCCGCGCGCGGCAAAGTCCGCGAACACGCCAAAAAGCTCCTCCCGCATAGCGCGGTTGATCGCGTTCAACTTCTCCGGCCGGTTCAGCGTGATCCGAGCCACCTTGTCGGCAACGGTGTATTCGATGAAGGACATAGTGATTCCTCGTGACTCATGAACTTTGCAATGCTGGGGTTGTTTCCGCTGTTGCGCTTTGGACGTCCGTCCCACTTCCTCCGCCTGGCCGAGCCGCAGCGCGGTCTCCTTACGCCCCCAGGAAGCCCTCGTCGTACAAGACCGAGCGGAAGCCGTGTTCCGTTGCCCAGCGGATGGCGGCCTCGGTCTTGGCGGGCACGTTGGGTTGGTAGTGGGGCAGGTGGGTGCGGAAGTATTGCTCGTGCACCATCAGTTCCAGCACCTCGCCGCGGTGGGGGTCTTGAGCCACGGCATCCAGGTGGGCCGTCACTTCCTCCGGCGTCTTGTGGCTGTTGATCACTTGGTCGTGGGTAACGAAGAGCAAGTCCTCGCTGTAGTCTTTCCAGTAGTCGTGGGTGTTCAGATAAGCGGTGGTAGCGGCATCCAGGTAGTAGTTCACGCGGGGCAGCGGATCGAAGACGAAGTAGCCCGCCAGGCCCCAGATGCCCTCCTGGCGCAGCGCGCGGCAGCCCAGGCGGGTGCCCTCGCCCCAGTGGAGCGTGGTGAAGTGCGACCACGCCTCCTCGCCGGCAAAGCGCAGCGTCTCGTCCCGCACCTGGCGGTAGTCGGTCAGCAGTTTCTCCGCCGACGCTTCCTTATACGGGTCCCGCGGCTGGTCGGCGCGGGCGTGGAACGAGAGTTGCAGCCAGCCGGCGTTATCGCGCCACTCGGACTTGTACGTGTCCGGCATCTGGCGCAGGTCGAAGTCCTCGCAGGCGTAGTAGATGTTGATGTGGGTCTTCGTGCCGTAGCGGTCGCGCAGATCGCGCATGAAACCCAGGTAGAAGTTGTCGAAAATGGACTTGGGCCGCTCGAAAGCCAAGTCGCGCAGAAAATACACGTCGTCATCCAGCGAGAAGCGGTAGCGCGGGAACGAGCGTTGGTCCCAGAGCACCGTGACCGCATGCGTCGCGGTCTCGCCGCCGCGTTCCGCCACCGCCGTGAGCGTGGTCTCGTGAGCGGTCAGGGTAACGTCCGCCGCGAACGTCGCGCCCACAATCGCGGCCTGGATACCGCCATCGCCCGCGACACCGTGCGACCTGACCGCGCCGCGTTGCAACTCACCCCCGCCGTTCTGGCCGCCATCCGCGCCAGCGTGCAACTCACCCCCGCCGCCTTGCGACCCGCCCGCGCCAGCGTCGCCGCCGTTGCTTTGGGAGCCACCTGCGCCGCCCTGCGACCCGCCCGCTCCGCTCTGGGCGCCGCCCGCGCCGCGCACCGTCACCGTATCCGCCCCGCTCACCACGCCCCGCACTGTCACGCGCAACCCATCCTCATCCTGCCGCCCATCATGCCGATTGAGTATCGCGCCATGTATCGGCGTCGTAATCTGCACCTGCATGGGATACCACTGCCTCCTCCACTGCTAGCTGCCGGATACCATAACCAGCATAAACGACTGGTCTTCTGTAGATTAGCACCTCATGCGCCTTGCAGCAGCATTCATCCAGGCAGAGTCTTACTTGAACTCTCCTTTGATCTCCTGAGTTGCTTCTACCACTGAACCACTAGTCTTTCTCTAGCTTCAACCACTTGATGGATTCAAGATTCTTGAACTTCCCTTTGGCCGCTTCTCTCGACATTGTGGTCGTTGGCCACTTTCCTTCAGGAATTTCCACGAATACTACTTCCCCATCCCCTTCGGTGGCGTATAGCCCTTCTTTCTGATACCAGTCTAAGGCAACGTATACGTCTTTCCTTTGAGCATGAGATAAACTCACTGTCCATCTTTCTAAAGCAACGCCAACTTCTCTTATCATGTGGTTGTACTGTGCGGCGCGCAAAGTGTCGGCTTTCATCATCATACACATGCCTGGGTGGTATGTATCTTTGGCTTCCATGACACGTTTTCTTCCGTCTATCAAGATTTCACGGATTTGTCTCGCGTCTCGACGCTGAGCCAATCTCTGGCGAACATATCCAGCCAGCCCTAGAATGGCCGTAGCTGTCAAAGCTGCAATCAAACCAGCTACGGCACTCTGCGTTATTGATTCCATTTGCCTTCTTTAGCCTACTCGGATCGCCACTTGTGGTTAGATGGTTTTGGAGAATCCACAAAACAATGCCCCACTTCATAGCGTCGCTTGTACACCTCTGTTTTGTACTACCAAGGCGTCAAAAGGTTCTTGGGCGGCGACACAACCGGCGTGAACCCCAAGTCGGCAGCTAGTTGGCGGGTCTCATCACCCGCATACACACGATCCATCACCAGAAACGGCTGCTCCAGACTGCCTCCTACGCCGAGCAAAGCGAATACCGTATACTAGCGTAGACAAACAACCCCCTACAGATAATGATAGCAAGAAAGCAATCGGCCCGTCTGCGCCGTAATCAAGAGTAATCCGGAAAGCGTTTGCGTCCGCGACATGAAAAAACGAGAAGACTTCCAAAACCGGGCGTTGGCCCAACTGCTTACCGCACAGGGCGTGCCGTCGGACTATGAGCAGCGTGCGGGCCGCAAGCGGATGGACGTGGTCGCGACCGTGGACGGCCTGCGCGTTGTGCTGGAGGCGGAGACCGGCTTTCACCGCAAGGCGCAGGCTATCAAGGACGCCGACGCCCGTTTGCGCCAGCAACTGACGACGGTCGTATTCGCGGTCTGCTATCCGGAGGGCGTAACGGAGGAGAATCTGGCCGCGGCCACGCTCACGTGGACGATGCGCATGAAAGCGGGAGCGCCGTCCGGCGAGTGGGCGACCGGCAGCGTAGGTGAACTGGCGCGGGCAGTGCAGCAGGCGCCGCATTCCCTCAGCGGCGCGGACGTTGCGGCGCAAATGCTCTCGGACGACCTGGACGAGGTGGTGCAGCGGCTGAAACTGCACGACCGGCAAGCCTTGGCGCTGGCGCTCGACCTGCCCGCCACCAAGCCCGGCGCAGGAGGCAAGGAAGACAGCTACTTCGTCGCCGCCAAGCGCGCCATGCTGGTGGTGGCTACGGCGATGCTCTTCCACCAGCGGGTGCAGGAACACCTGCCCGACCGGCCTCCCGACGGTTTCGACGGAGCATGGCCGCCGGCCAGCGCCACCGACTGCGCCGAGCGCAGCGCGCCGATCAACGCCTTCCGTGAAGCGTGGCGCGCCATCCTGGCCGTGGACTACCGCCCGGTCTTCGAGACCGGACGGGTAGCCTTGGCGGCGCTGGCAGCCAACCCGGATAACGGCCAAGCGGTCCGCAGCTTAGGAGAAACGGTAGCGCGGGTTTCAGAGCGCGTGACGGGCCTGCGCCATGATCTCTTGGGGCGCATCTTTCACCGCGTTCTCGATACCGCCCGCTACGACGGCTCGTTCTACACCTCCACCGCGGCGGCGGTGCTCTTGGCGTCGCTGGCTCTCCGCGAACAAGACGCCGACTGGTCCGACGCCGACGCCGTTGCCGCGCTGCGGATCTGCGATCCCGCCTGCGGCACGGGAACGCTGCTCATGGCTGCCGCCGAGCGCATCCGCGACCTCCGCAACGCCGCCGGGCGCGGCAACTCCGCTGAGGAAGAAGCGCTCGGCTTGATCCTGGTAGAGGACGTGCTATGGGGCTACGACGTGAACCTGACCGCCACGCACATGGCCGCCAGCACGCTGGGCATGTTGTCCCCCAAGACGAAGTTCGACCGCATGAACGTTCACCGGGCGCTGCTTGGCGTGTTCGACGGCATGCCCTATCTCGGCTCCCTGGATTTCCTCTCCGGCCAAGCCCGTCTCGCTTCCTGGCCGTCCGCCACACAGCAGGTTGAAAGCGAGCGGGAAGAAGCCGAGCCGCCGCCGCCAATGGACCTGGTGATCATGAATCCGCCATTTACTCGTGATAGTCTCCGTCATGATCAGTTCACCAGCAATGACGAAGAGAGCATAAAGCAGCGGGAAAAGGAGCTATTTTCGGGACAGGACTATAGAGCAGCAGCCCGTCTTCATTCCTCAGGTGGCGCATTTGCAGTCTTGGCCGAAAAACTGCTAAAAGCCGATTCTGGCACACTGGCGTTAGTTCTACCTTCCGTGGTCCCTACTGCGCCAGGGAATCTAGAATTGCGTAAGTACATGGCGGAGCGGTTCCACATAGACACTATCGTCAGTTCCCACGACCCGCAGCGCATCTTCCTCTCGGAAAACACCAGCATCGGCGAGATCCTGCTGATTTGCCGCCGGTGGCGCGGCGGACCCAAGCCCCCAACGCGGGTGGTCAACTTGGCGCACAATCCGGCTACGCCCGTAGAAGCCCTGGACACCGCCGCGCGCATAGAGCGCACGTCTTGGGCGGACGAAGCGCAATCACATGACTTTACCGTGCAGCGCGTAGACCCTGCGCGCATCCAGCGGGGCGACTGGTTCGCCGTCAACTTCCTATCGCCGTTTCTGGTGGAAGCCTATCGCACGCTCAGCGAGACAGAGACGGCATCCGTTCCGATGGTGTCGTTGAGCGATCTCGCGGAAGTTGGGCCGGAAGGAAGACGCATACGGGACTCGTACAGGCGCTCGGACATGCCCACCAAATCAGCCCGCCGTGCCCTCTGGCACCACAAGTCGGACGTGACGGTGTCTATGCAAGCGAAGACCGACTCGTACATCGAACCCAAGAAGACGAAACGCCACCTCGCCGATCGGTATTGGAAGCAGCGCAGCCGCTTGCTGCTCCCTCATCGCCTTTGGTTACCCTTGGTACGTGTCGCTGCCGTCATGCTTCCAGAACGGGCCGTCGGCTCAATCTGGACTCCCTGCCGACCCCACCAACCGGACATTGCCAAAGCAATATGCCTATTCCTGAACTCCACCCTCGGCCTGCTGTCTCTCCTGGGCGGACGTGACAATCGGAAACCGTCTTACCCATCCTTCTCACTGGACACCTTGCGCGGTCTGCGCGTGCCGGACTTCACCGCCATGGGGACCGCCGAACTGAAGTCACTTAACTCCTGGTTCAACTGGCTGCAAGAGCAGCCGCTGCTGCCTTTCCCACAAATGGCGGAAGACGTAGCGCGCCGCCAAATCGACGACGCAATCATCGAGGCGTTGCGCCTCGATCCCGACTGGGTCGCCACGATACGGCAAGAATTGGCGCGGGAACCGTCCGTGACAGACAAAAGGCTGTAGAATGAACACGATTTCGAATTGAAATACTGCCCCGTTCGACTCATCCTCGCGGCGCAAGAGTGATACAATGTACCGTGGATGCTACATTGAGGGCAAGGGGAAGAGAAGAGGGACACGTTTGGAAGGGATACGGAGAAACGAAGGCCGCCGCAACATCCCTGCGGCTAGGCGGTAGGCGTGTCGGAACGACAGCCGATCTGGAGTTTGCCGCCAAAGGCAGCTACCGTCTACTTCATTCTGTTTCCCGCGCTGACGATTGTCGGATTGGTGTTTGTCGTTTCGGAGCAAGTGTCTTCCAACGATGAGTTTTCTCCGGCAGTGGGCGTCGCGATATTTCAAGGCACGGCGGCGGTGGCGTTCGCGTCGGCGGCAGTTGCGTTCATCATTGTAGACGTAGGGGGAAGTCTCATGGGATTGGCAGTCATAGTTCAGGAGTTCAGAGAGCGGAAGCGGCAGGAAGCGGAGCAGAAGCGGCAAGAAGCGGAGCGGAAGATACAGGAAGATTTGGCAGATGCTCGCCGGGAGGAGCGGGAGCGCATCGTAGCCTTCTACCGCGAACACGCGGCCAAGACCGGCCAGGTGTTCGTGGAGCCGCCGGAAGACACGGCCACGCAGAACGGTTCGCCCCAACCCTGAGCCTCGCTCTTCAGAGCGCCGCGGAACCGCCAGCGCAAGCCGGCGGTTCTCTTCATCTCTGCGACCTAACTCCTCTTTCCAGTCCACGCTGCTTTCGCCTTTGTCAAGCCGCAGCGTCTTCACAGCGCCCTCGTAGCCCAACACGATTGTATTGATGGGTAGCGTCGGTTTGTAACCTGCGCCATCTTGCCGTAGCGTGCAGCGACCGCGCCAAACCGAGGGGGCTGGGCACAGGTTACAAACCTGTGTTACCGGCGCTCCTACCCATCAAGGCAAAAATGTCGAACCACTAGCGCTCGGCCATGACAAACTCCATTCCCGCGCGCAGGCGGGCGCGCCAGTGGTCTTCCAGCGGCTGGGACCACTCCGGATCCAGGTTTTTGGCCGTGGCGCAGATGCTATCCAGCCAGAGTTCATAGAACTTAAGGATGATTCTGCGTCCGGCGCTTCTCTGGATTTTGCGGAGCCTCTCTAGCAGCGCGCTCATTTCCGGATCAGAAACGTCCTGGGTCACCATCAGGTAGACCGAATCCCGCATGAGTTTGCGCTGGCGGCCGAAGTCGGTCTGGGCAAAGAAGGGCGCGATTGCGGGGGTAGCCTTCGTGAAGTTGCCGTAGAAGATTTCCGCAAAGTCGCCGGCCGCCTCGCAACGCGCGAAACTCCGGCGCACCTCCTGTTCGGCAATGCCGCCCGGCGCGGGCGCGGCGTCGTCGTCCGGCGTGCGAAAGAAGTCGATCCGGCACTGCACCGGCCCGGCGAGGCGCAAATGATGCGGCATTTCCGGCTGAATGATGGCGTGATCCGGCGCCGCCACCTCGGTCTCCGCGCCGGTCGCCAGGTCCACGAAGCGCACGCTGCCCGCGGACACGCGCAACACGCCCCAGTGCCCCGGCCCCAGGGCATGCTCTCTTTGCAAGGGTTCCGGCATCGTATCTTCCGTGAAATCCAATGAACCGCCGGCGGGGACCAGCCCCGGCGGCAGGTTTTCAGGCGTCATTATTGGTTTCCGTTCTCCTTGATGATAAGGATACGCCAGCATGACTATTGCGGGTTAAGCCCGGTTTGGCGCTCGCCGGTAACCCGCGGGCAATGAGCGCGTGCCGCGTGGCGCGCAGGTGCCATTGCTGCCGCGGAACCGGCGTCGGCGAGCGGACCCGGGTTAAGCCAATTGTACCGCGTATCCGCCTGCCGTATAGCGTGAGGCGCTCAGATCGTGCTGCTTTGCCCAGGCCGGCAGGCCGGAGGAGTAGCGCGCCGCCACTACGCGCGTATCCCTCGAACGACGTAGGGGCACGACATGTCGTGCCCCTACGTCGTTCTGGGTGTGGCCACAATCGCACAAACTGAGCAAAGGCATTCTTGCAATTTCCTTCCGCCTCAATGCGAATGCTTGCGGGATACGTCCCGGCGCTACGCCCTGGATTCCTCGCTGCGCTCGGAATGACAGGCGACGCGCCCCTCGCGCTTACTCCTCACTTTCTCCTATCTCCCCGCCTTTTCAACATACGAATGACAGCTAAGCGGAGCAGCATGACGTAGCCCGCGCCGGATTGCATCCGGCACGGACACTGCCGGGGAAGCGAGCGTTTGACGAGCGCGCGGGGCTGTGTTAGCATACCCGTGACTGGCATGGAGGCATGAGGCGATGGCGCCGCAGGCCCGCCGGCATTAACAAGTGAATAATCCGTTGCCTTATCAAGAGAGGTGGAGGGAGACGGCCCTGTGAAGCCCGGCATCCCGGTGGACGCTTAGCGACTGCGTAGCGACCACGACAGGGTGCCAATTCCGGCCCCATGCGCATTGGGGCAAGATAAGGGAAGTATTGCGATATACAACCCCTCTCTATAAGGAAAGAGAAAGGGGTTGTTCTTATTTAATGAGCGTCTTGCTAATGGAAAAGAACACGTTGCAAAAGGAAAAGCCGCCTTGCGAGGGCGCGCCGGCCGCGCTGAGCGGCAGGATGCGGTATGGCGCCGCGCGGCGCGTGTTGACGACGGACGCCGGCGGGTTGCCGCTCATGCCCCGCCGCGGGCGCATTGATTTCGTACATAAACGCTAACGCAGCCGCGGCCGGGCGATGGCGCGCAGCCGAACCAAAGACCCTCACCCCGGCCCTCTCCCAGCGGGAGAGGGGGATAGGAAGCCGACGAGCGGCTGCGTGCCGTGGGAGGCTCTTGCATAGGGTGGTTGGAAGGCAATGCGTTCCCTCTCCCTGGGGAGAGGGTTAGGGTGAGGGGAAAAGGTGAGTGCCAGGGAAGAGTCTGCGGTAACTCCTCACAATCCAGCGGCCTCGAACGTTAGGCAAAGGCCGCCACAACAACAGGCAAGATTACGACAATTCCGACGAAAGAGAGACACACCCTGATGAACAACGTGGAAAGGATACGCGGGCTGAAGTGCCGGGAATGCGGCGAGCGCTACGACGTGCAGCCCACGCACGTCTGTAGCTTCTGCTTCGGCCCGCTGGAAGTCGAGTACGACTACGACGCCATACGCGAGATAACCGGCCGTGAGCGGATCGCCCAGGGGCCGGTCTCGCTCTGGCGCTACAAAGACCTGCTGCCCGTGGAGCATGGCGAAGACCTGAACTGGCGGGTGGGGTTCACCCCGTTGCAGCCCGCGCACAATCTGGGCAAGGCCCTCGGCCTGAAAGAGCTTTACGTCAAGAACGATAGCGTCAACCCGACCTTTTCGTTCAAAGACCGGGTGGTCTCCGTGGCGGTGGCCAAGGCCAAGGAGTTCGGGTTCGACACCTTTGCCTGCGCCTCCACCGGCAACCTGGCCAGCGCCACCGCAGCGGCCGGCGCGCGCAACGGCCTGCGCACCTTCGTCTTCCTGCCCCACACCGTGGAGCACGGCAAGGTGGTGAACGCGGCGGTCTACGGCGCGACCCTGGTCTCGGTGGAAGGCACCTACGACGAACTCAACCGCCTGTGCAGCGAACTGGCCGACCGCTACTCCTGGGCGTTCGTGAACATCAACATCCGCCCCTTCTACTCGGAAGGCTCAAAGACGCTGGCATATGAGGTGGTGGAGCAACTCGGCTGGCGCGCGCCGGACCACATCGTGGCGCCCATCGCTTCCGGCTCGCTCTACACCAAGGTCTACAAAGGGCTGGGCGAACTCTACAAGGTGGGGCTGCTGGAGGGCACGCCGCACACGCGCATCTCCGGCGCCCAGGGCGAGGGATGCAGCCCGGTGGCGCAGGCCTACGCCGCCAACACCACCGCCATCCGGCCGGTGAAGATGCCGACCACCATTGCCCATTCGCTGGCCATCGGCAATCCCGCCGACGGCTACTACGCCGTGAAGATCGCGCAGGACACCGGCGGCGTCATCGAATCCGTCACCGACGACGAGGTGGTGGAGGCGATCCAGTTGCTGGCCTCGACCGAGGGCGTCTTTACCGAGCCCGCGGGCGGAGTGACCATCGCCACGCTGAAGAAACTGGTCGAAAGCGGGCAGATCGCGCCGGATGAGGTCACGGTGGCCTACGTCACCGGCAACGGCCTCAAGGCGCAAGAGGCGGTCGCGGATACTCTTGACTTGACGATCCAGGTTGAACCGCACATCGAGTCGTTCGAAGCGGCGGTGCGCGGGCTGGAACGCGCCCCGGTCACCGTGTAAGCATAAGGAGACGAAGGACAAGACGATGGCAAATGCCGTAAAGATTCCCACCCCGCTCCGTCCCCTGGCCGGCGGCAAGGCCGAGGTTACCGTGGAGGGCGCGGGCACGATCGCGGAACTGATCGAGAAACTGGACGAGGCCCACGAGGGCTTTACGGCGCGTATGTGCGACGAAGACGGCGAACTGCGCCGCTTCATCAACATCTACGTGCGCGGCGAGGACATCCGCTTCATGGACGGCCTGGCAACACCGCTCGGCGACGGCGATGAGGTCTCGATTGTGCCCGCCGTCTCCGGCGGAACGGCCTGAACCGGCTTAGGCCCGAACGACAGTGAGCACAAGGAGATACCGATGCCGAGTAAAGTGGCGGCGCAGATGTACACCGTGCGGGACCACACCAAGACGCGCCAGGATCTGGCCGATTCGCTCCGCAAGATCAGCCGGATGGGGTACGAGGCGGCGCAGTTCTCCGCCGTGGGCGCGCTGGAGAGCGCAAACCCCGAGCTTACGGTGCACGAGGCCAAGCGGATGCTGGACGACAACGGTATCCGCTGCATTGCCACCCACCGCAGTTGGGACGACCTGGCAAACAACACCCAGGCCGAGA
This sequence comes from Chloroflexota bacterium, assembly GCA_963663275.1. GTDB lineage: Bacteria > Chloroflexota > UBA11872 > VXOZ01 > VXOZ01 > VXOZ01. The sequence goes on from OY760183.1 coordinate 453,139, forward strand.
TCGACTACCACGGCGTGCTGGAATGCGATTACGTGGCCATCGGCGGCATTCCCCAGCCGTACCGCAGCCAGGGCGAGCGGGGCTACCGCGCCTTCCTGGAGGCGGCGCGGCCGGTCATCCGAAAACTCAAGGCCGGCGGCCTGACCTTTGGCTACCATAACCACGCCCACGAGTTCGAGCGCATCGCGCCCGGCCCCAAGACCCTGATCGACATCTTCATCGAGGAAGGCGGGCCGGACTTTACCCTGGAGTTCGACGTCTATTGGGTCGCCCACGCCGGGGCGAATCCGGCGAAACTTCTCAGCCAGGCCTCCGGCCGCGTGCCGGTAATCCACGCCAAGGACAAGGAAGTGGACGCCAAAGACGGCCCGGTGATGTGCCCGGTGGGCGAGGGCAACCTGGACTGGGACGGCATCATCGCGGCGGGAGATGAGGCGGGGGTGCAATGGTACGCCGTGGAGCAGGATACCTGCCGGCGCGATCCGTTCGATTGCCTGCGGTCGAGTTTGGAGTTCCTGACGGCGAAGGGCGTATAGTTCGCTCCACGGGCGCGTGCTGACTGACGGAACGATGCCCCCTCACCCTAGCCCTCTCCCTGAGGAGACCTTTGCGAAACCTCGCTGAGAGGCGAACAGTTCCCTCTCCTGGGGGAGAGGGTTAGGGTGAGGGGAGATTCTGCGGCGACTCATACCCAAGTCTTGCGAAATGGGGTGGAACCGGCGAAGATTCCCCCCTCACCCCGGCCCTCTCCCCAGGGAGAGGGGGTTTCTTGACTGCCGGCCTGGCTATGCAAAGGTCTACCAGGGAGAAGGAATCGCTCGCGCTGCGGCGAGGCTGGGCTAAGGTCTCGTGAGGGAATGATGCAAGTGGCAGAGCGCGGAAGGGCGCTCACACGCGCACGTAGCGGCTGGCGTCTAGGACGAAAGCGATGCCGCGGTTGTCGCCGGTCTGGCCGCGGCCGGTAAGGGGTTGGCCGCTCACGTGCTCGCGAATCACATCCAGGGTTTCATCCACCTGGTGGGCCGGCACGCCCACAAGCAGCGTCACGTTGCCCCGGCGCAGGAAACCTCCCGCCGTATTGATGCGCGTGTTGCCGACGTGCCGCTTGACCAACTCCGCCACGATCGCGTTCGCGTCGTCGTTGCGCACAACGGCAATGATGAGTTTCTCCACCTGGGGTGGCTGTGGTTGCGGTTGCATGGCATGTCTCCGGCTGCCGCGTCGCAGCAACGGTTACGCCCCTCCTCCCCACAGCGCAAACCATCCCGCTCTGAATCGCTATGCGGACGGGTATGGTGTGGGCGCGGGTAAAGGGCGTGGATGCGGCGGCGCGCGTTTCTCTTGCTTTGGTCGGGGCGGGCGGATTTGAACCGCCGGCCTCAGCGTCCCGAACGCTGCGCTCTACCAGGCTGAGCCACGCCCCGCTTACTCCGTTATTCTAGCAGGTCTGGCCGCTTGCCTCAATAGCCGTTGGCGTTGGCCCTCATCGTGGAGGGCCGTGGGTAACGCCCGCAGGCGCGTTGGAACCGGCTGAACCGGCGAAGTTTTCCCCTCACCCCGGCCCTCTCCCCAGGGAGAGGGGGTCTTTTCGCCGCCGAGTCTCGTTTTATGCAAAGGTCCCCTGGGGAGAGCTGACAGGGGTAGGCATTCTACATCCGACTTCACGTGTCATTCCGAGCGGAGCGCAGCGGAGAGAGGAATCTAGGGCGGGGAGCCGCAAGTCTAGCAATTCTAGATTCCTCGCTCCGCTCGGAATGACAGTTGCCTACCCCTGTCAGCCCCAGGGAGAGGGAGTGTCTTCGCCGCCGTGTCTCGTGCCGGGTATCGTTATGCAAGAGTCTCCCCAGGGAGAAGGGGTTTTTCGCCGGCTGTCTTGGCGATGAGCGCGGCGCGATAGGTGCTGGCCGCCGGTTGCAGTATGATAGAGGCGCACGCAACAACAACCACAAGGAGGAAGCCGGTGAGAGCGGATTTTCTCGAGCGTCTGGCGCAGGGGCCGCTGCTGGGCGACGGCGCGTACTATCTTGAACTGGAACGCCGCGTGATAGGCAGCTATGCCTCCCACATTCCCATGGCGGTACTGGACTATCCGGAAGCGGTGCTGGAGATGCACCACGAGTTCGCCCGGGCGGGCGCGGAACTCTTGCAGGCGATGTCCTGGGGGGTGCGCCCCTTTGGGCGGGAGGCGGAATTGCACCGCGCGGCGGTGGAGTTGGCCCGCGAGGCCGCCGGGCCGGAGCGTTACGTGGCCGGCACCGTCAGCCAGTTCATCTACTCCGGCTCCTCCAAGTGGGCGCCGCTGACGGCGGACGACCGCAAGCGGGCGCAGGAGTTCTTCGCCCGGCGGGTCGCGGAGCAGATGGACCCCGGCGTGGACGTCTTCATCGTCGAGACTTTCTATTCGGTGGAAGAGGCCAGCCTGGTCATCCCCTTCGTCAAGGAAGCGGGCGTGCCGGCCGTGGTCACGCTGACCTACCGCGACAGCGAGTTCACCCGCGACGGCTACGCTCCGGTGGAAGCGGCGCAACGCCTGGTGGACAACGGCGCCGACGTGGTCGGCCTGAACTGCATGAGACCCTGGCAGACCATGAACGACATGGCCCGGCGCATCCGGCAGGCGGTCTCCGTGCCCATGTGCGTCCAGCCCACCGCGTATCAACTGGAACCCGGCGAGGTCTTCACCCAAGCCATCAGCCGCGCCGGCCTCTATCCCAGCGTGGAACCGCGCGTGCTCTCCCGCTTCGTCATGGCGGAGTACGCCAAGGAGGCGGAAGGCGTCGGCATCGAGTTCATCGGCGCGTGCTGCGGCGCGCTGCCCTACCACGTGCGCGCCATGGCGGAGGCGCTGGGCAAGCCGGTGGGCCTGCCGGACGCCAAGCGCGGCTACCAGGTGTAACTGCCGGTACGCCGGCGGGGCGGCGCGTCGAACCGCATCCCGCCGCGAGGCAGTGCGCGCATCCGTAATGCCCGGCTGGACTGCCTGCGCACAAAAGGGTGATAGAGTGGAAGCGCGTGTGGTATAAAGGGAGTGAGAAAGTCAACACAACGAAAAGGGCATGATGGCGACGACAGAGCAAACAACCCCTCTCGGCGAACGGGTCAGCCGCATCGAGGGCGGCTACGAGCACTTGGCGACGAAAGCCGACCTCGCGCGTGTGGAAACCGACCTTGCCCAGATGAGAGCCGAATCCAAAGCCGACATTGCCGAGTTGGATCGAAAGATAGCCGGGCTGGAAGGCAAGATAGCTGGGCTGGATGGCAAGGTTGTTGGACTGGAAGGCAAAGTTGAAGCACTGCACGGCGAAATTCGCGGCATCAAGTGGTGGATCGTCTCCGCCGCAGCCGCAATCGTAGCCATTGTCGGTTTGGCTGAACTGCTGCCGCTCGGCGGCTGAACCACGTGTGCGAAAGCGCACACTGGAGATTGAACGATGGCGACAACAGAGCAAACAACCCCTCTCGGCGAACGGGTCAGCCGTATCGAAGGCGGCTACGAGCACTTGGCGACGAAAGCCGACCTCGCGCGTGTGGAAACCGACCTTGCCCAGATGAGAGCCGAATTGAAGGCCGACATTGCCGGGCTGGATCGAAAGATAGCCGGGCTGGAGGGCAGGGTTGTTGGGCTGGAAGACAAGGTTGTTGGGCTGGATGGCAGGGTTGCCGGGCTGGAGGGCAGGGTTGTTGGGTTGGAAGGCAAGGTTGAGGCTTTGCGCGGCGATGTCCGCGGCATCAAGTGGTGGATCGTCTCCGCCGCAGCCGCAATCGTGGCGCTTTCCGCTTTGGCCCAACTGCTCCCGCTCGGCGGCTGAATCCCGCGCGCCGTTTGCCGGCGGCCTGGCTTGCGCGCGCCCTCGGCTTGAATATCCACGAATCGCCACGCCACGTGCAACGGCAGGTTGCGAGCCGCCATCCCAGCGCCCATGCGCCGCGACCCCGCGACTGGTTATCTTGACAGCATTCCGCGATTGGTATTAGAGTGTTAGGCAGCGCGCAGTGGCGCGGCGGCGAGCGGCGCGCACAGCGTTGCCAGGGGGCGCTCGTTGACGGAACCACAGCCGCGACCGTACGGAAACATGGTGAGTAGTTTCGACAGTAGTCTCAGGAGGCAGAGGAATGTCTGAGCGTGAGTTTCATTTGACCCGGCGCGGGATTCTCATCGGCGCCGGACTGACTGGCGCGGGCGCGCTGCTGGCCGCCTGCGGCCAAGCGCCGGCCGCGGCCCCCGAGGCTGCCGCCGAAGAAGCACAAGAAGAAGCGCCAAAAGCGGAAGCGGAAGCCCCTGAGAAGGAGCCGGTGCACATCCGTTACGGCACGTGGCTCAACGCCCGCCAGCTTGAGAACTACCCGGAAACCCTGGTTGCGCCGTTCGAAGAGTTGCATCCCGGCGTTACCGTGGAAGTCATCCACAACATGCATGCCTACCAGGAGTCGTTCCGCACGGCGTTCGCGGCCGGCGAGCAGCCCGACGCCGCCTGGGAAGGCGACAACGCCACCTATCTGCTCGGGTACTTCATCGACCTGGCCGACTACATCAAGCGCGACAACTTCGACCTGAGCCACTATCCGCAGCATATCTTCAATTCGATCAGCCGCATTCGCAATGAGATCGTCAGCCTGCCCAACCAGACCGGCGGCAACATGATGGCGCTGCCGTACAACCGGGAAATCATCGAGAAGGCCGGTCTCAATGAGCCGTCCGCCACCTGGGGCGACCCGGAGTGGAACTGGGACGCCTACATCGACATGGCGAAGAAGACCACCATCACCGAGGGCGGCAGCATTGCGACCATGGGCGCCTCCAACATGGGCACCGGCGCGCTCGTGGGCAATCTCCCGTTCCTCTGGGGCGGCCAGTGGGTCTCCGACGACCGCCGCACCGCCGTGTGCGACAGCCCGGAGACGATGGCGTGCTACAATGACTACTTCTCGATGGTGCACGAGCACGGCGCCATGCTGAAGCCGGGCCAGGGCGCGGACCTCTTTGGCGAGGGCAGCATCGTCAAGCTCTTCTACCAGGGCAAACTGGCCTTCCTGAATACGCTCTCCAGCGGCACGTTCGGCGACATGATGCAGCGCATTCGCGACGAAGACCTGCCGATTGACTTCGCGCCGTTGCCGACGGTGCAGACCACGGCCTCCTTCCAGTGGACGGACGCCAATGGTGTCGTAACGAACGCGGATCATCCCGAAGAAGCCTGGCAGTACGTAGCCTGGCAGGGCAGCACCCTGAACTGGGCCGTGGGCAAAGGCACAATCCCGATGCGCGCCGACCTCATGGAGCAGTGGGCCAACGAGACCTTCCCCGACCTGAAGGACAAGGTCCGGCTGGACGTCATCATCAACGTCCTCGACCATCCCGGCGGCTACGACCCCGGCTGGGTAGTTCCCAATTTCGCCTTCAGCGGTTCCGCGGAGGTGAAGGACTGGCTCAAGGCGGTCTACGCCGGCACCGCGGGCGTGGAAGAGGGCCTGCTGGCGCTGAAGCCACAGATTCAGGCCATCCTCGACGATACGGAGGAGAAGTACAAAGGGTAATGCTGGTCGGCCAGGCGACGCGCCTTTGATCGCCTGAACCTCTCGGAGACAACGCGCTAAATGCGTAGGGGCACGGCATGCCGTGCCCCTACGCATTTAGGTGAACCGCAAGAGACCGCCTAGAGACCGCTTGGAGATCGCTTGGAAAACGCTTGGAAAACGCGCAGATGGGAGGAGAGACACCCCCATGTCCAAATATCACGAACGCTACGGCCTGACGCCCATCATCAACACCGCCGGCACCCAGACCACGCTCGGCGCATCAGCGGTGCCGCCGGAAGTGGTGGAACGGGTGGTGGAAGCCGCGCCGGAGTTCGCGCGCATGACCGAATTACTCGCCGCCGCCGACGCGGCCATTGCCCACGCCACCGGCGCGGAAGCGGGCACGGTCACTCATTGCGCCGCTTCCGCCATCGCGGTGCTCTGCGCCGGGGCCATGACCGGCGCGCACCTGGGCAAAGTGCTGGCCCTGCCCGACACCAGCCGCATGGAAAACGAGGTCATCATCCAGAAGCGGCACACGGTCGGCTTTGGCGCGCCGGTGACGCAAATGATTCACCTCAGCGGCGCGCAGGCCGTGGAGTTCGGCGAGGCCAACCGCGCCCTGCCCGAACAGATGGAGTACGCCATCACCGACCACACCGCGGCCGCGCTCTACGTCGTCTCCCACATGACCGCCACCAGCGGCCAACTCTCCCTGCCCGCCTTTGCCGAGATTGCCCACCGCCACAACCTTCCTGTCATCGTCGACGCCGCGGCCGGGGCGTTGTTTGCCCACCGCCTGCTGGATGAGGGCGCGGACGCGGTCTGCTTCAGCGGACACAAGCACCTCTGCGGCTTCACCTCGGGCGTCATCGCCGGCAAGCGCGACCTGGTCCAGGCCGCGGCCCTGAACGGCAAGGGCATCGGCCGCGCCATGAAACCGTCCAAAGAGGGCGTGGTAAGCGTCATCGAGCGCATGGAGTGGCTGGCCGACCTGGACTTCGCCGCCTGGGAAGCCGAGCAGAACGCCAAGGTGGACGTGATGGTGGCGGCGTTGCAGGGCATCCCCGGCGCCAACGTCTTTGCCGAGCGCGACCTCACCGGCAATCCCCAGACCCGTACCAAGATCGTGGTGGACCCGGAAGCCGCCGGCATGGACGCCGTAGCCGTGTGCCAGGCAATGGAAGCGGGCAGTCCGCCCATCTACGTGCGCGACCACTACGCCGAAGAGGGCTTCCTCTTCATCGATCCCATCACCCTGCGCCCGGAGGACGTGCCCACCGTAGTTGCCCGCCTCCAGGAGATATTGCAGCCGGTCGGCGCGACGGTAAGCTAAGTGTAGGACGCGAATCTCGCTCGTACATTACCGGGCGCAGGCTTTGAGATTGGCAAGAGCCAATAACCGGGAACTGCAAGTATGGCTTGCCATCTTTGGTCAACCGCTGCCGTTGACAGCGTAATCCTTATATCACTATGCTTAAAGATAGAAGAGGCCCACCAAACGTGACAAAATTCAGAACCTTCACATCGAGCCTGGTTCCGGAACGCTGGCCAGTCACCGATTCCGACGATTCGGCTTGCGGCCAATGCCGCCCCGTCGGGATGGCAGGTGTCATCCTATCGCTGCACGATGGTTGCCGCTGCGTCACCGCGCGCTGAGGAGGTCCGCGGTCGCGTAGCCCCAATTTGGGGCCCAGCCAGCAGTTGTTGCACACGGTGGGAGGGGCCAGCCAAGCGCAGGATGAATCGTCGCCAGTAATCTGTGGTAGCCGCAGGAGGGAAGTACGACTTGAATCGCAATTCGTCTGACAGTCCAGGGCACAACCCGGTCATGCGCGCGCCGGCGCTTCGGCAGCGGCGTAGTCGCGCCATGACTATCATAGGCGTAGTAATCGGCATCCTCATGGCGGTTGCCTTGCATGCCGGTTGCGGCGGCCTCCAGCGGGTATCGGTCGATACGCCCGCGATGGCGCCCTTGTCGATCCCGCCGCTGCTCGAGCCGAGGATTGAGAATGGTGTCTCGTATTACGAGCTTACGCTCGGCGCTTCACAGCACGACTACAGACTGCCGGGTATGACCGACACGTACTCCTACAATGGCATGTCTGTGCTCGGCCCCACACTTCGTCTTAGAACCGGAGACTCGGTGGTCATCAGCGTCACGAACGAGTTGGACGAGACCACAACGACGCACTGGCACGGCGCCGACGTCCCGGCTGAGGACGACGGCGGACCCCACAGCCTTATCGAACCGGGAGAGACCTGGGTGGCTGACTTCGACGTGATCCAGCCGGCGGCCACCCTCTGGTATCACCCCCATGCCCATGGGTCCACCGCCGAGCAGGTCTACCGCGGCGCGGCAGGATTGATAATCATCGAGGACGACAACCCCGCGGCCGCGGCGCTACCGGCAACCTACGGCGTTGACGACATTCCGGTCATCATTCAGGACAGGGACTTCACCGAGGACGGTCAACTCGCCTTCGCCATAGACGATGGTGACGAGGGAAAACTCTATTCCACGCTGACGGTGAACGGCACGCTCAACCCGTTTATCGAGGTGCCTAAAGGGTTGGTTCGGCTCCGGCTGCTGAATGGCAGCCAAGCCCGGATCTACAACCTCGGCGTCGAGGGAGCCGCTATGACCAAGATCGCCTCCGACGGCGGCTATCTGGCTAGTCCCGTCGTACTCGAGCGACTCGTGCTCGCGCCCGGGGATCGAGCCGAGATCATCGTCGATGTCGGGACGGAATCCGCCGCTTTGGTCGACAGTGCGTTTGGCCGGGTGCTGGAGCTCCGCCCGAACGGCTCAGCTTCCGGCACGGGTACGCTTCCGGAGAAACTCGCCACCATAGAGCGCATATCCGAGTCGGAGATCACGGTGGACCGGAGTTTCCACATGGGGGACGTGCGCAACTTCTGGGAGTTCGACGCAACCTGGGTAATCAATGGGGTCCAGTTCGACATGAACAGGATCGACTTTACGGTGAAACTCGGCGATACCGAGCGTTGGACTCTCTCCAGCGACGACGGCCAGCACGTGTTCCACCCCCACCAGATTCAGTTCTTGATTTTGGCGATCAATGGCGAACCTCCACCACCGGAGGAATCAGGTTGGGAGGACTCCGTGTTGGTGAATTCCGACCGTGAGGTCGTCATCGCCGCTCGCTTCAAGACGTATGCCGCTGAAGACATGCCGTATATGTACCATTGCCACATTCTTGATCACGAGGATACGGGCATGATGGGGCAGTTCCTGATCGCTGAGTAGCGCGCGCGTGCTACGGTTGCCATAGAGGGCAAGCGGCAACCCGCCCATCTACGTGCGCGACCACTACGCCGAAGAGGGTTTTCTCTTCATCGACCCCATCACCCTGCGCCCCGAGGACGTGCCGACGGTGATCGCCCGCCTCCAGGAGATCTTGCAGCCGGTCGGCGCGGCGGCGCGCTGATGTGAATTGACCGCGGCAGGGACATTAGGATGGGAGGCAAACTTCCAAGATGAGGTTGGTCTACAAGCTGGGGCTGGGCATCATTGTGGCCGGCCTCATCATCGTCCTGTCCGCCGGGGCGCTTGGCGGGATGTTCTACGAAGGGCTCATGCAACTCTTGACGCTCGCGGGCGCGCCCGCGGAGCGCCAGTTCCTGCCCCCCAGCCAATCGGAAAATGGCGAACTGATACTCCAGATGCTCGGCTCCCTGGTCTTGCTCTGCGGGGCCTGCATCATCAGCGCCCGCCTGTTGCTCGGCTTGCTGGGATACCTGGCGGCCGGCCTGCTGAAACTGGTCGGCAAGCCGAATATGGCCGCTAAACTGGGATGGGCCGCCGCGCCGGGCTGGTTCGGCAACCTGGTGTGGATCGCCAAGCTGGGACTGGCCGCGGCGGCGGTCGGGTTCCTCGTCTTCGTCTTCACCGCCGTGCCGGAACTCCTGCTCTATGAAATCTTCCTCTACGAGTACGGAACGCCGGGGGTGATGGCGACGCTGGGTACCCTCTATAAAGTCGGCCTCGGCATGTTCTGGACCGGCCTTGCCCTCCTGATCTTGGGGAAGCCGATCCAGGCGCTGCTCAGCTACTGGCTCAACGCGCTTGGCTTCGGGTTGATCCTAATCGGAGTCATCGGCGCGCTGCTGGGGTGGGGAACGCCCTTCATCATCGCCGGGGTGATTGGAGGCGCTATGCTGGTTGTGGGCGCTTGGCGCTTCCTGACCGCGCGCAATGCCGACGCCAGGCTGAGAGCCAGGATTAGACGACGCGTCCCCTGAGCGGCATGGAAACGGACTCCCACTCGTCACTCCGGCGAAAGCCGGAGTCCAGGCGGATGCGGCAAAGATAGATTCCCGCATTCGTGGGGAAATGTAAGTGTCAGGCAATGCGCTGACAGATTCTGCACCTAGAGCAAGGCAGCCCCGCGCCGCAAACGTCCAACGCACATGTCATTCCGAACGGAGCGCAGCGCAGTGAGGAATCTAAGACGCTGCGCCAATTGAGTTAGATGAAGCGTGGACCCTAGATTCCTCGCTGCGCTCGGAATGACAGGCGACGCGCCCCTCGCGCTTCCTCCTCACTTTCCCCTATCCCACCGCCTCTTACAACATACAAATGACATTTGCATACCCCTGTCAGCCCTCAAAAGGGGGAGGGTTGGGATGGGGATGAAGTGCTTGACATCACGATTTCTTTGGGCAACAAACTATCTGGATTCCGGCTTTCGCCGGAATGACGGGAGTTATGCATAGGTTTCCGTAAGGCCCGCCCCCGGCAAGCCGGGCCGTTACCAGCCGTTCCGCGCAATCGCCCACACAGTCAGGACCGTGATCACCACGACAATGATGAGCACCGTGGCCGCCACGCCCAGCAATATCTTCAGGAAGTCTCGCGCGGCCTCTTTCGGCGGGGGCACGGTGACTTGAGACAGAGTGGCGCGCGCGGCCTGGGTGGCTTGCCGGACGGTAGGCTGCGCGGGGGCGGGCGCCGGCCGCGGCAGCGCGCGCGGCTGCCGCCTGGCCCTGCCGGTCGCGGTCAGCCCCGGCCTGGCCGCGGGCGCGGTAGCGGACCCGGGATGCGCCGCCGTGCGGGAAAGTGACGCCGGCCCCGGCGGCGGCTTACTGGCAGCCGCCGCCTTCTTTGCGGCCGCCTTCTTCCTGGCCTCCACCTTCTTCTTTGCCTCTGCCCTCTTCTTTGCCGCCGCCTTCTTCCGGGCCTCCGCTTTCTTCTTTGCCGCCGCCTGCGCAGACGCCATAGACGCCGGCGCCGGCGCGGCGCTGGGCGGAATGTCTTGCAGGATTGTCTCCAGATCCGGCACCGCGTCTACCTTGGGCAGCGCGCAGTACTCCTCCAGGCGTTTCGTCAGTTCCACCACGGCGGGATCTTTGGATTTCTTGACGCGCTTGAATACTTCGGACGCGCCCGGGTCCTCGTAGTCCTTGGCGGTGAATATCAGATTGTCGTCGTTGAAGAACGACCACAGGTCGGGGTCGGCGGCCACGGCCAGCAAGCTGAGATAGATCACCAGCGTGGGAAAGTTGTCCACGTAGTCGCCGTAGTCCGCCGCGGAACGCTGGGGGTGCTGGTAGTTCTTGTGTCCCAATTCCGGGCTGCGCTCCCCGCGGAATTGGGGCAGGAACATGCCGTCGTAGTCCACCAGGCGGATATTGCCGTTGTCCTGCACCATCACGTTGCCGTGCTGCAGGTCGTTATGGGCGATGCGCAGCCCGCGCAGGCTGGCGGTGGTGCCGCCGCGCCACTGGGCGGCCACGCGCCGCAGGGTGTCCGGCTCGTCCAGCGCGTCGCCGACGAACGCGCTCAACACCTCCCCTTCCACCCACTCCATCTTGACGATCGGATACCAATCGCCCTTGAGGCAGATGCCGTCTTCCACGTACTCGAAGTGGACGAACGAAGGCGGCAGCACGTTGATCAGGTAGTCGCTGAGTTGGTTGTAGCGGTCCTGCTGGTCTTTCACCTCGCGGGTGAAGCAGCGCACCGCGTACGCGCCGCCGTTGACGGAGACCGAGTAGACGCAGGCGAACGAACCGGAGAACACCATGGGCATGCCCCGTTGGTTCGTCGCCACCTTGCCGTCTTCAAGCTCCGTGCCGTTGAAGCACAGGCTGGGATTCTGCACCGCCTCGCTAAAGTCGGTTATACCCGGCCAGGACATGGCTGCGCACCGCCTCTCACGCCTCGTTGACCGCGATGGCGACCAGCGTGGTATCGTCGTTGCGCATCGCGCCTGCGCGCCGCCGCTGCGCAATCCACTCGTCCCACTCCGGCGCGTCCAACGCCAGCAGGGTCTCCCAAGGCCGCTCGCCGGCGGCGTTGGCGGCCAGGAACCAGCAGGCCAAGGCGTCCGACGCCAGGATGAAGAGGTCGCCCGGCGCGCACGCGCCGCCGCCGCGCCGCACACATTCCCACAACGCTCCGGCATTGTCCGGGTTGCTGCACACCAGGTCGGGCGTGTTGTCGAACTGGGCGGCGTCATCCAGGGGAAAGGCGACGTGCAGCCGGCCCCGGCGCACGATGAAGAGGCAGCTATCCCCCACGGCCACCGCCTGCCAGCGGAGGCCGCCGGGCGCGTCCGGCGCCGCGCCGAGGGTCAGCCCCACCAGGCTGGCGAAAGCCCCGGCCCGGGCTTTGGCCTCGCCGTGCCAGGGCACCCGTTCCCAGGGCACGGCGGCGTGCCATGCCGCCTGCGCCGGGGCCAGCCAGTCATAGAGGGTATCTTCCGTCAAGCCGGGGATGTCCAAGGGCCGGTCGACGAAAGCGTCGGTCAGGATATTCGCCCACTCCCGGGCAAAAGCCGACTCGCTGGCGCCGTCGGCTACGGCTACCCGCACCGTGCGGCGGCCGGACGCGCCGATGCGCTGGGGGTAGACCGCCTGGGCGGCGTCCTCGTACTCGTCCGGACGGTTGCCCGCCTTGGGCAGCCAGAGCCGCTTGGGGGGTTGAAGAGTCATCTTCACCCTCCACTTCGGTTACTGCAAGTCCGATGCGGCGCGGGTCCCAATATCCAGGAACTGCACCAGCGCCACCATGTCGGCGTTGTAGACGTAGCCGCGCGACCCATCGACCACCGGCAGTTCCATGCTGGCGGCCAGGTCACGCACCGGGTCCGGAAAGACCGAAGACATGCGGAACATCGCCGCCGCGTAGTCATCCGGCGGCAGGTCGTCCTCCGCGGCCGGGTACTGCACCGGCGGCGCGGACACCTCGGAGAGATGCGCGTTGTAGAGCAGCGTCTCGCCGTCGTTGGTCGCCAGAGACATGAGTTCCTGGGCGATGGGTTCCGGATCCCCATCGCCGGCGGCGCCGTCGGAGATGTTGATCACCATCGGGGGATAGGAATCCGCGTGTTCCGACGTCCACGCCTCCACGGCGGCGGACGCGGCGGAGAGCGCCGCGCACATGGGCGTGCCGTATGACGCCGTCGGCCGGAGCCACACCGGAAACTTGCGGTTGACTTCCACGATGCCGCCGGCCCCGTCGGACTCCTTCACCACCCGTTCCTCCACCTCGGCCGCGTCAACCACCTCGCTGACCGCCAGGAACGGCTCCTCCACGGAGGTACCGGGAAACACGGCGCCCAACGATGGTTCCCCGGTAGGGTCGGTGGTGTAGGTAATGATGCCGATGTGGAAGTAGTCGCGAACTTCCATGCCCTGGGAGCAGCGCTGGGAGAGGGCATCGAGAATCCGATTGATGGCGTCGGCCGCGCCATGCATCTTTAGCAGGCCGGGCTGTCCGCCCAAAGCGCCGGACATCGATGCCGATTGGTCGAGCAGGAAGAGGAAGCAGCCGGGATTGTTGCGGCTGATGTCCGCCGTGTAGGGCATAGCGTACTACTCCTTGCGGTGCTAGCAATCGTGCGGCTCAAGTCTATGTCTGTATAACATAGACACAATCTGAGAGCAATCGGCCGCGCGGCCCACAACCGTTTCCAAGGCGTCAACACGTCGTTTGATCACACCGGTTGGGGCAATTGGCTGCTCCCGTACGGGCACGAATTGTCGATTGGTCACCCCGGTTGGGGCACGCGGCCACCCCCGGTAGGGGCACGACATGTCGTGCCCCTACCGGGGGTGGCCAATTGACGAAAACCGCGCCGCGCGCCCGTCCGCCGGGCGGCGCGTCAACGCCTGGCGCGCTCGTCCCCGCCGAGCAACGCCGCCAGGGACGTATCCAAGGCGGCGGCGATGCGCGCGGCCGCGCCGATGGTGATGTTCTGCTTGCCCTTCTCCACCGTGCTCAGGTAGGCGCGGTCCAGGCCGGCCTGGGCGGCCAGCGCCTGTTGGCTCCAGCCGCGCTCCTTGCGCAGGCGCTGCACGCGCTGTCCCAGGGCGCTCAAGTGTTCGTCCACGGTCTGCCGCTCCCGGCCCAGGTTCAGGCGGCGGTTGGCGTGGCGAATGGCCTCCAAAGGATCGTCCGAGACCAGGTCCGCCGGAATGCCGGCGCGCGCCGCGGGCGTCTCCAGGCAGCCGCCGCCCACGAACACCAGCGGCGGGTCGGCCAGCGCCTTCAGAATCCCGGCCGCCTCCCGCGCCACCGGGATGCGGTCCGGCCGCGAAAGCGAAAGGATCACCACGTCCGGCCGGCGCTCCTCCACCCATGCCACCAGGTCGCGGGTGGGCGTATTCTGCCCCAGGAAAGCCACGTCCCAGCCCTCCATATAGAAGAGGTCGGCAATCAAGCGCGCGCCCACCGCGTGCATCTCGCCTTCCACGGCGGTAATCACGGCCTCCGCGCCCACGCGCTGCCGCCGCCGGGCCAGACCCCGGATATAGGCGCTCTGCTGCAGTGTAATCTGGATCGCCAGATGTTCCACGGCGATGTTCAGTTTCCCCTTGCGCCAGGCGTCTCCCACCGCGGCCAGGGCGGGCGTGAGCACCTCCACGTAGACCACTACCGGCTCCAGGCCGCGGTCCATGGCGTCCCGGATCACACGGGACGCCTCATCATGGTCGCCGGCGAATAAGGTCTGCGTGTACCGTTCCCGCAGGATTTCTACGTCTCGATTGTCTGCCATCGGCGCCTCGCGTATATTCTGGCCGGAAAGTTGTTGTATATAGTTGACACCGTGTTGTGTATACTATATACTGCATTTGTTGGACATATGCCTCACCCGGGTAAGCATATGCTAGGCATATCACGCAGATTCGTCAAGAAACCTGAGCAAAAGGAGAAGAAGATGCTTAGGCAATTGGCTGGTACGACCGGACGGAGGGGCAGCGCCTGGACGGCGCGCCTCCGCGCCGCGGGAGTGGCTGCCCTGCTGGGGCTCCTGCTCGCCTTGGCGGCGGCCTGCGGCACCGCCGAGGAGACCGCTCCGGCGGAGCCGGAACCGCCCGCGGCCACCATCGTGGACATTGCCGTCGGCGATGGCCGCTTCGGGACTTTGGTAGCGGCCTTGCAGGCCGCCGACCTGGTGGAAACCCTGCAAGGTGACGGTCCGTTTACCGTCTTCGCTCCCACGGACGACGCTTTCGCCAAGCTGCCCGAGGGCACCGTGGCGGCGCTCCTGGAGGACATCCCCGCTCTCACCGACATCCTCCTCTACCATGTCGTGGCCGGCGCCGTGATGGCGGCTGACGTCGTCAAACTCGACGCCGCCACCACCGTGCAGGGCGGCGCGGTAACGATCACCGTTGACGGCGACACCGTGCGCGTCAACGACGCCCAGGTCGTCATCACCGACATCCAGGCGTCCAACGGCGTTATCCACGTCATCGACACCGTGCTGCTGCCGCCTTCCGCCATGGCGGAACCGGAAGCGCCCGCGGCCACCATCGTGGACATTGCCGTCGGCGATGGCCGCTTCGAAACCCTGGTAGCGGCTCTGCAGGCCGCCGACCTGGTGGAAACCCTGCAAGGTGACGGTCCGTTTACCGTCTTCGCTCCCACGGACGACGCTTTCGCCAAGCTGCCCGAGGGCACGGTGGCCGCGCTCCTGGAAGACATCCCCGCTCTCACCGACATCCTCCTCTACCACGTCGTGGCCGGCGCCGTGATGGCAGCTGACGTCGTCAAACTCGACGCCGCCACCACCGTGCAGGGCGGCGCGGTAACGATCACCGTTGACGGCGACACCGTGCGCGTCAACGACGCCCAGGTCGTCATCACCGACATCCAGGCCGCCAACGGCGTCATCCACGTCATCGATGCCGTACTGCTGCCGCCGCAGGACTAAGCGGTAAGCAGGGCATAGATGGCAAGCGGGGTCTTCATTGAAGTCACGCTGCTTGGCCGGTCGTGCCGCACGCGCGGACGAGAGTGCGCCATGCGTTTCGACGCTCGTTCTCGTCTGCGCGCTGCGCGACCCTGGCGGTGGACGCTCTAAGGCGGACGCTCTGATTTGACACTAGTATCAAACGTCTTTATACTATAGAGGAAGTCTGGCATCCGCTATGACTCACGCAATCTCCCAGTACGAAGGCAGCCGCTTGCGCCTCCGCAAGCAACCCCCCAGCGACCGTATGAAGCCTCGCTTTGCGTTAAGATTCCGCGCCAGCGGACAGCCTTCACGCGCCGACCGCGTCGGCGAAAGGAGGAGTGGGCTCTAAGAATACGAGTTTCGCGCAGACTGTGTTTCGTGCAGACTGAAGGAGATAAGCAGTGGAAGCACTACAGTTGGTGGTACTCATCGTAGCGGCGGTCGGCGCCCTTAACTGGGGTCTGGTCGGCCTGGCGAAGATCGACCTGGTAGCCCTCATCGCCGGCGGCCTCAAGTTCGGCGAAGTGAACACCATTTCCCGCGTGCTGTACATCGTGGTCGGCATCTGCGGCGTCCTCGCCGTCGTCTTGGAATTCATGGGCGACACCGCCGCGTAGGCCGCGTTTGCCATTGCCTTAATGCCAGTAGGGGCGGTTCGCGAACCGCCCCTACGTGATTCAAGAGCCGCCCCTGCGCCACCCGCAAACCGCACCTGCGTCGCTCACGTAGTAGGGGCGGTTCGTGAACCGCCTCTACGTCATTCAAAGACCGTCCTTGCGCCATCCGCAGAACCGCCGTTGCGCGGCGCGGTCTTCAGTCCTGTGCCGCCGCGCCTGCGGCGGACCGCGCCCGCGCAACCGGCACAAGCAAAAGCGAGGATACACGCCGTGGCGTGTATCCTCGCTTCAATTTTCTCCACCTGTGGCCGCCGGCAGCCGTGTCTTATCCGCACTGCCACGCCGTCTGGATGTTCACCGCGCCCAGGTTCCAGTCCCGCATCTGCCAGGAATCTCCCACCCGCGCGAACGTGTATTGTTGGGCCGGATAGCCCACCACCGCGCGTGACGTCTGTTCGTCCTCGGTCGCCGCGCAGCTTAGGACGGCGTCGTATGTCCACGTTTCCGCGGTCTCCACCACCACCTCATCGTCCCCGGAGACGCTCAGCACGGCGCACGTGCTCACATCCTGCGCCACGCCTGTAATCCGGGCGACGCTATAGGTATCGGTGGTCTTTTGGAGCAGGGACGTAGCCGCCGATTCGGCGCGCGCCGCCATCTCGCCCCACGCGGCGCTCAGTTGCGCCGCGTTCGTTTCGCCCCGCATGAAAGCCGATTGGGCCTGGTTGGCGGCGCTGATCGCGGCGCTCAGCGCGGGCGTGCACGGGGCGCCGGCCGCCAGCGCGGGCGCCGGCATCGGCTCCGGCAGCGGCGTAGCCGTCGGCAGCGGGGTGGGAACCGGCGTAGGCGCCGGCGCCGGCATGGGCGTGGGAGAGGCGATCATGGCCGGTGTTGCCTGCGCCTCCTCCTGGGGCATTGGCGTCGGCTCCGCGGCCTCCTCGCTGCCGGGATCCGTCACGCGCAGCGCCACCACGGTACCCGCCACCACCAGCAGCACAACCAACACCGCAATGAGGAACCCTATCACCCGTGACCCGCTCATTGGCACACTCCTATCTGCAAACGCTTTCCTCACATACTACCCTTAATGCCCAGCGCGTGCACCCGTCAGGGGCAACAGCATCGGTGCAAGGTGCTATAATGAAGGTGTTTGCGGGAAGTGGGGCACGCCCCGCGCAGGTGGGTCGCCCACTTCTTCTTAATTCCTGGCGGCTGCCCGGGTAGATGTTGGCAGCAGGGGAAGGTATCGCGCATGAAGAGCGATTTTGTTTCGGCAATCGCGCAGATTGCCAGTGAAAAAGGCCTCAATCAAGAAGACGTCATTAGCGCGCTGGAGACCGCAATCCTCTCCGCGTACCGCAAAGTCAGCGGCGATCCGGTGCCCAACGCCGTCGCATACTTCGACGCGCAATCCGGCGAATCGAAGATCTACGCCCCCAAAGTGGTGGTGGAAAGCGTCGAAGACCGCGAGACCGAAATCAGCGTGGCCGACGCCCAGGCCATCGACCCGGAGGCGGAACCCGGCGACGAAATAGAGGTGGAAATTACCCCGCCCAACGTAGGGCGCATTGCCGCCCAGGCCGCAAGGCAGGTGCTGCTCCAATCCTTGCGCGAAAAGGAGCGCGACCACGTCTACGACGACTTCATCGACCGCGTGGGCGAAATCGTCAGCGGACGGGTGCAGCGCGTGGACAATCGCGGCGTGGTGCTGGACTTCGGCCGCGCCGAAGCCCTGATGTCTTCCGCCGACATGGTGCCCGGCGAACGCGACCGCTACCGCCTGGGCCAACGCCTGCGCGCCTACATCGCGGAAGTGCGCAAAGACCTGAAAGGGCCCGTGGTGCGCGTCTCACGCGCCCACAAGGACTTCATCCGCCGCCTCATCGAGCAGGAAGTGCCCGAAGTGCAGAGCGGCACCGTGGAAATCAAGGAAATTGCCCGCGACCCGGGTTCGCGCACCAAGGTCGCCGTCGCCGCCACCCAGGAGGGCCTCGACCCCGTAGGCTCCTGCGTCGGCATGAGAGGCACGCGCATCCAGAACGTGCTCCGCGAACTTGGCAACGAGAAAGTGGAGATCATCGAGTGGAGCGAGGATACCGCCACCTTCATCAAGAACGCCCTCTCGCCCGCGGAAATCCAACGGGTGGAACTCATCGAGGTGGACGAGCAACAGGTAGCCTCCGTGCACGTGGCCGCGGACATGGTCTCGCTGGCTATCGGCCGCGACGGCCAGAACACGCGCCTGGCCAACCGGCTCACCGGCTGGAAGATCAACATCCGCTCGCTGGAAGAAGAGCAAGAAGCCGCCGAACACAGCGCGGCCCAGCCGGAAGACGCCCCGTCAGCGGCGCAGCCGGAACCGCCGCAGCCGGAAGCCACGGCGTCCGCGCCGCAAGCGTCGGCGCCGCAGGCGGACGCGCAGGACGAGGACGGCTTGGCCGAAGTCGCGGAACCCCTCAGCACAGAGGAGTCCACGGGCGGCGGCTAGCGTTGCGCGCAGTTCGCGGCCAACGCACCGTCCGCGAACGCCGCGCGGCGCGGGCCTGGCGGAAGGGAGCGCGGGTGACCCATGGGCGCGCCACAGGCAAAACACGTGCCGCTGCGCACCTGCATCGGCTGCCGCGCCACAAAGCCCAAGGCGGCGCTGGTGCGCATCGTGCGCGCGGCGGACGGGCAGGCGCGCATTGACGAAACGGGCAATGCAGGCGGCCGCGGCGCGTACTGCTGCCCCGACGCCGCCTGCGCCGACCGAGCGCTGCAAGCCGGTGCGCTCAACCGGGCGCTGCGGACGAACGTGAACGCGGCGGCGCGCGCGGAACTGCGGGCGTGGGCCGCGGGCCTGCGGGCGCCGGACGACCCGGCCGCGGTAGACGGCCAACGACGTCTTCCTTCCCCGGCTCACCGCAGCGGGAGGGGCACAAAACGCGAGAGGTGGTAGAACCATGAGAACAGGCTCCAGGTCGCGCGGCGGCGCGCGCACGCGCCGGCGTTCCGGCGGCCGTCCCCGGTCGGCGAATACGTCGAACACCGCGACTTCACCAAACACGCAGCAAGCCGACCGCGCCGCCGGCGCGCCGCCGGGCCCGGCGGCCGGCAGGCCGGCGCGCAAGATCAAGCTGCCGCAGGACATTACCGTCGGCCAGTTGGCCGAGCGCCTCGAGGTTAGCCCTACAACCGTTATCAAAGAACTCTTCACACGCGGCACCGCCGTCACCATTAACCAAACGCTCGATTTCGCCGCCGCTTCACTCGTGGTCGAAGCGCTGGGCCATACCGTAGTCAAAGAGGAAGTGAAACCCGCGGCCGCCAAGCAGCGCGAAGACGTGATGCTGGAAGTGGCCAAGCAAACGGGCACTACCGCCCGGCGCCGGCGGCGCTTCGAAAAGCGCGCGCCGGTGATTACGGTGATGGGCCACGTGGACCACGGCAAGACCTCGCTGCTGGACGCCCTGCGCGAGACCAACGTGGCCGAAGGCGAATCCGGCGGCATCACCCAGAGCATCGGCGCCTACCAGGTGATCCACAACGGCGAACCGATCACCTTCATCGACACGCCCGGCCACCAGGCGTTCACCGCCATGCGCGCCCGCGGCGCGAAAGTGACCGACCTGGCCGTAATCGTGGTGGCCGCCGACGACGGCGTGATGCCCCAGACGATCGAGGCCATCAACCACGCCCGCGCCGCCAAGGTGCCGCTCCTGATCGCGCTCAATAAGATCGACCTGCCGAACGCCAACCCGGACCGCGTCAAGCAGCAACTCACCGAACACGACATCCTCATCGAAGAATACGGCGGCGAAATCGTGCTGGTTGAGGTCTCCGCCCAGACGAAAGAAGGGCTGGAAGACCTGTTGGAAATGATCGCGCTCCTCTCCGAACTGGAGGGCGTGCGCGCCGACCCCCGCATTCCGGCGCGGGGCGTCGTGATCGAGAGCAACGTGGATAAGAGCCGCGGCCCCGTGGCGACCGTCCTGGTGCAGGAGGGCACGCTCCAGGTGGGCGACACGGTGGTCTGCGGCAAGACCTCCGGCCGCGCGCGGGCGCTCTTCAACGAAAAAGGCGCGCCCCTGGCCGCCGCCGGCCCCTCCGTGCCCGCTGAGATTCTGGGCCTGGGCGCGCTCCCCGCCCCGGGCGATACGCTGCTGGTGGTTGTCGATGAAAAAGCCGCCAAAGTCCTGCTCCAGGAACTCACCGAGCGCGAGCGTGAAGAGACCGAACGCATGTCCCTGGATACGCTCAGCGCCACCGCCGGGGAGGGCGTGGAAGAACTGGACGTGGTGCTGAAAGCCGACAATCGCGGCTCCATGGAAGCCATCCAGCAGGCGCTGGAGCAGCTTTCTACCGCCGAAACCCGCGTGCGCGTCGTCTATAGCGGCGTGGGCCCGGTGGGCGAATCCGACGTGCAGTTGGCTATTGCCGGCAACGCGCTCATCACGGCGTTCAACGTGCTGCCCGATACCGCCGCCCGCACCCTGGCGGAGGCGGAAAACGTGGAAATCCGCCGCTACACCGTGATCTACACCCTCATCGAGGAGATGCAGAAGGCCCTGCTGGGCCTGCTGGAACCGGAGTTCGTGGAAGTCATGGACGGGCAAGCCGAAATCCGCGCGGTCTTCAACCAGGCGCGCGGCCAGAGCGTGCTCGGCGCGCTGGTGCGGGATGGCGCTGTGCGCCGGGGCGCCCAGGTGCGCGTGATACGCGACCGGCGGCAACTCCTCAAGACCACGATCACTAGCCTGCGCCGCTTCAAGGACGCCGTCCGCGAGGTGACCAGCGGCTACGAGTGCGGCATCGGCATCGGCGACGTGTACGACGCCCGCGAAGGCGACGTGCTGGAAACCTTCCACGTCGAAGAGAAGGCGCGCTTCTAGCGCCGCCGCGCGCCCGCACTCCGCGCCCGTGAAGGAGTCCTTTGCATAACTCCGTCATTCCGGCGAAAGCCGGAATCCAGACCGCATTTACAACTAAAAGCGCATTGCTTTCAATCCTTTTCACCCCCATCCCAACCTTCCCCCTCAATGGGGAAGGGGCTATGCAAAGGTCTCCGTGAAGGGAGCATCCACGTGGATCTGCGAAAACTGGAACGCTCTACCGCCCTGCTGCGCGAGGAACTGACCGACATTCTGCGCGCCGACGTGCGCGATCCCCGCCTGCACACGGTGACGGTCTCGGCGGTGCGCCTGTCCCGCGATCGACGCTTCGCCCGCGTCTACGTGAGCCTGGCGGAAGGCGAGGAGGCGGAGGAGCAGGCGGTGCTGGCCGCCCTGCGCCGCGCCGCCGGTTTCGTGCGCCGCTGCCTGGCGCAACGGCTGACCTGGTATAAAGCGCCGGAGATTACCTTTCACCTCGACGAGGGCATGAAAGAGGGCGATCGCGTGCTGGCCCTCTTCCGCGACATCGAGACGGAGTCAGGCGCGGAGGCAAGCGCGGCGGAACCGGCCGGCGAGCGCGCCGGGGAGCGCCCTCCCCGGTGATGGATACGCCCCCGCCGCCCGCGACGCGCCCCGCGCCGCCGGCGCGGTCTCCGGCCGCGAGCGCCCCGGCTCGTGAGGAAGACCGAAACGCGGCAATTCCCGTTGACGAGTGGGAGCGGGCCTCTGCGCTCACGCTGGCCGCGCGGCGCGTCGTCCTCACCACCCACGCCGGCCCCGACGGCGACGGCATCGGCAGCATGGTCGGCCTCTACATCGCGCTGCGCGCCATGGGCAAGACGGCGGCCATGGTCTGCGCCGATCCGGCGCCGCCAGACCTTACATTCGTGCCGCACTCGGACGAAGTCCAGGCGCTGCACCAACTTGATGCGCTCCCGTTCTTGCCGGACCTCTGCATCGTATGCGACGCTGCGAGCTTGGAGCGCCTCGGCGCGGTGTATGCCGAGAGTGAGCACCACTTTGCGGCGCTGCCTATCCTCAACCTCGACCACCACCAGACGAATACGCGCTTTGGGCAGGTCAACCTCGTAGACACTGCCGCGGCTGCCACCGCCGAGATCGTGCACGCGTTCCTGGAACGGTTGCAAGTCGAACCCACGCGGGAAGCAGCCACGGCGCTGATGACGGGGCTGGTTACCGACACGCTGGGGTTTCGTACCGACAGTGTCACGCCGCGCACGCTCGTCTTAGCCGCGCACCTGCTTGAACACGGCGCGCCGCTGGAAGAGATTAACCATAGGGTCTTCCACGCCACGCGCTTTGAGAAACTGAAGCTCTGGGGCTACGGCCTTGCCAACCTGCAACGCAGCGAGGATGGACGCATCGTTTGGGTGCAACTTCCGCGCGAAGTGCGCAGAGAACTGGGGGCCAAGGAGACCGACTTGATGGGACTGGCCTCCTTAATCGAGGGTATTGAAGGCGCGGATGTTGTCATCCTCGCTTGGGACAAGCGGAAGGACCCGCTGCGTACGGGCATTTCCCTACGGTCGCGCACGGTGGACGTGGCAGCCATCGCCCAAACGCTTGGCGGCGGTGGCCATACCGGCGCCGCCGGCGCGCTCCTCAACGAGCCGCTGGACGCGGGCCTGGCCAAAGCCCTGGCCGCCGCCCAGGCGGGTCTCCACTAGCCCGCGCGGGGCAACTGATTCAGGGCAAGAGTTCCCTCTCCCACATGAGACCTTCGGGCAACTTCGCTGAGAAGAGAATAGTCCTCTCTCACCTGGGGCAAAGTGGCCGATGAAGCCCAGCGCGCGTGTCTTATCCCCTCTCCCATGGGAGAGCGTGAGCGCGCGTGTCTTATCCCCTCTCCCATGGGAGAGCGTGAGCGTGCGTGTCTTATCCCCTCTCCCTCAGGGAGAGGGTTAGGGTGAGGGTGAGGGTGAACGCTGCGCCATGCGCCACGGCTTTCTCAACATCGCCAAACCGAGCGGCGTCACCTCCCACGACGTCGTGAACGCCGTCCGCCGCCTGCTGGGGCAACGGCGCGTGGGGCACGCCGGCACGCTGGATCCGCCGGCGCGGGGCGTGCTGGTTGTCGGCGTGGGGCACGGCACGCGCCTCATCGAGTATCTCGCCGCCACGCGCAAGACCTACCGCGCCACCGTCCTGCTCGGCCGGACCACGACCACCGACGACGGCGCGGGCGACCTGCTGGAAGAACGGCCGGTCGCCGTGGACGCCGCGGCCGCGCGCGCGGCCTTAAGCCAATTCACCGGCACGCTGGCGCAGGTACCGCCCGCGTTCGCCGCCGTGCGCGTCCAGGGCCAGCGCGCCTACGCCCGGGCGCGGCGCGGCGAGACGGTAACGCTCGCGCCGCGCCCGGTGACGATCTATCGCCTCGACGCCGTGGACGTAACACTCCCGCGGCTTACCCTGGAGGTGGAGTGTTCCACCGGCACCTATATTCGCGCCCTGGCGCGGGATCTGGGCGCGGCCCTGGGCTGCGGCGGACACCTGGAATCTCTCACGCGCACGCGGGTTGGCGCGTTTTCGCTGGAGGAGGCCGTGCCGCTCCACCAACTGGCAGGCCGCGCGGCGGACCGGAATTGGGAAACCGCGCTGCTGCCCCTGGATTGGCCCCTGCGCCACTGGCCGGAGCGCCGCCTGAGCGCCGACGAGACGGCGCGGGTGCTGAACGGCATGAGCGTCGCCGCCAGCGGCGCGCCTCCCGCCGGGCAATTCGCCCGCGCCTACGACCCGCAGGGACGCTTGCTCGCGGTGCTGCGGGCCGTAGACGCCGCTCCGCTCTGGCAGCCGGTGAAAGTCTTTCGCTATAATCCATGATGATGCGCGTAGCGATGGCGGGCACGACAGCAGGTTTGCTTTGCAGAGCGGGAGCGACGGCGGCACAGGACGCGGAGGCGGGGGACAAGCCCCCGCGCTACAGTGTGAACCGCGTAACGAGGGGTGCGCATCGCTGCCATCCGTCCGGTAGCGCAGGTTTGCAACCTGCGCCGTTTCACAGTGGTGTGTGATCGGCGTAACGAGGTCTGCGCATCGCCGCCATGTGTCCGGTAGCGCAGGTTTGCAACCTGCGCCGTTTCACAGTGGTGTGTGATCGGCGTAACGAGGTCTGCGCATCCCCGCCATGTGTCCGGTAGCGCAGGTTTGCAACCTGCGCCGTTTCGCAGTGGTGTCGGAGGAGCGCGGCAGTACGGTTACTCCTCATGACAAAGAAGCCGCGCCGCTAGTCGCCTGAGTATGCAGGCAGAGGCAAGGATAGGCAACCGCCGTGGAGGTTTTTCGCCGAGACCCGGAGACGCTTGAGTCCGACCGTCCCACTGTGCTCACCATCGGCAAGTTCGACGGCATTCACCGGGGCCACCGGCAGGTGCTGGAGGCCGTGGCGGCGCGGGCGCGGGCGCGTGGCTGGCAGTCCGCCGTCATCATCCTCTGGCCGCCGCCGCCGGAAGTGCTGCGGCCCGGCGCGCGCATACCCCGCCTCTCCACGCTGGCCGAGCGGGAAGCCGCCATCGCCGCCAGCGGCATCGACCTGCTCATCCTCTGGCCCTTTACGCTCGCGCTCTCGCGCCTGACGCCCCGCGACTTCATGCAGGTCTTGCGCGACCGCCTCGACCTGCGCCTGCTCGTGGTCGGCAGCAACTTCGCCCTGGGCCACCGCCGCAGCGGCACGCCAGATGTCTTAAAGAAGCTAGGGAACGAACTGAGTTTCGAACTAATCGTCTCGCCGCCGTACGTGCACGAGGGGCAGGCCGTCAGCAGTTCGGTGATTCGCGAGTGCCTGTCTACCGGCGACGTAACGCAGGCGGCACGCCTGCTCGGCCGCTGGCCGACCCTCACCGGCACGGTGGCCCGCGGCGCGGGACGCGGCAAAGACCTGGGCTTCCCCACGGCCAATCTCCACCTCGCCGAGCCGCTCGCCGTGCCCGCCCACGGCATCTACGCTACCTATACAACAGTCGCGCCGGACGGCAAGGCCGAGGCACACCGGTCGGTCACCAGCATCGGCGTGCGCCCGACTTTCAACGACACGAATGAACGGACCATCGAGACTTATCTGCTGGACTACGACGCCGACCTCTACGGCCAAACCCTCCGCCTGCACTTCGTGGAAAAGCTGCGCGACGAACTGAAATTCAACTCCGCCGCGGCTCTGATCGCCCAAATGGAGCGGGACGTGGCCCACGCGGAAACCGTGCTCGCGCAACACCCGCTGCCGCGGCAACGCTGACCGTTGACCAGACGTCACCTATATTTCACGTCATTCCGAGCGCAGCGAGGAATCCAGGGCCCGTGCCACACGTCGCCCAAGAGGCTCAACATCTTAGATTCCTCTCTTCGTTGCGCTTCGTTCGGAATGACATGTTCGCGGGCGGTGCGCGGTACTGAAACACCTTGTTCAATCCACTAAATCTGTCAACGAGTTACCTGACATTTACAATTCCAAGCGCAGCGAAGAATCTAAAGCGTGCGCTTATTTCAAAGGAGCCGCCCTCGCTCCTTCACCAATTCGCTCCTCAGAACTACGTCCAAGGCGTAGCGCGGGGGCTTGTCCCCAATACTGTCGCACTAACGTAGCGCGGGGGCTTGTCCCCCGCCAGAGCAAGCAAAGGGAGAACGGAATGGATTGACCCTACGGAAGACGCAGGTTACAAACCTGCGCTACCGGAGAAACGAGCGTTGTTTTCACTCTCATTGTGTTTAATGCGACAGCATTGGGGCTTGTCCCCCGCTGCTTGCTATCATTGAAGTGTGGAGTCCCACGGAAGGTAGCAACGCGCGTGCCGCCAGCAAGTGATAGCGCCCGCAACGACAACCCGGTTGCCAGAGTCTCGGCAACGGCGCCAAGCTCGATTCAACCGTTCGTCAAAGACTGCGCCTGGACCCGTATCACGATTGGCAAGTCACCGGCGGACACATTCCGCTTAGATCGAGACGGACAAGCGGCGTTGTATCTCAAAGCCTCACTGAAGTCTCATCGGAGGGAACTGCTGCGCGAAAAGGAGAGAATCGACTGGCTGCAGGGCAGGTTACCCGTTCCTGAGGTTGTTCGATACGAGACGAATGACCGGAATGAGTATCTGCTGCTGACAGCCCTGCCGGGGCGTGATGTTGCGAGCCTGACTGGTGACGAGCCAAATGACAACCTCGTCAGACTGTTGGCGACCGGACTGCGCACGATACATTCGGTGTCAGTCGAGGAATGTCCCTTTGACATGACACTCGATAGGGTAATCGAAGAGGCCGGATTCAATGTCGCCGGCGGCCTCGTCAACGAAGCCGGCTTCGACGACGTTCGCATGGGCCGTTCCGCCGCGGAGGTGTTTGAGGAATTGTTGTTGAAGAGACCGGCTAAAGAAGACTTGGTATTCACCCACGGCGATTACTGCCTGCCTAACGTGATAATCGACGGCAAGGAGGTTGCCGGGTTCGTCGATTGGGGCAGCGCGGGAGTGGCGGACCGCTATAAAGACATTGCGCTGGTCGTCAGAAGCCTGAACCGCAATACAGGCGAAGACCTTTCAACGAGCTTCTATGAAGCATACGGGCTTTCAAGCCCAGATGCCGAGAAGGTCGTATACTACAAGCTCCTCGATGAATTCTGGTAGGCCAGGCACTGCCGTCCCACCCAAATAAGGCCTTGGGTGTGTGTTTGCATAGCCTTCGATGTGTATTGAAGGATGTTCTTGAACCCACAAGAGCCGTTCGTAGTGAACCCGTCTGTCCTCAGCATGTCTGTTCTGAGGATGTCGAAGGATCTAAGGAAAACTCCCCGCCTCTATTCCGGCTCTCTGCCAGGAAACTGCCCGGGGCCTTGAAAGCCGGGTCTCCCTCTGCCGCCCGGTCTGCGGCCGCGGCCAAACGGCGGCATGGGCGGGCCGCCGTCGGGGCCGGCATCGGAGGCTTCACCGGCGGCTACTGCTTCCGGCTCGGTGCGGAACTGGATGCTGTGCAGTTTGGCGTACAGGCCGCCTTTTGCCAGCAGTTCCTCGTGGGTGCCGGACTCCACCGCCCGGCCCTCGTCCAGCACCAGGATGCGGTCGGCGGCGCGCACCGTGGAGAGCCGGTGGGCGATGACGAAACTCGTGCGGCCCTGGCGCAGCGTGTTGAGCGCGGCCTGGATCAGCTCTTCCGACTGCGAATCCAGCGAGGACGTGGCCTCATCCAGGATGATGATGCGCGGGTTCTTCAGGAAGACGCGGGCAATGGCCACGCGCTGCTTCTCGCCGCCGGAGAGCCGGAAGCCGCGCTCGCCCACCACCGTCTCATACTTTTCCGGCAGGCCCTCGATGAATTCGTGGATCTGCGCCGCTTTCGCCGCCTCAATCACATCTTCTTCAGTCGCTTCCGGATTCGCGTAGAGCAGATTCTCCCTTAGCGACGTGTGGAACAGGAACGGCTCCTGGGTCACCACGCCCACGTGCCGCATCAGCGAGAGGTATTGCAGGTCGCGCAGGTCATAGTCGTCCAAGCGCACCTGGCCGTTCACCGGATCGTAGAGGCGTGGAATGAGGTACGTCAGCGTCGTCTTGCCCGCGCCGCTGGGTCCCACCAGGGCGATCATCTCGCCCGGCTCCGCCGTAAACGAAATGCCCGCCAGCGCCCACGCCGCCTCGTCGTTGTAGCGGAACCACACGTCCTCGAAGGACACTCGGCCCTGCACCGTGGTAACTTCCCGCGCGTCCGGCGTATCGAAGATCTCCGGCTCCATGTCCAGGTAGCCGAAGATGCGGTCGAACAACGCCATGGCGCCCTGCACGTCCACGTAGACGTTCGCCAGTTGGGACGACGGGCCGTAGAGGTTCCGCAGAAAGGCGACGAAGGCGACGATGGTGCCCAGGGTCAAATCCCCTTGCATCACCTGGCGGCCGCCAAACCAATAGATGGCCGCCGGCCCGATGGAGGCGAACAGCCCCAGGAACATGAAGAACCAGCGGCCCACCATGGCCTGCTTGATGTTCAGGCGCAGCAATTCCCGTCCGATGCCGCGAAAGCGCGAGTCCGCCCGCTGCTCGCCGGAAAAGGTGCGCATCAGCAGGTAGCCGCTGATGTTCATCATCTCGTGCAGGAAGGCGCTGAGGTCGGCCTGCTTCTCCTGCGTCTCCCGCGAGACCTGCCGCCGGTAGCGCCCCACCCGGCGCGTCGGCAGCACGAACGCCGGTGTGACGATGAGCGCAATCAGCGCCAATTGCCAGTTCATGACGAAGAGCACGATAATCGTGCCCACTACGGTAAAGACGTTCGTGATGATCGAGATGATGGTGCCGGCGATGACGCTCTGCACGCCGGCGACGTCGTTGTTGATGCGCGAGATGATCTCGCCGCTGCGGGTCTTGGTGAAGAAGCGCAAGGACATGCGCTGCATGTGCCGGAAAAGCTGCTTGCGCAGGTCGTAGACGATGCGCTGGCCAACCAGGGCGTTCAGATAGCTCTGCAGCACGCTGATCAGGCCGCCAAGGAACGGTAGCGCCACCATGCCGATGACCAACAGGTTGAGCAGGCCGAAGTCTTTAGCGGGTAAGGCGGTGTCGATGACGCTGCGTATCAGCAGCGGCGGGATCAACCCCAGCCCGGTGACGGCCAGCACACAGATGAGAATGACGATTTCGTGCGGCCAATACGGCACGAGATAGCCGAAGACGCGGCGCGCGCCGGCCGCCGTCAACTCCACCTTGGGCTGGTCTTCGTCTGACCGATACGGGCGGTTCATTTGCCACCCGCCGCCGCCGAACATCATACGCGCCGCTCCCTATCTCTTGTCCCTTAGTGTGCCTGCTCTTGCCCCTTGCTGTGCCTGCTCTTGTCCCTTAGTGTGCCTGCTCTTGTCCCTTGCTGTGCCTGAACGGAGTGTCCTAAAGTCCCGCGCGGGTTCCCATCCCCGGTTGCGCAGGTTCCAATCTCCCGGTAACGCAGGCTCCTACCCCCGGTTGCGCGGGTTCCCTATCCCCGGTTGCGCAGGTTCCATTTCCGCGGCAGCGCGGATTGCATTCCCCGGTAGCGCAGGTTCCTACCTCCGGTAGCGCAGGTTTTTAACCTGCGTCTCTTCCGCATGGCGTCCCACCGCCGGGCCAGCACAACGCCCGCAACCCTTCTCTATCCATATTAACCATTACGTGAATGTTGCACAATGCCGCCAAATGACGCTGCGCGCACCGTTAGAGAACTTTGCGTAACTCCGTCATTCCGGTGAAAGCCGGAACCCAGGGCGCTTTTCCCAATCAAAAGTAGCCTAAACTCAAGCCTTTTCACCCCCATCCCAGCCTTCCCCCTCAATGGGCTGACAAGGGTATGTAAGTGTCATTCCGAGCGCAGCGAGGAATCTAGAATTGCTGGAATTGCGGCTCCCCGCTCTAGATTCCTCACTCCGCTGCGCTCCGTTCGGAATGACACGTGAAGTCGATTATAGAGTACACACCCCAGTCAGCCCCTCAATGGGGAAGGAATTATGCAAAGGTATACGTTGGAGATTTCCCCCTGCGCGCCGTTGGGAGATTTCACCATGCGCAACCTTGGGAGATTTCACCATGCGCACCGTTGGGGGAAATTCCCATGCGCACCGTTGGGAATTTCCCATGCGCGCCGTTGGGTACTTTCCTCCTGCGCGCCGCCACGCCGCTAGCGCGCGTGGATCACGCCGTTCGTGCTGAGCTTGTCGAAGCATGAACGGCATAATCGCACCGCGCGGGAACCGGCCCTCACGTCTATCGTCTCGTCAGGCAATCGTACAAAAGGCAAAACACGCCCCGGCATTACAACCGGGGCGTGTCTCTTACTCTTGACTATTCCTAGCGGACTCCTACCGGACTTCCACACCCAACCGTCAGCACTGCGCAACTCCTTCCGTGCCTTCTCGCGTCGTTGCCGTTACGCCTTGCGCCGCCAGACCGTGCCGCCGGGGGAATCCTCCAGCGTGATGCCCAACGCCGCCAGTTCGTCCCGCACCTTGTCCGCCAGCGCAAACTGCTTCTCCTTGCGCAGGTCGGCGCGCAGTTCCACCAGCAGGTCGATGAACCCGGCGGCGTCGCCGTCGCCGGCTGCCATCTCCGCCTCCAGCATCTCTTGCAGGTCGACGCCCAGCACGTCGGCCAGGTTCACCAGCGTCTCCTGGGCGGCTTGCAGGGTCTCCGGCTGCGCGGCCGGGCCCAGGCGGTTGATCTCGCGCACCAGTTCGTAGAGGCGGCCCAGCGCGCCGGCCGCGTTGAAATCGCTATTCATTGCGTCGAAGAAGCCGGTTCTCGCCTGCGCCGTAGCCTGGGCAAGCGCAGTGTCCGTGCCGCCGTCGCCGCCGGACTCCACGCGCAGCGCGCCGGTCAGCCGCGCCATGCCCGCCCGGGCCTGTTCCAGGCTCTCCGGCGTATACGTCAGCGGCGAGCGGTAGTGCACCGAGAGCAGGTAGAGCCGCAGCACCGGCCCGCTGTACTCTTCCAGGATGTCCTCGATCGTGATGAAGTTCCCAAGTGAATGCGCCATCTTCTGGCCGTTGATGGTCAGCAAACCGGTGTGCAGCCAGTACTTTGTGAACGGGCGTTTCTCCGTAAAGGCCTCGCTCTGCGCGATCTCGTTCTCGTGATGGGGAAAGATCAGGTCCGCGCCGCCGCCGTGGATGTCGATCTGCGCACCCAGGGTGGCGTATATCATCGTGCTGCACTCGATGTGCCAGCCGGGACGCCCCTGGCCCCAGGGGCTTTGCCACCAGGGTTC
Organism: Chloroflexota bacterium; assembly: GCA_963663275.1. Taxonomy (GTDB): domain Bacteria; phylum Chloroflexota; class UBA11872; order VXOZ01; family VXOZ01; genus VXOZ01. The sequence goes on from OY760183.1 coordinate 484,078, forward strand.
GCCCGGTTTTGCCGGTTTCCACAGGGCAAAATCGCGCGGGTCGCGCTTGCCCGGCTCGTCGTCAACCCGACCGGAGGCCCCCGCTTGGATGCCGCTCTCCTCGGTGCGTGTGGAGAGCGCGCCGTACGGAGCGAAACCCGGCACCGAGAAGTAGACCGCCTCCTCGGCCACGTAGGCTGCCCCCTTCTCGACCAACCCCTCGATCATCGTGATGATCTGCGGCAGGGTCTCGGTCACCTTGGGGAACTCGTGGGCGCGCAGGACGTTCAGGTTGCCCATCACCGCGTCGTAGGCGTCGGTGTACACCCGCGCCACTTCATCCGGCGTCACGCCCTCGCGCTCAGCCGCCTCGATGATCTTATCGTCCACGTCGGTGATGTTCTGCACGTGCTCGACTTCGTAGCCCTGGTACGCCAGGTAGCGCCGGATCATATCCATGGCGACGAAGAGGCGGGCGTGACCGATATGCGGTTCGCGCTTGGGCGTCATGCCGCAGACGTACATCTTGACCTGCTTGCCGTCCAGGGGCGCGAACGGCTCTCTTTGGCCGCCGAGGGTATTGGAAATACTAAGCGTCACGGCAGCGCTCCAACGTCTCCTCGCGCTCCGCCGGCGCGTCGTTTTCTTCATAGCACGCCAGCCGCGCCTCAAGGTCGGCAACACGTTTCTGCAGGGCGTAGAGCGCCTCCGCCATCGGGTCGGGCTGCACCACCCGCGCGCTCTCGCCGGTGTGCGGGTCGCGCATCGCCACCACGTGGCCCGGCACGCCCACCACCGTGGCGTGGGGGGGCACGTCGTTCAAGACCACCGCGCCCGCGCCGATCACGCACTCTTCACCAATCGTCACCGGCCCCAGGACTTTCGCGCCCGCGCCCACGACGACATTGTCGCCCACGGTGGGATGGCGCTTGCCGGTGTGCAGCGTCTGCGCGCCCAAGGTCACGCCTTGGTAGAGCGTCACGTTCCGGCCCACTTGCGCGGTCTCGCCAATCACCACGCCCATGCCGTGGTCGATGAAGAGCCCCGGACCCAGTTGCGCGCCGGGATGAATCTCGATGCCCGTCAGGAAGCGGGCGACGTGGGAGAGAAAGCGCGGCAAGACCGGAATGCCCGCCTGCCAGAGCGCGTGCGTCAGCCGATAGAACCAGATCGCGTGCACGCCCGGGTAGGCCAATACGATTTCGATTACGTTGCGGGCGGCAGGATCGCGCTCCAGGGCTGCCTCGATGTCCTGCCGCAGCATGGGGACTATGCTCATACGTTGTTTTCCTCGTTTCAACACTGCGTTTGCGGCGCGGCGCGCCGCCGTCGTCACCGGCGCGCGGCCGGACGGCGTGTGCCGGCGCGCGCTCGCCAAACGCCCCTAGCGGGGCGAGATACACGCGCAGTCTTGCAACGAGGGATCATGCGCCAGCAGGGCCACGGCGTGCGCGGCGATGCCCCGGCCGGCGCCGATTGCGTCCAAACCTTCGGTCGTGGTGGCTTTTATGCCTACGTTCACCGTCTCTACCCCCAGCTTCCGAGCGATGGCGGCTTGCATCTCCGGTATGAAGCCCGCCAGCCTGGGCGCTTGCGCCAAGATTGTACTATCTACGTTCACTATGCGCCACTGCCTTTCAGCCAGTAGCCTAAGCGCATCGCCTAACAATTGCAAGCTATCCGCGCCCGCGTACCGCGGATCGTCGGCGGGAAACTGGCGGCCGACGTCGGGCAGCGCCGCCGCGCCGAGCAGCGCGTCGATGATGGCATGAACCAACACGTCCGCGTCGGAGTGGCCGGCAAGACCCCGTTCATAGGGCACGCGCACGCCGCCAATCACGAGGGGACGGCCGGGGACGAGCCGGTGGACGTCGTAGCCGATGCCGATGCGCAACGCGGGGAGCGCGGGCGCTTGCGCCGCCGTCTCGCTTTCACCCTGAGCGGCAGGCGATGTGTCCGCCGGCGCTGCCTCCATTTAAGCGTCTCCATCGCTCCGCTGCGCCCGCCATTGGGCGAACGCCAGGTCCGTTGGCGTGGTAATTTTCATGTTACCATAGTCCCCCGCGAAGACATGGACGGACGCGCCGGCGGCCTCCACCACCGCCGCGTCGTCGGTAAAAGCCGCCATGTTCGGCCCGTGTGCGGCGTACGCGCGCTCCAGCAAGGCGCGGGCAAAGACCTGCGGCGTCTGCACGGCCCGCAGGCTGTCGCGCGGCAGCGTCTCCAGGGCGCGCTCGTTTCCGTCAACGCGCTTGATGGTATCGGCGCAGGCAATGCCGGGAACCGCCGCGCCGTGGCGCCGCGCCGCCGCCAGCCCGCGCGCGATGAGTTCCGGCGTGACGAACGGGCGCGCCGCGTCGTGCACGGCCACGTAGGCCGCCGGCGTCCCTTGCAGCGCCCGCAGGCCGTTGGCTGCCGAATCGCCCCGGCTGGCGCCGCCCGGGCACACGGCGCGCACCTTGCGCCAACGGCGCTCTTGTGCCAGTTCCCGGCAGTAGGCGACGCGCTCCGGGGCCGCCACGAGCACGATTGCGCCGACCGCCGCTGCCGCCTCGAAAGCCTCCACGGTCGCGGCAATCACGGGACGTCCGCCCAGCGGCGCGTAGAGTTTGTCGCGCCCGCTCATACGGCGGCTGCGTCCGCCGCCGACAATAATCGCCGCCAGCGCGCTATCCGTCACGAGCGCGCACCTCCTCCGGAGCGCACACGCAGCCAAGGCCGTAATGGCGTTTTGCGAACCGCTCCGTCGTATGTGAAAGCGATGAGTAATTCGTTTGGATCACCCATACTTGGATAACCCACATTTGGATAGCCCGCACTCGTCCACCAGTCGCAATCGTTCATGTCATTCCGAGCGCAGCGAGGAATCTAGAATTCCCGCTCCACGTAGCCCCATTAGCTCAGCAACGTAGATTCCTCACTGCGCTGCGCTCCGTTCGGAATGACATACGTGTTGGCTGTTCGCGGCGCTGGGCGCCCTTGCTCTGCGTGCGCAATCCGTCGGCCATTCATCGGACGCCTATGGAAATCTTCGCGTAACCTCGCTGAGAGGCAAGCAGTCCCCTCTCCCCGGGGAGACCTTTGCATAACCCCTTCCCCATCGAGGGGGAAGGTTGGGATGGGGGTGAAAAAGCTTGACTTCATGCAAGCTTTAGTTGTAAAAGCGCTCTGGATTCCGGTTTTCACCGGAATGACGGAGTTATGCAAGGGTCTCCCGGGGGAGAGGGTTAGGGTGAGGGGGAATTGACCGAAAACTCGCACTCCAGTCTTGCGAAATAGGGCAGAACCGACGAAAATCTCCCTCACCCCGGCCCTCTCCCCAGCAGGGAGAGGGAGTTCTTTTCGCCTACCGCCCCGGACTTGCAGAGTACTCCTATGGAGACCTTTGCATAACCCCTTCCCCATTGAGGGGGAAGGCTGGGATGGGGGTGACGTAAAATGCCAACACTGCCTCGTCTATTGTCCCATCGCGCCTCTCGCGCGACTCGTCATTGCGGCGCAACCGCTTTTTCAGCGCCTTGCCCAGCGCCTTCATGGGCCGTATCGCCCGCCTCTTTGCGGCCTGCGCGCGGCGCCGTGCCCAACGCCAAGCGGATCGCCTGCCGCACACTCTCGGCGCGGATGAACTCAGGCCGCGCGCCGCCAAGCGCGCCCAGTTTGCTCGCGCGCGGCAGGAGCACCCGGTTATAGCCGCGCCGCGCCGCCTCCTGCGCGCGCTCTTCCAGCTTGAAGACGCTGCGCAGTTCACCGGCCAGGCCCACCTCGCCGATCGAGACCATATCCCCCGGCAGCGCCACGTCCGCCGCGCTGGAGGCGATCGCCAGGCAGATCGCCAGATCCACCGCCGGTTCGTCCAGTTCCAGACCGCCGACCACGTTCACGTAGACGTCCTGGTCGGCCAGGCGCAGGCCCGCGCGCTTGGTGAGCACCGCGATCAGCATGTGCAGGCGGCTCTGATCGCAGCCGTTCGCCATGCGCCGGGGCACCGCCAGCGGGCTGTACGTCACCAGCGCCTGCACCTCCACCAGCAGCGGCCGCGACCCCTCCAGCGGCACGGCAACGGCGGAGCCCGGATTCGGCTCCCGCTCCGCCAGGAAGGCCGCCGACGGGTTGGGCACTTCCACCATCCCCCGCTCCTGCATGGCGAAGATGCCCACTTCGTTCGTAGACCCAAAGCGGTTCTTGGTGGCCTTGAGGATGCGGCAGTTGTGGTGCTGGTCGCCGGCCAGGGCGAGCACCGTATCCACCATGTGTTCCAGCGTCTTCGGACCGGCCACGGAGCCTTCCTTGGTCACGTGGCCCACCAGGAAGAGCGTGACGCCGGTCTGCTTGGCCAGCGCCACCAACTGGGAAGCGCACTCCCGCACCTGGCCGATGCTGCCCGGCACGCCGCTCAACTCCGCGCTCGCCAGGGTCTGAATCGAATCGATGATGACCAGCCCGGGGCGCACCTGCCCGATGGCGTCCAGGATGTCCTCCAGGCCGATCTCGGCCAGCACGTAGAGTTCCTGGGGATCGAGGCCCAGCCGCGAGGCGCGCAGGCGAATCTGCGCCGCGCTCTCCTCACCGGATACGTAGAGCACCGGCCGCTCGGCGTCGGCCAAGCCGATGGCGAACTGGAGCAGCAGCGTGGACTTGCCAATGCCCGGATCGCCGGAGAGGAGCACCGCGCTGCCCGGCACCAGGCCGCCGCCCAGCACCCGGTGGAGTTCGCCGATGGACACCGGAATGCGGATCAGGTCGGTTGGGGCTATGTCCTGGAGTTTCCGCGCGCGCGGCGCGGCGGCGGACGCACGCGCGCCGGCGCCCCGTCCGCGCGGCGGCGCCTCCCGCTGCACGCTCTCCACCAGGCTGTTCCAGCTTTGGCAGGCCGGACACTGCCCGGCCCACTTAGGGGATTCGTGGCCGCACTGTTCGCAGACGAAGACGCTCTTGGCCTTGCTCACGCCGCTTCCATTCTCCCGCCGCTGCGCGCTTGCCCTGGACGATGCGCGCCGGGTGAGGCCGCACGCCACACGTGTATTGTAGCGCATGAGCCACCCAGGGCAGGCGGCGCGGATTCTGCGATTGGACAGGAGCGCATCCGCGCTCCCCGTTCCCCAGTCCTTCCCTGCGCTTTTCGCGGGAAACGCGCGCCGTTAACCTTGACAGTGCGGCAGGCGCGATTCTATCATCGGATACAGGCTAATCCACTCTTAACTTCCCCTCCCACACCTGCCCTAACCGTGTCGAAGAATTCGACGCCACGCAAGGACGGCTACCATGGCACAGGTCGCACAAGTTGAGGAACAGGCAACCGCCCCGGAACTCTCGTTCGACCAGCACGAGGACCAGCAGTACAACGAGCAACTCTATCGCTACGACAACTGCGCCGCCGGCATCGCCAGCATCGACGACTTCACCGAGGAGCACGTCGCGTTCTACCGCGAGACCGGCTATCTCGTCATCCAGCAGGTGTTTACGCCCGCGGAAGTGGAAGACGCGCTGGCGGGTTTCGTCGATCTGGTGACCGGCGCGTATCCCGACTTTCGCGGCGTGCAGTTCGAGAACGCCTCCAAGACCTACGTGCGCACCTTATCGCCCGAGCGGCAACTGGATTGCGTGCGCAAGTTGCAGCGGTTCGTGGAATGGGAACCGCGCCTGATGGCCATGTCCCAGCACCCCAACCTGCAACGCGTGGTGCGCCGGCTGCTGGACGCCGAACCGGAACTGTTCGCGGACCAAGCCCTGAGCAAACCGCCCGGCATCGGACGCGAAAAGCCATGGCACCAAGACCACGCTTTCTTCAACCTACCCATGGGCACACCCATCGTGGGCACGTGGACCGCGCTGGACGCCGCCACGCTGGAAAACGGCTGCATGCACGTGAAACCGGGCACCCACAAAGAGGGGGCGGTGGTGCACTTCCGGCGGCGCGACTGGCAGATCTGCGACGACCACCTTGACCTCAATCGCGACGTGGCGGCGCCGCTGTCGCCGGGCGGCGTGCTCTTCTTCGACGGCTTGATGCACCACGGCACACCGGCTAACCGCAGCCAAAGCCGGCGGCGGGCGCTCCAGTTCCACTTCATTCCGGCGGGCACCCCCCACACGGAACAGGAAGAACGTATGGCGGTGTTCGGCAGCGAGGGCAAAGACGTCGATTGCTAAGCCCGCAGCCTGAACGAAATCTCCTTAGACAGATTCTTGGCCGGGCACTCGTTCCCTCTCCCTTGAGAGACCTTTGCGCAACTCCGTCATGCCGGCGCAAGCCCGCCCCCGTGCGGGGGCGCAGAATCCAGACCGCATTTACAACTATAGAGAGCGTGATGTCAGGCATTTGCACCCCCATCCCAACCTTCCCCCTCGATGGGCTGACAGGGGTAGGCACGTGTCATTCCGAGCGGAGCGAGGAATCTAGAACCGACGTTTTTGCAGCGAAAGCCTTAGATTCCTCTCTCCGCTGCGCTCCGTTCGGAATGACACGTGAAGTCGGACATAGAATACATGCCTCTGTCAGCCCTCGATGGGGAAGGGGTTATGCAAAGCTCTCCTTGAGGAGAAGGCCGGATAGAGCTACATCCTGCCCCGTTTACCTTACGCACTTCCTGGCGCAACCAACCCAGGCATCCGCAAAATCCCCCTGGGCAGAGAGCCGGGGTGAGGGGAAATCCGGCAGACCGCAGATAGCAAGCCTACGACGACGCGCAGGTTACAAACCTACTCTACCGGGGACACGCAGGTTACAAACCTGCGCTACCAGGGAACCGCAGACAACCTATGAGACCCCCTCTCCTGGGGGAGAGGGCCGGGGTGAGGGGAAATCCGGCAAACCAAACCAACCATGACCGGAGAACCATGCAAACGCTACTTGACCGGAGACCGATGCGCACGCTAATCGAAAACACCCGAACGTACGCCGCCTACGCCGCGGCCTTCATTCTCCTGGCGATCGTGTACGCCGTCAGTTTCGACGCCTTTGCCACGCTCGGCCAGGCCGCCTACGCCCTCGGCCACATTGTGGCGGCAGCCGCCGCGCTGGCAGCCGGCGGCGCGGCGTTGCGGCGCTTCCACGTGGCGCGGCGCGACTCCTTCCTGCTGCTCAGCGCCGGCCTGTGGGTAGCCGCCGCGCTGCATCTCGGCCACTTCGCGGCCACAGCCGGCCTCTTCGGCCCTGCCGGCTCCGCCGGCTCGCCGCTCGCGCTCGCCGCCGTGCAGCGGGGGGCGCTCCTGCCCACGCTCTTCTTCAGTCTCTTCCTGGGCTTGAGTCTGCTGGCCGGCAGGCAGAACCGCCCGTCCGCCGCGCAGCCGGCGGGCGTCTTCATGGCCGCCGGCACGCTTGCCTTCATCGCAACCGCCGCCGCACTGGTCCTGCCCGTGCCGCCGCCGGACGGCGTGGCGTGGCTTCTGGGCCAGCCGGTCCCGCCGCTATTCGCCCAACCGGAACTCCTTTTGGCGGCCGCGCTCACAGTGGGCGGCATCATCGGCCTGCTGCGCGGCGGCAAATGGCGCGTGGAACCCATGGCCCGCTGGTCGCTGCTGGCGCTCATCGTCACGCTCGCCGCGCTGGCGCGCTTGCCGCTGCTTGCCGTCTGGCCGTCCGAGGCGCTGCTGCTGCTCGCGCAGGGCCTCATCGCGGCCAGCTACGGCTGCGTGATCGTTGGAGTCATCGCCAGCGTCATCACACACGCCGCCGGGCGCGCAACCGCAGCCGCCCCGGTGGCTGAAACAACCCGGCCGGCCCCGGCCGCCGCTCCCACAGAGAGCGCCCCGGCGGAGCGTCCCGCTCCCGCGCCGGTGGCCGCGCCGCTGGACCACCTCCAGGCCAGCCATCGCGCGCTGCGCAACGCCACCGACGGCTTGCTGCTGGGCGTGCGCGGCGACGGCACGCTGACCGATTGGAAGCCCGCCGCCGACTTTGGCCCCACGGCCATGCCCAGCGACCTGTTGGGCAAGAATCTCAGCGCCGCGCTGCCCGCCGATCAAGCCGAAGCAATCCTGGCGGCCGTCGGGCGCGTCCTGCTCGCGGGCAAGACCGAACGCCTGCAATACGCCTCCGCCGACGGCAGCGTGGCGCTGGGCGTCTCCATCACCGCCCACTCTGACGACGAGGCGCTGTGCGTCATTCACGACCGGACCGCCCAGGCGCGCGCGCTCCAGGAGTTGGATGCGCAGCGCCGCGCGGTGGAATCCCTGCGGCGGGTGATGGGAGATTGGCTCATCCGGCTGACGCGCGCCGGCACGATCCAAGACCTCCAACCGCCGGCCGCCCTGGAAAGCGCCATGTACGCCGACATGTTCGCCGGCAAGCGCCTGCAAGACCTCTTCCAGGGCGATGACGTGACCCCGCTGCTCGACGCGGCGGCAACCGCCCTGGATAGCGGCGCCGTACAGGAACTCGCATTCACGCGCCAGAGCGGCCAATCGTTGGCGGCGCGCGTCGCTCCCTGCGGCGAGGACACGGCGCTCTGCCTGCTGCGCGACGTTACGGCACTCGAGGAGATTACGGCGGAACTCCAGGAGAGCGAGGAGACGAACCAGGAACTGCGCGGGCGCCTGGAGCGGCTGACTGCCGAGCAAGCGACCACGCTCGAGGCCGCCGAGTTGTCGGCGCGCGCGCTGTGGACGCTCCTGCCCGATCTGGTGCTGCGCCTGCGCGCCGACGGCACGATACTGGAATGCAAACCCGCCGAGAGCTTTGGGCCGTCCGACGCACAGAGCATCCTAAACACCGCCATTGCGGATGTCTTGCCGGCCGACCTGGCGGCGCAGATCATGGCCGCGATCGAGCGCGCGCGGCACGACGGGCAACCGCAGCGGTTCACGTGCCAGCCGGTGGACGGCCAGGCGCTGGCGGGCGGCGTCGCCGCGCTGGCGGCGGACCAGTTCCTGTGCGTGGTGCGCGACCTGACCCAGCAGAAGCAGATGGAGACGGCCCTGGCCCAGCAGGCCGCGGTGCTGGCGCGGGAGATGCAGGCCAAGCTGGAGGCGGAGCACGTGCGCTCCCTGCGGGCGGAAAACGACGCGCTGCGCACACGCCTGCTGGACGTGGCGCGCGTTGCGCTGGAAAGCGGCCCCGACGCCGCGCCCACAGCCGACGGCGCGCCCGCGGACCCGACCGAGGCTACACCGGCGCAATCCGAAGCCGCGCCAAGCCCCCAGGCGGCTCCTCCCCCACCGCAAACCGAGCACGCGCCGCCGACACCGTCCGAGCCGCCCTTGCCGCCGGCCGCCGTCATGCCGAAGAATGCCGCCGCCGCGCCGGACGCCGCGCCCGCACCCGCCGCGCTGGGAAACGGGGAACCTGCTCAGCCAGTCCCGGCGACCGGCAAGGACGGCGCTACGCCGCACAGAGCCGAAGAGACGGCGCCCCGGGCCGCCACCAGCGTGGCCGCGCCGCGCGAAACGCCGCCGCACACGACGGCAAACGGACAGCATGAGCACGCCCCATCCACCAATGGCGAACGGGCCGCGAAGGTTCGCCCCGACTAGCGCCCCACCGCTCTTGACGTGAGGGCGCTACGTCAGTGCACAATAGATTCGAGCAAGTACCACGTAGCGTAAGTGAGACGACCAGGATCCATCAGGAGGAGCGACGATCATGCAACTGGCACTGCATTCGGTCAGCTATGCGGGCGTGTGGCCGGGACAAGAGCGGCTGGCGCTGGAGGAGTTCATTCCCCGCGCCGCGGCGCTTGGTTTCACCGGCGTGATGCTGGTCGCCAAGCGGCCCCATCTTTCCCTGCTGGACTATCCGGCGCACCAACCGGAGAAGAGAGAGGCCCTGCGCGCGCTGCTGGCGGAACATGGCCTGAGCGTGCATTCGCTGGCCGGCTACAACGACTTTACCGTAGGCCCGGAGCGCCCCGACGTGCCGTTTTGGGAACACCAGATCGTCTATCTTGCCGAACTGGCGGCCCTGGCGCGAGACCTGGATTGTCCCGCCATTCGCGTCTTCACCGGCTACGAGCGGCACGGCCTTTCCTACGACGCGGGTTGGACCAGCGTGGTCACCGGACTGCGCGAGGCGGCGCGGCTGGCGGCCGACTTCGGCGTGACCCTCACGGTGCAGAACCATCACGACTTCGCCGTGGACTACGAGAGCATGTACCAACTGCTCGCCGAGGTGGACCACCCCAACTGCCAGGCGGCCTTCGACGCCTGGTCGCCCGCCGTGCAGGGCTTGCATGGTGAAGAACTGGCGGCCGCCGTGCGCCGCATGGCGCCCTTCATGGCCTACACCACGGTGGCCGACTACGTGGCCCTGCCCCGCTACCGCTACGAACCGGCGCTGGTGAACTACGTGGCCGAACCGGCGCGCATGTTGGCGGTGCCCATGGGCGAAGGCCTCATCGACTACGATACCTTCTTCGAGACCCTCATCGAGACGGGCTACACCGGCACGGTGGCCTACGAAATGTGCTCCTCCCTGCGCGGCGGCGGCGGCCTGGACAACCTGGATACGTGCGCCCGGCAGTTCCAGGACTACATGGCGCCGTACGTAGAGCGGGCGCGCGCCGCTACCGGCGCGGCGGTAGCGGGTTAGGCGCTGGCTTGTCACGTCCCTTTGCCGGCAAGACCGCTCTGGTTACCGGCGGAGCCTCGGGCATCGGCCGCGCCGCGGCCCTCGCTTTCGCGCGCGGCGGGGCGAGCGTGGTCGTCGCCGACGTGGATGAAGCGGGCGGCGAGGAAACCGCGCGCCTCATCGCAAATCTCGACGAGCGCGCCGCTTTCATAAAGACCGACGTGCGCGTTGCCGCCGACGTCGCAACGATGGTGGCGGTTGCCGTGAGCGCCTTTGGTCGTCTGGACGTCGCCTTGAACAACGCCGGCGTGCTCGGCAGCGGCGCGGCCATGATCGACTTCACGGAAGACGACTGGGACGACGTGATGGGCGTCAACCTCAAGGGCGTCTGGCTCTGCATGAAGCACGAAATACCGGCCATGCTGCAAACCGGCGGCGGCGCGATCGTCAACACGTCCTCGGTGGCGGGACTGGTCGGCAGCCAGCACAGCCCGGCCTACGCCGCCAGCAAGCACGGCGTGGTGGGCCTGACCAAGACGGCGGCGCTCCAGTACGCGCCCCACAACGTCCGCGTCAACTGCGTCTGCCCGGCCGCGGTCTACAGCCCCATGCTGGAAACCCTGGCGACGCGCAACCCCCAGGTGGGCGAACGGCTCCTGGCCTCCCAACCAAACGGCCGTTTCGCCAGCCCGGAGGAAGTGGCGGAGGTGGTGGTGTGGCTCTGCTCCGACGCCGCCTCGTTCGTCACCGGCACCGCCCTGCCCGTGGACGGCGGCTATACGGCGCAATAGACAATCCTATCTCCGGTAGCGCAGGTTCGCACGGAACGTGCGCATAACCTGCGTCTTCCGTAGGGTCATTCCATTCCGCTCTCATTTCCCTTGTTCCGGCGGGGGACAAGCCCCCGCGCTACTTTGACGCAACAGCATTGGGCACAAGCCCCGATGACGTCGCATTAACTTCTGACTTAGGCAACCATGGCAAATCCGCGCTGCTAATGCGCTTGACCTCTCGTCACACGGTGTAGGGGCACGACATGTCGTGCCCCTACACCGTGTGACGAGCCGTTTAGAGGCTCATACTCGCGACTATCCACTTCAATGCGACAGCATTGGCGCTTGTCCCCCGCTTCCCGGCCTACCTACCGTAGCGCGGGGGCTTGTCCCCAATGCTGTCGCATTAAACACAATGAGAGTGAAAACAACGCTCGTTTCTCCGGTAGCGCAGGTTTGTAACCTGCGTCTTCCGTAGGGTCAATCCATTTCGTTAGCATTTCTCTTATTCCGGCGGGGGACAAGCCCCCGCGCTACGTTAATGCGACAGTATTGGGGCTTGTCCCCCGCCTCCCGGCCTACCTACCGTAGCGCGGGGACTTGCCCCCCGCTTCCCGGCGCAATGCCACACCACCATCGCGGACCCGCTATTTTACCGCCCCGGCCCTAATCCGAATGCCAGAGATTACCCCTAAACGGCGGAAACAGCGCGGCCAGCAGGGCTTGGGCCGTGGGCGTGGCCGTGCAATCGGGATGGCTCTCCACTAGCTGCGCGTACGTCCGGCGGCCGCCGAGCAATTGCAGGAACGTCAGATCGGCAAAGCTCGCGTCGCCGGACTCGTCAACCTTCAAGTCAACCGGGCGTATCTCCCCAATGCGCCCCTGCTCGAAGTCGATGCGCAGGCCGCCGCGAAAGAAATTCAACGTGAGCGCGCCCGTGTAACCCTCCGCCGCCGTGCCGAGCAGGTTCTTCTCCAATGCCGGGCGCACGCGGCGCAGGAACGCGGCCAGGTCCGGCACGCGCAGATACCAGGCGTAGCCCGACTGCGACCGCGCCGCCGTGCTTGGCAACCCCGCGTACACGGGGTTCTCGCGTCCCAGCATGAAGTTGATCACGCCCGTCTTGCCCTCCTGGGGGCCGTCCGTAGTGCGGAGCGACTCCACGTATCCAAACAGGCCGGACAAGAGTTCCGGCATGACGTTCAAGGGGCTCACGCCGGGAGCGAGCGCGCACTGGGTCACCACTAACAGCCACGGCTCCGCGGGCGCGACATCGCGGAGTTGGTGGTGCAGGATGAAGCCAACCGCACGCTCCTCCGCGTCCTCGATGATGAGCCAGTAGTCGCACACCGCGCTATCGGACGCGCGTCCCGTGAACTCCCACCGCCAGTGCGCGTCGGAACGGACGACGCTGTACGGCTGCCGTTTGGCGGCGTGGTCGTAGACGGAGCGCACGAAGGCGTGGTCGGCGTCGGCAAGCGGCCTGACGCGATACCGCGGCGCGGTCTCTGCCTTTGGCGGCGACACGCGCACCGTGCGGCCGTGGTAGAGATCGAGGGCGTATTCGTAGCCGAACTGCCGGTAGTACCACGGGATGCCGGTGATCGACTGCATCAGTTCGCCTTTGCTGGCGCTCAGCGCGTGGATCGCGTCCATTTGCGCGCGCACCAAGCCGCGCCGCCGGTAGTCCGGGTCCGTGCCCACGTGCTCGACGCGCCCGCAGCCGAACGTGACGCCGCCGTACGACCAGGTCTGCGGGATCAGGCAGAGCGACGAGACGATCTTGCCCGTGCGCGTGTCTTCCACCAGCGTGAAGTCGCTTGCGCGCGTCGTCGGGTGCCGGCCCGACATCAGTTCACGCGCCCAAACCGCATTGCCGTTGGCGGACGCGCCATATTCGCGCATGCGCTCGTTGAAGTCGGCCCAGGCGTCGAAGTCCTCCGGCACGGCAAAGCGCAAGCGCACGTTGCCGCCCAGGTCCAGGGGCGTATCGGGCAACGGCGGCGTTGTTTGAAATATCACGGGCAAGAATACCTCGCTGGCTGCCTGAAACGTTCGCGCCAATCGTACCACCGGCGCGGAGCAGCGCGCCACGCCGGGACGATTTAGGCCGCCCTGCCAACGGGGCGGCCTTCGTCGTTTGCGCTCCCCCGCGTCGCCGCTTCATGCCTTGACACCTTCCCTTATCACTACCTATGGCTTCTTTGCGCATCTCATTGTTTTTGATGACGTACATATATGCTGTAACTGTCGGGCTATAGGGCAACTATAGGTACGCTGCCGGGACGCTTGCCGCCCCCAGCGCGCCTTGGCGTCTAGCGCCCGGTTTGCACCGGGTGCGCGGTTTCGCACCAGACCCGCGGTTCGAGTCTCCCCCGCCCCGCCGCCGCAGGCCCGCACAAGGATCTCAATCACCCTGGATTCCCTACTGGGCCGCGCACCTTGAACCCATGTCATTCCGAACGCAGCGCAGCGGAGTGAGGAATCCAGGATTTCCCGCGCTCTAGATTCCTCGCTCCGCTCGGAATGACACACACTGTCAGCGCCCTCTCGCAGAACCGGCATCCGTCAACGAAATACTCAACACGTGCAGAATCCGCCAGCGAATGCCCTGACGCTTACAGGAATCACAGGCCGAAAGGCCCGACCGTTTGCGGATTCCAGGGCGGCGTGCTACGTTCTGAACAGAATCGCGGAAAGAATCTTCACGTGGGACAGCCGGCCGCGCGGGTGCGTCGTGGCGCTTCATCCACGCAAGCGCCCGTTGGCGGCCTTAAGGAGCGAATGCAGCGAATGGCAGACTTTACCACACGCCCCGTCATCATGGGCACGCACGGCGTCGTCACCACGGGGCATTACCTGGCAACCGAAATCGGCATGCGCGTGTTGAACGCCGGCGGCAACGCCATCGACGCCGGCGTGGCCGCGGGCTTTGCCCTCAACCTGCTCAAGCCCCACGCCAACGGCATCGGCGGCGAGAGTCCCATCCTCATTCACCGCGCCGCCGCCGACGGGCCGCAGCCGGTTGCCGTCAACGGCCAGGGCAGCGCGCCCCAGCGGGCGACCATCGAGTGGTTTCGCGCCCAGAACATCGACCTCATCCCCGGCGACGGCTTTCTGCCCGCCACCGTGCCGGGCGCGTTCGGCGCGTGGGTCACCTCGCTACTGCGGTTTGGCCGGTTGAGCCTGGCGGAAACGCTGGGGCCGGTGGTGGACTTGGCCCGCGACGGCTTTCCCATGTACCCGGAATTGCAGCGCGCGCTGCAAAACCACGGCGAGAAATTTCGTACGCGGTGGCCGACATCGGCAGAGGCGTTCCTGGACAATGGCGCCGCGCCGCCGGTCGGCGCCATCTGGCGGCAGCCCGATTGGGCGCGCACCTTCCAGAAAGCCATCGACGCCGAACAGCGGGAACTACACCGGGGCCGTGAAGCCGCCCTGCGCGCCGCCCTCGACTACTTCTATCGCGGTGAGGTGGCGCAGAAAGCCGCGGCGTTCGTGTCCAACACGGAAGTCTTGGACGCCAACGGCCAGACCCACCGCGGCCTGCTGGCGGCGGAGGACTTTGCCGCCTTTCGCACCAAAGTCGAGCCTCCGGCCACCGTCAACTATCGCGGCCTGGACGTCTACAAGTGCGGTCCCTGGTGCCAAGGGCCGGTCTTCCTGCAGCAACTCACGCTGCTGGAACAATTCGACCTGGCCGCCATGGGACACAACACGCCGGATTACGTCCATACCGTGGTGGAGGCGGCCAAACTCGCCTTTGCCGACCGCGAGACCTACTACGGCGATCCGGCGTTCACCCACGTGCCCCTGGAGCGGCTGCTGGACAAGGCATACGCCGTGGAACGCGGCGCGCTCATCGACCCGGCGGCGGCTTCCGCCGACTTGCGGCCCGGCGGCGTGCCGCCGACCACGCTGGAAAGACAAGCGGGCGATCCGGCGTTCTACGCTTTCGACACGACCCACCTGGACGTTATCGACGCGGAAGGCAACATGTTCTCCGCCACGCCCAGCGGCGGCTGGATGATGTCCTCGCCGGTGGTGGAAGGGCTGGGCTTCCCCTTAGGCACCCGCGGCCAGATGTTCTCCCTGGACCCGGATCACCCCAACGCCCTCATGCCCGGCAAGCGGCCGCGCGCGACGCTGACCCCATCGCTGGTGATGAAAGACGGCAGGCCCCACATGGTCTTCGGCACGCCCGGCGGCGACATGCAGGACCAGTGGACGCTGCAATTCTTCCTGAACGTGGTGGACTTTGGCATGGACTTGCAGGAGGCGATCGACGCGCCGACATTCCATACGATGCACTTCCCCAGTTCGTTCTACCCGCGCGCGGCCTATCCGAAACGGGTGGTGGTGGAAGGCCGGATTGCCGCGGAGACGCGCGCGGCGCTGGAATCCAGAGGCCATGAAATCATCGTCGGTGGAGATTGGGCGCACGGCCAGGTGACCGGCGTGCGCTTCGATCCCGATTCCGGCCTGATCGAAGGCGCGGCGTCGCCCAGGACAATGGCGCCCTACGCCATGGGCCGTTAGCATCTGTCCCCTCTCCCGCTGGGAGAGGGTTAGGGTGAGGGTAAGAGATTTCATTGCCTGCACGTGGCGCTTGCAGCACAAGGAGGTTTTCGTGACGCCCAACTGGCCCGATTCTTTTCCCGACGCGGCGCTGGTTCCCCGTTTGCAGCAGTTGGTCTGGGGCAAGGCGACCACGCAGTGCCTCTTCGTCGCCGCCAAGCTGGGCATCGCCGATTTGCTTGCCGACGGCCCGCGCACCGTAGACGCGCTGGCGGCTGAGACCCAGACCAACGCCGAGGCGCTCTACCGCATCCTGCGCCTGCTGGCCAGTCTCGACGTATTCGTAGAACGCGAACCCCGGCAGTTCGCGCTCACCCCCATGGCGGAGTTGCTCCAGGCGGACGCGCCCTGCTCCTTCCGCGACTACGCGATCGTGCACGGCAGCGAGTGGTACAACCGCGCTTGGGCGCATCTGCTCTACAGCGTCGAGACGAACCAACCGGCCTTCGACCACGCCTGCGGGCAGTCGCTCTTCGCTTTCATGGAAGAGCACCCGGCGGCGGCCACCGAATTCAACAACTCGATGACCGCGCTCTCCCGCTTCGAGGCCGCCGGCGTCTGCGCGGCCTACGACTTCACCGGCTGCGAGACTGTGGTTGACGTAGGCGGCGGCCACGGCCGCCTGCTGGCCGCCATCCTTGACGCCTATCCCGCAATGCGCGGCATCCTCTTCGATCAACCGGCGGTGGTGGCGGCCGCCGGGCCGGAACTCGCCTCCTCGGACGTGGGCGCGCGCTGCCAGGTGGTTGGCGGCGACTTCTTTGCCGGCGTGCCCCCGGGCGGCGACCGCTACCTGCTCAAGCACATCATCCACGACTGGAACGATGAAAAGTCTGTGGCGATCTTGCGCAATTGCCGCCAGGCGATGAACCCGGACGGCAAGGTGCTGGTGGTGGAAGGCGTGATGCCCCCCGGCAACGCGCCCTCCAATAGCAAGCTGTGGGACGTGGTGATGCTGGCGCTGACCGACGGCGGACGCGAGCGCACGGCAGAGGAATACGCGGAACTCTTCGGCAAGGCGGGCCTGTCCCTGAGCCGGGTCGTGCCCACGAACGCCGTGGTGAGCATCGTGGAAGCAACGGCGGTCTAGCGGTGTAGCGGATTTGCCTCGAAAGACTTCCCCTCACCCTAACCCTCTCCCCCAGGAGAGGGAACCGGAACCGCCCCCACACCACCGTAGCGCGGGGGCTTGTCCCCCGCCTCTTCGTTCCAAGGCGCGGGCACGCTTGGGTTGCCAGGCGCGCCATCTCAGGCGAAACGCTGTGCCCCGCACAGGGGCGTTTCCACAATTGCGGGCCGCCTGCGCGCTTCACGTTTGTCGCGCTGCCAGTCAATTGATATGATGCGGTACAGGAAATTGGCACAGAAGGGGAAGGAGGCAAAGCGGCGCTCGCACTTTATTCGATAGATGTCCTGCCGGAACGGCGCGCGGCGCGCCGGCGCGCACAGTCGCGCGGCCCGACTGCGGGCGTCCGGCGGGAGTGATGCGTAGAGTGGTTCGTTCATAGAGGAGGGTAACGATGACTCGTATACATGACCTAGGCGTGACCCGCCGGCGGTTGCTGGGCAGCGCCGGCGCAATTGGCGGAGCGGGACTGCTGGCCGCGTGCGGACAGGTAGCCGCGCCGGTTGCCGAAGAAGAAGCGCCGGCCGCGGAGGAGAAGAAAGCCGAAGCCGAAGCGCCCCAGGTGGAGACCGTGCAGGTTGACTTCTGGTCGCTCAACGGCTTCTGGGCGTCGTTCACCGAGGGCGTTGGCCTGGAACTCCGCGACGAGTTCAACGCGATGCAGGACGCCATCCACATCAACACCATGCCCACGCCGTGGTCCGAAACCTTTGAGAAACTGCCCGCTGCGGTGGCGGCCGATGCCGCGCCCGACATGTCGTTCGCCCCGCGCTTCACCATCAAGAC
This sequence comes from Chloroflexota bacterium, assembly GCA_963663275.1. Taxonomy (GTDB): domain Bacteria; phylum Chloroflexota; class UBA11872; order VXOZ01; family VXOZ01; genus VXOZ01. The sequence continues at coordinate 501,824 of OY760183.1, forward strand.
CCTTGCCCACGGCGGCCTGGCCTCCGAGATGACCGACATGGTCAAAGCCTCCGCCACCATCGATACCGGCGACATGTGGGAAGAGATCTTGAACGACGCCGTGTGGCAGGGACGCCAGTTCGGGATGCCCTTTACCCCCGACGCCCGCACGCTCTTCATCGGCCACGAAAACATGATCGAGGCCGGCCTGGACCCGGAGAGCCCGCCGGCCACGTGGGACGACCTCTACTCCGCCATCGGCAGGATGGTGAAGAAAGACGGCGCGAAGATTTCCCAGCTTGGCTACGTGCCGCACTGGGGCCCGGGCAGCATCTTCGCGTGTTGGATGGTCGCGGTCTGGCAGTTGGGCGGCGCCATTATCAGCGCGGACGACAGCACCTCCACCCTCGACAACGAGACCACGGTGCGCGCGTTCGAGCACATGCTGCGCATCTACGACTTGCAGGACGGCTACCTGGCGGCGGACGAGTTCCGGGGCGATACCGACCCGCGCATCGTCTTCACCGACCGGGGCGCCAGCATGATCTACACCATCTACGACACGCCGCACCAGCCCAACTACAAGGCCGGCTTCGACAAACTCGACTACAGCGCCGCCGCGCTGCCCCTGCCGCCGGACGGCAACACCGTGACGTACAGCGGCTGCGGCGACAACATCATCCCCAACGGCTCCAGGAATCCGGAGCAGGCCTTCACCTTCATCGAGTGGCTCTTCGAGGCGCCGCAGGACCTCCGCCACGCGCTGGGCAAGAGCCGCCTGCCCATGCGCAAGTCCGTCGCCAACAGCGAGGACTTCATCCAGGGCGATCCGCTGCGCAGAGAGGCCGTGGACTCGATGGCCGTCGCCGGCTTCGTGGTCGGCGCGCCGGGCGGCATCGGCCTGATCGGCATCCACCTGAATATGGCGCAGACCATCTTCAAGAAGGAAAAGACCATCCAGGAGGCCCTGAAAGAGGGCGACCAACTGGCGCAGGAAGTCCTGGACGAAGCGTTGGCGAACTCCGTGCTGGAGTAAGCGCCGCGTTCACGACACCGGCCGCATAGGCTCATGCCAACGCACAGGCCTATGCCAATAGGAAGCCGCCTCTTGCGCGCGTGCGCGCAAGAGGCGGCTTCTCACAATACCCGCACACATTGCGTTCGGGTTTTCGCTTGCGTATCATCGTGCAAGACGTGTGGAAAGTAACGGAGGAGGCAATCCGGTGAGAATACTGGTCTCAGGCGCGTCGGGGCGCGTGGGCACGAACTTGACCAAGGCGCTGCTGGCGCGGGGGCATCAGGTGCGCGGGATGGTATTCCCCGGCGACCCGAAAGCGGATAAACTCGCCGCCTTCGACATAGAGATTGCCAACGTTGGCCTGGATGACACCGCGGGCATCGCCCAGGCGGCGGCGGGCTTGGACGCCGTGGTGCATACCGCGTGTGTCATGTCCCGGCCGCCCACCATGGATAAGTTCACCTACTACGACGTCAATACCACCGGCACCATGCGCCTGCTGCAAGCGGTGGCTGAGCAGGGCGACCGGCTGCACCGCTTCGTGCACATCAGCAGCGACACCGTCTACCCCATGCCCTCGCTGCTCTACGCGCCGGCGGACGAGCAACACCCGCGCCTGCCGGTCAAAGAATACGGCATGATCAAGGTGCTGAACGAGGAGATGGTCGAGCACTACCGGCGCGAGTACGGGCTGAAAACGACGATTATTCGTCCCGGCGCGATCCTGGCGGGCGAAGAGATCTTCAACGGCTGGACGGCGGGCATTGCCGCAAGCCAGTACCGTGAAGCAAGCTGGGCGCAGCGCGGCCCGCTGTGGCATCCCGAGATGGCGGAGAACGTCGCCAAGCTGAACGAGGCGGTGAAGCAACGCGCGGACGACCCCGGCAAACTGCTGGTCAACTACCACGACCGCGACGGCAATCCCTGGCTCTGGCAGCGCACCGACGCCCGCGACGTGGTGCACGGCATTATCCAGGCGCTGGACGAGGACGGCGCGATTGGCGAAACCCTGAACATGCACGGCCCGTACGCGATACCGTTCAGCGAGGCTACGCCGGTGCTGAGCGACCTGCTGGGCCTGCCGGTGCTGGACTGGGAAGCGCCGGCCTGCTGGCAGTACTGGGTGGATAACAGCGCCGCCAAGTCGCGCGTAAACTACGCGCCCCAACACGACTTCCACCGCATGATTGCCGACGCGGTGGCGCTGCGCGAGGGCAGGGAGACGACGGTCATACCGGCATGAGCGGTGGCCGTTCTTGTTCGGCGGCATCCGGCAATGGCTGGGGCCACCAGTAGTCTATTGCTTCAAGAGCCGTAGCGCGGAGGCTTTTCCCCAACAGTCTCACACTAACGTAGCGCGGGGGCTTGTCCACCGCCTCTTGGCAACAAGCGCAAAAACCGCTTGGCGCAAGGCGCGAAGCACGTCGTTAGCGGAAAGAACAGCGGATGAAAATCCTCTACATCGACATCGATTCCCTGCGCCGGGACCACCTGGGCTGTTACGGCTACGCGCGTCCCACCACGCCGCATCTCGACCGCCTGGCGCGGGAAGGCGCGCGCTTCACCAACATGTACGCCGCCGATACGCCCTGCGTGCCGGCGCGCGCCAGCATCTTCACCGGCCGCTGGGGCATCAAGACCGGCCTGCTCACCCACGGCGAGCGAGCGCAGTCGATTGGCGACTTTGGCCGTCCCGACGGGGAACTGGACACCAAGCCCTGGGAACGCGACCCCCGCTACACCGGGCCAACCTATCCGCCGTTTGGCAGCCGCGTGCCGCAGGTGCAGGAGTTTCTCGCGGTTCAACTCGCCGGCAGCGGCTTTCAAACCGCCGCGGTCTCTACCTTTGGCGACCAGGCGTCCTGGTTTCGCCTGGGGTGGAATGCGTACTACCGTCCCCAGTGGCACTTGGGGCACAGCAACGTGGAGGCGCCTGAGATCACCGCCAGCGCGCTCGCCTGGCTGCAAGACCACGCGCGGGACGATTTCTTCCTCTACGTCCACTACTGGGACCCGCACCAGTCGTACACGGCGCCGCAGGCGTACGTGGACACAATGCTGGGATACCCGCCGCCCGATTGGCCGAGCGACGAACGCATCAAGGAAGACGCGGAACGCTACGGGCACATACCGAACTCCGCCGGTTCGCACCGCATCTGGGGCAAGGAAGAATTCGACTACTGGCTGGCGATGTACGACGCCGAAATCGCCTACTGCGACGAGTACGTGGGGCGGCTGCTGGATGCTCTGGAACAAGCGGGCGTGCTGGACGATACCCTGGTCATTGCCGCCACCGACCACGGCGAGAACCAGGGCGAGCACAGCGTCTACGGCGATCACTGGGGCGTCTACGAGACCGACGCCCACATCTGGATGCTGGCGCGCTGGCCGGCCGGCGGCATTGCGCCGGGCACGGTGGTGGACGCGGCCGGTTATACCCTGGACCTCGGCCCCACGCTCTGCCAGGCGGCGGGTCTGGAACCGCCCGCGCGCTGGCAGGGCCGCTCCCTGCTGGGGATGCTGCGCGGCGAACCGGAACCGCAACCCCGGCGCGACTACGTCTATCTGGAGCACGGCCTCTGGTCGGCGCAACGCGCCATCCGCACCATCGGCGCGCCGGACGGCCGCGACTGGAAGCTGATCAAAAGCTACCACGGCGGCCTCATGAACTGGCCGCTGACCCAACTCTTCGACCTGGCCAACGACCCTCGTGAAGAGTGCAACGTGGTTGAAGATCAGGCCGAAATCGCGCGAGACCTGGAATACCGCCTCTGGCAGTGGGAAGAACAGCAACTCCAGGGCTGGCCGGACCCGCTGAAGAAGGTCGCCCAGGAAGGCCCGCAAACCGTGCTGAGCGCCCTGGAAAACATGCGGCACGGCCCCTTCGAGTGGCCGGATCCCGAAGGCCACGTGGTGCCGGCGGCGCGTCTACGCAGGTAACACGGGCAAGGCGCGGGCCTTTCACGCGAACTCGTACACCGGCGCGCTACTCGCCGGTTGGCGCTCTTCTTCAAGCAGCGCTTCGATTTTGCGTACCGTGTCCGGGTGCAGCAGCGTGTCGCCGCATACGTCGCAAACGTCGGCCGGCACGCGGTCGATGACAACCACCTGTCCCGCGCGCCGCGCGGTATGCACAATGCGTCTCGCCTCGTATGCCCCAGGACAGCCCTGAACGGTGCAGTTCATTTCGCCTGTTTCCTTTGCAATGGAGTAATCCACTTGGGCAACGTGGGTTCATAGACGGCATTGAAAACCTCACCGCCATTCTGAAGCGGACACAACGCAAGACCCCGGCCTGTTTCTAACTTTATCGCCCTGCGCCCGGTTGCCATTGTCCGAGATTCATCACGTGCCGTATCGCGCCCGGTGCGCCGAGGCGGTTGTAGAGATCCTCCGTCCAGCCGAACGTGCCGGGGCGCGGGCCGAAGAAGACCAGTTCCGTGGGCCAGAGCAGACCGGCGGCCTGGGGCAGATCGGCGTGCTGCAGCGCAAAGAGGATTTCACTGGCGACGCCGCTGCCGTCCGGACTGGAAGGCGCGCTAAGGGATTCCGGCAGATCGCTGAGAATGAGCGCCTGCAATCCGCCGTGGAGCAGCGCCGCGTAGAGCGCCACCACCGCCATTTGGCCGCGTCCCGCCAGGGCAATCCGCGCGCCGTCCACGCCGGGCAGGTGCGGCATGGCTTCCAGGGCGCGCAGCGTGTCGTAGACCTGCATGGACGCGATGGTGCGGCCGGTGAGCATGGCGGCGCGGCGCACGTGCCAATCGAGTTCCGTGCCCCAGGCCGTATCGCCCGTGCCGCGCGGCTCCGCCACCACCCGCGCCCAGGAACTATTCAGGCCGTGCAGCCGTTCTTCCGCGGCTTTGCGTCGCTCATGGGGCGAACGCAGCGCGAGCACGGCCGGCGCGTCGGCGTCGGATTCCGGCAGCGTCCACGCGCCGTGCAGCCGCCAGCCGGACTCCGAGGTAAACGCGAACCTGCCGCCGGCCACCGCGTCGCCGCGTCCGATTTCGTACTCGACTTCCGCGTCCAGCGCGCACGGTTCGCTGGGGAAATGGCGGAAAGAGGTCTCTCTCAGACCGGCCAGCGCCTGCTCGCGCGCGCTTGCCAACTCGTCCGGCGTGCCAATGTGGGGTAGCCCAGGAAGGGTAAAAAAGTCTTCCTGGATGGTCGAGACGCGCTCAGCGGGCGGAACGCCGTTGCCGTAGACGCGCAGGGTAGCCGCGTCCTCTTGTACTTCAGGCCGGTCGTCGATGTCGCCCGCATCCTCCGGTGAAACCTCGCGTTGCTCCAGGTGGCGCAGGAACCAAGAGAAAATGCCCCGGCGCGAATTGGCGTGATACGAGTGTCCGCCGGGCGTCTCGATCAAGCGCACGTTCTCGCCCGCGCCCAGATGGTCGTAGATCTTCTTCGTGCCCGCAAAGGCCTCGCGAATAGCCTTGATGTGAAAGATGCCGTCCCGGTTGGCCGAGCCAATGAGCATGGGCCGCGGCGCGATCAGCCGCGCCACGTCCGCCAGTTCCCAGCCGTAGGCGTTCACGAAGAACATGCAGTCGCAGTGGCCGTCCACCGTGCGCTCGCAGACGTGGGAGGCGAACGTGGCCGTGCCGCAGACCGGCGCCACCACCTTCACGCGCTCGTCCGCGGCGGCCACCCACCAACTCACCGCGCCGCCGCCGGAGATGCCGGTCACGCCAAGCCGTTCGGCGTCAACTTCCGGCAGCCCCGCCAGCAGGTCGAGACCGCGCACGCCGTTCCAGAGTTCCACACCGGCGGGCGTGTAGCCCTGGCTGTACCAGTTGAACCAGCCGCGATGGAACGTGCCGTGGTGGTGGCCCTCGATCTCGCCAAGCTGGATGGTCTCCACCAGCAGACAGGCCATGCCGAGTTGGGCGAACTTGCGCGGGTGCGCTTGGTAGTGCTCCTTTTGCTTCTGCGCGTGTCCGCAGACGTAGAGCACGCCGGGCACAGGCCCGTCAACGTCCGTGGGCAGGTAGAGATTGCCGGTGACGTAGAGGCCGGGCAGGGCCTCATAGTGCAGATTCTGGATGCGGTAGCCGTCGCGCGCGGTCTCTTTGGTGATGCGCACGTTCAGCGGCGGACGCGCCGTAAGCGCCATGTGGCTGGTGACGCCCATCATGGCATAGTACTGCGCCAGCCACTGTTCCCTTGCCTCCGACCAGCCGGCGGGGGCCGGCAAGGACTGCAACGATTCGTCATGCATGCGCCGGGCCTCTGCGCATAAGTAGGTACGGATGTCCACGGTTCGGCCTTTCGTTGAATGGGCGTTGACACAATTGCGGGTCGGCAGTTCACACCCACGTTACCAAGCGCGGAATTGTAAAGCAACGACCGGCTCGATTCTTTCCGCTTCCTCCACTCCCTCTCCCTGGAGGAGACCTTTGCATAACTCTGTCATTCCGGCGAAAGCCGGAATCCAGACCGCATTTACAACTAAAAATAGCTTGTTTTCAATCCTTTGCACCCCCATCCCAACCTTCCCCCTCAATGGGGAAGGGGTTATGCAAAGGTCTCCTGGAGGGAGAGGGCCGGGGTGAGGGGGATTCCGCGCCGGTTCATCTCTATTCCGTAAGACTTGGGCACGACTCGCCGCAGAATCTCCCCCTCACCCTAACCCTCTCCCCCAGGAGAGGGAACAAGAGCCGCTCTCTCCACTCCCTCTCCCTGGAAACTGTGGCAACAAGCCGCTCTTTCCGCTCCCTCTCCCTGCGGGCTGTGGCAACGAGCCGCTCTTTCCACTCCCTCTCCCTGCGGGCTGTGACCACGAGCCGCTCTTTCCACTCCCTCTCCCTGCGGGCTGTGACCACGAGCCGCTCTTTCCGCTCCCTCTCCCTGCGGGCTGTGGCAACGAGCCGCTCTTTCCACTCCCTCTCCCTGGAGGCAGAGGGCCGGGGTGAGGGGGTATCCGCGCCGGTTTGGCCCAATTTCAGGTGAGGCACAAGGCCCAATGCCGTCGCCTTAGAACCTGTTTACTATCTGCTTATGAGGGAGTTAGCAAAGCCGATAAAGACCGTTCGTGCTGAGCCTGTCGAAGCATGAACGGCTATATGCAACCTTGCGGTGTTTCCGTTCACCCTTCGACGCGGCTCAGGGCGAACGTTCCTCGTGCAGACAGAAAGATCGTAAACAGGCTCTTAACGTAGCGCGGGGGCTTGTCCCCCGCCGGAGCACGCGGAGCCGCCGCCAAGCCGGCATCACGGGGCGCGACTTCAGGGCTTTCGCTGTCAGAAGCAGGTACGCAATGGAATTGACCCTGTAGCAGGACAGGGAACCCGCATAGCGAAAAGGGCGCGGCACGTGCTAGAACCGCGCGCATTGCCCGGCGCCGGTGAGGCACGAGGCCTCACCCTACAGCAGGAGGAGGAACCCCGATTCAGAGTAGGCGCAGCACGCGGCAGCGGCGTATGGCGTATGCATCGCCCGGCCCCGGTGAGGCACAAGGCCTCACCCTACGGCAGAACCAATAGGGATATGCAAGTGTCATTCCGAACGCAGAGAGGAATCTAGAGTGGCTGATTTTGCAGGGTCGTGCTCCAGATTCCTCTCTCCGCTGCGCTCCGTTCGGAATGACTCGCTAAGCCGACTATAGATTGCATACCCCTATTAGCTGCATCAGAGAGGCAAGCCCCACGTCGGAGAAAGCATTACCGAGAAGAAGGCGTGTCTTTGGGAGTGTAGAGTTCCGGCCGGCGGTCGTCCAGGTAGGTGGCGATGGAGCGCCATTGCGCCCAATCGGGGTGGTCGAGTTCCAGCGGCGCTATCGCCACGCCTTCGCCCTCGTCGATCTTGGCCAGGTAGCCGCCGGAGGGGGCGGCGATGCAGGAGTGACCCAGGCTCCGCCAGCCCTCTTCCACGCCCACCCGGTCCGCCATCGCCACGTGCACGGTGTTTTCCAGAGCGCGCGTGGCCACCAGGCCGCTCACAACCGTACCGCTCCAGCCCAGGCCGCGCTGCCAATCGTTGGTGATCCAGTCGGTGCTGTTCAGGATGACCTGCGTGCCTTCCAGGACGAGGCGGCGGATGTATTCGGGAAAAATGAGGTCGTAGCAGATCGTCAGCGCCACGCGGGTACCGGCAACGTCGAACAGGGCCGGTTCGGTTCCGGGAGTAAACGCCTCACGCTCCGCCGAAAAGAGGTGAATCTTGCGGTACGCCCCGCGCAGGCTGCCGTCGGGGGCCAGCAGCGCGGCGCTATTGTAGTAGCAATCGCGCCCGCGCTCGATCATGCCGGCCACCACGTAGCAGCCGTGGCGGCTCGCGATCTTGCCCAGTTCATCGGTGGTCGGGCCGGGGATGGACTCCGCCAGGGCGCCCAGGCGATCGCCCACGAAGTAGCCGGTGGTAGCCAGTTCCGGCAGCACGCACACGGTCGCGCCCTGGGCCGCGGCGGCGGCAACGAGACTATCGGCGCGCTCCAGATTGGCGGCTACGTCGCCCAGCACGCAATCCATCTGCACAACGGCAAGTTTGAAATACATCTTCCACCCGCCTCCCGCATCCGGCATGTGCGTATCCCCTCCAAAACGTACCACACTTCAGGACATGCCCTTCGACAGGCTCAGAGCCTGTCCCGCACCCGCTACGGGGGCGAACGGAGCAGCGCATTTATGCGTAAGTCTATCCCGCCGGTCAAAAGGACCGGAGAGACGGCGCTTCTCCCGTCTAAGACAGGATCGCCGCCTCTCCGGTCTCGACCGGCCTATCCGCCGAAAGTGGCATTCCCGCTTGCGCGGGAATCCATCTTCTCCGCTTAGGACTCAAGCTCCTGCGTGATGAGCTTGGCGGCTTCGGCCAGCGCGCCCTTGAGGTCCAGTTCGCTCTCTCCCGCGATGGCGTCGGAGACCAGCTTATAGTGCGGCGCCGCTGCCGAGTAGCGGCGGTAGAAGGGATAGGTCTTGCCCCGGGCGCCCACTTCAGGCGTAACGGCGATGACGGGGAAGTCCTCCACCGCGCTGGCCCACTCCGCCGAGTTGTAGAAATCGAGCCGCGGCGAAACCTGGTTTACCATGAGCAGTTTTTGCACCTGCGCCTCCAGGCCGCAGATGAAGCGGCTCATCTCGAACGCCATGTCCGGCTGCGCCGTGCCGTCCGGCACCACCATCATGTTGATCCAACTGGTGCCGCTGGCTTCGCCCTGGCTGCTGGGCCCTTGCGGCGGCGGCGCGAACCAGAAGTTGAAGTTTTCCTCAAATTCGTCGCGGATGTAGTACGCCGCCCAGGAACCCCACGGGATGGCGGAGCCGCGACCTTCGCGCAGCGCGTCCCGGCCGGAGGGGTAGTCGTCGCCCCGGTCGCGGTACCGTATGTGCTGCTTCTGGCGGTGGTCCGCCAACTCCAGCGCCTTGGCGGAATCGAAGACCGCTTCCGTCAGCTCGGTATTGTGCATGTCGCCGCCGTTGGCGTAGAGCCAGGAGGCGAACGCCTCGAACCCCGGCACGTTATACGGGAACCCCAGCCGCGTATAGATGCCGGAGGAGTCCTTCTTGGATAGCTTCTCCGTGGCTTCCGCCAGCCCGTCCCACGTGCCGATGTCAGCGCCCTGGGGATCCAGACCGGCCTCGATGAAGTGATCCTGGTTGATCACCAGCATGTGGGAGTCCGGCCCCCAGAAGGAGATGCCGAAGATCTTGCCTTGCGCTATCCGGTAGGGGTTGGCGCTGGGCATGAACTGGTCTTCACCCACGTCCGGCGCCATGGCGAGATGGGAGGTCAAGTCCGACAGCAGGCCGTTGTCCCAGAGGTCGCGCGCCCAGATGATCGAGCTGTGCATGACGTCGGGCACCACGCGGGCCGCGGCTTCCGTGGTGAGTTTGGCGACGTTTTCACCAAACGGCACGCGGGTGTATTCGATGTTCTCCACCTGCGGGTTCATCTCGCGGAAAGTATCGCTGGCCCAGATGAACCACTGGTCCCAGGTGGTCGGCGTCTGGCCCACTGAGCGCCAGTCGCGGAAGACCAGCGTGATCTTCTCCGCCTCGGGCTGCTTGGCTTCCTCTTTCGGCGCTTCAGCCTCTTTCACTTCCTCTTGCGCCGCTTCCGTACCGGTCCCCGCCTGGCCGCAGGCCGCCAGCAACGCGAATCCACCGGCAGCCGCGCCGCCGGCCAGAAAACGCCGGCGCGAAAACGCATGACTCGTGCGCTTGCTTTCCATAGCTGTCACCACTCCTTTACCTACTATGGAGCTTGAAAAACCTGGAAAAAGTATAGATTAGCGGCTGTATACTGTCAAAGATTTGGCGCGCCTCCGAAAGGCAGCAATTAGGCGGCGGGACGCCTGCGAAACGACGGCACTGCACTCCCCCTCCCCGGTAGCGTAGGTTTGCAACCTGCGCACGCCTGCGGAGCGTATTCACCAAGCCCCGCGCGCATAGCGCGGCGCTAGGCCGTGGGATGCGGCGCGCGTCCGCGGGAGGCGCACCACTCCTCATACGACGGCACGTCCTCACCGACGACGTAGAGAAAGTAGTACGCGCCGGTATCGCCCAGAAAGCCAAAGCGCTTGCACAGGTCCTTGACCGCGGCCTCGAAGCCGCCGTGGGAACGCAGGTAGCCCTTAAAGCTCCCGTGCTCTTCCTCCAGAGCGCGCATCGCCTGGGCATTCTTGACGATGGCGGCCAGCTTGCGCCGGTTGCGGATCACGCGCTTGTCCTGCGCCAGTTCGTCCAGGTCTCTCTCGCTCAGGAACGCCAGCGCGACCGGATCGAAATCGCGCATGGCCTCCTTGAGGCCGGGCCACTTGGCTTCCACCACCCGCCACGACATGCCGCTCTGAAAGATCGCCTTGCACATTACTTCCAGATAATCGGCCAGACTCTGCGGCGAGATCTTCTGCGGCGCTTCCATAGTGGACTCTCCTGATAGGCGGGCAATGCAAAGACAGGTACGCGGTACCACGGGGGAACAAACGAGCGGCCCATCCAGTATGGCAGAATCGGCGGTTTTGGGCAAAACGGCAAAGAAGCGGCGGGCGCTGCCCGCGGCCGCGCCCCGCGCTTGTGGACAAGCCCGCGAAAGCGGTATAATCGGGCGAAAGCCAACGAAAGGCAACGAACCTGTGAAAGACCCAGAGCCTACCGCCGCCATTACCCGCGCCGACGTGCGGCACGTGGCAGACCTGGCGCGGCTGGCGCTTTCGGATGAAGAGGAAGCGCGTTTCCAGCATCAGCTCAGCGGCGTCTTCGCCCACTTCCAGCAACTCAGCGCGTTGGACACCGACCGCATACCTCCAACGGCGCAGGTCATCCCGCTTGAGAACGTCATGCGGCCGGACGCGGTCGCGCCCTCGCTGCCCGCGCCGGACGTGCTCGCCAACGCGCCGGAGCGCGAAGGCGATCAGTTCCGCGTGCGCGCCATCTTGGATTTCTAGTGCCGCGTCACCTTGATTTGAGCAATAGCCAACCCCTGAGCATGCCCTCTCTCTCGAGGAAGAGGACTCCGCGCTCATCCCCTCTCCGGAGGAAGAGGGCCCCGCGCTTATCCCCTCTCCGGAGGAAGAAAGCTCCGCTCTTATCCCCTCTCCCTGGGGAGAGGGTTAGGGTGAGGGGAACCATTGGGACAAAACCAGATTGGCCAGGCACTAATCCGTGAACCTCAGCGCACTCACCGTCCACGAAGCCCAAGACCGGCTGCGCGGCGGTGAAATCACGTCTATCGAACTCACCGAGGCCGTCCTGGCGCGGATCGAGGCCGTCGACCGGACCATACGCGCCTACGTCACCGTGACTCCGGACCAGGCGCGGGAGCAGGCGCAAGCGGCCGACGCGCGGTTCGCCCGGGAAGGCGCTTCCGCGCCGCCGTTGCTGGGCATCCCCGCCGCCATCAAAGACGTGGTCAGCACCAAGGGCGTCCGCACCACCTGCTCCTCCCGCATGTTGCGGAACTACGTGCCGCCCTACGACGCCACCGTCATGGAGAAGTTGAACGCGCAGGGCAGCGTGCTGGCGGGCAAGACCAACATGGACGAATTTGCCATGGGTTCCAGCACCGAGCACTCGGCGTTCTTCCCCACCCGCAACCCGTGGGATACGGAACGGGTGCCGGGCGGCTCCAGCGGCGGCTCGGCGGCGGCGGTGGCGGCCGATGAAGCGATCTTTGCGCTGGGCTCCGATACCGGCGGCTCCATTCGCCAGCCGGCCGCCCTCTGCGGCGTGGTGGGCATGAAGCCGACCTACGGCCGCGTCTCGCGCTACGGCTTGGTCGCCTTCGCCTCGTCGCTGGACCAGATCGGCCCGCTCACCAAGGACGTCAGCGATTGCGCGATTGTGCTGGAGGCGATCTGCGGCCATGACCCCCGCGACGCCACCTCCGCGCCGCGGCCCGTGCCCAACTGGCCGGAGGAGATGAAGCAGGACGTGCGCGGCCTGCGGGTGGGCGTGCCGCGCGAGTACTTTGGCAACGGCGCCGATCCGGCGGTGGAACAAGCGGTGCGCGACGCCATCGACCAGGTGGCGGCCCTGGGCGTGGAAGTGGAGGACGTTTCGCTGCCGCACACCGACCACGCGCTGGCCACCTACTACATCATCGCCCCCGCCGAGGCCAGCGCCAACCTGGCGCGCTACGACGGCATCAAGTACGGCTACGCCGCGCAAGACGCCGAGACCATGTGGGAGGCCTACAGCCGCACCCGGGGCGAGGGTTTCGGTTCCGAGGTGAAGCGGCGCATTCTCATCGGCGCCCACGCGCTCTCCAGCGGCTACTACGACGCCTACTACCTGAAAGCCCAGAAAGTGCGAACGCTGATCGCGGAAGACTTCCGGCAGGCGTTCGCAAGCGTGGACGCGCTGGTCTGCCCCACCTCCGCCACCACGGCCTTCAAGCTGGGCGAACGCATGGACGATCCGCTGAGCATGTATCTCTCCGACCTGTACACGCTGCCCGGCAACGTGGCGGGCCTGCCCGGCATTTCGCTGCCGTGCGGCCTCGCCGGCGGGCTGCCGGTCGGGTTGCAATTTCTAGGCCGGCCGTTTGACGAATCTACCCTCTTGCGGCTGGCGTACGCCTACGAACAAGCGAGCGGCGCCCGTTACAAACCGGCCCTCTCCCAAGGAGCAACGCACGCATGACCGCATCTTCTCTCGCCGCCGCCGACATCGCCGCCGCCGATCCCGCCGCCGACGTAACCGGCAGGCTCTCGACGCGCGTGCGGCAGGTGCCGGCCTCCGGCATTCGCAAGTTCTTCGACATCCTCGCCAGCATGGACGACGTCATCTCGCTGGGCGTGGGCGAACCCGACTTCGTCACACCGCCCCACATCCTGCAAGCCGGCGTGGACTCGCTCGGCCAAGGCGAGACGCACTATACCTCCAACTACGGCATCATGGAGTTGCGGGAAGCGGTGGCGGACTACCTGAACGAACAGTACGGCGTGGACTACGATCCCAAAACGGAAATCATCATTACGGCCGGCGTGAGCGAAGCGGTGGACATCGCGCTGCGCGCCGTCATCGACCCCGGCGACGAGGTGATCGTGCCCGAACCGGCCTACGTCTCCTACCGTCCGTGCATCGCGTTCGCCGGCGGTGAGCCGGTGGGCATCGAGAGTTCAGCGCGGACGAGCTTTCGCATCTCGGCGGCGCAAGTCGCCGACGCCATTACGCCGCGCACCAAGGCGCTGCTGCTCGGCTTTCCGGCCAACCCCACCGGGGCCATGTTGCCGCGCCACGAGTGGAGCCAGATCGTCGACCTGGCGCGGCGGCACAACCTCATCATGCTCTCCGACGAAATCTACGGACGGCTCACGTACACCATGAAGCACACCTGCGTGAGCGCCATGCCGGGGGCCTGGGAACGCACGATCCTGCTGGGCGGCTTTTCCAAGTCCTACGCCATGACCGGCTGGCGCATCGGCTACGTGGCCGCGCCCGCCCCGGTGCTGGAATACGTCATGAAGGTGCACCAGTACGTGATGATGTGCGCGCCCACGATGAGCCAGTGGGCCGCCCTGCAAGCCGTCCGCCACGGCGAGGCCGACATTGCCCTGATGCGCGGCGAATACGAGAAACGGCGCGCGCTCATCGTGGACGGCCTGAACGACATGGGACTGGATTGCGTGCCGCCGGACGGCGCGTTCTACTGCTTCCCCAGCATTCGCTCCACCGGCCTTTCGTCGCAGGAGTTCGCGGAACGCCTGCTGCGGGAAGAGCACGTGGCCTGCGTGGCCGGCGACGCTTTCGGCCCGTGCGGCGACGGCCACGTGCGCATGTGCTACGCCGTGCCCACCGCCGACATCGAGGTCGCCTTGGAACGCATCGCCAACTTCGTCAGCCGGGCAAGAGCTTAGAATTCAGAGCACTAGTTAGCATTCAGTCCACATGATTGTCTTTAGATGATTCACCCTCACCCTAACCCTCTCCCTGAGGGAGAGGGGACAAGAGTCAGCCGGGCAAGGCTCTAGTTAGCCTCCACCGCTCCCTCTCCCTGAGGGAGAGGGGACAAGAGTGGCTCCCTCCGCTCCCTCTCCCTGAGGGAGAGGGCCGGGGTGAGGGGGGAATCTGCGCCACCACGGGAGACGCGCCCATCCGGTAGCGTAGGTTTCCAACCTGCGCACATAGCGGAACTCGCGCACATCCGGTAGCGCAGGTTTCCAACCTGCGCCATCGCGGAACTCGCACACATCCGGTAGCGTAGGTTTCCAACCTGCGCACTTCGGCAAGGAGAGGCTATGGAAACAACCGTAGCGGAGAAATACCGCACCGTCATCGGCCTGGAGTTCCACGTCCAGCTTTTGACGGAGAGCAAGATGTTCTGCGCGTGCAGCGCGCAGTACGCCGCCAACCCGCCGAACACCGTCGTCTGTCCGGTCTGCCTCGGCTTGCCGGGCGCGTTGCCGGTCATCAACGAGAAGGTCATCGAGTGCATCGTCATGACGGGCATGGCGCTGAACTGCACGATCCCCGAATTCGCCAAGTTCGACCGCAAGAACTATCCCTATCCCGACCTGCCCAAGGGCTACCAGATCTCCCAGTACGACCTGCCCTTCTGCATCGAAGGCAGCCTGCAACTGGACGAGGAAGACGGCGGGCGCACCATTGGCATCACGCGCGTCCATCAGGAAGAAGACACGGCCAAGTCCACCCACGTCACGGCGGCCAGCGGCGAACGCTATTCGCTGGTGGACTTCAACCGTTCAGGCGTGCCCCTGATGGAAGTGGTCACCGAGCCGGACATCGCCTCGCCCCAGGAGGCGGCGGCCTTTGGGCGCAAGTTGCGCCAGATCGTGCGCTATCTCGGCATCTCCACCGGCAACATGGAAGACGGCGCCATGCGCTGCGACGCCAATATCTCCATCTGGCCGGCGGAAGCGCCGCTGGGAGACATCAAAGTCGAAGTGAAGAACATGAACTCCTTCCGTGCCGTGGAGCGGGCGCTGCTCTACGAACAGGAGCGCCAGACCCGCATTCTGGAGAGCGGCAATGACACCCGCGTCACCGAGACCCGCGGCTGGGTGGAAACCACCGGCGAGACCGTATCGCAGCGCACGAAAGAGGAAGCCCACGACTACCGCTACTTTCCCGAGCCGGACCTGCCGCCTCTGAACCTCTCCCGGGACTGGGTGGACGCGGTCAGGCAGGAACTGCCGGAGTTGCCCGCCGCCAAGAAACAGCGTTTCATGGCGGAGCACGGCCTCTCGGCCTACGACGCGGCCTTGCTCACGCAATCGCGCGACCTGGCGGACTATTTCGAGGCGGCGTCCGCGCGCGCCAGGAACGCGAAGGCCGCGGCGAACTGGATGTCGCGCAATTTGCTGCAACGCCTGAACGAATCCGATACCGACATCACCGCCTGCAAGATCGCGCCGGAGGCTCTGGGCGAGATGATCCTGCTCATAGAATCGGGCGAAATCAGCAACCGCACCGCGCAGGAAGTCTTCGACAAGATGTTCGACACCGGCAAGAGCGCCCAGGCGATCGTGCAAGAACAAGGCCTGGCGCAAATCAGCGACGAGGACGCGCTGGAGGAAATTGCCGCCCAGGTGATTGCGGAAAACCCCGCCGCTGTGCAAGACTTTAAACAGGGGAAGAAGCGCGCCGTCGGCTTCTTGGTCGGCCAGGTGATGAAAGCCACCCGCGGCAAGGCGAACCCCGGCATCGTCAATCAGAAACTGCAAGCGATGCTGCGCCGCGTTTGAACCCCTCGCGGCCCGCGCGCGAGAAGCCGCCCCCACGCGATAGTCCGCCCGGCTCGACGCAGAGCCGGGGCTACGCGCCGTACCCCGGCAGAGACGCCGGTGACTCAGGAGGCAGGAGTAGCATGGCAGAGCTTATCGAACAACAACCCCGCGTCAATCCGCTCACCATCGCCCTGGAACAGTTCGACCGCGCGGCGGATACCTTGCACCTGGACGACGACATGCGCAAGGTGCTGCGCGTTCCCAAGCGCGAACTGACGGTGAACTTCCCGGTGCGCATGGACGACGGCCGGCTGGAGATGTTCTCCGGCTACCGGGTGCAACACAACGTGAATCGCGGCCCGGCCAAAGGCGGCATTCGCTTCGCCCCGGACGTGGACATCGAGGAAGTGCGCGCCCTGGCCATGTGGATGACGTGGAAGTGCGCCCTGGTGGGCATTCCCTACGGCGGCGCGAAAGGCGGCGTGGCCTGCAACCCCAAGCAACTCTCCCGCACCGAACTGGAAGGCCTGACCCGGCGCTTTACCACCGAAATCTACACGCTCATCGGACCGGAGGCCGACATACCCGCGCCCGACATGAATACGGATTCCCAGATCATGGCGTGGATCATGGATACCTACAGCATGCAGCGGGGCTATTCCGTGCCCGCGGTCGTGACCGGCAAACCCCTGGAAATCGGCGGCTCCGCCGGCAGAACGGAAGCCACCGGCCGCGGCGTGACCTACGTGCTGGAAGAGGTGCTGGGCCACTACGGCGAGCGGCTGGAAGGCAAGACCATCGCCATTCAGGGCTTCGGCAACGTGGGGGCGCACGCCGCCGAGTTGCTCGCCGCCCAGGGCGCGCGGGTGGTGGCCATCTCGGACATCAGCGGCGCGGTCTACAACGCCCGGGGACTGGACGTCAACGCGGCGCTGCAAATCAAGAACGAGGGCGTACTGGTGAGCGACCTGCCCGGCGGCGAACGCATCAGCAACGACGAACTGCTGGAACTGCCGGTGGATATTCTGGTGCCGGCCGCCGTCCACGGCCAGCTTACGGCGGAGAACGCGGACCACATCCGCGCCCGCTTCATCGCCGAAGCCGCCAACGGCCCCACCACGCCCGAGGCGGACGAAATCCTGCGCGAGCGGGGCATCACGGTCATCCCGGACGTGCTCTGCAACGCCGGCGGCGTGACCGTCTCCTACTTCGAGTGGGTGCAGGGCCTCCAGTCGTTCTTCTGGGAGATCGAACAAATCCGGCGGCGGCTCAAGAGCATCCTCAGCCGCGCGACGCGCGAGACCATCGCCACCGCGGAGAAGTACGACGTAGACCTGCGCATGGGCGCGTCCGCGCTCGGCGTAAGCCGCGTGGCCGAAGCGACGATGTCTCGCGGCATCTACCCCTGAGCAAGCCAAAGGAGACCTTGCATCACCCCTTCCCCATCGAGGGCTGACAGGGGTATGTATTCTATAATCGACTTCACGTGTCATTCCGAACGGAGCGCAGCGGAGAGAGGAATCTAAGGCGCTGCATTGCAATATCATCTCTTCTAGATTCCGCGAACCCTGTTCGACGCTCCGCTCGGAATGACGGAGTTACGCAAAGGTTTCCAATAGAGAGAGGGCGGGTCGTCTGGCGACCCGCCCTCTCTTCGATTTCACGGCTAGTCCGCCCGTTCGGCGGGCATTGCGCCTTACTCGATGGCAAACGTCACGCGCACGTGCGCGGTCACGCCGACCGTGCCGCCCTGCACCGGCGGGGCGTAGCCGCCGCCGTCGAAGGCCGCTTCCGCTCTGGCCGCGAACGCCCGCGCCTGCGGCCGCTCGATGTACTCCTCATTCACCATCAGGGCGTCGCCCAGCGTGACGCCCAGCGTATCGGCGATGGTCTGGGCTTTCGCCTGGGCGTCCAGCACGGCGGCGATGAGCGCGTCGGTTACGATCGCCTCCGTGTCGCTAAGGCCGAACTGGATGCCGCTCACCGTGTTCGCGCCGGCCGACACCGCCGCGTCCAGCACCTCTCCCGCCATTTCGATTTCGTGCACGGTAACGGAAACCGTGTTCTGCGCCCGGTAGCCGATGACTTCCCGCGGCCCCTCGGCAAACCGGTCCTGGTCGTCATAGACGGGATAGAGGTTGATGCCGGCAGTCTGAATGTCCTCATCTTCGATGCCGAGGTGCTGCAGTTCGTGGATGACCTCGGCCATCTGCTCGCTGTTCAGCGACAGAGCCTCCATCGCGGTATCGCCCGTGGCTTGCACCCCCAGCGAGAGGATGACCAGGTCGGGCTTGGCGCTCGCCGTGCCCTGTCCCGAAACGCTAATGCTGCGCTCGCTCGCCTCCCCATGGCCTTCGTCGACCACGGCCGCGGCCGGCGCCTCCGCTTCCGCCGCGCTGGACGCGGCCTGCACCGCCGCGGCCCCGCACGCCGGCAAGAGCAGCACGCTCGCTATAATTGCCAGCAATCCGATGAACTTCCTGGTGATACCCACGACGGCCCTCCTTTTGAAAAACGATGCTTCACTACAGTGAATGGTACTCAGTTGCGGCGTAGAACGACCTTGCTACGGCTCTTACGTGAGGGCGAAGAAGCACTCTATGCCTATGCTACCATACGAAGTTGTAGGGTTGCTGATGCGAACGTCTACCTTGGGAGAATCCCCGTGTCGATTCCGGTGGAAGCCGCCCGCGAGCGCATGTCCGGCGTCCCCTTGCTGCCCGGGTGCTACCTCTTTCGCGATCGCAAGGGCGCGGTGCTCTACGTGGGCAAAGCCAAGCTGCTGCGCAATCGCGTGCGGTCGTACTTCGGCCGCCAGGACCGCATGCCCTGGAAGACCCGCAGCATGGTGGAAAACGCCGCCACGCTGGAGTACATCATCACCGACACGGAGATCGAGGCGCTGGTGCTGGAGAGCAATCTCATCAAGCACCACCGCCCGCGCTACAACGTCGTCTTGCGCGACGACAAGTCGTTTCTCTACCTCAAAGTCACCCTGAACGAACGCTACCCCCGCGTGTTGACAACCCGCCGCATCCTGGACGACGGCGCGCAATACTATGGTCCCTACACCAGCGCCTACAGCCTGCGCGACACCCTGAACCTGCTCAACCGGCTCTTTCCCTACCGGTCGTGCGCCTTGGACATGGAGAAGGAGTACGAACGCCCCTGCTTGGACTACCACATCAACCGCTGCGCCGGACCGTGCGTCGGCGCGGTGACCCAGGAGGGCTACGGCGGCATCATCGAGCAGGTCACGCGCTTCTTGGAGGGCCGGCCGGGCGACGTAATCCAGAATCTCCGCGCCGACATGCGGGAAGCGTCGGACGCGCTGGAGTTCGAACGCGCGGCGGCAATGCGCGACCGCATCCGGGCGGTTGAGCGCGTCCTGGAACGCCAAAAAATCACAAACATTAGGCAAGGGGACATCGACGTCATCGGCTTCGCCCGCGAGCACGACGAGGCCTGCGTGCAGGTCTTCAGCATTCGCGGCGGCCACCTGCTGGGACGCGAAAACTTCATCCTGGAGCACGTGTCCGACGAGGAAGACCGGGACGTGATCCGGGACTTCCTGCAGCAGTTCTATGGCCGCAGCATGCAGATTCCCCAGGCGCTCTTCCTGCCGGTAGGCATTCGCGGCGCGGAGTTGCTGCGCGCGTGGCTGCGGGAGCGGCGCGGCGGCAGCGTGACGCTGAGTGTGCCCAAGATCGGCGAGAAGCGCCGGCTGGTGGAGTTGGCGGGAAACAACGCCCGCCAGGGCCTGCAGGACCACCGCCTGCGGCACCTGGACAGCCAGCAGCGGGCGCAGGTGGCGCTGACCGAACTGGCCGACACGCTGGATCTGGACGCGCCGCCGGTGCGCATCGAGTGCTACGACATTTCGAACATACAAGGCGCGTACACGGTGGGCGCGATGGCGGTGTTCGTTGCCGGTCTGCCGAGCACCGGCGACTACCGCCGCTTCCGCATCAACTCCGTAGACGGCCCCAACGACTACGCCAGCTTGCAGGAGATGCTGACCCGGCGGCTGAAACGCCTCAGCGAGCAGCGCGCGGAGGAGGAGACGGGAAAAGAAGAGAAGGCTGCGGACGGGCAGGTGGATGCGGACGCCCTGGACTCATGGGGCATGAAGCCCGATTTGCTCGTGATCGACGGCGGCAAGGGGCAACTCAACGCGGTGCTGGAGGTGCTGGCGAACCTGGCCCTGCACGATATTCCGGCTCTGGGTCTGGCCAAGCAGCGCGAGGAGATTTTTCTCCCCGGCGCGCCCCGGCCGATTACCCTGGAGGAACGGTCCGAGGCGCGCAAACTGCTGCAACGCATCCGCGACGAGGCCCACCGCTTCGCGATTACCTACCACCGCACGGTGCGCACCAAGCACACCCTCGGTTCCCTGCTCGATAAAGTGCCCGGCATTGGCGTCAAGCGGAAAGTGGCGCTGCTGCAGCACTTTGGCAGCGTGGACGCGATCCGGGAGGCGTCGGTCGAGGTCCTGGCCGGCGCGCCCAAGATGAACCGCTCCGTGGCGGAGAAGGTGAAGGAACACCTGTAATTGCCCCCTCACCCTAACCCTCTCCCCCAGGAGACCTTTGCAAAGCTCCGTCATTCCGGCGAAAGCCGGAATCCAGAGGGCTTTTGCAACGAAACATAGCATGATGTCAAGCCATTTCACCCCCATCCCAACCTTCCCCCTCGATGGGGAAGGGGTTATGCAAATGGCTCCCCAGGGAGAGGGAATCGGAGCAGCGCCGGATTGGCGCGACCATCCGTTTGTGTGTGGTCGACCTGTTCGTGCGTGGCCGACCTGTCTGTGCGTGGCCGTCCGTTCGTGGTGAGCCTGTCGAACCATGAACGGACGGTGGCGCGGACGGAAACCAACCGCTCTGCGCACAGGTTACCTTCAGGCGGTAGGGGCACGACATGTCGTGCCCCTACCGGCGGAGGCGCGCCTGGTTGATTTCCGCGTGGAGGGCGGCGGCCGCCCGCGCCGCTGCCTCGGCAAAGTCACGCCCATTGCCGGCGTAGAGGATGCTGCGCGAGGCGTTGATGAGCATAGGCGCGGAAGCGCCAGCAGCCCGCACCGACGCTTGCAGGTCGCCGCCCTGCGCGCCGATGCCCGGGATCAGCAGCGGCAGTTCCGGCGCGGCCTGGCGTACCCGCGCCAACTCGTCAGGGTACGTCGCGCCCGCAACCAAGCCGCAATTCTCGTTCTCGTTCCACGACTGCACTGCTGCGGCCACTGTGAGATAGAGGGGGTCTCCCGTTTGGCTGCGCACGTCCTGGAACTCCGGCGCGCCTGGATTGGACGTGCGGCAGAGCACAAAGACGCCATTCTCCGCACGATTGAGGAAGGGCGCCAGCGCCTCGGCGCCAAGATAGGGGTGCACGGTGGTGGCGTCAAAACCCAGCACGTCGAATATGGCTCTGGCGTAGTGGACGTTCGTGGAGTCCATATCGCCGCGCTTGGCATCGTCAATTGTGATCACGTCAGGTGGAATGTGCTGCCGAACCGCTTGCAGCGCGTCCAGGCCCCACGCGCCCATACTCTCGAAAAAAGCGGAATTGGGCTTGTAGGCGGCGGCGTATTGGTGGGTGGCCGCGATGATTTCGCGGCAAAAGATAATTACGCCTTCTTTGTTCGGCGGTACTCCTGTCGGCATGCGCGACACGTCCACGTCAAGGCCGATGCAGAGCGCGCTATTCTTGTCGGCGCATACTTGGCTCAGGCGGTCATTGAAATTCATGAAGTTGCGCTTCTCCTCGCGCTAGCGCAAATTGAGCATCCGGTAGCCCGCGGCTTCGAAGTGGCGCTGTCCCCACTGGCTGATGAGATATTTCGAAAACTGCGAGAGCGTGACCGGATACCTGGTTACCCGCGCCGTGCCGGCGTAGTAGATGATCGGACGGTGCGCCTGCTCCGGCACGGGAGCCTGAATGCGGATGCTGCTTTCAGCCTCGCCGCTGTCGTCTTCAGCGCCGCCGCTGCCGTCCTCAGCCTCGCCGCTGCTATCCACAGGCTCGCTGCCCGATGACGAATAGAGAAAGGCCGCGTCCACCTTGCCGTCAATCAGCCGCTCCCTCAGTTCGCGCTCGTCTTTGCTCTTTGACCGTTTCGACGCCAAGGCTTCCCACAGTTCCAGGCTTTCCAGGGCCTGCCGCGAGTACGCGCCCAGCGACGACTGCTCCCAATCGGCAATGCCCACGCGCCGCACGTCGTCGCGCAGGAGGTCTCGCGCGGTGTGCAGTTCCAGCGGGCTGTCGCCGGCGGTGGCAATCACCAGCCAGTTGGACGCAATGGGGCGCATGCTGCCAATCTGGATGTGCCCGGCTTCCACCAGCGGCACGGCAAAGGTGTCACCCGCCAGCAAGACGGCGTCGAAGCGCTTGCCCCGCAAGACCGACTTCATGATAGCGCCGGAGGAGAGCAGCGAGACCGAGAGCAGCACGTGGGGATTGGCCTTCTCGAAATCGGCCTTCAGCGCGGGCGTTGCGGGCGCCAGGCTGGCGTCGGCCAGCGCGGTAATGCGCTCGCGGTCGTCCGGACGCAGCAGCGTCCGCGCGCCTTCCAGCGGGCCGCACGCGGCGGCGGCCAGGCCGAGCGGGGCCGCGGCTTTCCAGGCGGTCCTCAACACTGTACGCCGGTCGCTCATCGCGGATTCACCGTCCCTTGCCTTGCGCGCGCCGCCCGCGCAACGCGCCGCAATCCGGCCGCGCCGCCAAAGTCGCGTCACTCCGCCGCGAAGTCGCGCCGGACGCGCTCCCCAAAGTCGTGCGCTTCCTCAGTGTACGTGGCGAAAGGATCCGGCATCTCCAGCACCCGGCCGCGCGCGGCGATCGCCTTCCAATCCAGCACGTAGGGAATCACGTCCCAGCTATCGTTGGCGGCCACGTCCTGCCAATCGTCCACGTAGTCGTAGGCCAGGAAGAAGTAGCGGCGGTCCCACATCAGGTTTTCCAGGTTCGTGCGCAGGTCCTGCCAGGGGATGGCCGTATCCACGCCGGCCGCGGCCAGGGCCCTTAGCGCCGCGCCGCGGCCGTGGGCGCGGGTATCGGCAGGCGGGCGGGTTTCCGCCGCGTAGACGGCCTCATCCTCCGCCCAGTAGAGGTTGCGCTGCCGCTTTGCCAGCACGTCGAAGAGGCTGATCGACGGGTCGATCTGGTGATAGGAGAGATCCAGCTTAATCAGGTCCGGGTCGGTCCAGGCCGTGCCGGCGCCGGCAAAGCGCTTGAGTTGCTCGTGCTTGGTCACCCAATCCAGGTAGCCGTCCAGCCGCGCCGGATCGCGCTCCAGTTCGTCCAACACCCAGGCCCAGTTCTCCAGCGTCCACACCGTATCCGCGTCGCGCCCGCCAAAGCGGCGTTCGGCTTCGCGCAGGTAGCGGCGCTGCACCTCGGTGGCGGGTATGTATTCGTCCGTTTCCGTGCCCACGGTCCACTTGCCGCCGGTGGTGCCGGCAATGCGGCGCAAGTCGCGCACCGGATCGGCCAGCGCGAGTTGGGGGCTCCAGCCTTGCTCCAGCAGTTGGGCGGCCAGCGCGGTGGCGCCGATCTTCAACGCGGTGGTGAACTCGGAACGATTCACGTCGCCCACGATCACGTGCAGGCGCCGGTACTCCCGTCCCGCCAGCGGCTCGTCGCGCAGATTGATGATCGGCCGGCCGCCAAACCGCACCCGGTGGCTCACGTCCAGCGTGACGAACTGCGCCCGCTGCGAGAGCGCGAACGCGGCCGGCGTGTCCTTGCCGCGCGGCAACAGGCAGCCGGCCCCGGCGTAGATCTGGCGGGTGACGAGAAACGGCAACATGCCGTCCACCAGTTCGCGGTCGTACGGGCTCTGGCGGATGCAGTAGTTCTCGTGGTAGCCGAACGTATGGCCGAAGTAGTCGGTGTTGTTCTTGACGAAGAAGGCCTGGGACTCAAGCTCGGCGGCGCGCACGGCCTCGTTGATGATGTGCTCGCCGGCGCGTTCGTGGGCCACCACGTCGGTCAGGGTGCGGCACTCGGCGGTGGCGTGCTCCAGGTGGCCGAGGTCGAGATACATGCGCCCGCCGTTGAAGAGAAAGCCGCCGTTCCCCGGCGCTTCCCCCCATTCCCGGGGCGGCGGGTCGATCAGGCCGTGGCGGCACCCGCGAAAGATGGCGTCCTTGACCAATACCGCCGCCCGCACGGGCTGCACGCTGCCCACGCAGCCATACTCGATCTCTGTGCCGAACAGTGCGTCATCCATGCCTGCTCTACCCAAAGAAGCGCGCGGCTACTCGCCGCCGGGCTGCGGCGTGGGATCGGGCACTTCCCGAATGATGCGCCGGATTTCCTCGTCCAGATCGTCGGTTTCGGTCTTTTCCGGCGCTTCCGTAGGCGATTTCGTCGGCGTTTCCGTCGGCGCTTCGGTGCCCGCCCGCGCCGGACGGAACCCGCGTTCCGCCGCGGCCTCACGCGCCGCGCCGGCAGCGAATCCTCGCCACGGTCCGTTTTCAGCATACCACGTCACGTGCCGCCTCCTTGTTGTATTGCGTGGTGGAGTTCCTCGATAGTCTGGCACGCATCCACCAACGCTTGTTGTCGAGCCACCGTCTCGCCCCAGAGTTCGGGCAGGGCCAGGGTGAAGGGCGTGCCGTTGTGTTGAAACGTGATCGAGCCCCACTCCATGGCGCTGACGTGGGGCGCGAATTTGGCCAGGCAGGCCGCCCGGACGCCGGCGCGGGTGCCCGCGGGCGCGGCGGTTTCCGCGTGCGCGATGTCCGCGTCGCTCACGATGCGCCGCATCCGGCCGGCGCGAACGAGCATGTGGTAGAGGCTCACCGCCGGATCAACCAGGTGGTAGGCCAGATCGAGCCGCAGCGCCGTCGGGTCTTCCCAATCGACGCGCGCGCCGCCGCCTTCGTCGGAGACGCCGCCTTCGTCGGAGACGCCGCCTTCGTCGGAGACGCCCATCTGGGCGAAGAGCGCCAGTTTGGCCGCCCAGTCCGCGCGGTCGCGCAGGCGCGCCGGGTTCGAGTCCAGCAGGTCGAGAACCGCGCCCCACTCGTCCAGCACCCAATCGGTTTCGGCGTCGCGGCCCCGGAAGCGCAGCACCGCCTCCCAATAGCGGCGCTGCACGTCCACCGCGCGGATGGTCGTGCCGTCGTCCAGCGCCAGCGGCCGCTTGAACTCCAGATCGCGTGAGACTGTTTGCAGCGCCTGCACCGGGCGCCGCAGCCGCAGTCGCGGCGCCGCGCCTTGCTCTACCAGGTCGAGCATCAGGGCCGTGGCCCCCACGCGCAGGGCCGTGGCGAACTCGCTGCAATTGGCGTCGCCGATGATCACGTGCAGGCGGCGGTATTTCTCCGCGTTGGCGTGGGGCTCGTCGCGGGTATTGAATATGGGGCGCTGGGTGGTGGTATTAATGCCCACCTCGGTCTCGAAGAAGTCCGCCCGTTGGCTGAGCTGGAAACCGCCGCTGCGCCCGCCTGCCGAATCGCGCGTCTCGTACGAACGTGGCCGTTCGTGCGAACCCGGCGCTTCGTGCGCCGCCTTGCCCGCTCCCGCGTAGATCTGGCGGGTAACGAAGAAGGGAATGCACGCGCCGATCAGGTCGTGCAGCGGCACGGCGCGGCTCACCAGGTAGTTCTCGTGGCAGCCGTAACTGCGCCCGTGGTAGTCGGTGTTGTTCTTGACCAGGCGCACCCGGTCCGCTTGGCCGCCGGCGGCGTTGCGCGCCTGCTGCGCCCGCCAGGCCACGCGCTCGCCGGCCTTGTCCTGGGCAACCAGGTCGTGCAGGGAGAGACAGGCGTCCGTGCAGTATTCCGGGTGATTGTGATCATTGTAGAAGCGCGCGCCGTTGGGCAGCACGGTGTCGGCCAGGAGTTCCTGCCGGCTGAGCCGCTTGCTCTTGGCATTGTTGCCGCGCAGGTCGTGAGGATCGTGGTCCAGGCGCGCGACCCGCGTGCCGCGCAGGTCTACCCGCGGATCCTCGGCGGTGTAGTCCCAGCCGCGAAAGACCGCGCCCGCCAGCGGCGCGCCGCGCACGAGCATGGCGGCCTCGTAGGCAAAGTCCACCGCCTGCGCGCCATTAGCGCATATCATGCCGTACTCGGTTTCGATCCCCACGGGTCGATTCATCGTTACCCTTCGGTACCGCGTTACCCTTCGGTACCGTGCTGCCTCTCGGTACCGTGCTGCCTCTCGGTACCGTGCTGCCTCTCGGCTTCACGTTGCCTGCGGTGTCGCGCTACTTGCGGTATGGTGTTGCCCTGCCCTGCCGCGTCACCTGCGACAACGCGCTGCCTTACGGCGCTGTGTTACGTTGCGGCGCCGCTGTCGTTTCCGCCTCCGCCATTCCATTTCCTAGTATAGCAAGCCGCGAAACGTGTAACCCATCAGCCCGAACACGTGCATCGATTTCCCAGCCATGTAGAATAGAAGCAGCAAGAAACGCTCCATGCAGCCAGGAGCCACCGCCAAGCGCCCAAATAGGGGAGGCCAGCACCCAAAGAGGATAGGCAAGCGCCCCAAGAGGACAGGCAAGCGCCCCAAGAAGGCAGGCAAGCGCCCAAAGTTCGGGACAAGCGCCCAGCGTGGAGGACACCCTTGGTTCCCTCTATCTGGGTGGGCCGCTTGCACATCCAGTCCCCTCTCCCCGAGGGAGAGGGTTAGGGTGAGGGTGAATCCGGGCAGCACAGAAAGCTCAACCACATGACCCTGCGAGAACTCTACGACACCGCCATCGAAATCGGCCGCGAGGTCGACCCGCGCGGGCGCGAGGCGCTGGACCGCCAGCTTGAGGAGCGGCGGCAAGAGTACGCCGCGCTGCCGGAATGGCGCAAACCCTACTACGACCGGGAGCGGTTCAACAATCCCTACGGCGACGTGCGCATCGTCAACGGTCCCGAGGACACCGAACTCGATACGATTTTGTTAGGCATCAACATCTGGACGCAGGAACTGCTGCTGGCCGACCACCTGCGCAGCGGCGGCGCGCGGGTGGACGCGGTGATTTCCCACCACACCAACAGCATCGGCGTGCCGGCGGACACCCTGATCTATGACTCCGTGCCGTATCTGGTAGACCTGCTGGCAAGCGCCGGGGTGGCCCGCGCGGACGCCAAGCCGCACGTCGAGGCCATGATGAACGAGCGTTGGCTCGCCGCCGAAGACTTCAACCGCATCGGCAGGGACACGGCGGAGTTGCTCGGTTTTCCGTTGGCCTGCATCCATACCCCGGCGGACTTTCACCACGGCATCGGCGTGCGCGGCGCGATCGAGGCCGCGCGGGCCGCAACGGTAGGCGACGTGGTGGAGGCGCTGCTGGCCCTGCCGGAGTTCCAGGGCGCGGCCCGCATCGGGGCCATTCCGCGCATCCTGGCCGGCGACGCCGCGCAACCCGCGGGCCGCATCTTCCACCAGGACGGCGGCGGCTGGCTCTTTCCGGCGGACGTGATTCCCCTGCTCAAGGAGGCCGGCGTCGGCACGTTCGTCACCATCGGCTGTTCGCCCGCCCACCAGCGGCAAGCCCGGGAACTCGGCATGAACTGGGTGCGCATGCCCCACGGCGCGTGCGACAACGTGGGCCTCAACCTCCTGCTCGACAAAGTGGAGCAACGCCTCGGCCCGCTGAACGTGATACCGTGCAACTACTTCGAACGGATCAAGCGCAACGGCAACTAATTCCAACCTGGCGCGGGGGCTTGTATCTGACGTTGCCCCATTGGGGCCTGCCCCCGACGTTGCCGCATCACCGTAGCGCGGGGGCTCGTCCCCCGCACATGGATATACTCGACGCCACGTAGCGCGGGGGCTTGTCCCCCGCTCTTCGTAAGAGCAAACTTCCGTCTCCGTTGGCGGACGAACCAAACCGGGTTTGCCCTCGCCCCGGCCCTCACCCGGGCGGGCAACAGGGGCAGATCGGAAAGCGTGACATGGCAACCTTACGCGCTCTCTATGACACCTCCATCGCGATCGGCCGAGAGCTTGACCCCAGAGGCCAGGCGGCCATCCAGCGCCAGTTGCGGCAGCGCCGCGACGAGTACGCCGCGCTGCCCGCCTGGCAGCAGGCGTTCTACGACCGGGAGCGCTTTCGCAATCCCTATGGCGACGTGCGCATCGTCCACGGCCCGGACGACACGCCCATTCACACCGCGTTGGTGGGCATCAACCTGCACGTGCCGGAGATGCTGCTGGGGGAGGCGCTTGCGTCCAGAGGCGTCAAAATCGACGCTTTCCTGTCCCACCATACGAACAGCGTCGGCATTTCCGCCTCGCTGGTGGCCGACTTCATGGAGATCAACGCCGACTACCTCATCTGGGAAGGCGTGCCGCCGGACGCGGCGCGGGCGTGCATCGCCGGCTACATGGCGGAACGCCTGCAAGCGCACGAAGACGTGCACCGCATCGGACCCGACACGGCCGCGCTGCTGGGCTATCCGCTCGCCTGCATCCACACGCCGGTCGACCTGGCGCACCGCCAGTACATCAACGCGCTCTTTGCGCGGGAGAAGCCGCCGACCGTCGGCGCAATCGTCGAACTCATGCTGACGCTGCCGGAGATGCAAGAAGCCGCGCACATCGGCGCCATGCCCCGCATCATGGTTGGCGAGCCGGCGCAGCCCGCCGGACGCATCCACGCCAAGTTCGCCGGCGGCTACGCCTATCCGCCCGGCGCTTTTCCGCTGCTGGCGCGGGCCGGCGTGAACACCGTGGTGCAGGTTTCGGCGCAAGCGGCCACCGTTGACGCCTGCCGCGCGCACGGCATCGCCCTGGTGCGCCTGCCCCACTACGCCACGGACAACATCGGCCAGAACCTGCTGCTGGACGAACTCATGCGCCGCCTGGAGCCGTTCGACGTGATTCCCTGCAACTACTTTGGCCGGGTAGACCGCGCGGGAGACCTGGCGGCGTTGCTGGCTGCGGGCCCTATCATCAGAACCCTGGGGGGCTGAGCGGCTGAGACTGGTGACAGTCCGCAGCCACACCCCGAGGAGACCTTTGCGTAACCTTGGGCAGCGCTCCTTCTGCTCCCTCTCCCTGGGCTGACAGGGGTAGGCACGTGTCATTCCGAGCGGAGCGAGGAATCTAGAAGAGAAATTCTTGCAGGGAAAGCCTTAGATTCCTCTCTCCGCTGCGCTCCGCTCGGAATGACACGTGAAGTCGGATGTAGAATGCCTACCCCTGTCAGTTCTCCCTGGGAGACCTTGCATAACTCTGTCATTCCGGTGAAAACCGGAATCCAGAGCGCTTTTACAAAAAAAGCGCATGGTTTCAAGCCATTTCACCCCCCATCCCAACCTTCCCCCCAATGGGGAAGGGGTTACGCAAAGGTCTCCCTGGGGTGAGGGGAATCCTCGTCGGTTCCGCCTCATTTTGCAAGGCTTGGGTATGAGCCGCCGCATAATCTCCCCTCACCCTAAACCTCTCCCCGGTGAGAGGGAACTTTTCGCCTCTCAGCGAGGTTACGCAAAGGTCTTCTGAGGAGGGATTCTACGGCCGTGCTGATTGAGCCAATCAACCGGCGCTCTTGGTTCTATATCGCGCTAAACCTGCTTTGCGCCGGCCCAGCCGGTAACGACGTCATCGAAGACTTCCGTAATCTCTTCAGAAGGTCTGGCGGTAAGCAGCGTGACGGCCACGGCAATGGGAATGGTGAGGAAGAAGCCCGGCGTGGCCGGTTGGATGTCCATCACGCCGCCGGGGCCGCCGGAGAAGTAGCCCCAGATGGAGGCGATGACCGTGCCGGCAACCATCGAGGCCAGCGCGCCCCAGAAGTTGAAGCGCCGCCAGTAGAGCGCCAGCAGAATGAGCGGGCCGAAGGCCGAGCCCATGCCGCCCCAGGCATAGGAAACCAGGTTGTACACCGAATCGGGATTGAAGATGGACAAGAGCGCCGCGATGAGGCCCACCACCACCAGCAGGAAGCGGCCCAACCAGACGCGGGCGAACGCGCCGAGCAGGAAGACGTAGCGTTTGGAATAAGCGTAGCGCCGGATGAGCGGCAGGTCGTCGGTAGCCATGGCCGAGGCCAGGAGCAGTTGCGAGTCCGCCGTGCTCATCACGGCGGCAATCACCGCCGACAGCAGCACGCCCGCTATGACCGGCGTGAAGAAGACGGTGGCGGCCACAAGATAGAGGCGCTCCGCGTCCGCCGTCACCTCTTCCATCCGGCCTACCTCGGCCAGGGCCGGCAAAGCCACCAGCCCCAGCAGCAGGCCGAACAAGAAGATCAGCAGCGTCCACAGCGTGCTGATGTCGCGGCTGGGCCCAATGGCCTCTTCGCTCGCCACCGCCATGAAGCGCTGCAAAATGCGCAGCGAGCCAAAGCCGCCCAGGCCCCAACCGGCCGCGGAGAGCAGGAACGTGACCGTGACACCGTCGCCGTTGATGTCGGTGAACGGATTCCAGAAGCCGGGGGCCACGTCCTCGAATCCCTGGAACGGCTCCGCGGTGATGAAGAGCAGCGTGACCGGCAAGATGATGAAGCCGGCCAGCATGATGAGCGCCTGGAAGACGTCGGTGCGGGAGACCGCCAGGAAACCGCCAATGAAGGTGTAGGAAGCGACGGCGACCAACGTCACCAGAATGCCCACGATGCCGTCCAGGCCGAAAACCGTTTCCAGCAACTTGGAGCCGGCAATCAAACCGGAACTGATGTAGAAGATGATGAAGAACAGGGCAAGCACGGCGGAAAGCGTGCGCAGCACGCCCCACTTGTCCCCAAAGCGCTTTGCGAAGAACTCCGGAAAAGTGAGCGAGTTCTCCGTGGCGATGGTGTAGCGGCGCAGCCGCTTCGCAAAAATTAACCAACTCAACCAGATGCCGAGCACAATGCCCAACACCGTCCAAAGCTCCACGGCCCCGTTCGTGAACGCCAAGGCCGGAAAGACGAGCATCGTCCACCCGCTGGTGACCGACGAACCGGAACTCAACGCCGAGGTAAGACTGCCCACCCGCCGGCCGGCCAGCACGTAGTCCGACATCTCCTTCATCTGGCGGCTGCGAAAGACGGCAATGCCAATCAGCGCCGCGAAATACGCCAGGAAGACGATGAGCACCCACGTGGTCAACATGCGACGTACACCCCTCTTTCGGGCGGTTCGCGAAGCCGCCCCTACATCAGGCGGTTCGTGAAGCCGCCCCTACATCAACGTAATCCGTAAATCCGTAGTGTACAGATTACTCGCTGCGGCGGGTTGTGTCTACCCTCTGAACGACCGCGCTCAAGGGCGCGGCGCCGGAAACGGACCGCGCGGCCCGCCGCGCCCGCGCCGTAACCCTCGTCTCCACCTCACGCCGGGCGGCAAGCGCGGTACGTACGCGCAAAGGCGCCGCGCCCGCGGCAATTGGGAAGAACACAACCCCTTGGCGCGCGTAGCAGGCCCCAACGATGCGCCCGGGCGCGCGTTATGAGAAAAGCAAACACCCGCCCAAGCGGCGGGTGTCTCTCTTCGGCAAGCCCCACGGCATCCGCCGGGGCAGATACCGCATAAACAGAGGCACGGGTCACTGCATACGCACGGGCTTGATCTTGCCCTCTACCTGTACAAGCCGCACTCTCACCTTCTCTTTAGCCACCGCCTTTTCCGGCTTTACAGTGTCACTGGAACTGCCACTGCGCCATCCATCACGGGGCAGCCGTTCCCTGTCCTTGACTTGTCTTTCTACGCCATTTCGGTCGCTGTCATACATCATCGCCAAATCCTGTGTGCCGATGCTGCAACTGCGGCTCATTCAGAACGTCGAAGCCTCCTCCTTTCGTCACTATAGCAACGTGAGTCCGTCCACCAACTGTTGCCACTCCGGGCGCAAACCTTGACTTGCCGGATTGAAGATTCACCAAGAACGCAACAAAGTCTATCGCACTCTGCAACGGCAAGTTCCCATAGGAAAACTCAACCTTCATGTCGTCCCATGGAGGACTCACCTCCAGTTTCAATGGTAACACAGTATCAACACCAGAAGGCAACGTGGCGCCAAGTTGAGCAAGCACGTCGTCGAGAATCTTCGCCATTGCGCCTGTCATCTGCTGATAGTGCTCGTCAATCATCTGCTCGAGATAACGCTCAATCGCCATTCTCAAAGTGCTGTCATAGCCTCGTATCAACCGCTCAATGCCATCTGCCTGACCATCCCATGCAATACCGAAACTACCTTTGGTCAATTGCTCGTAAACCTTGTTGGCGCGAACGTCCACACGAAATACTGACGGCAGTTCGTCCATAGCGCCATAGCCCCCAATGAGAAAGTGCGGACCGTCCCAGTATTCTTCTGGAAGCGATGAGTCCTTGTAGTGTTCCGTGAATTGCTTCCTCATGAACCGTAAGAATTCGTTGGAGATAGTCTGGACATTGACTAAGGGCTTTTGTTTCTGCTTTTGCTGGCCAAGAAACTCCTCACTGTAGCTCTTCATCGTCCTATTGTTGAGTCGTGCGACGCCCGCTGTTACCGCAGCCACAGAGGCGCTCCCCTCGTAGAGTTGGAACAGCTTTGTAACTCCCGCCCATGCATTAGTGACCACCGGCCGAATTCTAGACGGGTCAAGTGCAACGAGCTTGTGACCATCGCTGCTCTGTAGGGGGTTACCTTCTTCGTCCTCGACACCGTCCAACTCGAAAGGATCGATTACATATTCAACACTGCTGGCAATGCTATCACAGCCAAGTACCAGGCCTTCGCTGGTAGCGAGCGCGATGTTTATAGTCATGCGTTGCTCCGATACAGTCCGAATCAGCCCAATGAAGCAAGT
The DNA here is from genome assembly GCA_963663275.1 of Chloroflexota bacterium. GTDB lineage: Bacteria > Chloroflexota > UBA11872 > VXOZ01 > VXOZ01 > VXOZ01. Next base: position 534,665 of record OY760183.1, read on the forward strand.
ATACAACTACGCTAGCTGAAAATGAACGCATCACCCTAGGTCAGCGTTCTTGACCCCTCTAAAGGTTTACAACGCACAAACGGGAAAAGGCTCACACCTATGCGAACTCACAGAGCAGCGACATGTGTCAAGTCTAGTATCCCAAGACCATAGGCACGAAACTGGTATACTCCTCTCATGAACTTGGACAGTCGCTCTTTCCGTCACCCAGGAGGTTAGTCCACCGTGGGCATGCTCGTTCTCACCCAGCCGGGTAACCGCGCGAACACCTATGGGCCGTACACGGCCGCCGTGTTGAAAGCGGAGGGTTTCGCGGACTTCAACACGCGGCCCATCGGACAAGAGGCGTTGGCGGGGCTGGAATCCTACGACGCGGTGATTCTCACGCCCAGCCTGCCGCGCCGCGCCGACATCCAGCGCATCGTCAGCTACGTCAAGACCGGCGGCCGCCTCATCGCGCTGCGCCCCTCGCGGTTGTTGGCGCTGGAACTGGGCCTCGCGCCCACGGACACCGTGGCCTATCCGGCCTACGCGCGGCCGCTGCCGGGCAATCCCATCAGCAACGGCGTGCCGCATGAGTCGATCCAGACCCACGTGCCCGCCGACAACTACGAGCCGTTGCAACTCCCTGAAAGCGCGCGCGAGATCGCCAGGATCTACGTCGACGCCGACGTTGAAACCTCCTATGCCGCCGTTCTCCACTTCCCCTTGGGCCGGGGGCAGGTAGTGGCGTTCGGCTACGACCTGCCGCAGGCCGTGGCGCTCATTCGCCAGGGCAATCCCATCCATTTCGGCTCGCGCACCCTGGGGTTTGGCGGGCCGTACCGTCCCAACGAGTTCTTCAGCAGCCACCTGGATCCGCGCCGGATGCATCTGCCGCAGGCCGACGTGCACGCCATGCTGCTCGGCAACGCGATCAACACCATTGCCAAGAACCCGCAGCCCCGCCTCTGGTACTACGATTCTCCCGAAACCAAGAGCATGGTGGTCCTGGATTCCGACGACGACTACTCGCCGCTGGAAGCGTTCGAGGCGCTCATGAACGCGGCGGAAGCCCACAACGGCCACGTCACCATCTACCTCATGCTCGGCCCTTCCAAGTACACCATCGCCACGCCGGAGCGGGTGGAAGGCTGGCGCGCCCGGGGCCACTCCTTCGGCATCCACCACAACGCCTTCGATCCCCAGTACGTCAACGAAGAGCAGGACGCCGTGATGGAAGAGATCGTGCGGCGCGACACCGACTACTTCCGGGAGCACTACGGCGGCGAAACCGTCATCGCCAACCGCAATCACTGCCTGGGCTGGAAAGGCTACGTGGACTTGCCCCGCATCTACGCGGACGTGGGCGTGGTGCTGGATACCAACGTGCTCAGCATTCACGACCAGTGGCTCCAGTACACCACCGGCTCCGGGCATCCCGGCAAGTTCGTGGATACCGACGGCGAGATCATCGAGGTGTTCGGGCAACTCACCCAGGCCTACGACGACGCCTCGGTGAAGGCCAAGCTCTCGTCGGACCCGGTGGGCGAGGCCAAGCGCACGCGCCAGGTGATGGTGGATAAGAAGGAGCGCTACTTCAGTCCGCTCACCATGCTTTCGCATCCGGTTTCGTTCTATACCTACAGCGGCGCGTACATGAACCAGTGCTGGGACAACGCCAACGAACTCGGCCTGCCGATCTGGAGCGCGTTCGAGTGGGCGGCGTTCGTGCGCGCCCGCGACCGGGCGCAGGTTTCGCAGAGCGCCTGGGAAGACAGCGGTTTCTCCTGCACGGTCTCCGGCAGTTCGCCCAGCGGCAGCTTTACGCTGATGGTGCCGCTGCAAAACGGCGAGACGCCCCGCGCCACCGTGGACGGCGAACCGGTGGACGTGACGCTGCAAGAGGCCTACGGCTGGACCTATGCCCTGGCCCCGGTGCCCATCAGCAACAACGGCGCCGAAACGCGGCACGTAGCCCTGCAAACGTGATAGACTTTGCAATGCAAGCCGCGCCGACAGTGCACGTATGTTTGCCGAACTGAACGGAGTAGTGAGGAGATTTCCCAATGGAATTGACCGGAGAAGAACGAGACCTGCTGCAGAACGCCAAACGCCAGTTTCCGTTTCCCATCCTGGGCGGCTGGTACACGGAAGCCGAAGTAGACGCCATCAACGCCAGCCTGCGCGAGAGCATGGACTGGACAATCGGCTTTCACGGCCCGGAGATTACGCAGTTCGAGCAAGCGTTCGCCGAGTACTGCGACGTGAAGCACGCGCTGGCGGTGAATTCCTGCGGCACCGGCCTGGACGCGGCCATTCACGCCCTGCAACTCGGCCCGGAAGACGAGGTAATCGTGCCGGGCATCACGTTCAAGGCCACGTCGCTCTGCGTGCTCGGCGTGGGCGCCAAGGTGGTGCTGGCGGAGATCGATCCGGCCACGTTCAACATCGACCCCAACGACGTGGAACGCCGCATGACGCCCAATACCCGCGCAATCCTGGCCGTGCACAACAATGGCCTCTCCGCCGACGTGGACGCGCTGGAAGACATCGCCCAGCGGCATCCGCATCCCGTCCACGGCCCGCCGCCGGTGCTCTGCGACGCGGCCCGCGCCGTCGGCGCGGGCTACAAGGGCACCAAGGTCGGCAAGAAAGGCGCCATGAACATCTTCAGCTTCCAGACCAGCAAGAACATGACGACGCTGGGCGAGGGCGGCATGGTCACCACGGACGATGACGACTACGCCAATTTCGTGAACAGCATGCGCTCGTTTGGCAGCGCGCTGGACGGCTGGGGCACCAACTTCCGCATGACCAAACTGCAAGCGGTGGCCGGTTCCATTCAGGTCACGCGCCTGGACGAGATGAACGACGCCCGCCGCCAGCGCGTGGCCGATTTCGTCGAACTGATCGAGGACATCCCCGGCCTCATCCTGCCCATCGAACCGGAGGGCTACCACCACGTGTGGTACGGCTATACGCTTATGCTCGACGAGGAATGGGCCGGCGATCCGCGCGACAAGATGGCCGACCGCCTCATCGGCGAGCACGGCGTCGGCACCTGGATCATGAACGCCTCCTTGCCGGACTACGTCGGCTACATGGTGCGGCTGGGCCACAGTCCGGAAGACGTGCCGGTCTCCACCGACGCCGGCCGCCGCCTCTTCTGCCCGGCGATCCATCCGCTGATGACCGACGAAGACCTGCGCTACGTGGCCGCGGCCATCAAGGAGAGCATGAACACCGTGGCGGCGGACATGCGCCTGCCGGTGGCGGTGGGATAGGACTGGCAGCATCCGACTTGCGACGAATTGCGGGCAGCCTGTGGTAGGAGACTTGCAAGCGACGCCAGCCTCAGAGCGCCGGGCGTGCCCGGTGGCGCGGAACGACTGCGCGTGTGTTGCGGTGTAGACGCCGTGGGCATTGAAACATGCGGTTGAGCGGCCGGTTGGATTGGCATCGCCGCGCGTTGGCGCGGCCTGCGTGGAGTCAGGCGGATGCTCCTCAGATTTCTCAATCGGCTCTTCTCTTCGTCCAACGACAGTGTCGATTTGCGGCAGTCACAGGCGCGTCCGCGGGACGGCCAAGTCCTTGACGACAGTGCTTGGCCTGGCGAGCAGGATGATCTTGAGGGCTTATGGAACGACGAGGAGGAAGATGACGCCGGCGAAAACGTGCTTGGATTCGGAGAAGAGAGTGATTGGGACGAGTATGGAGACGAGATTGCAAGCGCAGCGGCGTTTGCATCCTGGCAAGAAGAGCCTGGAAATAGCCGGGATTGGGATGAGGATGAAGCGGACTTGGCGGCAGAGGTAGAAGAGCCTCACCTGTACGCTGATCGCTGGGAAGACTGGGCGGCAGTGGATGAAGTAGAGGACGATGCGTCCTATCAGTGGAGTGAGGATGAAGAGGAAGAGTATTGAGGTGTCTACTTCCAAGATAGGGGCTTAGCGCGGTTTCGCTCCTGCTAATCCGCTCCTAGTGAGCGCGAGCAAGCGCGATGCTTGACCTGAAATTTGGTTGTGTCGTAGTCGCATAAGGATGTGAGCCGGTATGAAGAAAGCAATCGTTCACCCGCTGCGGTTCGTGGTCGGGCCGGGAGTGGTTAGCGACGTGGGCGCTCATGCCGCGGCGCTGGGCAGCAAGGCGCTCATCGTCGGCGGCGGCCGGGCCGTTGCCGCCATACAGGATACCGTCACCGGCGCGCTCGACCAGCACGGCATCCCGTACCACGTCGAGCACGGCAAGCACGTCGATAAGAACCGGCCGGCCGTGGACGCGCTGGTGGCCAAGGGCAAAGAGCTTGGCGCCGACGTGGTCATCGGCGCGGGCGGCGGGCGCGTGGTAGACGCGGCCAAGGCCATCGCCCACGAGATGGGCGCGTGGCTCATCAGCCTGCCCACCGTTGCTTCCACCAACGCCACCGCCACCTTCAGCGCCAGCATCGAAGGCGACGCCGACCGCAACGTCTGGTACGTCGGCCCCCATACCGTCATCGCCGACACCCGCGTCATCGCCCAGGGCGGCGGCCGCTGGCTGGCGGCCGGCATGGCCGACGCCCTGCCCACCTGGACCGGCGGCCGCATCGCCCGCGAACTGCGCCAGCGCAGCGGCACCGAGCGCATGCTCGGCTTCGACAACGTCTTTCCCACCGGCGCGGCCATCGCCATCGCGGAGTGGACCTACGATACGATTCTCGGTTACGGCGAATCGGCCTACCACGCCTGCGAGCGCGGCGTGGCCACGGAAGCGGTGGACAAGGTGGTGGAAGCGATCGTCTACGGCGGCGGCGTGGCCGGCCCGGCCTGCGGCGTGGTGGGCGGCGAGCACGGGCTGCACCCCGGCAACTCCAAGCACGCCAGCATCGAGGGCGTGCACGGCGAGCAGGTGGCGTTCGGCATTCTCATTTCGGTCGCGCTCATGCAGCAAGGGGAAGCCGAGGTGCGCAAGCTGATCCGCTTCAACCAGTCGGTCAACCTGCCTTCCACGTTCGCCGACTTCGGCGTGCAGAACGCCAACCGCGGCCTGGTGCGCGAGATTGCCGAGGAAATCCTGGGCCCGGGCGGCAAAAGCACCTTCGGCCTCTGGTACGAGGTGGACGTGGACCTGCTCACCGACGTAATGGTGGACGTAGACCGCATGGCGCAGGAGGAACAAGGCCGGTAGCGTTTGTTCCCGACTATAGAGACTTGGCGGCAGATCGGAAAACACGCGCGCCGGTTCGGTCCCTGTAGCGCGGGGTCTTGTGCCCCGCTACCATTGGAGACGTAGCGCGGGGGCTTGCCCCTCGCCGCTGTCGGGGACGTAGCGCGGGGGCTTGTCCCCCGCCGGAGCAGGAAAGCAGGAGCGAGGACTGCATCCAGTGCGATGCGCCCGCTGGCATCTGAATGATTGACGATCGCAGAAGTACGCAAAGGATCGAGACCAATGGCCGCTAAACCGCTCTACGTCATCTTCACGCAGGACTGCGAACAGCTCATGGACGATTCGCTGCACGGCGGGCCGGAGGTCTGGAGCATCAGCGAGCGGTCGGTCACGGGCTTTGCCGACACGTTGGAGGGGTACGGCCTGAGCGCCACGTTCTTCATCGTGGCTCAGACCGCGGCGGCGCAACCCGCGCTCTACCACGACCTGGAAGAACGCGGCTTCGAGATCGGCCTGCACATCCATCCGCAGGACACCGGGCTTGGCTACACCGACTATCTCGGCGGGCATACGTTCGAAGAACAGGTGCAGATGTTCGACACGGTAGCCGACCAGTGGGCCGACGCCATCGGCAAGCGCCCGACCACCTTCCGGGGCGGCAATTTCTCCGCCAACGACCAGACCTATCCCGCGCTCGTCGCCACCGGCTTTACCCACGGCAGCGTCTCCTCGCCGGGCCGCCAGTACGACATGGCCAAGGCCATCTGGCAATGCGCCGTGCCCTACGCCCATTACGCCCACAAGGCCAACCGCCTCTTTCCCGGCGACCTGGACTTCTACGAAATCCCGCTCACGTGCGACCAGGTGCGGCGGCGCGCCCCGCATCTGCCCATGGAACTGCGCATCGAGGGCGGCGACGGCGAGACCCACCGGCAGACCATCCGCCAGGCCTGGGCGGACATGGCGGATTACCCCGACGACGCTCCCAGGATCATCATGCCGTTCACCCACAACACGCACTTCTACGATGACACTAACGGCGAGAAACGGCAGGCGCTCGACGCGATCGTGGATGAAATCAACAGCATTGCCGGCGAAGAGGGCTACACAGTCGTCGGCGGCACCATCGGCAGCGTCTACGCGGCGGTAGAAGGGGTCCGCAATTAAGCGGCATCAGTCTGTAGCACACAGGAGGAATCTCCCATGCGGCAGGTAGTTCAATCAGGCACGCCCCACGAGATGGGTCTCCAGCACGGCGCCGCGTTCGCGGACATCATCCCGGTGGCCGTAAAGCGCTTTGCGCTCGATCGCGGCTGGAATACGGCGCACGGGAGGCGCGTGCTGCGGCAGGTGGAACGCAATCTGGAGCGCGTCTTCCCGGAATCGCTGGAAGAACTCCACGCCATCGCCGCCGCCGCCAACGTGAATTTCGACGACCTCTTTGCCTACAACGCCTGCCAGGAAATCAGTCGCTCCCGCGTGGAGTGCACCAACGTGGCGCTGGCGGAAACCTCACACGGCACGATCCACTTCAAGTCCAACGACGTGGACGCCGACATGAAGCAGTTCCACGTCCTGCAAGAGACGCATCCCGACAAGGGCCACTCTTTCATCGGCGTGAGTTACGCCGGTACTACTTGGCTGAACGCGGGCGTGAACGAGGCGGGCCTCACCTACGGCGGCAGCAGCATTCCCAACAACGACAGCGATTGGGAGGGGATTCCGTCGAATACCCTCTTGCGCTACCTGCTGCAATTCGCCGACAGCGTAGACGCGGTGGCCGACCTGGTGGCGCGCACGCCCATCATGAACCACGGCCTGAACCTGATGTTCACCGATCCGTCCGGCGCGGCCATCGTGGTGGAACGCTCCCCCACGCGCATGGCGGTGCGACGCATGGAGAGCCACACCATCTGGAATACGAACCACTTCCTGACCGCTGAGATGCAGCCGGTGTTGAAAGACGACGGCGGCGCGGCCGCGCAGAACAGCCGCGACCGCTTCACCGTGCTCGAGCGCCTGACCGCCAAGCAGCCCCACTCGCTGGAGCAACTGAAGCAAATCGCCCGCACCCACACGGAACCCGCCGACATCTGCCGCCACGGCCCGCTGGCCCACAGCATCATGGGCTACATCATGATCGCGCGGGAACGCAGCCTGCTCGTAAGCGCCGGCTACCCCTGCGAGAACGAGTTCGAGGCGTTTACGTTCACGCGCACACCGGCGGCAATAACGACCTGAGAAGCTGAATAGGCAACGAGCCACCGGCGCAAGCGCCCTGCGGCGGCCGTTGCCGTTACGACGGGAATTGTAGGCATCGACTGCGCTGAGGCACCGGAAAGTATCGGAGCCGGTGGTGTCAACGTGCCGCCGGCTCGCGCTTATTGACCAATTGGCAATAGCTGCAACAAGACTTGCAGGATGCTCGTGATGGCAATCACCGCAAAGAGACCGATGCTTATCGTCCACTTCAGGGTGCTAAGTTCACCCCGCAGTTCAGCGATGTCCGCTTTCGTGGCGAAGCTCTCGAGCCGTTCCTCGATGTGAGCCAGCCGCTCTTCTACTGAAGACGTAGCTACCATGGCGCACCTTCTTTACTGCTGCCTATCGTACCATGTCAAGTAGGAGAAGTGTTATACTGCTCCCACTTATTGCAGCGACACACCGAAGACGTGTTGACAGTCGGGGAGTATTGCATGATTTCCCCATTGCTTGGATTGCGGCAACCATCGCAATGACCCTTCCGATATGATAGTCACACTATGACAATCACACTCGACGACTACCGCTACATCGGCGCGGAACTCGGCCGCTACATCGCGGCGCGCGTGCCCGGCCTCGACGCGGCGGTCTATTGCAAGCACCACCTGGGCACGCTCACGCCCGGCTTCAGCGATCACGACCTCCGTACCGTGGCGGACGCCCCCGACGCCGAAACCTGGCTGGCGTTGAGCCGGGCCGGCGGTGAATCGTACGTGGAACTGCTGGAACAGGCTCCCCACTACGCCCGCATTCTGGAGCACCCGCCGGGCTTCATCTGCTCGCCGGACGAGGCGCAACAACTCTTGCCGCTCATGGGCGAGGTGCGCGATTGGCAGCGTATCGGCGGCGCGGCGAATGCGCTGGACGACGTGCTGGCAAATCAGCCGCCGCAGCTTACGCCGGCGCAGCAACATGAAGCCTGCGGCAAGTTCTCGATATATCTGAAGCCGCGTGGGGAGCAGTTCGACCCGCCCATCAACCTGCTGCCGGAGTATCTGCCGTATTACCCCGTCTACGGCGCGCTCTCCCACTGGTTCCTGCCGGCGGCCAAGCTGGCCTGCGGCCTGCTGCGCGACGCCTGGGTGCCCACCAAACCGGGGGCGCTGCCGTTCCTGCCGGCAGTGCTTGGTTCCCGGCCGTTGTTCGACCGCCTGCACGCCATCGTGGACGCGGAATACCGCGTGCGCATGACCGACGCCGCGTGCGCCGCCCTGGCCGACGAACTGTTGGCGGTGGTCTACGAACTGCGCGACAAGGTGTCGGCGTATTGCGCACAACTTCCCCAGCCAACGCCCGCAACGGCGGCCCGCCAGCAGCGGCTGCGCTACGCGCTCCAGGCGCTGGCCGGCATTCGCGGACGTTTCGGCATTGCGGTCTTCTTCCGCCACGCTCGGCCCGACCTCTTCGACGGCGAATGGCTGCGCATGCACCTGGGCGAGGAAATCGAAGCCCTGAGCACCCAGTTCTTCCAGGCGCTTAGCGACGATGCGAGCGCCGGTGAGGGCACGGTCGCGCACCGGCTTGGCGGCGTTCTTGATCCTTCTGCCGCGCGCATCGTGGAAAACCTCTACGCCGCGATCACGCCCCACGACGACATGAACGACGCCCGGCTCGACGCGCTGATGGCCGTCTGGCCCGAGTACGCCGCGCTGGTGGAAGAGGAATACCGCGCCAAGATTGCCCCGCTGTGGGATGAAGATTGAACCTCAACGGCGCCGCCTCCCGCGCAACGGATTCTTAGTCACTGGCGTGTGGGGTCTTCGGCTTTCGCTCCGTGCCGTTCACCCTTCGACGCTGCTCAGGGCGAACGGCGCGTAGTAGGTTTTTGCGCGCCCATGCTCACGCGCCCATGCCCTCGTGCCCATCCTCACGCGCCTCTTATCCGGTAGCGCAGGTTTGTAACCTGCGCGGCGCGCAAGCGCACGTGGTTTTCCTGCCAAGAAGCGAGGCACAAGACCTCGCCCTACGTTTGTTGACGTAGCGGTGTACAAGATCCCGTGCCCTACGTTCCGGCGGGGGACAAGCCCCCGCGCTACGAATGCCAAGCGCGCCGTTCGCCCTGAGCAGCGTCGAAGGGTGAACGGCGCGCGCCGCAAGCGGCCATTGCTTTCGCCATCCCCTCCTCTCCGTTCATGCTTCGACCCTTCGACAAGCTCAGGGCAGGCAGGCTCAGCACGAACGGAGAGGTTGCTTCTCACGCGCCTGTACCCACGTGCCGTCCTCACCCGCCTATGCCCTCGTGCCCATCCTCACGCGCCTCTTTTCCGGTAGCGCAGGTTTGTAACCTGCGCAGGGCGCGAGCGCACGCGGTATTCCTGCCAAGAGGCGCGGCACAAGACCTCGCCCTACCTTCGTTGACGTAGCGGGGCGCAAGATCCCCGCCCTACGTTTTGGCTGACGCAGAAAAGACCGGCGCTAACCCTCCGGTTCCCAATCGAAATCCGCCCGCCGGTTGGAGGAGAGCGAGAAGAACGGCAGTTCCAGTTCAGGCCCATCGCGCCACCAGAGGAAGCCGTCCCACTTGTACGTGGTCCAGCCGTGCTCCACCGGCCCCGGGATGAGGGTGGAGAGGTGGTTGTTGCGCAGCACCAGGCCGCAGAAGCGGTAGAGGCCCAGCGGCAGCATCTCCTCGATCCAGTCTGGGCCGATCTTCACCCGTCCGGCGTTCGCGCCCGCCACCACCTCCAGGCAAGCGAGGGCATCGTCCCGCCAGGCGTCGTGAATCTCCAGGACGCCCAGCGGCGCGCCTCCGCATTCCACGTGCGAATCCGTATCGGCGTCGAGCATTACCCACTTCTTGTGAGCCACGCTCCAGATCTCCGCCACGAAGTGGCCGTTGGTGTGCAGGGTGGGCTCGGCGGACATCACCCAGAGGCGCGCCGCCCAGCCCAGCGCCAACGCGCACTGCGCCAGCACGACCGCGTAGTGGGTGCAGTAGGCGTCCGGTTGCGGCTGGCCGTGGCCCCGGTCGGCGCGCATCCAGGCCAGAATCGTCAGCGCGTCCCACGGGCAACAGCGGCGAAACTCGTGCGGCGCGCGGTGCGTCCACTGCACCGCCACCCAAGCCCGCAGCGCCAGCATTTGCGCCCACTGCGTCTCGGCTCCCGCAATGACCGCATCCAGCCGCTCCTGCTCGCGCAGGATTGCCAGCTTTGGCTCCGCCGGGTCCTGGCGGGTGAAGGAATATGAAGGCGCAATTCCGCGCTCCGTTCCAGACAGCGCATGCGCATGTATCTTCTCCGCGCCGCCGGCGGCAGAGGCGCTCAGCCCAACGCCGCGAAGTGTCGGGGTTGCGCCCCCATCGTCAGTACGCAGCACGGCTTGCCACTGTACGTATGGTCCCAAATCAGAAAGCGCCCCCGCGTGGGCAATCCCGTCATGCCCGCTCTCGCGGGTGTCCACCGCGCCGTTTGGCGCTACACTCGCTGCCGTCACGTCGATCCAGGGCGTGTCCTCCAGCGCCGGCCCTTCACCACTGCGGTAGCGCAGCGCAACAGCGGTCCCCGGCGGCGTCGCGGCGCGCCAGTGAAGATGCAGCGTATTATTCACCGTAGAGGACGTCTTTGCGTTCTGTCCTGCCGGCGCCAGGCTGACCACCGGACTCGTCAGCACGCCCCGCGCCGGGTGTTCCCGCGCGCGCAGGCGCGCCACGTACTCGCCGGACAACGCGCCCTCCAGCCCGAATCCGCTAGCGTGCCAGGTCCGTCCGCCGTCCGTGCTCTTGCGGCTGTGTACTGTAGGCACGCTGGTATCCACCGCGAGTATCCAGGCGTGCGCGGCGGGGCTCTCACAAGCGAAAACGATAGTGTTCGGCCCTGGCAGCAGCGCCTCCCGGGGTATGCGCACGTGGTACCAGGCGAATTCGCCGGCCAGCGTCGTGCCCGGCCCCATGCGTTCCGTGTGGCCGTTCACCGTCACCGCCAACGGCCAGCGGTTGTCCGGCTCCTCACGAGCGTAGAAATAGCAATCGGCCCACTGGGGCGGAGTCCGGCCCAAATCAAAACGCACCTGGGCTTGGACGCGCTGGAAGAGTTCTTCGCCGTGCTGCGTGGAGAACGCGCCCGGCTCATGCGCAATCAAGTGGCTCTCCGCCAGGCGCGCCGCGCCGTCATCGCCGATGGCAATGCCGCCGTCCCTGGCGCAGGTCTCCCAATCTGCCGGGTCGGACCATACCAACGAGTTTGGGTGTGTTGACATATCGTGTCCTCGTCCCAGGCGGGGGACAAGCCCCCGCGCTACGTTTGGAGGGGATAGGCCCTCACGCTACGTATTGAAGAAGAGATTACACTTTATCAAGAGACAGTCCGCAGTCCCTCATGCCCATACGGGCAAGACGCTGCCCCGTTTGTCATTGTATACGGACAGCCCGCTTGTACGCCCACTGCCGAACGAGTACAGTACAGGCAAGAGCGCGTAAGCGAGGAGAGGGTCTAGTGGCGCTTGCCGGAGTCGCGGAAATCGAACACGCCATTGCGGCGCAGCCCGTCATCGACACCCACGAGCACACGTTTAGCGAAGAAGACCGGCGGCGGCGCTCGCTCGATCTGCTTTCCACCGAAATGCACCACTACGTCGGCAGCGACCTGGTTTCCGCCGGCATGACCCCGGCCGAGCAGGCGGACATGTACGACCAGAGCCGCGACCCCGCCGACCGCTGGGATATCTTCCTGCGCTACTGGCAGTTTGCCAAGACGACGGGCTACGGCAAGGCGCTGCACGTGGCCTGCCGGGACCTCTTCGGCGTGGACGACCTCATGTCGGCGGCGCCGTCGCTGGACGGGTACCGGCGGGTCAACGAGCAGTTGACCGCCTCGCAACGGCACGAGGCGTGGTACCGCTACATCCTGCAAGAGCGCGGCAACATCGTGCTGGCGATTCCCGACGTGCAGTCCACGCAGGTGGACAAGACGCTCTTCGCCCCGGCCATGCGCTTCGATTCTTTCATAAGCGCGGGCAACCGCGCCGACGTAACGAGACTGGAACGCCAGACCGGCCAAAGCATCTACGATTTGGGCGATCTCGTCTCAGCTCTGGGCGTCGCCTTTGCCCAAGCCAAGCAAGAGGGCATGGTAACCGTCAAGAGCGGGCTGGCCTACAGCCGCATCTTGCGCTACGACAACGTGGCGCGGGCCGACGCGGAGCGGCTCTTTGCCCAGGCGGTCGCGGGCACGCGGGCGCACGGCGGCGCCCTGGCGCAGTACGGCCTGAACTTCACCGAGGGCAAGCCGCTGCAGGACTACATGATGCACCAGGTGGTGCGCCTCTGCATTGAGCACGGCGTCCCCATGCAGATCCACACCGGCCTCCACGCCGGCAACGGCAACGTCATCACCAACAGCAACCCCACGCACCTGGTCAACCTCTTCATCCAGTACCCGCGGGCGCGCTTCGACATCTTCCACGCCGGGTATCCCTACCAGAGCGAACTCGCCACGCTGGCCAAGAACTTCCAGAACGTCTACGTCGATCTCTGCTGGGTGCACATCATCAGCCCCTACGTAGCGCGCGCGACCCTGCACGAGTGGCTGGAAACCATACCCCACAACAAGATCTTCGGCTTTGGCGGCGACTACGGGCCGGTGGAACTGGCGTACGCCCACTGCGTGATGGCGCGGGAAAATATCGCCCGGGTGCTGAGCGAGAAGGTGGAGGAAGGGCTCTATTCCGTAGACCAAGCCAGAATCGTCGGCGCCCGGCTGCTCCACGATAACGCCAATGAGTTCTTTGGTCTTGGGCAAGAGAATCTTATCCGGTGAACGGGTACGTACCCGGCGGGGGACAAGCCCCCGCGCTACGATCAGGTTCCCTCTCCCTGGGAGTGTACAGTCCGGGGACATGGGTAACAGTTATTCAGGGAGATAGGTTACACATTTTGTTCACTGAGGTCTACCGTTCTTATCGGATTGACAGCGAAGTATACGTTCCAGACGCCGTCGGTTTGCGTGGGTCGCAGGGCGACGCGGGTGTGGGCGAAAGCTCGCCCCACGCGGAGGGTCTTGCCCTGGAACGAGATGCGGCCGCTGACGTCGACGGCGCGCACCTGGTCGTCGGGAGCGTAGGTGATGGGGGGCAGCGTTTCGGGAAAGGGCTGTGGACTGGGCGTGTACCGGCTGACGGGCGTGTTGAGCGTGAGGGCGTGGTGCGGGCGTTCCCGGTTGTAGAAGTGCCGCCAAGCGTCGAAGGCGCGCTGGCAGTGCTCCAGGTTGGTGAAGGTGCGACCGGCCAGGACTTCGCTTTTCAGGGAGCGGTGGAAGCGTTCCAGCTTGCCGAGGGTCTGGGGATGGTAGGGACGGCTGTGAAGCACCTTGATGCCCAGGCGCATGAGCCAGACGGTGAGCGGCGTGAAGGGATGGGCGCTGTCGTTGCCCCAGGGGGCGCCGTTGTCCATGAGCATGGCCGCAGGCAGGCCGTAGCGCCGAAAGACGCGGGTGAGGCGCTCCTGGACGGTCTGACCCCGCTCGTCGGCGCAGGCCTCCACAGCCAGGTTGTAGCGGGAATGGTCGTCGAGCACGGTGAGCGGATGGCAGCGGTCGCGAGACATGGCGAAATGCCCCTTGAAGTCCATCTGCCAGAGTTCGTTGGGCAGCGGGCGCTCAAAGCGAATGAAGGGCATGCGCTTGGCGCTCTCGGCCGGGTCGATCAACCCGTGGCGCTTGAGAATGGCGTTGATGGTGCTCCTGGCGGGCACGTCGGCGTAGCCGCGGTTCCGCAGCATCCGGCCCAGCGCGTCCGCGCCCTTCCCCGGATGTGCCAGGCGCAAGGCGATGATGTGCCGCTCCATCTCTGGACGCGTGCGCTGTGGGCTGGTGTGCGGACGCCGCGACCGGTCCCCCAGGTTCTCCATCCCGCCCTGCCTGTAGCGCGTGCGCCACTTGTAGCCGGTCTTGCGGCTGATGCCCATACGCTTGCACAGTGCGCTCATGCTCACCTCACCCGTCAGCATCACGGCTATAAACTCTTCCCGCTCAGACATAGGTGTACTCACTTTCCACGACATGGTCGTCCTCCTCTAGTGACGAATTCCCATGCCTTATGGTGTAACCTATGTCCCTGAAAATGTGTTACCTATGTCCCCGGGCTCTACAGGGAGAGGGTTAGGGTGAGGGGAAAACGCCACGCTGTGAACGCACAAACCACCGACGGCAATAGCGGCGATTCCGGCCGGAAGCGGCCGAACGTGCTCTTCATCATGGCCGACCAGATGCGCTGGGACGTGCTGAGTTGCGCCGGCCACCCGATTTGCCGGACGCCGGTGCTGGACGGCATGGCCGCGCGCGGCGTGCGTTTCGCCAACTTCTACACCGCGGCCCCCACGTGCACCCCCGCCCGCTACTCGATTTTCAGCGGGCGGCACGTCCACGTCCACAACGGTTGGAGCAACGGCTGGCCCACCCAGGACGGCGAGATCTTTCTCCCCTCCATCATGCGGCACTACGGCTACGCCACGGCCATCGCCGGTAAACTGCACTTCGCGCCCAAGGAAGAAGCGTTCGGCTTCGACGACTTTCGTTCGTACCGCGCCGAGGGTCCGACGCCGGAACGCGGCTACGACGCCTATATGACGCGCAAGTACGGCGCGTACACCCGCAATAGAATCGAAGAAGGCACCGGGGGGTTAGGCGTAGGGCGTTTCGCCGACCCGCCGGAGGATTACGATACGGACTGGATTACGACCCAGACCCTGGAAGCCCTCGACGGCCTCGAGCGGAGCGGCAAGCCGTGGTTCCTCTTTGCCAGTTACCACGACCCCCATTCGCCGTTCGTCGAACCGGAACCGTACTTCTCGATGTACGCGCGGGAGTCCATCCCCCTGCGTCCGATTCCGCCGGAAGCGCGCCGGTTGCGCCGGGACGCGCGCGGCACCCAGGAACGGGCGCACGTGATCGACGATCCGGCAGTGGTGCAAGCAATAACCGCCGTCTATTACGGGTCTACGACGCACGTTGACCACGACGTCGGTATCCTCCTGGCGGCGCTGGAGGAACGCGGCCTGGCGGACAATACCATCGTCCTCTTCCTCTCCGACCACGGCGACATGCTGGGCGACCGCGGCCGCATGAACAAGCAGGTGATGTACGAAGGCGCGGCCCACGTGCCGCTGGTCATGCGGATACCGGATTCAATCCACCCGGGGCAGACTCCGGGCCGCGTGGTTGACGAGATCGCCGGCCAGGTGGACATTCTGCCGACCGTGCTCGAGCTCTGCGGCCTGACCGTCCCGCAAGGCGTACAGGGCCGGAGCCTGGCGCCGCTGTGCGCCGGCGCCGCCGCCGGTTGGCCCAATGAGGCGTTCGCGGCGGTGCGCGCCGCGCCGTTCGTGCGCCAGGAAGCGTACATGGTCGGCAAGAAGCGTATGCTGCGCACGCCTGAGTTCAAACTGATCGACTACGGCGCGGACTTCCGCACGCAGTGGGAACTCTTCAACATGACCGACGACCCCGGTGAGACGCGCAACCTGGCCGGCGATCCCGCGCACGGCGCCGTGCTGCGCGCGCTGGCGGCGCGGCTGGATGAATGGCAGGCCGAAACGCCGTCGCACGTAACCGTGCCCGGTATGCCCACGCCAAGCTACGCGCACGTTCCCCCGGAGCGCCGCCAGGCAATGCGCGCGGCCTGGGAGGCGAACATGCGCCGCTCGGCGGCGCGGCGCTGGCCGCAGAGTTCGTGAAAGACGCAGACCTCGTCCCAGACGCAGGCTTCGTCTAAGACGCAGTAGTTAGGGCTATATCCAATATCCGGCCCGTGGTTGTGAGCGGGCCTCACCTCGAACCAAGTATGCAATCCGCTGAGGAGTCTCAACGTGAACGAGCAATCCGGCAATGGGCAGGGCGGCAGCGGCGGCAAGCAGAGCCAGCCAAACGTGCTCATCTTCATGGCCGACCAGATGCGCTGGGACCTGCTCAGTTGCGCGGGGCATCCGATTTGTCAGACTCCCGTGCTCGACGCCATGGCGTCACGCGGCGTGCGCTTTGCGAATTTCTACAGCGCGGCGCCGATTTGCACCCCGGCGCGCTACTCGGTCTTCAACGGCCGCCACGTTCACGTCCACGACGGCTGGTGGAACGGCCTCCCCACGCGGGACGGTGAGGTGTTCTTGCCGTCGATTATGCGGCACTACGGCTACGCCACCGCCATCGCGGGCAAACTGCACTTCGATCCCAAGGAAGACCCGTTCGGCTTCGACGACTTTCGCACCTTTCGCGCCGAAGGCCCCACGCCGGAACGCGGCTACGAAGCGTACATGAAGGAAAAGTACGGCGCGTTGAACCGCGACCGTATCGCGGAAGGCACCTGCCCCTGGCCGGACGACCCCCATGGCAGAGGCGTGGGACTGTTCGCCGACCCGCCGGAAGACATCGATACAAGCTGGATTACGCGGCAGACGCTGGAGGCGCTCGACCTGCTGGAGCAAAGCGGCAAGCCGTGGTTCCTCTTCTCCAGCTACCACGATCCCCATTCGCCGTTCGTCGAGCCGGAGCCGTACTACTCGATGTACGACCGGGAAGCCATCCCCTTGCGCGAGATTCCGCCTGAAATCGGCAGGCTGCGCCGCAACGCCCGCGGCGGCCAGGAAGTGAATCACCTCATCGACGATCCGGTCATGCTGCGCGAAATCACGGCCATCTACTACGCGGCCACGACCCACGTGGACCACGACGTCGGCCTCGTCCTGGCCGAACTCGAGCGGCGCGGCCTGACGGACAACACCATCATCATGTTCATGTCCGATCACGGCGACATGATGGGCGATCACGGACGCATGTACAAACAGGTGATGTACGAGGGCGCGGCGCACGTGCCGTTGATTGTGCAGGTTCCCGCTGCCATACAGCCGGCGCTGACCCCCGGCCGCGTGGTGGATGAGATTACCGGGCATGTGGATATTGTGCCGACCGTGCTCGACCTCTGCGGTTTGCCGGTTCCGCCGGGCGTACAAGGCAAGAGTCTCGCGCCGTTGTGCGCCGGCAACAGCAGCGGTTGGCCCAATGAGGCCTTTTCCTGGATGCTCGGCGTGCCGCACACGCGCCAGGAAGCGTACATGCTCGGCACAAAGCGCATGATACGCACGCCGGAATATAAGCTGGTGGACTTTGGCGCGGACTTCCGCACGCAATGGCGCCTCTTCAACATGACCGACGACCCTGAAGAGACGCGCAACCTGGCCGACGATCCCGCGCACGCTGCCGTTCTGCGGGCATTGGCGGCCCGGCTCGACGAGTGGGAGGCCGAGATACCGCTGCTGATCCAAATCCCCGGCATGGCCGCGCCGAGCTATTCGTACCTGTCCGCGGAACGGCGGGCGGAATTTACGGCGGCGTGGGACGCCGGTTTGCGCCGTCAAGCCCGGTGGCGGTGGCCCCAATAATCGAAAAGGAGAACACATGCGCGCGCTGTATCGGAACAATCGCGGAGAAACCTACCTGAAAGAGACGCCGGAACCCACGCTGGGCGAGTCCGGCGTGTTGATCGAGACAGTGGTCTCGGTGTTGGGCACCGGGTCTGAGGTCGGCGGCGTGGCGAGCGCGCGCCGGGCCGTCCAAGCGGGCAACGAGCCCGGCGCGCTGCAAGAGGGCCCCATGAGCTACCAATCGGCGGGCCGCATAGTCCAAGTTACGCCCGATCTCCAGTCCCATTACGCGCCGGGCGACCGGGTGGTGGCCGTCGGCGGCGGCTTTGCGCCCCATGCCGAGCGGGCGTTTGTGATCCGGCACAACTTTGCCAAGATTCCCGACAACCTGGATACCGCCGAGGCCGCCACGGCCAACATCGGCCTTACCGCCTTGCACGCCCTGCGCCGCGCCCAATTCCAGCCGGGCGAGACCGCCGCCATAATCGGCTTGGGGCTGGTGGGCCAGATGATTGTCCAGGTGGTACGCATGATGGGCGGCCGCGCCATCGGCATCGACCTTATCCCCTTTCGCCTGCAAAAGGCGGAGGAGTTGGGCATCGACCTGGCGCTGTCAGGTGATGCGGATGCTCTAGCCGCGGCGGTGGCGGACGATACGTGCGGCCTGGGCGTGGACGCCGCGTTCGTGGCGGCCGGCGGCGGGCCAACGCCGGGACGCCTCGGCGTGCGCCTGGTGCGGCCCAGCGGGCGCGTGATGATGATCGGCGGCCTGGTGCCGGACTTCACCGTCGGCCACCCGGACGCCAACCCCCACACCAAAGAAATCGACATCCGCTGGGTGTTCGGACGCGGCCCCGGCAGCCGCGACCAGGACTACCTGCGCGCCCGTACCGACTACCCCAACCGCTTCGTCCAGTGGGACCAGGAGCGCAATCTCTACGCGCTGCTCCACATGCAGGCCGCCGGCCAGGTGAACGTGGGCCCGCTGCTCACCCACCGCTTCCCGTTCGCCGACGCGCCCCAGGCCGTAGACCTCCTGATCGACCGTCCCGACGAGGCGCTGGCGGTGGCGCTGGATTATTGAGACCGCGCCTCGCCGCTGCCGACATGTCTCCTCCATGCATGTTTCCGTCATGCGCAGCCGCGCCGCGCCCATCGAGAAACCATTTCACACGGCGCCACGTCCACGGGGCAATGCTATCGCATTGACTTCTAATCTGAGCAGGCACGGCGCATCCGCGCCCTCAATCCGTCCGACCTCTCGCTCAAAAGGTGTAGGGGCACGACATGTCGTGCCCCTACACCGCGCGGCAGACCGGGTCGCGCCCCTGCACCACGGGCGCGACGTGTCACGCCGCGTGGTAAGCCGTCTCGCGCCCCCTACACCGCGTAGCAAGCCGTGTGGAGGCATCTTACTTGCAACTCTCCGCCTCAAATGCCACAGCATTGGAGCCACGAGGCCGCGACAACACTGGGTCCACGGGGTGGCGGCAACATTAGGTCCACCGGACGGCGCCTGCTACTCCCCCGTGGATTCTACCTGCTCGAAGACTGCCGCAAGTTCCGCCGGGGACGCGGCGCGCGCCGCCTCGCCCGTGCCGTCGTAGACCCTGGCCGCGGGCGTGTCCGTCGCCGCGATGCCGAGCGCATCCAGCAGGTCCGGGTCGCGGGCCGGATCGAGCCATTGCACGATTTGCGCCGGCGTATGAACGCGCAGCGCCTGCCGGAACAGCGCCTGGGCCGCCGGCGCGGCGCGGTCGCCAATCACCACGATGCGCGTGGGCGGCCGCAAGAGCCGCTCGACCGCCTGGCCGTAGAGCGCGCCAAAGTGCCCAAAATACTGGAACGACTCCGCGTAGTTTGCCAGCGCGGTCTGCGCAACCGCGCGGTAACGCCCGTAGTTGGTGAGACGCCACAAGCGGATGAAGAGTTCGGCCGCCGCCGCCGTATCCGCCATCACCTCCTGGCGGTGCGCCAGCAAGCCCAGCGGGGGCTCGGACTCTGCTTCATCCACAGCCGCGTGGACAGGCGCGCTATCCCAGAAGCCGCCGGCGGCCGGATCGTAATGCGCCCGCAGCACGTGTCCGGCAACGGCCCGCGCCCGGTCCAGGTACGCGCGCACGCCGGTGGTCTCGTAGGCGTGGGCAAAGGCGCGGGCGGCGGCAATCTGGTCCGGCAGCCAGCCCCAGCCGTTAGCAGACCCCGTCGTAGACGCCGACCCTGTCGTAGACACCGACCCTGCCACAGCCGCCGTCCCCGTCGCGCACGCAGGCTCCGTCGTAGACGCAGGCTCCGTCGTAGACGCGGACGCCGACTCCGCCGCAGGCGCAGTTTTCGTCACAGACTCCGCTTGTCCCGCGGTCGCGGGCGCGTTTCCCCGCCAATTGCGGGCGACGCCGCGCTTGGCGTCCCACATCGCGTCCCACAGGTGGCGCAGGATCGCCTCCGCGCGGTCGCGGTACGCCGCCTGCCCGGTCGTGCGGTAGGCGTCCAGGAAGGCCCGCGCCGCCATGGCGTTCTCCCTGGCGTGGACTATCGGGTCAACGCAGGTCTCGCCAAACGTCCGCCGTTCGGCTGCGGACAGGCCGTAGTACGCATCCGGCGCATAGAACCCGCCGTAGAACGCGCCGCCGGTTCCCGGCGCCGGCAGCCGCGCGCACAGATAGCGCAGCACGCGCGCGCCGACCTCCGTGAACGCCTCCTCGCGAAAGACGTGCGCCGCCTCCATGTAGAGCGAGGCCAGCGCGGCGTTCTCCTCCAGCGTGACCTCGCGCTCCGGCTCCTCCCACTGGGCGTCGTTGGCAAAGCGGAAGAAAGCGCCGATCTTGTTATGCCCGATGCCTGCCTCACCGTCACCGGCCGCGCCGCCGCCAACTCCCTCGCCGCGCACACCGTCTTCGTCACCGGCGACGTATTCGCCGCGGTCGCCGTCTTCACCAAATGCGCCGCTTTCATCACCGGCGGCGACTTCGTCGCAGACGACATCTTCGTCGCAGACGACGTCCTCCCGCTCGAAGAGGTTGCTCAACGCCATGATGTCCAGCGAGTGCTTGACCAGCGCGGCCAGATCGTAGTCCAGCGTATGCTGGCACCATTCCAGCGCGAAGCCCAGCGCCTCCGTGTGGGTAAACTTAGGCGCGGCCGCGCCGGCGCCGTCGCCCAGGCCGCCGTTCACCCGGTCGAACGCCGCCGTGATGAAAGAAATCGTCGCCGCCGGAATCGCGGGCGCCAGAATCCCGTCCGCGGCCTTCTCCGCCGCCTCCGCCGCGCGCCGCTTCTCCTCCAGCGCGCCCAGTTTCGCGCGGATGGTCTCGCGGTTCCGGCGGTATTCACCCGCCAGTTCCACCAGAAAGTCGCGCATCTCCTGCACCGGCACGTAAGTCGCGCCCGCCATCAGTTCGCCTTCCGGCGTCAGGAAGGCCGTGGTGGGCAGGCCGCCGCGATTGTAGCGCCGGTCTATGTCGGGCCGCTCGGCGGCGTCCACCCGCAGCGCCACGTACTCCGTCTTGATGAGGTATTGCACCGTATCATCCGAATAAGCGCGCTCGTCCATCAGGTGCGACCACCGGCTCCAGGCCGCGCCAATGCAGAGCAGGATCGGCCGGTTGCGCGCCCGCGCCTCGGCGAACGCCGCCGCCGACCACGCCCGCCACGGAATGCGCCGCGCGCTGTGCCGCCCCGGCGAAAAGCGGAAAGTCTCATGTTGCGCTGTCTGGGGAACCGTATCCATCGCTCGCTCACACGGTGTGCGCCTCTATCCACGCTCCCATTATACCGAGAGAGCGTAGACTCCCGTTCGGCCCGATCGCGCCGCGCCGGGACGGGCGCCCGCCCCGTTGCCGGAGCCGCCGTATCGACGTGCCACGGCGGCTCCGCAAGGCCCTGCGCGCCCGCTCCCGCCGCCGGCAGGCCGTTGCAGTTGACAAAGCTAACGCAGTGGTCTAAGAATAGGGTAGCGTAGCAGCCTGACCGTGGTGCGGCGAGTGGATTCAGATTCGGTTGCAAATCCGCCGCTTGCAGAGGAGGTGCGAAACACGGGGGATACGGGCCTACCCAAGCCAAGCCGCGTTTCTGAAATCAGTACAGGAAACGCGCAGTGTGCGTAACCGTAATGGCATTGCGAAGGAGAAAGCTACCAATGCGATCCCGTTTTACAAGACGAACGATCCTCGGCGGCATGGGCGTCGGGATTGGCGCCGCGTTTGCGGCGGCCTGCGGCGCGGGCGCGGGCATGGCCCCGGCCGGCGACACCCCGGCGGAATCCGACGGCGACGGCGAAGCCGCGGAGCCCAGCATGGAAAAGCAGAAGGTGCTCTACTGGTCCCACTCCACCCAGCCCTTCCATGAAGACATCGGCGCCGAGATGGTCACCGAGTTCAACGAGTCGCAGGACCAGGTCGAAGTCTTTGCCGTCGGCACCGCCTACGGCGATACCAAGAACAAGCTCCCCACCGTGGTCGCGGCGGGCAGCGCGCCTGACATCTCATTCCTCGACCGCTACATCACCAAGAGCCATGCCGCCGTGGGCGCTACCATGGACATTACGCCCATGGTCAAGGCCTCCAGCGTGATGCAGCCGGACGACGTCTGGGACCGCATCCTGAACGACGTGACCTACAAAGGCCGCCACTTTGGCTGGCCGTGGGGCCCGGACACCCGCACGCTCTTCCTGAACCACGACGTGCTGATCGAGGTCGGCATCGATCCGGAAGAACCGATCGGGAACTGGGAAGACTTTCACAACGCGGCGAGCAAGATTCACACGCTGGAAGGCGAGAACATCACCCGCCTGGGCTTCGTGCCCAACTGGGGCAGCGCCGGTATCATTGCCGGCTGGATGATCCCCTACTGGCAGCAAGGCATGACGCTCACCAGCGCCGACGAGACCAAGGCCACCATGGACAACGCCGAGATGGTAGCGGCGTTGGAGCACAGCACCCGCTTCTACGACGCGCAGGGCGGCTGGGACGCGGTGCAGGCCTTCCGCGGCGATCTGTCGCCCGCGCTCGTGTTTACCGGCGGCGGCGTCGGCATGTTCTTCGATACCTACAGCACGCCTCGCAACACGGCGTTTGCCGAAGAATACGCCAAGATCGACTACAGCGTCGTCTTCGAGCCGTATCCTGACGACGGCCAGCCCGCAACCTACGGCGGCGGCTGGTCCAACGTCATTCCCACCGGCGCCAAGTCGGCTGAGGGCGCGTTCAAGTTCCTGGAGTTCCTCTTCATGGAGCCGCAGGACCGCCGCTGGGCCGATCGCTGGAACCGCATTCCGGTGCGCAAGACCGTCGGCCGCAGCGAAGAGTTCATCCAGGGCGACCCCGACCGCGCACACGCCATCGACGAGATGCCCGGCGCGCACTGGGTGGTCACCGCCGCCGGCGGCCCCGACATCCTCGGCGCTCACATCCAGCTCAGCCGGGACGCCTGGCAGCACCTGAAGACCATCCCCGAAGCCATCAAAGAGGCCGAAGCCAAGACCCAGCAACTGCTGGACGAGTGGGAAGCCAACTCCGTCGTACAGTAGAACTGGATCTCAAACAGACGCTATCGGGTCTGGAGAACAACAGGTCTGGAACGACATCGTTCCAGACCTGTTGGATTTTTTCTAAGGAACGCGACCGGCATGAAAACTCAAAACCCACGTGTATTCTCCGATCTGCCGATTCCTCCCGGCGAAGTGCTGGCGGAGGAGATCGCAGCCCGCGGCATGACCCGGAAGGAACTCGCCGCAAGGCTCGGCAAACCGGCACAGGCGGTAATCGAGATCATCGAGGGTAAGCAAGCAATTACACCGGACACCGCAGTCAGCCTAGAGAGAGCGCTTGGCATAAGCGCGCACTTTTGGAGCACCCTCGAAGCCGACTATCACATGGCGCTGAGCCGGAACCAAGAGTGGTAAACAATCGCGGCTAACGACGCACAAGAAGCGCTATGTGTGGGTAACGAACACCGCTACCTGACGCAAAGAATACGCTTCAGTGCTTATCTATTCACGTTCACCCGGCCGCAATCCCATTGGCAACCCGCCGCGAGCCTGCGGCCAGTAGGGTTCAGCAAGCGCAACGTTTTCGATTGAGCCTGGCCCCAGAGCCGCCGCCAGCGCCTTGTCCCAATAGAGAAACACGTCGCACTCCCACCAGATTGCCGTCGCCAGGTGAATTGCGTCCAGCGGCGTGATACCGTACGTTGCGCCTAGGGTTTGCGCCTTTTCGCCAATCTCGCGGTTGACCTCGATGAGTTGTATATACTCGTGGGCAAAGAGATTGCGTACCGCCTCGAGTTCGTTCTCGTCCAGTTCTTCACTCTTCACCTTGATCCGCCGCACCTCGGCAAGTGTGACCGTGGACGTGAACACCTTGTATATTCCCGCTTCCGCGTCTTTGAGAATGCCGTAGGCCGCTTCCCACCGCTGTAGCCCGCCGCCGCAATCGATTTCTTCCTTCTTGATGTGCGCAAAGAAGACTGATGAGTCCAGGTATGGCCTGCGAAACGACTCAGCCATCTCGCAGGCTCCGAATATACCCTTCCGTGCTGCGGCCGCCCGTAAAGTCGGGCGCAATGCCCAGAGTCGCTTCAAGAGGCGGCAATTCGGCTTCGTCCGCCAGAGTGCGGTAGCGTTCTACGTCTACGCTCAGCGCCTCTCCACGCGCGGTGTAGGAAATCTCACCGGAAACACGTACCCGACGCCTGTGTTTCAGGTCTTCGATCACTCTCTCCTCTAATTCCGGCGGCAGCGCGCACGTGATTGCCCGGTTGGTAACCGCATGATATACGTTGAAACGGCGGCTTCCTTCATGGAGGGAAACCATTTCAACTCTGCCCTCCACAGAGCCAATCGTCTTGTGATGCACGCCGGTAAGACTTTGGAGAGTCGCATTGGATTTCCGGGATAGCGTCGCCTCTCTATTCTGGTCGGGCATGCTCACGCTGAGAGCATCCACGCCGTTCCGCCCAAACGCGCGCGCCATCGCCTGCAGATCCTGCAGCGCGTCCAGGTCGTAGCACGGTGGGGTTGCGCCCTGGGTTTCGATGCAACGTATCCCTTCAACGTATAGTTCCCCAACCTGAACGCCATAATCCTCCTCACCCCGCATCACCCGATTGCGCAACTCGATTGTCCTGCTGGCGCCTTCCTTGATCCCGGCTACCACCCACTGCATCGTGCCGGTCTGTTCGCCGGACACCGCGCAATCAAGACGGCACAAAATCGAATGAGACCTTTCCAGCATCAGGACAAGCGAATCGAGGGCAATGTTGCCAAGCTCACCCTCTACCGTGAGATGCAGTCTTGCCACGTCGCTCCTCCCAGGAGGCTCAGGTCCGCCTTAAGTCAGTATTCGCCTAGAGAGTACCCTACGCCTGCCCACACTTCCATTGTTCTATTATCTCACGCTTTGCAACTTGAAAGCCGCTATAGCAACCGCAAGAGTGAACGTTCGCCCAAGCGCCGTGTCCGCCTCGCTTCATTGCAGGTTTGGGGAGCAATCGAGACGCTACGATTTCACGGCTTGGCTCCTGCAAGCAATCTTGTCACCAGTTCCTCGACCTCCTAGGCAATGCCGTCGTCGTGGAGCGCGGTGCGGATGTGCTTGCGGACGGTGACGAAGTACGTAGCTTCTTTGAGGGGGACGGATGCAGCGACACTAGGTCATAGACAAGCGACCGCACCTTCTCGTGCCCGGGGCGGCTGAGAAGTTCGACGGCGATCTCTTGCTGGCGATCACTATCTAATGGCATTTGAGGCTACGGCAGGGTCTCGTACTCCGCTTGTTCGTCCACCGGATAGGGCGGCCGTTCGCCTTTGACCACGGCGGCGATGCATTCGAAGGCCATGACGACCATGGCGTGGACGGATTCCTGGGTGACGCCGGCCACGTGGGGGAAGGGCAGGATTTTGGGATGCGTTAAGAAGGGATGGTCTATTGGCGGGGGTTCCACGGAGAAGACGTCGGAGGCCGCGCCGGCCAGGTGTCCCGCGTCGATGGCCGCCACCAGCGCCTCCTCATCCACCAGGCTGCCGCGGGCCGTATTGACGATGTAGGCGCTGGGTTTCATGCGTTCCAGCAGCGGCGCGTTCACGAACTTGACCGTCTCCGGCGTGCTGGGCAGGTGGACCGAGATGAAGTCCGACTCCGCAAAGAGCGCTTCCGGCTCGGCGAACGTGACCCCAAGATCAGCCGCCGCCGCGTCGTCCCACATCACGTCGTAGGCCAGCACGCGCATGTTGAAGCCCTGCGCCCGCCGCGCCACCGACTTGCCGATGCGGCCCAGCCCCAGGATGCCCAGGGTCTTATTGCACACGTCCACGCCCTGCACGCGGTGGAACCCGCCGTCGCGGGCAATGGCCGCGTGCTCCACCAGTTGGCGCGCCACCGCCAGGATCATGGCAAAGGCATAGTCGGCAACCGTGTCGTTATTCGCGCCGGGGGTGATGGTAATCCAGACGCCGTGCCGGGTGGCGGCGTCCACGTCGATCTGGTCGTAGCCCACGCCCACGCGGGCCACGATCTTCAGTTGGGGATGGGCGGCGAAGACCCGCTCGGTGAAGTTGTCCGAACCGGCGACGAACGCCGTGATGCCGTCGAGATTGTCGATGAGCTCTTGTTCTGTAAGCGGACGATACACGTCCAGCGGGTCGGCCAACTCGATGCCGGCATTGCGCAGGAGGTCCCAATGCGGGCCGGGGAGATCCAGAATAGAACGTGCACCAATGAATGCCCTTGCCACCGGTCAACTACCTTTCACTTATTAATGGCGTCCTAACGAGCGTCCTCACGCGGGGCTTCTCTATTATCGGCTATGGCGCGGCATCATGCCTACCCGCGCCACCCGTCCGATGCGGGGGCTGACAGGGGTAGGCATTCTACACATTCGACTTCTATTGTCATTCCGAGCGGAGCGCAGCGGAGAGAGGAATCTAGAACCGACGTTTTTGCAGCGAAAGCCTTAGATTCCTCTCTCCGCTGCGCTCCGCTCGGAATGACACTTGCCTACCCCTGTCAGCGATGGGGGGACAAGCCCCCGCCCGAATAAGAAAAATGAGAACGGAATCGATTGACCCTACGGAAGACGCAGGTTACGCGCACCTCCCGTGCGAACCTGCGCTACCGGAGAAACGAGCGTAGTTTTCATTTTCATTGCGTTTAATGCGACAACATTAGGGGGAACGGCCCGCGCTACCGTCACATGCGGGGGACAGCCGCCCGCGCTACCCGTCACATGCGGGGGACAAGCCCCCGCGCTACAGGATTTAACCGCCACCCCTGCGGCGCCGGGCGTGCACGGCAGGTTGACGCTTTGCAAAGCAACGTAGTACGGTCATATTCGTGCCTGTGCGACGTGCGCGCGCACGCGCCTTACCAAATGATACACGCGCTCCGAGACCGGCGATCCAGGATACGTTCAGCGATGAGCACGGCAGATACGGCAGATACCCAGCGCCCGCGCAGGAAGAAGCGGCGGGTGCGCTACGGCGAAGAAGAGATCCAGTCCGTAGAGATCCGCTACTTTCCCAATCCCGAACCCCAGCGGGACTACTACGTGCAGATTCGCCTGCCGGAGTTGACCTTCAAAGACCCGGTGTCCGGCTACCCGGACTTCGCCGTGGCCACCATGGTGTACGTGCCGGACGCACGCATCGTGGACCTGAAGACGTTGAAGCTCTATTTCAACAGCTTCCGCGACAAGTATTTCTCCCACGAGCGCATCACCAACGAACTCTTCGACGAGTTGCTGGCCGGGTTGGAGCCGCGGGGGGCGCTGCTGATGATGGAGTTCAACCCCCGGGGCAACGTCTCCACGCGGGTCATCACCACCACGGACGACGCATTTCTGGAGCGCGCGCGGGACGTGCTGGAACTGCCGGCCACCCGGCCCGCCTTCTAGGAAGCGCAGCCATCCAGCGCGGCCTGCCAGCGCAGCCTTCTGGGGCCAGAGCGCGTTCTCAGGCGCGTTAGCTACATTTTTCTCCTCTGTCAAGACGTTCATACATTCAAGACCATACTGTCTCTATCTGTCAAGAGGTGAATAGGCGTGTGTCTTGTCCGTTTATAGAATTGACAGACCGATTAGAGCGGGCATCAATGGATTTTCTGGGGAATCCTGTCACTTTTTCTGCTGAACAACGGGTTTGTCCTTGACAGGTATTAGAGCGTTCCCCATAATGTCAGCAGCACCACACCGTGGGTATCGCAAACGTGGTGAGCAGTAAGTATCTTTTAGGTAGCGTTCGGTGAAGGGGCGTACCGAACCCGAACGGATCTTTAGGAGGAGGGATCAATGCGTATTACCAGATACCCTGCCCAATCACTGGATAGGACGTTCCTGTACAGTTCCCTTGTCCAGGTCGCTCTTGTGATTGCGGTAATCGTTGCGCTGCTGGCAGTAACGCTGCCTGCGCGCATCGCTTCGGCGGCACAACCCGGCGCATCTGCATCGCAGATGGAAGTCGTGATCGTGCCGCCTCGCATAACCATCGCTCTTGGCGAGGATGGTTCACTGCAGTCGGTTACGACGAGCGTATTCATCGGTGGCGCGGCTACGCCGGTGAGTGTCTCGGCGGATGACCTGTCCGTGCTGGCAGGCTTCGGCCTTCCGGTAGACATGCTTCGTCTCGATGCTATGACAACCGGTCTGCTTACCAGTTCCGGTGTCGAGCACATTCAGGTCGTGAAGGGCGCAGACGGGATGATCGACGTCTACCTCAACGGCATGTACACCATTGGCGTGGACCTCGGTGAAGATGCGTCGAACTACGAGCGGGTACTGAGCCTGGTGGAAGGTTTCACCGGTTTCGTCATCCCCTTGAAGGACGTCGTGGTTCCCGTGGTGATCGCTTCCGGTGGCGATGTTGTGATCACGATCGGCGAGACGACCATGCCGGTACGTGAAGAAGGCGCGCCTTCCGGTTACGTGGCGCTTGAGCAGCAAGATATCGAGTTGATGGCCAAGGCCACGCTCAGCTACGATGCCGACGGCAAGCTGTCGGTGCTGGGTATGTCGCCTTCCGCTCTTGGTATCGCTGGCACCGACTTGGCTCCGGCCATTGTCGGCCTCATGACGGCCAACGGCATTAGCCAGTTGAACGTCAAGATCAACAACGACGGTCTTATGCTGGGCACCGGCGGTGAGATGCTCGCCAACGTTCGCTTGAGCGGCGTTGCGGCAGACCATGCCGTAGGAATGGCTGCCATCAGCCAGTTGGCGCCGGGCGTAGATGCCCTGCTGCCGTTCCTCGACCTGCGCGATCGCATTGACGTTGACCTGACGGTGAACCTGCCGTAAGAAGGGGTCGCTTGTAGTGTAAATCAGGAAAAGCACTACGCTCCCCCGTCATACGCAGGTGAAGTGAGGGATACCCTATGCGCCCCAAGGGTATCCCTCATTGCTTAGCAGACGGAATCTCGGCATTACACTTAGACACGAACGCATGAATGCATGCAAGCACAGAGAGGGAAGGCTATGACCACCTGGAGACGTTGGTGGGTGCCCGTACCAATTCTGTGGTTGGTCCTTGTCATTATCGCTCTGATTGTGCTGGTAGGGATCGGCGGGGGACTCACTAAGTTCGCGGCAATCCTGTTCTTGGTGAGTTTCGGCCTGCTGTTCTCATTGCTCTACCTAGGCGCGGGGCTTGGCTATAAGGCAGGGTACCAACTCGGTGGTGGTACCGGTACCGGTCAGGCCGTGGGCATTGTCGGCCTGATCATCGGCGGAATAGTAGGCCTGCTGGCTTCGCTCTTGATCGTTTCTACCGGCTTTGTCAGCCACGGGCTTTCTACACCGTTCGCACCGGCGCGACTTACAGAGGTAGCCCCGGCTTCCGGCCCAGGGGCGCCGCCTGAGCGCGCTGAAGAGTCAATCGAAGTCTACGGCTTGCCGCAAGCGACCGTGCAGTTCGGCGAGAGCGGTAGCGTCAGCGGAGTTGAGGTCGGCCTGTTCCTCGCCGGACAGCAGTTCGACCTCAGCCTCTCCGAAAGCGAACTCGCCGATCTCGGTATCGGCGAAGTCCTGTCGGCTGACGCAATCGAAGCCCTGAAGGCGGCAAACCTACAACACATCCAAATCATCAAGGGGCCGGGCGGCGATATTGACGTCTACGCCAATGGCAGCTTTGCCCTGCGCGTTTCCGTCAACTACGAACAGGCCGCGCTCGATAAGGTCATCGACCTTGTCAAGGGTCTTGGCTATGACGTGGTCCTGCCCGATCTCGCTGTGCCCCTGGCGTTGGCGATGATTGGCACCGTCGCGGTGGACTTCCCCATGGCGGACGGCGCGGCGGCCGTCGAGAAATTCTCCGGCGAATCGTCGCAGCCTCCGGATGCGCCCAGCGCCGCCGACCCGCAGTACCCGCTGCTGATCGGCACGGTCCTGACCGCAAACGGCGACCTGCTCGTGCCTGACGTTGTCATCCTGGAAAATACCGCGCCTCTGCTCGAAGCCATCGGCTTGAACCTGAGCATGCCCGGTATGCTTCCGGCGGATACGGTGGCAGGCTTGAAGGAAGCCGGCCTCGCCGTTATCACCATCAAGCTGGTACCGCAAGGCCTCGACATCTACCTGGACGACGTGCATGCTATGACCGTCTTCCTGGGTGATGAAGAGACCCTGCAGAACCTGAGCACGGTGGCGGCGGCCTTTGCCGGTGACGAAGCCGGAGATATGCTGGGTAGCGTGACGCCTCTGCTCGTGCGGCGCCACGAGTTGGCGGTTGACATCGTTGTGACCATTGAATAGCGCCTGCACTCTGTTCTTGCTTGGCAAGCCCTGCTTCTGCGCAGGGTAAGAGACGGCGGCGCAAAGATGGCTGTGGACTTGAGGGTCCACAGCCATCTTTCACTTTCCCCAAGGAGACCTTTGCACAACCCCTTCCCCATCGAGTGCTGATTGAGGGTATGTATTCTATATCCGACTTCACGTGTCGTTCCGAACGGAGCGCGGCGGAGAGAGTATTCTAGAGATGCTGGTTCTAGAGGGCTGTGCTCTGGATTCCTCTCTCCGCTCGGAATGACACTCGCATTCCCCTGTCAGCCCATTGAGGGGGAAAGGTTGAGATGGGGGTGGAAAGACCCGCCATCACGCCATTTACAGTTGCAAGTGCAGTCTGGATTCCGGCTCTCGCCGGCATGACGGAGTTGCGCAAAGCAATGCCGCCGTTGCGCGTACGCCACGATACCTGCTATGCTGTCTAGTGCGCGTGCGTGAGCACCGCAGACAATTTCATAGGCCGTTGACCGCAGGCGCTCCCAAATGCGGGAGCATAATCCTCAGAGCAAGAGGCGAAGCCTGTCCAGGCACAATCCGCAGAGCCCGCCCGCCGTTGCGCGCTGCCCATCGCGGCAGTGTGGCGCAGGCGCGGCGCGCAGGCTGCGCCCAGCCTTGGTCAACCGCCAGGGCTTTTTTCATTTGTAGAGAGGAGGTGATGCGCTTTGGCAACTCGTGAAGAGAAAGCCGTAATCATCGATGAGTTGCGTGAACGGCTGCGCGGCACGGACCTGGTGATCGTTGCCGACTTTCGCGGCCTCACGGTGGGGCAGATGCAAACGCTCCGGCGCGACCTGCGGGCCGCGGGCGGCCAGTTCAGAGTGGCCAAGAACACGCTGCTGCGCCTGGCGGCCGAGCGGGAAGACCAGGCGGACCTCGTCCCGCTGCTCGATGGCCCAAGCGGCATAGCTTTCGCCGACGGCGACATGGTGACGGTGGCGAAAGCCGTGACCACCTTTGCCAAGAGCGTGGATGCCCTCCAGGTGCGCGGCGGCCTGATGAACGGACAGGGCATAGACGCGGAAGGCGTGGCCGCGCTGGCGGCGCTGCCCTCCCGCGAGGAGTTGCTGGCCAAGATGCTGGGCAGCATGCAAGCCCCCGCTTCCAATCTGGTGGGCGTGCTCAGCGGCGTGACCCGCAGCCTGGCCTACGTGCTGCAAGCCCGCGCCGATCAACTCCAGCAGGCGGAAAGCGCGTAGGCGGCAGCGCACCGCTGTGCGCCGCGCCGAGCGCGCTTGCGCATCCCAACCATAGCGAGACCCGCACAAGACGGACGCCATGCGAAAAGGAGGAATGACCATGGCACAGACAATCTCGACTGAGGACATTATCGGGGCTATCGAGAACATGACGCTGCTCGAGGTGTCGGAACTGGTGAAGGCGCTGGAAGAGAAATTCGGCGTCTCGGCCGCCGCGCCGGTCGCGGTGGCGGCAGCCTCCGGCGACGGCGACGGCGCCGCGGCTGAGGAAGAGAAGGATTCGTTCGACGTGGTGCTCACCGAGATCGGCGATAAGAAGATCCAGGTCATCAAGGCGGTGCGCGAACTCACCGGCCTGGGCCTGCGGGAAGCTAAAGCCGCCGTGGAAGCCGCGCCGAACCCAATCAAAGAAGAGGTCGCCAAGGAAGAGGCCGAGGAAGCCAAGGCCAAGCTGGAAGAGGTCGGCGCTTCCGTCGAACTCAAGTAACGCCAGACATCCGGTAGCGTAGGTTTGTATCCTGCGCCCCACGCGGGGCCGTTCCCCCTGCCCAGAGGCGGGGGACAAGCCCCCGCGCTACGTGGCGGCAGGCGATGGGCCGATCATCGACGCGGAAATGGGTGTCCCCGCCATACGCCGCCGCCACCCATCCGGTAGCGCAGGTTTGTAACCTGCGCTACCGGACCCTTCGCCCTTGCCCGGTGGCGGGGGACAAGCCCCCGCGCTACGTGGCGGCGGACTATGAGCCAATCATCGACGCGGAAACGGGTGTCCCCGCCATCCATCCGGTGTCATCACCCATCCGGTAACGCCAACCGTCCGACGCCATCATTCCGGTAGCGCAGGTTTGTAACCTGCGCCGCCTACCGGACCCTTCGCCCTTGCCCGGTGGCGGGGGACAAGCCCCCGCGCTACGTGGCGGCGGGCAATGGGCCAATCATCGACGCGCTCGTGCGCGCCGCCCGTCGTCTTTGCGCCGGCGCCGGGGTTTAGGACTCTTCCGTCTCTTCTTCCGGGCTATCCAGGACGAAGGTAACGCCCAGGTCCATAAGTTCCTTGAAGGCTTCCGCCAGGCTCAGGAGGCTGCGGCCTTTGGTGGTGAACTGGAACTCATGGCGTTCGCCGAGCAGGCCGAAGAAGATCTTCTTCAGTTCATCGGACAGGCAATCGTGCCCCACCAGCGTCATCACCGCCTGCATTTCCAGTTCAGGGGCGGGCGTGCGCGCAATGTCGCGGTCCGTCACAATCGTCTGGAACTTGCTCAGCGCGTCGATGCCGCGCCGGTCGAGCAGTTCTACCACGGTCGGTTCCAGGACCGCGCGCACCGTATCGGCAAATTCCTCCCGCGTGCGCTCGGCGTTGCGCCCGGCCTGGTAACGGAAGATGTCGTGGTAGCCGGGCAGCATGAGCGAGGGCGCGATGTAGTCCGACGTCACGTCGAACGTAGTGCCGCGGGTACGGCTCTCGTGCTTCACGCCAAAGCCTAGCTGCGTAAGCCGCCCCAAACTCTCCTCCTGCACGCGCGAAGGGCTGAACTCCTGCCCCTTCATTGTGCGCCGCGCCGACTCATACAGAATCTCGATATGCTGATCGCCCAGGTCGCGAGCGTACATCTCGCGCACCTTCGTGATCAGGTCGTCAACCTTTATCTGTTTCGCCATGTCTACAGCCATGAGCGCCCTCTCTTCCGTACACGCTTGCCGCTGAACTCGTCTGCCTTGCTTTGCGCTTAGCTTACCGCGCGGTCGATTCTCCTGCCCACACGCTACCATGCGTATAGGCGAGCGTCAAGCAGTGCGCAGGCGGCGGTTGCGCGCGGCCCGGCCGCGGCCATGCTTGGCACAGGCCGACTCCGTTTGCTACGATGGAACGAAGTATATCGGCTCGAAGCACACCGGAGGAAGCGCGTGCGCCAATGCCGGGCCAGGCTACCGCTAGAAGCGTTTTGCGGGCTTTGAATGCGCTCAACATCCTGCCGGCGCTCCTGGCGCGGAGGCGGCAAGCAGCGGACGAAAGCCGCCCGCCGCGCGGGTTAGCGCCCGTGAAGCGGCTGAAGCGGCGTCAACTCTTGCAGTCCGCGGGCCTGCTTATGCCGGCGCCCAAGCTGGCGCCCGCGCTTTCTTTGCGCGCCGCCGAGCGGCCGGAGCCGCTCTATCAGCTTCCCTTCGCCACGCCGCCGGGCCCCAGCACCTGGTACGTGGAGCAGTGGTACGGCAATACGAACATCGCCTACCGTTTGCGCAACACGGTCTATTATCAGGGGCAAGGGCTGCACTTCGGCATCGACTTTGCCTGCCCGTGCGAGACTGAGGTGCGAGCGATTGGCGACGGCGTGGTGGTCGGCGCGGACGACCTCTCCTACGGCGCGGGCCCCCATAACGCCATCGTGCAGCATCCCAACGGCGATCTCTCCCTGTACGGACATTTGCGCCGGTTTCCGGCGGTACGCTGGGGGCAAGCGGTAGCGGCGGGGGAACTCATCGGCTACTCCGGCGATTGGCTCGATAACGTAGGCTGCGCGGCCTCGGCCCATCTCCACCTTGAAATCCGGCGGCCAAACCGCAACTCTGCGGTAAATCCGGCGCCTTTGATCAAGGCCGATTGGCACAACCTCGCCCTGGGCCGCTTTCTGGGGTTCGTGCAAGACCTGGACGACCCGCGCCGCTGGCAGACGCTCGAAGACCAGCCGGACACGACGTTCGGCGGGCGTGTCCTGAACGACTACGCCCGCCTGTGGATGCCCTAGCGCGCCATGGCACGGCACGCGCGGCGGCTGGGCGCAACACTTCTCTTGGGTCTCAGCGTCTTGCTGGGCGGCGCATGCGCGGTGGAATACGTGCCGGACGCCCAAGGCACGCCGCGGGCCGTGCTCCGGGTTCCCAGCACGCCGGCGCCGGCCGGCCTGCCGGCCGCCGGCATGACGCTCACGCCCACCCCGACGCCGGCGCTGCGGCGCTTGACCGAACCCGGCTGTTGCAGCGGCGTCGGGTGGTCCGCCGACGGGACGCGGGTGCTCTACGTGGATAAGCCGGATGGACGCCCGGCGGCGCTATGGGGCGTTGCCGCCGCCACGGGAGAGCAAGCGCCGTACAGCGCGGTGGTTGGCGCGCTCCAATTCGCCGACCGGTACGTGATCGCGCGGCAACCGTCCTCGGCGCAAAGCGTCACCGTCCACGACCGGGAGACGGAAGCGCGTTTGGACGTGTGGGGCGTCGGCGGTTTTCCGCTGGTTTCGCCGGACGGCGCCCGCATCGCCTACACCGCGCACGTTGCCTGGCAGCCGGTCGCCTTCAGCCGCCGCCTGGCCCCGATCATGGTGGCGGCGCTGGACGGCGCCGAGCCGCGCCAACTGGTGACGCTCTACGGCGGCGGCGTTGTGGAATGGTTCCCGGATTCGTCACGGCTGCTGCTGTTCGGCAGGCAGGATCCCTACACTGAGCGCCCGTCGCTTTGGGAAATGGACGCGGCAACCGGCGCGCTGGAGCATCTGGCCGCCGCCGCGCGCCTGCGCAACATCTCGCTTTCGCCCGATGGCGCGTGGGTGGTGTTTCTCGCGCTGTTCGAGCAAGACCCGTATCGCAACACCACTTGGGCGCTGCACGTGGACACGGGCGCGCAACGGCGGCTGAATTTCGCGGGTACGTACGGCTGGGTCGGCGGTGAGCCCGCCACGCTCATCTACGTGCCGCCGCGCCGCACACCGGACGAAGGCTTCAGCGTGTGGAAGCTGGACGTGGCTACCGGCGAACGCGCCCGCCTTACCGACCCGGCCCAGACGCCGCTCTTCATCGCCAACGGCGATTGGGCGCTGTCCCCGGACGGCACGCGCGTAGCGTTCGTCTCGGCTGAGGACTACGCCATCTGGCTGCTGGAGATGAATCCATAGTTAGCCAAACGCTGCCGCATCAACCGCAGTCGTGGCAACAAGGACGTAGGAGCACGACCATGACGGGGTAGGGGCACGACGTGTCGTGCCCCTACCCCGTCATGGTAGAGTCGCATCAACGTAGCGCGGGGGCTTGTCCCCCGCCTCGTTGGCACGCCTATGCGCGGGCGGCCTCGCCTGACCGGAAAATTCGAGGAACGCTGCCGCGAATTCACTGAATGCCACGGGTTATATGCGCGTATTCACCCTTGAAACGACTCTCTGGCTGCCGCAGCCGGCAGACCGCGTATTCTCCTTCTTCGCGGACGCGGCCAACCTGGAGACCCTCACGCCGCCCTGGCTGCGCTTCCGCATTCTCACGCCCTTGCCAATCGCCATGGCCGCCGGCGCCCGCCTCGACTACCGCCTGCGCTACCGCGGCTTTCCCCTGCGCTGGCGCACCGAGATTCTGACCTGGGAGCCGCCGCACCGGTTCGTGGACAGCCAGATCAAAGGTCCTTACCGCCGCTGGGTGCACGAGCACACCTTCGCGGAGCGGGATGGCGGCACCCTGGCAACGGACAACGTGGAGTACGCCCTGCTGGGCGGCGCGCTCACCAACGCCCTCCTCATCGGCCGCGACGTGGAGCGCATCTTCGCCTACCGGCGGCAACGGCTCCTGGACGTCTTTGGTGAAGCGCCCTGACAGCGGCTTAACAGCGGCTTAACAGCGCCCTAACAACACCCTAGATGTTGTGAATATCCTGCCACTCGGTGTGGAACGCGCCGTCTTTGTCCACGCGCTGGTACGTGTGCGCGCCGAAGTAGTCGCGCTGGGCCTGCACAAGATTGGCGGGTAAACGCGCCGTGCGGTAGCCCTCGATGTAGTTCAGCGCGGCGCTCATGGCCGGGATGGGCAGGCCCTGGGAGACGGCCGCCGCCACGATGCGGCGCAGGCCCGGCGCGCGCTGCCGCACGTCGGTGGCGAACGGTTCCGCCAGCATCAGATTGGGCAGCGCCGGATCAGCCGCGAACGCCTGCTTGATTGGCTCCAGCAGCAGCGAGCGGATGATGCAGCCGCCTTTCCAGATGCGCGCAACGGTGGCGAAGTCCAGATTGTAGTTCCGTTCGGCGGATGCCGCCGTGAGCAGATGCATGCCCTGCGCGTAAGCGGAAACCGCGGAAAGATACACGGCGTCTTGCAAGGCGGGCAGCAATTCTTCCCGTGAACCGTCGAAGCGCGGCGACGCGCCGTGCAGGATGCCGTCGGCTTGCTCGCGGATTTCCTTGAAACTGGAGAGTATCCGCGCTTCGGTAGCGGCGGTGATGGTGGGAATGGGGATGCCGTGGTCCAGCGCGCTCTGGGAGGTCCACTTGCCCGTGCCCTTCTGCGCCGCGCTGTCCTGGATGATATCGACCACGAACTTGTCGGTATCCGGGTCTTTGCGCGTCAGGATGTCGGCGGTGATCTCCACCAGGAACGATTGCAGTTCCCCGGCGTTCCATCCGGCAACCACTTCCTGGATTTCCGGCACGGTCATGCCCAGGCCGCGCCGCATCAGGTCGAAGGCCTCGGCCAGCACCTGCATGATGCCGTACTCGATGCCGTTGTGCACCATCTTGACGTAGTGCCCCGCCGAGCCCGGGCCCAGGTAGGCGCAGCAGGGGCCGTCGTCCACCTGCGCCGCGATCTTGGTGAAGATCGGCTCCACCGCGGCATAGGCCGCCTCGGTGCCGCCGGGCATGATGGAAGGCCCGTGCAGTGCGCCGTACTCGCCGCCGCTCACGCCGGTGCCGATGTAGCCCCGTCCCTCCGCCTCCACGTGGGCGGCACGCCGTTCGGTATCGTCGTAGAACGAATTGCCGCCGTCGATGATGAGGTCGCCGGGGTCGAGCAGCGGCAGCAAGGCGTCGATCACCGCGTCCGTACCCGCGCCGGCCTGCACCATGAGCATCGCCTTGCGCGGCGGCTTCAGCGCCGCCACGAAATCCTCCAGCGTCAGCGCGCCCACCACGTTCTTGCCGTGCGCCCGCTCTTCCATGAAGGCCTCCGTGCGCGAGGTCGTCCGGTTGAAGACGGCCACGGTGAAGCCTTTGCTCTCGATGTTCAAGGCCAGGTTCTGCCCCATCACCGCCATGCCAATGACACCGATGTCCGCGCTGGCGTCCGCTTGTTGTTCAGCCATGTTGCTTTTCCTTTTCCCCTTTGCATGAGCGCGTCAATGGCGCCCTGTTCCTAGCGTTACCTGGAGAGGAACGCGCAATGGCAGCCGCCACCGCCGGCGGCCCGCGCTGTTCCTGCGCTTGATTGTAGCAGGTAGTTCGGGAATTTGGTTGCGCCTGCCGCCGGCCGGTAGGCCCGTGCCCGAGGTGGGCCGCGTCCCCACGCTGCCGAGGGAGCGCCGGACGCCGCGCGACGGGCAAGAACCGCCAAGTAGACAAAACGCCGCCTATTTGGTCAAATAGGTACAGCCCGGCATGGGCAGCCTGAACAGCCTGCCGCCAGTCCCCAAAGCGAGGAACCCGCGCCCACCCATGCGACTGAGCCAACAAACAGCCATCGTCACCGGCGCCGCGCACAACATCGGCCGCGCCATCGCAAGGCGTTTCGCCGCCGAGGGCGCGCGCGTCCTGATTGCCGACATCCAAGACGAAGCCGGCGAGGCGGTGGCGGCGTCGATCCGCCAGAGCGGCGGTGAGGCGTCCTTCTTCCATGCCGACGTGGGCACGCTGGACGGCAATCGCGGCATGGTGGAGGCGGCCGTCGAAAGATACGGCGGCGTCACCATTCTGGTAAACA
The DNA here is from genome assembly GCA_963663275.1 of Chloroflexota bacterium. Lineage (GTDB taxonomy): Bacteria > Chloroflexota > UBA11872 > VXOZ01 > VXOZ01 > VXOZ01. Next base: position 573,029 of record OY760183.1, read on the forward strand.
ACGCGCATTGGGAACGGCGCGGTTCGATTGAAGAACTGAGCGAGGAAGACTGGGACGCCAGCTTTGCCGTGCTGCTCAAAGCGCCGTTTCTGGCGAGCAAGTACGCCGTGCCCCACATGCGCGCGGCGGGCGGCGGCGCGATTCTCAACCTTAGCTCGGTGCACGGCTTCCAGGTAAGCCCCGGCTACCCCACGTACGAGACCGCCAAGGCAGCGCTCATCCAGCTTACCAAGCAGATGGCGCTTGACTTGGGCGCGGACGGCATCCGCGTCAACGCGATCGCCCCGGGCGCCATTCCGTCTGACGAGATGCGGGAAGAGAACGCCGGCGATCCGACCTGGCGCGAGCGCAACATTCTCTGGAACATCCTGCCCACCGTTGGGCGCGCCGAGGACATCGCGCAGGGGGCGCTCTATCTCTGCTCGGCGGAGGCGCGATTCGTTACCGGCCACACCTTGCTCATAGACGGCGGCTTCCTGCTCGGCTTCAAGGGCCTGGGCGGCACGCGCGCGCAAGAGTTTCTGCAACGCCATCCGGAACTCATGGACTACGACCTCTCCCGTCCGCTGGGGCCGGGGGCGGTTGACAAAACGCCTAAAGCACAGAGCGGCGATGCCGCGGAGTAGCCCGCCGCGCGGTTGCGCTGATACCCGCGTGCCGACGCGCGCGCTTTCGCTGTCTTCGATAAAGCCGGCGCAGAGAAAGGACGCTTGCGCATGAATACCGACGCCAGTCCCGTGCTGATTGCCGACGGCTTTGGCTTTCCCGAAGGCCCTTCATTCGACCGCGACGGCAATCTCTACGTCATGGAGTGCGACGCCGGGCGCATCAGCAAAGTAACCCAGGATGGGCACGTGGAAATCTTTGCCGAGACCGGCGGCGTGCCGTGCGGCTCGCGCCTGCGCCAGGACGGCCACCTGATCGTGGCGGAGAACGGCCTGGCGCAAATCCTCGACCTTGCCCCGGACGGCACGTGGTCGGTGGTGGCGGAGTCGTTCAACAACAAGCCCTTTCGCGGCCCCAACGACCTCATTCTCGATAGCTGCGGCAACTGCTACTTCACCGATCCCAAAGGCTCCACCCTGGAGAAGCCGGTGGGGCGCGTCTTCCGCGTGGGCGCGGACGGCGCGATTTCGGTCTTTGCCGTGGGCCTGGCCTTCCCCAACGGCATCTGCCTCTCCGCCGATGAAACGACGCTCTACGTGGCGGAGACCTTCACCCGCCGCATCCACGCCTTTTCGCTAAAGCCGGACGGCAGCGCCAACCAGCGCAGCCTCTTCGCCCAGATGGAAGGCGGCGTGGGGCCCGACGGCATGGACTTTGGCGCGGACGGCAACCTCTACGTCGCCCACTACGGCAAAGGCGCGATAGCCGTGATTGCGCCCACCGGCGAGGTGATTGCGGAACTGCCGACGCCCGGCAAGAATCCCACCAACGTGGCCTTCTGGGAAGACTCGCTCTACGTGACGGAAACCGAGACCGGCGCGGTCTACCGGCTGGACGTCGGCGTGGCCGGCCAGCCGCTCTAGGGCCGCGCCAGGCAGACTCATGACCCGCAAGCAACTCGACGCCGCCTTCATCGGCGGGCCGCAGTACGACACGCTCTACGAGCGCCTGCCGCAATTCGAGCGCGAGACCGGCTACACGGTCAACGTGCGTGAGCAACTGCCGCATCCGGCCTTGAACGCGCACATAGACGAGGTGTACGGCGGCGGCGCGGCCCGCTACGACGTTATTTCAACGCACGTCAAGTACGCCCCGGCGCAACAAGCGTGGCTGCTGCCGCTCGATGCGCACTTCTCCGAGGCCGAGCTTGCGGATTACTCGCCCGCGTTGCTCAAGCTCGCGCGGGTCGAGGGCGCGCTGCTGCAAGTCCCGCGCAACGTGGACGCCCGCCTGCTCTTCTACCGCCGCGACCTGCTGGAAGACCCGGCGGAACAGGAGCGCTTTCAGCGCCAGTACGGCCGGCCGCTGCTCGTACCGCGGACGTGGGACGAGTTGCGGGACGTCGCCACGTTCTTCACCCGTCCACCGGACCTTTTTGGCTTTGCCTTTCCCGGCCATTCGTCGGGCTTGTTCGGCACGTTCTTCGAGTTGGCGGCGATGGCGGGCGGTGTTCTGTTCGACGAGCGGCTCGAACCCGCTTTCAATACGTCCGCCGGCCGGTGGGCGCTGGGTTTCCTGGCCGACCTCTACCAGCAGGGCCTCACGCCGCGCGACCTGGCGGCAACCTATTTCGACGAAGTCTCGCAACTCTTCCGCGACGGCAAGTGCGCCCTGGCCGCCGATTGGCCCGCCTACTACGGCCTGCTGATCGACCCGCACACCAGCGCGGTGGCGGACACATTCGGCGCGGCGCTCTATCCGCTGGGGCCGGTCGGCGCGCGCGCCGTCTACGCGGGCGGCCACTCGTTTGCCGTTCCCGCGTCGGTGAAGGATCTGGCGGGCGCGCTGGCGTTGGTGCGCTTCCTCACCTCTCCGGAGAGCCAATACCTGGAGGCGCGGCACGGGGCAATCGTCCCGCGAAGCGCGGTGATGGCGCGCCTCCGCAACGAAACGCCTCCCGACACCGTGCACGCGCAGCGCCTGGCGCTTCTGGAAGAGACTATCCAAAACCACATGCTGACCTTTCCGCAGTTCGGCGCGTACCCGCGAGTGGAGGAAGTCTGCGCCGAGACGCTGCAAGCCGCGATTCGGGGTCAGGTGATGCTGCCCCGGGCGCTGGAGTACATGGAGGAGCAAACGCGCGCGCTGCTGGCGTGAGACCGCGGTGGGCGTGGTATCATACTTGCGCAATGAAGAGTGCGCAGAAGGCCGTTTTGGCACGGTGTGTCATTCCGACATAGCGCGTTATTCCGGTGTCACTGATCGTTTGCTGTCATTCTCGTTGCCTTACCGTCATTCCGGCGCAAGCCGGAATCCAGGGCGCGCGCGGCAAAGATGGATTCCGGCTTGCGCCGGAATGACGGAGCCCGCCTTGCTTGTGCTCACCTTTATGACGGACAGTGTGGCCGGGAATGACGCAGGTAGTCGTTCTCCCTCCATGGTGAAAACAGCGGCCGGCGCTCTACCTTTATGTTAGTGGTCGATTTGTTCGATTGCGGTCAATGTGGAGACGGCGCGTAGTCTTTGAAGAAAGGAATTGCCATGGCAGACATCAAAGTAGGCGTGCGGCTCATTTGCTTACACACGCCGGGGCCGGCGGGCCTGGAAACGGCGGCGGAGATTGGGTCCGACAGCGTGCAGTTGACGGTTGGACACGGCGAGTACAGTCCCGAGGAGCTCGATGCGGCGGGAATCAAGGAAGTGCAGCAGCGCGTGTCAGACTTGGGCATGGTGATTTCGGCAACCGACGGCGGCCTGGACGACTTTGGAGATGCCGACACGATGGCTGAGCGGTTGGACCAAACCAGGCGCCTGCTCGACCACACCCGCGCTCTCGGCGCCCCGGCGCTCACCAGCCACATCGGCATCGTACCCAAAGACGCCAATGCGCCCCGGTGGCAGGTCTTCCGTGAAGCCATGGAAGCCGTTGGCACGCATGCGGAGCAAACGGGCATGTACTTCGGTATCGAAACCGGCCCTGAGCCCGCGTCCGTGCTGCTGGATCTCATTAACTCAATCGACACCAATGGCATCAAGATAAACCTCGACCCGGCCAACTTCATCACGTGGGCGGCGCGCATTGCCAAACAGGAGGGCCGCCCCTACGACCGCGCGGAAGCGTTTGCCGAGTCCGATCCCCATGAAGCGGTCTACATCCTGCGGGACCACATCATCCATACCCACATCAAGGATTCCGCCGTGAAGGACGACTCCGGCCGCCATGAAACACCCGTAGGCCAGGGCTGGATCGACTGGCCGCGCTACCTGAAGTCGTACCGGGACATCGGCTTCACGGGCTACCACTGCATCGAGCGCGAGGCCGGCGAGAACCGCGTGGAGGAAACCCGCGAGGCCATCGCCTTCGTGCGCCGGATCTGGCAGCAATTGGACTAGCAGTCGCGTTGCATGAACGTACTCACGGCGATACTGGCGCTGGGCGGCGCCGCCGGGCTGACGCTGCTGCTGAGCGCGGCCTTGCGCCGCCTCTTTCCCGGCTTCACCTCCCGCCACGTCAAGCCGGTGGTGCAGAGCAAAGACCACGAAGACCTGCCCAGCCTGCGCCTGCCCAACGTCGGCGGCATCGCGCTGGTCGTGGCGCTCTGGTGCGTCGGCGGCGTCTGGTGGCTCGCGCGGGGCGAGGTGAGCGTACCCATGCTGCCGCTCATCGCGCTGACCACGCTCTTCTTCGGGCTGGGCTTCATCGACGACTGGCTCAAGTGGCGGCGGGGCAGCGGCATCGGCGAGCGCGCCTACCTGCTCGGCCACGCCGGCGCCGCCTTGGCGACCGTGGCGGCGCTCTACTGGTGGCCGGGCGGCTTCGGGCAGGCCGCCGCCCAGGGCGGCAGAGTGCTGCTAGCCCTCAACCTGGCCGGCGGCCTGGGTCTTGGCTTGACCCTCTGCTGGCTCTTCGCGCTCACCTTCGGCACGGCCTTCTCGGTGGCCGTGAGCGACGGCATCGACGGCCTGACCGCGGGCATGGCGACAATCGCCGGCGGCGGCATGGTGGTCGCGCTCTTCATTCGCGCGGCCGACGGCGCGTTGCTTGCCTTCGGCGCGGCCCTCCTGGGCGGCAGCATCGGACTGCTGCTCCTCAACCAACCCTCCGGCTGGTCATCCACCGGCAGCGTGCGGCGGCGGGCGCGCATCTACCTGGGCGATAGCGGCGCGGTGGCGTTGGGCGGCGCGTTCGCCGCCCTGGCGCTCTTCAGCGGCTCGGACGCGGTCTGGCTCTTCATCGGCGGCGTCTTTCTGCTGGACGGCGGTTCCGGCTTCGTGCAGGCCAAAGTGGTCACGCCCTTCTGCCGCCGCTTCCTGCGCCTGCGGCGCTACGCCGGCACAAGCCACTTCGTGCCCCATACCGAGTTTCCCCTGCCGTTCACGGCCACGCCGCTGCACCACCACTTCGAGATGCTGGGCATCGGCCGGCTGCGCGTGGTGTGGCTCTTCTGGGCGGCCGGCGTCCTGGCGGCGGTCAGCGGCGTCGCGGTGGCCTCGTTCCCATCGTTCCACCTGGCGCCGGTGGGCGGCGCGCTGCTGCTCTACGCCGTCCTGATCGGCAGCGCGACCTGGACGGCGGGGCGCTTTCTCGGCGTGGTGAAAGCGGCGGACGGCTCAGAGGCGCTGGCCGTCTGCGGCGGCCGGCCCTACACGCTCTTTGGCAAGCCGCTCTACCGGGTGGTGGAAATGACCGCCACGCCGCCGCCGTCTCCACGGGAGCGTCACGCGCTCGCCCTCTGGCAGCCCCGCAACCGCTGGGACGCGCTGGCAAACCTGGCCTACGCCCAAATCCTGGCGGGCGAACGGGAATCAGCGCAAGAGACGTGGCAGCGCATCCCGGATGCCAGCCGCGCGTTGCGCGCCGGGCATCCGGCCGCGGCGGCGCTGGACGGACGCGCGTAACGGTTTGTCGCGCCGCAGCGCGCTGCGGCTCGTCCGCCGCGTTGCGCGCAAGAGGCTGCGGACCGTAGACGATCTGGGATAGTTGTCTAGCTGCCTAATATCGCGGATGGTGGTATCATACCCACGAGGTCGCGAACATGGGGCTACTGCTGCAAGGAGGTTAGCCATGAGAATACGGAGCATAAACGGGCTTGCGGGTTTTGCGCTGATTGTCGGGCCGGTGGTGACCGTGGTCGCCTTTCTCTTCCAGCCGGGCGGCATGCTCATCGCCAGCGCCGAGGCCAGCGACGCCGCGGGCTCGATCGCGGCCCTGGTGGAGAACCGCGCGCTCGCCAACTTCACGTCGCTCATCGTGGCCGCGTGCCTGACCTTGACGCTCTTCGGCTATCACATTCTGCTGGGAGGCGTCAGAGGCGGCGGCATCGGCAGAGTGTCGGCGCACTTCGGCTATCTGATGCTCACGGTCGGCGTCTTTGGCTGGATTCTGATGCAGGGCCTGGAACTCGGCATGACGCACGAGACCGCCCAGCCCGCCACCGCGATCTTCGCCGTGCAGTTCAGCATGGGCCTGATTGCGGGCCTAGCGGTTGCCCTGGGCTTCCTGCTGCTGAGCCTCGGCCTGCCCACCCGCGAAGGCTACGGCAGACCGGTGGCGCTGGCAATCACGGTCGTTTCCGTAATCGCTATCGCGAGCCAGGTCGTGGGCATCAGCGATCCCGGCCTGTACGACTCCATGGTGACGGTCACGCGCGCGTGCTACTTCCTCTGGGTAGCCTGGAGCGCATACCTCGGCGTGCAACTCTTCAAGCAGAGCGAGTTCAGCGCCGACACCGGCGAGAATGACTGAGCGCGCCTCTTATCCCCTCTCCCCGGGGAGACCTTTTTCCTTGGGGAGACCTTTGCATAACCCCTTCCCCATTGAGGGGGAAGGCCGGGATGGGGGTGAAAAGGCTTGACGGCAAGCAATTCAAAAGGGTAAAGGCGCCTCTGGATTCCGGTTTTCACCGGAATGACAGAGTTATGCAAAGGTCTCCTGGGGGAGAGGGTGAGGGGAGATTTCCCGGCAACCCATACCCACGTCTTGCCAAACGGGGCGGAACCGGCGAAGATCCCCCTCACCCCGGCCCTCTCCCCCAGGGAGAGGGAGACTTCCCGGGTGAGAGCTGACAGGGGTAGGCATTCTACATCCGACTTCACGTGTCATTCCGAGCGGAGCGCAGCGGAGAGAGGAATCTAAGGCTTTCGCTGCAAGAATGTCTATTCTAGATTCCTCGCTCCGCTCGGAATGACACTTACCTACCCCTGTCAGCCGGGTGAGAGGGAGGCTTTCCCAAGAGAGGGAGACTCTCCCAAGTGAGAGGAAGACTTTTCGAGGGAAAGGGAGGCTTCCCGCCTGCCGGGCCCGGTTACGCATAAGGTTTCCACCAGGAAGAGGGGCCGAGGCGAATGCGAAGCGCGGTGACCGGCGGGACACGGGCGGCGCGGGTGCGGCGGTTGCCCGAAGCCATAACGCCCCATGACGCGGCGCCGGCGTTCGGCCACCTGCCGGGTCTCGCCCTGCTGGAGAGCAGCCAAACGGGCGCGCAGGGGCGCTACTCGTATCTCACGGCGGATCCTTTTCTGCGGGTCGAGAGCACGGGCGACCGCGTCACCCTGCGCTGGCGCGACCGGAATCCGCCAAGCGAAACGCGGTACGGCCAGCCTTTCGCGGCGCTGCGCGGCCTGCTAGCGGAGTACGCGCAGCCGTCCGCGCCGGAAGGCCCGCCTTTTCAAGGTGGCGCGCTTGGCGTCTTTGGCTACGACCTGGGGCGCCAGCTTGAAGTCCTGCCGTCGTACGCGCCCCGGGACGTGCCTACCCCCGAAATGAGCCTGGGATTCTACGACTGGGCGCTGGCGCACGACCACCACACGCATACCTCCTGGCTGGTGACCACCGGCCTGCCGGAGCGCGCGGACGCAGCAGCAGCCGCGCGGCAGGCGCAAATCACCGACATCCTGACCGCCTGGCAGGCGCGCAACGGCGAGCGCGAGGACGCGCTTGCGGACTTCCGCCTTACGAGCCCGCTGGATGCCAACGTGACGCGCGCCCGGTACCTGGACATGGTGCGGCGCGCACAGGCCTACATCGCGGCCGGCGACGTCTATCAGGTGAACCTCTCGCAGCGCTTCAGCGCCAGCTGGGAAGGCTCGCCCTGGACGCTCTACCGGCGTCTGCGGCAGGAAAGTCCGGTGCCGTTTGGGGCGTATCTCGACCTGGGCGGCGCGTGGGTCGTGTCCGCCTCGCCGGAGCGGTTTCTCCGGGTGCGCCATGGCGCGGTGGAGACGCGCCCCATCAAGGGCACCCGCCCGCGCGGACACACTGCCGCTCAGGACACCGCGCTGGCGCGGGAGTTGCAAGCCAGCGAAAAAGACCGCGCCGAAAACCTGATGATCGTAGACCTGCTGCGCAATGACCTGGGGAAAGTCTGCCGGCTTGGCTCCATCCGCGTACCCGCGCTCTGGCAGATCGAGGGCTACAGCAACGTTTGGCAACTGGTCAGCGCGGTTACGGGCGAACTGCGCCCGGATGCCGACGCCGTGTCCGCCCTGGAAGCCGCGTTTCCCGGCGGCTCGGTGACCGGCTGCCCCAAGATCCGGGCGATGGAGATCATCGAGGAACTGGAACCGGCGCGGCGCGGCTTCTACTGCGGCGCGCTCGGCTACATTGGGTTCGACGGCGCGATGGATACCAGCATCGTGATCCGCACGGTCGTGCTCACCCGCGACCGCCTCTACGCCCAAGTTGGCGGCGCGGTGGTGGCCGATTCCGAGCCGGCAGCCGAGTATGAGGAAACCCTGGTGAAAGCCCAGGCCGCGCAACAGGCGCTGGAAAGCGCCGCCTCCACACACCCGTAGCGCGGGGGCTTGTCCCCCGCCTCCGAATTTCCGCTTGTGCCATCATGTTTGCAACGATTGGGGCGGTTCGCGAACCGCCCCTACGGGGATGGTTTGACGTTTTCCCGGGAATGGCGGCACGACCTGAAACTGGTTGACCATTACGATGGCGAATACATCTACCGGCGGCGAACCGGTCTGCTACGTAAACGGACGCCTCGCGCCGGAGCGCTCCGGCGCGGTCTCGGCGCTCGACCGCGGCCTGCTGCTCGGCGACGGCATCTTCGAGACCATGCGCGTCACGGGCGGCCGCATCCTGCAATGGCGGCGGCACTGGGAGCGCCTGCAACACGGCGCGGGCGCCATCGGCCTCGCCCTGCCCTGGACGGCAGACGACTTACACGCGGCGGTGGAACAGACCCTGCGCGCCAATAATCTGCGCGAGGCGACCGTGCGCCTCACCGTCACCCGGGGTTTCGCGCCCGCCGCGCGCGGCCTGCCGCCCCCCGCCGATGCCGTGCCTACGCTCCTGATTCGCGCCACGCCGTTCATGCCCTACCCGGAACACCTCTACCGCGACGGGATGTGGGTGATCGTCAGCCGCCGGGTGCGCCGCAACGAGCGCTCGCCCCTCGCCCGCGTCAAGTCGCTGTGCTACCTGGATAACGTCATCGCGCGCCAGGAAGCGGCGGAACGCGGCGCGGACGAGGCGCTGCTGCTGAACACGCGGGACGGCGCGGCGTGCGCGACCACCGCCAATGTCTTCAGCGTGCGGGCCGGCCGCTTGCGCACGCCGCCAGTGGCGGCCGGCGCGCTGCCGGGCACGGTGCGCGCCCTGGTGCGCGCGGAACTGGCGCCGCAACTTCACCGTCCGGTCGCCGCCGCGCCGCTAAGCGAGACGGACCTGCATGAATCCGACGAACTCTTCCTCACCAACGCCCTGATGGGCATCATGCCGGTCTGCGCGATAGACGGCCGGCCAATCGGCGGCGGCCAACCCGGGCCGCTGACGCAGGCTCTCCGCGATGCGTACCAAGCATGGCTGTCGTCGTGCCGTTGAAAGACGCCATCCCCATCCCACCCGTAGGGGCAACCCTTGTGGTTGCCCAACGTGGTTGCCGAACCGGGGTGCATTCTGGTTGCCGAACCCGGCGCGAAAGGGGGTGACAACGGGGGGTATTGGCTGCTATACTGGGATTAAGGGAAGCGCATACCTGCTTGCTGCCTGATTTATGGGTCGGTGGGCGAGCGGTCAAAACCACCAGACTGTAAATCTGGCGCCGTAATGGCTACGGAGGTTCGAATCCTCCCCGGCCCACCGCGATTGTTCTCCGCGTTATAGAGAACGCATTGGTCCCGTGGTGTAGTTGGCCTAACACACGGCCCTGTCAAGGCTGAGATCGCCGGTTCGAATCCGGTCGGGACCGCCACCTAACCACCAAAGCCCGGGGCGGCGGCAATCGCCGCGCGGCAACACACCAGAGGATCGTGCATGGCACTATCCTCCGATTTGCTTAAAGAACCGGTAAGGACATAGAAGAAGCCGCGGGCGGAAACGCCCGCGGCTTCTCAGCATTTTCGTATCCGCGCCCAACGGCGCTGGCAGTCAGGCGGCAGCGCTGCTTGGCTAGCGCCCCACCGGCTGCGCCGCGGTCTCGGCGGACTCGACCGTCCTGCTCAGGCGCGCTTCCTCCCGCTTCTTCTGCGCCCAGCGCTTGGTGGTGATCAGGCGCTTGCGGCGGTACTCCACGTCGGTGTGGTACTTATTGCGCACGTAGCACTTGCGGCAGCGCAGCGCCCGCTGCACCACCGCGCCGCAATCGATGCAGAACTTCGGTTCCTTGGGCTTCTTCGGCTGCTTGCTCAAGCGGATGCGGCGCAGTTCCGCCACGCGCTCCTTGTTCTCACGCGCCCAGCGCCGGTTCTTCTCCAGAATCTTGTCCTTGTTGCGCTGGTAGTAGCGTTTGAAATACGTAGAGAGGCGCTCGGCTCGGCCGCAGCGGGCGCACAGGCCGGCGCGCTTGGATTTACCGTCACGCTGACCGGTTATGTCGGTCTCACAGCGTGCACAGTTAAGGACTTGAACTGTTGCCTCCATCGGAACCTCCGCGAAAACTAAACGATAGTACCCGAAAATCGAACACGTGCCGCACACACGCCCGGCGCGCGTCCGCGCCGCCCGGCAATCCGGTTACCGCCCAAAACCCCTCATCGCCTACTTTGTGTGCATTTTCACATGCATCTCCATAATATCTAAGAATAGCGGCTGCTGTCAAGATTCTGAAAAAACGATTGATGCGCGCTATTACGGGGAAAAACGGCTCTCCCGCCAATCACGCTCCAGGAATTTTCCTAAGAGATTGATAAGAAAACGCCGGTGAGCGGCGCCGCCGAACCCTATCCAGATACGCTATACGGGAACCACGTTCCACCGCATGGCGCCAGCGCGGCATACTACAACATGCAAAAGTTGACAGCGCCGCAACTCTCAACCACGCCGGGCGCGGGGCAGCCGAACGGCCTCTTTTACCGTAGCTTTACTTTGCTCTCTTGTCAATTTACCGCCGCGCTCTCCACCGCTTGCCCTGAATGTTACAATATTCACAAACTAGGCGATGGAAGGCTTGAAAACCCCGTGCCAATGATATCCACAGTCGAGTATCCCGCCTGGCCGGACCTGTCGCCCACGGGCTGGAGTTGGCCCGCCTTTGCCCTGGGCGCGTTCTGGTATCTGCGGCAGGGCATGGCGTTCAAGGGACGCCTGCTGCTCATACCGCAAGTCCTGGTGCTTGCGCTGGCGGCCGTGAACGCGCTCTACATTGCCCGCGATTCGTCTTTGGCGGACGCGGCGCTGCCGGCCGGCGTGGCCGCGCTGGCGCTCTGGTCGTTCTTCGGCTCCTATTGCGCCGCCTCGTTCCGCGCGGACGCCTACCGCCGTTGGTTCACGGCAAACGGCGGGACGCCGCTGGCGCCGACCGGGTGGCAGTGGGGGGCGTTTCTGCTCACCGGCGGTTGGTACGTGGCCAACGGAATGCGCATCAAGGGCCTGTGGCTCTGGCTGGCGTTCTTCACGGCGGTGGGCAGCGTGATCGGCATACCGCTGGCCTTCGCCATCATGTGCTACTGCGGCGCGAACTTCCGGGCGGAGCGCTTCTTGGAGAATCCACCGGCGCGCATCGGCCCCACGCCCCAAGAGCGCTGGATGCACAAGGACCTGCTGAAGGCGCTGACACCGGTGGCGCGCACGTCCCAGCCGCCGCTGCGCGCCTCGCTGCTGGAAAGCGCGGTGCGCGGACTGCGCCGCCAGGGCTATGCCGCGCGCCTGAGCGACGAGCACGACGAGACCCCCGCTGCCCTCACGCTTGAACGCGGCTCACGCTTCCTGGCCGTGCGCGTGGCGTCTGAGTCCCCGGCGCCCGCGGCGGAGGTGGAGAAACTGGTTGCGATCCTGGGCGACGACGCGCACAAGGTCGGCGTGCTGGTGACGAACGGCCCGCTCACCGCGCAGGCCCACGCCGCGGCCGCCCAGGCCCACGTCCGCGTGCTGAACGCGCAGGACGACGAAACCTAGCCATGCGCACCGCCCGGCAAGAGAGGCTTTCGCTAACGCCATCAGACACTAGCTAGTCCTATCGGGCTATAGCGCACCCTATCGGGCTATATTGGACTCTATCGGGCTATATGGCACTCTATCGGGCTATACTTGACCATAGTGGGAAGCGCGCTCCTCCCCGGTAGCACGCTCATTCCGGTAGCAGGCTTGCAACCTGCGTCGGCGCCGGGGCGCGCTCACTCCGGTAGCGCAGGTTTGTAACCTGCGTCCGCCCCGGCGTGCGCTCACTCTGGTAGCGCAGGTTTGTAACCTGCGTCGCCGCCGGGGCGCGTTCCCTCCGGAGGCCTTTGCATTACCCCTTCCCCATTGAGGGGGAAGGTTGGGATAGGGGTGAACAGTATTGACGTTATGCTTTATTTGGTTGTAACAGCGCCCTGGATTCCGGCTTCCGCCGGAATGACGGAGGTAAGCAAAGGTCTCCTCCGGTAGCGCAGGTTTGTAACCTGCGTCCAACTTGGCGCAGACGGAGCGGAAAGGACGATTATCGTGAAGGCACGGCAGCTTGGTTTACTGGGGCTTCTTCTCGTCGTGGCCGTCGCGCTCGCGCGCCGGCTGCGGCGCTGGGCCGGCGACCCGCCCGCGCGGCGCGCCGCGCACAAAGAGGCAATCGAGCCGCCCGAACTGGTAGCACGCTACAGCCGCTTCATGGCGCTGCTCCCCATGCGCGTCATGCGGGGCTACCTGGCGCGCTATGCCACCGCGCCCGCGGCCGGCTCAAGCGCCGCCGCCCCCTGGCGCATCCTGGACGTGGGCTGCGGGCCGGGCTGGTTTCCGCTGGAACTCGCGGACCGCGCGCCGGCCGCGGCGGTCGTCGGCGTTGATCTCTCCCATCCGATGACCGTAACCGCGGTTGCCCACGCCCAAGCCGCGCAGAGCGAACCGCGCGTGGGTTTCGCCCAAGCGCGCGGCGAAGTCCTGCCGTTCGCCGACGCCACGTTCGACCTGGTAGTAAGCACGTTGGCGCTCCATCATTTGCAGGACCCGGTGGCCGCCCTGGAAGAGTTGCGGCGCGTTGCCCATCCGGCCGGCAGGATCATCGTCTTCGACACGCGCCGCGACATTCACCCCTGGCTGTGGACCATGTTCAAGGCGAGCCAGGTGTTCATCGACGGCCTGGCGCTCTGCGAGAATGGCGAGCCGTCGGCGTCCCTTGCCGCCTCGTACACCGCGCGGGAAGCGCACCGGCTGGGCCTGCAAGCCGGCTGGGAACGGGCGCGGGTACGCAATGGCCTGGGGTGGATCGTGCTCGAGCGTCCGGCCGCGCGGGCGGCGCCGTTCTCAGCGCCGCGTCCACAGCGCCGGGGGAGCGCCGCGCCGTAAGGATTTCAAGTCCGGCCCCGATGGAGAGCTTTGCATAGCCCCTTCCCCATTGAGGGCTGACAGGGGTAGGCATTCTACATCCGACTTCACGTGTCATTCCGAGCGGAGCGCAGCGGAGAGTCGCTAAGAGCGCGGAATCTAAGGCTTTCGCTGCAAAAACGTCGGTCCTAGATTCCTCGCTCCGCTCGGAATGACAGGTGCCTACCCCTGTCAGCCATTGAGGGGGAAGGTTGGGATGGGGGTGAAAAGGCTTGAACTTAAGCTATCTTTAGTTGTAAGTGCGGTCTGGAGTCCGGCTTTCTCCGGAATGACGGAGTCATGCAAAGACCTCCAATGGCGGTTTTGGCGAAGACGCGGCACGCCGTCCGTGGGGTGACAAGAGGGCAACCACAAGGGTTGCCCCTACCGATGGGTTGAAAGAATCATGGCGCGGCAACCGCCGGTGAGTCCAAGACGCGGTTTGCCGTCCGCCGAGTGGCAATAGGGCAACCACAAGGGTTGCCCCTACCGATGTCTTGAATTATCGCTAAGGAACACGCATGAATGCCGACATGAACGACGCCGCGCAACCGTCCGGCTTGCCGCCGCTCGAACGGGCACGGGGCTTGCGCGTGCGGCCCGAAACCCTGGCGCGCATCCGGGCGGGCCACCAGGCCATACTCGACGAACTCAAACCCACCGCGGCGCAAGTCGAACGCGGTTTGGAATTGCACTACAGCAGTTTCGTCGCCGACGTCCAAGGCTCCGTGCAGATGAGTTCGACCCACGGCATCGTCGGCGACCGGCTGCGGCAAGGCCTGGAACCGCATCGCGCAGAACTGGCCAAGCAAAACCTGTACCCCGATGAGCGCCAGCGCCGCCTGGACGCAATCCACTTCCGACGCAAGACGTTCGAATCGGCCTTCGACGAGCAGTGGATCGAGGAGTCGCGCGCGCTCTACCGGATCGCCGGGGTACACCTGGGCGTCTCGGACGTGGCCGGTCCCGAGCAGAACACCTTTGCCGCGGCCCTGGACCGCTTAGCGCGCATCAACTTCGTCTACGATCGCCGCGGCGACCTCGCGCGCGCCGTCAAGCCTGCGGACATCGAGCAAGCGCGCCGCGACGGCAAGCCCAGCGTGCTGTTTCACCTGGCCGGCGTCGGCTGCTTTGCCGAAACGTATGATCCCCTGAAGAACCTCGACCTCTTCTACGCCCTCGGCGTGCGCATGTCCCAACTCACCTACATCCAAGATAACGGCCTTTGCAGTTCGTACTTGCAGGAGCGCGATACCGGCCTGACGCCGCTAGGCAAGCAGGTGGTGCGGCGCATGAACGAACTGGGCATCATGGTGGACCTGGCCCACAGCGGCGACCGATCGTCGTTCGACATCATAGAAGCCTCGAATGCGCCGGTGATGCTCAGCCACACGGGCTGCCGTTCCGTCTACGATGATTCCACGAACCGGGGCTATCTGGATAAGGTGTTCGCCCAACCCTACGCCCGCGGCGCGACGCCGCCGACGAGACCGGTCAGCCGCAACGCCAGCGACGACCTCATCCGAGCGGTGGCCGCGCAGGGCGGGCTGACGGCAATCTACGCCATCGACTACATGCTGGGCACAGGCCCGGAATCCTTCCATACCTGGCACCGCCACCTGGAGCGCGCCATCGGGCTTGCCGGCGGCGACCGCGTTGCCGTCGGCACCGATCGCACCTTCTTCCCCGGCTGGCGCCCCGGCCCGCTGGACTGGACGAACTGGCCCTACTGGACCGTGGGCCTCGTCTGCAAGGGACACGCGGACGACGAAATCCGGCAGATCATCGGCGGCAACTTCCTGCGCTACGCCCGCCAGGCGCTCGACGCGCGCCCTTGGGGGGCGTTCATGTAATCCTCTGTTAGAATTTAACTGCAGATGCGTGAGATAATGGACTTACCGTTGACATTGATGCGAAGCCAATTGCCAACCGATAGGAAGAGGCATGGCAGACGTAGTATTCCGGGCAAAGACGCGCGGCGGAGCGAGTATCCAGAGGGCCGCAGTGCTGACAGCCTATCCTGATGGAAGATACCTCACCGGGCAGACAGACACGAACGGCAAGTGCCGGTTGGATTTGTACCGCGTCGATCTGGAAATGAAGGTACTGATAGCCGCGGAAGGCCACCTGCCCTTCCATAGATCCCTTGTTCTGGGGAATGCGGAAGCCGTCACTTTGGAGTTAGAGCCGTCCAAGGATGATAGAAAGGCGCTGCTCTTTACCCGCGGCACAGGCTACATCCCAGGCATCGAGGGACGCCTCGCCCCACACAAAGACGGCTATGTCTACGGCGACAATATCGCCATAAACGGGAAACTCGCAACGCCTGCCGCGCACTTCGAGATAGGGCAATGCCTCCAACTGCTAGACGTATTTGGCGTCGAGACAACCGTCCGCTTCTTAGTAGTCGAGGAACAGTTTTCACTCATTGAATACACTGAGCCCAAGGCATACGCAGGGGAGTGAGCATGGCCACGGCTGAGCAGCATCGAGAGATCAGCATGCAATTCCTGGACCAGGCGGAGGACGAATTGCACCAGGGCGACCTCCTGCAGGCCTCAGAGAAAGCATGGGGGGCGGTTTCACACTTTGTGAATTCCATTGCCCGCCAGCGGCATTGGCCGCTGGGGTCGCACAGGCAACTGATCGACAATGCCAACCGGCTGATCAACCTGGACCCGGCAAACGCCAGCCGGAGGCGGCGCTTGCTACTCTCAACCGAGGCCCTTCATGCCAACTTCTATCACGCGCATCTGGACGGAGTCTTGGTTGGGGAGGGTATTGAGGAGGCCAAGGAACTCATCAGGGCCTTGGACGACCTAAACGCAGACACATAGAAGACTGGCTGGAAGTCCGCTTGGGTCGCCCGCCTAGTAGATGCCGGGGAAGATGCGGTACTTCACCCGCGCTTGGTACTCCGCCCACTTTTCCGCGCCGTACTTCTCAATGCACGCCTTTTCGTCGTCACGTTGGTGCGTGATGACGTACGTAGTCATGTACACGAAGTAGGTCCACGCCCAGGGATTCGCGAAGTGGCCGAAGAGTAGGGCAACGGCCAAGGCGATGAGCATCTCGCCCATGTAGTTGAAGTGCCGCGCGGGGCCCCAGAAACCGTTGCACAGAATCTTGCGGTCGCCGGCCGCGATGTACTCAGGTTCCAAAAACCCCAGGAATTTGCGGTTCGGCCAGCGCTTGAAGGTGTACTTCTGCATATTCCCGCCGCGTGAGATGCTCCAGCCGAGCCAGAGCAGCGCAGCCGTGCCGCCGAGCAAGACGTACGTCCACGGCGGCGAGATTTCCGGGCGCGGGTACGCGGCCATGCCCCAGATCGGCATAACGTACAGCCATCCCCAGATTACCGGAGCGCCCCAGAACAGCTTGAAGCCCAGATTCTCGTGCATCAGGTCGTACGTATAGAGCTGGACGCGCTCGAAGATGAAGTAGTCCGCAATGTAGAACGTCATGAACGCCGCAAAGAGGAAAACGCCCGGGTTGGAGTCCGCGCCAAAGCGTTCGTAGTGATACGCGGCGGCGGAGAGCGCGTTGAGCGCCAACATTGTCCCGCCAACGGCGTAGAGGTACATCTTCACGTCGATGCGGTTGTTGAAGAAGGACAACTCCCGCGCCCGCCCGTGCCAAAAGGCCGCAATGGGATTCTTCACTTCGCCTTGGGGTTGGCTGAATACCCCGATGATTGCCAGGACAGCGGCAACCACCGTGCCGCCGGCCACCGCATAGAGCGCCGAGCGGTAGAACCAGTCGCGCGGCATGCCGGTCAACTCCAGCGCCCACACGACCAGCGCGATGATAAACACAAGAAGGCCGTTGAGCTTGTAACTGCGGGGTTCGCCGGTCGCCGGATCGGTGACGTAACCGGGCACCCGCCTGCCCGGCAGGATGAGTTGCGCCAGAAAGAAAACGATGAGGAGCGCCAAGGGGGTAAGAAAACCCAGCAGCGCTTCCGTTCCGGTTAGTTCGAAGAGGTGCTCGATTCCAAGCCGTTCAAGCATGTCCGCATGTCGCTTTCTGTTGGGCAATAGTCATTGCTGTGAGAGCACAACGCCTAGTAGATACCGGGGATGATGCGGTACTTCACCTTTGCTTGGTATTCCGCCCACTTTTCGGCGCCGTACTTCGCTTCGCACGCTTCTTCGTCTTCTCGCTGCCGCAGGGTGAAGATCGTCACGATGAAGACGAAGTACGTCCACGCCCAGGGATTGGTGAAGTAGCCGAACGCCAGGCCGTATGAAAAGGAGAGGAGCCCTTCGCCCAAGTAGTTGAAGTGGCGGGCGGGGCGCCAGAACCCGCTGGTCAGGATCTTACGATCGCCGGCCTCGATGTGCGTCGGTTCGATAATTCCCAGAAACTTGCGGTCGGGCCAGCGCTTGAAGCAGTACTTCTGCATGTTGGCGCCGCGCGTAATCGTCCACCCGAGGCAGAAGAACCCAACCGCCGCGATCAGCCAGACATACGTCCACGCCGTTGAAAAACCGGGATGCGGAAGCGCGGCTATGCCCCACAGCGGGATTATGTACAGCCACCCGTAGACCATCAGAGCGCCCCAGAAAATCTTGAAGCCCAGCTTCTCATGGATAATATCGTACGTGTAGAGTTGCACGCGCTCGAAGATGAAGTAGTCCACGACGTAGAACGTCACGAACGCCGCAAAGAGAAAGACGCCCGGATTGAAGTCCTCGCCAAAGCGTTCGTAGTGGTACGCGGCGCCGGAGAGCGCATTCAGCGACAGCATCGTGCCGCCAACCACGTAGAAGTACATCTTAACGTCGATGCGGTCCTTGAAGAACGACATCTCCTGGGTCCGCCCCAGCCAAAAGGCCGCGATGGGATTCTCTCCCTCGCCCCGCGGCTGGCTGAACACCGCAATGAGCGCGAGCATGGTGACAACTACCGTGCCGCCGGCCACCGCGTAGAGCGCCGAGCGGTAGAACCAGTCGCGCGGCATGCCGGTGAGCTCAAGCGCCCACACAACCAGCGCGATGATATACACCAGCAGACCGTTCAGCTTATACGTGCGCGGTTCGCCGGTCTCCGGATTGACGACGTAGCCGGGCGCCCACCTTCCCGGCACGATGAGTTGCACCAAAAAGAACGCAACGAAGAGCGCCAACGGGGTGAGAAAGCCCAGCAGCGCTTCGGCGCCGGTTAGCTCGAAGAGGTGCTCGATACCAAGCCATTCAATCATGACCGCTTAACCCTTCCTGCAGTGACGTGGTGGTAATGGGTACAGCACAAGGGAAGTCAATATAATACTCTACCGCGTGGGACATGAGGGAGTCAACGCGCTTCCGGGGGCTACTGGCGGCAAATCCACAGGAACCTGCTCCAGGAGAAGGTCTCTCTTGGATTGTGGCGGCGGTAACCCTGCATCCTATAGTGGCGCTAGGCCACACTCCAGACAGTAAGAAAGGGCTCATACCGCTCGCACTGACGAGCGAGAGGTATTGTTGCAGCGCGAACTCGTCGCTACCGGAAAGGTCGGGGGGAGCCGCTGCCAACCCCGAGCATTGGGTGAGGCGCGGCTGTTGCCGTGACAGTCAGGAGGACGGCTTGGTGGCTATGGCTTCTCCATAGGCAAAGGCGCATAAGGCGCCGGGATGCTCCTTCCACCGATCATAGGCGACTTTCAAATCGTCGACCAGCTTTTCCGACGATGCCCCGTACTTGAAGGCCGCTTCCGTGACTTCAGACGACAAGAGCCAGCGGTTGATCAAGCGGTGGATGCTACCGATCGCCTCGGGAGTGTTGTAGACGCTAAAGGAGGCGTTCATGCGGACATCGGTAAACCCGGCATTCAGGATATGGCTCTTCATATCCTTGCCCATTTGGGGATGCCCGTCATCTGCCTGCACCAGGTCTTCGAACATATCCCATGACCTTCGCAAGATGCCGAAGTCGGGATGCGTGAAGGCCGACTCGCAGATCATTTCACGGCAGGCCAGGATGCCCCCGGGCTTCAGGACGCGTTTCACTTCGGACAGCGCGGCCGCCGTGTCCGGGACGTGCATGAGTACGCTGCGGCAGTGAGCGACATCGAAGAAGTTGTCCTCGAACTGAAGGTCGGTTACGTCGCCAACGTGAAATACGGCGTTGTCCTGCCCCCGCTCCGCGGCCAAAGACCGTGCCATCTCAATCAGGGATTCATTCATGTCCACGCCGTGCATCTCGCCGGGCGCTACGGCCTTGGCTAAGCCCACCGAAATGTTGCCCGGACCGCAGCCAAAATCCAGCAGATGCAGGCCGGGACTGAGAAAGGGGAGCAAGTGCGCGGCGTTGGTTTCCGCCGTCGCCCGTGTCTGAGTCTCCAGAATTACGTCGCTGTAGCCTATCGTATAATCGGGAGTCGACGAGTGCTCGCGTTTCATGGTGGCGTCTGCTTTGACCCCCCTTCAACAACAGTCCCAGGTCTATCGCCTGCGGACCGGCTCGGAATTGGGCATTGGCGTTCACCACCCCTGCTACCACCCGGCCCTTCACAGGGAATTGCCGCCGCAGGGTGTCCCTTCACTTGACCTATCTGGTGGCGTTGCCGTCGCTTCCCTGTCTCGCAGGATAGTATTCGGCTCATGACATTCTACAACGATGCGTCAACTTTCAGCAACAATAGTGACCGGGGAATCAGTTGACTTGGGCTTGCACTTCCGGCGGGCCACTTTGTGCGTCAATCCGAACGGAACGCGCCGGGTAAGGAAACCGAATTCCAAAGCCAACTTGGGTCATGGAGCACTGACACTGGATTTCGGGCACACTGTGCGGCGCCGCAAGGGAGTCTCGCCAATGCACTGCTCGATACGTACAGGAATGGCGTGGCCTGTCAACACAGACTCGTGAAGCAGGGATTCCGTCTACGGATTACACCACACGTACAGGAGAGCGTTGATTCAAGAGTCTCTCTGGGACTGCGGTGACGGCAAGCCGGCATCCAATGGTTGCGGTCGTCCACGCTTCTTGACAGCGCGTGAGGGGGAGTCTTATACTTCCAACATTGACGAGCGAGATGAGTTATTGCGTCTCGAACTCGTTGCAATTAGTGACTACGGGCAGAGTCGCTTCCAGGCTTGCAGTCTGACTTTCGGATTTCGGCAAGCGTACGCCTCGCTAAGGGCAAGCGGCTTGCGATGATCCGATCGAGCCTGCCCGATAGCGTAGTGGTCATTCATTAGGAGGCCATACTATGGCGCGCATGAGTAGACGGCAAATCCTGGCGGGAGTTGGTCTGGGCGTGGGAGCGACCGTGCTCGCCGCCTGCGGACAGGTGCAGACGGCGCCGGCGGCGGAAGCGCCGGCGGGCGACGCGGACGCGGCGCCAAAGGAACCGGCGGGGATCACCGGCGTCTTTCACGTGTGGGGCTACCGCTCCCAATACCTGCCGGGGGTGGTGCTGGACGAGTTTCAGGAAATGCATCCGGGCGCCGTGGTCGTGCAGTCCCAGCCGGCCGGCAATTTCCGCGGCGAGAAGTTCCCGGCGGCGGTGGCGGCCGGCGCGCCGCCGGCGCTCATGCAAGGCTTCCTCGACTTTGTCGCCATGTACGCCGACCGGGGATTCCTGGCTGATCTCGGCCCCGCGGCCAAGGCGGGGGACTTTGGCGATCTGGGCGCGTATCTGCCCGGCATCGTGGAGGCCGGCACCTTCGACGGTGTCCTGCACTTCCTCCCGCACCGGCAGAGTGTGAACATTCCCCTCTACAACAAGGACATCTTCGAGAACGCCGGCATCAATGAGCCGCCCACCCTGTGGGAAGACGTGGCGGAAATCGCAAGACAACTGACCAAGAAGAACGCGGACGGCTCCGACCAGTTCGGCCTGACGATCACGACCAGCAAGAACACGCTCAACTCGTGGTTCAACCCGGTGCTCTGGCAGGCCGGCGGCGAGTTCTTTGCGGAGGACGGCCGCACGGTGACGTTCGATGAAGACCCCGGTCTGGCCGCGCTGGAATTCCTGACCGATCTCTTCAATAAGAAGATTGCCGCCGAGGGCACCACGCCGTACTTCGAAGGCTACGGCGCCATGATCAACGCGCGCACGCCCACCCACGTAAAGCGCCCCTTCGACAACGGCAACATCCCCTGGCTCGCGGCCAGCCCCGCCTGGCAGAAGGAGAAGCAACTTGGCTTTGGCTCGCTCTCCGGCTGGGTGGTGCCGATAAGCCCGCAGTCCGACGCGGCGATCCAACTGCTGGCGCATACCCTGAAGCCCGAGAACGTGAAGGCGTTCCTCAAACTCGTGTTCCTGCTGCCGGTGCGCGGCGACATCGAGGTGGACTTCGTCGACGAGAAGTACAACGACTGGATGCCGACGTTCATCGAGCAGAGCAAGAACATGCACTACGACATTCCGCACCCGCACATCCGCGCCATCATGCCGCTCGTCTCGGCTGAGATGTACAAGGCAATCGGCGGCGAGGTTACGCCGCAGGAAGCCATCAGAACCGCGGGTGAGATCGGGAACCAATACCTGGCGGACAACATGAGCTAGGGACTACCCCGCAATTCCAACAAACCGGTTGGAATCAAGAGCCGCAATGTTGAGGTTCATTCGGGACCGATTACGGAGTCCTGTTTGCCTCTTAGTGCAGAAGTGCGCCTCGACGGTCACTGGGCCTATGCTAGACTCCGGACGCATAGGCCCAGTGGCATTCCGCGACTGAGGAGACCTTAGCGCAACTACGACCAGAGGGCAGGTCTTACTCCCTCTCCTCGGGGAGAGGGCCGGGGTGAGGGGATTCTCTGCTTGTGCTGCGCCCTATAGTTGCTAACTCGATTCAAGATGCGCGAAAACGGTAGAGGAGTCGCACACTTTGCGGTATTTTCACCCTCACCCTAACCCTCTCCCGTCGAGGGAGAGGGGACTTGCTTGCTTTGGCAAGGGCAATGTGAAGGTCTCCTGAAGGGGCAAGATGTGCCAATCCCTAAGCCCACGCATCTCGGCCCGGAATACGCCGCTCAGTTCAAGGATCGGAGCGTGGCCGCGGCTTACGTCAACTATCCGCCCTACGCGCCCGAGGTCTGCCAGGTGCTTGCCGGGCTGATACAGGATGAACCGCGCGTTGTGCTGGACATGGGGTGCGGGACCGGGGACGTGGCGCGGCCGCTGGCGGCCCTGGTGGAGCGCGTCGACGCCGTGGACCCGTCGGCGGCCATGATCGAGGTTGGCCGCGCTCGCGCCGGCGGCGACCGGCCGAACATCAGGTGGGTCTGCCAGAGCGCGGAGGAGTTCGCCTACGCTGCCCGTTACAGCCTCATTGTAACCGGCGCAAGTCTCCACTGGATGGACTGGTACACGGTCATCCCGCGGATGGCCAGCGCCCTCTCCGACCGTGGCTACCTGGCGATCGTGGGCGGCCGCGGAATTGCTACCGCGCCTTGGGTAGACGATCTCAACCGGATTATCCCCGAATACTCGACGAACAAGGATTTCCAGCCATACAATCTTCTCAACGAACTTGAACGTCGGCGCCTCTTCGCAATGGTCGGCCGCAAGCGCACGGCGCCTCAGGAATACACGATGCCCGTCGCTCAGTACGTGGAGTTGTTCCACGCGCGCAATGGCTTTTCACGGCAGCGCATGGACGCGCAAGCCGCCGCCGATTTCGATGCCGCCGTCCGCGAACTGGTAACTCCCTTTGCGGACGGACACATTCTCACCTTCGACGTGACGACCGACATTATCTGGGGTTACCCATTGGCTGATACGCACACAGAGCTTCGCTAGCACGTTTCACAGGGACACGTAGTTCTGGTTTCTACTGCCCTGCAACAGGCTCGGAACAGGCACGCTTGGCACTGACCATACACATCGAACTCGGAAGACTCTCCAAATGGATTGAAAGTAGCATGCACATGCGGCAAGGAGACACATACTGTGGCAATAACAGCGCTTATCAACGGCAAAATCATCGATGGCAACGGCGGGCCGCCGGTTGCGGATGGGGCCTTACTCATTGTGGGCGACCGTATCGAGGCCGTGGGTACGGACGTGGATATCCCGCCGGAGGCCCAGGTCATTGACATCGCGGGCCGGAGCCTGCTGCCCGGCATGATGGACCTGCACGTGCACCTGAACGGCCCGTACCAGGCGCTGCAGAAACTGCGCAAGTCGCTGCTGGCGGGTTTCACGACCATCGCCCACGTGGCCGGCACCATGCCGCCCGCCTCCACGCAGTGCCGCCAGGCGATTGCCGACGGCTGGTTCCCGGAGTGCGCGCGGCTGATTGTGGGCGCGGTGGTGGACTGCACCAACGGCCACGTGCGCGGCCGGGTGGCGGACGGCCCGTGGGAAGTGCGCAAGGCCGTGCGCGAGATGGTTAAGGCCAAAGCTGACTTCATCAAGACGGCCGCCAGCGGCGGCTTCTGGGCGGAAGACGAAGAGACCTGGTGGCTGGACTACACCCAGGAAGAGTTGGATGCTTTGGTGGATGAGGCCCACAGCGTCGGGCGGCTCGTGGTGGTGCACTGCCACACGCAGCCGGGTCTGGATATGTCCATTCAGGCCGGCTGCGACCAGATTCACCACGGCGCGCTCATCGATGAGAAGGCGCTCCAGGGGATTCTGGATAACGAACTCTTCTTCGTGCCCACGCTCCGCGTCACCTCCCGGCAGAACATGGCGATCAAGTACGGCGCGGGCCGCCCGTGGGAGACGCGCAAGATGGGCGAGGCCCACACCGTCCACCGGGAGGGCGTGCGCCTGGCTCACCAGATGGGCGTGAAGATGGGACTGGGCACCGATTGTCCCAGCACGCCGCCCTGGGACATCTGGGATAGCGGCTTTGAACTCCAGGAATTCGTCGGCTGCGGACTCAGCCCGCTGGAAGCCATCGGCGTAGCGACGAAGGGGTCTGCCGAAGCGATGCATATCGACGACAAGCTCGGCACGCTGGAAAAGGGCAAGCTGGCCGACGTGGTTGTGGTGGACGGCGACCCCGCCAGCGACATTCAGGCGGTGGTGAACTACGCCAACGTCCGCTATGTCTTCAAAGAGGGCCGGCTGGCGGTGAGCAGAGATCCGGACCGGCCGCCGACCGCCCATCTGGAGACGTATCCGCGCGACTTCACCCCCATCGACGCGCGCTTCACCGCGGATCCGGCCTGGGAGGCCGCGGCCGGCCTGGCATAGGTCCTTCATACGCATCGAGTTGCCTCTTTCGACGCATAGAGCGCGGCTACACAGAGGCCCAGAGGCCGCGCCGCCTGCTATGCTGTAGGTACACTGCGTTCAAGCAAATTGAGGAGCGATGATGGCGACGGACCTGATGGCCGGTGGGGCAAAGGTGGCGATCACGCCGCCTATGGGGAGCGCCTTTCAGTCCAGCCGGGCAGACCTGCGCGTAGAGAGCGTCCTGCACGACCTCTACGCCACCGCCGTGGCGCTGAGTGACGGCGAGCGGAAAGTCGCGATTGTCGGACTGGACGTGCTCGGCATCGATGCGCCGCTCGTAAATGCGGTGCGCGCCCGCGTGCAACAGCAAACATCCATTCCCGCTGCCAACGTACTCGTCAACGCCGCGCATAACCATTTCGGCCCCGCCATTCTGCAGGCCCTGCCCGATGAGATCGATCAGGGGTATTACCAAGGGTTGGTGCAGTCGCTGGCCGACGCCGTCACCCGCGCCGACGCGGCCCTGGAACCGGTGGCGATGCGTGTAGGCGCGGCCGAAGGCAACTTTGCCATTAACCGGCGGCGCATGGAGGGCGGCGAGGCCCAGCTCGCGCCGAACTACGACGGCATCGTGGACCAGCGCATCCGCGCGCTGCGGTTCGAGCGGCTGGATGGGACGGTTGTCGCCATACTCTTCTCAGGGGCGTTCCATCCCACCGGCTACGCCTACCGCATGCCGGTGGTGAACGGTGATTACGTGGCCGCAGCGAGACAGGAAGTTGAGCGGCAATTTGCCGACCAGGGCGCGCCGGTCGTCGGCTTCTTGCAGGGCTGCGCCGGCAACCAGCGCGTGCGCGTCATCGCGCCGGGCGGGACGCGCTTTCATCCCTGCTCCGGCGAGGAGATCGACACCCACGGACGCGGCGTCGGGTCCCTTGCCGCCCGCGCTGCCCGCGAGGCCGCCATGGTCGTGGGCTATCCCATCGGCGCGGCGCACGAACTCGTGTCCCTGCCGCTAATGCAACCGCCCACTGCGGCGGAACTCGCGGACATGCGCGCAAGGGCAAAGAACGACAACTACATGCAACTCTGGACCGCCTCTATGCTGGCCCGCCTCCGGAGCGATGGCGCGCTGCCCACCAGCGTGGACTTTCCCATTCAGGTCTTCCGCATCGGCGGGCTTTGGATGGTCGGTTTGGGCGCGGAAGTCTTCCTGGAAATCGGCCTGCAGATCGAGGCCGCGCTCCTGGCCGACCACGTGGGACAAGCGGCGTGGACGCTGGGGTACACCAACGATACCATCGGCTACGTCTGCACCGAGGCGTCATACGCCGACGGCGGCTACGAACCGACGCGCTCCCACAAGTTCTACCACCTGCCGGCCGCGTACCAACCGCGGACCGAACACCTGGTGGTGGACGCGGCGCTGCGGATTGCCCGCGCGCTGGCGTAGCGCGGCCATGGCCGCGGGGAGCAACGGGAAGGCAAGAACTATCCGCCTACGACGCGCGCCGCCCGCGGCCGCGGCGACGCGCCTGCGCCGCGCCCTCCGGCGGCAAGCCGCCTTGGCAGCGTTCGCCGCGCGCGGACATGCCCCATCGAGGCTGTGGGTACGTCCGCGATAACCACAATGTCTATCTTCGCATTGATTGCACTTGCCCTTATGATGCGAACAACATAGAATGTCTTATGCTGCGTATGCTAGTAAGGAGTTGAATTGTCGTGCCGAAAGATAACAGCGGGGAGTTGATTGAGCGACTGGTAGAGGCGGTGAAATACCTGCACCTTCAGTTGCACACCCGTCACCTTGACGAGTGGGAGGGTCTGGACATGACCATCCCCCAGATAAAGACGTTGGTCATGTTGGGGCACACGGGCCCCCTGCGCATGGGCAGCATCGCCGTCTACCTGGGCCGGGCGCTCTCCGCCACCACCACCGTGGTGGACCGCTTGGTAGAGAAAGGGTTGGTGGATCGGATCTCGGATCCGGACGACCGGAGAGTCGTGATCTGCAGGTTGTCGGATGAAGGGCAAGCGGCAATTGAAGTCTTCTGGCAGAATGAACGCGAACGCTTGCAGTTGCTGGCGGATATACTGACTCCGAAACAACTGCAAACCGTAGTAGAGGGGGTAGAGACGATTCGCTGGGCGGATGAGGAAGCCATGAAAGCCCTCGCTGCCATGCGGTCATCCGACTAGCCGCGCTACTTCCTTACCACACGTCACTACCTTACATCCCCCCACAGCTTCCCACTCTCTCATACCAATCACCACGACCTTGCTCCAGCCGCACAAGGCAATGAACGCGCCGCGGCCGCCTGCCCACAAGGGAGCGGGGGCAACATGCGTGCGCGCGTCATCGCGCCGGGCGGCACACGCTTCCATCCGTGCATGCCGGAATAGATCGACGACCACGCACATGGGTCAAGCGTGGATGCGTAACACAGGCGCAACCGCATAGAACGGAGTGGGGGAAAGACATTCGGCTACAGCTTCGACCTTCACGCCTATTTCCAGGACAAGCGGACGCTCCCACCGCAGCGAGAACCTTCTCTGGGAGCGCTTGCGCCACACGCGCGGACGGACTCCAATGAGGCTGCCTTTGCCCTTTGGCGCAGTCTGCCGATGAATTCTACTTTTCTGATATGATGCATAGCGATAGGTCTTCGATTTTTCGATAGTACGGGGTAAGAGTTCGTGCGGAAAGATTACAGGGAAGAATTAACTGAGCGATTCGCAGAGGCGGTGGAGTATCTGAACCGTCAGGTCCACACCATTGGCATGGATGTGATGGGCGGATAGTGGAATGTGGAAAACCTGGGGAGCCACTCCGCTATGAGGTTCGACAGCCCGCTCAGGTATCCGGGGGGAAAGGCGTCGCTCGCACCTTTCTTGGCCAGGACCATTGCGAAGAACGGCCTCTCCGGCTGCTCGTACTACGAGCCATTCGCAGGCGGCGCGGGGGCAGCGCTGCGTCTACTCCGGGAAGGCGTGGTTTCGGAACTTCATCTGAACGACTTAGACCCTCACATCACCTCATTTTGGCGCGCCGTCCTCGATGAACCGGATCGGTTTGCCGAAGAGGTCATGTCGGTTCCAGTAAGCGTAGCGGAGTGGAAAGTGCAGCATGAGGTCTATAAGCGCGCCGATATTCATAAGCCTTTCGAACTTGGCTTCGCGACCTTCTATCTGAACCGCTGTAACCGGTCGGGAGTTATATCAGGCGCCGCGCCCATCGGCGGCTATGCCCAAGCCGGAACCTGGAAGATTGGCGAGCGGTTCTACAGAGAGCGACTGGCTGAGCGTGTTCTGGCAATCGGGACGCGCAAGGAAAGAATCCACGTCACGAACATGGATGCTCTTGACTTCCTAACCGAGCGTTTGCCAACCGCACCTGAAAGCAAGTCCGCCTTCTGCTATCTCGACCCTCCATATCACTCGAACGGCAACCGTCTTTACATGGCATATTATCGTGACCGAGATCATGAAAATTTGGCACGCTACATTCAAGAGCAGTGGGGATTCAAGTGGGTGATGTCGTACGACGATACGGACTTCATTAGAGATCTATACGCGGCATCGGAAATATCCATCATACCCTTGGAGTATAGTCTTCAGGAACGTCGAGAAGCCCACGAACTCCTGATTGCGCCGTCCCACGTGCTACTCGCTGACCACACCGCTCCGGCAATCCCGGAGAAGACGAGAGTCTGAGGACGCTCAGACAAGGATCCAACGATGGCAATTCAAGACAATGTTCACAAGATTGAAGTATCTGACCTGCGCTTCGACCTCAAGAATCCGAGGCTTGCCGAATATGACCTGAGTGCGAACTCAAATGAAGTTGACGTGGTTAAGGTGCTGTGGGAAGTCATGGACGTAATGGAACTCGTAATGTCTATAGCTGCCAGTGGCTTCTTTGCCCATGAACCCATCATAGTCGCGCGGGAAGATGGGAAGAATGTAGTTATAGAGGGGAACAGACGCCTAGCGGCAGTCAAAATGCTCCTTGACCCCAAACTTGCAGAGACCTTGGGCGTGGATGTACCTCCGATCACGGAAGGAGCCAGGAAGGATCTTCGCACGCTTCCTGCCGTGCTCAGCACCCGAGAGGAAGCCTGGCAGTATCTCGGTTTCAAGCATGTAAACGGTCCCGCCAAGTGGAGCAGTTACGCCAAGTCCCAGTACATAGCTGACGTGCACCGGAACTTCAAAGTGCCCCTGGAGGACATTGCCAGGCAAATTGGCGACACGCACCGGACCGTTCAGAGGCTGTTCCGGGGCCTGATGGTCATCGAGCAAGCCGAGCGGATGAAACTGTTCGACCGCGAGAACCGCTACCATAGGCACTTCTCATTTTCCCACCTCTATACCGGTATTGGCTACGACGGAATTGCCTCCTTCATCGGCTTGCGCCCGGAAACCGAGGAAACTGAAGAGCCGGTCCCACGCGAAAAGAAGAATGAGCTAAGGGAACTCTGTATCTGGCTCTATGGCAGCAAGAGAGAGGACAAGCGGCCCGAAATACAGTCGCAGAATCCCGACTTGCGAAAGTTGGACGCGGTCTTAGCAGATGGAGAAGCAGTCGCCGCGCTTCGCGCGGGCATAGAACTGACTCTGGCTTTTGATATGAGCAAACCTTCATCAAGTGTCTTCGCAGAGTCCCTCTATGCCGCAAAGAGAAATCTAGAGAAGGCCAGAGGATTGGTTTCAACCGGTTACGACGGTTCGGACCGACTCTTGACGGTTGCAAATGACGTAGCGGAACTAGCGGACGATCTTCATCACGACATGGATAGAAAGTATGGACCACGGAGTAGGCGGAAGATAAAAAGGGGACGTTAATGTTCAAGTGGCCGAACGTGCCGTCCCCTAACGCGGCTGAGCACGAACTCGCTGATTTTGCCGAGTTGCTCTGCTGGCGGGATGGCCGCTCATCAGCGACTGCCTTGATGCACTCCCTTGCCAGACTCGCCGAGAATGACTACTCCGACGGCGTTCCCGAAGATGACATGGTAGCTAACTATGTTGAGAACGCGTACGTAGAGATCGAACGGCGTGCAAGAGATTGCGGAGAAGGCTACCCCTTCGCCCTGGGAGAGAATGGGGATACACTGCGTACCCGCTCGCGCACAAACAATGGCAGACATGCTATCTACAAATACCTGTTACTGGCGACGCGACTAAACATGCGCACACACCGAAACCACGCTGAAATCGATGGAACGCTACTTTTCGAAGAACTTTCCGCGGAAACGTGCAAGGAGTACTTTGGCGATCGTACGGAGAGCATGGTCTTCGGCACTGCTGCGGGAGGAACCGGATTCGAGGAGAAAGTAGAGTATCTCTGTATGAAAATAGGGGAGGGCAATGGCTACGAGCCTAAAGTCGAGAGTCGAGAGTACGCTAGAGACGGCAAGTTGGATGTCGTGGCGTGGAAACACTTTACGGATAGGCTGCCAGGAAAGCTCATAGCGTTTGGGCAGTGTAAAACGGGGACGAACTTTAGAGATGACCTTGCCGAGTTGCAACCGGAATCTTTCTGCAAGAAATGGATGCGGAATGATCCCGCTCTGTTCCCTATGCGCATGTTTTTTGTCGCCGAGGCTTTACCGCGTGGGGGTTGGTACAATTTCGCGGCCGATGCCGGTCTGCTCTTAGATCGGTGTAGAATCGTGGATTTCAGCAATCATATTTGTCGGAGCGTATCGGAGAAGGTCGAGGATTGGACGGCAGCCGCAGCCTGTTCATCCGGCTTACCGAGCCAATAGCGTCCCGGGGTCCTGGCATGACACTTCGGTCAGATAACAACTCGCTTACCATTGTGGTCGAATTTCCCCTGCGGTAGTGTATAATGCAAGCAAAGCTGCGGCGGGCGGCTGCACGATGGGGTGCGAGGGCGCCGCTGCAATGGGGATAGGGGGTTAGGCACGCATGGCAGCCACGGCGGACGCGCTAGACCCGCGCGAATATCGGCGGATTCATCGTCTCTTGCTGCGCAGCCGGCGCAGCGCGGGCCGAGAGCACGAGCAGATTCCAAAAAACTACCTGCAAACGCCTGCCGCGGAACTGGACGAGCGCATCGCCGCGGTGCGGCGCGAACTGGGCGAACGCGTGCTGGTGCTCGGGCACCACTACCAGCGCGACGAGGTCATCAAGTACGCCGACCTGCGCGGCGATTCCTATAAGCTGGCCACCTTTGCCGCCACCCGGCGCGACGCCGAATTCATCATCTTCTGCGGCGTGCACTTCATGGCGGAGAGCGCCGACATTCTCACCGCCCCCCACCAATCGGTCATCCTGCCCAATCCCACCGCCGGCTGCTCCATGGCCGACATGGCCGACATCGACGACATCGTGGAGTGCTGGGAGCAGCTAACCGACGCGGTTGGTGACTCGATCGTGCCGATTACGTACATGAACTCCACCGCGGCGCTCAAGGCCTTCTGCGGCGCCCACGGCGGCATCGTCTGCACCTCTTCCAACGCCGCCGCCGTCTATGAATGGGCCATGGAACGCGGCGAGAAGATTCTCTTCTTCCCCGATCAGCATCTGGGACGCAACACCGGCCTGAAATTCGGCATTCCCCTGGACGAAATGGTCGTCTGGGATCCCATGGAGACGGCGCTGGGCGGCAATACGGCAGCGGACGTGCGGAACGCGCAAGTCATCCTCTGGAAGGGCTGGTGCTCTGTGCACACGCGCTTCACGGTGAAGCAGGTCGAGTTCGCCCGCCGCCAGCAGCCGGACGTGAACGTCATCGTCCATCCGGAGTGCCCCATGGAGGTGGTGCAAGCCGCCGACTACAACGGCTCCACCGAGTTCATCCTGAAGACCATTACCGAGGCGCCCAGCGGCACCGCCTGGTCCGTCGGCACCGAGATCAACATGGTCAACCGCATGGCCGCCGAAAACCCCGATAAGCGCATCTCCTGCCTGGACCCCATCGTCTGCCCCTGCTCCACCATGTACCGCATCCACCCGGCCTACGTCGCCTGGGTGATGGAAGACCTCCTGCAAGACAAGGTCACCAACCAGGTGAGCGTCGACCCCGACGTGGCGCACTGGGCGGTAGTCTCCCTCGAGCGCATGCTCACGGTGCATTAGCAATATCTCTCGCTGGCTTGCGCGCGTACGTTGTTCACCTCCCCACAACGACTCTATGCGGTCGACTGAATCAGGCTAGTGGCGCGCAAAGTCGATGCACGCCGCGCGAAAGCAGAAACGAGTCACACTTGGCAAATGACCACTGACTGGAATCGACAGACAGCCTGGGAATATGAGATCTGAGCCATGGCAGTAAACAGGGACAAGCCGGATAGATGGAAGCGTGACATTGCCCAGTCGGTAGACATGTACAACGACTGGTTCCTACGGTTTGCGCCGGGGGCATACCGAAACACCCGCGTGCAAACGACCGCTGCGGTAGAAGCGACTCTACGAGCGACAGATAACTTGACCGGCGTCGGATTGGCGCTGCTCAAATCAAATCCCGCTGTCTTGCCAACGTTGCGGATGTCGGCGTGTCCGCCCTTAGCCGCGGACCGGCTTGTTGGGCTTGCCGGTGTGCCTCCGAACTTGGTCAAGGTCATGGAAAAGGACGGAAGACTGCCGCCGCGAATGCTCCCAGGAGACGTGGATGACGCTCTGGAGAGGATAGCAAGGGTTATTCGGAGTATGGCAGACCCAGATGTGTTCGTGTGGCTGGAGCGCGGTGATATGCCGTCGGAGCAGGAACGCTACAGGGCAGCGACGATTGTGGCGGACCGTCTGACCGGCGCGGTAGCAAATCCTGTGATCCGGAACGCGCAGGAGAAGCGCCAGCTTGGCTCCATCGCCGGATGGCTGGAGAAGCAGGGGTACATCAATTTTCCACCGGAAGATGCGGCGTATGATACTCTGTCGCCGGGTTCGTTCGCGTTTCGCCTGAATGTGCCGGCCCAGCAAGATGGAACCGACAGGCCTGTAAACATCCCAGTGGACACAGTCGTTATGCCCAAGACCGCCAAGCCAGGCGACTTGCCGTTGCTGGTCGAGGCCAAGTCGGCGGGAGATTTCACGAATGTGAACAAGCGGCGCAAGGAGGAGGCTGTGAAGGTGAGCCAGTTGCGCCGGATGTACGGGCAGCACGTGCGGTATATCCTATTCTTGTGCGGCTATTTCGACAGCGGTTACCTGGGCTACGAGGCGGCAGAAGGTATTGACTGGGTATGGGAACATCGCATCGGCGATTTAGAAGAGTTTGGGTTGTAGATGGCAAGTACCATGAACGAACTGGAAGAGCGCCGGCTTGCCGTTCAGATGAAACTGGACGCCGCCAAGGATCAGGCGGAACGGAACCGTTTGGGCCAGTTTGCGACGCCAACGGGACTCGCCGTCGAAGTGCTCCGGTACGCCAGTGAACTACTGGATGCAACTGCGCAAATCCGGTTCTTGGATCCAGCCATCGGCACCGGGTCGTTCTATTCCGCGCTGCGAGCAGTCTTCCCCGAAGAGCGCCTGGCACATGCCGTTGGCTATGAGATCGACCCGCATTACGGCTTGGCAGCGGCAAAGCTCTGGAGCAAGGCGAGCCTGGACGTTCGCCTGGACGACTTTACCCGGACTGAGCCACCGGCGGCCTCAGAGAGATTCAACCTGCTGATCTGTAACCCCCCTTACGTGCGGCATCATCACATACCGCATGGCGACAAGAAACGCCTCAAGGAACGGGCATGGAAGGCCTGCGGCGTTGAAATCGATGGGCTTGCCGGCTTGTACTGCTACTTTCTTTGCCTGAGTCATGACTGGCTGGCGCAGGGCGGACTGGCCGGGTGGCTGATACCCAGCGAATTCATGGACGTCAATTATGGCGCATCGGTTAAGCGCTACTTGCTCGAAAAGGTTACGCTGACGCGCATCCATCGCTTTGATCCGCACGAGGCGCAGTTTGGTGACGCTCTGGTCTCATCGTCCGTCGTCTGGTTTAGGAAGGAATGTCCGCCCCGCGACCACGAGGTGCGTATGACGTACGGCGGCTCGTTGCTGAGTCCGAAATTGGAGCGACTGGCGCCTGTCGCGATGTTGGGCCGCGACCGCAAGTGGATGAAGTACCCGCTGAATGATTTCCGCCAAGACTCGGGCGCTCCGGCTCTGTCCGACTTCTTCGAGATCAAGCGCGGATTGGCAACGGGCAGCAACCCGTACTTCATCCTGCCGGTCGAAGAAATCGAAGACCGGGGACTGCCTTTCGAGGAGTTTCGACCGATACTACCCAGCCCCCGGTACGTGCCGGAAGACGCGGTTGAGTCGGATGAGATTGGCAACCCGGTGTTAGAACGACGACTATTCCTCTTGGACTGCCGCTTGGCGGAAGACGAGATCGAGAAGCGCTATCCGGCGCTGATGGCGTACCTCGAGGAAGGAAAAGCGCACGGTGTGGCTGATCGGTACCTGTGCCGGCATAGAAAGGTCTGGTACATGCAAGAGGACAGACCGGAGGCTCCATTCCTCTGCACCTACATGGGCCGCAACGACAGCAAAAGGGGACGGCCATTCCGTTTCATCTTGAATCACTCGCGGGCGACGGCCTCTAATGTCTATCTGATGCTATACCCGAAAGAACCGCTCAATCGGTTGCTGCAAAGAAAACCTGCGTTCAAACAACGTGTCTGGGAGATTCTGAACGAGATACGCCCGCAGGCGATGCTCGGCGAGGGCAGAGTGTATGGCGGCGGGCTGCACAAGCTGGAGCCCAAAGAACTGGGAAACGTACCGGCGGTTGCGCTTGCGGAGTTTCTGCGGGAGAAGGGACTGCAACAGAAACAGGAACAGTTGGAATTGTTCCAGCTAGCCTGAGAACATGCATCTACCTTAGAACCTGTTTACGATCTGCTTAGGGGGGAGTCTGCAAAGCCGATAAAGACCGTTCGTGCTGAGCCTGTCGAAGCATGAACGGCTATACGCCACCTTGCGGCCGTTCCGTTCACCCTTCGACGCGGCTCAGGGCGAACGTTCCTCGTGCAGACAAGAAGATCGTAAACAGGCTCTTAGAGAACTCTCTCGTAGTCTCGGCCGCGGTGCGCCTCACACTTGGCAGAGTACCTTTGGCAGTCCCGCGTGCGTGCAGTATACTGACACGAGCGCGGGACGTTTTTCGTGTTGCCTGCGCGCATCACCACGCCGGAGGAAGCACATGAAAACGAACACAATTCGCGAGAAACTCAACGCCGGTGAGCCGACGTTGGCGACGCACGTGCATACCACGTGGCCAGGAATGATCGAGGTGATCGGCCTGACCGGCATCTACGATTACGTGGAGTTCGTGGCCGAGTATGCGCCGTTCAACCTGCACGACCTGGAAAACTTCTGCCGGGCGGCGGAGTTGCACGATCTCTCCACCATGATCAAGGTGGACCAAGCGCCCCGCACCTTCCTGGCGCAGCGCGCCATTGGGGCGGGTTTTCAGAGCGTGCTCTTTGCCGACAGCCGCACGATCGCGGACGCGGAGGAGTGCGTGCGCGCGGTGCGGGCGGATACGCCGGAGGCCCGTGGCCTGCACGGCGTGGCCATGCGCCGCGCCTGGTACATGTCCTACGGCGCGGGACCGGACTACCCCCAGGCGCTGGACGACATCGTGGTGGCGCTGATGATCGAAAGAAAGTCGGCGGTAGACCAGTTGGATGAGTTGCTGGCGGTGGAGGGCATCGACATGGTGCAGTGGGGTCCCGCCGATTATGCCATGAACATCGGCCATGCCGGCGAGTTCCAGCACCCGGACGTGAAAGCCGCCGAGAAGAAGGTGTTCGAGACCTGCCTGGCAAAAGGCATCCCGCCCCGCGCCGAGATCAACACGGTCGACCAAGCCCAACGCTTCCTGGACATGGGCGTGCGCCACTTCTGCCTGGGCACCGACATCAACATCATCCACGATTGGCTCACGCAGCAGGGCGATACGCTGCGTAACATGCTGAGCTAAGCCTAGGCGCTAGGCGACGTAGACGCAGCGCGTGACTTGCGGCTACGTTTTTCTCACTTCTCAGGGGGCCAATGCGAGCACCACTTCTATCTCTCGTGGCAAACCTGGTCTTTTCGGTACTCTTCGTACTCGTGACCCTGGAGATTCTGGCGGCAACTGGTCCCAGAGACTTGTCAGGCTGGCCAATAGTAGGCAGTTGGGTGAGTACGTGGACAACGGCAGCTTGGAAGCTTCTATTTCTTCTCAGCCTACTGTCCGTATTCAGCCTGGGTGCGATACTGAGATTTCCCAACCTACTTGACTTGGCCGAACAAGCGTCCAGGTATCTAAGGGATTCGCCAGGAGAAGAGAGCCGATTGGCAATTCTAGCCAGTTTCGCGCTCCTTAGCCTTCGAATTCTCGTTGTGGCTTTTCTGATAATCTCTCCTATTATGTTAATAGGAGCTTGGTACTTCATATTTCTTGAAGTGGACACAGAGAGACTCAATAGCTTCCAGGTGCTATACGCCTTTTTGGCTTACGTGTTCTATTTGTGTTATGTTTGGCTTCAACGTAGGACAGAGAATTAAGGGTTGAGAAGTGATGGCATACCTTGGTATTGGCGCTCTCATTTTCTTTCTTGTTGGCATACCTTTGCTCGTGGCAGCAGTACTTGTGGCTGCGATTGCCGGTAAGGTACTGAGCAGAGCGACGGCATCCGGCCCTAAGCCGGAGCAAGCTGGAGAAAGACTAGCGACCGAACCGGCCACAAGAGCGGCAGAGACGCAAGTGTCACTTGATCGGCTTAACTACAGAGTGCGGGGTGTCGAACAGTCTGTCAGCCGGATAGAATTGCAGATTGGCCGAAGTTCCGACTTGACCCCAGAAGAAGGTGCGCACACCGGTTTCGTTGATTCGTCAATCGATCGGAAATATAGGGCCGTAAGCAGTACATTCCTGAGGTCAAGGTTCGCGTCTGGATCGGAACCGGAACAGGATTGGAACAAAGTGGTTCGCGACCTGCTCTCCTCGAGCGAACAGCCTTACACTAAACGGCCAAATGATACTAATGGTCTGAAGAAAAAGGCTACGCGCCCATCGCGAGGCCTCGACCATCAGTCTCGTACTTTAGAGCGGACACCTGTTGCCTGATGAACGCAAGCAGTGAAGGCTCCTCCGGCGCGCCAGTCCAGCTTAGCCCGGATGCTCTCGGCCAAGTGGAACAGACCACAATCCTATTGGGGCGCCTTGCAGGGGATTTAGAATCCAAGAGACTTGAGCCGGCGAATGAAAAAGTCAGGCTAATGCGGAGCACGCTCTTGCTCGTAGATACCCCGGCGCCGGGGTTAGCACTGGTCGTGCTGGCGTTGCAGCACTTTGTTGGTACTGCCACCAGGCTATTGCAAGAAGACGAGGGTGTACCTGAGCACAGTTGGGATGCGGTCTCTGCCGAGAGTGAAGCCGCGATCTCCCGCATTTCCCAGGCTTTGCATAGGGCCGACAGCATCGAGGTCTTCCGGTATGTGGGATCCCTGGTTTTCGCGATTGAGAGCTTGGTGGAAAGAATGAACGGAGTGCAAAAGGCTTGGGAAGAAAACGACGGTATCGAATCCGCACCGGTCAGTGAGAGGACAGAATCGCTTGTGAAGCGAGTATTTGAAAGCGCCACCCTGGATCAAACTCTTCCCAATAAGCAACCCGGAGGCCTTTTCCTGCTTAGTGAAGGACTATACAGTGCTGCGTGGCTTACTGGTTCAAGTCGCCTCCGGCTGGTTTCATACTTGATGACAGAAGTTGCGGGTGGAATTGCCAGATCCGTCCACGAAACGAAATGGGATGAGGGAGACTGGCAATATTGGTCAGGTCAGATCTTGGGCTTAATGCCAAGACTCAGGAACGACCTGGCGGCAGAGGATTCGACAGCAGTTTTCTTCACCCTGGACAGGCTCTGTCTGATTGCTAATCACGTAAACTTCAGGGGCATCCTTTACCTCTAGGCAAAAGCCACCCCACACAATCTTGTACGACTATCTTCGCCATCGCATTCAGCTTGAGTATTCGTCGGCCTGGCGCGTGGCCGTCAGCGGCCTGTTGGCGGGCGCTGCCTTGCCGGCCGTGCTGTGGCTGGGCGCTGTGTTGCTCAGCCGTTGGGCACTCGCCATATCCGGCGGGTTCCTGTGGCTAAGCAGCGGCGGCGTGCTCTACCTGGGTTTAGCGGGCGGATTGGCGGCGCTCGCCGCGCAGCGCGTCAGCCGGCGCAACGACTTCGGTTTCGTAGCCGGGGCGGCCGTGCTGCTGACACTCTGCCTGCCGCTGGGACTGCTGATTGCGCAGAGCCTTACCGGCGGCGCCGAGGTCGGCCTCGGCGCGCACCTCCGCGCCGCGATTACGGCGGCCGCCTTGCAGCAGGCGCTCATACCCACCGTTTTCGCCGGCTTGCTCCTCACCGTCGCCTGGGCCGCGCTGCTGGTGCCCTGCGTGGCGATGCTGAGCGACGCCGATTGGCAGACGATCATGGACCGCATGGTGAACGAGACCTACCACCGGGACTGGATCGCCTACAACCAGAACTTCATCGACCAGAAGAAGATCGCCTATTACCTCAAGACCGGACAGCAAGAGAAAGCCGCGCAGCTTGAAGCCGAAGCCGCCAAGCGCGCCCAGCACGTGCCGCCGCGTGAAGCGCGCCATAGTTAGCGCCGTGCGGGGATTCATTTACCGCTTCGCGCGGGCGCGGCCCTGGGGTCCGGAAATCGCGCTTTGCGCCGTTGCGCTCGCCTTGAGCCTGGCGGCGCTGCGGGGAGAGCCGCTGCCGCTGGACGCGCCGCTGAGCCAGGCAATCCACGCCTGGCAGTTCCCGCTCCTGCGCCCGGTATTGTGGACAGTCAGCGAGATTGGCCGGTTCCACATCGCGGCGCCGGTTACCGCCGGCGTCGTCATCGCGCTCGCGGCCATCGGTTGGCGGCGGCAGGCGCTCACGCTCGGCGGCGCGGCGCTTACCGGACAGGGGTTGAGCCATTTGCTGAAGGCGCTCATAGCGCGCCCGCGGCCGGAATTGGCGGCAGACCAGTTTGCCGCGCTGGGGGCGGAATCCTACGCCTTTCCCAGCGGACACGCCCTATCGTCCGCGATCTTCTACGGTTTCTTCGCCTACCTGCTCTGGCGGCGCGTCCAAAGGCCCTGGCCGCGCTGGCTGGGCGTAGGCGTCATGCTCGTCATGATCGCGCTGGTGGGCCTATCCCGCGTCTATCTGGGCGTGCACTGGCCCAGCGACGTGGCAGGAGGCTACGCCATCGGCATCCTCTGGCTTCTGCTCTGGACGAGAGCGCAGCGCGCATGGTCCGCCTCCGGGCAAGGCGGCGAGCCGCAAGGTCGGGCACAAACCCGAAGTCGCGCACAGACGTGAGGTCGTGCGCAATCGCCAGGCCGTGCACAATCGCAAGGCCGTGCACAATCGCAAGGCCGCGCGCAAACGCAAAGTCGCGCACAATCACGAGGTTGCGCGCACACGCGGGGGCGCCCGCAGAGCGCCGCGGGCGGCGGCGAGCGCCGTCGCCGCACTTCCGCGCGGGAATCCTGCGTTTGCCGCCCTTCCTGACTTGTGGCGGACGCGCTAAATGGCTAGAATAGTACAGGCAGACTTTGTGTTTAATTTCACACTGGAGATTGATCGAGAGCGCAAGCGCGCCTTGCCGGTCGGCCCGCCGTTGCGGCGGGGCGGCAATGCGCTTGCCAACCTCTCGCCGCGCTATCGTTTACAGGGGAGCAAACCACACTAATGGCCAGGGCATGCCAGCGCCGCAGAGAAGAGCGGCGGTTCTCCGTTCACGGCCTTTGCAACGTCAGGATAGGAAAACCCTGCAACATGCGGACAGACAGATTCCGGGACACGGTACGCCGCAAGGAGGCAGCGTAGCCATGCTTACGGCGAAACACGCCTCGGCCCGGCGGCTCCTGCGCATAGCCGGCCTGGCGGTCGTCGGCGCAGCCGCGGTCGCCCTCTTCGCCGGCTGCGGGGCGGTGGACGGCCCGCAGACCACGCTCTTCCCGCGCTCCGACAACAACCAGGTCATCAACGACCTCTATGCGCCGCTGACCTGGCTTGCCATCGTCATCTTCATAATCGTCCAGGGCTTGCTGCTCTATTCGGTGTACCGCTACCGCGTGCGCGGCGACGACGACAGCATCCCGGAGCAGGTGCACGGCAATACCCGCCTGGAGATTGCCTGGACGATCGCGCCTTCCATCGTCGTCGTCATCATGCTCATCCTGACGTACCAGGCCATGGCAAAGATCGAAGCCGCGCCGCCGGACGACGCCCTGCGGATCCGCGTGATCGGCCACCAGTGGTGGTGGGAAGTGCACTACCTCGACCTGGACGTAGTCACGGCCAACGAGATTCACATTCCCATCGACCGCCCCGTCTATTTCGAACTCGAATCCAATGACGTCATCCACTCCTTCTGGGTGCCGCGCCTCATGGGCAAACGCGACTTGATGCCCGGCTCCACGAACACCATCTGGTTCACACCTACGGAGGAAGGCCTTTACATCGGCCAATGCGCCGAATACTGCGGCACCGCCCACGCGCAGATGCGCTACCACGTGGTGGTGGAGTCGGAGACCGCCTTCAACAACTGGGTCGCCAGGCAGCGGCAGGACGCCGTGGAAGTGACCGGCGACGCCGCCGAAGGCGCGCAATTGTTCATCAGCCGCGCCTGCGTCACCTGCCATACCATCCGGGGCACCGACGCGATTGGCGTGATTGGCCCGGACCTTACCCACGTCGGCAGCCGCTCGTTCATTGCCGGCGGCATCATGGAAAACACCCGGGACAACGTGTCCGCCTGGCTCCGGGATCCGGAAGGCCTGAAACCGGGCAACAAGATGATCCTGCCAGTTGAATTGAGCGAAGAGGACATCCGCCTGCTAACCACCTACATCGAGGCGCTCAAGTAGCGGTGGGAAGATTGTGAAAATGCTCACAAACACGGTAATATGGGGATGGAACGTACCCGATGAACGTTGGCGCATAACGGGCAGAGGCGCGTCCGCGCAGCGAGGAGTCTCGGCATGGCAACAGTAACAGACGTACGCACACAGGAACGGGTTTCGACCGGCGCGGCGATCTGGAGTTGGGTCACCACCATCGACCACAAGCGCATCGGCGTGCTCTACTTCGTCACGTCCCTGATCTATTTTCTGGTTGCCGGTTTCGAGGCGCTGCTCATCCGGCTGCAACTCGCCACGCCGGAAGGCCAGTTGCTTGGCTCGGACACCTACAACCAGCTCTTCACCATGCACGGCACGGCCATGGTCTTCATGGTCGCCATGCCCATGGCCGCGGCCTTCTTCAACTTCCTCATTCCGCTGATGATCGGCGCCCGGGACGTGGCCTTTCCGCGCCTGAACGCCTTCAGCTACTGGACGTTCCTCGGCGGCAGCCTGCTCATGCACAGCAGCTTTCTCTTCGGCCAGGCGCCCGACGGCGGCTGGTTCGGCTACGCCAACCTGACCACCAAGGAATACTCCCCCGGCCTCAGCATCGATTTCTGGGGTCTGGGCCTGCTGGTGCTCGGTGTGGCGTCGGTAGCCGCGGCGCTCAACTTCATCATCACCATCATCAACCTGCGCGCCCCGGGCATGACCCTGATGCGCATGCCCGTGTTCGTCTGGATGACCTTCGTTACCTCATTCCTCATCATCTTCGCCTTTCCCGCCATCACGGCCGCGCTCATCTTCCTGGAATTCGACCGCCTGTTCGGCACGAACTTCTACGAAGTGGCCGAAGGCGGCGACCCGATGCTCTGGCAGCACCTCTTCTGGGTCTTTGGACACCCGGAGGTCTATATCCTGGTCTTGCCGGGCTTCGGCATCGCCTCGGAAATCCTGCCCACCTTCTCGCGCAAGCCCATCTTTGGCTACAGCGCCATGGTCTTTGCCGCCGTGTCCATCGGCTTCCTGGGCTTCAGCGTGTGGGCGCACCACATGTTCACCACCGGCATGGGCACCATCGCCGACGCCGCTTTTGCCGGTTCCACCATGCTCATCGCCATTCCCACCGGCATCAAGATGTTCAACTGGGTGGCCACCTGCTTTGGCGGGCGCATCCGCCTGACGGTGCCCATGCTCTTTGCGCTGGGATTCCTCACCACCTTCCTCATCGGCGGCCTTACCGGCCCCATGCTGGCGGCCGTGCCGCTGGACCTGCACTTCCAGGATAGCTACTTCGTGGTCGGCCACTTCCACTACGTGCTCTTCGGCGGCCTCATCCTGGCGCTGATGGGCGGGGTCTACTACTGGTATCCCAAGATTACGGGCCGCATGATGAGCGAGAAGATCGGCAAGTGGCACTTCTGGCTCATGTTCCTGAGCATGAACTTCACCTTCTTCCCCATGCACTTCGTGGGGCTGGACGGCATGCCGCGCCGCGTGGGCACCTATGCCGCCGGCATGGGCTGGGACTTCTGGAACATGTTCATCACCATCAGCGCCTTCGGCATCGGCCTTTCCATCCTGGTGTTCCTCCACAACTTCGTGGTCAGCTACAAGAAGGGCGAACCGGCCGGCAACGACCCCTGGGACGCGCGCACGCTGGAATGGGCGATGCCCAGCCCGCCGCCGGAGCACAACTTCGATGAAATCCCCCTTGTCACC
Source organism: Chloroflexota bacterium (assembly GCA_963663275.1). GTDB lineage: Bacteria > Chloroflexota > UBA11872 > VXOZ01 > VXOZ01 > VXOZ01. The sequence continues at coordinate 615,071 of OY760183.1, forward strand.
CACCGCGATCAGGTGTGGTACGACAAGTATGGCGAGGGTCACGGCGACGCGGCGCAACTCAGGAAAACCACCGCGGCCGTGGCCGACGAGCCCGACGAGGAAGTTGACGTCCACATGCCGAACCCGTCCTACTGGCCGCTTCTGGTCGGCGCGGGCCTGACGATCGCGGCCGCCGGCTTGATGATTCACATTCTGGTGGCGATATTCGGCGTCGCCTGGACGATCGTGTCGATTTACGCATGGTCGCTGGAACCCGCCTCCGACCCGCCGGGAGAACATTAGCGCGTATTCCATAGGACTAGCCGTTGTTCCACAGCAAAGGCAGTTGCTCCATGGCAAAGGCATCTGTTCCATAGCAAAGGGCAGTTGCTCCATAGCAAAGGGCAGTTGCTCCATGGCAAAAGCATCTGTTCCATAGCAAAGGGCAGTCGTTCCATGGCAAAGGCAGTCGTTCCATAGGAATGGCGGCCTTTCCCGGAATAGCAGCGCAGGCGCGCTCCCATCCTGTCCCCTCTCCCTGAGGGAGAGGGCTAGGGTGAGGGTTGAGAGTGCGGATGAGAGTTAAGACGAAAATACCAAAGCGCAATAGAGCCAATTGCGGGCTAGCGTGAGGAGAATCTCTGAATGAGCGATGCAGCACTCGCCCACGAGGCGCATGAAGAGCATCCAACGTCCACGGGACTGAACCACCGCAAGATCCTCATGTGGGCCTTCCTCGGCTCGGAGTGCATCTTCTTCGGTTCGCTCATCACCACCTACCTCGTTTATCGAGGCAAGAGCGTGGTCGGCCCCTATCCCAGTGAGATTCTCAACATTCCGCTCACGTCGATAAGCACGTTCGTGCTGCTCATGAGCAGTCTGGCGATGGTGCTGTCGCTCGCCGGTTTCGAGAGAGCGGCGGGGGCCGGCGCGGACGAAGAGCGCAGGCAGCGCGAGTTGCGCAAAGGCCGCTTCTGGCTGCTGATGACGGCGTTGCTCGGCACCGGGTTCCTCGGCTTCCAGGCGTACGAATTCATCGAATTCGTGCACCACGGGTTGGGGCTTACCACCAATCTCTTTGGCACCACCTTCTACGTGCTCACCGGCTTTCACGGCACCCACGTCGGCGTGGGCGTCGTCTGGCTGGTATCGCTGCTGGTGTTGAGCTACTTTGGCAAGGTGAAGCCGCTGGACGTAGAACTGGGCGGCCTCTACTGGCACTTCGTGGATATTGTCTGGATTATCATCTTCACCTTGATCTACCTGATTCCGCATTGATTGCGCCCGCCGCGCGCAATATGGAGAAATCCCGTAGCGCGGGGGCTTGTCCCCCGCCGGCGAAGAATTGGATAGCTTTTCCTAGCGCCAGCCGCGCCGCAACGAAACCGTGAGGAGGAGAGCATGAGCACAGAAGCCGCACACAACGATGAGGCCCATGCCACCACTGGGCACTACGTCCGCATCGCCATCGTCCTGACCGTCCTCACCATCCTGGAAGTCGGCACGTACTACGTAAACATCCCCTTTGGCATCCTGGTGCCGCTGCTGATAGTGCTGGCCGGCATGAAATTCGGCCTGGTTGTCGCGTACTACATGCACCTGCGCTACGATAGCAAGCTCTTCTCCGGCTTCTTCTTCTTTGGATTGACCATCGAGATCCTCTTGCTGATTGCGCTCATGGTGCTCTTCGGCGTCCGCGCAGGCTAATGGTCGGCGCACTGACCACGCTCGCGGTTGGGGCAAGCTGCGGCTTCGTCAGCCTCTTCTACGCCGTCGGCGTCACGCGCGCCCAACGGCTCGGCCGGGCCACGCCGCCCACGTGGCGCCGGGTCTCGTTCGGCGCGGGCATTGCCCTCATCCTCATCTCCTTGATAGGGCCGGTGGATACGCTCTCCGGGCAGTATTTCACCATGCACATGATCCAGCATCTCCTGCTGATGCTGGTCGCCCCGCCGCTGCTGCTGATGGGCGCGCCGGTGGTGATGGTGCTGCGGGGACTGCCGCCCTTCCTGCAACGGCCGGTTTTCGTGACGGTGGCGCGCAACCGCGTCATGCGCCGCATTACGCATACGCTGCTGCACTCCCACGTGGCGCTGGGCCTCTTCCTGGCCACGCTCTGGCTCTGGCACGTGCCGCAACTCTATTCGTCGGCGGTCGAGGACGACGTGGTGCACCTGCTGGAGCACACGACGTTCTTCTGGCCGGCGGTGTTCTTCTGGTGGAACGTGGTCGATTCGTGGCCGTTTCGCGCGCGCCTATCCGCGCCGCGCCGCCTGCTCTATATCTTCCTGGCCACGGCGGGCCTCAAGCTGGTGGGTGTGCTCATAACGGTTTCCGGCCAGGTGCTCTACACCGCGTATCTCCTGCCGCGGGAGGGCACGGCGCTGGCGGCATTGGACGATCAACGCATTGGCGGATTGATCATGTGGATGGGCGGCGGCCTCTACATGCTGCTGCCCCTGGCGATCATCTTCTTCCGCTGGGCGCAACAGGACGCGCTGGCCCCGCCGCCGGCGCAGCCTTCAACGACCGCGGCCTCCGCGCCGCCGCGCAACTACCGCCAACCGCTCTAGTCCGCCGCGCGCTTACGCAACGAAGATAGGCGGAGTTCGCGCCGCAGGCGGAGTTCGCGCCGCAGGCGGAGTTCGCGCCGCAGGCGGAGTTCGCGCCGCAGGCGGAGTTCGCGCCGCAGGCGGAGTTCGCGCCGCAGGCGGAGTTCGCGCCGCAGGCGGAGTTCGCGCTACAGGCGGGGTTCACGCCACAGGCGGAGTTCGCGCTACAGGCGGGGTTCACGCCACAGGCGGAGTTCACGCCACAGGCGGAGTTCGCTTGCGGGCGCGGCGCGCGCCCGCGTCGATCGATCCCGCTCGCCGCGCATCAAGGGGATGCCACGCTCGATCGACCGCCGGCACGCAGTAGCAATTGGATTCGGGGCCGCTCCGGCATGTTCGATTTCATACACGCAAGCGCCGCTTCAGACCGCACCCGCAGTTTCCGGCGGAACGTGTGGATATTCTTCGCCCTGAAGTTCGTCTGGGGGCTGCGCTGGGGCACGCTGCTGCCGATTGTCCTGCTCTTCTTCCTGGAACGCGGCATTTCCATCACCGGCTTCATGCTGCTCATGGCCTCCCTCAACCTCTCCAGCGTCGCGGCCGAACTGCCCACCGGCCTCTTTGCCGACCGCTTCAGCCGCAAGTGGAGCATCTTCGTGGGGGCGTTGCTGGGCTGCGGCGGCGTGCTCGTGCTCGTATTCGCCGTTGACTACTATTTCATGTTGGTTGGATTCATGGCCGTCGGCATTGGGGCGGCATTCGCTTCCGGCGCGGACATAGCACTCTTCTACGACTCGATCAAAGGCGCGGGCTGGGAAGGGAGATCGCAGCCCTTGCTGGCGCGCGCTTTGGCGATAGAGAACGTCGGCATGGTGAGCGGTATGTTCGTGACGGGCCTCATCGTCTCCCAGACCGGGCTAGTCGGCCCCTTCTGGGGCAGCGCCGCCGCGCTCCTCACGGCGGCGGCCATCACGCTGGCGTTCGTGGAGCCGCCCGAGGCCCGCGCCGCGCCCGCGCCGCGCCAGGCGAACACCTTCCGGGAAAAGTCCCGCGACTACTTCCGGCGCCTCAAGGCGGCAGTCCAGACCGTTACGCACAATCCCGAACTGCTGGCGCTGGCAATCGTCTACGTGGTGATGATGCGCGTCCACTTCCTGACCGAGCGTCCGTTTGCGGGGCCGTACCTCGTCGCCCTTGGCTTCTCCCACGCCCAGCTCGGCTTCCTCTTCATGTTCTACTACGGCGTGATGTCGCTCTTCATGCTCGGCTCCGCCCGCGTGCGCGCGCTGCTGTGGGGCAGCGAACGGTCCGCGCTGCTTTCACTGGGCATTCTCGGCGCGGTTGCGCTGGTGGTGTTCGTCAACGCGCCGCTGACGCCGGTGGTCATCGTGGGCATGCTCGGCATCTACGCCATGATCGGCCTGCTCCATCCGCTCATGCTGCAAAGCCTGAACCGCCGCCTGCTTTCGTCGCAGCGGGCTTCCTGCCTCTCCCTGGTGCATGCCTCCAACTACTCGCTCGGCCTGCTGGTGGGCCCCGCCCTTGCCGCCGTGTCCGACAACATCGACCTGGACACCGGACTGCAGGTCTTCCAGTGGACGTTCGCGCCGGTCATGCTGCTGGCGGTCCTGTGGGCCTGGCGCGCCCTGCGCCCCCAAACGCACCGCGAGCCGGCGCCAATCACCCCCGGCGACAGGTAGCGGCCCGTTGCCCCCCTACCCCGCCATCCTCATCTCCGGTAACCATATCCCGTCCGTCTTTTCTCCAGTAGCCTCATTTCCGTTCGTCGTATCTCCGGACGCCACTTTTCCGGTAGCGCAGGTTTGTAACCTGCGTCCCCGTTGTTGATGGATCAACGTTCCCGACCGTCTCCTCACCTATTCCGTCCTCAAAACCCGCGTAGGGGCACGACATGTCGTGCCCCTACGCCGTTTCAGCCACAACCGAGGCCACTCAAATCAAGCGCGAAGTTACTCGCGATTGCCTTCCGCTTGAATGCCACACCATTGGAGACTAGCCACTCACCCATCCGGCGGGGACAAGAAAGATGCTTATGGAACGGATTGACCCTACGGAAGACGCAGGTTACAAACCTGCGCTACCGGAGAAACGAGCGTAATTTTCATTCTCATCGCGTTTTATGCGACAACATTAGGGGCAAGCCCCCGCGCTACTCTTGCCCCTTCTCCCTGGGGAGAGGGCCGGGGTGAGGGGAATGCACACCCGGCGGGGGACAAGCCCCCGCGCTACAGGTGCCATTGCATATGATTATCTCTACAAAGGTGAGGATGGCAGATTCTTTGTTGAGATCCTGGCAAACAGCAAGTCCTTCCAATTACAGTGCTGTAGCGTAAAGCTAGCGTCGGGAATTGAGTAAGACCTTGAATTCTTAGGGCCCAAGTAGCTGACTGGCCAGTATATCCATGCCCAAGTAGTCTATGCTTCCTCTAATTCCTCCAGTTTAGCTTCTCCCAAAGGTGTCATGAACTTGAACATATAGCTAGGCGTTGGGTGATCATGGGTAACGATTTTGTCTGCTTCGACATAGCCATTGTCCCTACAAATCCCCACCAAGGTGCTGACACTCTCCTCACCATATATCGCATCCAGTTCGTGCTGCCTTCCACCGTCTGCGAAATGTCGCAGCATCACTTTGTAAGATAACGGTTCGCGTTGCATTCTTTGCCTTTCCTTCTAAACAAATCTGACGTTCGAGAGCAGTTCTCGCAACTTATACGTCTCAGCCAGTCTTTGTTCATTCTACACCGCGATAAGACTCTTCCGCCAACAGCCGGTCCACCAGCGTCTCCAGGTCTTCATCCGCATAGAAGTGGATGCGGATCGTGCCCTGCTTGCCGCGGCGCTTGATTTCCACCTTCGTGGCCAGCGCGCGCCGGAGCAGGTCCTCCCACTCGGCGCTGCGCGGGTCCGCCGGCCTGGCGCGGGCAGACCTTGACGGCCCCAGCAGCCGTTGTACCAGCCGCTCGGTCTGGCGCACGTTCAGACCCCGTTCTTCAATCTCATGCAGCGCCGCAATCTGCTTCTCGGGCGTGAGCCGCAGCAGGGCGCGGGCGTGGCCCTCGCTGATCGTATCGGCGGCCAGGGCCTCTTTCACCGCGGCGGCCAGGTTGAGCAGGCGCAGCGTATTGGCCACGGCGGAGCGGCTCTTGCCCACCCGCGCCGCCACCTGCTCCTGGGTGATGCCGAATTCGCTTATCAGCGCGGCATAGGCCTCGGCGGTTTCCAGCGGCGAGAGGCTTGCCCGTTGGAGGTTTTCCACCAGCGCCAGTTCCAGCGCCTCGCGGCTGCCGGTAGGCCGGATCAGCGCGGGTATCGTGGCCAGTCCCGCTTGCCGGGCGGCCCGCCAGCGGCGCTCGCCGACGATAAGCTGATACGCGCCCGCTTCCGGTTGGCGGCTGACCACCACCGGCTGCAGGATGCCGTGCGCGCGGATGGAATCGGCAAGCTCCGCCAGATCGTCTTCCGCGAACGTCTGGCGCGGCTGCAGCGGATTGGGATGAATGCGCTCCACCGGCACGTCTTGCAGACCCGATTCCGGCAGCAATGCCTCGAGACCGCGTCCTAAGCCACCTCTACGCGACACGCTTGCCAACCTCCTTCACATCCTGATCGGCGGTAAACGGCCTTCTCGCCAGCAAGACACAATGCCGCCTCACGAGGCTGCCAGGACTTCCTCCGCCAGGCGGCGATAGCCCTCGGCCCCTCTGGAAAACGGATCGTACGCCAGAATGGTGCGCCCGTGGCTGGGCGCTTCCGCCAGGCGCACGTTGCGGGCAATCACGGTCTCGAACACCTGCCCGGGAAAGTGAGACCGCACCTCGTCCTGCACTTGCTGCGCCAGGCGCGTGCGCGCGTCGAACATGGTCATGAGCAGGCGCACCCGGCCCAGCGTCGGGTGCAGACCGCCGCGCACCCGGCGCACCGTATCCAGCAGTTGCGCCAGTCCTTCCAGCGCCAGGTATTCGCACTGCACCGGCAGGATCACCTCATCCGCGGCGCAGAGGCCGTTCACCGTGAGCATGCCCAGCGACGGCGGACAATCGATCAGCACGTAGGCATAGGCGTCGCGCAGCGGCGCGAGCGCGGCGCGCAGGAGATACTCGCGCTCCGGCAGTTCCGCGGCCTCCGCCTCCAGGCCCGCCAGCGCCGGGCTGGAAGGCAGCACCCGCAGATTTGGCGCGTCCGCCACGGGCACGATGAGATCCTGCGCCGCCACCCGGCCCCGCAGCGCGTGGTAGATGCTGGGATCCTCTTTCTCGATGCCCAACCCGCCGGTGGCGTTCGCCTGCGGGTCCAGGTCCACCAGCAGCACGGCCTGCCGGTGCAACGCCAGGTACGCGCCCACGTTGACAGCCGTGGTCGTCTTGCCCACGCCGCCTTTTTGATTGGCAATCGCGATAACCGTGCTCATGGCTGAACCGTACGTATAGCCGGCGGCAGGGCGTTTGCGGGCACGGCCTTGCACACGGCGGCGTCTCGGCGGAACCGGCGCATCGAGAACCGGCCGCGCGCTAGGTCAGCGACACCACGCGGTCGTGGCGCGCGGCCTCGTAGAATGCCAGGCAGACCGCCAGGTTGCGGCGTCCGTCTTCCACCGTGGCCGGCAGCGGCGCGCCGAGCAGCGCGTGATCGACCATCGCGGCGACGCTGTTTCCGCTTGCACTCGCCGCGTTCTCGGAGAGCACCCAGCCCTGCCAGGGCGCAAAGTTGCCCCGCACCGCCAGCTTGCCGGAGATGCCGTCCGTGGCGATCTGCCCCTCTGTGCCGACCAGGTGAAAGGCGTGCATGCCCGACTGCGGGCCGCTGGACCAGGTGACCTCCAGCGTTGCCACGAAACCGTTGTCGAAGGTGAGCGTGGCTACGCCGAAGTCTTCCAGCGGAATATCTTTGTGCACCAGGTTCGCGGTTGCGCCGGTCACCCGCGCGACCTCCGCCCGCAACAGCGTGCGCAGCGCGTGGACGTCGTAGATGGCGTGGTCGATCCAGCCGCCGCCGGGCGCTTTGCTCGCGTCCAGCCACCAGGTGCGCGCCACGTGCACGCCGGGCCACTCCTGCGTGGGCAGGCCGCCGCGCCGGATTACGGCGGCGCTGATGGGAGCACCGATGCGCCCTTCTTCCAGCCACTGGGCGTATTGCCGGGTCGCGCCGCCGCTTGCCTGAACGGCCTCCAGCGGGTAGAAGCCGACGCCGGCCGCGTTGACCGCCGCCGCCACCGCGTCGGCCTCCGCCAGCGTGAGCGCCATGGGCTTGACGCAAATGATGTGCTTGCCGTAGCGCGCCGCCTCCTGGCAGAGCGCGGGCGCTTCCGCCGTGGTGCACGCCGCCACGACCACGTCCACGTCGTCCCGCCGCGCGATTTCGGCGTAATCGTCTGTAATGGCGGGAATCGCGTACTCGCCGGCGATCGCCTCCAGGTACGCGGTCTTGCGGTGCGCCGCCGCCGTCACGACCGCCTGCTTGTTCCCGGCAATGCCCCGCAGCGCCGCAAACCCGGCGTACCAGTGGTCCATTCCCGCTATGCCAAAGCGCACTTCCGCAGACACCGGCGTATCCTCTCGTTTTCGGCTGGTCTTCACGCTCGCTTCATCTCCGTATACCGTACTACACCCAGTGGCGCAGTGCTAATGGCGTGTACCAGGCAGGGAGTTTCGTGGTCCGACATCGTTTGCAATGCTGGGCGGTTGCGCGTGGCGTTGCGGGCCCGCAAGACGGTAAGGACGCGCGGGTTGCAAATCTTCTACGAGTGCGCAGGTTACAAACCTACGCCACCGGAACGCAGGTCGCCAATCTACTGCCGGAGCGCAGGTTACAAACCTACGCTACCGGAACGCAGGTTGCAAACCTGCGCTACCGGACACGCGGGGTGCAAACCTACGCTACCGGAGCGCCTATCCATCGAGACGGAGGTGTCGCGCTCCTGGTTTCTCTCATCGAGCCTCTCCGTCCCAGTAGTCCACGGCGTCGTCTTTGCGGAAGATGCGGCGCACGGAGCGCATGTTCACCTTATTGGAGTTAGGGTATTCGCTCACGTCGGCGGGAACCACGTTGCTCAGGAGCAGCAGCGTACAGGGCGCGGCGCTTTCGTTGACGTACTGGTGGTCGCCGTTGGGCCCGGGCGGATACGCGAAGAAATCCCCCGCCCGCGCAGCCACGTCGCCGCGGGAAGTGCGCACGGTGCATTCCCCTTCCAGTACCACCCCAAGTTCCTCCTCATGGTGATGGAAGTGGAGCGGAAAAGCCGTCTTGCCCGGCTTGAGGCGAACCACCTGATACCCCAGGTGGCGGGCGCCGATCAGCGGATCGACGTTCTTGAAATCATAGACGTAGTCCTCAGGCGCATCCAGGGTGATCCACGGAATCTCATCCAGGTTGACGCGGTTGATGTAGACGTCCGTGCGCGCCTCCAGCATGGACAGGAGCGCGTCGCGGGCGCCGCGCAGGATGGAGTGGCCGTCGCCGAGCAGCAGCGCGTCGAGATTCCGCTCCGCCAGCAACTTGCGCAGTTGCAGCGCCGCTTGCGCCGGGTCCGCCACGGCCGGTTCCGCGCCTAACGCCAGCGAGCCTACCGGATGACCCCACACGTAGTCGCCAATGAAAGCCACGCTGCCGTCGCGCCAGAGCAGCGCGATTTCGCCCGGACTCTTGCCGTGCGCCAGGTGCAAGACCCGCAGGTCGGGCACGATATCCTCGCCGTCGGCCACCGCGCGGTCTACGGTCAGCCCAAAGAGCGGCGCGTCGGCCTCGTGCGCCACGATTTGCGCGCCGGTGCGTTCCTGTAAGGCCGCCGCGTCCCGTTCGTGATCGCGGTTGGTCAGGACGATGAGCGCCGCGCCGCCCAGCGCGTCCAATTGCCTGGCGTCGCTTTCGTTCATGGGCACGGGGTCGATGAGGATATTGCCCGCTTCTCGTACCCAGAGATAGCCGTTGAAGTCGAACTGCTTCTCCTCGTTGAAAACCGACCAGGTGTAGAGATCGTCGAACATCACCCGCTTCACTATGAACGCTCCTTACTCGCGCTGAGACTGCCAATGCACATGATATACTGAATCACCGCCAAACTACGCACCACCGGAGGCGCATCCGTGGACATGCTTACCCGCGCTACCCTGCCGGCAGACATCGCCGATGAAGACGCCCTGGAAGAGTTGCTCTCGCGCCCCAGCCAGGCGCTGGTAGACGACTTGCAGCGTCTCGACGGCGACATTCTCATACTCGGTGTCGGCGGCAAGGTGGGGCCGACGCTGGCGCGACTGGCCAAGCGCGCCGCCCCTGAAAAGCAAATCGTCGGCGTGGCGCGCTTCAGCGCTCCCGCCGTGCGGGCGCGCCTGGAGGCCTGGGGCGTCGAGACCATCGCCTGCGACCTGCTGGACCGCGCGGCGGTGGCCGCCCTGCCGCGCCTGCCCAACGTGGTCTACATGGCGGGCAAGAAGTTCGGCACGACGGCGGATCCGGCCTTCACCTGGGCCATGAACACCCACGTGCCGGCCATCGTGGCCGAGACCTTCCGTCACTCCCGCATCGCGGCCTTTTCCACGCTCTGCGTCTATCCCTACGCGCCGGTGGACGGTGACGGCTGGGATGAATCGGCAGCGACGGAACCGGTGGGCGAGTACGCCAACTCCTGCGTGGGGCGCGAGCGCGTCTTCCAACACTTTTCGCGGCAGCACGGCACGCCGGGACGCCTGCTGCGGCTCAACTACGCCATCGACATGCGCTACGGCGTGCTGCACGACGTGGCCCGCCGGGTGCGCGCCGGCTCACCGGCGCCGCTGGCGATGGGACACGTGAACGTCATCTGGCAGGGCGACGCCGGCAGCCAGGCCCTGCGCGCGCTGCTGCACTGCACAACGCCCACGACGCCTCTGAATATCGGCGGGCCCGCGGCGACAAGCATTCGCGCCCTGGCCCACGCTTTCGGCAAGCGGTTCAACCGGACGCCGCGGTTCGCCGGCTCGGAGTCGGAAACCGCCTGGCTGAACAGCACGGCGCAGGCGCAACGGCTTTTCGGCCCACCGCTCGTGCCCCTGGAGACGATGATCGAGTGGACCGCAGCCTGGCTGGAGCGCGGCCTGCCGGCCTACGCATTGCCAACCCGCTTCGAGGTCCGCGACGGTCGGTTCTAGGTGGCAATCGGTCGGCTCCCGTGCACTCCGCTCCCCACGGTAGGGGCACGACATGTCGTGCCCCTACCGGCGTGCGCGTGAAGGTCATTATCCGGAATCGCCGGCGGAACCAAAGCAGCGGCGTGAGACTCTTTCGCGTAAGATGACCTATGGGGAATCAACAGGCGGCCGCTGGGAACCCGCAGCCGGTGAAACTGCGCGCGGACGCTCTCCAATCCTGACGACACGTATCGGGAAGTCGAACGCACACTACGAACGGAGCACACCAATGGCAGACAAGAAACCGCCGAAACGCATTCTGGTGGTTGGCGGCCCCAACCTCAACCTCTTCGGACGCCGCCAGCCGGAGATCTACGGCACGGTGACGCTGAATCAGATTCACGCGCAGGTAACGAAAGAGGGCGAAAAGCTCGGCTTCGACGTGGTCTGCTTCCAGTCCAACCACGAAGGCGCGGTGCTCGACTTCCTGCACGAGAACATCGACAACGCCCAAGGCGCGCTGCTGAATCCGGCCGGCCTCACCCAGTACAGCCCTTCGCTCTTCGACGCGCTGAAAGCCATGCCGTTTCCGGTGATCGAGGTGCACCTTTCCAACCTGTACGCGCGGGAAGCCTGGCGCGGCCACTCCATCATCTCCGCGGCGGCGCGCGGCGTGGTGCAAGGCTTCGGCTGGTACGGCTACGTCGTGGCGCTCCACGGCCTGGTGGGGTTGATCAACGAGGTCCAGCCCGACGCGTGAGCGGCAACGTTCCTGCTACCGCCACACCGGGCCTTTCTCGAACATGCCCGGTTGTTGTTGCGCGCCGTCCACCGGGACATTCGCGCCGTTGATCCAGCTTCCGGCGGGTGACGCCACGAAGACGATCGCCCGCGCCACTTCCTCCGGTGTGCCCAGGCGGCCCAGCGGAAATTCCTCGGTCTCGAACTTGCCGAACCCCTCCGGGTCTTCCTGTTGGCGCTGCCCCCAGCCGCCGCCGGGAAAGAGGATGGAGCCGGGGCTGACCGTATTCACGCGGATGTTGTCCGGCCCCAGTTCCATGGCCAGCGCGCCGCTCACGAACACTTCCGCCGCCTTGGCCGCGCCGTACTGGCTGCCGGGGGCCGGTTTCAGGCCCGAAATAGACGAAATCACCACGATCGAGCCGCCGCCGCGCCGCCGCATGTGGGGCGCCGCCGCGCGGGACGTACGCACGGCGTGAAAGAGGTTCAGGTCGAACGTGCCGAACCATTCCTCGTCGGTAGAGCCCAATAACCCCTTGCCCACCGAGCCGCCGACGTTGTTGATGAGGATGTCGATGCCGCCCAGCGCCTCGGCGCCAGACTCTATGAACGCCTCCACCTCCGTACGCTTGGTCACGTCCACGGCCATGCCGAAGGCGTTTACGCCATGCGCGCGAATTTCCGCCAACGTCTCTTCCAAGGTTTCGCTGCCGCGGGCGCAGATGGCGACGTCCGCGCCTTCCGCCGCGAACGTGAGCGCCGTGGAGCGGCCGATACCGCGGCTGCCGCCGGTGACCACGGCTACCTTTCCCGCCAGGCCAAGATCCATTGGCTGTTACCTTCGTCCGGATTCGCCCGCGGCCTGCTCTAGCGCGCCCGTGGCATTCTCCGTCATCTTTTCCACGAACGCCATCAGGCCGGTAAGCTCTTCCGCGCTCACATTGCGTATGATATTGGTGTAGTGCTCTCCCACGCTCTCCATGAGTTCGGTCGCCATGGCCCGGCCTTCCTCGGTCATCTCCACCCGCACCACGCGCCGGTCCGTTCTGAGGCGCACCTTGCGGACCAGGCCCCGGTCTTCGAGTTTGGACACCATGCGGCTGATGCGCCCGGCGTCCACGGGGACGTGCTGCGTGAGGCCCGAAACGGTGACCGGCTCGTTGGCGAAGCAGGCCGTGAGCACCGCGTAGTCCACCACGGCAAGGTCATACGGCAACAGCCGTTCCTCGATCCCTCTGAACAGGATGTTTACCAGATTCGTCACGCCGCCTTGCAGTATGGCAATCTGCGATTCCAGCGACTGTTCCTGGGTCGGATCACTCATCTTTGAATGCGTCTCTTCTCCCTCCCAAGACCTTTGCGTAACTCCGTCTTTCCGGCGGAAGCCGGAATCCAGGGCGCCTTTACAACTAAAGATAGCATGACGTCGGTTTTCTACCCCCCCCGCGATGGGCTGATAGGGGTAGGCATTCTATGATCGATTTCACGTGTCATTCCGAACGGAGCGCAGCGGAGAGTCGCTAAAAGCGCGGAATCTAAGGCGTTACCCTGCAATATCATCATTCTTGGATTCCTCGAAATCTGTTCGACGCTCCGCTCGGTATGACACTCTCATACCCTTATCAGCCCTCGATGGGGAAGGAGTTATGCAAAAGTCTCCTCCCGGACAGTGCAGGCGCGGATCGCGCCGGGCGCGCCATGCCGGGCGCGCCATGCCGCCCGCTTCCGCCGGCAAAGCGCCAGCGCCTTCACAGCAACTTCACAGCGCCTTCATACCGGCTTCACAACGCCTCAGCACCGCCCTAGCAACGCTTTCGAGTTACACGCCCCTGACGCCGGTTGTGCCTTCGCCTGCCTCGATCATCTTCTCCATCACGGCTATGGAACCGGCCAACTCCCCGTGGTCGATGTCCCGCACCAGCAAGGCGTAGTATGCCTGCACGCGCTCCACCAGCGCGGGCATGATCGCGCGGCCCTCGTCCGTCACCCGCAGGTGGACTATGCGCCGGTCTCTCCTGATGCGCACCTTTTCCATCAGGCCCCGCTGCTCCAGGCGGCCCACTACGCGGTTGATCTGATTGGGGTCGACGGGGACGAGACCCCTCAGGTCCCTGAACGTGATCTGTCCCGCAGTGAAGCAGGCGGAGAGAATCGTGTACTCCACCGCGTCGACACCGTAGGGAGACAGTTGCTCCTTGAGTCCCGCCACAAGGACGTGAACTAGGTTGGCCAAGTCGCCTTGCAGCCGCGCAACTCGTCGCTCCATCAATTGGTCCGGCAGTTCGCTCATGTTTCGTGGTTTGCCCGGTATCCGGCCTTCTCCGTTGGTTGCGGCCTGCGTAATTGTACTCTATTTGGGCATCGGATTGATAGCACCGCTCCATCCTCTTGCCGGCGGCGGCCGCAAGCGCCCGAAACTACCGCTCTCCGCAGCCGCGCGTCATTCGCCGCCCCGCCCCCGGCGCGGGCACGATCCCCGCAATTGGGCAAGGCGACGGCCTACCCGATGCGCTCCAGCACGGCCTCGCCCATCTCCCGCGTGCCGGCCGCGCGCTCGCCGGGCGCGCCGCGGGCCAGGTCCGGCGTGCGGTAGCCGGCCGCCAGCACGTCTTCCACCGCGTTTTCAACCGCCGTTGCTTCTTGCTCCAGGCCCAGCGAGTGGCGCAGCAGCATTGCAACGGAGAGAATAGCCGCCAGCGGGTTCGCCTTGTCCTGGCCGACGATGTCCGGCGCGGTGCCGTGCACCGGCTCGTAGAGGCCGCGCCGTCCCCGGCCCAGGCTGGCGCTGGGCAACATGCCCAGGCTGCCGGCCAGCACCGAGGCCTCGTCGGAGAGGATGTCGCCAAACATGTTCTCGGTCACCAGCACGTCGAACCGGCGCGGGTCGTTGATCAGGTGCATGGCGCAGGCGTCCACCAAAATGTGCTCGACGGTAACATCGGGGTACTCTTCCGCCACCCGTTCCGCGATCTCGCGCCACAAGCCGCTGCTGGCCAGCACGTTCGCCTTGTCCACGGACGCCAGTTGCTTCCGGCGTTGGCGCGCCAGGTCGAACCCCATGCGAATGATGCGTTCCATCTCAGCGCTGGTATAAGCGAGCGTGTCTTTGACGCGAATGCCCTGCTTGTTCGCGCTGCGCCCGCGCGGGCGGCCAAAGTAGAGCCCGCCGGTGAGTTCGCGCAGCACCAGCAGGTCCGTGCCGTCCACGATCTCGCGCTTCAGCGGCGAGGAATCCAACAGCGCGGCAATTGCCTTTACCGGCCGCAGGTTGGCGTAGAGGCGCAACTCCTTGCGCAGGCGCAGCAAGCCGTATTCCGGCCGCGCTTCCGGCGGCCCCACGTCCCACTTGGGACCGCCCACCGCGCCGACGAAGACGGCGTCCGCCTGCTTGCAAATGGCCAGCGATTCATCCGGCAGGGGCGTGCCGGTGGCGTCGATGGCGTTGCCGCCGATGCTCCCTGAATGCGCCTGAAACGTGTGACTGTACGTTGCCGCCACGTGCTGGAGCACGCGCGCGCCCCAAGCCACCACTTCCACACCGATCCCGTCACCGGGCAATACCGCAATGTTTGCCTTCATGTACCTCTCCACGCTGTGGTTACCTGCGGGGGACAAGCCCCCGCGCTACGTTCCTTGTCCGGTTCAACACCGCTGCGCCAATGGTCAGGAGGCCGGTAGCGCAGGTTTGTAACCTGCGTCCCCCGTCGTCCCGCTGGACCTATCCGCAATTCGGTTGCGGGGGACAAGCCCCCGCGCTACGGTTTACCGTCTGCCAAGCGCCTTACCGGCGCGCCCCGCTCCCCATAGTACCCAGCGCGGTGGCAGAACGCTAGAGCGGCCATGTTGCCCGCGGCCGCGTTAGCGGCGCGCCTGGCCGTGCCGCGCAGTTGTGTGGGGATACGTGCCATCCATAGGCATGGCAAACGGCCGCCGCCCAGCATCCGGACGACCGACCTTCCTTGACGCGCAACGCCGGCGCGTTCATCATGATGATAGACGTTCGGCTGACGGGTATCCGGCACGCCGGCGTTCGGTTTTCTCAGAAGCGCCTACGGCAGCATATCCCCTTTCCCTTATGTCAGCGGAAAACACGCTTCGCATCATCCCCTTGGGCGGCTTGGGCGAAATTGCCAAGAACTGCATGGCCCTGGAGTACGGTGACGACATCATCCTCATCGACGCCGGCGTCATGTTTCCTGAAGACGAGATGCTGGGCATCGACCTGGTAATCCCCGACATCTCCTATCTGGAAGACAAGCGGGACCGGCTCCGCGCCATCATCATCACCCACGGGCACGAGGACCACACCGGCGCGTTGCCCTACTTCCTGCGCACGCTCAACGCGCCCATCTACGGTACACGGCTCACCCTCGGCCTGCTGGAGGTCAAGCTGAAGGAGCACGGCCTGGAGGAACAAGTGCGGCTGCGGGAGATAGCCCCCGGCGACCAGATAACGCTGGGCCCCTTCCGCTTCGAGTTCTTCCATATGTGCCACAGCATCCCGGACGGCGTCGGCATGGCGATCTATACGCCCGTCGGCCTGGTGGTGCACTCCGGCGACTTCAAGTTCGACTACACGCCGGTGGACGGCGAGCTTTCCGACATCTGGCGGCTGGCGAAGTACGCGCAGGAAGGCGTGCGGCTGCTGCTCTCCGACAGCACCCGCGCCGACCGTCCCGGCTACACGCCCTCCGAGCGCGTGATCTACGACTGCTTCGCGGAGGTATTCGCGGAAGCCCGCGGCCGCATCATCGTCACCACCTTCGCCTCGCTCATCTCCCGCGTGCAGCAGGTGGTGGATACCGCCGCCGACTTCAACCGCAGCGTCTGCGTGACCGGCCGCAATATGGTGCAGAACGTGAACATGGCGCTGCAATTGGGGTATCTGGACATGCCGGCCAACATGCTGGTGCGCCCGGACCGCCTGCACGAGTTCGATACCGACGAGGTGGTTATCATCACCACCGGCAGCCAGGGCGAGCCGACCTCCGCCCTGGGCCGCATCGCCAACCGCGACCATCGGCAAATCAACGTGGAAACCGACGATACGGTCATCATCTCCGCCAGTCCCATACCCGGCAACGAGGCGCTGGTGGCGAAGACCATCGACAAGCTCTTCCGCCAAGGGGCCGACGTGCTCTACGACAAGGTGGCCAACGTCCACGTTTCCGGCCACGGCGCGCAGGAGGAACTCAAGACCCTGATCAGCATCCTGCGCCCGGAAGCGTTCATTCCCATTCACGGCGGCTACCAGCACCTGATGCACCACGCGCGCCTGGCCGGCGAACTGGGCGTGGATAGCGAGAACATCATCGTGGCCGAAGACGGCGACATCATCGAACTGACCGCGGACGAGATTCGCAAGGTAGACCGCGTGCAGGCCGGCTACGTGTTCGTGGACGGCCTCGGCGTGGGCGACGTGAGCGATAGCGTCTTGCGCGACCGCCGGCACCTCTCCCAGGACGGCATCTTCATCGTGGTCGTCGCCATCGACCGCGAGACCGGCCACGTGCTCTCCGGCCCGGACATCATCTCGCGCGGGTTCATGCAGGAGGGCCTGGAGATGCTGATTGAAAAAGCCCGCCAACGCCTGTATAATAGTCTGGAAGCCGATCTCGGCCCCCGCGCCGAGATTCGCCAGGTCCAGGAACGCATCCGCGACGTGGTTTCACGCTTCCTCTACGCCGAAACCCGCCGCCGGCCAATGGTCCTCCCCGTTGTAACCGAAGTGTAGTACGTACCATCTTGTCCGCCGGACGGTTTTTCCGATAGGTGTTTGTTCGACTGGCATTTGCCCGTCGTGCATTCGTCCGTCCGGCAGTAGTTCGTCTGGCGTTTGTCAGCCGAGCAGCTAGTCCTTTGGGCGCTTGTCGGTGAGAGGCTTTGTCCGCCAAGAGTCTTGTCCGTCGTGCCTTTGCCCGCCGGGCGCTTGTCCTTCAGGCGTTTGCCGGGCCAGCGGAAACCGTTCGCGCTGAGCGCTTCGGCAGGCTCAGTACAGGCCCGTCGAAGCATGAACGGTTTCGAAGACGGTTCACCGGTCCTTTTCATCCTCCTGAGCGCAGTTCTCCGCCCGCATCGCTTCACGCCTATCGTCCTTTCATCGTACCCGCACCCTAACCGCCAGCCATAAGGAGTCAGCCTATGGCGTCCCGTTCCAGCGCCGCAAGCCGCAAGTCCTCGTCCAGTAAATCGCGCCTGCCGTTCCCCTCATTGAGCCTGCCCTCGCCGCTGCGGCGGGAAGTGTTTGGCGTGCTCAGCATCGTGGTTGGCCTGCTCTCGGCCATTGCGCTCATCTCGCCCAGCGGCACGGTGAGCGGTTGGTGGCACGGCCAACTCACCGGCCTCTTCGGCTGGATGGCGCCGCTGCCCGCGCTGGCCGCCGTCGTGCTGGGCGTGCAACTCATACGCGACGGCATCCGCCAGGAACGCTCCGTGCGCTGGGAGACCCTGACCGCGCTGGTGGTGCTGGTGCTGGCCTCCACGGCGTTCGCGCAGTCGCTGGCCGGCCCGCCGGAGATGGCGGCAAACTATCCGGTCGGCGGCGCCGTTGCCCTGAACATCCTCGCCCCGCTCACTACCGCGCTGGGCTTTGCCGGGGCCGTTATTGTGCTCTTCGCCTTGCTGCTCGTTACCACCATCATCACGTTTTCGATCTCGCTGGGCAGGATTCGCGGCGCGTTCCTTGCCTGCGTCTGGCGCCCGCTGGGGTTGCTGGGCAAGGGCGCGGCGGCGGTGTTCCGCGCAGCCGGCGGCGCCTACCGCCGCGCCGACGAGCAAGCGGCCGAACCCCCGCAACCGGAAACGCCCCAGCCCCGCGCCATTCCCGTGCGCTTAGCCGCCAGCGCGGCCGCCGCGCCGCCCACGGCGCTTGAGGACGAGGACTCCCCGCCCGCGGCGGCAGACGACGCCTTGGACGAAGACGTGGATTTCATCCAGGATGAGGATTTCGTCCAAGACGCCGCCATGATGGATGCGGAAGAGGAAGACGCGCCGCCGCGCTGGCAGTTGCCGCCGCCGGAACTGCTGACGCCCGCGGCGGCCAACCACGACGCGGAAGAGGCCACCCAGGAAATCGAGCAACGGGCGCTCATCATCGAGGAAGCCTTGCGCAGTTTCAAGGTGGTGGCGGAAGTGGCCGAGGCCATCCGCGGCCCGGCCGTTACCCAATACCGCCTGACGTTGGGACAGGGCGTCAAAGTGAGCCGGGTGGTGAATCTCGCCAACGACCTGGCGTTAGCCTTGGCCGCCACCAGCGTGCGCATCGAAGCGCCGGTGCCCGGCTTTCCGTTCGTCGGCATCGAGATTCCCAACCACTACACCACCATCGTCACCATGCGCGAGTTCATGACCGACGCCGCCTTCGCGGAGCACAAGGGCATGTTGCCCCTGGCCCTGGGGCGCGACGTGGCCAACGACGTGCGCGTGACGGACCTGGCCACCATGCCCCACCTGCTGATTGCCGGTTCCACGGGTTCCGGCAAGTCGGCCTGCGTGAACGCCATCATCTGCTCCCTGCTGATGCAGCACACGCCGGAGACGCTGCGCTTCCTGGTGGTGGACCCCAAAATGGTGGAGATGATCGGCTACAGCGACATTCCCCACCTGCTGCGCCCGGTGATTACCGACCTGGACGAGGTGGTGCCGACCCTCATGTGGGCCGCCGACGAGATGACCCGCCGCTACAAGGTGCTGGCGCAGGAGGGCTTCCGCAATATCCAGACCTACAACGCCGCCAAGCAAGAGGCCGGCGAAGAACCCATGCACTACCTGGTCATCCTGATCGACGAACTGGCCGACCTGATGATGACGGCCGCCGGCGACGTGGAGAAATACCTCTGCCGCCTGGCGCAGATGGCGCGCGCGGTGGGCATCCACCTGGTGGTTTCCACGCAGCGCCCCTCGGTGGACGTGCTCACCGGCCTCATCAAGGCCAACTTCCCCTGCCGCATTGCTTTCGCGGTCAGTTCCCAGGCCGATTCGCGCACCATTCTCGACGGTGGCGGCGCGGAGAAGCTCATCGGCCAGGGCGACATGCTCTTCGCGCCGAAAGAGGCTACCCGCCTCACCCGTATCCAGGGCACCTACCTGGACGACGACGAGATCAACCGCATCGTGGAGTTCTGGCGGGCGCAGGGCGCGCCGGAATACATCCCGGAGAAGTCTTTCGAGGAAGCCGCAGCCAACCACCAGGATAACAAGGACGACGATCTGGTGCGCCAGGCCATCCGGCTGGTCTCGCAATACGACAACGCTTCGGCCTCTTTCCTCCAACGCCAACTGGGCATCGGCGCGACCAAGGCGAACCGCATCCTGGATACGCTGGAAGAACGCGGCATCGTGACCCCGCCGGAAGGCGTGGGCCGCGTGCGCCACGTGCTCGTCTCCGCCAACGACCTGCTGGAAGACGACGAAACCGACGACTTCGACGACACCGACGACACCACCACCGCGCCGCCCTTCACCCCGGACGACCCCGCAACCGCCGGCGCGAAGGACGAAGAGTTCTCCCGGTTCCCCGTGTAGCCGGCGTAGGGGCAGGCCTCGTGCCTGCCCGTCCTCACGGGACAGCAACCAAAGGGCAGGTACAAGACCTGCCCCTACGACCAACACCAGATTCCAGACCGGCGCTTTCCTTCCCGCGAGCTACGACCGCTGTAGGGGCAGGCCTCGTGCCTGCCCGATCTCGCCGAATCGCAACCAAAGGGCAGGTACAAGACCTGCCCCTACGACCAACACCGATTCCAGACCGGCACCTTCCCACCCGTGCGCTGCCACCGCTGTAGGGGCAGGCCTCGTGCCTGCCCGTCCTCGCGCACGGGCGTTGCGTGCGGCGGGTATACTATACAAACAGCGCCTACCGCGTCAGAATACGCTCCACTATCCCCGCTGGCAGGCGCGCGCCAATTGGCGCCGCCCGTGAGGCCCGGCCAACCAATGACCCCGCAACGCCTGAGCAAGAAGCAGACCGTCATCACCAAGCTCTACGCCGCCTGCAAAGAGCGCGGAGAGATGACGTTCGACAACGACGACGTCAAGCGGGTGTGCGCAGAGGTCGGCTTCGCCAATCCGTTCGACGCCACCAAATGGGATAACTCAGCCGCGCTTCCCACGGCCTTGGCGGCGGATGACGTCTTCGTCGTTCACCTCGGCAAAGGCCGGCACCGGTTCGTAGCGGGCATCGATATTGGGTATCATACATTTGAAGCGGTGCCGGAAAACCGCCGCTACCAATGGTACTACCGGCGCAGCATGCTCAACAGCATCAACACCAGCGAGAGCAATATCCCGTATGAAGGGTACAATCAGCGAATTATTCACGACTTTCTCTATGGAGATGTCACCGTTTCGCCGAACGTTCACTTCTCCAGCTACACGAAGTTTCCCTTCAGTTTTCGCATTGGTTCAGATGAAATTGCCGCCACTAGCGTACCGGTAGCGATTGACTTCACCGCAGAGCATCATGGCTCAGTCACCGTGTTCAAGGCACAGAATGGCGAACCTGCCGATTTCAACGTCTTCCGTCTGTATAACCCGTTTCGCTACTATGCGCGTGTCGCCGAAGACAAACCGGTTTCGGCAATACAGTGTTGCTACCTGCTGCGCAGAGATGAGCGTTTGCGGTTGTACCTCTATTCATTTACCGACCCCCAAAGTCCTGAATCAATCCGGCTGGAACGCAACGCCGAGTACACTTTGGTTGAGCGATGACTGCGTTGCCTAAGCACTACCGAAACCGAATTGTCAACGACGATGTGATGGCCGTCCTACGCGATTTGCCGGACGGGTGCGTTGATATGGTGTACGGGGATCCCGACTACAATGTCGGCATCAAGTACGATGGAAGGTCGTTTACGTCTTCGTGGGACGAGTACGTCGAGTGGTACGTGGCACTAGTCAGGGAGTCGCTGCGCGTCCTGCGGCCTGACGGCAACATGTTCTTCATCAACTATCCGCGTCAAAATGCATACCTTCGCGTAAACTACCTGGACGAGCACGCCTATGCCGTGCACGACTATGCTTGGGTGTTCAACACCAACGTCGGCCACAGCCCCCGCCGGTTCACTACGGCCCATCGCTCGATACTGCACGCCACCAAGTCCAAGCACAACCGGTTTTACACGGAGCAAATTGCAGACCGCGCGGCAACCCTACCGCCTCCCGAACAAGAAGAAAGCACAGACCAAGAACAAGACGGTCAAATGCCCTATTCCTGGCTTTACTTCAATCTAGTTAAGAATGTGTCCCGACAGAAGACCGATCATCCTTGCCAAATCCCCGAGGGACTCTCGGAACTGCTTATCAAGTCGTGCACTGTGCCCGGAGACTCGGTTTTCATCCTTTTTGGCGGCAGCGGTTCGGAGGTCGTTCAAGCGCAAAGCCTCGGCCGCGTCTTTCTCTCCTGCGAACTCCAGCCGCGATTCTTTGCGCTCATTGAGAGCCGGCTGCGGGACGGCGGCGCAATCCACGAGCAATTTCGTCTCCCGGTCTAGCGCAATTGCCAACATGCTGGCGAACCGATTTCCATTGCTGTCAAAGTTACCTAATGGCAGTACGGGAGCGGCAAGTACGGAACGGCCAACACAGTCTACGCGACCTTGGGCACTATCGATACGCCGGCGTTGCGTTATCCGGCATTGAGCGAATACGTAGAGTTGCCGGGCGCGGTCTATGGCACAATCCGCGCCTGGTGGCGTATACTGATTGCGCACAGTGCCGGAAAGGGAAGTACGATGGTCGCGCCAGATCTGGATTCCATTCGGCCTTGTGAAGACGAATGTGGTTGTCCGCAAAAACACTACCACCTGCTTATTCCAGATTATGACGATGAGATAGAAGAAGAACAGGCGTATCCGGGCGGCATCAAGCCGGGGCGGTACAACTGGGACGCCCTAGTTAACTTACTGCGCTACCACAAAGGCAACCCGGACTCTATTCAGTTCATCGCTGACATGCTGGATGGGTTGGAAGAGATGGAGCAGTTTAGGCTACGCATGGCGCATAGTTGACCGTTGACGACGTGCCTGGGTCGTGTTTTGGCATTTTCAAGGTAGGAGCCAGTGAGCAGCGTTCCGGCAATACGCCTCAGTCCCTATACTGGACAACCGTTCCTGAAGTGGGCCGGCGGCAAGACCCAGTTGCTCACGCAACTTGAGCGGTTCTTTCCCACAGAGTGGGAATCGTACTTTGAGCCATTCACCGGCAGCGCCGCTGTTTTCTTCTATTTGCGCAGAACACGAGGCGAGTTTCCTGCTACGTTGATGGATTACAACGAGGAACTGGTTAATTGCTTCACAGTCGTGCGCGATGACGTTGATAGGCTCATCCCATTGCTGGAACAACATCGGGACAGTCATGGAAAAAGAGCGTATTACGCACTGCGGAGGAAACAACCTCGAGACCTTCCCAGGGTCCCGCGGGCGGCCCGCCTCATGTACATGAACAAAGTCTGCTACAACGGCTTGTATCGAGTGAATGCCAACGGCGAATTCAACGTGCCCATGGGGTCGTATAAGAATCCGCGCATCTTCGAAGAGGGTGCTCTATATGCCGCGTCACACGCGCTCAAAGGAACCAACCTGCTAGCGGACGACTTCAGCAAAGTCCTCGATCTGGCCAAACCAGCGGACTTTATCTACTTCGACCCGCCGTATTATAGTGATTCTGGAGGCTTTACCGGGTACGCCGTAACCTCAGCGGGAAGCGCTACTTTCGGAGCGGAGGATCATTGGCGCCTCTGTGAAGTGGTAACAGAACTGACTGAACGTGGCTGCCACGTTGTGCTAAGTAACAGCAATACCGATTACATACGCCAACTCTACCGAGACTTCTCGATACATGAGGTCTTGGCGAAAAGGGCCATCAACCGCAATGGTTCAGGCCGGGGGCCGGTAACGGAACTGGTAATAACCAATCATGGCCTCAGATAAGATTCCCTCAATCAAGGTTCCTCAAGCAGACCGGCTAGACCGCGTTGAACAACTCATCGCGCTCGTTGACGCCGGAATTGAGGAGAACGACGATCTTGCGGTACGCATGGGATTCGACAGACGTCAAGTCCTTTACTATAAGCAAGCAGCGTGCATCCTCGACTTTGCCGTATCCGACAGTGAGCAAGCTTTTGAACTAACTGATAAAGGCAGAGCATTCCTTAAGGCCGTTCGACCAGACCAGAAGCAACTGCTTCTCTCCGAGGCAGTGCGAGAGTGCGAAGTCGTTAAGGAGTTGTTGGGGCTTTACACAGAGTCCGAACTGAACAGGAACACCATCACTCGTTTTCTGACACAAGAAGCCGAAATATCAGGCACTACACCGGAAAGGCGTGCCTCTACTCTTATTGCGTGGCTAAAGTATGCAATCCAACTTGACCCGGAGAGTTATCCCTCACTCGCTCAAAATGCGGCCATAGAGGCGCCCAAGAAACATCGGAGGTTTAGCCGCGGTAGAGAGGGCCCTTTGCATCTTGGCTTGAAAGAAGGTGTTGCAGAGAATCCGTCTTTGCTTGAAGAAGGCCTCACGCTTATACAATTGGAGTACCCATTCCCCACCAACGACCGTGCGGACATTCTCTTTATTGACGCTAACGAGCGCTTCCTGGGAGTCGAGGTGGAGGTAGATGTTGGCGCGGTAGACGTTGTAGGGCTTATGCAAGCTGTCAAGTACAAGGCTATGCTAGCGTTACAGTTTGATGTTGGTTATGAAGACGTGCGCGGGATGCTGGTCGCTCGCAGTATTCACCCCCGAATGCAAAAGCGGGCAGAGCGATACAACATCGACACACGCGAGATTACGTCAATAATCTGATGATCGCAGAATTCCGTCTAAACGGGAATTGAATCCCCCTGGGTAGGAGAGAGGCGTGAACTACACGCGCATTGCGGTGACAGGCATCGGGGCGGTGACCCCGTTGGGGCATAGCGTGGCGGAGTCGTGGGATAACCTCTGCGCGGGGGTTTCCGGCATCGCGCACACTGCGGGCTACGATGCCACTGACTTCCCGGTGCAAATCTCCGGCGAAGTGAATGGGTTCGACCCCAACGCGGTCTTCAAGGGGTTGCCGCGCCGCATCTACAACGACGCGCGCCGGCAGGACCGGACGCACCAGTATGCGCTGGCCGCCTCCCTGGAGGCGCTGGCTCACTCCGGTTTGCCCCTGCCCTTGCCGGAAGAGTTGCAATTCCGTTGCGGCGTGGTTTCCGGCAATTGTCTCGGCGGCGTGACCAACGTGGAATCGGCGTCCCAGCGCACGGGCCGGGGCGAGTTCAGTACGTTCCTGCCCAGCGAGGTGCTGCGGATAATGCCCAACGCCGCCACCGCGCTCATCGCGGCGGCCGTTCGCGCGCGCGGTCCCAATTTCACGCCCGCCGTCGCCTGCGCCACCGGCACGATTGCCATGGGCGAGGCCATGTGGATGCTGCTCACCGGACGCGCCGACGTGATGGTGGCCTGCGGGTCCGACGGCGTGGTGGTGCCGACGGTGACGGCGGTGTTCGCGGCCCGCGGCGGCCCCATGAGCCGCCGCAACGACGATCCCCAGCACGCCAGCCGCCCGGCCGACGTGGACCGCGACGGTTTTGTGATGGGCGAAGGCGGCGCCGCCATGATCCTCGAGCGCGAGGCCGACGCCAAAGCCCGCGGCGCGCCCATCCTGGCCTACCTGGTGGGCTACGGCTGCACCAACGGCACCGGCGGCCGCACCGAACCCGACGGCGACGGCCAGGTGCAAACCATGAAGATCGCGCTGGAAATGGCGGGGCTCGAGGCCTCAGACATCGACGCTATCAACCCGCACATGACCTCTACCGTCATCGGCGACCGGGTGGAAGCCGCCGCCCTGCGCGCGATGTTCGGCGATCGGCCCTACGTCTCGGCCACGAAGTCCAGCACCGGGCACATGCTCGCGGCCGCGGGGTCGTTCGAGGCGGTGGCCTGTGTGAAGATGCTGGAAGACCGGAAAGTGCCCGCTACCATCAATACCACAACCATCGCCCCGGATTGCGCCGGCATCAACTACGTCCTCGGCACAACCATCGACGCCCCCCTGGAGTTCGTGCTCTCCAACTCCTTCGGCTTCGGCGACCACAACGCCACGCTCATCTTCCAACGGGCGGATTGAGGGAGAAAGCCGCCAATCATTGCTCTTCAGCAGTAGAAGGAGGCAAGTACTGCCTGGCGACCGCCATCAGTTCCGCCGCTAACTGTTCACCAAGTGCCGTTGGTTCCACAAACTCTGCTTCAATTCTCTCCTTCACGGTCAATGGCGTCACGGCCTCCTCACTCTCGCCCATGTTGCGCACACGTGTCTCCGTGTTCCGCGACTGTCCCGCCACTGTGCTCCTCCTTAGCTATTGATTGGAAGTATTGCGGATTGAGATCGCGCTCAAAGTAGTGCTTGCGTTGAATCCAGATTAGTCCGTCCCCCTTTGATATTAGCATCACATCAATTGGACCGCCCACGGTTTCTTGTTCTTGCGATACTCTACGTTTGAATGATTGCAGGTTCACTAGAGCTTCCGCTACCGCCGGCAACTCACTCTTGGGCATGCTGGCCACAGTATTGATCACCGGCCCTATGAACTTTTCGGTACCAATGGTACTAAGCTTTTCAAGAAACTCTTCGAATATCCTCTCGGATGCCTTTGCAGTATCTTCCCTAAGTCGCTTTCTTTCTTGCTCAGAGATTCCCTCTACGTTGTCAATAATGGTGGCTGGATAGTCCTTCAGTATCCCATTAACTGCACCCAACAAGACTCCCCTATACTCCGGGTCAATTCCCTCCATGAAAGATTGGACCATTTCTTCTTGTGCAAAGGGAATTATCGTCGATCCGTTTTGAGCACCGATATCCGCAGACTTGCCTTCAAAGTGTCGGTGCTTCAGTAACCCACCAGCGATTCCAGAGACTATAATTGCTCGTACGGAGGGAAAGAGTTGCTCTTCGCCAAATCCAGCAATGACAACACCAGAACCTTCGAGCGAAGTATCTTGCCCATCGTATTTTGACAAGACCCACCCTGCAAGCCGCGTAACCTTTCTGGAAGCACTAGTGGTCAAATCTGAGCCAATCGTTGTATCCTTCGTTTGCTTGATTATAGACCGATAGTTCCTTCTCAGTGCGTCGGCAGAAGCAGAATTCATGTCCTCTGCATAATCGGCTCTTCTCCAACGCTGATAATGGGATTCGACTACCTCTGTCTTTACTTTCCGAACGAGGCGATCAAAGTCTCTGCTTGTTAAGTTTGGTTCCCCTTGCACTTCACTTACCACCTGGTCCTGAATCTGTCTAGCCATGCGTCCAAATTGGGCCGTCAGCACTTGCCTGACGTACATCTCCTGACTCCCCGCCGGTGCAAGAGACGACTCCTTTTGGAGGAAGCTGACGAAATCATCTGCATAGTTTTCAACAGATGCAAGCGCGGTACTTCCTAGCTTCACTCGATACATCTTGATTACTGTTTCCCAAGGCACTCCCATGAAGTTGGCCCCGCCATATACCATAATGCCGACCGGATGGTGCCGGGAGAGCGCGAAAAGCTTGTTCGCGGATGCAAAGATTTTGGGTGCGCCACCCTGGAAAGTGGTAACAGCACTGTCAGCAGCCAAGGCGACAGCTTCTTTGTTCATGATCGCGATCTCTGCGGTCATTCCATCGCCTCGCGCGGTACTCTCATATATACTTCATTGACGTATGTCGCTCTGCCACTACCCTTATCAGTACACACAAACGACACAGGCTGCTATTCCGATAGGCAACGTTACGCACTTAATTCTCCACAAAGGACCTGCATGAGTACACCACCTGCCTTACCTTACGATCTGGTCGTCCACGCCGGGCGGGTGCTCTGTCCCGCGACCGGGCTGGACGGGCCTGGGGCGGTGGCGGTGCGCGGCGACCGTATTGCGGCGGTTTTGCCGGCGTCACAGCCGCCGGACGCTGCGGAGAGTGCCGCGCTGCCGCAAGGCGCGGCACGGCAGACTCTTTCTTATCCCGACGGCATCCTGCTGCCCGGCCTGGTGGACGCGCACGCGCATCCGGCGCTCTCCGGCTCCAAGTACGGCATCGACGCCGACGCGCACATATTGCCCTACGGCTCCACCACGCTGCTCTCGCAGGGCGACGCCGGCGCGCAGAATTGGGCGCGCTACAAGGCGGAGACCATCGGCGGCAGCCGCGCGCGCATCTTGATGGCGCTCAATCTCTCCGCTACCGGCGAGACCAATGAGGAAGGCTGCTTCGCCGAGCTTGCCGACGCCGACGTTGACGCCTGCGTGGAAACCGTGACGCAGGATCCCGATACCATCTGGGGTATTGCCGTGAACGTCGGCCCCACCAACTGCCGGCAGAACGACCCCCGCGAGGTCATGGCCCGCGCCCTGGCCGCCGCCGAACGCTCCGGCACGCCCCTGCTCGTCGGCCAGCGCCGCCACGACGATTGGCCGCTGGCGGAGCAGTTCGACCTGCTGCGCCCGGGAGACGTGGTGACCTACTGCTTCCATGCCCGGACCGGCAGCATCCTCGAGAACGGGCGCGTGCGGGACTGCGTGTGGGCGGCCCGCGAGCGGGGGATTCTCTTCGACCTCGGCCACGGCATGGATTCGTTCAACTTTCACGTGGCCGCGGCCGCAATCGGCGAGGGCTTCCTGCCGGACACCATCTCCAGCGACGTCTACGCCCGCCACGTGAATAGCAAGCCTCGCCACCATCTACCGCTGGTGATGTCCAAGCTCCGCGCCGCCGGCATGAGCGAGGCCGACATCTGGCCCCGTGTGACCTCGCGCCCCGCCGCTCTGCTCGGCATGGATAACGAAATCGGCGCGCTTACGCCCGGCGCGTGCGCCGACCTGGCCGTCCTCCGTTGGCACGGCGAACCGCGCCCGCTCCGCGACGCCGCCGGCAACGAACGCCGCGGCGGCGTGTGGGAACCGCTGCTGACGGTACGCGGCGGCGAGATTGTCCAAAGCGGGTGAGGCCGCTCCGCGAGCATGAGCAAAGGAGCGCAAGGACAACGAAAGGCTACCCGTGGGTTTTCGTAACACTTCCGACTACACGGCGGTAGCGCCGCATTACGATCTAACGCGCAACATGCCCGAAGCTCTCCTGCGAAAATGCTTCCGGCGCATCTTCGCGCAGGCGGGCTTTCCCAGGAAAGGCCGTATTCTCGACGCAGGCTGCGGCACGGCGCAGGTTTCTCTGCCGCTGATCAAGAGCGGCTACAGCGTGGTTGGGGTGGACGTGTCATCAACTATGCTCGAGATTGCGCGGCAGAAGTTGGCGCCGGACGATACTGCGGCTTTCAAAGTCGGCGACGTGCGTTCGCTTGAAGACCCGGATGAATCCTACGATGGGGTCGTCGTCTCCAAGCTCTTCCAGCACGTTGGCAACTGGCAATCAGCCGTAGACGAACTGCTGCGGGTGACCAAGGACGGCGGCCTTTTCATGCACATAAACGAAAAAGGCGCGTTCAAGCACGCGGTGCGCAGGCAGTTTTCCACCCGTTGCAAGGAACACGGCTACACCGACCTCTACGTTGGCATCAGAGACCGCAGTCAACTCGGCGTATACCTGGCTGAACAAGGCGCGGCTCCGCTTGCAATCGACACGCAGGGTCTGGCTTGGCAGAAGACCGTTACCTACCGGTCCGCGCTCGAACACCTGCGGCTCAAGCTCCATTCGGAGTTCTGGGCCGTGCCGGAAGAGACGTATGCCCAAGTCTTGACAGAGGTACAAGCATGGGTGGACGCACAACCGGAGGGCGAGGCCACGCGCGAGACGATGCGCCCGTATCTGGTGGCTGAGGTCTTCACTATCAGCAAATAGCGGCTCGTCGAAGGGGTACCGCTATTGATGGGCAATCTCATCTCCTGGATTCCTGCTTTCGCCGGGATGCCTGCTCCCATGAAAGGCGCTCAAGACTGTGAAACCACGTTTCACACCCCGGCCTGCACCCAGGCGCAGAAGCGGCGCTCCAGAAACTCGATGACGGCGTAGAGGCTCAGTCCCAGCGCGGCCATGGCCACAATGCCGGCGTACATGGCCGGATAGTCCACGCGCCCCCACGACTGCACGATGATGAAGTAGCCCAGGCCGTTGCGCGTGGCGAACGTCTCCGTGAAGAAGAGCACCGCGATCGCCGTGCCGCTGGTGATGCGCAGCGCGCTGAGAATCGAGGGCAGCACGGCGGGAAAGTAGACGTAGCGCAACAGGTGGCGGCGGCGCGCGCCCAACGAGCGCACCGAGAGGATCAGTTCCGGCCGCACGGCGTAGGCGGCGTCCCGCGTGAGCACCAGGATCTGAAAGTAGAGAATCAGGCTGATGATGAAGATCTTGGAGGCCTCGCCCACCCCCAGGAAAAGCATGATGATGGGCAGCAACACGATCTTGGGCACCGGATAGACCAGGTAGATGAGCGGGCTGGCAATGCGGTCGATCAACGGCGCTTGGCCCACCGCCATGCCCGCCGGCGCGGCCAACAGCACGGCAATGATGATGCTCAACACCACCCGGTAGCCGCTGACGAGCACGTGCCCCCACAAACCGCCGGCGGACCATTCCCGCGCAAACGCCCGCGCCACCGCCCACGGCGTCGGCAAGATCGGGTCGCTCAACGCCAACGCCGCCAACGCCCATACCGCCGCCAGCGCCAGCACGGCGGCAATGAGAAACGGCGGCGTGATGCGGGAACGGGGAGCAATCATGCGGTTGACACTCTATCCGCTTTAGTGCCGCGACGCCAGCAACCCGGCTCCGGTGGGACGCTTGCTCACACAGAATCCTTCCGCTCAGCATCTTCAAGATCAGCTTGGGCGCGCACCAGGTGCGGCTTCACGGTTGAGATATCGATGGTTATCACCTCCCAGACCCGTTCCAAGATAACTCCAAAGTATTCGTGAATGGGAACGTCACGCAAGCCGGCCATAGTACGCCAAGGAACATCGGGGTACCGCGCGCGCACTTCCTGTGGAACGTGCTTTGCGGCCTCGCCGATAATTTCCAAGCGGCGGACCACTGCGTCCTGCAACAGGGAGTTTGCGGCGAGTTCGTCCGCGGTCACGCCTGCGCGGTAGCTCTCGATCTTTTCAATGCACTCCACCATGTCTTGCACGTAGAGCGCGACGCTCCGTTCTTTGCTCACAGGATCGGCGCCTCCTCACGCAGAATGCGGTCGCGCAAACGCGGCTTGATGGCAGCATACTCTACGAGATCAATCCGCTTGCCGAGCGCGTCCTCCAGGTCCAGCTTGACATCGATGAAGTCGAACAGGCTTGCCCCCGCATCCAACTCTACGAGAATGTCGACGTCGCTCTCCGGCGTAGCGTCACCGCGCGCCACCGACCCAAAGATGCCGGCGCGCTTAACGCCATGCTTGCGCAGCACCGGCAGGATTCTCTCCCGAATATCGGCTACAGCGGCTGTCTTATCGCTATTGGGTTTTGTCTTCACCGGTTGCCTCGCCTTTATGCTTGGGCGCATCCGCGTCCTCAGCAGCAGGTGTGCCGGAGGCCATGTCTCTCGTCTCCAGATAAGGGGGATTCACGCGGGTTGCGGAAGGACTGGCTTCTTGCCGATTCTCGCGGCGCACCTCTGAGATTGCACGCGCCACCTCACGCTCGATTTCCTCGGCTGGCACATCCTTGAACGGTTCTCTCATCCGCGCCAGCACCTTCAATCGCGCCTCCTGTTCCGCTTCCGCCCTCTCCAGGCGCGCAAGGTCGTCCGGAGAAACGACAGCCGCTACCGGGATGCCGCCGCGCTCGATGATCACACGGGCCTGCTGAGCGTAGACCTCAGTTAGCAACCCGCTCAACCGTTGCCGCGCTTCTGATGCCATCACTGTGCGGCGAGGTACAGTCTTCAATACCTTGCTCTTTCGTTTAATGAGGCTCTTGCGTAAGCGTACGCTACTTCCCAAACAACCCCGGATTCCGCTCCGCAAACTCCCGTGCCAGCGCGGTCGCGGTTTCCGTGTCGTCCTGCGCCAGGTCGCCGTCGATGACCAGGTTGAGCAGGTAGTCCTTTATGGGCTTGATCCAGGGGCCTGGGCCGCGCTCGAACATAGTCATCAGGTCGTTGCCGTCCAGCGGACTTTTCAGTTGCGCCACGTCCTCCTGGGCTTGGAGGTCGCGGCAGCGGGCGGCCAGGTGGTTCACGCGGGCCGTGCCCGCCTCCACGCGGGAGCGGCGGTAGCTGGTAATGTCGGCGCGGGAGAGGGCAAAGAGGTCGTCGGTGATGCCCTCGGTTTCGCGCAGGAAGCGGCGCACCGCGCCGTCGGTCCAGTCCGGCGTGTAGAGGTTTGGACGCAGGTGCTCGGCCACCAGGCGCCGGATGCGCTCGCCGCTCTCCCGGTCGAAGCGCAAGCGCCGCAGTATCTTGCCGGCCATGCGCGCGCCCACGATTTCGTGGCGGAAGAAGTGCACCTTGCCGTCCTGCACCGTCTTCGTCCGCGGCTTGCCGACGTCGTGCAGCAGCGCCGCCCAGCGCAGCACCGGCGTCGCGGGCACGTTCTCCACCACCTTGAGCGTATGGCCGAACACGTCCTTGTGG
Organism: Chloroflexota bacterium; assembly: GCA_963663275.1. Classification (GTDB taxonomy): domain Bacteria; phylum Chloroflexota; class UBA11872; order VXOZ01; family VXOZ01; genus VXOZ01. The sequence continues at coordinate 647,005 of OY760183.1, forward strand.
CGACCGTCCTGGGTGGCGCCGCGCAGCGGCAGGAGTTCGGGGATGGCGTGCGCCGCCAGCCCGGTGTCGCAGAGGATTTCCAGGCCCAGGGCCGGCCGCTCCGCCACCAGCAGGCGGGTCATCTCAGCGGCGATTCTTTCCGCGCTCACGTGCCGCAGCGCGCCCGCCTGGCGGCGCATCGCCGCGCGGGTAGGCGGATCGATGCGAAAGCCGAGTTCCGCCGCGAACCGGGCGGCGCGCAACATGCGCAACGGGTCTTCGCTAAACCGCTCCTCGGGCTCGCCCACGGCGCGGATGAGACCCCGCTGCAGGTCTTGCAGGCCGTGAAAGGGATCGAGCATGGCGCCGCTCGACGGTTCCTGGGCGATCGCGTTGATAGTGAAGTCGCGGCGCGAGAGGTCCTCTTCCAGGCTCGTGCCAAAGGTGACGGCGGGCTTGCGGCTGCCGACGGCGTATACCTCGCTGCGGTAGGTGGTAATCTCCACCACCCACTCGCCGAAACTCGCGCCGATGGTGCCGAACTTCTCGCCCACGTCGTAGCGGGAATCCGGCCGCGCGCGCGCCAGCAGGCGCTTGATTACCGGCGGGTGGGCGTCGGTGGCCAGGTCCAGGTCGCGGCTGGGGCGATGCAACAGCGCGTCGCGCACCGAGCCTCCCACCAGGTAGAGTTCGTGTCCAGCCTGCGCAAATTGGGCCGCCAACGCGCGCAACACCGGCGCCGACACCAGGTCCTGCACCACGCTTGTGCCGCGATCGCTCACTGCCACGCTCTTGCTCCGCTTCAACTACGAGAATCCGTCTTCCCCCACCTGGATTCCGGCTTTCGCCGGAATGACGGACAGTGTGCGGCAATGACGGCGTCCGTTTTGCTGCTTCCAAACTACCGACGGGTAGGAGAACCGCCTCTCCGCATGGCGACACCGCCAGGGAAGCGCGCGCCGCGACACATTCCTATGATAGCACGCGCCCAAGTCATTCTTGCGCCTGGGCAGGCAGGTTAGGTTTGCGCCGGGCGCGTTGGCCGCTACAATGAAGGGGGTACGGGCGCTCCGCGCGCGCCGGAATGCGGGGAAGACAGACCGGCCAGTTGCGGGAAGGGTTGCGGGTTTCCACCGCCGCGGCCGCGGTCAGCGCGTTTGCGTACGAGATACGTGTGTTCGGCCTACGGTCCGCCGTTGCGCGCCAGGCCCGCGCCGCGCCTGGGATACCGGAAGGCGGGGGACAAGCCCCCGCGCTACGACGTGCGGGCCGCGACGGTAGGGGCACGACATGTCGTGCCCCTACCGGGGAGCGCGAATGGCGCGTCTCATCCCGGGGCGTCCGCCGCCGCACACAACCCGGCGCGCCGCCATGGTCGCGCGCCGGCCGCACTGAATCGTCAAAAGGGTCTAAACGATGCCGCGTGACTTGCCGGTGGGCAACGGCCGCCTGCTCATCTGCTTCGACAACGACTACCGCATCCGCGACGTTTACTATCCCCACGTCGGCCAGGAGGACCACGCCCAGGGGCATCCATTCCAATTCGGCGTGTGGGTAGACCACCAGTTCGCCTGGATACACGATAGTTCCTGGCAGAAGTCGCTGCGCTACAACGAAGACACGCTTGTCACCCACGTCACGGCGCAGAACGACCGCCTGCGTTTGCGGCTCACGCTGCAAGACGCGGTTGACTACAGTTGGGACGTCTTCGTGCGGCGCATCGAGGTGGAGAACTTGGCCCCCACCGCCCGGGAGGCGCGCCTCTTCTTCCACCACAACTTCTCGCTGGGCGGCATCAGCATCGGCGACACCGCCTACTACGATCCCCGCTACCGCTCGCTCATCCACTACAAGGGCAAGATCTTCTTCTGGATGAACGTCATGAACGGCGCCGAGTTCGGGCTGGAATCCTACGCCACCGGCACCAAGAACGTGGGCGGTCTGGAGGGCACCTGGCGCGACGCCGAGGACGGCCGCCTGGAAGGCAACCCGATTGCGCAGGGATCCGTGGACAGCACCGGCTCCGTCAGCGTCACCGTCGGCGGCGGCGAGACCGCCGCCGTCTACTACTGGATGGCGGTGGGCGACAGCGCCATGGCGGTGGAGGACATGGACCGCCAGGTGCGCCAGGTCGGCCCGGCCGCCGTGCTCTACCGCACCCAGGAGTACTGGCGGCATTGGGTGCGCAAAGAGGGGTTCGCGCTGGCCGACCTGCCGCCCGAGATCGGCGCGCTCTTCAACCGCAGCCTGCTCACCATCCAGACCCAGACCGACCACGAAGGCGCGATCATCGCCGCCAACGACAACGACATCGCCCAGTTCGGACGCGACACCTACTCCTACATGTGGCCGCGCGACGGCGCGCTGGTGGCCTACGCGCTCAGCCGCGCCGGCTATGGCGAGATTTCGCGCCGCTTCTTCGAGTTCTGCCTGCGCACCATCACGCCCCAAGGCTACATGATGCACAAGTACAATCCCGACGGCTCGGTGGGTTCTTCCTGGCATCCCTGGGCCGCGCCGGACGGCTCCCGCCAGCACCCGATTCAAGAGGATGAGACCGCCTTGGTCATCTGGGCGCTCTGGCAGCACTTCGAGAAGTATTGGGACGTGGAGTTCATCAAGCCCTTCTACGCCTCGTTCATCAAGCCCGCCGCCCAGTTCATGAGCCTCTACCGCGACCTGACCACCGGCCTGCCGGTGCCGTCCTACGACCTGTGGGAAGAGCGCCACGGCGTGCACGCGCATACGGTGGCCACCGTCTACGCCGGCCTGCAAGCGGCGGCCAACTTTACCGAGACCTTTGGCGAAAACACCTACACGGAGAGTTACCGGCGCACGGCGGAAGAGCTGAAAGAAGCGGCGCTCACGCACATGGTGAACCCGGATACCGGCCTCTTTTCGCGCATGGTCACGCCCCTGCCCGACGGCACCGTACGCCACGACCCCACCATCGACAGCGCCACCTACGCGCTCTGGTACTTCGGCATGTTGCCGCCCGACGACCCGCTTGTAGTCAAAGTGATGGAAACGGTACGGGATCGTCTATGGGTGAAGACGGACGTCGGCGGCCTGGCGCGCTACGAAAACGACTACTACCACCAGATCAGCAACAACATCAGCGTCGTCCCCGGCAACCCGTGGTTCATCTGCACCCTCTGGCTGGCGGAGTGGCACATCGCCAAGGCCACCACACTCGCGGACCTGGAACCGGCGAAGGAAATCCTGCTCTGGGTCGAGCGCCGCCGCCTGGAGAGCGGCTGCCTGGCCGAGCAAGTCCATCCCTTCACCAACGCGCCCCTCAGCGTCTCACCCCTCACCTGGAGCCACGCCACCGTGGTGATGACGGTGAACGCCTACGTGGAGAAGTACAATCTCCTCAAGCAAGGCGAAAACGGTCAACCATAGACCTGTGGATAACCTGCCGCTATCCTGTGGATAACGCGGCGGAAGTGGGGGAAACCTGCCCCAAAACAGGTCGCAGGTTGCGGGAAATCCTGCGGATACGTTGCGGATAAGCCGGGGAATTCTGCCGCTCTGCCGTCTATATCCAGCCGTCGGCGTTGTATATACGTTGGGGATATAGGGGAGACTTTTCCCCGCTTCACAGCAGCAGCCGCGCCTGGCTTACCCTTCATCCTCTCTCTCCCGCGCTAACGACATCCTTTTCCCAAGCCCTGCAACCAAGCCAATAGCGCGCTACGACTGGCACGATCGCGGTTTTCCCCACTATCCACAGGACTGACGATGACTGCGGCTGTGTTCTTCTCCCTTTTTCTCTCCCACTTGTAAGTCAAGGTTCGCTCCGTCCGCCTACTCAGACAACCACACAGCGGATACAATAGACACCGAGCGGCGCGGGACTACATCGAGAACCGTTCCACCGCAAGAGGCGGCTGGCTGCCGCGGCAGCGAATACACGGAGCGTGACCATGGACGATTCAATCCGCTACACGAAGCAGAAGTACGGCTGCAAGGTCGAGGTCCTGGCGGACGGCAAGCCGGTCTCCAGGCTGCGCATCGAGGATTACACAATGCGCCTTGGCGGATCCTGGGTGCGCATGGGCGGCATCGCGGCTGTGGAGACGGATCCGGGGCAGCGCGGCCAAGGCTACGGACGGCGGCTCTTGGATGGGGCCGTCGCCTACATGCGCCGGAAAGAGTATCCGGTCTCTCTGCTGTTCGGCGTTCCTGACTTCTATCATCGCTTTGGCTACACCACGGTCCTGGTGAGCAAGTGCGCGGTGCGCGTGCCCACGGCCGCGGCCGAAACGCTGACCGCAACGCTGCCGGTGCGTGAGGCGGGGCCGGAGGACACGGAGGCCTTGCTGGCAATCTATCACGCCGACGAGACGGCGCGCAGCGGCAAACTGCGCCGCACGCGGGTCTCGCTCTTTCCGCACCTGGCGCCCGACGCCGAATGGTTCTGGGAGGCGCGGCCTATCCTGGTAGCCGAACAGGAGGGCACGCCGGTGGCGTACGCGCTGGGCAACACCGAGTGGCGAGAGGAGAACTCGGAATGGCGGGTGTTTCTCCATGAGCTGGAAGCGCCGGCGGCGGTTGCGCACACCGCCGGCACAAGCCTCATCCGCGCGCTGGCGGCGCAGGCGGCGGCCCGGCGGCAGGAATGGCTGAGCTTCGAGATGCTGCCCGACGCGCCGGTGCTGGACGCGCTGCGGCCAATCGGCTACAGCCAGGAGATTATGTATCGCCGCAATCAGGGCGGCATGGGGCGTATCATAGACTTGGCCGGCCTGGCGAACGCCCTAGCGGAGCCCCTGTCGCGGCGCAACGAGGCGATGGCTAGCGAGACGCGGGTGGGAACAATTGTGTTCAGGTGCGGTGGCGAGGAGGCCGAGGTGGAAGTTGGCAGCGGACGGCCGCTTGCGATAACTTTGCCCCAAGACGCCCTTCTGCAACTGCTCATGGGCTATCGCGGCATTGGAGAATTGCGCCTGGAGTACCCGGCGTGCGCGGCGGAACAGGACGCAGGGGTAGTGGACGCGCTCTTTCCCAGAGGCTATCCGTACACGTGGCAGATAGACCACTTCTAGGCGCGTGGGAGCGATTGACGTTCTGTGGCGCGCGCCTCGGATTGCGGCTTGGACGCCCGTTGGCACGGCTACACGACGCGCCGGTAGGGGCACGACATGTCGTGCCCCTACCGCCATCACATGCCGTAGCGCGGGGGCTTGACCCCCGCCGCAAAGGGGCAATCGGCGTAGCGCGGGGGCTCGTCCCCCGCCACAGAGGGGCAATCGGCGTAGCGCGGGGGCTTGTCCCCCGCCACAGAGGGGCAATCGGCGTAGCGCGGGGGCTCGTCCCCCGCCGGAGGGGGAATTGGCGCGGCGCCGGCGCTTTTGCTCCGCTTCTTGGCATGGAACCAACACACCACCTCACGTATTGGCACAAAGGACGCCGATGGGCATCGCTGCCGTAATCTTCGACGTGGACGGTCTCATGGCCGATAGCGAGCCGTTGCACCGCGCCGCCTGGCGTGAACTCGGCCGGCAGTGCGGTTTTCCCACCTATCCCACCGACGCCGCCGAGAGCCTGGGACAGCGCGTCAGCGATAGCATCCACCTGCGCCACGCCCAGGGCCGCTTCAGCCAGGATCCGGCGGAGATGCTGGACCGCTACCACGACATTCTCAATGCGTTCATCCGGGAGCGGCTGCAACCGAAGTATGGGCTGCGCGCGGCGCTGGACTTCGTGCGCGGGCGGGGATGGCCGTGCGGCGCGGCCTCTTCCGGGGACAGAGTGTACATCGACGTGGCGCTGGACGTGCTGGGGATACGCGGCTATTTCCAGGCGGTGGCGACGGGCGACGAGGTGGCTGAAGGCAAGCCCGATCCGGCGCTCTACCTGCTGGCGGCGGCGCGCCTCGGCGTAGCCCCCACGGACTGCGTGGCGTTGGAAGACAGCCCCCGCGGCGTGCAAGCCGCGAAAGCCGCTAGGATGCGCTGCATCGCGGTGCCGGAGGGCGCGCGGACGCTGCCTGAGGCCGACGCGGTGTGCGAATCCCTGGTCACGGCAATCGAAGTCCTGCGCCGGTGGGCGCGGGGTTGAAAGAGAGCAAAGGGCGAGCGCGGCTTCCGGGAACATGCGCCCGCTCACTTCCAACCCGATCGGTTCTGCTAAACTGATTCTGGGCGCGTGAAAACGAGGACGCCTGGGAATCTGCGCCCGCAACGTGGATAAGGATAGAAGCATGGATAGAGCGGCGATGCCGAAGAAGCCCGCTGATTTGCGGGCGCTCATTCGGGCCGGTGAGTGGCAGACCACGACGGAGGGCCTGGCGCCGGGGTTCGTGCAGACGAACCTGGCGATCGTGCCTCGGGACCTGGCGTTCGACTTTCTCCTCTTCTGCCAGCGCAATCCCCAGCCGTGTCCCGTGCTGGAGGTGCTGGAACCGGGGTCGCACGAGCCCCGCGAGACGGCGCCCGGCGCGGACATTCGCACCGACGTGCCGCGCTACCGCGTCTACGAGCACGGCGCGCTGGCGGCTGAGGTCACGGACATCACCGACCGCTGGCAAGACGACTTCGTCTCGTTCCTGCTGGGGTGCAGTTTCAGCTTCGAGTCCGCCATGCTGGCCGCCGGCATCCCCCTGCGCCACCTGCAAGAGGGCAACGACGTGCCGGTCTACGTCACGAATCGGGATACGACAACCGCCGGCGCGTTCTCCGGGCCGCTGGTGGTGAGCATGAGGCCGATTCACCATACCCAGGTCGTGCGGGCGGTGCAGACCACGTCGCGCTTTCCGGGCGTGCACGGCGCGCCGGTGCACGTGGGCGATCCGGCGGAGATCGGCATTGCCGACCTGGACGAGCCCCAGTGGGGCGCGCGCACCGACGTGCGCGCGGGCGAGGTGCCGGTCTTCTGGGCCTGCGGCGTCACGCCGCAAGCGGTCGCCCTGGCCAGCAAACCGCCACTGATGATCACCCACGCGGCGGGCCACATGTTCCTCACCGACCTGCAGGACGCCCACCTGGCCGTGCTGTAGGACGCCCTGCCGGTTCCCTTCTGCCTGGGCGCCAGCCGCAGCGCCATTCCTGTTCCCTCTCCCAGGGGGGATTGCCGCGGTGCTCTTCCTATTCCCTCTCCCTGGGGAGAGGGTTAGGGTGAGGGGGACGCGCCCGCGCCGGGCGAGACCCCTTCCACCCACACCTCGCCGTCGGCGTAGGCCTCTTTCTTCCAGATGGGCACCGTCTCTTTCAGGCGGTCGATGGCGAACGCGCAGGCCGCGAACGACTCCTTGCGGTGCGGCGTCGCCACCGCGATCGCCACCGAAACCTCGCCGATTTCCAGCTTGCCGATGCGGTGCAGCATGGCCACGCGGCAGTCCGGCCAGCGGGCGTAGACCTCCAGCGCGATTTTGCGCATCTCGGCCTCGGCCATCTCCGGGTAGGCCTCGTACGTGAGGCCGGTGACGCTCTTGCCCCGGGCGTGGTTGCGCACCGTGCCGGAGAAGGTGGCCACGGCGCCGTAGGCGTCCGTCAGCACGTGGGGGATCAGTTCGTCCGCCGTAATTGGCCGCTCCAGGATGCGGAAATGGCCGGTATCGACCTTTTCCGCCGCGGTTTCGGCGGTAGTTGTGGCTGCCGTGTTGGCAGTGGTGTTCGTCGCAGTCATCGCTTAGCCGCTCCTCAATGCTTTCACCCTCACCCCGGCCCTCTCCCTCAGGGAGAGGGGGTCTTACCCACTTGTCGATCAGACGCAGGAAGGCTCTTCTCCCGTAGCGCGGGGGCTTGTCCCCCGCCTCTGCCGGCGTGGGTCTTACCCAATTGTCGATCAGGCGCTGGAAGGCTCTTCCCCTGTAGCGCGGGGGCTAGTCCCCCGCCTCTACCGGCGTGGGTCTTACCCAATTGTCGAACGTACGCTGGAAGGCATTTCTCCCGTAGCGCGGGGGCTAGTCCCCCGCCTCTGCCGGCGTGGGTCTTACCCAATTGTCGATCGTACGCTGGAAGGCTCATCTCCCGTAGCGCGGGGGCTAGTCCCCCGCCTCTGCCGGCGGGGCGTTCAGCCGCCGCTTACCGGCGGGATGAAGGCCACCTCGTCGCCGGCGTGGAGCACGGTATCCGCCGACGCGTACGCGCGGTTGACGGAATAAGACACCGCTGCTTCCGCGCCCGCCAACGCCGGGTACTCGTGAATGAGCCGCGCGAGCACGTCGCCCACCGTCGCGCCGGCGGGCGCCTCTTGTTTCAGCGTGCTTACGCCCAGGGTTTCGCGAAAGACCGCGAAGAGCCGCAGGGTAATCGTAATCGATGCGGTCTCTGCCATGGCGCTCCATCTCCCACCGCCGCGTTGTGCCCCCAGTATACCAAAGCGACGGGCCGTTCCGGAGAAGGTGTAGACCGTTATGCGCGCAAAGAGGCGGGGGACAAGATCCGATGCCGTCGCGTTAACGTAGCGCGGGGGCTTGTCCCCCGCCGGAACAAGAGAGATGCGAATGGAATGTATCGACCCTACGAAAGACGCAGGTTACAAACCTGCGCTACCGGAGAAACGAGCGTAGTTCTCATGTTCATGGCGTTTAATGCGACAGCAATAGGGGCAAGACCCCGCGCTACAGCTCTATGATTGGTGCGGTAGGGGCACGACATGTCGTGCCCCTACCGGGACTGGCACGAGCCAAGAGGCGAGGGACAAGCCCCCGCGCTACGGTGGAATGCGCCGGGCCGTGCCGGAGAAGGTGTAGACCGTTACGCGCGAAGAGGCGGGGGACAAGCCCCCGCGCTACGGTGGAATGCGCCGCGCCGTGTCGGAGTAAGTATTAACCCTTGCACGCAGCGGTTGCGGTCGGGCGCGTAGTTGCGCAGGACGCGGCGAGCAGGCTTGACAGATGCCTGCACTCCGGCAATAGTACACGGCAAGGAGGATGGCGTAGTGTCTGAGCGGAAGGCGGCGGTTGCAGAACCGGTCCTCAGCGCCGAGCAGATAGCGTTCTATCACGCGAACGGCTATCTGGTGCTCCCCGGCGTGCTCTCGGCGCGGGAGTTGGCGGCGCTGCGGGCGGCCGCGGACGCGCTGGACGCGGAGCGGCTCCGGCGCGGCGGCGCGGAGCGCACCGTCGCCATTCACGACGTCATCTTCTTGCAGGAAGCGTTCATGGAAGCCGCGCACCATCCGGCGCTCATTGGAGCGTCCGTGCAGCTTATCGGCGAGAACCTACATCTGATCCAGGCGCGGGTCCACTGGAAGCCGATCGCGAAGGGCGAGGGCGCGGTGGACTGGCATCAGGACTACCCGTTTCACCCATTGACCAACTATGACGTGCTGGCGGTGACGTTCCTGCTCGATGACACAACGGCGCGGAACGGCGCGTTGCAGGCCATACCCGGCAGCCACCGGCGCGGTCCGCTGAACCATCACGACGAAGACGGCGCTTTTGCCGGCCGCTGCACAAATCCCGACGATTACGCCGCCGACGTCGCCAACGGCAACCTGTTCGATCTGGAAGGCCCCGCCGGCAGCATGACGATCCACCACGCGAATCTGCTGCACTACACGCACCCCAACAACAGCGAGACCCCGCGCCGGGCGTTGGTCTACCAGATTGCGGCCGGCGACGCGGCGCTGCTGGGCGGCAACTTCTTCAAGGTCTGGCCGGTCTACCTGCACGGCAGCGACCCGTTGACGGCCCGCTTCCTGGACGGCTCGACCCAGCGTTTGCCCCAGCCCTTTCGCAATCAGGGAGGACTGGATAGCTGAGACGTTGACTTTAAGGGAAACCGCTCCCTATGATTAGAGCGCAACCCGTAGGGGTGCGGGACGCGAACAGAATTGGAGCGCAGGTTCTGGGGGGAACCGCTAGGGAATAATCATGCCTGCGGAACGCTATCTGCAAATCGGCGAGGTGGCGGAGCAACTGGAACTCACACCGCGCACGCTCCGCTATTACGAGGAGATCGGCTTGCTGGAACCGCCCTCCCGCATGGAAGGCGGCTTCCGGCTCTACTCGGCGGCGGACATCAGCCGCCTGGAAAACATCGTGCAACTCAAGCGGCTGCTGGGCTTCTCGTTGCGCGATATCAAGCACGTGGTGGAGGCGATGGAGTCGCTCAAGCTCCTGCGCCAGGAGAGCCGGCAGGCCGGCGATCTGGAAACCAAGCGGGAATCGCTGCGCAAGGCCCTGGAAATCCTGGAAACGCAGCTTGAGGTGCTGGACGGCCGCATGGGGCAGATTGCCGAACTGCGCGACCGCTTCAACGAACGCTCGCTGCGCCTGCGCGAACGCTTGCAGCAAATCGAGGCGGAACTCCAAACCGCCGCCGCCAACCCTTCGTCGTAGCTACTACTCTCTACCGTCCCGCGCTCACCGGGAGAAGGCTTTAGCGAAACCTCGCCGAAAGGCGAACAGTTCTTTCTCCCCCGGAGAGGCTGACAGGGGTATGCAAATGTCATTCCGAGCGCAGCGAGGAATCTAAAGTGCTGGACTTGCGGGGCTATACCTTAGATTCCTCTCTCCGCTGGGCTCCGTTCGGAATGACACGTGAAGTCGATTATAGAATACATACCCCTGTCAGCCCGGGAGAGGGGAGCAAAGAGCGCATCCGCTTCCCTCTCCCCGGAAGAGGGAAGCAAGGAACGCATCCGATTCCCTCTCTTGGGGGAGAGGGTTAGGGTGAGGGGAAGAAAAGGAGAATCTCATGAACGGCCGCGTGGACGTGGAGACCTTGCGCTCGCTGCGGAAGGTCAGTGCGCATGCGCCGGTGGCGCTCTCTCCCGACGGCGTCCTGGTTGCCTACGGCATCGGCGCCGCGCAGCGGGAAACACCGGACCCGCCTTCCGGGATACTGGCCATGGGGGCGTCCACCAGTGTGCTTGGCATCGAAATCTGGATCGCCGACGCGGCGGACGGCACGGCGCGCGCCATAACCCCCGGCTGGGGCAGTAGCTGGGGCCCGCGCTGGTCGCCGGACGGGCAGTGGCTGGCTTTCTACAGCGACCGCGCCGGCCTGGCGCAGGTCTGGCTCTGGAACCGCGCGACCGGAGAGACCCGCCCGGCGTGCGACGAACCGGTGTGCATGGCGTTTGAGTTCGAACAACTCCACTGGCTGCCGGACAGCGTCCATCTGGTGGCTAAGCTGCGCGCCCCCGGCTGGGACCCGCCCCAGGAGCGTGAAGAGCAAGAGGTCGGCAGCGGACGGGAAATCTGGGAGTCGCCGCCGCCCAAGATCGAGCGGCGTTCCGCTGCCGCCGAGGGCTGGCGCTGGTTCGACGGCAAGCGCGGCGACGTGGGCGTTATCAACGTGGAGACTGGCGCGGCGCGGCGCTTGGGCACGGAAATCTTCCCCTATTACTTTGCGCCGTCCCCCGATGGGCGCTTCGTGGCCGCGATGACCGTGGCGGCTTCTAAGGGCTTCGACCTGCGCCTCATGGCCGTGGACGGCTCGCGCTATGACGTCCTGGCCGAGGACGTTCCCACCATGTGGGGCGCTTTCTCCTGGTCGCCCCATAGCGACGCGCTTGCGTTTACCACCTACGGCGATGGGCCGGGCCAGCTTGTCCTCGTCTCGCTGGACGGCGCGCGGCGCGTGCTCCACGACGGCGGCGCGGTTGACTTTGCCAGCGAGGAGCCATACCCGCCGCCGCTCTGGTCGCCGGACGGCGAGACCGTCTACTGCGGAAACTTTCGGGACGTCTATGCCGTAACCCTCGCCACGGGCGACATGGAAAACATAACCCAGGACCTGGAACACCATACCGTGTGGGGGTGCATCAGCACGCTGGGCCGCAATACGGTCAATGACGGCGGCCGCCCCGGTACCGTGCTCGTCCTGGCGCAAGACCGGCAGACCAAGCGCCAGGGGATCTACCGGGTCGGCAACGGCCGCCCGGAAGTGGTGCTGCCTGAGCGGCAGCGCCACCTGATCAACCTGATGCTCTACGGCGATAGCAACCGCCGGCACGTGGTTGGCCCAATCGAATCCGCCGCGCAGCCCCCCGACCTCTTTCGCATTGCCATTGCGTCCGGTGAGGAGCAGCGGGTTACGCGGCTCAACCCGGCGCTTGAAGGCGTGTCATGGGGCACCGCCAGGCTGCTCGACCACAAGGGTGCCGATGGTGAGGCGTTACAAGGAGCGGTGCTGCTCCCGGCCGGATATCAGCCCGGCGTCCGCTATCCCACGATCGTCAGCGTGGGCCTGGGCACAGGCGGCTCTGGATTTGTCAATAACTTCGAGTGGGATAGCCTCGGCTTCATCGAACTGCACGCCTTGACCACCCGGGGCTACGTCGTAATAGTGCCGTCTAACCCACGTCGCACCCCAGACGTGGCCGCTGAAGTAACCGCTCAGACCGTGAACGCCCTGGATGCGGCGGTGGCGGCCGGTTACGCCGATCCGGAGCGGGCGGGCGTGATGGGGCATAGCCGCGGCGGGTACAGCGCCTGCTGCGTGGTGACGCGCACCGACCGCTTCCGGGCGGCCGTCGCCGGCGCGCCGATTACCAATTTCTTCAGCTTTGGCTTGTCCGTTTCCGGCAACGAGATGACGCCCTGGGAACAGACGGTCGGGTACGTCTTCCACCTGCGCAATACCTTGTGGGAAGCGCGGGAACAGTGGCTGGAGAACTCGCCGGCGCTCTACTGCGATCAGGTCGAGACGCCGCTGCTTCTCATCTGCGGCACTGCCGATGAGCCCCTCATGGCGCAAGCCGAAGAGATGTACGGCGGCCTGCGCCAGCTCGGCAAGCGGGCCGTCCTCGCGCGGTACCACGGCGAAGGCCACGCGGTAGGCGAATGGTCGGCGGAGAACGCGCAAGATTGCTGGGACCGCATCATCGGCTGGTTCGAGCAATACGTGAAAGGCGCGGCGGCGGAGTAACCCAATTCTCTTGTATTCATCAAGAGCAGCGCATTCACCGCGCGGCGTTCCGTTAGGCGTTCCGGCAGCGCAGTTTGCTCCAGTGTGCAGTTTGCTCCAGTGTGCAGTTTGCTCCAGTGTGCAGTTTGTTCCGGTGCGCAGCCTGTTCCGGTAGCGTAGTCTGTTCCGGTAGCGCAGTTTGCTCCGGTGCGCAGTCTGTTCCGGTAGCGCAGGTTTGTAACCTGCGCCGGTTGAAGCCGCTTGAAATCGAAGGCGTTTGCGCACTCTCCCTTCGCGTTGCTGGGCAGAGCGTCCCAATCGGCATGGCGCCCCAAGAGGAATCCTTGCGCCGAAGAGGTGAAGGGGACTCGTGTTCTCTCGCTGGAGACCTTTGCATACCTCCGTCATTCCGGCGAAAGCCGGAAGGTGGATTCACATTTCAAGTGCAACACCTGGTTGATGAATACTTCGGCTGGCGTTTGGAAGTCAAGACACTTGCGCGGGGTGTGGTTGTAGGCGTGGACCAGTTGCGCAAAGCGTTGTTGGCTCACCTGTGCCAGGTCGGTCTTGCGCGGCAGCCGGCGCCGCAGGCGGCCGATGGCGTTCTCGATGCCCCCTTTCTGCCAGGGCGAGTGGGTATCGCAGAAGAAGGTTTGGATGCCCAAGTCATGGAGGCGGTAATGCTGTGCGAACTCCGTGCCATTGTCGAACGTGACGGTCTGGCTGCACGCTGGGGGCAGCGCGGCGAACAGGTCGTGCAGGATAGTGGCGATCGGCGCTGCCGCCTTGCCGGGCGGTCGCGCGGCCAGCAACAGGCGCGAGTGGCGCTCGTGCAGGGTCAAGACTGCTTGACCGTAGGTGCGAAAGAGCATCAGGTCCGCCTCCCAGTGGCCGGGCGTTTGGCGGTCTGCCGCCGCCTGGGGCCGTTCTGCCAGCGGTCGGCGCTGGGCAATGAACGAGGCCGGACTGCCGCCCTTTCGCCCGCGCCAGCCCCGTTTGGACTTGGCGCGCGGCAGGTAATGCCGCCAGTTACCGTCCTTCGTGCGCGCCTGCTGCCCGTAGATGAAGCGATAGATGGTCTCGTGAGAGACGACCGGCGCGCCGTTCTCCCGCGCCAAACGTCCGGATACCTGCTCCGGCGACCAACAATCCCGCAAGTATCCCAACACCACCTCCCGCAACTCGGCATCCCGCTCCAGCTTGCTGCCGCGCCAGCACCGCGCCCACGCCTGATCATCGGCATACTTTGGCTCATAGCCTGCCGATTGCGATCCATTTCGTTTCACCTCCCGCGAAATCGTCGATGGCGCGCGACCCAGAGTTGCAGCGATTTGCCGGTGCGAGGTTCTCGCGGTGAGAAGTCGGGCAATTTCACACCGCTCTTCAATGGTAAGTTGTGTGTATTGTTTTCCCATGGCAACACCTTAGCAAAGTGTTGCACTTCGTTTGTGAGTCTAGGGAATCCAGACCGCTTCTACAACTAAACATAGCATGATGTCAATTCATTGTACCCCCATCTCAACCTTCCCCCTCGATGGCTGATAAGGGTATGAAAGTGTCATTCCGAGCGGAGCGAGGAATCTAGTAATGATGAAATTGCAGGGTAGCGCCTTAGATTCCTCTCTCCGCTGCGCTCCATTCGGAATGACACGTGAAGTGGACTATAGAATGCCTACCCCTATCAGCCCTCGATGGAGAAGGGGTTATGCAAAGGTCTCCGCCTGTAATCACGGTCAGAGGCTTCCTCAAGGGACGCACAATGATACTATACGGAGAGTGCCGCGGACTATCGGGTCTATGCAGCCGTGGCGCGACCGGCAAGAGCGTCCAATCGGGCACGTCGATTGAGCAACCAGGACGCTCAGCGAACAGACACCCGCACGTAAGGATTGAGCACGCATGAAGACTGTGTCTGAGGCAGCAGCCTCCCAAGAAGAACTCCTCGCGAAGAGCCGGCAACTCTTTCCCGGCGGCTCGTCGGGCTTGTGGCGGCTGCCGGACGAGTATCAGATCGTGGTCACCCACGGGCGCGGCAGCCGCGTGTGGGACATGACCGGCCGGGAGTACATCGACTGCATCCTGGGCTCCGGGCCGGTTCTCGTCGGCCACGCCCATCCGGCGGTGGTGGCGGCGGTGCAGGCGCAGGCGGCCCAGGGCGCGACCTACTTCCTGCTGAACGAACCGGCCATTCGCCTGGCGGAAATGGTGGTGGATGCCGTGCCCTGCGCCGAGCAGATTCGCTTTGTGAGCACCGGCACCGAGGCAACCTTCTACGCGATTCGCATCGCCCGCGCCTACACCGGCCGCAACAAGGTGCTGAAGTTCGAAGGCGCGCTCCACGGCGGCAACGACTACGCCACTATGAGCACCGTGCCGCCGCGCACGAGCGACTATCCCCACGGCATCCCAGACAGCAGCGGCATCCCGCCGCAGGTGCGGGAGCAGGTGCTGATTTCCGAATTCAACAATCTCGACCTGACCCGCGAACTCGTGCATCAACACGGCGACGACCTGGCGGCCATCATCATGGAGCCGCTCCAGCGGGCGCTGAATCCGGAACCGGGTTTCCTGGCAGCGGTGCGCGACCTGGCCCACGAGGTGGGGGCGCTGCTGATCTTCGACGAAATCGTGACCGGCTTTCGCCTGGCCTGGGGCGGCGCGCAGGAATACTACGGCGTGGAACCGGACCTGGCGGTGCTGGGCAAGGCGCTGGGCGGCGGCTACTCGCAGGCGGCGGTGGCGGGGCCCGCCAATATCATGGAGGTGGTCTCGTCGGCGATCCGCGGCACGCCGCGCTACGTCTGGATGGGCGGCACCTTCAGCGGCAATCCCCTGAGCGCGGTGGCCGGCCTGGCGACCCTGGGCGTGCTGCAAGCGGAGGGCAGCTTTGCGCGCCTGCAAGCGATTGGCGATCAGGTGCGCGCCGGTCTGGAAGCCCTCGGCCGGGAGTTTGGCGAGCCGCTGCAAGCTATCGGCGCGGGACCGCTGCTCCAGGTCTTCTTCGGCGAGGGCGACCTGCGCACCTACGCCGACTGCCTGAAAACCGATAACGCCAAACGCATCGCCTTCGCCCAGGAACTCCTCCGCGCCGGCATCCTCACCAACCCGGGCGAAAAGCTCTACTTCTCCCTGGCCCACACCGACGAGGACGTGGGCAAACTCCTGGAAATCGCCCGCGCGGCGCTGAAGACGGTGCAGGAGCAAGAGGCGAACGGCGCAAGTTGAAGGAAACGCGGCAGAACAATCACCTACGGCAATGGCGCATCTCTAACGCCAGCCGATTACGCGATGTTGTAGCCAAGGGTGGTGCGACTGATTGACCGGTACTAGCAAAGGGTTCTTAGGGAGAGGTAACTCGATAAGGCCTTTCTTACCTACTGCGTCTGCTAATTCCTGGCTGCATCCGAAGCTAACCAGGTACACCAAGACACCGCGACTCTTGAGTTCATCGATCATGTCCGCGTAGTCGCCATCTCTGGCGAGAAGCACGAGAACGGTGCGTGACGGGTCTTGACCGCAGTAGGTCTTACAGTGATGGATGACCTTCTCTTCCAAGTCATCGGTTTCTTCCCATACATCCCAGCCACGGTCTTCTAACGTGTCGTTTGGGTTGTTGAAACTGAACCCCGGGGTTGCGCGGACGAATGCTTTGAAGGTCCCGAGGTTGGTTGCTGAGAATCTCTCCTCGCACTTCGCTCGCAGCCAAGTGTCCAATTCGGGCACGTGCTGTACGTGTGCAGCGAGATCCGGAAAGTCCCACACAACCAATAGGCGCGAGCGCTTCACGTTCTTCCTCCTCTTCTTCCTGAAGAAACTGGGAGTAATGCCTCTTTCCATCGCAACCGAATGAATGGCCGCGAGTGACGCCGCGTCCGGCGTGGTGGCGCCGTTCTCCCACCGGGACACCGTGTTTGGCGGAACACCCAGCGCACGCGCGAGAGCCGCTTGCGAAAGTCCGAGTCTCTTGCGCAACTCTGCAATGCTCTCTGGGCTAAAGCGGTATTGCATCTGCTTTACCGGCGCCACTGCTTGCCTCCGTTGGCGGTGAGGATACGGAGTTCACTTGTCGCACTATAGCACATAGCTGTAGTTACCACAACAGAACTGTAGTTGACTTGGGGAGCGTGAATTGGTACAATGGTCATGAATTGCTGAGGGAGTACGCCCCTGGGAAGAGATGCTTTTCTCAGCTTGCAAGGTTGGGGCGATTCTTTCGGCAAGCTCTATAGCGGTAAGATATCAATTGTTGCCACGGATTGTCTACACCGGTGCAGCGTGGAGGTTGGCCGGACAGAGAAATGGAGGTTTGGATTGAATACGCAGGAAATGCACCCGTTCGAGAAAGTGCTGAACGAACGGTTCGATGGGGTCATCAAGCCAGGGGAACACGATGAGCAGGAGGGCGCGGCTTGTGCGCTGGAAATGGCAAGTGTAGCGCGTGGACGTTTGCTCAGCGACAAGTCGGGCGATACCGGGTTGCCGACGCTATGGCCGCTTAGCGACGGCCTCTGCATCTGGCCGGACGACCAGTCCCGCACCCAGCACGTTGTGCCCCTGGTCAAGGCGCTATGGGGCTGGCCGCAATGGTCGAAGAAGCGGCGGGCGGATTGGAAACGGCGCGTAATCCGGCGCACCATCCAAGAAGTGCTGCCCTGCGTTCTCCGCCCGATCGGGCTTGAGGCCGAGGCTGACCGCTGCGCGCAGGACGGAACGAAAGATGCGGTTGACGCAGCCCGCGAAGCAGCGGATGCGGCCGCCACAGCCGCCCGCAAAGCGGCAGATAGTTTCCGCATGTTGGACGCAGTACGCGCGAGGGAAGCCGCTGGATACATGGCTAAAGCTGCCAGCAAGAGAGAAGACTTCGATATAGCGTATGCCGCCTACAACGTTGCTTTTGCTGCCGGTCTTATCACCAGAAGCCGCGCCGTAGCTGCTGGCGACCCCGATGTGGACACTGCCAACCCCATAGCTTCCGGCGTTAGCGCGGTAAATGTCCTATCGCTGGCCTGCCGCATCTGGCGTGAAGAAGCCGAGCGCAAACCACAACTAAAGGCAAACTAAGCGCCTTGCCTGAAGTGGAGTGATCGGACTTAGGTCCGCCGTTTCGCGCCATGCTTGCCCAATGCGCTGACACGGGGCGGCGGAGAATAGGCGCCCGCGCTTAACCCTTCATTGCGTTAAGCTCTCAAGGCCTCCAGGCTAGGCGACGTTCTTCTATTGCTTAGGTAGGCTCTCGCAGGCGGCGCCGTCTTTGTCCGTGTCGAGCTTGTTTGGGTCCGATTTGTCCGCATCCAGCACGGCTTGGGCCTGCCATTGAAACTCGAAGTCCCCGCAGTTGTACTTGTCTCCTTGACCGAGGTACGGTTGCGGGTCGAAGTCGCTTGGCGGCGTAGTGGTAGGCGTTGGCGGCGGTGGCGGAGCGTCCGGCGCGGGTGTGGGCGAAGGCAGCGGTGTCGGTGAAGCGGCAGGCGCGGATGGTGGCGTCGGATCGGGGGTTGGCGCCGGAAGTGGTGACGGAGTTGCCGTCGGCGCAGGTGGAGCGGTTGGCCTGGGCGGTGGAATAGCGGTGGGCCTGGGAGACGGCGCCGGCGCAGGACGAACGGCCGTTGGCGCGGGCGGCCCGGCGGTGGGCGCGGGCGCGGGCGTAACCGTCGGCGCGCCGGTAGCGGTAATATCGGAAAGCAGCACGGGCGTAGCGGTAGCTTCCCTGCCGGGGGCAACGGCAGCCGGAGCGTTTTCCTCATCCCCGCCGCACGCCAGCGCGGCGGCGCAGACGGCAACCAGGAAGAGATGCCGCAGGCCGCCAACCGGCGCCAGCCGGCGCGCGCCAAACCGGCAACCGGGGACTATGCGCGCAACGTCCACGCGCCCTTACCGCCCTGGAGACGCAGGCGAGGTTCCGGCGCGCGGCATTCCGAAGCGGGCAATGCTATTCATGCCTAGCGCAGGGTCTTGCGCATGGCGCGGCCCGCCGCTTTGCCCGCCACTCGGCGCGCGACGCGCTGTCCGATGCGCCCTCTGCGCACGGCGTTCACGTCGCCAAGCAGCCGCGCCAGCCAGTAGAGGAAAGACCGTATCTTCATCTGAAACCCTTGTTGCGACATACTCCCAGCGAGAAAGTGTACCATATAAATGCCCGCACAGGAATGTCACGCGCATGGGCTAGCCAAAGCCGGCAGTCGCACGCGACGTCGCCAAGTCTCTCCGGGAACTAGGGGGTGTTGCCATGATGGAGTACAAGGGCTACGTTGCCACGGTCGAATTCGATGATTCGGTGGGACTGCTTCATGGAGCGGTTGTCAACGCGGGGCCCTATCCGATTGCCACGTGCGAAGCCGCTGACGTGGAGGGGCTGGAGCGCGAGTTTCGCATCTCGGTCGATGAGTACCTGGCCTCGTGCGCGGAGGATGGAATCGAGCCGCGCAAGCCATTCTCCGGCACGCTGACCCTGCGCATGGGGACCGAACTGCATCAGCGCGTGGCGGTCACAGCGCGGCAGAGCGGGATGAGCATCGAAGAGTGGATCAAGCAGGTGCTTGCGGAGAACGTGCAGGGCGCGTGAATACACGGCCACGTTTATGTGTGGGGTTTGCAGCGCCGTCAGCCTCCGCCGGTTCTACCGCAGTCTCGTCACTGTTCCCCTCACTCTTTCGTGACAGTTCATCGCTACCTGCCATGTGGGAGACTCCTGATCAGGTAGTTCTCAACGTCGCGCACTATGACGGATTCTATGTAAGGCACAAGCAAGCGGGAAAGTAGCATCGCCGCTTGTTCTTCCGACAGAGTGCCATTCCGCATCAACTTGGCGACGACGCTAACGCCATCGCTGAAGGATTCGTCGGGAGAGTCGGGAGGGAAATCGTCAGCATAGCGCGATTCCACCGGCTGCCCGGTCTTGACAGAGTCAGGGCTTTTGATGCCCATTTCGCATCTCCCTATCACGAGGTACCGCTTCGGGACACGCCCGTTTCATCCTCTCGGCACGCTGCGCGGGCCAATCTAGGAAGCGGCTGGCAGAGCGCCTTTGGCCACGTTGGCCAGTTCGGCAAAGGCGGCGCTGTCTGCCACGGCCAGGTCTGCCAGCATCTTGCGGTCCAGGGTGACGTTGGCTTCGCGGAGGCCGTGCATGAAGGCGCTGTAGGAGAGGCCGTTTTGGCGGGCGGCGGCGTTGATGCGCACGATCCAGAGGCGGCGCATCTCGCGCTTGCGGGTGCGGCGGTGGCGGTAGGCGAACGCCATGCCGCGCATCACGGCCTCGTTGGCGCTCTTGAAGAGGCGGCTGCGGCCGCCCCAGTAGCCTTCCGCGCGTTTCAGGACTTTCTTGTGGCGTTTGTGGGCGGTTACGCCGCGTTTTACTCGGGGCATGGTTGCTCTCTACTCTGTTGGTGATGGCTGCGGTTCGTCTGATTTTCCGGCGGACGCTAACGTGAACGGCGGGGGACAAGCCCCCGCGCTACAGTCAGTTCACATCTTTCAGGCTTCGTTCGGTTTGCCAGTCAAGATTGACACCGTAGCGCCGTTCGTCCTGAGCCTGTCGAAGGATGAACGGCGCGGGCCTTGTATCCCAGAAACGATCCAATCAGCCGGTTTACCGTTAATCCAAAGCTCGCGCGTTTCTCACAATGGCGGGGGACAAGCCCCCGCGCTACGGCTACTCCGGCGGCATTGAGCAAAATGCTTACTTTATGCCGGCGCCCGGCAAAAGGCTCTTTACGCGCTTCCGTTCGCCGTCGGGCGATTCGTAATACCGCGCCGCCATGCGCAGCGTGCGCGGTTGCTTCTTGCGGCGCAGGTGGTTCATGCTGCCTTTCGGCCGCATCAATTTACCGGTCCCGCTCACCTTAAAGCGCTTGCGCGTGCTCTTGTGCGTCTTCATTTTGGGCACGAGTCTATCACCTCGCTTCACTGAGGAATCGTTTGCTATGGTATCATAGACAGGGCAATGCGCACAACCGCCTGTCGCCCCGCGCATATTCCACGCCTAACCTCGCGTACACCCGTCATGCTGATGCAGGAAGCACGCCATGCCCCCGTTTCAATTGGTCACCGAGCTTGAGCCGCGCGGCGACCAGCCGGAAGCCATCGGCCAACTCGTCGACGGCTGCCAGGCCGCGTATCCGTTCCAGACCCTGCTTGGCGTCACCGGTTCCGGCAAGACCCTCACCATGGCGCGGGTCATCCAGGCGATCCAGAAGCCCGCGCTCGTCCTCGCGCCCAATAAGACCCTGGCCGCCCAACTCTTCTCCGAGTTTCGCGACTTCTTCCCAGAAAACGCCGTCGAATACTTCGTCTCCTACTACGACTACTACCAGCCCGAGGCCTACATTCCCCGCACGGACACCTACATCGAAAAAGACTCCGACATCAACGAGGAAGTCGAAAAACTCCGGCTCTCGGCCACGCGCTCGCTGCTGGAGCGGCCGGACGTCATCATCGTCGCCAGCGTCTCCTGCATCTACGGCATGGGCTCGCCCCACGACTACGGGCAAGTGGTCGTGCCGCTGCGCGTCGGCGAGCAGTACCGCCGCCAGAACGTGTTGCGCCGCCTGAACGACATCCAGTACGAGCGCAACAACGTGGACTTCAAGCGGGGCACCTACCGCGTCAAGGGCGACGTGCTCGACATCTATCCGGCCTACGGCGACACCGCGATCCGCATCGACTTCTTTGGCGACGAGGTGGACCGCATCATCGAGATCGACCCGCTCACCGGCGAGATACTCGACAACCGGCAAGCGATCAACATCTATCCCGCCAGCCACTTCGTGACGCCGGTGGAACGCATGGAAGCGGCCGTCAAGAGCATCGAGGCCGAACTCGACGAACACGTCGAAATCCTGCAGCGCCAGGACAAACTGCTGGAAACCCAGCGCCTGCTCCAACGCACTCGCTTCGACCTGGAGATGCTGCGCGAGACCGGCCACTGCAAGGGCATCGAGAACTACAGCCGCCACCTGGACGGCCGCAACGCCGGCGATCCCTCGTGGACGCTGCTGGACTACTTTCCCAAAGACTTTCTGATGTTCATCGACGAATCCCACGTGGCCGTGCCCCAACTGCGCGGCATGTACGCCGGCGACCGCTCCCGCAAGCAGGTGCTGGTGGACTACGGTTTTCGCCTGCCGAGCGCGCTCGACAACCGGCCGCTCATGTTCCAGGAACTCGAACAGCGGCTCAACCAGGTGATCTTCGTCTCCGCCACGCCGAGCATGTACGAGCGCGAACGGAGCAGCCAGGTGGTGGAACAGATCATCCGTCCTACCGGCCTGGTGGATCCCTCGATCGAGATTCAACCCACCACCGGGCAGATCGACCATCTTGTCGGTGAAATCCGCCGGCGGGTGGCGCAGCGCGAGCGCGTGCTGGTGACCACGCTGACCAAGCGCATGGCGGAGCAACTGGCCGAGTACCTGAACGAAATCGGCATAAAAGTCCACTACCTCCACTCGGAGATCGATACCCTGGAGCGCGTGGAGATCCTGCGCGACCTGCGCTTGGGCGTGTACGACGTGGTGGTGGGCATCAACCTGCTGCGCGAAGGCCTGGACCTGCCGGAAGTCTCGCTGGTGGCAATCCTGGACGCGGATAAAGAGGGCTACCTGCGCAGCGAGACCTCGCTGGTGCAGACCATCGGGCGGGCCGCGCGCCACATCCACGGCCACGTGGTGCTCTACGCCGATAACGTTACCGATTCCATGCGCCGCGCCATCGACGAGACCTACCGCCGCCGCGATAAGCAAGTGGCCTTCAACGATCAACACGGCATCCAACCGGAGAGCGTGCACAAGGCGATACGCGACATTACCGATACCATCCGCGCCGTGGCGGAAGAGGAATCAAGCTACCAGACGGAGCACAAGCCGCTCTCGGCCAAAGAGGCAACCAAACTCATCAAGGAACTGGAAAAGCAGATGCGCAAGGCGGCGAGAGAACTGGACTTCGAACGCGCCGCACTGCTGCGCGACCAAATCCGCGACATCCGCGCCGGCCAAGAGGAAGTGATGATCGCCGAGTAGGACGACACGGCCGTGTTCCCTTTCCCTCGGGAGGCCGCGTTCCCTCTCCCTGGGAGACCTTTGCAAAATCTCGCTGAGAGGCGAACAGTTCCCTCTCCTGGGGGAGAGGGTTAGGGTGAGGGGAGACTGTGCGGCAAGTCGTGCCTGAATCTTGCGGAATGGGGGCCGAACCGACGAGGATTCCCCCTCACCCCGGCCCTCTCCCCAGGGAGAGGGAGTTTCAATACGCGCCGACCGGGGTTACGCAAAGGTCTCCCTCGGGAGAGAGCAGGAGCATCCTTTCGAAAGAGCGATAATGTCCCCTCTCCCTGGGGAGAGGGTTAGGGTGAGGGGAAATTCAGCGCCGAGGCACACAAGAGGGCAAGTAGCATGAGCAAGAAGATATTCGACGCGGAGGACATAGCCGCGGTGACGCGGGTGTTGGAGTCCGGTGTGCTCAGCGCCGGGCCGGAGGCGGCGGCGTTGGAGGAAGAGTTCGCGGCGGCGCTGGGGGCGGAGCACGCTATCGCCTGCAACGCGGCCATGGGTGGGCTGCACGCGGCGCTGTGGGCGGTGGGGGTTGGCGCGGGTGACGAGGTGGTGTGCGACCCGTTGGTGCTCTTTGGCGGCCTGGCGGTACTCTACACCGGGGCTTTGCCGGTATTCGCGGACGTGGACGCGCACACGCACAACATGGACCCCGCCTCGCTCGCCGAGCGCATCACGCCGCGCACGAAAGCCATCATCGTCACCCATCACTGGGGCGAACCGGCGGACATGGCGGGCATTCTGGCGGTGGCGGACGCGCACAAGCTGCCCGTGATCGAGGATTGCGCCCACGTCCTCTTTGGCCAGTGGCAGGGCCGCAACGCGGGCACGCTGGGGTCAGTGGGCGTCTTCAGCTTTCAATCGTCGAAGCACCTGAGCACCGGCGACGGCGGTATCGCGGTCACGAACGATCCGTATCTGGCCGACCAAGTGCGCGCCATCGTTACGTTCGGCGCTGCGCCGGTGCGGCTGGCGCACAACTTCCGCATGACCGAAATGACCGCCGCCGTGGCGCGCACGCAGTTGCGCCGCGCCCCCGGCTACGTGGCGGAAGACCGCGCCAGCGCGCAACGCTACGCGCGGGCCGCGGAAGGCTGCGCGTGGCTCAAGCCCCAGGAAGCGAGCGCGGAGAGCGTCCACTCCTACCATCTTTGGGTAGCGGCCTTCGCGCCGCAGGACAACGGCCCGGCCCAGGAGGACTTCCAAGCGGCGTGCGTCGCAGAGGAAGCGAACTTCAGCTTCGGCTACGTCGGCGTGCCGGCCTACCTGCACCCGGTCTTCAGCTTGGGCGGGTCGTATGGCGTAAGCCGCGCGCCGCAGACGCAGCCGCTCCCCTATAGGCGGGGTTGGTGTCCGGTGGCGGAATCCCTGATGCCGCGCCTCATGATCACCGGCATCAGCGCCCGCGACGACGACTTCCACCGCCGCAACGCCGCCGCGCTCCACCGGGCTATTCAACGCCTCTCTTGAACGGACACCGCGGCTTAGGGCCCAGGGGTTGCGGCAGCGCCGGCAAAGCGCGGGAGGATTGCTTCTCGATAGCGCGCCCGCAGCGCGTCGGCACGCCTTCCCGGATATACTAGAGGGTAGAGTCTTCGCATGGCGCGCGGGGCGCTGTCCCGTCTTGCGCGGGGCGGCGGCGCAGAGAGCGGTCCCGGCGCGCGCCGTGTGCTTCATACACAGCAGAAAGGCAAGGCGCGAAATGTCCGTTTTCATGACCCAGTTTTCCTACACCGTTGAAACCTGGAAGCAACTGGCCGACCATCCGGAAGACCGGCGGAACGCCATCGAGCCGGTGCTGGCGAGCGTCGGCGGGCGGCTGATTGGGGTGTGGTACGCCTTTGGCGAATACGACGGCGTTGTGATCTTCGAAGCGCCCGATAGCGCGTCCGCCGCGGCCGCGGTCATTGCCGCCATTGGACCGGGGCACGTCAAGTCGGTCAAGACCACGCCGCTGCTCACCACGGCGGAGATGCAGGCCGCGCTGGGCAAGACCACGTCGATAGCCGAGAGTTCAGGATACGACCGGCCGGGCGGGTCGGCGTAGCCGCCGGACGACCGGACGTTACGGCATTCGAGCGAGGCGGTAAAGGAGCAAAAGAGGAATAGGCATGTTGGACATTCCGCGCATCCGAGAGGACTTTCCGGCGCTGCAGCACGGCATCTATCTCCACACGGCCGGCATCGGGATGAACGCCCGGCCGGTGCTGGATGAAGTGACGGGCCGCTGGCAGTTCTTCTTTCAGAACGGCCCGTGGCTGCAGAGCCGCCGCGACGAGCGCTTTCTGCACAAGCAACGCACGCGCGAGGCCTTGGCGCGCTTCTTCAACGTGCCCGCCGCTACGATTACGATGATGAACAACGTCTCCAACACCATCAGCATGGTGGTTTCCGGCCTGCCGCTGGCCCCGGGCGACGAGATCATCACCAGCAATGAGGAGGACGACGCGCTCTGGCTGCCGCTCTACAACATCGCGCGCAAACGCTACGGCGCGGTGGTCCGCCACATGCCGGTGGCTGCGACGCCGGCGGAGAATCTGGCCAATTTCACGGCGCTGCTCTCGCCCCGCACCAAGCTGGTCGCCCTGAGCCACGTGACGCAGGATCGGGGCACGGAACTGCCGGTGGCGGAGATGACCCGCCTGGCCCGCGAACAGGGCGCGTTCGTCTACCTGGACGGCGGCCAAGCCGTGGGCCAACTCGCGGTGGACGTCAGCGCCATCGACCCGGACTTCTACGCCGTGCTGGGCTACAAGTGGATGCTGGGCCCCTACGGCAGCGGCTGCTTCTACGTGGCCGAACGGATGCGCGACGTGCTGGAAATGTCGTGGACCGGCAGCCACGTGGCGCGGCATATCGACTTCGATACCGGCGCGATCGACTGGGAGGACTATCCCCGGCGGCTGGAATGGGGCTCGGTGAACTTTCCCACTATGGCGGGCCTGGGCGCGGCCGTGGAGTATCTGGAAGGGCACGGCATCGCGGCCATCGAGGAGCGCGGCAAACGCCTCTCACGGTGGCTGCGCGCCGAATTGCTGAAGCAACCGAAGGTAGTCTGCTACGAGCCGGAACACCCGCAGGCCCATACGTCGATCGTGGCCTACGGCGTGAAAGGCGTAACGGGCGCCGACCTGGCCGCCTACCTGCACGAGAACGAGGTCTGGTGCCGCGCGCTGATGCACGACGGCATGGAGGGCGTGCGCCTCTGCACGGCCTTCATCAATAGCGAGGAAGAGATAGAGCGCGCGATTGAGATCATGGCCGCCATGCCGCGCTGAGGGCGGCGGAGATTCCCTCTCCCTGGGGAGAGGGTTAGGGTGAGGGGAGAATCCTGCCGTCGCGCCTATTGGTGGAAGCGAGGCGATTGCATTGATCGTCTCACGTCACTCTGGGCGCAGGTTACAAACCTGCGCTACCGGAAAAAGGTGTCGTCTGAGAGCGCCTTGATCGCTGTAGCGCGGGGGCTTGTCCCCCGCCGGATTGTCCGCTCTTTACGCCAAGAAGCGGGGGACAAGCCCCCGCGCTACGGTAGTACGACAGCGTTGGGGGCAAATTCCCGTGCTACGTTAGTATGACAACGTTGAGGACAAGCTCCCGCGCTACGGTAGTACGACAGCGTTGGGGGCAAATTCCCGCGCTACGTTAATGCGACAGCGTTGAGGACAAGCCCCCACGCTACGTTCCGACTTGGACGTCATTGCGCGTGTAGGGGCGGTTCGCGAACCGCCCCTACGTTTCATGCGGCCAGATGCGCACCGTGCCGTAGCGCCCATCGAACCCCGGTTCCACCACAATGTCGCCGCCGCGCATACGCCCGACGCCATCGGCAATGCGTTCGCCGGCCGCTTCCGCGATCGCGGTCAAAGGCGTTTCCAGCAGCACGTCGAGTTCCGCGCCGAGGGTGTCGGTCAGGCTCGTGTAGGCGCGGGCGACGGTCTTGGTGCGCTCGCCCACGCCGAGGGCTTCGGCCAGGATCTGCGCCAGCGGGACCACGCGCTTGAAGGGTGGGCGTCCATCCGTCCCATGCAGAAAACCTTGCTCATTAGCTATCACAAAAGATTCCGGACGGGTGGCTAGCGCCTCCACGCGCTCCAACACACCCACCGTGAGCGCGCGGCCGCAGACGGGGCACGTCGTACCGCGCGCTTGCGTCTCCGCCGGCAGGTAGCGCACGTTGCAGGCGCGGTGCCCGGTGGCGTGGTACTTGCCCTCCTCCGGATAGTATTCCAGCGTGTAGGCGATGCGTTCCGCTCTGAGGGCCGCGGTAAGCCCGTCGAACGTCAGCGGCCCCTGGAAGGCGGTCACCTCGCGCCCCAGATTCCGCAGCGAATGCGCGTCTGAGAACGAGACGATGCTGCGCCCGTCGGCGTCCGGCACGCGCCAATTCATCGCCGGATCGCTGGATAAGCCCGTTTCCAGAGCGGGAATCGCTGGTGCCAGGCCGCCAAAGCACTCTTCCAGCGAATCGAAACCGGACTTGGAGCCAAAGAGCGCGTACCACGGCGTCCAGGCGTGGGCCGGAATGATGAGGCTGCGCGGGTCTATCTCGAGAATCGCGGCCGCTAGTTCCCGCGCGTGCAGGGCGATGAGCGGACGCCCGTCCCCGGCCAGCTTTGCGCCGGCGCGCTCCAGGAAGCGGCAGAGCTTTTCGACCGCCGCGAAACCCGGCACGTACACCAGCAGATGCATGCGGCGGCCTCTACCCGCGTGCTTGAAGACGCAGGAAAGTTCCGTGCCCAGGATGAAGCGGACGCCCCCGTAGCTGAAGAGGTCGCCCGCGGCGGGTTGCAGCGTCTCTCGCAGGTGGGCGCGCCAGGCCGGATGGGTGAAGTCGGCGGCGGCCAGCAGTTGGATGCCTTTTCGCCGCGCCCACTGCGCCAGCGCGGGAACGGTGATGTCGTTCGCCGTGCCCTGGGCATACGACGAGTGCAGGTGCAGGTCGGCCCGGTAGCTTGCCGGCTGGGATTCAGCGTTGCGCGTGTCTGCGGCGGTGTCCGGCGCGTACTGCGCAAACCGGGAGTCTTGGCGCAATGGTGTCGGCGGCGCGTCACGCGCCATAGTATCCTGACTCGCTCGTCATGGGTTGTTTGGCGTTACTGTTGGCTTTCCTGCGCGGCTAGCTCGGCGCGAATGAACAGGTAGGCTTGCAGACAGGCCAGTTCGGGCGTTTCCGCCACCACGTCCGCGATGCGGCGGCTCACCTCGTCGAAGCAGATGCAGGCAAAGTCGCCCTGATAGCAATCCAGGACGGTGTGCGGCGAGACCGCGTTCAGCAACGCCAGGAGTTGGTCGAGACGCGGCAGCCAGCAGACGGTACGCGCGGTAGTGAGGGCGTCAGCGTTTGCCGCCTGGGCCTCATCGAGAAGACGCGGGGCGTCGTCCTGCAACGTCCAATCGCCGGCGGCCGGCTGCCAGTGCGCGGCCAACTCTCTGCGCGCCGCGCGGCAGCGTTGCACGTAGGCCGGTGGAAATGGTTGGAGATTGTGCGGTTCGGCTTCGGGCGTCACGACACTGCGCCGCTCCACGCGCGGTAAATGCGGAGTATTGGACTGCTGCCGAGGCGGCGCTACCCAGTGTATCATGGAGAGGACGGACGATGACGGGCCGGCTGCGGTCTGATTTCATGATAGTCACGGCGCAGGCCGCAAACCGGGACCGCGGCGGTAGGGGCGGTTCGCGAACCGCCCCTACGCGGATGGATTTGCGGGAATGACGGACTCGCTGTGGTCTATTCTCTATGGTAATGACGATGGGATAACACCATGAACAGCAACTCAGACGCGCTCGTTTCGGAGCGTTGGCAGACGTGGGTGAAGGTGGGCGCGCTCGCGCTGGCGGTTGCGCTTTGCCTTTTTCTCGTGAGCGCCTGCGGCGGTGACGACGAACCGGAACCGCCCGTGCCCACGCCCATTATCGCCACGGCCGTCCCCGCGCCAACGGCAGCCGCGACGGCGCCGGAGCCGGCGGCCAAGCCCGCGCCCACCGCGGCGCCCGCGTCCACCGTTACCACGCCCGTGCCGCCCGCGGCAGGCGCGTACGGTCTTGAGCAAGTTGGTACGGGTTTCGCGCGTCCGCTCTACCTCACCTACGCGCCCGGCGACACCGCCGATAGGCTCTTCATCGTGGAACAGAACGGCACGATCGCCATTCTCAGAGACGGTCGCCGCCAGGAGCCGCTCTTCCTCGACATACGCTCGCGCGTCGGCGCCAGCGCCAACGAGCAGGGCCTCCTCAGCATGGCGTTCGACCCCGACTACGCGGCCAAAGGTATCTTCTACGTCTACTACACCGACAAGGGCGGGAGCACGGTGGTGGCTCGCTACCGCGTCTCCGCTGGCAACCCGGACGTGGCGGCCGTTGACAGCGAAGAGGTGCTGCTGCGGGTCGGCCAGCCTTACGGCAATCACAACGGCGGCCAGATCAAGTTCGGCCCGGACGGCTATCTCTACGCCGCCCTGGGTGACGGCGGCTCCGGCGGCGACCCGCTCGGCCACGGG
Organism: Chloroflexota bacterium; assembly: GCA_963663275.1. Classification (GTDB taxonomy): domain Bacteria; phylum Chloroflexota; class UBA11872; order VXOZ01; family VXOZ01; genus VXOZ01. Next base: position 676,333 of record OY760183.1, read on the forward strand.
CAGAACCTGGGCACGCTGCTGGGCACGCTGCTGCGCATCGACGTGCGTACCGGCGGCGCTTACGTTGTGCCCGCGGATAATCCGTTTGTGGGGCAGGAGGGCGCGCGGCCGGAAATCTGGGCCTGGGGCCTGCGCAACGCCTGGCGCTTCTCCTTCGACCGCGCTACCGGCGATATCTTCATCGCCGACGTGGGACAGAACAAGTGGGAAGAGGTGCACTTCCAGCCGGCCGCCAGCGCCGGCGGCGAGAACTACGGCTGGAACCGCTTCGAGGGCAACGAACCCTACGGCCGCGGCGGTTCGCGTGAAGGGATGGTCTTCCCGATTGCGGTCTATGGCCGCAGCGAGGGCTGCTCGGTGACCGGCGGCTACGTCTATCGCGGCCAAAACCTGCCGGACCTCGCCGGCAACTACATCTTCGGCGACTACTGCTCCGGCATCGTCTGGACGCTCACCCCCCAGGCCAACGGCGCGTGGCTGCGCACCGTGCTCCTGCAAGCGCCTTCGGAAATCACCTCCTTCGGCGAGGACGCCGCGGGCGAGGTGTACGTGATCATCCGCAACGGCACGATCTACCGTATCACAGGGTCGTAGGGGCACGACACGTCGTGCCTCTACGGCGCGACACCGTTTATCATTGGGCGAGGACGCCGCGGGCGAGGTGTACGTGATCATCCGCAACGGCACGATCTACCGTATCACAGGGTCGTAGGGGCACGACACGTCGTGCCTCTACGGCGCGACACCGTTTATCATTGGGCGAGGAAGCCGCTGGCGAGGTGTACGTGATCATCCGCAACGGCACGATCTACCGCATCACAGGGTCGTAGGGGCACGACATGTCGTGCCCCTACGACCGCGCGAAAGCGTTCAGCGCACGTGGGTGGAGCATTCACTGTGACTACTCTCGACAATGAAGACCTAATGCAGTTGTTGCGCGCCGGTGAATCAGACCGCGTGGAGTTCAGGGAGTCCCTGCGCGGCGACGCGCCTGATCGTACCCGCCAGGCCATCTGCGCTTTTGCCAACGACCTGCCGGACCACCGCCAGCCGGGGGTCATCTTCGTGGGCGTGCGGGATGATGGGACTGCCGCGGGCCTGCCGGTGACGGATGAGCTACTCCGGCAACTGGCGGACATGAAAACCGACGGCAACATTCTACCGCCGCCCACGATGACCGTGGAGAAGCGCGCGTTGTGCGGAGCGGACATTGCCGTAATCACGGTGCAGCCGTCGGATTCGCCGCCGGTGCGCTACAGAGGCAGAAGTCACATCCGCACCGGCTCCCGGCGCGGAGTCGCGACCGCGCAGGACGAGCGCATTCTCAACGAGAAACGCCGCTACAGGGACATTCCATACGACGCGTACCCGATCCCCTCCGCCTCTTTGAACGAGCTTAACCTGGCGTACTTTACGTACGAGTACTTGCCGCGGGCCTTTGCGCCGGAAATCTTGGAAGCCAACGAACGCACCCTGCTCGAGCAACTTGCCGCGACCAAGATGATTGCCGCCGTCGATGAACCGGTTCCTACCGTATTGGGAATGCTCGTCTTGGGAAAACGGACGCTCTATTACTTGCCGGGGGCGTATATTCAGTTCCTACGCATCGCGGGCAACGATGTGACAGGCTCCATATCTGATGAACTGGCAATCAGCGGCACGGTTACGGACGTGCTGCGCCGACTCGACGATAAGCTGAACAGCCATAACCGCACGGCGGTTGACATTACCTCGGGTCCCGTCGAGCGGCGCACAAGCACCTACCCGGTTGAGGCAATCCAACAGATCGCGCGCAACGCGGTCATGCACCGCTCGTACGAGGGAAACAATGCTCCCGTGCGGGTCTACTGGTACGACGACCGCATCGAAGTCATGAGTCCGGGGGGAGTGTTTGGCGCGGTAACCGTAGAAAATTTCGGCCGGCCGGGCCTGACCGCCTACCGCAATCCTAATCTGGCGGAGGCAATGCGGAACGTGGAACTGGTGCAGCGTTTCGGTCTGGGCATACCCTTGGCCGAGAGATTGCTGCGTGAAGCCGGGCACCCCGCGCTTCAATTCGACGTAGACGCGCACAACGTCATCGTGACGATACGCGCGCGTGAAGGCGAACATGGATTCCCGCCTGCGCGGGAATGACGATGCCCGGCCTGCGCGGGAGTGACGTTGCCCGGCTTGCTGACTTCTGGGCGTAGGGGCACGACATGTCGTGCCCCTACGGAAACCATCGCAAAACTGCGTCATTCCGGCGAAAGCCGGAATCCAGACCGCATGTACAACTAAAGATAGCGTGCGGTCAAGCCTTGTCATCCCTATCCCAACCTTTTTCCTCAATGGGGAAGGGGTTATGCAAAGGTCTCCTACGGGGTTATTCCGTCTGTTCGCTTCCCGCTTGTCTCTCGCCTTCACCGGCGCGTACAATGCACCCTAACGATGCGTTGAAACCTCGCCTGTGCAATCCCTCTTGGAGGCTCCTGTGATGGATAGAGACACATTCAAGAATCCCGGTGTCGAGTACCGCGCCGTGCCGTTCTGGTCGTGGAACGATTGGTTGGAAGACGGCGAGTTGGTGCGGCAGATCGACGAGATGGAGAAGGCCGGGTGGGGCGGCTTCTTCATGCACTCGCGGCTGGGTTTGGAGACGCCTTACATGACGCCGGAGTGGATGGACCGCATTCGCGCTTGCGTGGAGGAGGCGCGGCGGCGCGGTATGCACGCCTGGCTCTACGACGAAGACAAGTGGCCCAGCGGCTTCGCCGGCGGCATGACCGCGCTGAAAGACCCCGACTACCGCATGAGGGTGCTCGCCTGCCGGGTGTTCAATCGCTACGACAGCTATCCGGAGAGCGTGGCGGTGTTCGCGGGCAACCTCGATAACGGCGTGCTCACCGGCGCGCGGCAGGTGCACGCCCAACAGGACGAGGCCCACCTCACCTACCTGCAATTCCACGAATGGGTCGCGCCGCTGGGCAGCCCTTGGTTCAACGGCGCCGCCTACAGCGACCAGCTTAGCGTAGAAGGCGTGGGCGAATTCATCCAGAACACCTACGCCGCCTACCATGAGGTCTTGGGCGACGACTTTGGCGGCGTGGTGCCCGGCATCTTCACCGACGAGCCGAACTTCTGCTCCTTCCATCAGGAGCACCCGGAGATTTCCGTGCCCTGGACGAAAGGGTTTGCGCGGATCTTCCAGGAGAAGTTCGGGTACGACCTGATTCCGCACCTGCCGTCGCTCTTCTACGACGTGGGTGACTTTCGCAAAGTCCGTTACCATTACTGGCGCGCCATCACCGAGCAGTTCGTGGAGGCGTACTCGAAGCAGATCTACGAGTGGTGCGAGGCGCACAACCTCAAGCTCACCGGCCATTACCTCTACGAGGATTCGCTCCAGCAGCAGATTCCGGTCTCCGGCGCGGTGATGCCGCACTACGAGTACATGCACTATCCCGGCATCGACCACCTGCGCCGTAACATCGCCGATCTGGTGACCCCCAAGCAGTTGGACAGTGTCGCCTGCCAACTCGGCAAGGAGCGGGCGCTCTCCGAGACCTACGGCTGCTCCGGGCAGAACCTCTCGTTCGAAGGCCGCAAGTGGATTGGCGATTGGCAGTGCGTGCTGGGCGTGAACTTCCTCAACCCGCATCTCTCGTCGTATACGCTGCGCGGCGCGCGCAAGCGGGACTATCCGCCGGACATCTTCTACCAGCAGCCCTGGTGGCCGCATAATGCCCTGGTTGACGACTACTACGCCCGTCTCTCGTACGCGCTCAGCGAGGGCGAGCGGGTGGTAGACCTCTTGGTGGTGCATCCCATCGGCAGCGCGTGGTCGGTCTTTCGCCCGCAGAATCCCCAGGCGGCGCGCAGGATAAACGATCCGTGGGTCGCGCTTTCCACGCGGCTGCTGGAGGAGCACTTCGACTACCACTTTGGCGATGAGTCGATCATGGCGCGGCACGCCCGCGTGGCAGACGGCTGCCTGGTCGTCGGACAGATGCGCTACCGCGTGGTTATCGTGCCGCCCAGCATCACCCTGGCGAGCACAACGGTGTCGTTGCTCCAGGCCCTCCGGGCCGCGGGCGGCGTGGTGTTCTTCTGCGATGAGAAGCCGACGCTGGTAGAGGGCGAACGCGACGAATCCGTGGACGCGCTGGTTGCCGCGTGCGAGACGCTGCCGTTGGGAGACGAACCCCTGGCGGCGACGCTGGAACCGCATCTCAGCCGGCCCGTGCGGGTCACCAACGGGGACGGCGGCGAAGTTCCCCACGTCTGGTACAACCTGCGGCGCAACGACAGTGGGCACACCCTCTTCCTGGCCAACACCAGCCAGGACGAAGGCGGCGACTACACGGTGAGCCTGCCTGATGGTGACAACTGGCAGGTCTGGGACGCCGCTACCGGCGAGACCCGACCCCTGCCCGCGCCAGCCGGAGCGGCCAATGGCGGCGTCACGCTGCCGTTTGCGCCGGTCGGCTCCTACCTGCTGGTCAGCGATGCGAGCGGCCAGGCCGGTGAAACCGCGCCCGCGCCGGAGTATACCGCGTCGGTGGACGCCGGCGATACGTGGGACCTGGAACTACTCGACCCCAACGCGCTTACGCTCGACTATTGCGCCTATCGCGTCGGCGACGGCGCGTGGGAAGGCCCGGCGCCCCACCTGAAGGCCCTGGAAATCTTGCGCAGAGGCGGAACCCTGGAACACGTCCGCATCACAGGATCGGGCGTGCCGTTTGCCGTGCGGTACACGTTTGAATCCGGCCTAGCGGCGGGGCACGACCTCACGCTGGTGGTCGAGCGGCCGGCTGACTTCCGCATCGCGGTGAACGGCACGGCGGTCCAGCACGATCCGGACGACGGCTACTGGCTGGATACCACCTTCCGGCGCATACCCATCGGCGCGCTCGCCCGGCCGGGCACGAACACGATTACGTTGGAAGGCGTGACCAGTCTCGATATGGAGATCGAGGCGTGCTACGTAATTGGCGACTTTGGCGTTGAGGAATCCGACGCCGGTTTCAGGCTGGTTGCAACACCGGCGCAGGCGCGGTCAGGCGATCTCACCCATCAGGGATTGCCCTTCTACGCCGGCCGCGCGCGGCTCAGCCAGCAGGTGCGGGTCTCCCGCAACGGCGCCGCCGCTGCGCTGGCGCTCGATGGTCTCGACGCCACTGTGACGATCGCGCGCGTGAACGGCAAGCAGGCCGGCAGCGTGGTCTGGCGTCCCCATGAAATCGACGTCTCCGGCCTCTTGGTGGAGGGCGAAAACACGCTGGAATTGGAACTCGTGGGCACGCTCCACAACCTGCTCGGCCCCCACCACCACCGCGACGGCGAAATCCTGGCAGTCTCGCCGGCCACCTTCTCCGATTGGCTCAACTGGACCGATGACTACAATTTCGTCCGCTTCGGCCTGGAGCGCGCGCGCATCCGGATGGAGTAGGCAGGTAGGGGAACGGCTTGTACGTGGCCCCTCTAACGGTAGGGGCACGACATGTCGTGCCCCTACCGTTAGAGGGAGCGCATGCAAATCGTTACAACAAGGTGAAAACGTAAGGCTATGGCGATAGAAGAGGCCATTCCTCCACGGCGGCGCAAGCGACGATCACTTCGCCTGAAGGACTATGACTACACGCAGCCCGGCGGATACTTTGTGACGATTTGCACTCAAGATCGCCGCTGCCTATGGGGTGACGTGCGTGCTGGAGAGATGTGGCTAAATGAGATTGGGCAAATCGCCGAGTGGTGCTGGGAGGAAGTTCCATCGCACTTTCCCCACGTGCGTGGCGATTCTTTTGTTGTGATGCCCAATCATCTGCATGGCATCCTTATCTTGAGAGAGACGCGTAGGGGCACGACATGTCGTGCCCCTACGCCCGACACGGAGGAGTTTGCTCGACCGGTAGCAGGGTCGCTGCCGACCATCATTCGCTCATTCAAGGCTGCGGTAACGAAACACGTTAGGAGAGCAACAAAGATCAAGGATTTTCAGGTCTGGCAGCGAGGGTACTATGAGCGGATAGTCCGTAACGAGAGAGAACTCGAACTGCTTCGGGAGTACATCGTCAGCAATCCGATACGGTGGGCACTAGATGCCGAGAATCCTGCCGTGATTGCCGGAGGAAAGCGGGGTTTACACCAAGGCTCAGGAAGGCAGAAGCACGACCCACCAGAATAGGGTCTTTTCCAATTAGTGGTATGGTTTTCCCGCGTAGGGGCACGACATGTCGTGCCCCTACGCGGGAAAACCATACATAACTTCCGTAACGGCAGAGAAAGCAAAACATCCTGTGGCCGCATCCCAGCAACCTACGACCGTCGCCTCTCACCACCGTCCCGACCGGCTGACTATTTGGGCGTTCTACGTCGGCACGTTCCTCTACTGGGGCGCGCTTTACGTCTACTCGCCGATTCTCTCGGTCTACGCGGAATCGCTGGGCGCCACGTTTACGCTTATCGGCATCGTGGTGGGCACGTACGGCCTGGTGCAGATGGCGCTCAGAATCCCGTTAGGGGTGTGGTCCGACCGCTGGGGCCGGCGGTTGCCGTTCCTCTACGCCGGGCATTTCTTCAACGTCGTTGGCTGCCTGGGTCTCGCGCTCGCGCCCACCGCCACGTATCTGGCGGTCTTCCGGGGCGTGCTGGGCATCAGCGCCGCCACCTGGGTGGCGTTCACCGTGCTCTACGCCAGCTACTTCCCCGCCGACGAAGCGCCCAAGGCCATGGGAATCATGTCGGCCGTCAACGGCGTCTCGCTCATCGTGGTCAACCTGGCAGGCGGGCAGATTGCCGAATCATGGGGCATGGTGGCCACGTTCTACGCTGGCGCGGGACTGGCCGTCGTCGGTTTGATTTCGACGGTGCCAATCAAGGAGCAGCGCGTCACGCGCACGCCGCCGACGGTCCGGCAGATCTGGCGGGTGATGACCCATCCGGTGCTGCTGATCGTCGCCTCGGTCACGGCGCTCAATCACTACGCCTTCTGGGCGACCACCTTCAGCTTCGTGCCGGTATACGCCGACGACCTGGGCGCGAGCAAGTTCACGTTGGGCGTGATCGGCGTGGTCTCGCTGGTGCCCTATACGCTAGCGTCATTGGTCAATCATCGCTTTGCCCAACGCCTGGGCGATAATTGGGCGGTCTTTGCCGGCATGATGATCATGGCCGCCACCACGTTCGTGGTGCCGCTCATCCAGGACATACCGCTCCTCGCCGCCTCCCAGGGCGTCAACGGCATTGGACGCGGCATTGTCTACCCGCTGCTGATGGGTCTCAGCATCCGGGAAATCTCCGGCGAGGATCGCGCCACCGCCATGGGGGTCTTCCAGGCCGTGTACGCCATTGGCATGTTCGTCGGCCCCATGACGGCCGGCGCCGTTGCCGACGCGCTCGGTCTCGGCGGCGCGTTCATGCTCTCCGGCGGCGTCTCGGTCTTTGCGGCGCTGGCCGCGCTCGTGCTCATCAAGCGGAAACCGGTGGAGCGGGCGGCGGCGTAGCATCCCTTTATCCGGCCCAATGAGGATTTCCCGGGTTTGGTGAAGGAGAAGTAAGTGTCGGCGCAGGCAATTCCGTGTAGCATACACGCAAAGGGATGGCATTTCCCCGGGTGGAGACTCGCGTATAGCCGGGGATAGAGGCAAGTTGACCCCTCTCCCTGTGGAGACCCTTGCGTAACCGGAGAGGGAACTGACGAAGCCCAAGCGCACACGCCTCTTATCCCCTCTCCCTCTGGGAGAGGGTTAGGGTGAGGGGAGATTATGCGGCGACTCATACCCAAGTCTTGCAAAATGGGGCGGAACCGACGAGGATTCCCCCTCACCCCGGCCCTCTCCCCAGGGAGAGGGAGTGGAAGGAGCGCCGCCCGAGGTTACGCAAAGATCTCCCCAGGGAGAGGGAGACAGTTCGCCCGATGGGTCTCGTTATGCAAAGGTCTCCACAGGGAGAGATGGCAGACGAAGCCCAGCGCACACGCGCCTCTTATCCCCTCTCCCTGTGGGAGAGGGTTAGGGTGAGGGAGATTTTGTGCGAAGTCTAGCAGCGAGCAAAGGAGAAGACTCATGCGCATCGGTGTACGCGCGAACCGGCGGTCGCTGGAAAGCGGCGGTGACGATTACCTCCGCTTCCTGAAGCAGATCGGCGTGGACTGCATCGACGTCGAGTTGGGAATTGTGGCGGGTTACGACGAAACCGGCCGCTTCACGCGCCAGGCGTTGCACGACCTGATCCAGCGGTTTGCCGCCGCCGGTCTGCGCATCGAGCGCGCCAACGCCACCAATTCCCACCACCTGGATGCCCTTGTCGGCGGCCCAAAGGCCGCCGAACAGCGCGATAACCTCTGCGCCATGGCGGAACTGTTGGGCGAGGTGGACGTGCCGGTGTTTGGCGTCCAGTGCTTCCAGGCGGCGAACGCCGGCGGCGGCTCCTCAACCGGGCGTTCCTGGCCGGAGGGACGCGGCGGCTACCGCTACTACCACTTCGACCTGGCGGCGGAAGAGGCCGTTCAAGCCGCGCCGCGCTTCACCGTCACCGCCGACCAACTTTGGGAAAACCTGCTTCTCACCTACAGGCAGGTTGTTCCCGTAGCGGAGAGCGCGGACATCAACGTGGCGATGCACGGCAACGATCCGCCGCTCTATGCGGTCTACGGCAATCCGCAAATCCTCTGCCGCTTCAGCGATTTCGACCGCCTCTTCAACGAGGTGCCCAGCCCCAGGAACACCATGACCTTCTGCGTCGGCACGCGCTACGAATCCGGCGAGGACATCTTCGAAGGCATCCGCCGCTTTGGCGGCCAGGGCAAGATCGTCCACGTGCACTTCCGCAACGTGCGCGGCACCCTGCCCGCGAACGGCGCGTACAGTGAGGTCTTCCTGGATGAGGGCGATCTGCACATGCAGGCAGTCGTGGAGGCGCTTCATGCGGTACACTACCAAGGCGCGATCGACTTCGATCACGTGATGCAATTGACCGGCGATACGGCCAACGGACACCAGTACGTCGCCTACTCGGTGGGCTACGTGCGCGCGCTGCTGGATGGGCTTGTGCGCGCGTAGGCGACTCTGAGCGCAAGCGCGAGGCCCGCGCGGGCGAACGCAAAAGGAAAGAGGATGGTGTGGGCCGCTGTCTGTCGTCTGCGGACGATAAGAGTGCTTCGACAGGCTCAGCACGAACGGAAAAGGGGCTTGACCGCTTGTGCTCGGCGCGAAGGGAAAGGAAACACGCGCGTGAAGCGCAACCGTTCGCCCTGAGCATCGTCGAAGGGTGAACGGTTGCGCGCTGACAGAAGAGAGCGCCGGTGTCCGCCGCAGCGCCCACAGATTGCGGCTCGCCGCAAAAAGCGCAAGGATAAGCAAGCGCAATCACACGTAAAGCCACATGACATTAAGGAGTAGGTGAACCATGCAGAAGAATCGGGCACTGGCAAAGATACGCGCCGGCGGCGTAACCGCCGGGCCGGCAATGGGCATAGATTCGCCGGACCTGGCGGAGCAGGTCGCCCACGTGGGTTTCGACTTCGTGAGTTTCGATTGGCAGCACGGGCAGTGGACCGAACTCTCGCTCAACAACGCGCTGGCGCGGTTTCTGCATACTGACACCGCGCCGGTCGTGCGCGTGAAAGGGCACGAGCCGGGCACGATCAACCGCGTGCTGGACATGGGCGCCATGGGCGTGATCATTCCCATGGTCGAGACCGCCGAGCAGGCCGCGGCCATGGCGAGTCCGGCGCGCTTCCCGCCGGATGGCACCCGTTCCGGCGGCGGCATGAGACTCAATCTCATCGGCGGCGGCACGGCGCAGGACTACTTTGCCGCCGCCAACGACGAGGTCATGGTCATCGTCATGGTGGAGAGCGAAGAGGCGATTGCCAACGTGGAGAGCATCATGGAGGCGGAAGGCGTGGACGTGGTGCTCATCGGCCCCGGCGACCTGATGATCAACGTGCGCGCCCACGGCCACGACGAGGCCCACCACGAGGCGCTGGTGCAGCAGGTCGCCGCCGCCGGCAAGCGCACCGGCACGGCGGCGGGCTACGTTTGCCAGAGTTACGAGCAGGCCCAACAGCGCGTGGCCGAGGGCTTCCGCTTCCTCTGGTTCGGCAACGACAGCGTTTTCGTCATGGACGGCATGAAGAATCTCCTGGAGGAAACCGCGTCGCTGGGATAGGCGGCGCTGATTACAGACACGGGTAATGTCATGAAGCAGCCGAAAGCGAGGAATGCGATGAGCAGCGAACTGCGTGCCGGTGTGTTGGGCTTGGGCCGCGGCAGGAGCTTTGTGCGCGTGTTGAAGGCTATGCCCGGGGTGACCGTGGCGGCGGTGGCGGATATGAATGAAGAACGGCTGCAGGAGTTCGGCCGGGATCAAGGCATCCCCCAGTGCTTTGCCACACTCGAGGAGTTGGTTGCGGCCGACCTGGACCTGGTGGTGGTAGCGACGCCGGTGCCGCAGCACGCCGAAAATTCGATTGCGGTGCTCGAAGCGGGCATAAACGTCATCTCCGAAATTCCGACGCTCGCCACGCGGGAAGAGGCGGAGCAACTCGTGGCGGCGGCGCAGAAGAGCGACGCCATCTACATGTGCGGCGAGAATTGCAGCTATTGGGCCTATGTTCACTCGCTGCAATACCTCAACGAGCGCGGCGACTTCGGCCACATCTTCGCCGCGGAAGCCGAGTACATCCACAACATTCCCAAGCTGCGGCGCGACGAGCACGGCAACCGCATGTGGCGGTCGTACATGGCGCCCATCACGTACCTCACGCACAGCCTGGGCCCGATCATGTGGGTCACGGGGCAGTATCCGGTGGAAGTGACGTGCATGGGTACGGAGAACCACTTCGAGCCGGACCTCATCGACCTGCAATTCGCGCTCTTCCGCATGACGGACGACAGCGTGGTGCGCATCACGTGCTCCTTTGCCAACACCCACTGGGGCAATCACCGCCAGGTGTTCTTTGGCACCAAAGCGTCTTTTGATTCCGGCTGGATCGGCAAAGACGAGCCGAAGTTCCGGTACGTGGGCGAAGACTTCTCGGTGCCCGACAACCTGCCGCTGGGCACGAACTTCCCGGAAGCGCCGGAACACGCGGCGCTGGGCGGCCACGGCACTGCCGAGTGGTATATGCTCACCGACTTCCTCAATGCCATCAGGACCGGCGGCACGCCCAAGCTCGACGTCTACGAAGGCATCATGTACAGCCTGCCGGGCGTCTGCGCCGCTGAATCCGCCGCCAACGGCGGCAAGCCGGTGGCTATTCCGCAGTACCAATTGCAGCGCAAGGGGTAGCGGAACGGGCTCAAGCAGCAGGAGTTGACCGTTGGGACCAGGCGCAATTCTCAGAGAACGTGCGTAACGTCCCAAGCAAGACCAAAGCGAGGAAATGTAAATGAGCAGCGAACTGCGTGCCGGTGTATTGGGTTTGGGGAGGGGCAAAAGCTTTGTGCCGGTGTTGCAGGCCATGGACGGGGTGACCGTGGCGGCGGTGGCGGATATGAATGCGGAGCGGCTGCAAGCGTTCGGCCGGGATCACGGCATCCCCCAATGCTTTACGACGTGCGCGGAGTTGCTTGCCGCCGACCTGGACCTCGTGGTGGTGGCGACGCCGGTGGCGCAGCACGCCGAACAGGCAATCGCCGCGCTGGAGGCCGGGATACACGTAATCTCGGAGATTCCGACGATTGGCACGCGCGAAGACGCGGAGCAACTCGTTGCGGCGGCGGAAAAAAGCGACGCCATCTACATGTGCGGCGAGAACTGCAACTACTGGGCGTTTGTGGATTCTCTAAAGCGTCTCTACCGGCGCGGCGACTTCGGCCGCATCTTCGCCGCGGAAGCCGAGTACATCCACAACACTGCCACCTTGCGGCGTGACGAGCACGGCAACCGCACCTGGCGCTGGTACATGGCGCCCATCACGTATATCACGCACAGTCTGGGCCCCATCATGTGGGTCACGGGTCAATATCCGGTGGAAGTAACGTGTATGGGTACGGAAAGCAACTTCGAGCCGGGCCTCATCGACTTGCAGTGCGCGATTCTCCGCATGACGGACGGGAGCGTGGTGCGCATCGCGTGTTCGTTTTCCAACACCCACTGGGGCGGTCACCGCCAGGTGTACATGGGCACCAAGGCCACGTTCGATTCCGGCTGGATTGGCAAGGACGAGCCGAAGTTCCGGTACGCGGGCGAAGATTTCTCGGTACCCGACAACCTGCCGCTGGGCACAAGATACCCGGACGCGCCGGAGGCGGCCGCGCGTAGCGGCCGCGGCGCCGCCGAGTGGTATATGCTTACCGACTTCCTCACCGCCATCAGGACAGGCAGCGCGCCGGCCCTCGACGTGTACGAAGGCGTCATGCACAGCCTGGCCGGCGTCTGCGCCGCTGAATCCGCCGCCAACGGCGGCAAGCCGGTGGCCATCCCGCAATACCAATTACAGCGCGGCGCATAAATCACGGCGGCAAGCGCACGGACTCCCGCTCCCTGGGGAGAGTGCTAGCAAAGGGACTCCCTCTCCCTCAGGAGACCTTTGCATAACCCCTTGCCCATTGAGGGGGAAGGCTGGGATGGGGATGAAATGGCTTGACGGTATGCCTTATTTAGTTGTAACACCGCTCTGGATTCCGGCTTTCGCCGGAATGACAGAGTTATGCAAAGGCCTCCTCAGGGAGAGGGCCGGGGTGAGGGGGTAATGTTGTCGCATTGAACGCAATGAAAATGAAGACCACGCTCGTTTCTCCGATAGCGCAGGTTCGCGCGGGAGGTGCGCGCAACCTGCGTCTTCCGTAGGGTCAATCAATTCCGTTCTCATTTTTCTTGTTCCGGCGGGGGGCAAGCCCCCGCGCTACGTTGACGCGACAGCAATGGGTGAAGGTGGACAAGCCCCCGCGCTACGTTAACGCTCATTGTTTTTGTTCCGGCGGGGGACAAGCCTCCGCGCTACGTTAATGCGACAGCATTGGGTGAGGGGGCAAGGCAGCGCCGTTCCAGACCACCCCAAAGAGCCGGTGGAACTACGCAGCGCCGTTCCAGACCATCTCCAACAAGCCGGCGGAACTACCCAGAATGCGCCAAAGAGGAGGCATAACCGTGCTCGATGCTCCGCACTTTCCCGGGATTCATCCGGAGACGACCGCTTTGCGCGCGGCGTTGGCTCACGCCGGTGTCGTCAATCCGCATACGGGCGAACCCTTCACCGAGGCTATGGTCTTCGGCATTGCCGGCGGCGTCGGCGCTGGTGTGTTCCACTTCTACTACGCCGCCGAGGATTTCGCCAGCTTCTACGTTGCCGGACGGCATAGCTGGCACGACAGCGACGTGTATCTCAACAATGCCTGCCTGCGCTTTGGCGTCACGCCCGCCGTCCACGAATCCGGCGGCAAGAAGAAGGCCGCTACCCTTTTGGCCGGCGCGGTTGCGGCTACCGGCTGCGCCATTGCCTGGGTGGACATGGGCCTCCTGCCCTATCGGGGCGCGCCGGCGGGCATGGAAGGCGGCGGCTACCACGTGGTGACGGTCTACCGCCTGGCTGACGGCGAGGCGCTGGTTGGCGATCTTACCAATGAGCCGATTGCCCTCTCCCTGGACGACCTGGCGGCGGCCCGGGCGCGCATCAAGAAGCAGAAGAACCGCGTGATGACCGTTGCCGCCGGGGAGCGGGACGTCGACCTGCGCGCAGCGGCCTTGGCGGGCATCGCGGCCTGCCACGACGGCCTGCAAAACCAGCGCATGAAGAACTTCACCCTGGAGGCGTTCAAGACCTGGGCCGATCGCATCCACGGCAGCCGCGGCAAGGATAGCTGGGAGCAGGTCTTTCCGCCGGGGCACCGCCTGCTGCAGGGCCTGCGCTCGGTCTACGACTTCATCGAGCACTACCACACCGGCGGCGGCTTGATGCGCCCGCTCTACGCCGCCTTCTTCCGCGAGGCGGCCGCGGCCCTGGACGATGAGTCCTTCCTGCCGCTGGCGGAGATGTACGCCAAACTCGGCCGGCAGTGGAGCGAACTGGCCGACGCGGCGCTGCCTGATGACGTGGCGCCCTTCCGCGAAGCGAAAGCGTTGCTCGCCCGCCGGGAGGCGCTCTTCCTCAGCCACGCGCCGGCCGCTACCGCGGAGATCGAAGACATCTGGTCCCAACTCGGCGCTTTGGAGCAGGCCATGAGCCAGGACTTCCCGCTCACGGACGCCGAAAGCGCCAACCTCAGAGCCGCGCTGCGGGAACGCATCCTGGACATCTACGCCCAGGAACGCGCCGCCCATGAGGCGTTGGGCGCTCTGGTAAGCTAGGCTCCTTGTGGCTGCATGGCTGCTGCAGCATGTTTCGCCACCGAACGATGCATCGTAGCGCGGAGGCCTAATGCCGCAGCGCGCGCCGCACTTCGTCGATGAGCATCGGCTCGGCCTGGAGCCGGATGGCGCTTTGCAGGTCGGCCCGCGCCTTGTCGGGACTGCCGGTGTAGCCGTGCGCCAGCGCGCGGAAGGCGTAGGCGCGGGCATGGCCGCCGTCGAGCTGAATCGCGCGGGTGAACTCCGCTATTGCGCCGTCGAAATCGCCAAGGTCGTAGTACGCGAGACCGCGCGCGAAATGCCGGGCGGACGGATCTTCCGCCGGTCTGGACGTGGCCGCCGCGGTTGCGCGGGGTGGCTCGGCCAGAGACTCCGCGGGCGCTCGCGCCTCGGGTTCACTGCGCCAGGTGTAGTAGGTGAGCGGGTGACTCGAATAGGTGAGCCTGTGCGGGATTTCCCCACTGGCGTAGCCCGCCTGGCGGCTGTAGTAATCCTTGTAGATGAAAGCGTTGGCGCGGTCGAAGTGCCCCGCCAATTCCGCGCGCGGCGTCGTGGCCACCCAGCGATAGTCCAGGCGCGCTTGCTTTGCCTCCGGCGCGGACGCCCCGCTCGCATCGCAAGCCGCCAGGGCGAGCATGAACAGGAGCATCAACCGGAGTAGCGATCGTCTCATGCTCTTTCCTCGGTATGCTTCCCTTTTGCCCGGTTGATCACTATTTCACCACGTCACGGCGCGCCTTGCTACTCCCAAGCCGCTTTTCCAGCTTCTCCCAGCCCTCTGCGGGAGCGGCGCGGAGGCTCGAGCATAGATTTCCGTCCCCCGCCGCTTGCGCAGGTTACAAACCTGGGCTACCGGAGAAGATGGCCGCGCCTGGCGGCCCCGCTCCGGCGGTGGAGGTTCGCTTGGCCGTCCGGTAGAACGGCGGCGCGCGCCGGAAGTATATACTGTCAAGGTGGTTCTTTCTGACGGATATAGTCTGCTATGCCACGCTGACGCGCCGCCGTCACCGGCTGCGCGGAATGGCGCAGTTGGCATACCGGCCGCTTGCCGGAGAAGTCACGCACCCTGAGGCGGATGGGAACACGCGATATGGACCCGGTAGCAGATTTGTGCAGATTTGTTGCGGCCTTGCGGTACGATGACCTGCCGCCGGGCGCGGTAGCCGCAGTCAAGGCGCAGATCGCCGACGCTCTGGCGTGCGCCTTGGCCGGGTCGGCGGCGCCGTTGAGCGCGGCAATCGCGGCGCGCCACGCCCGCTGGGGCGGCGCGCCGGAAGCGACAACGCTGGTCTACAGCCACCGCCTGCCCGCGCCCACGGCGGCCTGGCTCAACGCGGCCATGATCCACGCCCACGACTTCGACGACTCGCATCGCGCCTCAAACCAACACGTGTTCGTAACGGTCCTGCCCGCCGCGCTGGCCGTTGGCGAGAGTCTGGGCCGGCCGCTCGCCGGGCGCGACATGATAACGGCCCTCGCCGCCGGGGCGGAGTTGCAGATTCGCGTGGGTCTCTCCGTGCTGCCGTCCATGCACGTCGGTTGGCTGCCCACGGCGGTCTTCGGCGGATTGGGCGCGGCGGCGGCCGGCGCCAGGCTGCTCGGTTTGGACGTGGATCGCACGGCCAACGCCGTCGGGCTGGCCTACGCGCAAACGCAGGGCAACCGCCAGGGCCTGCTGGAAGGGACGCTCGCCAAGCGCCTGACGCCGGCCTTCAGCGCCCGCGCGGGCGTGCACGCCGCCATGTTGGCGGAAATCGGCGTCACCGGCCCCCGCGCGCTCACCGCGGGCGACTTTGGCCTCTTCGCGCTCTTTGGCGGCGCGGACGGCGATGGCGGCGGCGATCCGGCCGCGCTCACGGCGGGGCTGGGCGCGCGCTTCGCCGTGGAAGACATCGCCTTGAAGCCGTATCCCTGCTGCCGCGCCGCGCACCGGCCCATCGACATGGCGCTGGAGGCCGCGGCGGCACTGCGACCGTTCGACCCGGATGCCATCGCCGCCGTGGAGCTTTGGCTGCATCCGCGCGCCCACGCGCTCATCGGCCAGCCCTTCCACATCCGGCAGAATCCCCAGGTGGACGCGCAGTTCAGCGCGCAGTGGACGGTGGCGTTCGCGCTGCTGCGGGGCGCGCCCGGGCTGGCGGACTTCGCACCGGAGGCCGTGCGCGCGGCCGCGGACGTGCAGGCCCTGGCCGCCAAGATCCAGGTGCGCCGCCTGCCCGACGCCGACCCGGCTACGTTGGAAAGCCTCACGCTAACACTCCAAGACGGACGCCAAACCACCATCCGCCACGCCGAAATCAAAGGCGAACCCGGCCTGCCGCTCTCCCGCGCGGAACGCCTGGCAAAGTTCACCGCCGGCGCCGCTTACGCCCACACCCCGCTGGACGCGCAAACGGCGGAGCGGGTCTTCCGCGCAATCGAACGGCTGGAGACGCTGGACGACCTGCGCCCGCTCATCGCGCAACTAGCGCCGTCGTCAGGCGCGGCGCGCTAAGCGGGGTAGGCGACGAAACGGCAGGCAGTTGCGTAAGTGGTCGGGTCTTTCGCGGAATCAAAGAAGCATCCGTTCATCCTTCGGCCCTTCGACAAGCTCAGGGCAGTCAGGCTCGGGACGAACGGATACTCGCTCTTGCATGGCGGAGAATACGCAAGGGTTATCCGGTGTTCAAGGCACGAACTTTATCAACGCAACCGCAAGACTGACGCTTGCGATATTGACGGCTATAATACCCATGCCCATGATCCACAA
Source organism: Chloroflexota bacterium (assembly GCA_963663275.1). GTDB lineage: Bacteria > Chloroflexota > UBA11872 > VXOZ01 > VXOZ01 > VXOZ01. The sequence goes on from OY760183.1 coordinate 693,359, forward strand.
GTGGCGATAGAGATCCGCACCCAGCTTTTGGATGTCGGTTTGCAACTCTGCATGTATCACGCGGACGTTGCCCTGCACCGCTTGGATGTCTGCTTGCAACTCTCCTTGCATCACGCGGGCGTTGTCCCCCACCGCCTGGATGTCGCTTTGCAGTTCCCCTTGCATCACGCGGGCGTTGCCCTGCACCGCTTGGATGTCTGCTTGCAACTCCCCTTGCATCACGCGGGCGTTGTCCCGTACCGTGTGGATGTCGCTTTGCAACTCCCCTTGCATCATGTGGGCGTTGTCCCGCACCGCTTGGATGTCTGTTTGCAACTCCCCTTGCATCACGCGGGAGTCGCTCCGCATCGCGTGGATGTCGTTCTGCATGACGCGGATCGTCTCTTGCATCGCGTGGATGTCCTCTTGCGTCGTGCGGATGTCGTTCTGCATGACGCCGACCTTCTCTTGAATCGCGTGGATGTCGGCCTGCATTATGCGCATGTCGGCCCGCATCACCTGGAGGTCGGCTTTGGTGGCCAACTCGCCGGTAGCCTCTTCCCAGACCTCTACCAAAGCGCCGGCTTGGGATTCGGAAAACCCGGCCGTATTGAGCAACCGCGCCGCCTTGAGTGTGTCGAATGGAGTTGCCGCCATTGCGCCTCTCTCCGGTATCCGCGCGTCAGGACTATCATAAACATCATGGTACTACCGCTGCCTCTTTGGAGCAAGACGCTGCGCCGCGCCCAGCGGACCGGGAGCGGCGGCAAGCGGCGCGATTCTCGCGGCGCCACCGCGCGGTTTACTTTGGCAGATAGTTCACCGAAAATGGTGTGTGGGCGCATCCACAATACCGGAACGAGATACGCGCCTATGCTAAGAGACAGGAGCAGATGATGAACGCACTTGAGGGGCGGCGGGCGTTGGTGACCGGCGCGGGGATTGGCATTGGGCAGGGCATTGCGCTCGAATTGGCGCGGCAGGGGGCGGCGGTGGCCGTGCACTACTATGCCGACAGCGTGGCCGGCGGGCAGGAGACCGTGGCGGCAATCGAGGCGAGCGGCGGCACGGCGCTGCCAATCGAGGCCGACCTGACGGACGTGGCGGCCTGCCGCCGGGCGGTGGACGAAGCGGCGGCCGGCTTGGGCGGCCTGGACGTGCTGATAAACAACGCCGGCGTGACCGTGGAGACGCCCTTTCAGGAGACCAGCGAAACGCACTACAACCTGATGTTCGACCTGAACGTGCGCGGCTACTTCTTCTGCGCGCAACAGGCGCTGCCCCACATGCTGGCGCGGGGCGGCGGCAGTATTGTCAATATCTCTTCCGTGCACGGCTACGGGGGGTATGCGTCCCACGTGGCGTACGCCGGCACCAAAGGCGCGGTGAACGCTCTGACCCGCACGCTGGCAATCGAGCTTGCGCCGCAGCGCATTCGGGTCAATACGATTGGGCCGGGCCTCATCGAGGTGCCGCGCTACTTCGACAACCCGGCGTACACCACTGAGAAAGGCGCGCGCCAGGTGCCCTGGGGGCGTGTGGGGCGTCCGAAGGACATCGGACAGGTGGCGGCGTTCCTGGCCTCGGACGCCGCCGACTTCGTCACCGGACAGGTAATCTACGTGGACGGCGGCACCACGGCGGCCATGGCGCTGCAAGCGGCGGAGTAGCGGGGCGCCGCCCGCGCAATTGCCCTAGGCCGCGCCGCCGGCGGCTATTCGGAGTCCCCGGCAGCGCCTTCCTCTTCCAGGGAGAGCAACCGCAGTTCGTCCCCGATCAACTGATACCGGCGCACCACCTTTTGCGTGGGGCAGCACATCGCGTCTTCCGGCCCGTGGGCCACCATGCGCACCGTGATGACGCCTTCCGCGATGGCGAGCGCCTCCAGTTGAATGCGGTCGCCCAGCGCGGCGGAGGCCGCGTGCAGCGGCGCGCCGCCGCGATTGACGACGGCGGCCAGGGAGTAGAACGTGCCGCTGCCGCCGCCGCTTGCCGCCAATACCGCCACAGCGTCGTCCACCCCGTCGCCGTCAAGGTCGCCAAAGGCGATCTGTTCGCTCAACGCCAGGTAGATTGTGCTTGCGGAGTCCGGGTCGATCTTCTCTTCATAGGTACCGTCTTGCAGTTGCGCCTGCCCGGCTTTGGGGAACTCAGACCGGTAGGTGGCGTTGCGCAGCGCCGCGGCGGTTAGCTCCGCCGGCGCTTCAGCGGCCGGCGGAGCAATCGTCTCTTCGGAGAGCAACGTCAGTTCGTCGTCGATCAACTGATACCGGCGCACGACCCTCTGGGTGGGGCAGCACAGCGGGTCTTGCGGTCCATGCGCCACCATCTGCACGGTGATGACGCCCTCCGCGATGGTGAGCGTTTCCAGTTGAATGCGGTCGCCCAGCAGCAGGGCGGAGGAAACGTGCACCGCCGCGCCGCCTTGATTGATGACGGCGGCCAAGGAGTAGAACGTGCCGCTGCCGCCGCCGCTTACCGCAAACACCACCGCGGCATCGTCAATCCCATCGCCGTTCAGGTCGCCGTCCGCGGCGATCGTCTGTACCACGTCGTCTACGGACGTCCTTACGGCGCTGTCCACCGCTTCGAAGGTGAGCGTGGTTTCTCCCTCCGCCGTGGTCTCAGTGACCTGTACCGTCACCGTCGAACATCCACCCAACAGCGCCGCCAGCACGAGCAAAGCCACGGCTAACGCGCGGTAGCCGCCGAACAGACCACGATCCATGAGCGCCTCTCCGTGCTTCCTGATGCGTTTCGTGCTATGTACAGGCTTGCGGCCATGCGGCGCGCGCCCTCTTCCCTTTCCCAGCCGCCGCGCCGCTAGCGCCGCGAGCGCCGGCGAGGAGCCTTGCGCTGGTCTTGCCACACTAATCATTGCATCCCGCGCGCTTGCCGTCTACAGGCGGGGGCGACTATTCTGCAACAGTGGCGTATCATTGGAGTTCCCATGCCGTATTTTCGCGTCATCCTTGCGCTGTGCGCCTCCGTTGCCATCATCAGCAGCGCCTCGATTCTGATCAAGCTGGCGGACGCGCCGGTGCTCATCATTGCCGCTTACCGGCTGGGCATTGCCGCGCTTGTGCTGCTGCCGCTGGCGTTCACCTTGCGCCGGGAGCGCCTGCGGGCGTTGCGCGGCCGCGATTGGCTGGTGGCGGCGGTGGCGGGCAGCTTTCTGGGCCTGCACTTCATCGCCTGGATCGCCTCGCTGGAATATACGTCGGTCGCCAGTTCCGTCGTTCTCGTTACCATTAACCCGATTTTCGTGGGTCTCGGCATGGTGATCATCTTCCGGGAGCGGCTCCATCCGCTGCTGGTGTGGGGCATCGCGCTCTCGGTGACCGGCGGCATCCTGATCGGCTACAGCGACTTTCAGGTGGAAGGCCAGGCGCTCTTGGGCGACGCGCTGGCGCTGCTGGGCGCGGTCTTCCACTCCGCCTACCTGCTGCTGGGACAGCGCCTGCGCCAACGGCTCGACCTGCTGCCGTACATCACGGCGGTCTACGGCATGGCGGCGCTACTGGTGCTGGCCGCGGCGCTGGCGACGCAGCAGCCCTTCACCGGCTACGCGCCCGCCACGTACCTGGTGATGGTCCTCCTGGCGCTGGGACCGCAACTCCTCGGCCACACGGCCTACAACTGGACCCTGCGCTACGTCTCCGCCGCAGTGGTGGCGGTGGCCATCCTGGGCGAGCCGGTGGGCGCGAGCATCTTGGCCTATTTCATCCTGGATGAGCGCCTGACGCTGCTGCAAGTCGGCGGCGGGGCGCTGGTGCTGCTGGGCATCTACCTGGCCCTGCGCACGCAGAAGCGCGCGTAGCGTTTTGCGGCGGAAAGGTAAGTTGCTATCGAAGTGAAACGCGCTTGCGTCTGCCGCGCGCGTTGCCCAGAACCCTTAATCTGCCATGTATTCCTTACTCTCCGGGTGCTTGCTCTCTGTGCCTACTCTATAATGACGGCAGATACGACCCTCAAGTGTACGGTCCGTTGTCTCTAACGTCGCACTTTGAAAGAGTACGGTTCCATGAACTGCATCGTCATCTGCCTCGACACCTTTCGCGCCGATTGCATCCGGCATCTGGGCGCTCATACCATGCGGACGCCCACGCTGGACGCCATGGCGCGGGACGGGGTCTGGTTCGAGAACGCGTTTGCCGAGGCGCTGCCGACCGTGCCGGCGCGGCGTTCGCTCTTCACCGGCATCCGCGGCTTTCCCTGGCGCTGGACGATTGACACCACCGGTTCCTCGCCGGGCGCGCCGGGGATGCCGGGCTGGCACGGCGTGCCGCCGCACCAGCAGACCCTGGCCGAGCGCCTCTCCCGCGCGGGCTACGCCACGGGCCTGGTGGCCGATACCTACCACCTCTTCAAGCCCACCATGAACTTCACCCGCGGCTTCATGAACTGGGAGTTCTTTCGCGGGCAGGAGGCCGACCCCTATCGGCTGGGCACGGAGGAGGAACTCCACGCGGAACGCTACACGCGCCAGCCGGACAACCTGCCGTTCGTGCTGCGCCAGTGGCTCTGGAACGTGAAAGACCGTACAACCGAAGAAGACTTCACCTTTGCCAAGTGCGTGCGCCGCGCCATCCGGTTCATCGAGGACAGCCGTGCGCACCATCCGTTCTTCCTCTGGATAGACTCGTTCGAGGCCCACGAGCCGTGGCACCCGCCGTTCGCATATGCGGACGCTTACATGGACGCGCCCTGGCAGGGCATCGAGCCGATCCATCCGCGCGGCGAGCCGCTGAGCGCGGCGGAAGAAGATCGGGTGCGGGCGCTCTACTACGGCTCGCTTACGTTCATCGACAAGTGGCTGGGCGTGCTGCTGGAGCATCTGGCCGATACCGGCCTGCTGGACGAGACGATCATCGTCTTCACCTCCGACCACGGCACGCAGATGAACGAGCACGGCGAGTTCGGCAAGAGCCAACGCCACATGAACGCCTACAATACCCGCGTGAACATGCTGGTGCGCCATCCCGACGGGCCGCGCGATACGGTGATTGCGCCCTTCGTGCAGCACATCGACGTGGCGCCGACGGTCTTGCACTGGCTCGGCGTGCCCCACGACCGCCTGGACGGCGCGAACATGTGGCCGCTGGCTACCGGCAATCAGGAATCCCTGCGCGATTGGACGCTGACGGTCTGGGGCTACGAGGCCAGCGTCCGCGACCACACCTGGAACGCGGTGGTGAACATCCAGGAAGCCGAGCCGCAGTGGAAGCTCTACCGCATCGACGCCGACCGCGATAACTTCACCGACGTTGCCGCCCAACACCCGGACATCATCGCGCAACAACGCGCCCGGCTGGAAGGCTTCTTAGGCGAACCCCTGCCCGCCCGTCTCCCCGGCCAACATCCGGGCAGCCCCTATCCGATGATGGATTTCACCGCGGCACGCGCGCGCAAAGGGTGAATTCCGTATTCATACTGCCCCATCGGTTTGGTACACTGTCAGTGTAATGATGCCCAGCCAGGAGGATTCGATGGCAAGCAACGGCAGAGATGAAGCAGTAGAAATGCACGTGCGTATCAGCCGGCGATTTATACTCCAAGCGCAAGCAGAGTTGAACGCAGGCGACAGGCTCCAGGCCTCGGAGAAAGCGTGGGGCGCGGCCGCGCACGCTGTAAAAGCAATTGCCGAGCAGAGAGGCTTGGAGCACAGAACTCACGCCCGGCTTTTCATCGCAGTCGATCGCATTGCTGAAGATACCGAGCGTCCTGAATTAATCACGCTCTTCAGCCACGCGAGTGCCTTGCACCAGAACTTCTACGAGAACTGGCAAACGGACAAGTTTGTGCAAGACGGCATCAACCAGGTAAGGCTGCTAGTGGATAAACTGCAAGCGCTCTCATGATCCGGCATTGAGACCTCTGGTCTCAAGCTACAGATTGCGCTCTTCTCTCTTGCTGACCTGCGCGAAGCTGACGCACTTTCACGGACACGACTGCGCTCAATGCGGAACTACGCCAGCAGACGCCGCGTGCGCCAGGCGCGGTAGAAGAAGAGTACTGGTAGGCCCAGCACGAACAGCCGCCCGATGAGGCCCCACACGAGATGACGGCGGTAGGCGTACTCGATCTCGTCGCGCACCGTGGTGAGACCCTCGCCGCTCTCTATGAACGTATGCCGGTGGACCCAGTACGCGAACGGGCCGCTGAGCTGCCGGTCGGCAAAACCGGCGTCGCTCACGGCTTCGATGACGGCGTGCCAGCGGATGGGAAAGGGGCCGAGCCAGAGCGTGAACCGCATCTCGTCGCCGGACGAAAGCACCGCCGGACACTCCTGAATCCGCACGAGCATGGGCGGCGGCGTGATGGCCGGAAGGCTCCGCGCCTCGCGGTGGAACCGCGCCACCCGCGCGCGCGGCGCGGCGACCGTGAACTCGTGAGCGAACACCGTCAGCGGCCCGGCGCGAACGGCCGCAAAGCCGCCAGGTAGGCGGCCGCGTCCGCGCTATCGTTGTAGAGATGGATGGAGGCGCGCACGCGGCCGTCGCCGCCCCAAGTGTGCACGTTCTTCGCGATGAGGGCGTCGCGCACGACCACCGCATCTTCCACCGCGATGGCAATGTTCCCTGCCCGGCGCGCCCGCTCCGGCGGGGTCATCACGGTCCAGCCCTGGGCGTTTAGCCCGTCGATCAGTTCACCGCCCAGCGCCTCCACGTGCGCGCCGATGCGGTCGGTACCGAACTGCTGCAGGTAGCCCACGCCATTCTCCAGGGCGTAGATCGCCGCGTATGTGGGCATACCCAGTTCGAAACGCTCGGCGGTGGGTTTCCAGGTGATCTTCTCGAAGCGGTCGTCGCTCAGAAAGTCGCTCACGGAGAACCAGCCCACCGCGCCCGGCGCAAAGTCCGGCAAGCGCGCGCGGTTCCAGTAGAGCACGCCGCCGCCGTGGATGCCGAGCAGCCACTTGTACGTGCTCGCCACCGCAAAGTCGTATGCGCCCACGTCCACCGGCACGACACCCAGCGATTGGGTCACGTCCGCCAGCAGCAACGCGCCGTGGGCGTGGGCGGCTGCCGCGATTGGCTCAAGATCGAGCCGCAAACCGGAGAGATAACTCACGTGGCTCACCGCCACCAGGCGCGTGCGCCCGTCGATCTGCGCAATGACGTCGTCCGGCGTGAATTGCCAGTCCCGGCTGCGCGCCAGGCGCACCTCGACGCCGTGCTCCTTCATCTGTATCCAGGGCAGCACCGTGCTGGGAAACTCCAGGTCGTTGGTGACGATGTTGTCGCCCGGTTTGAAGTCGATGCCGCTGGCGATGAGGATGATCGCCTCCGACGCGCTGCCCACGACGGCTACGTCGTCCGCGGCGCAGCCCATGACCTGTGCCAACCGTTCCTTGCACCGTTTCTCCGTCTCGATGTGCGCCGCCCGCCCGGCCTCGGCGCGCGGGCGCTCGCGCAGATACCGTTCCAGCGCCTGCGCCTGCGACTTCAAGGGCGCCGATTCCGCGCCGGTGTAGAGATAGGCCGCGTCTGCCACGCCGATGAAGTCCTGCCGGGGCGCGAGCGATTGCATGTGTCATTGCCTTCCTGGAGTCCGGTACTGTGTGTTGCGCGCGGGTTATTGCGCCGGAGGCCGCTTGTTTTCGGTCTTTCCGTCAGCCGCCAAAGCGAAACGACGGCACGCCCCGGTACGGCGTCTCGATGGCAAAGAGGCCGCCGGCCAGCGGCTGCCGCGCAAGTTCTTCCGCGTCGAGTTCTTGCGCCGCCGAGGTAATGAAGAGCGTCTTCAGATCCGGGCCGCCGAACGCGCAGGCCGTCACCTGGGTAACGGGCAAAGGTATCTCTTCCAGCAACTCACCGGAACCGGGATTCCAGCGGCTCACGCGCGCGCCGCCGTAGTGGGCGACCCAGAGCATGCCCTCGCTGTCAATCGCCATACCGTCCGGCATCCCGGCTTCTTCCGGCACGTCGATTATGGCTCGCTCGTTGGCAATGTCGCCCGTCTCGTTGTCGTAGTCCCAGGCGCGCACGTTTTTGCGCAACGTATCGACGTAGTACATCGTGGTGTGGTCCAGGCTCCAGACGATGCCGTTGGAGATGGCCACGCCGCCGAACATCTTGTGAACGCTCAGGTCGGTATCGAGGCGGTAGAGGCTGCCTGAATCCTTGGGGTTCTCGTAGGCCATCGTGCCGGCCCAGAAGCGGCCCGCCGGATCGCACTTGCCGTCGTTGAAGCGGTTGCCGGTTACGTGCGCCTCCGGATTGGCAATGAGCGTCAATTCCTGGGTCTCCAGGTCGAAGGACGCGAAGCCCTCCCGCACCGCCAGCATCAGCCCGCCGGAAGCGCGGGTTACCACCGTGCCCACGTGCTGCCCCACGTCCAGCGTCCGGTTCTCGCCGCTGGCGGGATCGTAGATGAAGAGTCTGGAATTCAAGATGTCCACCCAGTAGAGCACCTGCTCTTCCTCGTCCCACAGCGGCCCTTCGCCCACCAGGGCGCGTTCATCCACTAAGAGTTCGACATTGCCATCCACGGTTTCGTCTCTCCCTTGTGTCCTCTTGGTATGCTCTGCCCGCATCCACCTTTGATAATAGACTCTTTACCATCGGTATGGCGAACGCGGCCCCCGGCGTACTCATCGCATATCTCAATCCGCCCTTCCCCGTAGGGGCACGACATGTCGTGCCCCTACGGCGACCTTTGCATAGTTCCGTCATTCCGGCGAAAGCCGGAATCCAGGGTGCCTTGACAGCTAACGATAGCATGAAGTCAAACCATTTCACCCCCATCCCAACCTTCCCCCTCGATGGGGAAGGGGTTATGCAAAGGTCTCCTACGGGTGAAGGGCGGAGGCGCAGAACATGGCCGCGGTGTGGGCCGCCTGCGCGCCGTCTCTCCGGCAGAGGCCGCTTGTGTTTCACCCGCGCGGCTTCTATCATGGGGCGAAAGCAGCCGCCGGCGCGCATACACCCATTACGGAGGATCCGATGCCAGGCCCGAACAAAGTCCGCATTTGCATGATTGGCGCGGGCAGCCTCGCCAACGCCATGCACTACCCCTCGTTGTCCGAGATGGAAGACGTGGAGATTGCCGCCACGTGCGACCTGGACGCAGACCGCTTGCAGCAGACGGCGGCGCGCTTCAACATCGCCAAGACCTATGCCGACTACCGCGAGATGCTGGACGCCGAAAAGCCGGACGGCGTCTACTGCCTCATGCCGCCGCACCATCTTTACGACATCTCCATAAACGTCCTGCAGCGCGGCCACCACCTCTTCGTGGAGAAGCCGCCGGGACTCAACGCCTTTCAGACCAGCAGCATGGCAAAGACCGCCGCCAAGTACGGCGCGCTCACCATGACGGCCTTCAACCGCCGCTTCATCCCGCTCATGCGCGAAGTACGCCGCCAAGTGGAAGCCCGGGGGCCGATCCTCCAGTTCCAATCGGTCTTTCTCAAGCACCAGTTCACCCCGCCCGGCGACCTGCCCTACTACGGCGGCGCCACCGACATCCTCAGTTGCGACGCGGTGCACGCGGTGGACGTCTGCCGCTGGCTGGGCGGCAGCGACGTGGCGGCCGTGGCCAGCGACGTGCGCGAGGCCTACGCCGATTATCCCAACATCTTCAACGCCCTCATCCGCTTCGAGAACGGCTGCGCCGGCTTCCTGCAAGCCAACTGGGTTGCCGGCACGCGGCGGCACATCTTCGAGATTCACGGCAAGGGCATCACGGCTTACATCGACCCGGACGAAACCGCCAGGGTCTATGCGGACGGCAATGGCGAACCCACGGTGCTGGACGTGAACACGGCTGCCGGCAACGACGCGCGCTACCACGCCTACGGCTTCTTTGGCGAAAACCGCCACTTCATCGACTGCATCAAGACCGGCCGCCAGCCGGACACGAACTTCGCCGACGCCACCAAGACTATGGAACTGGTGGACGCGATCTACCACTCAGTGCTGTAGAAAAGCGTTCCGCTCTACCGCGGGCGAGTTGCGTCGAACGGTGCGACAGGTTTGCCTTGCCGGACGGCGTACTGCGCGCAGCAGTCCAAGCGGAGTGAAAGAGGTAGAAGACGTATGGGGTGGTCTCTTGTCAAGAGAATAGCGGTTCTGCTGGTCGCGGTGTGGCTGTTCGCCGGGTGCGGTTCCGGCAATGGCGACGGCGCAACCGCGGCGGCCTCGCCGGAAGCCGCCGCCAATGGAGAGTCCGCCACGCAAGGCGCCGCGCTCGAATTCAAGGCTGAGGTCTGGGCCGACAACTGGTTCGCCCTCTACGTCAACGGCGAACTGGTCGGCGAGGACTCGGTTCCTATCACTACCGAGCGGTCATTCAACGCCGAGACCATCGTCTTCACCGCCGCCTATCCCCTGACCATCGCCATCGAGGCCAAAGACTTCAAGGAGACCGATTCCGGGCTGGAATACATCGGCGAACGCAACCAGCAGATGGGCGACGGCGGCATCATCGCGCAAATCACCGACCTCAGCAGCGGCAAGGTGGTGGCCGTTACCCATAGCGGGTGGCGTGTGCTGGTGATTCACCGCGCTCCCCTGAACCCCGATTGCGAGAAAGCGTCAAACCCGGACACTGCCTGCCGCTTCGATAAGATGGAAGCGCCCCCTGATTGGGTAACCGCCGATTTCGACGACGGCCAGTGGGAATCCGCCACCGAGTGGTCGGAATCCGACGTGCGTCCCAAAGACGGCTACAACCGGATCCAATGGGACGATGCCGCCCGCCTGATCTGGGGCAGCGACCTGGAAGTGGACAACACCATCCTCCTGCGCCTCACCGTCCCGGCGCCCGCCTGAGCATCCCGCTGCGGTAGGAGACTCTTGCAAAACTCCGTCATTCCGGCGAAAGCCGGAATCCAGAGCGCACTTACAACTAAAACTAGCATCACGTCAATGCTAGTCGCCCCCAACCCAGCCTTCCTCCTCAATGGGGAAGAGGTTCTGCAAAGGTCTTCCTGGGCGGAGAGCGGTCTTTTGCAGAACGGCGATTACTCTTGCGACAGCAGCCAGGTTACCAGCGCGTCGGTGAAGGCGTCGCCGTAGCCGGGACCGTGGCCGCTGCCCTCGCCCTGCCACAGCTCGATGGTGATGCCCTCAGTGCAGCCGGCTTCCAGGCGGAAGGCGTGGGTTTCCGCCCCCGGCACGTACTGGTCCAGATCGAGAGCGGCGTATGGCTGGGGGTTATCGGGCCAGTCGCAGCCGGCCCGCCGGCTCCAGCGCGTCACCATCTCCCGCGCCCCAGCGTAGAAGGCCGGTTCATCGTCCTCCCGCGCGCTCCGGTCGCCCTCGAAGAGGATCACGTCGTCCGCCGTGCCGTGGACGTGCAACACGGACACCGGCTGCGCGCCGTCGCAGCGTGAGTCATCCACGTAACTCGTGCCCGCCAGACTGGCCACGGCGCGCAGGCCGGGCAGACCCTTGCAGGCCAGGTGGTACGCCATGAACCCGCCGTTGGAGTATCCGAAGACGTACACGCGCCCAAAGTTCTTGATTATCTTTGCGCCTGCCACCAGTTCGGTCAGATACGCCGCGTCGTCCGCGCCGGACTTGCCGCCGTCACAGCACTCGTCGGTTGGATTCCAGAAGCGGTCGCCCTCGGCGTTGCGTATCCCGTTGGGCAGCAAGAGCGCGAACCCGTGGGTATTCACGCGCTCGTGCAGGGGCACGTACGCGGCGTGGTCGGCGGCATTGCCGCCGAAGCCGTGCAGGGAGACGATGAGCGGCGTCTTACCGTTGACGAATTCTTGAGGCGCTATCAGAACCGTGCGGTCTTTGCGCGCGGGGTGGTCGATGTAGTAGACCGCGCCGCCGCTAGCCTCCGCCAGCTTGGCGGTCGCTTCCAGGATGGCGTCATCCGACAAATCCGCCTGTTCGTCCTTACCCTTGTCCCATTGCTCCATGGCGGCAAGGTACGAGTCCACTTCCGACGCGATTTCCTCGAGTTCCTGAAGTTGGGCGTCCAGACTGTCCAGGCGCTCGCGCAGGAGCGCGTTCTCGCTCTTAAGTGCGGCGTTCTCGTCCGCAAGGGCCGCGATGGACGCTTCCAGGGTTTGGACATTTGTCTCCAGCGCGAGTAGCCGCTCGTCACCAGCAGGATCTTCACTGGCGGCGGCACAGGCAACCAGAACGGCGGCCAGCAGGATGCAGACCGCCGCTGTGCCCAGGCGGCGCAGCCAGCCGGCCCCAGGGGACGCCGCAGCGCCGAGCGCACCTGTGGTATTGCAGTTCGCTAGATGCCGTTTGTTCCAACGTTCGGGTCCTTCCAGGTTCCATTTCACGTGTTCAGGACTGGCCATGAGGCGCTTCCTCCGATGCTTGTAGGCGGGGCGTGCCGTGGGGATGGCTTCATCATGATGACTCTTCCATGATGAACCTGCCGGCGGCTCGCGCGCAATCCCTGGCGGCCACGGCGCGCGTCAGGGCCGGTCCAGGGAGCGATGTGCCGCCTGCGCCCGAGCGGAGCGCCGCGTGGAACAGGGCCATTTGCAGTTTGGCCCTCGCCCCGCTTCTCCCGCCCGCAGCAGCGTCAAAGCACTCCGGTCGATGTGATATGCTGAAAACGTCATGCGCTTGCGGGCGCAGTACACGGGCCATGCTCTATATGAGCGCGGCATGACGGATATGCGGCCTTGCGGGCGGCTCCAGTGTGTCGCGCTCGCGTCCGCATGGATGTCGTTAGATGATGAGCACAGAGAGGCAGCAAAGAGCTTATGGAACGCATTTGGCTGCGCTGGTGGGGCTGCGGTGCTTTCGACGTGCGGTTTGGCGACGTGAACATCGCCTTCGATCCGTATCTCTTTGGTGAGAATCTGGAAAACGCCAAGCCAATCTACGACTACATCTTTATCAGCCACGAGCACTTCGACCACTGCCATCCCAAGACGTTGCGCAAGCTCTGCCGGGGCGAGCGGTTCAAGCGCATGTTCGTGCCGCCGGGCGCGCTGTGGCCGGACGAGCCGATTGATGAGAAGTACGGCGACGCGGCGTTTTCCCGCGACTTGCCCATCAACAAGCATGTGCCGGCGGACAAGATACAGGTGATGTATCCGAAGCACCAGAACGAAATGCAGCGCGGCCGGCCGTGGGCGGGACCGGCGGACAAGCGAGAGTTTCCCGGTCCGGACGAGATCGACCTGGGCGCGTTGCACGTGGAGACCATCGAGAGCGGCGAGAACCAGCGTCCCGACCTGCCGAACCTCGGCTTTCTCGTCACCCACAAAGCCTTGAACGTCTCGTTCCTGCACATTGGCGATAGCTGGGCGGCTTACCCGGCGATGCGGGCGTTGCGCGGGCGGGTGGACTTTGCCATCCACATGAAACTCGGCCTGACGCCAACCAACTCGGCGCAGCAGACTACCGAACTCGAGGACTTCGTGGACTACATCCGGCCTCATGCCCTGATCCCCATTCACTACCGCACCGACCGCAAGTCGGACCCGGTGCCGGAGGGTCACTGGCCGCCGAACGCCAGCGATGTCGCCGGTTTCATCGAGTACATTCGCGGCAAGGTCGGCGCGCGGACGCGGGTGCTGCCGTTTACGGCCGGCGTGGAGTATGCGGTGAAACTGCCGGAAAAGCAGGTGGAGTGGGAGTGGGAATGGGTGAACACGTGGGACGTGCCGCCGTGGCGCGAGGGGTAGCCGGGTTGCCTGCTTGGCGCCGCGGCGGCAATAGCCGATGTTTCACGTGAAACATCGCCACCCGCGTAAAGCAGGGAATACAAGGACGCGCCCGTGTACCTCACCGCGCTCTCGCTCACCAACTTCCGCAACTACCGCGCCGTTTCGCTGCCGCTGGCGCCGGGGCTGACGATCTTCACCGGGCCGAACGGCGCCGGCAAGTCGAACATCCTCGAAGCCGTCCACTGCCTGGCCACCGGCCGTTCCTACCGCGCCCGCGCCGAGGCGGAATTGCGCAGCATCGATCCGGATCCGGCGCGCCCCTATACCCGCGTGACCGGCGAGGTGGCGGCCGGCGACCATGCCACCGCCCTGGAAGTAATCTGGGCCGCCGAGCAGGACCAAACGGCCGGCTTCAGCAAGCGCATCCGCGTGGGCGGCGCGCCCCGCCGCGCTTCCAGCCTCTTGCAACACCTGCACGTGGTGCTCTTTACGCCGCACGACATCGCCTTGGTGGACGGTTCGCCCAGCGGGCGCCGCCGCTACCTGGACTACCTGCTCAGCCGCATCGATCCCAGCTACCTCCGCGCCTTGCAGAGCTACGAGCACGTGATGGCGGAGCGGAACGCCCTGCTGCGCGCGCTGCGCGAGGGCACGACCCGCGACCGGCGGCAACTTGAAGCCTGGAACCAGGAACTGACCGCCCTGGGAGCGCCGGTGATTGCGCTGCGCCTGGCCTACGCGGCCCACGTGGCGGAACCGCTCGCCGCTCGCTACGCGGCGCTCACGGGAACCGGCGGCGACCGGCAGAGCGGAGTGTCGCACCAGCCCAGCACAGGACCGCAACCGCCCAGCACGGGATTGGAGCCGCCAAGCGCAGGGCCGCAACTGCGCGGCGCGGGACTGCAACTGCGCTACGATTCGAGCGTGCCGCTGCCGGAGACGCCGCCTGCCGCTGAATCGCTCCGCGTCAGCACGCTGCCCCAGGCGTGGCAGACGGAGATTCAGGCTGCCTTCGGCGCCGCACTTGCCGAGCACGCGCCCCGTGAGCAGGCGCAAGCCGTGACCGTGGTCGGCCCGCACCGTGACGACCTCACCTTCCTGCGCGGCGGCCATCCGCTGGCGGCCTTCGGCTCCCGCGGCGAGCAACGGCTGGCGGCCCTCACCCTCAAACTCACCGAGATAGACCTGCTCCACGCCGAATCCGGCGAGTGGCCGGTGATTCTGCTGGACGACTTCCTCTCCGAACTCGACGCCCAGCGCCGCGGCCACGTGCTGGCGTCGCTCGCGCCTACGGTGCAAGCGTTCGCCACCACCTCCGATCTCCAACAATTCACGCCGGAGGTGGTGGACGCGGCCCACATCCTGCACGTGGCGAACAATACCGTCGCCGCCGGATAGTGATGTCAAGATGAGTAACAGGGATAGACCCTTAGGTAAACATCCAGGGCCCCGCGAGCGGAACGCCACGCGCTTTCACCTTCACTCTACGCTTTGTCCCCAGCGGCGCGAACCGGAAAGCGCACAGCAACCTGTAGCAGCCGTTTTGCGTCACAAGCAAAGGCATTGTTGTCTACAGGCGGCTTGTCCTGCGCCAGGGAGCGATATAGACTGGTTGTAGAGGCAAGGCGCGCGGCTTGCCGGTGGTGAGAAGGAGGTACCTTCGATGAGACGGCTCGATTGCGTGTTCCTCTGTCCGAGACCGCTTGGCATTGCTCGCGGCCAGGCGGTGCATCATTGAGAGAGAGTCAATCCTCAGCGTTCCATCCAGGACCAGAGTGTGGTACTTTGCCGCGTTCACAATTCTGGTTGCAATGGGAGCGCTTGGATACGCGCAAAACTGCAATGCCAATCTAACTGTGCTCATGTGCGCATGGGAAGGCATAAGCAAGAGTGTTGTTGCGGCAACGCCAATCGCGATTATTCTCGTAGAGATAGGAGCGTGGGCAGTGTGGAAATTCCCAAGTGAGCGGCTGTGGGAGAAGATCGAAGAGGGGAGAGCACGAGCGAGAAGGGAAGGCTTACAGCAAGGCCGCCAGGAAGGCCGGCAGGAAGCCATCCAGGAGCTTAGGAAAAAGGGCGTCGAAGTCCCTGACGACATGATTCCCGATGATCCCAAGCAGGACCAGCCCCCCTCTCAGTAGCCAATACCCAAGCAGAAGTCCCGCGACACTTCCGTTGCGGGACTTTGCGTGCCGGGAGATGATATGCGCGTCGGCGTTCTTGCATCCCGACCTTGGCGTCATGAAGAGTGCCACGGAGGTGTTCGAAGACCTACTGGAGAGTGACGACGGTCATCCACAGATGGGGAAGGAAATGAAAGGCCACATCTTGGCGGCCGGGTTCGAGAACCTCCGGATGACCGGCACGATCGACATCTACAGCATCCCCAAGGAAATCGCCTTCGTCCACGCGCTCTTTTCTGAATGGTTCCTGTCTCCCGAAATCGTGGAGCCAAGCCTGAAGTACGGAGCGACTACCCTGGAACTCAGCGAAAGAATACGCGCGGCCTTGGAGCAATGGAAGCACGATAGCGGGGCCGTTGCCGGCCTGTCGTTTGGCCAGGCGATAGCCAGCAAGCCCTATGGCTCCGGCCTTGATTGACGTTCTCTATGGGGCAATGCGTTTGCTCGTCACACCCTGGCCACTGTGCAGGAGCAACCCCAGTCCACGAGATATAGCGCCGGCGGGTGTCCCCACGGGCGCCGCATTCCAGCGGACGGCAATTACAGAGATCCCTTTTCGCGGCATACCAAAAGACGTAGGGGCACGACATGTCGTGCCCCTATGTCTTTTGGTATACTGTCCCGTGCCCCTGCGAGAGGTTACGGCGTGTACTCTCTGATAGCGGCATAGTTGCTCAGAATGGTGGAGGTAGCGGATTCCAGGATGCGCAGGTCTTCCGCGCTGATGCCCTCAACCAGTTTGACGTAGTATTCTTGCATGCGTTCGTGGAGGCGAATCGTCAGGTCGCGGCCTTCGTCGGTCAGATTCAGCATAACCGTACGCCGGTCGCTGCGCAGGCGCCGCCGGCGCAGCAGTCCCAGGTTCACCAAAGTATTCACAATGCGGCTAATGCGGGAAGCGTCCACGGGCAGCAGTCTCGCGAGTTCCGTCGCCGTACACTCTTGTCTCTTCATGCAGGCCCTGAGAAGGGAAAACTCAACGTGGGTAAGGTCGTAGGGTTCCACTTCCTCAGCCATCCCTTTGAAAACCGCAGTTTCCAGCCGCATCACACAAGCTTCCAAGTCTACCGGCAGGGACTCAGCGCGCTCTGTGGGAGGTTGACTAGATTCTGCCATGATCAATTCCCCTGCGATTGCCTAAACGGTTGGTGCGACGGCAGCCAACGCTCGAACAATAAACCCTAGTCGAAAATAATCCATACATAAAACCGTTCGCACCAAGCTATGCACTGATTATAGCATCTAATAAATGTTGCTGTACACCACTTCAACCCACTTTCTGCGCGGCTTTAATCGAAGTGCGGGCACGTTTGGCCCCAATTGCGGCTGCCGGCGCGCTTTGGCCGCCGGCGGGGGCGCTCGCGGCTAGGCAATTCCCCCAAGCAGTTCCAGGATGTTGCCGCCCATGACTCTGGCGTAGTCCGCCGCCGGAAACTCCCAGACCCGCACCTTGGCCATTTCGGGCAGGGGCGGATTGTAGTCGCCGCCGCCGTCGGAGCCCCAGATGAGCTTGCCCGCGCCCAGCGCGTGGTAGGCCTCGCGGATCATCCACGGACCGCTGGTGAAGGACGTGTCGAGCCAGACGTTGTCGTGGCGCTTGGCCACGTCGAAGAAGCGCCAGTTCATCGCCTGGTCGCTGCTGGAGCCCAGGTGGGGAATGATCAGCTTGGCCTGCGGCACGGCGGCCGCCCAACGGTCGGGAAACTCCGGCCGGCCGGCGCAGCAGAG
The DNA here is from genome assembly GCA_963663275.1 of Chloroflexota bacterium. Taxonomy (GTDB): domain Bacteria; phylum Chloroflexota; class UBA11872; order VXOZ01; family VXOZ01; genus VXOZ01. Next base: position 710,852 of record OY760183.1, read on the forward strand.
CACAATCGGCAGGTCGTAGCCCGCGCCCAATTCCAGAACAGGCAGGAAGAGCGCGTCGGTAATCTCGCCTTTCACCTCGCCAAAGTGCAGTTTCAGGCCGCGAAAGCCCCAGTCTTCCACCGCCCGGCGCACGGCGTCCAGGCCCACCGCGCCTTCCTCCGGCACCATGTGGGCATACGGTATCAGCCGTTCCTCCCGGCCGCGCACGGCCCGGCGGGTCATCTCGTTCGATTCCCGGCTGGGCAGGCAGATGCTGAACACGCACGACTTGTCCACTCCGGCCTGGTCCATGTAGCGGATCGTATCGTCGGGATCCAATTCGCGGCGGTACGCGTCGCCGCCTTTGACATGGACGTGGGCGTCGATGATCATGCGCGCCATTCCTCTCTATCTGACTCGCCGGAGTTCCCTAACAGTAGACCATGTAGGACAGTACCATCTTGAGGCGCTCTTTGACACTCTCATATATAATGAATGCACATGGCTGGGGCGGTCTAGGCCGGTTTCACTTCTGAGGAGATAGGGAGATGCAACAGTTCGCTTTTGGCTGTTTCAGGCCGCCTGGCACGTGGCCTGGCCAGGCGGTGAGTCATTGCTGAGCGAGAATCGATCCTCAGCGTTCCTTCGCATACAAGGGTGTGGTATTTTGGCATCTTCGTTGCATTAGTTGGAATTGGCGCATGGGACAACCTGATGCAATGCGGAGGCTGGAGCATCGAGCTAGTGGCTTGCCTGTGGCAGGGGGTTAGCGAGAACGTCATTGCAGCCACACCAGTTTCAATTATGCTAACAGAATTAGGAGCATGGGCAGTGTGGAAATTTCCAAGTGAGCGGCTAGCCGAGAAGATTGCCGACACGAGGAAGAGGATACGAGAGGAAGGTCGGCAAGAAGGTCGGCAAGCAACAATCCAGGAACTCAGGGACAAGGGCGTTGAGCTTCCTGCCGATATGGAAGCCAAGGAGCCTGAGCCTGATAAACCGGATCAGTCGTCCGGTTGACCAACGGACCGTGAAGCCCCCGCCGCGCGCGGGGGCTTTACTTTTGCCGCGTGCCGCCGCAAGCGGCGCCCCGCGCAAAGAGGCGGCAAGAATCCCCCTGACAAGGGTATGTAAATGTCATTCCGAGCGGAGCGAGGAATCTAAAGCTGCTGATTTTGCAGGGCTGCGCTCTAGATTCCGCGAACAGGGTTCGACACTTCGCTGCGCTCCGTTCGGAATGACACGTGAAGTCGATTGTGGAACACATACCCGTGTTAGCCAGGAGAGGGAGACTGTACGCGGCCGCGGGCGCTCCCGCGTGCGGAGCCAGGGCAGGATGGGGCGCGCAATGGTATAATGGAATAAGCCCCCCGCACAAGGCAACGAGGCGATTCTGTCGTGGCGCTCACACACTTCAATCAGTCCGGTTTGCCGCGCATGGTAGACGTGGGCGACAAGCCGGATACGGCCCGCCAGGCCACGGCGGCAGGCGCGGTGGCGATGCGGCCGGAGACCCTAACGTTGATCCAACAGCAGCAGGAAGCACCGCCGGTGGCGAAGTCGTCGCCTCAGGCGAAGTCGCCGCCGGACGAGGCCGGTCCGCTCGTTAAGGGCAACGTGCTGGCGGTGGCGCAGGTGGCGGGCGTCATGGCGGCCAAGGCTACCTGGCAGATCATCCCCATGTGCCATCCCCTGCCGTTGAGCGGCGTGGACATGGACTTCAGCTTGGATGAGGCCCAGAGTTGCGTCCGCGTTCAGGCTACCGTGCGCACCACCGGCAAGACCGGCGTGGAAATGGAGGCGCTCACCGCCGTGAGCGTCGCCGCCCTCACCATCTACGACATGTGCAAGGCCGCGGACAAGGGCATGCGCATCGAGAACGTGCGCCTGCTGCGGAAGAGTGGCGGCCGGAGCGGCGACTACGCCGCGGCGGATGCCGCCGATGCCGCGAACGGCTAAGGGCGTTTGGCCGGCCCGCGCGCGGTGGACTTGACGCGGATTCATCCCTTACCGCAACGATATGGCGCGTTCTTGGCGTAACGCCGCCCACGCTTGCGCTATGAGCCTGACCGCAAGGAGAGAGAATGGCCGATACCCTTGAACCCGACGCGGAAGCCATAGATCCGGTCAACATCGAAGACCAGATGCAAGCGGCGTACCTCGACTACGCCATGAGCGTCATCGTCTCCCGCGCGCTGCCGGACGTGCGCGATGGCCTCAAGCCCGTGCAGCGCCGCATCCTCCACTCCATGCAGGAACTCAACGCCCGGCCCGGCACGGCCTACAAGAAGAGCGCGCGCATCGTCGGCGACACCATGGGGCGCTACCATCCTCACAGCAACGAGCCGATCTACGACGCCATGGTGCGCATGGCGCAGCCGTTTAGCATGCGCTATCCCCTGATCGACGGCCAGGGCAACTACGGCTCCGTGGACGGCGATCCGCCCGCCGCCATGCGCTACACCGAGGCGCGGCTGGATCCCCTGGCGATGGAGATGCTGGCCGACATCGAGAAGAACACGGTGGACTTCAGCCCCAATTTCGACGATACGCTGAAAGAGCCGACCGTTCTGCCCAGCAAGGTGCCCAACTTGCTCATCAACGGCGCCGCCGGCATTGCCGTGGGCATGGCCACCAGCATCCCGCCCCACAACTTGGGCGAAATCGTGGACGCGCTCACCTTCCTTACGGGCAAGATGGCCGCCGGAGAAGAAGACGACGTGGGCGTGGAAGACCTGATGCGGTTCGTGCGCGGGCCGGACTTTCCCACCGCCGGCACCATCGTCGGCACCGAGGGCATCCGCGAGGCCTATGCCGGCGGGCGCGGCCGCGTGATCGTGCGGGCGCGGGCGCGCATCGAGGAGATGCGCGGCAACCGCTTCCGCATCGTGGTGACTGAGTTGCCCTACCAGGTGAACAAAGCCGCCCTGCTGGAACGCATGGCCCAACTGGTGCGCGATAAGAAGCTGGAAGGCATCAGCGAACTGCGGGACGAATCCGACCGCTCCGGCATGAGGATGGTAATCGAACTGCGGCGCGACGCCTTTCCCCAGCAGGTGCTCAACCACCTCTACCAGCATACGGCCATGCAATCCTCGTTCTACTGCAACATGCTGGCGCTGGTGGACCAGCAGCCGCGGGTGCTCAGCCTCAAGGCGCTGCTGCGCGAATACATCCGCTTCCGGCAGGAGGTCGTCACCCGGCGCACGCAATACGAACTCGAGCGCGCCCGGGAGCGCGCCCACGTCCTGATGGGCCTGATCATCGCGCTGGACAACCTGGACGAGGTTATCGCCACCATCCGCAAGTCGCGCAACGCCCAGACCGCCCGCAACAACCTGCGGCGCGGTTTCGGCCTCAGCGAAAAGCAAGCGAACGCGGTCTTGTCCATGGAACTGCGCCGGCTGGCCGCTATGGAGCGCAAGGCCATCCTGGACGAGTACGAGGAGATTAAGCAGACGATTACGCGTCTGGAGACAATCCTCGGCGACGTGGGCGAAGTGTTCAAGATCATCGTGCAGGAACTCACCGCCCTCAAGGACAAGTTCGGCGACGAGCGCCGCACGGTCATTGCCGAGGACGCCGACGCCAGCTTTTCGCAGGAAGACCTGGTGCCCAAAGAGGACGTGCTGATTACGCTCACCGAGCGCGGCTACGTCAAGCGGCAGCCCGCGGGCGACTTCCAGGCCCAGCGGCGCGGCGGCAAGGGCATCATCGGCATTGCCACCCGCGCCACCGACGCCGTGCAGACGATCCTGCTGGTAAACTCCCACGACTGGATGCTGGTCGTCAGCGACCGGGGCCGCGCTTTCACGCTGCGCGCCTACGAGATTCCCGAGGGTACCCGCACCTCCCGCGGCCAGAACATGGTCAATCTCCTGCAAGGCATCACGCGCAACGAGCGCATCACCGCCATCCTGCCGGTGCCGTCGTTCGATGAGGCCGACGGCGCGTACATTACGATGGTTTCGGTCAAGGGGCAGATCAAGCGGACGCAACTCAGCGGCTTCGCCAACGCCCGCACCAACGGCGTCATTGCCATGAACGTGGCAAACGACGACGCCCTGTACACGGCAATCCTGACCGACGGCAAGCAGGAGGTAATCCTCTTCACGGCGCAAGGGCAGAGCATCCGCTTCCCGGAAGCCAACATAACCGCGCATTCGCGTACCGCCGGCGGTGTAATTGGCATCTCACTGCAAGAAGGCGATCGGTTAGTAGGAATGGCGCTGGTGGAACCGGATAGCCGCGCCCTGCTCATCACCGAGCACGGCTACGGCAAGCAGGTGGACATCGAGGATTTTCGCGTGCAGGCGCGCGGCGGCAAGGGTCTCATCGCCCTGAAAGTGGACGAGAAGAGCGGCCCGGTGGTCGGCGGCCGCATCGTCACGCCGGACGACGACGAAATCTGCCTGATTACGCGCAAGGGACAACTCACCCGCGTGCCGCTGACCGAGATCAAGCCGCTGGGCCGGCCGGCGCGGGGCGTTATCACTATGCGCATGAGGGCCGAGGGCGATACCGTGGCGGGCGTGACCCTGATTCCCAAGCCCGGCGTGCGCCAACGGTCGCTGTTCAGCTAGCGCCGCTGCGCATGGCGCCCGCGGAGAGAGAGTTTGCCCTGGCGGGGGACAAGCCCTAATGTTGTCGCATTAGGCGCAATGCGAATGAAGACTACGATCATTTTTCCGGTAGCGCAGGTTTGTAACCTGCGTCCGCTGTCGTCATGTCAAGCACAAGCGGAAACCGGAGGCGGGGGACAAGCCCCCGCGCTACGTGCCGTTCCCGGCGCGTGTGGGGAGAGGCTTGGCCCCGTTTCCATTGACAGAGTCCGCCGATTGCGGCAGTATGCGACTACTGATGAGTAACTTGTGGGAAGGAAGACAGCGTCCCCATGGCGAGAGCAAGAGCGAAGAAACGCAAGTCGCAGAGCCGGCGAACCTCAGGCCGCGCCTTGCGGAAGTGGATCATTCCGGCGGTGGTCGTGCTGGGCGTGCTGGCGCTGGTTGTGCCCACCGTCCTGCCCGGCCTCGTCGGCACGGGCGAGCCCACCGGCAGCAGCAGCGCCTTGCCGACGGACGACCAAGGCGAGTCCCAACAGCGCGGGATCCTGGAAAGCGGCGCCACGCCCCCCGGCTTCGAGTTGGAGGATATCGAAGGCAATACGATAAGCCTGGAGTCGCTGGAAGGCAAGCCGGTGCTCATCGCCTTCTTCGCTCCCTGGTGCCCCCACTGCCAGGATGAAGCGCCCCGCCTGGTGCAGATCCATGAACAATACGGCGACCGCGTGCACGTCGTCAGCATCAGCGCTACACCGTACGGCAAGGACTACTCGCCCAACAACCGGGACAGAATCACGCTGGACGACCTCAAGTGGTTCAGAGATGAGTTCGGCATCACCTATCCGCTGCTCTTCGACCCCAGCGTTCAGGTCGGTACCGCGTATCAAATCAACCGGTTCCCCACAACCTATTTTCTGGATGCGCAACACCGGGTGGTGGAGGTGTTCGAGGGCGGGAGAGAACTTGCCGAATTCCAGCGGGTGCTGGATGAGATACTCGGCGGGCAGTAGCGAACCGCTTGCAAAGCGGAAACCGTCATTGCGCTACCGGCGCGCATCGAAACTCCCTCTCCCTGGTGAGGCCTGTGCGTAACCTCGCCGGCCCGCATCGAAGCTCCCTCTCCCCCAGGGAGAGGGCCGGGGTGAGGGGGATTTCCTGCGCCTGCCGCTTGGCGCTAAACGGAGCGCCCCCAGAGGAAATGGGCATCAGCCGCGTTTGCGGGTGATCTCCACGCCCGGCATACCGGAACGCCCCGTAGAAGGAAAGAGCGCCGGCTTGCCCACCCGCACGCGCACCGCCGCGCACGCGGGAAAATCCTTCAGCACCGCCGCCGCGATGCGCTCCGCCAGGTGTTCCAGCAGCGCGCACCGGACGCTCTCCACCACGGCCACAACCCGGTTGTAGACCGCCGCGTAGTCGAGCGTATCCTCGATGGCGTCGCTCTCGCCCGCGCGGCGCAGGTCGCAACGCAAGGCAAGGTCGAAGCGCAACACCTGCGGGGTGTCCCGCTCCTCCGCCGTTACCCCAACGCGCGCCGCCGCGCGCATGCCCTCTATGAAAATGGAATCTTCTGCCACGCGCGCCCGCCTATACCGGTGTGTTCCGGCCTTTCCTGAGAGCGTGAGACACCCGCGCCCTACTTTTCCCACATCTTCCGGTAGCGCAGGTTTGCAACCTGCGTACGGCGTCAACCGTAGCGGTTCTTGCCCCCGCCGTCGCAGGCGCAGTCCGCTTTGTACCCAATCTATCTGCCCAGTATACTGGGCACGGACGAGTAGGGTAAGGCAAAACGAGGGTGAGGTGATGAGCAAGTGAATCCAATTCGCTGCGCTGTGCTTGGCACGGGGCATTCACACGCGCTGGGCAAGCTGGACGTGCTGCGCAATTTCCCCGAGTGGGAACTGGTCGGCGTCTGCGAGCCGGACGCGGCCTGGCGCGAGCGGCGGCAGCAGGAAGACAACTGGCAAGGTGTCGCGTGGCTGGAAGAAGCGGACATTCTTGAAGACCCCACCATCCGGATGATCGCGGTCGAGAGCGAGGTGCCCCAGTTGCTGCCGCTGGCGGAGCACGCCATCGACGCCGGCAAGCACATCCATCTCGATAAACCGGCGGGTACCGACCTCGCCAGGTGGCGGACGCTGCTCGACAAGGCCGCGGGGCAGGAACTCATCATCCAGATGGGCTACATGTTCCGCTACAATCCCGGCTTCAACCTGGTGCGGCGGGCCGTGCGCGAGGGCTGGCTGGGCGATGTCCACTACGTGCGCGGCGGCATCAACTCCGCCAGCGATCCCGCCACCCGCGAGCGGCTGTCGCACTATCCCGGCGGCATCATGCTGGAACTGGGCTGCCACCTGCTCGACATGATCACACTGGTAATGGGCCGGCCGGAGAAGGTCACGCCCTTCCTGCGCCACGACGGACGCTCTTACGACGTTGCCATGTCGGATAACACCGTGGCCGTGTTGGAATACGGGCAGGCGGTGGGTATCATCGAGAGTTCGCTCCTGGAGCAAGGCTCGCAGGACCGGCGGCACTTCGCCGTCTGCGGCAGCCAGGGCAGCATTGTCCTGACGCCGCTAGAGCCGCCGGCCGGACGCCTCTTCCTCAATGAGCCCCGCGGCGGTTTCCAGGCCGGCTGGCAGGACGTGCCGTTCGAAAACATCCCCCGCTACGAGCGCGACCTGGTGGAACTGGCCGCCTGCATCCGCGGCGAGATGGAGTTTCCTTATTCCAAAGAGCACGACTACATCACACAGGAGACCGTCCTGCGCGCCTGCGGGAGCACAGACGATTCAGCGTAGAATGCCTGTATTCTCCGTCGTGCGTCTCGGGCATGTCTTGATACAACCCAGAGAGCAATGCTATGCCCGTCGTCGAGCGGCAGGTTACCGTAAATGGGATTTCCCTGTGGACGGCGTCGCAGGGCAGCGGCCCGCCGGTTGTGCTCTGTCACGGTGGACCGGGGGCGTACGACAACCTGGAACCCGTCGCCGCCATGATCGATGATATTGCCGCCGTTCACCGGTACGACCAGCGCGGGTGCGGCCGCTCACAGGATAGAGGGCCTTTCAACGCGGCGACCTTCGTTGCCGATCTCGATGCCCTGCGCGCACACTGGGGCTACGAGACGTGGACAGTCATCGGTCACTCTTGGGGTGCGGAGCTCGTTCTCCTGTACCCCATCGAGCACCCCCGGCGCATCAGCCGCCTGGTGTACATTTCCGGTACGGGAATCGATCCCGCCTGGCGCCAGGAATATCGCAAGAACCGTGAAGCGAAACTGCCTGCCGGCGAACGCGAGCGCTTCCGCTACCTTAGTGCAAGACGACATACCGCTTCGGGGGCTGAACTAGCGTGCATCAATCGAGAGCGTGCCGCCTTGCTTGCAACGACGGAGTACTATGACGCGACCAAGTTCGACGATCTTCCCCGGCATGACCGGTTCCCGTTCAACTACACGCTGAACGCCGTCATGAATGACGAGTCGAAGCGCCTGGAGGAAACGGGAGAACGCCCGGTACAGGTCCGCAGGATCATGGCGCCCACGCTCATCTTGGACGGCGAGGCGGACCCGAGGCCGCGGTGGGCGCGCGCCCACGTCGCCCAATTGATACCGAACAGCCGCCACGTGACCGTGCCGCGGGCCGGACACGAGCCGTGGATCGAGCAGCCGGAAGCCACGGCGCGCGCCCTGCGGGAGTTTCTCACGGAGACCCATACCGACGACGAAGAAAGAATCATTGGCCTCAATTGAGTCTTGCGCAAGACCGGCAAGCCGCTTGCAAGCAAAGGAGATTTGCGGTGAACGACCAGCTTGAGATCCGAGTAGACATTGCTCCCTGGAAGCACGACGCCCAGCTCGTCTACTCCATGACCTACGACGAAGGCACCATCGACGCCATTTGCAACTCGTTTCCCATCCACGAGGAGCACGACATTCCGGGGCACGTCTGCACCGTGAGCGGACACCTGGGACAGCAGCGCCTGGTGCGCGGCACCTCCATGCGCGAAGTGTTCTACATGAACCCGGAACAACTGCGCTTCTTAATCAACAAAGGCTGGACGATCAGCAGCCACTCCCACACCCACGTGCCCACCGACCAGGACGGCATCGACCTGGACCTGGAAGTGCGCCTGAGCAAGTGGGAACTGGAGAAGGCCACCGGCGCGCCGGTGCGGCTCTTTGCTTATTGGGGCAACCTGCGCATCGCCGACAAGATCCTGCCTGTGGCGCAGGCAGCGGGGTATCAAGGCATGCTCAGCATCGGCAACCCCTGGAATACGGCCGACTACGACGTATGGGATATCATGCGCCACACCATCGGACGCGACATGGAGGGCTGGCTCCAAGAGCCGACGGTCTCAACCTACCGCCACTCGCGTGATGCTTTTCTGAATGAACTCACGCAAGAGAATACGCGCGGTAATTGGCTGGTGGACATATCGCACATCGTGGTCGACCGCCTGCCCAAGGCGAACGGTCCCAGCCTCTGGAACCGCTGCATGACGCCCGCTATCCTGGACGCCCGCCTGCGCGAGGTGCGCGCGCTCTGGGGCAACGACCTGTGGGCAACGGTCCCCGAAGAGGTGGTGGAATACACGCTCCTGCGCCGCGCCGCCGCGCTCACCGTCACCCCAAACGGCGCCGGCCGCGCCACCTGCACGGTCAACCTGAACGGCCTCCGGGACGACGTGACCGCCCGCGAACTGACCTTCCGCGCCCAAACTCCCTGGCGTAACGCCACAGTCAACGGCGGCGCGATTCCGGCACAAATGAAAGACGGCACGCTGACCTGGACCGCGGCGGTGACGGACGGCACGGCGTTCGTGCTCAGCGCGGGCTGAAAACTACACGAGAATCCTAAGGAAAGCCCGACTTTGCGCTGAAAGAGAGCCGCACCCCGTTCCGTCGTTCCCGTTTGCGCGGCGATCCATCCGCGTAGGGGCGGTTCGCGAACCGCCCCTACGTCGTGCCCGGCGGGGGACAAGCCCCAATGCTGTCGCATTAACGTAGCGCGGGGGCTTGTCCCCCGCCGGAACAAGAAAAATGATAACGGAATGGATTGACCCTACGGAAGACGCAGGTTACGCGCACCTCCCGTGCGAACCTGCGCTACCGGAGAAACGAGCGTAGTTTTCATTTTCATTGCGTTTAATGCGAAAACCTTAGGGACAAGCCCCCGCGCTACAGAGCCCACCATCGGCTTGGGAGTACCGTGCAAACGTAAAGGCTCAAACCGGCTCCGCAGCTTTCTCCACACTGAACGCCCCGTGCACTTTCGCCACGGCGTCCACGACCTGCCGCATGTCCCGTTCTTCCGCCAGCAGTGCGTTTTGGGGTAGCCAGACCCCTTCATGGTGGGCGATGCGGTCGGTGTTGGGCAAGGGGCGGTCAAGTGGATCATCCGCGCGGCCGAGCTTCTGCAGGATGTCGCGCACTGAATTCTTGACCGCGTTCTGCTCGTGGCAGGGCCAGTCGTAGCCGGGCGAGCAGGGGATGCCTTCCGCGTTGAGCGCCTGGATGAACGCGGCGCGGTCGTGGCCGCCAAACGCCGCCTGGTCGTAGCGCAGCATGTAGAGGTGGTGGGCGTGGCCGGTCACCTCCGGCGGACGGTGTTGGGGCGTGATGCCGGGTATCGCCCCCAGATGGGTATCCAGATAGCGGGCGTTGGCATCGCGCCGCGCCATTTGCTCGGGCACGCGGGTCAATTGCGCCCGCAGCAGCGCGCCGTGGAACTCGCTCAGGCGGTAGTTCCAACCCAGCCGCTCGTGCTGGTACCAGGCGCCTTCCCGCAGGCGGCCCACGTTCATCACCGACCACGCCAGTTCGGCCAACTCCTGGTCGTTGGTGCAAATCGCGCCGCCTTCACCGGCATTGAGGTTCTTGCTCGATTGGAAGCTGAAACTGCCTAGGTCGCCGATGCCGCCCGCGCCCTGGCCGCGCCAGGCCGCGCCGTGGGCCTGGGCCGCGTCTTCCAGCACGCGCAGGCCGTGTTTCCGCGCTACCGCCAGGATGCCGTCCATATCGGGCGGTTGGCCGGCGATGTGCACGGGTATGATGGCTTTGGTGCGCGGCGTGATGGCGGCTTCTACCGAGGCGGGATCAAGCTCGAACGTGTCCGGGTCGATGTCGGCAAAGACCGGAATCGCGCCCAGGAAGAGCGGCGCGGCGGGCGTGGCCACGAACGTGTACGACGGCACGATCACCTCGTCGCCAAATCCCACGTCCAGCACGCGCAGGCCGAGTTCCAGCGCGCACGTGCCGTTCACGACGGCAATGCAGTGCTTCGTGCCCTGGAAGGCCGCGAATTCCTCCTCGAACGCGACCACCTGCGTACCGGCGTTGCGCCCCCACACGCCGGAGCGCAATACCTCCAGCAGCGCCTTCTCATCCGCGCCTTCCCAGACCGGCCAGGCGGGAAACGCAGTCGTTCGCACCGGCGTGCCGCCGTCGCGGGCAAGTTTTTCATTCATGTGTGCTACTCCCGGGTGTCACTTGCTGCGCGTAGGGGCACGACATGTCGTGCCCCTACGCCTCCAATTTCCAACGCGCGGGTTGCCTCTCTCTGCGCGCAATGTCCCGCAGCATTAACGTAGCGCGGGGGCTTGTCCCCCGCAACGGCGAAGGACCGGACCCGTCATGCCGGCGGCAGCCGGCATCCATCTTCGCCATGCTCCTTGGACTCCGGCCTGCGCCGGAGTGACGGAGGGAATGTCCGCACTCCCGGCGAGGCTGTGATGCTGCGAGGCTGAGCGGAGCGTGCTCTCCTTGAATTATACGCCGCTTAGCGCACGCCCACAGCGCGCACCGCCAGCGTGAACTCGCCGCGCGGTTGATTCTCCGCAAAGTGCGCCAGCATCTCCGTCAGCGTGCCGCGCAGGATCTCTTCGTGGAGCTTGGTCAACTCCCGCGCGACGACCACTTCGCGATCTCCCAGGCATTCATGGCAAACTTCCAGATCATCGACCAAGCGATAGGGCGAGGCGTAGATCACGAGGGTGAACGGCAGATCCGCCACGCTCTCCAGCAGGCGCTTGCGGCGGGACGTCCGCCGCGGCAGGAAACCCAGAAAGCAGAACATGCTCCCCGGAAACCCGGCTATGGAGACGGCGGCCGCGGTCGCGGTTGGGCCGGGAACCGGTACCGCCGGAATCCCCTGCGCCACGGCGGCGGCGATGAGCGGCTGTCCCGGATCGGCTATGCCCGGCGTGCCGGCGTCCGTGACCAGCGCGACGTTCTTGCCCTGCGCCAGTTTACTGAGGATGCGCTCCAGGCGGGCCGTGCCGCTATGGGCGTGAAAGCTGGTGAGCGGCGTGTGTACGTCCAGATGCGCCAGTAGTTTGCGGGTGTGGCGCGTATCCTCGGCGGCAATCTCGTCCACCTCGCGCAGGATGCGCACCGCGCGCAGGGTAATGTCTTCCAGGTTGCCGATGGGGGTGGCTACCACGTAGAGCGTGCCGGGCATCGTCTTGGTCGCGCCTTTCTCAGTCCCGCCGCCGGAGATATGAGACGAAGCCACATCGAAGAGGAATCACCCTCACCCTTGCCCTCTCCCTCGATGGAGAGGGGATGCCGCGCACACGATCCACGTATCGCAAGTCGTGCGCCACCGCGAAAATTGCGGTCCCGTCAGCGCCCCCAGTCGCGCGGGTAGCGGAAGTCGCGCTCGATGGTGCGTTGCGAGAGCTTGGCGATGATCGGCGGCCGCCTCTTGTACTGCATGGACCGCACCAAACGGGTTACGTCCCCCACAAACTCCTCATCGAACCCCGCCGCCATAAGTTCGCCGGGACGGTAACGCTCGTCCACAAGGAGGTAGAGTAGGTGATCGACGTCTTCATACGAAAACCCCAGTTCGCCCTCGTCGGATTGCCCCGGCCAGAGATCGGCACTCGGCGGTTTTTCGATGATTTGCTGCGGGATTCCCAAATGGCGGGACAACTGCCGCACCTGGGTCTTGTAGAGATCGCCAATCGGATTCACCGCGCTCGCCATGTCGCCGTGCAGCGTGCTATAGCCCAGGAGCAGTTCCGTCTTGTTGCTCGTGCCCAGCGGAAGGCTTTCGAACGCGACCGATTGGTCGTAGAGTACTATCATCCGCGCTCGCGCCATGACGTTGCCCTGTCGCTTCACGTCCATATCCGGGAAATCGGCAAAGTAAGAGTCGACCAGCGGCGTGATCTCGATAAGCTTGGACGAAATGCCGAGCGACTCCACCACGGTTTCGGCATCAGCTTGGCTATCGGGATTCGATTCACGATACGGCAGCAGGAGCGCGAGGACGTTTTCGGCCCCCAGCGCGCTGGCCGCCAGGTAGGCGGAAAGCGCGGAGTCGATACCGCCGGACAGGTTTAGCACGGCGCGGGTAAAGCCGAACTTGTGCACCTCATTGCGTATGAAGCTGTGCAAAATCTCCACGGTGAGCGGCAGATTGAGCTTGAGCGCTCCGTGCGCTTTCGCGATGAGTTCAATTGCTGCGTCATTCGTCATGTATATCGCTCGCGATAGATGCGGCGCAATTCCCGATACGTCAGGTCCAGCCGTTCGTCGCGCAGCAGCGGCAGGAGCGACCGCTGGCGGCGCAAGGCGTCAGCCGAAATCTCAGCGGTGACCAGCGTCTCTTCGAAGTACGGCGCCCGCGCCAACACCGTGCCGTCGGGCCCAATGACCTCCGACCCGCCCCAGAAGTTCACGCCGTCTTCATAGCCCACGCGGTTGCAGTACACCACAAAACTCGTGCACGTGCGGGCGTAGAGGTTGTTCAGGTTGTGCCAGGTCTCGGCGCTGCGCAGGTCTTGCGATTCGCCGGAGACGCCGCGTCCCGGCCCGCTGGAGATACCCAGAATCAGGTCCGCGCCATCGGCGTGAACGACGCTCACCGCCGAGGGATGCCAGAAGTCCTCGCAGATCAGCGCGCCCAGGCGGCCAAAGCGCGTGTCGAAGGCGCGCAGGTGCTCGCCGGCCGCCAGATACCGACCCTCGTCGAACATGCCGTACGTGGCCAGGTACACCTTGCGGTGCACGTGGCGCACCCGCCCGGCCTCCACGTACACACCGCTATTGTAGAAGCGCCGGTCGGCGGATTCCTCCACCATGCCGAAGAGCAGGCTCATGCGCCCACCGGCGGCGATGAGCGGCTCCAACCGCGCATTGTCCACGCGCATGGCCGTCTCCGCGACCAGGTCTTCCAGGAAATACCCGTTCAGAGAAAGCTCCGGAAACACCAGCAGGTCCACGGCTTGCTCCTCCGCCCGCGCAATGACGTCCAGATGCTTCCGCAGGTTGCGCGGCACGTCACCCAGGTGGGGATTGATCTGCGCCAGGCCGATGCGGAATGACTGTAGCGGATTCTGCGTGCGTTCGGGGAGCATGAGTGCGCCGCTAATTCCTTATTCGATTTACAGGTTAGTCACGCAAGACTCTAGCGCTTCAGTTACCCACATTGTAGCTGTCTGACACCTGTACGGGCTAGTGATTGAAAAGCCACGGTGTTAATGGCATTCTAGCAGCGTGCTTGCCGGAGAATTTCCCAGTCTCAGTGATAACGCACGAGGACTTGGCACTTGCAACCTTCCAGTTGAACGCTATTGCGCAAATGGAAACACAGTATAATTGAACACAATGTGCGGCTCCTGTAACAGAAGCATGGTGGAATGGTGTCCGTACCTTCCTATACCAGAGTCATCATCCAAATTCAGAGTCTTGATCTGTCTCATGACTGCGTTCTTGGTGTAAACTGTTACGGTAAGGAAGAATAGAGAAGGAGGGTGACATGGGAATCCTTGAAAGAGAGATTGCAGTCTTCGAAGGCATGCGCGACCTTCTGGAACGCGATCACCTTTACAAATGGGTGGTCATCTACGGCGAGGAACTCTGTGGAATCTATGATGATTTCCAGGATGCTGCTGCAGATGCGACCGTGCGGTTCGGTCGGGGTCCTTACCTCATCAGGCAAGTAGGGGCTCCTCCTGCAACCTTACCCGCATCTCTGCAATTCAGACCTGTAAATTATGCCGACAACTAGATTTGGATTCGACGACACCGACTCTCAGTCCGGCCAAGACCTACTGGTGACGTTCGGCCCAACTCTATTTGTGCAAATTGGGTTTGATCCGGCATTCCAGCCAGGGCTGTCCTCTCGTCCAAAACTGCCACAGCTTGAGTTACCCGCGCTAGTGGATACCGGTGCAACTGAGAGTTGCATTGACTCCGCTTTGGCGCGAGAACTGCAATTGCCCGAAGTTGATACAGGGTTGATTTCGGGCGTACAGGGGAGAAGCGAAGCTGTCTTCTATGTGGCACAGATACTCGTCCCAAATCTGAACTGGACCATTTACGGTAGGTTCTCTGGAGTGCACCTTACTGCAGGCGGCCAACCGCACTCCGCACTCCTTGGCAGAACGTTCCTTCGAAATTTCGCCCTAACCTATGAAGGCAGAACAGGGGAAGTGATAATTGGGAACGACGTAGACCCACTACAGGGCGTTGTGTGAGGTTTCTCAAAGTCATCCCGTACTCCTGCTAGCACAACGCATCAATTTACTCTTCGCATTGGCTTGCTCAGTAAGTGTGTCTCTGTCTGAGGATAGACCCCAAGTAAAGGGACGTTGCGGGAAGGTAAAGCACCCATGGCAGCCACGTACCGGGTAGGCATCGTCGGTCTCGGGCGCGTAGCCGGCGGCATTCAGGAAGAAGTGGCCGGTTACGCCGGGCGCATGTTGCTGCCTTATTCCCACACGCACGCCTACGCTGCCGTGCCCCAGACCCGCGTCTGCGCCGTCGCCGACGTGGATTCGCAAAAGACCGCAACCTATCTGGAGCAATGGCAGCCGGAGTTCGGCGCCATCGCGGCCTACGCCTCCTATGAAGAGATGCTGGCGACTGAAGACCTCGACGTCGTCAGCGTCTGCACCCACGCGCCGCTGCACGCGCCGGTCACGCTGGCGGCGGCACAAGCGGGCGTGAAGGCGGTCTTCTGCGAGAAGGCCATGGCTACCAGTCTCGCCGAGGCCGACGCCATGATCGCCGCCTGCGACGGGCGCAACGTGAAACTCGTGATCAACCACACCCGTCGCTGGGATCCTTTCTACGAAACGGCGCGCGCGCTGCTCGCCGAGGGGCGCATTGGCAGTGTCCGCACGGTCTCTGCCCACTTCGGCGGCACGCTGTTGCACACCGGCGTTCACTGGCTGGACGCGATGCTGCTCTTCAGCCAAAGCCCGGCCGTGTGGGTAGCGGGCGCGCTCGCGCCCGGGGCCGACACCGCCAGGGACGCCGGCGGCACGGCCGTCGTGGGTTTTCGCAACGGCGTGATGGGCTTCATCGACGGCCAGAGCGGCCCCGTCTTCGAGATCGACGTCATCGGCACCGCCGGCCGCCTGCGCTTGAGCAACAGCGACGCGGAGTTCTTCACGTTCGATTCCGCCACGCGCACAATGGTCAAGCGGCCGTTCCCGCTGGTCGCGTACCCGCGCAGCGGCATGCAGGGCGCGGTGGAGGAGATCGTGCGCTGCATCGAGCACGACCGGCCCAGCCGCGCCGAAGGCCGCGTGGGCCGCGCCGCGCTGGAACTCGCGCTGGCGGTCTACGCCTCTCATGCGTCCAATGGCGCGCGCGTACCCCTGCCGCTGGCGGACCGCGAGCGCGTGGTGCTCTCCCGCTGACGCGCCGTGAGCGGAAGCGCCGTTTCCGCTATCATGGTGCTGGGTACCGCATAAGCGATCTGCGGTACAGCATTTCTTTTATGGACGCTTTGTATACGTTTGACCCGCGTGTGGAATGGGGTCAAGAAGAGGAAAGACCCCCTCACCCCGGCCCTCTCCCTCAGAAGACCTTTGCATTACCTCGCTGAGAGGCGAACAGTTCCCTCTCCCCAGGGAGAGGGAGTTTCAATGCGCGCCGACCGGGGTTACGCAAAGGTCTCCTCAGGGAGAGGGAGTCTGAGCGCGCGCCGACCTATGTTACGCAAAGGTCTCCCCAGGGAGAGGGGGCTTTTTGCCTCCCGGCGTGTGCTATGCGTGGGGCAGGTATGAGCTATGCGTGGGGCAGGTATGAGCTATGCGTGGGGCAGGTATGAGCTATGCGTGGGCTAGGTATGAGCTATGCGTGGCCCAGGTATGTGCTAAGCGTGGGGCAGGCATGAGCTATGCGAAGGTCCTTATCTATGTGAAGATCGCCGATAGCAGAGCAAGTCAATAGAGGATTGTGCAATGGTACGAACCGAGCAGAGCGCGGCGCTGTTTGCCGCGGCCGAGGCCTACGCCCCGGGCGGCGTGCATACGTCCATCCGCAACGTCGAGCCCCGGCTGGTATTCAACCGCGCCGAGGGCGCCCGCATCTGGGACGCCGACGGCAACGAGTATCTCGACTACCACGCCGCATTCGGTCCCTTCATCCTGGGTCACGTGCACCCTTTCGTCGTGCAGCGGGTTGAAGAAGCCCTGTGGGAGACCGACCTCTACGGCGTCGGCGCCACGCCGCAGGAAATCGCGCTCGCCAAGAAGGTAGTCGAGCACGTCCCTTCCATCGAGCAGGTGCTCTTCACGAATGCCGGGTCGGAGGCCACGTTCCACGCCTTGCGCGCGGCCCGCGCCTACACCGGCCGCCGGAAGATCATCAAGTTCCAGGGCTGCTACCACGGCTGGCACGACGCCGTGCTGCGCAACGTCATCAGCGCCCCGGACATGGTCGGCAAGCGCGACCTGCTCTCGGCGGGCATCATGGAAGAGACCGCCGACGCCACGCTCATCTGCGACTTCAACGACGCCGGCCAGGTAGAGGACACGCTCAAGCTGCACCCGGGCGAAGTGGCGGCCATCATCGTGGAGCCGATTCCCCACAACATCGGCTGTGTGCGCCCGCAGCCGGGCTTCCTGGAGGCGTTGCGGGAGTTGTGCGACGCCCACGGCGTCGTGCTCATCTTCGACGAGGTGATCACCGGCTTCCGGCACGGCCTCGGCGGCTACCAAGCGGTCGCGGGCGTCACGCCGGACCTCACTACCCTGGGCAAGGCCATTGCCAACGGCTTTCCACTGGCGGCAATTGGCGGCAAGCGGGAGATCATGGCGCGTTTCAACACGGCGCCCGGCGGCGATACCTTCTTTGCCGGCACGTATAACGGCCACGCCGTCGGCACCGTGGCCGCCCTCGCCACCATCGAGGTCATGGAAACGCAGGGCGTGCACGCGGAGGTCTTCCGCCTAGGCGACCGCGTCCGCGCCGGCCTGACGGAGATCATGGCGGATGCCGGCGTGCCCGCCGTGGTGGAAGGATTCGGCTCGGTCTTCCTTACCTATTTCATGGAGGGGCCGGTGCGCAACTTCACCGACCTCCTGCGGAACGACGCCGACTTCTTCGTGCGCTATCGCCGCGAGTGCGTCGAGCGGGGCGTCTTCAAGCTGCCCATGAACATCAAGCGCAACCACGTCAGCTTCGCCCACACCGACGCCGACATCGACCGGACGCTGCAAGTGGCGGAGGACGCCGTGCACGCGCTCCTGCGCCAAGGCGTGCGGCCGGAACCCAGCGGCGCGCTGGCCGTAACGTAACGTTGGCGGCGCGCGCAGTTGCCGCGCCGCCGCAATCACGGTATGGTGAGTAGCCAGTGATAGCACCGCGCGGCGGGCGGCAGCGCGCCGCCGGAGGATTTCTTCATGCCCGTCGGCTTCGCCACCCAGTTGACGCTCTTGCGTATCGCCCTTGCGCCGCTCATCATGTATCTCGTCATTTGGGGCCAGGGCACGCCGCACTGGTATTGGCTGGCGGCCTGTTTGCTGGCGGTAGCCGCGGCCACGGATTGGCTGGACGGTTTCGTG
Source organism: Chloroflexota bacterium (assembly GCA_963663275.1). Taxonomy (GTDB): domain Bacteria; phylum Chloroflexota; class UBA11872; order VXOZ01; family VXOZ01; genus VXOZ01. The sequence continues at coordinate 729,211 of OY760183.1, forward strand.
GCCCGCCGCAGCGATACCGTTTCGGCGGTGGGGGCCTCGCTGGACCTGGTGGCGGATAAAGTCCTGGTTGCCGTCGTCTTGATCGCGCTGGTGCAGGTGGGCCTGCTGCCCGGCTGGTGGGCGGCCCTCGTCGTCAGCCGCGAAATGGCGGTCACCGGCCTGCGGGGCCAGGCCGCGGCCAAAGGCATCGCCATTCCGGCCGGGCCCACCGGCAAGCTCAAGACCGCCGTCACCTTCATCGCCTTGGTCGTGCTCCTGCTCTGGCAGAGCATCGTCAGCGACGCGCTGCTCGGGCTGGCGCTCATCCTCACGCTCTACTCCGGGGCGGAGTACCTCTACACCGGTATGCGCAAGATACGCCAGGCCGCCAACGCCCCGGCCGCGGCTGATTCGCCTTCACAGACACCCGCACAGACAGCACACGAGGAGGTCCAAGTGAAATGAAAGTAGCCTTCATCGGTCTCGGCACCATGGGCATGCACATGGCCGTCAACCTTCGGGCGGCAGGCCACGACGTCTACGCCTTCAACCGCACCCGCGCCAAAGCGGAAGCGTTCGTTGCCTCCGGCGGCACGCTGGTGGAGACCCCGCGGGAAGCGGCGGAGCGGGCGGATTGCGTCCTCTCCTGCGTTTCCATGCCGGAAGACGTGGAGGAAGTCTTCCTGGGCGCGGCCGGCGCGATCCACGGCTCGCGGCCGGGGCAGGTCTTCGTCGACCACAGCACCATAGACCCGGCCACCGCGCAACGCGTCGGCGCCGCGCTGGCGGAGAAGCAGGTGCAGTTCATCGACGCCCCCATCAGCGGCGGCCCCATGGGCGCGGAGGCCGGCACGCTGGCTATCATGGCCGGCGGCGAGGCCGAGGCGTTCGCCGCCGCCGAGCCGCTCTTCCAGGCCATGGGCGAAAACATCTTCCACGTCGGCCCGCTCGGCGCCGGTTCGGTGGTCAAGCTCCAGAACCAACTGCTCGTGGGCATCAACCTGGCCGGCATCGTGGAAGCGATGGTGCTGGGGGCTAAGAACGGCGTAGACCCGGAAACGTCCTACCAGGTGCTGGGCACGGCCATGGGCGACAGCCGCATGTTGCACCGCGCCATGCCGGACTTCATCCTGCAGCGCAACTTCGCCCCGGCCTTCGCCATCAAGCTGCTGGTGAAAGACCTGCGGCTGGCTACCCAACTCGGCCAGCAGGCCGAGGTGCGCATGTTGGTCAGCAACCTCACCCAGCTTGTCTACGAGGAAGCCATCGCCCAAGGCCTGGCCGACGAAGACCAGACGGCGGTGGTCAAGCCGCTGGAAGAACTGGCCAAGGTGGAGGTTGCGCAGGCGTGAGCGCGCCGAGCACAGACGCGGGCGGGCCTGGGAATGGCGCAAGCGCGCCGGGCACAGGCGCGACCGAAACGGAGAAAGGCGGGAGCGCGCCCCACGCCGCGCCCGCTTCCGCGATCCGCATCCCCGCCGGGCGTCTTGAAGCCTTCGCGCGGGACGTGCTCGTGCACGCGGGCATCCCGCCGGAGCACGCGGCCCAGTCGGCGCGCCACCTGGCGCTCTGCGACCTGCGCGGCGTGGAAAGCCACGGCATCACGCGCCTCTCCGCGCTGGTGCAGCGCATTCGCAACGGCGCGGTCAACGCCAGGCCGAACATCCGCGTGGAGCGCCAACGCGCCGCCTCGGCCCTGGTGGACGGCGACAACGGCCTCGGCGTGCCGGTCAGCGCGTACGCTACCCAACTGGCGATCGAGCGCGCCCAGGCGCAGGGCATCGGCGCGGTGGGCGTGCGCAATAGCAACCACTTCGGCATGGCCGCCGACTACGCCCTGCGCATGGCGGAAGCCGCGTGCCTGGGCATCATCACCACCAATTCCAGCCCGGCCATGGTGCCCTGGGGCGCGGCCAGGAAGTTCCTGGGCACCAATCCGATCTGCTTCGGCGCGCCCACCCATGACGAACCGCTCATCCTGGACATGGCGACAAGCGTGGTGGCAATGGGACACGTGGTGCTGGCGGAGAAGCGCGGCAAGCCTATCCCGGAAACGTGGGCGCTCGGCCCGGACGGCCTGCCCACCACCGACCCGACCCGCGCCCGGCAGGGCGGCGCGCGCCCCTTGGCGGACTACAAAGGCTCCGGCCTGGCGTTCATGATCGAGGTCTTCACCTCGCTGCTCACCGGCGCGACGCTGGGCGTGCACGCCGCGGGCTTCTTCAGCGACATGACCCGGCCGCCGACGTGGCGCACCTCTTCATTGCCATCGACATCGCCGCGTTCATGGACATGGAGCGGTTCAAGGAGCGCCTGGAGGCGCTCATCGCGGAGATGCGGGAACTGCCGCTGGCGCCGGGATTCGAGCGGGTTACGCTGCCCGGCGAGATCGAGGCGGAGCGCATGGCGGAACGCCGGGCAAACGGCGTGCCGCTGGATGCCGCGGTGCTCGCCGACCTCCAAAACCTGGCCGCGCAGACGGGAGTCCCACTATCGGTATGAACGCGACGCGGCCGCTGTGTACTCACCTCATTTGCGGGGGCTTCGTGTAATGGCGCTTCCGCTCTTCGAACGCCAGGCGCTCGTGGAACGCGCCCACCGCATCCTGGAGGACGGCGCGCGCGCGCTGAGCCTTGCGGAATTGGCGCGGGCGGCCATGCAGATGAACGGCGCGCTGCCCGCTCCCCTGCTGCAACTCCTGGAAGCCAAACTGGTGGCCGACGGCCGCTTTGCCCAGAACGCCGCCGGCGGTTGGGGCCTGGCGCAGTGGGGCGCGGCAAACCCGGCGGAAGCGCTGAGTTCCCAGGTATTCGTGGTGCTGGACGTGGAGACCACCGGCGGCATCGCGGGACGCCACCGCATCATCGAGCTTGGCGCCGTGCGCGTCTGCAACGGCGAGGAAATCGCGCGCTTCCACTCCTTCGTGAATCCGGGGCGGCGGGTGAGCAAGCGCATCTGGCAACTCACCGGCATCAGCGACGACATGCTCTGCGACGCGCCGCCGGCCGGCCCGGTGCTGGACGAACTCTACGCTTTCGTAGCCCACGTGCCGGTGGTGGGCCACAATATCGCCGGGGACCTCAACTTCCTGCGCAATGAGGCGCTCTGGACGCAGCGCCGCCCGTTGAGCAATCTCTCGATCGACACGGTGACGTTGAGCACGCGGCTCATTCCGCAACTCAAGAAGCCCAGCCTGGAACGCCTGGCGCGCCACTTCGGCCTGAACGACGCGCCCAAGCACCGCGCGCTCAGCGACGCGCGGGTGACCGCCCAGTGCTTCATGCGCCTGCTGGCGGAAGTGCCCGCCGCGCACGGCGCCAGCATGCAGACGTTCACGCACTGGTTGGAGAGTGGGAGGCAACAGCGGGCGCCGGCGCACCGCGCCGCCCTGCAAGCGCAAATCCGGCTCATTCCCGCCCTGCCCGGCATCTATGTCTTCCGGGATAGCGAGGGCGCCGCGCTCTACGTGGGCAAGTCCAAGTCGCTCCAGCGGCGGGTGCGCAGCCATTTGGCGAACCCGGACCGCCTCTTCGACGGCATGATCGAGCGGCTGGAGCGCATCGACGTGGAGGTCACCGGCTCCGAGTTCGAGGCGCTGCTGCGCGAGGCGCAGGTCATCCAGGAGTTGCAGCCGGTCTACAACGTGCAGCAGCAGTATCGCCCTATGCAGCCCTACGTGCGGGTCTGGCGCAGCGAGCAAGCCGGTATCCAGGTGCGCACCAGCAGCCGGCTGCGGCCGGACGCCGCCGCCTACTTTGGGCCGTATCGAGGCCGCGCGGCGGCAAGCTGGAACGCGCGCGCGGCCCGGCGCTTGCTGGTCGCCGCGTCCGCGCTGCCGCCGCAAGACCAGGCTAACCTGGTCTTCCAGTTCCTGTCCGAAGGGCCGGAGGCGGTGGCGGACCGCTGGCAAGGCCGGGATGAGCCGGCCGCGGCGGCGGTCCTGCGCATTCTGCGGCGTCTGCGGGCGCGCCACCGTCCGCTTTCCGGCGGCTTTGCCGGCCACGACATTGTGCTCATCTATCCCGCCGATCCGCCGGAAGAGGTGCGCGTCTTCTTCGTCCGCAACGGCCAGATACTCGGACGCGAGACACTGGTGCCGGCCGCGGAGACGGCTATGGCGGAAACCCTCCGTGCGCTCTTCGGCCACTACCTCGCCTTGCCCGACAGCGCGGCCTCAGCGGATACGATCCGCCACTTCGTCTTGCAATGGGTGTACCAGCACCGCGATGACCCCGCCGTTATTCCCATCGACCCCGACCGCGTGCACGACGCGCTGGCCGCGGCGCACAAACGGCTCAAGCGCTTGGGCGTGATAGAGCCGCCGCCAACCCACCAGGAAGAGCGAAAAGATTCCCTCTCCCTGGGCTGACAGGGGTAGGAATTCTAGAATCCGATTTCTCGTGTCACTCCGAGCGGAACGCAGGGGAGAGGCGCTAAGAGCGCGAAATCTAAGGCTTTTGCTGCAAGAACGTTGGTTCTAGATTCCTCGCTCCGCTCGGAATGACACTTGCCTACCCCTGTCAGCTTTCCCTGGGGAGAGGCCGTAAAGACGAAGCGGCGCGAAAAGACCCCCTCTCCCTGGGGGAGAGGGCCGGGGTGAGGGGTTCAATGCCGCCGCACGACCTCCTGACGTAGGCAAGCACGGTCAACCCGCGCCCTTATACGACTCACCGCTCGCTGAACAGGGGTAGGGGCACGACACGTCGTGCCCCTACCCCTGTTTTCCAATCAAGGCTAGCGTTTCCGCGACCGGGCCGCGGATTGCAGCGCGGCGCGCTCTGCCGGCGTCAGGTTGACGATGAAGAGTATGCCGGTGACCAGCGCCGGCAGGGCGGCGGCGCACCAGATGAGCACGTCCGCCAGGCTCTGCAGCCGCACCACCAGCAGTGACGAGAGCAGAAATCCCGCAATCAGCCAATACACGCCGCCCGCGGCCGGGTGGCGGCGGGCCGCGAGGCCGCCGGCAAACCCAATTCCCACCGGTATCAGATGTACGGCCAAGCTATCCTGCGGCAGATCGGGAATGCCCACCCAGGGCGCAACGCCCACGATGCCCCAGGCGGGCGTCCACAGCAGCAGCAACGCCCACGCCAGGCGGCGGTACAGGAGGACGCGCGAAGCGGGCGGCGCGGCGTGTTTATCTTCCGTTTTCGGCATGGCCGGCGGTACCTTTCCCGGATTTCGCGGTTGCGGTCGGGCTTCTCAGCAAGAGACGAGCGTGCACGGCCAAGGCGCATCCCGCGCAACCCGGCGGTTCGCTTCATCCACACGCACACCGGAGCAACAGAAAGCATTGTACCAGCGGCGCCAAGAGTTGGCGCGCCCATCACCTGTGCGCAACCGCCTCAAGCCGTTGGAAATCGTCCGCATAGCGTGACTAAACCCCCTCTCCCCCGGGAGACCTTTGCATAACTCTGTCATTCCGGTGAAAACCGGAATCCAGAGCGCTTTTACAACTAAACATTGCATGGTTTCAAGCCATTTCACCCCCCATCCCAACCTTCCCCCCAGTGGGGAAGGGGTTACGCAAAGGTCTCCCCGGGGAGAGGGTTGGGGTGAGGGGGTCTTTTCCCTCCGGCCGGGGCAGACGGCGCGCCGCCGCGCAGAGGCTCCGCTCCAGCATTTGCTACAATGAACAAGAGCACTCCTTGAACACAAGCCGTCCGCGGACGGATTCGCGCCGCGCGTATGAACGGCACACGCGCAAGACGCTAGCCGCTTATCCGTATGCATACCCAAGAGAATACGTTTCACAGACAGCCTCAGCACGAGAAACCCTCTTCGTGAACCAGCAGCACACTCGCAACTTCTGCATCATCGCGCACATCGACCACGGCAAGTCCACCCTGGCGGACCGGCTCCTGGAGCTAACCGGCGCGTTGGACGCGCGCAAGGCGGTGGAGCAGGCGCTCGACTCCATGGAACTCGAGCGCGAGCGCGGCATCACCATCAAGGCCAAAGCCGTCCGCATGATCTACGCGGCCGCCGACGGCGCCGACTACGAACTCAACCTGCTCGATACGCCGGGGCACGTGGACTTTGCCTACGAGGTATCGCGGGCGCTCTCGGCCTGCGAGGGCGCGCTGCTGGTGGTGGACGCCTCCCAGGGCATCGAGGCGCAGACGTTGACCAACCTCTACCAGGCGCTCAACCACGACCTCACCGTCATTCCCGTGATCAACAAGATCGACCTGCCCAGCGCGCAGCCCGACGTGGTGGCGGCGGAGTTGGAAAACCTCGGTTTTGATCCGGAGGAGATGATCTTTGCTTCCGCCAAGACCGGAAGCGGCGCGGAAGAGGTACTGGCCGCCATCGTGGAGCGCATCGCGCCGCCTTCCGGCGCGGAAGCGGCGGCCACCCGCGCGCTCATCTTCGATTCGCACTACGATCCCCACAAAGGCGTGGTCGCCTACGTGCGCGTGGTGGAAGGCGCGCTGGCGGCGGGCGCGGAGATCCTGCTCATGCAGTCCGGCGCGCGCTCCGAGGCCATGGAGATCGGCACGTTTCGCCCCCATCCGGTCAAGGAGACGCGCCTGGCTACCGGCGAGGTGGGCTACGTGGCCAGCGGCCTCAAGACCCTGCGCGAGTGCCAGGTGGGCGATACCATCACCGTTGCCAAGGCCCCGGCCGCGGACCCGCTGCCCGGCTACCAACCGGCGAAACCGATGGTCTTCGCCGGTTTCTATCCGGTGGAGAGCGAGGACTACGCGCCGCTGCGCGACGCCCTGGATAAGCTCAAGCTCAACGACGCGGCCTTGACCTACGTGCCCGAGACCAGCCCGGCGCTGGGTTTCGGCTTCCGCTGCGGCTGCCTGGGGTTGCTGCACCTGGACGTGGTGCAGCAGCGGCTGGAGCGGGAGTACGGCCTGGAAATCCTGACCACGCTGCCGAACACCGAGTACCGCGCGGTCACCACCGGCGGCAAGAGCGTGGAGGTGGATACCCCGGCGCAGTTGCCGCACCCGTCGGAACTGGACCGCATCGAGGAGCCGTGGGTAGAGCTCAGCCTCATCACGCCCAGCGGCTACATCGGCGCCATCATGGAGTTGTGCGAGAACCGGCGCGGCGCGTTCAAAGAGCTGGAGTACCTGGACGAACGGCGCGCGATCCTGCGCTACGAGGTGCCGTTCGCCGAAATCCTGACCGATTTCTACGACCAACTGAAGACCCGCACCCAGGGCTACGCCAGCATGGACTATACCGTGACCGGGATGCGGCCCGGCGACCTGGTGAAACTGGAAATCCTGGTGAACGGCCAGCCGGTGGACGCGCTTTCCAGCATCATCCCCCGCGAACGCTCCCAGCAGGTGGGACGCGCCTTGGTCACGGAACTGCGCCGCCAGATCCCGCGCCAACTCTTCGAGGTGCCCCTGCAAGCCGCCATCAGCGGCCGCATCATCAGCCGCGAAACCATCCCGGCCCTGCGCAAGAACGTGCTCGCCAAATGCTACGGCGGCGACGTGACCCGCAAACGCAAGCTGCTGGAAAGACAGAAAGAGGGCAAGAAACGCATGAAACGGGTGGGACAGGTGGAAATCCCGCAGGAGGCGTTCCTGGCGCTGCTAAAGGTGTGAACGCGCTCAACATTATGTTAGAGCCAAGACGTACATAAGCATAGAAAAGGCTAGTGCGGAGAAAGCCATGTGAACATCTTTGAGAATAGCGGCAGAGTGTCTCGATCCAAGGGGGCTTTGGCTGCTATTCAGGAGGCCGCAAGCCAAACGGAAGAGATCATCGCTATTGCTACCAATCTTGAGCTCTTTGTACAAGAGTACGGACTGATCGCAGTACATCTCAGGGGGATTCTTCGCGAGACGGGACGTAGGATAATTGTCAAGGTTGGCACCAGTATCTGCGAGAACTATTGGTCCGACAGATTATGCTCAACTGCGCCTGACTTAGTCCCCAAAGTCTACGCTTCCGGCTCTCGATTGGGCGAGATCGAAGTTCATTGGCTTGCTACAGAAGCCATTCCATTTGGACCGCTAGGCAATTCCTGGAACGGAAAAGAGTTTGAGTTGATGCTCGAGGCAGGCATACGCTTCTATCAGGAAGCGAAGAGCATACACTATCCGAACTTGAGGGAGGTAACCCTGAGTGATGTTGCCGGCTGGCTTACAGGAGCACTCAAGCGGGGATGTCCCGGGCCTGTCAGCGAACTCAGCTTGAACGTCCAACGTCACTGGAGTTTTATTCTTGACAAATGTGGAAGTGAAACCGCTTTCGACGATTTCCATCTCTGTAATGCCATGACGAAGAGCCCTCCGCCAGACGGTGGGCCTGCGATTCTATTTGACATTCATCCAAATCGGCAGCCCTGGATTCTGGATACAGCCTATCTTCAAGTTCTGAATTCAGGCGACAAGAAGCGCCCAGGTCATCGGCAACTCATACAAAGAATGGCTGCCAAGAGATATGAAGTCGGACTAAGTAGCCTTGAGGGCGCTGATCTGGTCGCCGCGAGCAAGATTGCTCTTGGCTGGATGGCTGCGCGTCAATGGCGTGCGGGGCTTGTCGATGGGCAACCTGATTATCGGGATGTAAACGAACAGTTCATCGTGGACGCTGCTGGGGTCGTGTGACAGAACCCAAGCAGGCCGCCCCGAAAGAGACCTTTGCATAACCCCTTCCCCATTGAGGGGGAAGGCTGGGATGGGGGTGAAATGGCTTGACGTTATGCCCTTGTTAGTTGTAAAGGCACCTTGGATTCCGGCTTTCGCCGGAATAACAGAGTTATGCAAAGGTCTCTGAAAGGGCTAACCCGGCGCTTGAAGCGAAGGTTATGAATCGTCTTCACGCCGAGTAATGGCGTCACGCAGCCCATCGAGCAAGCCTTCCACACGGGCGACCCGCTCGCGCAGCCCGCCAAGCGAACCCTCTACCCGGGCAATTTGCTCGCGCAAGCTATCAAGCGAACCTTCCACGTGGGCAACCCGTTCGCCAAGTTGGGAAACACGGTTTTCGAGGCGCAAGATGACCCCAATAACCGCAATGGCCGCAATGATGATCGTTGCCAAGGTGCTGATAAACTCAAAGTTCTCTGTCACAGTTGCCTCTCTCCGTTGGGAATGCGCGCGCCTTGCTCGAGCTTGCGCGAGTGCTGAAGAACTATACCTGGAGTCTAGCACACGGCAGAAAGAGAGGATAGCGGTAGAGTGTGAAACTCTCAATGCGCCTGGCACACAACATGCGTGACGGCATCACCACGACTTGGTAATATCTCCGGTAACGTGACGACGTCAGACACGCTCCGAAACGCAACGCTTTCGGATGGAGAAGGCAGCACGCAGCGCATCTGCCGCGAGAGAGCGAAACGTTTGACGGTTCGCTTGCAGCGGCAGCCGGTGGGAGACTGCGCCGCTGTTGCTTCACTACTGCCCGTATAGGTGAGAGACATGGCAACGCGACGTAAGCAGACCAGAGGCGCCTGCGGCTACTGCGGACGGGAATTTACGAAGGGGTCCATGCTCAGGCATTTGCCGGCCTGCAAGCGGCGGGCCGAAGTGGTCGCGGAGTCCGACCGGCGGCCGGGCGGCGCCAGCAGCGGCCTGGCTCACCTGCGGGTGCTCGATACACACGGCGAATTCTGGCTGGACCTCGAAATGCAAGGCGCCGCCACCTTGCGGGAACTGGACCGGTATCTGCGCGCCATTTGGCTGGAATGCTGCGGCCACTTGAGCGAATTCTCTACCGGCGGCTGGTCGGTGGGGGGCAAACTCTCCAAGAAGACGCGCATCGAGCGCACACTTCAGCCCGGCGATGAGATATTCCACGTCTACGATTTCGGCACGCCCTCGGAGACGGTCGTGAAGGCGGTAGCCGTCCGCCAGGGCAAGCCGACCACCGCTCATCCAATCGCCTTGATGGCGCGCAACCATCCGCCTGCCCACACGTGCATGGAGTGCGCACAGCCCGCCACACACTTCTGCATGGAATGCGCCTACGGGTACGATGACAGCGGCATGCTGTGCCAACAGCATGTGGAGACGCACGAGCACGACGACTACGGCGAAACCATGCCGCTGGTCAACTCACCCAGAATGGGCACCTGCGGCTACGACGGCCCCGCCGAACCACCCTACTGACCGCCACTCAGCAAGGGCTAAGACAGCGGCCTGACCCGCGCCACCCCGGCGAATGTCGAAATCCGAAAGTGTGATGCCGCTCCCTCATTCAACGCGTAGGGGCACGACATGTCGTGCCCCTACGCGTTGAACCGCATGTGATATCCCGTTAACCTCTGTCCGGTAGCGCAGGTTTGTAACCTGCGTCTGCTGCCCCGCGCGGGTGCGCGAAATGGCCTAACCCGGCGGCGGTGGCGTTTCACCATAGACGCGCCGTAGAGGTAGCCCCTCAACGTGGAGACGCGCCGCTCCATGGCCCTCTCAAGACCGGACACACGTGAGTCCAGCGAATCGATGCGACGGTCTATTCTATTGATGCGGCGCACTCGCTCTAGCTCGCGCACAAGCCTGCGGCTATGCGCAGAGTGCGCCGCATGAGCCTTACTCCCAGAGATATGGCTGTAGTGCCACAGCCAACCAGACGGACTAGCCACCCCAAGCGACGTTGCCGGTGAGGCGGCTAGCCGCCGCTGGCGTGGGCACGCTTTCAACGGAAGGCGTCGGGGACCTCCATCACGTAGATCTCATAGTTCCCGTCACGGTTGGAGACGAACGCGATGCGATGGCCTCTACGGGACCAGGCGGGTTGGCCGTCCCAAGCGCTGTTGTTGGTGAGGCGGGTGACGCCGGTGCCGTCGGCCTTCATCACGTAGATCTCATGGTTCCCGTCGCGGTTGGAGCTGAACACGATGTACTGGCCGTCGGGAGACCAGGCGGGAAAGTCATCCACAGCGTTGTTGTTGGTCAGGCGGCGGAGGCCGTAGCCGCCGGGGCGAATCGTGTATATCTCATGGTTCCCGTCGCGGTCGGAGGTAAACGCGATGCGGTCGAGGCCGCTGGGGCGCCAAGTTGGTTCGCCATCCCAAGCGTCGTTGTCGGTGACGCGGCGGAGACTTCCACCGGAGCGTCTGGAGATCGTGTAGATCTCAGCGTTCCCGTCGCGGTCGGAGGTAAACGCGATGCGGTTGAGGCCGATGGGGGACCAAGTTGGATCGACATCCCAATCGTAGTTGTCGGTGAGGCGGCGGAGGCTGCCGCCGTTGCTGCTCATCCTGTAGATCTCAGCGTTCCCGTCGCGCTCGGAAGTGAACGCGATGTCCGTATGAACGCCAAAACTGGCATATTCAGGGAACCTATCCGCCGCGTCGTTGTCAGTAAGGCGCCGGAGGCTGGAGCCGTCGGCATTCATCCTGTAGATCTCAAAATTCCCGTCGCGGTTGGATTCGAACACGATGCGACTGCCGGTTTGATTCCAAGCCGGGGACCCATCCTCAGCGTTGTTGTTGGTGAGGCGGGTGGGTGGCACTGGCGTGGGTGTAACCACAATGGGTGTAACCACAGGTTTGGGCCTAGGCGTAGGCGCTGGCACTGGTGTGGCGACAGGTATGGGCGTAGGCGCGGGTGTGGTGCTTGTTCCCGCGCACCACTCTATGCGAGGTAGGTCTTGGGGGTCAGATGGTAGTCTGATCACAATGCCGCTAACACTTGCTCCACTCACATTCACCCGTACAGCCTGACCGCGTTCGGTAGTAATGCCGGCGCCATCATACCACCCAACGAAACTGCACCCGGGGCCCGCATATACATCCAAAGTAAACGACCCGTCAGGCACCGGGATTTCAAAAGCGCCACTTTGGTCTGTATTGCCATATCCGCTGTTGTCCCTGCTCCCTTGCCAGGCCCACAATCCTATCCCTTGCAAAAGGGCTCCGTCGGGGCCTACCACGGCTCCTCGAATCGACGATGCGGAATGCGGCGTGTCCCCAGGTTCGGGTGTGGCGACAGACGCTGGCGGCGGTGTTGCCGCAGGCGCCGGCTCTGGTGTCGCAATGCCTCCGCCGGGGGCATAATCCGGCTCCCAGGGGAATCTTTCCGTGTTGAGCCGTTGCTCCAGGCCGTTGGGACCGTTTATCCACGTGCGGTAGCCGTCGGTGAAGGCGGTCCAGTTGTCGGCTTTGCGCCAGACCAGCAAGCCGCCGGTGGTCCGCTGCACGCTGTCGCCGGTGGCGTTGTAGTGCTCGTTCTCCAGGCACTCGCCGACGATGTCGGGGATAAGATCGCGGAGCGCCTTGAAACCAAGCCTGAACTCGCAATCGACTGACGCCGACGCCATGCTGGGCACGACGAGCGCCAAGAAGAGTCCGAGTAGCAACGCGCTGAGATGTTTCACCGTGGTAGCCCCCTTGCGGTACACGCTTAAGTTTGGCCTGCCGCGACGCAACGGTTGCGCCGTGAGCCGCAAGGGGACGCGCTCGCTAAAGCGCACTTCCCCACGCGCCCCTTACAGAGAACTCACGCGTAAGCATCTGCAGCAATTGGATAGTACCCCATATTCGGATAGTATCTGTATTCGGATACTACTCCGTGTTGGATATTATCACACAATGGAGAACAGCGTTTTACACTGGAGAGAGCGGTTAGGGTGAAGGCGAGCCGGCTTCTCCCGTCACTTGTATGGTGAAAGAGGCCGTCAAACGGTGAAAGTGGCAATGTAGCGCGGGAGGCGCGACAACTGTCATTCCGAGCGCAGCGAGGAATCTAAGGTGCATGCGCTCTAGATTCTTCGTCGCTACGCTCCTCAGAATGACGGAAGAACTCCTCGCATGAAATGAACGCCGCGCATGACCGGTAGAGAGCGTGCTCGTTCATCGCGTATTGATATAGAGAACAGCGAGCGTCAACATGCCTGGTCAAGCGTGCCGCTCCCGTTTAGAATGAACCGGCGAGGCGGTGGAGACGAACGGGCAAGAACGGCAAGCGCGGGCAACGTAACCACACCATGCCGTGACGCGCGGCAAACAGGAGCACGACCACATGGCGGCAGCACAAGCAACGGCGGATGCGAGACAGGAGACCGGCGCGGAGGCGGTGCGGTGGGATTTGGCGGACCTCTACGCCGGGCCGGATGATCCGGCGCTGGAGGCGGATTTCAAGGCGGCGTTAGCGCGGGCGGAGGCGTTTCAGGAAAACTACAGAGGCCGGATTGCCGCGGGCGAGATCACGCCGGAGGAGTTCCTAAGCGCAGTTGAAGAGATCGAGCAGATCTACATGGGCGCGCACAAGGCGGTCATGTATGCTGATATGGTCTTTTCGGTGGATACGGCGGAGCCAGCGCACGGGGCCCTGCTGCAACGCACGCACGAGCAGGCCACGCAGGTGCAGAACGCCCTGCTCTTCTTCGACGTGGAGTGGCGGCAGGCGGACGACGCCTTTGCCCAAGGCATCCTGGCGCACCCGCCGCTGGCGCGGTACGCGCATTCCCTGGCGCGCGAGCGGGTCTTTGCGCCGCATACGCTCACGGAAGCCGAGGAGAAGCTGGACGCGGAAAAGCGCCTGACCGGGATCAGCTCCTTCCAGCGGCTCTTCGACGAGCGCACCGGCCGCCTGCGCCGCGCGATGACCCTGGACGGCGAGCGCAAGGAGATGAACGAGACCGAACTGCTGGCGCTGCTCTACCGCGACGACCGCGGCGTGCGGCGGCGCGCCCAGGCGGCCATGACCAAGGCGCTGCAAGACGACGCCCACGTGCTGACCTTCATCTTCAACGTGATGACCCACGAAAAGGCCATCGAGGACCGCCTGCGCAACTTCCCGGACCCCATGTCGTCGCGCAACCTGGCGAACGAGGTGGACGACGCCACCGCCCACGCCATGCTGGACGCGGTCACCGCGCGGTACGACATCGTGGCCGATTATTACACCCTCAAGCGCCGCATGTTGGGCTATCGCACGCTCTACGACTACGACCGCTACGCGCCGGTCTTTCCCCCGCCGGAGGGGGGCGTGGACTTCAACCAGGCCAAGGCGCTGGTGCTGGACGCCTACCGCGCCTTTGCGCCCGAGGTGGGCAGCCTGGCTGCGGAGTTCTTCGAGAAGCGGTGGATCGACGCCGCCGTGCTGCCCAACAAGCGCGGCGGGGCCTACTGCCAGCCCTGCCTGCCCCATCTGCACCCCTACGTCTTCCTCAGCTACACCGGCAACCAGCGCGACGTGATGACCCTGGCCCACGAACTCGGCCACGGCATCCACGCGCGGCTCTCAAGCGGCCAGCCCTATCTGGAATTCGATACCTCGCTGGTGGTGGCGGAACTGGCCAGCACCTTTGGCGAGATGCTGACGTTTCACGCGCTCATGGAAAATACCACCGACCCGCGGGTGCGCCTGGGCCTGCTGGCGCAGAAGATCGAGGATTCGTTCGCCACGGTCTTCCGCCAGGCGGCCATGCACCGGTTCGAGTACGCGCTGCACACCCGACGCCGCAACGAGGGCGAACTGACGAGCGAGGCCATCGGCGACATCTGGCTGGAACAGCAGTCGGCTATGTTCGGCGATTCGGTGACGATGACGGCGAACTACCGCCACTGGTGGGCCTACATCCCCCACTTCATCCACGTGCCGTTCTACGTCTACGCCTATCCGTTCGGCGAACTGCTGTCGCTCTCGCTCTACCGCGCCTACCGGCAACAAGGCGCGCCCTTCGTGGAGGTCTATCGCGGCATGTTGGCCGCCGGCGGCAGCGAATCCCCCGCCCAACTCATGCAACGCGCCACCATCGATACCGCCAACCCCACCTTCTGGCTCGGCGGCCTGGACATCATCGCGGATATGGTGCAGGAGGCAAAATCCCTGGCAACGGCATGACGACAGCGAGGTGTATCTCCCCCTATTGCGCCGACCGGAGCGGACCCATTCACGCAGCAGTTGTAACGGTAAGTTCTCACGTAGAGTGAATGTCGTCAATCTTCTAGGTTCAGGAGATCGAAGAAACCCCTGCGCAGCAAGTTTTCGCGGGCGTGTTCGGCGTTTTCTTTGGTCGCCTCGTCCTTGCTTTCAAGGCCCGCCCCTATGATATTCCGCGCGGTTTCGACATTGATGTAGAATGACGAGTGAAATGACGAGTCATTTGTTACGGCGGTAAGCTTTGCAAAGCACTCAACCACCTTGTTGGTATGCTCAGGCAACAATCCTTCCAATGCTTCTGCTACAATTAAATTTGCTCGCGATGTTGAGCCTCCGGTTGCATCCAGTACCTTTGAGAGTGCATCTAAACGCCATTCAGCTTCCAGGCACTTGGCCTCTAGCCAAGAAGAGAAGTGACCTAACTCCTCGGTATCTCCTGCTTCCAGCCGCCATTCGAAGAATTCAACTAGCCCGCGTTTCAAGTCCTCATCCAAGCCTTCTTTGGTGTTCCCGAGCTTAGAACCAAGGTTTTCGACCAAATTCGACCAGCATTTGCGGTCATGTTTCGTACCTAGGTAGAAGCGCTCCAAGAGACTTTCTTCACCCTGTAGTGGATACTGCCCCCAAAGGTAATAGAAAAACAGGTGCCGACCAAGATAGTCTGAGAACTCCGTATCCGAGTCGTCTCGCCTCTTAATCTTGGCTAATTGTCGTACCCCGAATTCGTAATCCTTGCCAAGTTCCTCAAATGCCCGGATATTGGGGCCAAATTCACGTAAGTAACTGCCGAACGCCACTTGCCAGTCATCTGGTCTATTCTGGGGAAAGAAGTCTGACTTGTGCTCTAATCCCCAAGTCTCGTCTAATCCTAGGAGCCGTACGTAATTCGCGCCCAGAATAGCACGCTCCGGGAGAGTCAGAGAGAATTCTGTCTTATCAGTAAAGCGATCTTCAAGAACCGCCGTAACTATGCCAAGATCGGCGTTTCCATCCAAACGGCGCATCCAAGAGCCAAGTCTTATCAGGGAATCTAAAGCGCGACTGCGAGTGTTGTTGATCGCTTCCGCCAGATGGTCGTTGGCGTTTGTCAAGACCGGCTTGTTCCGATCCAGCCGCCAATCGAATTGCGTGCAAAGCGTATCCAGGAGTTTGACCAGTTGCTCTCGGTAGGCATACGGCACATTCACTTCCTTCTTAATGCATGTGTCAATTAGATCGACGACCGCTCGGCGCGAGCTAGCCCACAGGGGATTGTTCCTGGATCGATCCTCATTACCAATATAGTTCTCCCGATCCTGGTCGGGATGGCAAAGCACCCACTCGCAGAATTCTAGTGACTCGCCTAGCCTTTCAAAGTTCTTACTCTCTATGAGGTCTTTCATCCCATCTACAATTGCTCTCACATAGATGGGCCGCGCAATGGCGCCACGGTTCTCAATCCAGAAGCGGATCCTACCATCGTCAGGAAGCACCGCATCCGTGAAGAATTCTTGAAATGCCTTCACAAGCGCTTCAAAGGTGATCTCTACGAACTGGTCGACATAGTCATAGTGTTCTGCGTCCCACTCGTTGATGAAGTCCAGTAACTCCGCGTCTTCCATGGCGGCAAGCTGTTCTGGCGGCTTGGGGCTCTTAGCGGACACGGAGCCGACCTTAATATCACTAATTGACAAGTAGTCATCACTTGAAATCTGCTTATCGGCTTGCCGTTCCGTTTCCTGGAAGCGGGCCAGATAGTCACCAAAGAGCACATCTTCGAAGAGCCTTAACTGCATGCGATGGAAGTGCAACTGACGAAGCTCGAACTTTCCTTCAGTAAAATCCTCACCATACCATTTCCGGAATTTCTCCTTCGGCGGACCGGCCAAAATAGTCTTGAAGATTAAAATACGCTCCTGTCTGGTGAGTAACTCTTCTCCGAAGGCCGCACACGCGCTTCGCACCATCTCTTGGAGTTCGTAATAGCGCTCTGAACGACCGTAGTCTTCATGGTTGAGGATTAGGTCTCGAATCCACGGTTTTGTTAGCTCAGTAGGATAAAGCGCCAAGAGGTGTTGGCGTAGGCGCTTGAAGATTCTCCATCGCTGTTTTCGGAGGTGATCGTCAAGGTCTGGGATGGAAGTCGGAGTCTTTTCGTAGACCTGCTCACAGGCAAAAGTAAGGGCATTGGCAAGATTCACCTTGCTGTCCATGTAGCCGGTATCTGTCCTGTCAAGCCGTCTGCACCAGAATTCGGAATCATCTCTGTCACCACTCTTTTCTCGCTGTTCTGGATGCATTCTTAGTCCAAGCATCGCTGCCATGGCATCAATGAGCATGCAAGCCGTACGGTAGGGCTCTTTCTCGGCAAGAGGACGAACGCCCGAATTGAGAATTTCACGGTAATCCCATTCTTCAAATCGAGGGGAAGGATCGAGATGGCTAAAGAATTCACTCGGTTCCTTCCTATGCTTTTCGCTTGCTTTGGGGTCGGGCTTGAACTGGATCAACACTTGAGCAAGTTCTAACGCTGCAAGAGTTTCGCTTTCCTGCGTCCAATAGGCTAGCAGGCTTGAACATCTGTAGCCCATAGTCTGAATACCTAACTCTGCGTACTCGAGCATCTTGTCCTTCAGCTTTGCGGAGTGATGGCCTGGAAGGTCTAGCGCAATTTCCAAGATTTCATGATAGACATGCGGATTATCGACAGCGGGAAGGCCGGACAGTAGGCTGACAACCTGTTCTGGCACAAACCTACAGACGTTTTTGAGGTATTGAAGTTCTGGCCAAAACGGAAATTGCGTGTGACCGTTCCCTAGGTCGAGTGCTGGTGGGGGGGATGCGAAACAGTCGCGTTCGATTAGCGGCTGCAACCATAGGGGGTTCTTTAGTTTGGAGAAAAAGTACCGGCGGTCAATCTCTTTCTTTACTGACCCCAAGGCCTTCTCTACCATCTCATCTGTTGGTTTCTTCCAGGATGTCATCGATTCCCTTTAGCCGCTCGAATGCGCTGCTTGCTGCCACGTACAACATCGAATCAAGCGTTTGAAAGTGCTTCTCGATCTCGCGTTGATCACTTTCCGAGAAGCAGCCCTTCCGGCAATGTACATGTGCCTGGAACCACTTTCTCGCTTGCTTCCATTCATCCACTAGATACTTAGGAATACTGTCAATATCATTATAGCCCAAGAAGGTTCTAAAGAACAAGTAGTCGGCTAGGTTGCTCCTTTCGGTTCCGGTCTCATGGTCGGCGAGAAGATTCTTCACCGTCTGGCAAGCCTCGTAGGTAACCCAATGTCCTTCCCTATCATCACGTCCTCCCATGTCACCAACGGCGGACGTGATTCCTCGACCTCCCCACTCGTCCTTCCATTCACTCTTTATGGCGTCAGCGAGTTGCTGGTATTGCACTAGACCTCCATCAGTGCCTGCAACAGTCCTCGCTAGAATGTTCGTAAACTCTCTGCCGACATGCGAGACAAAGGTAATGCAACCTGGCGTCTTGGTGTTCAGAAGATGGATGGCCGTTTCATATGCCTCAGCGAACACTGGCAAGTCCAGTTTTTCGTGTAGCCATTCGTAGACCCTCTCTTGTTCGGATGTGAAGTTCGTGGTTGGCAAGGCTTCACTTTCTTTCCCGTCTAGACAAATTTATCCGCATGACGAATTTTGCTTAACTCGTTCACAAGGTATTCTTGCGGCCTGTTGCCTTTCGTGCGGTTACAGTGTCCACAGAGCAGTTGCAGGTTATCCATGTGGTCTGTGCCGCCGCGCGAGCGTGGGATGACGTGATCAACTTCGAGCACCTTGAACGGAAACTCCATCTTGCAGCCGTTGCACTGCCCTTCCTGCTGTCCAAACAGCACGTGCTTGTTCCGGCGATAGTGAACCGGCGCGTCGATGTCGGTGCGCTTGGGAATATCGGAGCGGGACGTAACCAGCCGGTCGTGAAAGAGACCGCCCATAGAATCCGCAAGCCGGAATCTCACAAGCTCGACAGCCTTCGGCGAGAGGTCGATGCCAACCCACTTGCGCCCCAGCGACTCGGCGGCGACGCAGGCGGTAGCGCAACCGCAGAACGGATCTAACACCACGTCGCCGGGGTTGCTGCTGGCCGCGACGATACGCTCCAACAATGCCAACGGCTTCTGCGTCGGGTAGCCGATGCGCTCCTTGGCTTGCGCTTGCACCGGCAGTATATCGCTGATGAAGTTGTTGCACTTCTGCCCGGGGGTGGACGCAAGGTATCGCTTTAGCCGTGGCAGCCCACCTTCCTTTTTTGGCCAGTGGAGCATTCCGGCCTCGTCTAGTGCCTCTAGTCGGTCGTGGACTCCCTTGATACTCTTGTAGCCGGGAATTACATTTTCCTCAATCCAATCTGCGTAAGACCCGACGCTCGGCACTGCCCAGTGCCGTCCACTTTCGGTCGGTTCTGCCTCCCTCCAAGGCTCGCCGCTCTCCCCGGTTCTCGTTTCGGCCGCCGTCAGGTCGGATGAACTGAACTGCCCGCGCTCATCTTCATTTCGGTAGAACTTGCGGATATAATCGGGGTCGTGCTCCACATAGACATTGTTCCACGTTGCCCCTTGTCCCGCGTAGTAGAGCAGCACGTCATACACACGCCCGTACCGCTCGCCGTCCGAACGCCCGGTCGTCCGTTTCCACGCGATTTCGTTCCTGAAGTTTGCCGCGCCAAAGATGCTGTCCATCAGCAGCTTTAGGTAGTGGCTCGCCGTAGGGTCGCAATGAAGATAGATGCTGCCGCTCTCTTTCAGCACGCGCTTCATCTCCAACAACCGCACGGTCATCATGCACAGGTAGGATTGCATCCCCTTGCCGTGCGTCAGGCCGGCCGTCTCAATCACTCTGTACACGGCGGGCTGCTCGTCGGCGATCAACCCCATCCACGCCACGTCCAGGTCGGAGAGCGTCCACGTGTCCTTGAACGCCGCGCCCGCTGCTTTAGAACCTACCGGCGCGGCGTAGGTACGGTTGGAGTTGAACGGCGGGTCGAGGTAGATAAGATCAACGCAATTGCTGTTCAACCCTCGCAGAATATCGAGGTTATCTCCCGTCCAGATGGTCCTATTCGCAAAGTTGGGTTCTGTGCTCATTGCCTCTGCCACTATGCGCGCATCATGCTTCGTTACGTGGTAGCCACTTGCTCCACGAACCTTAGGAGACCTTGTCGTGCTCTTCGACGAGGGGGGTCAGGTCGGTCGGAGCCTTGCCGGTCTGGTCCATTTGGTATTCGATAGCCGCACTGGGGCTGGGTGGATCAATCGGGTAGTGCTCCGCTGCATAGACTTCGACTAGGTCAACGAGGTTTTCGAGTTCATCACCCTCGGGAGTGCCTAGCGGCGCGTGGAATATCTCATGAATCCTGGCGAGCGCGGCTTCGTACTCTTCCTCCGTGCGGATGGGTTCACTAATTGCCATTCCTACACCCTCTCAACGTCTATGCGATTATACGCCGCGTGTGTGCCGGTGAAGCGGATGAAAATCAGACCGCGGACGTAGTTGATTTCCACTACCAGCCGGCAGGCAGCGCCCTTTATTCTGAAGACCGCGCATTACTGTCAACGATGCTGGCTTGGGGGTACCGCGCTCTCACTCTTGCTGGCGTGTCCCAGTCGGCCCTGCGGACTCGTGCGTGCCAACGTTCGAGCGGCTGCTTGGCGTCCGGGTGACGTTCCCAGAACTCCCTGAGCGTCCTTTTGGCGATAATGCGCACAACGAGCTTTTGTTGCTTCCCCTCTTTAAAGCCAATTATACACCCTGCTTAAGGCGGCGCAGCCTGCGAAAACCTGGCGCTTTCGCCTAGCTTGCGCCGGATTTGCCGAGGAAGACCTGGGTGAGGATGTCGGAGGCGCGGATGTCGTGGGGGGCGCCGGTGAAGGCGATGCGGCCTTTATCCAGGACGTAGGCGCGGTCGACGATGTCCAGCACGCCTTTGATGTTGTGCTCCACGATCATGATGGTGGTCTTGAGGGTCTCGCTGATTTCGGAGACGCGCTCGAAGACCTCTTTCACCACGATGGGGGCCAGGCCGAGCGTCGGTTCATCCAGCAGGAGCACGTCGGGAGCGGCCATCAGGCCCCGGCCCAGGGCGAGCATCTGTTGCTGGCCGCCGGACATTGCGCTGGCCAGGTCGCGGCGCTTGCTTTCCAGGATGGGGAAGATGCGCATCACCTCGTCCAGGCGGCGCGCTTTTTCCGCCTTGTCTTTCAGGTAGAGGCAGCCCATCTCCAGGTTTTCCTCGATGGTGAGGTGGGTGAAGACGCGCCGGCCCTGGGGGACGAAAGCGATGCCTTCTTTCACGATCTCGTGGGTGGCCGCCGCCAGCCGCGCCTGCCGCCACAGCACCTCGCCGGCCACCACGGGCGCCAGCCCCATGATGGCCTTCAGCACGGTGGATTTGCCGGCGCCGTTGGGGCCCATCACAGCCACCACCTCGCCCCGGCGCACGCCCAGCGAGACGTCGTGCAGCGCCACCACCGCGCCGTAGTGCACGGTGATGCCGGAGAGTTCGAGGAGCGGCCCGCCGTTGGCTGCGGCTGCGCCGGCGTCGGGGGCGGCCGGTGGCGCGGCGGGATTCTGCTCTGCGGTTGTGTCTTGCGGTGTTTCCATTGGGTTGTCCTGGGTTAACCTCTGCGCGCGTGCGGGTTCGAGGTGCGGCATGTGTCCTCTTGAGTTGTAGTGCGGCTGATTTTCCCCCCTCACCCCGGCCCTCTCCCGGCGGAGACCCTTGCATAACCCCTTCCCCATCGAGGGGGAAGGTTGGGATGGGGGTGTAAAGGATTGAAAACAGGCTATTCTTAGTTGTAACTGCGGTCTGGATTCCGGCTTTCGCCGGAATGACAGAGTTATGCAAAGGTCTCCGGCGGGAGAGGGGGCGGAAATCGGAGCATGGGCAACCGCCAACGTCCGCTATCCGGCCGGTTTCCGCTAGCCGGACATGTTGGACTTTCCGGTCAGGTTCGATTGACGCAACGCCACACGCCAGTAAGGGGGTGTGGTATGTATCCTCTCAAACTGCCTTTGTTCCGCTGATTCCCCCCTCACCCCGGCCCTCTCCCGCCGGGAGAGGGGGCGGAAATCGGAGCTTGGGAAACCGCCAACGTCCGCTATCCGGCCGCGCTCGGTTTATCGGTCGCGTTCGCTAATCCGGTCATGTTCGCTTGGCGCAACGCTACGCGCCCAGGTAGGCCTGTATCACCTTCGGTTGGCTCAAGACCTCATCCACGTCGCCTTCCGCCAGCAGGCTGCCGCTATCCAGCACGATCAAGTGATCGGAAAGCTCCCGCACGATGTCCATGTTGTGGGAGATGAAGACGATAGTATCGCCCTGTTCTCTCATGCGGTTCATCACCTCTTTCACCGTCTCCACCATCTCCGGAAAGAGGCCGGCAAAGGGTTCGTCGAAGAGGTAGATGTCGGCCTCCATCGCCATGGCGCGGCCGATTTCCAGCAATTTGCGCTGGCCGTAGGAGAGATTCTCGGCCAGGGCGTCCCGCTTCTCCCACAGGCCGACGTTTTGCAGGATGCCGCGCGCCTTATCCCGGCGCGCCGGTTTCATGCGTTCCAGCAGGGCGGGGAAGAGCCCCCGCGCGGTCAAGACCACCATGATGTTGTCCCACACGGTGACCTGGTCGAAGAGGCGCACCTCCTGGAACGTGCGGGTCAAGCCGTTTTCGGGGTTCTCGTGGGCTTTCACCACCTTCAGGCTGTTGCCGTCCAGGACCACGATGCCGCCGTCCAGGGGCAGCACGCCGCTCAGCAGGTTCACCAGGGTGGATTTTCCCGACCCGTTCGGTCCCACGATGCTGGTCAGACCCCGTTTGGGAATGGAGATAGAGAGTCTCCGCACCGCCTTCACCGCGCCGAAGTGCTTGGAGATGTCTTCGGTCTGTATGGCGAAAGGCTCGTCGATCGCGTTCCCGCCGTTTCTCATAGCCTATACCTCCCCACCAGGCCCTGAGGCCGAAAGAGCATGAGCAGCACCAGCAGAATGCCCAGCACCACCAGCCGGGCCTGTCCCACGTGGATAGTCGGCAGGAAAGGCAGGAAGCGCATGCCCTCTTCCAGCAGCACGAAGGCCATCGCGCCCAGCAGCGAACCCCAAATGGTGGCCAACCCGCCGAGGATTACGATGGCGACCAGCAGCATCGACTCCAGCAGAATGAAGGAATTGGGGTCTACGAAACTCGTCCAACTGGCAAACAACCCGCCGGCCAGACCCGCCATCATCGCCGATATAGTCCAAACCGCCAGCTTGTAATGGGTGGTCCGGTAACCGAAAACCGCAATCGCCTGTTCGTCCTCGCGGATGGCGGTCAGCACGCGCCCGAACGAGGAGGTCACGATCAGCCAGGAGAGCAGCACGATGAGCGCGAGAAACGCCAGCACGAACAGGAGAAACTCCAATTCGCCATCCAGCGCCCACGCGCCGATCTGCGGCCGGCCGATTTCGTGAATGCCGAACGCGCCCCGGGTGAGATTGCGCCAGTTCAGGAAGACGTTGAAGCTGATGATGGCGAAGCCGAACGAAACGAGCACGTAGATGTCGTCCCGGAAGCGATTGAAGACCACGCCGACCGCGATGGCAACCACCCCGGCCAGGAGCACGCCCACCGGCAGCGCGGCGAAGAACGGCCAACCGAAGGTGGGGATGGCCTCCGTGCGCAGTTGCTCGTACTTGGCGTCCGACGTGAGGATCGCCACGGTGTACGCGCCAATGCCGAAGAAGCCCACGTGCCCCACCGAGAGCAGGCCGGTGAACCCCACCACCAGGTTCAGGCTCACGCTCAGAATGGCCCAGATGGCAAAGACGGTGCCCACCGTAATGGCAAAGCCGACGCCCTGCCACAGCATGAAGCCGAGCGCCCACGCGATGATGAGCAGGTTGGCCCATAGTTCCACGTTGCCCCTGGCGGTTGCCAGGAGTTCTCGTGGATTGCGCCGCAGCCGCGTCATGATTCCGTTGCTTTCCATTTCCGTTTGCACGCGCGCCTACTTTCGTGGCAAGAGGCCCTTGGGCCAGAACGAGAGAAAGAGAATCAAGAGTATGAAGGAGATCACGTCGCGCCACTCGCCCGCCAGGTCCCAGATGCCGAATTGTTCGATCATGCCCAGCACGAACCCGCCCACAATGGCGCCGTTCAGATTGCCGATGCCGCCGACCACTGAGGCGATCCAGCCTTTCAGGAGCAGCAGCAGGCCCATGCGGGGTTGAATGGCCGTATCGTGGCCGCTGAGCAGGCCGGCCATGGCGGCGTAGACCGCGCCGATGAAGAAGACCACGGCAACCACCGTGGTGGTGTTGATGCCCAC
This sequence comes from Chloroflexota bacterium, assembly GCA_963663275.1. GTDB lineage: Bacteria > Chloroflexota > UBA11872 > VXOZ01 > VXOZ01 > VXOZ01. The sequence goes on from OY760183.1 coordinate 753,306, forward strand.
CACTTTCGCCACCTCTTCATCGTCGCCGATGGCGCGCACCGCCTTGCCAAACGCCGTGCGCTTGAGCAGGAAGAGCAGAAACAGGAAGCCCGCCAGCGCCACACCGACGGTGAAGACGTTGAAGCCCTTGATGCTGGCGCCGGCGATTGTCCACGGCTCGTTGCCGAGCGCCTCCGGCAGGGGGCGCGGCGTGCTCTCGAAGACGATGCTGGTGAAGGCGGTGATTGACAGCAGTATGCCCAGTGAGGCGACCAGCATGATCAACGGCGAATGCGATCGCTGCCGCATGTACACGTACAAGCCCCGGTAGAGGGCGAGACCGACCACTCCCGCCAGAAAGCAGGAGACGCCCCAACTCAGGTAGAGTTTCGTATCCGGCGCGTTGGCGATGAGGTAGCCGCAGTAAGCGCCCAGCGCGGTTGCCGCAACGCCCGTTACCGCCAGCAGCGCCCGCAAGGCGCGGCCCCCGACAACGCCCTGATAGGCGTGATACAGCAGCCAGGTGGCAAGCGCGGCCAAGCCAACGCCGATCACCGGGCTGAGGATGAGGTGCAGTTCCTTGGGATAAGAGAGCGCGACGCCGGTGTAGACGCCCGCGCCGGCCGCCAGAAGGCCCACGATGCCGCGCGAAACGACCGGCCGCAGGCGCGGCCGCAAGCGGGGATACAGGCTCTCATACAGGACCCAGGCGACGACACCCGCGGTTACCGCTGCAAAGAGCGCGTTCACGACAAGGCTGTTTACCGCGTAGATGCCGCCAAGTGTCTCTTGCGAACGCAGGTAGAAGACGCCGTACGCGCCCAGCGTAGCCGCCGCGCCATAGTAGAGATCGAAGTACCACACGGTGCTGTAGACCAGGGTAAACCCGATGGCCAGCAGCGCGTACACGGCGCCGACGGACAAGCCGTTGAAGACGAACTGCACGGCTTGTTCGGCGGACTGGCTGAACTTCCAGCCAACATACGCCGCGGCCGCCGCGGTAAGCGCAATCGCCAGGAGGTTATTCAGGCTGATACGTTGGGCAATCAAGCGGTTCTCCCTTAGGAAGCCTTTGCCAAATCTCACCGAGAGGCGGACAGTCCCTTCTCACTCTGGAAACCTTTGCGTAACCCCTTCCCCATCGAGGGGGAAGGTTGGGATGGGGGTGAAAGTACCCTGGATTCCGGCTTTTGCCGGAATGACGGAGTTACGCGAAGATCTCCAAAGTAAGCGGGAGGCTTCTCGCCTGCCGGATCTCGTTATGCAAGAATCTCCATTGCGGTCATTGTGCGTAGCGCCTTGACAGAGATTGCGTTCGTTTCTTGCGCCAAGAAGCGGGAGGGCAAGCCCCCGCGCTACCGGGGAGCGGCGGCCTCAAGCCAGCCGGCAGCATGATACGCCGGACAACCCCTTGCGTCACGGCCTGCCGGGCAAGAGGCGGGGGACGAGCCCCCGCGCTACGGTTTAGAGGGAAGCGAGTGTCCGCGTCCGTCATTCCGGCGGAAGCCGGAATCCATCTTCCCTGCCGTATCGCGGAGCGCCGCCGCCCTGGACTCCGGCATCCGCCGGAGTGACAGAATTAACACCCTCTTGGCGGCAACGCGCCTGTCCGTTATTCGCGGGGCGGTGCCAAGCGCCTTGCAGACGCCCTCGCCCGCTACTCGCGCGGCGCGTTACCCAACACCGTGTAGCCGTGATTCTCCGGCGTGCGCTCGGCAACGGGCAGCACCTCCACCACCAAGCGGGAGAGGCCCACCACCTCGCCGTCGGCGTCGAAGCTATAGTTATTGCCGATTGCGCCGCTCCACGTAATCTCGTACATGCAGTCGCGGAAGCCGTCGGCGTCCTGGTCGTCGCCGGTGCGCCTCAGGCATTCGGCGGCGATGTACACGTTGTCATAAGCGGAACCCAGGTGCCACGGCAGGGTGATGTAGTCGTAGCGCGCCCGGAAGTTGGCCAGCACCTCTTGGGCTTTCGCGTTGTCGGGATGCAGGTCCGCCGTGATTGCCTTCATGCCGGTGGCGTCCTCGCCGGCGATTTCCAGCGCCGTAGTGCCGACCGAGATCGTCTCGGCGTAGATGGGGCCTTGGTAGCCCAACTCCCGCGCCTGCTTGATGATAACCCCGGCCGCGAACTCGGATTGCGGCGCCAGGTGGAGCGCGTCCGGTTCGGCGTCCAGCAATTTGGTCAGTTGCGTGCGGAAGTCGGTCACGTCGGAGGCATAGGACTCCGCCGCCGCCACCTCGCCGCCCCGTTTGGTGAACTGCGCCACCGTAGTGCGGCGCACGCCTTCGGCGTAGTCGGTGGCCTCGGTGATGGTGGCCAACCTGCGCACGCCGTCCGCCCACATCACGTTGCCGGTGGCGATGCCGACCTCCACGTCGCTGATCTGGGTGCGAAAGATGTAGTCGCCGGCGTTGGCGATGTCCGGGTTGCTCGCCAGGCCGGAAAACAGGATGACCCCGTCCGCCTCCGCCAGCGGGGCGACCCCGAGCATGGCGCCGCTGCACGAGGTGCCCAGGATGATCTTCACGCCGTCCACGTCGGTCAGCTTGCGGTAGGCGGCGACCGCTTCCTTGGCGCTGCACTGGGAGTCTTCCACCACGAACTCCAGCCGGCGGCCGTCGATGCCGCCCGCGGCGTTGATTTCGTCCAGCGCCATCTGCTTGGCGCGCACGGCCACGTTGCCGTAGGTCTCGCCGGGGCCGGTGAGCGACTCCATCACGCCAATTCTGTAAGGCGGCTGCTCGTCCTCCGGCGCGGCCTGCTCCGTATCCCCGGCGGCGCAACCGGCGATGAGCGACGCCAACAGCGCCAGCGCCAGGAGCGAGACTAATCGAATCAGTACGGGCCGCATGGCATATTCCTTGAGGTGAGAGTGCGCGAAAGCAGCTATTTCGTTAGGTACTCTAGCATCATTGCGTCAATGCCGCAAATGCGCGGCCCGGCGGCGGCGCGTGGACGCCGGTACGAGGAGAGCGCGCCCCGGGCCGGCGGCTGCCGCTGCCATTCGGATTGAATAGACGGGGGAAGCGGCCGCGTCGGCCTTGATTGGCTGGGGAACTGGCCGCGCGTGCGTCTCTTGCGTTCATTCGCTCCGGCAGCGCCCGCGGCCCCCGCGCTTCGACAGGCTCAGCGCGAACGGTCTTGGCAGTACATCCAATGACTGCTCTATTGAGAAAGTGCCTGCCCTAGCGAGAATACGGACTGCTATAGAAGACCTTTGCTGACCTTGCGGAGAGGCGAACAGTTCCCTCTCCTGGGGGAGAGGGTTAGGGTGAGGGGAGATTCTGCGGCGAGTCGTGCCCAAACCATGCGGAATGGAGCCGAGCCTACGAGGATTCCCCCTCACCCCGGCCCTCTCCCCTAGTGAGAGGGAGTTTCAGCGCGCCGACCGGGGTTACGCAAAGGTCTCCTCAGGGAGAAGGAGTTTCAATGCGCTGACTGGGGTTGCGCAAAGGTCTCTTGGGATTACGCAAAGGTCTCTTTAGAGAGCAAAAAGAGAGCATCCGTTCGTCCTGAGCTTGTCGAAGGATGAACGGATGCTCTCTCTGAAGGCCATTTAGAGACTCGTGAAGCAACGGGCTTTGGCCGCTACTCGGTCGGCGCGCTGCCCAGCACCTTGTAGCCTTGGTTTTCCTCGGTCCGCTCCGCCACGGGCAGGATTTCCACCAACACGTTGGAGAGGCCCACGACCTCGCCCTTCTCGTCGAAGGTGTAGTCCACGCCGATGCCGCCGGTCCACGTGATGCCGTACAGGCAGTCACGTATGCCGTCGGCGTCCTGATCGTCGCCGGTCTGCTTCAGGCACTCGGCGGTGATGTAGACGGTGTCGTACGCCGAGGCCAAGTACCAAGAGAGCGAGACGTAGCCGTAGCGTTCCCGGAAGCTGGCCAGCACTTCCTGGCCTTTGGCGTTGTCCGGGGCAATATCCGGCAGGATGGCCTTCACGCCCGCGGCGGCGTCACCGGCGATTTCCAGGGCCGTGGAGCCAACGGGCACCAGGTCCGAGTAGATTTGACCCTCGTAGCCCAACTCGCGCACCTGCTTGATGATGGTGCCGCCGGTGAACTCAGACTGGGCGGCAACCAGCAGCGCGTCGGGCTCTTCGCCCAGCAGCTTGGTCAGTTGGGTTCTGAAGTCGGTGGTATCGGAACTGTAGCGTTCCGCCCCCACCACCGTGCCGCCGCGCAGTTCGAATTGCGCCACGCTGGTGCGGCGCACGCCCTCGGCGTAGTCGGTGGACTCGGATATGGTCGCCAGCTTGCGCACGCCGTCGGCCCACATCACGTTGCCGGCGTCCACGCCAAGCTGGGCGTCGCTGATGGCCGTGCGGAAGATGTAGTCGCCGGCGTCGGCGATGTCGGGGTTCGTCGCCAGGCCGGAGAAGAGCACCACGCCGTCCGCTTCAGCCAGGGGCGCGGCCCCCAACATCGCGCCGCTGCACGAGGTGCCCAGCACGACTTTCACGCCGTCCACGTCGGTCAGCTTGTTATAAGCCGTAATCGCGTCTTGCGCGGAGCACTTGGAGTCCTCCACGATCAGTTCCAGCATACGGCCGTTCACGCCGCCGGCCGCGTTGATTTCGTCCACGGCCAACTGCTTGGCCTGCACCGCCACGTTGCCGTAGGTCTCACCCGGGCCGGTGAGCGACTCCATCACGCCCACCTTGTACGGCGGCAACTCTTCCGTCTCTGCGTCGGCGTCCGCGTCCCCGTCACCGCCGCAGGCGATGACCAACGAGGCCAGCAGCGCCAGTGCCGCAAGCAAGATGGCTCTCTTCCACAAAAGATTCCGCATGGCATTCTCCTCTCTGAGGATGCGTCCGTTAGATATTTCAGGGATACAGTAGCATTTTCGCGTCAATCCCGCAAGTGGGCGCGATGGTTTGGCGCGCGCAAGCTCAACCATTCCAGTTCCCGTGTTTCCACCAGTTCTCCCTATTGCTGCGCCAACGCCGCGCCCGCCGGTGATCAGTATCGACGAGAATGACGCGAGAGCGCCTGCCCCAAGCCGTTCTGGAGAAAGTGGGGAGCCAAGTCGCGGCACGGGTATGCGGTCTGCGCTACCGTTTGGGCGGGTGCTATACTGCCCAATGGAGACACCGTTTATCAAGGTAAGAGCGGCGATGGATGAGAGAGAATCCCGGACTTCAATAGTAAGAGTGTGGGCCAAGAACTTCCGCAGCATCGAGCATGCCGTGTTGGAGTTGGGGCCGCTTACCGTGCTGGTGGGGCCCAACGCTTCAGGGAAGAGCAACCTGCTTGACGTTTTGGCCTTCCTCAGTGATGCGGCTCGCGACGGTCTGGAAACGGCGATAAACCGGCGTGGCGGCATCGACTCCATTGGCCGCAGGTCCGCAAACGGTAGAATACTGGGGCCTGAGATTGGCCTGGAATACAGGAGCGAAGAGGGAACGCTCACGTACACCTTTGCCTTGATGCGGCGGCGCGAGGGTGAGTATCGCGTAAGGCATGAAACCGCCCGGCTGGAACCTTTCGATTCAGAAAGCAAGCCATCGGAAATCGCGATAGATAACGGCCGCATTATAAAGCCCAGAGTCAGGCGGGAATCTGGACTGACAGAGGAAGGCAGACAGTCGACGAGGGCCGCCGGCATGATTAACCAACTCATACCGGAGTCTGGCGGCAAGGACCTCCAACTGATTACTCCGGAACCCTCGCCGGTTTCGACCCTCTTGGCGGTCTTGTGGCCTCATTCAGGCCCATTCCAGGACAACCCCCTCTTCCGCTTGTATCGCAGGCTTACTACTGCGAGAGACGCCTTGGCCAAAATCGGACTCTACCACATCTTTCCCAACTCATTGCGAGACCCACAGAAGGTAGCGGACAGTTATCCCCTGGCGGTGGGCGGGGAAAATCTCGCGTCTATGCTGCGGGACATGATTCAGAGCAAGAGCCGCTTCCTCCCGGAATTGAAGAGCGCCCTGGCTTTCGCGGTACCGGGAGTAAGCGATATTCGAGTGGCCACTGCCGGTAGCTACTATGTCGTGGAACTCAAGCACGAAAGAAATGATAGCGCTGAGAGAGGCGCCTGGTTCGATCTATCCCATGAGTCGGACGGTACCATCCGCTTGTTGGCCATGTTGGCGGCTCTGTTCCAGGATCCGGCGCCGCCGCTGATTTGCCTCGAGGAGCCTGAGTTGGCGATTCATCCCGGGGCGGTGGCGGTCCTGTCGGACACCATGGAGGAAGCCGCGCTGCGGGGGCAGGTGTTGGTGGCTACCCACAGCCCCGACCTAATCGATCGCCTGCCTATCGAGAGCGTCCGCGCGGTTACCGCCGAAGACGGCTCCACAAAAGTGGGCTTCGTGGCCGATCATCAACTGAAGTCGGTGAGAGAGGACTTATTCTCGCCGGGAGAACTGCACAGCATGGAAGGGCTGCAGCCGGCAGCGCATGGAGACGAACCGGTTTGAGCTCAATTGTGCCTGTAGTCGAGGGCGATGGGGATGCTGCCGCCGTGCCCGGGTTGTTGCGACGGCTTCTCGTGGAGAAGTTCAACCGGTACGATATTCAAGTGGGCCAAGGCAGCCGCGGGGTGGTAAAGGCGAACGGCCGTCAGAAACTTGAAAACAGGCTGGATAGATTCCTCCGTCATGCGCAGAACAAGCCAGGGTGTGGAGCGATTCTGATTCTTGTGGATGCCGACGTTGACTGTCCGGTGACATTTGCCCGGCAGCTTTCCCAGCGGTGTCAGCAAATTGGCGCAAAATGCCCTGTGCAGGTCGTGTGCGCTCACAGGTCTTATGAGTCTTGGTTTCTGGCCAGCTTGGACACCATCAAAGGGCGCCATGGCATTGCCGCATCGGCAACGCTATCCGGCCGCGTTGAAGATGAGTCCAGACCCAAGCGTTGGCTCAGCCGCCAAATGCCTCCCGGCCAGGCTTACAAGGAGACGACGCACCAAGCGTCGCTTACCCAGCACATAGACTTGGACTCGGCCTACCGGAACTCCCGCTCTTTCCGCAGGTTGTGCCACGCGCTTGAGCAACTTATGGACGCTATGTAGGCGCCCTGGTCCAGGTGGACGAAGGATAGTTGGCTATGGTGAGGCAATTGCGCGGTTAAGGGTGTAACCTCCCTTGACGCATGGCGCGCAAGATCGGCCGTGGCTCCTTTTGCCCGCTCCTTGGACTCCTAGCCGCTGTACGCCGCCAGCAGTTCTTCCACGTGTGCGCGGACGTGGCTGCGGTCCGCGCTGCAGACGATGCACGTGATGGGGAAATCTCCGGTTTCGCGGAAGCGTTCGGCGTTGGGATAGTGGAAGTCGCCGGTGTGGGTCATGAACTGGCCCCACCAGCCGTAGGTATAGGCCGGGCCGGAGACTCTGGCGCTCGCGTCCCATTCAGGCGGAAAGAGCGACCGAAAGGGCGGGAAGTTGTTGATCCAACTGCCGCATTGAAGTAGCCGGAGGTCTGGGCGCTCCCGTTCCGCGTCGTCGAGCAGCTTGAGCAGCAGCCCCGCCAGCGCTGGCATGTCCCAGAAGGGCGAGCGCGGCTGCTCCACGTTGGTGAAGTGCAGATGGACTCTGTCTTCCCCGTAGTCGCGGCTAAACGAGCCGTAGGGCGTGGGCGGGATTACCTGTCCGGCGCCCTCCCAGAGGTTGCCTTTGCGTTCCCCTGCCAGGCGTTGTTCCATGGCGGGCAGCAGCAGCGCGTAGGCGGCTTCTTCCAGTGGCTCGGTAGTCGCGTCGGCGCGGTGGTGGTGAAAGAGCGCCTCCAACTGCCGCACCAGCGCGTCCCACGCAGGGTCGGCATGGCCGCTCGCCGGGTGGCGTTTCCCGTCCCAGAGGTGCGTGCGCCGGTAGATGTCCACGCGGGTGGTGATCAGTTCCGCGAAAGGCAGCCGCTCGGTCCGCAGCAGGCGATGCACGTACCAGATCTTGAGTTTCACGCACTCGCGGTCGTAGTTGCGCCGGATCTCTAATCGCGTTGGCATCGCTTCGCTTCTCTAGGCTTGCGGCGCTACGCTAACGGGCAGGCCCGTCTCGATTGACTGCCGCGCCGCTTCGATGAGCCGCATCGCCTCCACGCCGTCCTCGCCCGTCGCGAGCGGCGCGGCCTTGCCTGCCACGCAGTCCAGGAAGTGGCTGATTTCCAGATAGAACCGGTCGTGGCCGCCGCGGTCGGTTTCCAGCCGCTCGGTGACGTGGTCCAGGCTGAAGCGGCTGCGGCCGGTCAGGAAGTCGATCACAATCGCGCCGCGTTCACCGTAGATTTCCACGCGCTTCTCCCCATGGGGCGACGACCAACTTGCCTCCAGCGTGCCGACCACGCCGTCCACGCTTTCCGCCATGAACGCCACGGTGTCCGTGCCGGGGATGTCCTGGGCGAGCGTGCCGCCCTTGGCGTAGATGTTCTTCATCTCCCCCACCAGGTGGCGGAAGAGGTCTACGTAATGCTGGCCGGATTCCCACAGCAGGCCGCCGCCTTGCGCCGGGTCCGCCAGCCACGTGCCGGCCATGAGTTCCACGCCCCCGAAACGGAGACGAAGATGGTGCAATGGCCCCAGCTTGCCGGCGTCCAGCCACTCCTTGGCTTTGGTTATCGGCGTATAGAAGCGGTTGCAGAAGGCGGTCAGGAGCAAGACGCGGGCGCGCCTGGCGGCGGCCACCATCGCCTCGCCCTCGGCCACGCTCATCGCCAGCGGCTTCTCGCAGAGCACGTGCAGGCCGCGCGCCGCCGCGTGCTCGGTAATTGCCCGGTGCGAGGGCGGCGGCGTGCAGATGCTCACGGCATGCAGTTCCTCAGCGCGCAGCAGATCCGCATAGTCGGTGTACGCCCGGGCGTCATATTCCCGCGCGCGCGCCTCGGCGGCGGCCTGAAGCGGATCGGCCACGGCCACGATTCGCGCCCGTCCGCTCTTGGCGTAACTGCGCAGGTGTGAGTGCGAAATGGCTCCACAACCGATGACGCCCACACGTATCATGGTCTCTTCATTCCTCGGTGATGTCTTGGCTGCGCAATGAGCACGGAGCGGACGCTATCCCCAATAGTGTCACATTAAGGCGGTGAGCTTTCAGCAGGAGACCTTTGCACAACCAGACCCGGCAGGCGAGAAGGCTCCCCCTCCCTGGGGAGAGGGCCGGGGTGAGGGGGAATGCCCGTCGGTTCCACTTCATTTCGCATGAATTGGGTATGAGTCACCGCACAATCTCCCCTCACCCTAACCCTCTCCCAGAGGGAGAGGGGACAAGAGGCGCGCTGGGCTTCGACTGTTCCCTCTCCGGTTACGCAGATGCCTCCTGCGGGAGAGGGAGTCAATGCTTCTTGCCGACCATGAGGCGGGTGAGCAAGCCGAATTGGCGGGAGTCGATGGCGAACGTCTCGCGAATGTCCGGCGGCGCGGCGCTGAAGAGCCTTCTCAGTTGGGCTACCGCGTCCGGCGGCGTCTGTTGGCGGGCCACCCAATCGTCGAACTCCAGCATCTTCAGCCAGGTGTGTTTCACGCCGAAGCTGAGGCCCGCCTCCCCAAAGAAGCCCTGCCATTCGCCTTGGCTCCACTCGCGCACGTGGGAAGGATCCCGCAGCACTTCCACCCGGTTGATCCAACGGTCCGCGGCCGGATCGTCCGGCGACGTATTGTCCACCACCAGGAGGCGCCCGTCCGGCGTAAGCACGCGGGCCGCTTCCCGCACAACCCGCGCCGGATTGTGGAAGTGGTGCGCCGTGTAGCGGCAGACTACCAGGGAGAAACTGGCGTCCGGGAAAGGCAGGCGCTCGGCGTTGCCCACGCTGGCGTGGAAGCCCGCTATGCCGCGTTCGCGGGCGTTGCGGCGGGCGGCTTGAAGCATTTGCGGCGTGATGTCCAGGCCGACGACCAGGCGCGCGGCCGGCGCCAGCGCAAAGGCGGCGTGTCCCGCGCCGGTACCCAGATCCAGGGCGCGGGGGTGTGTATCCGGCCCGGCCTGCTCCAGCAGCCACGCCAGATCCTCGCCCTCCGCGAAGACCGCGCTCCGGCTGTAGGCTTCCGCCGCGCGGCCAAACTGTTTTTGAACTTGCTGATACATGGCTTCGATGCGCGTATTGCGCCTGTGCTGGGGCAGATGTTCCCGTGTGCGCTCGCTTGCGCCGCTCCAGTCCTAATGCGGAACGGCGGCGCTCGCTTCCGCTCGCGGTGTGTGTAATGAAGCGGACAAAGGGGGTCAAGCTGTCTGCGGCAAAACTTCCATAACCCGCCTATCGCATAGTAAAGGATGCGCCCCGCGCGGGGCAACGGGAACATGACACTGGTTTGGCGCTATGCTAGAATCTTGGTACTGGTGAAGAGAAACACACGTCCTTTGCCGGGCCGCAGTGGTCGCATTGGCAGCAGCATGTCGTAAGAAGGAGTCACTCTTGATGCAATGGCGTTTGCGCGTTCCCTTGGCGCTCGTCGCAATTGTGCTTTCGTTGACACTATTCAGCGCTTGTGGCGGTGAAGAGGAAGCAGCTTGGAGTTGGGATGAAGAACCGCCAACGCCGACACCTGCTATAAGTGAGACTACGACAGCGTCTGCCGGCCCCATTTGCGAACCGATACCGGACTGCATCGAGGTAACCGTGGACCTGAGTGTGGGCAATGCCGATGACGGCATGGAGTTGTTCGAGAAGAAGGGCTGCGTCGCCTGCCATAAGGTCGCGGAAGACGGTCCCGGCGGCGAAATTGGCCCGGTGCTCGCCGGCATTGGCGATCCCGTGGGCCGCCCGCAACTGGCGGCGAGCACGGGAGATGCGGAAGGCATTCCCAACACACCCGAAAATATCTGGCGCTGGGTGCAGTACCCGAACGACATCAAGCCCGGCACGGAAATGGCGCCCCAACCCCTCACTCCCCAAGAAGCCGCCGACCTGGTGGCCTATCTCCTGACGTTGAAGTAGGGCGTGCTATTGGCCGGCGGCGGTCTCTGGGATGGCTTGCGGCGCGTCTTGGGAACCGCGGTCGATGCGTAGGCGTGTCCGAATCGCCGTGTCCTTGGCCTTCGCCGCTCTCATGATCGGCGCGTTTGCCGCCTGCCTGCCCTGGGAGACGCGCGAGCCTGGGGCTCCCCGGCCGCTCCCCACCGCGCCGCCGGACCTGCTCAGCAGCGGCAATGCGGCGTGGGGCCGGGAGCTATTCTCCAGCAGGGGCTGCGCCGCCTGCCACAGCGTCGGCGGCGAGGGCGGCAGCGCCGGCCCGGCGCTGGACGGCATCGGCAATCGCGCGGAGCGGCCCACGCTGGCGGGGAACCTCGAGAATACGCCGGAGAACATCTGGCGCTGGATCACCAATCCGCGGGCGGTCAAACGCGACACCCTCATGGCCTCACAGCCGCTCAGCCCGCAGGAAGCCGCCGATTTGGTGGCATACCTGGTAACCTTGCGCTAGCGGGCAGCTAGCGCCGCGCCTGCGCGGCCTGCTCGTGTCAAGTCTTCTAAACTGTGGCGAGATTGGTGTACTATAGGGGTTGACGTGGTAAACGGTTTGGCAGTGGTATAGCGGGCAGAGAGGAATTGAGTGATGAATGTTGAAGCTCTATCGGACTGGGCGCCAATGATTATTGCCAGCGTTGCATTCGCTGGTTTGATTTGGAGGATAGCGCGCCTCGAAGGTCAGTATGATCACTTGGCGACAAAGGCTGACATTGCTCGTGTCGAAGGGAAAATCGATGGTGTTGAAAGGCTGATCGAGGGCTACTTCCTGCAAGCGAGCAAGAAAGAGTCGGAGTGATGGCCCGGATGCCGTCGGCCTTCAGCAAGATGATCGGGCTGATTTTGGCAATGCGGTCGGAGGACGTGGAGAACGCGCCAGGCCCCGATACGGCAGATGATCGCCGACCATCCGTAGTGCAGTGCTAGCTTGGATGACCGGCAACGAGTAGCACACCTCCAAGTAGGCGCGTCTACTTCGTCTGTTTGCCAACTAAGAATGTGGAATTGCATACAGGGATGGCCGCCGCTCGCCGTCCCTGTAGCGCTTTAAGCCGGTCTGGGAAGCGTGTTGGAGGCTGAAGATCGCCTATGGTCGTCTTCTGCTACGCCAAGCTCAACCTGACGCTCGAAATCCTCGGCAAGCGCGCCGACGGCTACCACGAGATCCGCTCGATGATGCAGACGATCGAGCTGGCCGACCGGCTGGAGGTGAAGGCGGCGCGGGAGCTTTCGTTCACTTGCTCCGACCCCGCGCTGTCCACGCCGGACAATCTTGTCTACCGCGCCGCGCGGCTGCTGCAAGCGGAGTGCGGCGCGCGTGCGGGAGCGGCACTGCGGCTACAGAAGCGCATACCGGCGGCGGCCGGCCTGGGCGGCGGCAGCAGCGACGCGGCCGGCACGCTCATCGCCCTCAACCGCCTGTGGAACCTGCGACTCTCCTTGGGGGAACAACAGCGGCTGGCGGCGCGCCTGGGCTCGGACGTGCCGTTCTTCCTCACCGGCGGCGCGGCGCTCGCCTCCGGTCGCGGCGAACGCATTACGCCGCTGCCGCCGCTGCCGCGGCGCTGGGTCGTGCTCGTCCTGCCGCCCGGCGCGCTCAGCACGGCGGCGGTCTATCGCGCCGTCACCCCGTCGGACTACACGTCAGGCGTCGCCACTGCGGACACCGTCGCCGCCGCCCAACGCGGCGCGCTCTCACCCCAGTCCCGCTGGCGCAACGCCCTCGTCCGCCCGGCCCGCGCGCTCGCGCCCCAAATCGCGGCGACGCAAAGCGCCGTGCTCCAGGCCGGCGCCCCCCACGCCCACCTCTCCGGCAGCGGCCCCACGATATTTGCCGTGTGCCCAGAGGAGGCCGCGGCCCGCGCGCTCAGCGCCCGGCTCCGCGAACGAGGCTACGCTACGGACGTCATCCCATTCGCGCAGGCCGGTTGGACGTACGGCGACGTGCGCCAGAAAACACGCACATGGTAACCGTTCACCCATTACGCATCGCGGCCGCCGCGTTCCTGGCCGGCCTCTGCTTTCTCTTGGCCGCTGGTCAAGCGCAGGCGTGCTCCTGCGGAGACTTGCCATCCCCGGCCCAAGCTCTGGCGCAGAGCGCCAAGGTGTTCTCCGGTAGAGTCGTGTCCATCCATGGCGGGGACGGCACGCGGCGAGAACCGGCATTGCTCAGCGGGTACATTGCGGTGGAGTTCGAAGTCTACTCAGTCTGGAAAGGCCCGTCCTATGCCACCATGTTCATCGAGACGGCCTGGTGGAGCGGCAGTTGCGGGGTGGAGTTCTATGTTGGCGAGGAGTGGCTGGTCTACTCCTTCGACGGCGAAACCGCGCACCCGTGCGGCCGCACACGCCCCCTGTCGCGCGCGCAGGCGGACATTAACGCGCTTGGCGAAGGCCAAGCGCCTGCCGCCGGCACCGTCGAACCCTATCAACAGTCCCGCGACCGGATCGAACGGACACCCACAACGGCTGCCGCGACGACCAAAGCAGCCACGCCCACGGCAAATCCGTTGCAGGACTTAATTCCTGCATGGCTGAGCGTTGCGTTGCTCATGATCGTGTCGGTAACGGTGCTGGGCTGGGTGCTGCGCGGGACCAGCCAGAAAGGCTAGGGCTGTCTCCGCGTCAGGCAGCCCCTCGCGGTCCGGGCGGCGGCCGCGGCGACTGTTCGGCGATCGCCCGAGGCGCTAGCCCGCAGTACTCGCTTGCGGATGTCCAGGGTAACCAATGCAGACGAAGAAGCGCCTTGTTACTCAAGCTGCTATTGAAGAGCCGCTCAACTATGCGCGAAACGGCTTCCCCGTGCGCCGCAGTTCTTTCGTCACCGCTATCTGGCACGTCACGTAGGCGCTTTCCGTGGGGCGGCCGCGGTGGTTCATATCGCCGGCGGAGTAGCCGGGGCGGGCGTCGCCGATGGTGCCGACGATCAGGTTGGCGTGTTCCGTGGTCGTATCGTAGCGGTCGGCGATCAGGCCCACCATATCGGCCCACGCCGCGCGCACGGCGTCGGTCCAGGTGCGGCCCTGGCCGCTGGTGAGGTATTCCTCCGCGCTTTCGACCACGTTGGTGGTCTCCACCACCGGGCTGGAAGTCGAAAAGCCCGGCGAGCGGTCCACGCGGATGGTCACGCTCGTATCGATCTCCACGCCGGTGCCGGTCAGTTCGCCGTCGGACATGCGCGCGTGGGCGTCGGCCAGGGTCAGCAGGCCGCCCGCTTTCTGGGCGCGCACGTGCACCGTGCTGCCGGGGCGCGTTGAGTTGAAGTCCATGTTGCCGCCGTGGTCGATCTCGTATGGGTCTACGGATTCCAACATCACCACGCCGACCATGGGGCGCTCCGGGACCACGAAGTCCGGCGGAAAGTGCACCAGGCCGTCGCGCACCGGGGCGATCAGGCGCACGCTGCCCCAGATGGGGCCGCCGTTGCGGTAGAATCCGTAGGGGCCGCATTCCATGTCCAGGATTTCGATTGACACCCAATCGCCGGGCGCGATGTCCTCGATGTAGAACGGTCCGCCGGGCCGGGAGTAGCGCGGCGTGCCCACTTCCATCACCGCGCCGGGCTTCAGTTCGCCCTTGATCTTCAGGTCCTGGTCGTGGCCGCCGACGGTCTCGACGACCACCGTCTCGCCGAGCCGCAGCGTGCCTCTGATTTCCCCGCGTTCCGGGTCGTCGGGGCCGTGGTAGTAGGGCGTACGGGTGAAGCGCCGCATGAGATTCCTCCCGCTTGCGGTGTCGTTCGGCTGTTGCAACCAAGGCGCTCTCGGCAAGCGAAACCGGCCGAGACGCTTTCTCTTGCCCCAATAGTATGCGGATTCGCTTTTTGGCGCTAGTTCGTTTGACAGAGGCGGAAATCTCACCCTATACTTACGGGGGATTCGACCGCATTGCCAGTGGAAGCAAGGCGCTTGTCTTTGTCCATGCCGGCAAGGTTCGGCATCTCAATCTTGGGGCGTGTAGCTCAGCCGGTTAGAGCGCACGGTTCACATCCGTGAGGTCACAGGTTCGAGTCCTGTCACGCCCACCGCTGCGGTATCGCGTTCAGCAGAGAGTTTGGGAGGGTGGAAAGCATGGCTGCGGTAGCCGGCAACGACAACGTCCGCTACGAACCGGATGAGAATCCTCCCCGGCTCATAACCCTTGGCGCCGGTGTGCAGGCGGCCATGGTCACGGTGTCGTCGATCGTGCTGGCCGTGGTCATCGTAGGGCGCATAGCCGGGCAACCGGAAAGCTACATAACCTGGGCCGTCTTTGCGGCCCTGCTCGTCAGCGGCGCGGCGACGATTCTCCAGGCGGTGCGCGTGGGCAGGTTTGGCGCCGGGCACGTGCTGATGATGGGCACGTCGGGCGCGTTCATTGCCGTCTGCGTGGGGGCGTTGCAGATGGGCGGCCCCGCCACCTTAGCCAGCCTGGTCGTGGTGTCGTCGCTCTTCCAGTTTCTCCTGGCGGCGCGTCTCTCGCTGCTGCGGCGCATCTTTACGCCGGTCGTCACCGGCACGGTCATCATGTTGATTGCGGCCACGGTCATGCCGCTCGTGTTCGGTTCGCTGACGGAGGTGCCCGAGGGCGTGCCGCAGGCCGCCGCCCCGCTCACGGCGCTGGCAACCACGGCGGCCGTCGCCGTGCTGGTGATGCGCGGCTCCCCCACGTGGCGGCTCTGGTCGCCGCTCATCGGCATCGTCGTCGGCTGTCTGGTGGCAATTCCCTTCGGCCTCTTCGACGCGCAGCCGGTGCTGGACGCGCCGTGGCTGTCCGTTCCCTTCGCCTCGTGGCCGGGCTTCGACCTCAGCCCGGGCGTGGAGTTCTGGGCGCTGCTGCCGGCGTTCGTGGTGGTGACCCTGGTCGGCGCGATCGAGACCATAGGCGACGGCGTCGCCATCCAGCGGGTTTCCCGGCGCAAGCCGCAGTCAACCGACTTCCGGGTCGTGCAGGGCGCGCTGAACGCCGACGGCGTGGGCAATCTGTTCTCCGGCATTCTGGCAACCGTGCCCAATACCACGTATTCGTCCAGCATCGCGCTGGTTGAAGTCACCGGCATTGCCGCGCGGCGCGTGGGTGTGGTCATCGGCGCGGTTTTCGTGGTACTGGCGTTCCTGCCCAAGGCTGCGGCGTTGTTGATCGCCATTCCCGGTCCGGTGGCGGCTTCCTACATCACCGTGCTGGTGGTGCTGCTCTTCGTGCAAGGCATGCGCATCGTCATTCAAGACGGGATCGACCATCGCAAGGCCGCGATTGTGGGCCTGTCGTTCTGGATCGGCGCCGGCTTCCAGAACCAATGGATCTTCCCGAACCTCATCGGGGACGGCTTTCTGGGCGTGCTGCTGGGCAACGGCATGACGTCCGGCGCGATCGTCGCCATCATCCTGATGGTCTTCCTGGAGTTGACCAGCCCCCGGCGCCGGCGGCTGCACGTGGCTTTGGATAACGACGCTCTGCCCAAGGTGGAGCAATTCCTGATGGCGTTCGCGGCGCGGCTCAAGTGGAATGACTCCTCCACGGAACGGCTGACCTCCGTGGGCGAAGAGACGCTGGCGATCCTCTTGCAGGAGAGCGGCGACGCTGAGAATACGGGACGGCGCTTGACCGTGAACGCCCGCATGGAGGGCGGCGCGGCGGAACTGGAGTTCGTAACCTCACTGGAGGGCGAAAACCTGGAAGACCACCTGGACTACCTCAACGAACTGCCGCCCGCCCCGGACGAGCGCGAGGTCTCGTTCCGGCTGCTCTGGCACTACGCTTCTTCCGTGCGCCACCAGAAGTACCACGGCCTGGACATCCTGACCGTGACCGTCGATGGCTCGCGCTGACGGCCCCTGCGAACAACGGGAGCCTGGCCCGCTCTGCGCGCGCTGCGTCGATTTGCCCGCGCTTGCTCAAGCGCACGTGTCGTGCTCGAAAACGAGCGCTGCCGTGTCTCTCCAGCCGTATGCCACTTCTACGAGAGCCGTGCCGCCGATGGTGATGGCCTTCTCAGCGACGAATTCGCCGCCCAGCGCTGCGTAGAAGCGGCGCGCCGCGTGGTTGTCCCGCAAGACCCACAGCAGCATGGATTCCATGCTCGCCGCGCGCAGCCGCCGGGCGACGCCCGCCAAGAGTCGCTGTCCGACGCCCTTGCGCTGGTACGCCGCCAGGACGTATAGGGCGAAAACCTCACCGCGGTATACCGGATTGCCTTCACGCTCCGGCGCGCCAAAGGCGAAGCCTACGACCTCGCCCGCAGCGGTCTCCGCCACGACCATGCAGGTGTCCGGCCGGTTTGCCGTAAGCGCTTGACTCCAATTGGACTCGCTATCCGCATACGCGAGGCTGGCCAAGAACTCGGCCGGCAATATGCCGGCATACGTAGACCGCCACGTGTCCACGTGCACCCTCGCTATGCCGTTGGCGTCCGACGGGGTTGCCTTGCGTATGCGAATCTTCATGTTACTTTCATCTACTTACAGTACCGATAATCAATGATCCAGACCAGATTCCCGTTCACGCGGTAACCAGATGGGCTATGTCCTTCCAGCCGTAGGACACCATCACAAGATCTGTACCGCTGATCGTGACAGTCTTTTGATCGAGATATGCGCCTCCCATCGATTCGTAGACGCGGCGGGCCGGATGGTTGTCCTTGAATACCCACAATAGCATCGAGTCAATTCCGTGCCTAAGAAAGTGCTGGGCTACTGCTGAGAAGAGACGTCGACCGACCCCAAGGCGCTGATACTGGTCAAGAACGTAGATGGCGACAATTTCCCCACGGTAGACTTGGCTGCCTTCTCGTTCCGGAATTCCAAGCGCGAAGCCAATGACCTCAGCCTCTTGGGTTTCAGCAACAAGCATGCTCGTAGCGGGCTGGTCTTTCTTGAGAGCCTCATTCCAAATCTGCTCGCTATCCGCATACGAGAAATCAGCTAAGTTCTCGTCTGTAAGTATGCCGGCATATGAAGTTCGCCGCGTGTCAACGTGCACGCGCGCGATGGCACCGGCATCAGCCGGATTGGCCTTTCGAATGTTGATTCTCGCTTCAGAATTCATTCCGTCACGATCAGTGCGCCGCCGAGCGTTTCGCCGCGATGCTCGGGACGGTAATAGGAGTACACCTGGGACACAACCTCTTTCGCCCGCACCGGGTACTTGGCGCGCGCCTGGAAGGCAAAGCTGACGGTTTGTCCGGCGTGCAGGTTGTCGATGTAGAGAATCACCTTGCGCCCGGCGATCTCGAACCGCTTGAAGTCGGCGTACTCTTCAACCAAGGCCGCGATTGTCTCGCGCACCGGCTCGAATCCCGTCGGCACGGCCACGTCGAGCACCACCATGCCGGCTTCGATTGCCTCGGGAGGATTGAAGGTGACGCTGGTGTGCACGGTGATGAGATCATCCACCGCGACGTGTTCGGTGCCGTAGTCCACCGTAATCTCGAACACGTCCGGAACCTCGGTCTCCCTCTCGGGCATGTTGTAGCGCAGGACGGACTGGAGCACCACCGTGCCCCGGCCCGCGGACGTGATGACCAGTTGCGTGTCGAGCGGGACCTGCACGATTTGCAGCACGTCGGCGTTCTCCGGCGTGATGCGCACCACTTTGCGCCACTCGCCGCTTGCCATGCGCACGGTCATGTCCACGTCCGCGCGCACCCGCGTGGAGTAGGCCGCGAGCGCCTGGAGGCCGACCACCGTATCCTGGGTGGAGCCAAAGCCGCCCAGGGCGTTGCGCTGGCCGGCCAGCCACTTGGCCGCTTGCGCGGCGTTTGCCAGGTCGTCGTGGGCCATCAGAGCGAGCAGCGCATACCCGGTTGTCTCCACGGCGGCGCTGTGGTGTCCCAGCCCGCCGCCCCAGTAGAGGCCGCCGGTGGCGTCTTCATTAGCCATGGACATCAGCTTGGCGTGCGCTTCGGCGCGCAGGCCGCTGCCGTCCAGTTGCAGAGCATAGGCCGTGATGGCCATGGTGTACGGGTCCTGGATGCCTTCCAGCCGGCTTTCCAGGTAATGCATAGCGCGCGCGGCCCCAAAGTCGCGCCCGGCTTCCAGCAGCGCGATCGCCACGTAGGCCGTCAGCGCGTCCCGCCCTTGCAAGCCGCCCAGCAGTTCCTGGTGGTGCAGGAAGCCGACGTTCTCGAACGAGCCGTCGCTCAGTTGATGTTCCACGATCCAGGATGACGCGCGGTCTAATACTGTTGGGTCGATGTAGATGATCTCCCGCGACTCGGCGAAGGTCTTGAGCACGAACGCCGTCAGCCACAGGCTGCCTTGGGCGTCGCTATCGCCGAACGCGGAAAAGCTGCCGTCGCGCCGCATGTACGTCAGTTCACGCTGGTAGCCGACCAGCATGAGGTGTTCGGCCTTGGCCATGATTTCGGGCTTGAGTTGCGCGGTTTCCTTTAAATAGCGCGTGACGTACACGTTCGGCGCGAACAGGATCATGTTCTGCTCGCCGCAGCCGAACGGCATCTGCAAGAGTTGATCGAGACCCTCGATGCTCTGGGTCATCAGGCTGCCGGTCAGCGCCACGTACGCGCGGGCGGAACCGGCGATGGCGCCGAAGGGCACGTCCGGCAGGAACTCATGGCGGAACACGCCCGTCAGGAGGTGGTTGCCGACGACTTCCACGGGGATGCCCTCCGGCTCCACGCGCAGGTTCCTGATGACGGCGTCCGCGGTCTCCGCGCTGCGCGCCGTGATTTTGATGGGATTGCCGCCCAGTCCCGTGGGCCGGATCATGAACGCAACGCCGCCGATATCGTTGGCGGCGACGGTTACCGACTTGACCGGCTCGTCCAGCAGGTCGAACCATTCGGCTTCCTCGATCTCCACGAAGAACTCCTGAGCGGTCTCACGGTAATTGAAGAGCGCGATCTTGACCGGCAATTCTTCGCCCCGGATGGCGGAAACCGGCAGGTCCACGGTCAGGAAGAAGGGCTGGAAGACCCGCAGCGTGTCCTCGCCCATGCCCAGGCCGCGCTCCTTGGAGATGCCGACGCCGCGCAGCGCCCAGGTGGTGATGCTGTCGGGCGCTTCCACCGTCAGCGCGGCGCGGCCGTTCGCGTCGGTTTGAACGTCCTGCCAAATCCAGGTTTCGGGGAAGAACTGGCGCACGCGCCGGACTTCCGCGAGGTTTTCGGGTGCGGCGGCTGCGGCGGATACGGGCTCAGACGCCATTTCCTGCGCCACTGCCATCTCTGCCTCCTCCGCTGCCGCGCTTTCATCCACCGGGGCGTAGTGCCTCTCGCCTGCCGGCACGTTCTTGTTGGTCAGCACGACCGTGCCGGCGGCTGTGAAGGTATCGGAGGCGCCGCGCGTGTCGATGGTGTACGAGAAGTCGATTTCGTGGAGTTCCGCTTGCGGCTCCTGGTAGAGGCGTTCCAGTTCATTGAAGATCTGCTGGAGGTTCAGCCGGTTTTCGGCCAGGATGAAGACCGACCGGTCAACGGCCACCAGCCCCACGCGGGACTCGCCTTCCGTTTGGACATCGATGTCAACGGAATCGCCCGGCCTGACCTCCTCCTCGCTAAAGCCGACCCGCACGTCGTGCGCATACGCCGCTTCCACGCTGAACGGCAGGTAGTCGGCGGCAATCTCGTTATTCGGCAGAATCTGATACACCAGCAGGCGCGCGGACGGCGCCATCAACTGCGTTGCCGTAAAGGATATGTCCGGGCCGGAACTCACGTCCGTAAAGACCACCGCGCCTCTGGAGAGCACCTCGTAGTAGAAGTTGCGCGCTTCACGGGTGGCATTGACGCGGAACTGCACGGTATCGCCGACCCCGATGTCGCTTTGCGTCACCTGCTCGAGGTGAATGAAACTGTCGGAGGGCGAGTGACCTGATTCCAGTGCGAGGAAGCCACGAGCGTGCGTACTCCGCGCATACACCTTAACGGCAGCGGCGTACGCGGGCGCGGTGGCGCGGATGATTGCTTTACCGTTTTCGGTCGCTACCCTGACTGTCTCGGAGGAACCCACCCGGAAAGACGGGGTTAGGTAATCGAAACTCACCACAACGTCAGTGTCAATTGGCGCGCCGTCGGGCGCCTGGGCGATGATGAGGTAACTCAGCGGCAAACAGGGCTTCAGAATGCGGCTTTCCGGTATCACCGTGAGCGTCGCGGCCGTTTCCGCAACGGTAAGCAACTTGGTGGTCTTCTCCGCGTAGCCGGTGCTCTTCTCGCGCACGGTCACCTCCAGCGAGACGTTGCCCTGCCCGCCCGCCTGGGGCACGCCGGCCACGTATCCCACCGGCGGCAACTCGAAACGCGCCTCGCCGTCGATGGGCGCGCTGAACCGGGCGTACTCTTCCCACCGGCCGACGTAGCGCGACGCCACGATTTCAACCTCGCCCACCACCGGCTTGCCAAAGGCGTATTCGCCGGACACCGTCCCCGTGAGCGGATCGCCGGCCAGCACCCAGTCGCTCGCGGTGGTCACGTTCACCTCGTACTTGGGCAGCGCGTACCGCTCGACGCGCACGTCCAGTTGGGTTTCCTGGTCGCCCGCCAGCGCGGTGAGTTTCCACACCCCCAGGTTCGGTTCCACCGAGAGCGGCAGGTCCAGCGTCGCCATGCCGTACGCATCGGTGTCAACCGCTTTTCGAAACACTTTGATGCCTTTGGCGTCCCGCATTTCGATAGTGGCGGCGGCAGGCCAGGGCTTGAGCGCCGCGTCCAAGGTCATCAGGCGCACGGGAATAGTCTGGCCGGGTTGGTAGATGGGCTTGTCGGTCTCGACGAAGAGGAGCAGGCCGTCCACGACCGCCACGAACGCCGCGCGGGCCTCCGGCACGTTCTCCACCCGCACGGACACCTGGAGTTGCGAACGCTCCACCCGCGGCACGGGCAGCATGACGTTGGCCGTCCCGTCCACCTTTGCGTTAACCGTTTGGACAATCGTGCCGCCGTCGAGGAGCGTCACCCAGACGTTGCCCGCGGCGGGACGGTCGCCCTTGAAGAGCGATACGGAGATTTGCTCGGTGTAGCCCCGGCGCAGTCGCTTGGGCACAATCGCCACGAAGCTGTCCGGCGCGGGCAGATTCTCCGCCGCTGCCGGGGAGGATGCGGCGGCGGACGCGGCTTCCCGGGGGCATTCCTTATCGAGATAGAGAATCTCCTCCGGGCCGTCGCCGCAGCCGGCGAGCGCCAGCGCGAGCAGCGCCAGGATGGCAAACGTGGCGTATTTCCGCATTGGTCGCTCACTCCAGTGTTGAGGCGTACGTCCTCTTGCTCTCAATGGAGACCTTTGCGTAACATGGTGACTTTTGCGCAACATAGGTCGGCTGCGTACCATAGGTCGGCGCGCGCTCAGACTCCCTCTCCCCCAGGAGACCTTTGCATAACTCCGTCATTCCGGTGAAAACCGGAATCCAGAGCGGTGTTACACCTACAGATTGCATGATGTCAATCCATTTCACCCCCCATCCCAACCTTCCCCCCAATGGGGAAGGGGTTACGCAATGGTCTCCCCAGGGAGAGAGGACAAGAGGCGCGTGCCCAGACTCCCTCTCCCTGGGGAGAGGGCCGGGGTGGGGGGGAATCCTCGTCGGTTCCGCCCTATCTCGCAAGAATTGGATATGGTTCGCCGCGAAATCTCCCCCCTCACCCTAACCCTCTCCCCCAGGAGAGGGGATAAGAGGCGCGTGCCCAGACTCCCTCTCCCCCAGGAGAGCTGACAGGGGTAGGCAACTGTCATTCCGAGCGGAGCGAGGAATCTAGAACTGCTGGATTTGCGGCTCTCCGCTCTAGATTCCTCTCTCCGCTGCGCTCCGCTCGGAATGACAAGCGATGCGCCCCTCGCCCTTCCTCGTCACCCTCCCCTATTTCTCCGCCTTTTACAACTATACAAATGACACGTTAAGCCGATTCAAGAGTGCCTACCCCTGTCAGCCCAGGAGAGGGGACAAGAGGCGCGTGCTCAAACTCCCTCTCCCCCAGGAGAGGGGATAAGAGGCGCGCGCCGCCGGACGCTCCCTTTTCGCCGCGCGCTACCGCTATCGCCGGCTCGCTTACCGCTCCAGCAGCCGTTGGGCGATTGCCTTCGCCTCGTCGAGGCTTGTAGCGAACTGAGCGGCGGGAACGTGCTGCAGGACGTTGAGCGCGCCCAAAGAAGAGGCGGGTTGGCCGGTGAGGCTCATGATAATGCACTCGGTCTCTTCCGCTTTGGCGGTGTCGATCATCTGTTCCACCACCAGCGCCGCGCTGTCGTCCATGTAGACCGTCTCCGAGAAGTCCAGGATCACCACCTCGTGGTCGCGGATGTCCACGCTGATGGTGTTGATCAGCTTATTCGAGGAGGCGACGGAGAAACTGCCGCGCAGCGCCACCAGGCCCACCCGCGCCGAGAACGTGTCCGCCGCTGCCACTTCTTCCTCACTCCCCAGGAAACTCTGGTCCAGCAGCGGCGCGGAGACCACGCGATCCAGTTCCAGGCGCTCGAACTGGCGCGCGCTCGCCATGCCCGCGGCGATCAGGCCGATGGCCACGGCGGTAACCAGATCCACGAATACGGTCAGCCCCATCGTAATCAGCATCACCAGCAGGTGCTCGCGCTGCACCCGGTGGATGCGCGTGATGAACCGCCAGTCCACGATGTCCCAGCCGACCTTCATTAATATACCGGCCAGCACCGCGTGGGGAATCGCCTCCACGTACCGGCCCAGGCCCAGCACCAGCGCCAGCAGGATGGCCGCCCGCAGCGCGCCGGATACCTGCGTCTGGCCGCCGGCGCGGATGTTCACCACCGTTCCCATGGTGGCCCCGGCCCCCGGCAGGCCGCCAATGAACCCGGCCACCATATTGCCGATGCCCTGCCCGACCAGTTCGCGGTTCGGATTGTGGCGCGTGCGCGTTATGGCGTCGGCGATCAGGGAGGTGAGCAGGCTGTCGATCGAGCCGAGCAGCGCCAGGATCAGGGCGGGCTGGATGGCCTTCACCAGCAGGCCCAGGGAGAGCATCGGCAACGCGATCTCCGGCAGACCCGTGGGCACCTCGCCAATCACCGGCACGCCGGTCAGCCACAGCACGCCCAGCAGTGTGCCCGCCACCAGCGCCGCCAGCGTGGGCGGAAAGTAGCGCCGCAACTGCTGGGGCCACAGGATGCCCACCACCAGCGTTACGGCGGCAATGGCGAACGCGCTGAAGTTTACGTTGCCGAGCGCCTGCGGCCAGGCGCGCACCACGCCCACCGGCCCGCCCGTTGCGCCCGCCGCGCCCAGAAACGGCAGGGTCTGCAAGAGCATGATGATGATGCCGATGCCGGACATGAAGCCGGAAATCACCGAATAGGGCGTAAAGGCCACGAAGCGGCCAATGCGCAGCACGCCCAGCAGGATTTGAATCAGGCCCGCCAGGATGACGATGGTGAAGGCCTCGGCCAGAGTGTCGGCGTGGGTGGTGACGATCACCGCCATTGCCACGGCCATGGGGCCGGTGGGACCGGAAATCTGCGAGCGCGTGCCGCCAAAGACCGCCGCGAAGAAGCCGACCGCGATCGCGCCGTAGATGCCCGCCAGCGCCCCCAGGCCGGAGGCCACGCCAAAGGCCAACGACACCGGCAGTCCCACGACCGCCGCCGTGACGCCGCCAAAGACGTCCCCTCGGAGTGTCTGCAAATTGTAGTTCACGTGGCGTGTTTGCTTTGCTGGCGCGGAGCGCGGCGGTTGCGCTCGCCGGCGCCCCTTCCTGGCGGCGGCAGCCCCGGGCGCGCGCCCCGGAGCCGTGCCGTCCGCCGCGCGTAGTCATGCTACCACACGAGAGTCGGCGTGTCAGAATGAAGCGCGGCCTACCCCGCCGCGCTGCTCCTACACTGCCAACCGCCTGGCAAATTCACCCAAAGGTCTCCCCCGGCGGCAGTAGGCGCAATGGCGCGTCACGAACGCCCGGGGTGAGCCAGCGCTTCCTTTAATTAAGAGAACAGCATTTAGAGTGGCGGCCGCATCTCGCCGCGCGTCCGCCGTTGGCCGCGGTGGGGGCCGTTATCCCCCGCGCGGGACTGACAGGGGTAGGCATTCCACATCCGACTTCACGTGTCATTCCGAGCGGAGCGCAGCGGAGAGTCGCTAAGAGCGCGGAATCTAAGGCTTTCGCTGCAAAGACATCGGTTCTAGATTCCGCGAACCCTGTTCGACGCTCCGCTCGGAATGACACTTGCCTACCCCTGGCAGTCCCGCGCGGGGGCGGAGAGCGGGAGCGGATCGGATTCCCCCGATTTTCTCCAGTTTTCTCGAATTTTCTCTGATTTTCGCCCTCAAATCCCTTGCACTATCTTTTCCTGCATGATATTTTGTCTAGTGAAAATAGTTGGGCTGTGAAACTAATTCATGATGGTACGAAAGCACATTAGAGTGAACAGTATCCGATGCGCTACAGTACAGCGCAAGCAACAGATGGGCAACAAGATTATATCGCGCATGGCCGAGAGGATCGGGACACCGCTCCCGCCTCTCGCCTTGCCGTCCTCCATCCCCGCACGGGCTGCTCCGTCCTCTGGCCAGGACGGAGCGCCAGTGTTTGGCGGTTGGAGAACGGACGCGGCATCGAGCATGAGCATAGGCAAGGAAGCAGCCGGCGCTAGCCAGCCGGCTACAGAGGTGAGTCCGCGAGGCCACTTGATGACGGAGCGGACGTAAGCAGGAATGGCGGAGCGTTGCCGCGGAAAAGGACGGCACGCTCGCAGGTAGCGCCGCCAGCGCGCGCCGGCCGGAGAGCGCGGCAAGCCGAAGCGAAGCAGCAGATTGCGAGAGGGCTTGCCAGCGGGATTGCGGTCGAGAGCGAACGCGGCGGTAGGGGATAGAGTTCGGTAGTAGCAGGACAGCTATGGAGCGTGTCATGAGCGGGACGGTTTCGGTAGGACGGCAGAACGCGCGCAAGCGCAATATCGGATGGCTGGCCTTGGCGCTGGCCCTGTTCACGGTAAGTTTTCTCATTTCTCCCATTGCCTCCGCGCAGGCGGCGGGCGTAAGCGGTTGGGCGGAGTCCGAGTCCGTCCAGACGCGACCGGAAGCGACCCCCACACCTAAGCCGGTTCCAACGCCAACGCCTGAACCGACAGCCACACCGACGCCGGAACCGACGGCCACACCGACGCCGGAACCCACGGCCACACCGACGCCGGAACCCACGGCCACACCGACGCCGGAACCGACAGCGATACCGACGCCTGAACCAACGGCCACGCCGACCCCGGAACCGACAGCGATACCGACGCCGGAACCGACGCCTGAACCCACGGCCACACCGACCCCTGAGCCCACCGCAACGCCGACCCCTGAGCCGACTCCGGAACCCAAGGCGACCCCGACGCCTGTGCCGGCGCCGCAAGCGCCAAACGGCGTGAAAGCCACCCGGGGCAGCGGGACGCTGACGGTCAGTTGGAGCGCCGTAGATGGCGCGACCGGCTACAACGTCAATTGGACGGACGATAACAGGACTAGCTGGAACCGCGGCGCGAGCGACGTGAGCGGCACGAGCGTGACGCTCAAGAACGTGGACGATAGCAAAGACTACTACGTCTCCGTGCAGGCGGTGAACGCCGGCGGCGCCAGCGGCTGGACGGATTCCAGCCTCATACCGGCCGACCAGCCCTCCATCCAACCGACCGCGACACCGGCCCCGGCGGACCTCAGCTTCAGCGTCAACGACATTGCCGACCAGGACTACACCAAGGACGTCGCCTTCGTTACGCTGAACCTGCCTGAGGCCAGCGGCGGCAGCGGCGCGCTCACCTACAGCCTCTCCGGGACGCTGCCCGCGGGACTGAGCTTCGACGCCTCGGCGCGCACCATCAGCGGCACGCCTACGGAGGCCAAGGGCACGGTTGCCCTGACGTACACGGCTACCGACGGCACGGACACCGCTTCCATCATGTTCAACCTGCGGGAGGCCTCGGAATACGCCCAGGCGGCGGCAAACCAAGCGCCCCAAACGATAGCCACCACCCACAATACCCATCACCGGATATCGCCCTCGAGTGACCCCCCAGGCAGTGACAACGAGTGCTACCACAACCACGGGGTGTCGTACCCATCCGGCGAGAATAGCTATTTCAGTGACCCGGACGGCGACACGCTTACCATCACGTCGACCAGCTCGCATCCCGGGCTGGCAGCCATCACGCAGAACACCCCGGTCAGGATTCGCGCCAACCACCCCGCCGACACCTGGATAACCATAACCACCACGGCAACGGACCCCGGCGGCCTCTCCGCGAACTTCACCTGGCAGTACAAGATGACCTGCACCACCGCCCTGTCGGTGAACGAGAACTCCGCCGCCGGCACCGACGTGGGCTCGGTGGGCAGAAAAGGTAATGGTAACGCCGCGGCCAGCAGCTATACCATCGAAGGGGATGCCGCCAACGCTTTCACCATTAACAGCAGCAGCGGCCTGATCGAGGTGAAGTCCGGGGCGAGCCTGGACTACGAGACCAAGACCAGCTACAGCGGCACGGTCAAGTACAAGGCATCCAAAACAGTGGATGGCACCAGCCACACCAACGATTCTGCCCGCAGCGTGACAATCAACATCAACAACGTGGGCCCGCCGTCCATGAACGCGCCCACGGTGGCAGCGGACTCCTCAAATCCGACCGTCCAGCTGCTTGTGTCCTGGACGGCCCCGACCTCTACCCACCCCAACGGCATCACCGGCTACAATATACAGCACAGGCTGACCGGGGCCAGCAGTTGGACGAGCCTGAGTTTCAGCGGCACGGGAACCAGCAAGGAACTGAACTGGCGCACCGCCGGCAAAAGCTACGACGTGCAGGTGCGGGCCATCGACGGCGAGGGCACCGGCGCCTGGTCCGCCTCCGGCACCGGCACCACCCAGTACACCACGCAGACGCGCGACATCGCCGAGAACTCGGCGGCGAACACCAACGTGGGCGCGGCAGTGGATGCCGATTCCAACCCCAACGGCTACACCCTGAGCTACGCGCTGAGCGGAACCGACGCCAGCAGTTTCAACATCAACTCGTCCACCGGGCAAATCACGGTGAAGTCGGGAACCAACCTGGACTACGAAACCAAGTCGTCTTACAGCGTCATCGTCACCATGACGGCCTCCGGGGGCAGCGGCACCGGCACCGGCAGCACCGGCCTCAGCCCCAACGGGACGGGCGATTACGTCATCCCGGTAACCATCGACGTAACCGACGTGAACGAAACGCCCCAGTTTCCGACTGGCCCGCTAACCCGCAGCATCGCCGAAAACTCGGCGGCGGGCACCAACATCGGCACGGCGGTTACCGCCAGCGCCGGCCAGGCCGCGTTGACCTACTCGCTTACGGGAACCAACGCCAGCGACTTCGACATCGTATCAACCACCGGACAAATACAAGTCAAGTCGGCCCTGAACTACGAATCCAAGACCTCGTACACCGTGACGGTGAACGTAACCGACGGCAAGGACAGCATGAACGATGACGACAACAGCATCGACGACACCGTCACCGTAACCATCAACGTGACGGACGTGAACGAGCCGCCGGCCAAGCCGGCCGCGCCGTCGGTGTCGGTGAACAGCACGACGCCGACCAGCAAGCTGGACGCGAGTTGGACGGCGCCGGACATGACCGGCAAGCCGGCGATAACCGACTACGACGTGCAGTACCGGCAGGTGGGCGCTACTAACTGGACGGACGCTTCGTTCACGGGCACGGGCACGAGCACGACCCTGAGCAGCCTGACCGCGAGCAAGAGCTACGAGGTGCAGGTGCGGGCCACGAACGACGAAGGGACGAGCGCCTGGTCGGATTCGGGCACGGCGATCACCGACGGCAGCGCGGTGACCCGCAGCATCGCGGAGAATTCGCCGGCGGGGACGGCCGTAGGGGCCGCGGTAACGGCGAGTTCCAACCCGAACAGCTACACCTTGACGCACAGTCTGAGCGGAACGGACGCCGGCAGCTTTACGATCGAGAGCGGGACCGGGCAGATAAAGGTGAAGACGGGCACGAACCTGGACTACGAGACGAAGAAGAGCTACAGCGTGACGGTGACGGTGAAGGCGGCGGTGGCGCAGACCCAAGGCGCAAGCGAGTCGTCGGTGGCGCCCAACAATCCCGGCAATTACGTGATACCGGTGACGATCAACGTGACCGACGTGAACGAAAAGCCGGAGTTTACCGACGACACGGCCACGCGGAGCATCGCCGAGAATTCGGCGGTAGGGACGAACGTGGGCGCGGTAGTGACGGCGAGCGACGTGGACGGCGACACGCTGGAGTATTCGCTGACGGGCACCGACGCCGGGAAGTTCGACATTGGGTCGGGCACGGGCCAGATCACGGTGAAGACGGGCTACGTGCCCGACTACGAGGCAAAGACCTCGTACAGCGTGACGGTGAACGTGAGCGACAAGAAGAACGCGAGCGGCACGGCGGACACGGTAATCGACGATACGATTGCGGTGACGATCAACGTGACGGACGTGAACGAGCCGCCGGCCAAGCCGGCCGCGCCGACGGTGACGATCCATTCCACCTCGCCCACGTCGAAGCTGGACGTAAGCTGGACGGCGCCGGACATGACCGGCAAGCCGGCCATCAGCGACTACGACGTGCAGTACCGGCAGGTGGGCGCTGCTAGCTGGACGGACGCCTCGCACAGCGGAACGGGCACGAGCCTGACGTTGAGCAGCCTGACGGCGGGCAAGACCTACGAGGTGCAGGTGCGCGCCACGAATGATGAAGGGACGAGCCCCTGGTCGGATTCGGGCACGGCGATTACCGACGGGAACGCGGTGAGCCGCAGCATCGCCGAGAACTCGGCGGCGGGCACGGCGGTAGGCGCGGCGGTAACGGCGACGTCCAATCCGAACAACTACACCTTGACGCACACGATGAGTGGGACGGACGCCGGGAAGTTCAGCATCGATAGCGGGACGGGTCAGATCAGCGTGGGTACGGGTACGACTCTGGACTACGAGACGAAGACGAGTTACAGCGTGACGGTGACGGTAGCGGCGGCGAGTAGCGGCGGCGGCGCCCAGGGCGCGTCGGTGTCGCCGAACAATCCCGGCAACTACGTGATACCGGTGACGATCAATGTGACGGACGTGAATGAAGGGCCGGAGTTTTCCGACGACACGGCCACGCGGAGCATCGCCGAGAACTCGGCGGTGGGGACGAACGTGGGCGCGGTAGTGACGGCGACCGACCCTGAGGGCGATACGATTACCTATTCGCTGACGGGAACCGACGCGGCCAAGTTCAGCATCGATAGCGCGACGGGCCAGATCAGCGTGGGCACGGGCACGACGCTGGACTACGAGAGCAAGACCTCGTACAGCGTGACGGTGAACGCGACCGATAAGAAGAAGGCGGACGGCACGGCGGACACGGCGATCGACGACACGATCGCGGTGACGATCAACGTAACGGACGTGAACGAACCGCCGGCCAAGCCGGCCGCGCCGAGGGTGGCGGTCAACGCCGCCTCTCCGGAAACGAAGCTGGACGTGAGTTGGACGGCGCCGACGATGACCGGCAAGCCGGCCATAACCGACTACGATGTGCAGTACCGGAAGCACGGTGACGCGAACTGGACGGACGCCTCGTTCACAGGCGCGGGCACGAGCACGACGCTGACGGGCTTGACGTCCGGCAAGAGCTATGAGGTGCAGGTGCGGGCCACGAATGATGAAGGGACGAGCCCCTGGTCGGATTCTGGCACGGCGATTACCGACGCGAACGCGGTGAGCCGCAGTGTGCCGGAGAACTCTGCGGCGGGCACGAACGTGGGCGCGGCGGTAACGGCGAGTTCCAACCCGAACGGCTATACCCTGACGCACAGTTTGAGCGGCACGGACGCCGGCAAGTTCACGATTGAGAGCGGCAGCGGCCAGATAAAGGTAAAGACGGGCACGAACCTGGACTACGAGACGAAGAATTCGTACAGCGTGATCGTGACGATAGCGGCGGCCTCGGGCGGCGGCGCCCAGGGCGCGTCGGTGACGCCGAACAATCCGGGTAACTACGTGATCCCGGTGACGATCAACGTGACGGACGTGAATGAAGCGCCGGAGTTTACCGACGACACGGCCACGCGGAGCATCGCCGAGAACTCGGCGGTGGGTACGAACGTGGGGGCCGTGGTGACGGCGAGCGACGTGGACGGCGATACGCTGGAGTATTCGCTGACGGGAACCGACGCGGCTAAGTTCGACATTGGGTCGGGCACGGGCCAGATCACGGTGAAGACGGGCTACGTGCCCGACTATGAGGCGAAGACCTCGTACAGCGTGACGGTGAACGTGAGCGATAAGAAGAATGCGAGCGGCACGGCGGACACGGTGATCGACGACACGATCGCGGTGACGATCAACGTCACGGACGTGAACGAGCCGCCGGGCAAGCCGGCCGCGCCGACGGTGACCATCCATTCCACCTCGCCGGAAACCAAGCTGGACGTGAGTTGGACGGCGCCGGACATGACGGGCAAGCCGGCGATCAGCGACTACGACGTGCAGTATCGGCAGGTGGGCGCTGCTAACTGGACGGACGCCTGGCACAGCGGGACGGGCACGAGCCTGACGCTGAGCGGCCTGACCGCGGGCAAGACCTACGAGGTGCAGGTGCGGGCCACGAACGATGAGGGCGCCGGGCCCTGGTCGGATTCGGGCTCGGCCATAACCGACGGGGACGCGATCACGCGCAACATCGCCGAGAATTCACCGGCGGGTACGGCGGTAGGGGCGGCGGTGACGGCCAGTTCCAATCCGAACAACTATACCTTGACGCACACGATGAGCGGCACGGACGCCGGCAAGTTCAGCATCGATAGCGGGACGGGTCAGATAAGCGTGGGTACAGGGACGGTGCTGGACTACGAGACCAAGAATTCGTACAGCGTAATCGTGACGGTCGCGGCGGCGCAGAGCCAGAGCCAAGGCGCCCAGGGCGCATCGGTGTCGCCGAACAATCCCGGTAGTTACGTGATACCGGTGACGATCAACGTGACGGACGTGAACGAAAAGCCGGAATTTACGGATGGGACGTCAACCACGCGCAGCATCGCCGAGAACTCGCCGGTAGGGACGAACGTGGGCGCGGCGGTGGCCGCTACGGACGTAGACGGCGACACGCTGACCTATTCGCTGGCGGGGACGGACGCGGACTCGTTTACAATCGTAGCGTCCACCGGCCAGATACAGGTGAAGGACGTTCCCGACTACGAGGCGAAGACCTCGTACAGCGTGACGGTAGGCGTGAGCGACGGCAAGGACTCTCAAGGCAACGCGGACACGGCGATCGACGCGACGATTGCGGTGACGATCAACGTGACGGACGTGGATGAGCCGCCGGACGCGCCGGACGCGCCGGCGGTGTCGGGGCACGACACGTCGCCGAGGAGGAAGCTGAACGTGAAGTGGAAAGCGCCGGACATGACGGGCAAGCCGCCGATCACCGACTACGACGTGCGGTACCGCATAGAGAACTCCGGCACGTGGATGGACGCGTCGTTCAGCGGGACGGGCACGAGCACGACGCTGACCGGCCTGTCCGAGGACACCACGTATGAGGTGCAGGTGAAGGCCTGGAACGACGAGGGCGAGAGCGGATGGTCGACGATGGGCCGGGGCAGGACGGATCTGTATGTAGCGCCGAACGTGCAAGCAACGCCGACGCCGGTGCTAGACCCCTCGGCGCCGCACGTGCCGGGGCCGAATTCCCCCGTCGTCTTGGGCAAGAGCGCGTGCGCGACAGCCTATGACTTTGGGAAGACGATGCACGTGGACCGGCACGACGGCGGAGCGGACCTGGACATCGAGATAGGCTCCATCTCGGCCGACGGCAGCAAGATTGTGGTGGCGGGCTTCATCCGGGACGGCGACCTGGGTCAGACCTATAGCGTGGTGCGCTACGAGGCCGACGGCCGCGTGGTGCGGGTGTGGGTGGATCCGGACGACCCGTTGATCCGTGAAATCCCCTGGGCAGAGGTGAACACGAAGTACACGGTGCCGGTCTGCGTGGTGGTGTCGATACCGCTGGACGACCAGTTCCCGGCTCTGGGGCAGATGGTGCGGCGCTTCGACGGCCAGGACGACCGCATCTTCCGCCACGTGGGCAACCTGGTGTGGCGTCACATACCGGACGAAGGCACGTTCCAGTCGCTGGGGTACTACTGGTGCAACGTGACGGCGGCCAATGCGGGCTACTTCAAGAATATCAACATTGGCGAGCCGCTCCCCAGCAGCGGGACGGCGCCGCAGGGCGACTACCCAAGTTGTTGGGTCTGGGGAGAGGAGCCTCGCTCCAGGTAACGCCGGGCCGCCGGACGTAGGGTGACGGCGTCCGCACAGAAGAAGAGGTTGGCCGACGGCGTACGTAGAGAAGAAGCGATGAGGCCGTCCCGCGGAGACACATCCGCGGGACGGCCTCTCTTCGCGTGCCGCACTCCCCCCCCCCCCCCCATGCCGCCGCGCCCCTGAACCCCCTCGCGTAATCTCCCCCTCACCCTAACCCTCTCCCCCAGGGAGAGGGGACAGGAGGCGCTCCTTTAACTCCCTCTCCCCCAGCTGACAGGGGTAGGCAAGTGTCATTCCGAGCGGAGCGAGGAATCTAGGACCGACGTTTTTGCAGCGAAAGCCTTAGATTCCTCTCTCCGCTGCGCTCCGCTCGGAATGACACGTGAAGTCGGATGTAGAATGCCTACCCCTGTCAGCTCTCCCCCAGGGAGAGGGGACAGGAGGCACTCCTTTTACTCCCTCTCCCCCAGGGAGAGGGGACAGGAGGCGCTCCTTTTACTCCCTCTCCCCCAGGGAGAGGGCCGGGGTGAGGGGGGCGCGCAGGGTGGGATATACCCAATTTTCTCGGTTTTTCCAGGTTTTCTCGGATTTTCTCCCATTTTCTTGCCAAAACCGCTTGCACTGCTTTTGTGCGTTGTGTATTATCTGTGTATGTCATTAGATGCAAACGCAACTGATGAAGGACGGTAGGACAGCACATAGTATGAACCAGTATCCTGTTGCGCTCACTGTGTGTGAAAAGGCACAGGAACAAGCGGACTGTATCGCGCATGGCCGAGAGGTTCGGGGGACGCCCCCGCCTTTCGCCGTGCCGTCCTCCATCCCCGCACAGGCTGCTCCGTCCTCGACCCAGGGCGGAGCGCCGGTGTTTACCGGATGGAGCGCAGCCGCCAAGCGGGTCACTAGTAGTGTAGCAGGCGCTAGCCGGCCGGCTACAGCGGAGGCAAGCAGAAAAATGGAGGAAGCAGCCAAGTAGGTCTTAGCCTGAGTGGAGCCGGCGCGGGACGCCAGCACGCTTACAGGCAACGCCGCCAGCGCGCGCCGACCGGCAACGCGGCAAGCCGGAGAGAGTAGCCAGAGTTTTGACGGAGAGGGTTTGCGGCAGGGTTGCGGTCGGGAACGGGCGCTGCGGTCAGGGGACAGAGTTCGGTGACGGCAGGAAAGCTTTGGAGCGTGTCATGAGCGGGACGGTTTCTCGTTACTCGTTAGCACGGCAGAACGCGCGGAAGCGCAGTATCGGGTGGCTGGCCTTGGCGCTGGCCCTGTTCGCGGTAAGTTTCCTCATTTCCCCCATCGCCTCCGCGCAGGCGGCGAGCGTCAGCGGTTGGGCGGAGTCCGAGTCCGTCCAGGCGCAATCGGATCCGACCCCCACGCCCGAACCCACCGCAACCCCGACCCCGGCGCCCCTCGCCTTCAACGTCACCGGCATTAGCGACCAGCAGTACATGAAGGGCGTTTCCTTCGGTACGTTGAACTTGCCGGCGGCCACCGGCGGCAGCGGTTCGCTCACCTACAGCCTGTCCGGCACGCTGCCCGCGGGCCTGACTTTCAGCGCCTCGGCGCGCACCATCAGCGGCACGCCCACGGAGTCCAGGGGCACAGTCTCCCTGGCGTACGCGGCTACCGACGGCACGGACACCGCTTTCATCAGGTTCAGCCTGCTGGAGGCGATGGAACAAAAGACCCCCACCCCGGTTCCGGTCCCGCCAGCGCCCGGCGGCGTCAGCGCGATCCGCGGCACTGGCACGTTGACCGTCAGTTGGAACGCCGCCGCGGGCGCGACCGGCTACAACGTTAATTGGACGGACGATCACAAGTCCAGTTGGAAGCGCGGCGCCAGCAACGAGAGTGGCACGAGCGTAACGCTCAGCGACATCGACGACAGCAAAGACTACTATGTGGCCGTGCAGGCCGTGAACGGCAGCGGCGCCAGCGGCTGGACGGACTCCGGCCTCATCAAGGCCGCGCCGCAACCCACGCCCACGCCGAAGCCGGTGCCGACGGCGACCCCCACACCGGTTCCGGCCCCGCCAGCGCCCAGCGGCGTCAGCGCCAGCCGCGGCGTCGGCACGCTCAACGTCAGTTGGAACGCGGCGGCCGGCGCGACCGGCTACAACGTCAATTGGACGGACGACGGCAAGGCCAGTTGGAACCGCGGCGCGAGCAACGTCAGCGGCACGAGCGTGACGCTCAACAACATCGACGCCACCAAAGACTACTACGTCTCCGTGCAGGCGGTGAACGCCGGCGGCGCCAGCGGCTGGACGGATTCCAGCCTCATAACGGCCGGGCAGCCCTCGCTCCAAGCGACCCCGACCCCGGCGGACCTCAGCTTCAGCGTCAACGACATTGCCGACCGGAACTACACCAGCGGCGTCGCCTTCGGTACGTTGAACCTGCCTGAGGCCACCGGCGGCAGCGGTTCGCTCACCTACAGCCTCTCCGGGACGCTGCCCGCGGGCCTCAGCTTCGATTCGTCGGCGCGCACCATCAGCGGCACGCCCACGGAAGGCAAGGGCACGGTCGCCCTGACGTACCAGGTTACCGACGGCACGGACACCGCTTCCATCAAGTTCAACCTGCTGGAGGCCCAGGAAGAAGCCCGGGCGCAGAACAACCAAGCGCCCGAAACGATAGCCAGCACCCACGATACCCATCACCAGATAAACCCCTCGAGCGACCCCCCAGGCGGTGACAACCAGTGCTACCACAACCACGGGGTGTCGTACCCATCCGGCGAGAGTAGCTATTTCAGTGACCCGGACGGCGACACGCTTACCATCACGTCGACCAGCTCGCATCCCGCGCTGGCAGCCATCACGCAGGTCACCCCGGTCAGGATTCGCGCCAACCATCCCGCCGACACCTGGGTGACCATAACCACCACGGCAACGGACCCCGGCGGCCTCTCCGCGAACTTCACCTGGAAGTACAAGATGACCTGCACCACCGCCCTGTCGGTGAACGAGAACAGCGCCGCCGGCACCGACGTGGGCTCGGTGGGCAGAAAAGGGAATTCTAACGCCGCGGCCAGCCAATATACCATCGAAGGGGACGCCGCCAACGCTTTCACCATTAACAGCAGCAGCGGCCTGATCGAGGTGAAGTCCGGGGCCAGCCTGGACTACGAGACCAAGAGCAGCTACAGCGGCACGGTCAAGTACAAGGCATCCAAGACAGTGGATGGCACCAGCTACACCAACGATTCTGCCCGCAGCGTGACAATCAACATCAATAACGTAGGCGGGCCTTCGGCGAACACGCCCACGGTGACCCGGGACGCCACCACGCCGACCACCAAGCTGGACGTGTCCTGGACTGCATCGACGTCCACGCACGCCAACGGCGTCACCGACTACGACGTGCAATACCGGCTGACCGGGGCCAGCAGTTGGACCAGCAAGTCCCACACCGGAACGACCACCAGCACGGAGCTTACGGGCCTCACCGCGGGCAAGAGCTACGAGGTGCAGGTGCGGGCCACCGACGGCGAAGGCACCGGCTCCTGGTCATCCTCCGGCACGGCCATCACCCAATACACCACGCAGACCCGCAGCATCGCCGAAAACTCGACCGGCAATGTTGGCGCGGCGGTGGACGCCGATTCCAACCCCAAAGGCTACACCCTGTCCTACTCCCTGGGCGGAACCGACGCCAGCAGCTTCGACATCAGCTCCTCCACCGGCCAAATCACGGTGGCAACGGGAACCACGCTGGACTACGAAACCAAGAAGTCCTACAGCGTCACCGTGACCATGGCGGTGTCCGGAACGACCAGTGTCACCGGCACCGGCAACACCGGCCTCAGCCCCAACGGGACGGGCAACTACCTCATCCCGGTGACCATCAACATAACCGACGTGAACGAAACGCCCCAGTTCCCGAAGGACACGGACACCCGCAGCATCGCCGAAAACTCGGCGGCGGGCACCAACATCGGCGCGGCGGTTACCGCCAGCGCCGGCCAGGCCGCGTTGACCTACTCGCTTACGGGAACCAACGCCAGCGACTTCGACATCGTATCAACCAGCGGACAAATACGAGTCAAGTCGGCCCTGAACTACGAATCCAAGACCTCGTACAGCGTGACGGTGAACGTAACCGACGGCAAGGACAGCAGCAACAATGACGACAGCAGCATCGACGACACCATCACCGTAACCATCAACGTGACGGACGTGAACGAGCCGCCGGCCAAGCCGGCCGCACCGACGGTGTCGGCCAACAGCACGACGCCGACGAGCAAGCTGGACGTAAGCTGGACGGCGCCGACGATGACCGGCAAGCCGGCCATAACCGACTACGACGTGCAGTACCGCAAGCACGGCGAGTCCTCGTGGACGGACGCCTCCTTCACGGGCACGGGCACGAGCACGACCCTGAGCAGCCTGACCGCGAGCAAGAGCTACGAGGTGCAGGTGCGCGCCACGAACGACGAAGGGACGAGCGACTGGTCGGATTCGGGCACGGCGATCACCGACGGGAACGCGGTGACCCGCAGCATTGCCGAGAACTCGGCGGCGGGCACGGCGGTAGGGGCCGCGGTGACCGCCAGTTCCAACCCGAACGACTACACCCTGACGCACAGTCTGGGCGGGACGGACGCCGGCAAGTTCACGATCGAGAGCGGCAGCGGCCAGATAAAGGTGAAGACGGGCACGAACCTGGACTACGAGACGAAGACCAGTTACAGCGTGACGGTGACGGTCGCGGCGGCGGTGGCGCAGAGCGAAGGCGCTAACAGTCAATCGGTGTCGCCGAACAACCCCGGCAACTACGTGATACCGGTGACGATCAACGTAACCGACGTGAACGAAGCGCCGGAGTTTACCGGCAGCACGGCCACGCGGAGCATCGCCGAGAACTCGGCGGTAGGGACCAACGTGGGCGCGGCGGTGACGGCGACCGACGTGGACGGCGATACGCTGGAGTATTCGCTGACGGGCACCGACGCGGGTAAGTTCGACATCAGCTCGAGCACGGGCCAGATCACGGTAAAGACGGGCCACGTGCCCAACTACGAAGCCAAGACCTCGTACAGCGTGACGGTGAACGTGAGCGACAAGAAGAACGCGAGCGGCACGGCGGACACGGCGATCGACGACACGATTGCGGTGACGATCAACGTGACGGACGTGGACGAGCCGCCGGATGCGCCGGCCGCGCCGACGGTGTCGGCCAACAGCACAACGCCGACCAGCAAGCTGGACGTAAGCTGGACCGCGCCGACGATGACCGGCAAGCCGGCAATCAGCGACTACGACGTGCAGTACCGCAAGCACGGAGATTCGTCATGGACGGACGCCTCGTTCACGGGCACGGGCACGAGCACCACGCTGACGGGTCTGACCGCGGGCAAGAGCTACGAGGTGCAGGTGCGGGCCACGAACGATGAAGGCACGAGCGCTTGGTCGGATTCGGGCACGGCCATTACCGACGGCAGCGGCGTGACCCGCAGCATCGCCGAGAATTCGGCGGCGGGCACGGCGGTAGGCGCGGCGGTGACGGCCAGTTCCAACCCGAACGACTACACGCTGACGCACAGTCTGAGCGGAACGGACGCCGGCAAGTTCACGATTGAGAGCGGCAGCGGCC
Organism: Chloroflexota bacterium; assembly: GCA_963663275.1. GTDB lineage: Bacteria > Chloroflexota > UBA11872 > VXOZ01 > VXOZ01 > VXOZ01. Next base: position 792,014 of record OY760183.1, read on the forward strand.
AGATTAAGGTGAAGACCGGCACGAACCTGGACTACGAGACGAAGAAGAGCTACAGCGTGACGGTGACGGTGGCGGCGACGGTGGCGCAAAGCGAAGGCGCTAACAGTCAGTCGGTCGCGCCGAACAACCCCGGCAGTTACGTGATACCGGTGACGATCAACGTGACCGACGTGAACGAGAAGCCGGAACTCTCGGATGGGACGTCGGCGACGCGCAGCATCGCCGAGAACTCGGCGGTGGGGACGAACGTGGGCGCGGCGGTGGCCGCGACCGACCAGGACGGCGATACGCTGACCTATTCGCTGACGGGTACCGACGCGGGTAAGTTCGACATCAGCTCGAGCACGGGCCAGATCACGGTGAAGACGGGGCACGTGCCCAACTATGAAGCCAAGACCTCGTACAGCGTGACGGTGAACGTGACCGATAAGAAGAAGCCGGACGGCACGGCGGACACGGCAATCGACGATACGATTGCGGTGACGATCAACGTGACGGACGTCGATGAGCCGCCGGATGCGCCGGCCGCGCCGACGGTGTCGGCCAACAGCACAACGCCGACCAGCAAGCTGGACGTAAGCTGGACGGCGCCGACGATGACCGGCAAGCCGGCGATCAGCGACTACGACGTGCAGTACCGCAAGCACGGGGATTCCTCCTGGACGGACGCCTCGTTCACGGGCACGGGCACCAGCACGACGCTGACGGGCCTGACCGCGGGCAAGAGCTACGAGGTGCAGGTGCGGGCCACGAACGATGAAGGCACGAGCGCCTGGTCGGATTCGGGCACGGCCATTACCGAAGGCAGTGGGGTGACCCGCAGCATCGCCGAGAACTCGGCGGCGGGCACTGCGGTAGGCGCGGCGGTGACGGCGTCGTCGAACCCGAATAGCTACACCTTGACCCACAGTTTGAGCGGCACGGACGCCGGCAGCTTTACGATCGACAGCGGCAGCGGCCAGATAAAGGTGAAGACCGGGACGAACCTGGACTACGAGACGAAGAAGAGCTACAGCGTGACGGTGACGGTGGCGGCGTCGGTGGCGCAGAGCGAAGGCGCTAACAGTCAGTCGGTCGCGCCGAACAATCCCGGCAACTACATGATCCCGGTGACGATCAACGTGACCGACGTGAACGAGAAGCCGGAACTGACGGACGGGACGTCGGCCACGCGGAGCATCGCCGAGAACTCGGCGGTGGGCACGAACGTGGGCGCGGCGGTGGCCGCGACCGACCAGGACGGCGATACGCTGACCTATTCGCTGACCGGTACCGACGCGGCGAAGTTCGACATCAGCTCGACCACGGGCCAGATCACGGTGAAGACGGGCCACGTGCCCAATTACGAGGCCAAGACCTCGTACAGCGTGACGGTGAACGTGACCGATAAGAAGAAGCCCGACGGCACGGCGGACACGGCGATCGACGACACGATCGCGGTGACGATCAACGTGACGGACGTGAATGAGCCGCCGGCGGCCCCGGACGCGCCGACGGTGACGATCCATGCCACCTCGCCGGAAACGAAGCTCGACGTAAGCTGGACGGCGCCGGACATGACGGGCAAACCGGCCATCAGCGACTACGACGTGCAGTACCGGAAGCATGGCGATTCCTCCTGGTCGGACGCCTCGTTCACGGGCACGGGCACGAGCACGACGTTGACGGGCCTGACCGCGGGCAAGAGCTACGAGGTGCAGGTGCGCGCCACGAACAACGAAGGCACCGGCCCTTGGTCGGCTTCGGGTTCGGCGATCACCGACGGAAACGCGGTGAGCCGCAGTGTGCCGGAGAACTCCGCGGCGGGCACGAACGTGGGCGCGGCGGTGACGGCCAGTTCCAATCCGAACAACTACACCTTGACGCACACGATGAGCGGCACGGACGCCGGCAAATTCACGATTGACAGCGGCACCGGCCAAATCAAGGTGAAGAGCGGCACGAACTTGGACTACGAGACGAAGAACAGCTACAGCGTGACGGTGACGGTGAAGGCGGCGGTGGCGCAGACCCAAGGCGCAAAAAAGCAGTCGGTGGCGCCGAACAATCCCGGCAACTACGTGATCCCGGTGACGATCAAGGTGACCGACGTGAACGAGAAGCCGGAACTGTCGGAGGGGACGTCGGCGACGCGGAGCATCGCCGAGAACTCGCCGGTAGGGACGAACGTGGGCGCGGCGGTGACGGCAACCGACGTTGACGGCGATACGCTGACCTATTCGCTGACGGGCACCGACGCTGGGAAGTTCGACATCGGGTCGGGCACGGGCCAGATCACGGTGAAGACGGGCCACGTGCCCAACTATGAAGCCAAGACTTCGTACAGCGTGACGGTGAACGTGACCGATAAGAAGAAACCCGACGGCACGGCGGACACGGCAATCGACGACACGATCGCGGTGACGATCAACGTGACGGACGTGAACGAGCCGCCGCCGCAATTGGCCGCGCCGACGGTGACGACGAATGCCGCCTCGCCGACGGGCAAGCTGGACGTGAGTTGGGCAGCGCCGACGACCCAGCAGATGGCCGGCAAGCCGGCCGTGAACGACTACGACGTGCGCTACCGGAAACACGGCGACGCCAACTGGACGGACGCCTCGTTCAGCGGCACGGGCACGAGCACTACCCTGGTAGGTGTGACGGCCAGCAAGAGCTATGAGGTGCAGGTGCGCGCCGGAAACGTGGAAGGAGAGGGCGCTTGGTCGCCTTCGGGCTCGGCCATAACCGACGGGGACGCGGTCACGCGCAGCATCGCCGAGAATTCGCCGGCGGGCACGGCGGTAGGCGCGGCGGTGACGGCCAGTTCCAACCCGAACAACTACACCTTGACGCACTCGTTGAGCGGAACGGACGCCGGGAAGTTCAGCATCGATAGCGGGACGGGTCAGATAAAGGTAGGGACGGGCACGTCGCTGGACTACGAGACGAAGACAAGCTACAGCGTAGTCGTGACGATAGCGGCGGCGAGTAGCGGCGGCGGAGCATCGGCTAATTCGGTGGCGCCGAACAATCCCGGCAACTACGTGGTGCCGGTGACGATCAGAGTGACGGACGTGAATGAAATATCGGAGTTCACGGACGGGACCACGGCCACGCGGAGCATAGTGGAGAACGCGTCGGTGGGGACGAACGTGGGCGCGGTAGTGACGGCGACGGACGTTGACGGCGATACGCTGACGTATTCGCTGCTGGGGACGGACGCGGACTCGTTCACCATCGTAGCGTCCACTGGGCAGATAAAGGTGAAGGCGGGCCACGTGCCCGACTACGAGACGAAGAATTCGTACAGTCTGTCGGTAGGCGCGAGCGACGGCAAGGACGCTAACGACAATCCGGATAACGCGGTGGACACCACGATACCGGTGAAGATCACGGTGACGGACGTCGATGAGCCGCCGGACGCGCCGGCCGCGCCGACGGTGACGACCAATGCGACGACGCCGACGAGCAAGTTGGACGTGAGTTGGACGGCGCCGGACACGACCGGGAAGACGGCGATACACGACTACGACGTGCGCTACCGTGCGGATGGCGCTTCCGGCTGGACGGACGCATCGTTCAGCGGGACGGGCACGAGCACGACGCTGACCGGGCTGGACGCGGGCACCACGTATGCGGTGCAGGTGAGGGCCCGGAACTACGAGGGCGTAAGCGGCTGGTCGCCCTCGGGTAAAGGCAAGACGGATCAGTCCAAGAATAAGGCCCCTCGGCAATTGCTGCCGCTGACGCCGACTCCGACGCCGTCGCTAGACCCATCGACGCCGCTATTGCAGGCGACGCCGGTGCTAGACCCCTCGGCGCCGCGCGTGCCGGGACCGACTACCCCCATCTTCTTGGGCAAGAGCGCGTGCGCGTCGGCCTATGACTTTGGGAAGACGATGCACCTGGATCGACACGACGGCGGGGCTGACCTGGATATCGAGATTGGCTCGATCTCGGCCGACGGCAGCATAGAGGTAAAGGGCTTCATCCGGGACAGCGACCTGGGCCAGACCTATAGCATCGTGCGCTACGAGGCCGATGGCCGCGTGGTGCGGGTGTGGGTGGATCCGGACGACCCGTTGATCCATGAAATCCCCTGGGAAGAGGTGAACACGAAGTTCACGGTGCCGGTCTGCGTGGTGGTGGCGATCCCGCTGGACGACCAGTTCCCGGCTGTGGGGCAAATGGTGAGGCGGTTCGACGGCCAGGACGACCGGATCTTCCGGCACGTGGGCAACCTGGTGTGGCGTCACATACCGGACGAAGGCACATTCCAGTCGCTGGGTTACCACTGGTGCAACGTGACAGCGGCCAACGCGGGCTACTTCGACCAGATCAACATCGGCGAGCCGCTTCCCAGCAGCGGGACGGCGCCGAAGGACGACTACCCAAGTTGTTGGGTCTGGGGAGAGGAGCCTCGCTCCCGGTAACGCCGGGCCGCTTGAGGTAGGGCTTTCGGCGTAAGCAGAGACAAAGTGGAGAGGCCGTCCCGCGGAGTGAAATCCGCGGGGCGGCCTCTCTGCGCGTGCCCGGTTCCAACGGCGAAAACCCGGAAGCCACACCCCCGCGATGCAGGCTTGGCGGCAGTTTCTCGCGCTCCGGCGGGGGACAAGCCCCCGCGCTACGTTAACGCGACAGCATTGGGGACAAGCCCCCGGGCTACGCTAATGCGACGGCATGGGGGTGAGGTGGGAGAATGAGACTCCCTCTCCCTGGGGAGAGGGCCGGGGTGAGGGGGGAGAGCAGGGGGAGATACCCGGAACTTCCCCGGTTTTTTCCGGTTTCTCCTATTTTACCCCCAGAATCGCTTGCGCCGTTTAGATGCGTCGTGTATTATCTGTCTGTAACATTAGAGGCATACACAACGAATGTAGGATGATAGCAGATAGCATCAGATGAATCGGAATTATGTCTTGCACAGTGTATTGGGAACGTCACACAAGCAAGCGGAATTCATCGCGCATGGCCGAGAGGTACGGGGGGCGCTCCCGCCTCTCGTCCTGCCGTCCTCCATCCCCGCACAGGCTGCTCCGTCCCTTGGCCGGGACGGAGCGCCAGTGTTCGCCGGGTGGAGGGCAGCGCAGATGGGCGTGAGCAGTAGCGTAGCGGGCGTTCGCCGGCCGGCTACAGCGGATGTAGTGAGCGAAACGGAGGGCGCGGAGATTTAGGTTCATTCTGAGCGAGGCCGTTCACCAAAAGCGGCACGCTCACAGGTAGCGCCGCCAGCGCGCGGCCGCCGGAGAACGTGGCAAGCCAGAGACCGAGTGAGGAGTTTGTCGAGAGCGCTTGCCGATGGGTTTCGGCGCGATTGTGCGCAGCGGTCGGGATGAGGGATCGGTTTTTCTAGCAATGCTATGGAGCGTGTCATGAGCGGGATGGTTTCTCTTGGTCGGTTTGGCGTCCGCAAGCGCCGGTTTGGGCGGTGGATGGCCTGCGTGCAGGTCTTCCTCATCGTAAGTTTGTTGGGCATTCCCGTGCCGGTGCGCGCGGACAACGCTCAACCCGCGTCGCCGCCCGCCGGGCCGCCGTCCAGCGTGGAGGTCACGCGCGGCAGCGGGACTCTGGCAGTGCGTTGGAGCGCGGTAGCGGGCGCGACCGGCTACAACGTGAACTGGACCTCCGATCACAAGTCTAGCTGGCAGCGGGGCGCCAGCGACGTGAGCGGCACGAGCGTCACGCTCAGCGACATCGACGATAGCAAAGACTACTACGTGTCCGTGCAGGCGGCGAACGCCAACGGCGTGACCGGTTGGACGGACTCTCAGCTCATACCGGCCGTCGAGCCGACGCCGGCGCCTGAGCCGACAGCGACCCCGACTCCGACACCGGTGCCGACGCCCGAGCCGGCGCCGCTGCTGCCGAGCAGCGTGAGCGCGAGCCGGGGCGATGGGACGCTGACGGTGAGTTGGAGCGCGGTAGCGGGCGCGACCGGGTACGACGTCAATTGGACGGACGATCACAAGTCGAGTTGGAAGCGCGGGGCGAGCGGCGTGAGCGGCACGAGCGTGACGCTCACGGACATCGACGACAGCAAAGCCTACTACGTGGCGGTGCGGGGGCTGAACGCCACTGGCGAGGGCGGCTGGACGGACTCCGGTCTGATAGCGGCCGTGCCGCCGACCCCCACGCCAATGCCCACCCCGACACCGAAACCGACGGCAACGCCGGTACCGACCCCAACCCCGGCGCCGACAGCGACCCCGGTACCCACTCCGACGCCTGAACCGACGGCAACGCCGGTACCCACCCCGACGCCTGTGCCGACGGCAACACCGGTACCGGCGGCGACGCCGGCGCCGACTCCGATCTCGAAATCCACAGCGACCCCGACGCCGGAGACCACGCCGACACCCACGCCGGAAACCACGGCGACCCCGACGCCAATCCCGGACGAGGTGGCCCCGGCCAAGCAAGAGGAAGTGGCTGCGCTTAGCAGCAACGGGCCGCCGGTTATCACCAACCCCGGCAACCAAGACTATTACCAGCACGCCAGCCAGACCCTGCCCATCACCGTGTCCGACCCGGACGACGACACGGTCACCGTAACGGTAACGGGTCTACCCGCGGGCCTGTCCTACGCCAGCGGCAAGATCACCGGCACGGTTTCCGGCAGCGCCAGCACGGGGAATCATACGGTTACCATCACCGCCAACGACGGCACGAACACGGCGGTCACCGCAACGTTCACCATCCGCATTAGTGCCAACACGAAGCCGGTCCTCGGCAATCACAGCGACAAGACGTACTACCGGGGCCAGGCCATTCGCGCTTTCAACATCAGCGCCGCCGACTCGGATGGCGATGCCCTCGTCATCGTCGTGCAAAACCTCCCCAAAGGCCTGGTTCTCACCAGTCAGGGCAGCCTTGGCGGCAAGCGCGTGAGCGGGACGATTGCGTCGGACGCCAGTCTGGGCCACCTCGTCGTACAAATCACGGCGACTGACATCAGAGGAGCGAAGGTCACCGGTTCGTTCAGAATCTCCGTTACCAGCGGCAATAGCCAGCCCCTTTTCGCATCGAGCAGCGTGACCCGCAGTGTAAACGAGAACTCGCCGGCCGCTACCGCGGTCGGCGCCCCGGTATCGACTACGGACGCCAACGACGACGCGCTGACCTACAGCCTGAGCGGTACCGATTCCGGCAAGTTCACGATCGACGCGGCCACGGGCCAGATCAGAGTGAAGTCGGGGGCAACCCTGGACAAGGAAAGCCTCGCGGGAGACTATAGCGTCACCGTGGGCGTCAGCGACAAGAAAGACTCCAGCGGCGCCGCCGACACGGTGGTTGACGACACGATAACGGTGACGGTGCAACTGGAGGACGTGGATGAGCCGCCGGCCGCGCCGGCCGCGCCGACGGTGGCCGCGGCGGGCACGAATCCGCAAACCGGCCTGGCCGTGTCGTGGACGGCCCCGATCACCACCGACCGCCCGGCCGTCAGCGATTACGACGTACAGTACCGCGTCAAAGGCGCGTCCTCGTGGACGTCCCATGCCTTCACCGGCACGGGCGCCAGCGCCACCATCACCGGCCTGAACGCCAACACGACCTACCAGGCGCAGGTACGGGCCGTGAATGACGAAGGCAACGGCGCCTGGTCGGCCGCGGGTGAGGGGAAGACGAACGCCTCTGCCGGCACGAACCTCAACCCCACCTTCGCGGCGGACACCGCCGCCCGCTCGGTGCCGGAGAGTTCACCGGCCAACACGAACGTGGGCGCCGCCGTGACGGCTACGGACGGCAACGCGGACACCCTGGAGTACACGCTCAGCGGTACTGACGCCGCCAGTTTCACCATCGGCGCGGCCACCGGCCAGATCAAGGTGAAGTCCGGCACGAACTTGGACCATGACACCAAGAGTTCCTATAGCGTGACCGTGGGCGTCTCCGACAAGAAGGACGCCTCGGGCAACGCGGACACGGTGGTTGACGACACCATCGCGGTAACCATCAACGTAACCGCGGCGAACACCCCGCCGGTCATCACCAACCCGGGCAGGAAGACTCTCTATCAGCACGGCCTCTATGGTAGTGGCACTGCGCACGTGAAGGGCATTCCCATCGTGGTAACCGATGCCGAGGATACCCCCACCGTGACGGTAACGGGCTTGCCCTCCTACCTCTCCTACGCCAGCGGCAAGATCACCGGCACAGTTCCCGGCAACGCCGCGACGGGGAGCCACACGGTCACCGTCACCGCCAACGACGGCACGAACACGGCAGTCACCGCGTCGTTCATAATCGACATAGACGCCAACGAGAAGCCGGTCATAGCCGCGCCCTCGAACAAGACGTTCTATCAGAGCCGCACCATCGCCAACATCGACATCGGCGTTGCCGACAATGATGGGAACGGGTTCGTGATGGATGTACTGGGCCTCCCCGACGGCTTGACGCAGGTATACATCACTGGCGGCAGCAAGACGATAGGCAAGCGGGTGAAGGGCACGATCGCCAACGACGCCGACACAGGATACTACACCGTAACAGTCAAAGTGCATGAGACCACCGGCGCGCAGGCGAGCGCGACGTTCAGAATCAATGTCCTTTCCGGCGCGCCGGATGCCCCGAGCCCGCCGACGGTGACCCAGAATGCCACCCACTCCAGCACCAGGCTGGATGTCTCGTGGACGGCTCCGGGCGTCACGGGCCGCACGGCCATCAACGACTACGACGTGGAGTACCGGGTCAACGGCGCGTCCACCTGGACCTCCCACGACTTCACCGGCACGGGCACCAGCACCACGCTGACCGGCTTGACCCAGGCCACCACCTACCAGGTGCGGGTGCGGGCCACCAACGACTTCAGCAGCGGCCCGTGGTCGCCTGTCACCAAGCGCAGGACCGCCGGCGGCAACGTCGATCCCCAGTTTGATTCGGCAACCGCTACCCGCTCCGTGGCTGAGGAATCGGCCGCGGCCGCCCCCGCGGGCTTTAGCTCTGCTAACGCAAACAGCAGCGACGGCAACGTGGGCGCCGCCGTTGCCGCCACGGACAGCAACGCCGATACCCTGGAATACACCCTCACCGGGACCGACGCCGCCAAGTTCACCATCGGCTTGCACACGGGTCAGATCAAGTTGAAGCCGACGACGACCCTGAACTATGAAGCGACGAAGTCCTACAGCGTAACCGTGAGCGTCTCCGACAAGAAGGACGCCAACAACAACGCTGACACGGTGGTGGACGACACGATCGCCGTTACCATCCAGGTGACCAACGTGAATGAGCCGCCGGACGCTCCTACGCTGACGGTTGCCACGAACGCCACGAACCCGGATAGCAGCTTGGATCTCTCGTGGACGGCGACCAACGTGAGCGGCCGCCCAGCCATCACCAAGTACAACTATTACTACCGGAAGAAGGGCGAGAAGACCTATCCCAGCCAGAACAAGAAGACTCTGACGACGACGGCAACCACCGTCTCGCAGACCATTACCGGCCTGGACGCCAGCACCACGTACCAGGTGCGGGTGCGCGCCTGGAATGCGGACGGCAAGAGCGAGTGGTCAAGCACCGTCGAGGCTACGACGGCCGCGTTAACTTCGACGCCGACACCGACGCCGACGCCGACGCCGACACCGACGCCGACGCCGACGCCGACACCGACGCCGACACCGACACCGACACCGACGCCGACGCCGACACCAACGCCAACGCCAACACCGACGCCAACACCGACGCCGACGCCGACGCCGACACCAACGCCGACGCCGACACCAACGCCAACGCCGACGCCGACACCGACGCCAACACCAACGCCGACGCCGACGCCGACACCGACGCCAACACCGACGCCGACACCGACGCCGACGCCGACACCGACGCCAACACCGACGCCGACGCCGACACCGACGCCGACACCGACACCGACGCCGACGCCGACGCCGACACCGACGCCGACGCCGATACCGACGCCAACACCAACACCGACGCCGACGCCGACACCGACGCCAGCACCGAGCAACGACCAGCCCGCCTTCGCCGGCTCAACGGCTACGCGCAGCGTGGCCGAGAACGCGGCGGCCAATAGCAACGTGGGCGCGGCGGTGACGGCCACGGACGCGAACGGCGACACGTTGACCTACTCGCTGTCGGGTACCGATGCCGGCACGTTCAGCATCGGCAGTTCCAGCGGGCAGATCACGGTCAAGTCCGGTAACAGCCTGGACTATGAGACGAAGACGTCCTACAGCGTGACCGTGGGCGTGAGCGACCGGAAGGACGCGCACGGCAACGCTGACACGGAGGTGGACGACACCATCGCGGTGACGATCAACGTCACGGACGTGAGCGGACCGTCCAAGCCGGCCGCGCCGACGGTGACGGAGCATTCGACTACGCCCAAGACCAAATTGACGGTCACGTGGGCGGCGCCGGGTTCCACCCACGCCGGCGGCGTCACGGACTACGACGTGCAATACCGGGTGAAGAACACGGCGAATCCGAACACGTGGATCCCCCACGGGTTCACGGGCGCGGGGACGACCACAGTCATCACGGGCCTGACGGCCGGTACCATCTATGAGGCGCAGGTGCGGGCTACGGACGCCGAGGGCGAAAGCGCCTGGTCGGCCAGCGGCGAGGGCACGACGGCTTCGAATTCGTTGCAGCCGAAGAACCCGCCAACGCCGACACCGACGCCGACACCGACGCCGACACCAACGCCGACACCGACGCCGACACCAACGCCGACACCGACGCCGACACCAACGCCGACACCAACGCCGACACCGACGCCGACACCAACGCCGACACCGACGCCGACACCAACGCCGACACCAACGCCGACACCAACGCCGACACCAACGCCAACACCGACATCAACACCGACGCCGACGCCAACACCAACACCGACGCCGACACCGACGCCTACGCCAACACCAACGCCGACACCGGTTCCCAACGGCAAGCCGCAGTTCCCAAGCGATTCCACCAAGCGCAGCATCGCCGAGAACGCAGCGGTGGGGACGAGCGTGGGCGCGCCGGTGGCGGCGGTGGACAAGGAGGGCGACACGCTGAAGTATTACTTAGGCGGGGAAGGCGCCAGTGTATTCACCATCAACGCGGCCACCGGCCAGATCACGGTGAAGGCGGGCGCGTCGCTGGATTACGAGTCCAAGACGTCCTACAGCGTCACCGTGAGCGTCGCTGAGGATGGTTACGGCTTCACACCCGCCGTGATGGACGACACCATTACGGTGACGATCATCGTGACGGACGTAGACGAGCCGCCGCCAGCGCCGGACGCGCCGACGGTGTCCCAGAACGCCGGCACGCCGCGAAGCCAGTTGGACGTAACGTGGAGCGCGCCGGACGTGACCGGCAAGCCGGCGCTTACGGGCTACTCCGTGCGGTATAGGAAGCAAGGCACGAGCGCGTGGAATAGCCAGATCTTCGTCGGCACTGGCACAGGCACCGCCATCACCGGCCTGCAAGCGGGCACGGCGTATCAGGTGCAGGTAAAGGCGCGGAACGACGAGGGCGCCAGCGGCTGGTCGGCCAGCGGGGAAGGCGAGACCGCTCCCGCCGTGCCAGCGCCGTCGCCGACGCCAACACCGGCTCCGCTGCTGGATCCGTCACCGCCGGAGGAGTCGCTGCCCACGAACCCCCTGTTCCCGAATCCGTCGCCGCCGCAGGTACCGCTGCCGCTACCGCCGACGACGATAGGCGGCAGCGCCTGCGCAACGGCGCATGACTATGGCATGACGCTGCGCATAGACCGCAATGACGGCGGAGCGGATCTGTACATCGAGATCGGTTCCAGAGCGGCCGGCAGCATCGTGGTAGCGGGCTTCATCCGTGACGGGACGCTCGGCCAGACCTATGCCATCGTGCGCTACGCCAGCGACGGCTACATCGCGCGGGTGTGGGTGGATCCTGACGACCCGATCATCCAGGAGATACCTTGGGACGAGGTGAACACCAAGTACACGGTACCGGTGTGCGTGGTGGCGGCGGTGCCGCTGGACGACCGGTATCCGGCCATGGGACAACTGGTGCGCCGCTTCGACGGAGCCGACGACCGGATCTTCCGGTACGTGGGGAACGGAGAGTGGAGGCACGTGCCGGATGAAGGGACGTTCCAGACGATGGGACTGTACTGGTGCAACGTAACGGCGGCGGACGCGCAATTCTTCCGGCGGATCACGATAGGGGATCCGCTGCCCAGCAGCGGCGCGGAGCCGCGGGACGATTATCCCAGTTGCTGGGTCTGGGAGGAGTCAACACCGCGCTCCCGTTGAGCAAAGACGCGCTCCGCGCGCTGAACAGGGGGTGACCGGCCGGAGCGGTCACCCGCCGAGAAGCCTCCCCAAGGCAAGCCTGGCGCAAGAAGAGGCAAGCCTGGGGAGGTTCTCTTGTGGGTTGCGTGGGCGGGTCGCGGAGAGCGTGATAGGAATGGTCTCCTCAGGAAGAGGGGGCGCTCTCCGCGCCGGCCGGCGTCTCCGCGCGCTGGATGGCGGTGCTGCCTTCTTTGGTGAGGATCATGGCCGCGGTTTCCAGGTCGATGCCCTGGACCACCACCAGCGCCTGCACGCTGGTATCGGCCACCTCCAGCGGCAGCGGCCGCGGCCGGGTGAGCCGAATGTTGAGAAACGCGCCGGCCGCGCCGGTCAGGACGGCAATGGGCAGCAGAAACTCGCCCGGCGCCACGAAGACGGCGGTCAGGCCCAAGGCCGCGCCGATCACGCCGCCTTGCGCCCCGCGCAGCGCGCGCCGGAAGAGAGCGGCGCGCGGTCCGGCGTGGTCTACCTTCAGCATCTCCACGTCGAAACCCTGCGCCGCCAGTTCCTCCACCGCCTGCAGCGCCGCGTTCCGCGTGTGAAACGAGCCGATAAGTTTGCTTGCCATCGTGGCACTCCTATTGGCTAGCGGGCGCGGCGCATCCATTGCGACACGTGGTGGGCGGTAGCTTGGATGAACGTGTCGCGGCGCCGCTGCCACTGCCGCAGGCTAACGTTGGGCGGAGGTGTGGTAGCCCGCAGCAGCGCCGCGGTTTCGCGCAAGGTGTACGCTCCCCCGAAGAGAGCGGCTTCAGGGTGTTCCAGTCTCGCGACTTGCGCCATGGCGCGCTGCCTTTGTTATGAACGAGAGGGCGTATGCAACCGGCGGAGGAATGATGCGAGCGCACGCGGCCCCGCTGCGAAGCGCGCCGCTCTTGCCGCGCCGGTGGTGCGGTTTTGGATGCGTTACGGCGCTCTGGTATAATGCCAAACTTAAGTGCACTATACCTCTTTCTCCAGTAAGGGTACAAACCGTATGAAGGCGTATGCGACGGATTCGATTCGTAATGTCGGGCTCTTCTCCCACGTCGGCGCGGGCAAGACCTCGCTCGCGGAAGCCATGCTCTTCGCCACCGGCGCCATCAGCCGACTGGGTTCCGTGGATAACGGCAGCACGGTTTCGGACTACGATCCGGACGAGGTCAAGCGCCAGATATCCATCAACCTTTCGCTGGTTCCCGTGGAGTGGGACGGTGCCAAGCTCAATCTGCTCGACGCGCCGGGCTACGCCGATTTCTCCGGAGAGGTCGCCAGCGCGCTCCGCGTCGCGGACGGCGCGGTGCTGGTCGTGGACGTAGCCAGCGGCGTGCAGGTCGGCACGGAAGAGGCGTGGGAACGCATCACCGCACATGAACTCCCCCGCTTGATCTTCGTCAATCGCATGGACCGGGAGAACGCCGACTACTTCAGCACCGTGGAAAGCCTGCGCGAGTACTTTGGCAACAGCGTCGCGCCGCTGCACGTTCCCATTGGCGCCGAGGACGACTTCAACGGCGTGGTGGACGTGCTGGCGAACACGGCGTACCTCTTCGCCGATAACGCCATGACGGAAGCGCCGGTGCCCGCCGACCTGGAAGATACGGTGGAAGAATACCGCATGACCCTGATCGAAAACGTGGTGGAACTGGACGACGACCTGACGGAGAAATACCTGGAAGGCGAAGACATTGCGCCGGAAGAGCTTCAGGCCGCGCTGCACGATGGCGTGCGCGCCGGGCAACTGACGCCGGTGCTCTGCGGCTCGGCGACCCGCAACGTGGGCGTGCAGGCGCTCATGGACGCGCTCGTGCGCTATCTTCCCTCACCGGCCGAGACCGCGGCGGCCACGGCAACGCAGGCGGGCGCGGAGCAGGAGCTTGCCGCCGACGCCGAAGGGCCGCTGGCGGCGTTCGTCTACAAGACCCTGGCCGACCCCTACGTGGGCAAACTCTCGTTCATCCGCGTCTATTCGGGCACGCTGCGCTCGGATTCCCGCGTGTGGAACGCCAATACCGAGAGCGAGGAGCGCATCGGCCAGTTGCTCTTCGCGCGCGGCCGGGAGCAGGAAAACACGGACCACATCGCCGCCGGCGACATTGGCGCGGTGGCCAAGCTGGCGGAAACGCTCACCAGCCACTCGCTGAGCGAGCGCAAACAGGCCCTGACGCTGCCGGCCGTGACCTTCCCGCCCTGGCTCTTCACCGCCGCCATCGAACCCACGTCGAAGGAAGACCTGGAGAAACTCAGCAACGCGCTGGCGCGGGTGACCGAGGAAGACCCCAGCCTGCACGTGGAACGGCAGCAAATCACCGGCCAGACGCTCTTCTCCGGCATCGGGGAAACCCACATCAACGTGGCGCTGGAACGCATGAAACGCAAGTTCGGCGCGGACGTGAAGACGGTGCCGGTCAAGGTGCCGTACAAGGAGACGATCACCGGCAGCGCGGCGGCGGAAGGCCGCTTCGTGCGCCAGACCGGCGGCCACGGGCAGTACGCCGTGTGCAACATCGAGATCGAACCGGCGGAGAGAGGCGAAGGCTTCGAGTTTGTGGACAAGATCTTCGGCGGCGCGATTTCGGCCCCATTCCGCGAGGCGGTGCACAAGGGCATCCGCGAAGCGATGAAAGAGGGCACCCTGGCCGGCGGCGAGGTGGTGGACCTGCGCGTGAATCTGGTGGACGGCAAGGAACATACGGTCGATTCCTCCGACCTAGCCTTCCAGATCGCCGGTTCCATGGCCCTGGGTGAAGCCATGGCCAGGGCGAAAGCGGTGCTCCTGGAGCCGGTATTGCAGATGAAGGTGCGCGTGCCGGAAGACCGCATGGGCGACGTGATTGGCGATCTCACCAGCCGCCGCGCCCGGGTGCACAACATGGACATGATCTCCCCAGGCACGATGGAGGTGGAAGCGGAGGTGCCCCACGCCGAGGTGCTGCGCTACGCTACCGATCTGCGCTCCCTCACCCAAGGCCGCGCAACGTTTTCCGCCGAGTTCCTGGGCTATGAACAGGTGCCCGCCAGCACCCAGGAACAGGTGGTGGAGGCGCATAAGCGCGAGAAGGAAGAAGCCTCGGCGTAACACCGCCAAACCCTCCTGGCGCTTCCCCTTCTAAACGCATAGGACACGCGGGAACGGTCCGGTAGCGCAGGTTTGTAACCTGCGCGGTCGCGGGAACGGCCCGGTAGCGTAGGTTTGCAACCTGCGCGGTCGCGAGGACGGCCCGGCAGCGCAGGTTTTCAACCTGCGCGGTCGCGGGAACAGTCCGGCAGCGCAGGTCTGCAACCTGCGCGGTCGCGAGGACGGCCCGGCAGCGCAGGTTTTCAACCTGCGCCCGTGTGCATTCCCCGCCCCGTATCGTGTTCTTAGCACACGCTCGGCGGGAATCACGGCTGGCTGCCAGGAGCGTTTGCCAACGGCATTGAAGAACCCCTGAGCCTGGAGACATTCAACCTTGGGAGGCACGGCTATGAAACCGGTCAACGTCGCACCGCTGCTGTCAGAAGACTCGCTCTTTCGCATCGTCTCCGGCACCGCGCGGAGCCAGGTCGGCATCCTGATACTTGCGCCCGGCGAGAAGACCGGCGGCCTCCACGCCAGCGACCACCCCCAGTCCGACCAAGTGGTCTACGTCGTCTCCGGCCGCGGCCAGGCCACCGTGCGCGACCAAACCGCGCCCCTAACCCCCGGCGACGTGCTCACCATCGAAGCCGGCGACCCCCACGAACTCCGCTGCACCGGCGAGGAGCCACTCCGCACGCTGAACGTGTATGCTCCTGCCGCATATTGAAGGGTAAGACCTCGATTGTCCGCTGTTTGCGGTATCCTTGAAGTGTGGTTCAATGAAGGGGAGTGTCATGCGGGACACCTCAGCGATCATGCGAAGGGTGAAGTCGCGCGACACTGCGCCTGAAATGGCCGTCAGACGAGCGCTCTGGCAGCAAGGGATACGGTACCGTCTCCACGTCCGCAACCTGCCCGGCAAACCGGACTTGGCGCTGCTCAAGAAGAGGATTGCCATCTTCATTGACGGTGACTTCTGGCATGGCGGACAATGGCGTAAGCGTAATCTTACGGGCCTGCAAGAGCAGTTCCGCGCCACTCCATCGAAAAGCTATTGGATGAGCAAGATCCGGCGCAACATGGAGCGAGACGCCAAGAACACAGCATCTCTGTTGGATGAGGGGTGGACCGTTTTGCGACTATGGGAAAGCGACATCGAGAACGACCTCGCGCAATCAGTCCAGGCAACCGTGGATCTCTCCCGGAACGGCGTAGAACCGTCGAGCTTGGCGCTACTGCCGCAACGAACGGTCGCTGAGTTCTTTGCGGGCATCGGGTTGGTACGCTTGGGACTTGAGCGTCAAGGATGGTCGGTCAAGTACGCTAATGACATTGACCCTGACAAGATTGAGATGTACGCTACGCACTTTGCGGGCGATGCCGGCTGCCTCCACATGGGCGACGTCCATGAGATCGATCCAGGGACTCTGCCGTCGGTAACACTCGCCACCGCCTCATTCCCGTGCAACGACTTGTCACTGGCGGGCGCGAGAAAGGGCCTTGCGGGTAAGCAATCGTCAGCATTTTGGGGATTCGTGCGCGTTCTGGAACAGATGGGAAGCCGGAAACCGCCACTAGTCCTTATTGAGAATGTGCCCGGCTTCCTCACGTCGCGGCAAGGCGAGGATTTCAGGCAGGCGCTCGCGGCGCTCAATGGACTCGGCTACGCGGTTGACCCGTTTATCGTAGACGCCGCGCATTTCGTGCCCCAGAGCCGCGCGCGGCTCTTTGTGGTCGGTCAACTATGGGACGAAGGCCGGAAGCAGGAAACGGACGTTTTCCAAGAAGGGGCCCTTGCCGCTCTGCGGCCAAAGCAGATGCTTGCTTTCATCGCGGCGCATCCTGAAATCACATGGTCTCTGCGTCCGCTACCGACATTGCCGCAACGTACGCAGGACCTTGAAGCTATTCTGGAAGACCTGCCGGATGACGCGCCGGAATGGTGGAGCGCGGAGCGGGCAACGTACTTGCTCAACCAGATGAGCGAGCGTCACCGCGCGACAGCGGAGCGCATGATAGATGATGAACGGTGGTCTTATGGAACGGTATTCCGCCGTGTGCGCTATGGCCGGTCGATGGCGGAATTGCGCACGGACGGCATTGCCGGCTGCCTGCGGACGCCGCTTGGCGGGAGCGGCCGGCAAATCCTCTTCAAGGCCGGCCACGGGGGCTACTATGCCCGCTTGCTGACCCCGCGCGAGTGCGCCCGGCTCATGGGAGCGGATGATTTCACCATCGAGGCGCCGCTCAACCAGGCGCTCTACGCCTTTGGGGACGCGGTGTGCGTGCCGGTGATCGACTGGATTGCGGAACACTACCTGAATCCGATGGTAAATGAGCGCATTCGCGGCTATCCGCTGCGGCTTACTCCGGAGCCACGATGAGCGCCAGCGCCGAGCAGGCAGCTCTTACCGCGATCAAAGCATGGCATGACGCGCTGCCCAATTATTCAGGCGGCAAGGCGCGCGGCAGCATCGCCGCCGCGCTAGTCGTGATCGAGCGCTTGAAAGATAGCTTTGACCTTGACGTAGACGCCCATACCGCAAGAGGCGGCGCGCAGGTCAGCGGCCTTACCCCAGGCAGGGTCACGGAGATCCTCGCGCGGTTCGATGAAGAGAGACCCTTCTTGCGCGAAGGTGGACGAACCAATCGCGGCGCGCGCGGCGCCGTGGCAAGCCTGCTCATTGTGCTACGCCCTTTAGCACTGGAAAACCTGCGTAAAACAGAGCGTGAGTGCGTCTTGGAAGCAATGCAGGGGTTCCTCGCGGAGCGCGTTGTGGAGTATTTTAACCGCCAGCGCTTAGATCCTCCCTACGACCCGGCGGCGAGCACCTGGCAATCAGTCCACGAGATACTGCTGAAGGCCGCGGAAGCGGGCAAGTCCGGGCCGGTGGCGCAGCATCTGGTGGGCGCGAAACTGCAACTGCGCTTTCCTGACATTGCGGTGGCGAACAACCCCGCCAGCGCCGCCGACCAACAGACGGGCCGGGCCGGCGACTTTCAGATTGGCGACACCGCGTTCCACGTCACTGTTGCTCCCACGAGGGACAACCTCTTCGATCGGGTGAAGGAAAACATCCGGCAGGGGCTCCGAGTCTACGTCCTGGTTCCTGATGAGAAAGTGATGACCGCGCGGGGATACGCGGAAGAGCAACTTCTCGGCCAAGCGTCGCAGATCGCGGTGTGCGCGATCGAGTCGTTCGTGGCGCATAACATAGACGAAATTGCTGTGTTCGCCCAGGGTCGGCTGCTGCAAGGATTTCGCGCGCTCTTGGAGATGTACAATCAACGCGCGGACGCGGTGGAAACGGATAAGTCCGTACTCATCGACATCCCGGCGATATTGTCCTAGCAAGTAAGCACTGGATTGCTATCGATCCACTTGTCGGAGTAGGAACATGGCGCCAGACGCTACCGTCAAGCGCATTGTATGCCTTGCCAACTCGCGCAAAGAGGGTGACCGTTGCATCGCCGGCAGGGAACTGGTGGCGGATGGACGCCCCGGCGGGTGGGTGCGGCCCGTGAGCGACCGCGAGGATGAGGGGGTCAATGAGCGCGAACGGCAGTATGCGGACGGCGGCGAGCCGGTCGTGCTCGACGTTATCGACGTGCCGCTGCGGGAGGCGCGGCCGAAAGGCTATCAAAAAGAGAATTGGCTGCTCGACCCGCGGCGTCGTTGGCGGAGAGTGGAGCGGGTCGCGCCGCATGAACTCCGGCGGTTTGCCGACCCTGGTGCGCCGCTCTGGGTCAACGGCCACCACACGCAGCACGGACGGAACGATCGGCTGCCGCTGGAACGCGCCCGGTCCCTGCGCAGTTCGCTGCGCTTGGTCGGCGTCGACGCGCTGGAACTCGACGTTTTCGCGCCCAGAGCCGAGTATGGCGACTTCAAGCGGCGCATCAAGGGACAGTTTCGTCATGCCGGCGCGGAGTACCGGCTCTGGGTCACCGATCCCGCCTACGAAGCGACGTATCTCAACCGGCCAAACGCTTCCTATACGCTGGGCGCATGTTACCTGACTGTCAGTCTGGGCGAGCCGTACCAGGGTTACGCCTACAAGCTCATCGCCGCCATCATCGAACTCTAGCGGAGAATGCTTACGTGACGACAGCGCGCTATCCGGTGCTCACCATCGGGCACTCCAATCACGAGCCGCAAGCGTTCGTGTCGTTGTTGCGGACGCACGGCGTGGACGCGATAGTGGACGTGCGCTCCGCGCCGTACAGCCGCTACCTGCCCCACTTCAATAAGGAACACCTGGAGAGGATTTTGCGGGAAGGCGGCATCCGCTACGCTTTCAAAGGCAAAGAGCTTGGCGGCCAGCCGGCGGATCGCGGCTGCTACGACGCCGACGGGCGCGTTCTGTATGACGCGCTGGCGGAGACGGACGCTTTCAAAGAGGGTATTGCGTACGTGCTGGAGGCTGCGGCCGCTCAGCCTGCGGCAGGCTCAGACTCCGCAGCCGTTCATCCTTCGACAAGCTCAGGACGAACGGGTGCTGGGCGCGATGCGGGACGAACGGCCGCTTCCCCGGCGGGTGGTCTGGCTCTGATGTGCAGCGAGAAGGAGCCGCTGGAGTGCCACCGCACGCTGCTGATCAGCCGGACGCTGGCCGAGCGTGGCGTGGCCGTGGCCCACGTCCACGCCGACGGTAGCCTGGAAAGCCACGAGGAGGCGATGAACCGGCTGCTGGATCTATTCAAGCTGCCGCACCACGGCGACCTCTTTCGCCCCAGGGAAGCGGTGATCGACGACGCGGCGGCGCGCCAGGCGCGGCGCGTGGGCGCTCGCTGGCGCGAAGACCCCACGTATTGAACGTGCCGTAACTACTATGTACATAGCGGGCGCAGGCTCCGTCATTCCCGCGCAGGCGGGAAGCCGGAGCGGACAACACTGAATTCTTCAAGACAGCGTTGACTGGGAGCAGGATCGTTTGAAGATACACACCATCGGCTTTACGAAGAAGTCCGCCGCTCAATTCTTTGGCTTGCTGCGAGAGTCGGGCGCTAAACGCCTGGTAGACGTGCGCCTGAACAACGCCTCGCAACTGGCGCGCTTTGCCCACGGCGCGGACCTGCCGTACTTCCTGCAAGAGCTTTGCGGCGCGGAGTACACCCACGCGCCGGACCTCGCGCCCACCAAGGACCTGCTGGACGGCTACCGCAAGGGCGAAATCGACTGGGCAACCTACGAGCGTGACTTTCTGGCCCTGCTGGACGCGCGGCGCATCCTCACGGAGGGCATACGGCCTACCGGGGGCCGGCGTATCGTCAAGAGGCTGCGCGCGGCCATCGTCGATAGTTGCCTGCTGTGCAGCGAGCACGAGCCGGACCACTGCCACCGCCGGCTGGTGGCGGAGTACTTCCAGCGGCACTGGGGCGACGTTGAAATCGTGCATCTCACGTGAGAAGAAGACTCTAGACCTTGTTTGAATTGCTTCACGACCTGGTAGATTGGGTGCTCGCCTGGGCGGATTCGCCCTATGGCGGCTTGGCGCTGTTTGTGCTGTCGGCGGCGGAGTCGATCATCTTTCCCGTGCCGCCGGACCCGTTGCTGATCGCGCTGGGCGTGGGCAAGCCGAGCTTTGCGCTGGTCTTTGCCGCCGTCTGCCTTGCCGGTTCGCTGCTCGGCGCCAGCGTCGGCTACGTGATCGGCATGTGGGGCGGCCGCCCGGTTGTCGATCGGCTCTTTTCGCAAGACAAGATTGCCTTCGTCGAGCAAAAGTACCAACGCTGGGACGTGTGGGCAATCCTCATTGCCGCGCTCACGCCCATTCCCTACAAGGTGTTCACGGTCACGGCCGGCATGTTCCGCCTGAACTTTGGCCGCTTCATGCTGGCGTCGCTGCTGGGCCGCGGCGCGCGCTTCTTTGCCGTCGGCCTGCTCATCGCCCTCTTTGGCGAACCGATTAAGGCCTTCATCGATCAGTACCTCGACATCCTCTTCATCGTCTTCATGATTCTGCTCGTCGGCGGCTTCTTTGTGATCAGGCTCCTGACACGCGCGGGAAAGGACTCGAAGCCGGATGAGGCCGCGCCATAAGCGGTCGCGACACGTGTGTTCCGGCAAAGATTGGTACAATTGCCGTTGGACAAACCGATGGCATATTGTAGGGCCATGAACCGGAGAATAGCGATGGGAGAGACACTCCTTGCCTTCAATCCCGCTAAGCGTAGCGCGGGGGCTTGTCTGTCGCGCGAGTCGTTCCGGTAGGGGCGGTTCGCGAACCGCCCCTACCTGCGTGCAGCGGGATACGTTGTGGCGGGGACGGTTCGCGAACCGCCCCTACCCGGTCGAATTGCCGCTAGCGTGGGAATGACCATGGCTTTGCCTGGGCCACATGGAAGGCTAAGAAATGGCGGCTGACATCCCAACGGTTACGCCGGCGCAACTGTAGCGCGGGGGCTTGTCCCCCGCCTCTGGATTTCCGTTCGCGCTTGCATGGCGGCAGCGGACGCAGGTTACGAACCTACGCTGCCTGCGCAGGTTACAAACCTACGCTACCGGAACGGAACCGCCTGAATCAGCTAATCTTAATAGCAAGACGATAGCGGACACGCCCCGTTCTCATGGGGAAACGACTCTTGCGAGAAGACGATGAGCAGCGAGCATTCTTGATCATGCCAAGTTACTATGACGTGCTCGGCGTCGCGGAAGACGCCGACACGGAAGAGATAGCGGCGGCGTTTCGGCGCGCGCTGGCGGCCGCCCAGGCGGATGCGGCGCAATGCGAGACCGCGGATCTCGCCGCGGGGGTGCGGACGCTGGTGGAGGCCTATGACGTGCTTTCCAATCCCGCCTACCGCGCCGCCTACGACGTGAAGCGGGCGGAGAAGAAGCCTCTGCCCGTGCCGGAGCCGGTTGCCGGGTCCAAGCTCTTTCGCGCGCTCAAAGCGGGCGGCTCCACCCTCGTCAAGGACGTAAAGGAGCAGTACGAGAACGACCCCACCATCAAGGAAGACCTCGACCGCTCCATCCAACTGGGACGCAAAGTGGCGCGGGCGGCGCGGTTTCTGCGCTTCTTGCGGTAGGCAGAGCGTGGGGACGCGGCAAGTGAAAGGGAATCCAGCCGGTGTCGGCGGGGGACAAGCCCCCGCGCTACAGTGCTGGCGTCCGCCGTCAGATGATGACGGACGAGTGCGCATTGGGGCTGGCGCCGCCGCCGTTCACCGTTCGACACGCCGCAGGTGAAAGGGATTCCACCCGGTATCGAGCGGGGGACAAGCCCCCGCGCTACGATGCTAGTGTTCGCCGTAGTGTGATGATGGACGAGTGCGCGCGGGGGCTGGCGCCGCCGCCGTTCACCCTTCGACACGCTCAGGGCGAACGGCGTAGATGCGAAGTCCGTGCGAACGGGACAGGAACGAAACCTGTGCGAACGGCATAGGTACGAAACCTGTACAAACGTCGCTTGTACGATCGTTGCTTGTGCGGACAAGACGATCGTAAACAGGTACATAGCACGAACGGATGGTCGCGCTCATCCCTCTTGTGAACCGCCCGCTCAGTCTAAAGTGATCACGCCGCAGGCGATGCGGGCGCCGGCCGCGGGGTCCGCGCCGTAAGTATCGGGCTTCTCATGGATGATGATCGCGGAGCCGTCCTCGTCGAAGAGCGAGTGGGGCAGGTCCGCCGTCAGCGTCACGGCGCCGGTGAAGACGTCCGCGCGGGCCGTGCCGTCGGCCGCCGCGAAGATATTGGGCAGATCGCCGGCGTGGACGCCGCCTTCATGCTGATACCCGTGGCCGATTCCTCTGGGCGCGAAGTGCCCGCCGGCCGCCGTAAAGTCCGGCGCGCAACTGCCCGTCTCGTGAATGTGGAAGCCGTGGCCGCCCGGCGCCAGGCCGCTCACGTCCGCCGCGATGATGACCCCGTGCGGCGTTTGGGTCAGCGTGACCGTGCCCACGGCGGTACCGTCCGGTGCGGCCATCATAGCCGTGGCCGTCGCGCCTACGTCCAAAGGCGCGGCCGGCGCTTCCTGCACCTGTACCGAGCAACCGGCCAGGAGCAGCAGCGCCCCGGCGGCGAGTAGCGGAGGAATAACCCTTCTGAATAGACTCACGTCGTTCTCCTTTCACGCATTGCACATACCAGTACCCATGTTACAAGATAGAGTATAGCAACAACACTGCCAACGCCCTCCGGGAGAAGTGGAATCCGTCAACGGAATACGCAACCCGCACAGGAATCACAGCTTGGCTCCTGAAAGATCATCACAACCTCGCAGCGAAGGGACGGCGCGCACCATGACGCGGAGCAAAGTCCAGCGGTCGCTTGACCTCTACCAAAAGGCCGACCGGCTCATTCCCGGCAGAACGCAACTCATCAGCCGCCGGGCGAGCGGTTTCGCCCATCCCGTCAGTCCCATCTACGCCGCCCACGCCAAGGGCTCGCGCTTTACGGACGTGGACGGCAACGAATACATCGATTGGGCGAACGCCGTAACGGCCATCATCCTGGGCCACGCCGACGACGTGGTGGATAGCGCCGTGAAAGCGCAGATCGACAAGGGCAGCCTCTACAGCCTGAACAGTCCGCTGGAGATCGAGCTTGCCGAACTGCTGGTGGACACCATCCCCAGCGCGGAGATGGTGCGCTACACCAAAGGCGGCGGCGAGGCGTGCGCCGTGGCCGTGCGCATCGCCCGGGGCACCACCGGCAAGGACACGATCCTCTTTTCCGGCTACCACGGCTGGCACGATTGGTACCAATCGGCCAACTACCTGGTGGATCCGGAGTCCGGGGAGTTTCCGTTCGCGGGTATCGAGCCGATCGGCGTGCCGAAGGCGCTGGCGGGCACGGCGCTGCCGTTCACCTACGGCGACCTGGACGGCCTGGAGCAACTGTTTGCGGCAAACGAGGGCGAGGTAGCGGCGGTGATGATGGAGCCGATGCGCTCCCAGCCGCCGGCGCCGGGCTACCTGGAGGCGGTGCAGGCGCTCTGCCGGGCCCATGACGCGCTCTTCATCCTGGACGAGGTCTCGTCCGGCTGGCGGCTGGCGCTGGGCAGCGCGCAGGAGTGGCTCGGCGTCACGCCCGACATGTCCACCTTCGCTAAGTCCATGTCAAACGGCTACGCCATGGGCTGCGTAGTCGGTTCCCGCGCGGCCATGGAGCCGGCCGGGCGCATGTTCGTCTCGAGTTCGTACTGGAGCGAGGCCGTGGGCCTGGCGGCGTCGATCGCCACTATCACCGAACTGAAGCGGCGCGACGGGCCGGCGCGCTTCAAGGAGATTGGCGAAAAGGTGCGGAAGGCGCTGCAAGACGCCATCGAATCGGCTGGCGTCGCGGCCGCGGTCACCGGCGTCCACACCATGCCGACGCTGGTATTCGACCTGCCGGACCCGGCGTTGAAGAAGCCCATCGAGACGCTCTTCATTCAAGAGATGATAAAGCGCGGCGTCTTCTGCCTGATGGCGTTCACGGCCACGTTGGCCCACACCGACGAGGACATCGCCATCACCGCCGCGGCCGCTGAAGAGTCGCTGTGCATTGTCAAACGCGCTCTGGCGGGAGAACTCGACGACCTGCTGGAAGCCGAGACCAAGCGCGAGCCGTTCCGGCGTCTGGTGCGGTAGGGCGCTGCCGGCATGAACGGCGCAAACCGGAGAGCGCCCGGCGGGCTACTGGAAACAGCGGAGATGACCGCCTCGGCCGCAACGCGTGCGCAACGCCTGAAGCGCCGGCTCGGGCCGGCCCTGCCGCGCGCCGCCGCGTTCCTGCCGCTCATCGCGCTTACCGTTGCTTTCATCGTCTACCGGGACCGGCTGGAAGCGTTGCCGGCGGCCGGGTACGTGGGCATATTCGTCTTGAACATGATCGGCAGCGGCACGTACGTGCTGCCGGTGCCGGGCATGGCGGCGGTGATTGCGGGCGCGGCGGTCTGGAACCCGCTGCCGGTAGCCATGGCGGCCGCCGCCGGCTCTACCGTCGGTGAGGTGGCGGGCTACCTGGCCGGCGTGGGTTCCCACACCGTCGTCGAGCGGTTTATCGGCGGCAGCGCGTGGTATGATCGAGTCAAGCGGTGGATGCGCAAGCGCGGCGGCCTTACGCTCTTCGTCTTCGCGGCCATTCCCAACCCATTCTTCGACGTGGCCGGGTTTGCCGCCGGTTCCATGCAGTACCCGGTCAGCCGCTTCTTCATGGCGTGCTTGCTTGGCAATATGGTCAAGTTTGTCACCGTGGCGCACGCGGCGGCCTGGGGCGCGGACGTGTTCCGGGGATGGTTTGGCTGAAATTACAGCGGGAACGCTCTCTGAGTAAGGAAATCGTCCTGTGACGGCCTTGCAGGCCGCTCCCGCCAGCCGGTTGCGCGGGGCAACCCGGTTGCGCATGTCCGCCGCAGGCCGTTTTCACGCAGCATTGCCATGGCCCTATTGCCATGAGAGTGGCCGTTTCGTACCGTGAAATCAGGCAAGCAAACCGTTCGCCCTGAGCATCGTCGAAGGGTGAACGGTGCGGTGGCAAATGGGAAACGGTTTTCACCGCACACTTTGCCGTTCATGCTTCGACGCGGCTCAGCACGAACGGCAAGGTGTGTTTGGGTTAGGCAGGCACCGAGCACAAACGAAGAGTGAACGGTGCGAAGGGAGAATGGTGTGGAGGGAGACATGGACGTGGACGCGGCACGGCCTACCGTCTCGGTAATCATCGTCTCGTACAACACGCGCGCACTGCTGGCGCGCTGTTTGGCGTCCATCGCGGCGGAGCCGCGCCCCCCGGACGAGATAATCGTGGTAGACAATGCCTCCGCCGACGACAGCGCGGCAATGGCGCGGGAGCGGTTTCCCCAGGCGCGGTTGATCGCCAATAGCGAGAACCGCGGCTTTGCCGCCGCCGCCAACCAGGGATTGCGCGCCGCCACCGGCGACTTCCTCTGCCTGCTCAACCCGGATACCTGGCTCTTCCCCGGCGCGCTGGCGGCGCTGGCGGCCTTCCTGGAAGCGCAGCCGGCGGTCGGTCTGATCGGGCCGACGCTCCTGCACAGCGACGGCGCGTACCAACACGCGGCCTTCCGCTTTCCCACGCTGGCCATGGCTTTCTTCGACTTCTTCCCGCTCCATCACCGTCTGTTCAACTCGCGTTTGAACGGGCGCTATTCGTTCGGCCTTTACGAGCGCCCGTTCGCCATGGATCACCCGCTGGGCGCCTGCATGATGGCGCGGCGGGAGGTGTGCGCGGACGTTGGGTTGTTGGACGAGAGGTTCTTCATGTACTGCGAGGAGATCGACTGGTGCCGCCGCATCAAGCAGGCGGGCTGGGAGATCATGCACGTGCCCGGCGCGCGGGTGGTGCATCACGGCGGCCGCAGCACGCGGCAGCAGGCCGGACGCATGTTCGTGGAACTGCACCGCAGCCGCTTCCGCCTCTTTGCCAAGCACCACGGCCGGCGCTACCAATGGGCCGCCCGCGGCATCGTGGCGGCGGGCACCCTGCGGCAACTGCTCGCGCTGCTCCCCCAACGGCTGCGCCGCGCGGACAGCCAGGAGCGCCAAGAACGCTGGCAGAGTCGTATCCGTGTGCTAGCATTGGCACTCAGGGGCGAACACGAGGCGCCTGGCCTCGGCTGATGCGCTCTTGCCAGTGCGCGCGCGCTCTATCGATCGCGTTTCATCAACAAGCCGTAGCGCGGGGGCTTGTCCCCCGCCTCTGCGCGTCGGGGCACGGGGCATGCTTTGCGTAGCCTGGCCAAGCAAGCGGGAGCGGGCGGAAACGACCCGGATTCACCCTCACCCCGGCCCTCTCCCTGAGGGAGAGGGAGACTTATACGCGCGGCCCTCTCCCTGGGGAGACCCTTGCGTAACCGGAAAGGGAACAGGCTGAGCCCAGCACGTGCGTCTTATCCCCTCTCCAGTGGGAGAGGGTTAGGGTGAGGGGAAATTATGCGGCGACTCATACCCAAGTCTTGCGAAATGGGGCGGAAACGACCCGGATTCACCCTCACCCCGGCCCTCTCCCTCAGGGAGAGGGAGACTTCTCGCCTGCCAGGTCTCGTTCTGCAAGGGTCTCTACAGGGAGAGGGGGTTCCAAGTTCGCCGGCTTCCCCCACCGGCATCACCGCCGCCGTGCTCACGCGCAACGTGGAGAGCGAGATAGAGGCGTGCCTCACCGCCCTTGCCTGGACCGACGGCATCGTGGTGGTGGATGACTTCAGCACGGACGACACCCGCGCGATCTGCCAGCGCTACGGCGCGCGCGTCTGGCAGCGCCGGCTGGAGAGTTTCGCCGCGCAGCGCAATTTCGCCTTGACGCGCGTGCGGACGCCGTGGGCGCTCTTCATCGACGCCGATGAGCGTGTGACTGCGGCCCTGGCAGACGAAATCCGCGCGGCGGTGAACGACGAGACGATTGCCGGATATTGGATTCCGCGCAAGAACCTCTTCAAAGGACGCTGGGTGAAGCACGCCGGCTGGAGTCCCGATTACCAACTCCGGCTGTTTCAGGTGGCGAAAGGCCGCTACGACCCGTCCCGCTTCGCCCACGAAACCGTGCTGCTGGACGGCCCCGACGCCCATCTGACCGAACTGCTTACCCATTACAACTACGCCTCGGCGCGGCAGTTTCTGAGCAAGCAGCGGCGCTACGCCCAACTGGAAGCGCGCCGCCTGTGGCTGGACGGGCAGCGGGCGCGCTGGCGCAACCAGATTCTGCAACCGCTGCGGGCCTTCCACCGCCGTTTCTTTACCTGGCGGGGCTACGCCGAGGGCTGGCTGGGTTTGGCGCTGAGCGCGGCCATGGCCTA
Source organism: Chloroflexota bacterium (assembly GCA_963663275.1). Classification (GTDB taxonomy): domain Bacteria; phylum Chloroflexota; class UBA11872; order VXOZ01; family VXOZ01; genus VXOZ01. Next base: position 820,066 of record OY760183.1, read on the forward strand.
TTTCGAATGGCGCGCCTACCGGCATCTCGCCGCTTTGGAGAGAGACCCCACCACGCACGTTTGGCGGCAGTTTCGGGAACTGCCCGCGGCAACCTGTGACGTCTCGGTCGTGATTGTCTCGTACAACGTGGCCGCGTTGCTCGCGACCGCTATCGATTCGGTGTTGGCCGACCTGGAGCGCGCCGGTGTACGTGGTGAAGTAGTCGTGGTGGATAACGCCTCGGCGGACGGCAGCGCGGCAACGGTGCGTGCGCGCTTTCCCGACGCGCGCCTGATTGCGAATATGACGAACGAGGGCTTTGGCCGGGCGGCGAACCAAGGCATGATGGCGGCCGCGGGCGAAACGGTGGTCGTCTTGAATCCCGACGCCAGCGTGGAACCCGGCTTCTTCAAGGCTGTGCGCGAGTATCTGGACCGGCAGCCGCGCGTAGGGCTGCTCGGGCCGCACGTCGTCCAAGCGGACGGCACTACCCAGCCGTCATGCCGCCGGTCGTATACACTGGTCACGGCGTTTCTGGAGAGCACACCGCTCCAGTGGTGGTTTGGCGAAACTCCCGCTTTGCGGCGCTTCTACTGCCGCGACCTGGACGAGACACAGGCGGCGCGGGTTGACTGGGTGGAAGGCGCGTGCTTGGTCGCCCGGCGGGCGGCGCTGCGGGCCGTGGGCGGTTTCGACCCCCGCTTCTTCATGTACTTCGAGGAGACCGATTGGTGCCGGCGCATCCGGGAGGCGGGTTGGGATGTCGCTTACTTCCCCGGCGCGCGCGTGGTGCACCACCGCAGCCAAAGCGCCGACCAAGACCTCAGCGCCCGCGCCCTGAACTTCCACCGCAGCCGCCACACGTTCATGGTTAAGGAACGTGGACGTGTGGCCGCTTGGCTCATTCGGATCGTCGTCGGTCTCCTGTTTGCCGTTTACACCGCGCAGCAGGCGGTGAAAGCCCTGGTGAAGCGACGCAACCGCGATTTGCGGCAGAACGTGAACGTGCTGGCGCGCGTGACAGCGTGGTACCTTACCGGCTCTTCCGGCCGGTGACGGCGTCCCACATAAGGTAAAGTCGCTACCATGGGAATACAGAATACCATGGGAATACAGAATACCGTGGGATTACAGAATACCGTAGCGCGGGGGCTTGTCCCCCGCCGGAGTACGCGGCGCGGCAGGCGGTATCCGGCAACGTCGCAAGAGGAGCCTACGCTCACATCCTGACCCTACGTTGGCGCAGGTTACAAACCTACGCTACCGGGGGTGTGAGGCGCAGGTTACAAACCTACGCTACCGGGCGGGGATGTGAGGCGGAGGTTGCAGGACCAGGGAATAGAGAACACCGTAGCGCGGGGGCTTGTCCCCCGCCGGAGTACGCGGCGCCGCAGGCGGTATCCGGCAACATTGCAAGAGGAGACGACGCTCACACCCTGACCCTACGTTGGCGCAGGTTACAAACCTACGCTACTGGACGGGGATGTGAGGCGGGGTGTTCTTTTTCATCCGGCGGGCAGCGGTCGCAAGCGACAGGAGAATATGCGCGTTCTCTTCATCACAGGCGAGTATCCGCCGCTGCAAGGCGGCATTGCCGACTACACGGCGGCATTGCGGGCGGAACTGCGCGCCTTGGACGTCACCAGCGAGGTGCTGACCGGCGCCGCGTGCGCCAGCACGGAGCGCAGCGTGCATCCCGTGGTGGGCACGTGGGGCTTTCCCTTCTGGGGCGTGGCGCGGCAGATCATCGAGGAGCGGCGGATTGACGTGGTGCACGTCCAGTACCAGACCGCCGCGTTCGACCTGAAACCGGCCGTCAACCTGCTGCCCTGGTATCTCCGCCGCCGCGCGCCGCGCCCGGCCGTGGTCACCACGTTTCACGACCTGCGCGAGCCGTACCTCTTTCCCAAAGCGGGCCCGCTGCGCCGTTGGGTGACGCACGTGCTGGGCCGCCACAGCGACGCGCTCATCTTTACCACGGCTGAAGACCGGGAGCGGTGGGAGGCCGCGGTCGCGGCGCGGCTGCCCGCCGCGGCGCGTCCGCCGGCGCATCACGTCGGCGTGGGCCCCGCCGTCCCCATTGCGCCGATCACCGCCGACCGGCGGCAGGCGCTCCGCGCGGACTGCGGCGTAGCGCCGGACGCATTTCTGGTTGGGTTCTTCGGCTTCGTCAATCTCACCAAAGGGTTGGATACGCTCTTCCAGGCGGTGCGCCTGCTGCGCGACCAGGGAATCCCCGCCCAGGCGCTCATCATTGGCGGCAGCCTCGGCGAGAGCGATCCCTACAACGCGGTCTACAAGGAGCACCTGGAGCGCCTCATCCGCCGGCTGGACCTGGACATGGGGGATATCCTGCTCAGCACGGGCTACCTGGAAGCGGCGGACGCTTCCCGCGCCTTGGCCACCTGCGACGCGCTGGCACTGCCTTTCACGGACGGGGCGTCGCTGCGCCGCACCAGCCTGCTCACGGCGCTGGCCCACGGCCTGCCGGTGGTGACGACCTATCCCAAGCGGCCCACGCCGGAGATTCAGGAGAGCGACGCCCTGCTGCTCGTGCCCCCGGACGACCCAGCGGCGCTGAGCGGCGCGCTGCGCGGCCTCTATGAAGACCGCGCGCTGGCGCAGACCCTCAGCGGCGCGGCCCGGCAATTCGCCCATCGCTTCTCCTGGCCGCGCATCGCGGAACACACCCTGGCGGTGTATGTGGAAGCCTGCCGCCGGCGCGAGCAGTCCGCGTAGCCGCGTTATTTCAGGCGATGGCCGTAATGCGGCGCAGGGCTTCCTGGTATTTCGCGCTGGTCTTTTGGATGATGTCGTCCGGCAGCGGGGGCGCGGGCGGTTCCATGTTCCAGCCGCTTTCGCGCAGCCACGCGCGCACGAACTCTTTGTCATAACTGGGCTGCGGGCGGCCCGGCGCGTAGACGTCGATGTCCCAGTAGCGGGACGAGTCCGGCGTAAACGCCTCGTCGATCAGCATCAGTTCGCCCTCGTAGAGGCCGAACTCGAATTTCGTATCCGCCACGATGAGGCCGGCCTTTTGGGCCTCGGCGCGCCCGAAGTTGTAGATGGCGATAGACACCGCTTCCAGCTTTGCCGCCAGGTCCGCGCCGATTTGCGCCGCCAGTTCTTCGCGCGAGATGTTCACGTCGTGGCCGGTCTCGGCCTTGGTGGCGGGCGTGAAGAGCGGCTCCGGCAACTCCTGGCTTTCCACCAGGCCCGGCGGCAGTCTGTGGCCGCAGACCTCGCCCGTGGCCGCGTAATCGCGCCAGCCGGAACCGGCCAGATAGCCGCGCACGACGCACTCGGCGTCGATGCGCTCCGCCTTATGTACCACCATGCTGCGCCCGGCCAGCATCTCGCGGTCGTTCTGCAATGCGGCGGGGTACTCAGAGACGTCGGCGCTGATCAGGTGGTTTGGGACGAGGCGCCCCATGCGCCGGAACCAGAACGCCGAGAGTTGATTGAGCACCCGGCCCTTGGCGGGAATCCCCATGGGCAGCACCACGTCGAAGGCCGAGATGCGGTCGGTGGTGACGATGAGCAACCGGTCGCCCAGGTCGTACATGTCGCGCACCTTGCCGCGCGCGTAGCGGGGCGCGGGCAGCGCCGTTTCCAGGATTACGTCGTCCGTGTTGGCGGCGTGCTTGCGATGGTTTGTGCCTTGCATGATTGCTCCTGCCCCGTGCCAATATCGAGGATGGCGGGGATTACCCACCTGGGCTACGCCCCACCGGTAGGGGCACGACATGTCGTGCCCCTACCGGTGGGAGGCCGCGCGTGGAGACGCGGCCTTTGTCCCGTTCCCGTTTCGTTGCCTGTTTTCGCGTTCTCCCTCTACTATATACTGTGTGAGTTCTTTAAGCGTTCGTGATGATACGCGCAGCCAAATAGAGGTGACAATGGACGTAACGCAGCATGAAGCAGGCATGTTCAGTTGGGCGGACCTGGGCACGCCGGACCTCGCGGGATCCAAGCAATTCTATACCACGCTCCTGGGGCTGGAAGCGTTCGACGTGCCGATGGGAGATAGCATGGGCTACAGCATCCTGCAGAAGCGGGGCCGGAACGTGTTTGCGCTCTACGACATGCCGGAGGACATGAAGCGGATGACCGGCGGGCGGCCGGTGTGGCAAAGCTACTTCACCGTGGCCGACGCCGGCGCGACCGCGGCGCGCGTCCGTGAGTTGGGCGGCACGGTGGCGCGGGAGCCGATCGACGTCATGGACGCGGGCCGGATGGTTGCCGTGCAGGACCCTACCGGCGGGTTCTTTGCCGTCTGGCAGCCGAACACCCAGATCGGCGCGGAGGTCTTCGGCGAACCGGGCGCGCTGGCGTGGAACGAACTCTACACCCACGATACCGCCGCGGCCGCGCAATTCTACACGGGTCTCTTCGGCTGGGACATGGAGAAAACGCAAAGCGGCGACGGCGGCGAGTACAATCTGTTTAGTATCGGCGGCAAGCCAGCGGCCGGCATGATGGCGATTCGGGAGGAATGGGGGCCGATGCCGCCTAACTGGTCGATCTACCTCGCCGTGGCAGACCTGGACGCCTCTCTGGCGCAGTTGCAGAGCCTCGGCGGACAGCAGATCTCTCCGGCCATGGCGGTGGACGGCGTCGGGCGGTTCGCCTTCACGTGCGATCCGCAAGGGGCCTACTGCACCATCATCGAGCCGGAGCCTCACGCAGGCTAGAGACGGCTCAGCAATTCTCGAGACCACCGTAGCGCGGGGGCTTGTCCCCCGCCTCTGGATTCTGGTTTGCGTTGACGTGACGACGGCGTACGCAGGTTACAAACCTGCGCTACCGGAGGGGAACCGCCTAAGTCGGCTATCTTCATGGCAATGACGGCGGCTTCAGTTTACGCGACGCTGCCGACAGAAATCTCTACGCCAACCCCATCCGCTTAAATGAGGCATCGACGTGGCGCAGGTGGCGGCGCGCGTCGAAGAGCGCGTCGATCTCCGCCTCGTCGAGGTGCGCCCGCACCCGCGGATCGCCTTTTAGGAGAGCGCCGAAGTCCCCGCCCGTTTCCCACGCGGCGGTGGCGTGTTCCTGCACAATGGCGTACGCCTCCTGGCGCGTCAGTCCCTTATCGATCAGGGCCAGCAGCGCCGCCTCGCTGAAGACCAGGCCGCGCGTTTGTTCGAGGTTGCGCGCCATGTTCTCCGGGTACACGCGCAGGTCGGCCATGACGCGGCTGAAGAGGTCGAGCATGTAGTCGAGGATGACGCAAGAATCGGGCAGAATAACCCGTTCGGGCGCGGAGTTGGTGATGTCGCGCTCGTGCCAGAGCGCCACGTTCTCCAGGGCCGTGAGCGCGTAGGAGCGCAGCAGGCGGGCGAGGCCGCAGATGCGCTCGCAGCGGGCGGGGTTGCGCTTGTGGGGCATAGCGGACGACCCCACGCGCCCGCGCTCGAACGGCTCCTCCACCTCCAAGACCTCGGTGCGCTGGAGGTTGCGGATTTCAGTGGCGAACTTATCGAGTGACGCGCCGATCACCGCCAACGTGGTGACGAAGTCGGCGTGGCGGTCGCGCTGGATGATCTGCGTCGAGGTGGGCGCCACCGCGAGACCGAGCATAGCGCACACCCGGTCTTCGATTGCCGGCGGCACGTTGGCGTGGGTGCCCACCGCGCCGGAAACCTTACCCACCGCCACCTGCGCCCGCGCCGCCGCCAGCCGCGCTCGGTTGCGGCGCATCTCGTCCACCCACACCAGCAGCTTGTAGCCGAACGTAATCGGCTCGGCCTGGACGCCGTGAGTGCGCCCAATCTGCGGCAGATCCTTATAACGAACGGCCGCTTCTTCCAGCACCCGGCTCAGCGCGTCGATGCCCTCCAGCAGCACGTCGGCGGCGTCCCGCAAACGCAAACCGGTGGCCGTATCCTCCACGTCGTAGGAGGTCAAGCCCAGGTGGAGGAAGCGGCTCTCGTCGCCCAATTGCTCGGCGACCGCCATGAGAAAGGCGTTCAGGTCGTGGTCGATCTCCCGCTCGATGGCCGCGATGCGTTCCAGGGACGGGTTCTGCGCCTGCCGCAGCTTGGCCATAGCGTCCGCCGGAACCTTGCCGTGCTCCGTCCACGCCTCGCACACGGCAAGTTCCACCCGGAGCCACGTGCCAAATTTGTGCTCCTCAGACCAAATCGCGCCCATCGCCGGGCGCGTGTAGCGGGGAATCATCGCTGCACGCCTAGAATCTTGAGACAATTACACGAGCGGTAGGGAATCTGCGAAACCACTTGCCATTCTAGGAGAAGGCCCGTGCCTTGTCCAACAACGACCGCCGGGCAAAAAGCTCCCTCTCCCTGGGCTGACTAGGGTGTGTAAATGTCATTCCGAGCGGAGCGAGGAATCTAGAATCCTGGACTTTTGGGCCCCCTCCCTAGATTCCTCTCTCCGCTGCGCTCCGCTCGGAATGACACGTTAAGCCGATTCAAGACTGCCTACCTCTGTCAGCAGCTCCCTGGTGAGAGGGGAAATTCCGGTTGTTTTCGTCCGACCTTACGGGCTTAGCAGCATTGGGCAAAGGGCACCCCGCGCCCCAATTGGCGCCAGCCTTCCCAAAATTAGCCCCCACAATCCGTAGCTTGTCCCGCACACCCGTAGACTAGCCCCACATCCGCTCGCACTGAGCCTGTCGAAGTGCGAACGGATGGATTGCAACGCGCAATGCGTCACCGACCGCCGGCCATGGCGGGGATCACCGAAACCTCGTCGCCATCCGCGAGCGCGGTGTCCTTGCCCTGGAGCGTGCGCACTTCTTCCGAATTGACGTAGACGTTCAGGTAGCCGGGAATGTCGCCGTGTTCGTCGGCGATCTGCGCGCCGATGCCGGGGAAGCGCCGCTCGAGTTCCTGCAAGAGTTGCGCCACGGTCGCCGCTTCCAACTCGACCCGCGACTGGTTGCCGGTAAAGCGGCGGTACGGTGTGGGAATATAGACGTTCACACCCATGGGGAGGGGCCCTCACTCACTCTTTCATGTTGGGTTACGATGCAACGGGAGAATGGTCTCATACACCATCATAAGCTATATCAGCGGCGCATCTCAACGTGCCGGCGGGTGCGCCGCGCGCGGCCCTCGCCAGGGGCGCTCCCCGCTAGGCAAGCGGCGCGCGGCAGCGGTAAGATGTAAGCGGATGTCGCTTACGTGTCCGCTCTCGCGCGGGCGCGTGTGCGCAATTAACCGTATGCCAAGACAATTCAGGAGACTCTCGCTATGGCGGAAGGTAACGGGCGGCCGGAACTCTTCGACGTGAACGTCTCGCTGGGGCCGCTGCCGCAGCGTCCGCCGGGCGCGCCGGTGGACGCTGCCAGCCTGCTGGCGCTGCTGGACGAATATGACATTGGGCGCGCGCTGGTGTCCCACACCGTCGCCAAGTGGCACCATCCAACGGACGGCAACCGGCGGCTGCTGGAGGCGATTGCCGGCGAACCGCGCCTGGCGCCCTGCTGGGTGGTGATGCCCGCCGCCACGGGCGAAGTTCCGCCGGAAACGGAACAGGTGGCCCAACTGCTGGCGGCCGGCGCGCGCGCCGCGCGGCTTTGTCCCAAGACGCACGGGCTGGTGCTGGAACCGTGGGTGATCGCGCCGCTGGCGGAGGCCCTGGCCGCGAAGCGCGTGCCGGTGCTGCTCGACTTCGACAACGCCCACTACAGCGAACCCCGGCACTGGGACTTCATCGCCTGGCTGCTGGAGGCGTATCCCGACCTGCCGGTGATTCTCTTGCGGCAGTCCCACGCCGACTTCCGCGTGCTCTTTCCCTTGATGAACCGTTCGCCAAACCTCTACGTGGAGACCTCGTATCTGGGCGGCCACAGCGCCCTGATCGAACTGGTGGAACGGTACGGCGCGGAGCGCTTCATCTTCGGCACTGGCCTGCCGGTATTCGAACCGGCCCTGCCTATCACCACGCTCTCCTACGGCGGCCTGGACCCGGCGGCGCGCGCGGGCATCGCGGGCAAGAGCCTGCAACGCCTCCTGGACGGCTGCCTGGTATAGAGAACGAGCGGTGACACGTTCATGTGCCGCGTGGCGATAGATTCCCGCTATCCGGGGAACAACGGGATTTATGGCTCCTGCCGTAGCGCGGGGGCTTGTCCCCCGCTTGGGATGTAACCTACACCGCGCCGGAAGATAGATTCCGGTTTCCGCCGGAAGGACAGACGTAGGGTTAGCAGTTTCCATGGTATTGCTGGGGTAAGCGACACATGGGCAATGAAGAGCAGAACGACATCAGCAATGACTTGCACGACGTTGCCGACGAGTTGCGGGCGATTGGGCAGACCGGGCTTTTCTACGCCCGGCGGGAGGATGACGAGTACGACGTTGCCCGCTACGAGCGGGTGTTGGCGTTGGCGGCGCGTGTGTTTGCGCTGACGGATACGCGCGCGGCGGCGGAGATTCTGGCGGTCTACAACGGCGACATCGACGTGCAGACGCCAAAAGTGGCGGCGTTTGGCGCGGTTTTCGATCCGCAGGGCCGGTTGCTGCTCATCCAACGGTCGGACAACCGGATGTGGGCGATGCCGGGCGGCATGGTGGAAGTGGGCGAGACGGCGGCCCAAGCGGCGGAACGCGAAATCTGGGAGGAAACCGGCGTGCGCGTGCGGGCTGAACGCCTGATCGGCATCTACGACAACCGCGCCTACGGCGGACGCGCGCCGTTTCAAACCTATTTGGTCGGCTTCCTGTGCGCGCACGTTGCCGGCGCGCCGCACCCCACCAGCGAAGCCCTGGACGTGGGGTATTTCCCCGAGGACGCGCTGCCGCCGCTGACGCCCGGCGCGCGCGACCGCGTGCCGCAGGCGTTCGCCTGGCAGCGCGGCGAGCGCACTGAACCGCACTTCGAACGCGAGATTACGCTGCCGGGCGCGGCGGAGGCGCGGAGAGACGGTTAGCGCGAGAACGTAGCGCGGGGGCTTGTCCCTAGTGTCGTCGCATTAACCCGATGAGAATGAAAACTACGCTCTTTTCTCCGGTAGCGCAGGTTTGTAACCTGCGTCTTCCGCAGGGTCAATCCATTCCGTCAACACTTTTTTTGTTCCGGCGGGGGACAAGCCCCCGCGCTACGTTAATGCGACAACATTAGGGCTTGTCCCCCGCCTCGCGGCCAGGAACGCAAACGCCATGCGGGCCTGCGCCGATGTCTTGTCCGTGGCCGCTTGCCAATGCTACAATGCAGGCAAGCCCACACTGCGCTTTCGGCCCGCTAGCTCAATTGGCAGAGCAACTGACTCTTAATCAGTGGGTTCGGGGTTCGAGTCCCTGGCGGGTCACCCAACAGTGCGCATAGCGAAACGCCTTGGCCGCGTGCGGGAATTTTCTAGACTCCGAGCCAAGAGGCGGGGGGCAAGCCCCCGCGCTACGGTCTGGCGAAGCGCCGAGAGGCGGGGGACAAGCCCCCGCGCTACGGTTCGGCGAAGCGGCCGACTGCAAGCGCACTATTCCTTGCGCGCACGAGGACACAAACGGCTCTATCCATGCTGATTGACACCCACACCTGCATCGGTCATTGGGGGTTTCGTCCGTTGCCGTGGCGCGGGGCGGAAGGCCTCCTGCGCGCCATGGACCGCCACGGCATCGACCAGGCGTGGGTATCGTCCGCCAGCGCCATTCTCTACCGCAACGCCCACGCTGGCAACGAGGAACTCCACGCCGAGGCGCGCCAACACCGGGACCGCCTCGTGCCGTTCGCGGTCATCAATCCGACGTATGTCGATTGGGAACACGACCTTGCGGTCTGCCACGAGGAGTTCGGCTGCCGCGGCGTGCGGCTCTATCCGCCCTATCATCGCTACACCCTGCGCGATCCCGCCTGCCGCGAACTGGTGGAGGCGGCCATTGCCCGCGATCTGGTGATTTCCGTGCCCCATTGGGTGGAGGACGACCGCGAACGCTCATGGCTCATCACCCAACCGGGCATCACGCCGGTGGCGGACATGGCGGACTTGGCGCGGGCGCATCCGGACGGACGCTTCGTCTTCCACTACGGCATTGGCTTTGAGGGGACGCTTCTCGGCCGGCGCGGCGGCGTGGAGGCCGATTACGGGCTGGACATCGCCCGGCTGCCGGTGTTCGTGAAAGAGGAGTTACCAACACTCATCGCAACCATCGGCCCGGAGCGGCTGGTCTTTGGCAGCGGCATGCCGCTCACGCCGGCCGACGTGCCGCTCTTCAAGCTGGAAGTCCTCGACGCGCCGGATGCGGTGAAGGAGCACATCCGCTGGCGCAACGCGCAGCGGCTGCTTGGTGAGCGAGACTAGAGGGTGTGCGAGGAGCGTGCGCACAGCCGTTCGCCTTGAGCCTGTCGAAAGGTGAACGGCGGGTTGGTTGTGGCGCACTGTACTACCCGCTCATACTTCGACGGGCTCAGCACGAACGGGTAGTACAGTGCTGATTAGCTTTATGCGACAGTATTGGGGCTTGTCCCCCGCATCCGGCGGCGAACGTGTTGCGCGGCGTACACCGGTCCGTTAGCCCCCGGCGCGGGGTTGTCAAGAATACAAGCTCAAGCCATAGCGGCTGAAAGGTCATCGCGGTGGTAATCGACTGTCACGCGCATCTCTCCGGCGAGCACACCGGCCTCACGCGCATCTGGGGTTCCAGCGACGCCGCGCTCATCGCCGCCGCCGACCGGGTGGGCATCGACGTAAGCTGCGCCTCGATTCTCACCACCGCTTTGCCCGCCCCGCTGGCGGATTTCCAGGAGTGCAACCGCCAACTGGCCGCCGTCATCGAACGGTACCCCGCCAAAGTGCGCGGCTACTGCTACGTGAACCCCGGCTACACGCGGGAGGCGCTGCGGGAGATTCGCCACTACGTGGAGGAGCGCGGCTTCATCGGGATAAAACTCTACAACGAGTACGTCTGCACCGATCCCATTCTCTATCCCATCGTCGAACTGGCGATCGAGCTTGGCGTGCCGATTCTCTACCACGCCAGCCACCAGCACCGGCCCGTACCCGGGCAGCCCAACATCTCGGATAGCGGCGATCTGGCCGCGCTGGCCGCGCGCTACCCGGAGGCCATGCTGATCTGCGCCCACATCGGGGGCGGCGGCGACTGGGAGTGGACGATCAAAGCGGCGCGCAACACCCCGAACCTCTACCTCGACACCAGCGGCAGCGTCTTCGATAGCGGCATGGTCCAGATGGCCGTGCGCGTCGTCGGCGCGGAGCGGGTGCTCTTCGGCTGCGACACGTCGTTCACCGCCGGCATCGGCAAACTGCGCGCCGCTTCCCTGAGTGATGAAGCGCGCGCGCTCATCATGGGCGGCAACATGGAGCGCATCCTGGCCATGCGGCGGGCCTGACGGCGCGGCGAGGTCGTACCGTTGGGCACAAACGACCGTAGCGCGGCGCGCAAACCTCGCGGCCTTCCGCCGACGCCTGCCTCAATCTCAATGCCGTTCATTATCTTGCGTTGACAGTAGGAAATAGTGAGGAGTACACTCTTTCCAGTAGCGGGAGCAGGCTGAGGTAAAGGCGAAGGCGCTCCCGAGGAGTGAGTAGCGGCACATTGAGGAGAGCAGAGATGCAGAACGTACAACCCTTTACCAGACGTAGATTGCTGGGCGCGTCGGCGCTGGGTTCCGCCGGGCTGGTCCTGGCCGCCTGCGGCCAGGTGCAGACCACGGGAGCGCCGATGGAGCAGGACGCGGAGGCGCCGAAAGAGGAAGCCGAGCAGCCGCAGTTCGTGGAGCGCGCGCCGGTCATCGCGTTGCTGATCAGCCAGCGCGAGGACACGATCGCCAAGACCGCGGCCACGCTGGAGCTTTTCGATACGGAACATCCCGAAGTCAACATTGCCTGGAAGTTGGGCTACCCGCCCCGCGAGTTGCCGCCGCTGGTAGCGGCCGGCTCGCCGCCGGACGTCTGCTGGTGGGGCGTGGCGCCGCACCAGGTTGCGGACATGGTCAAGGACCACCGCCCCATTCTGGCGGCGCACGGCGTCGACATCAGCGAGATCGTCGAGCCGGTGATCAAGGGCAATACCTGGCAGGGCAAACTGCTCGGCGTGCCCTACGGCCTGAACACGACGAGCATCTTCTACAACAAAGATCACTTCGCCGCCGCCGGCCTCAATCCCCCGACGGACGAGACCACGTGGGAGCAAGTCCTGAACGATGCCGACGCCTTGACGGCGCACCTGAACCAGGGGCAGGAAAAGAAGACCGCCTGGGGCATCGCCATGAGTTCCTACATTCCGCAGTACCTGCCGTTCGTCTATGGCGGCATGTTGGATGAGGACGGCGAACTGGCCGCCGACCGCGAAATCGTGCTCCACATGGTGCAGATGATCAAGGATGCGTGGACCCGGCGGGAGGCCGCGCCCGGGCCGAACAACGAAGACATCGATCTGAGCCGCTTTGCCATCGCGGCGTTCGGCCGACAGCAACTCAGCCAGGTCATCTTCGGCACGTGGGGTATCGTGCCGACACGGGATGCGGCGGAATTCGGGTTCGACTCCATCGAGCCGCCCTATCTCCAAATCGGCGGCGGACGCACCCGCGGCGCGTTCATGGGCCAGGAAGAGCACTTCGTGCTGGAAAGCAGCACCAATCCGGATGCGGAGACGCTGGTCGTTTGGTTCGCCAAGTCCACCCATCAAGAGTGGATGGGACAGCGCGGCCACGCCATTCCGGTGCATATCCCGTCACAGCATTCCTTCGGCCCGCCGGAAGACAATCCGCACCCGGCCAACCAGTTGTCGTTCGCCCGCAGCGCGGGCTACGCCACGCCGTTCTGGCCGCATCCGGCCTACCGGAACTTCACCGGCGCGCTCAATACGCACCTGCGGCCGCACTTCCGGGAAGAGGACAATCTGACGTCGGAAGAGGCGGTGGAGAATGCGTTCGCGGCGCTGGAGCAGGCGATCGCGGACTGGAAGGCGGAGAACGCCTAAGCCCGACACACGAGTTTGCGGGCATTTCACGGCTTGCCGCGCGTAACGCCGGGGAGTGTACCACTTGGAACGACGTAGGGGCGGTTCGCGAACCGCCCCTACAAGATTCTGGGGAATCGCCCCTACGCGGTTGTGGCGAACCGCCCCCGGTGTACGTCGTCCCACGTGGGCGCACGAACCGCCTCTACGCGGTTGTGGCGAACCGCTCCTACGCGGTCTATCGCCCCCCGCTGAACGGCTGTCACTCTCGGCTGCCCGAAACTCGCGCGGCGGCGTCCGTGAACTCGCTTGCCGTGATCGATCCCGCCAGGCTGCGCGACTCGAACTGATGCAGCATCTCCGCCGTGCAAAAATCGGGGTCCAGGCCGGGCGCGCCGATGCTGGTGGTGCAGTCCCGCAGCACCATGACGCAGTAGCCGCGCTCGCGCATGGCGTAGACGCCGTAGTCGCGGTGGGGCACGCAGTAATTGGTCGCAAACCCGGCGTAGAAGAGGTAGCGGATGCGTTTATCCCGGCACAGGCGGTGCAGTTGGTCGCCGGTCGCGATGACGTAGTCATCGTCCGCCGGCCACACGGCGCGGTCGATCGAGCGGGCTTCTTCATGTTGCCGGCGCAAGGGCATCCATTCTTCCCCATAGTGCGCTTCCAGGTTCGCCCACTTGCCTCGGCGCTGCGCAAAGTCCGGCGGCGGCCAATCCGCCATGGGCTTCTGTGGCGGGCAAAGCTCGCTTTCGCCGGCGTAGCGCAGCCACTGGGGGAATTTTCGCGCCACCGGCGGCGACGGCGCGTGCACAACCGCCACGCCCAGCGCGCGGCACACGTCCAACAGCGGACGGATGAGGTCGCGGCAAATCTGGGCGGAACGCTCGCCGTGACTCTCGATGGTCGGCTCGTCCCAGCAGTCCACCAGGACGACGGCGGCTTCAGCGGGCGGCACGCTTACCGGCGCGTACTTGAAGCCGAAGTGTTCTTCCCGGTACGGCAGGTCCGGCGCGCGCGGCTCGTGGATGAGAAAGCGCAGGTTCACGTCCAGGTTTGGCATGTCCGTTTCCCCCTTGAATCGTGGCGGCTTAGCGTCCCTTGGCGGTGCACGCATACAAGCATACCTGTGCGTTCACGCTCAGTGCACATTCCTGTGAACGGGCTGTGGCAAGTCTCGCTATTCGATGCGCGTGATGCGTGCGACATCGCCTGTGCAGCCCGGAGAATTGATAGCTGGCGGGGACGCCACTATAATCACCTCAAGGTCCGTTGTACGCACGCCAAGGAATAGAGCCTGTGTTGCGCGTAGAAACCTGGAAGCACGGCTGGCGCTGGGTGTACTCCGTTACGTATGACGCGGGGGTACGCTCACTGCTGGAACATGCCCTGCCGTTGCACCGGCGGCATGAGATGCCCGGCGCGGTCGCGCTGGACGCGGCGCGGCTCGCAAACGGCGACGGGCAGCGGCAGGATGCCGACGGCGGCCCAGGGGACGATTACCTGACCTTGGACGAGGTGCGCGCGTTGTGTCGCCATGGGTGGAGCGTTGCCGGTATTGGCGCATCGCGTGACGGCGGTCGGGCGCCCACGAGGGACGCCCCTACACCGGCAGCGCGGAATGGCGGTCGGGCGGCCGCAAGGGACAATCGGGCGACTACGAGGGACAGCGACAGCAGGGCGACCACAAGGGTCGCCCCTACGGCGGGGGAGTTGGAGCAACTGGTGGGCGCGCCGGTTACCGCGTTAGCGGTCTCAACCATCGATCACTATCACGGGATTTTGCCGGAGGATGCGCGGGCGGCCGGATACCTCGCAATCTTTACCCGGGAAGACCGCCTGAACCACAACCACGTGGACGAAGATCTGTACGGGCTGGGACGGTCCGCGCTCTACACGGTGGAAGGGCTCCCCCTGCCGATGCGAACCTACGATCCCTACTGGCGGCTGCACCAAGCGCGGGATACGGCGGGCTGGCTGGTGGATAGCGCCCGGTTCGTTGCCGAGGATCCGGCAGACCCGGAACGCGACGTCACGCCCGCGCTGCTTGCCGAACGCTTCGAAAAAGTCGCGGAAGTCGGCGGCGTGTGGCGCGCCGCGCCGGACGAGGTCATAGACTACCTGCTCATGCGCCGCGCCGCCCACCCGCGCGCGCTCCGCGCCTCGGCAGAGGCAATCACGTTCACCATGGAAGCGCCGCGCATACCGGAGCGGGTGCGGAACCGGGAACTCACCTTCACGTTGGATGTACCGCACACGTGGCGGCGCCCGCTGGTGACCGCCGACGGCGCGCCGGTGGCGGACGCGACCGCGTTGGGTCAAGGCCGGATACGCTTTACGCTGCCCGTGAGCGACGGCCAGCGGCTGCGGGTCAGCGACGCGGGCGGCGCGTAGCCGCGCCAAAGCGGCGCTTACGGAGACGGCAGCGGCGTCGCGTTGACGGTGACGACCACCTCGCCGTCGCCATGGTCAACCGCCTCGAAGACCACCGGGGCGCTGCTTTCCGCTAACGGGCCGATGGCGCGCTCGTTCACGGTAATCTCAATACCGCCGGTGCGTCCCAGTCTAATGGACACACTCTCCGTGCCGGTCCACGTGCGCGGCTCTGTGCCCTGTGCGGTATCCGGGCCGATGGCGCCGCCAAAGGCGCTGACGCCGTCCACGTCGATGCCGACCCAAACCTGTTGCGTTGTCGCGCGCAGCGTGACGTTGACGCCGGTGACTGGAGTAGGCGTCGGCGTCGGCGCTGTCGTGGGCGTGGGAACGGGGCTGGGCGTGGTGATTGGCGGCAGTTCTACCAGCGGTGTCGGTTCGGCGGTGGGGGTCGCTTCTCTTGGCGGCGGCGCTGGCGCCGGGGCCGGCCCTGCCGACAAGAACTCCTGATAGAGGAAATTCAAGATCACGCCAATCGCCACCATGAGCAGGAGTGAAACCAGGAGCTTGAGTCCCAACCGTGACGACGACCGCGGCCGCTCCGCCTCAGGCGCCGGCGCTGGGGAGAGAGAGGCGCGCGCGCGCTGCTGGCGATCGTATTCTTCGACGATTTCGGCCGCGTACAGGCCCAGGTAGCGCGCGTAGTTGAGCAGGAAGCCGCGCGTGTACACAGGCGCGGGCAGCGCGTCGAAGTCTTCCGCTTCCAATGCCTGTAACGCGGAGCGGCGGATGCGTGTGGCGGCGGCGGCTTGGTCGAGCGAGACACCTTTGGACAACCGCGCCGCGCGCAGCGTCTCACCTATGTGCAGCGGCTCATCCACGTGTCTACTCCACGGCGGGCGGCAACCACGGCAAACGGGCACCGCCTACGCCGTCCGGCAGCGCCTGCCTTGCCTACCCGATCGACCGCCAACCGATTGCTGGGAAAGAGAGAATAGTCATACATGCGCGAATAGTCGGTTTCCAACGTGATATAGCGTCAGCAATACGTTTCGAATGTTTAGAGCCTATCGTACTAGAGCGCGGCATGGTGTGCACGCATCGCCGGCCGCGCCCATGGAGCGTGACTGCCCAAAATCACATTTAGCCTGAGAAGAGCCGCGCGGCGCGGGCGCCGCTTGCCAAGCGAGGCGCATGGCCGCGCAACGAGAGATGGCGCGCCTGCACGCCAATTGCCCCCCCCAAACACCGCAACCGGCCCTGCCAGGTATACTTGCAAAGAGATAGGGAAAGCGCGGAAACAGGGCGTTTCCCTGTGTTCGGGCTGCGGCGCGCGTCTCCTCAACGCCGAGACGAGCCTGCGCGAATCGGCTCGCTCCAGCCTGTTCTCAGAATAACAGAATCACGAAACGGGTGCGTGCGGAATTGCGCCGCGCCGGTGACGACGCCCAAGCCTCGGCGCGGCGAAAACCGGCCGGAAGCGAGCGGCCGGAAGAGCGCCGGGCAACCCCGGATAGAGAGCGCGGTTCCGCAACAGAGCGGCGCACAGGCATAAACCGCGATAGGAGCGCGGCCACGCAATGGGATCAAGTATAGACGCCTGGATGCGGCTACCCACAGAGCAACTGCAACAGGCGGCCAAGACGCCGCTGCGCATTGCGCCGGACCGCGCGGCGCTCCACGCGGCCTTTGCCCGCGAAATCGCCGGCGAAATCAAGGCACGCAACGCCGCCGGCGAACCGGCGCGGCTCATCCTGCCGGTGGGCCCAGTCGGGCAGTACCCGCTGCTGGCCGAGATCTGCAACCGCGAGCGCATCTCCTGGCGGAACGTGTGGACGTTCAACATGGACGAATACTGCGATTGGGAAGGACGCTCGATTCCCCTCGACCATCCGCTGAGTTTCGAGGGCTACATGCGCCGCGATTTCTTTGCGCGGCTGGACGCCGGCCTGCGCATACCGGACGCACAGGTCTTCTTTCCGCGCATCGAGCGCATCGACGAGGTGAGCGAGACCATCGCCAAACTCGGCGGCATCGATACCTGCTACGGCGGCGTCGGCGTCCACGGCCACGTGGCCTTCAACGAGCCGCCCATCAGCCGCTTCCACCAGGTGACGCTGGAGGCCTTTCGCAACTCGCGCACCCGCGTGCTGCCGCTGGCGCCGGAAACGATAGTGATGAATTCCATCCGCCGCGTGGGCGGCAACTTCTATACCTTCCCGCCCATGGCAATCACGCTCGGCATGAAAGACATCCTGGAATCCCGCCGCGTCCGCCTCTACTGCGACGGCGGCGATTGGCAGCAAGCCATCCTGCGCATCTCCCTGCTCGGCGACGTCTCCACCCACTACCCGGCCACCCTGCTGCAAGACCACCCGGACGCCCTCATCACCGCCGACGCCGCCACCGCCGCGCCGGTTCACCTCTAGTGCGGCTGCCCGCGGCCAAAGCCGACCTTTGGTACCTGCGGCAACATCCCGCCGTGCTGGGTCGGTCTATCGTTTCGTGGTGTGTCTGTGCGTGTTAGGACATTAGGTGTTCAGCAGGCGTTCGGCGATTCGCCGACTGGCTGTCATTCCGAACGGAGCGCAGCGGAGTGAGGAATCTAGAGTCCTTACCCGGGAGTATGTGATTCCATCCAAGAGGCGGGGGACAAGCCCCCGCGCTACGTTAATGCGACAGTATAGGGGGCAAGCCCCCGCGCTACGACCTAGTGGTGAGAAGCGATCGTACACGCGGCAAGAGAACATGCTGCACAATGCGGACGCTTAGCCCTGTCGCTCAAGCTCACTGAGAAAGCGGTCGGCGTAGGGCGACTTCTGCCGAACCTTGGCCGGGTCCAGCTCCGCCAGTATTTCGAAGCTGTGCTTCCCCTTGGCATACGCGCCCTTGCTCGTGCTGCGCGTAGCCTGCCGCAGTCCGTTCTCGACGTCTTGTTTGGAGACTTCCTCTACCCGTGGATTCTGCGGCAGCGCGGACTCGTGGAACCTCTGGCCGTAGAAGGACGCGAGTGCGTTCAGATCGGCAAGGAACCAGGATTCCATGACCTGCACCATCAAATGGCATTGCTCGTCAGTCGCTGAATGGGGACGGTCCCAATTGTCGCGGGCCTTTAGATGTTGCCAAGGCCCACGTGTCGTAACCGGCTGCTCCGCATCCACTAGCAGCAGGGCGGCTTCTCCATTCGCGACCGCTTTCTTGAAGTCATTGAAAGCCCGCTCCCGACTACCACACGGGAGGATACGAGGCATTCTGCCGGCCAAACCCGTCTTCCTGACGAATTTACTAAAGCCTTCGCGGAATGCACTGGTCTGTTCTGAGCGTCCGCCTTTTCGCCCCTTTCGATCCGAGCCGCTGCCGCCGCCTTCCACGTAGACTTTGACGCTCACCAGACATTCCCTCCCAGGTCGCCGCGCGTCCAGAGTTCGCCGAGGCGGTAATCGTCCAGCCAGACTTTGAGTTCGCCGGGATCAAGCCGGCGAAGTTGCGTCGCGCCATCGACCTTTTCGCAAATGACCACGGCCTCCGGCGTATCCGAGAGCGCGTCCACAAGAATATCGGAGTGCGTCGTGACGATGATTTGGCTGCGTTTAGACGCTTCGACCAGGAGTTTTGCCAACTTTGGGATCACATCGGGATGCAGTCCCATCTCGGGTTCCTCGATGCAGATAACCGGCGGCGGCTCGGGACTACCAAGGGCCACCAGCAGGCAGAGGAAACGCAGGGTTCCATCGGAGAGCCGCGTAGCCGGCACGTTTTGGTCAAGTCCTTCTTCTTGGAAGAATACCTGCACGGTACCGCCTACCACCACGACGAGGACATCCTCGACCGCCGGGTAGAAGTCTCGCAAGTTGTGAAGCAGCCACTCCTTGAAGCGCGGTTGGTTCAGCAGATGGCTCAAGACTACGGCAAGGTTTGAACCGTCCTCCAACAAGTAGTCTTGAGGAAGGTCAGCCAGTTGTGGGCGACGTAACGGGGTCTTGTGTCCGAGTTGGAATTCGCGGTAGAAGAGCATGCGCTCGAAGAGGGACGCCAGATACGTCAACTCCGGATAGGAGAACGGGTCCCGTCGCTGCGAAAGAATCGACTGATCTGTCCTAACGTCTTTGTCTTGTACAAACCGTCGCTCGGGGGAATCCTTTTCCTTGAGGTTGATTTTCGGCTTGCCTAATTTGTACCGATAGTAGAAGTGTGGTTCCTCACCGGGCTCACTTGAGTGCCCGTCCTCAATAATTTCATCCAGAAGCGCGAAGCGCGCAAATGGCTCGTGAAACCACAGCAAATAACTCAGCGGCATCCCCCTATTTGGGAATCCGACGTTCACCTCAACGGTTGCCGCAGGAGAATCTGTAGGCCCTTTCCAGAGCCACTCATGCACTCCGCCACCTTTACGGAACGGCGCCTGAATGTCCCGCGGCGCGGCGGCCAGTATCGACAACGCCTCGATGAGGTTAGACTTGCCCGAAGCGTTCGGGCCGATGAGGACGTTCAGCGGTTCCAGGTCGAACGGAGGCGTTTCGGGGCCATAGGAGAGGATGTTCTGCAGACGGATCGATTGAATGAACCTCTTGCCGTCCATTGGATCTGTCCTTGCCTTTGCGCTTTTCACCGTGGGCGGATGCCGCAATAGCCGCCGGAGTCGTGGGTGGGCCTGCGATGCGCCTCGCTATCTTATGGAACAGTGCCCTCGCGTCGATGTCAAGCAAGGGCGCTCATTTGTAAGAAGCGGATAGTCTCACGTTCGCGCGGTTGGCTATTCTTCCAAGTCCATCGGAGCGCTTTGCGGCCGCTCTCGTTCCGTGGCCGTCCTGCAAATGCCGCTGCCGAACCGGATCCATAGACAGCGAGCCCAGCCAACGCCGCTGTGGTGGTATCATCTGTGTGTCACAGTGCGCAGACTAGGGGTGTCGCTCAATGGTGGGCGTCACAATACGTAGCGTATGGTTTGCATTCCTGAGGAGGGAAGATTCTCATGGCTTCGCAACAGGATCCGGTTCGGTTTGGGATTATTGGTCTCGGCGTGGGCAAGTCGCGGGTGAAGCAGGCGGCGACGACGGCGGGGGCGGAGTTGGTGGCGGTCTGCGACTTGCAGGAGGAGTTGGCCGCGGCGCAGGCGGCGGAGTATGGGTGCGACTGGCACACCGACCACCGCTCCTTGCTGGAGCGGCAGGACATCGACGCGGTGGGCATCTTCACGCCCAGCGGCACGCATGGCGACCTGGCAATCGAGAGCTTGCAGGCCGGCAAGCACACCTTCACCACCAAGCCGATGGACGTCACCACCGCCAAGATCGACCAGGTGCTTGCCGCCGCTGAAGCAAGCGGCCAACTGCTGGCGGTGGACTTCCAGCGGCGCTACGAACTCAGCACGCGCCTCATCAAGCAGGCCATCGACGCGGGCCGCATCGGCCGTCCCATCTTTGGCGATTTCCGGCTGAAGTGGTACCGCGCCGATAGCTACTTTGCCGGCGGCAATCCGCCCGGCTGGCGCGGCACCTGGCAGTACGACGGCGGCGGCTCGGCGGCCAACCAGGGCATCCACGGCATCGACCAGACCCTGTGGTTCATGGGGCCGGTGCAGAGCGTGCGCGCCCGCATCAACATCTTCAACCACGACATCGAGACCGAGGACGCGCTGGAGGCGTTGGTGACCTATGCGTCCGGCGCGTGGGGCATCATCCAGACCACCACCACGGTGTACGGCGGCCTGGGCCACGAGCACGAAATCCACGGCACCGGCGGCACCATCCAGATGCGGCAGGAGGACATCACCATGTGGGCGTTCGTGGACGACCCCGACGGCGGCCCGCCCGATCCGGCGCAGCTTCCGCCCGGCCCCAGCAACATCATCGAGGATATGATCGGCGCGCTGCGCGACGGCAAGCCGGTGGCGTGCAGCGGGCCGGAAGGCCGGCGGTCGGTGGAACTGCTGGAAGCCATGTACACGTCGGCGCGGGAAGACCGGGAGGTGACGCTCTAGCGCGGCCGGACACCCCCAATGCTGTCCGCGTAAAACCTGATGGGTTCCGCCCTCCCCGTTCGTGCTGAGCACTTCGGCAAGCTCAGCACAGGCCTGTCGAAGTACGAGCGGGGGAAACCGCATCGCAAACCCTACTCCGTTCTCCGCGCCATTCACCCTTCGACGTAGCTCAGGGCGAACGGGGAGAACAACGGGGCGAACAACGGGGCGAACGGGGCGAACAACAGGGCGAATGGGGCGAACAACGGGGCGAACGGCACGCGCGAGGGGCTAATGCGACAGAATTGCCGGACATCCCCGCCTTTCGCGGCCCGTATTCCCGGCGCCGTCTCCGCTCCCGCGGCTTTCTGTTCGCCGCGACCGCCATGCCTGCGGTGGGAGCGCGCGGCAGAAGCGGAAGATCCTCACACGTTCAGGGGAAGGCGAAGAGTCACGGTGGCGCCCTTACCGGGGCCGTCGCTGGCGATGGCAACGGCGCCTCCATGCGCTTCGACTATGGCTCGGGTGATGGCCAGTCCCAGACCTGAGCCGCCTATCCCGCGACTGCGAGACCGGCCGGTACGGTAGAAGCGGTCGAAGACGTGGGGAAGGTCCGCGGCGTGGATGCCGGCCCCGTCATCGCGGATCGAGATCGCCAGCGTCTCGTCGCTTTCCAGCCCGGCCTCGAGCGCGACACTCCCGCCGGCCTCGGCGCTATCGAGGGCGTTGCGCACGACGTTTCCCAACGCCTGGCTCAGGCGCGCCCGGTCGAGGCGCACGTCCGGGAGTTCGCCGGACACCTGGAGCGACAATGCAATCTGCCGGGCTTGACATTGTGTCTGCCAGCGGTCGACTTCCACGGTGAGCAGTTCGTGGATCGAGCTTGTCTCAAGTTCCATCCTCAGAGCGCCATAGTCCGTCTCCGCAAGCGCGCTCAGATCGGTCGCGAGGCCCCGCAGCCTTGCTACCTCCTGGATTATGTGGCCGGAGGCGCTCGCAGGCGTCTGCAATCCATCGCGCAGCCCTTGCGCTTCCAGTTGTATGACGCTCAGCGGCGTATTCAGTTCGTGGGAGACATCGTCGATCAACCGTCTTCGGAGTGCGCGCTGCGTTGCCAGGGCGGCGGTCATGCGGTTGAATGCCGCGCTCATTTGCCCCAACTCATCGGAGGATGCGACCGGCAACTGAGCGGTATCTCCCCGCGCGATTGCCTGGGTTGCCTTCGTCAGCGCCGTCACCGGGGCCGTGATCCGGCTGGACAACCAGGCGGCCAGCAGAATAGCGGCGCCGGCCGCCAACATGCCGCCAACGAGGGTGATGTACAGGAGCGCGTTGAGCAACCCGTGCGACTCGGTCGCCAGGAACTCATGGCCCACGTCCACGTAGACTTGGCCCACGGGTTGATTCGTCGCCAGATCGAACACGGTTTCGGGATGCCCGTCCAGATTAGGCGCGACCGTTGCGGTTGACAGTTCGGAAAAATTGTCCCGCACCACCCGGCCATCGCTGCCAACGACGACGACCCGTATCGGATCTCTGTGAAAAAGCTCGAAAGATTCTCCCTCACTCCCTTCCGTTCGCTCCCTCTGGGCGCTTTCGTAGCTGTAGCCGGCTTCGGATAGCGCCCTGTCCACCGTGTTCCAACCACCGGCAGCGGTATACTCCCGGCTCAGATTCCGGGCTAACCGGCTCGCCTCATCAGCGCCAATCCGGTCTACGAACACACCCAGACGGTACCGGGTTGCGAAATAGCCCACGCCGAGGTTGATGAGGACGGTAAGGACGATGACACAGACTACCGAAGCCAAAATACGCCAGCGCAGCGACATCATGCGTTCTCCACCACGAACTTGTAACCGGCGCCGTAGACGGTCTGGATGGGCTGCCTGCCGTCGCGGTTGATCTGCTTTCGCAGGCGGGCGATCTGGCTGTCGACGGCGCGGTCGAACCCGTCGAAATCGTCGTTGAAGGTCAACGAGATAAGCTGATCGCGGCTGAGCAACTGGTTGGGATGGCGCATGAACGTCGCCAGCAGAGCAAATTGCGCCTGGCTCAGCGTCACGGGTTCCTCATTGACCGTCACACTCCGCGTGGTCTCATTCAACGTGATAGAGCCGCGTGTCAGCACGTGCCGGACTCTACCCTCCACGCGGCGCAGCACGGCTTCGGCGCGCGCAATGACTTCTTCCGGAGCGAAAGGCTTGACGATGTAATCGTCGGCTCCGCTGTCCAGTCCGTTGATGCGTTCGGCGGGGGCTTCCCTGGCCGTCAGCATGATAATCGGGACTTCCGATTCCCGGCGCAGGGTTCTGCATAACTCCACGCCGTCCAGGCGCGGAAGCATCAAGTCGAGGACGATCAGATCCGGCGTGAGATTACGAGCCAAGGCCAGGCCGGACGCGCCGTCATGAGCAACTTCGGCGCAGTATCCGGCGCGCTCGAAGTAAACCCTGACCCAGTTCGCGATCCGCGTGTCGTCTTCGACTATCAATACCGTGCGGCTCATCGCCAGTCCTCTTGGGGCCATAGTGGACGCGATGCCTCAATGAGGCATCGCGTCCGGCTACGGGATACTGCCACGGTCGAATTATATTCCTTGCGATTTTAACCTGCTCCGTCGGCTGAGTCCGAGCGGCCCTAACCGCCTCCGCTTTGCTCGCCGCCGGCGCCGTGTTCGCCGCCGGACCCTCCGCCACTGCCATGCTCGCCGCCACCTTCGCCGCCCGACTCGCTTCCCACGCCGCCGCCGACTTCCGCGTGCGCTATCCACCCGGTGAACGCTGCCGCCGTCGCGGCCAGGTTGACCGCTGCCACTTCGCCCGGAGCCATGTCAAGCGGAGTCGTCGGGCCAAGTTCCGCTCCGTTCGATAAATGCACCTCGATTCTAACGCGGCGCAGGACGCCGTCGGTGGTGTTCTCCACCGTGCCCTTGAAGGTATTGCTGGGAGCGTCATACTTGAGGATCAGCCGGGCGCCGCCGCGGACCACGTCGAAGGTCTCATCCGGCGCCAGGAAATTGCCGTTGCCTTCATCGCCGCCGGATGCGGCAGATTCACCACCACTTTCGCCACCGGCGGCTTCCGTGCCTTCGCCTCCGGTGTGCGCTACCGGGCCGGGGCCGCCGCAGTCGAATACTTCCAGGTGGACGACGTATCCGTCGTAGAAAACTCCCGCCAGTTTCGGTTCACTGGCAACCGACAGGCCGGACGTTGCTTCCTGTCCGGGACTCAGGTGTCCCAGCTTCTCCGGGCCAAGCTCTCCTACCGTCTTCGTCCCTGACTTCAGATGCGGTTCGGCTTGCACGTAGCAAAGCCGCTGCGCGAGCGAGTTGCGCACTGTCGCGCGGACGGTCCGGGTGGCGGCCTCGTACCGGGCGGAAACGGCCAATCCGCCGAGGACACCGCGCCACGACTGCTCGAGAGGAACGATAGGGCTCGACATCGCGGCTTCCCCGGTCTCTCCACCGCCGTCCGAAGCGGTACCGCCATTGCCGCGTTCGCTGGATTCGTTGTTTGCACGTCCACTGCCGTGCTCGCCGCCGGAGTGGGCGCCCTCGCGCGCGGCGATGCCTCGACTTTCCGCGGCGCGGCCGGCAGCTTGTCCGTCTCGGTGGCCGGTAGCCACCGCACAGCCGCTAATCATCATCGCGGCGAGAATTGCCGCTGCAACCGGCAGAATGAGCAACTCTCGCGTCTTCCGCTTCTTCCGAATCATCCTGTCGCCTCCTTCGTGAAGTATCTGTAATACTCCCCACGATAGAGGTGAATTGTGGCAGAATTATGTCGTGCCGCGGCCGTGACCGGCCTGCGGCGCGTCAGCCAACGTGGTACCATTGCCGCCAGAAAACATGTGTCGGCTAACGAGGATGGGTAGGCTATGGCATTCCGGTACGCGTTCTGCAACGAGGCCTTCGAGGATTGGGAATTCGGGCGCATCTGCGACTATCTGGCCGAGCACGGCTATGAGGGGATCGAGGCGGCGCCGTTTACGTTCGAGCAATCGGTCTTCGACATCACACCCGAGCAACGCGCGGGCGCGCGGCAGGCGGCCGCCAACGCCGGACTGGAGATCGTGGGGCTGCACTGGCTCCTGGTCGGGCCGGACGGCTTGCATCTCACGCATCCCGACGCGGCGGTGCGGCAGCGCACGGCGGACTACCTGCGGGGTCTGATCGCCCTCGGCCACGACATGAACGCGCCGTATCTCATCTTTGGCTCGCCCAACCAGCGCAACCTGCCGGAGGGCGTGGACTACGAGCAGGGCATGGCGTTCGCGGCGGAGGTCTTTCAAAGCGTCTGCGACGAGGCGCAGCAAGCCGGTACCATGATTGCCATCGAGCCGCTCGCGCCGCCGCTCTGCCAGTTCATCACCACCGCGGCGCAGGGCGCGGACCTGGTGCGCCGCGTGAACCATCCCGCGTTCACGCTGCACCTGGACGTGAAAGCCATGGAGAGCGGCGAATCCCAGCCGCCCGCCGACGTCATTCGCGCGCACGCCGGCGCGTTCCCGCACTTCCACGCCAACGACGAGAACATGAAAGGGCCCGGCTTTGGCGCTACCGACTTCGTGCCTATCATGCAGGCCCTGAGCGACACCGGCTACGACGGCTACGTCTCCATCGAGATCTTCGAGTTCGACCCCCATGCGTCCGTGCAGGCGCGGGAGGGCATACGCCACCTGCGGGAGTGCGCGGCGCAGGTGGAGAGCGGCTAAGGCCGCCTGAGCATTGGCAACGATTCTTTCGCTTACTCTTGGAGAAGGACAACGGCATGGCAAGCAAGCAATTCACCGTTCACGCCGGCAATCACGACCGCAATGAGTGTCCGGTCTGGGCAGCCGCCGGCGGCCTGGACGCCGGGGCGAGTTACGTTGTGCGCGACGACGAGACCGGCGCAGACCTGCCCGCGCAGGTCGTGGCGGGCGACTCCGGCGCACAGTTGGTGTGGGTTGTGCCCGCCCTGGACGCGGGCGCATCACGGACGTACACGGTCCACGAAGGGACGGCCCAGGGCGGCGTGACGGTTGCCGAGGGCGAGCACGGCGTGGACGTCCACGTGGACGGCGCGCTCTTCACCACCTACCGCTACGCCCCGCCGGTGGTGAAGCCCTATCTCTATCCCGTCATCGGCCCCACCGGCCAGGGCATGACGCGCAACTATCCCATGATTCCCGACGTGGCGGGGGAGAAGCACGACCATCCCCACCACAAGTCCATCTACGTCTCCCACGGCGACGTGAACGGCGCGGACGTGTGGAGCGAGGTGGAAGGCCACGGCTACCAACGGCACACGGCGTTCCTGCCGGCCTACGGCGATTGCGGCGGGCACGCCGGTGGGCCGGTGCTGGGCGCGCTGCGCTCGACCAATAATTGGACCGGGCCGGACGAACAGACGGTGGTGGAGGACGAGCGGCGCTTTACGTTCTATCCCCTGGCTTCCGGCGCGCGGCTGATCGACGTGGAGATCACGTTCCACGCCACGGCGGGGCCGGTGCGCTTTGGCGATACCAAAGAAGGCGGCGTCATCGCGCTGCGGGTCGCCACCAGCATGGACGCCTCAGACGATGGCCGCATGGAGAACGCGATCGGCGGCATTGGCGAGGCGGAGTGCTGGGGCAAGCGGGCGCAATGGCTGGACTATACCGGCCCGGTGGACGGGCAAACGCTAGGCTTTGCGGTCTACGACCATCCTTCCAGCTTCCGCCACCCGACGTACTGGCACGCCCGCAACTACGGCCTCTTCACCGCCAATCCTTTCGGCCTGCACGACTTCTACGCCGATCCCGGCGTGGACGGCAGCCACGTGCTGCCCGAGGGCGGCCGGCTGCGCTTCAAGTACCGCATCTACGTCCATGCCGGCGATACGGCTACGGCGCAGGTGGCGCAGCGGTACCACGACTACATCACGCCGCCGGAGGTCACCGCGGCGGAATAGGCCGGGGCCGTCTCCGGTTGGCGGACAGTGCTTCTTCCTATGAAGACCTTTGCATAACCCCTTCCCCATCGAGGGGGAAGGCCGGGATGGGGGTGAAATGAATTGACTTCATGCTGTCTTTAGTTGCAAAAGTGCCCTGGATTCCGGCTTTCGCCGGAATGACAGAGTTATTCAAAGGTCTCCTATGGGATTAGTAGCATTAGACTTGGCAGCACTGCAGGGACGCGCTTCTGTCATTCCGAGCGGAGCGGAGCGCAGCGAGGAATCTAGGGATCCTCGCACACGAGATTCTTCGTCGCTGCGCTCCTCAGAATGACAGATAGAGCAGTCGCCTTTGGTGTCGCCGCGAGCAACGGCCCGCCTGTCTCCGCAAGAACAACGGCCCGGCTGTCTCCGCAAGAACAACGGTCCGCTTGTCTCCGCAAGAACAACGGCTTGCCTGTCTCCGCAAGAACAACGGCCCGCTTGTCTCCGCAAGAGCAACGGCCCGCCTGTCTCCGCACAGTGAGTCCGAATCTACCCAATCCGCTTTCCTGAGCGGGCGCTAGTGGTGGAAGAGCCGCAGGTTGGCGAACGCCATCACCATGCCGTATTCGTCGGCGGCCTGGATTACCTCGTCGTCGCGATTGGAGCCGCCGGTCTGCGCCACGTAGCGCACGCCGCTGCGGGAAGCGCGGTCGACGTTATCGCGGAACGGGAAGAAGGCGTCGGAACTTAGCGCCACGTCCCGCAGGGTGTCCAGCCAGCGGCGCTTCTCAGCAGGCGTCAGGCGCTCAGGCGGCGCGGTGAACCCTCGCAGCCAGGCCTCGCTCTCCGCCGGGGTGAGTTCCTCCAGCAGAAAGCGGTCAATGGCGTTGTTGCGTTCGGCGCGTGAGAGCTTTGGCCGCAGGGGCAGTCCCAGCACGGCGGGGTGCTGCCGCAGGTACCAGAGATCGGCTTTGGCCGCGGCCAGCCTCGTGCAGTGGATGCGGGACTGCTGGCCCGCGCCCAAGCCGATCACCTGGCCGTCGTAGGCCAGGCAGACGGAGTTCGATTGCGTGTACTTCACGGCCAGGGTCGCCACCAGCAGATCGCGCACCGCATTGGCGGGCAGCTCCTTCTCAGCGGTGACGATCTCCTGAAACAACTCCGGCCCCGGCACGCGGTCGTTGCGGCGTTGCTCCAGCGTAACGCCAAAGACCTCCCGCCGTTCCAGCAGCGGCGGCGCGTAGTCCGGGTCGATCTGCAGCACCAGGTAAGCGCCGCCCTTCTTGCGCCGCAGCATCTCCAGCGCCTCCGGTTCGTAGCCGGGGGCAATCACGCCGTCGGACACCTCCCGGCGGAGCAGGCGGGCCGTCGGCGTATCCACCACGTCGCTGAGCGCGGCCACGTCGCCAAATGAGGAGACGCTATCGCTGCCGCGCGCCCGCGCATAGGCCGCCGCCAGGGGAGAGAGCGCCGCCGCGCCCACGGCATAGGCCTGCCGCAGGGAGTCGCTCAGCGGGACGCCCACGGCCGCGCCGGCCGGGCTGACGTGCTTGAACGAGGCCGCCGCCGGCAGATCCAGGGTTTCCTGAAGTTCCTTGACCAACTGCCAGGCGTTGAGCGCGTCCAGCACGTTGATGTAGCCGGGCGCGCCGTTCAGCACGGTGAACGGCAGGGGGCCGCTGCCCTCGGCCCGCAGCGCCCGCGCCGGTGTCTGGTGCGGATTCACGCCGTACCGCAACGGGAGATCGTAACTGCCCATAGCCCTATCGGTCCTTCCGCGATTGTAGGAGGAATTTCCATCCTGCCGGAGCTTTCATCAATTCACTTCCACTACGTGACTTGACTGCCTCTACGTGCTTGCCATTGCGTCATTGCCACAAGGACTGTGCCGTTGCGTAACCTCGTCGGCGCGCATTGAAGCCCCCTCTCCCCTGGGAGAGGGCCGGGGTGAGGGGGAATCCTCGTCGGCTCGGCCGTATTCCGCGAGGTTTAGGCACGACTTACCGCACAATCTCCCCTCACCCTAACCCTCTCCCCCAGGAGAGGGGACAAGAGGCGAGTGCCGACCGGCATAGTACATGAAGCTCGCACTAACTCCAGCAGAGTCCCGCGTACGCCAGTAGAGTAACACTTACCCCAACAGGGTCACGCTTACTCCAGCAAAGTCACGCCTACTCCAACAGAATCACGCTTATCTGCGGTGTCGTTGTCAGGTTATAGGTCTTATTGTGGGCAATGGCCTTATCGTACGCCACCACCAGGATGGTATGGACGCCGGTCGCGCCGAGCGTCTTCCAGTGTATCTCGAACGGCGGCGCGCGGCGCTCGCCGATCTTCTTGCCGTCCACGTAGAACTCCACCCGATCGAGCATCTGGTCCGAGGCGTGCGCCTGGATGAGCACGTCGCCCGGCGGCAGTTGCGCGCCGTCCAGCGGGGAGAGCAGCGTCACCTGCGGCGGCGTATTGTCCACCGTCACCCGCGCGCGCGTTTCCTGCTGCCGTCCGTTCGTGTCCTGGGCGACCACGCGCACGGTAAAGACGCCGTTCAGGCGCAGGGGGCTTGCCGTATCCCAGGCCATCAGCACGTCGTTCTCCACCGGTTCCGTGCGTTGCCCCACCAGCGTCCAGCTTGTCGGTTCGGGCCCCAGGCCGTACTCCACGCGGTACCACGCCAGGCCCGGCACCAGCACGTTGCCCCGGATTTCCAGGATGTTGCGCACGGGACGGTCCGGTTGCGGCCAGGAGAGCGCCAGCGGGGCCACCGGCGCGGGAATGTGCGTCTCCGTTGGCGGCTGGGGTATCTCTTCCTGCTGGAACCAGTCCTGCTCGTCCGGCGGGGCGATGAAGTACACGCGCTCTTCCACCTGGTCGAGCGGCGTTTGCGGCGCGGCCAGCAGCCCGCTCTCCGTATGAATCTGGAACGGCACGAAGAACGTGTCCTCTTCCGTAGGCTCCGTGCCCGCGATGAACAACTCCGTGTAGATGCCGCCGCAGTAGGGAATGTCCTGGTAGCCGGAGACCAGTTTGCACAGCGTTGCCAGCGCCTCCTGCTCGCGGGTATCGTCGCAGTGCGGCGTTGCCAGCAGGCCGGTGGCGCGGCACACCTCCACTTCCACCAGGCCGTCCGGCCGCTCGAATTCTTCCTTGGGCAGAGAGAGCAACTCCAGCGCCGCCTCCATGAAGTTATTCCAGATCGGCCCCGCGCCGCTCAGGCCGGTGGTGTCCTTCATGGGGCGGCCGTCCGAGTTGCCCACCCACACGCCGACCACCAGGCTGGGCGTATAGCCCAGCGTCCAATTGTCCTTGGAGTCGTCCGTGGTGCCGGTCTTGGCGGCGGCCGCGCGTTCGTCCAGTTTCAGCCAGCTATCCTCGCCGAACAGCGGGATGCGCGCCACGTTATCGGAGAGGATGCTGGAGATCTGGTAGGCAATCTGCGGGGAGAGCGCCTGGGTTCCCGGCGGCGGTTCATAGGCGTAGAGCACGTTGCCGTTGGAATCCGTCACGCGCAGGATGGCTTCCGGCGCGCGGTAGAGGCCGTTGGTGGCGAAGACGCTGTAGGCGCTGGCCAGGTCCAGCAGCCGCACCTCCGCGCCGCCCAGCACCACCGCCGGGCCGTAGTACGTCTCGTCGGTAAAGCTGGTGATGCCCAAGCGCCGCGCCATGGCGATGCCGTGGTTCACGCCCACGGCCTGCACCGTCTTTACCGCCGGAATGTTGTAGGAGTTCGCCAACGCCGCGCGCACCGTCGCCGGACCGTGAAACTTCTTGTCATAGTTCTCGGGCGCGTAGATAGGCGAGCCGGGGATGGTGACGGTGTACGGCACGTCCCAGATGAGCGTGGCGGGCGTCCAGCCCTCCTTCTCGAACGCGGCCGCGTAGAAGAGCGGTTTGATTGCCGACCCCGGCTGCCGCAGCGAGGTCGTCACGTTCACCTGCCCGTCGATTGAGCGATCGCGGTAGTCCACGCTGCCCAGCATGGCCAGCACTTCCGCGGTCTTGGGGTCCAGCGCGATGAGGGCGGCGTTGCTGGCGTCGTGGACGGCCAGCCGGGAGATGTGTTCCCGCGCCACGCGCTCGGCCTCCGCTTGCAACTCGATGTCCAGCGTGGTGGTAACGTGCAGGCCGCCCTGGTAGAGCGTCTCGGCGCCGTACCGCTCCTCCAGCAGCGCGCGCACGTAGAAGACGAAGTGCGGCGCGCGCAGCGGTTGGCTCTGCTCGTTGTAGTCAAGCTCGGCGGCATACGCGGCGTCGGCTTCCTGCCGCGAGATGAAGCCGTTGTCCACCATCTCGTTCAGCACGTATTGCTGGCGCGCTTTGGCGCCTTCCACGTTCACGAACGGGTTGAGGCGGCTGGGCCCCTGCACGATGCCGGCCAGCATCGCGGCTTCCGGCAGGGTGAGTTCCCGCGCCGGCTTGTCGAAATAGACCACGGAGGCGGCCTCGATGCCGTACGCCAGGTTGCCAAAGGCAATCAGGTTCAGGTAGAGCGCCAGGATTTCATCTTTGCTGAAACGCTCGGCAATCTGCACCGCCAGCAGCAGTTCCCTGAGCTTGCGCTCCACGCTGAATTCGGGCGTGAGGAAGACGGCGCGGGCGAGTTGCTGCGTAATCGTGCTGCCGCCGCCGGCAAAGTTGCCCGTCACCACGCCCAGCACGGCCCGGGCAATGCCGCGCACGTCGTACCCGGGATTGGTGTAGAAATTCCGGTCCTCGGCGGCGATGATGGCCTGCTTCATCACGGCCGGAATCTCGTCGTAGGAGAGCACGGTGCGCTGCCCCTCGGTGGGGTCGTTGACGGTGTAGAGCAGCACGCCGTTGCGATCGTAGATCTTGCTGCTCTGATGCACGGGCAACGTCTGGAGTTCCGTGGGGTCGGGCAAGTCCTGCGTCAGGTAGAGATAGACGCCGCCGACCCCGGCGCCAACCGCGGCGGCGCCGAGGAACATGAGGCCGAAGAAGATCCCGGCCGCGATGAGGAAGAAGGTGAATACGGAGAACGACCCGTTGCCGCTTTGGCGATTCCTGCGCCGACGCCGCCGGGCCAATTTCGAGGCTGCCAAGAGCGCGTATCCTCACAAGTGGTCTGCCGCTGCACGTCCCCTTAACTGTACCACCACCCGCGCGCAAGCGCGGCGGGCGGGGCGCATTAAAAACGCGGAGCCGATGGCTTCCGCGCAGTGTCGCGATTCTGTTGTTTCCTGCGGCGATGTTTCCGCGAGTTCAGCGCCTCGCTAGCGCAGCCACTTGTTGGGGTTCTGGGGCACCTTGTCCAAGCGTATCTCGAAGTGGAGATGCGGGCCGCTGGTGAAACCGGTCATGCCGACGAAGCCGATCGTCTGGCCTTTGTGCACGGGGCTGCCCTCCTTCACCGGCAGCGAGCGGGAGTCGTCCAGGTGGGCGTAGACGGATGCCTCATGCACACTGTGCTTAATGACGACCATCATGCCGTAAGAACTCCAGCGGTTGCTCGGTATGGCGTAGCCGACCTTGATCACGACTCCATCCTGGCTGGCGACGACGGGCGAAAGGCGCGCCACGGCGTAGTCTATGCCGCTGTGGAAGGCTTGCAGCCACGTGCGCACGCCATATCCGGCGCTGACCCAACCGCCCGCCGGACGGCGCCAACCGGCTTCCGCATACTCTGGCAACAGGATGTTATTCTCCCGCATCCACCTTTCCGCCGCCTCGATATCGGCCGCGAGCGCCTGATCCTCGGCCTTCCTACGCTCAATCTCATATTGTAGCGATTGGTTCCGCTGCGAGGCGCTGGCGGCTTCTCGCTCGGCATTGACGAGCAGGGTCTCTCTATTAGCCAGTAAGCTCTGCAGTTCCTCCTTCTGACGATCCAATTGCCGCTTCAGCGCGTCCACCTCCGCCTGTTTCTCCAGGAGCGTGGCGCGCTTGACGCCCAAGCCCGCCCTGCGCTCTTGGGTGGCGCGAACGTTGCGGAGGTCAACGTCGAGAATGCGCTGGAAGAGTGTGATTCGGTTCAGCGCTTCGGAGAAGCTGGAGGAGGTGAGGATCACCTCAAGAGGCGAAACGCGGCTGAGTTTGTAGACCGCGCGCAAGCGGCCGCTCGCAATCTCCTGCTCGTCGGCGAGAATGGCCTCTTCACGGGCGGTTTCTTGGGTAAGGCGGTGGATATCAACCTGAAGCCGATCGATTTCAAACTGCGTAGCGTTGACTTCTTCGATTTTGGCATACAGCAGGGCTTCAGCTTCTTGGAGATTGTTAGCGGCGGCGTCCTGTACCCGTTTCGTCCGCGCAACTTCCTGCTGGGCTAGTTCCTGTTGGCTCTTTGCGCGCTCCAACTCCTGTAGGTTCTGTTCCTGCTTCTCTTGCAACTGCCTGATGTATTCATTGTCATAGGTGTCATCCGTGCTCTCTGAGGCGAAAACAGCATTAGGCGCTGCCGCCAACATGGCCAGCAATGAACCAAGTACGCTACGCCGTCGCACTGCTATAGCTCTCCTGAAACTTCCCTATTTGCACGTCGCGCACAATCCGACCATTATCCAACGCTACCACACGGCGGGAGAATCCATCAACCACGTCGCGGTCGTGGGTAGCCACCAGCGTGGTGATGCCAAGCTGGTTGATTTGCATGAGGAGCGTGGTGATCTCCCAGGCCGCTTCCGGCGTGAGGCTGGCCGTGGGCTCGTCGGCGATGAAGATCTCCGGCCGGTGCACGATGGCGCGCGCAATCGCCACCTTGCGCTGTTCGCCGCCGGAAATCTGGCCGGGCAGGAACGACGCCTTGCGTTGCAGACCCACCAGTTCCAGCGCGTCCGCCGCGCGCAGCCGGGCGCGTTTGCCCGTGTGCCCCTGCACCTGCATCGCCAGCGCCACGTTCTCCGCCACGGTCTTGCCGGGAAAGAGCTTGAGGTCCTGAAAGACAATGCCGAAGCGCCGCCGCAGCAGGGGTACATCGGAGCCTCTGAGCAGCGCCAGGTCCTGGCCGCCCACCAGCACTACGCCGGACGTGGCGCGATCGGCGCGCACCAGCAGGCTGATAAGCGTGGTCTTGCCGGCGCCGTTGTGGCCCACCAAGAAGACGAAGTCGCCCCTGGGAATACTCAACGTGACGTCGTTCAGCGCGGTGACGCTGAAGTCATACACTTTGGAGACATTGCGCAGAACAATCATAGGTATGTAGAGAAGGACGGCGCGCAAGGCGCAAAGATTGGCGGCGCTGGAATCCGCAAGCGAGCGGAACTAGATAGTGAGGAACCGGCGAACCGAGAGGTAACTCCCCAAAGCGCCAACGGCGATACCAAAGAGAGTCATGATTAAGATTAGACGAAAGAGGTAGGCCGTGTCAAGTGAGACCGGCAGGAAGCTGACCAACTGCTGGAGCACTTCGTGGATCGAGATGTAGGCCGCGCCGACAATGAGCGACGAAAAGAGCGCCCCAAGCAGCCCGAAGAAGATGCCCTCCAGCAGGAACGGCCAGCGAATGAAGTGGTCGGAAGCGCCCATCAAGCGCAGCACCTCGATCTCGCCGCGCCGCGCGTAGACCGTCAGCCGGATGGTGCTGCCAATGACGAACAGGGTGACCAGGGCCAGGCCCGCGCCCAGCGTGTAACCCAGGATGCGCACGATCTGGCTGATGCGCAGCAGGATTTCCACCACGTCCTGCGGCAAGACCACGTCTTCCACAATCGGTTCCGCCGCCAGCAGGCTCGCTTGCTCGCGGAGATGGTCCGCTTCGTCCGAGCGCACGTCCAGGCTGGCGGGCAGGGGATTGCCGGGCAAAGACTGCAAGAAGTCCGGCTGGTCCGGGAAGGACTCCCGCAGCCGCTCCAGGGCTTTCTCTTTGGTGACGTACTCCACGGAGATGATC
Organism: Chloroflexota bacterium; assembly: GCA_963663275.1. Classification (GTDB taxonomy): domain Bacteria; phylum Chloroflexota; class UBA11872; order VXOZ01; family VXOZ01; genus VXOZ01. The sequence continues at coordinate 855,008 of OY760183.1, forward strand.
AGCGGGTCTTCCTGCAATTCCCGCTGCAACGCCAGCACGTCCGCCGGCGGCGCGTCGTCGTGGAGATAGATGATGAGGTTTACTTGCTCTTCCATGCTGTCGATCATGACCGAGAGGGCGTTCTCGACGATGAGGAACATGCCCAGGGTGGTCATCATCAGGGAGACGATGAGCACGGTAATCAGCGTCATGGTCCGGTGCCGCCAGGCGTTTACCACGGCGCTGCCGGTGAGCGTGCCGATATAACTAAGAACGGCCATATTGGTAGGTGCCTCGCAGTTCGTCCCGCGCTATCTCGCCGTCCACCAACTCCACCACCCGGCGGCGATTGCGGTTCACCATCTCCTTGTCGTGGGTGGCCATGATGACGGTGGTGCCCAGTTCGTTGATGCGCGCCAGCAGATCGACGATTTCGGCCGAGGTGACCGGGTCCAGGTTGCCGGTGGGCTCGTCGGCAATCAGCACCTCCGGCTTGCGAACTACCGCGCGCGCAATGGCCACGCGCTGCTGCTCGCCGCCGGAAAGCGTGAGCGGGAACGTCTCGGCAAATTGGGTGAGGCCTACCAACGCCAGGGTTTCGGGCACCAGCCGGTCGATGTCGCGGCGCGAGCGGTTGGCCACCCGCAACGCCATGGCCACGTTTTCGGCCACGGTCTTGTTGGGCAGCAGCCGGAAGTCCTGGAAGATCATGCTCACCTTGCGCCGGTAGAGCGGCAAATGGCGCTGCGGCATCTGCAAGACGTTGTGCCCGGCCACGATGATGTGCCCGGCGGTGGGAAGTTCTTCGCGAATCAGGAGACGGATGAGGGTGGATTTGCCCGCGCCGCTGACGCCCACGAGAAAGACGAACTCCCGCGGCCCAATCTCCAGGTTGATGTCTTTAAGCGCGTGAATGCCGTTGGCGTAGACCTTGGAGACGTTCTGCAAGAGGATCATGGCGGGTCTTGTTTGCTGCGCGTGAGCGACGATGGCGCCGGCGCCTGCGCGGCGCGGGCCGGGTACGCGCGTGGCCGCGCGTTTGGGTCGCTCTCTATTATACGGCGATCGGTGCGCGCCGTCACTAGGAGGAGTTGCCAATTCACGCGATTAGCCCGCCGTTGCGCCGCGAGAAGAGGCCGCGCGAGCGCGCGCGCAGCTCGTCATCCCGCGCCTGCAACCGCGTCATTGCTATGAAAAATAACCGGAGCAGAGTCCGTCATTCCGGCGGAAGCCGGAATCCATCTTTGCCTCACCCACTGGACTCCGGCGGAAGCGGGAGTGACGATTGGAAAGCCGCCATTTTCATCCTCTTACCATGTGAATAGCTGATTCAGGCGGTTCCGCTCCGGTACGGTAGGTAAAAAATCTGCAACCTGTGTCTGCCGTCTCCGGTAGCGTAGGCTTGCAACCTGCGCCCGCCGCCTGCCGGCGGAAGCGATAATCCGGAGGCGGGGGACAAGCCCCCGCGCTACGGGTGTGCGGGAGACCACGCGGCGCGGCGTGTTGTGAACCGGTTGTCCGTCACGACGCCTCCGACGCGCCCGGCGTCCGGTCACAACGCGTCCTACCCGCTCGGCGACGAACGCACCGCCATGCGGGCGCGGTACTTGCCGCCCCGGCGCATCATCCACACGTAGAGGCCGGTCAGCGCCAGCGGCGCCAGCGGCAGCAGCATCAGCGCGTTGAACGCGGCCGGCAGGCCGAAACCGTCCGCGAAGATGCCCACCAGCGGCGTTCCCATGCCGCTGATGCCCCACGCAAAGCCGACCATCATGCCCGAGGCCATGGCCCGCTGGTTCGGCAGGAGTTCGTGGCTCATCACCACCGTGACGGCAAACGTGGAGACGGTGAAGCCGCCGATGAGCACCAGCATGAAAGGCAGCCAGAGCCCGCTGCCCTGCAGAAAGCCGTAGACGAAGAGCGGCACCGGCGCCAAGGACCAGAGCAGCAGACCCTCTTTGCTGGTGCGGTCGGCCACGTAGCCGCCAATGAGCGTGCCAACGGCGCCGCTGAAGAGCAGGAAGGGCAGCAGACCCGCGGCCGCTTCCGGCACGGTCATGCCCAGTTCGGCGACGGCGTAGAGCGGAATGAACGTGCCGATGCTGACCCAGAAGAAGGAACGCAGAATGACGATGACCAGCAACAGGACGAAAGGCGTGAGCACGGGCCGTATGTCCAGAAAGGCCGCTTTGAGGTCCGGCGGCGCCGTCTCCCCGCCGGTCTCGATGCGCGGCAGCAGCCGCCAGAGCACCAGCGCCATCAGAATGCCCGGTATCACCATCAGCATGAGCCCGCGCTGCGCCTGCCAGGCGTAGAGCACGGCCACTACCACCGGTCCCGCGGCCACGCCGATGTTGCCGCCGACGGAGAAGATGGAGGTGCCGGTGCTCTGCCGGTCACCGCTGTAGTAGCCGGCCGCCTTGTAGCCTTCCGGGTGATAGGCGGCGATGCCCAAGCCGCCGATGGCGATCAAAACGAGCGCAACCCAATAGACCGGCGCCTGGGTGGCAACAATGATGCCCACGGCGGCGACCAGCGGCGCGAGCGGCAGCACCCACGTGCCGCTGATGCGGTCGCTGAGGTAGCCCAGCACCGGCTGGATGGCGCTGGCGGAAAAGCTGTGCGCCGCCGATACCAGCGCCACGGCGAAATACGAGAGGCCGAACGTGCTGACGAAAATCGGCAGCATGGCGGGCAACATGCCGCCATAGACGTCGGCAATGACGTGCCCCACGCTCAGCGTCAGGAGCATGGGCGTATTCATGCGGCGCCTGTTCTTCACCGCGTCACACGTCTTCTCAAGCGTGGTTCTATGATGTTCGTCTTTCCCGGATTCTGCTCAGGTGAAGCAAAAGCCGCGCGTACTCGAGGCAATCGAAACTCGGAGCGCTTCCGCCGCGACCGGAGCGGCATGGTTCCTGGCGCGCCGCGGCGTCGGCTGTCAAACGAAAAGCCACACCGGCAAGGGCGGTGTGGCTCGGCTCATCGTCCCGCGAGCGGGTGGGCGCATTGCGCAAGGCCAAGGGCCGCGTCTACTCGCGGTAGTCCGTTTCCGTCAGTTCGTCCACGCGGACGATCTTGTCGATTTTGGCGTTCACCGCGTCGCGCGCCTCGATCACAGCCTCTTCGCTCTCCGCCTCGTAGAGGCAGTAGCACTTGCTCATGTCGTCGGAAAGATAGGTGCTGATCCAATCGCAATTGGGCAGCTTGGCATAGATGTCCAGCGACTTCTTCTTATTGTTGTCATACTTGTCGCGCGAAAGCTCCGGCGGCAGGTTCCACTCGACGAGAAACTTGGGCATATTCGGTTCTCCAAGGTCATTGCATGGGGTCAACCGGCTCGCTTCTTTTGTAGCAGGAGAGAAGCGCGTCTGTCAAACGAAATCCATCCAGGATTGAGCGATATCAGGCCATTTTGTAGTCAATGCGGGTGTATGTCGTGTGCTCTACCGTGTAAAGTATTAACTAGCCGGTGTGCACTCTTTGTCGCGGGCATTGGCGGTTGGGACTACCGCACTGAGACTCTACTGGAGCGAGGGCGAATGGGTGAATTGTTAAGTGATGGGCGTGTGGTCGCCGGCCTCTTTAGCGCGGGGGCGGTACTTTTCGTGGCTATCTGCGGCGGACTGATTGCTCTGGGTCGCTGGATGGGCAGTACCGGCAAGGAGGTGACGCACCTGGAAGAGACCGCCGCAAGAGACCGGTCCGCATTCAACAAAGAGGTGGCGCACCTGGAAGAGACCGCCGCAAGAGACCGGTCCGCACTCAACAAAGAGGTGACGCACCTGGAAGAGACCGCCGCAAGAGACCGGTCCGCACTCAACAAAGAGGTGACGCACCTGGAAGAGACCGCCGCAAGAGACCGCTCCGCATTCAACAAGGTTGCCGAAGAAATCAGGCGAGACATCGACGTAATCAGGGAAGACATCAAGAGAATTCTCCATCTTATCCCGTCAACGCCCGCTCTCTTCCAAAGCGACAGCCCGCTGCGCCTGACCGAATTCGGAGAGAAAGTTTCCGCCAGTCTGGGTGCTGCGTCTTGGGCCGGCAAGGTGGCGGTGGAATTGAAACATGAGCTTGCCGATAAGCAGCCGTACCAAATTGATGCGATGAGCCGCAAGTACGTGCAGGATGACCTATCGGATGAGATGAAAGAGCGAGTTGCCATCGCTGTATACGAATTTGGCATCGATGAGGATGGCGTCCGCAAAGTGCTGGCAGTCGTGCTGCGGGAAAAGCTGCTGGAAACCTAGACCACCGCCCACCAGAGGCGAAAACAAGAAACCCCACACACCTACCTTGTGCGGGGTCTTACTGTGGCAGGCGGCCTGGCCCCAAGCGCCGCCGCCCACTCGGCAATACTATCCAATCACTCCTGCTCCATCTTGCTGGCCTGCAGGAAATAGCCTTCGAGCAAGCCCTCTATGCGGGAAACACGATCGGAAACGTCCGACACACGTCTCTCAAGCCGCAGTAAAGAGCCAAGGATGACGATTACCGCTGTAACCGTGGTTGTGAGCGAAAGCACAAACTCTCCACTAATCTCCATGGTCATCTAGGCCGCGGCGGCCAGGAGTTGCTGCATCTGCGCGGGGTCGAGCTTGATGGAGGGGCCCATGGTGGCGCAGAGGTGGAGGGAGCGGACGTAGGCGCCTTTGGTGTTCTCCGGTTTGGCCTGCATGACGGCGGAGTAGAGCGCGGTGAGGTTCGTGAGCAGGTTCTCCACGGTGAAGGAGGCCTTGCCGACGGGGACGTGCAGGTTGGCGGTGCGGTCTACGCGGAACTCCACGCGGCCGGCCTTGGCCTCGCCCACGGCGCGGCCCACGTCGAAGGTCACGGTGCCGGCGCGGTTATTGGGCATCAGGCCGCGGGGACCCAGGATGCGGCCCAGCCGGCCCACGTCCCGCATCATGTCCGGCGCGGCGATTGCCACGTCGAAGTCCAGCCAGCCGCCCTCGATCTTCTTGGCGAGTTCCGCGCCGCCGACGAAGTCCGCGCCGGCCTCTTCCGCCTCGCGCACTTTCTCGCCCTGGGCAAAGACGAGCACGCGCTGCGCCTTGCCCAGCCCGGCCGGCAGCACCACGGAGCCGCGCACGGCCTGTTCCGCCTGGCGGGGGTCAACGCCCAGGAGCGCGTGCAACTCGATGGTGGCGTCGAAGTTGGTGGTAGCCGTCTCTTTCACGATTGCGGACGCGGTTTCGGGGTCGTAGAGCCGCCCGGCCTCGATGCGTTCCAGCGCCTGGCGGTATTTCTTGCTGCGCTTTGCCATGATTAGGTGACTACCTCCAAGCCCATGCTGCGGGCCGTGCCCGCCACGATCTTCATTGCCGCCTCCACGTCGTTGGCGTTGAGGTCCGGCATCTTCATCTCCGCGATTTCGCGCACCTGCTCCCGCGTCACTTGCCCCACCTTCTCGGTATTGGGCGTGCCGGAGCCTTTTTCCACTTTGGCCGCCCGGCGCAGCAGGTCCGCGGCCGGCGGCGTCTTGGTGATGAACGTGAATGACCGGTCTTCGAAGATGGTCATGTCCACCGGCACGATGTAGCCGGCCTGGCTGCCGGTGCGCTCGTTGAATTCCTTGACGAACGCCATGATGTTCACGCCGTGCTGGCCCAACGCCGGGCCAACCGGCGGCGCCGGCGTCGCCTTGCCGCCCGGCACCTGTAGCTTGATTACCGCTCGTACTTTCTTTGCCACGCTCGTTTCTCATCCTTGCGCAAAAGCGCGCTACTCAATCAACTCGATGTCGTTCCGGTGTTTCACCCTTACCCCGTATCGAGTACGGGGCAGGCGCTTCCCTCTCCCTCAGGAAACCTTTGCACAACTATACCCGACAGGCGGGAAGTCCCCCTCTCCCTTTGGGAGAGGGCCGGGGTGAGGGTAAGTCCTCATCGGTTTGCCCCCACTTCGCAAGACTTGGGTATGAGTCGCCGTACAATCTCCCCCCTCACCCTAACCCTCTCCCCCAGGGAGAGGGGACAGAATCGGAACTTGGTTCTTTTTCGGAATTGTGTTGTCGTTCTATTACGACGCTGCTACACCGGTTAGATTCGTTCCACTTGCAGGAAATCGAGTTCCACCGGCGTCTCGCGTCCGAAGAACGAGACCATCACGCGCACCCGGCCGCGCTCTTGGTTGGCGTCGTCCACCGTGCCGTAGAACTCGGCGAACGGCCCGTCGATGATCTTCACCCGGTCGCCCTTGCGCAGCACCATGCGCGTCTGCGGCGTCTCTTCCTTGCCGCGCTTCAGGACTTTATCCACTTCCTCGTCGGCCAGCGGCACCGGCTGGTGGTCGTCCCGCCCGGAACTCACGAAGCCGGTCACGCCCGGCGTGTTGCGCACGATGAACCAGGACTGATCGGTCTGCTGCATGCGCACCAGCACGTAGCCGGGGAAGAGCTTGCGTTCCACGTCGCGGCGCTGGCCCTGCTTGATCTCCACCTCTTTCTGCGTCGGCACCACCACGTCGAAGATCATCTCTTTAGCGTCCATCGACTCGATGCGCTTCAGCAGATTCTCCCGCACCTTGTTCTCGTAGCCGGAGTAGGTGTGCACCACGTACCAGCGGGGCGTTGCGTCCGCCTGCCGTTCGGTGCCGTCGCCCGCGTCGAACTCGTCTGCCTTCAATGCCATGCTGCCGTAATTCCTTTAGAGGCCTTGCTGGACCAGTAGCGCGAATAGCCTGGCGAACACGTAGTCCAACCCGCTGAGGAACATGCCCGTCACCAGGCTCACGGCGATCACCACCAAGGTGAGGTTCAGCGCCGTTTCGCGGGTGGGCCAGTGGGCTTTCCTGAGTTCGCCCCAGGCTTCTTGCAGAAACGTCACCGTAGGCTGCAGGAAGCCCGGCACGCGGCTGGCCGGGGCCGCGCGGCGGCTGCGGGTGTGCTGGCGCGCGGCGCGCCCCGCGTTGGGTGTAGACCAGGGCAATCTCATCGCGTCTCCCGATGGGCGACATGCTTCTGGCAGTTGCGGCAATACTTCCGCAACTCCAGCCGGTCGGTGCTCGTCCGCCGGTTCTTGCTGGTGGCGTAGTTGCGGTGGCGGCAATCCACACATGCCAGCGTCACCACACTACGGTCTTCGCGTCCCTTGCGTGCCATGTGCCTGCGTTACTCCTTCGGCGTACCGGTTGCTTATTCCAAGACTTTGGTCACGACGCCGGCGCCGACGGTGCGGCCGCCCTCGCGGATGGCGAAGCGGACGCCTTCTTCCAAGGCGACCGGGTTGATGAGTTGGATGGTCATGGTGATGTTATCGCCCGGCATGACCATCTCCACCCCTTCCGGCAGCGCGATCGCGCCGGTCACGTCGGTGGTGCGCACGTAGAACTGGGGCCGGTAGCCGGGGAAGAACGGCGTGTGCCGTCCGCCTTCATCGCGGCTCAGCACGTAGACCTCGGCCTCGAAGCGGGTATGGGGCGTGATGCTGCCGGACGCGGCGAGCACCTGGCCGCGCTCCACGTTGTCTTTTTCGATGCCGCGCAGGAGGCAGCCGACGTTATCGCCGGCTTCGCCGGAGTCGAGGATCTTGCGGAACATCTCGACGCCGGTGACGACGGAGGTCTGGGTGTCGCGCTGGATGCCGACGATTTCGATTTCCTCGCCGGTGTTGACCTGGCCGCGCTCAATGCGGCCGGTGACGACGGTGCCGCGTCCCTTGATGTTGAAGACGTCCTCGATGGGCATGAGAAACGGCTGGTCGATAGCGCGTGTGGGGGTGGGAATGTACTCGTCCACCGCTTCCATGAGTTCGAGGATGGAGGCGTAGGCGTCGTCACTGGCGTCGTCGCTGTCGCATTCCAACGCCTGCAGCGCGCTGCCGCGGATGATGGGTATGTCGTCCCCGGGGAATTCGTACTTCTCGAGCAGTTCTCGCACCTCGAGTTCGACGAGTTCCAGGAGTTCCTCGTCGTCGAGCATGTCTACTTTGTTGAGATAGACGACCATGGCCGGCACTTCCACCTGGCGGGCGAGGAGGACGTGCTCTCTGGTCTGGGGCATGGGGCCGTCGGGAGCGGAGACGACGAGGATGGCGCCGTCCATCTGGGCTGCGCCGGTGATCATGTTCTTGATGTAGTCGGCGTGTCCCGGGCAGTCCACGTGGGCGTAGTGTCGGTTGTCGGTCTGGTACTCCACGTGGGCGATGGCGATGGTGATACCGCGCTCGCGTTCTTCGGGAGCGTTGTCGATGCTGTCGAACGCCATGAAGTCGGCGCCGCCTTGGAGGGAGAGCACCTTGGTGATAGCTGCGGTCAGGGTGGTCTTGCCGTGATCGATGTGACCGATCGTGCCAATGTTTACGTGCGGCTTCGTCCGCTCGAATCGCTCCTTCGCCATCGTATCCTTCCTCGAACGCTACAACGTTACAAATGCGGCGCGGCGCCGGCGCTAGCCGCGCACTGCCGCCGCTGCCATGCTCTCGCAGGAGCCCACAACCGGGATTGAACCGGTGACCTCGATCTTACCAAGATCGCGCTCTACCGACTGAGCTATGTGGGCAACCATCTCCGCGCCGGCGCGCGCGAGAACGCGGCACACGCCGCGCAGGGTATCGCATCCTCTTGGCCGGTTGCCGCCGCGCGGCGGCGTTCGCGGCTTGGCTGCGCGGTTTCCGGTTTCGCGCCTACGTCGATCTCCAGAATCTCTCGCCGATTTGTCTCGTCTCGTGAGAGTGCGTGTACCGACCGGCGCGGAGAGACGGTAGCAGCCGCGAATCCCACACGCTACCAAGCCCAGCCCTCCGCGCATGGGCAAACTCAATGATAACAGAACTATGGCTGTCTGTCACTTGCTATGCGGCGGCGGCCCGCGCGGCCGCGGACTGCGGGGGACAAGCCCCCGCGCTACGCTGATGCGACGGCTACGGCCCGCGCGGCCGCGGACTGCGGGGGACAAGCCCCAATGCTGTCGCATTAAACACAATGAGAGTGAAAACAACGCTCGTTTCTCCGGTAGCGCAGGTTTGTAACCTGCGTCTTCCGTAGGGTCAATCCATTTCGTTCTCACTTTGCTTGATCCGGCGGGGGACAAGCCCCCGCGCTACGTTGATGCGGCGGCCCGCAGTCTGCGGGGGACAAGCCCCCGCGCTACGCTGATGCGACGGCTACGGCCCGCGCGCCCGCGGTTGACGGCGTTTCCACTGGTTTGGCACAGTTACGCAAGACTGCGCATTCGCTACGGGTTATGCTGGGGAAGTGAGAACCGGAAGAGCGACGAATCCCCCTCACCCCGGCCCTCTCCCCCAGGGAGAGGGAGACGTTGGCCCCCAGGGAGAGGGAGACAGAGGTAGTAATGTTGTCGCATTAATCGCGATGAGAATGAAGACTACGTTCGCTTCTCCGGTAGCGCAGGTTCGCACGGGAAGTGCGCGTAACCTGCGTCTCCCGTAGGGTCAATCCACCCCGTTTTCATTTTGCTTGCTCCGGCGGGGGACAAGCCCCCGCGCTACGTTTACGCGACAGCATTGGACAGGGGTAGGCACTCTTGAATTGGCTTGATGTGTCATTCCGAGCGGAGCGCAGCGGAGAGAGGAATCTAGAGCGGGGACCCACAAATCAAGCGATTCTAGATTCCGCTAACCCTGTTCGACGCTCCGCTCGAAATGACACTTGCCTACCCCTGTCCGCCATGGAGAGGGAGGCTTGCATGAATACCGGCGACCTGCTGGCGGAACTGCTCATCGGCCATGGTGTGGAATACGTCTTTGGGGCTATCGGCGGCCAGGGCTATCCGCTGAACGACGCGCTGCACCGCCGCCGGAGCAGAGCGCGCCACATTGCCGTGCGCGACGAGCGTTCCAGCGCCTACGCCGCCGACGGCTACGCCCGGGTGAGCGGCAAGGTGGGCGTCTGCGACGCCGCCTTTGGCGTGGGCGTGCTCAAGCTGCCGTCCGGCTTGGCCGAGGCCTACAACTCCTCGATTCCCGTGTTGGGCATTCTGAGCAACGCCCCGCGCGACTGGATGGTATGGAACGAACGCGGCTGCACCGCGCAGGGCGTGGAACAGGTCTCGCCTTTCACGCCCATCACCAAAGGCGCGTTGCGCGTGACGACACAGGAGTCTTTGCCCGATACAGTGCGCTACAGTTTCCAACTCGCCAGCGCGGGGAGACCGGGCCCGGTGGTGTTCGACATTCCGGCGGACGTGTTCAAAGAGGATTGGGACGCGGCCCCGGTGGACGCGGTGTGCAATCCGCGCGCCGGCCGCTTTCCCGCCTGGCGCGCGCACCCGGATCCGGCGGACACGGCAGAAGCGGCGCGGGTGTTGGGCAGCGCGGCGCGCCCGGTCATCGTGGCCGGCGGCGGCGCGGCGATTTCCCAGGCGTGGGACGCGCTCCGCAACTTCGCCGAGCGCCTTCAGATGCCGGTGGCCACAACCATTTCCGGCAAAGGCGTCTTTCCCGACGATCATCCTCTGGCCGTTGGCGTCATGGGCGGGCAGTACGGCTCGGAAGCGGCGAATCAGGTAGTGGCCGCCGCCGACGTGGTCTTCCTGGTCGGCATGAAGTCGTCCCAGCAGGTAACGACCGCCTGGACCCAGCCCGCGCGCACGCAACGGATTGTGCACTTGGACGCGGACCCGGCGGAGGTGGGCAAGATCTTTCCGGTGGCGGCGGGCATGGTGGCCGACGCCCGCGCCGGGCTGGAGGCGCTGCTGGAATCATGCCGCGATTGCCAACCGGAGCGGAGCGCCTGGCTCGCGCAGGCGGCGGCATTCAAGGCGCGGTGGCAGGGCGTGATCCAGGCGGAAATGGACGATACGGCCAAACCCATCCGCCCGCAACACCTCATGGCGCGCCTCCGGCGGCGGCTCAAGCCGGAGGACATTATCGTCTCCGACGCCAGTTTCTCAGTGGGCTGGGTCGGGACCTACCTGCGGGCATTGCGCGGCGGGCAGCGTTTCCTGTTCCCGCGCGGCCTGGCGACGATGGGGTTTGGCGTGCCGGCGGCGATTGGGGCGCGCTTCGCCCAGCGTGAGGGCAAAGTGGTGGTCGTGGCCGGCGACGGCAGCATCACCTACGCTCTCGGCGAAATGGCCGCGCTTGCCAAGTACGGCCTGGACATCATCGTGGTGGTCTTGAACAATAGCTGCCTGGGCTACAGCAAGATTTCGGAGATGGTGAACTACAGCGCGGACTATGAAGAAGTGGACTTTCCCGATACCGACTTTGCCATGATTGCCCGGGGCTTTGGCTGCGAGGGCCTGGCGGTGAAGGAGCCGAGCGAGCTTGACCCGGCCCTGGAAGCGGCGTTTGCGGTAAACGGCCCGGCGCTGCTCGACGCGCGCGTCGATCCCTGGCAGACGCCGGAACTGGACCTGCGCCAGCGTTTGGCCGCGTTGCGGTCTGAGTAGCGCGCAACGCCTGCGCCGGAGAGGAAACACCCATGCGCTTGCAAGACAGAGTTGCCATCGTCACCGGCGCGGCGGGCGGATTGGGCGCGGCGTACGCCCACGCAATCGCCCGCGAGGGCGCGCGGGTGGCCGTGGTAGACGTGCTGGACGGAGAAGGCACGGTTCAGAGTATGCGGGCGCTCGGGCAGAACGCGATGGCGCTACAGGCAGATCTGACAGACGAGGATGCCGTACAACGGATGGTGGAGGAAGTGGCGGCGAAATTTGGCAGTATCGATATCCTGGTCAACAACGCCGGCGGCGCCGGACAGCAGGCCGCGGAATCCGCAATCGAGAAGATCGACCGGGCGCACTGGGACGACATCATGGCGATGAACCTCACCTCTACCATGCTCTGCCTGAAGCACGTTACGCCGCACATGAAGCGCCAAGGCAGCGGCAAGATCGTCAACGTCTCGTCGCGGGCCGCGCGGGGCACGGCGTGGTTCGGCCAGGTGACGCCGGAGTACATCTGCGCCAAGATTGGCGTCATCGGCCTCACGCGCCAGGTTGCCAAGGACCTGGGGCCGTTCGGCATCAACGTCAACTGCCTCGTGCCCAGCTTTACGGTCAGCGGCCCGGCGCTCCAAGCCGCCTGGGACAGCATGACGGACGCGGAGCGCGGCCACATGCTGGAGGCAACACCCCTGCGCCGCCTGCCCCGGCCGGAAGAACTGGCAAGCGTGGTGGTCTTCCTCGTCAGCGACGAGTCCAGCTACGTTACCGGCGCGTGCCTGGACGTGAACGGCGGCTCGATGATGGCGTGAAGCCCGGGCAACGCGCATAAGCCGATCAACTTGCGTCTGAGCAGGCGTGCGCTGCCCGTGTGCGCTGCACAGGCGTGCGCGCGATCAGTCTCCCTCTCCCAAAGGGAGAGGGCCGGGGTGAGGGGGAATCTTCATTGGTTCCGCCCCATCTCGCAAGAATTGGATATGAGTCGCCGCAAAATCCCCCCTCACCCTAACCCTCTCTCCCAGGAGAGTTGACAGGGGTAGGCATTGTACATCCGACTTCACGTGTCATTCCGAGCGGAGCGCAGCGGAGAGAGGAATCTAAGGCTTTCGCTGCAAAAACGTCGGTTCTAGATTCCTCGCTCCGCTCGGAATGACACGTGCCTACCCCTGTCAGCCCAGGAGAGGGAACCGTTCGCCTCCCAGCGCAGAACCCGCGGTACCGGTACGGTGTAGAATAGGGTGGAAGGAGAGTTTTCGCCGTCAACGCCGGGGCGGCGTCATTGTGCGGACGGCGTTTCCCTGCGGCGGGGCGTGCCGCTGCCAGCCGAGTTCGTTCCTGAATTACGCCGTCACTTCAGGCGCGTTTGCCAATGTCAGTCGCTCTCGTCGAACATCAAGAGGAAGAACGCGCGCCCGCCAGGATGGGCGCGCCGCGCTGCGCCGTGCTCACGTTGGGCTGCAAGGTGAACCAGGCGGAGACGGAAGAGATCCGGGAGCGTTTCGGGCAAGCGGGTTTCACGCCGGTGGCGTTTGGCGAACCGGCGGAAGTGAGCGTGGTGAACACCTGCACGGTCACCCACGTGGCCGACCGCAAGTCGCGCCGGATGATCCGCCGCGCCCAGGCCGCCGCCCCGGACGGAGTCGTGGTGGTTACCGGCTGCTACGCCGCCGTGTCGCCGGCGGAAGCGGCCGCGGTCGCGCCGGACGCCTTGGTGATCCAGCGGGACCGGCAGGACGAGATGGTGGACATCGTCAGCGCGGCGCTGCGCGAGCGCGGCGTGGCAGTCCCGGAGCCGCTCTCTCCTGAAGAACTGGCGTATGCGGCGCTGTTGCAGCCGGCGGCGCTGGTGGAACCGGCTGCGGGCCGCACGCGCAGCCGGGTGTTCGTCAAAGTGCAGGACGGCTGTTGGCACGCCTGCGCCTACTGCATCGTGCCCCGGGCCCGGGGCCGCTCGGAATCGCGCCCGGCAAATGAGGTCGTGCGGCGCGTGCGGCAACTCCACGCGGAGGGTGTGGCGGAGGTGGTGCTCACCGGCGTTTGCATCGGCGATTACGAGGAGCCGGAAACCGGCGGCAGCCTGACGGCGCTCATCCACCGCCTGCTCGACGAGACCGACGTGCCCCGCATCCGCGTTAGCTCCATCAATCCCATGCACTTCGATTACGCCTTTCTCGACTTGTTCGCGCATCCCCGCATCTGCCGCCATTTGCACCTGCCGTTGCAGAGCGGCAGTCCCGCCGTGCTGCGGCGCATGAACCGGCGGCACACGTTGGACGAATACCGCGCCATCGTGCGGCGGGCGCGCGCAATCTGCCCGGAACTGGCGCTGACGACCGACGTGCTGGTAGGCTTTCCCGGCGAGACCGAGGAGCACTTTGCTGAGACGGCGGCCTTCGTGGAAGAGATGGCCTTTGCGGACTTGCACGTCTTTCCCTACTCGGTCCGACCCCGCACCAGCGCCGCGCGCTTCGACGGCCACGTGCCTTTTGGCGTCCGCAAGCGGCGGGTGCAGACGCTCTTGGCCGCGGTACCGGCGCTGCGCCGCGCCTACACCGAACGGTTCCTGGGCGCTACGCTGGACGTGGTGTGGGAGGAAGAGGTGGAGGGAATGTGGCGCGGGTGCAGCGATAACTACCTGCGCGTGTACGTCAAGGATGATACGATGAGGCCGGGCACGCTGCGCGCCGCCCGGCTGCTGGCGCCGTACGCCGACGGCGCGCGCGGCGTCCTGGCGGCGGACGGGCAAGAGTGACTGTCACAAAGAAGTGAGGTAAGGCGATGGAGTGCATCTTCTGCGGAATTGTGAATCGCAGCCTGCCGACCGAGCTTATCTACGAGGGCGAGACTATCGTGGCGTTTCGCGACATCACTCCCCAAGCGCCGACCCACGTGCTGATCGTGCCGCGCGAACACGTGGAATCGGTTGCCGCCCTGGAGGCGGGGCACACGGCGCTGCTGGGCGAGATGTTCCTGGCCGCCAACACGATCGCGCAGCAGGAAGGCGTCGGCGAGAGCGGCTACCGGCTGGTCTTCAACTGCGGCCGCGCCGCCGGGCAATCGGTAGACCACCTGCACCTGCACCTGCTGGGCGGACGCAAACTCGGCTGGCCGCCGGGTTGAGGGCAGTCGACGGCGCGGGACAAGGCGAAGCGCGCGCGGCGAAACGCCGAAAGCGTGCGGCGCAACGCCGAAGTCGCGCGGCGGTTTGCTCGACTTGGCGCACAGCGCAGCGGCTGCCGCGCCGCTTTGACCGCGTGTAGGCGCTTCTCTATCATGGGGGCATAATTGAGAAGACGGGAGTAGGGTCGGCAACATGCGCACGGTGTATGACGACGTGGCGCTGCGGCTGGAGCGCGCCGAACGCATAGCGGTCGCCACCGTAATCCAAACTCGCGGCTCCACGCCGCAAAAAGCGGGCGCGAAACTCCTGATCCAGGAGGACGGCCGCACCCAGGGCACCATTGGCGGCGGCTGCGTGGAGGCGGAGGTGTGGAAGGAAGCCACGGCCGCGCTGCGCGACGGGGCCTCCCGCGTGGTGGAGGTGGACCTGAACGACGACGTGATGGGCGACGTCTGCGGCGGCACGCTCACGGTCTTCATCGACGTCTGGCGTCCTGAACACGCGCCGCCTGCCGGGTAGAGCGCGGCGGCCGGCGCGCTGGCTGACCGGCGGAGATTGCGCGTGCCCCGCTGCCGCCGCGGTATGGCCGGAGGCGCGCATGGCGTTCTTTGCCTCTCTCTCTATGCGCGGGCGCGGCCCCGTCCACCGAGCGGGCCCGGCTTCCCACGCGGCGCTCGCTAGAACCAAGCCAACTGCTGAAAGCAGCTTTTGTTGTGAGCGAATCGAACCCTGAGCAAGGCGCGGGCCGGTGTTAGCTTTGGCGCGGCAGGTCGCCGCGGCGTTGCAACGCCGGGAGCCGGCGGTGATGGTCACCGTCGTCAACGCGCGCGGCGGCGTTGGCGCCGCGTTGGGCGCAAAGTTGCTCGTGGCCGCCGGCGAACGCGCGCGCGGCTCGCTGGGCGGCGCGGCCCTCGATCGGGTGGCTCAAGAGACGGCGGCGGCGGTCATCGATGCGGGCGAGCCGCGGCTGGAGCGCTACCTGCCCAACGGCGCGCCGGCGCCCCAGCGCAGCCGGACTTTCATCCAGTTGCTCTACGAGCCGCTCCTGCCGGCGGACCGTCTGCTGGTGGTCGGCGCGGGCCACATTGCCGTGCCGTTGCACGAGATTGGCGCGATACTGGGCTTCGAGGTCATCGTGGTGGACGACCGGGCGGATTTTGCCACGCGGGAGCGTTTTCCCCGGGCCGACGAGGTGCTCTGCATCCCGTTCAGCGACGTGCCCGCGCGGGTGGCCATCGACCGCGCGACCTATCTGGTGCTGGTCACCCGGGCGCACGAGCACGATGAAGCGGTGCTGCGCCAGGTAGCCGGTTCGGCGGCGCCGTACATCGGCATGATTGGCAGCAAGCGGCGTGTGATCACCGTCTACCGGCGGCTGCTGGAAGAGGGCGTCACCGCCGAGCAACTGGGGCGGGTCTACGCGCCGGTGGGCCTTACGCTCAACGCGCGGACGCCGCAGGAAATCGCCGTGGCCGTGATGGCGGAAGTCGTCAGCGTGAAGCGGGGCGGCGCGAGCAACCACTCGGCGCTGCGCGAACTGCCGCGTTCCCTGCGCGCGGTCTCAGCCGCGCCCCGGCCGCCGGTGTCCTTGCCGGAATCCTAGCGGCGCGCCGGGCCGGTAATGCGGGGTCTTATTTTCCCGCATTGTGTAAGCGGCGGCGCGGCGGCTCGTCACCCGCCGCTGGGGAGAAACACGAACGTTCTCTGGAATACGGCGCACCGTCCGCGTGAGGGATGCAGAATTATACGCAAGATGATACTCTAGGGTGCATACAGGCCAAGCGGCGGTCGGCGCGTATGTATATGGTCTGATTCATGGGTGTTTGCGGCAGCAAAGAGCGAGATGCGGAGGGTTTCATGAGAAGTGCGACAAGCATTCTGCTTGTACTGATGGTCATCATTGGATTGAGCGCGTGCCGGATAGGGCCAACGGCGTCGGACAGACCCCTGGAGGAGAGCGCGGCGCTGGGCGAATTGGATGTGGCGGAACAAGAACCGGCGCTGGTCAACGTGCTCATCGAGGCCGAGGGCATGACGCCCTCCGCTATCGCCGTGCCGCGCGGGCCGGTGCATCTGCTCATTCAGAACAAGGCGGGCCAATCGCGGACGTTCGTGCTTTCCGGTAACGAGATGGAAGAACAGACGGCGTCGATTTCCGCCGGGCAAGACTACACGATGGAACTCATCCTGGAACCGGGAATCTACGAAATCACCGTAACCGGCGGCGGCGATCCCATGCGCGGCGTGCTGACGGTGACCATCCCCAAGTCGATCTAGACACCGGCGCGATAGGCGTTGTCCTGGTGAATGCGCGCTCAGTCCCCGCCAACAGGCCGTAGCGCGGGGGCTTGTGCCCCGCTTCTTGGCGAGCGTGGCGCTCCATCGCCGGCGAGAGCTTAGTTTCACGCCTGCGCTTGCCGTTCCTGCACGCCGATTGAGTTTGCGCCGGGCTCGAACGAGTAGAGAAAACTGAAAGAGAGCCGTGCATGCCGCTGCACGGCTCTCTTCGTTTACTTTCTCATTCCTTCCGCTCGTAGCCCGGCATGAAGCCTTCGAACATATCGCGCTTCTGCGTCCAGACGCGCTCGCCCCAGCCGTTTACGCGGGTGCCCCACTCCCATTCCGGCAGGCCGGCGGCGCGTTCGGCGGTGGGCGCAACGCCTTCCAGGAAGTCGCGCGGCAGCGCGCCCTGGCACTGGGCGGGCGGCTCGAAGCTCAGCAGGTGGCAGACCAGCGGCACAACGCTGGTGAGGTGTGTGTAGCCCAGGCGGTCCACCGGACGTTGGTAGCCCTGCTTCAGGCCGGGCCCCTGCGCCAGCAGGAAGGCCAGGTTGGAGGATTGCGCCGTGCGGGCCGTGGGCAGATAGGGCCCGTGGTGCGCGCCGTACTCCCCCGGCTTGAAGACGTAGGGATCTTGCCCGGCCGCGTCCCCGCCGGGATAGCCGCTCACGTAGCCGTCCTCCATGGCGTACACGATGTCGCCGCACTGCGCGCCCCAGCAGCCCATGAGCGCGGCGTGATGCTTGGGCAGCGCCACGGCCACCGGGCACTGTCCGGTTTCTTCATCCACCCATGAGCGCAGCAGCGTGATCACCTCGCGCTGGATGCGCGTGTATTCCGTTGATCCTTCCGGCGCGTTGATGAATAGTTCGTAATTGCGCACGGGCGTGATGAACACCTGCGTGCGCTCCATGTCGATCTTGGCAAAGTCCTCGTTGGGATCGAAGTGCGCCACCGGCTCCGTGTAGGCCAGGTAGCCGCGGTCGTGGAGCAGGCGGGGAATGTCGGTGGCGCGGAACTGGGGTATGGCGGCGTGGTCGGAAACCACAATAACGGCGGTGTCTTCAGGAGTATTCTCCAGCAGCGTAGCGAAGAGGCGGTCGGCAACCTTGTACGATTCGCGGTAGGCGCGCCAACCCTCCGCCGCGTTTTCCTCGCGGTAGCCGGGACACGCGGGATCCACCAGCGGCAGGAATATATGGTTGATGTAGTCGAAGATGTGGATGTGGGAGTAGAGCAGCGTGTAGTCGCGTTCTTCCAGCAGATGTTTGCCCACCTTGGCGATCCACTGGCACTGGTAGTCGATCTCTTCCAGGCAGGTATCCAGGTCGGCAATGCCCCAGACGTAGGGGAAGACCGAGGCGTGTTCGAGATAGGGTCCGAAACGCTCCACCAGCGCGCGGCTGAGCGCGGGCGGCTCGCAGAAGTCGTCCACGTGCATCACCTGTGAGCGGTAGAGCATGAGGCGGCTGCCGTCGGAGGCGAGTTCAACGGTCTTGCAGCGGAAGGCCGCCGGCTGCTCTTTGCCCTCCACTGTGAACGAGCAGTAGATCCAGTCGCTCCAGCCGCCGGCGCGGGCGCGGCCCAGTTCCGTGTGGCCGTCGCGTTCCGCGCAAATGGCGATGGTGTCGTAACCCGCGCCCTCAGTGTCGAGAACCAGTCCCCAGAGGGTCTGATTCTCGCCCTCGCGTTTGGTGATGATTTCGATGGGGAACTCCAGGGGCGGCTTGCCGCCGGCGGCGTTCTCCGGCAGATTTTGCCAGGCCCCGCGCGCCGCCGGTTGCAGGGCAATCCGCGTGCTATTGGTGACGCCGGCCGCGCTGGTGTAGCCCCAGGCGGGCGTGACCTCGAACGGCGTCGAGCCGTAGTTGGGATGCCCGAAGCCGTCGATGACGTGGGCGAGCGGATGCTGGCTGGGCGAGGCCGCGGGATAGTGGATTGCCACGCTCTTGCGCCCGGCTTTAGCGGCGGCCTCGAACACGTTCTCCGCCGCCACCGCCGGACGGACGAAAGCGGAGAGCGTCTGCTCCTCGTCGCGGGGCGTGGGCAGGTTCAGGAACCAGCGCGAGACGCTGTGGGCGCCGGTATGCGCGCCGGTGGCCAGGGTGGTCCAGTTGGTGGGCGTCCACACGGGCATAGAGGGATACGCCTCGCCCACGATGCCGGCTTCCGCCAGCCGCTTGAGGTTCGGCAGCAGCCCCTCGGCGGCAAACCGCTCGTACATGGGGAACATCATGCCGTCCAGTCCGATGACGTAGATGCGGCGTGCTTGTTTGGTCATTGCTTTCACTCCCTTTGGAGACCATTACATAACTCCGTCACTCCGGCAAAAGCCGGAGTCCAGAGTGCGCTTACAACTAAAGTTAGCATGATTTCAAGCCTTTTCACCCCCATCCCAGCCTTCCCCCTCGAGGGGGAAGGGGCTATGCAAGGCTTTCATTTGGAGACCCCTAGGCTTCCATTTCCAGCAGCACCCAGTCGCCCGCCTGTTGGCGGCGGCGCAGGGCGAAGCCGGCCGCGTCCAGGGCGGCCAGCGTTTCAGCGGCTTTATCTTCGATGATGCCACAGGCCAGCAGGCGTCCGCGCGGCGCGACCACGGCCCGCAGCAACGGCGCCAGCGTGATGAGCGTCTGGGCGGTGATGTTGGCCAGCGCCACGTCGTAGCGCGCGGAGGCGTCCGCCAGCGGCAGCGTGCGCTCCATCACGGTGACGATTTCGGCCAGTCCCGCTTGCGCCGCGTTATCGCGCGCGGCGGCTACAGCGACGGAATCCGTGTCGATCGCATCCACCCGCGCCGCGCCGAGCATGGCCGCGCCGATGGCCAGGATGCCGGAGCCGGTACCCACGTCGAGCACTTTTTTTCCTGCAATTGGCGACTTTTCCAGCGCCTCCAGGCAAAGTTGGGTAGTGGGGTGCGTGCCGGTGCCAAAGGCCATGCCCGGATCCAGCGCGATCACGATCTCGTGCGGTTGCGGCTCGTATTCCTGCCAGCGCGGTTTGACCACCAGGCGCTCGCCCACGTGGAGCACGGTATAGAATTGCTTCCAGGCGTTGGCCCAGTCCTCTTCCGCCACCCAGCGCGTTTGCAGTTCACCGACCAGGTCGCCGTGAAAGGCGTGCAGGTGCCAGAGGTCGCGTTCCAGGCCGCCGCGCCGGGAAGAGAGCGCGCCGGTATCGGGCAGATAGCTGGTCAGTGTCAGCCAGTCCCCCACCGGCCGCGGGTCGTGGTCCACGGTTTCCTGGGCGTGCTCCTGGAAGAGCGCCACGCCGCCCTCACCCCATTTGTGCAGCAGCGCCGCCACCGTCTCCGCCGCTTCCTGGTGCGCCCGCACGGAGAGTTCCAGCCAGCGTTTCGGCGCGCTCATGCCGCTTGCCCGTTTCCTGCCGCCGCGCCGGGCCGGAGAGAGGCTGGGACGACGTGCCCCGCGCCGGTCAGCGTAGGCCGCCATACTGCGTTCTCAATCCGCCTCCGCGCGGCCTCCCGCCGAGAGAATGGGACAATGCGGCCCCAAGGGAACGAGCGCGTCTTTGCGCGCCGTACCAAAGGCGGTTCGCTCATTGTCAAGTGCTTAGAGCAGCGCAAGCGCCGGTTCGACCTCTCATTGAATAGGCATACTTTGACCGGACACCTTTTGACCACGCGTCTTGCAGTTGGCTATACTACTGGCAATGTTTCCGGGCAGCGATCTAAAGGGAGAGTAAAAGGTGCGCATTAGACAATACTCTACACGAGCGCGGGCGATTCTACTATCCTTAGCCTTTGCCGCGCTCGCAATCCTGGCAACCGCCTGCGGCGGCCCCACGGCAGTGGACGAAGACGCGATCACGGAGGCGTACGTAGAGAAAGCCTTGAAGCTCTATGCCGATGAGGGCCTGGATGCGGTGGTCTCCTATTACAGCAGCCAGGATAGCATAGAGGACGAGCGCTACCTGGTGGTAGTAGATGCGGATACCTACGTCGCGCTGGCGTTGCCCTTTACCGAAGTGATAGGCGGCGTTCTTGAATTCTTGGCCCCGGGCGGGCCTTTCCATGGCGAAGTGGCCAAGATCACGGCGGAAGGCCACTGGTTCGAAGCCCTCGCCATCAATCCCATCACGCTCCAGCAGGAACCGGCCCGTTATTTCGCTGTCCCGCGCGACGGGCTGCTATTCGTGTCGGCCCACTTCACTCTGATAGAGAACGTCGAAGTCGCCACGAGGGAATACGTCGCCAGGGCGATAACCCGCTACGAGAACGACGGCAAGGACGCAACGGTCGCGCATTACAACAGCCGCGACAGCATGGACGGCCAGTTCTACCTATTCATGGTGGACGAAAACGACCTGTACGTGGTTCATCCCATCTTCCCCGGCCTGATTGGCACGGACATCAAGGACGTGGTGGCGACGGACGGGTATGAGTTGGGCAAGGAGATTGCGCGTGCGACCGAGGAAGGCCTGTGGGTGAAATACCTCTGGCCCAATCCGCTTACCGGCAGGGAAGAATCCAAGGTTACGTGGGCGGTGCGGCACGACGGCAAGATCTTCGCGTCGGGTTACTACACCGGGGTCGAAGATACCACCGAACTGCCCTGGACGAATGCGGATCCCCAGGACTATACCAAGGATTACGTGGACAGGGCCATAGAGCGATACCGGCGCGACGGCCTGGAGTCATTCAAGGCCTACTACAATAGCGTCGCGAGTTTCGAAGGTCAATGGTACCTTTTCGTGATGGATGCGAACGACGATTACATCGTTCACCCCGTCTTCCCCAGCCTGATTGGAACCGACGTCAAGGACGTGGTGGGTTCCGACGGCTATCGCCTGGGTGAGGAAATCGCCAAGGCTACCGCAGAAGGCATTTGGCTGGAGTACCTGTGGCCCCATCCGATTACGATGGATGATGCTACCAAGGTGGCGTACGCCGTGCGGCACGACGACATGATCTTCGCGTCGGGCTACTACATCAACCAGGACGATGCCCCCGAGTACACCAAAGAGTACGTGCGCGAGGCGATTGAGCGGTACGAGCGGGACGGCCTGGAAGCTATGGTGGCGTACTACAACAGCCGGGAAAGCCACGTCGAACAATGGTTCCTGACCGTAATCGGGAGAGATGAGACCTTCATCGTTCACGGTTTATTCCCCAATCTGATTGGAACCAAGGCCGAGGACTTCGTGGACACCGAAGGCAAACAGGTGGGCGCGGAAACCATGAAGGCGACGGAGGAAGGAATCTGGGTCCAGTCCCTGACCCGCAGCGTCACGGGCTCGGGCTCGAGCAAGATCCACATCTGGGCCGTTCGCCACGATGGGATGGTCTTCATGTCGCTCTACTACGACGCGCCCGAGTAGGCGCGCGGGGGGCGGCGGCAAGCGGGCCTGGGGGGTACCGTCTCCCGCCCGGGCGGCGGTAACGCCCGCGGCGGTTACGACGTAGGAAGAGTGTGCGCGGCGCTGTGCCGGCGGTGAACAGTCGTCATCCCGGCACGGCGCCGCGCCGTCTTGCGGACGGGTTGCGCTCGGCCCTGGGCGCGCTGGACTCCGCCGCGTGACCGGCGCGGGGGCCTGATGCGCGCGTGACGAAGTCCACGCCGCCAGCGGTTAGTCGCTCTTTTGAGTACCATAGATTACTTGGAACTGAAGTTGGCCTACAGATTCTGGCGCAGACTTCTAAACGCATCGGAGAGACTACCGCCATAATGATGCAACCAAGCCTCGGGCGAATTGGGATTGACACTTAGCCAGAACGTATCGCTTCCCTCACTACCTCCGTGCTGTGGCCGATGGCCAATAACGTATTGCTCGAGAGTGAGTTTCGGGATAGCCCAACAATGCGCTTCGAATGGAGAAAGTCCAAGGCAGATTGCAAGTTCATAGTCTTGATCTCGGAACTGTTGAAACTTATAAATGCCACTCTTCCATAGACTGGAGAACTTTATCTCCACCCTCTTTCCCTCTATGATGCGATCAGCTTCTACGTCAGGGCTCCTGACAACATTCAAATCTCTCGCAGCGCACCATCCAGCTACTAGCTGCTCTCCAATTTTCCCTCTTTGTCGTGAGGGTTTTTCCTTAATCCAACCAAAGGGGCTTCTTTGCCAAGCTTCTTCCAAAGGATCTAGGTATTCATCACGCAGACACCCCGCAATCGAAGCAAGCAGCTTTACATCTGGATCGTCAATTTCCTGCTGCATTCAATTACCTATCCTTGTGAAGCGTGAAAGTCAAAGAGTGAGGGCTCTCTAGGTTGAACAATGTCTGGATCTGGATCAAAGTTCACGAAATCTACTTTGCAGTTTGATAGCCGCTTTGCCATAGTCTCTATGGCTTCCGGATTACTGTCGACCAGCACGAAAGAGCGACCGCATTCCTGAGCTGCCATTCCTGTCGTGCCACTCCCGGCAAAGAAATCCAGCACCCTATCTCCAGGACGCGACGAAGCACGAACAATACGCCGTAGTATACCCAACGGCTTTTGGGTGGGATAACCCGTACGCTCCCTGCTGTTGGTGGGCACAATTGTGTGCCACCACACGTCAGTAGGGAGCTTGCCACGTGCTGCTTTTTCAGGGCCAACTAAACCAGGAGCCAAGTATGGTACACGGTCAATGTCGTCAACATTGAAGACATAGTCATCGGGATTCTTCACATAAACGAGGATATTGTCATGCTTTGGCGGCCACTTGCGCTTTGTTCGGAATCCGTAGTCGTACGCCCAAATAACCTCGTTAAGGAATCGCTCCCTACCAAAAATTTGATCCAACAGCACTTTGCAGTAGTGGACTTCTCGATAATCAATGTGAAAATAGAACGTGCCGTTGGGTGCAAGCAATCGAAAGCCTTCACGCAAGCGCGGTTCTAAGAATTCTAGGTAGTCGTCAAAGGCGTCCTGGTATGAACGGCTACCAACTTTCTCAGTTCGGTAACGCTTTCCCTTGAATCCTACACGATCTCCAGCGTCATCTGAGATAGTGCGCAGTCGGGTATAGGTCCGCTCTTTTCCCGTGTTGAAAGGTGGGTCGATATAAATCAGAGGGAAGGATTCATCCGGGAAATCTTTGAGAATGGGGAGGTTGTCACCGAACCAGACCTGGTTCATCCCAGCGCGTCCTTCATCTTATCGAAGAAGCCCTTGTCGTCGTGCGGGTTGGCGGCGTTGCCGAACGTGCGGGAAAGCTCGCGGAGCAGTTCCTTCTGTTCGGCGGTGAGGCGTTTGGGCACCTCCACCTGCACGTGGACGTGCTGGTCGCCCCGGCCGCCGCCGTTCAGGTGCGGCACGCCGCGCCGCCGCAGGGTGAAAACCGAGCCGGACTGGGTGCCGGGCGGAATTTCCAGGCTTTCGTTGCCTTCCAGCGTGGGCACCTGCACGGAGTCGCCCAGCGCGGCCTGGGCGAAGTTCACGCGGTAGTCCAGGTGGATGTCGTCGTCTTCCCGTTGGAAGCGCTCGTCGGGCCGCACCGTGATGAAGACGTAGAGGTCGCCGCGCGGGCCGCCCCGGGGGCCGGCTTCACCCTGGCCGCCCAGCCGGATGCGCAGTCCCGTATCCACGCCGGCCGGCACCTTGACCGTAATGGTGCGTTGCTGCTTGGTGCGCCCGCTGCCCACGCACGCGCCGCAGCGCACGGTGGGCACGCGGCCCTGGCCGCCGCAGCGCGAGCAGGTGGCCACGGTGGTGAACTGCCCAAAGAGGTTCGACTGCATGCGGCGCACCTGGCCCTGCCCTTTGCAGGAGGGGCACGTGCTGATCTTGCTGCCGGGCTCGGCGCCGCTGCCCGAACACGCCGCGCAGGATTCGAGCCGCGAGACCTCGATGTCCTTCTCCGCGCCAAAGACGGCCTCCGCGAACTCCAGCGTCAGGTCCAGGCGCAGGTCGGCGCCGGCTTCCGGGCCGGAGCGGGCGGAAGGGCGCGCGCCGGCGCCAAAGAAGGCGTCGAAGATGTCGCCGATGCCTCCCATGTCCGCCGGGTCCACGCCCCGGGGCATGCCGCCGGCGCCGCGCCCGTTGCTGTGGCCGAAGAGGTCGTACGCCCGCCGCTTCTGCGGATCGCGCAGGGTCTCGTACGCCTCGTTGATCTCCTTGAACCGCGTCTCGGCGTCCGGCTCTTTGTTCACGTCCGGGTGGTACTGCCGGGCGAGTTTGCGAAAGGCCTGCTTGATCTCCGCTTCCGAGGCGTTGCGGTTCACGCCCAGCGTGTCGTAATAATCGGCTTTGGTGCTCATTAGGTTCCTGATTCGCTCGCTTGGGCTTATCCTTGCGCGCTGCCGGCGGCGGATTGCGGCCCGGAATCCGGGGTCGAGTTTTGCGCGCCGGAATCGGCAACTTCCTGCTCGTCGGCGGTCTCATCAGTCTGCGGGGGCGGGCCGACCTTGACCAGGCTGGGGCGCAGCACCCGGTCGTGCATCACGTACCCCTTCTGGAGTTCCTCAAGCACCACCACCTCGCCGCCGTCGTCCTCGCCCTCGCGCAGCACGGCTTCATGATAGTTGGGGTCGAACGGTTTTTCGTGAGTGTCAATCGGCTGCAAGCCCCGTTTCTCCAGCACGTTGCGCGCCATCTGGTGCACCAGGTCGACGCCTTGCAGCCACGAGAAGAAGCGGAGTTCTTGCGGGATGGTGTCCAACGCGCGCTCGAAGTTATCGAGAATGGGCAGAAACTCGGCCACCATCAGGGCGGTGGCGAACTTGGCCTGCTCTTCCTGCTCTTGCTGCGTGCGCCGCCGGTAGTTGGCAAAGTCGGCCCGGGCGCGGGCCAGAGCTTCACGCACCTGCTGGAGATCGTCTTCTTTCGCCGCCAGCGCCTCATTGGCGGCGGTCACTTCCGCCTGAAGTTCGTCTACCGCGCGCTCCGCGGCAACTGCGGCGTCCGCCGGGGCCTCGCCGTCCGCGGCGGCTTCAGTTTGGCCCCCGCCGGCTTCAGCCTGGCCCCCGCCGCCGGGCTCTTCTTCATTGGTTGCGTTCGATTCGGTTCCACTAGCCTTATCCGGTGTCATCGATCCTAATCCTGCCAACGTGCAACGTGCCATGGGTACAAGTGGGCGAGTACGCGCCACCTTCCTAGTATACTCAATATGACACATTCGCGGAGAGGCCGCCATTGGAGCGGCGCAGTGCGCCAAGAACACACGCAGCTTGATCGGAGGAATTGCAATGTCAGCATCGAGCACACCCGCGCGGTATGCGCCGTTGCCGCACTTGCGGGAGGTATATGCGGAGACCGTGCCCGCGCATGACTATAGCGCCATGGGGCAGGCCGGTTTTGGGCAGTGGCAAGCTGAACTACGGGCGCAGGTGGCTACTCTGCTCGGCGGCTTCAGCGCACCGCGTGAAGACCTCGCGCCGCGAGTGCTTGAGACCGTGCGCAAAGACGGCTACGAGCAGCGGAAAGTGGAGATTACGAGCGAGCCCGGCGTGCGCCTGCCGGTGTACGTGCTGACGCCGCAAAGCGGGCCCGGCCCCTTTCCCATGGTGATTGCGCTGCACGGCCACGGCTCAGGGGTGCAGGAGGTGATCGGCGAGCCACAAGACGAGCAGGTGGCGGCGCACATGCGGCGCTGCAACCACGACTACGGCCGCCAGCTTGCGCGGCAGGGCTTTCTGGTGTTCGCGCTGGAGCAGCGCGCCTTTGGCGAGCGCCGCGAGCCGGAGGACGTTGCCCAAGCGCCGGGGCAGTCCTCCTGCCGACAGGCCAGCATGAACGCGCTGCTGCTGGGCCGCACCATGGTCGGCATGAGGGTGTGGGACGTGATGCGCGTGATCGACTACGCCGCCCAGTACGCTGATGAGACTGGTCTGGACAAGACCGCTACGCTGGGGTGCGTGGGCCTCTCCGGCGGCGGTACGGTGACGACGTTTGCCGCGGCCCTGGACCCGCGCATTACCACGGCGGTGATCAGCGGCTACTTCTGCACGTGGCAGTGGTCGATCATGGCGATGCGCCACTGCGAGGACAACTACGTGCCAGGCATTCTGCGGCACGCGGAGATGGCCGATATTGGCGCGCTGATCGCGCCCCGGCCGCTGCTGATCGAGGCGGGTACGGAAGACCCGATCTTCCCGCTGCCGGGGGTGCGCGACGCCCATGAGAAACTGGCGGCGGTCTACGACCTGCTGGATGCGCCGGAACGGCTGGCGCTGGATGTCTTCGCGGGCGAACACCAGTGGCACGGCACGCTGTCGGTGGATTGGCTGCGGCGTTGGTTGTAAGGGCGCGGCGGAGATGCGCGCCAGGATAATCCGGTAGCGCAGGTTTGTAACCTGCGTCCGTCGCCGTTATGTTGGCGGGAGAGGCGGCGCAGAGGCGGGGGACAAGCCCCCGCGCTACGGTGATGGGGTAGCCCCCCGTAGGGGCACGACATGTCGTGCCCCTACGGGGTTGTCGTGCTCCTACGGGTTTTGTCGTGCCTCTGCGTGGGTTTGTTGTGCCCCTACGAGGTTTGTTGTGCTTGCCGCTAGCGGTGTTCGGTCGCTTCCGGCGCGGCGAGTTCCTGCGAACGGCGGTAGGCGGCCATCACCGCCTCTTGCAGCGCCGCGCGCGCGCCGCCTTGTTCCAGCGCCTGCAAGCCTTCCGCCGTGGTGCCGCCCGGCGAGGTGACCAGATTGCGGAGTTCCGCCAGGTGCGTACCCTCTTTCTCGGCCATGAGCGCGGACCCTTTGACCGTTTGCAGGATGAGGGCGCTTGCCGTCTCGCGGGGCAGGCCGACGCGCACGGCGCCGTCGATGAGCGCCTCCAGCGCCAGGAACACGAACGCGGGACCGCTGCCGTTCACCGCGGTCGCCATGTCCAGGTAGCGCTCGTCCGGCACGTAGAGTTCGATGCCTGCCGCCTGGAAAAGCGTTTCCGCCTGGACGCGTTGCGCCGCCGTAATCACGTCGGAGGCTGTCCACACGGTCGCGGCTTCGCCGATGGTGGCCAGGATGCTCGGCATGGCGCGCACCAGGCGCACGTGGTCCAGGAGAGAGCTAATGGTGCCCAGCGGCACGCCGGCCATGAGCGAAATCACAAGCGCGTCCTCGGACAACGCGGCGTACAGGGGCGGCAGCGCGGCTTGCGCGTACTGCGGTTTGACGGCCAGGATGATCACGTCGGCGTCGGCGACCACCGCGGCATTGTCCCCGTCCACGCTCACGCCGTGGGTGCTTGCCAGATGTTCCCGGCGGCTCGCCACCGGCTCACCGACCGCGATCGCGTCGGGGCGGCACGCGCCCTGGGCGATGGCGGCGGCCATGAACGCCTCGCCCATCGCGCCGCCGCCGACGAATGCCAGCTTTCCAATCATAGCTCTTCCCTTTCAGAGTGTTCTATCTGCCACGCCGTTCCGTCCCACCGCAGGGTCACGTAGCCGCGCTGCGGCGGTCGGATTACGTGTATTCCCCGCGCCCGCCACTGGGCGTCGCGTTCGTCCGGCCACGGCTCGTCCAACACCAGCAGGCGCGGCCCGAGCGCGGCAATGACGTAGGCCAGCCGCGCCGGCGTAATCGCGCCCTGCACGATGAGCGCTGCGACCGGCGGCAGGCCGTGCACGTTTGCGCCTGCCTGTATGATAGCAAGTTGCTGGCCGCCAAGCGTGGCCAGCATGAACGCCGGCCCACCGGCGGCGTTCATGCTCAGCGTGTCGGCAGCGCCGAGGGCCAGCCGGTAGCGGTCGCCGGCCGGCAGGCGTTCGTACGCCTCATTCGTTTGCAGTGCCCAGTGCTCTCCCGCGTGTTGGAGCGTGCTTCCAATGTTGCCGCGCGGCGGCAGCGCGCCGCTGCCTCCGATCCAGAGCGCGTGGTTGCGCTGCCAGATGGGCAGCAGGCGGTCCAGGTCGTAGCGGCTGGGCGGCTCGCGAAAGCCGATGAGCAGCGGACGGCGGCGCGGCGTCTCCAGCAGCACCGCGCTGCCCAGGGAACGCTCCAGCAGCGTGACGCTGGGCTGCCGGTTGAGTTCCGACGCCATGCCGCCCCAGAGCACCAGCAGAATGCTGCCGACCGTGCCCAGGCTGAAGACCGTCGTCCACGAGAGCGGCGCGTTCTCAAAGTGGAGCCACCCGCCGGTCGCGCGGGGCCGGCGGCGCATCCACAGCACGATGAGCAGCGTGAGCAGCGCCGCATGGATCGCCGGCAGGAGCGCGCCCGCGGAAATGGTGAGCGACGGCCAGCGGCTCACCTCCGTGGCAATGCGGATGAACGCCTCCAGCGGCAGGTAGGCGCTCCAGGCCAGCACCTGGCCGGCGCCGGTGTGGACCAGGCCCGCGGCCGTCGCCACCGCGCCGCTTAGCATGATCCAGGGTATGAGCGGCAGGGCCAGCACGTTGCTGATGAGAAAGAACGGCGACACCCGCCCGAAGGTGTAGAGCAATAGTGGCAGGACGAAAAGCTGCGCGGCCAGGGTGGGCGCGACGATTGCGGACAAGGGATACGGCAGCCAGCGCAGCCGGTCGTGCAGAGGATCCACCAGCACCATCAGGCCGGCCGTAGCCGCCACGGAAAGCTGGAAGCCCACGTCCCACAGAATCTTGGGTTCCCAGGCGGTCATGGCCACCGCGGCCAGGGAGAGGGCCGACCAAGGGTCGCGGTCGCGTCCCAGCGTAGCGGCCAGCAGCAGGAGGATCGCCATCACCGCGGCGCGCACCACCGCCGGATTTGCGCCGACCAGGATGGTGTAGAGCGCCACGCCGCCCATGCTCAGCCAGAGCGCGCGCCGGCCAAAGAGCGGGCGCGTCACGCTCTGCAGCATGATGGCCACGATAGTCATGTTGAAGCCGGAGATGGCGATGAGGTGGGTGGTGCCGGAGAGGTCGAACGCCTGGCGCAGCGTGGCGGGGATGCCCGCCCGCGCGCCCAGCAGAATGCCCTGGAGCAACGGGGCGTGGGGACGCGGCAGGATGTCGTCCATCACGCCCAGCAGCCGTTCTTTCACGCCGTAGAGCGCGCGCAAGTACGGTTGGCCGCGTTCCCCCGGCAGCGTCTCCACTCGTGGAAAGGCCAGCAGCGCCTGGACGCCCAACCGTTCCAGGTACCGCTGGTAGCCCGGGCTGTTCACGCTGGACACCGCCTCCAGGCGGCCGCTCACCTCCCAGGCCACGCCGTACCGGGCGGGAAATCCGGGCGGCAGCGTCAACCGCGCCTGGCCGGAGACCGGTTGCCAGGCGTCGCCGTTCCACACGGCTTCGGCGCGAAACGTCACCCGTGTGCTGCGCTCGGAGCGAACCGGCTCGGAGGCGGTCCAGCCGCGCAGGGTGACCGCTTGCGCCAGGTAGGGTTCCAGGGGATTGGCGGCGGCGTCGCTCGCGGTAACGTGGTAGCGCATCATGCCCAGCGCGGCGGCAACCAGCAGCAGCGCGCCCAGCGCGACCGGGCGCGTGCCCGCGGCCGCCAGGCCCAGGCCGCTCAGCAGCAAGAGCGCGGCTACCGCCCACGGCAGCGGCGGCAACCACGTCCCCAGCACGATGCCGGCCAGAAACGCCGGCCCGAGAATGCGCGTCACTACACGTGGATAGAAAGCTACTCACCGGCGCGGGAGACGCCGGCGGCGGAAAGGCTCTTAGAGTCTGTTTACGATCGTTTTGTCTGCACGAGGAACGTTCGCCCTGAGCCGCGTCGAAGGGTGAACGGAATCACCGCAAGGTTGCATATAGCCGTTCATGCTTCGACAGGCCTGTACTGAGCTTACCGAAGTGCTCAGCACTAACGGTCTCTATCGGCTTTGCTAACTCCCTCATAAGCAGATAGTAAACAGGATGAGCGGATAGTAAACAGGCTCTCAGCCCGCTTGAAGCCGCCTAGAGCAAGCGGCGGCGGGTTTGCAGGCGAATGCGTTGGGGCGCGGCCGCGGGGTCGTCGGCCGGGCGCAACTCCAGGAAGATGCCGCCGGACTGCCCGATCACCGTGCCGACGAACTGCGGCGCCGCGTCGTCCTGGCCGGTCAGTTCCCAGATAACCACGGCGTCGCCGGGCTCCATCGGCGCCGACTTCCGGCCGCCGGGCGGAATGCGGTGCGCTACCGTATCGCCGTTCACCGTGATACGCTGGGGGGTAGTCCCCGTGTTCGTATAGTCCAGGCGATATACCGCCACCGGTTCCGCCGCTCCACTTCGTTCGTTGCGGGCGCGTACGCGCTACGGCCTGAGCCGCGGCGCAAACGTCCCTCCTGGCGTTCTCCGCTCTCCATCATACCAATTCCCGCGTCATCAACCCAGCCGTAGGCTCACGACGGCCAACTTCGCCGCTCGCCCTGAGCATAGTCGCCGCGCCACGCGGGCTACGCCGTTTGCCCAGAGCAGAGCCGCTGCGCGCGCCGTTCGCCCTGAGCATAGTCGAAGGGTGAACGGCGGGCAAGAGAGCCCTTGTTCGCCCTCGCTCTCTCCGTTCATGCTTCGACAGGCTCAGCACGAACGGAAAGAGCGAGGCACGAATGGAGAGAGCGGGGCACGAATGGAGAGAGCGGGGCACGAACGGAAAGAGCGGGGCACGAACGGAGAGAGCAGGGCACGAACGGAAAGAGCAAGGCACGAACGGAAAGAGCAAGGCACGAACAGGGAGAGCGGGGCACGAATGGAGAGAACGAGGCACGAACGGAGAGAGCGGTGCACGAACGGAGAGAGTGGGGCACGAACGGAAAGAGCGGGGCCCGAACAGGGAGAGCAGGGCACGAATGGAGAGAGCGGGGCAAGAGAAGGCGACCGCGTCCACTCACGCGCGTGATAAGAACGCCGTAGTAGTCATGACCTTCCCGTCACGAGTATAATGTTCGTGTGGAAACGCGCGCCGCCGCGCACGAGAGCATTTGCCATGCAGACCCTCGTTACACCGCGCCAATACGATTCCGCGCTATCTACGGATCAGACTCCCGCCGTGCAAGCCTTTGCCGCCGCGCTCGGAGAGGGAGAGCACTGGTATGGCGCGCTCCTGGGCGCGGTGCATCTCTGGAGCCGGGATGAAGAGTGCTACGGCGGGCGCTACTTTCGCTACCTGATAGCCGGTGAGGCGCTCGACCTGCTGCTGGTCATGGAGCGCATTAGCTGGGATTGGCGGCATCTTCTGCCGGGGGAGGAGTACAACGCGCTCTTCTTCTATGCCCGGCCGCCACACACCTACGCGGACGAGGCGTTTGCCCACCTGCTGGGCGAAGAGAAATACCGCGCGTACCTCAACTACTTCTACGGCGTAACCCTGGAAGAGGTGCTGCTGCACGCGGTGGAAGACGAAATCCTGAAAGCCACGAACTTTGGCGTTACGCGGGATTCGCGGGACCCGGAAAGCCCCTACACGCGCTTGTACGGCAGGAACGAGCACGAACTCTTGCGGGAGTACAGCGCGGAGCGGGAGCGCGACCGCAGCGGCGTCATGACGTTCACCGAGTGGAAAGAGTTCCTCTACTGGCTCTTCAAGCAGCGGGTTGCCAACTCGCTGCCGGAGCGCCTGGCCAGCGACACGCAGAAGGGCCTGGATACCCTGCGCCTGCTGCGCGGCACGTATCCGGCCGGGCCGTTCGACACGCTGCGGGGGTACAGTGAATAATGCGCCAACTCATCTGGCTCCTGACCGCGCTGAGCCTGGCGCTGGTGCTCTGGGTGGAGTTCCGCACGCGCCTCTCGCGCAGCCTGAAGATCGCGGCGTGGTTCTACGTGGCCGCGCTCGGGGCGCGGCTCGTCTTCGGCTGGTCGTGGGACAACGCGCTGGCGTTGGGTCTCGTTATCGGGATAGGCGGTTTGATCTGGGTGGCGGTCTGGTACATCACCGAGCGCATCGCCCGCGGCCAGGCGCAGAAGTAGCGTCCCCGCAATTGACGCAACCGCCCGCTTGACGAATAATAGAGAGAAGAAAGGGTAGGGTGTTTTCACGATGCCGGAAAGAATGTCCAAACGCGACGAACAAGAGGTGCGGCGGCTGCTGGACGGCATCGAGGTCTACGTGCCGGAAGAGAAGCAGCGGCCCCGCCGCGCGGCATTTTCCCTGCGGCGCGCTTTCTACGCCGTCTTCGATCGCTTCGGTTCCAGCGGCACGCTGCTCTTGCTGGGCCTTGCCGCGCTTGTGCTGGCCAACGTGCTGCGTCTTACGTTTCCGCTGGCGGCCCCAATGCTGGGCGTCGCCGCCGCTATCTGTCTTGGCGGGGCGTTCTTCATGGCTTTTCGCGGCAACCGGCGGCAGCCCGCCAAGATGTGGCGGGGCCGGGACATGGCCGACGGCGCGCCGGGCCTGCTGGAGCGCCTCCGCCGCGGATGGCGGACGCGCCGCCCTTTCTAGCGCGCCTGTAAACCGGGCGCCCGTCCAACCGACCGACGAACGGTCTTGCTTCGATTGAGTGTCGTCTCGCAGTCGCGAAGGAGAACAATGATGTTACAGCGGCTTTCTTCGTATTCTACGCGCGCGCTGGGCTTGAGCGGCCCGCGCGTTTCATTGGGCAGATTGGTGGCGCTGCTTTGTCTGGGCGGCGTCTTTCTGCTGACGGCGGCGGCGTACCAGTCGCCGTGCACGGAAGACGTTAGCGCCGAAGATTGCGCGGTTCTGACCGGCGGCGTGGCCGACGTCCTGCGCGGCGAGGGCGGCGCGGACCTCAATTGGAATGACGACACCCCCATCACCGAGTGGACGGGCGTCACCCTGGACTCTGAAACGAAGCGCGTAACCCGCATCGACCTCCGCAACCTTGACCTGCGGGGCACGATACCGGCGGCCCTGGGTGAACTCACCGGCCTGGAGCGGCTGTGGCTCTCCGGCAACCAACTCACCGGCGAGATTCCGCTGGAGTTGGGCAACCTTTCCAACCTGAACTGGGTTACCCTGAGCGGCAATCAATTCACCGGCTGCCTACCGGACGAATTCCGCGACATCGGCTACGGCGACGTGGCCGAACTTGGCCTGCCGTACTGCGCGGAGAACGAACACGCGACGCTGCTGGAGATGCGGGACGCGCTGGTGGGCGAAGGCACGGCGCTCAATTGGGCTGACGACCTCGACGTCAGCGAATGGGACGGCGTGGGACTCGATTCCCTGATGCGCGTAACCTCACTCAGCCTCTCGGAACACGGCCTGCGGGGCATCATTCCCGCCGGGCTGGGCAGCCTCACTCATCTGAAATCGATATACCTCTCGCAAAACCGGCTGACGGGCAGCATTCCGGCGGAGTTGGGCAACCTGGCCAACCTGAGTTCGCTCTCGCTCTCCCGCAACGACCTGACCGGTGAAATACCGGTGGAGTTGAGCGGCCTTGCCGAATTGCGCTCGCTGTCGCTCTCTTACAACAAGCTGACCGGCGGCATACCGGTGGAGTTGAGCGGCCTTGCCGAGTTGCGCTCGCTGGTGCTCTCCTTCAATAAGCTGACCGGCGGCATACCGGCGGAACTGGGCGGCCTCTCCAACCTGACGACGATGCATCTTGCCTTCAACCGTCTGACCGGCGAGATACCGGTGGAGTTGAGCGCCCTTACCGAGTTGCGCACGTTGTCGCTCTGGAACAACCGGCTGACCGGCCGCATACCGCCGGTGCTGGGCAACCTCACCGAACTGCGCGAACTGGACCTGGACAACAACCACCTGACCGGCGAAATACCGCCGGAGTTGGGTAACCTTACCGAACTGCAAGAGTTGTGGATCGACGGCACCGGCGTGTCCGGCGAGATACCGCCGGAGTTGGGCAACCTGGTCAATCTCTGGGCGCTCGGCCTTTCCAACAACGACCTGACCGGCCCCATTCCGGCCGCATTGGCCGACATTCCGAACCTGTCGTGGCTCTACCTCAACGGCAACCAACTGAGCGGCGAGATACCGGCGGAACTGGGCAACCTCGTCCACCTGCGCTACTTCAACCTCTCCCACAACCGGCTGACCGGCGCGATACCGGTGGAGTTGAGCAACTTCTCCTTCGTGCGGACGTTCAATCTCTCCCATAACCGGCTGAGCGGGGAGATTCCGGTGGAGTTAGGCGATCTCGTCTACCTGGAGATCATTTCGCTGGCGTCCAATCAACTGACCGGCGACATTCCGGCGGCGTTGAGCAACCCCGGCAAGCTGGAAACGCTCGACCTCAGCGACAACCAACTGAGCGGCGCGATACCGGCCTCGCTGGGCAGCCTCTCCAGCCTGACCGAACTCGACCTCTCCCACAACCACCTGACCGGCGCGATACCGGCGGAGTTGGGCGAACTGGGCCGCCTGACCGTGCTGGACCTGGGCCACAACCAACTGACCGGCGAGATACCGGTGACGTTGGGCAATCTGGCAAACTTGCAGACGCTCGGCCTCTGGAATAATCAACTGACCGGCAGCCTGCCGCCGGAACTGGGCAACCTGTCCAACCTGCGGTCCATGGACATGCGCCACAACCAACTTTCGGGCGAACTGCCGGCTACGCTGGGCAATCTCTCCAAACTGCGCGAGTTGGATATGGACGAGAACCAGTTCTCCGGCAGTCTGCCGCCGGCGCTGGGCAACTTGATCAGGCTGCGGGAGATGGACTTCAACGAGAACCTGCTTACCGGCAGCATCCCGGCCGAGTTTGGCAATCTGACGAACCTGGAGTGGCTGGACCTGGACGAGAATCAGCTTTCCGGCAGCATTCCGGCTGAACTGGGGAACCTGAGCAACTTGCAGACCTTGGACCTGGGCGAAAACCAGTTGAGCGGCGACATTCCCGTGGAACTGGGTAACCTGGAGTCCCTCAGCAAGCTGGACCTCAGCGGGAACCAATTCACCGGCTGTATACCCGGCGGGCTGCGCGACGTGCAGTACAGCGACCTGGATCAGCTTGGCCTGGGCTTCTGCGGCGAGTAACCGGCGCCGCAACACTCCCGTAGAGTGAGGAACGCACACACCGGCGGCGCAACCGCTGGTGTGTGCGTTGTCGTTACACGCATCGCGGAAACGGCGTCACGAAAGATGCGCATTGGCATTCTGGGCGGCACGTTCGACCCCATCCACTACGGGCACGTGCGCGCGGCGGAGCAGGCGCGCGCCGGGCAGCGGCTGGACCGCGTGCTCTTCGTGCCGGCCAATCGCTCGCCCCTCAAAGCGGACACGCAGGCCAACGCGGCTCACCGGGTGGCGATGGCGCGCCTGGCAATCGCGGACAACCCGGCCTTTGCGCTCTCCACCGTGGACGTGGCGCGGCCGCCGCCCAGCTACGCGCTGGATACGGTGGCGGCGCTCCGGCGCGCCTATCCCGCCGCCGCGCTGGTCTTTCTCATCGGCGCCGACCAGCTAGCCGACCTGCCCCAGTGGCGCG
This sequence comes from Chloroflexota bacterium, assembly GCA_963663275.1. Lineage (GTDB taxonomy): Bacteria > Chloroflexota > UBA11872 > VXOZ01 > VXOZ01 > VXOZ01. The sequence continues at coordinate 890,924 of OY760183.1, forward strand.
CGCCGGAGCAACTCCTGCAAGCGGTGCCCATCGTCGCGCTCACCCGCCCGGCCGCGGCCGGCGCGATTGCGGACGCCCTGGAGAAGCTGTCCCCGGCGGCGCGGGCGCGGGTGACCGTGCAGGAGATGCCGGCGGTGGACATCTCCGCCAGCGAGATCCGGCGTCGCGCGGCCGCCGGCCGCTCCCTCCAGGGCCTCACGCCGCCCGCGGTGGTGGAGTACATCGAGACGCGCCGGCTCTACCGGCCGCCGGAGCGATGACGACGCCGGGCGCGCGGCAGGCCCGTACAAGTGCGCCGGAAACGTGCCTGAAGAGTCACCGCGCGAGAGCGCGTGTGCTATAATAGAGCCGATGGACGGCTTAGAGAAAGCGAAGCTCGCAGTTGACGTGATGGCCGAACACGGCGGCGCCGATATTGCTCTGCTCGATATCAGGCGCCAGACCGTTGAGGCCGACTTCTTTGTGCTGTGTTCGGCGGAATCCTCGCCGCAGTTGCGCGCAATCGTGGAGCACATCGAAGGGGAACTGGGCGCGCGCGGCGAGACGCCCCTGCGCAGCGAAGGCAAAGGCGAAGGCGGCTGGGTGGTGCTCGATTACGGCGACGTGATGGCGCACGTATTCTCCAGCGACATGCGGGAGTACTACCACCTGGAGCGCCTCTGGTCGCAGGCTACGACCATTCTGCGGGTGCAGTGACCCGCAAACGCCGCCCCCGGCACACTCAGCAGGCGGCTGCGACCGGAGAGCGGCAACGGCGAGCGGGCAGCGGCGCGGCTGCCGTCACTGGGACAAAGGGGATGACATCATGCTTCGTACGAAACTCGCGGCGGAAGACGACAACTTCGTTTGGGGCATCGCTCTCGGCGCGCTGTGCGGCCTGGTGCTTGGTTCCGTGCTCGGCGCTTTGCTGGGCCACGATAGCTTCTCCTTGTTGCGCCGCGTGACCCAACGCTTCCTCGGCCGTGATGAGGACGTGAACTTCGAGATCTTCGTCCAATAGCCCGCCCTGCGGGATCCTCTTTTGCTCCCGCCACCCGCCGCTGCCCAGCCATACGGATTCCCTACTGCGCAAGCTCGACGACCGTCGCGCCGTCGCCGCCTTCCCGCGCCGGGGCGGTGCGAAACTTGCGCACCAGCGGATGGCCGCGCAGCATCTCGTGCACGGCGGCGCGCAGCGCGCCGGTGCCTTTGCCGTGGATGATGCGCACGCTCTTCAGGCCGCCGTGGAGCGCCTGGTCCAGGTAACGGTCAACCGTCTCTATGCTTTCCTCGGCGCGGTTGCCGCGGATGTCCAGCTCGATTGGCGCCACCGGCGGGGCGGGCCGCAGATCGCGTTGCCGCTCATCCGGCGCGCTCGCGTCCCGCCGGCTCTCAACGAACGTCAGTTCAGCAAGAGCAACGCGGGTCTTGATCCGGCCCACCTGCACGGCAACCAGACCCCGGGCGTCCGGGGCCGCCAGCACCTCGCCCGGCATCTCCCAGCCGCGCACGCGCACCGTATCGCCCACGGCGAGCGCCTCCGGCTCCGGCAGTTGGCGCGTGGCCCGCGCGCGGGCGCGCATCTCCCGCTGCCGTTCGCGGGCTTGGCCGGCGGCGCGCTCCAGCAGTTTGCGGTTGGCGTCCGTTGGCGCGGCAAACACTTTCGCCTGGCGCGCCAGCGCCTGGATCTGCTCCAGCAACGCCGACGCTTCCTCGGTTGCCGCGTCCCACGCCGCCGTCTTCTGTTCCGTTACCGCTTGCTCCATCTCCCGCACCCGCGCCGCCAGCGCGTCGCGCTCGGTTTCCAACGCCGCGCGGTCGTTCGACAGATGCTCGCGCTCGGCCTTCAGTTGCTCCGTCTCATCCCGCAGGGCGACCATCAGCGCGTCCACCGCCTGTTCGGTGGGACTGAACCGCGCCTCCGCCTGGGCCGCAATCGCCGGGTTCAGGCCGAGGCGGCCGGCAATCTGCAGCGCGTGGCTGGTGCCCGGCGTGCCGATGGAGAGCACGTAGGTCGGCGCCAGGCGTTCCACGTCGAACTCCACGCTGGCGTTCTGCATGGATTCCTCCACGTGCGCCAACGCCTTCACCGCCGAAAAATGGCTGGTGGCTACGGTGGGAACGCGCTTATTGCGCAGATACAAGAGAATCGCCTGCGCCAATGCCGAGCCTTCCTGCGGATCCGTGCCCGCGCCAAGCTCGTCGAACAGCACTAGCGACCGTTCGCCGGCCTCGTCGAGAATGGGGATGATCTTCGAGAGGTGCGACGAGAAGGTGGAGAGGCTCTGCTCGATGCTCTGCTCGTCGCCAATGTCGGCGTGCACCTGCTGGAACACCGCCAGCCGCGAGCCGAGCGCCGCCGGCAGGTGCAGCCCGCACTGGCCCATGAGCGTGAGCAAGCCGATGGTCTTGAGCGCCACGGTCTTGCCGCCGGTGTTCGGGCCGGTGATGACGAGCACGTAGAAGGGCTGCGACCGCTCCCGCTGGGGGTCTTGTCCCAGGTAGACGTCGATGGGCACGACTGTGCCCGTGAGCAGCGGATGCTTGGCCTGCCGGAACGAGAAGCGATAGCCGGCGACGACGGCCGGCTGCTCGGCTTGCATGGTCTCGGCGTAGCGCGCCTTGGCCAAAATGATGTCGATGGCGGCCAGCGTGCCCACGTTTTCGCTGAGTTCCTGCTGATATGCGCCCACCTCGGACGAAAGTGCGCGCAGGATGCGGTCTACCTCCCGCTGCTCCTCGCGCTGGGCGCTGCGCCAGCGGTTGTTGATCTCCACCACGTCCAGCGGCTCCACGAACACGGTCGCGCCGCTGGCGGACTCGTCGTGCACGATGCCTTTCACCCGCCCGCGAAACTCGGACTTCACCGGCAGCACGTACCGCTCCGACCGCAGCGTGACGATCGGGTCTTGCAGGAAGGTGAGATATTCCGGCAAGCGCACCAGGACCTGCATGCGGTCCAGCAGTTGGTTGTGCACGGCGCGCACCTCCTGGCGCAGGTCGCGCAGCAGGGGGCTGGCGCTATCCAGCACGTCGCCGTCCGGGCCAATCGCCTGCTCGATGGCGCCCTGCAAGGGGTCGCACTTCATGATCTCCCGCGCCAACCGGCTGAGCAACGGAAACGATTCGGCGCGCCGCACCAGCATCTCCCGCGTCATGCGCCCGCTGCGCACGGTGTCGGCTACCGCCAGCAATCCGGCCGCGTCCAGCACGCCGCCCCGCGCGGCATAGTCCGCCAACCCGCGCACGTCATGCGCCGGGCCGATGGTGAAGTTCGGATGCAACCGCAGCAACTCCCGCGCCTCGGCGGTCTCCGTGAGGAGGTTTTCCACCGCCGCCGGCTCCGTGGCGGGCATAAGCTCCTCCGCCAACGCCTTGCTGGCGGAGAAATGCGCGTGCTCCACGAGCAGGGCGCGAATCTTGGGGAATTCGAGGAGTTCGAGGGTCTTGGGATTCATGGGACTTGTTTGACTTCTTGAACCGTCACTTCTATGAGAGACCGTCACTACCACGAGATATCGTCACGTGTATAAGAGACTGTCACTTCTATGAGAGACCGTCACTACCACGAGATACCGTCATATCCATAAGAGGTAGTCACTTCTACGAAAAACTGGCGCTTCTACGAGAGTAGGACATCAAGCCGTTCGCCCTGAGCATCGTCGAAGGGTGAACGGCGGCGGCATCACAGCATCGGCTAACCGCTTCCTACTCTCCGTTCATACTTTGACAAGCTCAGCACGAACGGAGAGTAGGAAGCTTGTCTTCATGCCCGCATGTAGCCTGGCACGGCCGCGCCAATTCCCGCTTGCACGGAAACCATCTGCCGTGCGGGATTCCACCACTCGCCGGCCACAGGCCCGCCTTTCTAGTGTAGCCTGCGCAGGCGGCAAAGGGTAGCGGCCGGGCGATTTTGCAACCGCGCCCGGTGTTCAAAAACAAGAGGCGGGGGACAAGCCCCCGCGCTACGACTGGCCGTCGTTACCATGTGCTATTGCGCGCCGGCGTCCGCTAGCAGGCTGTCGCGCAGTTCGCGTTTCAGCACCTTGCCCATGGTGTTGCGGGGGAGTTCGTCGGCGAAGTAGACGTCGCTGGGCACCTGGTAGTCCACGCTGCGTTCGCGGCAGAAGTCGCGGATGGCGCGGGGCGTGGCTGCTGTGTCGGCGTCCTGGTCTTTCACCACCACGGCCACCACTTTCTCGCCGCGCAGGTCGTCGGGCAGGCCGAAGACGGCGGACTCTTTCACGCCGGGGCAATCGTTGAGCACGCGCTCGACCATGGGTGGATAGACGTTGAAGCCCTTGGTGATGATGAGGTCCACTTTTCGCCCGATGAGGGTCAAGTACCCCTGGGGATCCAAGAAACCCAAATCGCCGGTGGCGAAGTAGCCCTGGTGGGCGAAGGCCTCGGCGGTGGCTTCCGGCCGGTTCAGGTAGTGGTCGAAGATCACCGGGCCTTTCACGTGCACCTCGCCCACGGCATGGCCTTCCTTGGTGGTGGAGCCGTCCTCGACCATGGTCATCTCGATGCCGTCCAGCGGCAACCCCACCGAGCCCTGCACGCTGGGCGTATCGATGGGCAGGCTGGCGATCACGTGGCTCTCGGTCATGCCGTACCGGTTGATGAGCGGATTCTTTAAGATACCCTCCAGTTCCGGTAACACTTCGGGGCGAATTGGGGCCGAACCGCACGTGAAGAGCCGCACGTGCGACCAGTGCGCGGCGCGTTCGCGAAACTCCGGCCGCCCCAGGAACTGATAGTACATGGGCGGAATGGCCATGAAGACCGTGGTGCGGTCGATGAGGTCCAGGGTGCGCACCGGGTGAAATGAGTCCGCCATGAGCATGTGCGCGCCGGTGAGGAAGTTCACGTGGCTGGCGAACGACAACCCGTGAATGTGGAAGAACGGCAGCACGTTCACCAGCGCGTCGTCGGGCGTGAACGCCCAGCAATCGGCCAGCGAACGCACCGCCGCGCCGAGATTGGCGTGGGTGTGCACCACGCCCTTGGGCTGGCCGGTGGTGCCGGAGGAGTAGAGCAGCAGCGCCCAGTCTGCCGCGGTGGAATCCGGCAAAGAGGCCGTGGGCCGCGGCGCGAGTTTGAGAAACTCGTCGGCGCGCAGCACCCCGCGCAACGGCGTGGCTTCATCTTCCGCCAGCGCCCGCAGCACCGGCAGTTCGGCGTCACCGCCCACCGCCAAGGCCGCGCCGCTATCCCGCGCGTAGTATTCCATTTCGCGCGGCGTGAACTTGAAGTTGAGCGGCAGCGAAACCCCGCCGGCCCGGATCGCGCCCAGATGCGCCAGCAGCAGCGCCCGCTTGTCCGCCGTGTAGAGGATGACGCGCTCGCCAGCGCGCAAGCCCCGCTGCTCCAAGAAAACCGCCGCCGCCCGCGTCCGCGCGTCCAGTTCTGCATACGTCCACGTCTCACCCCGATACGTCAACGCGGGACGCTGCGCGAATTGGGCGAATGCGTCTTCAAGCTGGTCGCGAAACGGTAGAAACGTCGTGGAAAACTTTGGATTCATGTGCTCTGTTTTCACTTCCAATCTCGTTGTAGCCCATGGCACACTTAGCCTCTTGGATTGCCAAGGGTTTCCTGACAACCACCAAGAAGTGATGTTTCGGTAGGGCCTGCTTCATGGCCAGTGAAGTGTCGTGCATTCGAAGAGTCTGCTAACATTTTTAACTACGGGGGTATTCCAAAGCAAGTGAGGAATCTATGAACTCTGGTGGTACGATTACATCTGTCCGGTTTACAAACTTCAAAGCTTTCGCGAACTTTTCAATCTCGCTTGACCGAATGAATATCCTTGTCGGTCCGAACAACTCAGGGAAGTCTACTGTGATTGGCGCATTTCGAGTCCTTGCTATGGGACTAAGAACAGCAGCCAGACGCAAACCGGAATTCTTCGGAGGCCGGCACATTGCGCGGGGTTACAGAATACCCAGAGCCTCGATTCCCATTTCCTTGGAAAATGCACAGACTGATTACCAAGATGTAGAAGCTACAGTCACTTTTAGGATATCAAATGGAAACAGTCTGCAACTGTCGTTTTCTAGTGAAGGCGACGATTGCTTCTTGTACCCGCTTACTGCTGAAGGAGAACCAGTGACCAAGGCCAAATTCAGCCGACAGTTTCCGATTTCTCTGCTGGTTGTACCTGTGCTCGGCCCTGTTGAACATGAAGAGCCAATCGTAAAGAAAGAGACAGTGGATAAGAACCTGGCGACACACCGGGCTTCACGCAATTTCCGCAACTACTGGTACCACTATCCCAATGAATTTGCAGACTTCCGGAAGCAGGTTACAGCCACTTGGCCCGGCATGGAGATTGGACCTCCAGAGTCAGACGGTCAAAAGCTGGCCATGTTTTGCTATGAAGACACGATCGCTCGAGAGCTCTATTGGACTGGCTATGGCTTTCAGGTTTGGTGCCAGTTGCTTTCACACATCTTTAGAAGCCAGGATCGATCAATGCTCATAATTGATGAGCCGGACATCTACTTGCATGCTAACCCACAAAGACAATTGCTATCAATATTGAAGGCATCTGGGCAAGACGTGCTGGTGGCGACTCACTCAACTGAAATCATAACCGAGGCAGACACCAACGACATTCTAGTGATTGACAAAACTCAACGTTCAGCGAAGAGAGTACGTAGTCCTAAAGGGATTCAGTCCACGCTGGGATCACTAGGGTCTACGCACATGGTGACGATGAGCGCGATTGCGCAGGCCAGACGAGTCCTCTATGTTGAGGGCGAGGACTTCAAGACTCTAAGGAAGTTTGCTAGGTGCCTTGGTTTGAGCGAGCTAGCTGCTGGTGTTGGTATTGCACCGTTTCCTCTCGGCGGCTTCCCCTCAGTAGAACGCATAAAGGCGGCCACTCTGGGCGTTAAGGAATCTATTGGGGGCTCAATAGTCTTCGGTGGAATCTTTGATCGAGATTTCCGTCCAGATGAGGAAGTTGATGACTTACTGTCGAGGCTTCAAAGCAAGCTGGAATTGTGCGTGATATTGGAAAGAAAGGAGATTGAGAACTACCTGCTCATTCCACCTGCCTTGGAAAGGACGTTAGCAAGACTCGTAGAGGAAAGGGCACGGCGCGGTGGTGAGTCTGCAACCGAAGCCAGACCGATTGCCGACATTCTTGAGGAGATTACAGCGCCGATGAAAGCCGACGTTCAGTCCCAGTTTTTCGCCAAGCGAGGAGAGTACTTGAAACATACTGGTAAGGACCCAAGTACCATTAACCTCGAATCCATTGAAATACTTGAGGGGTACTGGAACGAAGCCCGATTGCGGCTTCACATTGTGCCGGGGAAAAGGGTTCTGAGCGAACTTTCCTCCCGAGTGCAAGAAGAATACAAGGTGACCCTGACGACGGCGAGGATTGTAGAAGAATTACGTGACAATGAAATACCGTGGGACCTTCGCCAGACGTTGAAGAAGATTGAGTCGTTTCGGTGTAGCGCTCTTTGATGTTTGCCAAGAGTTATTCAACTGCCAAGAAACTGTGGTAGGAGTAACTTTCGAGCGATACCAATTGTGCTGTTCCGCGAAGAGATGGTCGATATAGAAGTCTAGCGTCTGTGGCTCCGTGTTCGTAAGATCTCTCCTAGCACATCAAGTTGACTTTTCTACCTATGGGAGAGAGACAGCTCTATGACCGCAAATGAGGCGGGAGGGGGCCGAATCTCTGTCCGAATTGCCTAAACCGATTTGAAGAAGGCGATCTGCAAAGCGCCTCAAATGATACGAGAGTGCCCGCACCCAGCTAAGCAACGCATCACATCCGTTGCGCGATCACCTTCTCCCGGTCTTCCGGATCTATGAGCGGCGGCGGCGCGTCGTAGCGGGCAACCTGGTACCAGCCGGAGCCGAAGATCAGGCCGTCGTGTCTGATCACCCAGGAGTGCTTGGTTTCCAGAAAGCCGCCTCTGGCCGGGTTTTCGTAGACGTAGCTGACCCAGCTTCCCGCCTCGCTCACCGCCAGCATGGCGGCGCCAAAGTCGTAGCCGTTGGCGTCAACGCCCAGCGGTCTCTCGACGACCAAGCCGACGTTATCCGGGATGGCGGCATGGGACAATACCAGGCCCTCCGCGTCGATGATGAAGAGGTACCATTCGCCGTCCATGCTCTCCGGCGTGTTGTAGTAGGCAACGGCAGCGTCGCGCCCGTCGGCGTCGTAGCGCCGCAGCGCCTCGGCCACGAACGCCTTGGTGTACAGACCGGGCTCGGCGGACTTGGAGATAGTATCGAGGCTCGGCGTCTCCGGTGGCAGCGGTTGGGCCGGTTGCGTCGCGGTCGGCACGGTACTGCATGACGCAAGAGCGACAATTGCCGCAAGAATAGCGACACACGTGATTACCCGCTTGGACATCCGGCGCCTCCTCCAATGCGTCTTGGGCTGGAAAACCGACACGGCCTGTACCTTCCAGTATAGCACCGCACACTGAACGCTTAGCATGACACGCCCACACGCCTACGGCACGTCCAGCACGAAGGTGAACTGCGCTTCTTTGCCTTCCGCCGCATCCGTGATGTCCACCAGCAGCGCGGGATCGAAGATGTCGTCGCCTTGGTTGCTCGATTCACCGGGAAAGTAGAGTTGGGTGGTGAGAATGGGTTGGTTGGGCGCTTGCACGCGCACGTGGATGTGGCGCGTGCGCCCGGGATAGACGCCCGGCACGATTGTTTCCAGGGTGAAGCGCCCGGCGTCGTCGGCGAACTGGTGGCCGCGAAAGGTGTAGCCCTCGTTGTCGTAGTCACCGGCGTCGTTGGTGTGCCAGAAGTCGAGCAGCGCGCCGGCGACCGGCGCGCACTTCGTGGAAAGCACGTGGCCCGTAAGCAGCAGCCGTGTACCCGCCGCGCCGGGTTCCAGCAAAGACGTGCGCAGCGGCGTGTTGGGCGTGTAGAACGGGCCGGCGGTCAGGGGCGGTGTCGGGTCGTCGTCGTCTTCACACGCCGGCGTGGCGGGTAGTTCCGTTGCAGCCGTTGTCTGCTCCGCGGGCTGCCTCGCTTCGGCCTGGACCGGCGCGGCCGTGGCCGGGGCCGCTTCCATTTCCTGCTCTGCGGCCGTCTGCTTTGTTTCCGCCTGCCGTCCCAGCGCGCCGCAGGCCGCGAGCACGGCCGTCAGCGGGATTATGAGCGCCTTTTGCCAGAGCAAGCGGCGTGATAGGCGCAACACTCTTCGAGTATTCACACTCTTTCCTCCGTTTGCGCGCGAACTCTCTCCTTAATCACTGTAGAACGAACGCGCGATTCATGCCAGTTGGCGCGGGGGTGGGGGTATCGGTCAAGCGTCTCCTGCCTGCGCGCACGTGCCTCAGTACAGCGGCAGGCGCGGAATTGCTGCGCCGTTGGCTCCCGGCTTGCTATACTACACGCGGGACTAATCCGGCAATCACTGAGCCGCAGGCACGAATGGCAACGGGAGCAAGCAGACGATGACCCGCGATGAAGGCATGGAACTCGTCCACGAACTACTCAAGAACAAGAATCTCGTGAAGCACTGCCTGGCGGTGGAGGCCTGCATGAGAGGCTTGGCGCGGCACTTTGGCGAAGATGAAGACCTGTGGGGCCTGGCGGGCCTGATGCACGACGCCGATTACGAGGCCACCGAGAAAGACCCGGCCCAGCACACACTGCTGATGGCGAAACTGCTGGAGGAACGCGACTGCGACCCCCGCGTCATCCACGCGGTGCGCGCCCACAGCGACGAACACGGCGTGCCGCGCGAAAGTCTGATGGATAAAGCCCTCTACGCCTGCGATAACCTCTCCGGCCTCATCATCGCCTGCGCGCTGGTGCGGCCCGATAAGAAACTGGCCTCGGTGACGCCGAAATTCGTCATGCGCAAATATAAGGAAAAAGCCTTCGCCGCCTCCGCCAAACGCGAGGAGATCGAAACGTGCAGCGACATCGGCTTCACCCTGCCGGATTTCGCCGCCCTGAACCTGGCCGCGCTGCAGGGCATTTCAAGCGAACTAGGGCTATGACGGAGCCACCGCAATCAGATTGCCAGAAAATCCAGGAGACACAGGGCCTCGCACTAGGCTTGCGGAGGAGTAGGCAGAGATGACAGCCCTTCAGTATCTCTGGTCTGATCAAAAAGCTGTCTGAGGTTGTCCTCAATCTCAGCTATGGCTTGCATATGTTCATCCAGATCAGACTTCGTTAACTCTCGCGCAGTCACTCTGGACTTCTTGGTGCGTTCGACGATTACGACTTGAGTAGGATAGCTGACGTACGCTGGGCTTGTTCGTATTGCATGTTCCAGAGTCCAGACAGCCGCAAAAACACCTTCGGAAATGCTCGGGAGTCGATCACTCCAGAAAATGTGCCTGAGGAAAGCGAGGAATGGGTCTGCAATAGTCTGGCCGCTGCCAATGGCAATGAAAGGGAGATCCTCCGATGCTTCCTCTGGCGCACCTTGAGCATCGAATTGGAAGAGACATGGTTTGCCACCACAGGGAAGCCCAACTAGAGTGTGAGCAAGCGCACTACTCTGCGCAGCCTGCCCAAGAATCTTCTGGGCAATGTCCGCAGCCTGCAGTTCTAGCCCAACATGCTCCCATATCCTGCGCCGTAGCAGGGCCATGACCTGAGTAGGAGACTTATCACTCAGTTCCTTGTTCCGCCAAAGCTCTTCAACTTCGGCGACAATTCGCTGCCCCAACCCAACGGATCCAGATACTCCAACTACGCTCTGTCCACCAACTATGTCTAGCTTCTTGACGGGTTGGCGTATTGTGTTACCAGAGAGACTTCCCAGCGTTGCAGCACCGTCCGCACCCAGTACAACTCCATCTTTAGCTTTGATTCCAACGATGAGTGTCACTAAGATCAACCCTGAAAAACGCTATTTGCTTTGTACTCCGGATAGTTCTCGTAAATGAACCTTACCAGTTGCGAGAACGACTTGGTCTGTACCCATTCAATGAGCCTGTGCACATACACTTGCACATTCTCAGGCAACTCATCTTGGATCTCTTTCGCCCGATTCAACCCGTCCGGCCTAATGGAGTATTCCTGCCAGCGGCCAGTCATCGAGGGAACAATAGCCGCAAGTTGCTGACCCGCCAACTCTTCCGCATCATGGTAGATTGAAGAATCAAAAGGACCATAGTCGTAGGGGACAAAATCATAGTAGCCTTCACCGAGAAGTGTCTCCGGCAGCGTCTTTTCCAGCAAGAATAATGACTTTTGCAGTTGAACTGGCGTAAGCGCTTCTTCCGTAGAAGCGAGCACCAATAGTAACCAATCCTGCCTACTCATCACTTCTCCCTCATTCTGACCTGGTTAGGACCGGGACTTACCACGTACCCAAGACAATTCCCTGCAAGTGCTGCAACGACACCTAGTACCATGGTACTTCATCCTGTGTTGTTTTGAAAATGACTAGAAAGGCAAATCCTCACCGATACCTTCCGCCTCGGCCTTGCGCAGCACGTGGGTGGCGGCGTAGAGGTCTTCCGCGGCGATGCCCTGGGATTCGTAGACCGTAATCGCGTCGGCCGGACGGTTCACCGGATGCCGTCCCGCCACCACCTGGCCGATCTCGACCACGTCCTCCCAGTGCGCGAGGCCCGGTTCCACCGCTGCCAGCAGGTCGCCGCATTCCAGCTTGGCGCCTTCCAGCGAATCGGTCGTGACGAGCCAGGCGCGGCGGAAGACCTCGGTATCCACCTCTTGTTCGTCCAGCATGTTGTTGCCGGCGGCGTTCAGGTGCGCGCCGGGCCGCAGCCACGCGCCCGCCAGCGCCGGCCGTTTGCTATCGGTGATGGCCGCCACCACGTCGGCGGACGCCACCGCCTCCTGCGCGCTGCCGGCCGCCTCTACCGGAATGCCGAGCGCGTCCGTCATTTCCCGCGCAAAGGCCTCGCGCCGCTCCGCATTGCGGCTGTAGACCAGCGCCCGCGCAATCGGCCGCACGGCGCAGATTGCCTGCATCTGCGTCGGCGCCTGGCGACCCGTGCCCAGCACGCCCAGCGCCGCCGCGTCCGGACGCGCCAGGTACTTGGTGGCGATGCCGCTGGCCGCGCCGGTGCGGATCGCGCCCAGCAGGCCGGCTTCCAGCACCGCCAGCGGCCGGCCGTCAGCGGCGCTGTAGAGCGTGACCAGGAACTTTGCGCCCTTGCGGGTAGTGGTGTACACCTTGTGGCCGAACACGCCCAGTTCCGCGTCCCCGGCGGACATCACGTGCATCATGCCGCCGGGCAGGCGGATGCGGCGGCGCGGCTGGTTGCGCGCCTGTCCCGCGCCCAACGCGCGCAAACAGGCCTCCACCTGCGCCAGCGCCTCCTCCATGGGCAACAACTGCCGCACGTGCTCTTCGGTCAGGAAGCGAGCCATCGTAGAGGTCTCCCCTTGTTCGTCTTTCCAGCGGTTTCATGCATCCGGCAGAGCCAAGCGCGCAGCCTGGCGCAACGGTCGCGCCTGTGCCGGCGCCTGGCAGCATAGTATCATGCCTGCGTTGCAGCGATTGTGCACTCGTGAGTGTGCACGCGGCCGCCGGCGGGGGGGGGGGGGGCCGCGCGCGAGACTTCACTTTCCCGATGGACGCCGGCGGTTCCGCCCCATCGGCGGATGCCGGGCGGGTCCGCCAATCCCGCAAGCGCCAAGCGGTCCAATCACCTCGACGGCTGCCCGGCCCCCAATTGACGCTGGCGGGAAAAGCTCCGTATAATGCAAGAGAGTCACGCGTGGCGCGCACAACGCGTGGCCGGGGCCCATAGCTCAGCGGTTAGAGCTGCTCCCTCATAAGGAGAAGGTCCCTGGTTCGAATCCAGGTGGGCCCACTTGTCAATGCCGGCCGCAGAGTCCCCACCGGCCGGCCCGATTGGCACATGCACGCGCGGCGGGGTAGCTCAATGGTAGAGCGGGGGACTCATAAGCCCTAGGTTGTGAGTTCGATTCTCACCCCCGCCACCACACAAACGCAAGAGCATTCCTGAGTAGACACGCTGCCTACCGGCGTGCTTTTGCGGTTAAATGAGGCTTGTAGCAACGAGAGTCTGTGAAACGTACGAGGGGTACGCCATGGCGAAAGAACCGAACCTCTCGCCAAGCAGGCGCAGAGCGTTGCAAGCTAAATCCACGCGCAAGCGTTGGGCTTTCGGTCGCTCCCAGGATCCGGCGGACGCGCCTGAACCCCCAAGCACTGTCAAGCCGCCCCCGCCTCCACCCCCGCCGCCGCGGAAGAAGTAGCCTCACCCCGGCGCAGACAGGGGCGCAGTCCTCGCTGAGGGTTCCGATTCCAGCGCCCGCGCTATCCCCGCAGCGCCGTGTATCGCGCTATACTGGGTTTATGTGATTAATACTACGATGGAGGCCGCAATGGACGTTAGAGAAGCAGTAAAGTCAGCAAAGCAAAACCTCTTGGAGCTTTTCAACGAGGAACCGATCAGCTACGTTGGTCTTGAGGAAGTCGACTTTGATGATGAAGCCGTGGAGTGGATAATCACGATTAGTTTTGCGCGGCTCTGGGAAACAACACCGCTTCCGTCAGCACTCGGGAAGCCTCCCGAAGATCGACATTACAAGGTCTTTCGAATCAGCGATCTCGATGGGCGAGTAAAGTCTGTTAAGGATCGTATACTGACGACGGCTGAATGACCGCGTGCTGATGGCGGAACTCTTCATCGATTCGAACCTGCTGTTGCTCTATGTCGCCGGCAGAACCAGCAGAGACATCATTGCCAAACACAAGCGGCTGCGCCGATACACAGCAGCAGACTACGATGCCCTGCTCGCCTATCTTGACGGGTTCGACCGTGTGCTCGTGACGCCGCACACGCTCGCTGAGACCTCGAACCTGCTGGGGCAACACGGAGAGCCGGAGCGTTCTCGATTATTCGATCAACTGCGGTGCCTTATCCATGAGAGCAAGGAAGTGGTCGTATCCGGCGCCGACGCAGCCAACAACCGCGCGTTCAAGCGGCTTGGCATCACCGATGCCGCTCTGCTGGAGGTCGTTACAGAGCAGACGCCCCTGCTTACCGTAGATCTGGATCTATACCACGAGGCGCAACAGCGAGAACCGAATTCGGCGGTAAACTTCAACTACCTGCGGCAACTGTGACGCAAGATAGCTGCCTTGGTGATTAGCTATTCTTTCGCTATGACTCGATGTCCCGACGGCTAGAACGGCTTATGGCTCGTCAATAAGTGCCTCTCCGCGCCAGACCAGCGGCTCGCCGGTTTCAGCGTCGACAGTCCCTTCTAGCTTGGGCGGTTTCTTGGGGTCTGCGCGCGCTCCATCTAACTGCATCTGTGTCAGGTTCTTTACTTCTCCAAGATACGCACCGGATAGATTCGCTCCCATGGAGGCTGGTCTAATCAAAATCGCCCCATCATGCCCGCGGGGAAAGTGTTGCCCTCCAAAGTACGCGCCACACAGGTTTACTGCCGCAAGATTTGCGCAAGACATGTCCACTCCCGCAAGATTCGCGCTCGCTAGGTTCGCTCTTCCTAGATTTGCGTTAGGCAGAATTGCATCCTCAAGCACAGTACGGGACATGTCCGCACCTACGAGGTGCACGTCGGACATATTTGCACTTTCGAGTTCCGCGCGAGACAGGTTAGCATCTGCGATAAATGCCCCAGACAGATTCGCTCTCTTGAATTGGGCACCAGACAGATCCGTACCCCAACTCCAGATTTCCATGCCTCTGAGGTCGGCATAGCTAAAGTCTAACTCAAACTCGGCTTCCCTTTCGAGCGCAACACTCGTCTCTTTGCGGACAGCGATCGCCTGCATGACAGCTTGGACATCCTCCCGCAGTGAGAGCGTTTCTTCAGACGGATCTCCTTTCGCGTTCGCTGTGCTTTTTCTATAGACTTCCTTGGGTGGATGGCGCACGAACGCGCAGAAGAGTCGCATAATCTGGATATGGTACTGCTCGGGGTGTTCCTCGGCGAGACGTCGCAGCGCGTAGATGCCGCCTAAGCGTACTGAAAGGACATCATTGCCGAGCATTTCGGCACCCCTTTGGTAGCGGTCATTCAGTAGGTCCTGCTCCGCAGTCTTAGCCTGTCGCCCTGCGACCCAACTGCGCCAAACAGCGATTAGCAAGGCGACGAAACCTGCGAACAACAACCCGACATTGCGAAGCGTCGAAGAGTTGGTTTCCTGCCGATCCTGTCCGTTTGGTACGGCGCCCAACCAATCCCAGTACTTGAAAGTGAGCCAGATAATGACCAAGACAGCGGCTGCAATGAACAGCCACGCGAACCGCCGCAGTGCTTTCCAAGCTAGGGGCAGAACACGAAGACCCCACCGTTTGCCGTGTCGCCAGTGACCAACAAACTCTGTCCAACCAATACGTATCCAACGCGCTCTAGCCTGGACAAGGGCGAAGACATGCAGAATCCACAGTTTACTACGACGCCAACGCGCAACGAGCGCTGTCCAGACTCTTCGTATCCAGGTGAATCGGCTCAATCCTCACCTCGCTGTGTCACCATCAGTATTGTCCCGATGCGTCTGGCGATTTCGGTGACGTGTTGCACCTCTTCCGGGGGTGAGGGGGGGCAGTGGAGGATGGTGTGTTCGCGGTAGGAGGGCCGAATTTGAGCGGCGTGGCGAGTGCTAAACAAGTCGAATGCTGTCTGGCACCGTAGCAAGGGGGGCATGGCAACTCACCTGACTTGCCAGTGGCAGCCTTGGGGGGACCTTTGAGGGGTCAATTGGCGCTTACTTCAACCTTTTCCTCTGCTGTTTCTTCAGCCTGAAGTACTTGGACAACCGGATCCCCCTCTTTCACGTAGCTATCTTTCTCTTCTGGGTGCTCCCAGTCTCTTTCCTCTCTCCTAAGCGGCAGGTACTTCTCTCTCCATGCCAGTGGCATAAGCGATTCAGAGAAACTGAAGCCGCGTCTCTCTGTACTTGTAGAGGCGAGAGCCAGCTTTTCCTGCACTCTCGTCACGCGCACTCTCACTTTTGGACGTCGAATAGACCCCAACCACTCACCAGTGTCGGGGTCACTAATGTCTTCACTCTTCGCGTCCAGGACGTCAAAGTACATGCCGACTTCAACGCCATCATTCATTCCCACATTTAGTGCGACTTCCCGCGTATTGAGCACCCGCGCGACTTTCCCACGAATCTGGTCAGCCATATACTACCCCTCCTGCTCATCAGGCGGACGATCGATAGTTCGTGTAAGCTCTGTCACGGAATCCGGCACCACGTCTTGCCAATCTGCCAATGCGTCGTCCGCAGTGGAGATGTGTTCGACCACGATCGCCTCGATTATCTTCAGCTTCACTGCGTCATCCTCAGTGCCTACTATGGTCTCAGCAACCCGCGACAATCCGTCATACAAAGAACGAAGGCGTCGAAATGCGGAGCGCGCATGTGGCTCGATCATCTCTCTCGCGGCAGCCCTGGCCGATTGACGACCGAAGATGAAAGAACCGGTGAGTCCCGTGGCTAGAGCAAAGATCTGAAAGAGGGCATTTTCCAAGTTGGTCAGTGTACGTGATGATGCCAGAAAGACAAAGACAAAAGCTACGGCTACGCTTACCACGACGAGCACTAGTGGCCCAAAGCGTTCAAGGTACTTCATACTCTATCATCGATTCCAATCAACATGCCCGCTCCTTCCAAGGCTTCTCCTGATGTAGTTCCGCACACCATATCTTCAGACTGAACACGTTAATCCTAGTATAGCGGCAATGCGCCTGGCGGTGTCGGTGAAGTGTTGGACTTCTTCCGGGGTGAGGGGGCGGTTGAGGATGGGGTGTTCGCGGTAGGAGAGCCATTTTTTGAGGACTTGGTAGCCGCCGAGTTTGTATTGCCAGACGTTGGCGGGGACGTTTTGCCAGTAGGCGCGGTCGTTGAGGTAGATGTCGTAGGTGGTTGCGCCGAGGGTGGTGATGGTGTTTTCAAGGTCGGGCGTGGGTGGCGCGGCGGGACTTGCGGGCGCTGGCGATTGCGCCGAACCGGCGGGGTTTGCTGGATTCCGGCGCAAGCCGGAATGACCGGAACGCGCGGGGTCGCTCACGGCACGCTGGAAAGCCTCGCGTTCTTTGGCGGTGTAGGCGCGTTCGACGGCGCGGCCTTGGCCGGGCATGACGGCTTCGCCGGCGCCGTAGTGGCCCCAGCCGGCGGTGAGGGCGAAGTCGTCGCCGGTCATGTTGCCATCGTCGGTGGTGGCGGGCACGGCGATTGCGATAATCTCGGGACGCAACGGGGCGGTGGTGACGCCGGGCACGGGGGTGTCGGAGTCGAGGAGGTGGGCCAGTTGGCGGCCGCTGGCGGCGGAGGCGGCCAGGGTTTGCGCGGCGACGGACGGATGGGTTCCCGTTTTCGCGGGAGCGATGGAGGGGTCCGCGCCGGGCGCGCCCGCGTTGACCGGATTGTCGGCGGGGTCTGCCGGCGTGTCGGACGGATGGGTTCCCGTTTTCACGGGAACGACGGAGAAATCTGCCGCGTCAGCCGGGGTCTGGATTCCGGCCTGCGCCGGAATGACGGATGGGTCCGCGGCGGGCGCGTCCGCGTGTGCCGTGGCCGTAGGGGCGGTTCGCGAACCGCCCCTACCGGTGGGGGACGCCGCGGCGAGTTCGGGCCAGCCGGGGAGCGGGATGCGCGGCCACTCCATGCGCAGCGCGCCGGCGTTGGCCCGGCGGTAGGCGGGGTCGTGGAGAACGGCGAGCGTGTGGTAGAAGAGGTCTTCCACGTCTAGGCCGAGACGTTCGAGGTAGCGTTGCGCGGCAGGCGAGAGGTTGGGGACGTATTGCGCGCCGGTCTCGTCGGCTCCCAAGCCGGTCTCGTGGATCCAGACGGGAAGATAGGCGGTACTGCCGTCCATGTGGTTGATGTCTCCCATGTTCGTGGCTACCAGTGGGGGTGACCACTCCCGACGCTGCTTTTGAGGAGTTACCAGCCACAGGTTGCCTTCAAACACATGGGGCTTGTATTCAGCACGCGGACGATTGAGCAAACCGCTATCCGCCTCCCAGTACAACCAGCGGTTGTCGAATGGCCGATAGGCGAATTCGATAAAGCCGGTCTCAATTGGGCCACGACGTATGAGCAGTTTGTCGCGTGTTGACTGAGCATCAAAATGCTGCATGCTCTTCATGATGACCGGGTAGCGCCGGGCGATCTCCTCGTGATTTAGACCCACGTCAAAGTAATCGGCAATCCGTTCTCTGAGTTGGTCGAGATCTGTATGGGTAAGAAACCTGTCGCGGCTGGTATTGACCCCTGGAAACGATGTGGGAAACAGATCGGTCAGCGCGGGCCAGTTGAACCAATCTTCGCTGACCGCCGTAGGCGCAAAGGGCAGGCCCAGCGGCAAGAGCGGCGCAACTGTGTCATAGAGCGTATTCGGTTCCGCCGCCGCCGTTTCCAGCAACTCTTGAGGCTTGGCCTGGCCCCAGAGGTGGCGGAAGCCGACCTGCTTGCTGGGCTGGTGGTCGGCCTTGCGCACCAATGTTGTGATGGCGGTGCCGACCTGGATGCCCACCGGGTCCTCCGGCGTGGAGAAGATGCTGGGGTCGGGCGCGCCCTGCGGCGTGGTCTTGCCGGTCTTGTACTTATCGCCGTTCAGGCAGTCGATGCGAATCGCGTCGAACGCCTCCAGGTAGCGTTCCCTCATGCCCGTAAACGAAAGGCCGTCGAGCCAGGAGTAGTTGGAGATGAAGCAGACGACGCCCTGGCCGGTTTTCTCGGCGATGCGGCGTTCGGCCATGCGGAAGAAGCGGACGTAGAGGTCGTTCAGCCCCTGGCCTTCGGGACGGCGCACGCGCCGGGTCGCGCGGTACGCGGTGGAAAGTTCCCGTTCCTCGTCCACGGCCATACCGGCGTAGCCGTTGTAGGGCGGGTTGCCCAGCACCACCAGGATGGGCTTCTCCTGTTTCACCGCATTGGCCCGTTCGCGCTCCTCTTCCAGTTCCGGGAACGGCAGCGCCTTCCAGCCGGACGGCTCCCAGCCGGTGAGGGCGTTGGTGAGGAAGATGCCGGCGCGCTCGCTGCTGCCCGCCGTCGCGCCGCCGGCTGAGGGGGCGTCATCGGCCAGGGGCGCGTCCAGGGCTTGCAGGGTGAGGCCGACCTGGAGGTGGGCCACCACGAACGGCGCGGGCATGATCTCGAAGCCGAAGACCCGCGAGGTGGCGGCCTGTTTCACCCGCGCGCCGGTGAGCGCGCCCAGGCCGCGGCCGCGCAGATTGTCCGCGATGCGGCGCAGGGTTTCCGCCAGGTACGCGCCGGTGCCGCAGCAGGGATCCAGCACGTAGACGTTCTCCGCCGCCAGGCCGTCAGCGATGCCCAGGTCGTCTTTCAGCGCCTTATCCACCCGCGCCACCATGTAGCGCACCACTTCGACGGGCGTGTACCAGACGCCCAGTTGCTTGCGCAGGGCGGGATCGAAGGCTTCCAGAAACGGCTCGTAGAAGTAGGGCACGGCCTCGCCCTCGCTGAAGCGGCTGAAGAAAGCGTCACGGTCCACCCGGTCCAGCGCGGCGGCGGTCCAATCGAGCACTTCCACCAAGCCCAGCGGTTGCAGGCGGCCGGGATCGGAAATCTGCTGGAAGAGCGCCCGCAACACCGGCGCGCGCAGATGCCAGACGGCGGTGCGCCAATCGAATTGTCTCCCTGCCGGCGGCGGCAGCGCCCGCGACCACAAGACCCAGGCGGAGAAGACGCCGTAGAAGAGCGTCTGCACAAGGGTAGACCGGAAGAAGGCCGCGCCGCGCGCGCCTTGAAAGCGGACGCCGAGGGCTTCTTCCAGGGCTCCGCGCACCGCGGTCAGGGAGGGCGTGTCGCCGGCCGCTTCCACCCGCGCCAGGCCGTCGCGGGCGTACGAGGCCAGCAGCCACGCCAGGTCGCGCGGCTCGGCCAGCGCCGCCCGGTGGGAGAGCGCGCGGCAGAGATATTCGCCCAATCCCGCGCCGGCCGCGCGGGCAAAGGCGCGGGGCTTTTGCAGCTTTTCCGCAAATTCGGCGGCGCTCGCCGCAAGGCGAAACGTCTCCAGCTTGGCGGGATTGCCCTGGGCGTCTTCGCCCAGCAGCACGAAATCGCGGTAGTTGGTCACGAGCACCAGCCGGTAGCGATTCCAATAGCGGCTCACCTGGGCGCTCTCGGCGGTGAGCCAGGCGTCGTCATCGATAGGTTTGACCTCCACCACGCCGCGTTCGGGCAAGGGGGCGGCAGGCGGATGTGCTCCCGCCGTGGGATGTGGGGAAGATGGATTCCCGTTTTCACGGGAATGACGGACCCGGCGCGTTGTATTTTCCGGGTAACGGCGGTCGGCACGCCCGCTCCGTTGCCCTTGCTTGGCAGTGTAAAGGCCGAAGTCGGGATGCCCGGCGCCCTGGTCGACCATGTCGCTGACACAGTGCACCTTGGGCTTGAGCGCGGCGCCGACGGCGTTCAGCAGTTCCGCCAACGGCGGGTAGAGCGAGCGCTCGTCCGTCGCCCCGCCGGTGGCGCGAATCCGGCGCAACGCGGCAAAATAGGTCTCAACGGCGGTGATGAGTTTCGCGGTGTTCATAGGCTTTGCCCAGGCACGGTGACGCTCCGATTGCTGCGGCTATCCCATACGCACGTATTGTACAGCGATATCCACGTTTGCGGCGCGGTTTGGCGCTATGTGGTATAGATTAGATTGGTTTGGCGGTTGCGCATGGGGCCGGCATTGCGGTTGATAGGTTGGCCGGTTCCGGGGCGCGGCTTAAACGAAGCAATGGTGAAGCGCACAATCAAGGAGAAGGAGTCTCATGAAACTGGTTACGTACGCGCAGGATAGCGGCCCGCGGGCGGGTCTGCTGGACGGAGATCAGGTGTACGATTTGCAGGACGCCGCCGACGCTTTCACGGCCCAGGCCGGCGCGGTGGGGGCAAAGCTGCCCAACGACGTGCGCGCGTTGCTGGAGATGGGCGACGTCGGTCTGGCTCAGGCGCGGCGCGTGCTGGGCTTTGCGCAGGAGCAGGGCGGCGGCGCGCCCTTTGCCCTCGGCGCGGGAGACGTGACGCTGCTGCCGCCCATTCCGCGGCCGGATAAGGTGCTGTGCCTGGCCGGCAACTTTGCCGACCACATTCGCGAGGGCGGCGACGAGCCGCCGGAAAAGGCGCACCAGACGCCCCGCTACTTCTGGAAGCCCAACTCGGTGCTGGTGGGGCACGAGCAGCCGGTGCGGCTCTGGGAGTTGTCGGCCAGCGTGGATTGGGAACTGGAACTGGCAGTGGTGATCGGCAAAGGGGGGCGGGACATTGCCGCCGCCGACGCGCCGGGCCACATTGCCGGTTACACCATCTTCAACGACATTTCGTCCCGCGAACTCGATCTGCCGTGGGAGCGGGAAGAGCGCGAGATGGACGACTATTTCGACTGGCTGAACGGCAAGTGGTTCGATACCCACGGCCCCATGGGACCGTACATCGCTACGGCGGACGAGATTCCCGATCCCCATGACCTGGCGATGTCGCTCAGCGTGAACGGCATCGAACGGCAGCGGGGCAATACGGGCCAGATGATCTTCAACTGCTTCGAGTTGGTGGAGTGGATCACGCGCATCGTGACGCTGGCGCCGGGCGACGTGATTTCCACCGGCACGCCCGCGGGCGTGGGCGCGGCGGCCGGAGCCTCCCTGGAGGACGGGGACGTGATCGAGGCGACGATCGAGCGGCTGGGGACGCTGCGCAATCCGGTGCAGGGGTGAGCAGACACGATGGGGCGTGGCGGGTGGTAGAATGGAATCAAGGCAACCCGGTAGTTTGGAAAGCGAGCGTGAACCCTCATGGGCGTACGGCGGTGGTGGCGGCTTGTTCTGGCCGGTGTGTTGCTGGCGCTGTCCCTTAGCGCCTGCGCGCCGAGCCTACCGTTCTTCTCCGGCGACGACGCCGGCGTCCAGGAGCTATTGGACCGCGGCCTGGAAGCCTTGCAGAAGGGCGACCTGGAAGCGGCAATGGAGATCTACAACGAGGCCGTTGACAAGTATCCCAATGAGTCGCATCCCTACCACCAGCGGGCCATCGTCCACACGCAGACCGGCGACATCGAGAACGCGCTGCGGGATATAGATCGTTCCATCGAGCGCGATCCGGAGGATGCCGGCCACATCTTCTTCCGGGCCAGGATCTACCTGAACATCGGCAACCTCCAGGGCGCGATGGACGACCTATCGCGGGTGATCGAGCTCGATCCAGCTATCGTGGACGCCTATTTGCTGCGCGCCTCGCTCTTCTACGCGCAGAACCGCATGAACGAGGCGCTGGCCGACGTGGGCACGGCGATCTCCCTGCGCCCCAGCGACCCGGAACTCTACTTCCGCCGCGCCAGCCTCCGCTTGACGCTGAACGACTATCCGGGCGCCATGGAGGACTTGAACGAGGCGATTGGGATCAACGCTGAGTACGCCGAGGCATACTACGTGCGGGGGCTGCTGCAGCTTTGGCAGGACGAGCCGGAGGGGGCGCTGGCCGATCTGAGCAAGACGGTGGAACTGGCGCCGGACCAGCCGCAGCCCTACGTGGCCCGGGCGGGCGTCTACCAGCAGTTGGAACGCTACGATGAGGCGCTGGTAGACCTGCAACAGGCGATCAACATTTCGCCGCAGAGTCCGGATCCGTACGCGGCCCGGGCCGAGGTCTACCGCGACATGGGCCAACTGGCCCGGGCGTTGGACGACGCGAACCGCGCCATCGACCTGGGACAGGACGACCCGCGCTACCTGTTGACGCGCGCGTCGGTTCTGGCCGACCAGGAGAATACGACCCAGGCGCTGCGCGACCTGGATCGAGCGGTGGAACTGGACCCGGGCTTTGCGCTGGCCCTGCTGCAACGCGGCGAGATCCACGAGAAGCTGGGCAATAAGGATAAGGCGATCGAGGACTTCACTCGCGTGCTGGCTATTCCGGCCTCGGAAGAGATGCTGGAACAGGCGCGCGCGGCGCTGGAACGCCTGCGGGACTAAGCATACGCACACGCCGGGCCGTTCATCCTTCGACAGGCTCAGGTCGAACGGGTAGTCCGCTGGGACGAACGGGAAGTACGCCTGGATGAACGGGAAATCCGCTAGGACGAATAGGAAGTTCGCTGGGATGAACGGGTAGTCCGCGCCTGCGGCGTGCCCGTTTTCAGCCCTGTCTGCAGAAACCGTTCGCGCTGAGCCCGTCGAAGCGCGTCGCGAAAGGCATTCCCGCGCCCCCCGTTCATCCTTCGACAGGCTCAGGACGAACGGGGGACAGGCTCGCGGCGGAACGGTAATCCAAAAGCGCAGGGTTCTTCTAACGCAAAGCCGGTTCGTCCTGTCACACTGCCGGTTCGCTCTGCCGCACCGCCGAATCTTTCTGCCGCACTGCCGGTTCGTGCTGTCACAAAGCCGGCTGGTCCTATCTCACGGCCGGTTCGTCCTGCCACAACGTGGAATCATCCTGCCGCAGCGCCGGGGACTCCAGCGCGGAGAGCAGCCCGAAGAGTATCCCCAGCAGGATGCCCAAGCTGTGCACGAAGAGGCTATCCACCAGGCTATGCGCGCAGAAGGCGGCCAGGCTGCCCAGCAATCCCAGCGCCAGCGCGCGTGTCCAGGCGTCCGGTGCGCGCCGCCACGCGCCGATGGCTGCGCGCCACGCCAGCGCCAGGAAGAGCAGAAAGGCCAGGAAGGTCAGCATTCCGCCTTCCGCCGCCAGGTTGAGGTAGTAGTTGTGGGCGTGGCCCACGCCGGTGGGCCAGCCGGGCAGGGCGTATAATTCGTACGCTTTCGGGTAATTGCCGATGCCCACGCCCAGCAGGGGGTTGTGGGCGTACATCTGCCAGCCGGCGTACCATTGGGAGACGCGCTCCAGGATTGCCCAGTTATCCGGGTTCGGGCCGGCGCGCAACTCCTGCACGATGCGCGAGCCGTACACGAAGAGGTCGGTCACGCGCGCCAGCACGGCCTCCGGGATGACGCCCAGCATGAGGGCCACCAGCAAGGCCGTGGAGCCGCCGTAGGCCAGGGCAAAGGCGCGCAGCCGGTTGCGCTGGCTTTCCAGCAGCCAGACCGCGCCCAGCGCCGCCAGGGTTCCCAGCCAAGCCCCGCGCGAGAGGCTGGCCGCAATGCCGACCGCCAGCGCGACACTCACGCCCCATCCCAATAGCCGGATGCGGTGATGCGGCGCGGCCAGGGCCAGCGCCAGCGCGATGGGCAGGCAGAGCGCCAGGTAGCCGCCGTACGGGTTCGGTTGGCCGAACGTGCCGTGCGCCCGCATCAGCACGCCGCCGGCCAGGAAGTGCGGCGGGCCGACGCGCAATGCGGTCTGGAGCAGGCCGATGCCGACTTCCGCCAGCGCCGTGAGCAGCAGCACGCCCACCAGCGCGGCAAGCATGCGGCGGTTTCGCACGGTGGTGGCGGTAACCAGGTAGATGACGAAGAGTTCCGCCCACTTGCTGATTTCCTTGATGCTCAGGAGCAGGCTCTCCGCGCTGAGCGCGGAAAGCGCCATGGGGATCATGACGATGATGATGGGCAGCGCCAGCGGCGGCAGCGCGGCGGCGCGCCAGCGGCCGGCGATCATGCCCGCCAGCCAGGAAAGGCCGATGAACGCCACCAGCGGCTCGTTGACCGTAATGTCCACGTTGTCCGGCAGGCTGATGGTGCGCAGGCTGCCAAAGGGAACGGTCACCAGCAGCATGGCGACGCCGACGAGCGGATGGATGAAGATTGCCGCCGCGCCGACCACCGCGCCAATGGTGAGGAGCGCCCACACGGGCGGCAAGAACCACGCCACCACCAGCACGCCCGCCACGCCCAGAATGCCCAGCAGCCGCCAGCGTTGGATTGCGGCGCGTTGGCGGGCATGGAAGCGATTGGAGATTTCCGCCGCGCTTTGCTCTATCATGGCTTTCACTATAGCAGCCACTTGAGACGAAAGTACGGTTCATGGGTGAGACAAGAAAACCGTTGCGGTGGTGGGAAGTCGCCCAGGCCGTGCGCGGACAGCGGATAGGCCGCCGTCTGGTCTATCGGGCGGAAGTGGATTCCACCATGGACGTCTGCCACGCGCTGGCGCGCGCGGGGGCGGAGACCGGCGTGGTGGCGGTGGCCGACGGCCAGACCGCCGGCCGGGGCCGGCTGGGCCGGGCGTGGCATGCGCCGCCGCGCACCTGCCTGCTCTTCTCCGTCCTCTTGCGGCCCACGCTGCCCCAGGAGCAGTGGCCGCACGCGCTGTGGCCGCTGGCGTTGGCCCTGGCGGATGCGGTAGAGGCCGCGGCGGGCGCGAGGCCGCCGATTAAGTGGCCGAACGACCTCATGCTGCACGGGCGCAAACTGGGCGGCCTGCTGGCCGAGGCCACCGGCGGCGGCGTGGTGGTCGGCGCGGGCCTGAACGTGAACGTGCCCGCGGCCGCCCTGGCGCTGGAACAACCGGCCGTCTCGCTGGCGGACGCGGTGGGACATCCGGTTTCGCGTGAGGGCCTGCTCATCGCCAGCCTGCGGTCGTTCGAGCGGTGGTACCGCCGCTGGCTGGCCGCGCCGGAGGCCGTGTGGGACGCCTGGCGCGCCGGTTCGTACCTCATCGGGCGGCAGGTTGAGGTGGCCGCCGGCAGCCGCCGCTACACGGGCACGGCGATAGACCAGGACCGCGACGGCTATCTCCACGTGCGCGCCGCAGACGGACACACGCACCGCTTCGCCGCCGGCGACGCCCACGTGCGCCTGCAAAGCGCGGAGCATGAGGAGCGCGGAGCGTAAAGACTGCGGAATAGGCCGCGTACGCGCGTTGACAGAGAGAGTGGTTCGTGGGAGTATGATGCTACGTGGATGTAAGATTAGCGAGAATGCCGATCACAGATTCTGTACAGATTTCGAGCTTGGATAGATGAACACGCCACCGACCGTTACCCTAACAGGCATGTCCGGCGCGTCGTATACCTACTGGATCTTTCCGGAAAGCTGGTCCGGCAGCAATGAGCCGGGAAACTATGTCATTGCCAGGCCAAGCCAGCTTGCCGGGTGGGACATAATCTACATCGGCCAGACTGACAACTTCAGCAGAAGACTTGGCGAACACAAGAGAGAGCAAAGAATATCGCGGTACGAACCCACTCACATCTTTGCGCACGTAAATGCCAGTTCAATGGCCCGGCACGTGGAGGAGGGCGACCTCATTGCCGCCCTGAATCCCCCGGGCAACAGGCAGAGTTAGGCACAGGTCTTGCACATGACCGGCATCGAGGTCTTGGTTCCCACAATAGCCATCCTGGCCGTAGGCATCGCGCTGGCAGGGCTGATCTGGCAGGGGCAAAGAGAGATCAGGGAGGATGCCCGCAACATGCGCGAGCAGTTGCTTGAAGTCTTTCAACGAGTGTCGTGGATTGAGGGCGCATCCGGCATGGCGCGGGGCAGGGATCTTGGCAGGCCGAAAAGCGGCATAGAAGAGTCGGATCTCTACCCTGGCAGGCCGAAGTCCGAACCGGACGATACGACGCCGCCGGAGCCTCCCGGATAGGCGGGGGACAGGGGTAGGCATTCTACATCCGACTTCACGTGTCATTCCGAGCGGAGCGCAGCGAAGAGAGGAATCTAAGGCTTTCGCTGCAAAAACGTCGGTTCTAGATTCCGCGAACCCTGTTCGACGCTCCGCTCGGAATGACACTTGCCTACCGCTGTCAGCGGATAGGCGGGGGACAAGCCCCCGCGCTACGTTTGGGCGACAGCATTGGGGTGAGGGGGGAAGACTCCCCTTACCGCTACTCTCCGGCCTCCGGCGGTTTGAGTTCGATCACCACACGCCGATCGTCGCCGGCGCCGGTAGAGTGGGTAGCCACGTCCTCATCGTCGGCCAGGGTCAGGTGGATGATGCGCCGTTCGTGGGGCGGCATTGCTTCCAGGGTAATCGCCTTGCCGTTTTCCCGTACCAGGTCGGCCAGGCGGCGCGCCATGCCGGTCAGCAGTTCCTCGCGGCGTTGGCGGTAGCCGCCGACGTCCACCACCACCAGGCCGTGTTCCCCGAGCTGTTTCGTCAGCATCAGGTTGAAGAGGAACTGGATCGACCGTAGCGTGCTTCCCCGTTTGCCGATGAAAGCGTCCGCGCCCTCGCCGGCAACGTTCAGCCGCAGCGGTTCCACGCCGGTCACCTCCACGTTCACCTCGCTGCCCAGGTGATGGAAGAACTCCCGCAGCAGTTCCGTAGCGTCGTCCAGTTGTTCCTGTGCCAGCGGCAGTTCCGGCTCGTCCGTTTCCGGCGCGGGCGCGGCGTCGTCCGGCGGCGGTTCTGCCGGCGCGGTTTCCGCCGGAGCGCCTTCGGGTTTCAGTTCCACCAGGACCCGTGTCTCCTCTCCACCCAGGCCGAAGAGGCCGCCGGAACCGGCGCTAAGCACGCGCACGGTAACCGCGTCACGGGACGCGCCAAGTTGCTCGAGGGCGTTCTGTATGGCGTCCTCGACCGTTTTGCCAGTTGCTTCAACGCTTTCCGCCACCTTTTTTCTTCTCCCTCCGTCGCGACTTCTTCTTGCCGGCGCCGGGCGCCGGTTGCGGCGCGCCGTCCGTCCGCTCGTCGGCCTGGTCCAGGCCGAGTTCTTGCAGCGTCGTCTCCGTTAGTTCCGGGATTGCCGCGCGCTTGCCGCCGCCCAGCGCCAGGCCGCCCAGCAGACCGCCCAGGCCGGCCGCTTCCCGTTGCGGCTGCGGCTGCGGCGCGGGCGGCGGGCCTGGTGTCTTCCCGTTGCCTGCGGCCGGCGCAGTCTCCGCCTTCTCCCTATCGCCGGCCGGCGCAGTCTCCGCCTTGCCGTTGCCGGCGGCGGGCGCGGGCGGCGCTTGGCTTGCCTCAGGCTTCTCGCTCTTGGCGGGCGCGGCGGCCGGCGCCGTCACCGGCGCCAGGCTCTTGTCCCGCATGATCACCCATTGCTGGCCGATGCTGAATATATTCGATATTACCCAGTATAAGGCAAGTCCCGCCGGAAATTGCATGGCAAAGAACACGATCATGATGGGCATGAACTGCATCACGTTCTGGATCATAATCTGCTGCGGGTCGTTCGTCATGCGGTTCATCATCATGCGTTGCACCACCCACTGGGTCGCCCCGGCGGTCAGCGCCAGCGCCCCGGGCAACTTGAACGGCAGATCCACCCCTGGCGGCAGCCACACGTCCGGTTGCGCCAGGTCGCCGATCCAGAGGAAGGCCATTTGCAGGTTGGCCATGGTTTGGGGATTGTTCGTCACGCCGATGATGGCCCAATAGAGCGCGAACAGCACCGGCAGTTGCGCCAGTTGGGGCAGGCAGCCCATCAGCGGATTCACGCCGTGTTCTTTGTAGAGTTCCATCTGCGCCTGGGCCATGGCCTGGCGGTCGCCCTTGTGCTGCTTCTGCAACTCCTTGAGGCGCGGCGAGAGCAACTGCATGCGGCGCGACGAACGCAGGCTGGTGACGCTGAGCGGAAAGAGGATGAGGCGGACGATGATGGTAAAGAAGATGATGGCAATGCCGAAACTGGGCAAGCCGATATACTCGGTCAGGTCGTAGAGCCGGAGCAATCCGCTCTGCAACCCGCCGACCAGGACGTCGTTCCAAAGTGAGCTAAAGAAATCCACCGGATTCGTTGCTTCCTATTAAGAGTCTATTCGCGTGCCCTCTCCTCGACGAGAGGTGTCAAGGGCGCTTCCGGTCCCCTCTCCCTCAGTGAGAGGTTTCAAGCGCGCTTCCGGTTCCCTCTCCCTGGGGGAGAGGGTTAGGGTGAGGGGGTCAGGGTCGGCAGCGCGCGTTTCCCCCTCACCCCGGCCCTCTCCCCAGGGAGAGGGAGTTCATCAATCCGGCCCACCGTCCCCGCTCCCCAGCTGACAGGGGTAGGCATACTACATTCGACTTCTATTGTCATTCCGAGCGGAGCGCAGCGGAGAGAGGAATCTAAGGCTTTCGCTGCAAGAATGTCGGTTCTAGATTCCGCGAACCCTGTTCGACGCTCCGCTCGGAATGACACTTGCCTACCCCTGTCAGCCTCTCCCCAGGGAGAGGCAGTCCAATCGCAGGCCGTCCAACTCGGCGGCATCTCTCGCGGCATCGCAATCACCCGCGTTCGTTCACGGCACCGGATCGGCGCCGCCTGGGTGGAACGGGTGGCAGCGCGCAATGCGTTTAAGTCCCAGCCAGCCGCCCCGCAGCAGTCCGTAGCGCGCAATCGCGTCGTAACAGTATTCGGAGCACGTCGGCGCGTAGCGGCAGGCGGGCGGCAGCAGGGGTGAAATCGCCAGCCGGTACGCCTGGATCAGCCGCAGGGCCACCGCGCTACTCAGCGGCACGTCTCGTCTTCTCCCCGTCTCTCTGTATGCGGTTGGGCCGGCGGGTTGCGCGGCCGCCGCGGCTTGTAGTCCGGGGGCAGCAGTCCCGCGCGCCGCAGCGCCGTATACACGTGCCGGTCCAGCGCCCGGAAAGAGGCCGCCGCCGCGCCCGGCCGCGCGATGAACACCAGGTCCATCCCCGGCCGCACCTGCGGATAGTGCATGCGCGCCGATTCCCGCAGCCGCCGCCGCACCCGGTTGCGGGTTACGGCATTGCCAAGGCGCTTGGACGTAATGAAACCGCACCGGCTGCGCGCCCGGTCGTTGGGCTTCACCAGCAGGCGCACGGACTGCGCCGACCATGCTTTGCCCTCCGCCAGGACCGCGGCAAAATCAGCCTGTTTCCTCAGCTTCTCCGTTTGGTTCCATCCTCGCAATGCGGTTCCCGCGCCATCGCCGCAGGCGGGCGGAGAGCCGCGCCCCCGCGCTCCCGGGAGCGCGCGGAACCGGCGCGCTCACACCGCCAGCCGCGTGCGTTGCTTCGTGCGCCGATGCTTCAGTATGCGTCTGCCCGCGCGCGTGGACATGCGCGCGCGAAAGCCGTGCCGGCGCGACCGCCGCCGCACTTTCGGTTGATACGTTCGCTTGGGCATTTGCCAGTATTCCTTCTTTTCTCTATCTGGTCTTTACTATAGCACTCCGCTGGGACTTCGGCAAAGCGCGGCGGTTCGCGGCGCAGGCAAGGCAGCGCGGCCGCGGCGGCGCAAGGCGGCCCCGGGAGTCTGCGCCGTCTCCTTAATGCTACGCCGAGAGCCGGTGTCTGTGGCGGGGCGCCGGCTCTCGCATTTGATTCGCTTTTGCGGTCAATTCAATATAGAGAGCCGTAGGCTTGCATTGAATAATACGGTATGATAGACTGTCCGCATCGAGAATACCGTGCTATTGGCGTCAACGGTCGGATCAAACCCAATGATCCCCCCTGGCCTGCCACCTGGGGAGTGTAGCGTACACCCACGAATTTCCCCTCTAAGCGCGGAATAGTCATGCATTAAGAAGGGAGTGTATATATGCACGCGCCGGCATAGTCCGGTATTTTGGGTGTCTCTTGCGAATGTTCAACGCCCGCCGCCGCGGAAGGCGGGCGCCTCTAGCGAAAGGAAAGGACTGTGAGACTAGTGTCTCGTTTGTTGAGCGTCATGCTGGCGCTCATCCTGCTGGCCACCGGCTTCATTACGGCGTCGGCGGTTTCGGATGCGGACCATGGAACAAACGTGCCGGGCGAATCCGACGTCAAGGAGTACGCGCGCATCACCATCACGCGGACCGACGACAATGAAATGGTGCATCCGAACACCAAGCTGACGTTCACCATCATCGTCGAGCGCCTGATTGACGGTCATGCGATCCCCGGAGGGTACGATAGCACCACCTTTAACCTGACGGGGCCTGATGCAACCTCCGCCAATGGCGCGGACGACAATCTACGTGCTGTATCTCAATGATGAGAACCCATACCGGTCGGTGAACGTCGAGTACAAGGTAACGACCGATGACCTGGGCGCCGGCGTGGCCAGCCGCACGGTGCCGCTGAAGTGGACGTTCACATTCCAGATTGCGGACGAAGACTTGGACTCGGACAATGACGGCGACATCGATTCAGACGACAATCCGGCGAACCAGCACCCGTCCAGTGCAGTGTCTGTTACTGCCACCATCGACGTTGACGTGACCAAGCGTCCGGGCGCGGGCGCGGGTGATTCGGGCGTTTCGATCATGTTCGACGTGACCGAGCCGGACGAGATCGCCAAGGGCAAAGAGGTCAAGTTCGCGTTCACGACCTCCACGGGCAAGTACAGCCTCGCCGCCAAGTCCGTGATCGTCAAGAAGCAGTTGAAGGACGCGGACGGCGAGAAGGTGGGCAACGCGCTGCCGGTAGCGGTGGATTACATTGCCGGCGCTGCAGAGCAACGCGGTGAGCAAAGCCAAGAAGACGACCCCCGAGGAGTACAAGCTGCTGCAGAGCGAAGTGGACGCCCTGGCGGACGGCGGCACGCTGGAGTTCTCCTATGAACTGCAGCTTACCGAGGTGACCTCAGTAAGGACATCAACGGCGACGGAGACTTTGGAATGGACACCACTGATGCAAACCCGGATGTCCTGCTACAAACCGATGATCTGCCACTATCAACACCCACGACAACGGTGGAGAAGTTGAGCGATACGTACGTGATGGGTTCCCCGCCGGCGCCTGAGCCGACGGCGGTGCCGCCGATTGGCATGAACGACGCGGCCACGGTGGACCAGGGTCCCGGCAATCGCATCGACGTGACCTTGGCCGACGGCACCGAGTTCAGCCTGTTCGCGGGCTACGTGGCGGACGACGGCGTCACGCGCTCGTACCACAGAAGCGGCTACATCCGGGATAACGACCTGGGCCAGACCTACGCGGTGGTGAAGCGCGACGTGGACGGCATGGTGGTGCGCGTGTGGATACCCGCGGGCAGCGACCTACGTGAACGAGGTGCCGTGGGCGAACGTGCTGGCGAACTTCACCGTCGATACGATGGTGGTGGAAGCCATCCCGTTGGATGAGTTGTATCCGGTGGACGGCCAGTTGGTGCGCAACACCAACGACGACCGCATCTACGTGTACGCGGGCGGCGAATGGCGGTGGATACCCGACATTCCGACGTTCCAGGCATGGGGTTTCTACTGGTGCAACATCACGGCGGCGGACGCAGGGTTCTTCGACCGCGTGACCACCGGCAACCCGTTGCCGCGCAGTGGCACGCAGGACGATCCGAACTACCCGGTCTGCCACTCGTAGAGACGCATTGAAGCTGTATGGGCGGTACACACTACACAACCCAATGTATAGGAGTGACCGGGAAGGCGAAGGCGCGATGACCGCGCGCTGAGCGGCCCCGGGGGTCTGTACAGTCTCCTTATGCTACGGCGAGAGCCGGTGTTTGTGGCAGGACACCGGCTCTTGCATTTGCGTTAATGCGCCGTTCCCCCCTCACCCCGGCCCTCTCTCCAGCCGGCAGGAGTATGTACGCCATGTCCGTTTTCTCGTGTCATTCCGAGCGCAGCGTAGCGGAGAGAGGAATCTAGGGCAGTGACCCGCAAATCCAGCATCTCTAGATTCCTCGCTGCGCTCCGCTCCGCTCGGAATGACAGTTACGTTCACCTGTCCGCTCGGAATGACAGTTCCATCCACCTGTCAGACAGGGAGAGGGGAGAAGCCGAAGAGGTACGACATGCGCACAGGCCCGCTCCCGGTGTAGGGGCACGACATCATGTTGCAGGGGCCCGCTCCCGGTGTAGGGGCACGACATCATGTTGCAGGGGCCCGCTCCCGGTGTAGGGGCACGACATCATGTTGCAGGGGCCCGTTCCCGGTGTAGGGGCACGACATCATGTTGCAGGGCCCCGTTCCCGGTGTAGGGGCACGACATCATGTTGCAGGGCCCCGTTCCCGGTGTAGGGGCACGACATCATGTTGCAGGGGCCCGCTCCCGGTGTAGGGGCACGACATCATGTTGCAGGGGCCCGTTCCCGGTGTAGGGGCACGACATCATGTTGCAGGGGCCCGTTCCCGGTGTAGGGGCACGACATGTCGTGCCCCTACACCGGGAACGGGCCGGTGTTGATGGAAGGGAAACCGCCGCTGCCGGGGGTGGGGGCAAGAAACGGACGCGGTTTGCACGGCTTTGGCGAATGTAGCATGATTAAGCGGAAGCATCTGCGCCAATGCGCGCCGGGTTGAGTCCGGCGCCGTGTGGAGACGGCTTTCCGCCCGCGCGGCCATGACCGTAGGCGGGCAAGACGGCAAGACGTCCACACAACCCAATCAGGAGGTCGGTTGTGGGAGAACCGTACGCGTTTTTCGAAGGCAACGTGGTGCCGCTCGCCGAAGCCAAAGTCGGCATCATGACCCACGCGCTCAACTACGGCACCGGCTGTTTCGAGGGCATCCGGGGCTACTGGGTGCCGGAGGACGAGCAGGTCTATCTATTCCGCGCGCGCGAGCACTTCGAGCGCCTGCACCGCTCGGCGCACATCCTGCGCATGAAGGTGCGCTTCAGCCCGGCGGAACTCACCCGGCTGGCCTGTGACCTGGTTGCCAAATGCGGCTACCGGGAAGACGTCTACGTGCGCCCGCTGGTCTACAAGAGCGCCGAGCAGGTGGGCCTCTCCCTGGTGCGCGCCGCGCCGGACGGCGGCCTGGAGGACGTGCCCAACGACTTCTTCATGTTCACCGTGCCCTTTGGGGCGTACCTGGACCTGGAAAAGCCCATTCGCGTCACCGTCTCGCCCTGGCGGCGCATCGACGATAACGTGATCCCGCCCCGGGCGAAAGTGACCGGGCTGTACATCAACTCCGCGCTGGCGACCTCCGAGGCGAAGATCCTGGGTTTCGACGAAGCCATCATGCTGAACGGCGACGGCACCGTGTCCGAAGGCCCGGGCGAAAACATCTTCCTGCTGCGCGACGGCAAGCTGATCACCACCGGCCCGGATTCCAACATCCTGGAAGGCATCACGCGCCACGCGGTGATGACGCTGGCGCGGGATGAACTCGGCCTCCAGGTGGAGGAACGGCGCGTGGCGCGCACGGAACTCTACGTGGCCGACGAACTCTTCTTTACCGGCACGGCCGCCCAGATTTCGGCAATCGGCGAGGTGGACGGCAGGGTGATCGGCAACGGCGAAATCGGGCCGGTCGCGGCCCAGTTGCAGAAGGTCTTCTTCGACGCCGTGCGCAACCGCAATCCCAAGTACGCCGCCTGGTGCGCGGCGGTCTATCCCGCGACCGCCGGCGTGAAGTAGCGCGGACGCCAAGTCTCCCGCCGCTCGATGCCGGCCGCTGTAAGGAGAGCGATGGCAGAGGAAACCGGCCGCGATACGGCAGCCGCCCGCCCGCCCGCCTACCGCTGCTGGCGGGATAAGGCGTTTCTCGCCTATCTGATACTGGCCCTGCTGATCAACGCGGCGCTGTTCATCGCCGTCCTGGGCGTCTACCCGCAGTTGCCGGAACGCCTGCCGGTGCTCTTCAACGCCCAGGGCCAAGCTGACTTCGTTGCCAATAAGGCGCATCTCTTCCGCCTGCCGCTGGGGGTGATGCTGGTGACGGTCGTGAACGCCGCGGCGGCCGCGTTCGCGCTGCGCGGCGGCGCTTTTGGCGCCCGCCTAGTGATGCTGGCAAGCTGTTGGACGGGACTGCTGCTCCTGGCCGGCCTGTGGTTCATCGTTAACTAAGGAGAACGCATTTCATGCAATTGGAGGGAAAGAGCGCCATCGTTACCGGCGGCGCGACCGGCATCGGCCGCGCGGTCTGCCTGGCGCTGGCGCGTGAGGGCGCGAGCGTGGTGGTCAACTACTCCAGATCTCAAAAGGAGGCAGAGCAAACCGCGCGCGACGCCACCGCGGCTGGCGGGACGGGCGTGACCTTCAAGGCCGACGTGGCCGACGAAGGCAAGGTGAAGCAGATGGTGGCCTTTGCCCACGATTCCTTTGGCCGCGTGGACGCGCTGGTGAACAACGCGGGCTACACCCAGTTCATCGACCATACCGAACTGGATAAGCTCACGGACGAACTCTGGGACCGCATCTACGCCGTGAACGTGAAAGGCGCTTTCTACGGCATCCGCGCCGTTGCGCCCATCATGCAGGCGCAAGGGAGCGGCAGCATCGTGAACGTCGCGTCGGTGGCCGGCATTACCGGCGGCGGCAGTTCGGTGCCCTACGCCGCTTCCAAAGCCGCGCTGATCGCCCTGACCAAGTCCATGGCCGCCGCGCTGGGACCGGCAATCCGCGTGAATACGGTGTCGCCGGGCCTGATATACACCCGCTGGACGGAAGATTACCCGGATCGCAACGAGGAGATTCGCCAAGGCACGATCATGCAACGCCTGGGCACGCCGGCGGACATCGCCGCGGCGACCCACTACCTGATCTGCAGCGCGGACTGGGTAACCGGCCAGAATCTGGTCATCGACGGCGGCAGAGGGGTCGGCTAGGCGCGCGCCTGGTTGTTGCCGCCACAGAGATTGGAAGGACACTGCCCATGCCCGTTGACGAGACATTCCTGGCGGAGATGAACATTCGCCCGTACCGGCCCGCCGACGAAGCGCGGGTGAAAGAACTCACCATCGCCGCGTTTACCGGCGTCAGCATCGAGCACAACATCGAGAATAGCTGGCCCGGCCTGCTGCCGCTGCCGTGGGGCGAGCGCAAGTGGCCCATGGTGGCCGGCGACCTCACCGACCATCCGGAAGATTGCTTCGTGGCCGAGCACGAGGGCGCGGTGATCGCGTTCGCCACCACGCGCATCAACCGCGCGAACAGCGTCGGCCAAATCCCCGACATGGCGGTGGACGCGCGCTATCGCGGCAAGGGCATCGGCCGCCGGTTGATCGAGCACTGCCTCCAGCACTTCCGGGAACAGCAACTCACGCTGGCGCGCATCGAAACCTTGTCCCAAAATCCCATCGGCCGCCACCTCTATCCCGACCTGGGCTTCCAGGAGGTGGCGCAACAGATCTTCTACGCCATGCCGCTGGAGCCGGAGAGCGAGTGAAGCGCGTACCGGCTACCTCGTCATTGCCATGAGAGACAGACCGCAGCCGGTCCGTTTTCTCCACGCACGCGGGTGAACTTCCGCGTAGGGGCGGTTCGCGAGCCGCCCCTACGGCGCAAGACCCATACGTTGTTACACGGGCGGCTGCCGAAGGGTCGGCTACCGAGGAAGTGCGCAATGAACATCGGCGTGATTGGGCCGGGGCGCGTGGGCGCGGGGCTGGCGCGGCTGCTGGCGGAGCGGGGCTACGCGGTGCGCGCCGTGGCGGGCCGGAGCGCGGCGGGCGTTCAGGCGCTGGCCGCGGCCCTGCCGGTGTGTGAGGCCGCCAGCGCGCAGACCGTGGCGGACACCTGCGACCTCGTCTTCATCACCACGCCGGACAGCGCCATTGCGGCCGCGGCGCGTGACGTAACCTGGCGGCGGGAGCAGGGCGTCGTCCATTGCGCCGGGGCGCTGCCGGCCGCGGAACTTTCCTCAGTGGAGAAGTTTGGCGCGCTGCCCGGCGCGTTCCATCCGTTGCAGACCCTGCCGGACGCCCGGGCGGCGTTCACGAACCTGCCCGGCTCGTTCGTCGCCATCGAGGCGGCAGAGCCATTGCGCGCCAGGCTCATCGCAATCGCCGCCGACCTGGGGTGCGTGTGGGGCTACGTGCCGCCGGAGGCGCGGCCGGCCTATCACGCCGCGGCGGCGCTGGTCTCGAACTACACCGTAGCCCTGGCGCACGCCGGCGTCGACCTCTGGCGCGCGCTGGGCAAATCCGAGCAGGAAGCCCTGGACGCGCTGCTGCCCCTGCTGCAAGGCGCCGCGCGCAACCTCCGCCGGCTGGGCCCCACCGGCGCCCTCACCGGCCCGGTGGCGCGCGGCGACTGGGCCACCGTAGCGCAAAACCTGGCGGCCATAGAGCGGACCGCGCCGCAACACACGTTTACCTACGCTGCAATGGCGCTGTCGATGATATACAATGATTTGGCGTCCGCCGCCGGCGCAGAGGCCGCCGCCGGCAGGGACGCAATCGAAGAAGAGTTGCGCTCGCTGCTGTGCGCAGCAGCGAGAAACCGGGGGAAACCATGAGCGCCGCGCGCGTAACCACTGCCGATCTCAAGCGCATGAAGGCGGAAGGGCGCAAGATCGTCATGCTTACGGCCTACGACGCGCCGCTGGCGCACTTCGTGGAAGCCGCCGGCGTGCCCGCGATCCTGGTGGGCGACAGCCTGGGCAATACGGTGCTGGGCTACGAGAATACCTTGCCCGTCACCGTGGAAGACATCCTGCGCCACACACAGGCCGTGGTGCGCGGCACGCGCCGGGCCATGGTGATTGCCGACATGCCGTTCCTTTCGTACCAGGTATCCCGCGAACAGGCGCTGCTCAACGCCGGCCGGTTGCTCCAGGATGGCGGCGCGCAAGGGGTAAAGCTGGAAGGCGGCAAGCAGACCGTGGCGTTAACGGAACACCTGACGGCGGCCGGGATTCCGGTGATGGGTCACCTGGGCCTCACCCCGCAGTCGGTGCATCAAATGGGCGGCTACCGCGCGCAGGGGCGCACCCTGGCGGAAGCGAAGGAACTCAGGCGCGACGCGCTCGCGCTGGAGCAGGCCGGCGCGTTCGCGATCGTGCTGGAGAGCATACCGGCCGCGCTCGCGCGGAAGATTACGGAGTCGCTTGCCGTTCCCACCATCGGCATTGGCGCCGGCGTCCACTGCGACGGGCAGATACAGGTCTTGCACGACCTGCTCGGCCTCAATCCCCGCGCCGAACATCCCCGCCACGCCAAGGCGTACGCCAACCTGGGAGACGACGTGCGCGCCGCCGTGGATGCGTACGCGCGTGAGGTCGAGGCCGGCGCGTTTCCCACCCGTGAGCACAGCTTCAAGCTGCCCAACGAACTGGCCCGCGCCCTGCGCCAGGAGACCCCGGTTTCAACCACGGACCAGGGCTAGTACGTTCAAGCCCTGCGCCGCGCACGCTCGCAACCCAGCGGAACGCGCATGGAGACCCTACGCACGATTCAAGCGGTTCGCGCCGCCCGCCAAGAGGTCCAAGGCAGCGTCGGGCTTGTGCCCACCATGGGGTATCTGCACGCGGGCCACAGGGCGCTGGTGCAAGCCGCCCGCGCCGAGAACGACCACTGCTGGGCAACGCTCTTCGTAAACTCCCTGCAATTCGGCTCTGGCGAGGACTTTGCCACCTACCCCCGCGATCCGCAGCGCGACATGGGCCTGTTCGCGGAGTGGGGCGTGGACGCGGTTTTCGCGCCGGAGGCGGGCACGATGTACGCGGACGACTTCAGCACGTACGTGAACGTCGAGAGCCTTACCGATCGATTGGAAGGGGCGGCGCGGCCGGGGCACTTTCGCGGCGTAACCACGGTGGTCTGCAAGTTGCTCAACCTCGTGCAGCCCCACCGCGCGTACTTTGGCCGCAAGGACGCCCAGCAACTCCGCGTAATCCAACGCATGGCGCGCGACCTGAACATCCCCACCACTATCGCGCCGGTGGCCACGGTGCGGGAAGCGGACGGCCTCGCGCTTGCCAGCCGCAACGTGCACCTGAAGCCGGCGGAACGCCAGGCGGCGAAAGTGGTGTACCGCGCCCTGGAAGCGGCGGCAAGGCGTTTCGCCGCCGGCGAACGTGATGCCGCCGCCCTGCGCGTCGCCATGCATGAGACGCTGGCCCGCGAACCCCTGGCGCGCGTGGACTACGTGAGCGTCGCCGACGACGAGACGCTGGCAGAACTGGCCGCCGTCCACGGTCCGGCGCTGGCCTCCCTCGCCGTCCGCATCGGCAACACCCGCCTCATCGACGCCATGGAGCTAGACAGCGGAGACAATTCACCCCACAAGGCTTGACACGTCATGTCATTCCGAGCGCAGCGAGGAATCTAATACGTAGCGCGGGGGCTTGTCCCCCGCCAGGGCGTAGGGAACCGGAACGACAGTAGCGCGGGGGCTAGTCCCCCGCTCGGCGGCGCCCGCGTTTGCGTGAAGAACATGGTTTTTCGCCCCGATCCACATCACGGGGCCGAACTTTCACCACGATCATCTTCAAAGCCATCGAGAACCCCGGCGAATTCACTCAGCGGGACCGCTTCGCCATGCGTGCGCGCCTGCCGTTCCGCGCCGCCATAGACGACGCACGTGGCGGTAATGTCCGGTATGCGCTTGGCCACGCGCTTGAGCGCGTCGAAGTAGTCCGACGCTACCGTCGCGCCGGACTTTACCTCGATTGCGCCGATGCCGTGCCCGGTTTCGTAGAGAAGGTCGCACTCCAGCCCCCGCGCGTCGCGGAAGAACGAGAGATTAGCGCGCCGGCCCCGGTTGAAGCGGCGCTTGAGGGCCTCGATGACAACGGTGTTTTCAAAGAGCGGCCCGCGCAAGGGATGGGTGGCTACCTGACTGGCGTGCTCGATGCCGATGAGATAGCTCGCCAGCCCCACGTCGTAGAAATAGAGTTTCGGCGATTTGATCAGGCGCTTCCGCAAGTTGGCGTGAAACGGTTGGAGTTGGAAGACGACGTAACTCGCTTCCAAGACCGTAAGCCAGGCGCGCGCCGTTGCGTGGGAAACGCCGGCGTCAGCCCCCAGGGACGAAAGATTGACCAATTGACCCACGCGTCCGGCGCAGAGGCGCACGAACCGTTGAAAGTTGGAGAGGTTGCGGATCTCGCCCAACCGCCGCACGTCCCGCTCGACGTAGGTCTCGAAGTAATCGCCCAGGGCCTGCCGCGCGTCCAGCCCTTGGGCGTGGATACGGGGATAGAACCCTGAGTAGAGGACGTCGTCCACCGCGTTGCTCGCGCCGGTCTGTCGCCGCTCGGCCAGGGAGAACGGCAGGAGGCGGAGCAGCGCCGTGCGCCCGGCCAGCGACTGGCTGATCGCGTTGGAAAGCCGGAACTGCTCGCTGCCCGTCAGCACGAAGAGGCTGTTGCGCCCCTTCTCGTCGGCGATGACTTGCAGGTAAGACAGGAGACTGGGAACGCGCTGTATCTCATCCAGAATCGCGCCGTTGTCAAGACGCGCCAGAAATCCGCGCGGGTCGGATTCCGCGAACTCCCTTTGGTCCGGCGCTTCGAGATTCACGTACGCCAGGTCCGGAAACGCGGCGCGGCAGAGCGTGGTCTTGCCCGACTGCCGCGGACCGGTCACCGTGACAAACGGGTACTGCTTGAACAACGCAACGAGGCGGGGAGTGATTTCACGCGCTATCATACCGTGCAGTATAGAAGGGGTTGTGTATAATTGCAAGTACTACTTTCAATTATACACAATCCGCGTACCTGCTATGAGTGCGCGGTTATGCGCGGGCGATCCCCCCGATCACGCTGCGTGCACAAGCCGTAGAGGCTTGTGCGCCATTGCGCCCGCGTGACGCTCATGCCACAGTTGCGCTAGTATGGAGACGTGCCTGCGGCACAGCTTTCTTCTATCCCACAACGGGAGACCGGCGCCGGAGTTCCGGCGCCTTAACTGTGCCGCGCGCTGACACCGAACGCTAACCGCTTGCCAGACCGAAGAAGGACGCAACGATGCTCGGAACGATGAATTCGCCCGTACTCTGGATCGGCTTTACCGCCGTCGTCTTGACCCTGCTGATCCTCGACCTGCTGGTATTCCACCGCGGCGCGCACGTGATCAAGCCGCGCGAGGCCGCGACGTGGGTTGCCATCTGGGTGAGTCTCGCCCTGGCGTTTGCCGTGGGCATGTTCATCTTTGCCGGACCCGAACGCGGCACCGAGTTCATCACCGGCTATCTCATCGAGTGGACGTTGAGCGTCGATAATCTCTTCGTCTTCCTCATCATCTTCACGTACTTCGCGGTGCCTCACGAGTACCGCTACAACGTGCTTTTCTGGGGCATTCTGGCCGCCATCATCCTGCGGGGCACGTTCATCCTCATCGGCGCGGCCCTGCTGAGCACGTTCCAC
This sequence comes from Chloroflexota bacterium, assembly GCA_963663275.1. Classification (GTDB taxonomy): domain Bacteria; phylum Chloroflexota; class UBA11872; order VXOZ01; family VXOZ01; genus VXOZ01. Next base: position 931,617 of record OY760183.1, read on the forward strand.
TGGATGATCTTCGTCTTTGGCGGTTTCCTGATCTACACCGGCTTCCGCATCCTGATCAAGGGCGACGAGGATACCGACCCCGAGCGCAACTTTGCCGTGCGCCTCTTTCGCAAGATATTGCCCAGCACGGCGAACTACCACGGCGGCAGCTACATCGTGAAGCTGGACGGCCGCTGGCTGGCAACGCCCTTACTGCTGGTGCTGCTGGTGGTGAACGTGACCGACGTGGTGTTCGCCCTGGATTCCGTGCCGGCCATCTTCGCCATCACGCGGGAGCCGTTCATCGTCTACTCGGCCAACATCTTCGCCATCCTCGGCCTGCGCGCACTCTACTTCCTGCTGGCGAACCTGATGGACCGGTTCCACTACCTCAGCGTGGGGCTTGGTCTGGTGCTGGTCTTTGTGGGTGTCAAGATGGTGGTGGGAGACTTCCACGACGTGCCCAAAGGCGACCACCTTTTGACGCCGCTGCTGAAGGGCATCGAAACGGTGGCGACCGCCTTCCACGACCAGCCGGTCTACTCGCTGGCCGTGGTGGGAATCCTGCTGGGCGGCTCGGTCATCGCGTCCCTGCTGCGTCCGGTGGCACACGAGTAACACGGCCGCCGCCAAGGGGAGACGAGCGATTAATTTCCATTCCCTCCGCAGGAGTGCAATTAGCCCCCTCTCCCTGGCTGACAGGGGTAGGCAAGTGTCATTCCGAGCGGAGCGAGGAATCTAGAACCGACGTTTTTGCAGCGAAAGCCTTAGATTCCTCTCTCCGCTGCGCTCCGCTCGGAATGACACGTGAAGTCGAATGTAGAATGCCTACCCCTGTCAGCTCTCCCTGGGGGAGAGGGCCGGGGTGAGGGGGCGGTACTGTTGTCGCGTTAACGTAGCGCGGGGGCTTGTCCCCCGCCGGAGCGAGAGCAAGCAACACGTTACGGGTTGGCCCACAGGGTCGCAGAGCCCGCCGCACACGAGATACGGAGTTGCAAACGTTCCCCTGAACGTATCGAAGGGCTGTGCATCCAGGGATTGAGCGAGCAGGATATTGGCGCAGGTTACAAACCTGCGCTACCGGAAGTTGAGCGAGCAGGGCGTTGGCGCGGCTGTTTACCCACGCAGAGGCGCTCACTCGCCGATTTCCAGGGTCACCACGTCCACGTCCGTCAGGCGCGGCAGGGTGACGAACGTGTGTTTGCCCGCCGGACGGACCTGCACGGTCTGGCCGCTGGCCGCCCGCGCCGCGCGCACCGGCAGCGCGGACTTGACCGTCACGTCGGCCAGCGGCGTCGCTGCCGGCACGTCCACCCAGGGGCCGGCGCGCCGTCCGCGCCCGACCCCCGGGCCCATGGGCCGGGTCACGGGGCAGTTCACCAGGAAGACCTTGAGCAGGTCGCCGTCCCGGGTGTAGGCGGCCTCCACGTTGGGCGCGCCTTGCACGCGCAACAGGGCGGCGTAGCCGATGTACAGCAGAATCCGCATTATCATGCGTCCGAACGCCCGCGCGCCCCGCAGCATGTATTCGGCGAACGGCTCGTGGTTGCAGTAAGCGATCTGGCCTTCCCCAAAGCGCCCGAATACCACCGCCGGCATCCCGGTTTCCGTGCTCCAGCGCGTGCCGTGGCTATCCCACACCTCGCCGCGCGGCTCGACTACGGGCTTCAGCGAATAGGCCAGTTCGCCAAAGCCGGGAAAGTTGCGCAGCGGCCAGTGCCCCAGGGAACACGCCAACTCCCAATCGGGAATCTCCCACGCCTCCGGCGCGTGGACGTACCAGCCGTCCTGGCGCGCGTGGCCGTGGTCTTGGCGCTCGGCCAGGATGATGCCCAGGTCGCGCTGCAGGTTGTTCGCGCCGGTAACGAGCATGCGGCCGCCATTTTCCACGAATTGCCGCAGGAGCGTGAGCGACTCCGGCTTGAGATCGCCGGGGTGCGCGACGATGAGCGCCTTCAAACCGGCGAGGTCGTCCGCTTCCAGCACGTCGTCGCACACCAGCCGGAAGGGAAAGTGCTGCTCGGCCAGGTACTTGTACGCGCCGGCCGTATCGCGGCTGAAGCCGGCTGTAGTAGGCACGGCGCCCAACGCCGTCTGCTCTTCCGAGAAGAGCAGGCCCACGTCCGCGTACGCCGTTGACGCGGCGCGTTCCTCCGCCAGCGGCCCGATCTTCTTGAAGGTTGCGGCCACTTTGTCCAGCGCCGGTTTGCCAAAGAAGCCGCTGCGCGCGTCCGGCGCGCCCCAGAGCACGGTGGCGTCGGCCCCGGCGCTGAGCGCGCTGGCGGCCTGGTAGGTAAGCTGGCTTTCGCTCACGCCCCCGTACATCACGTTGTCCCAGCAGAAGGCGATTTCCACGGGACGGCCCCGCGCCAGCGCCCGCAGGCGGTGCGTCTGCTGCGCCGGCAGGAAGAAGTTGGCGCCGGTGGCGTCGGATTCGCCAAAGAGGTAGTCGTCGTGGGTGTAGGGCCAATAGGCGTTGTGGGTGAGTTGCACGTCCCGGCCGCTGGCGCGGATGCGTTCCTTCACGCCCGCCAGGTAGGTTTCCACTACGCGGTTGCCGAAAGCGGCCAGGCGCGCGCGGTGTTCCCGCCCGAAACGGCCGCGCCGCCCGCCGCCGGGGCGCCGCCTTCGCGAACGCGGGCCGGGGCCCGGTCGCGGTCGCGGCGGCTCGGGCAATGGTTCGCCAAATTGCTCCCGCCACGCCGCCTGGCAGTAATCGCAATAGCACAGCGCCCGGTAGTGGACGATGTCCAGGAAGAGCCGGTCAAAGGTATAGCCGGACAGCAGTTCGTCGAGCATTGTGTAGGTGTAGTCGCGGTAGGGAGAATTGAGGCAGAGCCAACGCCAGCGCGTCGGCGGGCCGGGCAGAGGATTGCCGTCCGCGTCCCGGCTGCGCCAGTCGGGCTGCGCGCGATAGGCATGCTCGTCCCAGCGGACGGAGTAGTAGAGGCCGGGATCGATGCCGCGGCGGCGGGCGGCGGCGAGTTGTTCGCCGATCAGGTCGCGCCCGCGGCCGGCGTCCTCCCCATCCAGCGCCGGATGCCGCGGGCCGGCCGTGGTTGCATAGTAGGCGTGACCCCAGTGGCACTTGGCTTGCAGCAAGACCGCGTCGGCGCCAATCTCCTCCAGCGCCGCCATCTGCGCCTCAGGATCCACCTGGGAGAGGGTACCCGCGCCATAGGGCCCAAAGTGGTTGTCGATGAGTATGCGTTTTGGGCCGGCCTTTGCCATGGGGTGTCTCCTTTTTCCGGCGGCGAGATTGCCTGCGCTCGGCACGTTTCCCCTCAATGCTACTCAAGCGGCGTCCGCTTGCCAACCGGTTGCCCCTCCCGCCTTCCGCAGACCGCGAACAGGGCCGAATTAGAGCGGCCCGCGCGCGAAAGAGTATGATAGGCAGCAAAGTAAGTACGTCCTTCGGTGGAGATTGCGGAGTGAAGGCGCGCCTGCCCCACATTGCCACGGATACGGCTACGCCGCTGCCCCTGCTTGCCGATTTGCGGCAGGCGGTGGCGGCGGAGCTCGAGGCCGCGCGCGCGCAGGCGGCGCTGGTGCGCGTGGAAGTCTTGTCCGGCCGGCGGGGCGCGGCGGCCGGCGGCGGCCACCTGTACACCTTTCTGCTCAGCGCGCTGCTCCCCGTCCCGGACGATACGCCGGGCGAGCTCCACATTGGCCGCCGCGTTCACCACTGCCGCATTGTGGGCGTGGAGGGGTTGCGGGTCACCGTGCTGATGGCGGAGGCGCCGGCGCGCTTCATCGAGCGCGCCACCCTGGCGGCGCAGCCCTGGACGGCGCTGGCGCGCCTCGATGCGGCGCTGGCGAAGCGCGCGGCGGGCTCGGGACTGAGCGCGGCGCTCTTCAGCGGTGAATCGGCGCGCGTGGAGCGGATTGCCCCGGCGGCCGCCGGGCCTGCCGGCCCGCCGCTGGCGGAGACGCAACGAGCGGCGCTGGCGTCGGCCCTGGAACGCGCCGTGACGGTCGTCACCGGTCCGGCGCACGCCGGCAAGACGCATCTGCTAAGCCGGATTGCCGCGTCCTACGCGCAGGCGGGTTTGCGGGTGCTGCTGCTGGCCCCGTCCCACGACGCCATCGACACGGCGCTCCGCTCCCTTGCCGCCGGCGCCGCCAGCGACGCGTATGCCGCCGGCAAACTGCTGCGGAACGGCTGGAGCGCGGAACCGTCGCTGGAGCAGGCCTTTCCCCTGCTGGCGCCGGAACGCGCCGCGCGCCTGCTGGAGGCGGAGCGGGAGTGGGAATTGGCGGCGCTGGATGGGGAACGCGCGGCCTTGGCGGAACGGGAGCAGGCTCTCGGCGTCTTGCAGAAGGCCGCGGCGTTGGCGCAACAGGCCGCGCGGGAGCGCGACGCGGCGCAGGCGGAAGTCGACGCGCTGGCGGCGGGAACGGCTGCCGCGCCCGGCAAGAGCGGCGCGCCCACCGGCTGGCGGCGCTTGCTGGAGCGTTGGCAGCGGCTATGGCGGCTTGTTCTTCGTCTCACCGGACGCGCGGCGCGGAGTTCCGTCAGCGCGTACCGCGATAGCGCCGAACGGCGGCGGCAGGAGGCCTATGGTCAGGCGCAACGGCTGGCGGAGGCGCGGCGGCGCGTTGAAGAGAAAACCGCGGCCGCGTCTCGCCTGGAGGCGAGCGTCCGCCAACAGCTTGCGCAATACGATCTGAGCCTCGACAATCTCGACGCGGCGCGCCAGGCGGCCGCGGACCGCGCCCGGACGCTGGCGGAAGAGCGCGAGCGGGCGGCGAGTACATTAAGAGGAAGCCGCCGCGCCGTCCAAGAGCGGGCGCTGTTGGTGGCGAGCACGCTTACGCGGGCGCTGGTGGGCGCAGCAGGCGCGCCGGAGGCGTTCAATCGTCAGTCGCAGTCTTCCGACATCGGGTCTGAATCATTCGATTTCCAGTCGGATTCATTCGACTTCCAGTCGGATTCATTCGACTTCCAGCCGCAGTCATTCGACTTTCAATCGGAGTCGTTCGACGTGGTGCTGATCGACGATGCGCAGCGCGTGCCCTTGCCCCACCTCTACTGGGCGGCCGGACTGGCGCGCGGGCGCGTGGTGGTGGCGACCGAACCGGCGGCGCTGCAACTCTGGCACTGCGCCCAGCAGGCGGTTGCCCGCCGTTGGTTGGGTAGTTCTTTCGCCGCGTACCTGGGCGGACGGCGCGCGCGCGGCGCGGCGGCAACGCTCGCCTTGGCCGAGCGGCACGCGGTCGCTCCCGCGTTGGCCGAAACCGTTGCCGGCTGGCTCGGCGCGGCCGGCGGCGCCAGCGGGCAAGGCGCGCCGGACGCGCCAAGACACCGGCCCGCGCCGCAAGGCGGGGAAGAGCGGCGCGCCCCGGCGCGGGGCCGCCGCCAAGCGCCGCTGGCAAAGGCGTTGGCCGCCGCCAGTCCCGTGTTGCTGGTGGATACCGGCGTGCTCACGCCGTGGTGCGCCGCTTTGCCGCGCCACGGGCGGGTGAATCCGGCCAGCGCCCTCACCGCGGTGGCGCTGGCGCAGCGGTTGCGCGCGGCGGACGCCGGGGCGTCCATCGCGCTCATTACGCCATACGCGGCCCAGGCGCGGCTGCTGCTCCACCTGGCGCGGGACCGGCAACTCACCGACGCCATCGGCATCTACGCGCCGCCGTGCCTGCCCTCCCGGGCGGCGGACGCGGTCATCCTGGACACGGTGGAAGCGCCGGGCCGGTTTACCTGGTCCGCGCTGGACGACTCCCGGCCGGATTCCCCGGCGCACGCCCTCTTCAGCGGCGTCTGCGCCCAGGCGCGGCAGCGGCTGCTGCTGGTGGCGCACGGCAAGCACGTGCGCGCCGCCTTTGGCGGGCGGTCGCTCCTGCGGCGGATGCTGAGCGACGCCGAGGAGGCCGGTTGGGCGGCGTCCGCGGGCGATCTGGTAACAAGCTACCGCGCCGGGGCGTTGTCCCGCGTTGCGCAAGCGGCGGGCGCGCACGACGACGGCTGGAGCCTGCTGTTGCAAGATCTGGAAACGGCGCGGCGGGGCGTTACCCTCTGGAGTCCCTACCTGGCGCTGAACACCGTTGAGCGCGTGTTGGGCCGGCTGCCGTCCGCGCTGCTGGAGCGCGGCGCGGTGCGTCTGGTCACGCTGCCGCCGGAAGACCTGCGCGGCGGGCAGCGCGCCCAGTCGGCCGCGGCGCGGCGGGTGTGCGAGCAGGTGGGCGTGGTGGTGACGGAGCAGAACGCCCTGGCGGCCAATCTCGTGACCGTGGACGACCGCGTGGCCTGGGAGTGCACGCTCCCGCCCCTGAGCGCCGGCAGCGGCGGCCTGCAACTGCGCCGCATCCGGAGCGCCCCGGTGGCGCGCCTGCTGCGCACGCTCCTCTCCGAAGAGGATACCGGCGCAATCACGCCGGACGCCGCCTTCTTCATGCCGTTCACCGACGCGGATACCCCGACGCCGCGCGATTAGTCTCCCTCTCCCCGAGGAGACCTTTGCAAAACTCTGTCATTCCGGCGAAAGCCGGAATCCAGACCGCATTTACAACTAAGAATAGCCTGTTTTCAAGCCTTTACACCCCCATCCCAACCTTCCCCCTCAATGGCTGACAGGGGTAGGCACGTGTCATTCCGAGCGGAGCGTCGAACAGGGTTCGCGGAATCTAGAACCGACGTTTTTGCAGCGAAAGCCTTAGATTCCGCGCTCTTAGCGACTCTCCGCTGCGCTCCGTTCGGAATGACACGTGAAGTCGGACATAGAACACATACCCCTGCCAGCTCTCCCTGGGGAGAGGGCCGGGGTGGGGGGAGTAGGGCAAACTCCCCGGATTTTCTCCAATTCTCTCGAATTTTCTCTGATTTCCCCGTCAAATCCCTTGCACTATCTCTTCAGGCATGATATTGTTTCTATTGAAAATAGTTTGTGAGCGAAACTAATTCATGATGATACCAAAGAACATTAGATAGCACAGTATCAGAGGCGCCACAGTACAGCGAGAGCAACAGATGGACAACAAGATTATATCGCGCATGGCCGAGAGGTTCGGGGCACCGCTCCCGCCTCTCGCCTTGCCGTCCTCCATCCCCGCACCGGTTGCTCCGTCCTTTGGCCGGGACGGAGCGCCAGTGTTCGCCGGTTGGAGCGCGGCGGAAGCGCGCATGAGCAGTGGCATGGAAGTAGCCGGCACTAGCCAAGCGGTTACAGCGCGGAGGCAAGCGAGGATGGAACGTACGTAAGCAGGAATGGCGGAGCGTGGCCGCGGAAAGAGACGGCACGCTCGCAGGTAGCGCCGCCAGCGCGCGCCCGCCAAAAGACGCGGCAAGCCGATGCGAAGCAGGAGACGTGAGAGAAGGCTTGCGGCAGGATTGCGGTCGAGAGCGAGCGCGGCGGTAGGGGATAGAGTTCGGCAAGGGCACAGGAAGCTATGGAGCGTGTCATGAGCGGGATGGATCCGGTTGGAGGGAAGAGCGCGCGGAAGCGCAGAGTACGGTGGCCGGCGTTGGCGCTGGCCGTACTTGCGGCAAGTTTGTTGATATTTCCCACGGCCGTGCGCGCGGGCACTGCGGCGGCCGGGTTGACGGAAAGCGTGAGCGCGAGCGGCGGCTGGACGAACGCCAGTCTGATAGCGGCCTCGGCGCCTGAGCCAAAGCCGACGCCTGAACCGACGCCAACCCCCAAGCCTGAGTCGACGCCGACGCCGAAGCCTACACCGGAACCGACGCCGGAACCCACCGCCACGCCTGAACCCACACCGGAACCCACGGCGACCCCTGAGCCGACGCCCACCCCGAAGCCTGAGCCTACAGCGACACCGACGCCGGAGCCAACGGCGACCCCCACACCGGAACCTACACCGGAACCCACGGCCACACCGGAGCCGACGGCCACGCCTGAACCCACACCGGAACCCACAGCCACACCGGAGCCGACGCCGGAACCAACGGCCACGCCTGAACCTACACCGGAACCCACAGCCACACCGGAGCCGACGCCGGAACCAACGGCCACGCCGACCCCTGAACCCACGCCGGAACCCACACCGACCCCGACGCCCGTTCCCGACCTCTCCTTCGATGGCGCAACGGTAGCGGACCAGAAGTGGGTCGAAGGCGAGGCCATCGCGGATCTCACGCTGCCCGCGGCCAGCGGCGGCAGGGGCGGCCTTACCTACGCCCTCTCCCCGTCCCTGCCGGGCGGCCTTTCCTTTAGCAGCGACACGCGCGTCGTCAGCGGCACGCCCAGCGCCGCGGCGGAGGCAGCCACGTACCGCTACACCGCCACCGACGGCACGGACACCGCCATGCTCAGCTTTTCCATCACCGTCGAGGGCTTGGTGTGGGCCGCCGCCAAGGCCCCCGCGCCCACGGTTTCCCAGCACTCCACCGATCCTCAGACCAAGCTGAACGTGAGTTGGAGCAGGTCGGGCTTCAGCGTCAACGGCTACAACGTGCGGCATCGGGTGAAGGGCAGCACCACCTGGTCGCAGACGTACCACCAGGGCAGAAGCAACACCAGCACCACCCTTTCCGGCCTGACCAGCGGCACCACGTACCAGGTGGAGTTGCAGTTCGTGCAGTTTGGAGTCTCGCACCAGTGGTCCAACTCCACCGAGGCCACCACCGCCCTGGCCAAGCCGGGCAAGGTCGCAGGCGTCTCGGCGGCCAAGCATTCCACCAACCCCCGGTACGCGGTTACGGTCTCCTGGACCAAGCGGCCCAGCAACGAGGCCATCCAGGAGTACATCATCTCCTACAAGAAGACCTCGGGCGGCAGCAGCACCGAGATTGACTCCATATCGGCCAGCGCCTCCAGCTACGACGTGACCGGCCTGGACGATAACACGGAGTACGAGTTCAAGGTACGGGCGCGGAACAACGCGTTCAACACGAAGACGTACGGCGATTGGTCGGATACGGACACGGTTACGACCGACGCCAACCGCGCGCCGACCGCCAACTTTGACACCCTGGCGCGCGATCAGGACGTAGGCGAGTGCATCGTCGGCCAATACATAATTATGAACTCGGTAGGCGGCAACTTCTTCACCGATGCGGACGGGGACACGTTGACACTATCGGGCTCCTCCGCCAATGCGGACATGATCTCGTGGGATACGAACAGCACGCTGAGTTCTCTCAGAGCGTATTTCAAGCATCCCAGCGACACGGCGACGCGCATCGTCGTCACCGCCACCGACCCAGGCGGGCTCAGCGCCACGATCAACTATGACGTGAAAGCGTCTTGCTACCACGGCAAGTCCATCGCGGAGAACACGACCGGGAACGTCTACGTGTACGTCGGCCGGCAGTCGGGCAATCAGTCCGGCATCAGCCTCTCCGGCGACGTCGCCACGTACTTCAGCATCTACAATAACCAATGGTCCACTGACGACATGCTGTACGTAAAGAGCGGCGCCAGCATCGACTACGAGACCACGACCTCCATCACGGGGACCGCGACCTACAAGGTGAACGGCGTCACGGCCAACCCCTCGATCAGGTTCACGATTACCGACGTGAACGAGCCGCCGGGCAAGCCCACGACGACGGCGACGCAGAGCACGACCGCACCCAAGAGCGAAATCGACCTGTCGTGGACGGCCCCGAGCATGACCGGCAAGCCGGACATCACTGACTACGACGTGCAGTATAAGAAGAAGAGCGACACGAACTGGATCGACGCCGGCTTCAACGGCACGACCACGACCCTGACCCTCAGCAGCCTGACGAAGGACACCACCTACCAGGCACAGGTGCGCGCCAAGAACGACGAGGGCACCGGCCCGTGGTCGGACACCGCGGAGGCCAAGACGGCCGCCGACCCGACGCCAACACCGACGCCGACGCCAACACCAACACCTACGCCGACACCTACTCCTACTCCAACGCCGACACCGACGCCGACGCCGACACCGACGCCTACGCCTACGCCTACGCCGACGCCGACGCCGACACCGACGCCGACGCCGACACCGACGCCGACGCCGACACCGACGCCGACGCCGACACCGACGCCGACGCCTACTCCGACGCCGACGCCGACACCGACACCGACGCCGACACCGACGCCAACACCGACGCCGACGCCAACGCCAACACCGACGCCGACACCGACGCCGACGCCGACACCGACGCCGACGCCGACGCCAACACCGACGCCGACGCCGACACCGACGCCAACACCGACGCCAACACCGACGCCGACACCAACACCGACGCCGTCACCGACGCCGACACCAACACCGACGCCGACACCGACGCCGACACCGACGCCGACACCAACGCCGACGCCAACACCGACGCCGACACCAACACCGACGCCGACACCAACGCCAACACCGACGCCGACACCAACGCCAACACCGACGCCGACGCCAACGCCAACAGCGACGCCGACGCTTGCACCAACACCGACGCCGACGCCGACGCCAACACCGACGCCAACACCGACGCCGACGCCGACGCCAACACCGACGCCAACACCGACGCCGACGCCGATGCCAACACCGACGCCGACACCGCTACCGACGGCTACGCCGACACCGTTACCGACGGCCACGCCGACACCGTTACCGACGCCGACGCCGCTACCGACGGCTACGCCGACACCGTTACCGACGGCCACGCCGACACCGTTACCGACGCCGACGCCGCTACCGACGGCTACGCCGACGCCTGTACCGACGCCGACACCGTTACCGACGGCAACACCGACACCAGTACCGACGCCGACACCGCTACCGACGGCCACGCCGACGCCTGTACCGACGGCAACACCTGTACCGACAGCTACGCCGGTACCAACGGCCACGCCTATACCGACGGCCACGCCGACGCCTGTACCGACGCCTGTACCGACGCCGACACCGTTACCGACGGCAACACCGACACCAGTACCGACGCCGACACCGTTACCGACGGCAACACCGACGCCAGTACCGACGCCGACACCGTTACCGACGGCAACACCGACACCAGTACCGACACCGCTACCGACGGCCACGCCGACGCCGGTACCAACGGCCACGCCTATACCGACAGCTACGCCGGTACCAACGGCCACACCTGTACCGACGGCTACGCCGGTACCAACCGCTACGCCGGTACCGACGGCAACACCGACGCCGACGACCACGCCGACGCCGGAACCGCCGGACGATGGACCGGAGTTCCCGGGCGACGCGACCACGCGCTCCGTCACCGAGAACGCGCCGGCCGGCACTGCGGTCGGGGCCGCGGTGGTGGCCAAGAGCGGTGACGACACGCTGGTTTACAGCCTGACGGGCAGCGACGCCGGCCTGTTCAATATCGACGCGGCCAGCGGGCAGATTACGGTGCAGTCGGGGACGACGCTGGACTACGAGACCAGGACGACCTACAGCGTCAACGTCGTCGCCACCGAGCAAGCGAGCGTGAACGGCGGCGTGAGTGGCGATGGGTACACGGTAGCCGGCTTCACATTCAGCCTGTTCGCCGGAGCGCTACTGGGCGGGGGTGGCGATGAGGTCACGGCGGCCAGCCATCACGACGCCATCAGCGTCACCATCTACGTCACCGACTTGGGCGGACCGGAAACGCCCGACGCGCCGGCGGTGGCCCAGAACCCGGGCAGTCCCATGACGCAGTTGAACGTCTCGTGGATAGAGCCGAGTTCCAACCATCCGGACGGCGTGACGGACTACAACGTCCGCTACCGCGTCAAGAACACGGCGAATCCGAACGGCTGGACCTCCCACGCCTTCACCGGCAACGGGACCAGCACGGTCCTGACGGGACTGACGGCCAGCACCACGTACGAAGTGCAGGTGCAGGCCACGGACGCCGAGGGCACGTCCGCGTGGTCGGACAGCGGTGAGGGCACGACCGCCAGCCCGCCGTCCAACAACGGCCCGACCTTCCCGGGCCCGGCAACGCGCAGCATCGCCGAGAACTCGCCGGCGGGCACGAGCGTGGGGTCTGCGGTGACGGCCACGGACAAGGACGGCGACAGCCTGACCTACAGCCTGAGCGGGACGGACGCGAGCAAGTTCGCCATCGATGCGTCCACCGGCCAGATTACGGTCGGCAGCGGCACGGTGTTGGACTATGAGTCCGGCAAGACGACCTACAGCGTGACCGTGGGCGTCAGCGACCGCAAGAACGCTGACGGCAACGCGGACACGGTGGTGGACGATACGATTGCGGTGACGATCAACGTGACCGACGTGGACGAGCCGCCGGACACGCCGGACGCGCCGACGTTGGTGCAGAACGCCGGCATGCCGCTGAGCCAGTTGGACGCTTCGTGGACCGCGCCGGACATGACGGGCAAGCCGCCGCTCACGAAGTACTCCCTGCGGTATCGGGAGAAGGGCGTGAGCAGTTGGATTCCCCTGGTCTTCATGGGCACGGGGACGGCCACCGCCCTGACGAGCCTGAAAGCGGGCACTACCTATCAGATGCAAGTAAAGGCCTGGAACGACGAAGGCAGCAGCGGCTGGTCGGCCAGCGGCGAAGGCACGACGGCATTCCCGCCGCCGCCGCCGCCGCCTACGCCGACGGATGTGACGCCGCCAATCTTGCCGCCAACGGCGCCGAATCCCTCGCCGCCGTATGTGCCGGCGCCGAATCCGCCGACAGGAGACTATGCCTGCGCTACGGCGCATGACTTCGGCAAGATCCTGCACCTGGACCGGCACGACGGCGGCGCTGATCTGGACATCGAGATTGGCACGCTCAGTATCGACGGCAGCATCGAGGTAAAGGGCTTCATCCGCGACGGCGCTTTGGGGCAGACCTACAGCGTGGTGCGCTACGAGGGCGACGGCCGCGTGGTGCGGGTGTGGGTGGACCCGGACGACCCGTTGATCTTCGAGATACCGTGGCCGATCGTGAACACGCGGTTCACCGTGCCCGTGTGCGTGGTGGTGGCAATCCAGATGGACGAGCGGTTCCCGGCCGTGGGCCAGATGGTGCGCCTCTACGACGGCACCGACGACCGCATCTTCCGCTTCACGGAAAGCATGGAGTGGCAATACATACCGGATGAAGGCACGTTCCAGTCGATGGGGCTGTACGGGTGCAACGTGACGGCGGCGGACGATGAGTGGTTCGATTGGATCGACATCGGCGATCCGCTGGCCAGCAGCGGCGCGCAGACGCAGGACGACTACGCCAGTTGTTGGGTCTGGGGTGAAACGCCGCGCTCCCGGTAACGCCAGGCCGCCTGAGGTAGGGTGGCGGCTTGGCAGAGTCATCCGGCTGCGGGAAGCCTCCCGGGGGCAGCCTTATCGAGAAAGGCTTCCCCCCGGGAGGCTTGCTTGACTTTGGGCACGCCGCCGCGCCCGCGTGGGGGCCAACTCCGCAAGATTCGCTCGCGTGAAGCCGCCTATTCGGAGAAGAAGTAGCCCGCGCCGAAGTGGAGGCCGTCGTGCAAGATGAGCAAGAGGCGCTGCTTATCCTTCTCGGGCGTTTGCGGATTGTCCGCATCCAGTACGTACCACGTCCCTTCCGGCGTGCCGGTCTTGCTGGAGTGTGAGCCGACAACTTTGGGAGCGATCGCGTACGTGAGGATGATGCCGTCGCTATTCCTGAGCTCCAAGAACCACTGCTGCTCGATGCTCTCGACGCTATTGTAGTATTCCACCGTGGCCTCGAGGCCGTGTTCATCATAGTAGGCGATGGCCTTTTCTATGTACGCCCGCGTGGCCGCTTCGGGGTCAGACAGCGGATAGTAGCCTGATGCGAAGATGAGATTGTCGTGCCGTACCGCGTACGCTATCTTGGGCGCGTCCTGCAAGGTGAAGGGGTGCGGCCACAGGTACTCGATCCAATGCCCTTCCGCCGTGGCGTTGGCAATTTCCTTGCCCAGTTCGTAGCCGGTAGAATCCACCACCTGCTTGATGTCCGTGCCGAGCAAGTGCGGCAAGAGCGAATGCACGATGTAGATGTCGTCGGCGTTCGTCACGAAGAGATACCACTGGCCTTCGAAGCTGGCCACGCTTTGGTAGTAGTGCTTGAAGGCCTGCAGACCGACGCGCTCATAGCGCTCAATTGCATTCTGAACGTAGGTTACTGTGTATTCATGCGGATCAGCGTTCTGCCAGACTGGCGCTTCCGCATCCTCATCCGGCGTATAGTAGCCGGAGGCAAAGATCAAGCCGGCATGGCGGATAGCCCACGAACTCTTCGGCTCTTCCAGCCCGCTGATCGGATGCGGCCACAGGTAGTCCACCCAGTGGCCTTCCGCCGTAGCCCTGGCAATCTCTTTGCCTAACTCGTAGCCGTCGGAGCCCACCACGTTCTTGATGTCCGTATCCTTCAGGTGGGGGAAGATCGGATGGACCAGGTAATTGTCATCTGCGCCGATGAGGAACAGATAGAACTGCCCCTCCAGGCTCTCGCGGCTGTTGTAGCGCGCTATCGTTGCGTCCAGCCCCTCGCGGTCGAAGAAGCTTATCGCGCGCTCTACGTAGTCCTTGGTGGCCTCGGCCAGGTTCTTCCTCAAGACGGCGTGGGTCGAGACGAAGATCAGTCCCTCGTGCAATATGGCCACAAACTCGCCCGGCTCTTGCTCGCCGGTCTGCGGATTCAGGGTGAAGCCCTGAAACCAGTACCCTTCCGCGGTGGCTTGGGCGAAGCCGCGCCCAAGCGGCGTGTTAGGTCCGCTGAACGCGGATGTCCCTATCATTGCCCGATATATCGAGGTGGTCAAGACCGTTTGCTCACCGGCGCGCAGCAGCATCAGGCTCCGATCATCTTCTATGCTCTCACGGCTACCGTAGAACTCGATTACCGCATCCAGCCCGTCCTGCTCGTAGCGTTCGATCGCCTTCTGCACGTATGCCAGCGTCACGTCGCGGGCGCTGGGCGGCTCCGCTGGCGCTGGCGCCGGCGTTTCCACCATTACGTAGCCGCAACTCGACAAGACCAGTAAGAAGGCCAATGCCGCCAAGATGCTCACACGCAGTTTCAAGCGCGTCATGCTCCGCTCCCTTCCTTATGGCTCTCCAGTCCTTGCTGCCTTCACCAAAGTATACCATAGAAATATGCAAATACACATACTATAAAAGCAATGAGTGTAATGCAGCATGACGTCTGAGTTGGACGATTGCAATCGCCGCGTCGCGGACGGAGTAAGGTTCGCCGCACGCAGGACCTGAGTCAATGCGCCGCTTGCGCCCTGCCGGGGCGGCAGCCGCTCATTGGCCTGGTTGCGCGCGCTGCTAACGCTGCGCGCGCTGCGCCGCCGTGATCTGGGCCTCGATTGCCGCCACCGTTTCACCCGTCCAGAGCGATTGCGCCGGCGCGACCGGCGCCAGGCGGGCGGGCGCCTGCGTGTCGTCAATCCCGGCCAGGGTCTGCTGCGGGCACACGAGCCGCCACGGATCGCCGCGCAGCGCCAGCACGTAATCTTCACCTTGGGCAAGCAGCGGTTCGCGCTCGCCGTCCTGGAGTATCGTGAGCACGGCGCCGGGGCTAACCTGCTCCCGGTATAACGAATAGGGGTACAGCGAACGGTCAACCCGCACCACCTGCCACGCCCAGCGTTGGTTCGGCCCCAACGCGCGCCGCTCGACACGGCCCACGATGAACACCCTGTCCGGCTTGACCACGTCGCTGATCTGCGCGCACGCCGGCGCCGGTTCAGGCTCCGGCTGGGGCTTAATGTAGTACACGAAGCGCAACACACTGGCGTTGGCGCGGGCCTCGATCTCCCAGCAGCCGGCGGTGGGGAAGATCAGCGTGCTCGCCTGAAAGTCACCGGCGTACCCCTCGGGAATCGCGGCCCAGAGCGGGGCGGCGTCACCGTCCAGGCGGCGTCCTTGCACCGCCAATTTCGAGCCGACCGGCTTGATCCAGAGCACCTTCTGGCTGCCTTGCCGCCAGGGCGCTACCACCGCCCAGATCGCCTTGTCATCGCTAACGAAATAGAGGCCGGGCGGCAGCGGGTCGCGGTAGTCTGAATCCGGCGGCGTCGCAATGCTGGGAACGCTTATGGGGCAGTCCATGCCGTGGGCCGCCTGCGCTTCACCTTTGGCGCCGGGACTTTCCGCCGCTTCATTGATCACCGGCGAACGTTCGCTTGGCGCTAAGGCGCAGCCTGTGACGGCGATCCAAAGTATGAACACCAGAATCAACAACGCAATTCGGCTTGGATGCCGCATTGTCCTGCCTTTTCGTGCTAAGGTGGTTTCCTTGTAGCCCCTGTGTGTGCGGAAGCACAGCCCAATTGCCACCGCAGCTCTTCCCAAGACGGCGCTGGCTTTTCAAACACGTTAGCGCCTCGATGCACTTGGTTGAATTGTACACATTACCAAGGCGAGTGCGGTACCATAAAGGGGACATTTTCTCATTGGAATCACTCAAGCAGGAGCCAGGAATAGATGATCGAAGTAGCAGACCAGGTCTTGCCGGTTTCGGCGGAAGTGTCGGACGGCGGCGTGCTCGCCATTGGAGGCGTGCCCGTCACGGAGTTGGCGCGGGAATTCGGCACGCCGCTCTACATCTACGACGAAGCCACCCTGCGCGCCAACATGCGCCGCTACGTGAACGCGCTGAACGCCAATTATCCCGACGCGCTGCCGCTCTACGCCAGTAAGGCCTACTCGGACCCCCACGTGGTGAAGATCGCCGCGGAAGAGGGCATGGGGCTGGACGTGGTCTCGGCGGGCGAAATCGCCGTGGCCGTGGCCGCCGGTTTTCCGCTGGAACGCATCTACTTCCACGGCAATAACAAGCTGCCGGAAGAGCTTGCCTACGCGCTGGAAGCCGGCGTGGGCCGCATTGTGGTGGACAATTTTCATGAAATCGACCTGCTCAACTCGATTGCGGGAGAGGCAGGCGCACCGGCGCGCATACTGCTGCGCATCGGCCCGGGCGTGGAGGCCCACACCCACGATTACATCAAGACCGGCGCGCTCGATTCCAAGTTCGGCTTTGCGCTGCCCATCGGCCAGGCGGAGGAGGCCGTGGCGCGGGCACAGGCCGCGCCGCACCTGGATCTGATCGGCATCCACGCCCACATCGGCAGCCAGATCTTCGACATCGAACCCTACGTGGACACGCTCGACCTGCTCATCGAGTTCGCGCGGGAAATGGCGGACAAGTACGGCCTGAGCGTGCAGGAGCTTTCGCCCGGCGGCGGCTGGGGCATCCGCTACACCGGCGCCGACGACCCGCCGCCGATCGAAGACCTGGCGCAGACGGTGACGGCTACGGTGAAAGACCGCATGGCTGCCCTGGGCTGGGATCTGCCGCGCCTGGTGGTGGAACCGGGACGCTCGATCGTGGGCCAGGCCGGCGTGGGCCTCTACTCGGTCGGCTCCAGCAAGACCATACCGGACGTGCGCAAGTACGTGGCCGTGGACGGCGGCATGGCGGACAACATCCGTCCGGCGCTCTACGACGCGGCCTACACGGTGCTGGTGGGCAACCGCATGAACGACCCGGCGGAGGAGACGGTCACGATCGCCGGCCGCTACTGCGAAAGCGGCGACGTGCTCTTCAAGGACGTGGAAATGCCCAGGCTCGAACCCGGCGACCTGATTGCCGTGCCCAGTTCCGGCGCGTACTGCCTGGCGATGTCCAGCAACTACAACCTGGTGCCGCGCCCGGCAGTGGCGCTGGTAAACGACGGCAAAGCCCGCCTCATCCGCCGCCGCGAAACCCTGGACGACCTCATCCAGCCGCACCTGGACGTGTAGGGGCGCGTGTGCGTGAGTATGGGTTTACTGTCGTTCGGTTGCACCCGGACGTCTGAGTGCGCGTGTGCGTGAGTGTCGGTTCATCTTCATCCGGCCGCAGTTGGAAGTGTTAGGGCGCGTGTGCGCGTATCCGTTCATCCTTCGACGCGCTCAGGACGAACGGATACGCGCCCTGGCGGCGAGGAGTCACCGTAGCGCGGGGGCTTGTCCCCCGCCTCCCCGCCGGGCGCAGGTTACAAACCTACGCTACCAAGGCGGAGGCGGCGAGGAGTCACCGTAGCGCGGGGGCTCGTCCCCCGCCTCCCCAGCGGCGCAGGTTACAAACCTACGCTACCAAGACGGTCGCAATCAGGTGCGTCACCGTAGCGCGGGGGCTCGTCCCTAATGTTGTCGCATTAAACGCGGTGAGAATGAAAACTACGCTCGTTTCTCCGGTAGCGCAGGTTCGCACGGGAAGTGCGCGTAACCTGCGTATTCCGTTGGGTCAATCCATTCCGTTCGCATTTTTCTTGTCCCCCGCCGGCGCCGGGCGCAGGTTACAAACCTACGCTACCGGCGCCCTGCCAACACCATACCACCGGTGTTGACAGTGCTACCGCTGGACGGCTATAGTGATTCCGATACGAGGAGACGTGTTGTGTTCGGCATTCGTTGCGGCATAGCGGCAGCGCTCTAAGGAGGAAAAGCGATGGCAGACAAGGTCGTACCCCTGATTGGTTCGGGCGAAGCCGGACCCCTGGGAGCAATCCACTTGCCCCGCCTGTGGCTGAAGGTCACGCTGGCGGCCAATGGCTTGCTGCCCGACGACTACGACGAGTGCGGCGCGGGCTTCGACCAGATGGTGCTGGACGGCCTCGGCGTCGACCGCGACGCGGCCCTGGACTACCTGCGCTCCAATAAGCCGAACTACCTTGAGTTCGAGCAGTGGGTAGTGGACCAGAACGGCGGCAGCATTGCGGCGGAGACTATCGACGCCAGCAACGCCGCGATTCGCGGCTACAATCACGGCGACGACGTGGTGGGCGGCATCTGCGACGCCACGGGCCTTGCCAACGACGGCGCCATCACCGACGCGGTGAGCCTCAACGCCCTGGAGGACTGGCAGGAACTGCACAGCTCGATCAGCGGCTAACGTACGCATAAGGAAAGACTGCAAGCGCCGTTCGGCCCGACCACCACGGGGGCCGAACGGCGTTTTGTTAAGCCGCGCTGAGCGCGGACCGAAAGGGAAAAGGTCATGGGAAACGACTTTGGATCGGTTGGCGTGGTCGGCGTGGGCCGCATGGGCGCGAACATCGCCCGCCACCTGCATGACGAGGACTACGCCGTTACCGCCGTGTACGATACGAACGGCCCAGCCGCCCAGGAACTTGCCGGGGAGATCGGCGCGGAGGCCTGCGGTTCGCTGGCGCAGGTGACCGGCCTGGCCGATACCGTCATCACCGTCGTCACCGACGACCGGGCGATGTACGCGATCTTCGCGGAAGAGGGCGACAGCTTGCTGCAAGGCGCGGACGGCACGCTCTTCATCAACTGCGCCACCATCACGCCCCAGGTGCACGTGGACGTGGAAGCCCGCGCGGCGGCGGCCGGCGCGCAAAGCCTGGAGGCCTGCATGGCCAGCAGCATCACCCAGGCGCGCGAGGGCACGCTCTACCTGATGTGCGGCGGCGCTGAGGCGGCTTTCGAGCGCGCCCGGCCGCTGCTGGATACGATGAGCGTCTCGCTGCGCTACGTCGGCGCCGCCGGCACGGCCGCCCAGGTGAAGGCGCTGGTGAACATGGTGATGAACATCAACACGGCGGGTCTGGCCGAGGGCCTGGGCCTGGGCGAGGCGCTGGGACTGGATAGCGGGATGCTGCAAGAGGTGTTTTCCCAGACCGGCGCGAACTCGCGGGTGCTGGAAACCGACGGCGAGGACATGGAAGCCCGCGACCACGAGTGCTACTTCTCCGCGGCCCACGCCTCCAAGGACTCCGGCATCGCGCTGGATCTGGCGGACGCCGCCGGCCTTGCCCTGCCGCTGGCCAAGGCGACGAAAGCCCAGTACGACCGGATGATCGACATGGGCCTGGGCGAACTGGATAAGTCCGGCGTGGCGGAACTGACGTATCCCGGCAGAGGCGGCGCGTAACCGTTGGCGGGGACGCCGCAGTCGTCGGCGGGGATGCCGCAACCGCTAGCGGAGACGCCGTATCCGATGGTCGCGCAACTGAAGGACAACCTGCTGCTCGTGTTGGGGGCCGTTGCCCTGCTCTGGGCGGTGGAGGCGGCCAATCTCCTGACGGGGCATCACCTCAACACGTGGGGCATAGTGCCGCGCACCCTCAAGGGACTGCGCGGCATCGCGTTCAGCCCGTTCCTGCACGCCAATCTCAGCCACCTGCTGGTGAACACGCTGCCGTTTCTGGTGCTGGGCGGGCTGGTGGCCGTGCGCGGCCGGCGGGCGTTCCTGGGCGCGTCGCTCGTGATCATCCTCTGCGGCGGCGCGGCGGTATGGCTTGTGGGCCGGATGGGCTACCACATTGGCGCCAGCGGCCTCATCTTCGGGTACTTCGGCTACCTGGTGGCGCGCGCCTGGTACGAGCGCAGCCTGGGGTCGATTCTCATCGCCCTGGTTACTCTGTTCTTCTACGGCGGCCTGGTGTGGGGTGTGCTGCCCACCAACGCCTATATCTCCTGGGAAGGCCATCTCTTTGGCTTGCTGGCCGGCATTCTCGCCGCCCGCTTGCAGGGGGCAAAGGCCAGGAAGAGCAACCGGTCCGACGATAACCGGCCAAACGAGAATTGGCCTGACGAGTACCGGCGGATGCGGGCATCCAATTGAGCGCCGCCAGCCAGCCTGTGCTACCCTCGATGCTGCAGCCGCCCCGCCGGGACGCGAACAGTCCCCTCTCCCGCTGCTGATAGGGGTATGTAAATGTCATTCCGAGCGGAGCGTCGAACAAGGTTCGCGGAATCTAGAGATGCTGGTTTTGCAGGGCTGCGTTTTAGATTCCTCACTCCGCTGCGCTCCGTTCGGAATGACACGTGAAGTCGATCATAGAATACATCCCCTATCCCCTCTCCCTCAGGGAGAGGGTGAGGGTGAAAGCTGGGGGCAGAATCGTGAAGAGCGAACGCGGGCGGCGCCGCGCTCGATAGCGCATACACATACACGCAAGCGAAAAGCGAGCAACGAGCATGGATGAAATTCGCATCGGCCTGGTCGGACTCGGTCATCGCGGCCTGCACTGGCTGCGCATCCTGGAACGCATCGAGGGCTACCGCGTCACGGCGCTGTGCGATCCGATCGCCGCGCTGCACCAACGCGCGCTGGACGCCCTGGAGTCCCGCGATGGCGTGAACGCCTACGCCAACTACGAAGACATGCTGGGCGATTCCCGCGTGGACGCGGTGGCCGTGACCGTGCGCTGCCGGGAGCAAGGCGCGCTGGCGGCCATGGCGCTGGAGGCCGGCAAGCACGTGAATAGCGAGGTGCCGGCGGCGCACACCCTGGAGGATTGCTGGCGCATCGTGCTGGCGCAGGAGCGGTCGGGCCTGGTCTACCAGCTTGGCGAGCAGACCCGCTTCTGGGGCTACATCGACGCCTGGCGGGACCTCGTGCAGGCGGGTCGGCTGGGCCGCGTCACGTTCTGCGAGGGGCAGTACATCGGCTACTACGGCACGCGCCAGTTCTTCCAGAATCCCGCTTCAGGCGAGTTTGCGGCGGTGGAAGACCTGCCGGACAAGCCGGACGCGCGGCCGACCTGGCTCCACACCATGCCGCCGATTCATTACCTGCCCCACGAACTCAGCCCGCTCCTGAAAGTGCTGGACGACCGGGTGGTGAGCGTGACCGCCATGAGCACCGGCGCGCCCAGCTACTCGCACCCGGAGATCGGCCAGCCGGACGTGCAGGCGGCGCTGATGAAAACGGAAAAAGACGCCATCCTGCGGCTGGTCTGCGGCTTCACCCAGCCGGTCTCCCACGGCATGGGCCACCACTGGTTCCATATCGCGGGCACGAACGGGGTGCTGGAATGGAAGCGCAGCGGCGGCGGCAAACCGCTGATGTGGCTGGCCGACGGCCAGATGCACGACATGGCGGAGATGGACTGGGGCCACGCCCGCACCGACGCGCCACCCGCCGCCCGCGGCAGCGGCCACGGCGACGCCGACTACTACGTCCACGCGTCCTTCCGCGACGCCGTCCTCGGCAAAACCCCACTCGAATTCGACGTCTACCAAGCCATCGACACCGCCGCCCCCGCCATCCTCGCCGCCGACTCGATAGAACAGGGGACTACGCTGCTGGAGGTCCCCAACTTCCGCCCGGGCCCAGAGCGGCAGAAAGGCGAAATGCCTAGCAAAGAGTGATAGGCAAGTGGATGCAGAATGTGCCTTCAGTCCAACGGGCGCATTTTGCAGCGCGGGACTGGCAGGCAATATACTGACGTAGTAGGCGTGAAGCGAGCAAAGAGCAGCGTGCGCTTGATATTCTCTTGAGACCACGCATCGACAGTGGCTGGATTGTCACCGGTCTCTCTTCAAAAACCTATCAAGTTTCGCGCGTGAGGAGACGTCGCTTGAGCGTTCCACACCCGATACCGTATCAGGGCAGCAAGCGGTCGATCGCGCGGTTCATCTTGCCGTATTTTCCCGCAGACGACTCAAACGTGAGACTGATAGAGCCTTTTGCGGGTTCAGCGGCTATATCGCTAGCGGCGGCGCATGACCGCAAGGCGCAAGACATCGTGCTCAACGATGTCAACAGCGCCCTCATGAGCCTGTGGGAGGAGATACTGTTGCGCCCCGATGCGCTGGCAGATCGGTATGAAGAGTTTTGGCATGCCCAGCTTGGACGTGAGAGAGAATACTACAATCGCATTCGAAGCAGGTTCAATGAGTCTCCCAGTCCGGACTGCTTCCTGTACCTGCTTGCTCGCTGCGTGAAAGCCTCCATACGCTACAACGCGAATGGAGAGTTCAATCAAAGCCCCGACAACCGCAGAAAGGGCGCTCATCCCGCAACCATGCGACGGCACCTGATCGGCGCTTCGTTGCTGCTTAACGGTAGGACGGCTCTTACATGCGGTGACTATCGAGAAGTGCTTGGCAACCTCTTGCCTTCAGATCTTGTCTACATGGATCCCCCTTATCAAGGGGTGTCCAATGACCGCGATCCGCGTTACGTGGAGGGCATTGATCGGGATGAGTTCATAGAGACGTTGAGCAACCTCAATCGGCGAGAGACCTCGTACATCGTCAGCTACGACGGTAGAAGTAGCGAAAAGAGTTACGGCGAAATACTGCCGAAATCCTTGCGGTTGACGCGCCTGGAGATCGATGCCGGCCGGTCGTCTCAGGGAACGCTGCTCGGCAGAGCGACGAAGACGTATGAGTCGCTCTACTTATCACCCGCCTTGTTCAACAGAATTGACATCACCGCATCCAGCCAACCACAGGCTTTTTCTAAGCAACTTTCCTTGTCAGGAAGTTGAGATGCCGGATACAGATTACCCGAAAGCGTTTCTCGAGCGGCTCAAGTCGGTCACGGGCAGACGTGCGAGAACCGTAATCGACCACATTCTTGAGCATGGACACATCACAACCGAAGAACTAGAGGTTCTCTACGGCTATAACCATCCGCCGCGAGCGGCCCGCGACGTGCGCGAGAACGGTATCCCGCTTGAGACGTTCTACGTGCAAAACTCAGAGGGGCAAAGAATAGCCGCATATCGCTTTGGGGACCTTGGGCTCCTTGAAGCAGGAAAACTCGGCGGTCGCAGAACTTTCTCAAAGGAATTTAAGGATAGGCTTCTTGAAGAGAATGAGAACAGGTGCGCCATTTGTCTGGAAAAGTATGAATCAAGATACCTGCAAATAGACCATCGGATTCCTTTCGAGGTGGTCGGAGATTCCGATGCGGAGGAGAGACAGGCGGATGCATACATGCTGGTGTGCGGTTCCTGCAACCGAGCAAAGTCATGGTCGTGCGAGCATTGCGATAACTGGCGAACCATAAAGAAGCCGGACAACTGCGCTTCTTGCTATTGGGCCAGCCCTGAATCGTACTCCCACGTGGCGCTTGAAGCGGATCGCAGGATCGATATTGCCTGGAAGGGAGACGAGGTTGATGACTTTGACCGCACTTCCCAAATTGCCGAGAAAGAGGGAGTGACGACGCCGGAATATGTGAAGAAGATCATCAGAGAGCATGTTGGCAAGCGTAAAGCGTGATCCCAGGCTTTCCGGTGCTGTCACACTCGTGCCATTGTCGCTCGCAATGCCTGTCCCGTCCCCAACTTCTGTCACGGCGATAAGCGTAGGAAGAAGCACTGCCAAGGATAGCGCGATTTGAAACGGTAGGTTTGGTCATTTATACAAGTCTATGTATTAGAATTGACCGTCACTGGTTCTTTGCTTGCGCGCCGTACGATTTGCCGAAACGCTTCGTGCTCTTCAGTCTTGAGGTATCGCCAAGACTGAGGGACAACAAAACTGTCAAAGAGTTCGCGTAGCACACTAAGCCCAATTGGTTCCTCGTATTCCCAGACATCTTTGATTTCCAAAGCGTGCGCAGTGGACTGTCCCTCGAAGTAGGTATCGAAGTCCTCCTTGTCAATTGCCGCAAGACCATGTACGCTTCGCCAAACTTCCTCTGGTGGTCCTGACCACACTTGCCCCACTCGAAAACCTCCGCGCAGTTCCATAGTTGGACTGGAAACGTAAATGAACACATAGCTGTTCTCTATCTGGGACACAATACGACGCCGGAGTTCGACCTTCTTCTCGCCTTCGAACACTAGGTCGGCATAGTGTGGCTTTAGAGAGATGAATAGTGGTCTCATTGTGGTGCTAGTGGTGCGGATACCCTAACTGAAACAACTCTTGGAAGATTTCCGGTGACATTTTTGATGGCCCTTGCAGGTTTACACCTCTTCCATGACCTTCGTAGACCGCTCTGATCCTGCTTAACGGAATTCGTTCTCGAAAGAGGAACGTGTGAGAGAATTGAAGCGCCATCAGTTTTGTTGACATATTACGATTACACATCTCATAGAGGTTATTCCATTCAAGCACACCGAATCTCTTGAATCTCCTCCAAAGTTCTTTGGGTGTGTCTATCGTAACTTGGTCAAGGCGAGACACGGCAATTACTTGCTTTTGATCGCTTACGTACCAGAGAAGGCGTGCTGGGGGTCTAAGCATCCTATGGAATGTATTCGCGCGATAGTAAACGTTGCTCCAACGCAGCAATACGGTAATGTCTGCTCCGAAGAGATCATTAGCTGACCGCTGTCTGTCAAATAAGTGGAGTGCATAAGCGGGGCGGATTGGTATAAGGAAGTGGTTCTGCTCTAGGGCAAGAGACAAGGGTGAGCAATGTGTTTCTAGCTCCAAGTCACACATTGCTTCGTATTCTGTTCTTGATTCTGGTGAAAGTTCTGCAATCCGCTCCAGTGCCTCAGAACGGCTTAGGGAGCTTGAGAAGCAGAACCTTACGAGTCCATCGGCACGTGAAGTAAAACCCATCTCCAAGAGTTCTGGCATTAGGAAGGGTGAGACTGACGATGCACTAACTTCAACAACATCCTGATTCAATTCCACGGCCTTGGCAAGAGTATCTGCAATCAAGAATCTACCGAAAAGAGTTCGGTTCGTCGAATTCGCTACTCTGGCCAGGGGTAAGCTAATGGTCCCAGGTGAGTCATTCCGTATGGTTCGGACGATGGCAACATCGTCACCATCTTTCAGCAACTCGCACGTATAACGATCAGGACTGGCGAGGAAGCGTCCCAAGACCTCCCTAAATCTTCGTTGCTGTTCTCCTTCATTGAGAAAAGAGTCGTGCGGAAAAGAGCGAAAGTCCTCTTGCTTGAAGCGATGCCATCCAAGACGAAGACCGGCGACTCGGTCAGGACTGTAGGACTGCGCTTCAGTAAGCTGGTGCATCTGGACTATCAACTCGGTTGGAGACAGAACCTGGAGGTTTACTAAGTGAGCGATTGCTGGCGCTTTTTTCAACAAGCCTTGATCCCTGGTGACAAAGATGTTCACGTCGGAAGCGGCTGCCTTTGCCAAATGCCTGATGTCGGATTCTCGACTGGGGTTGTTGCTGGGCAGGACTTGCTTCAAACGGTTAGCACAGTACTCGACCATGTCCAGCTTTGGCTGAACTTGCAGGAACTTTTCAGTTCTTGCTCGGTTTAGACCTCTCTGTTCAGGGTCGTCATTGCGATCAATCTCGTTGAGTAACTCATCGGTGATGCAAAGGTTTAGTGAATCGATCAGGAAGTCAGCAAGCAGCGCCTTAGATGTCGCTGTCTCTCCACTGTCCGGCTCGAAAAAGTGGTAGAACACTTGGGCGTCGATGATGACGTCAAGAGCCTCGTCTGAAGTCTGCGCCTTGAACAACTCTAATTCCGGCTGATGATCTGAATGTAAGGCGAGATGCCAATGTGTCAAAAGGTGTCCAGCCATGGAACGCCCTGGCTTCTCGCCAATAGCTACAAAGCCCAATTTCGGCCACATGTCATTTGCAGGAAAGTCGCGACGGCAATTAAGATCTATGGCGGTTTGCGTATTGGCGGAGTCCTTTAGCCTCTCAAGGAGTTGCCTCGCGATACCCCTGCCTCTGAAATCTTCCGATACACAGAGTTGTGTAATGCGAAAACGTTGAGAATTGGACCAGTAGAGAAGGTAACCAGCTAGATTATCGTCAACCTTAGCGCCCAGCACGCCGCCCCTATCCAGGTGATCACGGAGAGCTTCAGCCGGCAGAAAGCCGAGAGTCTGGCTGTGGCGCTTCATTAGGGTATCTACCGCAGCCAGGTCGGCGATCGTTAGCTTTGAGAACCCTACTTGCATATCACCCTAGTTTCTGTTCACCCTATACGCATGAATGTAGCGACCATGTATTCGCTATTATGCCCCATTCAACCGCTTTGTACTGCTGCATCAAGGTCTAGGACTACACTTCCATTGGGGTTCTCTTGCAAACTCAATCGGCCACCTTACCAAATCTCCGTTTGCCGACTTGGAAGATTTGGCCCGCTTTGGGGGTGTAGGGGGTGTTGGTGTCGGTGACGCGGGTGTTGTCCAGGCGGACGGCGCCTTGTTGGACCAGGCGGCGGGCTTCGGAGCGGCTTTTCGCGAGGTTAGTGGCGATAAGGGCGTCCACGATGGTTTGGGACTGGAGCAGGGCGTCGTTTAGGGGGATTTCCGGGATGTCGGTTGGTAAAGCGCCCTGGCGGAACATGCGGATGAACTCGGCCTCGGCGGACTCAGCGGCGGCGGCATCGTGGAACTGGGTCACGATTTCGCGGGCGAGTTGGGCTTTCACGTCGCGGGGATTCTTTTTCTCCGCAGCCATCTCCGCAAACATCTCATCCAGCGAAGCCATAGGAATGTCCGTCAGCGTCTCGAAGTAGGCGCGCATCACGTCGTCGGAGAGCGACATCACCTTGCCGTACATGTCGTGCGGCGGGTCGGTGATCGCCACGTAGTTATCGTAGCTCTTGCTCATCTTGCGCGTGCCGTCGGTGCCCACCAGCAGCGGCCAAGTGAGGAACTGCTGCGGCGGCAGGCCGTGGGCGGGCATGATGTCGCGGGCCACCTGGAAGTTGAAATACTGGTCGGTGCCGCCCAGTTCCACGTCGGCCTCGATGGCCACCGAATCGTACGCTTGCAGCAGGGGATATAAAAATTCCACCACGGAGACGGCTTGGCCGCCGCCGTAGCGGGTGGCGAAGTCGTCGCGGTCCAGCATACGGTTCACCGTGTACTTGGCGCAGAGGCGCACCACGTCTTCCAGGGCGAAATCCTCGAACCACGCGGTCTGCCAGGCGATTTCCAGCTTGTCCACGTCCACGATTTTGCCCATCTGGTCCAGATACGTCTGGGCGTTGGCCTGCACCTCAGCGGCGCTGAGCATCTGGCGCGTGGCGGAGCGGCCCGACGGATCGCCGATGCGGGCGGTCCAGTCGCCGATGATGATGATCACGCGATGCCCCAACGCCTGGAACTGCCGGATTTTGCGGAAGCCCACCGCGTGGCCCAGGTGCAGGTCGGGCCGGCTGGGGTCCACGCCGAACTTGATGCGCAGGGGCTTGCCCGCCCGCAGCATGCGTTCCAGGTCGTCCCGCACCACCGCGTCCACCACGCCGCGGCTCAGCAGGGTTTGCAGGGCCGCCTCCGAAGTCTGTACCGTCGCCATCGCTCACTCCTCAAGATTGTGTGAAAGTCCGGTAAATGCTGTCGATGCCGTCTGGGTTTCAGATGCGATTATATACCGCGCGTGGGGATCGGACTCCCGGCGGCCAACCATCGCGCCACGCGCAGCCGGTCCCGGCCGCTTCGCGCTCGCGGGAGCGCCGGCCAAGGCGCAAGCCCGGCAGTCGAATGAGCGGTACCGGGTGAATAGCGCCAATGCAGAGAATGGGATTAGCGGCGAGGCGGAATTGCTCGCTTACCTGCGCCGCGCCGTCAAATGATAGCGGCGCATTGTGCGCCAGGATTGCGCTCATTGGCCTCAAATATCGCATACATGTTGAATATGGTACCATCCAAAATGGCTGGGAAAGCCGGCTAGGTGCGCACAGCGCAGTGGGTACGCCGCTCAGGGGTAGTGACTGAGTGAGGATTCGGAAGCCGGCCGCGCCGGGACAGTCGTGTTGAGAGAGGCGTTCGTCATGGTCTTGGTGTCCGCGCGCGGTGGTGTGCACGCCCCGATCCTCCCCGGGCAATCCGGCGCCACGGGTTGTGCTTGGCTACAGGATTCCGCGGCAATGAATGGAGACGGCCGGCAGTCTCGGATTATGCGGCGTGGATGAGGCGGTCGTATCGCGGTGATGGAGCGCCGGCCGCGGGTAGAGTGTTCGCGCCGTTGGAGAGTGTAGGCAGGGCGTGCGGGGTGGCGCGCCCGCCCCTCATCGATAACTTGCGCGGCAAGCCTGACCGAGAGTTGCCGAAATCGTAGCGCGCGCAGGGGCAAATCGTCATCTTCTACCAACCGGAAGAAAAGTGTCCGCCGCAGCGATCGATCCCCGCGGCATTGCAGATATTCGTCATCAACTCGATAAGCGTCATCTTGCTTATGACGATTGTCGTGCGCGCCTCCGCGCAATCCGACGGGTATTTGGATTGGGTGATCTTCTCCGGACTGGCCCTCACCGGGCTCAGCATCATACTGCACGCGTTCCAGTCCCGCTACTTTGGGTCCGGCCGCCTGATCGTTACGAACTTCAACGTGCCGTTTTTGGCGGCCTCCGCGTTGGCGCTGGCCACGGGCGGGCCGGGGTTGCTGGCAAGCCTGGTCATCTGTTCAACGCTGATGCAATTCGTGCTGACCCTGCGCCTGGCCTCATTTCGCCAGGTATTTACGCCGGCGGTTACGGGCACCGTGATCATGCTGGTGGCGCTCTCCGCCGTGCCGTTCATCGTGGAACGCACGATCGTGGCGCCGGAGGGCGTGCCGATGCACATCTATCTGGCGCCCGGCGCGCTGGCGTTGGCGGTTGGCGCCGGCATCTATCTGCGCGGTTCGCAGGCCTTTCGCCTCTGGATATTGCCGATCACGGTCGTTTCCGGCTTGGCGCTCGCCGTGCCCATGGGCATGTACGACATGGATCATGTGTTGGCGGCCCCCTGGTTCAGCCTGCCGGAGTTTACCTGGCAGGGCTTCAACTTTACCTTTGGCAGAGATTTCTGGCTGCTGCTGCCGGTCTTTCTCTGCGTGAACCTGACGGCCTACCTGAAGACGCTGGGAGACCTCTCGCTGGTCTATCAGGGGTCGTACCGCAATCCGACGGCGGTCGATCTTCGCACGGTGCAGAGCGGTCTCAACCTCTATGGCGTGAGCACGTTGGTGACCGGCGTGCTGGGAACGCTGCCGGTGACCGCGCCCTGGGCGGTCACGGTGGTGTACGTCAGCTTTACCGGTGTCGCGGCCAAGATCGTGGGGATATACTTGGGCCTCTTTACCATAGCGCTCGCGCCGCTATCCAAGCTGATCGCCCTCTTGGTTGCCATTCCCAGCCCGGTGGTGAGCGCGGTGTACGTGGTCATCTTCGGCATGCTCTTCGCCGAGGGCGCGAAAACCGCCTTCGGCGGCAAACCCGACCCCATACAGTTCGGGATTGCGGGTGTCTCGCTGGTTATGGGAATGACGGCCGGGAGCTTTGCCAGACTCCTGGCAGGCGTCGGCGAGGAACTGATAAGCAACGCGGTCGTCGTCGGCGGGGCGGTGGCCCTGGGCATGACGGTGTTCGCGCAGGTGACGCGCCAGCGGCCCAAGCAGTTGCAGGTGGACCTGGAACCGGCCTCTTTGCCGGAAATCGACGGCTTTCTCGATGAATTCGCCTCAAGCCAAGGCTGGACGGATGAGTCGGCCCAGCGGCTGCGCCTGGTAGGCGAAGAAGTGGCTTTGACATTCCTGGAAGAAGGCAATGATGAGGAAGCGGAACTAGTGAAGCGTACGGTGGTTGCTACCGTGCAGCCGGAAGAAGAGTCCGCCGAGCTTGAATTCGTCGTCTTTACGGACGACACGGTCACGGGAAACATCGAAGACCAGATGGCCTACCTCAACGAGGACACCGCGGTCGAGGAAGCCCAGGAGTTCTCGATGCGCATCCTGCAGCACTACGCGGCCTCGGTGCGCCACCGCAAGTACCATGGGATCGACGTCGTTGCCGTCCGAGTCGACAGCTAGCGCGCGCGGCCGCCGGACGCGCTAGCGTGCTTGCAAAGCGCGCACCACGGCGGCGGTGACCTCTTGCGTGGTGGCCGCCCCGCCCAGGTCCGGCGTGCGCGCGGCGCCGCTTGCCGTTACCGCTTCCATGGCGTCCATCACCAGTTCCCCCGCCTCGCGCTCGCCAAGAAACTCCAGCATCATCGCCCCGGCCCAGATGGCGGCCAGCGGATTGGCGATGCCTTGGCCGTGGATGTCCGGCGCGGAGCCGTGCACCGGCTCGAACATGGCCGGATGGCGGCGGGTGGGGTCGATGTTGGCGCTGGGCGGCAACCCCAAACTCCCTTGCAATGCCCCGCCCAGGTCGGTCAGGATGTCGGCAAAGAGGTTTGAGGCCACCACCACGTCGAATGACTCCGGATGGGTCACGAAGCGCGCCGCCGCGGCGTCCACGTGGTACTTACTGGTTTGAATGTCCGGATATTCTTGTGCCACGGACGAAAAAACTTCGTCCCAGAAGACCATGTTGTACTGCATGGCGTTGGACTTGGTGATGCTGGTGACGCCGGCGCGCCCGTGTGACCGGGCGTAGTCGAAGGCGTAGCGGATGATGCGCTCCACCGCCGTGCGGGTGAAGACGATATTCTGCAACGCCACCTCGTGGTCCGTGCCCACGTGCACGCGCCCGCCCACGCCGGAATACTCGCCTTCGGTGTTTTCCCGCACGCAGACGAAGTCGATCTCCTCAGGCCCTTTGCCGCGCAGCGGGCCGTCTATGCCCCGCAGCAGCTTGATGGGACGCAGGTTGACGTACTGCCGAAATGCCTTGCGAATCGGCAGCAGCAAGCCCCAGAGCGAGACGTGATCGGGCACCGTGGGGTAGCCTACCGCGCCCAGATAGATTGCCTGGAATTGCTCCAAAGTCTGGAGCGCGTCCGCCGGCATCATGCGGCCGTGTTCCAGATAGTACGCGCAGCCCCAAGGCAGGTCGGTGTATTTCAGCCGAAAGCCGCCGGTCACGGCGCCGGCGGCGTCGAGCGCCTGCTTCCCGGATTCGATTACGTCCGGTCCGATGCCGTCCCCGCCGATAACGGCGATTTCATAGGTCCGCATTTGGGCTAGTCCTCCTCATTTCGTGGTCGTGGGGTGTTCCAAGTCTGAATGTTCATGTGAATGGCGCCAATGCGCATGGCGCGGGCCGCGCGGGTTTCGCCGCGCTCATCCGCATTCGGCCTCAGCGTAGCGCGGGGGCTTGTCCCCAATACTGTCGCATTAACGTAGCGCGGGGGCTTGTCCCCCGCCGGAACAAGAAAAATGAGAACGGAATGGATTGACCTTACGGAAGACGCAGGTTACAAACCTGCGCTACCGGAGAAACGAGCGTTGTTTTCACTCTCATTGTGTTTAATGCGACAGCATTGGGGCTTGTCCCCCGCCGCCGCGCGGCAGACCCACACGCGCTTGGGCGCAAGCCGCCCACTGCCTCCGTACGGCGCCCCGCGTCCATGCTATTCTATACGGAACAGCGAGCGCCAACGCGGTGATTGCGCTCTCTCCACGCGAAACCTAACGGCCATGGATAAGCACACACCCTATTATGAACTGTTGGAGGCAATTCGCCAGTCCGGCTGCCCGGTCTGCCGGCTGGCGATCCGCAGCGGCGACCGCTTTCTGGAAACCTACTCCTACGAGCACGTCAACGACATCGAGATCCGCGAACTGGTGCGCGCGGCCAAGGGCTTCTGCCACCATCACACCTGGCGGCTCTTCCACAAGCACAGCCCGCTGGGCACGGCCCTGACCTACTTCGACATACTCGGCGAGGCGTCCCAGCAAATCGCCGCGGCCAGGGAGCGGCAGGGTCTTCTGAGCAGCCTGGCCGGGCGCGTGCGCAAAGGGCTGACGCCCCAGGGAACCTGCCTGGGCTGCGACGCGCAGGGCAATGCCGAGCAGCGCCACCTGGGGTTGCTGGTGGAAACCTTGCGCGGTGATCGTGAGGGCCAGGAGACGTACGCACGTTCCGACGGCCTCTGCCTGCTCCACCTGCGTACCGCGCTGCGCTCCCGCCCCGGGCGCGAGGCGACGGATATCCTGCTGCGCGTGCAGGAGAAGCGCATCGCCGCCGTGCGCGAACAGATGAGCGAGATCGTGCGCAAAGCCGACTACCGGGTGAAAGACCGGGTGACGGCGGACGACATCGCCAGCCTGCCCGCGGCCCTCGCGCAGGTGGTGGGACAGGAAGCGTTGGACTGATTCCGTCGCGGATGCGGAGTGTAGTTGGGGGAGAAGAAGAGATATGCGATACGAGCGTATGCTGCCCGCCGAGATCGAGGAGCAATTGCGGTCGCGGCCCATCGCCATTCTGCCCTGGGGCGCGTTCGAGTGGCACGGCTACCACATGGCAATCGGACAGGACGCGCTGAAAGCCCAGGGCATCGCCGACCGTTGCGCGGAAGCGGCCGGCGCGCTCTCCCTGCCGGTGGTGTGGTGCGGCTTCCAGACTATGAAGCCCCACGCCGGTTTCAAGCACACGCTGGAGTTTCGCGACGAGACCGTGCGCACGCTGGCGCGCGAGTTCATCGAGCAACTGGACGACGAGGGTTTCAAGGTGATCGTCATCATCACCGGGCACTACGGCTCGCTGCACGTGCGCGGCCTCAAAGAGGTGGCCGAGTGGTACGAACGCAATCATCCCGGCGTGCGGGTCTGGGCGTTCCCGGAATACGAGGTGGTGAAAGATCTCGGCTACACCGGCGACCACGCCGGCAAGTGGGAAACCTCCATCTTCATGCACCTGCACCCGGAACTCACCGACATGAGCCGCTACCGCACGGACCTGACCATGAAAGAACAGGGCTGCGGCGGCGAAGACCCCTCTGTGCACGCTTCAGCGGAGCTTGGCGAGATGATCGTCAATGCCATCGTGGAGCGGGTGGCGGCGCGCTGCGGCGAACTGCTGGCTGAGGTGGAAGAATCCAACACCGGCGCATAGCGCGCAACCGGAGCGCCGCTTACAGCCGTCCGTCGCACGTGTCGGCGGCCCACAGTCCCCGGCCGGCGGCGCGCGCCTCCGCTTCCGCCGCCTGGAACGCGCTCTGGTACCGGTATGGCGCGCTGTAGGTGAATTCACGCGCGTAGCCCTGGCGCACCAGCCACTCGTTCACGTGCGTGTCGCCGACCCAGACGTAGGCCAGCAGCCGGTCGTAGCGGTCGCGCCGGCCCTGGGAGGCGTCGAACTCCAGGCGCACGGTCTGCCCGGCCAGCAGCGCCTCGGCCTGCGCGCCGGCCTGGGAACCGAAGCACTGCGCCGGCCGCCCCGGCGCGTTCGTTTCCGGCGCGTCGATGCCGATGAGGCGCACGCTCTCGACCTTGCCGTTCATGCGCACGTTCACGGTATCGCCGTCTACGACAGAGACAACCCGATAGCTGCCGTCCGCGCCGCCGCAGGTTCTGTGCGCGAACACGGCAATGAGCAGCGCCGCAGCCAACAGCGCGAAACCGCGTCCGCTCACGAGACGCCCCGCCGCTCTTCGCGCTATGCGCCGCCGCCGCGCTCGCCGCACGTGCTCTACCTTTCACGAGGTTGGATCACGTGCCAATACTAGCAGCAATGGGTGAACGCGGTGAGCCAGCAGGCGCGGCCAGCACACTGGTCGTTGGCTGCGGCCTGTGGCTGTACGCCGTCGGAAACCGCAAGTGATGTCCTAGGCTCAGGCCATCCGGTCGTACGTTTCCAGCGTAATCGAGTAGCGCAGCGGCTCGTCGCGCAGGAAGCGTTCTAATTCGTCCACCATGGCCGCGCCCTGGCGCATGCGCGTATCGTCGGCCTGGCCCGCCATGTGGGGCGTCAGGAAGACGTTTTCCATGCCGCGCAGCGGGCTATCCGGGGGCAGCGGCTCTGGGTTGAACACGTCCAGCACCGCGCGAATGCGGCCGGTAGCCAGTTCGGCAATCATGGCGTCCTGGTCTACGGCCCGCGCCCGGGCGTTGTTGACGAACACCGCGCCGTCTGGCAGCGACTGGAAGTGCTCTGTCGTCACCATGCCGTCGGTTTCCGGGGTGGTGGGCGCGTGATTGGCGATGACGCTGCACGTACTGAAGAGTTCTTCCAGGGAAACCCGCGTGACGCCGAGTTCAGCCGCGCGTTCATCCGGCAGATACGGGTCGTAGACGCTGATCGGCATGCCAAAGCCCTGTAGCTTGGTTATCACGCGCCGCGCCACGTAGCCGCAGCCAATCAGGCCCACGCGCTGCGCTTCCAGCAGATGGCCGCCGGTGGCGCGGGTCTCCGACCAGGGCCTGCCCTCATGCATCCAGGCGTTCTGGCGGTGCGGCCAGCGCAGCCCCAGCAACATGCCGAACACCGTGAATTCCGCCACCGCTTCCGCAATCAACGGCGCGGCGTGGGTGACGGCAATGCCTTGCGCCAGCGCCGCCTTGGGGATGAGACGCCGGACGCTGCCGGCGCTGTGGGCGATGATGCGCAAGTCGCGCGCGGCTTCCAAGACTGCGGGCGTGATATCCGGCGTGCCCCAGCCGGTGAGCAAGGCCGTGCAGCCGCCGATGCGTTCCGCCAGGTCCGCGCTCGTTAGCCTGTCGTCATGGTCGCCGCCGCGCACTTTGAAGGCCGCGGCCAGGCGCTCCTCGCTCTCCGGTGAGAAGAGGCTTTGGCGCAAGGTCTGGGTGATGGCGATGAATACTTCCGGTTTCGGCACTGGATTACTCTCCCTGATGCGGCGACGGTGGAGTCAGGTTGTGTATCCCGTATGCTAACAGAAACGGCGGTTGGGGGATGCGCAGGCCGCCTGCGCGCCGCGCCTAACCGCCTGCGCGCCGTGCCGTAACCGCCTGCGCGCCGTGCCGTAACCGCCTGCGCGCCGTGCCGTAACCGCCTGCGCGCCGTGCCGTACCGCCTGCCGCGCAAGGATGGCCCGGTGCGGTCGCATTGTAATCCGCCGGTAGGGGCACGACATGTCGTGCCCCTACCGGTGCCGCGCGACGGCGCGCAACACCACCCACGCGATGCCCCGCGCGCAACGGCACGCAACGCGCCCCGCGCGGCGGCACGCAACACCATCTGCGCGGTGGCAAGCAACGCGCCCCTCACTGCGGCAGGCAACGCGCCCCGCACGGCGGCACCCAACACCACCTGCGCGGTGGCAGGCAGCACCACCGGCGCAACGGCACACAACATCACCCCCCGCAACGGCGCGCAACGCGCCACCCCCGGTCGGCGCGGCCTTACCGCTCTATACCGGCGCACTCCATCGGCTCGCGATTTCCTTGACTACGACCATATCCTCTTGTATGCTTACTTAGGTAGTTGAATCTGCATTAAATTGAGGAGGAGGACGCAATGTCGCGTTACGTGCAAGCGTTGAAGCTATTGCTCGCGGCCAGCCTGCTTTTGCTGGCGGCGTGCGCCAGCGAGCCGGCCGCGGCGCCGGAAGCTACGGAAGAAGAAGCCCCGGCCGCCGCCCCGGTCAAGATTGGCGTGCTGCTGCCCTTTACCGGTCCGCTGGGCGAATTTGGCGCGGCCTTCCAGAAGGCGGCGGCGCTGGCCGAAGAGCACCTGGCGCAGGGCGGCTATCCGGTTGAAATCGTCTATGGCGATACCGAAACCAACCCCACAGCGGCTGTCGAGGCCGCCCGCAAGCTGGTGGACGTGGACCAGGTGCACGCGGTGATTGGCGCCGCGGCCAGCAGTTCCAGTCTGGCGGTGGCTGAGGCGGTGACCATCCCCAAGGGCGTGCCGCAGATTTCGTACGCCTCTACGTCCCCGCTGCTTACCATCCTGCCCGCCGACGAGGGCCAGGACTTCCTCTTCCGCACGGTGCCCTCTGACGCGCTGCAAGGCGTGGTGCTGGCGGGCGTGGCGGTGGAGCAGGGCTACAGCAACGTGGCCATTCTCTACGTCAACAACCCCTACGGCCAGGGCTTGAAGGATAATTTCCAGGCCGCGTTCGAGGCGGCGGGCGGCACGGTGAGCGCCGCGGTGCCCCACGACGAAGCGGAAGCCACCACCTACGTGGCGGAACTGCGCAAGGCGATTGAGGGCGAGCCGGAAGTGCTGCTGGCGCTGAGCTACGCCGGCCACGCTACCATCTACCTGCGCGAAGCCATCGAGAACGACTTCATCACCAAGTTCCTCTTCGTGGACGGCACCAAGTCTCAGGAAATCATCGAGGCCGTGGGCGCGGAGAACTTGGAAGGTATGCTCGGCACGGCACCCGGCTCGGCCGACACCCCGTCGCTGGAACTCTTCACGGCGGACTATCAGGCCATGTACGGTGAGTTGCCGCCGCTGCCGTTCATGACCAACGTCTACGATTCGATTGTCATCGCGGCGCTGGCGGCGCTGGCGGTGGAGGTTTCCGGCGCGGAGGTTACGCCGGCCGCGGTGCGCGACATGCTGCGCACGGTCGCCAATCCTGACGGCGACGCGGCGGCGGCCGGCGCGGCCGGAGTGAAGGCGGCCATCGAGGCCGTCCGCGCCGGCAATAGCATCAACTACGAAGGCGCCGCGGGCGCGCACGACTTCGACGCCAACGGCGACGTGGCTACGCCGATCGAGGTTTGGAAGTACGCCGGCGGCAGCATCGAAAGCGTCCGCATGGAAGAGGTCACGGTAGAGTAGCCGGTCCTTGGAACAGTTTGGGCGAATTCGATGGAGGGCTGGCATACCGCCAGCCCTCCGTGATTTCCTGGCAGTCGTAACCCTTTAGGCCGTTATCCCTGGTCGATTACTGCCAAAGAGCGTTCATGCTTCGACAAGCTCAGCACGAACGGTTATGTGCGTTCTGACCCCCCTGAATTCAAGCGCAACAGAGTTGTAGCGGGGGCTTGTCGCAAATGCTGTCGCGTTACCGTAGCGCGAGGGCCTATCGCAATTGCTGTCGCATTACCGTAGCGCGGGGGCTTGTCCCCCGCTCCGGGTTCGAGAGCGAGATAGCCCAGGAGCGCGGTGGCTAATCGCAAATACTGTCGCGTTCCCGTAGCGCGAGGGCTTGTCCCTAATGCTGTCGCATTAGACGCGATGAACATGAAAAATACGCTCGTCTCTCCAGTAGCGCAGGTTCGCACGGGAGGTGCGCATAACCTGCGTATTCCGTAAGGTCAGTCCATTCCGTTCTCACTTTGCTTGTTCCGGCGGGGGACAAGCCCCCCGCGCTACGTATACGAGGCAGTATTTGGGCTTGTCCCCCGCTCCGGGTTCGAGTGCGAGACAAGCCGCGAGGTGCCACGCCAACGCTCCGCAAAGTCTATAATCAAGGGAGAAGTACGTGCCCTGAACCACTTCACCAAGAGCAGCAGCGATTAGAGGAGATACCACCGCATGACGACCAAATACCTCTACGGCAAGATGACGTGGCCGGAAATCAAGGAAGCGGCGGCGCAACGGCGGGTGGCTCTGCTGCCTACCGGCTGCATCGAGGACCACGGCCCGCACCTGCCGCTGGACGTGGACGTGCTGCTGCCCACCACTATCTGCGAACGGGCGGCGGCACTCGTGCCCGACCAGAGCGTGGTGGTGCCGGCGGTGGCCCACGGCTACGACCCGCACCACCTGGACTTTCCCGGCGTGATCCACGTGGACGGGGACGTGTTCGTGCGCTACCTGGTGGACATCTGCAAGTCGCTAATCCACCATGGCTTCACGCGCATCATCATGCTGAACGGCCACGGTAGCAATACCGCCTTTACCGAGGTTGCCGCCCGCTTGGCCGTAATCGAAACGGAAGGCGAGGGACTGGTTTATGCGATGAACCACTGGGGAATCGCCGAGGTGCGCAAGGTGGTGGCCGAACTGCGCGATTCGCCTCACGGCGGTATGTCCCACGGCGGCGAACTGGAAACGAGCCTCTACCTGGCTATCGACCCGGATAACGTCTACATGGATAAGGCGGCGGCGGAGATTCCGCCGGATCTGCCCATGAGCCTGGGCGGGTGGAACGACCTGGTGGCCGGCCGCGCCGAGGAAGCCAACCACGCGGTGGCGATGCCCTACTGGAGCACGTTCTCCAAGACCGGCGTGCGCGGCGACCCGACGGTCGCCACCGCCGAAAAGGGCCGCAAGTTCCTGGATGCCGCCGCGCGCGGCCTGGCCCAGATGGTGCGCGACCTGCGAGAGCTTGAGGTAAACCCGCGCGTGGACCGCCATTAGCGCCGCCCGCTTATCTTGGCAATCAAGCGGCGTGGTCGATAGTCTCTTGCCCCGTGTACTTGCGCCCGCGCCCTATCGTCGTGGCGCGGAGGCTTTTCCCAAATACTGTCGCGTAACGTAGCGCGGGGGCTTGTCCCCCGCCGGAGGGTGAAGCATCAGCGTAGCGCGGGGGCTTGTCCCCCGCCGGAGGGTGAAGCATCAGCGTAGCGCGGGGGCTTGTCCCCCGCCGGAGGGTGAAGCATCAGCGTAGCGCGGGGGCTTGTCCCCCGCCGGAGGGTGAAGCATCAGCGTAGCGCGGGGGCTTGTCCCCCGCCGGAGGGTGAAGCATTAGCGTAGCGCGGGGGCTTGTCCCCCGCCATAGGAGCAAGCGCGTAGCGTGTCTCTAGGTGATTTCGCATGAAGTGAAGGCACGTACGCATCGACCCAACAGCAGACGCAGGTTATGCGCACGTCCCGCTCGAACCTGCGCTACCGGAGCTATGACCCACCGAGACCGCCATGCACCTTGCCACGAGAGTTAACGCGACTGCATTGGGGTTTGTCCTCAACACTGTCGCACTACCGTAGTGCGGGGGCTTGTCCCCCGCTTCCCCGTGTCGGAGCACGGGGCAGGCTTGGCGCGAAACGTACACGCCATCGCAGGCAAGGCGCTTCCCGGTCGGGCACCGGCGCACTGCATCGTTACAAGGAGTATTGCCACTTGAAGACTTCCGCCTCCACTGAAACCTCGGCAGGCTCGCTGTCCCGTCATGCCGGCGCGGAGTCCTCCCTCCGTCATTCCGGCGAAAGCCGGAATCCATCCGCGCCCGCCGCCAAGACCCGCCAATGTGTCGTCGTGCTCGACTTCGGCTCCCAGTACAGCCCGCTCATCGTGCGCCGCATCCGCGAGTGCGGCGCCTACGCCGAACTCATGCCCTACGACGCGGACGAAGCGGCCGTGCGCGCGCTCAATCCCCGGGCCGTGGTGCTTTCCGGCGGGCCGGCCAGCGCCTACGCGCCGGGCGCGCCGCATCCGCCGCCGTACGTCTGGCGGGGCGATCTGCCGGTACTGGGCATCTGCTACGGCATGCAGCTTATGGCGCAGGCGTTGGGCGGCAGCGTGGAACCGGCCGCGCGGCGCGAGTACGGCCACGCCGTAATCCGCGCTGCGGAAGCCACCGGCGTCTTTGCCGACCTCGCGCCCGAGCAGGAAGTCTGGATGAGCCACGGCGACCACATCACCGCGCTGCCGCCGGGTTTTGCGGCGCTGGCGTCGTCGGCCAATTCGCCGATTGCCGCCATGGGCAACGCGGAGGGCATGATCGGTTTCCAGTTTCACCCGGAGGTAGCGCACACGCCCCAGGGCACGGCCATCCTGCGCAACTTCCTCTTCCAGGTTTGCGGTTTGCGCGCCGACTGGACGCCGGCCGCCTTCATCGACGAGGCCGTGGCGGACATTCAAGCGCAGGTGGGCGAACAGCGGGTGATACTCGCGCTATCCGGCGGCGTCGATTCCACTGTGGCGGCGGCGCTGCTGCACCGCGCCATTGGCGAGCGCCTCATCAACGTGTTCGTGGACAACGGCCTCTTGCGGCTCAACGAACCGGAGCAGGTGGAGGCAAGCCTGACGGAGCTCGG
Organism: Chloroflexota bacterium; assembly: GCA_963663275.1. Classification (GTDB taxonomy): domain Bacteria; phylum Chloroflexota; class UBA11872; order VXOZ01; family VXOZ01; genus VXOZ01. Next base: position 971,693 of record OY760183.1, read on the forward strand.
CATCCCGGTGCGGCGCGTGGACGCCCGCGCCCGTTTTTTAGATGCGTTAGCCGACGCGACCGACCCTGAACGAAAGCGCCGCATCATCGGCGAGACGTTCATTCACGTCTTCGAGGAAGAGGCCGCCCGCCACGCGCCGGTGGACTTCCTGGCCCAGGGCACGATCTACTCCGACGTGATCGAGAGCCGCGCGCCGGATTCCAAAGCCGCCGCGCGCATCAAGAGCCACCACAACGTGGGCGGCCTGCCGGAAACCATGCGCCTCACGCTGGTCGAGCCGCTGCGCAAACTCTTCAAGGACGAGGTGCGCACCGTGGGCGAGGAACTGGGACTGCCCCGCGAACTGGTCTGGCGGCATCCGTTCCCGGGGCCGGGTCTGGCCGTGCGCGTGCTGGGCGCGGTGACCGAGGCGAAACTGCGCATCGCGCGCCTGGCGGACGCGATTCTCACCGAGGAACTGCGCGCCGCCTCGCTTTACGAGAAATACTGGCAGGTGCTCGCCGTGGTGCCCGACGTGCAGAGCGTCGGCGTGATGGGCGATGAGCGCACCTATGACCACCTGGTCGCCCTGCGCGCCATCGAAAGCCAGGACGCCATGACCGCCAACTGGGCGCGCATCCCCCACGACGTGCTCGCCCGCATCTCCAGCCGCATCGTCAACGAAGTCCCCCACGTCAACCGCGTGGTCTACGACATCACCAACAAACCGCCGGCCACCATCGAATGGGAATGAAGGCGGCTTAGCCTACCACCGCTAGAGCGCGAGACCGGACTACATCGCTGAGACGGGCCTTAACCATCGATGCTGCAAATCCAGTAACGACATAGAGGGGTAGGGGCACGACACGTCGTGCCCCTACCCCTCTACAACCGTGAAAGCGGCGCTTGCAACCCTCACCCCGGCCCCCTCCCAGTCTTGGGAGAGGGAGTTTGCTATCCGCTTACGCCCTCCGTAAGTCTCTCGCAACGCGAGATGCCGTCTTTCGGCGTTGTGGATGTTGTGAATAAGGAACCCACGACCAATCAAGCATTGTGCGGCGTCTCGTGGAGCATCAATCTGTCTGCTGAGGCGGGTTCGCTGGCGCCAGGTTGCCGTCGGCGTCCAAAGTTATCAGGTCGCGCCGGTCGGTGCCGTCGGGGGCTACTGTAAAGAGTTGAGCCGGTAGAATGTACTCTGGGTAGATTGGAACACCGGGCGTATAGATCGCGATCCGCGAGCCGTCCGGCGACCACGCGGCAACGTGCGGCGAATCAGAGAGCTCTTCCTTCTTTACCAACCCAATCACCTGACCTTTCTCCACATCCACTACACATGCCCCAAAGTCACACGAGTACAGGATTTGTGTCCCGTCCGGCGACCACGACACCGTTTGAATCAAGAGTTGGTAAGGACCAGCATACCAATTATCGAAACCGCTTCTGTTAGTAATCACAGCGATCAGCTTTTCGTCAGTACCGTCTCCCGCCATGGTGAATAGCCCGACGTCATCGGCGGCATACTTCGCCACTGCGATCCGCTGCCCGTCGGGCGACCACGCCGCCGCACTTACCACAGTCTCTGCTGCTCTGTTCAATCCCAACCCATCTAAACGAACGGTGTAGAGGGTCCTCACATACGGGTACAATGGCACTTCATTTACCACAAACGCCAACTCTTGCCCATCCGGTGACCAAGCCAACGGCGCTGCAGATATCGGTAATTTGCGTGTTATTCCAACTTCCTGTATCTCCGATCCATCCGGCGTCATCAATAGGATTGCCCTATCCGGGTCACCAGTGTCAAAGCTGTCATTCAGGAAAGCAATATAAGCAATACGGGCGCCATCGGGCGACCACGCCGGATAGTGATCCAGAAACCGATTCTCCGTAAGACGCCGTGGTGCGCCTCCGTCTGTGCTGACTATGGCGATATCGTATTCGTCAGGCGAATACACTGGTAGTGATAGCAGGGCATTACTACCCTTAGCGGCAAGGCTCTCTGCCGCCCAAGGATATAGGCATGCAGAAAAGACGACTTGAGCCCCGTCAGGAGACAAATCCGCATGGAACCCATAGAAGAAGCCGTCTCTTGGGTTGGCATTGGCATCTACAAGCATGCGCAATTCGTTGCCGGCCGTGCTAGCGATCATGATGGCTGTGCGATGAGAAAACATGATATGGGAGCCATCTGGCATCCACTCGATGAATTGGTCACTGAATGCGGAAAAGGTGCGAACCAACTCCAGTTCTATTGGAGGCGGACCGCACGGAGACACGGTTGTGTAATCACCATCTTGTTTTGGCGTTGGCGTCAACAATACACTTTTCTGCTGGGTTGGAGTTGGAGTCGGCTGCACAATCTCGGCGGAGGGTTCGCCCATCGCTTGCGAACATCCAGTCATCCCGAGACAAATCTGAATGGCTAATGCCCCCAGTGCGGTTTTCTTGATCCACTCCATCAGGAGAGTCCTTAACGATTACTTTGTCTGATAAATGGCGTAGATGGCCATAATGTCGAATGGATGCGGCGAACAGCCGGGACCATCCGCATCATGCCTGTTTCATAGCTCGTCACTCATCTTGACGCGGTGAGTTCGCTGGCGCCAAGTTGCCGTCGGCGTCCAAAGTTATCAGGTCGCGCCGGTCGGTGCCGTCACGGGCAACGGTGTAGAGTTGCGGAATATCTGGATAGTGTATTGCAATGCGCGCGCTATCCGGCGACCACGCCGCGACAAGCCCAGTGGTGTTGGCAGGTACAATATCTAGGTCTAGCTTGCGCAGGCTGCTGCTATTCAATTGGACTAAGAAAAGCCCCTGGTCGGAGACAACGAGCAACTCCGACCCATCGGGTGACCACAATGCGTGAGAGACACTCCACCCTGGCGCCTGTGGTTCCATTACAAGCTGTAGTTCTGTGCCGTCGGGGCGAACCGTGTAGACTGCCCCGGATGTTCCTTCCTCACCTGCCATTACAAAGACGAGATAGTTGCCGTCTGGCGACCAAGAGAATCTTGCTGGCATGGGATCTTCCCACCACCGAACCGAAGGTTCTTTGGTCTTTGCTATTTGCACTAGGTTGGTACCATCGGTCCGCACGGTATTCAAGTAGGCACGATACGTATGGGAGTCCTTTTCAGTTGCCAAGAATGCCAAATGCTGCCGGTCCGGCGACCACACCGGCGGCGCGAGAACCACAGTGGCATTGACCGGAAGGCTGACTTCTCGCGCATCCGATCCATTTGCAGCCATAATGAAGAGTTTCTTGCTCGAAAGAGGGCTGACCATATCTACTATGAAGACTATGCGGGAACCGTCCGTTGACCATGCGGGGTAGTGATCCAGGTTTCTGTTTCTTGTGAGTCGCTGCGGTTCGCCACCGCCAATGCCAATAACGGCAATCTCATAGCGTTCCGGCGCCCATAACGGTGGCGAGAGCACAGCGTCTTTGCGTTTGAGGACAGTACTCTCCAGGTCCAAAGGGTACAGACACGTGGAGTAGACAATTCGCGTGCCGTCGGGCGACACATCAGCATGGAAGCCATACACGAAGCCCTCTCCAGGGTTAGCGTCTACAAGCATATGCAGTTGAGTGCCGTCAGCCGCCACCACCCATATGGCTGTTCTGTTGTAAGCCTCTGTGGGCGCTTCGCCTACCGGTGTTTGATTGAACATGACTTGGGATCCGTCCGGCGTCCACTCAAGAAAGTGGTCGCTGATCACTAGCGATGATTCCCAAGGAGGTGGTCCACACGAGAGGTTATTCTCGTCCGTAGGCACGGATTCGTCAGTAGTAAGTTGAGGATGAGATTGCTCGTTTTGGTCTGAAGACAGGAGCTCTCTAGGGCTACTCATCGTCTCTTGCTGACAACCAGACAAACCGATGCAAAGCACGAGCGCTATTACTGTCAACAAGAGACATTTACACAGTTCCATTGCAGGGAATTCCCGCTATTCAACGTGTTTGATAGATTGCGTAGATCACCATGATGTCGAATAGATGCGGGGAGCAGTCAGGGTCATTTGGCAACCGAACGAGCGCACCCCGTTTCTTCACGTTTTGCCTTTCTTAGCCCATCCCATATAACGCATCACTGGGTCCCATCGGGAGGGTTCGCCGGCGCCAGGTTGCCGTCGGCGTCCAGGCGAATCAGGTCGCGGCGGTCTGTTCCGTCTGGAGCAACTGTGTAGAGTTGTGGGCGCATATCACCTGGCGTATAGATGGCGACACGCGCGCCGTCGGGCGACCATGCCGCGGCGTACGGGGCGAAATAGACTGACTGCCCATATTCTGCTAGCCCAATTACCTCTCCGCTCTCCAAGTCGATGATGCATGCCCCATCCCAGCAGGAGTAAAGAAGCTGACTCCCGTCCGGCGACCACGACACGACGGGTATCGTGCCTCCGAACGAATGCCACCAGTTCAGCAACTCCCGACTAAGTATGGTTGTGATGAGTTGCAGGTCGGAGCCGTCCGCCGCCAGGATGAAGAGCCCTACGTCATCACCGGCAGTCTTCGCCACCGCCAGCCGTTGCCCGTCCGGCGACCATGCTGGGACACTGACCACATCCTCTGAGAGCAGCATAATCTCCGATCCGTCCGCTCTCACCGTGTACAAGCTCCTCATGAAGTAATCGAAGCGGTCGGCATTCGCCAGGAAAGCAATGCGTTCCCCATCCGGAGACCACTCCGGCGGTTCAAGGGTCAATCCATAGAACGGTAAGCGCTCCCCCTCGGGCCACCAGACCGGCGGCGCCTGGGTTTGTCCATATAGGCCGACCGGTGCCACCTGCTGCACCTCCGAACCATCCGCCGCCATAGTGAAGAGCATCAACCCCTCAGGTTCAGAGTACAGGCTCCCGAATCCGGGAGCCGCAAGATAAGCGATGCGGCTGCCGTCCGGCGACCAGACGGGATAATGGTCGAGGTGCGAATTCTTTGTGAGTTGCCGCTGCCCCGTGCCGTCTATACGGATGACGGCTACCTCGTAGTTGAAATCTTTCCGTTCTGGGTTCTGCTTGTTGAATGGGAAAGGAATCTCACAGCTTGCATAGACAAGCTTGGCGCCGTCGGGCGATATGTCGGCATGGTGACCAAACGTCATCTCGTGCCCTGGATTAGCGTCAACGAGCATCTGCAACCGGCTGCCCGCTGCGTCCACCAGCCAGATAGCGGTGGTATTGAATGGATAAATCAACAAACTCGCGTCTTCTACTGGCAGGTAATTGAACACCAATTCCGTGCCATTCGGTGTCCAGGCGAGAAACACTCTGTTTTCGCGAAGGATACCTAACCGCATATCCAATGGCCCACAGGCATAGCTTATGCCGTCGAGGGCAATTTTTTCTCCTGGCGTGGGCGAGGGCGCTACCGTTGGCGTGCTTTGCACTGCGAGCGGCTGCTGCTGACAACTTACGAGAACCAGTGCCAGCGACACCAGGAACCCTAAGCGTGTCAGCCAGATTTGATACAAGGACACGGTCAATTCCTTGAGGCGTAGGCGCATTCGCACCTATATCAACGTAGTATCGAACAGTCTACGTAGCCGCCAGTGTGGCCTCCATGCGCCTGCCCAGGGCGTAGACGCCGAAGAGGAACACGGCGCAGATGGTGAAGCCGATGGTGAGTTCGGCCCACACGTCGGCGAGGCCCGCGCCGCGGATGGCGATGTCGAAGAGGGGAGAGAGGAAGTAGTAGGTGGGGAAGAGTTTGCCGATCCACTGGGGCAGGTTGGGCCAGATGAAGAAGATGACGGGGGCGAGCAGGACGATGGCGCCGGATTTCCAGATGGTGTAGAGCGCCTTGGTGTCTTTGGCGAAGGAGCCGAGCATCAGGCCGACCTCCGCCGCCATGAGGGTGGCCAGCACCAGCACCAGCAGCAGCGCGGCGGGGTTCGCGCCCAGCGCGCCGTTCAGCGCCAGGGTGACCGTGCCGGTGGCCATGGCCAGGATGAAGCCCAACGCGCCTTTGCCGAGCAGCACGTCGGCGAGCCGGGTCGGGGTGACCAGCAGGGCCGTGAGCGTGCGCTTCTCTTTTTCTTCCACCAGGCTCGTGGCCGGGGTGAGCGCGCCGGCGATGAGCACCGCCATGAGCACGATGAGCGGCAGCAGGCGCGAGACGAGCGGCACGGCCTCGCCCTCGCCCACGGTGACGGTTTCCACGTCGATCGGCGCCGGCGCGCCCGCCACTTCGCGGATGAGATCGACCATCGTCACCCCCAGCACCACGCGGTTGGAGGCCAGGCTCTGGCCGCCAAAGAAGAATTGCGCGTTGGGCATCCCGCCGGCCTGAAGCGCGCCGTCGAAGCCCGCGGGCAGCACGAGGCCGGCGTCCAGGTCGTTGTTCTCCACCATCCGCTTCAAGACGGCGGCGGACTCCGGATATTGTATCTCGACGCCCTCTACGTCGGCGGCGTTCTGGACGATCCGCGAGTCGCCTTCGTCAACGATGCCGAGCCGGGGCGCGGGATCGAAGAGGCTGCCGAATACGACCCGAATGAGGAGCGTGAGAATGACCGGCAGGACGATGGCGTAGAGAAATATCGGCGAGCGCGGCCCGACGCCCAAGTCCTTACGCAAGACGTGCCATGCGTGTACGCCAACCATGATGTTTCTCGCCTTTTCTTGTCTATTGCCTTGGCTCTGCGCAGGTTACAAACCTGCGCTACCGGTCCGTAGCGCGGGGGCTTGTCCCCCGCTCTTGGCTACATAAAACCTCTACACTTTTCTGTGGCTCTAGCGGCGTGTTGCGCGTGTGCTTGTCCCCAATGCTGTCGCATTAAACACAATGAGAGTGAAAACAACGCTCGTTTCTCCGGTAGCGCAGGTTCGCACGGGAGGTGCGCATAACCTGCGTCTTCCGTAGGGTCAATCCATTTCGTTCTCACTTTGCTTGCTCCGGCGGGGGACAAGCCCCCGCGCTACGTTTACGCGACAGCATTGGGGCTTGTCCCCCGCCGTTTCTCACTATCGACCAACCGCAATCGCCGGGCTTGCCATTGCCTTGTCTCTGCGCAGGTTACAAACCTGCGCTACCTGAGGATATAAACCTGCGTTACCGGCCTGTAGCGCGGGGGCTTGTCCCCCGCATCTGCCTCACTTGAGCAGTTTTGCTCTACTCTTTCCGTTCTTGTCCGTTCTCTCCGTTCGTGCTGAGCTTGTCGAAGCATGGACGGAGAGAACGGGGCGTGGCGCCCGCGCAACCGTTCACCCTTCGACAGGCTCAGGGCGAACGGTTGCGCTCCACTATGCCCTCCACGCCCCCCTTTGCCCATCCACGCGCGCCCTTAGCCATCCATTTGGGGCTTGTCCCCCGCATCGTGCCTCACAGCGTCTCCACTTTTCGCTTCAAGATGAACAGCCCCGCCGCGAACGCGGCTACGCACCACGCCAGCAACATGCCCAGGTACGGCAGCACCTCCGACCACCCGGCGTTGTAGGCGCTGGACTGCACCACGGCTTGCACCAAGCCGTATGACGGCAAGACCGTCACCCAAGCCGCGGCCGTGCCGGGAAAGAGCGCCGCGATTGCCGGAATCATCAGCGGGATCATGAAGGCCATGCCGTAGAAGAGCGTTTCGATGAAGTCTTTGCCCGCGCTGCCGGCGATCAGCCCAAAGCCGGTGACCAGCACCGCGCCCAGCAAGAGCGCGCAGAGTAGGATGAGTGGCTGCTGCCGGAACGAGCCGATGATGAGCAGCAGCAGTACCGCTTGCGCGAACGCCATGCCCGTGCCCAGGATGCCCTTGGCCGCCAGAAAGTCCGAAACCCGCGTGGGCGAGACCAGCACGGCGGTTACCGTGCGGGCCTGAATCTCGGTGGCTACCAGCGAACTGAGGGCAAAGGTCTCGATGATGAGCGCCAGGAAGGCGAAGAGGGGGCGAATCTTCTCACGGAACGGCACCTGATCGCCGACGCGGTCTTCGCCCAGCACGATTATCTCCCGGTCCGGTTCCGCCACCGGCAGGGGATTGCCCGACAGCGCGTAGGCGATTTCGCGCACGAAGCCGGCCATGGCGCGGCGGATCTCCGGCGGCACGTTGGCGTCCACGTAGACCCGCACGGTGGTCTGCTGGCCGGCGGCGACGCTTTGCAGGAAGCCGTCCGGGAAAGCCAAGCCGATCGCCAGCGGTTCTTCCGGCTCCGCGCCGCCCACGCCCAGGGCCGCCTCCAGCGCCTCGATGGTCTCGAACTGCACGATCTCAAGCCCCGCGCTCTGGTCGCCCATCACCGCGGCGAAAACCTCGTCCATGCCGGTCTGGCGAATGCCCACGGCAAACGACTCGTCCACGTTGCTGGGCATCAGCCAGAAGGCGAGGGCGTAGAAGGCGATGCCAACCACGGTAATCACCACGAAGAACCGCTCGCGGCTGTATTCCAGCAGGTCCTTGCGTATGATCGCCCAGAGAATGGCGGCGCGCGAGGCTCCGGCGCTCATGCGTGAAATCCTCTATCCGCTAATCGTGTGGTCGCTATCCCGCTATTCCTGCAAGCCGCGGCCCGTGAGCGTGATGAAGACGGCCTCCAGGGTCGCCTCTTCCGTGTGGATGGTCAGCAGGCCTTCCGCGCCCACCACCGCTTTCAGTTGGTCGCCGGTGTCGCTGTCGTCCAGCGGCACCACCTGCTCGCGCACGTCGCCGTTCTCGCGGATGCGCACCCGCACCGAACGCTGGCCGTGGGCGAGTTTGAGGTTCTCCGGCGTGTCCAGCGCGGCGATCGTGCCGTCGTTGATGAAGGCTACGCGGTCTGAGAGTTTGTCCGCCTCGTCCATGTCGTGGGTGGTGAGCAGAATGGCCGCGCCGCGCGCCGCTTCTTCTTCGATGACCCGGCGAATGGCCTGCGAGGAAACGGGATCAAGCCCGTCGGTCGGCTCGTCGAGGAAGAGGATGTCCGGCGTGTTGATGAGGCAGCGCGCCACCATCAGCCGCTGCTGCATGCCTTTGGAATAACCCTTCACGCGGTCGTCGGCGCGGTCGGCCAGACCCACCCGCTGCAAGAGCGGCGTGGGATCGAAGTCGCGGATGCCGAAGAGCCTGGCGAAGAAGCGCAGATTCTCCTTGGCGGAGAGGTTGAGGTAGAGGTTCTTCTCCTCGAAGCAGACGCCGATGCGGCCCTGGATTGTGTCGCGCTCTTTGGCGACGTCCATGCCCAGAATGGCAATGTCGCCGCTCTGGGGGCGCATCTGGCCGGTGAGCAGTTTGATGGTGGTGGACTTGCCCGCGCCGTTCGGCCCCAGGAAGCCCAAGACCTCGCCCTGGGCGACGCTGAAGCTGACGTCGTCCACGGCCTTGACGTCGCCGTAGGCGTAGCTGACGCCCTGAACGCGAATGGCTGCCTCGCTCATGGGTTGCGTCTCCTTTGTCCACGGTGGGCCGGAGCATCTTTGCCCGCGAAGGGGTCTTGAACCGATCCGTCATTCCCGCGCGTAGGGATACATCTCTTTCCGCCGGTGTAGGGGCACGACATGTCGTGCCCCTACACCGGCGCGCGGCGCGTTGCAAGATGCGGGAGACAAGCCCCCGCGCTACGTGGCTTGGGCTTTCGATGGGTAGACTCTATCACGAAACGCCCAATTGGGGGCCGATAATGTGCCAAATTGCGGCGGCCGCGTCGTCAACGCCCAGCGTCGCGTCAACCGCGCGCCAACGGTCGGGTTCCGCGCGCGCAAGGGCGTGGTAACCGGCGGCAACCTTTTCGTGGAAGGCCAGGTCGAGGCGGTCCATGCGGTTGGGCACCGCGGCGCCGTCTGCCGGGCCGAAGCGCCGTTCCAGACCGGCCGCGGCGGGCAGGTCGAGCAGGAGCGTTAGATGGGGAACCAGGCCGCCGGTGGCGAAATGATTGAGCGTCCGCAGCGTGGCAAGATCCTGGCCGCGGGCGTAGCCCTGATAGGCAAAGGTCGAATCGCTGTAGCGGTCGCAGATGACCACGCGGCCTTCGGCCAGGGCCGGCCGGATCAGTTCATTGACCAGTTGCGCCCGGGCGGCGCACATGAGCAGCGCCTCGGTGTGGGGATGGATCTCCACGTTCGCCTGGTCGAGCACCACCGCGCGGATGCGGTCGCTGATGGGCGTGCCGCCCGGCTCGCGGGTCGTCACAACCGCGCGCCCGGCCCGCCGCAGCCGATCGGCCAGCCGCTCCACCTGCGTGGTCTTGCCGGAACCCTCCACGCCCTCGAACGTAATGAAGAAGTCCTGTGGTGCGTCTGCCATGCGCTCTCCAACCAGACGTTCTCCAACCCACGCGCCTTATCAACGGTCATTCCGATCTATCTGTCATTCCGAGCGCAGCGAGGAATCTACAGTGCCGGCATCCTAGATTCCTCGCTCCGCTCGGAATGACATGTAGGCCGCGTTCGGAACAACGTGAAAGCGATGATCGGAAAGACTATGCGTAAACGAATCACCCACCGCGTATTGGAAAACATGGACCTGCCGCCGACGCCTCACGCTCCTGAAAACTCTCACACTCCCGCCAGGGCGCGGGCGGCCTGGATGAGGGCCCGCACCTGGTCGGGGCTGCCGGCCTCGGCGTAGACGCGCATGATCGGTTCCGTGCCGGAGAAGCGCACGCAGACCCACGCGCCGTCTTGCAGGGTGTAGTGGAAGCCGTCCTCAGTGCGGCTCTGCACGACGTCGCTATTCGCCAGTTTCGTTGGCGCGTGCGCGTGCAGGCGCGCGGTGATGTTTGCGCGTTCCTCCTGGGGAAAATCCAGGTCCAGCCGGTCGTAGTGGTGCGGCCCTACCAGGCTGAAGAGGCGTTCCACCAGTTCGGACGGCGTGCGCTCGGTGCGCACCACGTAGTCCAGCAGGAAGAGTCCCGCCAGGATGCCGTCGCGTTCGGGCACGTGGCCGCGGAAGGCGTAGCCGCCGCTCTCCTCGCCGCCCAGCAGCGCGCCGGTTTCCAGCATCTTGGGCGCGACGTACTTGAAGCCCACCGGCGTCTCATGCACCGGCACGTCGAAGTGTTCGCCCAAGCGGTCGAGCATGGCGCTGGAGGTGAACGTCTTGACAATCGGCCCGCGCTGGCCGCGCGCTTCCAGCAGATAGAGCGCCAGCAGCGCGATGACGGTGAGTTGATTGAGGAAAGCGCCCTGTTCGTCGCACGCGCCCAGGCGGTCGGCGTCGCCGTCGGTCGCCAGGCCTAACTGCGCCCCCATCTGGCGCACGATGCTGACGAGGTCCTGCAAATTGCCGGGAATGGGCTCCGGGTTGTGCAGGCCGGGGAACATCGGGTTGCGCTCGTTGTGAAGGTCGTAGACCCGCAGCGAGCCGCCCTGCAGAATGCGGCTGAACCAGTTGATGCCGGCGCCATACATGGCGTCCACCACCAGGGTGCCGTCCCAGGCGCGCAAACCGCCCAGGTCGACCAGCCCGCCAATGTGTCGCAGATAGGCGGGCGCGGGATCGAACCGCGCGCACAGCCCCTGCGCTTCCGCCTGGGCGAGGGCAAGGGAGCGCACGTCGCGGGGATGCAGCCCGTCTACAATCTCTTCGATCTTTGCCAGTTCCTCAGGCGGCGTGGCGCCGCCGTAGGCGGAGCGCACCTTGTACCCCTGGTAGTCGAACGGGTTATGGCTGGCCGTGAGCGTGATGCCGCCGCCGGCCTGCCGGTTGATGATGGCGTGGGCAAAGACCGGCGTGGGCGTGGGGGACTCGGCAAGCGCCGCCGGTATGCCGTTAGCGGCCAGCACCTCGGCGGCCGCCTCCGCGAACATCTCGGCGTTGAAGCGGGTGTCGTAGGCCACCACGAAACCTCGCGCGGCCTCATCCGGATGCGCTTCCTGCCAGTATTGCGCTACGGCCTGCGTGAGCAGGCGCACGTTGTCGACCGTATAGTCGGCGCCGATGACGGCGCGCCAGCCGTCCGTGCCAAATCTCGGCGGTGAAGACTCCATCGCGGTCTGATTGCTCCTTCCCAGAGCGGCAGAGCATGTCTTGCGGGGCCGCGGTCGCTTAGGCCCCCGCAAGACCGCGTTCGCGTAATGCCCCCACAATGCCTAAGGGACTGAGACAAGCAAGCTGCAGAGGACTGAGTGTCTCACGCAAACACAATCTCATGTGCGCCGCAAATCGCCGACAATCACTCCGTCCCAGCTAAATCCGCCCTGACTTTGGCGGCAATCTCATTCATACGCCCTTCACCCACACGCTCTTCCTGGGAGACACCCAAGTACGCGAAAACTTGCACGCTGCGCCGGTTGGCTCGCTCTACCAGCCGCCCACAAGCTCCTGCCACTTGGCGATGATGTTGTTCCACTCCTGCTCGACGTTTACCAGGCCCTCTTGGATTGTGATGTTGCCTGCCATGACGTCGGGCAAGAACTGTGACAGGGCCGTGCGCATCTCATCGGCGCCGGGAATCGGCAGCGAGTGGGAAGCGCGGAACGGGATCTGGTAGCTCTGGTGCTCGAGGAACGGATCGCCTTCGGTGAACTCCTCCGAATTGGCCACCGAAAGCCGGATGGGCACGCGGTCCCACGCCTTTGCCCAACGCAGATTGTTCTCGGGCCGGGACACGAACTCAATCCAGGCAAATGCCTCTTCCGGTACGGTCGTCCACGACGACATGATCCAGATGTGGTGCCCGCTCCAACTCGCCTGGCGCACCGCATTGGGCGGTTTCGGATGCTCGATGATGCTGAATTCGAAAGTCTCATCGATTGGGTAGATTTCCGCCTTACGCGTAGAGTACGTCGCGTACATCGTGGCGGTAAAGTCGTTGACGAGCGCGGCGCCCCGCGGCGAACCGGAGGGTCGCGCGGTCTTGTAAAGCGTGGCAAGCGCGTCCCAGCCGCCTTGGAGGTCGTTCACCTTCTTGACCCACGTCAGCGCCTCGACCCCTTCCGGGCTATTGAGCGCCGCTTTGCTCAGGTCATCGCTAATCCGCTTTCCGCCAAGTTGCAGGAACGGCGTAATCCACTGGTACCTGCCGCCGCTGCCCCATTCGGGCGGGAACCCGGCAACCACCAAATTGCCGGCCGCGTCCTTGCGCATGGTCTTCTGCACAACCGCTTCCAGGTCGTCCCAAGATTCGGGGCCGTTATTCGGGTCCAGGCCGTTCTCCAAGAAGATATCGTCGTGCATGTAGAGCACACGCAGGTCGGGGCCATAGGGGAAGCCGTAGAGCTGACCGTCCTTGTTCCAAATCATGTTCTCGGTCAGGCTGGTCCAGATGTCCTCCATGTCGATGTTGGAGCTTTTGACAACGTCGTTGAGGCCCCGGGCCTGGCCGAGCGCGCCGAGTTCGATGGCGTGCCACTCACCCCAGGAACTGATGTCGTGCGGCGAGTTGGCGGCAAACGCCGTGCGAAACGCTTCGTAGCGTTCGCTCGATCTCGTCGACGGGGGATTGACGTCAAAATCGATGTCGGGATACTCTGCGCGGAACTCGGCGACCAGTTCGGCGGAAAGGCCCTCTTCTTCCTGGAACTTGAAGTAGGGATGCGTGGCAAACAGGACGTACGCGGCCTCTTTCTCAGGAGGCGCGGCTTCTGCTTGCGGCGCTTCCGCTTGCTCTTCCTCAACCATGGTTGCCGCGGGCACAGCGCCGCAGGCAGCCAACCCGAGAATGGCAAGCGATCCTCCTGCGCCTGCCAAGACATGGCGGCGTGAAAACCGCTTTGCGTGTAGATCCATTAGATCGCCTTTCTCACACGTTACGACTGAACCACACGGGCGCCAGTGGCGCGTGTCCTGAAGAACGGTCGCTATACCCGTGCCGCGGTGAAACTCCAGTGATCAGTCTTGAAAAGCCGTACCTCCTTTCCCCTCCGGCTCAGGAGTCCGTTTCCAACGGAGCAACGCGCTTACTGGCGTTGGGCTATTGGCACAAACTATCTCTTGACTGCTTTCACTTGTCTGTGTGAGACCTGCAAGCAAGTTCGGGTACGGATCGCTGGGGCCGCGCCCCATGCACAGGACCGTGGTTAGAGAATCTGCGAGAGGAAGCGCCGCACCCGCTCGTTGCGCGGGTTATTGAAGAAATCGTCCGGCGGCAGGTCTTCCACGATCTGGCCTTCGTCGAACATCAGGATGCGGTCGGCCACCTCGCGGGCAAAGCCGAGTTCGTGCGTCACGGCCACGATAGTCATCTGGTGGGAGGCTGCCAGTTCCTTCATGACTTCCAGCACTTCCTTGATCATCTCCGGGTCCAGGGCCGAGGTAGGCTCGTCGAAGAGCATGATCTTGGGCTGCATCGCCAGGGCGCGGGCGATGGCCACGCGCTGCTGTTGCCCGCCGGAAAGTTCGCCGGGATACTTGTCGGCCTGTTCCGGAATGCCCACGCGCTCCAGGAGTTCACGCGCGCCGGCTTCCGCTTCGGCCTGGGGGGTTTTGCGCACCTTCATCGGCGCCAGGGTAATGTTGCGCAGCACGGAGAGGTGGGGAAAGAGGTTGAACGACTGGAACACCATGCCCACCTCCCGGCGGATGGCGTCCACGTTGCGCACGTCCTCGGTCATCTCCACGCCGTCGACGATGATGTCGCCGCGCTGGTGCTGCTCCAAGCGGTTGATCGTGCGGATGAAGGTAGATTTGCCCGAGCCGGAAGGGCCGATGATGACCACTACCTGGCCGCGTCCGACTGTGGTGGTGATGCCGCGCAGCGCGTGGAAGTTGCCGAACCACTTGTGCACGTCGCGGCACTCGATGATGTTGTCCTGGGCGGGGGCCGGTTCCGCCGCTACTGCCGTTTCCGTTGCCACGATTACCTCCCTGGAACTGCGGTGTCCTGCCGCGATGAAGTCAGCCAGGCGCAAACCGGCGGCGCGTCACGCCGCGCTTAGCGCCGGCCGACGCCCAGACGCCGTTCTATCCGGCGGCTGGCGTATGACATTGTGTACGTAAACAACCAAAAGACCACTGCCACGAAGAGTAAGAGTTCCCGTCCGTTGTCGGTAAACTGGACGTTGCCCTGCACAATCGAGCGTCCCATCTCCAGGATGTCCAACATGCCGACGATGTAGACCAGGCTGGTGTCCTTGAAGAGCGCGATGAACTGTCCCACAATGGCGGGAATCACGTTGCGGATTGCCTGGGGCAGGAGAATCAGCGTGGTCACGCGCCAGCCGGGCAGGCCGAGCGCGCGGGCGGCCTCGGCTTGGCCCGGGTGCAGGCCCTGCAAGCCGCCGCGAATGTTCTCGGCGGTGTAGGCCGCTGAAAAGAGCGTTATCGTAATGGCCGCCCGTGTGACCGAGTCGACCGGGAAGTTCGCCGGCAAGGCCAGCGGCACGAGCACTTGGGACATGAAGAGCAGCGTAATCAGCGGCACGCCGCGAAAGACCTCGATGAAGACCACGCAGAGCACTTTGACCACCGGCAGGGCGCTCCGCCGCCCCAACGCCAGCAACACGCCAATCGGAAAGGCGAAGAAGATGCCGGAAACCGCCAGAATGAGGTTGAGCATCAAGCCGCCCCATTGCCGCGGCGGCACCTCCTCCATGCCGGGCACGCCGGGCAGACCGTTCAGCAGAACGAGCAAGGCCAGGTAGACCACGATGCTGCCCACGATGAAGTTGCGCGGACTCGCGATGCGCGGAAGGGAACCCAGGCCGAAACCGAGGGCGAGGGTCAGGAGATTGGCCAGGATGCAGGCGCGCACCCAGCCGGGCATTACCACGCCCTCGTGGAAGAGGCCGTAGGGCAATACGCCAATCACGACGTCGACGACGGCGAAGCCAATGGCGATGCGCAGCGCCGAGCCGTGCCACATGGCGGCGGCCATGCCGAACGGAATGGAAACCAACAACCAGCCTACCAGCGGCCGCCAGGCGTACTCGGTGGGATAGAGGCCGATGAGGTATTGCTGCGGCCGGCTGGTGACCAGCGTCCAATCGGCGTCGCCAATGACCCAGCGCAGAATGCTCCAGACCACCCACAGGATCAGAGGGACGGTGACGACGGTGACGATGCCGCTGAGCCGGCTGCCAAAGAGGTTATTTCGCGCCCAGCCGATCCAGCCGGTTTCCGTGCGCGGCGGCGGCAGCGACGGCGCCGGTTCCCAAACGTCCGCGGTAGCCATAGACTAACTCGTGCCTTTTCAACTCGATGCTGCGGTGCTGTTTCGCCCTCACCCTAACCCTCTCCCTCGGGGAGAGGGGACAGGAATGGAGGCTTTCAGTTCTGCTGTTTTGCCCTCACCCTAGCCCTCTCCCTCAGGGAGAGGGGACAGGAATGGAGGCTCTCAGTTCTGCTGTTTTGCCCTTACACCTTGGCCCTCTACCCGAGGGAGAGGGGGCAGGATTGGAGCCCTGATAGTGGAGCCTTGTCGTTGGCGCTGTGTTACGCGCCGCGCTTATCGGGAATCAATCTCGCTGGAATCGGCGCTAGCCTCCGGTGAACTGGATGTGGCGGTTATAGAGATTGCCGATGAGGGAATACGCGAGACTGAACAGCAAATAGACGCCCATTATGATGAGGAAGATGGAAACCGCCGGGGCGGTCTGTGTCATGGTCTTGGCCACGCTGGTCAGGTCGGCGTAGCCGATGGCCAGCGCCAGGCTGCTGTTCTTCGTCAGGTTGAGGTACTGGCTGATCATCGGCGGCACGATGACGCGCAGCGCCTGGGGAAAAGTCACGAAGCGCAGGGTCTGCATGGTGCCCAGTCCCAGGGAGCGGGACGCCTCGGTCTGCCCGCGCGAGACGGACTGCAAGCCGCCGCGCACAATCTCGGCAATGAAGGCCGCCGTATAGATGATGAGAGCCACCAGCAAGGCCGTCAATTCGATGGAAATCGTGTACCCGCCCGCCGGATGGCCGAAGCGGCCCTCCGGTTCCGGCACGCTCATCACGAAGGGCGCGTCGCCAATGGCGACCCACACCAGCCACGCCACGAGCGCTCCCGCGGCTACCACGCCAATGCTCCCCAACCAGGGATACGACGGTTTGCCGGTGCGCGTCTCGCGCCGGTCCAGGTAGAGCCGGGTCGCGTGCCCCAGCGCAATCGCCAGCACAACGCAGAGCAGCCACAGCCCCGGGCGCTGCTGGCCTTCCGGCCAGGGGAACGAGAGGCCGGCGTTGTTGTTGAGGTAGATGGCGTTGAACCAGATGATGCCCTCGCGCACCGGCGGCAGGCCCAAGAGCAAGATGTACCAGAAGATGAGTTGCACCAGGAGCGGCACGTTGCGGAAGATCTCCACAAAGACGGCGGCGACCTTGCTGATCACCCAGTTGCCGGACAACTGCACCGCGCCCACGACGATGCCGAGGAGCGTAGCGAGAGTCACGCCGATCACCGAGACCATCAACGTGTTGGTGGCGGCCACCAGAAATGCGTAGCCGAACGTGTCGCTCTCGTGATAGGGCAGCAGGTGCTCGCTGATTGGCGTGGAGTATTCGCGGTTCAGGAACGACCAGCCGAAGGGGATGTCGCGCTGGTCCATGGCGGTCGCGACGTTGGAGATGAAGAACGCCACCGCCGCCACCACCAGGATGCCCGAGACGATCTGCCCGGTCCAGCTCAGCACGCGGGAGTGCCGCCAGATCGGTATGCCCTGATACGTTAGCGAGAGTCGCATCGTCCTCGATTCCTAGCTACCGAGCCACGTGTTGCCGCAACGAGCAACCGTGTTCGCCGGTTCCATCACGTTACCGCTAGCGCAGCGGCGCGGCATAGATTTGCCCGCCTTTCGGGCAATCGGTGCAGGGCGCGTTCGACCACAGGGCATTGCGCGACCCTTCGCGCGGCAGATTGATGTCGGTATCCGGGCCCAGGTTGCGGTTGTAGATCTCGCCGTAGTTGCCCAGCGCCTTGATTACGGTTTGCGCCACCGTCTGCTCCAGGCCCAGTTCCTCCTGGCCGAACGACCCCTCGGTACCCAGCAGGCGCTTGGCCTTCACGTTTTCGCCGGCGGCGGCCTCGTCCACGTTCGTCGAGTTGACGCCGTAGGCTTCGGCGTAGATCAGGATGCCCATCACGGTCTTCACGATGTCGAACCACTGCTCATCGCCGTGGGGCACCAGCGGCCCCAGCGGTTCCTCGGAAATCGTCTCCGGCAGGATGACGTGGTTCTCCGGATCGGGCAGCGTGCTGCGGAGCGCGGTCAGCGCCGAGCGGTCGGACGTAAAGACCTCGCAGCCGCCGCTCTTGTAGGCCTCGAACGCCACCTGCGACTCTTCGAATATCTTGGGACTGTACTCCATGCCGTTCTGGCGGAAGAAGTCGGCCATATTGAGTTCGGTGGTGGTGCCGGTATTCACGCACACCGCCGCTCCGGCCAACTCATACGCGCTCGTCACGCCCAAACTCTTGGGCACCATGAAGCCCTGGCCGTCGTAGAACATGGTCTGGGCAAAGTTGCCCCAGGCGGCGTCGCGGGAGGTAGTCCAGGTCGTGACGTACACCAGCAGGTCCACCTCGCCCGATTGCATGGTGGGCCCGCGCTCGGCGGCCGAAATCACGCGAATCTCGACGGCATCAGGGTCGCCCAGCACGGCCGCGGCCACGGCGCGGCAGAGGTCGATGTCGAAGCCGACGTTGTTGCCGGCTTCATCCAGAGAGCCGAAGCCCGGCGTGTCGGTCAGGCTGGCGCAGACCAGGCGGCCGCGGGCGCGCACCGCCTCCAGGCGCGAACCTTCAGCCGGCGCGGCCACGGCCTCAGTCTCGGCTTGCTCCGCGGTCGTTTCCGCCGCCGGCTCGGCGGCGTCGGCGCAGGCTATGCTCAGCGCGAGCAGCAGCGCCACACCCAGAGCGGCAGCGTACTTTGCCGTTCGTCTCGCTATCGCAGGCACGATCCTCCGCTCCTCTCCACTTCCGGCGCGGCAACGCCGCCTGTTTTCAAGTGTTTGCGCCAACCCGCGCCGGCCCACCGGGCGCGGCCTTCCGCGCGGCTATTTCATATCAGTCTCACCGGCGCGGCGGTCTCAAGCGGACGACTTGCGGCGCCGGCGCATGGGACGCGCGGCTCAGCGGGCAGCGGCGCACTATAGTAAAAGCCGCGCCGGCCCGGACGTTCTCCAGGCCGACGCGACGATATTCAGCGACTGTACGCGCTAGCGCAGCGGCGCGGCATAGATCTGGCCGCCCTTCGGGCAGTCAGTGCAGGGCGCGTTCGACCACAAGGCATTGCGCGAGCCTGCGCGCGGCAGTTGGACGCCCTCGGGGTTGTCCAGGTTGCGCGCGTAGATCTCACCGTAGTTGCCAACCGACTTGATGACGGTCTGGCCCACGAGTTGATCAAGGCCCAGTTCCTCTTGGCCGAAGGAACCCTCGGTGCCCAGCAGGCGCTTCGCTTTCACGTTCTCGCCAACGGCGATTGCATCGACGTTCGTCGAGTTGATGCCGTACGCCTCGGCGTAGATGAGGATGCTCATCACGGTCTTCACAATGTCGAACCATTGCTCGTCACCGTGCGGCACCACCGGTCCCAGCGGTTCCTCGGAAATCGTCTCCGGCAGGATCACGTGATCGTCCGGATTAGGCAGAGCCGTCCGCAGCGCGGCAAGCTGGGAGCGGTCGTTCGTGAAGACTTCGCAGGCGCCGCTCTTGTACGACTCCAGCACCACGTCGGTGTCTTCATAGACCTTCGGGTTGTACTCCAAGCCGTTCTGGCGGAAGAAGTCGGCCATGTTCAGCTCGGTGGTGGTACCGCTGGTCACGCAGACCGCGGCGCCGCCCAACTCGTACGCGCTCGTCACGCCCAGGCTCTTGGGAACCATGAAGCCCTGGCCGTCGTAGAACATGGTCTGCGCGTAGTTGCCCCACGCGGCATCGCGCGAGGTCGTCCAGGTCACGGTGCGCACCAGCACGTCCACTTCACCCGACTGGACGGTCGGCCCGCGTTCGGCGGCCGTAATCAGCCGGATTTCGATGGCGTCCGGATCGCCCAGCACGGCCGCGGCGATGGCGCGGCAGAGATCAATGTCGAAGCCCACGTTGTTGCCGGCTTCATCCACGGAACCATAGCCGGGCACGTCGTTGCGGCTGGCGCAAATCAGATGCCCCCGCTCGCGCACGGCGTCCAGGCGCGAAGCCGCGGCCGGCGCCTCCATGGTCTCGGCGGCGGCTTGGGTTTCCGCCTCCGCCTCGGCCGGCGCCGCATCTTCTTGCGCGCACGCCGCGCTGAACAGCAGCGCCAGCATTACGCCTAAGACGATAAGATACTTACCCAACACTCTCATGGCAGTGCCTCCTAAGACTGCAAAATGCCCCGTCGCAATTGTTGTCCTCTATTATATTGAGTGCGCTAGCCACTTGCAACCAGACCGGCGGCTCCGGCGGAAGCGGTTGATACGGCACTCAAGCCCGTAGTCAAGCGCCGAAGCCGCGCGCGGACGCTTCAGGCCGTTCGCTTTGCCCCTTCTTGGTCTCTCTGAGGCCAGTCCGCCGCCGGAAACACGCTCAGCCGGTTGCTCAACCCGCCGCCACGGTCTGCCGCGCCAGCACCGCCTCCGCTTCACGGGTGGAGCGGTCGTGGTATTCCTCCCAATTCTCCAGGCCGTACTCGCGCTTCATGCGCGCGATGGGCCAGGCGTCGTCGTTGGATTCCACCATGAACACGCCGTCGTCGCGGGTGCCGATGATGGTCACTCTACTGCCGAAGTCCGACTGTATTTGGCGAATCTGCTCGTATTGCTGGTCGTAGTGGAAGACCTCGGCTTCCAGATCCACCGTGCTGTGCGCCACGTGCACGCCCAGGCCGCTGGCGGCAATCTCGTCGCCCAGCTTGTTGATGATGCGGGAGCGGCCGCCGCTGACCGACGAGACGACGAGGTAGTTGTTCAGCCAGGCGTACGCCCGCAGCCGCAGGCCGCCGTCGCACATGCTGGGAAAGACCACCAGTTCAGCCCCAGACTCGCCTATGCGCGCCCACTCGTCAGGGTAGTCCACGTCGAAGCAGATGAGCATGCCCACGGCGCCGAAGTCGGTCTGGAATACCGGCACGTCCGTGTACACGCCGGGCACGGTGCCCGCCTCGAGTTCGCCCAGCGTCGGGTGAATCTTGTCGTACTGGCCGGTGATTTCGCCCTGGCGGTCGAAGAGCACGCCGGTGTTCACGCGGATGTTGCCGCGCACTTCGCACATCCCCGCCGCCACGTACATGCCGTGCTGGCGGGCTTTCGCGGCGAAGAGGTCCGACGTGGGCCCGGGAATGGCTTCCCAGGCTGCTTCACGCTCCGCTTGCGGCACGCCCAAGAGGGTGAACTCTTCCGGCAGGCAGGCAAGATCGGCGCCCAGAGCGCCCATCCGGTCCAGCAGTTCAACGGCCAGGTCGTGGTTTGCGGCTACTGACGGGCGGCCCGTCATGTGGGCGACGCAGGCGGTCGCCACCAACGCTTTGCGCGGCATAGTCTACGCTCCTGTGTGTAAGAAGAACGCAAGGCCCAGGGCAGTGCACGTACTTGAGTATACTCCATCCCTCAACCCGGCGATGCGGGCTGCAAACCGGGGTCGACCCGCGGAACGGCAACCCAGCAGCACACGGGCGCCACGCTCCGCCAGGACTTTCGGCGCCGCGAATCCCACTCCGGTATTTGCCCCGGTAATGAGAAAAGTCTTACCTCGTTGATCGGGCACGTCGGCAGCGGTGAAATCACTCGTCATGATTAAGCCCGATTATCAGAATTTCCCGCTCCACTGATAGCCTCGAACGGATTCATTGTACCCGTAGTGTGTGGGGGCCTGTTTCGCGTGGATAGCTGAGGGTGGCAGGCGATTGGAAACACGGTCTCTTGCGCGCTGGCATCTCTCATGCGCGTGAGCCGGATGCTTGAGGCCGTCTCTCTAACGGTCAAGGTCGGACCCAATGCCCCGTGTATGGCCGGTGTAGCCGGGAGCGGCCCGCCGGAATGGTGAGGGCGCATTGTGGAACATGCCGGTAGTCTTGTATTGTAGGAATCAGAGAGCAAGAACACGGTCGGTCGGGCGCGTGCGCTGTTGCGCAGCCCGGGCGACATAGCGGCACAGTGGAAGCAACACGTGGGCTTCACGATACTACACACCAACGACCTGCACGGTTTCGTCCGCGCCACACCCCGCCTGGCGCGTCATGTGCAAGACCAGCGCGCGCAAGGCGGTACCGTGCTCTTCGCGGACGTGGGCGACTACTTCCGGCTCAAGCGCCACCGGCGGCCGCAAGACGACGATCGCGTGACCGCCTGGACGCTGCGCACGCTTGGCTACGACGTCTTTACCCCGGGCAACGCGGAACTTTCGCGCTTCGATCCATGGCATCTGGATTTCCTGATTGCGCAGAACTGCGGCGCCATGCTCTGCACCAGCGGCTTCAACGCGCGGCTGCCCGCCTCCTGCCGGCCTTACCGGCTGTTCACGCTGGACGGCCATCGCGTGCTCTTCATCGGCGTCTGCACGGAAGACAACCACTGGGACATGGCGTCGCCGGCCAACAATTTCTATCCTTCCGCCCGCCGTTCGGCGGCGAAGACCGCCACCCTGGTGAACGCCTACCGCGACCGGGTGGACATGGTGGTGGTGCTCTCCCACTCCGGCATGGCGCAGGACATCCTGCTCGCCGAGCAGGTGCCGGAGATAGACCTCATTCTCAGCGGCCATTGCCACCATCCCACGCTGCGGCCGATTTGCGTCGGCGATACCAAGATCGTCCAGGCCGGCCTGAACGGCATGTTTCTGGGCCAGGTGGACATAACGTTCGGCAACGGCAAACCCCTGATCGAGTCCAGCTTGCACACCATAGACGCGGATTCCCCCGAGGATCCGGTGATGGAGCGCCTGCTCCGCTTGCAGGGCCGGCGCAACGACCCCGACATGCTGCGCATCATCGGCGAGGCCGGCGAGAACGTGGGGCACGGCTATCTGGCGAGCAACGGCCTGGGCAACGCGGTCACCGACATTTGGCGCGAAGCGACCGGCGCGGACATCGCGTGGACGAAAGCCACCTTCATCACGCCGCTCTTCGCCCCCGGCCACGCGCTCACGGCCTGGGACATCCAACTCTGCGTCCGGGGGTTTCCGCTCTCGAAAGTGCTGACGCTCACGGGCGTGCAGGTGCGGCAGGCGCTGGAACACAGCGTGGCCGATCAGTCCCACGCTTTCCTGCCGCCGGACAGGCGCGACGAACTGGTGAAGCAACTCGAGGACGCCTCCGCCCTGCCGGGCTGCAACTTCCTCCACCAGTCCGGTATGCAGGTGCACGTGGACTTGACGAAACCCACGGGCGAGCGCGTGCAGGACGTCCGCGTGGACGACAAGCCCCTGCGTCCCGAGGCTACCTACCGCGTGGCGATGGACGCTTTTCACGCCAGAGGCGGCTCGGCGTTTACGATGCTGGCCGAAGCCCAAAGCCGCGAGGATCTGGACCTGGATAACCCGGTGGAGGCGCACGTGCGCGCCACGGGCACGCTGGAAGGCACGCTGGACGAGCGGTACCACCTCGCCGGGGCCTCGGCCCTGGCCGCGCTCGCCTGAGCGCGGCGTGAACGTCCGGCGCACGTGACTCGCACGCTGCTTTCCCTTACCGCAATCGGGGCCCTGGCCGTGGGCGCGTACGGCGTCCTGGTGGAACCCTACCGGCTGCGCGTGCGGCGCTTCCGCCTGCCAATCGCGCCCTTCCAAGACCCGGATACCGTGGTGCGCATACTCCACGTTACGGATATGCACCTGCGCGGCGGGGACGCGCGGCGCGTGCGCATGATCCAGCGCCTGGCCGGTCTGGAGCCGGACCTGCTCCTGCTCACCGGCGATCTCATTCGCGGCGGCCGCGACCCGGAGGCTGAATTGGCAACCGTGCTGGCGGCGCTGGCGCCAATCCGCGCCCGCTGCGGCGCGTACGCCGTGCTGGGCAACCACGACCACGTGCGCCGCCACCGCGTCGGGGGTTGGCTGGGGCAACCGCTGCGCTTCCACGATACCGGCAATCTGGTGCGCGCGCTGGAATCCCACGGCATCCGCGTGCTGACCAACGCCCACGCGACCGTGACCGTGCGCGGCCAACCGCTAACCCTGGTGGGCGTGGACGACCCGTTCTACTGGCTGGACGACGTGCGCCGCGCTACGGCCGGCGCGCCCCGGGATACGCCGCGCCTGCTGCTGGCGCATACGCCCGACGTGGTGCGCGCGCTGGGCGACGAACGCTTCGACCTGATCCTCTGCGGACACACCCACGGCGGCCAGATCCGCCTGGCGGAGGGCATCGTCTGGCACACGAACACTCGCGAGAAACTGCCGCGCAACGCCGGCTTGATGCGCCTGGGGCCTCATTTGGTCTACTGCTCCGCCGGGGTTGGCGTCTCGGTGCTGCCTATCCGGCTCAACTGCCCGCCGGAGGTCGGCTGGATCGAACTCGCCGCCGCGCCGCGCGCCCAAGCACCCGCATTGGCGGAGCCGGGTCGTTGATGGTATCTTCCTGATAGGCATTGTGGCAGCAATTCTCACGCGAGGAAGCAATGAGCACAGCAGAGGTAGCAACGCGCGTCCGCGAACTGGAACCGGATCTGGTGGCCATCCGGCGGCAGATCCACCAGCACCCGGAGGTCGCCTTCGAACTGGATCGCACCACCCGCATCGTCGCCGACCGCCTGGCGGCCGCCGGCTGGGAGGTGGAAACCGACGTGGGCGGGCAGGGCGTGGTCGGTATCCTGCACGGCAGCCGTCCCGGCAAGGTGCTCGCCATTCGTCCCGACATGGACGCCCTGCCGTTTCCCGATTGGAAGCAGGTACCCTACGCCTCGCAAGTACCCGACGTGATGCACGCTTGCGGCCACGACGCCCACACGGCTATCGGCATCGGCATTGCCGAGATTCTGGCCGGGATGCGCGATCAGATTTCAGGGACGGTAAAGCTGCTCTTCGATCCGGCGGAGGAGACCGGCGGCGGGTCCGAGGCGCTGGGCGGCCCGCCCTGCGGCCCCAAGGCCTTGCGCGCCGCCGGTGTGCTGGAAAACCCCAAAGTCGATGCTTTGATGGGCTTCCACAACCTGCCGGAAATACCGGTGGGGCAGGTGTGGGTGCGTCCCGGCGTTATCTTTACGGGATACGATATGTTTTCCCTGGAGGTCACCGGCAAAGAAACCCACGCCGCCCGCAGACACCAGGGCAAAGACGCCATTCTGGCGGCAAGCCACGTCATCCAAACGCTCTACGGCGCCGGTTCGCGCATGGCGCCGTCCAACCAGGTGTTCTCGCTGAACGTCGGCCTCATCGAAGGCGGCAAGGACCACAATCTCATTCCATCGACGGCCACAATGCGGGGCACCGTGCGCTGCGGCGATCTGCCCACCCGCGCTGACCTTGGCGCGCGCCTGGAAGCCCTGGCAAAGTCCGCCGCGGAGAGCGCGGATTGCACCGCGGACTTCACGTTCACGCCCGGGAATCCGCCGGTGGTCAACGACCCCGCCTTGACAACGCTCGTGCACGAGACCGCGGCCGGTGCGCTGGGCGCGGATAACGCGGTGATCATGGACGCGCCGCTCCTCATCGGCGATACGTTCTGCTTCCTGGCCGAAGGCGTGCCCAGCGTCTACTGGCTCTTCGGCTCCGGCAACGCCGACCGCGGCATCACCTACCCGCTCCACCACAGCCTCTACGACCTGGACGAAGCCTCCATCGGCCACGCCCTGCAAGTGGCGGTAGAAGCATCGCTGGGGTATCTCAACGGCGGCTAAGCGCCAGGGCACGGTCGGACCTCGCTTGCCAGCGCACGGTTGGTCCCCGCCCGCACGTCGTAGCGCGGGGGCTTGTCCCCCGCTTCTTGGCGCGCACTTTGCCCACCATCTCGGGCAAGATGCTTCGCTTGGTTGCCAATAGTACTGTCGAGAACTGTTGAAACGTGAGGTGAGAGTTCGATGAAACAGCAGATTCCAAGACACAAGGTATTCATCAGCTACTTTCACGAGGACGATCAGGAATATAAAGACCGGCTCGTCCGGGCGTTGGAGAGCAAGGCTGTCGATAAGTCCGTGAGCCAGGGAGACATTCACGACGAGGGCCTTCATCTGGACGAAATCCGCCGCAGGATACGGGACGACCACATCGCAGATGCCACCGTGACCATCGTTCTGATCGGCCGATGCACCTGGCAGCGCAAACACGTGGACTGGGAAATCTCAGCCAGCATCATCGATAGGAAAAACAACCGGAGATGCGGCCTGTTGGGTCTCTTGTTGCCGAGTCATCCCGATTACCAAAAGGGGCAGAGCGCTAGAAATCCCCGGCTCATCCCGCCAAGGTTGGCTGCCAATATATCAGGTCCCGACCCCTTCGCAGTCATCTATGACTGGCCTAGGTCAAAGCTGTCCAAGAAAATCCTGCCGAAGATCCATGACGCATTCCAAAGAAGAAGCAAGAAACCATGGCCGGATGACAGTCTGGCCCTGTTTCGAGATAACCGGAAAGGTAATTGCTTGAAGGGTTGGCAAAACTAGAGGGTTGAACGCCGGTTTGCGGCTGGCGCGCGGAGTGTGGTACGTTGGAAACGCGCCAGTCAAGGCGTTGCCCGTTTCTTCTATGATTCCTCTGTTGCTTCAATCACAGCCGTGATTCCGTGACTCGCCGTGCACGGAGCGGTCGCGCACTCCCGTCGCACCGATTATCCCCCGCTCTGCCTTAACGCGCTGTCTGCACGCAGCATCTCAAACCCGCGCCTATCCTCAGCTCGTCGCGCTCAAAAACGTTAAAGGGTACGCTTGTGAAGCGCTTCTTTCTTATGCTTGTACTCGGAGTGGGCCTAGCCGCTTGCGGCTCATCGGAAGAGGCAGCCGCGCCGCCGACACCGGAAGCGATACCAACCGTCATTAGAGTGACGCAGCCCACGCCGCGACCGAAACCGACGGCCCGCCCCATGCCGACGCGCGCGCCAAGACTGACGCCGACCCCCGTCCGTGAAATCATCTACGTGGTGCAAGCCGGCGACACCCTCTACTCCCTCGCCCAACGCTTTGGCGTTGACCTGCAAGCGTTCGCCGCGCACAACCAACTGGCGGATCCACGCAAGATCTACGTTGGTCAACGACTGCGCATCCCGCCTGCCGCGAGCATAGCGGCAACGCCGCCGGCAAGCCCCACGGCAGTGCGCGCGCACGGTATCGACTGCGCATTTCGTCTCGGCTTCTTGGAGATGTACGACCTTATGCCGGCTATTGTGGGCCGGTGCTTGGAAGACGAGCGGTCTACCGCCAGCGGCGATAGCCTGCAAGAGACTACCGGCGGTCTCTTGGTGTGGCGCAAGGCCGGCAATCAGACTTCCTTCACTGACGGTCACTGGACCTGGATACACGGGCCTGACGGCCTCCAGCGGCGGCGCAACAGCGAACGCTTTGCTTGGGACCCACCGGACCCCGTGCTGGCCCAGGCGCTGGAGACGCTGCGCGTTACGCCCACCGGAGAGAGGGTCTACGAGCAGTTCATGCGGACGGGCGCCACGGCGCGCTTCGAACCGCTGGAAAGCATATCTCGCTATTCTTCTTTCCGTAACCTCATCATGGTAAACGAACAGTATCGCAACGAGAGTCCGGAAATCCTTGCCCACACGCTCATATGGCCGGCGATCGGCTTGTTCAATGCGGCTGAACGGACTCAGACCTGGAGCGTCTGCATGGAGAGTGTAATCGACCGAGAGGTTGCGCAAGCCCAGTGGTGGCACGAACTGTTCGGCGAACACGGCAAAGGCGACCCTACCGGCTTGGAGCAATGGGCAAACTACGAGGTGACCTTGTTGGTCAATGAGAGCCTGCGCTATTGGCTGCAACTAAGTCCGCACTATCGAGAACAGTGCGCGCGCTACGGCGCGCCGCCTCAGCGCATCGATCCGGAACTTGCCAAGGCGTACCGGCGAGCCCTGGTTAACGGTTCTTCCGATTTGGGCAAGGCGGCGGTGGCCATGGTCATTGCCGCTGAAACGGACGTGGAGTTTGCAGAGTCGGACGGCTGGAACGGGCGGTATTCAGTCGCCCGCAACCGCATTCAGGTGAGTGCAGAACTCCGGGGCGGGAGCGTCGACGTGCTGGCGGCCGTGCTCATACACGAGACCATGCACGTGGCGCAGTATCAGATGCGGAGCGGCCGGCGTCTGCCGGCCGAGTGCGTCGAAGATGAGATAGAAGCGTTCGCCGCCGAAGCCCAGTGGTGGGCGGAGCGGCACGGCGAGGACGGTAAACGCAACCCCAATGAGGCCGAGCATCGAATGAACGGTCTCATGCGCGCCTGGCAATCTGAACTGCTGGAGGTGTTTGTACTGCTCAGCGACAACTATCAGGAACAATGCTTGGGCGGCGTTGTCGATCCCAGACCGTGAGAATGACGCGTAGCGCGGGGGCTTGTCCCCCGCCTGAGTGTGAGAAACGGTTCCGCAATGCGCAGGTTGCAAACCTGCGCTACCGGAGAGGTGAGGCGCCGCTTTTAGCGCCACTGTGTATGCGCGACGGCGCTTATTGGCTAATCGAGCGGCAGGTAGGCGAGCAACTCCGGTTCGATGTCTTCCAGCGGCAGCGGCTCGTGGCAGATGGTGACGTCGGGTGACGATTCAGTGGGGAGCCAGACGGCGCGGGCTACCACCAGGTTGTCCGCCACGAAGAAGACCAGGACGCGGGCGCGGGGGTAGCGGGCGCGGAGGAACGCGGCAAAGGGCAGGATGCGCGCGGTGCGTTGGGCATCGTCGAGCCCGTGCCAATACGCGATTGACGGTTCGTCCAGCGGCATGGCGATCAGATTGGCGACGCGCACCGCGCGCCGGTATGCCGCGTCGTCCGCGTCCTCAGCCAGCGCTTCAGGAGCCAGCGAGAGGAAGGCGTCGCAGTTCCAGTGTTCGCGCTTCTGTTCGCGGGAGATTTCGTCCGCGGCGTCGCGGGCTTCTCGATTATTGCCTGCCATGTGCCTTGCCTGCCTGTGCCAAGTGTGTAGACGCCGGTCGCCAGCGGGGGACAAGCCCCCGCGCTACGTGCTTTCCCCTCACCCCGGCCCTCTCCCCAGGGAGAGGGAGTCTAATCGCCTGTCGGCCTGACTACAATGATCCAACCCGTATGGGTTATCCAACCCTCATGCTCACGTTGTGCTCACGTCCGGCCGAATTCTCGCGCCAATTGCGCGTGGGAGAGCCGCACCATCGTCGGCCGGCCGTGGGGGCAGGTGCGGGCCAGGTCGCAGCGTTCCAGCGCGCTCAACAGGGCCGCAATTTGCTCGTGGGAGAGCGTATCGCCCGCCTTCACCGCGCCGTGGCAGGCGATCACCCAGCGCAGCCGTTCCAGCGGATCGCCGCGATAGTCAGGGTTGTCCTTCTGCTCGATCACCGTGGTCACGAACTGCCCCCAGTCGTGCCCCTTCTCCACGAGAAATACCGGCACGGCGCGCAATAGCCACGCGCCGCCGAACGGCTCCAGCGCGAAACCCATGCGTCGCAGTTCCTCCGCGTGCGCCTCCAACCATTGCAGGTGGGTCGGCCCCAGCGACAGCGGTTGCGGCTGGAGCAGCGGTTGGCTTTCGGCCTCCGGCAGGCGCTTCAGCACGGCCTCGTAGAGAATGCGCTCGTGCGCCGAATGCTGGTCGATCAGGTACATGCCGTCCGCGCCCTCGGCAATCACGTACATGGCGCTGAGTTGTCCCAGCACGCGCAGTTCCGGCGCTGTGGCGGCAGCGGCGGCCGCGCCGTTGACGGCAGCCGGCGCGTCCGCCTCCACCGGACGGAAGAGGTCTACCGCCCGCGCCGCCTGGCCTGAACCCGGCCGGTTTTCCACGCCGCGCCAGGTGTCAAGCGGTTGGAAGCGTTGGCGCATGGGCTGCACCGCCACGTGTTCCGCCAGCGCCGCCCGCAGCACGCGGCGCAATTGCCCCACCACGCGGCCGGTATCCCGCAGCCGGATTTCCGCCTTCTGCGGATGCACGTTCACGTCCACGTCTTCCCACGGCAGCAGGACATCCAGCGCCGCCAGCGGGTAGCGCCCGTCCGGCATGAGTTCCGCGTACACGTCGGTCACGGCGTAGACCAGCGCCCGCTGCTGCACCCAGCGGCCGTTCACGAAGAGCGAGACGCCGGTGCGGTTGCCCCGGTGGACGGCCGGCTGGACGAGTACGCCGCGCGCCAGCGGATCGTCCACCGGTATCAGTTGCTCGGCAAGTTCGTGGCCGTGCATGGCGATGAAAACGTCCGCCACGCTCCCGCCGCCGCTGCTCGCAAAGACCTCTCGTCCATTGACGCTGAGGGTAAAGCGCACCGCCGGCCGGCTCAGCGCCAAGTGCTGCACGCACTGTACGACGCGCTGCGCCTCTGCCCGGGGGCTCTTGCAGAAGGCCAGCCGCGCCGGCACGTTGAAGAAGAGATGGCGCACGTCGATTGCCGTGCCCACCGGTCCGGCGGCGGGTTCCAGCGCCGTTTGCTCGCCGCCCACGGCCTTTAGCAGGCGCGCGGCGCGGTCTTGCGCCGTGCGCGAACGCGCGTCCAGGTGCGAGACCGCCGCGATGGACGCCAGCGCCTCGCCGCGGAATCCCAACGTGCGAATGGCCGCCAGGTCCTCCACGCTGCTGAGCTTGCTGGTGGCGTAGCGGCGCAGCGTGAGCGGCAGATCGTCCGCGCCGATGCCGGCGCCGTCGTCTTCCACCGCGATGCGGCGCAAACCGCCCTGCTCGATTGCAATCGTGATTGCGGCGGCCTCCGCGTCCAGCGCGTTCTCGCACAACTCCTTCACCACCGACGCGGGGCGCTCCACCACCTCGCCCGCGGCGATCTTGGCGGCGAGGGCGGCGGGCAATACGTGAACGGCCATGCTCTGCATCCTCTCTGTGCCTACGTAGCAGGATAGCAATCGCGGCGGCGCAGGGTCAAAAGGCAGTGTGGGAGCGGCGGGCGTGGGTTCCCCCACCGCTATTGTGGCGCAACTCCACACGCTCGCGGATATGTGCTTGCTAGAGAAAGAGATTATCTAAAAGAAATTACTAAAGATACTTGACACAGAGAGACGCATGTTTTAGAATGAGAGTCAGAAAGCGCAGTTCATTACTCAGCACACATCAGGAGGTACCACGATGGCTGAACTCAAGCGCTACGAACCCCACACCTTCGCCTCGGCGCAGGACGTTTTCGACCGCCTGTTCGACCGGACGCTCTTCGGCCCCGGCCTCTTCAGCAACGGCACGGCGCCGCAGGCCAACCGCGGCTTCCCCTCCAACCTCTGGGAAACCGACGACGCCTACCTGCTGGAGTTGGCAATTCCGGGCGCGAACCCGGACGACGTCGAGATTACCCTGAGCAAGGGCAGCCTGATCGTCAAGGGCCGCTACGCCCGCCCCGCGGCCGAGACGGCAACCCGCATCTGGCGCAACCTGCCCGACGGCGACTTCGAGATCGCCTACACGCTGCCCAGCGCGGTCTACGCCGACGAAGCCGAGGTCTCCTGGGCAAACGGCATCTTCACGGTGCGCCTGCCCAAGGAGGAGAAGGCCAAATCCAAGCGGCTCAAGGTCCGCGTAGGCAAGTAGCGAGCGCCCGCAGGCGCGCTACCGATCGACAAACGCCCACGGGCGCGTCAACGACGCGCCCGTGGGCGTCTTGCGTGTGCGGAGTGCGCGCGCCGTTGTCTCGGACGCCGCCGGTGCGGCCGGTGAGCGTGGTTCTACTGCTTGCGCGCGGGTCAGGCCCACCGCAGGCGGCGCAGCAGCGTGGGGATGAACCAGCAGAAGACCAAGACCGGCGCGCCCGCCAGGAAGATGACGATGCCCAGGCGGAACGCCGCCGGCCGGTAGCGGAAGACGATCTCGTGCTCACCGGCCGGTACCCACACCGCCTGGTAGTAGGCGTTGGCGCGCCAGATGTCTATGGGCGCGCCGTTAAGGGTCGCTTCCCAGCCGGGGATGAACGTCTCGCCAAAGACGAGCACGCGCGGCGCCGGCGTTTCCAGCCGCACGCTCAGGTACTCCGGCCGGGGGCGCGTGGTTTCCGGCACGACCGGGCCGGCAGCGTCCGCCAGGGCGTACCGCGCCAGGTTCAGGCCGCCGGATGGCGCGCTCTCGCCAAAGCGCGCCTCCGCCTCAGGGGGCGCCACGCCGAACGGCGGCCCGCCGCCCCACACGTCCATGCCCTGGAGCCAGTGCTTCAGGGGACGGGCGAAGCCGGTCAGCGCATTTCGCGGCGGCAGTTCGCGGAACGGCGTCTCGCGCTCCAGGATAACGTCTTCGCCCACGCGGAAGGCCGGATTGGTCAGGGCGGCGCGCGCTTCGTCGGTGCTTTCCGCCACGTAGACCGTGCCCGCCGTATAGACCGTGCCCAGCGGCCGGTCGCGCCGGTAGAGCTTGAGGTCGCCGCTGAACAGGAGCGTGATTGGTTCGGCGGCCAGGATGATGGGCGCGTGGGCCTCGGGGCCGATGGCGCTCATCGCAACCACGCGCAGCGCGCCCGCGGCGGCTCGATATTCCAGGGCCACTTCCTTTATGGCGACAGTCTCGCCCAATTCGAGCACGGCGTGGTAGCGGCGGCCCTGGGGGTTATCCGGCCACCCGCCCACGTCGCGGGCCGCCTGGTGGGCCGGGGTCGCTTTTTCGTACTCGCCCTCGGCGGTGTGGATGCCGGCCTGGAGCGGCCGCTCGATAACGCGGCCTGCGGTGGTGGTGACCCGCGCCACGGCCACCAGTTGCCCCTGCGGCAGCGCCGCCGCGCCGGTGAGATACGAGATGACGCCGATGCGGTCGGCGGCGATTTCCGGCGCGTTGGGAACGGCGGCGGTCGGATTGTCGGCATCGACGGCCAGGGCGAACGTGGTGTCGTAGAAGACGTCGTCCACCCAGGGATCGTGGATCTTGTCATCCAGCAGGTAGGCCACGCCGAAGAGGTCCAGGATTCGCGGCGGCGGCACGGCCCGGAGTTGGTCGCGCAGGATCGCGTCCGGCTGCGCCGACGCGCCGGCTTGCAGTACCTCCTTCATGCCCGCGTAGCCGCCCATGGGCAGCACCCCGCCGTCGTAGCCGTCCACGGTGGGGATGCGCAATCCCAGCGGCGTGTTCGGCGTCATCACCTCGAAGTACTTCTGGGTGACCAGCAGATTGTAGGTGCTGCCGGTTCCCAGGTGGGCGAACCGCTCCCGCAGTTCCGGCTCCACGCCGGGCGCGTAGGCGGTGCCGGCCAGGCTGAGGACGCGGCCCCCTTCACCGGCGGCCCGGCCGGCGTACGCATCGCGCAGGATGGCGGTCACGGGACCCGGATCGGTGTAGGCCATGGCCGGCGGCGCTTGGTTGTACTCCAGATGGCGCGAGGCCCAGAAGAGTTCCAGCGCGACGACCAGCGGCAGGAGCCACACAACGCCCGGCGCGCGCGCCGCCAGCAGGATCAGCGCCGCGCTGCCAACGGCGAGAACGACCCAGATGAAGGCAAACTCCGCCGCAAGTGTGTGCTGGAGCGGCGCCAGGCCGGCCGCGGCCAGCGCCAGGAGAGACGCGCCGGCGCCAAAGCGCAGCAGCGGGCCGCGCAGCGGCAGGCCGCCGCGCGCCGCGCGCGCGAGCCAGTCCAGGCCGATGCCGGCGAGCACGCTGGCGGCGAACGTGTAGAGCAGCAGCCAGCGGGCGGGCACGCGAAAGAGGTCCAGCCCGGGCAACACCTCGAAGAGCGCCGGATAGAGCGGATTGGCCGCGCCCAGCACCAGCAGCAGCGAGAACGCGGCGAGGCCGGCGAAACCCCATGCGGCCGGGCGGCGGTAGGCGCACACCACGCCCAGCAGCGCCAGGGACATGGCCAGGATTCCGATGAAGCCGAAGTATTCGGCGCTGCTCACGGAACCGTCCGGCGTGGGCAGCATACCGGCCAGGAACTCGCGGGGCGAGAGCGAGAACGCCGTGGCCTCGCCATAGCTCAAGCCCCCCTGGCGGATGGAGTGATGGGTGAGTTGGAGCATGGGCACCGCCTGGGGCGCGGCGAGCGCCGCCGTGCCCGCGAACGCGCCGCCCAGCAAGGCCAGCGCCACCACCGGACGCCACAGCAATTGCGTGTACCAGTCTCTGAGGGAAGCAAACCAGGCGGGCGCGGCCGGGGGGCCTGCCTTGGGCGGGTGTGAAGCGCGCTCCGGCGCGGACGGGCCGCCCGCTTCGAGAAAAGCGGGCCGGAGCGCGGCGACGCCGAGCCAGTCCCATGCGGCGCGTCCCAGCCAGCAGAGCATCACGGCGGCCAGCGTCATGTACGAGGGTTGCGCGTGTCCGGCGAGGAATTGCAGCGCCAGGATGACGCTCAGCGCCACCGCCCACCGCACGCTGCGTCCGTCATAGAGGCGGTGCGCGGCCAGCAGCGCCCACGGCAGCCAGACGGCGGCGTTAACCTGGTTGACGTGCCCGACCTGCGCCCCCAGAAAACCGCTGAGGCCGAACGTGGCGGCCGCGCCCACTGCCGCGAGCCAGGCCAGCCCCGTCGCCCGCCGGGTGTAGGCGTACACGCCCAGCGCGCCCCAGACCAGGTGGATGGCGATCGAGAGCGCCAGGCCGGTCTCGGTGGCTACGAGCAGGTAGAGCAGGTTGGGCGGATAGAGCACGGCGGTCTGCTGGTTGGCGAGAAACGGCGCGCCCTGGAAGAGATAGGGGTTCCACAACGGCAGGTCGGCCTGCCGCAGCGCCGCCGCGGCGTACTGGCGGTAGGGGTAGAAGTAGGTGGAAAGGTCGTAGCCGGCCAGCACCCGGTCGGTGAGCAACGCTTTCCAGAAGAACGCGGTGACACCCGCCGCCAGCGCCAGCGCGGCGCCCAGCCACGGCCCGTGACGTTGGATGAACGGATTGGTAGAGAGTGGGTGAGTCAATGCGGCCACGCGCGGCGATTGCGCCTGAATGGCTCCTGGATTCCTTGCACGATCTGGCGCGGTCAGGTGATTTCGTGCGCCAGGATGATGGCTTCGGCGATCTCTTTCATCGGCTTGCGGCGGTCCATGGCCAGCTTTTGAATGCGCCGGAAGGCCGCGCTTTCCGATAGGCCCTGCCGGTCCATCAGCAGCCCCTTGGCGCGTTCCACCAAGCGCCGCGTTTCCAGGGTTTCCTTGAGATCGACGTTCTCCTGCTCGATTGCCCGCAACTCGGCAAAGCGGGCGATGGCGACCTCCAGCGTGGGCACCAGGTCGGCTTCGCGGAAGGGTTTGGAGATGTAGCCGAGCACCCCGGCCTCGCGGGCGTCTTCGACCAGATCGCGATCGCTGTAGGCCGTGAGCAGCACCACCGGCGCGATCCGTTCTTGCAGCATGATGCGCGCCGCGCTGATGCCATCCATCTTTGGCATCTTGATGTCCATCAACACCAGGTCCGGCCGCAAGCGCCGCGCCAGGGTCACGGCCACGTGGCCGTCCGCGGCCTCCCCGACCACGGTGTAGCCCAGGTCGCTCAGCCGCTCGCGCAGGTCCAGGCGGATGATCGACTCATCGTCCACGATGAGAATCTGCGCCTGCGGCGTTGGCTGCTCCGGCGATGACGTGTGGGTGTATTCTGTGCTCATGGTCTTGTCGTGGATGATTGCTGGCGGTGACCGCAAAGCCTTTCGCGCGGCAGGCGCGCCCGCGACCGCCTGGCCGCATGGCGCGGAACGGCTTTGCCATCCATGATACACTACCTGCCGGTAGAGAGAAGGATTCTGGTCATTCCAGAGGCGTTTGCAGCCGGTCAACGTCCTCTCCCGCGCGTCCGCCCGCCGGTAGGGGCACGACATGTCGTGCCCCTACCCGCGCGGCCCACAGGCCGTAACGCGGGGTCTCGTCCCCCGCTTAGACAAACGGGGTGTTGCCGATCGCCGGATGCCGTAGCGCGGGGGCTTGTCCCCCGCCGGAGCGGGAGAGGCGGACGTGCAGAGGATTGACCTTACGGGGACGCAGGTTATGCGCACCTTCCGTGCGAACCTGCGCTACCGGAGGCGCCTGCGCAACCGGAGATGTGAGTCGCGGTTCCACAGGCCGTAGCGCGGGGGCTTGTCCCCCGCCTGGACAAATGAGGATGTTGCCGATTGCCGGATGCCGTAGCGCGGGGGCTTGTCCCCCGCCGGAGCGGAAATGAAATCGCTGAAACCGGCGTCCGCCTGAACCCCTGTAGCGGCGAGGGAATAGCCGCCCGCGGTGTCGTATCCCAACTATGGGCGCAGGCACGCCTGTAGCGGCGATGCGGACAGCCGCCTGCCAAGAACGGAATCTATGCCAATCACGCCGGATGACGATCGCGCGTACTACGTGGCGCTGAGCCTGGCGCCGGAGATGGGGCCGGGGCGGATGCACCGGCTGCTGCGGCGCTTTGGCACGCTGGCGGCGGCTTGGCGCGCCTCGCCCGCCGCCTGGCGCGACGCCGGGCTGGAACCGGCCGTAGCCGCCGGGCTGGAACGCGCGCGCCGCGAAATCGACCCGGCGCGGGAGTTGGCCCGTCTTGCCCAGTTGGACGTTACCGCGCTCACGTGGGCGGACGACGCCTTTCCCCCGCTCCTGCGCCAGATTCCCAGCCCGCCGGTGCTCCTCTACGTGCGCGGCGCAATAGAAGCGCGCGACGAATTGGCGGTGGCGGTGGTGGGCACGCGCAACGCCACCGCCTACGGGCGCAGCGTCACCCGCCGCTTGGCCGCCGATCTGGCCGCCAGCGGCGTGACCGTGGTGAGCGGCCTGGCGCGCGGCATCGACGCCGCGGCCCACCGCGCCGCGCTGGACGCGGGCGGGCGCACCCTGGCCGTCTTCGGCTGCGGGCTGGACGTCATCTATCCGCCCGAGCACCGGCGGCTGGCGGAAGAGGTCGCCGCCCAGGGCGCGCTCATCTCGGAGTATCCCCTGGGACGGCAGCCCGCGGCCGAGCAGTTTCCGGTGCGCAACCGGCTGATTAGCGGTCTTTCGCTGGGCGTTGTCATCACCGAATCCCGGGAGCGGAGCGGCGCGTTGATCACGGCCGAGTTCGCCGGCGTGCAGGGGCGCGACGTGTTCGCCGTGCCCGGCAGCATTCTGAACCAATCCAGCGCCGGCCCGCACCGCCTGATCCAGGACGGCGCCAAGCTGGTGATGCGGGTGGAGGACATTCTGCAAGACCTGAACATCCACCTGACCGGACGCCAGGCCGCGCTCACCGCCGCCGCGCCCTTGAGCGTGGAGGAACAGCAGATCTTCGACCTCCTGGAGGGCGATCCGCTGCACGTGGACGAAATCAGCGTCCAGACTCAGATTCCGGTGCAGCAGGTGAGCAGCGTGCTCACGCTGATGGAGGTGCGGGGCATTGTGCACGCGGTGGGGGCGCTGACGTACGCGCGCGGCAGAGCGTGAGGCGGCGGATGAGCGCAAACCCCCACGCCCTGTATGAACTTCTGGCGCAGGCCAACGCGGCCGAGCAGGAATTGCTGCTGCGCTTCCTGCTGGGCAAACGCACCGCCGCCCTGGGGCGCGCCAACCCCCGGCTCGACCTCTTCCTGGCGG
Organism: Chloroflexota bacterium; assembly: GCA_963663275.1. Classification (GTDB taxonomy): domain Bacteria; phylum Chloroflexota; class UBA11872; order VXOZ01; family VXOZ01; genus VXOZ01. The sequence continues at coordinate 1,008,952 of OY760183.1, forward strand.
AACTGCAAGTGGCGCTGCCCGGCGCCAGCGACGCGCTGGGCGATCTGCGCTTCCGGTTGGGAGACGAGTTGCACGGCGAAATCGCCCGCTGGGCGCAAGGCGGGACTGCAACGCCGGCCGCGCGGGAGACGGCGCGCCTCTACCGGCGCGTGCTGGCGCGGTATGAGGCGCTTTTTCTGAAATGACGGGAACCGATCGCTTCATGCTAGACGAACGACCGGGAGTTGTGCGCCCGGCCCGCGCTTCGACGGGCGCAGCGCGAACGGACACTGGTTCGCTCTGGGTGGCGGCGCTCGGTTGCGTTGACTATGCGCAGGCGCTGGCCTTGCAGCGGCGTCTGTGGCAAGCGCGGCGCGAGGACGCCATTCCCGATACGCTGCTGCTGCTCAGCCATCCGCCGACGATTACGCTGGGCCGCCGCGCGGATCCGGCGCATCTGCTGGCGGAACCCGCCGTCCTGCGCGCGGCCGGCATCGAGGTGGTCAAGAGCGAGCGCGGCGGCGCGGCCACGTATCACGGACCGGGACAACTCGTCGGCTACTGCATCGTCAAGCTGGCCGAGCGCGGACCCAGGGACTTCGTCCACCGCCTGGAGGAGGTCTTGATCAGGGTAGCGCGGGCGTACGGCGTTCCGGCGGAGCGGCTGCCTGGGGACACCGGCGTGTGGGTCAAGGGGCGCAAACTGGCCGCCTTGGGCCTCACGCTGCAACGGCGGGTGACCCGCCACGGCTTTGCCCTGAACGTCGCGCCCAATCTGGCGCACTTTCAATACATCGTGCCCTGCGGCCCGCCGCCGGCCGCCAAGCGGGCGGCCTGCGCTTCCGAGCGGACGGCTTCCGCTGCCGAGTGGGCGTCTTCCGCTTCCCAGCGGGCGTCTTCCGCTTCCCAGCGGGCGTCTTCCGCTGCCGAGCGGCCAGCTTTCGGGGCGGCAACCTCGCTGGCGCGGGAGCGCGGGGACGCGCCCGGCGAAGCGGCAGTGCGGGAGGCCGTTTGCAATGAGATGGCGGCCGTGTTCGGCATGGCCGTCGCACACGTATCGTATGCCGACCTCAGCCGGAGATTGAAATCTGAACCGTAGCGCGGGGGCTTGTCCCCAATACTGTCGCATTAACGTAGCGCGGGGGCTTGTCCCCCGCCGGAACAAGAAAAATGAGAACGGAATGGATTGACCTTACGGAAGACGCAGGTTACAAACCTGCGCTACCGGAGAAACGAGCGTTGTTTTCACTCTCATTGTGTTTAATGCGACAGCATTGGGGCTTGTCCCCCGCCCGCGTAAGGATGAGCGCGCCGACCACGCTGCCGACGCTTGCCCGCCGCCTGCGGAGACACCGAACCGTAGCGCGAAGGCTTGTCCCCAGCGGTGTGGCGTTAGAGTGCAATACTTGCCACTGTCTTGCCCACACTAGAGAGATTGATGAACATGCGCGCAGCCGTTCGCCTTGAGCCTGTCGAAAGGTGAACGGCGAGTTGGTTGTGGCGCACTGTACTACCCGTTCATACTTCGACGGGCTCAGCACGAACGGGTAGTACAGTGCTCATCAGTCTAGCGTGAAACCATTGCGGCTTGTCCCCCGCCCGCGTAAGGAAATGGCGGGGGACTAACGGCGGCATGGCGGCGCATCGTTGCGGCCTGGGCCCGCGCCGTCCCGGGAGCGTCCGCGCGGAACGCCGCCGCAGTTGCGCACCGCCGCGCGCCGTGCCATAATGGGCTCGAATGAACACGACGTGAGGAGACCGATGCCACGACTAGACCTCTTCTTCCAGGTGGGCCCTTTCATCAAGTGGGGGCATGACGCCGCTGAGTCCCTCGGCCTGCTGGCGCTGGCCACGAACTATGGGATCTTCGCCGCCGTGATGTTGGCCACGCTCGCCATCTTCCTGGCGGCGCTGGACTTCCTGGTCTTCCAATTCCGCCGCAAGAAGCTGTGGATCGATTGGGACAAGCCGGAAGAGCCTTTCGAACCGCAGCCCTACGACGGCCCCTGACCCTCTCGGCGCCGGCGCGGCCTACAGTGTCCCAGGGGATCGCTCTGATGTAGCCGCGGCGAAATCATCGAGCGGCGCCGCCAGGCGGAAGCGCACCATGCACCTACGTTTGCTTATCGCCCTCGCGGCTTTCTTGATGGTGATCGCCTGCGGGTCCCCGGATGAAACCGGGCCGGCGGCTACGGCTGTGGCTGAGACGCCGGCCACGCCGGAGACTGCGGCCACGCCGGAGACCCCGGCCAAGCCGGAGCCTACCGCCGCGAAGCCCACGCCCGCGGCCGCGGTTCCCACGCCCTCCGCCGAGACCCTCATCATGCTGCGAGACCCGCTGGACGAGCCGGAGTACTACTGTGTGGACGTGGCCGGCTTTGGCAGCAATCTCAACCTGGATCGCCCGTTGCAAGCGCACACCTGCAAACCCGGCGCCGACGACGAACTCTTCATCTTCAACTATCCCGCGCCGGGCCAGTTCTACATGGAACCCTACGACGTGTGCCTGGAGGCGGGCGACGGGGCGCTCTACGTCCGCGCCTGTTCGGACGCGCCCAACCAGCGGTTTGCGCTGAGCGCGGACGGCGCAATCCAGGCGCAGGGCACCGACCTCTGCCTGGCCGTGCCGGCCGGCGACGGCGAGCCGGCGGGCGGCAGATCTCACTTGCGGCGCGACCTGCTGCTGCAACCCTGCGCCGACGCCGCGCCGAACCTCTCCCGCTGGCTGCTGCCCGGCCCCAGTCCCTGAGGGGACCTTTGCATAACTCTGTCATTCCGGCGAAAGCCGGAATCCAGACCGCATTTACAACTAAGAATAGCCAGTTTTCAAGCCTTTACACCCCCATCCCAACCTTCCCCCTCAATGGGGAAGGGGTTATGCAGAGGTCTCCTAAGGGGGCCTTTGCGTTACGCTGCCGAACAGCGCGAACCGGGCGCGGTCGGCGTCGATTTCCCCCCTCACCCCGGCCCTCTCCCGCAGGGAGAGGGAGTTTCTCTCTTGCAGCCCCCATGCCAGGGAGAGGGGGTTTTCTTGAGCCTGCCGCCTCCGTTTGACAGGCCGCCGCCGTCCCTGCTACTATGCATTCGGTTTCAGGCGCGCCTGTTGGGCGCGCAGCGTGGAAAAAGGAAATTGCGGGTGTTACGCAGCGTCTTCGCGTACTATTATCTGTTTATTGAGCCGGAGGGACCGGCTTGAGCAGATGCGCCTAGTCCCCAGGGACAACGCGAACGCAGAACACACCCTCCGGCGATAGCAGAAAGTGACAAACGCTTTCTGCTTTTTCTTTTGCAGTCTGAGGAGGCATTGCACCGACAAGACCGCGAAATGGGAGTTTGGGAAATAGACTCCACCGTACAGACAAGAGCGCAGCAGGAAGCGCCGCAAAGCAACCAATGGAGAGGAAACCAGGAGCAGGGACATGATAGTCATAATGCGCACCGACGCCACCCCGGAGCAGATTGCCGCCGTCCGGCAGCGGATCGAGGACGGCGGCGTAGAGTCAACCGTCAGCCAGGGCGTCCACAAGACTGTGATCGGCCTTATCGGCAAGCGGCCGCCCGGTATACTGGAACAGGTCCAAGGCATGTCGGGTGTTGAAATGGTGGTGCCCGTGGACAAGCCGTACAAGTTCGCCGCCCGCACCGAGGGCGGCGCCGACACCCACATCCGGGTGGGGAACGCGACCATCGGCAGCAACGAGATTGCCGTCATCGGCGGCCCGTGCAGCGTGGAGAGCGAGGAGCAAATCATCGCTACCGCCGAAGCCGTGAAGCAGGCCGGCGGGCACATCCTGCGCGGCGGCGCGTACAAGCCGCGCACCTCTCCCTACAGTTTCCAGGGCATGGGCGTGCAGGGGTTGGAATTGCTCCGCGCCGCCTCCGACGCCACGGGCCTGCCGCTCATCACCGAGGTGATGGACCCCCGCCGGGTCTCGCTGGTGGCCGAGTACGTGGACATCCTGCAGATCGGCGCCCGCAACATGCAGAACTTCACGCTGCTGCAAGAGGTGGGCGCCACGGACAAGCCGGTGCTGCTCAAGCGGGGCATGGCGGCGTCGATCGAAGACCTGCTCATGTCCGCCGAGTACATCATGGCCGCGGGCAACATGCGCGTGATTCTGTGCGAGCGCGGCATTCGCACCTTCGAGACCGCCACCCGCAACACGCTGGACCTCAGCGCCATACCCGTGATCAAGGAACAGTCGCATCTGCCCGTGGTCATCGATCCCAGCCACGCCACCGGCAGGTGGGAATTGGTGAAACCGATGGCGCTGGCCGCGGTGGCCGCCGGGGCCGACGGCCTGATGATCGAGGTGCACCCGAATCCGGAGCAAGCCCTCTCGGACGGCGCGCAGAGCGTTACGCCCAAGCGCTTCTTCGACATCATGGACGCCATTCGCAAGGTGGCGGACGCCGTGGGGCGGGAACTCCCGGCCGCCACGGCGGAGATGGAAGCCGCCGCCACGTAAGCGCCCGGCCGTTGCCGGAGAGGTCTATCCGTGAACGCCTGGGTGCGCATCATCGGCGAGGATGAAGCGGAAGGCGCGCTGCGCGCCGCCTACCAACAGCTTCTCGGCGAACGGCCGCGCGGCCGGGCGCCGGACTTCCTGCGCCTGCACAGTCTCGTGCCGCGCGCCATCGTGCCGCTGGCGCAACTGCACAAGGCCATTGCCTACGGTCCCGGCGAGTTGACCCGGGTGCGGCGCGAACTCATCGCCACGGTCGTTTCCGCCACCAACGGCTGCGCGCTCTGCCAGGAACTGCACGGGCGCCTGCTCCTGCGGCGCATGCGGGACGAGGCGCTGGTGGCGCAGGTGCAGCGCGACTTTCGCGCCGCGCCGCTGGCCGCGGCGGACCGCGCCATGCTGGAGTACGCCGTGAAACTCACCACCGCGCCGGCGTCCGCCACCAGCGCGGACGTGGCGCGGCTGCGCCGGCTGGGCTTTAGCGACGCCGCCGTGGTGGAAATCGCGACGCAGACGGCGCTCTTCAACTATCTCAACCGCGTCATCCAGGGTCTCGGCCTGGGAGAACCCGCCGCGCCATGAAACGCATCCAGCCGCTCGCCCATCCCGTAAACGCCGCCGTCACGCTGCCCGGCTCCAAGAGTTACACCAACCGGGCGCTCATCATCGCCGCGCTCGCCGACGGCGTTTCAACACTGCGCCAGGCGCTCTTCAGCGACGATACGGTCTACATGTGCCAGGCGCTGCGCGCGCTGGGCATTCCGGTAGCGGCGGATGAGGCCGCCAGCACGTTTACGGTGGACGGCCAAGGCGGCGCCGTTCCCGCCGGCCGGGCCGACCTCTTCGTCGGCAACTCCGGCACCAGCGCGCGCTTCCTGACGGCGTTGGCCGCGCTCGGCCGCGGCCGCTATTGCGTGGACGGCATCCCGCGTATGCGCGAGCGCCCCATGGCGCCGCTGCTCGCCAGCCTGCGCCAACTGGGCGGCAACGTCCGTTCGCGCTTCGAAAACGGCTGCCCGCCGATTGAGATTGCGGCAGACGGGCTGCCCGGCGGCGCCGCGCACATGGCCGGCGACCGGAGCAGCCAGTACTTCAGCGCGCTTCTCATGGCCGCTCCCTACATGCGGGAAGGGCTGGACCTCACCGTGCAGGGACGGCTGGTCCACGGGCAGTACGTCGAGATGACCATCAAGAGCATGGCGGACTTCGGCGTGGCGGCGACTGCCGAAGAAGGCCGCCGCTTTTGCGTTGCGCCGGGCCAACGCTACCGCGCCCGCGCCTACGACGTGGAGCCGGACGCTTCCGCCGCTTCCTACTTCTTCGGCGCGGCGGCCCTCACCGGCGGCACGATCCGCGTGGAGAATCTCGGCGCCGGGTCGGCGCAGGGAGACCTGGCGTTCGTGGACGTGCTGGCGGCAATGGGCTGCGCGGTGGAGAAACGCGCCGGCTACGTGCGCGTGACGGGACCCGCCGCGCTGCGGGGCGTAGACGTTGACATGGGCGCGCTCTCCGATACGTTCATGACCCTGGCCGCGCTGGCGCCGTTCGCGGAAGGGCCCACCGTCATTCGCGGCATCGCCCACACCCGCCTGCAGGAGACCGATCGGGTGAGCGCCACCGCCCGGGAATTGCGCAAGCTGGGCGTCGCCGTGACGGAGCGCGACGACAGCCTGCGCATCGAGCCGGGCGTGAAGCATGGCGCTACCATCGACCCGCACGACGACCACCGCATCGCCATGAGCTTTGCGCTCATCGGCTTGCGGCTGCCCGGCGTGGTCATCGCCAATCCGGAATGCGTCGCCAAGACGTTCCCCGATTTCTTCGAACGCCTGGCGGCAGCCACCGCTCCCGCCCACCCCACACCGGCCTAGGCTGAATCCTGTAGCCCCGGTAGGCGAAGAGTCTCCCTCTCCCTGGGAAGAGGGCCGGGGTGAGGGGGAGTCCTCGCCGGTTTCGCCCCACCTTGCAGGAATTGGGCATGAACCGCTGCACAATCTCCCCTCACCCTAACCCTCTCCCCAGGCAGAGGCTGACAGGGGTATGTAAATGTCATTCCGAGTGGAGCGAGGAATCTAGAAGTGGTGATCTTGCAGGGCTGCGCTTTAGATTCCTCACTTCGCTCCGCTCCGTTCGGAATGACAAGTGATGTCGATCTTGGAGTACATACCCCTGTCAGCCAGGGAGAGGGGATAAGTGGCGCGCAATGCAGGAGCGCGCGGCGGTTGCTATCGCGCCGTACGCCCTGCTACTATCGCTACTATGAAGCGCTTTCATACCACCCATGCGGCGCCGCTCACTGGTTTGCACCCCTCCCTGGAAGACGCGCCGGAGCACGCGCGCCGCCTGCCTGGTGTCCTCTTCCTCTTCTTTCTGCTTCTGTACGCCCTGACCGCCGGGGGGCATTCCTACAGCCCTCAGGGGCGCGCCGCCTACGACACGGCCCGCAGCCTTATGCAGGACCCGCGCCAGGCCTTGGCGGGCGAACGGTACCGGGAACTGGAGGGGTGGGAGATCGGCTTGCCGCTGCTCATGCAGCCCGCCATGTTGCTGGGCGCCGCCATCGAGCCGCTGCTGCCTCGCAAGGACACGTTCCGGCACGAGGGGCGCACGTATCAAATCGCCGAGTATCCCGTGCTGGCGCCGCGCGGCGCGCCCGGCGCCCGCAACTCGGTCTTCATCCCGCTGGACGACGTGCGCGCCTCGGGCTTGGTCGTCTTCTCCTTCCTAAGCGACGCCCGCGAGATCGAGGACGGCGCGCGGGTCGCCGCCATTACCCTGAATACGCTCCCCACCGGCAGGTTCTTCGGCCAGATGCTGGCCGGACGCGATACCGCGGAGTGGTCGTACGACCGGCCTGAGGTTGGCGGCGCCGTGGCGCACGAGCGGGCCAACGCCGCGGCCGGCCGCATCGGCATTCCCAATTCCCGGGTCTACGTCTCGCAGCTTAACTTTCCGCAGACGTTGACCGTGAAGAGCGCCACGATCCAGTACCTGGCCGACGCGGGCAATCTGCACGTAGCCTCCCTGAATCTCATCGACGCCGCGGCCAACGCGCCGCTCCTCATCGGCGCGAGCGGGAGCGTGTGGTCCGCGCGGGAGAACAGCGATTTCTTCATCCGCTTGTTCGCGCTCTTCACCGCCGCCTGGGTATCGGCCCTCAACGCGATGCTGGTCTTCCTGATTACGCGCCGCCTGGGGTACCACAGCCACGTGGCCCTGGTCGTGACGATGCTCTTCGGCCTGGCTACGCTGGCTTGGCCCTACGCCACGTACGACTTTGCGGAACCGGGCATCACGCTGGCGCTGCTGGGAACGGTCTACTTCCTCCAGCGCGGTCTCCAGGGGCAACAGCCCGCCTGGTTGCCGGTTGCCGGCTGCATGCTCTTTGGCGGCATTGTGGTGGAATACGCGACGGCGCTGAACCTGGTCGTCCTGGCGTTCGTTCCGGCGCTGGTCAGCCTGCAAAGCGCCCAGCACGTCGCCCGCCGCCTGGCCTGGGCCGGCATGGGCACGATTGCGTTCCTGGCCCCGCTCGGGATACTCTGCGCGGCGGCGCTGGCCGTCCTGGCGGCGGGATACGACGCGCAACCGCCAGCGGCCGCGGACCTGACGGAGCGCGTGCGCGCCTGGCTGGAGCTCCCGCTCTGGATCGGACTGTTCGGCAATCTCCTGAGTCCGGGCAAGAGCGTCTTCCTCTATGCGCCGCCGCTCATCCTGGCGCTCTTTGGCAGCCTGTCGTTCGGCGGACGGCACAAGTGGTGGGCGCTGCCGTTCATGGGCATCCCGCTGCTCTACCTCCTGGTGTACAGCAGCGTGGGCGATTGGTACGGCGGCAGCGGCTGGGGGCCGCGGTACCTGGCGCCGGCCGTGCCCTTGTGCCTGATCATGGCCGCGCCGATCGTGGAGAAGGCGCTCTTCGACAACGGCGTGCGGGAATTGCGCGCGGTGATCGCGCTGGGGGCGGCCGGCACTGGCGTGCAGATTATCGCGCTGGCGAAGGACTTCCAGGCCTACGTGGACTTGCTGCGGGGGCAGATACTACCGCAGATTCCGGAGAGCGGCGCGTTCCTGGCCGGGCGCGTGGGGCAGGCCTACTACGCCCTGCCTGGGCTGGACGCGGCGGATAAGGAGAACGTCCTCTCCCTCTTCGCGGCCCCGTTTTCGCCCCTCTTTGCCCACGTCTGGATGTTGGCGGCGGACATGGGCCAAATCTTCCTGCCGTCGCGGACGGACGCCGCCCTTGCCGTGCTCGGCCATCCGCCCTGGACGCTGCTGGGCGTGGCAATCTGGCCGCAAGCGCCCGAATTGCTGCTGGGGCTCGACTTCTGGACGATGGCGCTGTGGCGAGAGTACAACAACCACGTCATCTTCCTGGCGGTCGTCCTGCTGCTCATCCTGGCGCTGCAAGGGATGGTGCTCTACTGCTGGGCGTGGCTCTGCCGGCACTTCGAGTTGCGGCTGCGGCTCTACTGGGGCGGCATCATCGCGCTGGCCGCGTTCTTCATCCTCTTCGACGTTGCCCACGTCCTGCAATGAGCCGCTCCGGTTCGTAATTCTCTTCTCCCTGGCTGACAGGGGTATGTACATTGTAATCGACTTCACGTGTCATTCCGAACGGAGCGCAGCGGAGTGAGGAATCTAGAACGCAACCCTGCAAACCAGCATTCTTAGATTCCTCGCTGCGCTCGGAATGACATTTGCATACCCCTGTCAGCGGGGCGAGGGGGGAAAGTGCGGCGCTTACCGCTGGATAGGTAACGCTACGCTCAACATGCGTAGGCTCCGGGCAGCGCAGGCGTTCAAACCCGCATGTGCCCGGCGCGGTAGGCGCGCCGCGAGCGCAAGCGGGACACAGCCGGATTATTGGCGCTAGCCGCGTTGGGGAAACGCGGGCTTCACGCGCCGCAGGGCACGACCTGCACCGCCACCGAGCGCCGGGGCCGGGGGCCGTCCAGTTCCACGAAGAAGACGCTCTGCCACGTGCCGAGCACCAGGCGGCCGCGATGCACGGGGATTGTAATGCTGCATCCCACGATGCCGGCGGTGAGGTGCGAGCGGGCGTTATTGTCCACGCAGTCGTGCCGGTAGCGGGCTTGCGGCAGCAAGGTGCGCACCACGGACTCGAAGTCCTGCTTCAGCCCCGGCTCGTTTTCGTTGACAATCACACTGGAGGTCGTATGCAAGCAGAAGACGCTACACACGCCTTCCGCTATGCCGGATTCCGCCACGGCGTCGTGAAGGTCGCTGGTGATGTCTACCAGTTCGGTAGCGTGCGCGGTCGCAACGGTAATCGTCTTCATGGCTCTGATTCCACGATACCACACGACTCCGCACTGAGACAAAGAAGATGATACTGGGAAGAGAGATAGGGAACCGGCAGACTCAGATACGATGCCTTCATGGAAGCACGCATAGGTTGGATCGCGCATGTCGCCGCTTGTAGGTTGTGCGGGACTGTCATTCCGAGCGCAGCGAGGAATCTAGGATTCCCGCTAGTCTGGCTGCTTAGATTCCTCGCTGCGCTCGGAATGACACATGGCTGCGCTCGGAGTGACACGTGGCTGCGCTCGGAATGACACGTGGCTGCGCTCGGAGTGACACGTGGCTGCGCTCGGAATGACACATGGCTGCGCTCGGAATGACACATGGCTGCGCTCGGAGTGACACATGGCTGCGCTCGGAGTGACACATGGCTGCGCTCGGAGTGACACATGGCTGCGCTCGGAGTGACACGTAGTCGGGCACAATTCGGTCAGCGGGCTTCCGTCTCAGGAGCGTCGGCGGGTCCGGCGGCGTCTGCGCTTTTGCCGCCGGCCGCGTATATCAGCCCGCAGAGCGCGGCCGTCAGCCAGAACCAACTTGCCAGGTCCGGCAGAAAGTAGTAGTTGTCCAACAGTCCGTGGGTAACCGCCGCAAGCTGGCTGCCGACCAGGCCGACCGCCAAGGCGCGGGCGCCAGGGCCGCCGTCGAAGACCGCGCGGCGCGCCAGCAGGAAGAAGCGCCCCAGGAACGCCGCGATGAAGAGCAGTCCCGCCAGGCCCAGGCGCAGCCAGAAGTCCAGGAAGAGGTTATGGGGGTGCGAGAGGTTCGGTTCGCTGGCGGCCGCCGGGTCGAGGTATTGGGCGTAGACGTAGAGATAGTTGTCCAGCCCGACGCCGGTAAGCGGGTAGTCCGCGGCCATCCGCAGCGAGGACTGGCCTTGCAGCAGGCGCATGTGCGTGGTGGTGCCCGGCTCCAGGCTGAGCAGCGAGCGCACGCGCTCCGGGCCAAACGTCACACCCCCCGCCAGCAGCAGCGCGGCGGCCAAGACCACGCCGCCTGCCAGCCGCAGCCGCTGGCGGCGCTCCGGCCAGAGCGTCCAGATGAGGAAGAGCAGCAGGACGAAACCGGCCAGCCAACCGGCGCGGGAGAAACTGCCCACCAGCGTCAGCGCCAGCGCGGCGGCCAGCGGCCACGCCACGCGCCGCGGCCAGAGCCGGAACGCGCCCGCGGCCACCACGAACGGCAGCGCGCGCTCCACGATCATCGCCAGGTGGTTGGGCGAGGGATAGAACCCCGTGAGCCGCCGCACGCCTTCCGCCTCGATGGTGAAGCGCAGCCCGCTTTCCGCTCCCAGCGCGGCCGCGACCGGCGGCCCGGCCAGCGCCACGCCGGCCGCAACCGCGGTCCCGGCGGCGAACGCCTGTATCAACCGCCAGGCCTCTTGTCGATTCTCCAGCAGCCAACACGCGACTATGAACAGGAACACCGGCGCGACGATCGTCTGCCGCAGTTCGCGCAGGCTGAAGACCCCGTAGTGGGCAAAGAGCAGCGAGACCGCGCCAATCGCCAGCAAGCCCATCGCCCACCAGAAGAAGACGCGGCGCGGCGCCGGCCAGCGGCCTTGCAGGTAGGCGTGGGCAATCAGGGAGCCGGTGAGCAGCAGGGTCAGCATCTCGCTCACCGGCAGCGCCAGGCCGCCGGTGTCCGGTACCAGCGCCGCGAACGGTAAGACCGCCGCCACGACGTAGAGCAGCGCCCGGGGCCAGGCCAGCGCCGCGAGCGCCAGCAGCGCCAGCAGCAGGTATTGCGCCGCCGCGCCCGGCGCGAGCCAGAGCAGCGCCGCCAGCGGCAGGAGCAACGCGAACCGCGCTCCGTCGTGCCGCAGGATGCCGCCGTTCGACCAGACTGCGGCCTTTTGTACGAGCCGGCGCGGCCAATGCCGCCGCCGCAGCCAACCGGCCGCGGCCCAGCCCAGCGCGGCGACGAAGCCTGCGGAGAGGACGCCCACGATGACGTAGGGCCACAAGGGGCGCTCGCGCACGACGACGATGGCGTCGATGTCAATGCCGCTGGCGCTGGACTGCGGGTGGCGCCGGCCCGTGATCTCGATTTCAACGACGTGTTCCCGGTCAGGCAGCCGGTCCGCCAGCAGCACCTCTTCCTGCCAGCGGTGCTCGGGCGCGTAGAGGTCCAGCGTCGCCTGGCCGCCGGCGTCCTTTGCCAGGCGGTGGGCCAGCGACTGGGAGCCGTTTATGCGCACCAGCGCGATGCCGGTATCCGGCCCCCGGCGCACCACCAGCGAGACCGCCGTGCCCCGGAACCGGAAGCGGAGTTTCGCGCCCGGCAGCGGCGTGCCCCGCGCCCCGCCCAGCACGTAGCGCGCGTCGTCGATGTGGAGCCACTCGCCTTCCCATTCCAGCGCCGGGTGCGACTCCTGGTGATAGCCGACGCCCAGGGCGGGCGGGGCGCGCATCAGTTCCCGCATGGCCGTGAGCACCGGCCGCGGCGCGAAGTCCGCTTCCACCACGGCGAAGTGCTGCGTCGGATCGTCGGGGTTCGCCTGAGGCCAGTAGAAGTGCCAGAGGTTGATCAGCGGCAGCCAGGGCCACTCGCGTCGGGCGCGTTCCATCCCCGCTACCGTATACCGCGCCTGGGTCTCCTCCGAGACGTTGCCCCACACCGACGGGTTCCCTTGCCAGTCCGGCGGCAGCGCGACCCAGCCGTACTCGCCGGCCCACACCGGCGTGGCCGCGTCGCCGTTGCGCACCATCACCTCCCGCACCAGCGCCGCCCGCGCGAAATTGGTGCGGCGCCGCGCAATGTAGCGGTCGTCCGGGCCGTACCACAAGCCGTAGGAGGCGGTGCTGACCACGTCGAAGTACGGCGCGCCGCCGTGTTGGTACATGCCCTCCAGGAAGAGCAGTTCGCTGAGGTTCTGCGGCCCGGTCTCGGTGGTCGGCGCGAGCACGGCGGCCACGATGATCGCCTCCGGGTTCGCCTGCCGGATGCGTTGGGAGACCACCCGCAGCATGGCCGCGTAGGCCGCCGGATCCGGGTGGTGCGGCCACCATTCGCCGTGGAGATTAGGCTCGTTCCAGATTTGGAAGATGTTGAGGTCGCCGCGATACCGCTGCGCCAGGGCGTAGGCAAAGTCGCCGAAGTCCTCCAGCCGCGCCGGCGGCCCCTGGTGACGGCCGTCCGGCGGCGCGCCGTCGGCGTAGGCCCAGGGCGGCGGGCGTTCCAGGCGCGCGATGAGGGTCAGGTTGTGTTGCTTGGCGAGCGCCACCAGGCGGTCGTACTTCAGCCACGTGCTCGCCTGGGCCAGGTCGTTCCAGTACCTGCCCTTCCAGGGACGCTCGATGTCTTCCCAGGGAAAGACCTGGCGGATGTAGCGGAAGCCCGCCTCTTCCAGCAGGGCCATGCCGCGCTCGACCTTCTGCCAATCCGGCTCCTGGTCGAAGCGCGTGTTGATGCCGTAGGGACGCACGTCGGCGTGGCGGATGGGATAGACCGACTCGCGTCCGTAGGCCACGCCGGTCTCGAACCAGAAGCGGTAGCCGACCAAGGCCAGGCTGGCCGCGCCGAGCACGAGCAGGAAGCCAACGAAGAAGAGGATTCGAGCCACGATGGGAGATTCTGCTCCTGGGGAACCGGTGTCTCCGCGCGCGGAGGCCACGCGCTTGCGGACAGGCCGGCCAGTGGACTAACGCCGGCGGGCGCACACGGGCGCGGGAGGCGCAGCGGCCATGCTGCCAAACGCGCGCGGCGAGCGGCTTGCGCCGCGGTTCAGACCGCCGCCGCCAGCGCTTCCCGCGCCGGGGTCAGCGCGCGGTCGATGCGGCCGCCGCCGATTACCTCGTCGTCCCGGTAGAAGACCGCCGCCTGGCCGGGCGCCACCGCGCGGATCGGCTGGTCGAACGTCACGCGCGCTTCGCCGTCCCCGTCCGGCTCCACGGTGGCCGCCGCTGCCTCCATGCGGTAGCGGGTGCGCACGCTGACGCGCGCCGGCGCCGCGGGCGGCGCGTCAGCCACCCAGTGCACGTCAATCGCTTGCAGGGCGTGCGCGTAGAGGTCCTCGCGTTCGCCCACGATTACCCGATTGCCCTCCGGGTCCAGCGCAATCACGTAGAGCGGCCGCGGCCACGTGAGGCCCAGTCCCCGGCGCTGGCCGACGGTGTAATTGATAATGCCGTCGTGTTCGCCCAGCACGCGGCCGTCCTTATAGCAAATGGGGCCGGAGGCGCCGATGCCGGGCTGCCAGGACTCCAGGAACTCGCGGTAGTTGTCGCTGGTCACGAAGCAAATCTCGTAGCTATCCGGCTTATCGGCCACGTGGAGGCCGTAGCGCCGCGCCAACGCGCGGGTTTCAGTCTTCGTCTGCGACCCCATCGGGAACATGGTTCCCGCCAGTTGATCCTGGCCGAGCATATAGAGCACGTAGGACTGGTCCTTCTGCGGATCCAGCGCGCGCAGCAGGCGGTAGCGGCCGGCGGCGGCATCGTGCTGGACGCGCGCGTAGTGGCCGGTGGCGAGGTAGTCGGCGTCGAGCGCCCGCGCCCGCTCCAGGAAGGCCGCGAACTTGACGTACTGGTTGCAGTCCACGCACGGGTTGGGCGTGCGGCCGGCGGCGTAGGACGCGACGAACCGCGCCATCACCTCCCGCGCGAAGAGGTCGCGGAAGTTCAGCGAGTAATGAGGAATGCCGATGCGGTCCGCCACCCGCTGGGCGTCGTGCGTGGCGCTGAGCGAGCAGCAGGCGTGGAGGCGTGTATCCACCATGCCCTTCTGCCAGACGTTGAGCGTGATGCCAATCACCTCGTGGCCCTGCTCGGCAAGCATGGCGGCCACCACGGAGGAATCGACGCCGCCGGACATCGCCACCACGATGCGCGACGGCTTGGCTGCCTGTGGGAGTGCGTGTGTGATCATAGCACCGTTAAGTGTAGCATATTTGCCCCGCCGGCCCGCGTGGGATGGGCCGGCTACCCCTGGCGGGGGACGAGCCCCCGCGCTACGGCCGGTGCCCCGCGTTGGGATGGGCGCCGGCGCTCATTGGTCGCGCGCGGCTCATGCGCTATACTGGGTGGCAGCAAGAGCCGGCCGTACGTCCGCCTATCGCAAAGCCGCAGCGCATGACACTCGACGTTCCGATTCGCGTCCGCTATGCCGAAACCGACGCCATGGGCGTGGCGTATCACGGCCATTACTTCACGTGGTTCGAAGTGGCCCGGGTGGAGTTGATGCGCGCGTTGGGGCTGCGCTACCGGGACCTGGAGACGGAGGGCATCTTCCTGCCGGTGGTGGAGTGCCGCGCGCGCTTCCTGGCCGCAGCGCGCTACGACGCCTCCCTGAGCGTGCGGGCCGCGGTGATGGCGGCCACCCGCGCCAAGGTGGTGTTCGGCTACCGGGTGCGGGAACCGGGCGCGGCGCCCAGCCTGCTGGCCTGCGGCCAAACGACCCATGCGTTCACCACGGACCAGGGCAACGCCACGCGCCTGCCCAGCGCGCACCCGCTCTGGCAAGGCATGAAGAGCGTCTCGTGCCGTCCCGACTTCGTGTCATTCGCCTAGCAGAATTGTCTTCAGAATGTAGTAGGAGCCGCAATCACCAATGGTACCTCCCCCGCGGACGCGAAACCGCTCGCTGCTGCGCCTTGCCCTCTACGCATTGGTGGTGGCCACCCTCATCATCGCCTTCCTCTACGCCTACGAGTTGACCGGCGGTCTCATCGAGGACGCGCTGGGAGCGATTGGCGACCTGCTGGGCCAGTTCTAGACGCCCCGCGTTGCCATTCCTACCCAGGCACCGGCGTTGGCGGCGGCTTGGGGGTCAGGTACTCCTCGATCGCGTCGTGGGCGGTTTGCGCCGCCTCCTCGATTGCCACTTGGCCGCGCGCCACGGGCAGCGTCAGCCGGCTGAAGAGCAGCCAACTGAGTTGCGTGCCGGTGGCCAGGTGGGAGGGCACGCTATCCACCAGCAGTTCCAGCAGCACGTCCCGCGCCACGGGGTCCAGCAGCAGCGACATGTGCTGGCCGGCGGGTTTCGCGATGTAGCCCTGCGCCTCGGTAACGGCCGGCGCCAGGCGGGTTTCGCCGACGTGGCGACCCAGGTGGAGCATGGTTGTGTAGCCCGCGTCGCCGTGCTGGCTGCCCACGGGCATCACCAGCGCCTCTTGCAGGCCCAGCGGCGTGCCGCCGCGCTTCTCTTTCGGTATCACGGCCGGCATGCGGTCCGCGCGGGGGCGGCTATAGAAAGGCGTGAAGATCATGGCCGCTTGCAGGCGCTGGCCGTCGATCGTGCCGCGCAGGGTCTGGGAATCGATGTCCGGGCCGTGGGGCATGGCCTTGTGGGTGCGGCCGATTTCCTGCCAGAAGCGGATGCCCCGCTGCGCGGCCCGCTCCGTGAGCTTGATCTCGCCGCTATCCAGGTCAACCGCGTCGCTGCCCTCTTGCAGCACGAACGGCAGCCAACCGGGGATGCTCCACTCGGCGTACCCCCAGAAGTCTATGTCCGCGTCGCCGTCCACGTCCCGCGTCAGCGACTTGGCGGTCACGATGAAGTCTTCGTGGTTCCACGTGTGCGTGGGCGGGGCTACCTTGAACTCCTCGAACTTGTCGCCGTTGTACATCACCATGGCCGGCAGCACGGCCAGCGGCACGCCCATCAGTTGGCGGCGGTAGCGCGTCAGTTGCAGCGCGTTGGACGCGAAGGACTCGAGGAGATCGCTGTCGTCGGTCTGGGCATAGCGGTCCAGCGGGGCGAGAATCTGGTGCGTAAAGGCGCGGGGAAAGTCCAGGGCGGAGTGCATCCAGGCGATGTCCAGGGGCGCGCCGCTGGCGTCCCGCGCCACCACGAACTCCCAAAAGCCGTCGCGCCAGGACTTATCGCTCGGCCGGCGGATTTCAACGGCCTCCAGTAGGGAACGGGGGGTGGGGCCGTCGATGCGCTCGTCGTTCCAGGCGCTGATGACGTTGGCGGCCTCGGTGTGGATGCCCGCCAGGCGCGACATGAAGGCAAAGGTGAGAGTGACCGGCTCAGCCGATTGGCCGCCGCCGGAGCCGCGCGGGGCGTCCTGGAACGGCGCTTTGCCTTCCAGTTCGGGACGCGCCGGGGCGCGCCCCGGCCCGCCGCCGCAGGCGGCCAGCGCCAATGAGCCGCCGCACACGGCGGCCAACGTTCCCATGTAATCGCGTCGCGTCATCGTGTCTCTATATTACCAAGCCCGGGCGCGGGGTAGCGTCCAACATGCCGCCGTGCGGCACGACGTGTTGCGCCGTTGCCGCGCCGCGTGGCACGACGTGTCGTGCCCCTACCACACCGTGCGGCACGATGTGTTGCGCCGTTACCGCGCCGCGTGGCACGATGTGTCGTGCCCCTACCAGACCGTGCGGCACGATGTGTTGCGCCGATACCGCGCCGTGTGGCACGACGTGTCGTGCCCCTACGACACCGTGCGGCACGATGTGTCGTGCCCCTACGACACCGTGCGGCACGATGTGTTGCGCCGATACCGCGCCGCGTGGCACGACGTGTCGTGCCCCTACGACACCGTGCGGCACGACGTGTTGCGCCGTTGCCGCGCCGTGTGGCACGACGTGTCGTGCCTCTACCAATCGTACGCCCCCCGGTAGGGGCACGACATGTCGTGCCCCTACCGGGCAAGGCCGTGCTCCCTACCGGATGAGACCGTGCCCTTACCGGGGCGGCGGGCCGAGCCACTCCCGCACGGCGGCGGCGCCTCGTTCCAGCGCGGCGGCGGGCGCCAGGCTGCCGCGCAGCGCCGGCAGCGCCATCCGTTCCGTCAACGTCAGTCCCAGTTCATTGTACAGCGAGAGCGTCGTGCCCACGCTGTAGGAGAGGCTGCGCAGCACCACGTCGGCGCGGTCCAGTCCCAGCGCCAGGTCGGCGTGGCGGCGGTCGGGACGGCGGATAAACTCGATCGCGTTGTTCCGGGGCGGCGCCAGCAGGTTGGATCCCAGTTGCGCGGCCAGCGGCTTGGCCACGGCGTAGGCCGCTTCCGGCCGGCCGCTATGCGCCGCGACGCCCACCATGTCGCTGACCAGCAGCGGCACGGCCTGCGCCGGCCCGCGCGGCGGCCCCACGAAGCCCAACGGCCAGGAAGCCGGTTCTTCATTGTGCCAGTTGATCAGCGTCAGGCGCAGGGAGGCGCGGGAGCCCTGGGCGCGCCGCTGCACGATAGCGTCCAGCGAAGATTGCGCGCCGCCTTCCAGCGCGTGGTACCGCTGGGCGAGGTCCAGCCAGAACCGCAATCCCACCAGCGCTTCAGGTTGGTCCAGTGTGGTCGCGCCGGCGTCCAGGTCGGCCGCGCGCCCGCCCGCGCCCACGATGAAGAGCAGCCACGCGGGCACGGCGGTTGTGCCAAATCCCCAGACCGTACCGCCGTTCGCGGTATAGGTGAGCGCCGCGGCTTTGGCGGCGAATTCGTCCCAGGTCCAATGCGACTGCGGCGGCGCAACCTCGCGTTCGGCGAGCGCCTCGGCGTCGTAGCGCACCGCCAGCGTCCCAAGCGCCGCGGGCAGCGCCACCTGCCGCCCCCAGAAGCGGAGGGCGCGCAGCGATTCGGGGTGGTAGCCCTCCAGCGTGTTGTGCGCGTCGTTATCCAGGAACGGGTTGAGCGGGCGCAGCAGGTCGCCGCGCAGGATTGCGGGCAGGTCGTCGCGCTGGCTGAACCACACCACGTCGGGCGCTTCGCCGGCCGCCGCGCGCTGGCGCACGCCGTCCACGAACGAGCGCCCCGGCGTGGAGACGATGGGGATCTCCCTGATCGTGGGCATCCCGCTGCCGGCGCCGGGCGCAAATCCGTAGCGGACCGCGGGCAGCGTTTTTTCCAACACCGCCGCCACCCGCTCACCGGCGCGCACGGCCACGGTGACGGTAACGTCCTCCGGCACCGGCGTGGGCGCGTCGGCCCCGCGCTGTCCGCAGGCCAGCAGCAGCGTGCCGCCAATGAGGCCGTTGGCGGCGCGTAACAACTCTTGTCGCGTCATGACCGCCCCCTAACGCTAGAGAATCGTCTAGAGGCCAGTATACCACACCCTACCAAATGCGCTTGTCAATCGTCTGAATGCGCGCCCCGCGCCTCAGAGCCTGTTTACGATCTCTCTGTCTGCACCAGGAACGTTCGCCCTGAGCCGCGTCGAAGGGTGAACGGAACCACCGCAAGGTTGCATATAGCCGTTCATGCTTCGACAGGCTCAGCACGAACGGTCTTTATCGGCTTTGCTAACTCCCTCATAAGCAGATAGTAAACAGGTTCTCAGCCGAGCAGCGCGTACTTCACCAGCGTCCACAGCGCGCGCGGCCCGTCGATCCACATGTTCAACTTGCGTTCGCTGCGCGGCGTGTAGGATATGGGCGCTTCCACGATGGTGTAGCCCCGCTTGAGAATCTTGGCCGTGAGCTCGGGTTCGACTTCGAACCCGGTCGACTCGATCGTGAACTGCGCCACCACCTCCCTGGCCATCATCTTGTAGCACGTCTCCATGTCGTGCAGCGACGCGCGGAACAGTGTGCGGGTCACCAGGGTAAGGAAGAGATTGCCGAGGCGGCGGATGGATTCCTGGTTTTCCAGGGAGCGCACGCCGTAGACCACTTTGGCCTCGCCCCGCGCGATCGGCGCCAGCATGGCCGCGAAGTCCGCCGGGTCGTACTCCAGGTCGGCGTCCTGAAAGACCACCACGTCGCCGGTGGCCGCCGTCAGCGCCGTGCGAATTGCCGCGCCTTTGCCCTCGTTCTCCGGGTGGTAGATGAGGTGGAAACGCTCGTCCCGCAGCGACTCCAGCACCGCCCGCGTGCCGTCCGTGGAGCCGTCGTCGACGACGATGATCTCTTTTTCCAGCGGCACGGCTTCCACCCGCTCCAGGACGGCGCGAATGGTATCGCGTTCGTTGTAAACCGGAATCAGGACGGAAAGTTTCATGGCGGCGCTCGCGGCGTTTGGGGAGGTGGGGACGGCAGCCGCGTCGTGCGGGCTTGGACGCGGGGCGCTTCTACTATATCATTGGGTCTGGAAGCGGGTAAACCGGCGCAGCCACGCCGTCGCTCTCCGTCTTGTCCCCTCTCCCTCAAGGGAGAGGGTTAGGATGAGGGGAGACTGTGCGGCGAGTCGTGCCTAATCCTTGCGGAACGGGCGCCAAGCCGACAAGGAATCACCCCTCACCCCGGCCCTCTCCCTCAGGGAGAGGGAGTTGCAATACGCGCCGAGCGGTGTTACGTAAGGGATTCCAGAGGGTGAGAAGTCCGTCTTGTCCCCCTCTCCCACAGGAGACCTTTGCGTAACCCCTTCCCCACTGGGGGGAAGGTTGGGATGGGGGGCGAAATGGCTTGACTTCATGCAAGATTTAGTTGTAAAAGCACTCTGGATTCCGGTTTTCACCGGAATGACGGAGTTATGCAAAGGTCTCCACAGGGAGAGGGTTAGGGTGAGGGTGAAGCAGCAGAGTACAATCACGGAGAAGGGGTACCATGGCCGCACCGCCGTATAGCGTACACATGGAACGAAACGTTGCCGTCCCCATGCGCGACGGCGTCAATTTGCGGGCGGACGTCTACCGGCCGCAAGCGGACGGGCCGTTTCCGGTCATTCTCACGCGCACGCCGTACAACAAGGGCACGCTGGACGGCAGCCCCTCGCCCACCTACGAAGCCCTGGCCGCGGCGGGCTACCTGGTGGTGGCGCAGGACGTGCGCGGGCGTTACGCCTCGGGCGGCGAGTTTACGCCGCTCTTCGCCTTCGGCTATCCCGACGTCGAGGACGGCTACGATACGGTGGAGTGGTGCGCGCGCCTGCCGGATTCGACCGGCGACGTGGGCATCTTCGGCAACTCCTACGGCGGCTTCACCTCGTATTGCGCCGCCTTCAGCCAGGCTCCCAGCCTGCGTTGCGTCTTTGCCGAGGGCATGACCCAACGGCTCACCGACTTCGAACCGCTCTTCCGCCCCGGGCGGCGCTTTGCCTGGTCCATGTGCACCATCGCGCCGGACATTCGCCTGAAGAAGGGCCTGGACGGCACGCACGACAAGGATACGGCCGATCAACTCTGGGAGCGCGAGCGCCACAAGTGGCTCTGGTTCCTGCCCCGCAAGGACATTCCCGACGAGCAGTTCGGCGGCGCCGCGCAGGCCGCGCACTACCGCGTGCTGATGACCGAAGCCGGTGTGGATACGTTCCAGTGGCAGGACCGCTACCCGGACGTGCAGGTGCCGGTCTATCACCGCGTGGGCTGGTACGATCGCTTCGTGCGCGCCATCGACGGCTATACGCTGATGGCGCAACAGGCCGCCACGCCGGCGGCCCGCGCCGGACAGCGCGCCATGATCGGCCCCTGGGGGCACACCAGCGCGCTGCACGCCTACGAGGGCGAACTGGACTTTGGCCCGGACGGCCAACTGGAGCAAACCGACCTGCTGCTGCGCTGGTTCGACCACTGGCTGAAAGGCCACGCGACCGGCATCATGGACGAGGGGCCGATCCGGCTCTACATCCTGGGCGCTAACGCCTGGCGCGATGAGCAAGAGTGGCCGCTGGCGCGTACCCAATACACCGACTACTTCCTGCACAGCGGCGGCGCCGCCCAGACGCCCCACGGCGACGGCAGCCTTTCTCCCACAGAGTCAGGTGAAGAGACGCCGGATCAGTTCGTCTACGATCCCCGCGACCCGGTGCCTTCCTGCCACCTGATGCACGACCAAGACGGCGTCTTCGACCAGCGCGTGCTTGATTCGCGTCGTGACGTGCTCGTCTACCAGACCGAACCCCTGACCGCGCCGCTGGAAGTCACCGGCGAACCGGTCGTGCGCCTCTACGCGGCCTCCAGCGCCGTGGACACCGACTTCATGGCAAAGCTGGTGGACGTGCACCCGGACGGCTTTGCGCAAAACCTCTGCTATGGGGTCGTGCGCGCGCGCTTCCGCAATGGCTACGCCGCGCCGCAACTGCTCACGCCGGGGCAGGTCTACGAATTCACGATCGCCCTCAACCCCATCGCCAACGTCTTCCAACCCGGCCACCGCCTGCGCCTGGACATCACCAGCAGCGACTTTCCCAACTGGGACCGCAACCTGAACACCGGCGGCGACGGCTACGCGGACGCAACCATGGTCACCGCCCGCCAGACCGTGCTCCACGACGGCGCGCATCCCTCGCGCATCACGCTGCCGGTGATACCAAGGGAATGAACTAAGCGGTTGAGAGTCTCAGCGGCCGCAGGTTACAAACCTGCGCTACCGGACGGCAAGTTCGCAACCTGCGCGGTTGGGTAGGGTACGTTCGCAACTTGCGCCATCAGGTAGCGTAGGTTTATAACCTGCGCGGACGGGTAGCGTAGGTTTGCAACCTGCGCCGGCTCGGTAGCGTAGGTTTGTAACCTGCGCCGGCCAGGCGGGGTGCTCACACAATGCCGGGCAATCACCCATCTTCCGCCGTCTCGGCGGCTACGCCCTCTTCGAAAGCAGCGCGTTCTTCTCGCCACGTGAGGCTCTGCCGCGTACCTGCCGCCGCGCCAGAGTAGCGCGCGACCTGTGAAGGAACCGGAAGCAACCGCACGCCGTCCGGCGTCGACTCGAACCGCACCACGTCTCCCGGCTCTATGCCGAGTTGCTCTCGTATTTCAGCGGGGACGGTCACCTGTCCCTTGCGCGTCACCCGCGATTCGTACACTGGCATCGTAGTTCTCCAAAGCGACGCCTTCCATGCGCTATCAGTACTACTATCTCGAAGAGCGTCGCGGCTCGTCAATAGAGGATTCAGGTGGGAAACCGCGACCGGGAGGCATTGCCGCGCACTGTAGTCTGATCCGTCAGGCAATGCGCCCACCTGTCTACCCGCGTCTATTCGCGCACGGCCCGTTTCCTGCCGAATCCCGCCGCATTCGCTACAATAGACGGTACTACTTTCGAGACGCGCCGCAAGACGACGAATCCCAAAACCATCTGCGAGGCAAGAATTCACCGTGCGCACCGACGAAATCCGCCAACGTTTCCTCGACTATTTCGAAGAAAAGCAACATCTGGTCATGCCCGGGTCGTCGCTCATTCCCCAGGGCGATCCCAGCGTGCTGCTCACCTCCGCCGGCATGCAACAGTTCAAGGACTACTACCTCGGCTTGGCCGACCCGCCGCGGCCGCGCATCGCCACCGTGCAGAAGTGCCTGCGCACCGACGACATCGAGGAAGTGGGCGACCAGTCCCATCTCACCTTCTTCGAGATGCTGGGCAACTTCGCCTTTGGCGACTACTTCAAGGAAGAGGCCGTTGCTTTCGCCTGGGAACTGGTGACCGAACGCTTTCCGTTTCAGAAAGAGCAGGTCTGGGCCACGGTCTTTGGCGGTCAGGGCGACCTGGGGCCCGATGAAGAGGCCGAGCGCGCCTGGCTGGCGGTGGGCGTGCCGCCGGAGCGCATCGTGCGCTATCCGGGCTGGGAGGAGAACTGGTGGGGGCCCACCGGCGATTCCGGTCCCTGCGGACCGTGCTCGGAGATTCACCTGGAACTTGCGCCCAACACCGACGGGCACGACTGCCTGGGCCCGGCCTGCCCCTGCGGCCGCTTCCTGGAAATCTGGAACCTGGTCTTCAACCAGTATTACTCCAGCGTCGGCGGTAACCAACTGAACGCCGAGGCCCTGACGCCTCTGGCAAACGTCGGCGTGGACACCGGCGCGGGACTGGAACGCTGGGCCGTGGCGCTGCAAGGGGTCGCCACGATCTACGATACCGATGCGTTCCTGCCCGTCGTCCAACAAGCGGCGGAGATGCTCGGCTGCGCCTACGGCGCCAGCGACGCGCAAGACGTGGGACTGCGCATCATCTGCGAGCACACCCGCGCCGCGGTCTTTCTGATTGGCGACGGCGTGCTGCCCGGCAACGCGGGCCGCAGTTACGTGCTGCGCCGCCTGATCCGCCGCGCCATGCGCCACGCCTACCTGCTCGGCCGCCGCGAACCGATGCTGGCTACGCTCGGCCAAAGCGTCATCGGCCTGATGGGCGCGGCGTACCCGGAGGCGCGGGAGCGGGAGGACTTTATCCTGCGCATGATTACCAAGGAGGAAGAAAACTTCCTGGGTAACGTGAGCCGGGGACTGCCCATTCTCACCGCCATGCTGGAAAACGTCGCGCAGGACGGCGGCGCGACCATGGCCGGCGCGGATGCGTTCCTCCTCCACGATTCCTACGGCTTCCCCATCGAGCTTACCCGGGAGGTGGCCGGCAAACGCGGCATCACGGTGGATGAAGAGGCGTACCAGGCCGCGCTGCGGGAACAACAGGAACGCAGCCGCCAAAGCGCCCAGTTCGAGATCGTGCAGAACCTGCCCGCCGACTTTCCCGGGGTGGAGTTCACCGGCTACGAAACGACGACCGACACCGGTACCGTCGTCGGCATCCAGCAGGGAGATGAGCGGGCCGGCCGGCTGAAGACCGGCGAAGAGGGTCTTATCATCCTGGACCGCACGCCGTTCTACGCCGAAGGCGGCGGACAGGTGGGCGATACCGGAGAGATTATTGGCGCGGACGGGGTCTTTCGGGTGGAAAACACGCATTCGCCGCAGCCCGGGCTTATCGTCCATCAGGGCACGGTTGCGGAGGGCGCAATCGTCGCCGATTCAACGGTAACGGCAACCGTGGATGCGCCGCGCCGCGCCGACACCGCGCGCAATCACACGGCAACCCATCTCCTGCACGCCGCCCTGCGCGGCCTGCTCGGCGACCACGTGCAGCAATCCGGTTCGCTGGTCGCGCCGGACCACCTGCGCTTCGACTTTGCCCATCCCGAGGCCCTCACGCGCCAGGACGTCGCGGAAGTGGAGCGGCGCGTGAACGCTCACGTGCAGGCAAATCTCTTAACTGAGATAAGGTACTTAGAAACATCGGAAGCGGTGGCCGCGGGCGCGCTGGCGCTCTTTGGCGAGAAGTACGGTGAGACCGTGCGGATGCTCAGCATCGACGGCGTGAGCAAGGAACTCTGCGGCGGCACCCACGTACCGGCCACCGGCGCGATCGGCCTCTTCGTCATTCGCAGTGAATCCAGCATCGGCGCGGGTCTGCGCCGCATCGAGGCGCTCACCGGCCCGGCCGCGATTCGTCACGTTCAGGAACAGAACGCCCTGCTGCTCGACCTCTCTACGACGCTGGAGACGCCGCCGCAGGAAC
Source organism: Chloroflexota bacterium (assembly GCA_963663275.1). Lineage (GTDB taxonomy): Bacteria > Chloroflexota > UBA11872 > VXOZ01 > VXOZ01 > VXOZ01. The sequence continues at coordinate 1,033,824 of OY760183.1, forward strand.
TTGCGGCCCGCGCCGCCGCGCTAAAGGAAGAAGCCGCTGAACAGCGGCGGCAGATTACGCGCCTGGAGCGCGGCCAGGCGGGCCAGCAGGTGGAGCAACTCATCGCCGCGGCGGAGGACCTCGATGGCGTGACGCTTGTGGTGGGCACGGTGGACGCGCCCAACGTGGAAACCTTCCGCGAGCTTGGCGATCGGGTCAAGGACCGGCTCGGCGGCGCCGGCGCAGTGCTGCTGGGCGCCCTGCTCAACGACCGCCCGCAGTTCCTCATCATGACCACCAAAGGCTTGTCGAAAGAGCGCGGCGTCCACGCCGGCAACCTGGTGCGCGCGGTCGGCAAGGCGGCCGGCGGCGGCGGCGGCGGCGGTCCCGAAACCGCCCAGGCCGGCGGCCGCGACCCGGCCAAATTGGACGAAGCCCTGCAGCAGGGCGCCCAACTCCTGCGGGACGCCCTGCAGAGCGCGAACTAGCCAGCCGCACGTGGCCAACGCGCTCTTGCGCGCGCCGTCAAGCGTCGTTGGCCCGCCGTAGCGTAGGGGCGGTTCGCGAACCGCCCCTACCGTTAGCGCCGGTAGCGCGGGGGGCTTGTCTCCCGCCTCTTGCTACAATGGTCGCCGCCAACTCCGCCAACGCACTAAGGACACACGCCTTCGATTCCTCCCCTCTATCAACCTACGGGACTGCGGCGCGCTCGGCATGACGTTAGTAGTCAACCCAACCTGATTCCTTGTAAATTCATCCCCTTTAAGGCATCGTATAGAGTGAGTTGACTAAGCGGCATTCTTGATGCAAGGAGTTACAGCATGGCGCTATCTGCGGACGAACAAGCGGTTTTGAACGGTGAAAAGCGCAACCTGCCTTTCCTGCCGGCCCTGGGCGGCTGGTACAACGAAGAAGAGGTGGAGGCGTTGACCCAGGCGTTGCGCGAGAGCATGGAATGGAAAGTAGGCTTCACCGGCAACGACATCGCGGAATTCGAGCGGGAATTCGCCGAGTATTGCGACGTAAAGTACGCGTTTGCCGTGAATTCGTGCGGCACCGGCCTGGATGGGGCCATGCAGGCGCTGGACCTCGGCCCGGACGATGAGGTCATCGTGCCGGCCATAACCTACATTGCCACCGCCCAGGCGGTCGTCGGCGTCGGCGCCAAGGTCGTGCTGGCCGAGTGTCACGCGGATACGTTCAACGTGGATCCCAACGACGTGGAACGCCGCATGACGCCCAACACCCGCGCCATCCTGCCGGTGCACAACAACGGCCTTTCCGCCGACATGGACGCCCTGGCCGACATTGCCGCGCGGCATCCGCATCCCGTGCACGGCCCGCCGCCCGTGATTGGCGACGCGGCCCGCGCGGCCGGCGGCGGCTACAAGGGCACCCGCGTCGGCAAGCGCGGCGCGATGAACGTCTTCAGCTTCCAGACCACCAAGAACATGACCACCCTGGGCGAAGGCGGCATGGTGACGACGGACGACGACGATTACGCTGCCTACATCAACAGCAGCCGCTCGTTCGGCTGGGGGCTGCAAGGCTGGGGCACGAACTACCGCCTCACCAAACTCCAGGCCGTGGCCGGCAGAATCCAGCTTGCGCGGCTCGACGAGATGAACGACCTGCGCCGCGACCGGGCGTTGATGCTCTCGGCGCACCTCGCCGACGCGCCGGGCGTCATCGTGCCGCAGACGCCGGACGGCTACGACCACGTGTGGTACGGCTACACGGTGCTGCTGGAGCCGGACTGGGCCGGCGAGCCGCGCGATCGCGTTGCGGAGATCATGCAGTCCGAGTACGGCGTGGGCAGCGGCGTCATGAACGCCGCGCTGCCTGATTACGATTCCATCCTGAATAAGCTGGGCCACGCGCCGGAAGACGTGCCGGTTTCCACCGATCTGGGCCGCCGCCTCTTCTGCCCTTCGCTCCACCCGCTGATGAGCGACGACGACGTGCTCTACGTGGCCGCCTCGATCAAGGCGAGTATGCAGAAAGTCGCCGGCGCGGTCGGCGCCGCCGTCGCGGGCTAGTAGGGTTAGACGGCTCACGTCCTCGCGTTGCCGGGCGGCGTTGCGGTAGGGGCACGACATGTCGTGCCCCTACCGCAACGCCGCCCTTGACCAAGTGAAGTCTCTGCGCTTTTGGTGCGTAAGGCCTTACCAAAAGAGTGGCGCCATGGACAATCTTAGCGATTGGGCAACCACCATTGTTGTCGTTGTAGCGTTTGCTGGGCTGATTTGGCGATTCGAAACGCGCATCTCCCATCTCGGCGAGCGGGTATCCCGTCTTGAAGGCCTTATAGAAGGCTTGAATGACCGCGTGTCTCGCATTGAGAAGGTATTGGATAGCCACTTCATACAGGCCGGCAAGCGGGAGGATACGTGAGAGGGCCGGGAAGTCTCGCGCCGCCGTGAACGGCAAAACGAGTGAGAAGTAGAATGCTCGTTCTTCTCTCTATGCTGCCGGAGCCTCCAGCCGCTACGCCGGAGGACGCTCCAATGTTTGCCGGTCTCGCCGCCGGCCGGTAGCTGACGACACCCGATATAAGAAGACTTCCGTTTCACGCACAGAGCACAAAACACTGCCGGATGGATTGCATGTACTCATGCGCAATCCATCCGGTTGTTCTTTCATCCGCGTAAAAGGCCGCAAAATCGCTCGTCCAACCGCGCTCGCGCATCGTTCCGCCAGTTGCGCCCGCCTCCTGATTGCTCTACATTTGGGGAAAGAGAGTGTATTTCCTGGCATCCTCCGGTGGTTTCAGCCTGCGCTCCGCGCGGCAACGGTTTCGGCGAGCGCACTCCCGGTAGCGCCTACAAGGACGGCATGACGCCTTGATGCTCGTTTTCAATGTCTGGCGGCGGGCGCTGGGCATGCACTACTTCGAGTTCTTCACCATCATCCGGGGCAACATCCTCTGGGCGCTGTTCTGCTTACCCTACGTGCTCTACAGCTACGTCGCCCTGCTGCCGCTGCTCACGGACAGCGCGGAGACCGCCCGGGACACGTCGCCGATCATCCAGGGCCTTTCCTACATCATCGCCTCGCTGGTGTTGCTTACGCTGGCCGGCCCGGCCACCGCCGCCCTCTACGACTACGCCGCCCGCTCGCTGGACGGCGAGGCCGTGGGCATGCAGTCCTATTGGGAGAGTTTCCGCGCGCACTTCATCAAGGGCTACCTGGTGGCGGCGCTCGACCTGCTGATCCTCGCCACGCTGGTGCTCAACACCTGGTTCTATCTGACGGCGGACATCCCCCAACTCTTCCGCGTGCTCAGCATCGTCTTCATGTGGGGCATCGTGTTCTGGGTTGCCATTCAGCCCTACGTGTTCTCGGTGATGATCAAGCTCGACACCTCCGTGTTGCAGACTTTTCGCAACGCGGTGCTGCTGGCGCTGGACAATCTCGGCGTCACCGTCAGCCTGATGGGCGTGCAAATCGTCATGCTCTTCTTCTTCATTCCCCTCATCGCCATTGCCTATCCGGTGCTGGGCGGCTCCATCTTTGCCCACACCCACGTGGGCGTCGTGAACGAACTCCTGGACCAGTACGAGGCCAAGCGCGGCGCGGGCGGTACGGCGCCGGGCGAATCGTGAGGAGGACGCAGTGGCAAGCCTCACGCTAGAGGGAGCGACCAAGACCTACAAGAAGCCAAACCCCCTCTCCTGGAAGGGCCTGATCGGGCGCTTCAGAGGCGGGGAAGCGACCGATACGGTGGTGGCTGATACCGAGGAAGACCTGGTCTACGCGCTGGACGGCATCGACCTTCAGATCGACGACGGCGAGTCGCTGAGCGTGCTGGGGCCGTCAGGCTGCGGCAAGACGACCCTGCTGCGCATCCTGGCCGGCCTGGAGCATCTGGACGGCGGCAAGGTGCTCTTCGACGGCGAGGACGTGACCACCGTGAGCCCCCAGGACCGCAACGTGGCGATGGTCTTCCAGGACTACGCCCTGTACCCCCATTGGCCCTCGCAGGACAACCTCGGCTTCTTCTTCCAGATGCACCAGCGCAAGCATGAGATTCCGGAGCGGGTGCGCATTACGGCGCGGGTGATGGGGCTTGGCTTCGAGACGCTGCTGAGCCAGAAGCCGCCGAAACTCTCCGGCGGACAGCAACAGCGCGTGGCCATCGCCCGCGCCATCATTCGCGATCCGCGGACGTTTCTCTTCGACGAACCGCTCTCGAACCTGGACGCCAAGGTGCGCGCCCGCACCCGCGTGGAGATCAAACGCCTGGTGCAGCGTTTCGGCATTACGTCGGTCTACGTGACCCACGACCAGTCCGAGGCTTTTACCATGGGCGACCGCGTGGCCGTGATGCACGACGGCAAGATCCTGCAAGTGGATACCCGCCGCCGGCTTATCGAGCGTCCGCTCAACCTCATGGTGGCCGACTTCATTACGCTGCCGGCCATGAACCTGCTGCCCGGCGTGGTGCACCGGGAGTACGTGGACGTGCACGACCGCAAGGTCGCGCCGCCGCCAGTGGTGCTCCAGCAGTACCAGGCCGAACGGGTGACCATCGGCATCCGGCCCGCGGACGTGGTGCTGCGCCCCGACAACGAGGAGGACACGATTCCGGCCAAGGTGGAGATCGTGGAACCCCTGCTCAGCGACCGCGCGGTGCTGCTCACGGTGCGCGTGGGGCGCTACGTCTACCGCGTCCAACGGCCGCAGACCGAACACCACGAGCCGGATACGCTCATCTTCATGCAGGTCCCCGCCCACTGCCAGCACGTTTTCGATAGCAAAGGGCGGCGCGTCAACTAGCGCGAGAAGCAAGGCTCCCTCTTTCGGCGGAGACCTTGGCGTAACCTCGGGCGGCGGTCTTTCCACTCCCTCTCCCCGGGGAGCGAGGACAAGGGCGGCTCTTTCCACACCCTCTCCCTGGGGAGAGGGCCGGGGTGAGGGGATTACGCTCAGGAAACCGGAAACTCGCTTCGCTCAGAGTCGTACCCCCTCACCCTAACCCTCTCCCCCAGGAGAGGGAACCGGAGCCGCTCCGGAGATATTGCGTTTCCCTCTGAGATAAGTCTAATCCGCCTGGAAGCGCCAAATTCATCCTCACGGATACTCCAGGAGCACGCCGAGGTACTCGTCCTTGCGGTCGCGCAGGCCGTCGTACGCCGTCTGTCCCGCGGTGTAGGGCAGCGTGTGCGTGATCAGCGGCTCCACGTTGACGCGGCCGCTCGCCAGCAGCGACCAGAGGAACGGCACGTCCCGCTCGCGGGTAGCGGCGTCAACCGTGCTGGCGTGCGCGCCGATGACGCGCAAGCCGGTGCGGTGCACGTCGAAGTAGGGATCGAATTCCAGCTTGTCCCGGGGGCTGCCCAGCAGGACGACGCGGGCGTGGTTGGCCGCGGCTTTCAGGGCCAGGTCGATCGTGGGCCCGCTGCCGACCGCTTCAACGACGTAGTTCGCGCCGCGCGGGCCAAGCTCCGGCAGCCAGTCGGCCAACGGTTTTTCGCTGAGATCGAACGCCAGGTCCACGCCGCAGGCCAACGCCTGCCCCAAACGCACGGCCGCCAGGTCCGCGGCGGCTACCTGGCCGGCGCCCGCCGCCGCGCAGAGTTGCGCGCAGAGATTCCCGACCAGGCCCATGCCAAGCACGAGCGCGTTCTCGCCAAAGGAGACCGGCGCCTGGCGAGGCGCCGACATGGCGATTTGCAGCATGGCATAGAACGGCACGCACGAATCGGGAACGTCCGCCGGGGCCGGCTGCACGGCATCGCGGCTGAGGAGCGCGTAGGTCGCGTGGCGGCCGCGGTGGAAGACGCGCTCCCCCGGCGTCAGGTCGTCCACGCCCGCGCCGACCGCCAGCACCTCGCCGCACGCGGCGTAGCCGGGGTAGAACGGATACTTGGCATAGCCGAAGTCGGCCTCGTCGAATCCCCGATGGGTGCGCGTGAACATGGCAAGTTCCGTGCCCGCGCTGATCAACGAGAGCCGGTTTTGGATAAGGACTTCACCGGGGCCGGGCGCGTCCGGCAGAGACGCGGTCTCGACGACGCAGCGATCTTTGCCCGGAAATACAAGCCGTTGGATATCCATTGTGCAGGCAGCCTCCCGTAGTTGTGTGTGTTCGTACCGTAGCGCGTGTAACGGTCGGTGATCTCCCACCGGGACGCGCGTTTGCCGCATCGGCGGGGGACAAGCCCCCGCGCTACACCTATGCGTGGTCGCGGTCGGCGTTTTCCCACCAGGGCGAATGCGGCACGGCATGATTTCGGTGATTGCTCAATTGGCGGCAATACGCCATGCATTAACCCTACGCCCGCGCAGGTTACAAACCTACGCTACCGGATGGGGGCTTTGCGGACAACGCACTCCCCGGGCGCAGGTTACAAACCTACGCTACCGGATAGGGGCTTAATGGACAACGCTCTCCACCCGCGCAGGTTACAAACCTACGCTACCGGATAGGGGCTTAATGGACAACGCTCTCCACCCGCGCAGGTTACAAACCTGCGCTACCGGATGAGGGCTTAGCGGACAACGCTCTCCACGTATTCCAGCGACTGATGCCGGAAGTACGTATCGTAGAGGTCGGCGTAGTGGCCGTTCGCGGCCAGCAGCGTGTGGTGCGTGCCTTCCTCCAGGATACGGCCGTTGTCCAGCACCAGAATACGGTCGGCGTGCTGCACCGTATAGAGCCGGTGGGCGATGACGATGGACGTGCGGTCGCGCATGACCGCTTCCACGCCTTCCTGGATTTGCACCTCGGTGAAGGGATCAACGCTCGCGGTGGCCTCGTCCAGAATGAAGACCGCCGGGTCTTTCAGCATCACCCGCGCCAGGGCCACCAGTTGGCGCTGGCCCATGGAGAGCCGTCCGCCGCGCTCGCCCACGTCGGTATCCAGCCCGTTGGGCAAGTCGGCCAGCCAAGCGCCGCCGGCGATGTGTTCCACCGCCCGCAGCGCGTCGGCCTCAGTGGCCTGGGGCTTGCCGTAGCGGATATTCTCGCCCACCGTGCCGCTGAAGAGGAACGGCGACTGGGGCACGATGCCGATCCGGCGGCGGTACGCCGCCAGGTTGAACGCCCGGATGTCGCGCCCGTCCACGAGCAATTCGCCCTCCTGGAACTCGTAGAAGCGCGCCACCAGCCGCACGATGCTGGTCTTGCCGGAGCCGGTGTGCCCCACCAAGGCGATGGACTCGCCCGGCCGGATGTTCAGGCTGAAGTCCGGCAGCACGATTTCGCTGGGGTTGTAACTGAAGCGCAGGTTGCGAAAGGCGAAGCCGCCGCGCAGGTCGCCGGCGGGCGCGTCGCCGGTCTGCACCACCCGCAGCTCGGCGTCGATCAGCCCGAACACGCGCTCGCTGGCGGCAAGGCCGTTCTGGAATTGGCTCCAGAACGAGGCAATCTGCGTGAGCGGAAACCAGAAGAACATGAGCGCTTGGATGAAGAGATACCAATCGCCCACGCTCATCGCGCCGGACGCGGTGTTCAACCCGCCAAAATAGACGATGACCGCCGTGCCAATGCCGGCCGTGGCGTTGAAGACCGGAAAGAAGGTATTGAGCACGATACCTTGCCGGAAGTTCACCCGGTACGCCTGCTGGTTGATGCGGACGAAATCGTCGTGCACCGCCTTCTCCTGGCGGAAGACTTTGGCCACGGCAATACCGCTGATCGACTCTTCGATATGCGCGTTCACCTGCGCCATGATGCGCCGCGCGTGCAGCGAGGTCTCGCGCGCGATACGCCGGAACACGAGCGAGATCGCCGCCACCAACGGCGCCATCGCTACCGTAATCAGCCCCAGTTGCAGATTGATGACGAGCAGCACGCACCCCATCAGCAGCACCAGCATCACCTGGCTGATGAGATTCATCGTCAGCGAGACCGTCTCCGCGAAACCGTCGGTATCCGAGGAGACCCGGCTGACTAGCTTACCGGTGGGCTGATCGTCGAAGAACGAGAGGTCGTGCCCCATGGTGGCGTTGAAGGCATCCTCGCGAATCTTGAGGGTCACGTTGCCGATGGCCACGGCGCCGAGCCACTGGCGGAGAAAATTGAGGCCCCACGAGACGCCGCTCAACACCAGAATGGCGCTGACGAGGATCACCATGAACTGCGTGGCGGGATTGGCGACGACAAGGTCGATGCCGCGGGAGATGAGAATCGGCACCGCCGTATCGGTGAGCGAACCCACGAAGACGGCGAGCGCCACCACGAGCATGGGACGCGCTTGCGGACGGAAATACGTGATGATGCGGCGCAGCAACGCGCGATCGCCGTACTCGCGATCGTACGAATCCGCGTCGAGGCCGTCCATTACGAAGCCCATCGGCGTATCCTCATGCGGCGGCGCTGTCCGCGCGCCGGTTGCTCTATGCGCGAGCGATGCCGCGTGGCGCGAATGCCAATCTTCCCCTCACCCTAACCCTCTCCCCCAGGAGAGGGGACTTGCGGTATGGGGCACGTTCCCCCTTACCCTAACCCTCTTCCCCGAGGAGAGGGAATCTGTCGTAGCGCGGGGGCTTGTCCCCCGCCTCCGGCAGCCCGAAATACACCACGCGGCGCGGGGCCTGTTATCCCCTCACCCTAACCCTCTCCCCCAGGAAACCTTTGCGTAACTCCGTCATTCCGGTGAAAACCGGAATCCAGAGGTGCGTTTACCGTTTCCGATTGCTTGCCGTCAAGCCTTCTCACCCCCATCCCAGCCATTCTCGACGCGAGGGGATGAGTTACGCAAAGGTCTCCCCAGGAGAGGGAATCTGTCGTAGCGCGGGGGCTTGACCTCATGTTGTCGCATTAACTCGATGAGAATGAAGGTTACGCTCGTTTCTCCGGTGGCGCAGGTTCGCGCGGGAGGTGCGCATAAGCTGCGTCTTCCGTAGGGTCAATCCATTTCGTTAGCACTCTTTTGGTCCGGCGGGGGACAAGCCCCCGCGCTACGTTAATGCGACAGTATTGGGGACAAGCCCCCGCGCTACGTTAATGCGACAGTATTGGGGACAAGCCCCCGCGCTACGTTAATGCGACAACATTAGGGCTTGTCCCCCGCCTCCGGTCTCTTGCCTGCCTCCGGCTTCTAATCGCTCGCCGCGGTGGCGGGCACGGCGGCCGCGTAGCGTTCGTCCCGGTGGGCGAAGATATTGCGGTAGGCCGCGCTGCGCGCCATCAGTTCCTCGTGCGTGCCTTGGTCTTCCAACTCGCCGCCGCGCATGACCAGAATGCGGTCGGCCCAGCGAATCTGCGAGAGCCGGTGGGTAATCAGGAACGTCGTCCGTCCGCGCAGGATATTGCGCAGGGCGCGTTGAATCTGGTCCTCGGTGGCGCTGTCGATCGCGCTGGTCGAGTCGTCCAGCACCAGGATGCGCGGGTCGGCCAGGAAGGCGCGGGCGATGGCGATGCGTTGGCGTTGCCCGCCGGAGAGCGTCACGCCGCGCTCGCCCACCACCGTATCGTACCCATCCGCAAAGCTCATGATGAAGTCGTGGGCCTGGGCCTGTTTCGCCACCGCCTCGATCTCCGCCCGGCTGACCGGACGGCGCACGCCAAACGCGATGTTCTCCGCCAACGTGCGCGAAAAGAGGAAGACGTCCTGGTCGATGGTGGCAATCTGGGAGCGCAGCGATTCCATCGACCACACGCGCACGTCCACGCCGTCGATCAACACGCGCCCGTCCGCGACCTCGTAGATGCGGTTGATGAGGCGGGTGAGGGTGGACTTGCCGGAACCGGTCTGGCCCACAATGGCGATCGTCTCGCCCGGTTGCGCCTTGAAGCTGACGCTCTTGAGCGTGTTGGCGTCCTGATAGCCGAACGAGACGCTGTCGAACTCCACCGCGCCTTCGATGCGCCGCTCGATGCCGGCCCGGTTTTCGTCGATTTCCGTTTCCGCGTTCAGGATAGCCAGGATGCGGTCCGCGCCGGCCGTGCCCAGCTTGACCAGCGAGAAGGCGAAGATCGATACGAACGTGGGAAACCGCAGCATCGCCAGGAATCCCATGAAGGCAATCACGTCGCCCAGCGACAAGGCGTTGTTCGTGTAGAGATAGAGCGCGTGCGCCAGGCCGAGCGCGAGCGTGAACGAGAACATGAGCAGCGGCAGGTAGAGCGCCTGGATCCTGCCCTGTTGGACGAAGAGGTCGCGGTAGTCCGCCGCCTTGGCGCGAAAACGGCCGTATTCCTGCTGCTCCTGGGCGTTCGACTTCACCACCTCGATGCCGGCGATCGCCTCGGTCAGGGTGGCGTTCAACATGCCGAACTGGGCGCGCAGCGCGCCGGCCACCGGGCCCAGGCGGTTCAAGTAGCCCCGCAAGGCAACCAGGAAGAGCAGCAGGAAAGCCACCGGAATCGGCAGCAGGGCCGCGTCCACGAAGATCGCGATGGCCGCGATCGGCGCCACCATGTTCACAAGCCACTCGGACAGCAGGAGCAGGCCGGGATTCACCATCAGGTTGAGTTGGCGCACGTCGTTGGTGGCGCGGGCCATGATGTCGCCGACGCGCTGTTGGCCGTGGTAGGTCTGGCTCTTGCCCAGCAGGTTTACGTAGAGTTCGTCGCGCACGTCGCGCTCCATGCGCAGGGCCACGATTTCGGCGGTGTAGTTGGCCAGCAGTTGCAGCGCGCCCCGGAGCACGCTGATGCCGAGTATCGCCAGGCCGAAACCCAGGAGCACACGCGCCCCGGCGTCCGCCTGCGCCACGGCGTCGAACGCCTCGCCCATCAGCCTTGGCACCTGCACCGCCGCCACCACCACGCCGGCCCGAAAGAGCGTGCCGATCACCACGTGCAGCGGGTAGCGCATGGCGTGGCTGGCCAACCACCGCAGCACGGAAGAACGGTCGTAGGTATGTTCGCTATCGGGCGTGAACTCGCGCTTGGCCACGTGCGTCTCCGGGGAGTGTGGACCGTATGCCGTCACTTCACTATAACACCCCGCACGGCTTGGGAAATATTTTGCGATACCGGAATACCCCGCGCCGCGCGCGCAAAACGGCGCCGCCGGCCGCATTGTGGCGCGCAGGCACTTGTTCAATTGCACGAAAACTAGGTACATTAGAGTGTAGAACCATCGGACCTGGTAAATCGAGAGTGGAGCGTGTTGTGAAGAGAACGGCTGCGCAACGCCATTGGCGGCAGGTTTGGCGGGTATTCCTGGGCGTGCTGGGGTGCGCTCTCTTGTTGGGCGGGTGCATCTCGCAGCCGCAAGGCGTGGTGATCAACACCAAGCCCACGCCCACGCCCACGCCGATCCTCGGCGACCCCGACAACCCCAAGGTCATCACCGTGACGGTGGCGGACAATACGGTGCCGCCTACCGGTGTCGGCATTCTCTGGATCAACCGGAGCGTGGGCTGGGCGGCGTACGAGAGTCCCGGCGACGGGCGCTTGCCGCCGGATGAGTACGGCGTGCAGGTGTTCATCGACGACAAGCGCATGGGCGTCATCTGGCCCGATGAGACCGGCGGCCTGGGGCCGCGTCCGCTGGCGGTGCCCCAGAACGTGTGGGGGTTCGAGCGGGGTCAGCACGTCCTCAAGTTCGTGCAGCAAGGGCCCGAGGTCTGGCGGGAGTCCACGGACGTCATCATCATCGTGACGGACGACTTCAAGCCCACGCCCACGATTCCGCCCAGTCCGACGCCGCTGCCGCCGCCGACGCCGTCCCCGATACCGACGCCGTCGCCCCGGCCCGGATAGCGCATGGCGGCTTCTCCTGACGGCGGCGTGGGCGTCGTGCTGCTGGCCGCGGGCGAGTCGCGGCGCATGACGGCGGCTGCCGCGCGGAATGGGCCTCTGTCGCCGGCGCCGGTTTCGGCGCGGGCCGCAATGCCGAAGGCCCTGCTGCCGTGGCTTGGCCGCCCGTTGATCCAGTATCAACTCGAGCAAATCGGCGCGGTCGCCGCGCACACGGTAGTTGTCACCGGCTTCCACGCCGCGCGGGTGACGCCGCTCGTCGAGCCGTTTACCGGCGTGCGCGTGATAGAAAATCCCGCTCCCGAGCGCGGCAGGGCCTCGTCGATCGTGTGCGGCGTGCGGGCGCTGCCGGAGTCGCTCGCGGCTGTGGCCGTGATCAACGTGGATCAACCGTGCGCCGCCGCGACCCTGGCGCAACTCATCGCGGCGCAGGCGGCGGGCGGCAGCTTGATTACGCTGCCCCGCTACCAGGGCCGGCGCGGCCACCCGCCGCTCTTTGCCGCCGGCCTGCGGCGCGCACTGCTGGACGTGCGCGAGGAGAGCCAGGGGCTGAAGGCGGTCAGCCGCGCCCACCGCGCCGCCACGGCCTACGTGGACGTGGATGACCCCAGCGTGGTGTGGAATTTGAACACGCCGGCCGACTACCGGCAAGCGCACCGGCGGCAGATCTTGCTGGCTACCACCAATCCCGCCAAGGCGGAGCATCTCGCCTGGCTGCTTGAGGGCGTGCCCCTGCGGCGCGTGACGCTGGCGGAGGCGGGCCTGCGCCGGCATACACCCCCGCCGGAGACGGAGACCACGTTGGAGGAGATCGCCCGGAGCAAGGCAGTGGCGTGGTCGCGGGCGTTTGGCGGCCTGGCGCTGGCCTCCGACGGCGGCGTTGCCATTCCGGCGCTGGGCGACGCCTGGGAGGAGCGGCTCACGGCGCGGTTCGCGGGTCCTGCGGCTAGCGATCGCCAGCGGGTGGAGGCGCTGCTGGCGCTGCTCCGGCCCTACCGGGGCGCGGAACGCCGTGTGGTCTTCCACGAGTGCGTGGCGCTGGCCGACAACGGTACCCTCTTGCGCTCGTGGCGCGGGGAGAGCGCGCCGGGCCTGCTGGCGGAGTCGTTTCAACCGGAGCAGGTCGTCCCCGGCTTCTGGCTGCTCACGCTATGGCGCGATGCCCGCACGGGACGGCGCTTTGACGCGCTCGCGCCCGACGACCCGGCCTATCAGGAGGGCGCGTGGGCGCGCATCAAGCCCCGGGCGCAAGCCTACCTGCGGGACTTTGCCGAGCGCCGCCTCAACCCGGCAACGTGAGGATCGCGCCGGACCGCTCTTTCCCATCCTCGGCGATTGCCACCAGCCCGTCGCGCTCCAGATCCCGCGACAGTTCCCACAAGAACGCGGCCGGCGGCTGCGCGGCGGCGTGGTCGTGGACGCGGCGCACAACCGCCGCAAATGCCAGGCCGTCCGGCGGACACTCCCGCAGCGCGGCCACGATGCGCCCCCGGTAGTAGCGCCGCGAGCCGGTGAACGCGCCCTGGCCCTTGGGACGCAGTGACGGCAGATCCTCAATCTCGCCGCCGCGCCGCGCCTGGCACCACGCGGAGAGCGGACAGCGCGCGCAGTCCGGCCGGCGGGAGACGCAAACACCGGAGCCGAGGTCCATGAGCGCCTGATTCCAACGCGCGGAATGCTTGGCGGGCACGAGGCTATCGGCCAACGCCTGAAACTGGCGCGCCGTCGGCCCTTCGATCCCGCAGAGCGCGCTGAGGTCTCGCTGAAAGACACGACCCAGCACCCGCCGCACGTTGGTATCAACCACCGCCGCCGGCGCGTTCCCCACGAAACTCAGCAGCGCCCGCGCCGTATACGCGCCGATGCCGGGGAGTTCCAGCAGCGCCTCCAGGCGCATGGGCAACCGGCCGCCGTGCTCGCGCACGATTGCCCGCGCCGCCCGGTGCAGGTGCACGGCGCGGCGGTTGTAACCCAGCCCGGCCCAGAGGCGTATGACCTCCGCGCGCGGCGCGGCCGCCAACTGGCGCAGCGTGGGATAGCGCGTGAGGAAAGCCTGGTACTTGGGAATGACGCGCTCGACCTGGGTCTGCTGCAGCATCATCTCGGCCAGGAAGATGCGGTACGCGCTCTTGTTCTTCCGCCAGGGCAGCGCGCGGCGGTGGGCGCGGTACCAGCGCAGTAAGGCCGCTTGGAGAGCCGCCGCGGTTTCAGGCTGCGCGTTCAGCGCGCCATCGGCGGACGCAACGCAATACTCGGCGTTCCGTTCTTCCTGACGGGGTTGGTTTTGCATGAGTCTGCTGAATTGTCCTTGAGAGAGGGTGCGCGTAGGCGGGCCGCCTGAACGTCGCGGAGCGCGTCCGCCGCGCGGCCCCGGTGCAATGCGCGCTTTGCGCTCCTAAGGAACGAGTATGCCACAGGCGCTCTATGAAGAAGTGCGGTGCAAGACGGCCCTGACCCGGGTGCGAAACATGGCGTTTGGCTGGAGCGTCAACCCTTATCGCGGCTGCACCCACGGCTGTCACTACTGCTTTGCCCGCAGCACGCACTTCTACTACGACCTGAACGCGGACGAAGAGTTTTCCTCGATCATCTTCGTCAAGGTGAACGTCGCTGAAGCGCTGCGCCTGGAGCTTTCCGCGCCCCGCTGGCGGCGCGAGCGCGTGGTGCTGGGCACGGCCACCGACCCGTATCAGCCAATCGAGGGCAGGTACCGCCTGAGCCGCGCCGTCCTGGAAGCCCTCCTCGACTTCCGCACGCCGGTTTCCATCATCACCAAGTCCTCCCTGGTGGTGCGCGACGCGGACCTGCTGGCGGAAATCGCGCGGCGCGTAGGCTGCACGGTGAACTTCAGCCTGACTACGCTGGACCGGGCGCTGTGGCGGCGGCTGGAGCCCGGCACGGCGCCGCCCGGGCAACGGCTGCGCGCCATGCAACGCCTGGCCGCGGCCGGCGTGCACGCGGGCGTGCTGCTCGCTCCGGTCATACCCGGCATGACGGACACGAAAGAGAACCTGGAGGCGGTGGCGCGCGCCGCGGCCGAGCACGACGCCCGCTTCATGGGCGCGAACGTGCTCAACCTGGGCGTCGGCGTCAAGGAGCATTTCTTAGAATACCTACAGAGTGAGTTTCCCTGGCTGCTGGGGGCCTACCGGCGGCTCTATCCCGGCCGCTACGCGCCGGAGCAATATACCGAACCGATCCATGACTACGTGCAGCTATTGCAGCAACGCTACGCCCTCGATAAGCGAGAGTCTACCCACGCTCCCCGGCCGGAGCCGCGCCAGCTTTCCCTCGATCTCACCTGAGCCGCGCGCGGCACGGAAATCTTTGGGGTACTATAGCGACAGCGGTTGCTTGCGACCGCCGTTGCCGCGTCGAAGGGAAGAGAGCGCCCGATGGCTACAACGGTTCGGGGAACGGATCCGGATGCCGTCAAGCGGTATGCCCGGAGCAGCCGCGCGCTCCTCCGGCAAGCGCAAGCGGAACTCGCGAACGGTGACAAGAGACAGGCGTCCGAGAAAGCGTGGGGCGCGGCTGCCCTCATCGTCAAAGCGGTTGCCGCGCAAGAAGGCTGGGAGCATGAAACGCACCGCATGCTCTTCCGCAACGTGCGCAGGATCGTGCGCATGACGAAGCAACCCGATACGGAAGACCTGTTCCACATCGCGAGTTCGCTGCACCAGAACTTCTATGAAGACTATCACGAGGCGGAAACTGTGCAACGAGGCGTCGAGCGCGTGGGAGTCTTCGTCCGCAGAATGGAAGGGCTTCTGGCAGCCGGCGCTTGACCGTTGCGCATGCTCGTCCGTTGTGCGCCGCTCGCGGAGGGAGGCGCTCCGGTTGGTTCTGGTGTCTTGGCAGTGCTGTTTCTCCGCCCATTCCCCCCTCACCCTAGCCCTCTCCCCAGGGAGAGGGAACAACTGCTGCGGCGAATGCCGGCCCGGCGCGGGAGCGCGCAGGCGGCTGCGGCGCGAGGTTACCGCGAATCTTGTTCGCGGAGTCTGAAGTTGCTATAGTGAATACAGACCCCGGCCCCGCCCGCAGATGAAAGAAGCCGCCAACCGTGAAGGGTCGCGACCTTCTCACACTTGCCGATCTCTCCGCGTCCGAAATCCACCGGATACTCGATTCCGGCAGGTCGTTGAAGGCCGCCACGCGCGCGGATGCGGCGCGCGGCGCCGACTACCGCCCGCTTGCCGGGCGCACGCTGGCGATGATCTTCGAGAAGCCCTCATTGCGCACCCGCGCCACCTTCGCCATCGGCATGCAGCAGTTGGGCGGCCAAGTGGTGGACCTGGCCGCGGAGCACTTGCAGATGGGCGTGCGCGAGACCGTGCCGGACGTGGCGCGGAACCTGGAACGCTGGGTGGACGTGATCATGGCGCGGGTTTTCGACCACGAGACGTTGGAAATCCTGGCGGAGCACGCCAGCATTCCCATCATCAACGGTCTCTCGGATTACACGCATCCCTGCCAGGCCTTGGCCGATTTCCTTACGATGCAGGAGCATAAAGGCGACCTGACCCAACGCAAACTGGCCTACGTCGGCGACGGCTACAACGTGGCCAACTCGCTGCTCTTTGGCGCCGGCAAGCTCGGCTACCATCTGGCGATCGGCTGCCCGGAGGGCTACCTGCCGCCGGACGACATCGTCGCCCGGGCGCGGGGTCTCGCGGCGGAATCCGGCGCTGAGCTGGAGTTGCTTACCGATCCGGTAGCCGCCGTGCGCGATGCCGACGTAATCTACACCGATTCCTGGATAAGCATGGGACTGGAGGCGGAGGCCGCCGAGCGCGAGCGCGTCTTCCCGCCCTATCAGGTGAACGCGGAACTCTTGCGCCACGCGCGGCCGGACGCCATCGTGATGCACTGCCTGCCCGCGCACCGCAACATGGAGATCACCGACGAGGTGATGGACGGTCCCCAGTCGGTCGTGTTCGACCAGGCGGAGAACCGCCTCCACGCACAGAAGGCGGTGTTGCTGGCGCTCTTAGGTGGCGGGGATCCTCAAGCCGGTTAGAGCCAAGCGCCAATCCCCCGCCACGGCCGGCCGGCGGCACGGGACGCGTCGGCACGCCGTAGGCCAGACACGCGCTCAACGAGGTGACCTGTGATAGTAGAAGACCTCCGTTGGCTGCTTTCCAGCCTGGACTACAGCGCGGCGTTCGACATTCTGCTCGTCGCCGCCATAATCCACATCCTCTTCACCATCGTGCGCGGGACGCTGGCGGACCAGTTGGTGCGCGGAATCGCCGTGCTGCTGGTCGTCGCCTTCATCATTGGCAATACCCTGCAACTCCTGGTCTTCGATTGGCTCTTGCGCAGCGTGCTCTCCGCCTTGGTGATCGCGATCCCCATCATCTTCCAGCCGGAACTTCGCCGTTTTCTGGAGCAAGTCGGGCGGCAAGGCACCCACCCGCTGGCCCGCTACATTCCGGTGAGCGAAGGCAACGTCCGCGCCTTAGACGCGGTAGCGAGCGTGGCCGGCCGCCTCGCGGCGAACAATTGGGGGGGCCTCATCGTAATCGAACGTGAAACCGGCTTGGAGGACCTGGTCGAGACCGGCCACCGGATCGACGGCCAGGTGAGTGAGGACTTGCTGCTGTCGATCTTCTATCCAAACTCGGCGCTGCACGACAAGGCCGTCATCATACGCGGCGGCCGCATCGTTGCCGCGTCGTGCATGCTGCCGCTCTCGGAGAACGTGCCGCCGGGCGAAGGCCTCGGCACGCGCCACGCGGCGGCCATTGGCGTGAGCGAGATGACCGACGCCGTCGCCGTCGCCGTTTCCGAACAGAGCGGCATCGTCTCGGTGGCGCGGGGCGGCGCGCTGCTGCGGCACCTGGACGAGGAAAAGCTGCGCACGTACCTCCATAGCCTCTTCAGCGAGGAGGGCGGCTCCTCGGTGCTGCCGTGGCTGCCGTTTCGCTCGCTGACGCGCAGCGACCGCGAGCGCAAAGTCTTGAAATAACCCTGGCATGAATAGAATTCGCTCTCTCTTCGAATTGCTCGGACACTTTCTGACCCACACCCTGGGTGTGCGGTTTCTCTTTGCGCTGGCAATATCGATCATCCTGTGGGTGTTGTTCACCGCGGAGCGGAACCCGGTGCGGGAGGACGTCTTCGGCGCGGAGATTCCGGTGGAAACCAGCCGCTTGGGCGACGGCCTGGTGCTCAGCCGCACCACACCCAGCACGGTACGCTTGCGGATAGCCGCGCCCCGCGACCTGTGGGACACGCTGACCGCGGACAACTTCCGCGTGGCGGCGGATCTCTACGCCGTTGGCGCCGGCATCCATGAAGTCGCCATTCGCGTTGAGAGTCCGGAATCCATCCGCGTGATTGCCGCGGAACCGGCGACGGTGACGGTGGCGCTGGAGCAACGCAAGGAGAAAGAGGTGCCGGTGCAGGTTGAACTGGTCGGGGCGCCGCCTTTCGGCTACCGGTTTCAACTGGAGGAGTTGCTCCTGCTCCCGGACGTGGTGAAGGTGATCGGGCCCGAATCCAAAGTGGATCTGGTGGCCGCGGTGTGGCTGCGGGTGGAGGTGCATAACGCCCGGAGCACCGTAAGCCTCACGCAGCGGGCGGTACCCCGCGACGCCCAGGGAGAGAACGTGACCGGCGTGCAACTCGATCCGCCCGTCGTGCAGGTGTCGGTGCCGGTCGAGCAGCTTATCGCCTACAAAGACGTGCCGGTGCGCGTCAACGTCGTAGGGGAGCCGGGGCCGGGCTATTACGTCTCGCTCTACCGCGCCGAGCCCGCCACCGCACGCCTCTACGGTGCGCCCGAACAACTGGATGAATGGAGTTTCGTGTCTACCGTGCCCATAGACGTCACCGGCGCTACCGGCACGATCACGCAGACCGCCGGGCTCGCGAGACCGTCGGGTATTGTAGGCATCTCCAGCGAGAATGAGGTTGAAGTTACGGTGGAAGTCTTGCCGGTGATGGGCAGCGCCGAGACGCAGATTGTCGTAGTGCACGAGAACCTGCCGCCGGGCCTGGATGTCTCCATCAACCCCGCCATCGTCGCGCTTACGCTCTATGGCCCCGCGCCGGAACTGCGGGAACTGGACGCAAGCAGCATAATCGTCTCGGTGAACCTGACCGGCTTGGGCGCCGGCACGTACACGTTGTCGCCCATCATCAGCGCGCCTGACGCATTGACGGTGGAAGGCTTCACCCCGCGGCAACTGCAAGTGGTGCTGACGGCGCGCCCCACGCCACAGCCCTCACCGGCCCCGGCGGCGCCTACCCCAACCCCAACGCCCGCGGCGGAGTCGCCGCCTCCCACGCCAACACCGGGTACGTAGCGGCCGCAAACGGTGAATGGATTGGGAGCCGGCCGCGCGGCCAAGGCGCTCCACGCACGGTGACCGAACGCGCTTGACATGGTACAATGCCACGCAGAGGAGGCAAACTATGGAAAACATCTCGGATTGGGCGCCGACGATCGTGGCTATTGTGGCGTTCGCCGGACTGATCTGGCGTTTCGAGACCCGCATCTCCGGCGTTGAGCACCGCTTGGGCGAGCGCATTTCCCACCTCGGCGAGCGCGTATCGCACATGGAGGGACTCATCGAAGGCTTGAACGATCGTGTCTCTCGCATCGAGAGTGTGCTCGATACCTACTTCATGCACGTCAGCAAGAAGGACGATTCGGAGTAACGGTTCCGGCTCCGCTTCCCTCAGGCCCCGCGCCGGTTGCTTGCTCATCCCGGCGACGGGGTGCTTTTGCGTCCGGCGGGCGGCGTCCAGTACAGAGATGCTGACGGGCGGCTATACTGTACGTGCGCCGCGCCGGGCGCGGCAAGGGCCAGGCCGTTCGCGCACGCGCTCTCCGGCAGGCTCTTTTGGCTGCGTCCTGAATTTCGCAAGAGAGACAAGAGACTCCCACCGTGGTCAAGTGGTCGTACACGCCCCGCGTGCAGATCGTCGGACGGGCGAAGAATCCCGAAGCGATTACGGCGGGCATGGCGCGCATCAGCCGCGACCCCACGCCCGTGCCGCAACTCATCAAGGAGGCCCGCGACAATACGGCCCTTGCGCGCCAGCGCAACCAGCGGGTGGTGTACGAATACGGCCACAACAGCGTGGCGGAGCACGGCTGCTTCAGCGCCGCGATCTGGGACATACCCCGCCTGCTTTCGTTGGAAATCGTGCGGCATCGGCTGGCGGCCTACACGCAGCACAGCGGACGCTACATCCCGTTTGAAGAGGTGCCGCGCCAGTTCTACTTGCCGCGGGCGTACCGGCGCGGCAAGGCGCGGCGCTTGTTCGAGGAGGCGGTGAGCCAGAGCCACGCCGCCTACCGCGAAATCTACGCCGGCTGCGCCGCTTACCTCCTGGAAAAGTACCCGCGCATGAGGCCCGCCTCCGCCGAGCGCCGCGCCACCGAGGACGCGCGTTACGCGCTGCCGCTGGCGCAGACCACCCAGGTGGGCGTGACGACAAACGCCCGCGCTTTCGCCCTGATGATCACGCGGCTGCTCTCCTCGCCGCTGCCGGAGTTTCAGGAAACCGGCGAAAGGCTCTTTGCGCAACTTCATCCGATCGCGCCCTCGCTCTTTCCGGAAAAATACATCCGCGCGCTGCCGTATCCCCAGAGCGGTTTAGACGCCGTGCAAGAGGCCGCGGCGGCGCTGGGCGTTATCCCGGCTAACACTCCCAACCCGCCGGACAGCCCCTCCGACACTCCCACCGACCCTGCCGTCAATCCCGCGAACCCTACTGTCATTCCCGCGCACACTGCCGTAAATCCCGCCAACTCTGCCGTCATTCCCGCGAAAGCGGGAATCCATCCGCCGCAAGGCGCGGCGAGCGCAACACCCACTGTCAACCATAGCGTGCGGCTTGTGCATTACGACCCGGACGGCGAGCGCCACTTGGCCGCGGCCTTGCTCTTCCACGGTTCGCGGGTGACCTTCACCGCCGCGCAACAGGCGGCGGCGCGTCTCGACGCGGAGCAGGTGGGACAGGTGATCCGCTCCGCTTACCGGGGCTTGCACGCCCACGACACGCTGCTGCGCGAGTTCGAACTCCTGCACTATCAATTCGAGTTGGTGATGTCGGAAGCGGCCTATCACCAATTCATCCGCCACCGCATGAAGAGCGAGGTCTCCCAGAGCCACAGCCCCGTCCACGGGCGCACCTTGCCGCCGCTGGTGCGCAACGCCGGTTTCGCCGACCGGTACCGGCGTACGCTCGACTTCCTGGAAGAGACCTATCGCGCCTTGGGCGCAGACCGGCGCGCTGAAATCGTGCTGGCCAACGGGCACAACCTTCGCATTCTGGCCGACCTCAACGCGCGCGAAATCGTCGAGATGTCGCGCATTCGCAGCGACCGGCACGCGCAGTGGGATATTCGCAACGTTTCCGACGCCATCGCCGCCGCGGTGACGCGCGTCCATCCCCGCGTGGGCGCGGCGTGCGGCGGCCGCGACGCTTTCAAGGACGGCACGGCTAAGGTGCTGCCGCATACCGACATGCCGCAATGAACGCCGGGGCCTAGGCCCGCCGGTGGCCTCCCGGTCGCGCCGGTTCGCGGTCGCTCGCCCCGTCGGTCCGCGGATCTCAATTAGGATTCACCGACGCGATTGCCTATAATGGAGAATACGGAATTATATCTACACGGAAGAGCAGCGACCGGCCCCCACAAAGCAAGGAGCGGGCATTGCATCATGGCTACGCGAGCGCGGACGAAAGAAGAGAACGGCGCGGATGGGCGCACCCAGGCGCTGGAGGCGGCGATTAGCCAGATTGAGCGCCGCTACGGCAAGGGCTCGATCATGCGCATGGGCGAAGAGGCCGCCGTGCCCGTTTCCGTCGTCCCCACCGGCTCGCTCTCGCTCGACCTGGCATTGGGCGTAGGCGGCGTGCCCCGGGGGCGCATTATCGAAATCTACGGCAATGAGGGCAGCGGCAAGACCACCCTGGCCCAGCACGTGGTAGCCGAGGCCCAGCAGGGCGGCGGCTCCGCCGCTTTCGTGGACGCCGAGCACGCCTTCGACCCCTCCTATGCCGCCAAGTGCGGCGTGCGCATCGACGACCTGCTGGTCTCCCAGCCGGACAACGGCGAACAGGCCCTGGAAATCGCCGAGATGCTGGTGCGCAGCAACGCCGTGGACGTCATCGTGGTCGACTCCGTGGCCGCCTTGGTGCCGAAAGCCGAGATCGAAGGCGAAATGGGCGATGCCCACATGGGCTTGCAGGCGCGGCTCATGTCGCAGGCGCTGCGCAAGCTCACCGCCGCCATCAACCGTTCGCGCACCGTCGTCATCTTCATCAACCAGGTGCGTGAGAAGATCGGCATTGTGTTCGGCAACCCGGAGACCACGCCGGGCGGACGCGCCCTGCGTTTCTACTCCTCCGTGCGCATCGACGTGCGGCGCATCGATTACGTGAAGAACGGACAGGAGCAGGTGGGCATCCGCGTGCGCGCCAAGGTGGTCAAGAACAAGGTCGCGCCGCCGTTCCAGACCTGCGAGTTCGACATTCTCTTCGACGAGGGCATCTCCAAGCTGGGCGATCTCATCGACCTATCCACGGAGTACGGCATCGTGCGCAAGGCCGGCGCCCACTACTCCCACGGCGACACCCGCCTCGGCCTGGGGCGCGAGAACGTGCGCAACTTCCTCAAGGAAAACGGCGACATCGCCGCGGAGATCGAGCAGAAGGTGCGCGCCCACGCCCAGGAAACGCTGGACGCCGCGCCCGCGGACGAACCGGCCGCGGCGGTAGCGAACGCGGGAAAGCGCGGCTAAGCATCCGATGAACCGGCGCTACTTCATCACCCTGGCATTCATCATCGTCTTCGTCGTGCTGGCGGGCTACGTCAACTGGCCTGACAATCCCGGCATGGACGTCGGTTTCGGCGGCGCGCGCCTGGTGCGCGACCTCCGCTATCACCTGGGCCTCGACCTTCAAGGCGGGCTGCACGTGGTGCTGCGGGCCACGCCTTCCGAGGGCCAGGAAATCACCGGCGACCACATGGAAGCCACCCGCGACATCATTGCGCAGCGCGTGAACGCGCTCGGCGTTTCGGAACCCATAGTGCAACTGGAGGGCACGGACCGCATCATCGTGGAACTTCCCGGCGTGGAGAATCCCGATGAAGCCATCGCGCTCTTCCGCGAAACCGGCGAACTCGCATTCGTCAACCTAGGCAGGAGCACGGTGCCGCCGGTGCAGGTCGGCGGCCTGGTGCAAGGCGAACAGTATAGCCGCCTCTTCACCGGCGCGCAGGTCGAATCCGCCGAAGTCGGCTTCGACGAGCGCGGCTTGCCGCAGATCAACTTCGAACTGAAAGACGAAGGCGCCGCCGTCTTCGAAACCTTTACCTCCCAGAACGTCTGCGCGCGGGCCGGCGGCGAGCCGTGCACCTGGCTGGGCATCACGCTGGACGACATCCTCATCTCCGCCGCCACGATTTCCAGCCCCATCTCGAATCGCGGCCGCATCACCGGCAGCTTTACCCTGGATGAAGCCCGCGACATCGTCATCAAGCTGAAGTACGGCGCGCTGCCGGTGCCGTTGGAAATCGCGCAGAACCGCACCGTCGGACCCACCCTCGGCCAGGACTCCGTAGACCGCAGCCTGCGGGCCGGCATCATCGGCCTGGCGCTGGTAGCCGTGTTCATGTTCATCTACTATCGTCTGCCCGGCCTGGTGGCCGTCGTCGCCCTGCTCATCTACGCGCTGCTCGTGCTCGGCATCTTCAAGCTGTGGCCGGTGGTGCTCACGCTGGCGGGCATTGCCGGTTTCATCCTCTCCGTGGGCATGGCCGTGGACGCGAACATCCTGATCTTCGAGCGGCTGAAGGAAGAACTGCGCCGGGGCCGCACCTTGCGCTCGGCGCTGGACGTCGGTTTCGAGCGGGCGTGGACTTCGATCCGGGATTCGAATATCTCCACGCTCATCACCTGCGCGGTGCTCTTCTACTTTGGCACGGGCATCGTGCGCGGCTTTGCCGTAACGCTTGCCATCGGCGTCATCATCAGCATGTTCACGGCGATCACGGTCACGCGCACCTTCCTCTACCTGGTGGTGCGCATGCCGCGCGTGCGCGATCACCCCTGGCTCTGCGGCGTGGCGGCCGCCGCGCAGGAGCAGTCCCAAGGACCGCGCCAATCCCCGCCGCAGCACGCCACGGAACCATAGAGACCATAGGGCAGTGAATCCGCGATGCCGCTAGCCACCCGTCCCGTAGACTCCGTCCGGGGGATGCTGGACTTGGACGCCCAGCAGACCCACGCGCAGGCGCAGCTACGGCATTCGCTGCTTGGCGCTTTTCAACTCGCCGGCTATTCGCCGATCGAAGCGCCGCTGGTGGAGCAGGCCGACCTCTACCTGCGCAAGTCCGGCGCCGAGACCATCTCCAAGATGTACACGTTCGAGGATTTCAGCGGCCGCCGCCTGGCGCTGCGCCCGGAGTTTACGGCCTCTATCGTCCGCTACTACCTGAGCAACGACCAGAACGCGCCCTTCCCGCTGCGCTACGCCTACGCCGGGCCCGCCTTTCGCTATGAAAAACCGCAGCGCGGCCGCTACCGGCAGTTTTCCATGGCCGGCGTGGAGCTATTCGGCAGCGACGGCCCCGCCGCCGACGCCGAGGTAATCGCCCTGGCGTGCTGGACTCTGAAGCGGCTTGGCGTCCAGCGGTACCGGCTGGTTATCGGCCACGTTGGCATTCTGCTGGAACTGCTGGGCAGCCTGGGGCTCTCCACCCGCCTGCGGCACTTCCTGCTGGATAGCATGGAAGACGTGGGCCGGCCGGGGCGCGGCTTGGACTACGTGCGCAGGCGGCTGGAGGAAATTCATCCGGCGCGGCAGCCGGCCGCGCCGGTGCGTGCTTCGACAGGCTCAGCACGAACGGGGGAGGCGGCGCAAGCGGAAGGCTCAGCGCGAACAGGGGAGTCGGCGCAAGCGGAAGGCTCAGCACGAACGGGGAAGGCGGAGCAAGCGGAAGGGGCAGCGCAAACGGAAGACTCAGCGCGAACGGAAGGGGCGGCGCAGACGGGAGAGTCTGCGCAGTCGGAAGGGTTGGCGCTAACGGCGGGAGCGGAAGCACAGCCCGGATCCGGCGTGCAGGCCGGCGACGAGGAGAGTGCGCTGACCGCCACCGAGGAGAATAAGCTGTCCACTTATGGGGCGGAAGCGTTGTCCGGTTCCGAGGCGCAGGCGCACGCTACGCTGCAAGCCTCGTTGCGGGAGATGGGCATCGAACTGGACGGCAGCCGGCCGGCGGCGGCGATACTGGGCCGCATGTTCGATAAGCAGCGCGCCTCCGCCGAGGACGAGCGCCTGGAACGCGCTTTCGCTTTCATCCAAGGCCTGCACCGGCTTACGGGCGCGCCCGGCCAGGTGCTGGAACGCGCGCGGGCTTTTCTGGCGGAGTACGGCCTGGGCGACCGGCTCCTGGGCCGCCTTGAGGACGTAATCGGCGCGCTGGCCGCCCACGGCATCGAGGACTCCCACGTGGAAGTGCAACTCGCCCTGGGGCGCGGTCTCCACTATTACACCGACGTGGTCTTCGAACTGTACGATAAATCCGGCCAGAGCCAGTTGTGCGGCGGCGGCCGCTACAACGAACTGGTGCAATCCCTCGGCGGGCGCAAGTCGATCCCCGCGGTCGGCTTCGCCTTTGGGCTGGAGCGCCTCCGCCTGGCGCTGGAGCGGCAGGGAACCCCCTTGCCCGCGCCGCCCCGGACGCGGGTGCTGGTGGCGGCCGCCGCGCCCAACGCCGCTCACGCCGCCATGCGCGCGGCGCAACGGCTGCGGGAGCACGGCATCCAAACGGAATACGACCTGCGGCAACGCGCCCCCCGCGCGCGCGTCGGCTACGCCAACCGCCGGCAGATACCCTACCTCCTGCTGGTCGAGGACGACGTGGCGCGTCCGACGCTCTACGATCTCGCGGAGGGCAGCGAACGGACTATGCCGCTCAGTGACGTGGCGCAGGTGCTCGATGGCTGAAGCCCTGCGTCTCCTCGTGCCCAGCAAGGGCCGCATCGGGGAACAGACCCTCGAATTCCTGGCGGGGAGCGGCTTGGCCGTGGCGCGCTCCAATTCACGCGCCTACCAGGCCGCGCTGCCGGCGGTAGCGGACGTGACCGTGCTCTTCCAACGGGCGTGGCAACTGGTGGAACAGATCCGCGACGGCGACGCCGACGCCGGCATCACCGGCTTCGACATCCTCTCCGAAATGCGGCAGGAAGGCGACGACCTGGTGGTGGTGGCGGCAGACCTGGGCTACTCCCAGGGGCGGCTGGCGATTGCCGTGCCGGAGGCCTGGATCGACGTGCGCACGTTGACCGACCTGGCGGAAGTGGCGCTGGAGTTTCGCGAGCGGGGCCGGGTGCTGCGCATCGCCACCACGTTCCCCAGCCTGACGCGCCGGTTTCTCTTTCAACAGGGCATCACCTACTTTCACGTGGTGCAGGCCGAGGGCGGATTGGAAGCCGCGCCCACCCTGGGCTACGCGGACATCATCGTCGATCTGGTCTCCACCGGCGCCACGCTCAAGGACAACCGCCTGAAGATGATCGAACACGGCGTAATCCTGCCCACCCAGGCGTGCTTGATCGCTAATCGCGAACGGCTGCGCGCCAGTCCGGGCAAGCGGGAGGCCTTGCGCCAAATCCTGGAGTTCGTGGAAGCCTCGCAACGGGCAAAGCCCTACTCCACGCTTACCGCCAACATCCGGGGAGAATCCGCGGCGGCGGTGGCGGCAAGGCTGGCGGCCTTTCCGGAAGTCAGCGGCTTGCTGGGCCCCACGGTGGCGCGGGTGTTCCCCAGCGACGAGCGGGACGCCGCCTGGTTCGCCGTCACCATTCAGGTGAAGTCGCGGGACTTGCTGCCGGCGGTGGCGCGATTGCGCCAGGCCGGCTGCGCCAGCGTCTCCGTCGCTGCGCCGCAGTACATCTTCGCCAACGAGTGCGAACTCTACCGGCGGCTGCTGAAGACCTTGAAACTATGAAGCGTGACGCGCCCGGGGTAGACCGCGGCGGCGCGTTTATGGTACGTACAACACACGGCACAGGCACAAGGGTAGTGGAATATCATGTTTGACATTGTCGGCCGCAGAAAGTGGGCCTACGTTGTATCCGCGCTGATACTGGCGCCCAGCATCCTCTCGCTCATCATCTTTCGCTTGCAACTGGGCATCGACTTTTCCGGCGGCACGATCTATGAACTGCGCTTCGCGTCCACCCCGCCCACCGAGGCGATCAAGCGCGTCTACCTGGAGCAAGACCTGGGCGAACCGCTGGTGCAGGCCACGGGCGAAGGCTCGGTGATCGTCCGCTCCAAGGAACTCGGGCTGGAAGAGAAGCAGGCCGTGCGCGCCGCGCTGGAGGAAGAACACGGCCAGGCGGAAGAGTTGCGCTTCGAGGCCGTGGGGCCGGTGATTGCCCGCGAACTGACGCAGCGCGCGATTCTGGCGGTGCTGGTGGCCTCCGTGGGCATTTTGGTCTACATAACGTGGGCCTTCCGCCATGTGCCGCAGCCTTTCCGCTACGGCGTCTGCGCCATTTGCGCGCTGGTGCACGACGTGTTGGTGGTGCTGGGCGTTTTCTCCGTGCTGGGATTCCTGGTGAATAAAGAGATCGACTCGATGTTCATCACGGCGATTCTCACCGCCATCGGCTATTCAGTGCACGATACGATCGTGGTCTTCGACCGGGTGCGGGAAAACCGCGCCAAATATACCCACGCGCCGCTGCCCACCGTGGTGAACTTCAGCGTCAACCAGACGATCGACCGTTCCCTCAATACGTCCATCACCCTGCTCATCACGCTCTTTGCCCTCTACCTCTTCGGCGGCCTGGCAATCAAGGACTTCGTCCTGGCGCTCCTGATCGGCACCGCCACCGGCACCTATTCCTCCATCTTCATCGCCGCCAGCCTGCTGGTGGATTGGGACATCTTCTCCCGACGCCAGGTCGAGCCGGCGTAGCCCCGGTCCGGCAGGCGAAATAACTCCCTCTCCCTCAGGGAGAGGGCCGGGGTGAGGGGGGGACGAGAGAAAGGTAGACACTCCGGTAGCGCAGGTTTGCAACCTGCGCCGTAGCGCCGCTGCCTCGTTGGGCCGTCGCCCCGCCTCAACGGCAAACACCGCCACGCACAACCGCCCCTCGAACCAACGATCCCGCGCCAACTACGGCACGGCGATGCGCGGCAGATCCGGGTTGATGCGGCTCACAATCTCGTAATTGATCGTCCCCACGTGGGCGGCCAGGCGCTCCGCCGGCATCCCGGGTCCCAGCAGCGTCACCTCATCACCCACCCGCGCACCAGAAACGTCGGTCACGTCGAGAATGGTCATGTTCATCATCACGCGCCCGACAACGGCTGCCAGCTTGCCGCGAATAACGACCTCCCCCAGATTCGACAGCTTGCGGTCGTAGCCGTCGGCATACCCCACCGGAATCACCGCCAGGCGCGAGTCGCGCCGCAAGCGATGGGTGCGGCCGTAGCCCACGGTTTCGCCGCGCGCCGCCTGCTGCACATGCACGATGCGCGTCTTCCAGCACAGCGCCGGTCGGAGCGTGAGCGGACGCGCAGCGCGTTCCGTCATGGCGATCTGCGTATCCAGCGACGGCCACAAGCCGTAGAGACCGATGCCGATGCGCGCCAACGTGCCGTGTGCGGCCGGCGCCACCATGGCCGCGGCGCTCGCCGCCATGTGTTGGTAGGGCACGTGGAGGCCGGCGCGTGCCAAGCCCGCCTGAACCTCCGCGAAACGGCTCATCTGCAATTGGAGATAGGAGTCATCCGCCGTATCTTCCGCCGTGGCAAAGTGGGTGTAAATGCCCTCGACTTCAAGGTTCGGCATGGCCCGCAACCGGCGGACGAAGGCGAGCGCCTGGTCGAACGCCACGCCCAGGCGGAACGTGCCGGTCTCGATCTTCACGTGCACGGCGGCGGTCGTGTTGTGCCGCGCCGCCGCCTGCGCCAGCGCCTCGGCGGACTCCTGATCGAAGACCACCTGCCGGAACCCATGGCGCGCGACGTCGGCGGCCCGGCCCGGCGGCGTGTACCCCATGATCAGCACCGGCAGCGGGCGGGCGTCCTGGGTAACGGTCAGGCCGCCGTGGTGGAGCGCCAAGGCTTCGTCAAGGGTATCGACCCCCAGCCAATCAACGTGATCCGCGATGCCGCGGGCGACGACCCTCAACCCATGACCGTAGGCGTTGGCCTTGACCACGGCCAACAGCGCGGCGTCGGGGCTGAGCCGCTCCCTGAAGGCGGCGACATTGTGCCGCAAGGCGGCGCGGCTGATTTCGATCCAGGAAAGGGGTTCCATGATTTAATCGTTCGGGCCCGGTTGGAGGGGCACGAGCCTGTAACGGCTGGAGGCTCCATGACCCGCATTAACGCGGATTCTTGACCACAATGGTGTCGCGCTAACGTAGCGCGGAGGCAAATCGAAAGTGATGTCGCTCTACCGTAGCGCGGGGGCTTGTCCCCCGCCTCTGGAAATTCGGTTGCGCTGGCATGGCGGGAACCGGCGCAGGTTGAAAACCTACGCTACCGGAGGGAACCGCTTAGCTCAATTACATCCCGTAGCGCGGGGGCTTGTCCCCCGCCTTTGAAAACTCGATTGCGCCGGTGTGACGGGAACCCGCGCAGGTTGAAAACCCACGCTACCGGAGGGAACCGCTTAGCTCGATCACATCCCGTAGCGCGGGGGCTTGTCCCCAATGCTGTCGCATTAACCGCTGAAGCGGAGTGCGCGGGGCAAGGAAGCGGCAAGCGTTCGCAGCCAAGAGACGCGAGTGCTGCTAGCTGGACGTAGTTCCTCTAAGAGCTGTGCGAGCACGGCCACGATGCTGGCGACCACCAAGGTGAGCCAGACGGCGGCACGGCTGTATCCAATGGGGCGGATTGCGCCCAACACATGCTTCAGCCAGCGAAAGAACAACTCGATCTGCCAGCGCTTGCGGTAGAGCCACACCACCTCTGGAGCGCTCAGGTCGTGACGGTCGGTGATGAAGTGGTGCGTTTTCCCCTGCGCCGTACGGCTGACCACCAGGCGCATCTCTGCTAAGACCGCGCCGTTGCGGTTGTTGGCGCTGCCCAGCACGATCACCGCATCCCGCACCACCACGTCTCCTGCCGGCGTGCGCGCGCCGGTCACGGCACGCTCGCGCACCACGCAGTAGGCAGCCTGCGGGTGCAGGCGCGTCACGAAGTGCACACCTGCCTCCCGCATCTGCGCAAAGACCCGATGCGCGTAGTAGCCCAAGTCTAGCAAGAGCGTCCAGCCCTGCCACCGCGCCAGACCCCAACGCTTGAACGCCGTCACGTCATTCGCGTCCGCCAACGTCACCTGTAACCGCGTCGGCACCTGTGTGTCCACGGCATATGCCATCTGCAGCCGTACTCCCGCCTCATGTCCTTGGTGCACGCTCCACGGACTACACGCCGCGCTCAGCGCCAGAAAACTGCCGTCCACCGCCACCACCCGCCGTACGTGCGCCGGCCCACGTGCTTGCACCTGCCGCGCCAACACCTCCCACGCCGCCGTAAAACACGCCAACGGCCGCGTCTGGGATGAACGTGCCAACTGACTGTAACTTATGCCCGACGCTAAACCCAACCGCCGTCGCCACACCACATCACCCATCTGCAGCCCATGGCTTTGCCGCAGGCTCCCACTCCCACTCAGCACGTGTCCAAGCAGCATCCCCACATGCGCTCGCACCGAAAAATGCTTGCGATAGCGATCCGCTCCCCTCACCCGTGCTGCCGCCGTCAGCGCCGGCTCCAACTCACGCCATAGCCGCCGTCCTACTCCTACCGTCTGTGCTACCATTAGCCAGGGCTCCTTTGTAAGATATATCGCTCATTACCTTACTAAAGTAGCCCCTTCACTTTAATGCGACAACATTGGGGCTTGTCCCCCGCCTTTGGGAACTCGATTGCGCTGGCATGGCGGGAACCCGCGCAGGTTGAAAACCTACGCTACCGGAGGGAACCGGCTGGAACATTGTATCGAAAATACCGGTAGCGCAGGTTTGTAACCTGCGTCTTCCGTAGGGTCAATGCATTTCGTTCTCGCTCTTGTTCCGGCGGGTGACAAGCCCCCGCGCTACGAGTAGTGAACGGGCGGGTGACAAGCCCCCGCGCTACGGGTAGTGAACGGGCGGGTGACAAGCCCCCGCGCTACGGGTAGTGAACGAGCGGGTGACAAGCCCCCGCGCTACGGGTAGTGAACGGACGAGGGACAGGCCCCCGCGCTACGGGTAGTGAACGGGTGGGGGACAAGCCCCCGCGCTATGGGTAGTGAACGGGCGGAGGACAAGCCCCCACGCTATGGGAAGTGAACGGGCGGGTGACAAGCCCCCGCGCTACGTTAATGCGACAGCATTGGGGCTTGTCCCCCCGCTGCTTGGCGTCGAAGGCAAAGGCCGTCTTGGGCAGAGATTTAGGCAAAACTCCCCTAGGCCCGCACGCCGCTGAGGACCACCTCATGGCGGGTCAGGCGCAAGTCGTCGCCCACCTGTTGCGGCGCCAGGCCGGCCAGATCGCCATCGACCGCTTCCCAGAGCATCGTCCTGACGATCTCGCGGTTCTCATCGGTCGTGTTCGCGGTTTCCAGCCACTCGCTGGCCAGCACCTCCCGCTGCAAGAGCCGGGTCTCAGCCACGGGGCAGCCCACGTCCGCCATCATCCGGCGCAACTGGCTTGGGCTGAAGGCTTGCACGTGGGAGTGCCCGCGCAGGCGTTCCATGCGGTTGAAGTAGGCCGCCTTCCCGGCATCCTCCGGCATCCCGAACTCGCCGATGACCAGCCGTCCGCCGGGCGCCAGCACCCGCGCCATCTCTTGCAGGGCGGGCACGGCGTGGGTGAAGTGATGAACGCTGAAGCGGCAGGTAACGATGCTAAACAGCGCGTCCGGGAATGGCAGGCGGGTGGCGTCGGCGGCGGCCAGGGCGACCCGCTCTCCACTCCGGCCTTTGCCATTGGTCTCTTCTTGTTCAGCCGCGCGGGCGAGCATGGCGGCGGTGAAATCCACGCCGGTAACGCAGCCGCCGTCCGTGATCGCCTCCGCCAGGGCAAACGCCACCAGCCCCGT
Source organism: Chloroflexota bacterium (assembly GCA_963663275.1). Taxonomy (GTDB): domain Bacteria; phylum Chloroflexota; class UBA11872; order VXOZ01; family VXOZ01; genus VXOZ01. The sequence continues at coordinate 1,065,542 of OY760183.1, forward strand.
GCCGGTGGCCACGTCCAGCGCCTGCGCCCCGGGGCCCGGCGCGGCCATTTCAACCATCGCCTCAACCGTATCGCCCTGCCCGCCCGTATAGGTAGCCGCCCGCTCCGTAAAATGCTGCCGCACGTCCTGATCCGACGGCGCTTGTTCGCTCATGCGTAGTCTCCCGTTTCCTCTCACGTACACTCAAAGTCAGATCGCCATTCACCAAAGGTGCCTCGTTGTAAGACTGGCGCCTAAAGCCACTGCCAGTCGCGTCTAGTTCTCTAGCAGAGAGTCGATTCGCTCGTTCCAGCGAGCCTTGATGGTCTGAGGCACGTCTGGCTGGTCAAGCAATGCAAGCAACTCCGCGTTGAAGATACTTCTTCCTCTTCTTCCCGTAGTAACCAACAACATGAAGATCCACTCCTTAATGTGCACGAAATTGACCTCATGACCCTGGGCAAAGTAACGTTGCGCTTGCTGCAACGCATCTGTCCTAGGGGCGGCAGTACCCAATAAGAACAGGTAATCTCCAATTCCGGATGGCGCGATCTTGGTGTTGAACGTAGCCGTGAGGCGAGAACTATCTACCAGTCTCTCAGTTACTTCCACTGCCAAGATCGTCTCGTCACCATCCTTAATCGTTATGTCTCCTCCTGCGCCTGACGGTCTATCGGCCACATTGATGCCTTGCCAAGCTATCGTCCAATGCAACTCGAAGTAAGCCTTGATCGTATTGAACATCGCGACGACCAGTACAACCGGCAATAGGCCGCCACTCGGAGTATCAAGGAGGCTGGAGATCAGAACGTCATACTGTGGCAAACTAATGCGCTGCAGCCGAGTAAGTGGTATGTCGGCAGCCTCCCGAAGCGCAACAAACCGAAAGAGTAGATAACGAAGAAACTGCTTGAGCTCACCGTCATCCGAGGTCAGCCGAAGACGTGTAATCAGTGAAAGGAACGCATCGTAGCCTTTCTTGTCCCGCAATCCAGTCCTGATTTCAGCAGTGAACTGAATTGAACGACGAAAGACGCTCAAATACGGGCCACGCGAACAAGGCACTCTTCTCTCTTGCAAGAAAGGATTGATCACCCTTTCGTCAAGAGTTCTGCCAGTAAACGCATCGGGCCCCAGGTCTACATAAGGCTTGCGAATGTCGATGTCTTTGTCCAAGATTCGCGCTACGGTACATCCTAAGACTACCTCGCGATATGCCTGGGTTCTTGATTCAAATATTAGGTCGCAAGCCTCCGCAGACTCGTCATCAACATCAGGAATGATCCCCTGCAAGACACCTTCCTCAATAGATCCAATTATGTCTTCTAACAGTTTTCTCGCCGCACCATAGTCAATAGTAGACATTGCACAAGAGCCTGGGCCAATAGTGGATTAGACAATAGGCCGAATTGCAGACAGGTAGGGACAAAAATCGCTAAATCACGTTCGCTTCTGAAACTGAACGCTAATCACGAATCAGACTGAAAGCGAGGCATGTCTGCGAAAGTCATGCCGCGATGTCGCACACAATCACAAACGGCGCTCAGTAATTCATCCAAAGAGCCTCTTGCCGCAATTGCTTTACCGAGTGGCAGTACTTCTCCGGCGCGTCATAGCGGCGCCAGCCGGCGTAGAGTTCATCCATCAAGTCGCAGCTATAGCCGGACACTGCCACTTTGCCGACGCAGCCATTGAGCAGCTTTGCAAGTTCACGGTGTTCGTCTTCATCCATCTCGAAACCGTATGCCTTGCTATCGCCCCGCGTGCTGTGGAGATAGGGGGGATCACAGTAGAAGAGCGTCTCAGCGTCATCGTAGAGTCGGATCACGTCACTCGCCGGCCGATTCTCGATTTGCACACTCAGCAACCGCTCCGCCACTTCCGGCAAGTGTTCCACGCTTCCCAGCCAGCGCGAAACCGCCCCCGACATCCCGGCGCGGCTCGTCTTCTTGCAATTTGCCCACCGTCCAAGAGTTGCGGTTTGCGCCAGACCCGTTCTCGCTTGCCGAGCACGCACGAAGAACAAGCGCGCCCGCTCCACATCAGAGACTAAGCCGTTGTCACAACTAATCGCACTATAGAATTCCTCCCGCGAAAACGGCGTGATGCCAATCGCCCGCATGAGCGCATCGGGGCTGTCGCGCAAGACCCGAAAGAAATTCGCCACTTCCCCATCAATGTCATTGTAGGTCTCGACCGGAGAAGACTCGCGGTTGATCAACACCGCAGCCGAACCGGCAAAGGGTTCGCAGTAGTGGTGGGCAGCGGGCAGCAACGGCAGCAACCACTCAAGATGGGAAAACTTCCCCCCATACCAGCCAAAGACGATCTTCCGTTTACGCCTGCGCGGACGCACAATCGTTGGATACTTGCCGTCGGCTTCTGCAAAGTCCAGGTAAATCGGGGATAACGACTTCCGCACCGTAAGGAACCTCTCCCGTACTCCGGTAGCCAAGTTTACAATACCACTTCAAGGAAGCGCCTGCATACAGGTCATGTTGGGGCGAATCCAACAAGAGAGCTACGCCCCGGCAAGATACGGCGGCGCTGCCGCGCCGACGTTCGCCTCCAGTTCTTCCGTATTCATCACGCCGGTGATGCACGCCGCGACGTGGGGGTGGCCGAGCACGAACTTGATAGCGGCTTCGTGAAGCGACTGAACCGGCGGCTTGACCAATTCGCGGGTCAAGCGTTCCACCGCCGCCTCGTCTTGAAAGAGCCGGCCGGAGGCGAAGGGCGACCGCGCCAGCACGCCGACGTCCCTTTCCGCGCACAGCGGGAAGAGTTCCGCCGCCGCCTCTTGCAGCAACACGCTGTACGACACTTCAACCACCTCCGCGTATCCCCGCCGCACCGCCGCCAGGCAGGCCGCCACCGAGGACGAAAGCCCGATGCTGCGCACCTTGCCCGCCTGCTGCAATTCGCGCAGCGTCTCCCACGGCTCTTCGCGCGTGACAACATCCACCGGCGGGTCGTGCAAGAGATACGCGTCGATGTAGTCGGTCTGCAAGCGGCGCAGGCTCAGTTCGCACTCGTGGCGGATGTACCACGGCTCGTAGCATTGCGGCTGCGGCGCGTCCCGCTGCTGGAAGAGCGTCTGCGCCCCGTCGATCCCCACCAGGTAGCCCGCCTTTGTGATGAGGACCGCCTCCGCGCGCCGTTCCCGAAACGTCTCGCCCAGAATCACCTCCGACCGGCCGTTGCCGTACGCGTCGGAGAGATCGTAGGTGGTAACGCCCAAGTCAAGCGCGCGGCGCAGAATCGCCGCGCCGTCCTCGGCGTCGATTGCGCCCCACCACAGCCCGCCGAGTTCCCAGGTTCCCAGCGCGAAGGCCGAAACCTCGATACCGGTTGCGCCCAGTTCGCGAGTTTCCATTTGCGCTCTCCTCTTTCTCCTGCTGTTCCAACGGAGACCTTTGCGAAACCTCACTGAGAGGCGACCAGTCCCCTCTCCCCGAGGGAGAGGGTTAGGGTGAGGGGGAGATTATGCGCGACTCATACCAATTCTTGCGAAATGGGGTGGAACCGGCGAGGATTCCCCCTCACCCCGGCCCTCTCCCCAGGAGGCCTTTGCGAAACTCTGCCAAACACTTGATTTTGGACTGAATCGGCGCAGATTCCCCTCACCCCGGCCCTCTCCCCAGGGAGAGGGAGTCTGATCGCGAGCCGACCTGTGTTACGCAAAGGTCTCCCAGGGAGAGGGCGCCTTCTCGCCTGCTGGCCTAGTTATGCAAAGGTCTCCAACGGCATCGAGCCACTGCTCTTTCGTCAAGGGTACTCTATGCGACGCTGATACCCAAATTTCACTCCCTTTCGTTGACATCGTTGCCGTTTGCCGTCAGAATCAACGCAACATGCGCACACGCGGTTTTGGCAGCGTGGTACCGCCGTGGTTGAATCAAGAGAGACAGACCACTCCGCAGTTTCCACCCGGCGACGCGGCGACAATGCGTAAACCGGCGACCTACGCGCGAGGAAGAGACGCTGCCCGCCCAAACCGAAGCGCAACACCCGCAAAGGAGCGCACTCTTGGCGCAAGCACATGACGTGGCTGATGTCTTGATCATTGGCGCGGGCGCGTCCGGCGCGGCGGCGGCCTGGTCGCTGGCGTCCGCCGGGCTTGACGTGGTCTGCCTGGAGCAGGGGGATTGGGTCGATCCCGCCGATTATCCCCACCAAAGCACGGACTGGGAATTGCACCGGCAGACCGACTTTGCCAAAGACCCCAACGCGCGGCAGCGGCCGGAGGATTACCCGCTGAACAACGACGACACGCCCATCACGCCGCTCATGTTCAACGCCGTCGGCGGCAGCACCATCCACTGGAGCGGGCACTTTCCGCGCTTTCGCCCGTCCGACTTTCGCGTAAAGACGCTGGACGGCGTGGCCGACGACTGGCCGCTCACGTACCGGGACCTCGCGCCGTACTACGAGCAGAACGACGCGAACATCGGCGTCTCGGGTCTGAACGGCGATCCCGGCGGCCCGCCGCGCACACCGCGCCAGACGCCGCCGCTCGGCCTCGATGCCGCCGCCCACGCCTACATTCGCGGTTTGGAGAAACTGGGCTGGCACTGGTGGCCGTCCGACAACGCCCTGATCACCGCGCCCTTCGGTGAAGGGCGGCAGACGTGCAATTACTGCGGACCGTGCGACCTGGGCTGTCCGCGCGGCGCGATGTCCAGCGCCCACGTGACCTACTGGCCGGCGGCCCTGGCCAAAGGCGCGCGCCTCATCACCCGCGCCCGCGTGCGCGAAATCAGCGTAAACCGGCGCGGCCGCGCCAGCGGCGCCGTCTACTACACCGCGGACGGCGGCATTGCCCAGCAGCGCGCCCGGGTTGTCATTATCGCGTGCAATGGCATCGGCACGCCGCGCCTCCTGCTCAATTCCGTATCCAGTCTCTTTCCGCACGGCCTCGCCAACGCGAACGGCCTGGTCGGCACACACCTTATGTTCCACCCGGTGGCGTTCGTTACCGGCTTCTTCGGGGAACCGGTACACGGGCATCGAGGACCCGTCGGTCTTCTGCTCCATTGCCAGGAGTTCTATGAGACCGACCTCAGTCGCGGCTACGTGCGCGGTTTCCAACTGCAACTTTGCCGCGATAGCGGCCCGCTTTCCACGGCCCTCGGGAGTTTTCCCGGCGAGAGGGTGCCGTGGGGACCGGACCATCACCGGGCCTTGCGGGAGCAGAGCGATCATGCGCTTACCGTGGGTGTCATGATCGAGGACCTGCCGGAGGCACACAATCGTGTAGACCTCGATCCCCATTTGACCGATACCAATGGCATTCCCGCGCCGCGCGTCGCCTATACCGTTAGCGAGAACAGCCGCAAAGCCCTCGACTACGGCATCGCAAGAGCGCGCGACCTCATGGACGCCGCCGGCGCACACACGGTCTTGCATCAAACGCTTACGCGCGAGGCCGGGTGGCACCTCATGGGCACCGCGCGCATGGGCGACGATCCTGCCAACTCCGTGGTGAATCGGCACGGTCAGGCCCACGATGTGCCCAATCTCTTCATCATCGATGGCAGCCTCTTCGTTACCTCGGCCGCGGTGAACCCTACCAGCACGATCCAGGCCCTGGCGCTCTACGTTTCCGATTGGCTGAAGCAGAACTTCCGGGAGGTGGCGGCATGAGCGCGCGGCATGAAGACGGCGCTGTCCTGACGGCGGCGCAACTGGCGCTCCTGAAAGCCGTTCAAAACCGGCTGATTCCGGCGCAGGACGAGATGCCGGGCGCCGGCGACGCCGGCTGCGCCCAGACGCTCGATCGCTATCTCGGCGAACGTCCGGCTTTGCGCCGCCCGGTGCTTGCCGTCCTGGGCGCGATCGAGGCGGCGGCCGGCGTGCGCGCGCAGTCGTCCGTCGAGGATGACGCAGGGTCTACGCACGCGGCGTTTACGGCGCTTTCTGAATCCGAACAGGAAGCGGCGCTGCGCGCCGTGGAGTCGGCGCAGCCGGAACTCTTTCAGACGCTGTTGCGCCAGACGTACACGGCCTACTATACGAATCCCGCCGTGCAGCTCATTCTGGGCTGGAAGCCGCCCCAGCCGGAGGGGTTCCCCACCCCGCCGCCGTTCGACGAGGCGCTGCTGGCCAACGTAAAGCAGCGCGGCAAAGTCTGGCGAGATGCTTAATCAGCATATGAAGGTGAAGGACTGCGGGCAACTTTCAACCCCGCTGCGAATGGGCAGATTGCAAGCGCTGCACGCGGCCTGCTCATGCTAGGGCAACTCGCTCGATAGCAGCATCCGGCGGCGTAGTCTGCAAGCAACGGGTCGTAAGATGTCCCAAAGTGCTCGACAACGAATCCAGGCTGTGATAGAGTCGAAGCACATGCACTCGACATGCAAAATCGAGCCTTGAGGCTAAAGTCGCAGATATGCTAGCAATCTGCGACTTTCCTCATTTCATTAGCCAAACGAAAGCAGTGGGCCGCCACTGGGATGACGACCCGCCCAAAGCAACCCTATATAGCGTTGCTGTGTCTGTCGCACTGCCCAGCCCCTTTTGGTGCAACTAATATTCCCCTTAAGCTTGGATTGAACTTTGGATAGTGATGGAGGAACTCACTTTGTGAAGATCCAAGGCTACTAAACCATGTAGAACGAGTAAGCAACAACGACTCTTACCACATCCAAGAAACCATCAAGAACCCAACAAGTGTGGCTACGGTGTGCTGAAACAAACCAACGAATTTCCTCCCGGAATTAAACCAGTTTTTGGCCCTATTATGGCAATAACATTCAAAGAGATCATGCCACTCCAGAACAAATCGACTACTGGCGCGAACACTCTAGGAAGTAGCGACCAGCTTCCATGCCACCTCAGTGTTGAACAAGAGCAACTCTTGAGTCTTCGTGCTGAGCCTGTCGAAGCATGAACGGCTATACGCCACCTTGCGGCGGTTCCGTTCACCCTTCGACGCTGCTCAGGGCGAACGTCCCTCGTGCAGACTAGAAGTTTGTAAACAGGCTCTAAGAACGGACTTGACGACTATAAGGCTTGAAGGTAAGAAATGTTGTGCTACGTCGGCATGGCCGCCCCTGAACTAATCATCGAACCCGTAGTACCCACCATCGTAAGTCAATAGATGATATTGGCCAGGTGACTCTACTTCAAGATCACCCGACCCGAATTCCAAAGACGGTATAGCTTGAAGTAACTCATATGCGAATTGAGCGTCAAGGCTTCCCACGACGAAGAATTCCGGTTGGGCACTCGCGCGATCCCGCGTGATGCTAACCGTATCACTACCCATCGACTCGACGGAGACCATCTTGCCAAAGTTGACCCTGAATGACCGTTCCCCATTAAAGTAAAGGTGCTTGGTGGTAACAGCCATGGTACCCACGCCCCGGTCAACAACCTCATCTCGCTCTACAGGGGTACCCCGCGACTGACCGAGGCGGACAGACACCCCTTTTGCCACTCGGACGCTCGTACCAGCGGAACGACCTACTATCTCGCGCTTGGTGCGTTGCTCCAGGTACGTCACGTTAGGGAAAACGAAAATCAGATGCTCTGACCGCATGAATTTGAAAGGCAGCCGCCCGACTAATGATTCCCAGTCAATATCGGGGAGTTTGCCATCGTCGAGAATTGCCAAGATATTCCGTTGCACTTGGCGATACTCTGCAATCCTCTGGCGTTCACGCTCTTGAGCTTCTAGCAAAGCCAACTGCTCCTGCTCACGTGCTTGCCTACCTTGGGTCATCTTTCGCTTGATGAAATCGAACATGAAGGACATAGTAGGACCCCTTGCACAACGACTCTTGCAAACTAATTTCGCGCCGACACTCGAGTGAGACCAAATAGAGGATCGAGTTTCCTGATTTTCGTCCCTTCACACCTTCCGCAATCTCGCTATGAAGGACTCCGAAGGACATGTTGTAAGTTCCGCATCACACTACACCTCGCCTGATTAGCCGTCAAGGGTTGAGTAGACTACGTGGAGAGGATGTGGAGGCAACAATTGGATGTCAGCCTCATGAGCCTATTGAAATGGATTAATCATAAGGAGATTCCAACATCAACCAAGCGCTTCTCAAGTCATTGTCTCCGAATTGGTAGCGTAGCAGGTTCGCACTTTGCAGGCGTGTCATCTTGACGCATCTAAACTAAACCGGCACCCGCTCAGATAGTCGCTACTATGACATTCGCAGCACTAAGCGTAGGCTACTTTCGGTCAATCCCAGATTAAGTTTCCCAGTGGCGGTAGAATGCGGAGCGGCGCTCGCCGACCAAGTGTTCCAACTCTTCGCCGTGTATCTCGTACTTCTGGAAGACGTGCTGGATCACCTCCACCCCGGCCTCGAATTCCGGCTGCACCACGTCGGACGCGCCGGCGGCGCGCAGCCTTTGGATTGATTCGCGTCTGCTGGCCCGCGCGATGATGTCCAGCGCCGGGTTCAGCGAGCGGGCGTGGCGCACCGCAATCTCCGCCGCCACGTCGTCGTGGACGAGCACCGCCAGGAGCGACGCCTGCTCCAGTTCCGCGTGTGCCAGCACCGCGTGGCTGCCCGCGTCGCCGTACACCACCGGCACGCCGCTCTCGCGCAGTTCGCGCACCGTGAGCGGGTTGTATTCCACGACCACGTAGTTGATGTTTTGCAGGTCGAGCGCCTCGGCAAGTTCCCGTCCGACGCGGCCAAAGCCGCAGATTACCGCATGTTCGCTGAACTTGCCCATCCAGGCGGGCGCGGTGTCCGGTTCGGCGAACCACGCGCCAACGAGCGGCAGCGCCCCAAAGACGCGAATGATGCGCGGCTCCAGCAGCAAGAGGAAGGGCGTGAGGATGATGCTGATCAACGCCGTGCTGATCGCCAGGTTGAAGATGGCGGTTGGCAGCGCGCCGGCCGATACGCTGATCTGCGCCAGCACGAAGGAGAATTCGCCCACCTGCCCCAGGCTCAGCGCGCCGCGCACGGCGGCGTGCGCCGGCACGCGCAGCGCCAGGAGCAAGATCATCAGAATGGCGATCTTGCCGAGCACGGCGGCGGTCAGCGCGATGCCGACCGCGCCCAGGTTGTGCCAGAGCCACACCGGATCGAGCAACATCCCCACCGAGACGAAGAAGAGCGAGGCGAAGAGGTCGCGCAGGGGCACGACTTCCGCCACCACCTGCGTGCGCAGTTCCGACTCCGCCACCACCAGCCCGGCCAGAAAAGCGCCGAACGCCAGCGAAAGGCCGACGAACTGCGTTACGAACGCGGTGCCGAGGGCGAGCGCGACCACGGCCAGGATCAGAAGTTCACGGGACTCGCCCTGGGCGATGTGCGTCAGCAGCCAGTGCGCCACGCGCGCGCCGATGAAGTACGCGCCCAGGCAGACGGCCGCCGCCTTGCCGGCCAGCAGGAGCAGGTCGAAGACCAGGTTCTCGCCGCCGGCCGCCAGGGCCGGCAGGATGACGACCATGGGCACCACGGCGATGTCCTGGAGAATCAGGATGCCCAGCGCGATGCGGCCGTGCAGCGCCTGCAATTCGCCTCGGCTCATAAGCACCTTTATGACCACCACGGTGCTGGAGAGGGCGATGAGCGCGCCGAGCAGGATGCCCTGGGTGAAGGAAAGACCGAGCGCGCGGCCTATCAGCGGGCCGAGACTCATGGTCAGCAGGATCTGTCCTATACCGCCAATCACGACGATGCGCCCCAGGTGGCGCAACTCGCGCAGGGAGAACTCCGCGCCCACGGCAAAGAGCAGGAACATCACGCCGATCTCGGCCAGCACCTGCACGTCGTGCTGGTCGGCGCGGAGCAAGGGGCTGAACGGCCCGATGGCGATGCCGGCGAGCAGGTATCCCAGGATCACCGGCAGGCCGCAGCGTTGCGCCACTAGCCCCGCCAGAAAGGCGGCGAGGACGGCCACGGAGAGATTGAGCGCTAACGATACGTCGGGCACGGCAGTTCGCCTCCACCTGTCCCATTCTATACACGGGCGCGGGGCACGGAAAAGCTCGTAGTGTGCCGCCTGCCAGCCTGTCCCATTGGACACACCGGCGCGGGCCGGCGCTTCGAGCGCGCCCTTGATTCGCCACCCCTGTCCCATTGCGCGCACGAGCGCGGGGCGCGTCGCGGTCGTTGCGGCCTGGCCGCAACCGGCTTGCGCGCGCCGCCGCCTGAGGCCATGGTACCAGACGCCTGTGGGTTTCAGGTCTCGATGGCAGGCGGCGCGGCTCCTATCGAGACCGGGCGGCGGCTGGCGCGGACAGCATCCGGCGGAGTTTACTGTTTCCCGTCCGCGTTTCCTGCCAGACCGGCATTGCCAACCTAGAGAGAAACTGCTATACTCTTGTGCGGACGATGGAGTCCGGGGCTAGGCGTAAAAGAGCACAGATTGGAGTGAGCGATGGGCTTCCTGGATGCATTGTTTGGCAAGAAGAAGTCAAGCGGCAGCGTCCGCGAGACGATTAAGGTCGGCCCGGGGGAAACCCTCGAAGACATCGCGCAACGTGAGTACGGCGATGCCACCAAGTGGGACGTGATCTTCCAGAAGAACAAGTGGCGCTTCGACGGCGAAGACCCGAAGACCATCTACCCCGGCATGGACCTGGACATTCCCGAAATCGACGGGAAGTAATCCCACACCGTTTCTCATCAATCCGGCTTCCGAAGAGGCGCCGGCGCGTATGCGCCGGCGCCTTTCGCTTTAGCGCGCCAACCGCTCTCTCGTTTACGCGCCAGCGCCTCTCGTGTCCACGGGCCAACCCTCACCCGTTTACGCGCCGGCTACCGTCAGCATCTCCCGCAGCGCCTGGGCGGACTCGATCGCCGCCGCTTCCGGCGGGCCGCCTTCCACCTGGTAGTGCATCTCCAGCGTATAGACGCCGTCGTAGCCGTCTTTGACCAGCGCGCGGAAATGGCCCGCGTAGTCCGTATTGCCCTTGCCCACCCGGCAGGCCTCGACTTCACCGTTCACCCAGCGGGCGTCTTTCACGTGCATGTGGGCCAGGTGCGGCTTGATGGCCGCGTAGTGCTTGGGATAGGGTTCTTCATCGGCCCAGAGGCAGTTGCCCGGATCCCAAATCGCTTTCAGATGCGGCGAACCGACCGCCTCGATCAAGCGGCGCGACTCCTCGCCCACGCCCGCGTAGCAGGACGGCTCGTTCTCCATGCCCAGATCGAACCCGTGTTTGGCGGCAATGTCCAGCGCCGGGCCAAAGCGTTCCACCACCTTGTCGAACACCGCTTCCGGGTCGTCATCCCGCCAGAAAGAGAAGCAGCGCACGACCCGCGTGCCGAACCGCTCGGCCAGGGCGAAGCAGTGCGGCAGCAGCGCCAAGTGCTCCTCGTAGGTCATCTCCTGCGCGCCGAAGGTGTCACCCTCCACGGTGCGCTGGCGGCCTTCCAGGGGGCACTTGAAGATGGGCGTGCCCAAGGCGCTCACCTGAATGCCGTTTTGCGCCAGGGAGCGTTCGACGCCGTCCAGCTCTTCCGGTGAAAGGTCCATCAAGTTGGTGCCGTTGACGGTGCGCAGTTCGGCGTACATGATGCCGTGCTCGCGCATCACGCCCAGGCCCGTGTCGAAGTCCGGGTGCACCTCGTCGGTAAAGATGCCAATCTTCATTGCCGTTTCCTTCTCCAATCGGTGAGATAGTCCCTGCGCATTATACAAGAAGCCCCGCCGCCCCGCCGCCGCCTTGCCAGGGGCGCGCCCTCATGCCGGGCCCGGCCGGAAGCGCGGTTATGCGCCTTCCGCCTGGGCCGCCGCCGTTTCGGCCGCGTCCGGCAGCGGCCGGGTGAAGCGGCGCAGCGCGCTGACGGCGAGCGCGGCGGCGGCAATCGCGGCCGCGCCGGCCACGCCAAAGAGCGCCTCGAACGAGACGAGGTCCGCCAGCAGCCCGCCCACCGGCGTCAGGAGGATCAGGACGCCAATCAGCGTATTGGTGAAGCCCATGTAGATGATGCGTTCTTCTACCGGCGAGACCTCGATTGCCAGCACCGAGAACGTGATTTCCTGCCCGCCGGTGGCCGTGCCGAGCAGGACGAAGAGGGCGATGAACACGCCGCCGACGAGAGCCGTACCCGCATTGGCGAGCGTGAGCGCCTGCGCCGCCAGCGCCAACACCGGCGGCAGGATGCTGAACAGCGTCGTCGCCACCAGCAACAGCCAGCCGCCGCCGCGCGCGCCCAGCCAGCCCCAGATTACGTTGCTGCCGATCACGCCGCCCATCAGCGCCACCGCGGACGTCGCCACCACGCCCGCCGGCAGTTGCAGCACTCTGGCGCCGTACACCACGTAGAACGGCATCGCGATGAAGGTCAACATGGTCAGCACGCGGATGATGAGGTACGTGCGAAACGGCGGGTCGCGCTGGATGATCTCCCGGATGCGGCGCAGGTCGCCGCGCATGTTGCGCTTGGGCGGCAGCGGCGGCCCTTCCGGTTCCCGGACGGCGCTGAACGACGCGTACCCGGCCGAGGTGAAGACCCACGTCAACGCGAAGAGCAGCCAGACCAGGTCGAGGCTCCCTTCCGAGCGTTCCAGCACCTGGCGCACGACCACGCCGGCCGCCAATGCGCCAATGCCGCCAAAGAAGTTGCGCAGCGAGAAGAAGGTGGAAAGCTGGCGGCGGGGCACGATGCGCCCGACCACGTCGAAGAACGCCAGGCCGGTAAAGCCGCCGGAGAGCGACGCGATTGCCGTCAGGCCGATGAGGGCCGGCAGCACAATCTCGGCCCGCGCCGGCACGGCGAACACAACGGCCGCCAGCAGCGCCCAACAGGTACTGCGCACCAGCGCGCTGCGCCGGTAGAACTTCAGCTTCCGCCGCTGGCGCTGCATGTAGTTGATCAACAACAACTGGGGCAGCGCCCAGCCGCCCAACTGCATGGCCGGCAGGATGCCGATGATCACGTTGGACTGCGTAAGCTGGCTGACGTACCAGGGCAGCGCCACCGTGGCGCTGGTAAAGGCCATGCCCGTGGCGTAGAAGACGCCGTTCAGGACGCCACAGATGAAGTTTCTCCGGCTGGACAAGGGACGCTCTACTTTCGCGGGCCGCGGGCCGCGCGCATGGCAGTAGCAACGCCTGACAGGCGGTAGGCTCGCAACGTGTCGTTACGGTGTCGCACTAGCATTTGGCGCATGACGTTCAGTCCTTTCCCGTTCGCCCTGAGCTTGTCGAAGGGTGAACGGCCTTGGAAGCGGGGTAGCTTTCGCCAGTCAGTCCTTTCCGTTCGTACTTCGACAGGCTCAGCACGAACGGAAAGGACTGACTTCCTCTAAGGCGCGGAACCCGTTAGTAGCGGAACCCGTTAGTAGCGGAACCCATGAGTAGCAGAACTCAAGAGGCTCAAAGTCATCAAATTCCAAACGAGAGCATTGGTGTTCAACCCCCGCCCGGTAGGGGCGCGACACGTCGCGCCCCTACCGGGCCGGATTCAGGATTTCGCGGTTACGCGTCGCGCACGATGGCGTCGGCCATGCGGCACACGCGCACCATGGGGCCCACGTCGTGCACGCGCACCAGATCGACGCCCTGCGCAATCGCCAGCGCCACCGTGGCCGCCGTGCCCTCCAGACGCTCCGCCGCCGGCAGGTCGAGGGTTAGCCCGATGAACGACTTGCGCGACGTGCCGATCAACACCGGCCGCCTGAGGGCCTGGAGCGCGCCGAGGTTGCGCATGAGCGCGATGTTCTGCCGGGGTGTCTTGCCGAAGCCGATGCCGGGATCGACGATGACGTTTTCCGGCGCGATGCCGCTGGCGGCCGCCAACGCGCACGTCTCGCCCAGTTCGCGCGTTACGTCCTGCGCAACGTCGCCGTATTCCGCCGCGCCGACGTACCCGCCCAGGGCCGATTGCCGGGGCGCGGCGCGGCGATTGTGCATGAGCACGACCGGCACGTTCAAGCCGGCCACCGCGGCGGCCATGGCCGGATCGCCGCGCAGCCCCCAGACGTCGTTCACCATGGCCGCGCCGGCGCTCACCGCCTCACGCGCCACGGCGGCCTTATAGGTGTCGATCGAGAGCGGGATGTCCACCGCGCGGCGTATCGCCTCGATTGCCGGCAGCACCCGGTCCAGTTCCGCTTGCGCGGAGACCGCGTCCGCGCCGGGCCGGGTGGATTCGCCGCCAATATCCAGAATGTCCGCGCCCTCCGCCGCGAACCGGGCGGCCTGCTCCACGGCGCGGCCCACGTCGCCCCCTACGCCGTCGCCGGAAAATGAATTCGGCGTCACGTTGAGAATGCCGACCACGTAGGTGCGGTCGCCCCACCGCAGCGCGCGATCGCCGCAGCGGGTCTCGCGCGGCGTGGCCGCGTGAGCCAACGGCGGCAGGCTCATTGCGCTTCCTCTGCCGCCGGGCGGACAAGCGCGTACTGGTAGCCGTGTATCAGCGTATCGCCCGCCTCCACGGTCACAACGAAGAGACTCACCCCGGGACCCAGACCCACGTGCTTGATCCGCTCCGAGCGGTCGCTGGTGTTGCGCGCCATGTCCGGCAGGATCACCCGCGTGACGCCCTCCGGGATTTCAAGCTCCTGGCGCGTCTCCCAGTAGGTGGAGTCTCCCGGGTCGAAGAGCAGCCGGAAGGTGTAGTCCGGCAGATAGTACGACAACTGGTTGGAGCGGTCGAACGCCACGATCAGCGTCCGCTCCGGCGCGTGGTTCAAGGTAATGTAGCGCACTTGCTTCGTCAGTATGTCGTCGATCTGGCGTATTTCCTTATACCGGCCCTGGCCGTCCGCGAAGAGGAAGAGCAGCGTATTGGCGAGCGCGATGACGGCCACCAGCGCCACGGTGATGCCCAGCGCGACGCGGTGCGGCGTGAGCGCGGTGGTCACCATGCCGCGCTGCGTCATCAGGAAGCGGTACGCTTGTTCGCAGTCCCGGGACAAGCCCCGGATGGCCAGCACCGCGTAGATGATCAGGCCGGGGAGAAACGAGAGCACGTAGCCGGGATTGCCAATGTAGATGAACGTGTAGAACAAGATGGGCACGATCATCCACAGCAGAATCAACCGCGTGCGCGCCTCGCGCAGGATCTGCTGCGGCGAAAAGAAGCGCCCGACGTAGTAGATGATCGGCAGCAGGGCAAGGCCCACGCCGTTGTAGAGATACGCGGAGAGCGTGCGCATGTTGTCCAGCACGCTTTGCAAGTAGGCCAGCAGGCCGCCGGATTGCCCGGCCCAGAAGGCGTAATTCTCGCTGGACGCCTGCCAGTACGCTTCCCAGCCGCCGGAAAGTTGCGCCATGGGCACGCCCCACGCCAGCACGACCGCCAGCATGACGCTAATCCCGCCCACCAGGCTGCCCAGGCTGCGGCCCCACCAGGCGTAGACCCATACCGGCAAGAGGAAGAGCAGCAGGTCCGGCCGGAAGCCCGCGCCCACACCCAGCACGAACGCGGCCGGCACGATCAGGTTGCGCGTCCCCAGTTTCGTCTCGGCCAACAGCAGCACGACCAGCGTGCTGAACAGGGCGAGAAAGGCGTAAGGATACGCTACCTCGCCGTGCGACCAGAAGGTGCTGCCGGTGGCCAGCAGCAGCGCGCTGATGACCGCGGTCTGCGCGCCGTAGAGCCGCCAGGCCAGCATGAAGAGCAGCCACACCGCCAGGCTGCTGGCCGCCAGGGAGAGGAGCACGTAACTCAGGTTGGCGTCCACGCCCAGACCGTACAGCAGTTTGGCGGCGGCGACGTACAGCGGGTAGCCGGGCGGCTGCGGGTGATGGAAGGCGACGTTGTACGCATCCAGGGCGAAAGCGTAGCTGGCGGAATCCCACGCGAAGAGCGTCTGGCTGCGAAAAGGGATGCGGCTGATGGCCGTGGCCGCGCAGAATCCAAGGCCGAGCAACCACGCCAGCCGGCTCCACGCGGTAAGCCCGTGGCGCGATCCGGCCGTTATCCGTGCCGTCTGTTCCATAAGCGCTATCGATCGGCGGTCGTGTGAGTGAGGGAGACGCGCGCGGCCAGGCCCGCAGGACACCAACTCCTAATTCTAGCCCCGCCACAAGCCGCAACGCAAGCGCCCCCGCCCATGAACCGGAGAAACCAATTCTCCGGCAGTCCCACGCGCCGCTATCGACAGATAGCGTAGGTTTGTAACCTGCGCCGCCGGGAGCCGGTAGCGCGGGGGCTTGTCCCCCGCCTGGCGCCGACAAGGGTAGGCAATCTGTAGCCGGCCTGAGGTGTCATTCCGAACGGAGCGCAGCGGAGAGAGGAATCTAAGGCGTATCCCTGCCATTTCATCGTTCCTAGATTCCTCGCTCCGCTCGGAATGACACTTGTATACCCCTGTCAGCCCGCCTGGTTCCAACGGGCCACGTTCCCCACGCCGGCGCAAAGCCTGCCCCGCACGCTAAACGGGGCCGGAAAGCCTACCCTCGTTTGGCGCAGGTCTGCAACCTGGGACGCCAAGAGCACGTAGCGCGGGGGCTAGTCCCCCGCCTGGCGCTGACAAAGGTAGGCAATCTATATTCGGCCTGAGGTGTCATTCCGAACGGAGCGCAGCGGAGAGAGGAATCTAAGGCGTATCCCTGCCATTTCATCGTTCCTAGATTCCTCGCTCCGCTCGGAATGACACTTGTATACCCCTGTCAGCCCGCCTGGTTCCAACGGGCCACGTTCCCCACGCCGGCGCAAAGCCTGCCCCGCACGCTAAACGGGGCCGGAAAGCCGACACTCTGGTAGCGCAGGTTTGAAACCTGCGTCTTCCGTAGGGTCAATCCATTCCTTTAGCATTTATCTTGTTCCGGCGGGGGACAAGCCCCCGCGCTACGTAAATGCGTCAGTATTGGGGGCCACGCCCACGCTCTCTCAGGCAGACGCCCGCTCCTCTCGCTTCCGCACCAACGCCGCATGACACACTACATCGCCAACGTAAACACCGCTTTCCCGCTTTTCTTACATTCTTCTCATACTTGACAAGCTCCGCCAGTGTACCATTGCAGCCAAGCGCGCCGCGCATGGGTCTTACCACTGTGCCGCACAATTGCGAACCCGCTCTGCGCCAAGGAGCAGGACGATGCTCTCACGCCGAACGTTGATAGGTAGCACGGCATTGCTCGCGGCCGGCTGCGGCGGGCTGGACATACCGTTGCCGGGACTGGGCGCTCCGAAGATTACCCCATTGACCTGGGTTTCGCACATGATTACCGGTCTCGGTTCTGGGCACGCTGTCGCTTCGCCTGAGCAGCATCTCCGGCGAGTGGAGCAAGAACTGGCGGACGACAGCGAAAGCGCCTTTGGTCCCACGCGGGGGCGCTATAGCCTGGCGCTGCGCTACTTCGAGCGGTACGCGGGGCCTTACTCGGATCGCGATGCTGAGGAGTACCGCAAGCCGGAGTACCTGGCCGCGTGGCTGCAGGAAGTCGGCGCGGACTTGGTAACTCTCTGGCCTCAGGAAGCGCGGGCGTTGGGGGAGATGGGCGCCTTGCTGCCCCTGGACCGGTTCAGCGGCGACGAATCCGGGCTTAGCGGCGATTTCTACTCTTCCGCGCTCGATTACTACCGAGAGAAGAATGCGCTCTACGCCCTGCCCGTAGGCGCGGATCCGTTGATGCTCTCATACGACGTGGACTATTTTGCGCGTATGGGGGTGTCGCCGCCGGACTCTACGTGGGACTGGGACATCCTGGTGGAAAACGCGCTGAAGCTGACGGAGCGGGAAGAGGACGGCACGGTATCGCGCTGGGGATTGATAGCGCACGGCAGTTCCATTTGGTGGGCGCTGTGGCAGAACGAAGCGATACTGGCGGATGCGCAAACCTCGCAGTGCCGCTTGCAGGAACCGGCCGCCGTCGCAGCGCTGGAGTTCGTTCGCGGCTTGATGCACACGCACGGCGTCTCGCCCGCGGCTTCCGGACCGGAGCTAAGTAGGTTGATCTATGGTGAAGTGGCCTCCCCGGCGGCCATGATCTACTTCCCGGTACTTTACCTCTCCCCGGTCGCCACGTATCGCCGGGCAGAATTGCCCAGAGGCAAGGCGCGCAGCACGGAGATCAATCCCTACCCGGGAATCGCGATTGCGGCGCGGACCGCCAATCCCGATGCAGCCTACACCGCGCTCAGGGGTCTCGTGAAGGCTATGCATCCGCACGTAAGAGTGCCTGTGGAGCGCGAGGCGGTGGCGCGTCTTGGGGACTACCGGTGGGATCTCCAACCGGAAGAGGTTACGGCAATCCAGCAGTCCATGGAATACGGACGCGGGGAGCCGGAGGATGAAGGTCAGTGGAGCGCCATGTTAACGGTGGTAGAGGCGCTCGCACGCGGCGATGAAGTAGCCTCCGCGATCAACCAGGCCTGCGCTGTCCTCTATGAGAGCCAGCGGGCGTGAGGAGCGGCGCGGCAGCGGGCGGTGGGAGCGCGGAAGTGGTGGCGCGTATGGCCCGCGCTGCGGTCTGTCTTCCTACAAATATAAGCGGCGGGCGTCAAGGCCCGATGGTGTCGCAGCGACGCCGTGCCGGAGCTGTTCACCCTTCGACCTCGCTCAGGGCGATCGGCTCCGGCGCAGTCTTGGCGCTTTGGGACTTTTGCTTCCGTTCGTTGTGCGCGCGCGGCGGCTTGCGCGGGATTCGGCATGTGTGCTTAGCTAGAGACGGTACCAGACGCTAAGCAGAATTGAGGCTTTGTGGCATGAACGTGGTTGTCATTTGCCTGGACACCATGCGCACGGACATGGTGCGTTCCTTGGGCGCGGACTTCATTCGCACGCCGGTGCTGGATAACCTGGCCGCCGAAAGCGCGGTCTTCACCCAGGCGTACGGCTGCGCCTATCCTACGATTCCCGCGCGCCGGGCGCTCTTTACCGGCATGAACAGCTTTCCCTGGCGCTTTGGCTACGACACGCTTGGCTCCAGCCCTTCGCCGCGCGGCTGGCACAAGATCCCGCCGGAGCATACGCCGGTGTCGGAACTGCTGGTGGAAGCGGGTGTCAATACCGGCTTCATCGCCGATACCTACCACATGTTCAAGGCCACCATGAACTTCACCCGGGGCTTCTGCTCCTGGGACTTCGTGCGCGGCCAGGAGTTCGACCACTGGAAGACCCTGCCGCCCGGCGCGGTTGACCCCACGCAGTACACCGACGCCGCGCCGGATTCGCCCCGCATGACCGGCATGGTGCAGTACCTCTGGAACCAGGGCGAGCGCCCCCGGGACGACGACTTCCAGGCGGCGCGCGTGTTCGCCAGTGCCATGGACTGGGTGGAGAACAACGCCGCCTACGGGCCGTTCTACCTCTACATCGATTCCTTCGATCCCCACGAGCCGTGGGACCCGCCGCTCCACTACGCCGACGCCTACTACAGGGACGATTCGGTGAAAGACTACATCTGGCCGGTGGGCACGGAGGTGGAAGGGGAAGCGGCGCAAGAGCGCACCAAGGCCCTCTACTACGGCGAAGTGACGTTCGTGGATACCTGGATCGGCCACTTCCTGGATAAGCTGGAGGCGCTCCACCTGCTGGACGATACGGTCATCATCTTTACGTCCGACCACGGCACCGAGTTGCTCGACCGCAACCGCTTCGGCAAGTCCGAAGACCACCTCCAGTGGTTCAACACCCGCATCAACATGTTCATCCGCCATCCGGACAAACAGCACGCGGGCAAGCGCCTGGACGCTTTCGTGCAGCATCAGGACGTGCCGCCTACTGTGCTGGACCTGTTCGGCGTGCCCTACCAGGGACTGGACGGCATGTCCATGTGGCCGCTGGTGACGGGCGAGCGGGCGAGCAACCGCGACTTCATCATCGCCGGCTGGGGGCAGCACGCTACGGTGCGCGACCACGATTACAACTACGTGGTGGACTTCGAGCAAGGCCCGCGCAAGACCGACAGCGGCGGCTTTACGGTGACGCAGGAAACTGCCGCCCTGCACGTGCAGGAAGAACTCTACAACCTGCGCGCCGACCCGCTGGAGACGACCAACGTGCTGGAAGGCGAACCGGCGGCGGCGGAGAAGTTGCGCTCCCGCTTGGAAGGCTTCCTGGACCAGCAGTTGCCGGCGCATCTGGACGACCGGGTGGATACCTACGAATACCCCCGGCGCGTGCACGCCAAGACGAACCCACAAATGCGGCGCATCGTCTCCGGCTGAACCTGGCCGCGCCCGCCTCCTTGCCGGTGACCCGTGCGCGACCATTACCGGTAGGCGGAAATTCCCCCTCTCCCCGGGGAGAGGGCCGGGGTGAGGGGGACATCGTTGTCGCATTGAACGCAATGAGAATGAAGCCTACGCTCGCTTCTCCCGTAGTGCAGGTTTGTAACCTGCGACTTACGCAAGGTCAATCCAGTCCGTTCTTGTTTACCTTGCTCCGGCGGGGGACAAGCCCCCGCGCTACGCAAACGCGGCGGCGTTGCGCGCAGGCCCACTAGTGGTAGCGGACTTCCACCGCGCTGGCGCCCGCGCCAAAGTCGGCTGCCGCCAGCGCATAGGCCGTCCCGGAAACGCTGCGCCGGGTGAGCGGCAGCGGCTCCCCGCCGCACTGTACCCCGGCAATCTCTCTGCCGTCGAACCGCGCGGGCAGGAGGAGCGTGCCGCCGGGCAGTCCGTCTCGCGCCTCGAGCGTCAGGCTCAAGATGCCGCCGTCCGCGTCCCACCGCTGTTCATGCAGCAGCGCGGCGCGCCGTTGTTCGTTGAACGCGCACCAGGCGTCGGTGCTGGGCATGGGCAGTTCGCATTGCGCCGCGTACTTCAGGACCGCCTCGAACCAGCCCGCCGTGCGGATGAACTGGCCGGTCTTCACCTTAATGCCGGTGGCGTAGATCGGGTGAAAGTAGAAGTGCGCCACGGTGTGGTAGCGTTCGATCGCGGCGTCGATGTACTCCTTGGAAACGGCGATGGCTTGCTCCTCGCTGAGCGGCGGCAGGAAACTCTTGTCCACCAGCACGTAGTCGTCGCAGAAGAGGGTCTCCTGCTCGAAAAGCTCGATGAATTCGCCGCGTTCGTCGATGAAACGCATGGGCAAGCCGCTGCCGGTCAGGTAGCCGTATTGCTGGTGGTCGCCGGCGCGGTAGTTGGTGTCCATGCGGAAACCGGCGTCGGCCAGCGCCTGGGCGGTTTCCGCCCAGCCCGGCCAGATGACGCAGTGGTGGCGGGTGGTCTTGGGCGGATAGCCGTAGCGATCCTCGAAGAGCGCCGCTTCCTCGAAAATGCGCTGGCGCATCTGCTCTACGGTCGGCTTGCCTGAGTGCCAGACGTGGGGTCCCGCCGAGTGGCCGCGCCGCCGGTAGTCGCGCTCCATCGCCGGGGTGAGGTGCTTCAGGTGCTCCTCCATCAGATAGACGGTGTACTCGCCGCCGTGGGCTTCCACCATATTGGTGTACCATTCCATCTGCGGGCGGGTCATGCCGTCGCTGTCGCCGTTGACGAGCACGATTGCCGGCGCGGCGTTGGGGTAGTGCCAGAGACGCGCCAGCGGGGCCTGTGGCGCGCTCGCCCACTCAAGGATGCGCACGAGCAGTCGCTGCTGCAGGTCGGCTTGGGGCAGGTCGAGCAGCGTGCGGTCGCGGTAGCCGACGAAGAGATCGCTGGGGCAAAACAGGCCGTCGCCGTCGGCATCGGGAGTGGGGCCGGTGCTGGCCTGCTCGCGGCGGCCCTGGTGAAAGAGGACGGTGGACGACGCCAGGTCATAGGTGAAGACGGCGAAACGCCCCGCGCCGTAGTTGCCGGTGACAATCGCCGGATATGGGAGCGCCCAGTCGCGTCCGCCCAGCCAGGCGAGCACGCGCTCGCGGCCGCCGTAATCAGCGTACACATCGGCCGCGCCGTGAAACTGCATGAAGTCGCCGAGCGCGGAGAACCAGAGGGGATGGTCTCGCTCCGGCGCGACGTAGGCTTCGTTGGCCGTGCGCCGCTGCTTGCCCTCGATGCCAAGTTCGGCTGCGGTCTCGGCGGAAGGACGCAGGAAGACCACCGGCGTGCCCCGCTCCAGCGCCGCCAGCGCCGCCGCTTCCGCGCCGGTATCCGCGCCGCAGGGCGCCACGATCACCGCCTGCCGCGCTTGGAGTGAATCCACAGTCAGCGGCGACTGCCGCGCGTTCCGCTCTTCCGCGCCGGTCAGCCCCTCGGCAAAGAGCATCTCCAACACGTAACGCCCAAACGGGGCTGTCTCAGGATCGTAACAGCACAACGGCGGCAGGAACGTATCGTGCTTCTTCGATGCCATGCGGTTTGCCTCTCCTGGACGCGCTAAAGCGCCTCACCATCTTGAGCCTTGGCGGTCAGGCTGCTGCACATAGCCAAACACGCCCCAGTGTCCGTCACCGAGGCGTGCAATAGATTCAACTCTAAGAAGATGAGCGTCTCGCCGAGCAGCCGCTGCTGCGAGCCGCGGCGCAAGACGCCTTGCCTGGAACCGCCGTGCCGCCCCCCTTGCCGCCAAGCGGTTCAGGGCTAGTCTTGTTCCGGTTTCCCTCTGGAAAAGTGGCCTTCAATCAGCCCCTCGATGCGCGCCAAGCGTTCGCCGAAGTCCGACATGCGCGATTCGAGCCTGGAGACCCGCGTATCGAGGCTGCGAATTTGCAGCATAATGAACCCGCCAACGGTGAACGCCGATAAGATGCTCGCCAGTACGGTGGCAATGGTGTCGTTTTCCATGGTCATGTCTCCTTAGTCTAAGCATAGCTGCCAAGTGTATGATAGGTCAAGCTGCCTGACATCTGTGGCAAGAGCGTTCTACCACTCCTGTACCAAATGATAGTACGTCTCGGGCCAATTGAACACTTGAGGCACACCCGCGTGTATTCTCCGAGGATCTCCAGTCAGCAGAAGCCCTCATGCCAGCAAATCCATGCGGCGCATAGATAGCAAGCACCGTAGGCGTGCGGGTCGCTACAAGGGCCTCGCACCGACAGGAGGCAAGAACAGCGCCTGAATCAACCCATCCGGATCCGACCAGCGCGACACTCTGGATAGAGATCCCACGAGACTAAAGTCACCATCCGTCCAAATGTCGTTGGTGTCGTCGAAGAGGGATACGAAGCCGAGCGGCTCGCTCCGCGCTACCGGCCCTAAATCGTGCCAGGTGGCTACTACCCGGTCGGTTATCCTGCGCGCCGCGGAACGGTTGTTGGCGCTGAGCACATTGACTAACACGGTGCGTCTGCGGGCGCGAACCTGAAAATCCACATTCCACGTACGATTTGAAACCCCTGTCCGCCTGGAGGCGCGTTCGAACGGTACGTTGTGCTTTTCGAGATAGTCGGCCACCTGACCTGTAATCGATGGCGGCGTGCGCGTGCGAAAGGTGAGCCATATATCGGCAACTCTCGACGCTACCTGCGCAGCCTGGACAATTGCGGCAGCCAATTCGCTGGGATGGCAATGCGTTTCAATGACGCCATTCTGAAACTCAACACCGTGGGTTAGGCAAATGTCCGCAACGAGCCCGGTCTGCTTAGGTGAAAGGCGCATAGAGGGCGACTGCGTGTACAGCCAGCGCATGGTCTCCCCAAAGTCTGACACCAGTACCGAGTCACCCTCGAACGCCAGGAATACGTCGATTGCGTCTCCGTCCGGGTAGAGGAACGGCGTGCCAACCTGGTCGTAGCCCTCCTCTTCCGTGTACGAAAAGAGGGCGCCAAGTTCGCGCTGTACTTGTGCGATGTTCGTCAGAGCAACGTTCATTGCCGCATTAGCCCTTCCGCAACTCTCCGTTGTGCTGTATGCGTGCCTCCACGCAGAACTCTCTCCAAACCGCCGCCGGGTCAGCAGCCGACGCCGTTATGTCGTCAGGCACGTAGGCTCTCTTATCTCTATAGCGTTCCGACCAGCTATGCTTATGCTTTCTGCCGATCCGTTCGCCTTGCGGATTACGATGTATCTTTCCCATGTCAAGGCCATAGATGCGGCCCTCCGTCCGCAAGATGAGCGCGTAAGACAACCTTTGCGTCCTTGGATTATAGCTGCCATGAATGAATAGCGGCCAACCTACCTCCGATTGTACGGCGGCTCTGAATGTCCAGGCGGGCAAGTGGCTGCTGTCCTCTTTCCAAGCAATATTCCCCTCAATTCGCTTCGAGGCATCACTCAAAATGGAGGAGAAATCGGCATCGCTCAGCAAAATGCCTACCGTTCCATAGTATCAAAGCGGTACGAGGAAAAGCATCGTCCTGCGCCTTGCCCCTCTTGCCGCAAGGCTTGTCGACGGCGCCTATAGCCCCATGGATGAGCGAACGATTCAGTTCACCGCAGCCAAAGACCGCAGTTCCGCCGCGTTTTCCTGCACTTTCACGAAAGCGTCGGCGATGTCGTCCATGTCCGCTTGCGTGCCCAGGAAGGCCGGGTGGCCCATCCAGAGGGTTTCCTCGCGGCAGAGGCGTTCGGCTTCCGGGCATTCCGTCCGGCGGTAGTCCATTGTGCGGCCGTAGTAGTGGCTGGTGAGCGGGAAGCCGCTGCGCAGCGAACCGTGCAGGGCGTCCTGGAAGAGCGGGTGCTTGTGCAGGGGGCGCACGTAGCCGGCGCTGCACGGGACGCCTTCCGCGGCCACGGCCTTGGCGACGACCTCGCGCGGCGCGCCGCCGAAAGCCTCGGCGTTCATGTACTTGAAGATGAAGATGTGGAGCGCGTTGCGCTTGACGAACGGATCCACGCGCACGTTCGCCAGACCTTCGATTTCGGCCAGGCGCGACGCGAGGTAGGTGCAATTCTCATGCCGGCGGGCCGCCCATTCCTCCAGGTTGGGGAATTGCGAGTGCAGGATCGCGCCCATGATCTCCGACATGCGGTAGTTCCAGGAGAGCACCGGAAACTGCGTGTCCACCGGGTCGTTCAGGTGGTCGTCCGCCAGGTCCACGTGCGAGCGCCAGAAGTCGTGGGCGTAGACCGCGCGCTTGTAGATCTCCTCGTTGTTGGTGGTCACGCAGCCGCCCTCGCCGCTGGTCAGGTTCTTGCTGGCCTGAAAGCTCCAACCGGCCGCGTCGCCCAGCGACCCCAGCTTACCCTGGGCGTGCATGCCGCCGTGGGCGTGGGCGCAATCCTCCAGCACCAGCAAATCGTGCTTGCGCGCGATGGCGTTGATGGCGTCCATGTCGGCGGGCAGGCCGCCGAAGTGCACGGCAAAGATGGCGCGGGTTTTGTCGGTGATGTGGTCTTCGATGAGGGCGGGATTGAGGTTGTAGGTCTCCGGGTCGATGTCCACGAACACGGGCACGGCGCCCACCTGCAACGGCGCGCTGGCGGTGGCCATGAACGAATACGGCGGCACGATGACTTCATCGCCAATTTCCACGCCGGCCGCCAGCACGGCCACCTCCAACGCCGCGGTGCCGCTGCTCACGCAGAGGCCGTAGTCGCAGTCGTGATAGCGCGCGTACGCCTGCTCGAACTCCCCCGTGCGCGTGCCGTCGCGCCGCCGGTTCCAGCGCTGGCTGCGCAGCACGTCCGTCACCGCGTCAACCGTCTCATCCCCTACCAGCGGCCAACTGCCAAAGGGCGTCCGGCGCAATTTCGGGCCGCCGTTGATAGCTAACTTTGCCACGGCGCAAGGCCTCGCTTTCTGCATGTCTTATCGCTCGTTTTCGCCATCAGTGTGCACCTATAGTATCATGGCCAAAACAGTGCGCAAGGTAACAGCCGAACAGGAGCGTCGTCCAGAGAAAGGGCGTTCGCCAGGGCTTGAAGAAGAATCGTCGAGAGGTGATGAAGGTGCGCGTTAAGCTGCCCCACAGGGAGTTGTCCGACGCTTTCGTGGCGTTGAGCCATGCAGCCGCCGAGGCTGAAGAAGAGGGCTTTCAAATACCCTCTGACTTAGCAGTAGTCAATGCGAAACGCCTGTTGCATGAGATGTACGCGATTGCGCCGCAACGCTTCGAGGTCTACCCCACACCTGACGCCGAGATCGCTATTCGCGCTTTGGCTCCCGGTAGATCGGTCATAGTGCTGTGCGAATCGGATGGAGAAGCGTTGTGCTTGGCCAACCTCAACAATGGCCGCAGACGCAAGAGATTTGATTCCGTGGATGCCCTGCCGGACCGCTTCTTGAAGAGAGCCCTCTTGGACTTGAAATTGGGGATATCTAGTCCTCACGGAGCACATTGCCCATGAAAATCGTCGACATGCACGTCCGCGCCTTCACCTACCCCTCCCGCATCGTGCGGGATACCGAAGGCCACACCCATCCCGGCCCGGAGCATGAAGCCACCCAATCGCTGCTCACCGTTGTCGCGGACGACGGCGCGGTCGGCTATTGCTTTGGCGCGCCGAGCCCCGGCGTGTTGGAGGACGTCATCAAGCCCGCCATCATGGGCGAAGACCCCATGTACCGCGAGCGCATCTGGAAGACCCTGCACCACTGGCAGCGCATGTCCCGCGATTTGACCGACCGGGCGCTGGGCGCGGTGGACATGGCGATTTGGGACCTGGTGGGCCGCGCCCTGGGGCAGCCGGTCTACAAGCTGCTGGGCGCGACCCGCGACAAAGTGCCGGCCTACGCCAGCACCATGTGCGGCGACGAAATCGCGGGCGGCCTGAGCACGCCGGAGGAGTACGGCGCGTTCGCACTGCAATGCAAGGAGCGCGGCTATCCGGCTTTCAAGCTGCACACCTGGATGCCGCCGATCGCCTGGGCGCCGGACCCGAAGATGGACATCGCCGCCTGCGCCGCCGTGCGCGAGGCCGTGGGCGCTGAGATGGACCTCATGCTCGACTGCTACCACTTCTACAGCCGCGCGGATGCGCTATACATCGGCCGGGCGTTGGAAGACCTCGACTACTACTGGTTCGAGGAGCCGATGGACGAGTTCAGCACGTCATCGTACGTCTGGCTGGCCGACCAGCTTGACATTCCCGTGGTCGGGCCGGAAACCGCCGACGGCAAGATGTACACCCGCGCCGAGTGGCTTGCCCGGGGCGCGGCCGACATCAGCCGGGGCGGCGTGAGCGACGTGGGCGGCATTACGCCCCTGATGAAGGTCGTCCACCTCTGCGAGGCGTTCAACGTGCAGATGGAGGTGCACGGCGGCGGCCCCGGCAACCTGCACGCCCTCTGCGCCATGAACTACCCGGGCAAGTACTACGAACGCGGCCTTCTGCACCCCCACATCGACTACGAGGAAGTGGAACCCTGGCTCAACCGCAAAACCGACCCCATGGACAACACGGGCAACGTCCACGTCTCCCAAGAGCCGGGCCTCGGCTGGGACATCGATTGGGACTACATCGACGCCCACACGGTGACTTGAACACCAGGCTCCCTATGGCAGGAGCTTTATCAAGCCGACGGTGAGACTGGTCGTGAGCGTGACGTTGACCAACACAATCGTCAGCGCCATTTTGTAGAGGTCGATCTTGCTGGCGAGGCGGTTTAGTTTCTCGTCAAGGTACTCCTTTGTCGCCGCTTCACCGTTCCTGACCGTGACAACCGCCTCCGCCTGGGCTTCATCGAATCCCGCCGCTATGAGGGACTTCACCATCTTATGTGTGTCAGCCATAGCAATCTCAGTCATCCGAAGATGCATTCTTGCTCAGTTTCCTCTATCAAAGCTACCCCAAATCGGCTCTTCACCCCAGACATGCTTCGCAACGCCGCGTCACGCAGGTAGTACCGGAAGGGCGCGGTCACGCGCCAACTAAGCAGGCTGCGGTGCCGGCGTGGGGGTAGGCGTAGGAATAGGCGTGGGGGTAGGCGTGGGGGTAGGCGTCGGTGTCGGCGTGGGACTGGCCGGACACGTTACCGAGATGGAGGTCGTGGTTTGTGGGCCCCAGGCGTCGCGATAGGTCTCACCATCGCCCTTTGCCACGCCGTTGACGTTGAACGTGAGCGTCTGGCCGCCTTGCGAGGCTGAGCACACGGTGGCCCCGTAGTCCTTCGAATAGGGTTGGCCCTTCTTGAAGTCTCCGGTCCGGCCGGTCTGGGTATTGAAGAGATTGCCGCTCGTCTTTACTTCCGCAACCCCGCTTGCGAGCGTTACCGTGAGCGTGACCGTTATCGCGTCCCCACTGGGACTGCTCGACAGGCTGAGCGAGGGCGAGGGCGGCAGCGCTAGCGTCGGGGTAGGCGTGGGCGTGGGCGGTGGCTCCCCAGGGCAGGTTACCGAGATGGTGGACGTGCTTGGCGAACTCCAAGCGTCACGGTAGATTACGCCGTCGCCATTCGCCACCACGTTGACGGTGAAGTCAAGCGTCTGGCCGGCTTGTCCGGATGAGCACACGTGTTCCGAAAAGCTTGCCGAATACGTGCCTTGGTTATTGCCCCGCGACCAGCCGCTCGTGAAGAGATTGCCGCTGAACCGTATCCCGTCAACCCCGTTCTCGAACGTCACCGACGCGATGACCATCATAGAGAGGCCGTTATTGGGGACGCTCGACGTAGTGCTGGAGAGGGACAGGGAAGGCGCGGATGGCAGCGGCAGTGTGGGCGTCGGCACGGGCGTTGGCGTGGCGCCGCCGGGGCAGGTTACCGAGATGGTGGACGTGCCCTGCGGGCCCCAGGCGTCGCGATAGATCGCGCCGTCGCCCTTTGCCACGCCGTTGACGGCAAAGCTCAGCGTCTGGCCGCCTTGCGCGGCGGTGCAAACCTGGGCTGTGTAGTCTACGGAATACGGCTGACCCTTCAGGAAGTTCCCGGTCCGGCCGGTCTGGGTGTTGAAGAGGTTGCCGCTGGTCCGCGCTTCCGCTACCCCGTATGGAATCGTTACCGTGAGCGTAATCGTTATGTCGTTCTCATTGGGACTACTCGACAGGCTGAGTGAGGGCGACGGCGGCAGCGGCAATGTTGTGGGCGTAGGCGAACCACCCGGCGTTGGCGTGGTCTGCGGGACGGTCGGCGTGGTCTGCGGTACCGTTGGCGTGACTGATGGCGCCGGTGTTGGGCCTCCAGGCGTGGGCGTTGACCCAGGATCCACCGAGGGCGGCGGCGCGGGCCCCGTTCCAGGCGGGGGCGCCGGCAGCGCCGTGGTCGGGAACGGACACGTCACGGTGACACCAATGTAATCGCTCCAGTCCGACCAGGCCTGCCGGTAGGTTTCACCGTCGCCAAACGCGCGCAGGCGCAGGAAGTGCGTAGCCGTCTCGCCGGCCTGGCTGGGCAGGCAGACCAAGGCGGACGTAGGCGGCGTCTGCTCGCTCGTCCACGTGTGGCTGCCGGCAATGCCGTCGGTTTCAATCGAGGCCACGCCTTCCGGCCAGGAATAGCTCCACCGCACTTCCACCACGCCTTTGTCCGACCACGCGTTGTAGTTCTCCACGTGAATGCCGTAGTCAAGCGATACCGCCGGGACTGGCGGCGGCGGCAGCCCGCCGTCGGCCGGCGTCGGCGTCAGCGCGGGCGTGGGAATATGCCCCGACGCGTCGGGGCAGGACGCCGTGTGCGTGAGCAAGCGCAACTGGCCCGGGCCGGAGCGGTAGGTCACGCCATCGCCCGCGGAGGTGAGAATGACCGCAATCGCCAGCGACTGATCCGCGTCCGCCGGAGGGCAGACATAGGCATGGTAACTCTCGGCGTTGCCGTCGCTTTCCAGCAGCGAGAACGGCGCGCCGCCCGACCAGGATATGCTGCCGCTGGTGTCTGACGGCCACTGCACGGAAAAGACGACTTCGACGAGCAGGTCCTGCCGGCCGGAAGCGCCGCTGCCAATGCTCCCCGCGGGAGCGGGCGCTAACGGCAGTACGGGAGTCGGCGTTGCCTGGGGTTCCTGCGCGTCTGAATCGCTGTCTGGAACGTAATCAGGTTCCTGCGTGCCTGAATCGCTGCCGGCCACGTAATCGGGTTCCCACGGGAACCGCTCGCTATTCAGGCGCTGCTGGAGTCCATACGGGCCGTTGACCCAGGTGTAGTGGCCGTCGGTGAAGGCCGTATAGTTGTCGGACTTGCGCCAGACCATGAGCCCGCCGGTGGTGGACTGGGTGCTGTCGCCGTTGGCGCTATGCTGCTCGTTGCTCAAGCAGTCGCCCACAGTGTCATGGCCGATGAGGTCGCGCAGGGTCTTGAAACCAAGACGGAATTCGCAATCGGCAGCCGTTGCCGACGACACGACAAGCGCGGCAAACGCGAAACCAAGCAAAATTCCGACAACAGAACGTCGTAGCCGGGCCGGCAGAAACATCGCCGTAATCTCTCTCACAACCGATTCCGATGCAGTATGGGCGGGAGGCATTGCGCCCCATAGCGCATTACCGTGTGCGAAACTCTACCAAAATGCTAGCGAACTGTCTAGATTGAGAGAGCCGTCAGAGGCGTAGGGGCGGTTCGCGAACCGCCCCTACGGAAACCACAATACCTCAGGGCATTGAAGCACGGGAGCGCGTGTATCGAATAGTCGCGTGAAACCTGATCGTCAATTCCTACCACGACGTGAGGCCGGTGTAGAGGTCTGGCGGGATGCGCACGACTGCGCCGGTGCGGGTGGACTCTTCGCAGGCCAGGGCGACGGCGACGATGTAGCGTCCCCAGAGTCCGTCTACCGGCGGCGCGGTATCGGACTGGATGGCGTCTATCAGGCCGGACAGTTCCAGCGCGAAAGCGCCCGCATAGTCCTGCCCGGCGGCAATGGATTGCTCGACGTATTCCGCGCCCGCGCTGAGCCAGAGGCGGTCGTCGCGGGTTTGCGCGCGCACGCTTGCCCGCGTGCCGATGAGTTCCACCTCGTTGCGCTCCGGCCCTTCTTGCGAATAGCCGGTGTGGTGCAGCGTGGCGTGGGCGCCGTTGGCGAAGTCCAGCCACGCCAGGCCGGTATCGTCGGCGTTCTGGCCGACCATCGGATTGCTCACCCAGGCGCGCACGGCGGTTATTGGGCTGCCGATGAGCCACGTGAGGCGGTCGAGCATGTGCACGCCGTTCATGTACCACATGCCGCCGCCGCCTTCCGCGCGGTTCAGAAACCAGGGCGGGCGGTTGGCCAGGTCGAACGTGCGGTACCAGGTGTCGGTGGCAAAGACGATGTTGCCTAGCTTTCCCTCTTGAATGAGCCGCTTGGCCGCCAGGCCGGCGGGTAGAAAATGCTCCGTGTGCGCCACCAGCAGTTTGACGCCGGCCTCCTCAGCAGCGGCGATGATGGCGTCGCAGTCGGCTATCGTCATCGCCATGGGCTTCTCCAAGAAGACGTGCTTGCCGGCCGCGCACGCGGCGAGCGTGACCTCCGTGTGCAGGTAGTGCGGCAGCCCGATCATGACGATGTCCACCTGCGGATCCGCGAGGAGATCGGTGTGGCTGGCGTACGCGGCGCAGGGGTGCGCGCGCGTGAACTGCCGCCGCCGCTCTTCATCCGGCTCGGCAAGCGCCGCTAACTGTGCTTCCGGCACGGCGCCAATCGCCTGCGCGTGTCCGCCGCTCACCCGGCTCGCGCCGATGATGCCTACACCGTATGCCATGTACACCGCTCCTCGCTATCTGCCATGCCGCATGTCAACCGCAACCTCGACACCGGCCCAATCGTAGCGCGGGGGCTTGTCCCCCGCCTCTTCGCGCCGGCGCAGGTTTGTAACCTGCGCTACCGGACATCTGGTTACAAACCTGCGGTATGGGACCTCTGGTTACGAACCTGCACAACCGGACACGTGGTTACAAACCTGCGGTACGGGATCTCTGGTTTCGAACCTGGGCTACCGGATGCTCGGCGGCTATGATCCGATTCTCGTCAATCACCATCACGCCTGCCGCCAACACGTAGCGCGGGGGTTCATCCCCCGCCTCTTCGCACCGGCGCAGGTTACAAACCTGCGCTACCGGATACTTGCAAGACCCAATTCTCGTCTATCGCCACTACGCCCGCCGCCAACACGTAGCGCGGGGGCTTGTCCCCCGCCTCTTCACCCCGCCGCAGGTTACAAACCTGCGCTACCGGACACTTGCAAAACCCGATTCTCATCTATCGCCACCACGCCTGCCGCCAACACGTAGCGCGGGGTCTTGTCCCCCGCCTCTTCGCACCAGCGCAGGTTATAAACCTGCGCTACCGGATGCTCGGCGGCCATGCCCCGATTCTCGTCAATCGCCATCACGCCTGCCGCCAACACGTAGCGCGGGGGTTCATCCCCCGCCTCTTCGCGGGCAAGCCGCTCTGGGCACTGGCCTTCCACTCGCTGAGCCGCTTTGCCTTCAAGAGTCACCGGCCTGACCGCAAAGCCTACACTACCGGGATACGTCACAGGTTACAAACCTGTGCTACCTATGCCCCTGCCCAACGACATCGATGGGTTGCGCCACCGGCCGCGCGCCACGTTCCGGTAGCGCAGGTTTGTAACCTGCGACAACGGTTGCCCCTGGCTAGCGACATCGATGCGTTGCATTGCCGGCCGCGCGTCACGCTCCGGTAGCGCAGGTTTGTAACCTGCGACAACGGTTACCCCTGGCTACCGACATCGATGCGTTGCATTACCGGCCGCGCGCCACGTTCCGGTAGCGCAGGTTTGTAACCTGCGCAAGGGTGGGGTCGATGTGTGGGCGCCGTTTTATCATGCCAAGTCGCCGGTGATCGGTTTTCGCGCAACATACTTCGGCGGGGGACAAGCCCCCGCGCTACGCCTGTGAGACAGTATCGGGAAAGAGCCGCCGCGCTACGACGATGTTTCTTCTCAGTCAGGCGGGGGACAAGCCCCAATGCTGTCGCATTAACCGCTGAAGCGGAGTGCGCGGGGCAAGGAAGCGGCAAGCGTTCGCAGCCAGGAGACGCGAGTGCTGCTAGCTGGACGTAGTTCCTCCAAGAGCTGTGCGAGCACGGCCACGATGCTGGCGACCACCAAGGTGAGCCAGACGGCGGCACGGCTGTATCCAATGGGGCGGATTGCGCCCAACACATGCTTCAGCCAGCGAAAGAACAACTCGATCTGCCAGCGCTTGCGGTAGAGCCACACCACCTCTGGAGCGCTCAGGTCGTGACGGTCGGTGATGAAGTGGTGCGTTTTCCCCTGCGCCGTGCGGCTGACCACCAGGCGCATCTCTGCTAAGACCGCGCCGTTGCGGTTGTTGGCGCTGCCCAGCACGATCACCGCATCCCGCACCACCACGTCTCCTGCCGGCGTGCGCGCGCCGGTCACGGCACGCTCGCGCACCACGCAGTAGGCAGCCTGCGGGTGCAGGCGCGTCACGAAGTGCACACCTGCCTCCCGCATCTGCGCAAAGACCCGATGCGCGTAGTAGCCCAAGTCTAGCAAGAGCGTCCAGCCCTGCCACCGCGCCAGACCCCAACGCTTGAACGCCGTCACGTCATTCGCGTCCGCCAACGTCACCTGTAACCGCGTCGGCACCTGTGTGTCCACGGCATATGCCATCTGCAGCCGTACTCCCGCCTCATGCCCTTGGTGCACGCTCCACGGACTACACGCCGCGCTCAGCGCCAGAAAACTGCCGTCCACCGCCACCACCCGCCGTACGTGCGCCGGCCCACGTGCTTGCACCTGCCGCGCCAACACCTCCCACGCCGCCGTAAAACACGCCAACGGCCGCGTCTGGGATGAACGTGCCAACTGACTGTAACTTATGCCCGACGCTAAACCCAACCGCCGTCGCCACACCACATCACCCATCTGCAGCCCATGGCTTTGCCGCAGGCTCCCACTCCCACTCAGCACGTGACCAAGCAGCATCCCCACATGCGCTCGCACCGAAAAATGCTTGCGATAGCGATCCGCTCCCCTCACCCGTGCTGCCGCCGTCAGCGCCGGCTCCAACTCACGCCATAGCCGCCGTCCTACTCCTACCGTCTGTGCTACCATTAGCCAGGGCTCCTTTGTAAGATATATCGCTCATTACCTTACTAAAGTAGCCCCTTCACTTTAATGCGACAACATTGGGGACAAGCCCCCGCGCTACGCCTGTGCGGCAGAATTGGGAAAAGGCCCCTGCGCTACGGGTTGCGAAATCATCCCAATCTTGTACTGCAAGAGCGCACACGAACGGAATGCACGCGCTTCGCATAGAAAGAGAGGCCGTTTCCCGCGCCCAGGAAACGGCCTCTCCTCAATCTCAGGGGAACGGATCGCTATTCCGAAACGTTCAACGCCGCCAGTTGCTCCTGCAGATTGGCCAGGATGTCTTGCGGCTTGGCGACCTTCTCGGACTTGCGCAGTGTCAGCCGCCACTCCGAGTTGGCGGCGTCCTCGATGGTCGTCTCGTAGCCGTTCTTGGCCGCTTCCCACGGAATGGTGCCCAGGGCCGGCGCGTGGTCGGTGAGCACCTCCAGGTTCTCGTCGCCGTCCAGCTTCTTTAGCGCCTCGGCGGTTTTCATCATGGGATACGGGCAGATTTCACCGCGCACGTCGATTTTCATAGTTGAGCGCTCCTTTCTCTCTCGAACATCATCCTAACACAGTTGCAAGGCTTCTCCACCGCAAAGCGCGCACGTCACGCCAGCCGTTTGATCACGCGCACGCCCAGGTACGCGCCCGGCAGCAGGGAAAGGCCGAATATCCAGCCGTTCAGCCCCAGCGAGGGAATGGCGGAGAAGAACGCGCCGATGGTGCAGCCAATCGCGATACCGGCGCCGTAGCCCATGAAGACGCCGCCGATGGCCGACTGCGCGTAGCGCCGCTTCAGCGGCGGGAAGCGCACTTTGAACTCGTTGGCCAGCAGCGCCGCCACCAGCGCGCCGATGATGAGACCGCCGTCCAGGAACAAGCCCTCGCTCGTCCACCACGAACCCGCGCCGACCGCGAGATTGCAGCCGGCGAGACCGTCCACCCCGAGCAGGGCCGGCGCTTGGATGCGCAAGAGGCCGCTCGCGATGCGGTCCGACCACGCGGAGAGTTCGCCGGTCACGCCCAGCGGGCGGGAGTAGACGTAGATGAAGACGTTGACCACCGCCAGGGCCAGCGCGCCGGCGGCAATCGGCCAGCCTTTCACGAACACCGTGTCGTATAGTTGCCGCAACTTATCGCCAAACGTCAGCGGCGGCATCTCGCTCTTGCCGCCCAGGGCAAAGTTCGGCATGGGACCCGCGCGGTACTCCCACCAATAGCTCAGGAGCACGATGCCGGCCAGCACCAGCAGCGTGAGCGCCACGCCGCCGCCGTAGCCCACCCATTTGGGCAGGAAGACCGTCGGCATGTGCTTGATGTGGTTCGTCCACCACCAGTTCCAGGTGAGGGTTGAGAGATACAAGCCTGCCAGGATACCGCCCATCGACGCCCAAGAGGCCACATAGCCCTCGCCGATGCGGTACATGGTGCCCGAGACGCAGCCGCCGGCAATCACCATGCCAAACCCAAAGGCAATACCGCCTACCACCAGGTGCAGTCCGATGGGAATCACGTGCGCCGCGGCGGGCAGCGCGCCAAACGACGGCTCCGGTACCATCATCTGCATCACCAGCCAGAAGCCGATGGTGGCGACGCCGATGGCGACCGCCAACGCGCGCATGGTGCTGGGGTCGCGCATGAGGAAGATGTCGCGGAAGCCGGAGGCAAAGCACAACCGGCTGCGCTGCAGGATGACGCCAAACGCCAACCCAAAGAGCCACATCACGGCCAGCGTGGCGTTCACGACCGCCAGATACGTGAGGAAGAGCAGCACCGCCGCCACGACGCCGGCGCGCATGACGACCCGCGCCGTGAAACGCTGCCCCAATCCGGTTGCCTCGCGGGCTTCAACGCTTGTGCTCATGGTTACTCC
Source organism: Chloroflexota bacterium (assembly GCA_963663275.1). Taxonomy (GTDB): domain Bacteria; phylum Chloroflexota; class UBA11872; order VXOZ01; family VXOZ01; genus VXOZ01. The sequence goes on from OY760183.1 coordinate 1,101,023, forward strand.
AAGACGAGACCGCTAATCCAGGAAATCTGTCCCACTCCGTCATTCCCGCGCTCGCGGGAATCCATCTTTTTCCCACACGTACTCTCCATACAATAGAGTAACCAAACCCGCGCCACACACCCTCGCTTCTCTCCTATTATGACTTAGTTGCTCCAATTTATCAAGTATATGCCCGCCCGGGCCGGCGGCGCGGGCGTTCGTTTGACACTACCGCCCTACTCCCGCTAGCGTGGTGACGTTCACCGCCACGCTGGAAAGGCCGCGGCGGTACCGCGCTTGCCCGGCGGACGACGCTCCAACAACGCATCTGGCAAAGTGAGGCAAACCCGTGCTGAGACTACACATTCCCTTCCGGGAGCAGCCATGAGACGCGGGTACGCAATGGCGCAGGCGCTCTGCCTCACGCTCTTTCCGCTGAGCTTTCTCCTGCTGAGCAACACGGGACTCCATCCCGGCTACGCCGGAACCGCGGCCGAGCAAATCCAGGGACTGGCGGCGGAAGCGGCCCGCTGGCGCTGGGTGCACCTGGGCATGGCCGGGGGCAGCCTGCTCGGTCTCGGCGGGCTTTTCGCGCTGCGGTCGTTGCTGCCGCGGCCCCATGTTGCCGTGCACGTTGTCACGGCGTTCGGTGTGGTGGGCGCGGCGCTGCTCACGGGGATCTTCACGCTGGAGGCAACGCTGATACCGGCGCTCGCGCTGGCGTGCGTGGAGGCCGCCGCGGCGTGCCTGGCGCCGGCAAACGCGGCGTTCGTGGAGCGATTCGCCGACCTCGCGCTCAACCGGGTGCCGCTCTTGTTTCAGGGCGGGAGCGCTTTGCTGGCGTCCTATTTCGCGCTGGCCGCCATGGGCTTGCGCCGGCGGGCGCTGGCGGGCCGCGAGGCGCTGCCCCTGCTCGTCGGGACGGCTCTCGTCTTCCTCTACGGTCCCGGGTTGCACGGCGCGCCGGTGGGACTGCCCTTCTTTGGGTTTCTCGCCATGCTTGGCGGCGGCATGGCGCTCTCTATCCGTCTCTTGCGGGCGCCCCGCGTGTGCGCGGGATGACGTTGCTCAGGCGGGGGACAAGCCCCCGCGCTACGGGGCCGCTTGCGCGCGCCGCCCGCGGCTGCGCCGGTTGGAAACGCGGGCGGGAAGGGCAATTGAGCGAGACGGCGGCCGCTGGTACAATAGGTGAGGTGTGACTCTGCCGGACGCGGCGCGCTTGCGGGCGGGCAACCGCTGCGGCGCGCGCGGCCTGTGCCTCGCGGAATTCGCGCGGCATGGGCGGGGAAACCGGCGGCAGAACGGGGTGTGGCGCAGCCTGGTAGCGCGCTTGAATGGGGTTCAAGAGGTCCCCGGTTCAAATCCGGGCACCCCGACCACAGACAGAACCAGCCTTCTTTCCCCTAGATGACCCTTGCATTCGCCTTCTTCCTAAAAGGCAGAAGGTTTGGATGGGGGATGAATCATCTCGAAAGTATGTTTCTATTGGTTGCAACAGTGCCTGGATTCCGGCTTTCGCCGGAATGACGGAGTTGTGCAAAGTTCTCCAACCGCGCAACTCAGACCGTTTGCAGCGGCACTATCGTGTGGTCGGCCAGCGTCTCGTTCAGCGAGCCCGAGCGGTAGCCTTGCATGTCCAGGGCCACGTACTTGAAGCCGATCTCTTGCAGCGCCGTCACCGCTTGGGTGTGGGTGTCGTTCTGGAAGAGCCGGGGCAGGTCTTCCGGCGGCGCTTCGATGCGGGCAATGTCGCCGTGGTGGCGCACGCGCACCAGGCGGAAGCCCAGTTTATGCAGGAAGTGCTCGGCCTGGTCTACCTGGCGCAGCTTTTCCAGCGTCACGCGGCTGCCGTAGGGAATGCGCGAGGCCAGGCACGCGCCGCCGGGCTTATCCCACGTGGGCAGCCCCAGTTCCTTGGAAAGCTGCCGGATTTCGTGCTTCTGCAGTTCGGCTTCCACCAGCGGCGCGCGGGCGTCGAGCATTTTCGCCGCCTCCATGCCCGGCCGGTGATCGCCCAGGTCGTCCATGATGCCGCCGTAGACGATCGTTTCGAATTCTTCCGCCTGGGCGATGAGTTGCATCTCGGTGAAGAGTTCTTTCTTGCAGTAGAAGCAACGGTCCGGGTTGTTGACGGCGTACTCCTCTTTTTCAAGCTCGTGGGTTTCGATCAGGCGGTGCTCGATGCCGATCTCCGCCGCATAACGCTTGGCTTCTTCAAGTTCCGTGGCCGGATAGGTCGGCGAGAGCGCCGTGAGCGCCACCGCGTCCCGGCCCAGCACGCCATGGGCAACCTTCGCCAGGAAGGTGCTGTCCACGCCGCCGGAGAAGGCGATGAGCGTGCGCCCCATGCCGCCGATGAGATGCTTCAGGTTGTCGTATTTTTCATCCAGCGCTACCACAGCCATCGGTCTAGCCTCCCGGGACATTCCTCGTTTTCCATCTATCAATTTGCCGGCATAAGCGGCCGGCGTTGTCGATGCGCCGCTGCGTGAGCCGGTACCACATAGTCATTCTACGTGAATCGCGTCACAGTTGCGTCACAGTGCGCCGCCAGCGTTTTGGCTAGCGCAAAGAAACGTGCGCATCGCGGCGCGCGCGGCGCGAGCTTTAGAATATGTCGACCGGATCCAACGTAAAGCCGCGCACCGTAGGCGAGGTGATTTCCTGCCCGGGGCCGTAGACGCCCGCGACGGCAAAGCGGTGCTCTTCCAGCAGCAGCAGGGTCACGGTTCCGGCGTCCGGGTCTACCAGCCAGTACTCTTTCACGCCGTGCGCGGCGTAGAGCGCCCGCTTGAACGACCGGTCGCGGGCGGCGGTGGCGGGAGAAAGGATTTCAACAACCATGTCGGGCGCGCCCCGAACGTTTTCGCCGCCGCGCAGCACGCGCTCGCGTTCTCTGGCAACGAAAACCAGGTCCGGCTGGACGACGTCGGTGTCCGACAGCACCACGTCGCAGGGCGCGGCAAAGACCTCTCCCAGGCCTCGCTCCCGCGCGAACACGTGCAAGAGCGCGCCCAGCCGCATGGCGACTCGCTGGTGGGAGAGGCGCGGCGCCGGCGCCACTACTAACGCTCCGTCCAAGAGTTCGTAGCGCTCATCGTCCGGCGTATCCCGATAGTCGTCATAGGTCAACTTGATTGCAGGCGTGGAACTCGCCATGTCTGCCTTCCTGCCTCGCTAGAGCGACCACGCGGTTGCGAGGGCCGCCGCAGCGGTTGTGGAGACACGTTACCGCCATTGTACGCTAAACGCGGCCGCGCGTCGCCGCCTGGATAGCGGAAGTCCGCGCATCTCCCAGGACGGCGGGGTTGCCGTGGATGCGCCGGAAGACTCCGGCGCGTACGCTTCAATCCCGCGGCTGCTTCACGTCGTATCCGGCACAACGCGCAGGGTTGCGGCGGCGATCTCCCCTTGCCGTATCGTGTACCCGCACACGTCCGGCTCGTCCGGGTTCGCCAGCGAAATGACGATGTGCACGGCCCCCGGGTACCGTTCCGCCAGTTCGCCGTTGCCCAGATCGAACTCGGCCTCGGCTACGTCCGTCGCCGAGGGATAGGCGCGCGAGGCGACGTGGGAGTGGAATATGCCCACGATCTGCCAATCCCGCTCGTATTCCACCGCGCGCACGATGCGCAGCAGATCGTTCGGATGGATGGTATAGCGGATCGGGCTGGCGGCGGCGTTCCGGGCGGGAAAGACCTCCAGCACCGTGCCGTCCGCGCCGCCCAACATGCCGCAGCCCTCGTTGGGCGCGGCCGCGCGCACGTGGGCGACCATCTCATCTACCTGCGCTTGCGTAATCCGAAGCATGGGCTATCCGCGCCTCATGACCGCGTGCTCGTCGCCGCGTTGCCGCATCTTCAGGTAGCGCGCGGCGGTGTGTGGCTGCGGGGCGCCGCAAGTGACACCCTTAACGAAGGCTGGGACTAGACCCACAGATTACGCTCTCAACCCGTGGCCACGTCCACCGTGCGTTCCACCGCCGGCATGCCGCAGAAGGCCTCGTAGTCGATCAATTCGGTAATCGTTGGGTTATCGCCGCACACCGGGCAACTGGGATCGCGCCGCAGTTTGACCTCGTGGAAACTCAGCGCCAGCGCGTCGAAGAGCAGCAGCCGGTTGGTCAGCGTATCGCCGATGCCCAGCAGCAGTTTGGCGGTTTCCACCGCCTGGATGGAGCCCACGATGCCGGGCAGCACGCCCAGCACGCCGGCCTCCGAGCAGGAGGGCGCCATTTCCGGCGGCGGCGGCTCCGGGTAGAGGCAGCGGTAGCAGCCCTTGCCGGGCTCGAAGACCGTCGCCTGCCCCTCGAACCGGAAGATGCTGCCGTGCACCACCGGTTTGTTCAGGAAGAGCGCCGCGTCGTTCACCAGGTAGCGCGTGGGGAAGTTATCCGTGCCGTCCACGATCACGTCGTAGTCGGCGAAGACCTCCATCACGTTATCCGAGTTGAGGTGGTCGGTGTGCGCCACCACGTTCACGTCCGGGTTCACCTCGCGCAGGCGATCCTGGGCCGACGCTACTTTGGCGCGGCCCACGTCGGAGTGCCCGTGCAGAATCTGGCGCTGCAAGTTGCTCAGGTCCACCTCGTCGAAGTCCACGATGCCCAGGGTGCCCACGCCGGCCGCGGCCAGGTAGAGCGCGGCGGGCGAGCCCAGGCCGCCCGCGCCCAATAGCAGCACCTTGGCGCTCATCAATTTGCGTTGTCCGATTGGGCCGACCTCAGAGAGGATGATGTGCCGGCTGTAACGCTGGACTTGCTCGGGTGTGAAAAGGCTGCGCCGCTTGGCGACGGTACTCATGCGTTCCTCCTTCAGCTTATCGGTGTCGGCAAAATCAAATGTAGTAGACGACGCGCTCCTGCCGTTCCTTTTCGCGCGCCGCCAGGTCGGCGATCGTATGGCGGCTCAGGACCGACTGCACCGCCGCTTGCACCTCGCTCCACACCTCCCGTTGCCCGCACCCCGGCACCAGCGCGCAGAACTCAGGGTTTTCCAGGCATTCCACCGGCGTGAACGGACCCTCCAGGGTGGAGACGATTAGTTCCATGGTAATCTGATCCGGCGGACGCGCCAGTTCGTGCCCGCCCTGCGGGCCGCGGGTGCTGCGCACGATGCCGGCCTTGCGCAGCGCGGTAAGGAGTTGGTCCAGGTAGGCTTCCGGTATGTGCTGCCGCCGGGCGATCGCCGCGCTCTGCACCAGGCCCTGGCCGTGGCGGTGCGCCAGATCGACCGCGGCGCGCACCGCGTAGTCCGCTTTCATCGATATTCGCATGGCGTTGCTCTTCCGAGGGGCGCGTACCCAATTGTTAACCAAAGTTCTTTACTTAACATGATACTGCCTCGCCGCCAGTTGCGCAAGAGGAGGCCTTTGCAAAGCCCCTTCCCCATCGAGGGCTGACAAGGGTATGTAAACGTCATTCCGAGCGGAGCGAGGAATCTAGGGTGCTGGACTTGCGGGGCTATGCCTTAGATTCCTCTCTCCGTTACGCTCCGTTCGGAATGACACGTGAAGTCGGTTATAGGATGCATACCCTTGTCAGCCCATCGAGGGGAAAGGTTGGGATGGGGGTGAAAAGGCTTGAAATTAAGCCGTCTTTCGTTGCAAGTGCGGTCTGGACTCTGCGCCCGCGCACCGGAGGCGGGCTTTCGCCGGAGTGACAGAGTTGTGCAAAGGCCTCAATGAGGGAGAGCGCCGCGCGCCGCCGCTCGGAAAGCGCGGTGCCCTGCCGCGCAAGTGTTCATGCGGCGGCGCGGGCGCCGGGGCGCGTTGGAGTCCGTCCGCGCCGCCGGCCCGCGCTGCTCTATTCGGCTTTGGCGGCGGCCGCGGCTTGTTCGGCCGGCTGGCCGTCCGCGGCGGCCTGAGCGGCGCCGTCCTGGGAGGGTTCAGTTTCGGCCGGCGGCGTGTCCTGCGCCGGCGCGCCTTTCACCCGGTCGACTAGGCGGCGCAACTGTTGATCGTCGGGCGCGACCGCCATGCCCGCCTCGCCGGCCGCCAGGGCCTCGGCCTCGTTGCCGGTTTCCAGGTGCGTCCAGACCAGCATCCGGTGGAGAAAGGCCTGCGCCGGGGTATCGTCGGCCTGCTTTGCCAGTTCGAGCGCCTGCTTGAACTGCTCCAGCGCGTCCGCGAACTTGCCGCGCTCGTAGCAGATGCGGCCCAGCACGGCCACCGGCAGGTGATTTTCCGGGTTATCCAGCACAAGCTGTTCCGCCACCATCGCCGCCCGCGTATGCTCGCCGGCTACGGCCAGTTGTTGGGCCAGGGCCAGCGCCACGTCCAGGTTGTCCGCATCCTGCCGCGCCGCCTGCTCCAGCGTCGCCAGCGCCTCCCGGTGTTCGCCTTGCAGCATGTGCTGGAAGGCCAGGGCCAAAGCGGCGGCAACGGAGCCCGGCGCGGGCGCGGCGGGCGCGGCGGGCGTGGAGTCCGCTTGCGCCGAATCCGCTGCCGGGCTTGGGGCGGCGGGAGCCGCCGCTTCCCTGGCGTCTGCGTCCACGTCCGCGTCCCGTCGCTGCTCCGGCTGCGAGCGCTTGCGTCCGCCGCTATCCCGTTGAGCGGATGACCCTCGCGATTCCGCGCGGGCCGAGTCCGGCGCCCCGCGCGACTGGCGGGCGGGGGGCGACTGCCGGGAGCGCGCGCCGCGCCCCCGCTGGCCTTGCGGCTGGCCGTTGCTGCTCTTGGCGGCGCGTTCCAACTCCTGTTTGCGCGTTTGCACGTCCTTGAACCGGCCGTCCAGGCCGCTGCAGCGGGTATAGGCTTCCAGCGCCTTTTCCGATTCGCCCAGTTTCTCGTAGACCTGACCCAGGTCGTAGAACGCCTCCGGCTCGTCGTCCTCTTGGCGCACCACGTCTTCCAGTTCACGCGCCGCGTCGCCGAAGCGTCCCAACGCGGCCAGGGTGAGCGCCAGCCGGTGCCGGTAGCGTGCCTGGCGCGGCATCAAGCGCGCGGCCTGGGAGAAGTGGTTGAGCGCCTGCGATAGCTCGTTGCGCTCGTAGGCGCTGCGGCCCAGGCTGTACAGGCGGGCGGCGAGCATGTTCCGGTCCACGTGAGTATCCAGCGATTCACCCAGCGACCGTGACGGGGCCAGGGGCGCTTCCGGCGGCGCGCCCAGCGTCTGGTCCGACTTATCCTTCTCGTGCTCGATCACGTGGGAGAGCAGCAGCCCCAGATCGATGTAGCCGTCGGCCACCAACTTCAAGCCGGGATCGCTGCCCACGCCAAAGTTGCCCACCATCACCTGCACGCCCCGGTCCCGCAGGCGCGAGAATACCGGGATGAAGTCGCCGTCTCCGGTCAGCGCAAAGGCTTTATCGTAGAACCCCACGAAGTCGAGCATGTCCAGCGACATCTCGATGTCCAGGTTGCCCTTGTAGCCGCCGCCGGGGAGTTCTTTCGAGCGCTTGTGCACGACGCGAAAGCCGTGGGTCACCAGATAGTCGAGTTGCTGGCGAAAGCCCTCCACGCGCAGGTCCGTGCCGGTATAGTAATAAGCTCCCAGGAGCGTATCGTCTCCTCGGAGCTGGTCGCGCACCAGGTGCCACGGCACGCGCATGATGCCGATATCCCGGGCCTGGCGTTCGATGTTGGCCGCGTCGATGAAAATCATCAGTCGATGCGGCTTGGTTTGCAGCGGCGTGCCGATTGCGGATCTTTGCGATTCGAGCGGGTGCCCGCAGGCAACACAGATGAGGCTATTCCCCTTATTCAAACTTCCACACGTTGGACAATTCATTACAATACGTCGATCCTCACTCTTTCCAATTTGCTTCGCACTACCAAGGCCGCGTGTCCCGCGCGCCCTTTGCTGGTATGATACCACAGCCTACGCAATGCAATCGTCTGGCGGGGGACGGGCGCCTGCGCGACCTGGCTGGGCGCGGGGCCGTTTTCTCCCATTGCGGGCCGCGCGCCGGGGCCGGCGCGCCACGCAGCCGCCAAGGAGCATCTATGACCGCGGCGCAGAACACGCGCAAGGTTGGCGTCACCGGCTATCCCCTGACGCACACCATTTCGCCCGCATTCCAGCAACCGGCGTTCGACCGCTACGGCATTCCCGCGTCCTACCGGCCGTATCCGGTGACGGCGGCGGCGTTGCCGGCCTTCATCGCCTCGCTGCGGGAACCGGCGTGGCTCGGCCTGAACGTGACCATTCCCCACAAAGAGGCGGTTGCCGCCCTGGTTGACCGCTGCACCGCCACGGCGCAGACCATCGGCGCGGTGAACACGCTCTTCAAAGAGGATGGGAAACTCGTTGGCGACAATACCGACGCCCGCGGCTTCCTGACCGCGCTGCGTGAAGACGGCGCGACCGATCCCGCCGGTACCCGCGTGCTCGTGTTGGGCGCGGGCGGCGCGGGACGCGCCGTGCTGGCGGCCCTGGCCCAGGCCGGCGCGGAGCGGGTTACACTCGCGAACCGCCACCGGGAGCGCGCCGAAAACCTGCTGGCGGCGCTGGCGGATGCGTTGCGCGCGCGGGATACGTCCGTGGTGGACTGGGATAGCGCGGCTCTGCGCCAGGCGGCCGCCAACGCCGACATCATCGTGAACTCCACCGCCGTGGGCATGGCAAGCGGGCCGGCGCCGCAGCTTTCACCCCTGCCGCCGGACGTGTTCCACGGCGGCCAGGTGGTTTTCGATCTGGTCTACACGCCGCGACTCACGCCGCTGCTCCGCCGCGCGCGGGCCGGCGGGGCGCGCGCGCTGGACGGCCTGCCCATGCTGGTCTATCAAGGCGCCGCCGCTTTCGAACGCTGGACAGGAAAGCCCGCGCCCCTTAAACTGATGAAGGCCAAGGCACTGGCCGCACTTGGCGCATGAATCCCAGCCAATGGCCCCCTCTCCCTCAGGGAGAGGGCCGGGGTGAGGGATGAACCGTTGCCAATTGCTCCCTCTCCCCGTTTTGGCAGGGGTATGGAAATGTCATTCCGAGCGGAGCGAAGCGGAGAGAGGAATCTAAGGAATGGCCCGGCAATTTCAGCATTCTAGATTCCTCGCTCCGCTCGGAATGACACGTGGAGTAGGCTATAGAGTGCATACCCCTGTCAACACTTCTCGTAGCAGAGGGCCGGGGTGAGAGGATGAATCCCCGTCAATTACCCCCTCTCCCCGTGGGAGAGGGCCGGGGTGAGGGGGACACGCGGCCGCCGGTGGCTGTTGACGATCATTACACCCGCCTTGCCGCGCCCGCTCTCTGACCGAAGAGCAAGCCCGCGACCATCGTGTCCGCCGGCCGGCGGCAATTCACCAGACTTAGAGGCAAGAAACCACCGTGTTACGTGTACTGAAGATTCTCACCGCCGGTGAGTCGCACGGGCAGGCGCTCGTGACCATCGTGGAGGGTATGCCGTCCGGCTTGCCGATCTCCGCGGACGAAATCGGCCGCCACATGACCCGCCGCCAGCAGGGCCACGGGCGCGGCCGCCGCCAGCAGATCGAGAAAGACGCCGCCCAGATTCTCTCCGGCGTGCGCCACGGCCGCAGCATCGGCAGTCCCATCGCCATGCTGGTCGGCAACAAGGACTGGGAAAACTGGCAGGAGATCATGGCGGTGGAGCCGGTGGAGAAGCCGGTAAAGAAGGTGACGCACCTGCGCCCCGGCCACGCCGACCTGGTGGGTGTCCTAAAGTACGGCGTGGACGACATTCGCCCCATTCTGGAACGCTCCAGCGCCCGGGAGACGGCGGCGCGCCTGGCGGCCTCGGGCGTCTGCCGCGCCTTGCTCAGCCACTTTGGCATCCGCATCGCCAGCTACGTTTCCGTGCTCGGGCCGATCGAGATCGACGGCGCGTACGAGGTCACCCAGCATCCCGAAGCCGTCGATTGGGATGCGCTGGAGGAAGACCCGCTCCGCTGCCCCGACCCGGAGGCAAGCAAGCGGATGGTGGCGCTGATCGACGAGATGAAGGCGGCCGGCGATAGCCTGGGCGGGGTCTACGACGTGGTGGCGTGGGGTCTGCCCATCGGCCTGGGCAGCCACGTCTTCTGGGACCGGCGCTTGGATTCACGCCTGGCGGCGGCGATACTCTCTATCAACGCCACCAAAGGGGTAGAATTCGGCCCGGCGTTCCAGAACGCGCGTTTGCAGGGCTCACAGGTGCAGGACCAGATTCGCTTCGAGCAAGGCCGGGGCTTCTCACGCCTGAGCAACCGCGCCGGCGGGCTGGAGGCGGGCATCAGCAACGGCGAACCGCTGCTGGTGCGCGGCGCGCTCAAGCCGATTTCCACCATCCGCAGCCCGTTGCCCTCCGTAGACCTGGCCACCCTGGAACCGGCCCAAGCCCACTACGAGCGCGCCGACACCACCGCCGTGCCGGCCGCGGGCGTGATTGGCGAGGCCATGGTGGCGATGGTGCTGGCCGACGCGTTTCTGGAGAAATTCGGCGGCGACAGCCTGGCCGAGGTGGAACGCAACTACCGGGGCTACATGGAAGGGCTGCCACAATAGAGAGTGTAGTACTCATCGGCCTTTCGGGCACGGGCAAGTCCTCCGTCGGCAGGCTGTTGGCGCGCCGGCTGCGCTGGCGCTTCAGCGACAGCGACAGCGAAATCGAACGGCGGGAAGAGCGGCGCATTACGCGCATCTTCCAGGCGGAAGGCGAAGCGTACTTCCGCGACCTGGAGCGGCGCGTGGTGCGCGAACTCTGCGCCCAACGGCATCACGTGGTCAGCACCGGCGGCGGGGCCGCGCTGGATCCGGAAAACCGCGCCGCGATGCGGGACGGCAACCTGGTGATCTGGCTGCGCGCCGACCCGGAAACTATCTTCAATCGCCTCAAGTGGAGCGTGCACACCCGCCCGCTGCTGAAAGACCCCGACCCCTTGGCAAAGATCCGCGCCATGGCGGCGGAACGGCACGACCGCTACGACCAGGCCTGCCACGCGGCGGTGGCGACGGACGGCAAGAGTCACGAGGCGGCGGCGGAACTTCTCTGGGAACAGGTGCAAGCGTGGAAGAAACGCTGATCGGCCGCGACGTCCTGCCCGACGTGTCCGGCGCTTTGGCGCGCCACGGCATCGACGGACGGCTCTTCATCATCGCCGACGCGCGTGTGGCGGAGCGCACGGAGAATGCGCTGGCGCGGACACTGGCGGCAAACGGCCACGACGTAGCCACGTACCTGGTGCCCTCCGGCGAGGAGAGCAAGAACCTGCGCCAGGCCGAGCGCATCTACCACTGGCTGGCGGAACAGCGGGCCGAACGTAAGGAGGCGATCCTGGCGTTTGGCGGCGGCGTGGTGGGCGATCTGGCCGGATTCGTGGCCGCCACCTACCTGCGCGGCATGACCTTAGTGCAAGTTCCCACTACGCTGGTGGCGCAGATCGACAGCAGCATCGGCGGCAAGGTGGCGGTGGACCTGCCGGAAGGCAAGAACCTGGTCGGCGCATTCTACCCGTCGCTGCTGACGTGCATCGACACCCGCTTCCTGGAAACGCTCGCCCCGCGCGACCTGCTGGCCGGTTGGGCGGAGGTCATCAAGACGGCGCTGCTCTTCGACGCGCCGCTCTTCGGCGAAATCGCGGCCAGAGGCCCGGCCGACCTGACGCCGGAGTTCCTGCTGGAGGTGGTGCCCCGCTGCGTGCGCTGGAAGCAGAAGGTGGTGGCGGAAGACCCCAAAGAGCAGGGCATCCGCGCGCTGCTCAACTACGGCCATACCATCGGCCACGCCCTGGAAGCGGCCACCGGCTACCGCACCTACCTCCACGGCGAGGCGGTTGCCGTCGGCATGAACGGCGCGGCCACTATCGCCCGCCGCTTGGGTCTGCTGGAAGAGGCGGCCTTCGCGGAACAGCAGCGCGTTATCGCCCAATATTCGCTGCCGCTCCAATACACCGGGGCGGATCCCGCCGCCGTGCACGACGCGATCGCGCTGGACAAGAAGAACCGCCAGGGCCGCGTGCGCTGGATTCTGCTGGAAGCAACCGGCGCGCCGCTCATGGAAAGCGCCGTGCCGCGGGCGCTCGTGCGCGAGGTGCTGGAAGACCTGCGGGCAAGCTGAGCAACCACGTTGTTCGCCACAAATGACACGCGGCTCTCTCTTGCCAACCCGTAAGGGCAAGTGTACCCGTAGGGGCAGGCCTCGTGCCTGCCCGTGTCAAGAGGCGGGGGACAAGCCCCCGTGCTACGGCTTACCGGAAAGGGCAGGTTTACCCGTAGGGGCACGACATGTCGTGCCCCTACTTGTTGACAAGCCCCCGCGCTACGACGATGCGACCGGGCGGGGGACAAGCCCCCGCGCTACCAGGAGAAGACAAACAGGGCGGCGTGGAGAGCCGGTCGGAGTGCCGCCACCGGGGTTAGCTGGTAGAATAGAGACCGTAATTCCCCTTTCGGATTCTTTGCACACCGAGGAAAGCAATGGCACAGTTCATCTTCTTCTATCGCGCTACGCCGGCGGCCATGCAGCGCATGGGCAGCGCCTCGCCGGAGCAGCAGCAGGCGCACATGGCCAAGTGGCAGGCGTGGACGCGGCAGAACGCGGAGGCGCTGGTGAACGCCGGCACGCCCGTGAGCGGCGGGCAGGTCCTGACCGCCGAAGGCGCCGGCGGCGTAGACGGCACGATGATGGGCTACGCCATCGTGGAAGCCGAAAACATGGACGCGGCCCAGGCGATACTGAAGACCGACCCGTTCCTCAGCCAGGGCGAGGGCTGTTCCATCGAGGTCTACGAGTGCATGTCCATGCCGTCGTAGGCGTCGCGCGGGCTCCGGCGCATTGCCGGCCGCAGCAGACGTGAGGAAGATTATGGAATACCGGCAGCTTGGCGCAACCGGCGTGCGCGTCTCCACCATTGCCTACGGCACCTTCCCGCTGGGCACGTACAGCGATACCCAGGCGGGCGCGCGCATGATCCACGCCGCCATGGAGCGCGGCGTAAACTTCATCGATACGGCCAACGTCTACTTCAAGGGCCGCTCGGAGGAGATCGTGGGCGCGGCGCTGCAGGGGCGGCGGCACGAGGTCGTGCTCGCCAGCAAGTTCGGCCATCCGATGGGCGCGGGCCCCAACGAAAGAGGCTCCTCGCGCTACCATATCTACCGGGAGGTCGAAGGGTCGTTGCGGCGTCTGGGCACCGACTATCTCGACGTCTATTACATCCACATTCCGGACCCCACCACGCCTTTGGAAGAAACGATCCGCGCGCTGGACGACCTGGTACGGCAAGGCAAAGTGCGCTACACTGGCACGTCCCACTTCGGCGGTTGGCAGATCGCGCGCGGGCTGTGGCTGGCGGAGCGCCACCGGCTGACGCCCTGGGTGGTGGAGCAGCCGCGCTACTGCCTGATCGACCGGGCCATCGAGCAGGAGGTGGTTCCCATGGCGCAGGCGCTGGGTATCGGCATCGTGGCGCACAGCCCGCTGGGCGGCGGCTTCCTTACCGGCAAGTACAAACCGGGCGAACCGCCCCCGCCGGATTCCCGCTTTGCCGCGCGCCCGGACGGCATTTCGTCGCTGCCCCGGCACTACGACCTGATGCTGACGGAACCCAACCTGGCCGTGGTCGAAACGCTGCGGTCGCTCGCGCAGGCGTACCAAACCACGCCCAGCGCCATTGCCCTGGCGTGGGTGCTGGCCCAGCCGTTCGTTTCCTCGGCCATCATCGGCCCCAAGAATCCTTTCCAACTCCAGGACAATCTGGCAGCCGCGCAGGTGGCGCTCAGCCCGGCGGACGTGGCGCTCCTGGACGACGTTTCGGATTTTGCCCGGGGTCTGGTGCGCACCTAGCGCGCCTGTGCGTGAGACGGCCGCCAGGAACAATGCCGGTGACGTTCGTTGAATTTCGTTCTCGCCAAGAGGCGGGGCACAAGCCCCCGCGCTACGGCTTGAACTGGATTACCACAAGGGCGGGGAAGGCTACCGGTCCCCGTAGGGGCGGTTCGCGAACCGCCCCTACCGCGTGGTGCGATGCGGGGGGCAAGTTCTCGCGCTGCGGTGCGATGCGGGGGACAAGCCCCCGCGCTACGGTGATGGGTTATCCTGAGGCTTGATCGAAGGCATCGCTGAAGAAGGCGGCCACGCGGTCCACGTAGGGCGCGCCCACCGTGGCGTGGGAGCGGCCGTGGCCGGCGTCGGGCACGATCCAGATCTCCTTCGGCCCGGCGGCGGCTAGGTAGAGTTGGTAGGCGTCCTGCACGTAGACCACGTCATCTTCCGTGCCGTGAATGATAAGCAGCGGGCACGGGGCGGTCCGCGCGACGCGCGTCAACGGCTGCACCGCATTGAGCACCTCATCGCGTCTTTCACCGGCAAAGCGGCTGGCAAACCAGACCGTGGGCGCGCGAAAGATCGAGGGCGGCAGACCGGCGATGCGCCGGAAGCCGTGGTCGATGGCGCCTCGCAGCGTGGCAAACGCGCTATCGGTCACCAGGGCGCGCACGCCGAGGCTTGGCTCGAGCGTAAGCAGCGCCGTGGCCCCGCCCATGGAGACGCCGTACACGCCGATGCGGTCCGGGTCCACGTCCGGCCGTGACCGGAGATAGGCCAACGCTCCTCGCAGGTCGCTCTGCTCCCGCAATCCCAACGTGGTCGCTTCGCCTTCGCTCGCCCCGCAGCCGCGAAAGTCCAGCAGCAGGCTCTGGAAGCCCCGTTGGTAGAGGTCGTACGCCAGGTGCACCAGGCCGAAGTGGTTCGTGCCGAAGCCGTGCAGCAGCAGCACCGTGCCCGGGGGCCGCGGATGCGCCAGAAACCACCCGGCAAGCCGCACGCCGTCGGCGGCGGGAAGCGCCAGCGGTTCCAGCGGAGGCTCGAAGTCGGGGAGTTCCAGGAACCGCCAGCCGCGATCGGGGTGAATCAGGGTCTCACCCGTGCGCGCGGATATGACCAGCACCACGCCGGCCGCGCCCACTGCGGCCAAGCCGGCCAGCACGAGAATCTGCGCTAAATTTTCGGCCAGCGCCTGCGTCACGCTCTTCCACTTTCTCCATGATTGCCCCGGGGTGGAGGCCGCGTCCCGCACTCATCGTACCAGCGTTTGCGGGCGCGGCACAGATGCCGCCTTGGCGCTTGCGACCGGTCGCGCCGCCAAGAAGCCCGTTCGTCCTTCGACACGCTCAGGACGAACGGGCTCGTTGGCAGCCCGCAGAGCGGAACATGCGCGGCCTGGTTCGAACGGGCGCGGCGCGTTTGGATCGGGCGGCATGGGAAGAACGCGCGCCGCTTAGCAGGCGAGCGCGTCCGGCAGCGCGGCGACGCTGGGGATGACGGCGCTAACCGCGTGCGCGGCGAAGTCCGCGCGCGGCGTGACGCCGGAGAGCACGGCGATGAAGTGCGCGCGCGCCCGCCGGGCGGCCGCGGCGTCGGTCACGCTGTCCCCCACGTAGCAGGTGGTTGACGGCACGCCGCCCAGGGCCGACATGGCCGCCAACAGCCCTTCGGGATCCGGCTTAGCGGCGGTTACGTCCTCCCGGCCGACGACCACGTCGAAGTCTCCGCGCAGGTCTTCCCGCTCCAGCACGTGCTCGACCCGGTAGCGAAACTTGGAGGAGACGATGCCCAGAGCAAACCCGCGCCGCCTGAGGGCTGTCACCGCCGCGGCTACGTACGGGAAGATCACCGTGTGGTCGGCCATGATGGCGTCCGCGCGCTGGATGAAGAGGCGGTCGAACGCTTTGCCGGCGGTGATGAAACGCTCTTCCGGTATGCTCCCGCCGACGATGCGCGCGAAAGCGTCCTCCAGCGAAAGGCCGATGGTGCGCCGGATAACGTCCGGCGCGGCGGCCGGCAATCCCAGCGCCTCCAAGGCAAAGTTCGTACAGGCGATGACGCCGGGAGAAGAGTCCGCCAAGGTGTAGTCGAAGTCGAACAAGATCGTTCGCACATGGGATGGCACGGTGAATCAAGGGAGATTTCGGGTTACTCAATGCGGCGCTTAGGAATACGCGCCTATGTTCTACTGGTTACGTGGAGTATTTCAAGATGGCTAGGCGATGCTCCCGCGGCCTTCCTAAAGTCTCTGTCAGTAGTGACGAATGTCCCCGCATGCGCCTCGGCCAAAGCGAGGTGAAGCGCGTCGTCCGGCGTAAGATCGAGATCGCGCATGTAGCGTATTGCCGCTGTGGTCATCGCAGGGGTAAACGAGGTGTTATCCGGGACGACGTTCACCGGATGACCGGCATTTCGCCAGTCGTGGACTGCTTGCCCAACGCCTTCTATCCGATGGCTGTGATTCTGGAAGGCAGACGCTCTCCATCTACGATAGGCGCCCCTGGAGAAGTGCGCGCTGCTCGGTTGCCTATTGAATGCGCAATAGGAGTGCTTGAACATTCCCCACCAGGCTTCTTGCAGCGTGATCATGGAAACGAGGATAGGTGCGCCAGCGCCGATTAGTTCCCCAATGATCATGGTGCAACTAGGATAGAGTGGATGGTCGTTTGCCACGTAGCCAACGAGCACGTTGGCATCAAGGTAAACGGGCGGTTGAAACGAATGACCCGGCTGCCAAGGCGTAACGAACATCCTAGTAGTCCGGGGGTGTGGTAAGTTCCGTCACGTCGAGTCCGGGGAAGCCGGGAACCACACCCATGTGTCGCACATACGCCAAGAACAATGCCGGTGACATTCGTTGGCGATAGTAATCGAGGTCTATCTCGCCGAACCGCCGCTGGTACTCTGACTTCCTTACGTAGTAATCCGGGGCGACCCTGACCCACGGCTCTTTCTGCGTAGACGTATCCTTAGCAGCGACACCTGCCTGGGCCATCCTCAAGAAACGGTCAATGTCCCATGGGCTGTCAGCACTCTTCGAACTAAATGGGCTTGCTGGCAGCCCCTCCTCCTGGACAGTCAGTTCACTGTCTAGCTTCAAGATAGACATGGAATCTGTAGACATTACTCTCCTGCCGTATTGCTGATATCAGACATTACCCGCTTCACTGCGTTCTCTTGCCATGCTCGGGCATCCTCAAGTACAGATCCCAAATCCCGGGCATTGAATGCCATCTCGACATTCCACTCGAATCCCAAACCAATGAAGAGAAACTGATCAGGCACAGATTCTCTAGGCCAGCGAAGGATTGTCTTCTGTAACTGGTCTTGCTCCATCGGGCCGATCTGGACATGTTTCAGTACATGGCCTTCGTGTTGGTCAAGAGTTACACCTACATCTGTTGCCTGTTCAACGAGTTGGGTATTCTGAAGATACGTCCGTCGTACGAGCAAACATAGTTCCTGAAACGACATCTCATGCGGTTGAATGAAGATAGAGTTTATTCGAACTTGCACTAGAGTTGGGAATGGCGAAGCGCAATCCAAGTCTGAGAAGGCCTGCAACGCGTTCTCAAATACTAAATCGATCGGTTCAGCTCCTTCTTGCTCGAACGAGAATTCGCGCATGTTAAAGCCGATTCGTTGCTTTTTCTGTTCGTGCCCAAAATACGTAGGTTCGCCCTTCAGATCTGCGTTCTCATCACCGCTCGCAATCCGAAATAGATCGCGCACCTCTAACCAAGGCCGCAATTCTTCCGTAAAAGCCAGTCGAATAAGTGTCTTTACAAGCTCTACAGCCATTGTCTCCTCGCTACGGCTTCCCCCGTTCTTTTGCAGGGAAACTCGAACCACTCCCAAGCCATCATGACCCAGCAATACTAACGCCAGTTATTTTGCATTACAAGTGCCTCTTGAGAAGGAAAGCAATCTAGGGTTGTGCGCAGTCCGAACTTACTGCTGCTATGGTCACTTCTCAAGACTGGGTCTAATCCTCCGCTTTTCGCATCTCACCCAGTTCCTGTAAAGACACGTTGATATCAATTGATGGCGAGCGGCTCGTCTCAATAAGTCAAATTGCTTGTAAACCGTGATTCCGCAAGCTACGTATTGCCTGGAAGACTTGCAACTAGTGCTTGTCGTTTCCAATGAATCCCAGGACTACGTAGTTCGCGGGGTCGGGGTGGCTTGGGCGGCGTTGAGTTGCATTTGGATGGCGTTTTGGGTGTCGATAGCGGCCTGGTGGGCGGTGGTTTGGCCGGTGAGGACGGGGAATATCAGGGAGGCCATGACGAGGAACGCCAGCCATTCCGGCGCATCGGCGTCGATGTACCGGCTCTGCTCCATACTCTCCACCAGCATGAGCGAGTCATTGACCGTAAGCGTCCGGTGGATGGTACGCAGCGCCTCCGCGCTGGTGCGCAGGGCCGGCAAGCTGAGGGTTTGGGCCGCGGCTTGCGCCAGCGGGTAGAGCGCCTCGTAGGCCGCGTCTGGCCGGCTGCCCGCCTCCGCGATGCCTACCATGTGTTCCACCAGCCCCCACGTGGCTGCTTCATTGCCCCGCGGCAGCGTGGCGAGTTCCAGCGGCGCGCGTCCGGCGCGACGCCAGAAGGGTTCCGCTCTCACCAGGGCGCCCGCCATGCCAATCTGGCCGGAGAGCAGCATGTCTTCGGCCTTGTTCGTAAGGTTGAGCGTCAGATTGTCCGCGCGATAGTTTACCAGGCTCAGCGGCGGCGCGACTTCATGGGTCAGGATGAGATCCGCCTGAAATTGCAGCGCGGCGATGACGGCGGGGTGCGTCACGTCCCATTCGCGGTCCTGGAAGAGCGTACTCCCCTCTTGCCAGGCCAGGGCAAAGAACGGCGGCACCAGCGGCGTTTGCAACACGCCCCAAACGCGGGGCGTACCGGTCGCGTCATTCAGCGACCGCGCCAGCGCGAGAAAATCCGTCAAGCGCCAATTCGCCTCCGGCAGCGGCGTACTCGTCTGCTTGAAGAGCGCGGGGTTATAGAGCAGGGTGCAGACCCCCGCGGAGAGCGGGAGGGCGTGCAGCGTGCCCCGGTACGCGCCGCTGCTCAGAATGTGCGGCCAGTAGCGATCGGTGGAGAAATCAAAGTCGCGGCGGGTGTACTCGGTCAGCGCGCGCGTCACGCCCTGCGCCGCCAGGGTAGGCAGCGCGAATTGATCCATCCAGACGAGATCGGGGCTGGTACCGGCGGCCGCGAGTTGCGTGACGGCTTCCGAGTAGGTCTGGCCGCCGGTGGGCCGCAGCGGCGTCTGCTTAACCTCATGCGCCGCCGCGAACGCCGCGTCCTTCAGCACTTCCGATATGGCGATGGTCTGGTTGCCGGAGGCGTCGGGCATGAGCAGGGTAAGCGGTACCGTGACGTCGACGGTGGGGGTAGCTTGGGCGGTTTCCATCGCATCTGAATCATCATCGTCGGACCGGAAAGGCCCACACCCGGCAACGGCGACAAAAGCGCCAAAGCCAACCGCGGCAACCACGGGCGCGGCCAGCAGCAGTTTGCGTCGCGTCACGGTGTTGCGAGGACGGCGCCGGTCGGTTGCGGCGTCGCTCGACCCATCCGTCATGGGCAATTCCTCCAATTAGCCCAGGTCTCTAGCGGTCGGCGCGGTTTCGTCTCAGCGCGCGCGGCGCGCACACGAAAAAGCAGCCCCCACGCGCCGCTTGCGCACGCCGGTGCGCTTGCTTTCGTGTCAGGCTGCGCTGTCTCACGCTCTTGCTCCACCCACAGGCCAGTTCACACTCTCTAGTATGCGGGAGAAAGCTGGGAATCTCCTGAGATTCTGCGGTAGATGTAGTAGGATTTTCAGCCGATTCCCCAGGGCTGCCGGCGGGGCTGCGCGTGCCGCCGCCCGGCTACGAACCGCACACGCCGGCGCGTTGGCCAAGACGGAGCGGCGGCGCGCCTCTTCTCGTATTCTATCATGCAGGCAACAGCCGGTGTAGGCGCGGCGCCGGCGGTCAGACCTCGCGGGCGGCGATGTCCGTGCGGCAGTAAGCGTCCTGAAACGCGATGCGCGCGAGGTTGTCGTAGGCGCGGGCGCGGGCGGCCGGCACGTTGGCGGCCTGGCCTACCGTCATCAGCACCCGGCCGCCGGCGGTGACCACCGTGTCGTCCGCCAAGGCGGTCCCGGCGTGAAAGAGCAGCGCGTCGTCATCCAACGTATCCAGTCCCGCTATGGGATGGCCGGTGGTATAGGAACCGGGATACCCGCCGGAGGCAAGCACTACGCCGCAGGTGGCCGCCGGGTCCCAGGTAACGTCGGCTTCCGCCAAACGTCCATCCACCGCGGCCTGAAACACTGCCACCAGGTCCGCCTGCAAGCGCGGCAGGATTAGCTGCGCCTCCGGGTCGCCAAAGCGCGCGTTGAACTCCACGATGCGCGGGCCGTCGTGGGTGAGCATCAGTTGGCCGTAGAGCACGCCTGCGTACGGATGCCCTTCCCGGGCCATGAGCGTGATCGTCCGCTCCATGACTTCGTGGTGGATGTAGTCCAGGGTTTCCGGGTCTACGAACGGGGCCGGGGAGTAGCCGCCCATGCCGCCGGTGTTAGGCCCGGCGTCGCCGTCGTAGGCGCGCTTGTAGTCGCAGGCGGTAACCAGCGGCGTGATATTCGTGCCGTCCGCGAAGGCGAAAACCGAAATCTCGACGCCGCGCAAGCACTCCTCGATCACGATCCGGTCGCCGGATTCGCCAAAGGCGCGGTCTGCCATGATGGCGTCCAACGCCCGCAGCGCCTCTTCACGGGAGTCGCAGACGAACACGCCCTTGCCGGCGGTCAGGCCGTCGGGCTTGAGCACGATGCTCTTGCACCGCGCTTGCTCGACGTAGGCCGCCGCCGCGTCCCGCTCGTTGAAAGCCGCAAAGTTGGCCGTGGGCAGGCCATGCCGTTGCATGAACTCCTTGGCCCAGATCTTGCTCCACTCCAGTTTCGCCGCGGCTTGCGTGGGGCCGAAGGCGGCCTGCCCGCAGGCCTGCAAGGCGTCCACCGCGCCGAGCGCCAGGGGATCGTCCTGCGCCACCACCGTGAGGTCGATGCCGTTTTCCCGCACCCAGGCGACCAGAGAGTCAACGTCGGTCGCCTCGATGGGCACGTTCTCCGCCAGGGCGGCCGTGCCGGCGTTGCCCGGCGCGGCGAAGAGCGTCGGCGCAAGCGGACTCTGCGCGCACTTCCACGCGATTGCGTGCTCCCGTCCGCCGCCGCCGACAATCAGGATGCGCATTAGCCGTCTACTCCAGCGATAGCAGTCCCGCGCGAAAGTCGATAGTCAAGCGCCTACCACGGAGGAAGTCCAAGCCCAACACGCCGTCAAAGCCTGCGCCTGGCGGCAGGGTGTGGCAAAGAATAGCAAGGTCGGTCACTACCTTACCCAACGCACAGAGCTTGTCGATCCGTATCTCGAAAACAGACTCTTTGCCGCTTGCCGTTGTAATCTCTACCGGCTTCTCTGTCGTGTCCGTTTCGCAGCCTACGTACTGGAGGGCCTGTTCGCTGATTACTGTGGTAGTGGCGCCGGTGTCGAGCGCAAGATGGACGTTCACTTCTTTCAGCGGCCCGTGCAACGTGGCTGGAACGACGATCAATCTGCCGTATGGGTTAAACGGGTAGCGCATCTTACAGAAGATAGTTCACGTCTGCGGGGAGCGCGCCCATGTAGAGTATTGCTACTCGCTTCAGATCTCGCCTCGTCGCTTCGCGGTATACTTCATCTTGGCTCTTGCTGTGGTAGAGTACGACGCCGCGTATCACCTCTTGCAGCGCGCTGAGTTCCGGTTCGTCAATCAGCACCCACTCGCCGTCGTACACCGCTTCCATTTCGGCGTAGGTCATTTTGGCTTCTTGCACTTTCATGTCATTCTCCTCTCCCGGCATTCTCCCACATCTCAGCATGTCGCCTTCGACACTTCCCCTACAACAGTCTCTTCTGCTCCAGTGCCCACTGCTAGAGCGGCGGTCTCGCTTCTCTTGGGCAATTGAGCCCCATCGGATGGACAATCAGGTTGCGGCTTAGGTCAAACGGGACCCTCATATCAAGAATTCGACATCTTCCGGTCCCTTACCAAAGTAGTGCACGGCGATTTCAAAGGGCGCGCGGCCCTCCCGTTGCAATTGCCACAGCGCCTCATAGACGGCGACCCGGTCCTCATCGTGGGCGAGCACGACGCCGCGTACTATCTCATTCATCGGCGTAAGATCCGGCTCGCCAACCAGCACCCACTCGCCGTCGTACGCCGCTTCTATCTCGGCGTAGGTCATCACCGGCGTTTGCGTCTTCATCGCAATCTCGCTCCTTGAGTCCTTGCCTCATGCGGGCACCAGACCGGCGTTTCCCTGCGCGCCCGACACTTCCAAGTATACCCAATCGCGCGCGCCGTCAGCCCACACCGCTAGCCGGGCGCATTAGCCGTCTAGTCCAGTTCCAGCAGACCCGCGCGAAAGTCGATTGTCAAGCGTCTACCACGGAGGAAGTCCAAGCCCAACACGCCGTCTACCGCGGCCCGCGACGGCAGCGTGTGGCAGAGAACGCGCAGGTTAGTGGCTTCTTTCCCCAGCGCCTCGATCTTTTCTACCGTCATCATGGGAACAGTCAACGCGCCGCCGCCTGTGAGGATTTGCGCTCCTTCTCCCGGTGTAGAAAGGCTATACCCAAGCGATAGCGCGATCTCTCTGCTCACTACGGTTCGCGTGGCGCCGGTGTCGAGCGCTAGCCGGGCGGTTTTAGTACTGTTGCGTCGGTAAAGCCGGGCCGGAATGATAATCAGGTAACCGCGTGGATCGAACCGGACGCTCATATTAGTATTTCAACGTCATCCGAAACCTCACCAAAGTACCACACAGCGACATGGTTGGGTTCGCGGCCCTCCCGTTGCAATTGCCACAGCGCCTCATAGACGGCGACCCGGTCTTCATCGTGGGCGAGCACGACGCCGCGTACTATCTCATTCATCGGCGTAAGATCCGGTTCGCCAACCAGCACCCACTCGCCGTCGTACGCCGCTTCCATCTCGGCGTAGGTCATCACCGTCGTTTGTGTCTTCATGGTTATTTCGCTCCTCTTGTCCTGCTTATAGATGATAGCAGACAGCCCGCGCCTTGCGTGCCGGTGCCGCGCTCAGGTTCCCGCCAGCGCGCCCACTCTCGCCGCTGTCTCCGGGTGGGCCGCCCTGCTATACTGGCCGCAAAGGAAAGCCGAGCAGGCGCGGCGTCCCGGCCCACAGTCCGCAACACGGCCGCGGGTCTTCGCGCCGCACATCAAACATGAGGAGGCAATCCATGCGCAGCGTGCACAGAGCGCGCGTACTCCTGGCGGCGCTCGTGGCCGTCGTTATCGCCGTGGGCTGTATGCAAGCGCCGCCGCGAGAGCAGGAAGAAGCCGCGCCGCAGCCGGAGACCATCATCTTCAACGACCTGTCGTGGGATAGCGCCCGCGTGCAGAACCGCATCGCGCAGTTCATCGTGGAAAAAGGCTACGGCTACGCCACCGGCGTGGTTGCCGGACCCTCAGTGCCGCTGATGGAAGGCCTCAGGCGGGGCGAAAGCCACGTGACCATGGAAGTCTGGCTGCCCAATCAGAGCGAGGCCTGGGGAGCGGCGGAGGCCGCCGGCGAAGTGGTCGCGTTGGGTGAGACTCTGAACGGCATCGAGCAAGCCGCGTTCATGATACCGGCGTATCTTCAGGATGCGTATCCCGAACTCGACAGCGTTGAAGACCTGAAGGAAGAGCAGTACCAAAAGCTGTTCGCCACCGCCGAGAGCGACGGCAAGATTCGCTTTCTTTCGTGCCCGGCCGGCTGGGGCTGCGAGGCCGTGAACGCCGCCAAAGTGGCGGGCTACGGTCTTGCCGATCACGTGCAGATCGTCGTGCCGGAGTCCGACAAGGCGTTGAACGACGACGCATTTGCCCGCTATGCGGCGGGTGAGCCGTGGATTGGCTACCTCTCCGGCGAAATGCCCGCCGCGCTCAAGCTGGACATGGTGGCGCTGCAAGAGCCGCCCTACAGCGACGAGTGCTGGGCCTCCACCAAGGCCTGCGCGTATGAGGATACGAAAGTTGTGATTGGGGTGCGCGCCGAACTGCTCGCCAACGCGCCCGAGGTGGCGGCCATGCTGCAAAACTGGGACATGAGCATCGAGCGCTACCGGGTCATCGGGGCCTGGCAGGTCGATAACGGGGCCGGCCCGGCGGACGCCGCGCTGTGGTGGCTGCAAAACAACGCGGATACCTGGAGCCGGTGGGTAACGCCGGAGGCGGCCGCCGCCGTCCAGGCCGCGCTGGACGCCGGTGAAATCCCCGACGGCTGGCCGGCGGAATAGCGCGGCAGGTGAAGACGCTCTCCGCCCGGGTGTTCCGGCTGCGGTAGCTTTCCAGGCGGATCTCGAATTGCATCATGGCCGCCGCGCGGCGCCGTGGTCGGACGTCCATCGCCGCGCGCGGCCGGCGGGTGTTGACACTATAGCGGCCAAATCGCTATAACTAGGCGTAGAGTGCCGTTCGGCGTAGCACAGGAAGGATGTCGTCATGAACAAGGATACCGTGGCCTTGGAGCGCGTCACCCGACGCGGGTTCATGCTGGGAGCGAGCGCGGTCGGCGCGGGCGCGCTGCTGGCCGCCTGCGGACAGCCCGCGCCGGCCATGGATGAGCCGGAAGCGGCGCCGGAGCAGGAGGCGGAGGCTAAGGCGGAAGCCGCGGTGCCCAGCGGCCCCCAGGGCGAGGCGCTCTACTGGCACCGGGGCTTCTTCGATTTCGAGCCGTGGGCCAAGGAGTTTGCCGAACTCAATCCCGGCCTGACCATGAACGCCGTGGGTGAAGCCGACCGCCTGAACAAATTCGTCGCGGCGGTAGCGGCGGGCAGCCCGCCGGACGCCGTGGACGTGGGCGACTGGCAGACGGTTGAGCTTGGCGTCACCGACATTTCCCAGCCCCTGAACAACTACTACAAGGCTTCCGGCGTGCTGAACCTCGCCGAGTTCTGGCCCAGCGTGCTCAGCTACCTCACCGACGCGCCCACGGGGAACATGTACGGCGCGCCCTACGCGCCGGACCTGCGCGTGATGTACATCCATGGGGACACGTATCTGGAAGTGGGCCTTGATCCCGAGAACCCGCCGACGAGTTGGGCCGGTTTCGATACCGCCATCATCCAGACCACCAAGTTCGACGGCGAGACCTTGGTGCGCGCCGGGTGCCCGCCTTTCTGGGGCAGCGGCGGCACCGGCCTGTGGCTGCTCCTGCTCTGGCAGTTGGGCGGCGACGTGATGGCCGACGACTGGTCCGCCGTTACCATCAACAGCCCCGAAGCCGTCCGCGCGCTGGACTGGCTGAAGAACATCCACGAAGTGCAAGGCGGCTGGGACGCAATCGCCCAACTGCGCGGCGACGGCCTGCACCGCAACAGCCACCTGGCCGAGGCGCGCGCGGTGCACTACTACGCCACCTTTGCCGAGCGCGGCCAGTGGTTCAAGGAGAACGCGCCGGACCTGAACTTCGGCTTTACGCCGTGGCCCAAGCCGGAAGGCGGCAAGGACGCCAACCTGGGCGGCAACCACACCGCCACGTTCGCCGTGAACGCGCCCAATCCGGACGCGATGTTCGCGTGGTTCGAGTACTTCTTGAGCGCGGATACAAACCTGCGTTTTGCCAAGCAGTACGACCGCGTGCCGGTGCGCGAGGCTACCACCTCCTCACCGGATTACACGGAGAACGATCCGTTCCGCGAACTGATCGCCCAGCAAATGCCGTTCCGCCACTTCTACTACTCCGGTCCGGGCGCCACGGAAGCGCGCAGCCACGCCGTGGGCTTCGTGCCGGACGTGATGGCGGGTAACATCACCGCGCCGGAGGCGCTGGAAGCCGCTGAGAAGGGCATCACCGAACTGCTGGCAAGCTGGAACGAACGGCTGGGCCGGTAGCAACCGGACCTGAGGCTCGTTCGCAGCCAAGGCTTGAGGCGCGTGCCGCATGACAACGCGATAGCAGAGAGTGGAGCAACCCCTGGGGTTGCTCCACTCTCTGCTTAAACGACACTCGTTTTGCGCTTCAAGAGAACGATACGCAAGCGGCGCCCACCGTGCGGAGCACCGTCTCCTGGCTGAAGCGGGACTCGTATTCCTGCGCAATTTCGTCGGTGAGGCGCATCCCTTCCTCGCCGGGCGAGGTCAGGATGATGAGCATTTTGGTGCGCTCGCGCTGCACGACGCCCGCGGAGTCCCGCCACTGGCCGGCGCCGTCAACCACGGTCAATCCATCGGGAAACCTGGGCGTGACCGTATCCGCCAGGAAAGCGGCCCAGGCTTCATCGCTCACCACCTCAACGCCGGCGCTGCTGCGCCCAAAGTAGAGCCGGTATTCGGTAAAGGCGTCCGTGCCCTCCGGGCAGGTGGACACCGGGTACGCGCCGCAGCCGGCGAGCAGGAAGACGGCAATCAACAGGAGGGCGGATTGCAATGTACGCACGGGGATTACTCCAGTTCATTCGGTGCTTGTTCAGCCTACACTCGCGTACAATCGCCGTTCACGCGGCGGGTTCAGACGCGCATAGCGCCCCGGCGCGCGAGTGCGTGGTTCACGAGTAGCGCATTCTGTATGCGTGTGACCGCGAGCGGGCGTGCGCATCGCGGCGGCACACGTTGCCTTGCACGTTACGATGATTCTCAGCCGCTACCATGAGAATAGCTGATGTAGGCGGTTTCGCTCCGGTAGGTGAAAATCTGCATCCTGCGCCTGTTGTCTCCGGTAGCGTAGGTTTGCAACCTGCGCCTGCCGTCGTCATGCCAACGCAAACGGGAATCCGGAGGCGGGGGACAAGCCCCCGCGCTACGATAACGCCACACCCTTGGAGACTAGCCCTCGCGCTACGATAGCGCGATACCCTTAGGGACAAGCCCCCGCGCTACGATTGCATCCACAGGCGCGGGCTCGATGTAGGAGGCCCAGGGTGACTGCTGCGGACAGTATACCGCACGCGGGCGCGGTTGGTTAGGCTATAATGGCGTCGGCAGGATGGCGGGGTAGCGAGGTAGCCGCGTCGTCGCTTTGGCAGCGGCGCGCGAAATCGGCAACCATCGGAGCCGCCTTTGCCGGCGGGAGAGCGATTCCACCTGAGAGGGACTTGGCGACAATGGCGTCTGCGACGAAGCCGGCCGCATTCGATGTGGGTGTCCCGCTGGGCATTGTCAAAATTGCCTTTACGCCCGAATACATCAAGGCTGTCATCGACTGCGTATTGCGGAGCCGGGACAAGGCGTCCGGCGGCGTACGCAAGGGGCTGGACTCGGCGATAAACGAGAGCATCACGCTAGACGGCTTCCGCTATTCGAGCAAAGCGCAGCCGTCTCAGCTCAGAGAGCCTATGTTGTGGCGGGTGAGCGAGGGAGACAGCAGGCTCATCGGCCAGGTGCTCAGGACGTGGGCGGAAGCGCGGCAAGAGCTTCGCATTCCCGTCAGCCGCTATCTTACCGCTCAGGAAGTGCCGGTCGAAGGCCCGGACCTGCGCGAGGGAATTTTCTACGGCACCTGGCCGCGCGACGAGTGGAACGAGGCGATCGATACGGTTCTCGAAGGCAACCCCGAACTTGACCGCGACGACGTCAGGATGATGGTGTGCTACCTGTCCGGCATGGCGGAGAGGCTGGCGGTGGAGTCCGAGCCACTCTATGAGTGTATCGTCAGTCTGCGGCATCTTCCCGTCGATGCCCCTGATTGGCAAGACTTCGACGACTTCATAGATATCGTCAGAGAGATTGCGGAGAGCAAAGCCGGGAGCCGCGCCGCGGTCTTTGCCGAGCGTTGCCGCGACACCCTCCAGGAGATTCAGCGCGACTTCGCGGACGAACTGCAGTATCTTGAACTCGATCTTGCCGCCTGGGAGCAAGCGGCGGACGAGAGACCGGCTGTCATCGATGCCGCGCTGGAACTGGCGGAGGAACTGAGCGAACACCTTGCGGAGTATCAGGAAATTCGCCCCCAGGCGCCGTCCCGCAAGGTGGAGGCGGAACGAGCGCCCGCGCGCGCGGACCGGGAGGCGGCCATTTTCACTATTGCCGCCGAGTGGGAGCGTATTATCGCGGAGGCGGACGACCTGAGCGACGACGCGGCGTCCGCCGCGGCCGCCGCCGACGCCCCGGCGGACGAAGAAGAGGAGACACCGCAAGAGGCAGGGCCGGCCGCGCCGCCGGAGGAATACCAGGTCCTGGCAGCCGAACGCGAGCGTCTCAAACAGGAACGCGAGTCGCTCAGGACCGAGAACGAGCGGTTGCGGTCCGACAACGAACAGTTCGCCAAAGCAAATAAGAGTCTGGAAGCGGACAAGCAGGCGCTCCACGGCGAGAATAGCGATCTGAAAGCCAAGCTGTCGCCGAGCCGCGACTTGGAGGAGTACTGGCGGCGCTACTACGCGGCGTCCGCACAGGTGGGAAGCGTCAACGATGCGGTCAAGCGCGCACAGCAGAAGTTCCCCGAGCAACTGGTCTTTGCCCTCAACTCGAAGTCCGATAAGGACGTTCCCTTTCAGGAGCCGGCCGAGGTCTTTGCCGCCCTTGCCTGGCTTGCGACGGACTACCATCACCTGCGCTGGACGAAACCCGGTGAGGACCCGCGCTTCAACGAGCGCCTGAAGAAGTCCTGCCCCGGCTGGTCGTACCGGCCGCATCAGGCCACCACCACCAAACGGCAGTTCGCCGAGTGGTACGTGACCGAGGCCGAGGGCCGCCGGTACGAACTCGTCGAGCACCTGGGCAAGGGCACCAGCGCCGACCCGCAAAAGACGATCCGCATCGCGATCGCCTGGGACGACGAACGCGGCAAGGTGATCGTCGGCTACATCGGCCTGCACCAAAAGAACCGCCGCACCCGCTGACCTGCCGTGCAACCGTAGCGCGGGGGCTTGTCCCCCGCATGAGAGCATGCGGTAGGGGCGGTTCGCGAACCGCCCCTACGTGGGTGAATAGCCTCCCTCGCTCACGCCCTATTCCAATACAATACGTAGCGCGGGGGCTTGTCCCCCGCCTCTGGATGCTTGCATGTGTGTGCATGACGGCGGCGGGCGTAGGTTACAAACCTACGCTACCGGAGCAAGGCTGCCGGACAACGTAGATTCCTCACTGCGCTGCGCTCCGTTCGGAATGACATGTTTACACGCGGTGAGCGGCGCTGAATAATCCTGATGAGCCTGCCACATCTGTCAACGAATTTCCTGGCACGTACAGGAATGGCACGTGTAAACGTGGAGCGTGGCGCCGCATTCCCTTTACTTTTCGTATCAAGACTGTCAGCGAACTACCTGACATTTGCGCAGCCCGCTCGCGCCGCCACAACCGAAGGAGACCTTTGCATATCCCCTTCCCCATTGAGGGGGAAGGTTGGGATGGGGGTGACAAGTCTTGACAGCAAGCCATCTTCAGTTGTAAATACGGTCTGGATTCTGGCTTTCGCCGGAATGACAGAGTTACGCAATGGTCTCTTAAGGAGTATCTCGCTATGCCTGAGCCAAGAATCTTCGACGATGCCGGCGTTTGGATGCGGGGCATTACGCGCGCCTGGCAGTTCTTGCCGCCGGTAGACGTGCGGGGCGCAATCACGCCGGATGTGGTCGAGGCCGCCAGCGGTCACACGTTTGTCGTCACGCTTACCCTTGGCGCGGGTGTTTCCCTGCCCGCGGGCGCGCACATCACGTTGGAAATCCCGGAGTCCTGGGATTGTCACCTGGGCAATTGCTTTCGCCGGGGCGTGCGCACGGTAGGCAACCGCGAGCAGATTCGCGCGGGGTACGGCGCGTTCGCGGACGTGGCGTGCTCGAATGACGACGCGCAACTGGCCCACGCCGCCTCGTATGGGCGGCATCTCGACCTGCTTGACATCGTGGTGCAAGCGGGCGCGTTGGAGCCGGGAGACGAGGTGCGCGTCACCCTCGGCCCGCCCGACGGCAACCTGGTGCAGACCCAGAAGTTCGCCCAGACCGCGATCTTCAGCGTCGGCGTAGACCTGGACGGCAGCGGCGCGTACCGGCGCATTGCGACGTTTCCAACGGTGAAGGTGCTCGGCGCGAGTGCCGACCGCTTCCGCGTCTTTGCGCCGGCCGTGGCCCAAGCGGGTGAATCCTTCCCGGTGCGGGTGCTGCCGGTGGACGTCTACAGCTTCAATCCCGCCACGAACTACGCCGGTGAGGCGCGAGTCTTTGCCCCGGATGGCTTGGAAACCCAAGAAACTGTGCGGCTCGATACCGCTAAGCAGCCCGCCGGAGAGACGATTGCGGTCACTGCCAAGACCGGCGGCGTGCACGCGCTCAGCGTCTTCGATCCCCAGACCGGCATCAGCGGCAAGAGCAATCCCATCGGCGCCGGCTTCCTGCCTGAGGGCGGCATCTACTTTGGCGAGATGCACAGCCAGATGTGGCACAGCATGGGTACGGGCAGCACGGCGGAGTTCTTTACCTGGGGACGCGACGCGGCCGGCCTGGACTTCTGCGCGCCCGCCAATCATTACAACTGGCGCTTCGAGGTCACGGAGGACATCTGGCAGAATCTCGTGGCCGACTGCAACCGCTTCAACGCCCCCGGCCGCTTTGTTACCCTGGTCAGCTACGAGTGGGGCGGCGTGAGCGGCAGCGGGCACAAGAACGTCTACTACCGGGGCGATAGCGGCCCTTTCCACTACTGGTATCGGGGCGAGCACGAGAACCCCGACGCGCTCTGGCAAGAGATGGCAGCACGCGGCTTGGACGCGCTCACCGTCCCGCACCACACCAAGGCCAGCGGCGGCGTGGACTGGCGCTTTCGCAACGATCGCTACCAGCGCCTGGTGGAGATTTGCTCCAAGTGGGATATATCCGAAGCGTCCGGGCCGCACAGCGTGCAGGCGGCGCTGGCCATGGGACACCGGCTCGGCTTCGTCGGCGGCACGGACAGCCACTACGGCCTGGCCAATCAGGGCAGTTA
Organism: Chloroflexota bacterium; assembly: GCA_963663275.1. GTDB lineage: Bacteria > Chloroflexota > UBA11872 > VXOZ01 > VXOZ01 > VXOZ01. The sequence continues at coordinate 1,131,659 of OY760183.1, forward strand.
CCACGTGAACGACGGCAACGGTCTGGCCTGCGTGATCGCGCCGGAACTCACGCGGGCGGCGCTCTGGCAGGCGCTCCACGACCGCCGCTGCTACGCCACTACCGGCGACCGCATCCTGCTGGATTTCACTATCGACGGCAAACCGATGGGGAGCGACAACGCCGCCGACCTGAGCGGCCTGGAGCCCCGCCGCCTGCACGTGCGCGCGGCGGGCACGGCGCCTATCACCCGTGTCGAGATCGTCCGCAACAATCGGACGATCTTCAGCGCCGACCCCCACCGCGACGTGTGGGAAGACGAGTGGGCCGACACCGCCGACCTGTCCGCCGCGGCCTTTGCCCCCACGTTCCCCAACGACCGCCCGTTCGTCTACTACTACCTGCGCCTCTACCAAGCCAACCGCCAACGGGCGTGGAGCAGTCCGATCTGGTTTACTCAAGTAGGATGAGAGCAACGCTCCATTCCGGCAGGAGCGGAAAGGCCACTGGTGACGGCGCCCGAGAGTCCAAAGCTATACCACATCCTTCACGTCGACAGGCTCAACTCGATTATCGACGATGGCTGCCTTTGGTCGGATAGTGAGGCAACGCGGCGACGTGTTCCCGGCTCTACTATTGGCATGCACACTATCAAGCAGAGACGGCGCGGGAGGAAATTGCACAGCTACCCGGACTTGGCCGTAGGCGATTGTGTGCCGTTCTATTTCTGCCCCCGTTCCGTAATGCTCTACGTGATCCACAGGGCGAACAATCCTGAGTTGACATACAGAGGGGGGCAAACACCAATCGTCCACCTTGAAGCGGACTTACACGAGGTGTTCTCATGGGCGGAGCGGAACGAAACACGCTGGGCCTTTACAACAACCAACGCCGGTTCCTACTATTTTGAGGATTACGCGGATCTGGCAGACCTGCATAGGGTGAATTGGAATGCGGTGCAGGCACGCGACTGGAGAAGCTGCCAATCTGAAAAGCAAGCTGAATTCCTCGTTGAGCGGGCGTTTCCATGGACGTTGGTGGCGCGCATCGGTGTCCGCAATTGGGATGTGCGCACCGAAACGCAAACGATGATTGAAACGTCCACCCATCAGCCGCCTGTGGAAATCATACCGCGTTGGTATTATTGATGTGAGTTGAGGAGGCGCCAACGTGATTGAGTTCAAGACCGGCGACATTTTTGCCGAGGACGTCGAGGCGCTGGTTAACAGCGTCAACTGCGTGGGCGTCATGGGACGTGGCATAGCGCTGCAATTCAAGCAGGCCTTCCCCGAGAACTTCACGGCATACGCCGCCGCTTGCAAGCGCAAGGAGGTGCGGCCCGGGCGCATGTTCGTCTATGAGACCGGCCACCTGGCCGGCCCGCGCTTCATCATCAACTTTCCCACCAAACGCCACTGGCGCGGCAAGAGCCGCATGGAGGACATCGAATCCGGTCTCGCGGCGCTAGCGCAGGAGATTCACGAGCGGAGAATTCGCTCCGTAGCGTTGCCGCCGCTGGGCAGCGGTTTGGGCGGTTTGGAATGGCAGGCCGTGCGCCAGCGCATCGAGGCGCGGCTGCGAGAGCTGACGGCTGTCACGATAGTTGTGTTCGAGCCAAGCGGCGCGCCAGCGGACGCGATGGTGAATAAGTCGCTCGACGTGCCGCGAATGACACCCGGACGCGCGGCGCTGGTAGGCTTGATGGACCAGTATCTACGCAGTCTGCTCGATACGTCGGTGACACTATTGGAAGTGCATAAGCTCTTGTACCTCATGCAGGCCGCAGGCGAGCCTCTGAGGCTAACGTACGAGAAAGCGCCGCTTGGCCCATACGCCGAGAACCTGCGGCACGTTCTGAGAGCGGTTGAGGCGCATCTCATTTCCGGCTATGCCGACGGCGGTGACGCGCCAAACAAGGAACTGGAACTGGTTCCCGGCGCCGTAGAAGACGCCCGCGCCTTCCTTGAAGACCATCCGGACACACGCGCGCGCTTTGAAAAGGTGTCCGCCCTCGTCGACGGCTTCGAGTCGCCCTTTGGCCTCGAACTCTTGACGACGGTGCATTGGGTAGCCGCGGAGCATCCGCATGCGACGGATGAAGAAATCATTGCCGGTACGTATGACTGGGGCGAGCGCAAGCGACAGTTCTCAGAGCGGCAAATACGTCTGGCGCTCGACGTTCTCAGGAAGCAGGGCTGGCTGGAAACTGATTCTCAAACAAGCGGTGCGGGTTCGTAAAGAGTACAAGCTATGAGCCGGCGGGTGTTGCGCAAGCGGCTCATCGCGGCCATCGAGGCGGGAGATTTGTCGCAGGTGGCTGCAATTGCGGCCGCGGATCCTGGCATCGTCAACGCGGCGAATGCGCACGGCCACGTGCCGCTGGGCGCGGCGATTGGCACGGGTTGTCTGGAGCGGGTGGAACTGCTGGTTGCTCTGGGCGCGGATCCGCGCCATACCTATCACGGACGGTCTCTGCTGGACGCGGCGGCGTACGGCGGGCACTCCGAGATATTCCGCTATTTTGTGGAGCGCGGCCTGACGCCGACCGTGCACCATGCCGCGGCGCTTGGCGATATTCCGCTGCTGGAGGAGATGCTGGCGGCAAATCCGGCGCTGCTCCGGCCCACGGCCGCGGGCGGGCGCTGGCGCAACACGCCGCTGCACGCGGCGGTAATTGGGGGCAATCGCGACGCGGTCGCCTTCCTGCTGGCGCGCGATGCGCCGGTGGATGCTGAGAACCACAACGGCCACACTGCGCTGGCCCTGTGCGCGGAGTGCTCCAGCGCGGACGCGCGTGCGCTCATTGCCCAGTTGCTGCTGGCGCGCGGCGCGGACGCGAACGCCCCCGCCGGGCATCACGGCGGTACCGCGCTCCACCGGGCGGTTGTGAACGGTGACCTTGCCTTGGCGCGGGCGTTGCTGGAGAGCGGGGCCGACCCAAATCGCCAGGATTGGTCCGGCAAGACGCCGCTGCACCATGCGGCGGCCAAGAACCGGCGCCTCGTCGAACTGGTGCTGGCGTTCGCGCCGGATCTTGCGCTGCAATCCCGGGAAGGCGAAACGCCCGCGCAGTACGCGCGGCGCTTGCGCAAGCGGGCGATTGTGAAACTGCTGGAAGACGCGCGGCAGTGAGCCGCTCTCCCAGCGGAGACCTTTGCAAAACTTCGCGGAGAGGCGAACAGTTCCCTCTCCTGGGGGAGAGGGTTAGGGTGAGGGGATATTGTGCGGCGAGTCGTGCCTAAACCTTGCGGAATGGGGCCGAGCCGACGAGGATTCTCCCTCACCCCGGCCCTCTCCCCAGGGAGAGGGAGTTTCAATGCGCGCCGACCGGGGTTACGCAAAGGTCTTCCAGTGGAGCGCCTTGCGTGAAGCCCCCGCTTTCGCCGCGTGGGGCGGTGTGGTAGAATGCTCATGGTCATTCGGACTCTTTTCCACTTTGGCTTCTTTCCACTAGCCCCGGAGTGTAGATTGGCGTGGAGATTTCCTGGTACGGCAACGGATGTTTCCGCTTGCGCAGCCAGCTAGGGACGGTGATTGCCGACCCATACCCGCCCACCCCCGCGCTTCGACCGCCCAAGTTCACCGCCGGCATCGTCACGCTCAGCGATCCCACCCTCTGCGACGACACCGCCGTCACCCGGGCGAACGACTGCATCCGTCTCGCCGGGCCGGGCGAGTACGAAATCGGCGGCATCTTCATCTGGGGCGTGCCTATGGACGGGCGCGGCCAGTCCTCCACAGACTCGCAGGCGCCGGCTCACGCGCCGGTGACGGCCTTCGTCTTCGAACTGGAAGGCACGACGGTCTGCCACCTGGGCCTGCCGCGGCAGATGCCGTCCGCCGCGCAGATCGAGGACATTGGCAACGTGGACGTGCTGCTGCTGCCGGTGGGCGGGCCGGAGCGGATCGGCGTGCAAGCGGTGTCGGATCTGGCCAGCGAACTTGAGCCGAAGGCGCTGATTCCGATGTACTACAGCCTGCCGGACGCGCCCGATGACCGTTTTCACGCGCTGGGGCGGTTGGCGCGCGAACTGGGCACGAAATTGCCGGAACCGCAAACCTCGCTCAATACGCGCCGCCGGGGCGGGTTGGGCCAGAATACCTTGGTCGTGCTGGAATGCCGGGCGCAAATCCGCCGCGAAACCGGCGCGCCAGGGCGCGAAACCGGCGCGCAGAGCCGCGAGGCCGCCGCGCAGAGCCGCGAGGCCGCCGCGCAGAGCCGCGAAACCGGCGCGCCAGGGCGCGAAACCGGCGCGCAGAGCCGCGAGGCCGCCGCGCAGAGCCGCGAGGCCGCCGCGCAGAGCCGCGAAACCGCCGCGCGGAAGTAAGGAGAGCGATGAGAGACAAGCGGCGCAATGCCAAGCACATCTTCGTAACCGGCGGCGTCGTCTCCTCCGTGGGCAAAGGCGTGGCCGTGGCCGCCATCGGGCGCCTGCTCAAGAGCCGGGGCATCCGCGTCTCCATCCAGAAGCTCGACCCCTACTTCAACGTCGATCCCGGCACCATGAGCCCCTACCAGCACGGCGAGGTGTTCGTGACGGAAGACGGCGCGGAAACCGACCTGGACCTGGGCCATTACGAGCGCTTCATCGACGAGCACCTCACCCGCGAGAGCAACGTGACCGCGGGCCAGGTGTTCGAGCACGTAATCGAGAAGGAGCGGCGCGGCGACTTCCTGGGCGGCACGGTGCAGATGATCCCCCACGTCACGGGTGAGATTCGCGAACGCATCATGCGCGTGGGAGAAACCTCCAACGCCGAGGTGGTAATCGTGGAGGTGGGCGGCACGGTGGGCGATTACGAGAGCCTGCCCTTCATCGAGAGCATCCGCCAACTCCGGCGCAGCCTTGGCAGAGAGAACATCTTCTACATCCACGTAACCTTGCTTCCCCACATCGCCACCACCGGCGAGTTGAAGACGAAACCCACCCAGCACAGCGTGCAGGAACTGCGGCGTCTCGGCATTCAGCCCGATATGATCATCTGCCGCTCCGACTATGAAATGCCGCCGGAACTGCGCGAGAAGATTGCGCTCTTCTGCGACGTGGACGAACCGTCCGTCATCCCGCTGGTCACCTTCTCCTCCATCTACGAGGTGCCGCTCTACCTGGAGAATATCGGCGTCGGCGCGGTGCTGGCGCAGTCCCTGCGCCTGCCGGAGCGGGCGCCGGACCTATCCGTCTGGGAAGAGATCGTGGCGCACGTCAACGGCTACTACCGTCCGTTGCGCATAGCCATCGTTGGTAAGTACACGCAGATGCCGGACGCCTACCTGAGCGTGGCGGAGGCCCTGCGGCACGCCTGCATCGCGCATAGGGCGCACCTGGACCTGAAGTGGGTGAACGCCGAGGACGTGGAAGCGGATGGGCCGGAAGCGCACCTGGGCGACGTGCGCGGCATTGTGGTGCCGGGTGGCTTTGGCCCGCGCGGCATCGAGGGCAAGATTGCGGCGGCGCGCTTCGCCCGCGAAAACGCAATTCCCTACCTGGGCCTGTGCCTCGGCTTGCAGGTTGCCGTCATCGAGTGCGCCCGCGCGGTGTTGGGCGCGCAGGCCAACAGCACCGAATTCGACCCGGATACCCCGCTGCCGGTAATCGACCAGATGGAGAGCCAACGCGGCATAACCCGCAAGGGCGGCACCATGCGGCTGGGCGCGTACCCGTGCGCGCTGGAACCGGGCACGCTTGCCGCCGCGGCCTACGGCGAGTCCCTGGTGCATGAGCGCCACCGCCACCGCTGGGAGGTGAACGACCGCTACAAGGACGCGCTGGCGGCCCATGGCTTCCGGGTGAGCGGCGTCTGGCCGGAAGGCGGCTTGGCGGAAATCATGGAACGGACCGACCACCCCTTCTTCCTGGGCAGCCAGTTTCACCCGGAGTTCAAGTCCCGCCCCAACCGCCCCCACCCGCTCTTCGCGGCCTTCGTCCAAGCCGGCAAACAGGTGCACCTGGAAGGCGACCAGGAACCCCTGCCCATCGGCGCAAACGACGACACGCTCCCCCCACCCCCGGCGCTGGACCCGGAGGATGAGGAATATCCGGTACCCAGCGGCCGGTTGCCGTAGGAGCGTGGGCAGTGTCCTGGCGCCAGTACGGCGTGGGGAAGGAGCGGTTGGGGTGAAATGTGACAGCGCGTTGCGTGGACACTTGTAGCGAGCCTAAAGCGCACCTCCGGAGAGAGTGATCATGGACGAACTTGGCGTAGCCGTTATCGGTCTTGGCGTGGGGCGCAGTCATTTGCGCGCCTATCGGCAGATACCCGGCGTGCGGATTGCGGCAGTCTGCGATACGGACGAGGAGCGCCTGGCGCAGGCGCGGGAGGAATTCGACGGCATCGCCGCGACGAGCGACGTGGAAGCGGCCGTGAGCCGGGACGACGTGCACGCGGTTTCGGTCTGCACGCCGGACCACCTGCACTACGAGCACTGTCTGGCCGCGCTGGCCCACGGCAAGCACGTCCTGTGCGAGAAGCCCATGACCGTCAACGAGGCGCACGCCTGGGACTTAGTGCAGCGAGTTGAAGCGGCCGACGTGCGGTTCGGCGTGGGCAACGTGAACCGCTTCGTGCCCCAGTTCGCGGCGCTGCATCAATTCGTGGATGAGGGACGGCTGGGCGAACTCTTTTTCGTGGAGAGCGACTACATCCACGACATGCGCGGGGTCTACAAGCGCACGCCGTGGCGGAAAGACCCGGTGCATCCGCAGAACGCCTGGTACGGCGGCGGCGTACACCCCATGGATCTGGTCCGGTGGGTGGCCGGCGACGTGGCCGAAATCACGCTCTACGCCAATAAATGCGCCAGCACACCGGAGTTTCCCCTGCCGGATACGTACATCGGCATCCTCAAGTTTGCGAACGGCTGTCTGGGCAAGGTGTGGGAGACGTCCGCCATCCGCCGCGTGCCGGGGCACGTGGTCAATTTCAACGCCTACGGCGCGGAAGGCACCATGCTCGCCAATACGCTGGATATGGAAGCGAAACTCTGGCTGAACTGGGGCATCGAGGGCCAGGCGGACGCCCAGATTCTCCCTTTCCGGCGCACCATCGGTCATCCGGTGCTGGATGAACTCACGCACTTGGTTGATTGCATCCGCAGCGGCGCGACCCCATTGGTGGACGCCCTGGAAGGTGCGAAGACCGTGGCGACCCTGGCCGCGGGCCTGCGCTCGCTGGAGAGCGGCAAGCCGGAGACGGTGAATGCGGGGCCGTAGGCGAGTGGCATATGCAAAGGCGTAGGGGCACGACATGTCGTGCCGGGTAGCGGCAAGCCGGAAAGGGTAACCACGAATCCCGGCGCGCACGGACGCTGAACACAATGGCATGCAATTATGGGTAGGGGCACGACATGTCGTGCCCCTACCCTTATATGTGCTGAGTATGCGATTCTTCCCCTCACCCCGGCCCTCTCCCCAGGGAGAGGGAGAATTTTCGCCTCTCAGCGAGGTACCGCAAGGGTCTCTCCCGGGAGAGCTGACAGGGGTAGGCAAAACATGACTGTAGCTCTATGGTCCGTCCGGCCTCCACCTGTCATTCGGCCTCCATCTGTCATTCTGAGGAGCGCAGCGACGAAGAATCTAAAGTGTGTGCCAGCGCAAACCTACCGCCTTAGATTCTTCACTCCGCTCCGCTACGTTCAGAATGACAGTAGCCAAGTCGATTTTCCATTGATTGCGAGTAGGTCGATAGCTGATTGCCTACCCCTGTCAGCCCCGGGAGAGGGAATAGCGCAAGCGTAGCGCGGGGGCTTGTCCCCCGCCTCTGGATTCCGGCTTGCGCTGGCGAAATACATGTCTGGGCGCAGGTTGGAAACCTGCGCTACCGGAGCGAGAACGGCTCAATCAGCCGTTTTCTTTGCAGTGATGAAGCAACTCACCAACTGAGTACGCCCCAGACTCAGACGAGCATCTGCGTGGCGACCTTCCAGAGCGCCTGCGCCACGTCGGCGCAATCGGCGTCGGTGTAGCCGGGCGCGATGGCGATGAGCACGGCGCGGGCCATGATTGATTCCGTGCGCGGGCAGAGGCCGGGGGCGTATTCCTGGGTGAGCGCGCCCACCGCCGGGCGGTAGTTTTGCAGCGCCTCGATCGTGTAGACCGGCTTGCCGCCGTAGACGTGCCGCGCCGGAATGCCCTCCGCGCGGAGCGCCTTCACGAACGGTCCGGTGTCGGCCGGATCATCCAAGAGCAGGCCGAGCGCCACGCCGGCGACGCCGTTGGGATCGGGCAGGCGGCGCGGCGTCACGCCGGGCAGTCCCTCGATATCGCTCTTGATGGTGTCGTGGGCGCGCCGCATCCGGTCGATGATGCCCGGCAGTTTGCGGAGTTGCGCCAGCGCCAGCGCCCCGGCCAGTTCGCCCATGCGGTAGACCTCGCCCGGAAAGGCGTCGAGTTGCGCCGGCGGGTAGGCGGTCAAGTCGCCCATGGTGTCGTCCGGCGCGCTCGTCTCGATAGTCATGCGCCCAAAGCGGTAGTTGCCGTGGTCGTGGTAGCGCACGGCCCGCTCGAACATCGCCGGGTCGCTGGTGGTCACGATGCCGCCCTCGCCCGCGGTGATGATCTTGTTCACCTGGAGGCTGAACGCGCCCACGTCGCCCCAGGCGCCAATTGGCCTGTCCTTGTAGGCCGTGCCCGCCGACTGGGCGCAGTCCTCGATCACGCGCAGATCGTGCCGCCGCGCGATTTCCATGATGGTATCCATCTCCGCCGCGACGCCGCTGGTGTGCACCGGCATGATGGCGCGGGTGCGGGACGTGATGCGGTTCTCGATGTCGTGGGGGTCGAGGGTGTACGATTCATCGATGTCGGCGAAGACCGGAATCGCGTGATGCGCCGCGACGGTGCCGGGCGAGGCGATGAAGGTAAGCGCCGGCACGATGACCTCGTCGCCGGGCGCGATGTCCAGCGCCTTCAATCCTACTTTCAAGGCCGCGGTGCCCGAGGTCACGCCCAGCGCGTAGGACGCGCCCATCATGCGGGCGGCCTCGTGCTCCAGGGCCGTTACCTTGTCCGGCTCGTTGACGCCGTAGAAGCGGAACGGCGCGCGCTTCTCCAGCACGTCCAGCACAAGTTCGCGTTCCTCATCGCCGATGAGCCGCGCGCCGGGATAGCCGGTCTCCAGCGGGGCCGCGCGCACCGGCTCGCCGCCGTCTACGGCCAGGCGTTCGATTTTCGTTGCCATGTTCCTCTTCTCCTGTCGGTTGATTGCGGCCGCCGCTCTGCGCTCACCATCGGGACGCGCCCGCGGCAGGGGCGCAACCACGGGTGGGGTGCGCCCGTGGTAGGGGCACGACATGTCGTGCCCCTACCACGGTTCATGGATCATCGTTGGCGTATCAGATCTCCCGCATTGCCGTCATTCCCGTGGAATATCGCTCTTGCGGCGGACGCGGATTTCATCTCTGGTCCCTTCCAACTGAGACTCTTGCGTAACTTCGTCATTCCGGTGAAAGCCGGATTCCAGGGCACTCTTGCAACTAAAAGCAGCATGAAGTCAAGCCATTTCACCCCCATCCCAACCTTCCCCATCGAGGGGGAAGGGGCTATGAAGAGGTCTCCAACTGGACTCCGGCTTCCGCCGGAGTGACGGGTTGACCCACCGATTAGGTGGATGAAAGGCGATCTACCGCTTCTTGGTGTGCAGATGCTTATCCTTCAAGATAACCTTCTCCGCCGTGCCGCCCATGATGGCCGTGCGTTGCTCGTCGCTCATGGGGAACTCGCGCAGGAACTCCACCTGCGGCAGCGGTTGCCAGGGATGGAGGTAGTCGGTGCCGAGCATGAGCTTTTGCCAATTGCGCTGGATGAAGCCTTCGGTAAAGTCCAGGTCGCGGGAAATGGCGTTGTAGCCGGAGCCGGCCGAAAGGTCGCCGTACATGTTGGGGTATTCCTGCAAGAGGCGTTCCGTGCTGCCGCCGGGTACGACCTTGCCCGGGGGATAGCCGATCCTGCTGGCGCGCTTGAAGTCGGCGGAGATTTCCGCCCACCACGCCGGGCCGTGACCCATGAAGATGGTATTCGGGCATTCCTTGAGCACGCGCTCCATGCCCGGTTGGCCGTCCTCGTCGGTGCAGAGATTCAGGTCCAGGTGCAGCATCACCGGCAGGTCGAACTCGCCGGCGAGGGAGAAAAGCTCGATGCTGCGGGGATCGTCGATCGCCAGGCCGTTCTTGTGCTCGCCAAAGCCCATGATGCCGCGCGCGAGCATTCTTTCCAGCAACATGCGCTTGTTCACGGAGTTGCGCGGATCGATGACGCCAAACGGGATGAACCGCTCCGGGTACCGCCGCCAATCTTCCAACGCCTCTGCCGTCAGGAAGTACTCCGGAAACGATTCCGGACTCTCCAGCGGCAGCAGCACCGACATATCCACGCCCATCTTGTCCATGCGGTTCACCATCTGGTCCGCCGACATGGTGATGGCGTTGCCCATACTCCACCGCCCGCGGCACGTGTGCGTGTGGACATCGATAACCATGGTGTGCAATTACCTCCAAAGTGATTCATACCGGGTTTCCTGCGTTTGCCGTTGCTCGCGTTGTTAGGAGTATACCGTATTCGGTCGATTGGTTTGGCGTACGGGTATTGCGCAAGACCCCCATGAACAAGCTTGCTACGATGACTGCAGAAGCGCCTCTGATACAATCGTACGCGGGCGGCTATATGCTTTGGGCCAAATCAACCCGCAATGCCTCCGTTCACGCTTCGACAGGCTCAGCGTGAACGGACGAATCGTTACGAAGTCTCTCACGGCCATCCGCCGGTTGTTCTTTCAGACAACCACAAGCGCAAAGCGGGCAAGGCGGCCTCTTTCAGCGACCAAACATTCCATGGAGTAAGCACACCGTGAATAAACTCGATCTCCCAACCCCGGCGCTTTGCATCGATATGGAGGCGGTCGGCCACAATCTACGCGCCATGCAGGATTTCGCCAACGGCGCCGGAGTTGACCTGCGCCCTCACGCTAAGACGCACAAGCACCCGTTCTTTGCCCACATGCAGCTAGGCCACGGCGCGGTGGGCGTCTGCGTGGCGAAACTCAGTGAGGCGGAAGTGATGGTGGCGGGCGGCGTCAAGGACATTCTCGTCACCAACGAGATTGCCGATCCGCGCAAGTTGCGCCAACTGGCGGGGCTGGCGCACTACGCCGCCATCACGCTGGCGGTGGATAGCCTGCCGTGCGCCGCGGCCGCCGCGCGCGCCGCCATGGACGCGGGCGCCACGCTGCGGCTGCTCATCGAGGTGGACAGCGGCTCGCAACGCTGCGGCACGGCCCCCGGTGAACCCACGCTGGCGCTGGCGCGGGGCATCATGGAACTGGAAAGCGTGGAGTTTGCGGGCGTGATGGGCTACGAGGGCCACTGCATGTTCATCGAGGACGCGGATGAACGCCGGCGGATGGCGCAAGCCGACCAGGAGAAACTTGTGGGCACCGCCGAGTTGATCCGTGCTCACGGCATTCCCGTGGAGACCGTCTCCGCCGCCGGCACCGGCACCTACGACGTCACCGGCGCCTATCCGGGCATCACCGAACTTCAGCCCGGTTCCTACGTCTTCATGGACGGGCGCTACCGTCCGCTGCGGCCTGAGTTTCGCTGCGCGCTCACCGTGATTTGCACCGTGATCAGCCGCCCCACACCGGAGCGCGTGGTGGTGGACGTGGGCATGAAGTCGCTCACCAATGAGTTCGGCATGCCGCAGGTGCTCGGCATCCCGAACGCCGACTTCTATAGGGAAGGCGAGGAAAACGCCTGCATCCGCCTGGAAGATACCGGCCACCCCATCCGCCCCGGCGATCCGGTGGAACTCCTGCCCATGCACGGCGACACCACGATTGCCGTCCACGACGAGTACCACCTCTGCCACGGCGACGAGGTGGTGATGACGCTGCCGATATTGGGCCGCGGAAAGTTTCACTGATCAATTGGAGGGCGGGCTAACGCCTGTTGGCAGTAAGTCTGACGCGGGCGCATCTCGCCTTGCCCAACGCAGCACGCGACAAGCTGCGCGGGCCTGTAGAATCTTCGTCTCCTGGCAGGATTGCGGCGTTGCTGACCTCTCGGGGCGCGTTAGGAATCGTGTGGTAGAATGCTACTATGAAAGGGCGTATTCGCAAGAGGATAGCACCATGGAACACGATGCCAGAAGCGTAGCCAATGAACTGCTGCGCCGCGCAAGCGACGCCAACAGCCCGATTACGCACTTGAAGGTCATGAAGTTGGTGTACTTCTCCCATGCGTGGATGCTTGGCCTCTATCATGAACCGCTGCAGTTTCAACCGGTTGAGGCGTGGCGCTACGGCCCGGTCGTGCGCGACGTGTACCGCAGTCTGCGGCGTTACGGCGGCGAGCCGATCAACCGCCCGATCAGCATTGCGGATGAAGAGTACAGCCCTACCCAGAAGGACCTCATGGATCAAGTTTGGAAAGTCTACGGAAAGTACACTGCCAGACAGTTGTCCGCAATTACCCATGCTCCCGGAACTCCCTGGCACCAAGTTTGGCATCAATGGGGTAAGAGCGCCGTAATACCTGATCCTATGATTGAAGCGTATTACGCTGGTCTCTACGATCAATCCACAAGAGAATCATGAGTAAACAGGTCCCGGATGTAACGCAGCCAATTCCGGAAGGCGATGAGCCCCGTGAAGAAGACTCATTCAGCAGAGGTTCGATTGAGGAGAGGCTCGAAGCCGGAGAGTTTCAGCGATCGGAGAGACTCAGGAATGCTTTGAATGACGGCATTGTCTATGTTGCGATAGTCGCCCCGTATTTCCTGGCAGCTATCGGCGCGGTGCTTATGGTCGTCATGCTCTGGCACTACATAGGCCGTGAAGAGTGGACGTGGATGACGGCGCAGCAGGTCGACAAGGTGGAAGCGGCGTTCGGCGGGGGGATATTGTCGGCGCTCTTCATCGTTTTCAGAGACTATGTAGCGCGAAGAAAGTAGCCTGCCAGCGTTCCTTCAATAGGCTTCTCTATTTGCACGGAAATCCTTGCTTATGTTTTGCTTCCCTTCCGTTCTATGGAGACAGCGCCGTTTGCCGCGCTGTGGGAATGGAATAGCCGTCTGTCCTCAATCGGTATTGATACGGACCGCGGCCGGCACGTGGCCCAGATGAGAAGAGGCGCGTACGTGAATAGCAGTATTCCGCATTTGCCCGTTGTCGTCGGCATTACGGCGGCCAGTGGCGCGGCGTTGACGGAGCGTTGCGTGACGTGGCTTGCCGGACACGGCGTGCCGCTCTACGTGACGTGCAGCAACAACGGCCGGCTGGTCTGGCGGCAGGAGTTGGACGAGTCGCTGGAAGACGCCGCCGCGCGCTGGTCGGACCATGGTGACGTAACGGTGGTGGACGTAGGCGACGAGGCCGCGCTGATTGCCAGCGGCAGCCTGCTTACGGCGGGCATGATCATCGTGCCGTGCAGCACCGGCTCGGCGGCGGCGATTGCCAACGGCATTTGCACGAACGTGCTGCACCGCGCGGCGGAAGTGACCCTGAAAGAAAAGCGGCCCCTGGTGCTCATGCCCCGTGAGACCCCGCTCTCGGCAATTCACCTGGAATCCTGGCTCAAGCTCGCCCGGCTCGGCGTGACCATCGTGCCGCCCATGCTCACCTTCTACAACCACCCCCGCAACATCCAGGACATGGTGGACTTCAGCGTGGGCCGCGCGCTGACGCTGCTGGGGTTCCCGGAGGCCTTGCCGGATCATCTGAGGTACCACCGCTAGCGGGACTCCTGCCGCGCAAGCGGCAGACATGCTGCCTGCGCGGGAGATCTGCCGCCTACGACCCGATCACACGCGAGCCGCCGGCTTTCGTCACCACCACCAGGCTCGGTTTGGCTGGGCTGGTATTATCCGGCCACGTGCTGGTCGGTGCCGCGATGGTACCGCCTTCGCCCGGGTGCTGCATGGCGCAGAAGAAGGCGCGGTTATCGGGTGTGAACTCCGGCCCGCAGATTTCCGCGCCCGCGGGCGCGCTCACGAACTGCCGCGCGTAGCCGCGCTCCGCGCCCACGGTGGGCACCGCAAACACGCCGTCGTTCTTGCCCAGGCGTTCCGGTTGGCCGTCGGTGGCAATCCACAGGTTGCCTCGCGCGTCGAACGCGACGTTGTCCGGATTGGCGAACGGGCTGACTTTCGTCATGTCGTAGCCGGCGTAGTAGGCTCGATGTTCCTCGATCTCGGGATCGCCGCAGAGAATGAAGATGTCCCAGGTGAACGCCGCCGCAGTCGGGTCATCGGCCTCTTCGGTAATCTCGATGATGTGGCCGAAGGCGTTGGGGCCGCGTGGATTGGCGGCGTCGGTGTCGCCTTCCGCGCGCTCGGTGTTGTTGGTCATCACCGCGTAGAGTTTGCCCGTCACCGGGTTCGTCTCGATGTCCTCCGGGCGGTCCATGGGCGTCGCGCCCAGCAGGTCCGCCGCGCCGCGGGTGTTGATGAGCACGTCGGCGGCGGACCAATCGGCCAGGCAACCCTCGCCCGCCGCAAGCTTGAGCCAGCAGCCGGTCCCGCCTTCCTCGAACCTGGCCGCGTACAGGTCGCCTTCCTCCAGCAGCGTGAGGTTATGCGCCCGGTCGTGGGGATCGTACGCGCGGCTGCTGACGAACTTGTACATGTAATCGAAGCGCTGGTCGTCGCCGGAGTAGACCACGGCTTTCCCGTCCGGCGCGATCACCACGGTGGCGGCCTCGTGGCGGAAGCGGCCGAGCGCGGTGTGCTTCTTCGGCGTTGAATCCGGGCCATAGGGATCGATTTCCACGATCCAGCCGAAGCGAAAAGGCTCGTTCGGCTCCTTGCTCGCGTCGAAGCGGTCGTGGAATTTCTCCCAGCCCAGTTCGCTGCTGGCGGCCGGCAGGCCGTAGCGTTCGTGGACGGCGCGGCGCGGGTCGCAGGCGTCGATGCCGCCGGCGTTGCCGAAGTAGTCCTGAAAGTTCTCCTCGGCCAGCAGCGCCGTGCCCCAGGGAGTCTTGCCGCCGGAGCAGTTGTTCAGCGTGCCCAGCACGTTCGCGCCGGTGGGATCGGCCGTCGTTTGCAGCAGTTCGTGGCCGGCGGCGGGGCCGGTCACTGCCATTGCGGTCTCCGCCGTGATACGGCGGTTGAAGGCGGAGCGCCTGCTGTAGAGCCACTCACCGGCTGCCTCAAACACCTCGATCACGGTGGCGCCGTGGGCGGCCATTTCCACCGCTGCCTGCTTCTCGGTAAGGTTCTCGCCGTCGTATGCCGGGAACATGAGTTCGGGGTTTACGTACTCGTGGCTCACCGCCAGCAGGCCCCGGTCGGAGACCGGATACCGGTAGTCGGGCAGCGGGAAGAAGCCCACGAAGTCGTTGTTGTAGCCGAACTGCCGCTCCTGGCTCGCTTGGCTTTGGTTGTCCAGGTCCAGGGCCGGCGCTTCGGGGAAGAGCGGGTCGCCCCAGCGAATGAGCGTCTTCCAGGAGTACCCCGGCGGCACGAGCACGGTGTCTTCCTCGCTTAAAGCAATCGGGCTGAAGCCTATGGACTCGCCAATGTAGGCGGCGGCGCTGGGGGCGTGGGCCAGGGCGCCGCCAAAGACCATTACCGGCACGGCTGCGGCCGCGCCGGCCAGCGCCGCGCGCCGGGTCAGACGGCGGTCGACGATTTCCGCAAACGTGGGACCGGTAGGTGCGCTGCCGTTACGCGCATCACGCATGGAGAACTCCTCCTGAATGCACTGCGGTTGGTTTCAGCCATTACCGCTTGCGCCGCCACTTGCCGCTATGGTACCGGAAGCTGACTTGAGAGTGTACGAGCATCGGGTGTAGAGGCACGACACGCCGTGCCCCGACACCGCGCGCCAAGCCGTGTAGAGATTCATACCAGGGTGCGGAAGGGCGTCGCCGGCGCGTTACGATGCCGCAAAGAATACGTTGGCGGCGCCGGCCGGCGGCATAGCGGCGGGAAAAGGGCTCGAGGGTGGGCCGGCCTTGCGCGTACCGGCGGAGATTGTGTTTTCCTTCACAAGTGCGGTATGCTGCACGCAAGCCTACGCAATCGAAGGAGGATGGAACTGTGGCTCTGACACGACGGACACTGCTGCGCGGCGCGGCGGCCGGCGCGCTGGCGCTCCCCATATTGGCGGCCTGCGGCCAGGTGACGGTAACGCCTGACGATGCGGCAGAACCGGCGGCCCCGGCGGAACCGGCGAAACTCCGCATCGGCGACCTGCCGCTGATCGACATGCTGCCGGTCTACGTGGCCGAACAGGAAGGCCTGTTCCCGGAAAACCTGGAAGTGGAACTGGTGCCGTTTTCCAGCGCCCTGGAGCGCGACACGGCCTACACCTCGAAGCAGGTGGACGGCGTGCTCAACGACTTCGTTTCGGCAACCGCCCTCAACCGCGAGCAGGACTTCACCCGCAACGTGCGCGTGATTCTGCGCTCCACGCCGCAACTCTCGCTGTTCGCCCTGCTGGCCAGCAAAGAGTCCGACATCGAGAAGATCGAGGACGTGAAGGGAAAAGAGATCGCCATCTCGCCCAACACGATCATCGAGTACGTGCTGGACCGCATGCTCGGCACGGTGGGCCTGGGGCACGACGACGTGGAGAAACTGGCGGTGCCCAGCATTCCCTTGCGCCTGGAGATGCTGAACCAGAGCAACGTGACCGCCGCCGTGCTGCCGGAGCCCCTGGTCAGCTTCAGCATGTTGCAGGGCGGCTCGCGCCTGATCATGGACGATGCCGAGACCCAGTTCGGCGCGTCGCTGCTCTCGTTCCGCAGCGAGGTCATCGCCAACCATGAGGATACCGTGCGCGGCTTCATGAACGGCTTCGAGGCCGGCGTCAGCCGCATCAACAGCGAGCCGGGCAACTATCAGGAATTGATGGAAGCGCGCGGCCGCATTCCACCGCCCCTGGCCGGCACGTTCTCCGTGCCCCAGTTCCCGGCGCCCGCGGTGGTGCCCCAGGCGGAGTTCGAGGCGGTGGGAGAATGGGCGGTGGAGCGCGGCCTGCTGCAAGAGGCGATACCCTACGAAAAACTGGTGGATACGCGGTTCCTGCCGGGATAGGCGGCGAACGGCGGGCGCTCCGGGCGCAAGCGGTCTTGCGATGTGCGCCGTTTGCGTTCAGCGCACCCGATTTTCATTGCCATTGGTTTGCGCTGAGCGCAGGCGGGCTCACGAAGAGCGCCGTTCGCGCCGGGCGCAAGCAGGCTCACGATGTGCGCCGTTCGTTTTAAGCGCAAGCGGGTATAGGACGTACGCCGTTCGTGTTGAGCGAAAGCGCGTTTGCAGTGTGTGGCCCTTGCGCTGAGTGTAAGCGCGGTCGCAATCTGAGCCGTTCGCGCTGAGCCTGTCGAAGCGCAGGCCGGCGCGGTGTCTCTGTCGCGTGTCCGCCCGCCAAGTGACGCGGTTTCACCAGCATGGAGACGGGAGCGGGTGCATGAGCGCGCAGCCCCAGACCGCGCGGCAGGCGGACAGACCCGCCGCTGAGACCGCCGCCACGCCCCGCGCGGAACTCCACGGCGTCACCTTCGCCTACCGTGAAGGCCAGCCAATCTTCCGGGACTTCTGCTGGCGAATCGCGCCCGGCGAGGCCTGGTCCGTCATCGGCCCCTCCGGTTGCGGCAAGTCCACGCTGCTCTACCTGCTCACGGGCCTGCGGCAACCCCAGGCGGGCAGCGTGCGCGTGGACGGCGGCGCCGTGGGCAAGCCGCGCCCCAGCAGCACGACCGGCCTGATCCTGCAAGACTACGGCCTGCTGCCCTGGGCGACGGTGTGGGACAACGTGCGGCTGGGCCTGCAATTGCGCGGCGCGCCGCGCGCCCAGCAGGAGGAACAGGTAGCCTACTGGCTGGAGCGGCTCGGCATCGCGGCGCTGCGCGACCACTATCCCGCCCAACTCTCCGGCGGCCAACGCCAGCGCGCGGCCATCGCCCGCACCTTGGTCTTCCAGCCGAACCTGCTGCTGATGGACGAGCCGTTCAACTCGCTGGACGCCCTCACCCGCGAGCGCCTGCAACACGTGGTCCTGGAGTTGATTGTGGAACACGGCCTGACGACGGTGCTGGTGACGCACAATATCGAGGAGGCGGTCTTTCTCGGCCAAAGGGTGCTGGCGCTGGCCCAGCCGCCCACCGCCGCGACGACGATTTTCGAGAATACCCACGACGATCCCCACGCCTACCGCTCGGCGCCGGCGTTCCTCACCCAATGCACGGCTCTGCGGACGCTCCTGGGCGGGCCGGAGGAGTAGAAAGCGCCAGGCCGCCGGCTCAGTGGCGTCGCGTAAAGCGTCATGCGCGACATTGTTTCTCCAGAACTTGAGAATCGGCTGAACCCGCACGCAGCCGTTCGCCTTGAGCCTGTCGAAAGGCCCGTGCTGAGCTTGCCGAAGTATGGACGGCGGGTTGGTTGTAGAGCACTTGTACTACCGGTTCATACTTCGACGGGCTCAGCACGAACGGGTAGTACAGTGCTCATCAGATCTATTGCGACAATATCGGGCCGCCGGCCGAGCGCGCCCGGTGTGTTAGGCTGTGTGGAGACCTGCCCGTTATTGTCATGAGAACAACTGGCGCAGGCAGTGCCGCTCCGGTAGCGCAGGTTTGTAACCTGCGCCCGCCGTCGCACATGGAAGGCAGGAGGCGGGGGACAAGCCCCCGCGCTACGACAGATTCCCTCTCCTGGGGGAGAGGGTTAGGGTGAGGGGGGACGGGCCTGGTAGGTGTGGCAGAAAGATTCGAGGCAAGGGACATTGCGGTGTCGGCGTGCGACAATTCCGGTAGCGCAGGTTTGTAACCTGCGTCCGCCGTCGCCCCGCCGCATGGGAGAGAGCAGGAGGCGGGGGACAAGCCCCCGCGCTACGAGAGAGGACGCTGCATCAGGCGGGGGACGAGCCCCCGCGCTACGACAGGTTCCCTCTCCTGGGGGAGAGGGTTAGATTGATGCGACAGCATTAGGGCTAAGCCCCTGCGATACGTCCATAGCCGCCGCGCGCGGGGAGCAAGAGGCGGGGGACGAGCCCCCGCGCTACATAGTTGCAACAACATCAGGGACAAGCCCCTGTGATACGTGTATAGCATGAACGCGCTGTGAATAGCATGAATGCCATTCCGCACTACATCATGAGCAAGGACAACCCGCAGATCAAGCGGGCGCGGGCGTTGCTGCAATCCTCGCGGCAGCGGCGGGAGGAGCGGGCGTTCGTGGTGGAGGGAGTGCGTCTGGTGGAGGAGGCGCTTGCCGCCGGGCGCGTGGCGGCGCTTTTCGCCTGTCCCGAAATGCTGGCCGCCCACGCCCGCAGCCGTGTGTTTCTCGAAAACCTGGACGACCCCGGCGACTACGCCCTCATCCACGTCGCGCCGGACATCTTCGCGGCTTTGGCGGATACCGCCTCGCCCCAGGGTGTCGCGGCGGTCTGTTCCATGCCGGCAGAGTCGGCGCTGCCGGCCGCAACCAACCTGGCCGTGCTGCTCGACGGCGTGCAAGACCCCGGCAACGCCGGTATGATCCTGCGCGCCGCCGCGGCCGCCAACGCCGGCGGTGTGCTCTTTGGGCCCGGCAGCGTCGATCCGTACAATCCCAAAGTGCTGCGCGGCGCGATGGGCGCGCACTTTCGCACAACGCTGCTCAACCTCCGCAGCGAGGATGACGCGCGCCAGGCGGCGGGCAGGTTTCCGCAGCGGGTCGCGGCGGCGGCGCGAGAGGGCGCGCGCTACGATACGCTCGATTGGACCGAACCGACACTGCTGATCGTCGGCGCGGAGGCCCACGGCGCCAGCGCGTTGGGAACCAGCCTGCAAACCGCGGCCGCGTCGATCCCGCTCGCCAGGGGGGTCGAATCCCTCAACGTGGGCATGGCCGCGGGCATCCTGCTCTTCGAGGCCGTGCGGCAGCGGCAAACTACCGCACAGAACCCCGCTTAGCTGTCCGCATCCCCAGTGCGCGCATCGTCAGCGGTGAAAGAAGCAAGCGCCGCGTCCCACGCCGTCTCCGACGCCAGCACGCTCAGCACGTACTCGTTCAGACCCTCCGCTTGCGGAATCTCGTGCGTGGTTACGGCGTAGAGCACGTCGCCGTCGGAGATGGTGTGCAGCGGTTCGATCGCCCGTGCCATGGACGTATGCACGTGGCGGGCCAGTTGGCGCTGCGACCACCCGCCGAGGGATTGGTTGGTGACGACCACGGTCAGGGTCGTGTTGCCGCGCGGCGGCAGACCGGCGTCGGCTACCCGCGGCCGCGCGCCCGTGCGCGGGTCCCGGGAACCGCGCACCACCCGCCCCTGGCGGTCTACCAGCGCGCCCACCGCGTTCACCACCGTGAAGACGGCCACTTTCACGCCGTCGATCTCGCGGAACGCGCCGCCCTGCCCGGCGGATTCGCTTTGGTAGGGGTCTTGCAGCCACTTGCCCACCGTCGCCGAGCGGCCGGCGCCGCGCGGCCCCAGCGGAAAAACGCCGGGAAGTGCCGCTTTGAGCGCCGCGCGCCCCAATGCCTTGTCGGGGTAGACGGCGTTGTCGCGGGGGCCGAAGTCATAGATGATCGCGCCGGAGACCAGGGCGATGTTGCCCCAGTGCGGCGAATAATCGCGCTGGGCGAGCAGTTCCGCCGCCACGCCCGTAGCCGCTTCCAGGCCGTAGAACGAGCCGCCGGCCAGGCAGATGGCGTCCAGGCGGCCTTCACCGTTTTGCAGCGCCTCGGTATAGAGCGTGGCGTGCGCGCCGCCGCGAATGTCCACGGCGGCGGTGGCCCCGTGGTCGAATTGGAAGACCGTGCAGCCGGTCGGGCCGGCCTCGTACTCGGCGACGCCGATTGCCAGGCGCGGGAAGTCGAACGTGAGCCGCGGGCCGCTGAACGCGGTGCGCGGCACAAGTTCCAGCGAGTCGTTGGAGCGCGGCGGCTGGTTTGCGTTCGACTCCGTCATGCGCCTTCCTCTTTCCTACGCCCAACTGAGTTTTTCTGTGCCTGTCTGAGACCTTTGCATTAATCCGTCATTCCGGCGCAAAGCCGGAATCCAGATCTCACTTACAACGATATTTGGCTTGATTTCAATCCGTTTCACCCCCCCATCCCAACCTTCCCCCTCAAGGGGCTGACAGGGGTAGGCACGTGTCATTCCGAGCGGAGCGAGGAATCTAGAACCGACGTTTTTGCAGCGAAAGCCTTAGATTCCTCTCTCCGCTGCGCTCCGCTCGGAATGACACGTGGAGTCGAATGTAGAATGCCTACCCCTGTCAGCCCTCGAGAGGGAAGGGGTAACGCAAGGGTCTCCAACTGTGCCCTGTGTCAGCGCGCGCGCCGCGCCGCGATTGCCGGGTAGGCCGGGCACACTGGCTCACCGTGTCGCGAACCGCTCGGGAGAATAGGGTTCCAACGGCGCCAGATCGCCGTCGTAGATGGCATTGCGCATGAGGCGCGCGGTGATCGGGGCCAGCAAGATGCCGTTGCGGTGGTGCCCGGCGGCGACCCAGAGGCCCGGCCGGCCGGCGACGGGCCCCAGCAGAGGCAGCCGGTCGGGCGGCGTGGGCCGCAAGCCCGCGCTGAAGTGGCCCACCCGCGCGTCGGCCAGGCTGGGCGCGACCCTTTGCAGAATCTTGATGAGGGACGCCACACCACCGGCGGTGTTCTCGCGGGCGAACCCGGCGTCCTCTTCCGTGGCCCCGACGACGATGCGGCCGTCCTGTTTGGGCGCCAGATAGCCACCCGCGCCAAAGACGACCCGCCGCAGCGGACGATCATAGGTCTCCAGCACCATCACCTGGCCGCGGGTCGGCTTCAAGGGCAGCGTGAGGCCCAAGCGGTCGCCGAGCAAGCGGCTCCAAGCGCCGGCGGCGATGACAACGTGGTCGGCATGCACCGGGCCGGCGACGGTGTGCAGACCGGTGACGCGCTCGCCGGCGGTCAGAAAGTCGTGCACCGGCGTGTGTTCGTGCAGGGTCACGCCCCGGGCTACGGCCGCCAGCGCGAGCGCGTGCATGAGTTGCGGCGCGTAGACGTGGGCGTCGTCATGGAAGAGCAGCCCGCCGAGGGCTTTGGCGGCAACCAGCGGCTCGGCGCGTTGCACCGCCTCGGCATCGAGCCACTCCACCCGCCGGCCCCGCGCGGCCAGGACCTCCGCCTGGTGCTCCAGGAAGAGCGCCTGGGTCTTGCCAAAGACGACGGTGAGCGCGCCGGATTGGGTGTAGGTGGCGTCCAGTCCGGTGACTGCTTCGAGTTCCGCCGCGAAAGCGGGATAGAGTTGGGCGGACCGCACGGCCAGATTGGCGAATGAGTCCCGGTCGTCGTCCTCCACGCCGGAGCCCAGAATGCCGGCCGCGGCGATGCGCGCCTGGCCGCCGACGCGCTCTTGCTCGAACACGTCCGCTTGCATCCCGGCCTTGGCCAATTCGAAGGCCAGGGCGCAGCCGATGATGCCGCCGCCGACGATGGCGACTTGGGTGGTCATGGACATGGGGTCTGTGCTTTCTGCGGTTTCCGGTGAATGTCTTTACATAATCCTGGCTGACTGGTGGCGCTGGGCCGGTCTAGCGCCGTTTCCCCTCACCCCGGCCCTCTCCCTGGGGAGAGGGTGTTTGCATCCCCTGTCGCGGCGGGAGCGGCGGGCTTGCGGGCGCAGGGCGCGCTCCCGCTCAGCGCCCGCCGGCGCCGCCGCCGACCATGCGCACGATTTCCACCACGTCGCCTTCTTGCAGCACGACTTCCTCATGCGCGGCGCGGCGGATCACCTCGCGGTTCACGGCAACGGCGATGAACCGCGCCGGCACGCCATTCTGATCCAGAAAGGCGGCCAGCGTCGTGCCGGCGGGCACCTGGCGGGCCTCGCCGTTCGCCGTAATGCGTATGTGTCTGGTTTCCCCGGATTCGTTCACGGGCATCATCCGTTCGCCCCGGTATCACTTCTGGGACAGGCGCTGAGCCTACCATGTCACGCCGCGTGAGCCGGCGTCATGAGATGCGCGGTTCGGGTAGTTGCGCCAGGGCCCGGACCAGGGCGCGGGCGGCCGCGGCCGTATCCGGGGCATCGAGCAGCGCGCCGATCACGGCCACGCCGTGCGCGCCGTCCTCCATGACCACCGCCGCGTTCCGCGCCGTAATTCCGCCGACGCCGATTACGGGTATGTCCACGGCTTCCGCCGCGTTCCGCGCTAATCCCGGGCCGGCCGGCGCGCGTCCCGGTTTGGAATCGGTCGCAAAGAGCGTTCCCACCTGCACGTAGTCCGCGCCCGCGTCCGCGCAGCGGACGGCGGCGGCAACGCTGTGCACCGAACAGCCCAGCAGCACCTCCGCGCCCACCAGCCGCCGCGCCGCCGCCACCGGCAGGCCGTTCTCCGGCAGGTGCACGCCGTCCGCGCCCACGGCCAGCGCCACGTCGATGCGGTCGTTGACGATGAAGAGCGCGCGATCCCGGGTCACGCGCCGCAGTTGCCGGGCAAGCGCATAGAGGTCCGCGGCCGGCAGCGCCTTCTCCCGCAGTTGCACAGCGCGTGCGCCGCCCTGAACCGCCGCCTGAGCCTGCCGGATGAGCCGTGCGGCGGCGTGGTCTACCGCCCCGATCTCCGTGCCAGGCGGGACGTGCGCGGGAGCGCCGGTTCGGGTCGGGACGCGGCTGTTGTCCGGCGCGTCGTTCTCCGTTGCGCCCGCTGCCGGTGGGCCGCCTTCCGCCGCGTCGAGGCGCGTAATGAGCGTGAGGCAGGGGTAGGGCAAATGGGGTTTCATGCGCTTCTGAACTCCCGTGCAGGGGAGGAGTGGCGGCGCGCGCCGCTCTAGCTCACGACACCTGCCACCGGGCTGCTGGGGCTGGCAAACTTCTGCTGCGCGATGCGCCCGGCCAGGTAGGCATTGCGTCCGGCTTCCACGCCCAGGCGGAAGGCTTCCGCCATCAGCGCCGGGTCCGCGGCGCGGGCGATGGCCGTATTGATCAGCACGGCGTCGGCCCCAATCTCCAGCGAGAGCGCGGCTTCGGAGGGCACGCCCAGTCCGGCGTCCACCACCACCGGCACGTTGGCCCGCTCGACGATGAGTTCGATCTCTTCCCGCGTGAAGATGCCCTGGCCGGAGCCGATGGGCGAACCCAGCGGCATCACGGTGGCGCAGCCGGCGTCTTCCAGCCGCCGCGCCAGGATCGGGTCGGCGTGGATGTAGGGCAGCACCGTAAACCCGTCTTTCACCAGAGCCTCGGCGGCGAGGAGCGTATCCACCGGGTCCGGCAGGAGCGAGTCCGGATCCGGTTGCACCTCCAGCTTGACCCAGTCCGATCCGGTGAGTTCGCGGGCCAGTTGGGCGGTAACCACGGCCTCGTCCGCGGTGCGGGCGCCGGCGGTGTTCGGCAGGATCGTATAGTGTTCCCAGTCGATGTGATCCAGAATCGTCTTCTGCGTCGGGTCGCTGAGATCGAGCCGTCGTATGGCTACCGTGATGATCTCCGCGCCCGAGGCCGCGACGGCCTGGGTCATCTCCTCCGGCGTGCGGTACTTGCCGGTGCCGATCATCAGCCGCGAGTGGAAATGCTCACCCGCAATCTCAAGCGTGTCTGCCATGGTCGCTCCTTTCTCGGCGCCGCGCGCGGTCTCGCGGTGATGTGGCGGCGCGTTGCGCGGCTGCTGCGCGCTGCCGGTGGATGCGGAAGCGCGTGCCTGCCGGCGCTCCCCCTCCGCCCCAACAACGCAAAAGCCGCTCCACAGGGGAAAGCGGCTTGCAACGGCGTCTTGCGAGTGCTGCCGCTTCCCTCCGCTGGCATGATCCAGGTCAGGTTCCAAGGGTTGCCTCTGCCCCCGGCAAAGGCTCTCAGCCGCGCGGCTCCCCTAGCGGCCCTAATGGCGCAATTCCGATACGCGCCAGTAAGACACCAACAGTATACCACGCCAAGCAGCGAGCGCGTATACCACGGCGCGTGGCGAGCGGGTATGCCATGGCGCGAGCGCATGGAAGCCGGCCGCCGTTCGCTCCAAGTCTTGGTAGATGGATGAGCGTGCGCAGTCTTGAGCAATGGATGACTATGCGCGCCGCCGTTCGCCTTGAGCAATGAATGAACGTGCGCGCCGCCGCTCGCCTTGAGCAGTGGTTGAACAAGTGTGCCGCTGCTCACCTTGAGCAATGGATGACTATGCGCGCCGCCGTTCGCCTTGAGCAGTGGATGAACATGCGCGCAGCCGTTCGCCTTGAGCGATGGATGAACGTGGGCGCAGCCGTTCGCCTTGAGCAATGAGTGAATATGCCCGCAGCCGTTCGCCTTGAGCCTGTCGAAAGGTGAACGGCGGGTTGGCCGCGGCGCACTGTACTACCCGTTCATGCTTCGACGGGCTCAGCACGAACGGGTAGTACAGTCGAATACCGTAGCGCGGGGGCTTGTCCCCCGCTGGGGTGGGTGGGCAGCCTCCACATCGACGTAGCGCGGGGGCTTGTCCCCCGCCACTTGGCGCAGGTTACAAACCTACGCTACCGGAAACCCAGACTCCGGACGCAGGTTGCAAACCTGCGCTACCGGAGAACGGGAACGCAGTACTTTTGGCAACGACATTAATGCGACGGCGTGAGGGCTTGTCCTCCGCTGGGGTGTTGATCCGGGTAGGCAAGTGTCATTTGGATGTTGTAAGAGGCGGGGAGATAGGGGAAAGTGAGGAGTAAGCGCGAGGGGCGCGTCGCTTGTCATTCCGAGCGGAGCGCAGCGGAGCGAGGAATCTAGAGAGCTGAGCCTGTCAGACGCCGAAAAGCAGGGACTCTAGATTCCTCGCTCCGCTCGGAATGACACGAGGAGCAGGACTTAGTGTGCCTACCGCTGTCAGCCCGCCGGGGTGGGCAGCGGCGCCGGAGTGGAGTATGCTGGAAGGGCCACCGACCCACCCCCGACGCACGCGCCACCGTTTCACGCTCCACGCGAGAGGTTATGCACCCCATGGAAAAACCGGCAATTACCGATCATCCCATTCACGACCTGCTGCGGCGGCGTTGGAGCCCACGCGCCTTCAGCGCGCGACCGGTGGAGGCGCAGAAACTCGCCAGCCTCTTCGAGGCGGCGCGCTGGGCGCCGTCGTCGTTCAACGCGCAGCCCTGGCGCTTCTTCGTGGCGACCAAGGACGACCCGGCGGCGTACGCGCGGCTGCTCGATTGCTTGCGTCCGCAGAACGCGCGGTGGGCGCAGCACGCGCCGGTGTTGATCATAAGCGTGGCGCGGCTGGATTTCGCGGGCGACCGGGGGGCGAACCGCCACGCGCACCACGATCTCGGCCTGGCCACGGAGAATCTCGTGCTCCAGGCGGTGGCGCTGGGCCTGGCGGCGCACCAGATGGCCGGTTTCTTCCCGGATAAGGCGCGCGCGGCCCTGGGCATCCCTGAGGGCTACGAGGCGGTCACCGCGATCGCGGTGGGCTATCCGGGCGACCCGGAGGACCTGCCGCCGGAAACCAAAGCCCGGGAACTCCAGCCCCGGGAGCGCCAGCCCCTCAGCGAATTGGTGTTCACCGACGCCTGGGAACGGCCGTGGACGGCGGAGCGGGACGAAGAGTGACCCCGCGCCATGCCTGAACGCGCGCCCGCGCCGCGGCCGGCGGCAG
Source organism: Chloroflexota bacterium (assembly GCA_963663275.1). Classification (GTDB taxonomy): domain Bacteria; phylum Chloroflexota; class UBA11872; order VXOZ01; family VXOZ01; genus VXOZ01. The sequence goes on from OY760183.1 coordinate 1,158,149, forward strand.
GGCGTGACGCATCCGCGCCCACGTTGCGGCGCGTGGCCTAATCAGCCACGGTGAACCAGACCGGGCTCGACCACGCCGTCCGTTCGTCGGCCTGCACCGCGCGCACGTAGTAGTAGACGAGCGCCTCGCCCCCGCCGCCGGCCACCGGCGGCGATACTTTCACGATCTTCTCCAGCGGATCGTCGTCCACGAGGTCTATTGTCAAATCCGCCGCCGGCTCTTGTGGAACGAACTGGCGCACGTCCACGTTATTGCGCACCAGCGTGACGTGGGCGATAGGGGCCGTGCCGTTCAGCGCAACGTGAATCGTGCGCGCATCGTCCGGCAGCGCGCCGCCGTCGGCGCCCATCTCCAGGCCGTTCGTCTCGGTCCAGAGGCGAATCTTGCGGCCGGTGGCCGCAAAGCAGCGGCGGGCGTGGAAGGCGGCAAAGATGCCCTCCCGCGTGAAGTCCTCCGCGTAGACGCCGGCCAGTCCCGCGCCCAGCACATTGCGGCGATAGGGGCCGCGCGCCGCCAGGATTGGGTTCAGCGGGCGGCCGGGGTCATTCGGATCCAAAGGCGTGTGGTGGCCGCCGGAATGGCCGGAGTGATTGTCGCTGCTGCCGATCACACCGACTTTATAGCCCCGCGCCAGGCCGTCCTGCAGGAACGAACCGGGCACGCTCGGCGACCAATTGGGGTCGCACTCGTGCGGGTTGCCCTTGTACTCGTAGTTCCCCCACATTGAGGTCATTTCGACGATCGGCTCGTAGCGCGGATTGAGCGTAGACCAGTCGAACGGCGTGCGGTCCCGCGCCAGGTGGTGGGGAATCAGCATGGCTTCATACGGCAGTTGGTCGAACGCCGTCCAGACGTCATCGAGAGAGTTTACCGCGCTGCCGCTGGGCAGCAAGGGCGGTTCGTCGTCGCAGAAGAGCGCGTTGTGGTGGCCCCACGTACGGTCTTTGGGCGAATTCCACTCATACGCCGGGAAGGTCACGAACCGGCCGGGGTCGTGGTAGGCGCGGTTCGCCTCCAGAATCACGCCATACTGGTCGCCGGTGAGCAGGTTAGGGGCCTTCTTGCCCATGCCGGACCAGGTGTGGTCGGTCACGGCGGCAAAGTCGATCTGCGCCACGTCCCGCGCGTAGCGGTAGCAGTCCGCCGGCGAGCCGTCGAAGCCGTCCGGCACGGCCTCCGGCTTGAAGCACGGCGAGAACTCGGCGTGGACGTGGGTGTCTCCCCAGAGCAAGGTGTACTTCATGCTTAACCCTTCCATACGCGACACTCGGCAGCAGCCAAGCTCAGAATATCGGCGCCAACCCCAAAACGCTGCAGGGCAGTCGTCGCAACAGTTTCCGAATGCGGCGGACGCCGGTTGCAAACCTGCGCAACGCAGTCTAGGCGTCTCCTGGGCCGCACAAGTCGCACGCGTCAGTATGGGACGACTTTGCAGCGGCCCTGGCGCCCACAGGGCTTAGTATACTGCGCCGCAATCGTCAACGGGCCTCGATGTGCTTGCCTAACGCGAGCGGCGTCCTGAATACCTTTAGAATGTCATTGCCGGTTACGTGGGCCTGCCGGCTGGGCGCGCCGTTCTCAGGGCGCGTGGTGTGCACGAGCGTATACGGCGGCTCCAGCCAGAAACGCCCGATTTCATCGCGGCGCTCGATGCCGCGCTGCACGCCGGCATAGATGAGTTGGCGCGCCTTGGTGGGATGCAGGTGAATGGCGGCGCCGTTAAACGCGCGGTTCGCGTCCATGCCCAGGCCGGTAGCGGACCCCCGGTCCAGGCCTTCCTTCACCACCGCCGTCTCGATGCCCGGCGCCAGCGCCTCCGCTTCTTCCGCCGCGGCCCGATCGCCGCTCAGAAAGACGTACGGCACGCCGAAGTACGCCGCGCTGATAAAGCTCCTGCCACTTTCGCCGATGGAGACGCCGTTGATGGTCAGTTCTTCCACCGCAAACGAGCCGGAATGCGCCAGGTGACCACCGTGGGCATTGGACTTCGCATGTTGGCCGATGCTGATGGCAACGTCGAACGAGGCGTCGAGTCCAGCGCCGATGGGGCGCGGGCGTCCTGTCAAGAGTTTCGCTGCCGGGTGCAGCAGCATCGGCGTAATCGCCCCGTGGCCGTGGCCGTCGATGACGACGATCTCCGCCGCGCCGGCCGCCATTGCGCCCTCGACGGCGGCATTGACTTCCAGTGTGGTCAGTTCGCAGCCGCGCTCGTAGTAGCGGGATTCCGGAAAGCAGTAATTCGGGGAGTCGACTACACCCGCTACGCCTTCCATGTCGGTCATTACGAAGACTTTCATACCGTTAGTTATCCTTGCATTCAGCCGGCGGGGGACAAGCCCCCGCGCTACAGTTTCGCCAAGAGCGGGGGACAGGCCCTAATGTTATCGCGTTAGACGCAACGAGTAATGAAGACTACGCTCGTTTCTCCGGTAGCGCAGGTTCGCACGGGAGGTGCGCGTAACCTGCGTCTTCCGTAGGGTCAATCCATTCCGTTTTCATTTATTTGGTTCCGGCGGGGGACAAGCCCCCGCGCTACGGGTTTGCCAAGGACGGGGGACAAGCCCCCGCGCTACGGGTTTGCCAAGGACGGGGGACAAGCCCCCGCGCTACGGGTCGTTGAGAGAGTCTGGCAACACGTAGGGGCACGACATGTCGTGCCCCTACGTGGATTAGCAGCGCAGCCAACACCCGCTCTCATCCCCGCAGACAGGTCGCCGCTCTCAACCCCGGCAGGCGGCTCGCCACTCTCATCCCGGCGGGCGGCTCGCCACATTCATCCCCGGCAGGCGGCTCGCCGCTCTCAACCCCGCAGACAGGTCGCCACTCCCATCCCCGGCAGGCGGCCTCGACGGTTCAGCCTACTGCCTGGGTACGAGGGCTATCCCTTCGGAATAAGAAGCTCGTTGATGATGTCGGTGGCCATGCGGCCGTACTCCGCGGGAGTCAGTTCGCCGGCATCGTAGGCGAGGAAGTGCGGGCGTAGAGCCGTGCCGACCTCGCCCCAGGTGGGGTAGGAATTCATGCCGTAGCTCGAGGGCGGGCTGAACTTGACCTGCTCCGCGTGGGCGACGGCGTCGAACCCGATGGTCGCCTTGAGCTGCTCCGCCGGCATGTTCACCGCGCTCTGCACCGCTGAAATGGTGTGGCCCATGGCCAGGGTGAACTCCGTATTCGGCTCCGGCTCCATCATCCAGCGGTTCACCGCCCAGGTCTCATCCGGGAAGCGGCTGAAGCCGATGAGGATTGCCGGGAACCAGGAGCGGCCGGAGATGTTCACCTCCGCGCTAAAAGGCAGGGTCGCGCCGATGGCCTCGAATTCCACCTGGCGGTAGCCGTTGGTGATGGTCATGCCCACTTTGCCGGATTCCCACAAGGCGCGCCGGCCGGTACCGGCCGCGCCCAGACCCTCGGCGTCCTCCGCCAGCGGCACCACGCGGTGCTTGAGCTTCAGGTCTACCCAATACGCCAGCCCCTCGACGAACGTCGGATGGTCCATCACCGCGACACTGCGCTCGTAGTCCCAGGCAATCTGGCCGAAGTACGCGCCGCGCTGGTGGCCCCGCGTGCCGTCGGAAGCGGACACGCCGCCGTTATGCCCGAACTGCTCGGTGCCGTTTGTCATGGCCTTGGCGTAATCCAGGAATTTATCCATATTCCAGGAAGCATCGGTGGGATCGATTGGCGGCGGCTCCAAGCCGGCATTGTCCAGCAGCGCCTTATTGAGAATCACGGCGTCGCAATTGCCGGAGCCGGGCCAGCCGTACAGGACCCCTCCGACGGTCCAATGCGTCAGACTGTTTGGCAAGAAGTGCTCCGCGGGCACGAGGCCGTCGGCTTTGAAGAATTCGTCCAAAGGCGAGAGGATTTCGCCTTCGATGAGGTCGGCAAACGAGCCCCAACTGGTCCGCAAGAAATCAATCGGTACGCCCGACGCCGCCTGCACCAGTAGCTTCGTCTTCGCTTCATCACCGCTGGACATATTCTGGATGGTAATGGTGATGTTGGGATTGGCCGCCTCGAACTTGTCGAAGAGGGCGCGCACCTTGAGGGTGGCGCTGTCGGAATCGCGTGAGAGATAGGTGATCTCTACGTCCTCCGCCGGCGCGGGCGCGGCTTCGGCCTGCTGCTCCGGCGCTGCCTCTTCTTCCATCGGCGCGGCTACCTGCGCCGTACCGCACGCGGCCAGAAATGCCGCGCCGCCAACCACAGGCGCCGCCGCCAGTATCGATCGGCGTGAAAATCCTGTTTTCCGCATGACCAAGCCTCCTCTTTAGGCAGTCTTCTACCCTCTGCGTAGCAGTGTATTCAATGGGGTTTGGCATGTCAATGGTACCGCGCCGGCACAGCGATCGTGGTATGATAGGGGCAGTCTATACCAGACTGCTACGAGGCTCATTTCCCACCGGTCGACGTCCTTCTGAACCTGCGCGCCGCCGCGCGCAAGAAGCGGAGCCGCCTTACGCCCATGGCTGAAGAGTACATCCGCATTCGCGGCGCGCGCGAACACAACCTGCGCAACATCGACCTGGACATCCCCCGCGAAAAGCTGGTGGTCGTCACCGGCCTTTCCGGTTCCGGCAAGTCGAGCCTGGCGTTCGATACCATCTTTGCCGAAGGGCAGCGGCGTTACGTGGAGTCGCTCTCGGCCTACGCGCGCCAGTTTCTCGGCATGTTGGAGAAGCCGGACGTGGACCACATCGACGGCCTCTCACCCGCCATTTCCATCGACCAAAAGGGCGCGAGCCGCAATCCGCGCTCCACCGTGGGCACGGTCACCGAGGTCTACGACTACTTGCGCCTGCTCTTTGCGCGCATCGGCGTGCCCCACTGCCCCAACTGCGGGCGCGCAATCTCCCAGCAGACCGTGCAGCAGATGGTGGATACGCTGCTCAACCTGCCCGACGGCGCGCGCTACATGATCCTGGCGCCAATCGTGCAAGACCGCAAAGGCGAGTACCGCCAGGTGTTCGCGGACGCGCGCCAGGCGGGCTACGTGCGCGTGCGCGTGGACGGCACGGTCTACGACCTGGACGAGACGCCGGCCCTGGACCGCTACAAGCAACACACGATCGAGATTGTGGTGGACCGGCTGATAAACCGGGGCGGTGAGACCGATAAGACGCGGGTGGCGGACTCGCTGGAGACGGCGCTGCGGCTGGGCTCCGGGGTGGTGCGGATTGTGATTCTGCAAGGCGGAGAGCGCCCTCACCCCAACCCTCTCCCTCGGGGAGAGGGGGTAGAAGGCAGCCCTCACCCCGGCTCTCTCCCTGAGGGAGAGGGGGAAGAAGCCAGCCCTCACCCCGGCTCTCTGCCTCGGGGAGAGGGGGAAGAAGCCAGCCCTCACCCCGGCTCTCTCCCTGAGGGAGAGGGGGATGAAGAGGAACTGCTTTTTTCCGAGCAATTTGCCTGCGTGCACTGCGGCATCTCGCTGGGGGAAGTGGAGCCGCGCACGTTCTCCTTCAATAGTCCTCACGGCGCGTGCCCGGAGTGCACCGGCATCGGCACGCAGATGGTCTTCGATCCCGACCTCATTGTGCCGAACAAGCGGCTTTCGCCTTTGGAAGGCGCGATTCTGCCGTGGTCGCGGCTCGCCGGCAAGGATTCCTACCTGTATCAGGTGGTGAAGGCGGTAGCGGCGCAATACGGCTTTTCCCTGAGCGCGCCGGTGGCGGAACTGGCCTCCGAGCACGTTGACATCCTGCTCTATGGCACGGAGGAGCGCATTCCGGTGACGGTGAAGGCCGCGCAAGACGAGCGCCGTACTTTTTCCGTAGACTTCGAAGGCGTGATTCCCAACCTCCAGCGGCGCTACAAGGAGACTGATTCCGATTACATGCGCGGGGAAATCGAACGCTTCATGACCGTGCAGCCCTGTCCCGCCTGCCAGGGCGCGCGCCTGAAGCCGGAGAGCCTGGCGGTGACCGTCCGCGACCGCACCATCGCCCAGGTCACCGCCTTCGCCGTTAAGGACGCCCGCGCCTGGTTCGCCGCCCTGCCGCTCACCGAGCGCGAACGGTTGATTGGCCGCCAGATCCTCAAAGAGATCCGGGCGCGGCTGCAATTCCTGGAGAACGTGGGGCTGGACTACCTGACCCTCGACCGCGCCACCGCCACGCTCTCCGGCGGCGAGGCCCAGCGCATCCGGCTGGCGACCCAGATCGGCTCCGGCCTGGTGGGCGTGCTCTACATCCTGGACGAACCCTCCATCGGCCTGCACCAGCGCGACAACCGCCGCCTGATCGACACGCTCAGCGGCCTGCGCGACCTGGGCAACACGGTGCTGGTGGTGGAGCACGATGAGGAGACCATCCGGTCGGCGGATCACGTGATCGACATCGGGCCGGGCGCGGGTGAGCACGGCGGCCGCGTTGTGGCGGCGGGTCCGCTGGAGGACGTGATGGCGGTGGATGAATCCCTGACGGCGGCGTATCTGACGGGCCAGCGTGTGATACCGGTGCCTCACGAGCGGCGCGGTCCTTCGACAGGCTCAGGACGAACGGTAGGGGAAGGCTCAGGACGAACGGACGGGGGAAGTTCAGGGCGAACGGACGGGGGAAGTTCAGGGCGAACGGACGGGGCAAGCACAGGACGAACGGATGGGAGAAGTTCAGGGCGAACGGACGGGGCAAGCACAGGACGAACGGATGGGGCTGGCTCAGGACGAACGGATGGGGGAAGCTCAAGACTGACGGGTGCGGGAGGTTCAGGGCGAACGGCAAGCGCAGAACAGGTTTCCGCGTCAGTTTCAGGTCGGGCGCATTCCAAGAATTCGGGCAAGGCGATCGCGGCAGTTCCTGTTGCACCGAATGGGGCGCGCGTTACGGTCAAAGGCGCCCGCGCCAATAACCTCAAGAGCATCGACGTCAGCTTCCCGCTGGGCCGGTTCATTGGCGTAACCGGCGTTTCCGGTTCCGGCAAGAGTTCGCTGGTGATCGACGTGCTCTACCGCCGCCTGGCGCAGGAGATCTACGGCAGCCGGGAGCGTCCCGGCCCTCATGACGCGGTGCTGGGCCTGGAGAACATCGACAAGGTCATCGACATCAACCAGCAGCCCATCGGACGCACGCCGCGTTCCAATCCCGCCACCTACACCGGCGCGTTCACGCCCATCCGCGAGATTTTCGCCAAAACGCCCGAGGCGCGCGTGCGCGGCTACAAGCCGGGGCGCTTCTCGTTCAACGTCAAGGGCGGCCGCTGCGAGGCCTGCCGCGGCGACGGCATCATCAAGATCGAGATGCAGTTCCTGCCGGACGTCTACGTGCCCTGCGAGGTCTGCGCCGGCCAGCGCTACAACCGCGAGGCGCTGGAGGTGACCTACAAGGGCAAGACCATCGCCGACGTGCTCGACCTCACCATCGACGAGGCCAACGCCTTCTTCGAGAATATCCCCAGCATCCACAATAAGCTCAGAACCCTCGTGGACGTGGGACTGGGCTACATGCGCGTGGGCCAGCCGGCCACCACCCTCTCCGGCGGCGAGGCGCAACGCATCAAGCTGGCCGCCGAACTCTCCAAACGCGCCACCGGCCGCACGCTCTACATCCTGGACGAACCGACCACCGGCCTGCACTTTGCCGACGTGGAGCGCCTGCTGGAGGTGCTGCAACGCCTGGTGAACACCGGCAATACGGTGATCGTGATCGAGCACAACCTGGAAGTGATCAAGTGCGTGGACTGGGTGATCGACCTCGGCCCCGAGGGCGGCGACGCCGGCGGCGAACTGGTCGCCGAAGGCACCCCGGAAACTCTGGCCCACCTGCCCCACTCCTACACCGGCGTCTACCTGCGCGAAGTGCTGGCCCGCGACGGCGCGCTGGAAGAAGCCCACGCGTCGTAGGCCACTTTCAACTTCCCCCCTTTCGAGCGCGTTACTAGGGCAAGGTTGTTGCACACTACCTTGGGAAAAGCCTCAAAAAACAGTGCTATGCTACGTGCAGCATCTGGTTAGGCATGGGAAACGACAACTATGGCGAGAATTGAAGGCATCAGAATCAAGAATTACCGGGTGTTGAAGGACATCACGCTTGGTATGCCGTGGACTTCGCGAGAAATCCAACCATTGACCCCAATGACTGCGGTGATCGGGAAGAATGGAGTGGGAAAGAGTTCGCTGTTCGATGCCTTTGGCTTACTTTCGGATTGTCTTAAGCTGGGTGTCGAGGAGGCGTGCGACGCGCGAGGTAGGGGAGGTTTTGAGCGAATCCGCACGCAGGGAAGTATTGAGCCAATCGAATTCGAGGTCCAATATCGGGAAGAGACTGGGGCATGGGACATCACATACAGACTTGCAATTGATCTTGATGCTGCGAGTCGTCCCTACGTTGCGCATGAGACCTTTCACCAGTTTGTCATGGGAGAAAGCGATGTTCAGGTTCTTGTTTTCTTGGCCGTGTTTGAAGGTAGGGGGTTAGTGTGGAGAGGGGCAACAGAAGGCCGGCAGTTCGATAATGATGGATTCGACATTAAGGATCTACAAAAGCTAGCTGAGGGTGAACATAGCCCGGAGTCAGAGTTCATCGAGTTGGAAGACACGCGCAGATTAGGAATTGCAACCCTCGGCGCGTTGAAGCAACATCCTAGGATAGCGGCTTTCCGCCAATTTATGGAAGGCTGGTACCTGAGCTACTTTACGCCGGACGCGGCGCGCAGTTTGCCCATGGCCGGGCCGCAGCGGCGCTTGAACGCGCATGGGGACAATCTGGGCAACGTGGTGCAATTCATGGAGCGGGAACACCCCGAAAGATTCGAGCGGATCTTGGCGCGGATTGCCGAGCGGATTCCTGGCGTCGAAAGCATAGGTACCCAACAAAGCCCCGATGGACGCCTGCTGTTGCGCTTCAACGACCGGGGGTTCACCGACCCCTTCTACGCGCAGCAGATGTCCGACGGCACGTTGAAACTCTTTGCCTACCTGCTCATGCTGGAGGACCCGGAACCGCCGCCGTTCGTCTGCATCGAGGAGCCGGAGAACGGCCTCTACCACAAGCTGCTGGAGGTCTTGGCCGCCGAGTTTCGCCGCCATGCAACCGGGGAACGCAACACGTCGCAGATTTTCGTCACGACCCATCAGCCCTACCTCGTCGACGCGCTCACGCCGGAGGAGACCTGGATATTGGAGAAAGGCGCGGACGGTTTCGCCACCATCCGCCGCGCCAGCGACGACCCCATCGTCCAGGCCATGGTGGATGAAGGCCTGCCGCTGGGCAGCCTGTGGTACAGCGATTACCTGGAGCGGACAGAGGCCAATGCACTTTGAAGTGCTGGTGGAGGATCAATCCGGCAAGAATGCCCTTGAACAGATTTTGCCGAAGATTCTTGGCGCCAACTACACGCATCACTCTTGGGAATTACGTTCATACCGGGGTTTGGGACGAATTCCCAAGAACCTTCGCGGCAAAACAGACCCGCAAAAGCGAATTCTCCTGGATCGGTTACCGCAGATCTTGCAGGGATATGGGCAAAGTCTTTCAGACGCCGCTTCAGTTATCGTCGTAGTGGATTTGGACAAGCGCGACTGCATGGCTTTAAAGCGAGAATTGCTTCAAGTTCTAGACTCATGCAACCCACAGCCAAGAACGTTGTTCAGAATTGCCATTGAGGAGACCGAAGCCTGGCTGCTGGGAGACCGCAACGCGGTGAAGGCCGCCTATCCCAAAGCCAGGGATTCAGTCCTCAATCGCTATACGCAAGACAGCATCTGCGGCACGTGGGAGGTCCTCGCGGACGCAATTCACCCAGGCGGGTCGGCGCGCCTGAAACGAGAGGGCTACCCGGCCGCCGGGCAAGCCAAGTGCGCGTGGGCGCGCCAGATCGCCCCGCACGTGGACGTCGATAAGAATCAGTCCAGGAGTTTCCAGGTGTTTCGCGATGGGGTAAAGAAACTCGCCGGCATCGAGTGAACCCCGCCGCCGGATAAGGGTTGGCGCGGCGCACACAACCCGCGCGCAGGCGGAGCGCCGCGTAGCGCGGTGTGGCGCGGCGCCGGGAACCGGCGGCAAACCGGCATCCAGGTATGGGGGGAGCGTGCAGGGCAGATGACGGACTTGCCAAGAAAGCTACACCGGCTTGTGGTGGCGCTGGCGTTGCTGGTTGCATTGGCGGCGGCGGCCCAGACCGGAGTTCAGGCTGCCGCGTTCCCGGCGGATGCCGCCGAGCGGGCCGCGCTGGCCGCGCTCTATGAGGCCACCGGCGGCGCACGCTGGGCGCGTAACGACAACTGGCTGAGCGGCGCGCCTCTTGGAGAATGGTACGGCGTCACCACCGACGAGACCGGTCGTGTGACGGCGTTGCGCCTGGCGGGCAACGACCTGCGCGGCGTGATTCCGTCTGCGCTGGGCAGTCTTGCCGGCTTGGAGGAACTGAACCTTGCCGGTAACTGGCTAACGGGAGAGATTCCGGCTGCCCTCGGCGGACTGGCGAACCTGCAAACCTTGGATCTCTCCTATAACTGGCTGCGGGGGGAGATACCGGCTGCGGTGGGCGAACTCGCCGCCTTGCGGGAGTTGTACCTCTCGGACAACCGCTTGCGCGGGGCGATACCGTCGAGGCTGGGCAACCTGGCAAACCTGCGCCTGCTTGTGCTTTCCAACAACCAATTGAGCGGGGTAATACCGCCTGCGCTGGGCAACCTGACGAACCTGCGCGTCCTGAGCCTCTGGGGCAATGTGTTGGAGGGGGAGATTCCGTCCGCACTGGGCCGCCTGATCTACCTGCAAGAATTGTACCTGGCGGAAAACCAATTGAGCGGCGAGATTCCGCCTACGCTCGGCGAATTGACCGGCCTGGAGTGGCTGCGCCTGGCGTTCAATCAGTTGGCAGGCTGTGTGCCCAATGGCGTGGGCGCGGTAACGCGGCATGACTTGCCGGCGCTCGGCCTGCCGTTCTGCGCCAGTCTCGTGGATAGAGAGGCGCTGGCCGCGCTCTACACGGCCACGAACGGCCCCAACTGGACGAATAACCACAACTGGCTGAGCGGCGCGCCTCTCGGTGAGTGGCACGGCGTGACCACCGACTACACCGGCCGCGTCACGGCCCTGAACTTGCCGGACAATAACCTGAGCGGAGAGATACCGCATGACCTCTGGGAACTCGTCCACCTGGAAACGATACGCATTGCCCGCAACCGGCTGGAGGGAGAACTCCCGCCGGCGATAGGCAACCTCGCCAATCTGAGAGTGCTGGATCTCGCGTCTAACCGCTTTAGCGGTGAGTTGCCCGCTGAAATCGGCAACCTTGCCAATCTTGCCGTGCTAAACGTCTCGGACAACCGGCTGGAAGGCGGGATACCGGCCAGCCTCGGGGACCTTACTCGCTTGGTGGTGTTGGACCTATCGCAAAACGAAGTGGGCGGACTGATACCGCCCGAACTGGGGAACCTTGCCAACCTGGAGCAGTTGGCGCTGTCGGGGAACAGGCTGGTTGGTGTGATTCCAGCTTCGCTTGGCAGCCTCGTCAACCTGCAAGAGCTCAAACTCTGGCTGAACCCGCTGTCGGGAGCGATTCCGATCTCGCTTGGGCGTCTCGCTAACCTGAGAGTGTTGTATCTCGGCTACAGCGGGATAATCGGCGAGATACCCGCCGCGCTTGGCGCTCTCACCGGCTTGGAAGAGTTGGTGCTTTCACATAGCCGGCTGGGTGGAGAGTTGCCGCCGGAACTCGGCAACCTCACCCGGCTGGTGAAGCTGGAGGTCTCACACAGCCGGCTGAGCGGGCGGATACCGCCGGAACTTGGCGACCTCGCGAACTTACGCGTGCTGTCACTCTCTCACAATGAACTGAGCGGGAGCATTCCGACCGAACTCACGAAGTTGACGAACCTGGACGCCTTGCACCTTGCGCACAACCGGTTGGATGGGTGCATACCTGAGGGGTTGGGCGCGACCCCGATGAACGACTTGTCCTGGTATGGATTCTCTGAGTGTAGAGCCGCGGCCATCCAGGTGGAAGATTATTCGGATCGGGAGGCGCTCGTTGCTCTCTATACGGCCACGAGCGGCGTCAATTGGAAGAACAACGACAACTGGCTGAGCGATGCGCCAATCAGGGACTGGTACGGTGTCACTGCCGATGAAGACGGCCTGGTTACGGCGCTCAGACTCAACCACAATGATTTGAACGGTGTGATTCCGGCGGAATTGGGCAGCCTTTCCCATCTGAGGGCGCTGAATCTCTCCTACAACCGGTTGAGAGGCACGTTGCCGTCCACGCTTGGAAGTCTCACGCACTTGACGACGCTGGAAATCACGGATAACCGGCTAAGCGGGCAAATACCACCTGAATTGGGAGACCTCTCCAATCTCGAGTCGCTCCAGATGTATCGCAACGAACTGAGCGGCGCGATTCCGCCCGAACTTGGCAAACTTACAAACCTGAAGTGGCTCGGCCTCTCGATCAACCGGTTGAGCGGAGAGATTCCGCCTGAATTCGGCAATCTCTTCAACTTGGAAGGTCTTGGATTGGCTGAGAACCAACTGGCAGGAGAAATCCCCACGGAACTTGGCAATCTGGCCGGACTTACCTCACTGTCTGTGTCGACAAATCAATTGGAGGGCGAGATTCCCTTTGCTCTCAGTAACCTTGCCAACATGGAATACCTGAACCTCTCGGGTAATCGTCTCACTGGCGAGATACCCTTCTGGATGAGCAACCTTACGCGATTGGTGTCGCTGAATCTAGGATTCAACCGCTTTAGCGGTGAGATACCGGCTGCGCTGGGCAGTCTTCCCAACTTGAAGTCATTGGGTCTCGCCGGCAATGAGTTGCAAGGAGCAATACCGCCGGAACTCGGCGCATTGGTCAACCTGGAGACGCTGTACATATCGGGAAACCAATTCGATGGGTGCATTCCTGAGGGCTTGAAAGAGATCACAAACAACGACCTGGATAGGTATGGCTTGCCGGATTGTGGCGCCGCCGTAACCTACGCAGAGGACCCAATTGAGCGGGAGGCGCTGGTTGCGTTTTACGCGGCTACTGACGGCCCGAACTGGCGGCGCAACGACAACTGGCTAAGCGATAGACCGATCAGTGAATGGTATGGAGTCGTAACGGCAAACGACGGCCGTGTTTCCGCCCTCAACCTCAAGAGCAATCTGTTGCGCGGGGAGATACCGGCCGCGCTGAGCGCCCTCACCAAGCTGACACGGCTGGATCTCTCTGAGAACCAACTGCGCGGAGAGATACCGGCCGGGCTTGGCCAGCTTACCGAACTGGAGTATCTGGGACTTTGGGTGAATGAGTTGAGTGGCGAGATACCGCCGGAACTGGGGCGCCTCACCAAGCTGAAGGAACTGCTCCTATTGGATAACAGATTGAGCGGAACGATACCGCCTGAACTGGGCAACCTTGGCAGCCTGGAGGTTCTGTACCTATCCGAGAATCTACTGACCGGCGCGATACCTGCCGAATTCGGCAACCTCTATAGTCTGAAGATCATGTACATTGCGCATAACCAATTGCAGGGAGCGATTCCGGCTGCGCTGGGCTACCTTCCCAATATCGTCAGGCTGGATCTCTCGCACAACCAACTTAGCGGGCAAATCCCGCTGGAGTTGAATAATCTTACCAACATGCACGTTGTGAATCTGGCTCACAATGGTTTGAGCGGGTGTATTCCGGAGGAACTTACCAAGGCAACCTTCACCGACTTGCCCTGGTATGACTTGCCAATCTGCGGTGAATGAGCCGCCAGCGTGGTTGGCGGCACAAGCGCGGGCTCGCCGCAATGGGGAACTTTGGTGAGTGAAGAGTGGCTCCAACTCGCAAAGTGACGGCACAGCCCACACTGGCCCGGAGGCGGTCGCGGGCAGGTGGAGGTCAGCTTAGCGCAGCGTGGCCTGGAGTGACGCTTGCAGCTTGGCGATGATGCGGTCGCGGATTTTGTTTACTTCTGCGTCTTTCAGGGTGCGGTCCGGGGCGCGGAAGGTGAGGGTGTAGGCCAGGCTGCGTTTGCCGTCGGGGACTTGGGGGCCTTGGTAGACGTCGAAGAGGTCGATGCTTTCCAGCAGGTTGCCGCCGGCCGCGCCAATTTCCCGCACCACGCGGGCGGCGGGAATTGCCGCGTCCAGCACGATTGCCAGGTCTTGCACCACGGCCGGGTGGCGGGGCGGCGGCGCGAAGGCCGGCGTGGCGCGGGAGAGGTCTACCAAGTCGTGGAGGTTCAAGACCAAGGCCTGCGCCCGCTGGTCGACGTCGTACGCGGCGCCCACCTCGCCGTTGATCTCGCCCACGATGCCCAGCACGCGCTCGTCATCACCCTGGCGCGCGGTCACCGCCGCAGCCCGGTACGGGTGGAACGTCGGGTGCTCCACCGGCGCGAAGCCGTAGTATTCAATGCCAAACTGCCGCAACACCTGCTCCGCCGCGCCCTTGATGGTGTAGAAGGTGTTCTGGGCGCGCGCCCCCCACTGCTCCGTGCGGAACTCGCTCATTACCGCGGTCAGCAGGCGGCGTTCCTCCGGCAGCGCGGACTCATTTGGCAGGAAGACCGGGCCAATCTCGAAGAGGCGCACGTCGCTGGACTGGCGGCGCAGATTGCTCGCCAGGGTTTCCAGCAGACCCGCCAGCGTGACCGTGCGCAGCGCGCTTGCCTCCGAAGTAAACGGATTCTTGAGGCGCAGCGGTTCGGCGTGCAGCGGCAGCGCCGCCGCGGCCGCGGCGCTGGCCAGGCCGGGGGGCATTTCCGCCGAGATGCCCTTCGGCAGCAGGCGTTCCATGCGGGCCTCATTGGTCAGCGTGTAGGTGATTGCCTCCGCAAAGCCCGCGCCCGCCATCACCTGCTTGGCGCGGTCCGTCCATACGCGCAAGGGGTCGGGCGCGCCTTCCGGCAGGGGGCCGGACGGCATGGTGGTGGGTATCTCGTCGTAACCCACCATGCGGGCCACTTCTTCCACCAGGTCGGCGGAGCAGGTCACGTCCAGCCGGTGCAGCGGCGCCGTGACCTGAAGCCGGTCGTTCTGCAGGCGGTACGAGAAGCCCAGGGGCCGCAGTTTCTCGGCGGCGCCGGTGAGTGAAATCTCCATGCCGAGCAAGCGCGAGAGGTCGCTTTCCGCCAATTCGATCTCCGGGCGCTGCTGCGGGCGGACGTAAGAATCGGCGGCATGGCTGCGGGCGCGTCCGCCGGCGATTTCGACGATCAGCTCGATGGCGCGGTCGCGGGCGATGGGCGCCAGTTCCGGCGGCACGCCTTGTTCGAACCGCTTGGACGCCTCGCTGGGCAGCGCCAGCGCCTGCCGGGTGCGGCGGATGGAGGTGGGATTGAAACTGGCCGATTCCAGCAGGATACGGGTGGTGCGCGCCGTCACTTCCGTATCCAATCCGCCCATCACGCCCGCCAGCGCAATGGGGCCGCTGGGGTCGGCGATGACCAACATGCCGGCGCGCAGGGCGCGCTCCTCGCCGTCCAGCGTGGTCAGGCGCTCGCCGAGGGTGGCGCGGCGGACGATGATGTTGCCCTCCGCTACCTTGTCGTAATCGAAAGCGTGGAGCGGTTGGCCGAACTCCAGCATCACGTAGTTGGTGATGTCCACGATGTTGTTGATGGGCCTCATGCCGGCCGCCGTCAGCCGCTCCTGCATCCAGCGCGGCGACGGGCCGATGCTGACGTCGACCACAATGCCGGCCGCATAGCGCGCGCAGAGGTTCGGCTCCTTGATGTCCACGCGCGCCACCGGCAGATTGGGCGTATCCAGCCGCCGGGTAACCGGTTGGCGCAGGCGCTCGCCCGTGAGCGCCGCCACTTCCCGCGCCACGTTCAGCATGGCCAAGCAGTCGCTGCGGTTGGGCTTCAGGTCAAGCTCCAGGATGGTGTCCCCCAGGTAGTCCTGGAGCGGCGCGCCCACCGGCGCGTCGGGATCGAGGATGAGAATGCCCTCGTGGTCGTCGCCCAGGCCGAGTTCTCTGGCGGAGCAGACCATGCCCTCGGACTTGACGCCCCGCAAGACTGCCGGTTCAAGCTCTTTGCGCTGCGGCGTGTCGCTGTAGGCGTCGTTGAGCACGGCGCCGAGCAGCGCCGCGGGCACTTTATCACCCTGGGCAATGTTCATCGCGCCGGTCACGAACGTCGGCCGCTCCGCCTGCCCGTAGTCCACCGTGACAAGTTGCAAGCGATCGGCGTTGGGATGCGGTTGGATGTCCACGATCTCGCCGACGTAGGTATTCCGCCAGAAGTCGCCGACCGGCATGACCTGCGCGACCTCGATGCCGGCCATGGTCAACTCATGCGCCAGTTTTTCTACCGGCAGCTTAACCGGCACGTATTCTTCTAACCAGCGGAGTGATACGCGCATGCGCTCATTGCCCTCCCGCGGAGCGCCCGTTCCGCCAGGCGCTTCTCTCTATGTGTGCCAGCAGGTGCAGCCCACTGGAACCGGCGCCGGACTCAAACGAAACCGCCGTAGGCTTCAACCGAACTGTCGTAGGTTTCATGGGAACTGTTGCAGGCTTCAACGGAACTGTTGTAGGAAGCGGACGTCGTTATTGTAGAAGTAGCGAATGTCGTCTATGCCGTATTTCAGCATGGCGATGCGTTCCACGCCCATGCCGAAGGCAAAGCCGGAGTAGCGCGCCGGATCGTAGTTCACGGCCTCCAGCACGTTGGGATGCACCATGCCGCAGCCGAGAATCTCCAGCCAGCCGGTCTGCTTGCACACCCGGCAGCCGTCGCCGCCGCAGACGTGGCAACTGATGGATACTTCCGCGCCGGGCTCGACGAACGGGAAATACGAGCAGTTGAAGCGCACGCGCGTCTTGGCGCCGAACAGGTCGTGGGCGAACGCGGTGAGCACGCCTTTCAGGTCGGCCATGCTGGTGCGCTCGTCCACCGCCAGGCCTTCCACCTGGTAGAAGATGGCCTCGTGGCTGGCGTCGGTGGCCTCGTTGCGGTAGACGCGCCCCGGCGCCACGATGCGCACCGGCGGCGGCGTGTTCTCCATCACCCGTATCTGCACCGGCGAGGTGTGTGTGCGCAACAGCATGGAGCCGAAATTCTTGGTGGTGTCCGCGTCCACGTAGAACGTGTCCCACATGTCGCGCGCCGGATGGTCGGCGGGGATGTTGAGCATGGCGAAGTTGTAGCGGTCCCACTCCACCTCAGGGCCTTCGACAACCTGAAAGCCCATGCGCTCGAAGACGCCGAGAATGGCGTTGAGCACCTGCGTGGTGGGATGGAGTTGGCCCAATTGCGCCGGCTCGCCGGGCAGCGTAACGTCCAGCGCCTCCGTTTTGAGCTTCTCGGCGTGCTGGCCGCGCTTGAGCGCCGCCTGCCGCGCTTCCAGCGCCTCCGCCAAGCGCCCTTTGACCGTGTTGGCCAACTGCCCCACGCGGGGGCGCTCCGCTTTCGGCAAGCCGCCCAGACCGCGCAAAAGCTGGGTGACCTTGCCGCTGCGCCCCAGATAGGTGGTGCGCCAGTCGTTCAGGTCCGCCTCAGCGGCGCACTCCGCCAACTGCGCCTGCGCTTCTTGCTCCAGCGCCTCGAGCTGCGCCGGAATGTCCGGTGTTGCGGTTTGGTCTGCCATCGGTCGCTGTCCTTACCCTGTGCAAACGCGCACGCGCCGCGCTTCATAAACTGGAGTTCGCTGCCGCTCCGCTCACTCTATGAGCGCCGCTTCCGCGCGTCACGAGCGAGAGTTACGCACGCTACCGCCCACTTCCTCAACGCCACCCGTTCCCGCGCATCAGGAGCGAGAGATTGGCGCTGGCCTGTACGCTCCGCGCGCAGCTCCCGCGCATCAGGAGCGAGAGATTGGCGCTGCCCTGTAGGCTCCGCGCGCGCCGCTCCTACGCCGCACAAACAAAAAGCAGAAAGCGGGTCATCACTTTCTGCTCTGCCGGAAGGGCGGGGGTCTCTACACGGCTACGTTCCTGAAACGCGCCTGGCGCCGGCCCGGCCCTCCGGGCCCGTAAACTGCCTGCCCCTGGTATGCATCATGCCCCTCGAAACTAACATGGCCCTGCCCCTGTCCGGCGGACAAGGAACTGGCTCCCTACATTGGAAACTAAGTATAGCGGTGTAGCAGGCGCATGTCAAAAGTGCATGGCTGCAAGCGTTTCGCCAGGTTACCCGCGCTCTCCGGTGCGCCTTGACGCGGTTGGCGTTCGCTTGCCAGTGCCCGCTCGTCCCACGCCAACACACCGTAGCGCGGGGGCTTTTCCCCAATGCTGTCGCGTTAACGTAGCGCGGGGCTTGTCCCCCGCCGGAACCAGAAAAATGAGAGCGGAATTGTTTGACCCTATGGAAGATGCAGGTTATGCGCACCTCTGGTGCGAACCTGCGCTACTGGAGAAATGAGCGTAGTTGTCTATCTCATTGCATTTAATGCGACAACACTAGGGTTTATGCCCCGCTCTGGACGCATGAACCAATCACCGTTTCAGCCAAGGCGCTGAGAGCACACCCGCGCGTGAGGCAACGGATGTGGGGACCATCTGAGACCGTCATGCGATATACTTAACTGCGAGAAGGATGAGCAGGCCTCTGAGCCGCGCTTGTCCGGATTTGACGGAGAAGAATGCAGCATGTCCACGCCACCGACCTACAAACCCCTCGAAATCGAGGTCACCGACTTCGGCCCCATCGCCCGGGCCAAACTCGACCTGCGCCCGCTCACCGTCTTCGTCGGCCCGAGCAACACGGGGAAATCCTACCTGGCGACGCTCATCTACGCGCTGCACCGGTTCTTTGGCGGCTACGCGTACGGCCCGAACTTCAACTCCAAGGCGCTCACGTTCTATCCTCTCCTTACCTCTCGCCCCGCCTGGTCTGACGCCTGGCTGCAAGCGATGACTGCCGCAGAGCATGATCTATTGCTGGACTGGGCGGCGCCTATGCTTGCGCGGGCGCGTGATGACGACTTCCCGGACGACTTTCGCGCTCATGTGCCGGAGGCCGTGGCGGCGCTCTTCCGCCCTATGTTCAGGGACGTGATAAACCTCGATGATCACTTGGAGCAGGAAATCGCGCGCTGCTTTGGCAGCGAAGAGATTGCACGGCTTATTCGGCATGGCAGCAGGAAGGGCGCAAAAGTAGCCATGAGGCGGCATACTGCCGAAGCGACTTCTCCGGTGGAGCCGATCACCCACGAATTCACGATTAGAGACAGGAAATGCACATTCACCGTTTCGCTTCCTGACGCAACTCCCTTGCACATCGAGAGATGTGACGATGAACCGTGGTACCAGGAAAAGCTGCGGCTAATGGACTCGCACGTTAGCATCTACAGAGACCATGCGGCATCGAACAAGGGATATGTGGCGCATGGAGTGCGAGACGATGTTGCTGACGTCATTGGCGCGCACCTTGTCAGCCCGCTGAATCGCGTTGCCCATTACCTGCCCGCCGACCGCGGCGGCGTGATTGACGCGCACCGCGCGGTCCTGACCTCACTGATTAGAGAAGCGCCCCGCGTGACTTCCCATCGCGGCAATGGGGCCCCGATGCTCTCCGGCGTGGTCGCTGACTTTCTCGAACAGCTTGTCGGCTTCGGAGATTCGCCGCGAGGAGAACGTGGCGCCGCCATCTTCGAGGAACTTGCCGGGTTGAACGAATCCCTGGAGCGAGCGCGGGATGACAGCCGCACTCTCGCCGCGACGCTTGAGGCGGAAGTCCTCAAAGGCGCAGTGCATGTCCGGCGGTCGATTACTGACTATCCGATATTCTCATATCAGCCCCACGGGCAGAAGAGCGAGATGCCGCTAATGCAGACTTCATCTATGGTCTCCGAGTTAGCGCCAGTGGTATTGTATCTGCGCCACCGCGTGCATCCTGGTGACGTGCTTATCATCGAGGAGCCGGAGTCGCACCTGCATCCGGCCATGCAGGCGGCGTTCACGCGGCAAATTGCCGCGGTGGTGCGCGCCGGGGTGCGGGTGATGCTGACCACACACAGCGTATTCGTGCTGGAAGAACTGGCGAATCTCGTGCGCATGTCCGAACTGCCGGAATCGAAGCAAGCGGGACTGAGAGGCGCTGAGTCGGCTCTGCGTGAAGAAGACGTGGGCGTATGGCTCTTTGAACAGAAGAGACGGCCCAAAGGCACTGTGGTAAGGGAAGTACCCTTGGATAGGGACGCGGGCCTCTTTCCCGCAGGCTACGGTGACGTAACCGCGGAAATCTACAACACATGGGTAGAGGTGGACAGTCGGATCGGAGAGAGTGATCGAGAAGATGAGCCTCGTTAGCCGTGTAGAGAAGAACGTCAACAGAGAGTGCCTTGCCACGAGATGCCGCAAGGAAGGCTGCTCGTTAACCTTGAAAGACCTCCCTAGGCCGTATCTTCTGATAGATATGGATCACAGAATGGCGCCAAGCGAAAGTCACGAGCGAAACAAGTGCGACTACATCTTCATTGGCGATGAAGGCAATTGGGTCGTGCCATTGGAATTGACTCGAGGCAAGCTTGAAGCCAACAAAGTCCTGCCGCAACTCCAAGCGGGCGCAAGAGTTGCCGAAGAGATAGTGCCTCGTAAAGCCCGGACTCAGTTCCGCCCTATTGCAGTCTATGGTCGTGAGTTCCGCGGTTCCGAACGCAACAAACTGTCGCAGAAAACGAACGGAATACACTTTCGAGGCCAAGTCATGCTTGTCAGAGCGGTGAGGTCCCGTAGCCCGCTTGTTTCGGCCCTTAGCAAAGCATGAGGAACCAATCCATGTCCCTTTCCCATCTCTGGCGGACGTACGGCCCCGTCGTTCAGTCTTCCCATTTTCGCACCGTTACCGCCACCGGCGTTCTCATGCTGGCGGCGTGGGTGGTTGCGTTGTTGGGCGTGGACGTGCCGTATCTGGCTACCGGTCTCGCGTTGGCGGCGGTGGGTATTGGTGGTTTGGGCATCGTGTGGGGGGCGTTGCAGGGGCTGTGGCAGCGGCAGGTGAACGTGGACGAACTGGTCAGCATTGCCGTGATCGCCTCGGTGCTGGCCGGCGAGCATCTCTCCGCCGCGTTGGTGGTCTTCATGATGATCTTCGGCCAGTTGCTGGAGGAAGCCACCAGCCAGCGGGCCACCGCGGCTTTGGAGCACTTGGCCGCGCTACAGCCGGAGCGCGCGCACCGCGTGCACGGCGACGCCATTGAAGAAGTCGACGTGGACGACCTTCAAACCGGGGACGCGGTGCTGGCCAGGCCGGGCGAACGCCTGCCGGTGGACGGCGTGGTGCTAGCGGGCACGGCGGCCGTGGACGAAACCCTGGTCACCGGCGAATCGCTCCCCGTGCACAAAGAGCCGGGACACCGCGTCTACGCCGGCACGCTCAACCACGACGGCGCGCTCACCATCCGCACGGAGGCCGTGGGCGAACAGGCCTACGTCGGTCAGATTTCGCGCCTGCTGGACGCGCTGGAAGAAGAACGCGCGCCGATCGTGCGCGTGGCGGACCGCTACGCCAAGTACTTCACCCCCGCGATTCTCATCGTCGCCGCCGCCACCTGGCTCATTTCCCGCGATCTCAGCGCGGCGCTGGCGGTCTTGATCATCGCCTGCCCGTGCGCGCTGGTGCTGGCCACGCCGACCGCCATCGTCGCCGGGGTGGCGAACGCGGCGCGGCAGGGCATTCTCATCAAAGGCGGCGCGCGCTTCGAGGCCGCCGGGTCCGTGGATACCGTCGCGGTGGATAAGACCGGCACCCTCACCCGGGGTACGCCCGTGGTGCGGCAGGTGATACCGGCGGAAGGCGTGCGGGCCGAAGACCTGCTTACGCTCGCGGCGGCGGTGGAACGCTTCTCCGAACACCCGCTGGGCAAGGCGCTGGTAGACCATGCGGCCGAACAATCGCTGGAACTGCCGCCGGCGGAAGACTTTCGCGCGTTTCCGGGCCGGGGTGTGGAGGCGCGTGTGGCGGGGCGGCGCGTGCTGGTCGGAACCCGTGAATTGCTCTACCAACAAGGTGTAACGGACGTGCCGCCGCCGGAAGCCGCGCCCGACGCGGGCAGCCTGATGCTGGTGGCAATCGACGGCCGGTTTAGCGGCTGGATACAGTTTGCCGATACCGTGCGTCCCGGCGCGGCGCAGGCGATCGAGCACCTGCGCGCGCTGGGCATCGGGCAGGTGGTCATGCTCACCGGCGACCGGCAGCAGGAGGCGCGGCGCCTGGCCGCGGCCGTGGGCATTGACAATTGGCGCGCGCGCTTGCTGCCGCAGGACAAGGTTGACTGGATCCGCGGCGCGCGGGACGCGGGCAGCCGCGTGGCCATGGCCGGCGACGGCGTGAACGACGCCCCGGCCCTGGCGGCCGCCGACCTCGGCATTGTGATGGGCGGCACGGGCACGGCGGTGGCGGCGGAAACGGCCGACATCGCCCTGATGCGCGGCGAGATCGGCCAACTGCCCACGGCGGTAGCCATCAGCCGCATGACCCTGCGCGGCGTGAAGCAAAACCTGCTCTTCGCGCTGGTCTGGAATCTGGTCGGCATCGCGCTGGCGGCCACCGGCGTGCTGGGCCCAATCGCCGCCGCGCTGGCGCACAACCTCGGTTCGGTGGCGGTGGTGGTAAACGCCGCCCGCTACATAGCCGCGCCCACCAAACTGCCGCCGCACACCCACCAGGAGCGGACAACCCAGCAGCCCGACGCCGTTTCCGATCCCGTTTGAACCCCGGCCGCGGCGCGCTTCACGCATGACGGCAGGGGCACGACGCGTCGTGCCTCTGCCGGCGCGACTCAGCACGGACAACCAGCGTTTTCCGCGGCAGAGCGGAGGCCATCGCCAAACTCCCCAACCGCCGCCGGCGCGATGGGCCGCGCGCCGAGAGCGAGCAGGTTGGCGTTGGCGGGACTCTCCAGGGCCAGCAGGGGCGTGCCGGTGGGCGCCAGGGCCTGGGCAAAGGCCTCGGTGCGGCTGCCGGGCGCGGCGTGGATGAAGAGCGTCCGGCGGGCCAGGCCGGCTACCAGGTCGTTGCGCCGCGCCGCCGTTGCCGCCGTCGGCCGGCGCTGGGAATCGGGAAAGGGCGATAGCACGAGCAGCCGCCCTGCCTTCAGAGCGGCGCGCCACTCCCGGGGGATGCGCATGGCGCCGATGCCTCGCGCCGGACAGACCACCACCGGCTGGCGGCCGCGCAGGAGCAGCCGCAGGCACTCTTTCTCCACCGGCGTCTGAAAGCCGCCAATCACCGGCGCGCCGGCCTCGCGCAAGGCCTTGGCTAGGTCGAACGCCCGCAGGATCACGTCGCCGGGACAGCGCTGGGAGCAGAAGAGCGCCGTCAGCGGCAGCGCCAGCAGGCGCGGATTGCCCCGGTGGGCCGTCCCCGGAGGCAGCGGGGGCGGCGCCCGTTCAGGTGAAAGATTCATGTCAACGAGGTGTTCTGGCATCGAGGCGTGGAGAGGAGAACGTCGCGTTCCTTGCAGTCCGGCTCGCCAACCCTCAAACCGTCTCGAACTGCAACGCCGAGAGATTCACGCGGGACGAGCGTTTGGAGAGATCGAGCATTTCCACCCCTACCACTTCGTCAGCCTCGTTAGAGTCGAGCACGACGCCGGGCGACACCTCCTCGGATTCCACGATGGGGGAGTCGTCCAAGCGCAGGTAGAGGGTGTCCGCTTCCTTGTCCACGTTCAGCCTCATAGCTCGCCTCTCATGCTTCGTTCTGAAGAATGAGATCGCTGCGCGCCGCGGAGCGGCGCTCCGGGCCGCCGTTGAGGACACCCCTTATGGAGCAGCCCCTTGCGTTGGACTTGCGCAGCGCCACCGCTTCTGCCGCCTGCCCCGTCTCCGGCTCAGAACTGGCAAAGTCCACCTTGCCACGGGGCTGGAGCGTTGTTCTGACGTGCAGCGGCTCTCGCGTGGTTCACTCCCTGCAATGCAATTAGCCCGCCTTGATGCTGTGTAAGGGCAGAGCCTCGGTCTCCAGCGTAGACAGGTCAAGGCGTTGCGATGCCCGGTCAATATCGAATCCAACCACCTCACCGTCGACATCGATGTCGACGTTCAGCCCTTCAGTGACCTCCAGT
This sequence comes from Chloroflexota bacterium, assembly GCA_963663275.1. Classification (GTDB taxonomy): domain Bacteria; phylum Chloroflexota; class UBA11872; order VXOZ01; family VXOZ01; genus VXOZ01. Next base: position 1,182,082 of record OY760183.1, read on the forward strand.
GTTTCCGCCCCCGGTCCAGGCTTGAACTCGACGTAGAGGCTGTCGGTCTCCGGGTAGTAGTGTAGCTTCATGGGTGGTCCTCCTTGCGAAAGCGCCTATCGAAGAATGCGTTGTGAATAGTCTCACCGTCTGCCAGCGTTACGACACGCAGATAGCGGGAATCGGTTTCCCCTGGCGCCGTTATCTTTCCCCAAAAGCGTAGACGTCCGTCCGCCTGCTCCTCTCGATGGAGCGGCGCGGCGACCACCTGAACGCGCCATGCAGGATCGATATACGGCCGCTTGCGGCGTACCTGTTCATTGAAGTAGCGCGTTGTCTTCATCGGCGTGTGTCTTTGCGATGCCGTCCTTCGACAGGCCTATAACGCTGCCGTTGCCGGGCGAACATCCGTACTCATAGCGCCGCGCCGGCAAACTTCACCCCAAGCGGTACACGGCGCGGGTAAGGAAAAGCAGTCTATTTATCTGCGCGCATCGCTATAGACGCGCAACTCCGTGTGGCGGGCAAGCGCGTCGAAGTCGGCATCACTATGCAGAATAGGCACACCGGCGCGTATGGCAATGGCGCCGATGAGACAGTCGCTCAGCGCGCGTATGGTTTCCCCCTGCCGGCGGCAGCGGCGGTATATTGCGGCAGCGTCTTCATAGTCCGCTTCCCGCATGGGTATAGCCACCGCCCGCGCCAGTAGCCGCCGCAGGCTCAGCAGGTGGGCTTCGTCCCACGCTCCAGCGAGCACCTCCATCCGGACAACGCCGCAGGTGGCAATCTCGCCTGCCAAGAGTTCATCAACCAGCGCGCAGACCGGAGACCCGGTATTCCGCAGGAATTCGATCCAGGCTGACGTATCGATCAGAATCACGGTGTGGGGCCGGAACGCATAGTGTCGAGATCACCCTCCCAGCCGCTCCCCCGCAGCGCGCGCGCCTCTTCCAGGGATGCGGGTTCGGCCGCCAGCGTGCGCAAGGCAAAGTTGACGGCCTCCCGCTGTGTGCCAAGCTCATAGCGCCGCATCACCGCCGCGCACGCTTCATCGTCGATGTCTATGTCGATGCGTTCCATACGTCCACTCTACACCGAGCAACGAAGGAGCGGCAAGGAACTTCCAGCATTCGGAAACCGGCCAATGGAAAGTCTCACCCACCGTCACCTACGGCCCCATGCGGTACTTGATGTCGTAGTTGATGACGAGCTCTAGCTCCTCTTCCGTGAAGCCGTCGTGTGGGGCGAGGTGCGGCTAGATGCGCTGTTGGTGGGTGGCGCACCTTTTGGCTTCCCCCAAAATCGCGTGTGCTATGCTTAACGTACACTTGTTAAGAGCGACCACGCAAAAGAAACTGACGCTGGCACCTCACTAGGGGAGAGCCATGAAGACATACAACCTATTCATCAGCCATTCCTGGCGCTATTCAGACGCATACAGTCGGCTCATCAGCCTGCTGCGAAACAGAAATTACTTCGCGTTCAAGGACTACTCTGTTCCCCAAGATGACCCGATCCACAACGCGGGCACCGATGCCCAACTGCGCGCGGCGATCCGCAACCAAATGTCCCCCTGCCACGTTGTGCTCATTCCGGCCGGGGTCTACGCCACCTACAGCAAGTGGATCAACATTGAGATCGACTTGGCGACACGGGGATTCTTCAGTCCAAAGCCTATCCTTGCGATAAGACCCTGGGCGAGCGAGCGCACATCAGTACCTGTACAAGAAGCTGCCGATGAAGTTGTGGGGTGGAACACTGAGAGCGTCGTGAAGGCAATCCGAAGGCTTGCATGATGGCGGATTCAGAGCACAATGAGCGCTTGGAGATCTACAAACTCCACGCCGAACTGGCCGACCGGGTGAGCCAGCGGCGGGAAGGGGCTAATCGCTTGTATGTCAGTCTGCTCGTCGGATTGGTGGTATTCCTCGCTGCGCTGCTGAGATTTGGGACGGGAGACGTTTCTGAGCAAGTCGTGCTCTGCACGATTGGGATCTTCGGCGTGCTACTCTCGGTGTCGTGGCTTGGCGTGCTTCACTCCTATCGCCAACTCAATTCAGAAAAGTTCCGCGTGTTGCACGAGTTGGAGAAGGAACTAGCCTTTCCGTTCTTTACGAAAGAGTGGGACCCGGCTGAAGAGGGGGAGAAGAGCAACCGCTACTGGCGGTTGACAAAGGTTGAACGGTCACTGCCGCTCATATTCGGCCTACTCTTCTTGGGACTTCTCGCCTATTCGTTCTTCCAGTAGTTCTGGCTGTCCCCTGTTTTCGCCTCGGCGGCAGTCGTAGCACGCCAAAGTACACTCTTTGTCTAGGTAGCCAAAGTAGCCGGATGCGACGAAGCGCCCGCGTCTCACTCAAGGCCGAGCCAGGCGCTTCTTCAGGTTATTCCACTTCCAGGCCACGACTTCGCCCGCGCCGTCGATCGGCTTCGGACACTGCCTCTGCTTCCGCAATTGGAAGCGCTTCTTGCCAATCCGCTTCGCCATCTTCACCTCCCGCCGCACTCCTTGGGCTTGGTGCGTGTGCTCGCCCAGCAGCACGATGAATACCTGGCAGCGTTTAATTGCCGCCCGCGCCTTTTGCTGCCACTCGGGTGTCGCTTGCTGCAGAGACATGTCATTGATTGAGAAAGGGGAATCCGGCAGTTTCGATTGCCCAATGAGCGTGTCCTTCAGTTCCGCGTCATGATCGTAGTCGAAGCTGACGAATACTCTGGTCTTTGCCATGGTGAAGTGTCACTCCTGACTGCAGACTGCTGCCTGACGACGCCAACTTGAGCATACACCTTGACGATAAGAGCATCGCCACGGCGCACGTAAAGTGTCAGTTTCCTTAGTCCGTGAATAGTTTCAATTGCGTTCCAATTTCAGCGTTGGCCTTTGCCCTGGACAAATGACGACACCCCGACCAACTGTCTTCACAAGGCTCCATGCTTACCGCAAGATCAGTTCTCTGTTCCCCGTCGATTACCACCTGCCCGTCAATCTTCGTCGTCGTGCGCATGGCAGACGCCAAGCTGCGATAACGTCTTGGCAGCACGTGTTCAACTCCATCTGGCGCGCGAAGGTGCGCGTGATAGTGGGGTGGAGGCGGAATTCCCCTCGGGTTGCTTTCCGTTGCAAACTCGTAACGGCACGCCGCCGGACTGTCTTCACACGGCTCCATGCTTATTGTATAATCATCTCTCTTCACACCATCAATACTTACACACCCTTGAATTCGACTCACTGAACGCATGGCTGATGCCAAACTGCGAAATTGCGCAGGCAATACACGCTCAGTACCGTCCGGCGCGCGAAGATGCGCGTGGTAGTGGGTAGCGGGCATATTGTACCTCCAATCGTGTCTATACAATTAGACCGACTAGACTGACTCACGGCATGATGGGCAGTTATCCATTACTTCTCGGCCCATGTGGGACGTGACGTCGTAGCTGATGGTAAAGCCCAATTCCTTGTCGGTGAAGGCGTAGTGTTGAGCAAAAGAAGAATTACAATTGCGATAACTCATCCAGGAAGTCTTGCTTCTGCCGCATCGTGAATACGCGGCAGTTGTATTCCTGATCAAGATGGGTCTGCTTAATCAATTCGGCAAAGTAACTCTCGGTGGCGAGCATGTCTGCGTATGGTAGGACTAGCGCGGTGATATGAAAGTCGGCCATTTGAGAGGGCTCAGGCTCGTCGTCATGGTAACTCAGGATATCCTTCGCTCTAAGTTTGGCGAAAATCGAGATGAATGGCGTGTTTGAAAACTGGCAAGATTCTAGGAACATCTCAATCCCGTCACCCTGATTGCAAATCCACTCCAATTCATAGTATCGGCGCAAGGCTTCCTTGCCTACTTCAGTAAAGAGAGGTTCGTATTGAGAAGTCTTGAAAAACCCTCGCTGGACAGCATCAGTCACTCCAAAGTGTAGCTCTCTGAACATTTGAACGCGGCCTAGTCTAACCGCTTCTTCATAGCTGTGCCCCTCTTTCCATACCTCGCCCTTGAACTTACGGGAAAGGGAAGTTTGGATGCCGTCTCGCGTTTGTTTCGCTTCCTTACTATACTCGACCATTATGGGATGCTCTCTGCTGCTGATATCAGGTGACTGTTGCACCGAAATGTCGGGATCCCTGTTGAAGGGGACATACCACCAAGGAGTACGTGGTACATCCTGCCCGGCGAATTCTGAGGCCGCCGCTAGAAGCTGTTTGTGGTTGACATGAATGTATGAGTTGAATGACAAGCCACGGCTGAGCGTGCCAACGACAAAGGAAATTGGGGCGCGTAGCTTGGGACTGAATGAGGCCTCTCTATGATGAAATTCTGAAGTTGGGCAGGCGAACTTGCCATTAGATACTCCAGTATGTAGAGCCGAGGACAGATGACTATAGAAGGCGCTATCTTTGCTGAGCCGACCGATGATCTGCGACTTTGTAATCTCGCTGATCCAGTTCTGATCGAGATAGACAATGGGTTTCTTACCGCGTCGCTGCATTAGAAGCCTCTCTTTCGTAGGCTGATCCAATTTCAATGATACCCCTAAGTGGTCAATTGATGTTCGTTCTTCCCATGCGGTACTTAATGTCGTAGTTGATGATGAAGTCTAGCTCTTCGTCGGTGATGCCGTAGTGCTCCGCCAAGACCTTGTCAAGCTTGTCGATTATAGCCTTGCTCTGACGGGGGAATGTCTGTTGTATTGTTAGTTTGCCTTGCTTCTTCAGTTCCGACTTAGCCTTCATGTCTTCCATCAGTTCGTGCGCTATGATTGACAGTCTCTCTAGTCGGCCAGTGTCAGCAGTATCGAACCTTATCATTCTCACTTCGCGCTGATTGAGGTTCCTGCAATCTGAGAAGCACTGCACCATCCAGGAAAACAGGGATGTATTCAGAATACCAAGCGCCCCATCTCTAATCAAAGCACTTTCGAAACAGACTTCCTTCAGTTCACTCGGCTTACGTAGCTTCCCCTTCGTATCGTAGATTGCGGGTATGAAATTGAGTATCTGGAGAAAGTGGCTAAGTTTCCTTGTGTACCAAAGGGAGTGCTGTTGTGAACTCGTTCTCGATTGTTGAGGAACCACCGGAAAACGACTAACTTTGCGGAGTATGGAAGCCTCCAAAGCATGACCAATCTTGGCAATGCCGGCGTCATTGCTGACGCGCGTAGAGTCAATGAACGCCAAATCGTGAAAGAGGTATTGGCGGGCATCGGTGCGCCACTTGTTGTAAACCGTCGCAAATGACCTTCTGGGCCTTGCGCCCTTATCGACAAGGATGATCTGCAGCCGGTTGTGGGGCATCCCATCGAACAGTCTGCCCGGATTGTCGCTGTAACTACTAACGACCACGTTGCCTGCGTCCATCAGCAGCTTACGCAGCGAAGCGTACCCATCAGTGCACACGGCAGAGGCAGGCACAATCATGCCAAGATGCCCATTAGTTGCGAGATTGAGCGAGCGCTCCCATGTCATCGCGTAGAGATTGCCGCAAACCTCCGTTTCAAGTCCTCGTACAGAATAGTCACTCTTCACCTTGCTGTACTCCACGTACGGTGGGTTCCCGATCACCACGTCGAAGCCGCCTTTGCTCATGATGCCGTAGAACTCGGTGAACCAGTGGAAGGGTTGGTGGCTGGCGCGCCAAGGGGTGTAGGCGGTGGGTTTGTGGGGAGCGATGCCGTACTCGGCGGCCAGGAGGCGGTCCAGTTCGTCGTCCAGGCGTTGGAGGCGGTCGCGGAGGGCCTGCTTAGCGGCGGCGGTCACCTCCCCGCCGAGCGTGGTCTGCTGCCGGCGGAACTGGTTGAAAGCCGCGCTGGCGATCTCGGCCTCTTCTTCGATGCGGGCCAGGGCGGCGCGGTCTTCATCGAACATGGCGCGGCGTTGGCCGTCCGGCGTGATAGTCATGGCTTGGCGCACGGCGTCCAGGGAGGTGAAGCCCACCAGCGTGTTGCCGGCGCGGACGTTGAAATCCACGTCCGGCAGCGGCTCGATCTGGTCGTAGCGTTCCAGTTGGGCCACCAGTTTCAGGAAGAGGCGCAGTTTGCAGATTTCCACCGCTTCTTCCATGATGTCCACGCCGTAGAGGTTGTTCAGCACGATTGACTTGAGGATGAAGTACCGCTGGCTGGGATGCTTCTCCACCTGCGCCAGGATGCGGCGGAAGTCCCTCAGGTGCTCCGGGCTGCGCTTGCGCTCGGACCTCTCGGCGTCGTCCAGGAAGCCGCGCATCCCCTCCAGGCAGGCGGTGTAGAGCGGCTCCAGCACGTTCAGGGCGGCGAACAGGAACGCGCCGGAACCGCAGGTGGGATCCAGCACGGAGATTCCGGTGTGGGTGCGTTCGCGGTTGCCATAGAGCGCGTGCCAGAAGGCGCGCAATAGCTCCGGCCCCTCGCTCTGGGCGATGACGTCCCGGGCGAACCGCTCCACGTCCAGGTTGAGGGTGATGAGGTCGTTGACCCCGGTGACCTCGCCGGCGGCCAATTTGCCCCTGACCTCCGCGTGGCGCTGGCGGCGGGCGATGACCTCGCGCCAGGTCTCGGTGGGCAGGGCGTAGTCGTCGGGCGCGGGTTGGTTCCAGTCGCCGCGTTTGGCAACGTCGTGGATGCCGGCGGCGATTTCTTGCGGCAGGGCGTAGGCAAAGCCGCGGTCGTTGTCACCCTCACCCCGGCCCTCTCCCTCAGAGGGAGAGGGAGTGGAATTGGGAGCGGAAGTGGGAGAACCCTTGTTGGCAGTGGGAGAGGCAGAAGATTCGAGGCGGGTGGGGTTCTGGGCGTCGCGGGCGTTCCAGGTGATGCCGTGGCCGACGGCGGGGTAGATGTAGCGATCGGGATCGTCGCGCAGCATGCGCCAGACGCCGCCGTCCTCGCCAAACGCCACCGGACACTCCCGCTTGGCGGCGTCGAAGAGGAAAGGGACGACCGTGTTGCGCGCAATGTAGCCGGTGATGTCCTCTTTGGTGTAGTACGCGCCCATCTGCTTCTGGTTGACGTACTTCTCGAAGATGTAACCCAGCACGTCGGGGTTGATCTCGTTGTCCTCCCGGTGGGGCCGCTCGTCCAGATGCCAGCGGTAGGCGTCGAAGAAGGCGAAGACCCGCTCGAAGGCGGCGTCCGGGATGGCGATGCCGGGGTTGTCGCGCTCCAGGTCGTGCACGTCGAAGAGGCCGCCGTTCAGAAAAGGTACTCTGCCCAGCAGGGCGGTGAGTTCCGGCGCGCGCTGGGCTTCGGGCTGGCCGAGACCTTCGTGGAACAGGCGCAAGAGAAAGAGGCGGTAGAAACGGTGGAAACGCCTGCCGCCACGCGCTTCGACAGGCTCAGCGCGAACGGATTGGGAGTCAGGCTCGGCGCGAGCGGAATGGGGATCGGGAGACCCGTGGGCAGGCTCGGCGGGAGCGGATTGGGGATCGGAAGACCCTTCGGCAGGTTCGGCGCGACCGGAATTGGCCTCAGGGGGAACGGCATAGCCCGCGAGGAGATCGGGAACCAGGGAACCATGCATGGGCGCGTTGCCCGCGGCCGGTTCGGGAGCGGCGGGAAGCGCCTGCACCGCTTGCAGTTTTCGGCGCAGGTAGTCCGGGTCGCCGTCCAGGAAGCGTTGCTTCTGGATGAAGTAGACGAACATCATGCGGTTGAGCATCAGCGACGCGTACCAGTCGCGGTCGACGCGGGCCGTGATGCCTTCGATGAAGTCGCTGAAGGCGGTCAGTTCTTTTCTGAATTGTTCGTAGAAGCGTTTGGTGACCTTCTCCACGTCGAACGTGCCGCGGACGCGGGAGCTAACCTCGGCGATGCCTAGCCCCCGGGCTTCGTCCTCCAGGTCGAAGGCAATGGCCTGGAGGCGTTGGAGCAGGGATTCGCCGCTCTGCCCCGCGTGGAACTGCTGCTCACGGCAGGCGGTAGGCTTGCCGTTCTCGCGCTTGACCCACTGCCAGACCTGCGTGGTCTGCTCATCGTCAACGAAGATGACCAGGTGCTCGAAGGCGCTCTTGGCGGCCTGGACTTCAATCTTTCGCCGCACCGGGTACGGCGGCACCGCGCCGTCCGGGCCCGGCGCGCACGTGAAGACGACGAAGCCGGCCTTCTCCGCCACCGGCCGGAGAGCGTAGCCGAAACCATCCACTTCCACCATCACAGGGGCGGCCTCATAGTGGTTCCAGCCCAGGCCTTCCACAAAGAGGCTCGGGAAATCGAAATCCTGGAGGTAAGGGCGGAGTTCGTTGATACCGACTTGCATTGCAGGATCAATTGCTCTCAGAGGCGGCGCGCAGCGGGGAGGGAAGCCATCTTGCGATCCAGCGTGAGCGTCTCCAGCCCGTGGTGGGCGTAGTCATCGGTAATTAGCTTGTCCAAGAGGCCGGGCCCTCCAGAGGCGACCAGGGCTTCGATTATGGGTTGCCCGTTCAGCGGGACAACCAAGCCACTGGTGAGGGTATTGCGGAGTTCAGCGCGGGCGTCTTCCTTTGTGGCGCCGTAGTGGTGTTGGGCTGCCATGTATGCCTCGCCAATTACCTGGTTGGACGCAACAATCTCGGCGCCGCCTGCGGCCAGCGCGCTCAACTGTTCCACGCAGTACGCGTACGTGTCGGGAGGTCGGCCGGTTACCAACCGCAGAAGCACAGACGTGTCAATCCCGATACGCAGTCGGATCATACCCCTCGTCCCGGAACTTGCGGATGTCCAGCGGCTCGATGTTTGGGTCGATCTTGTCGCGCAGCGTGCCCAGTTTCGAATAGTCGATGCGCTTGGGCTTGGGCGCGCACCCTGCGGGGTCCTCGCGACTGGGCCTCAGCGTGTATCCGCCACCAGCGGCCTCCACCAACTCAAGCTGGTCGCCGGGGCCCACGCCCATGGCCTCCAACACGGGCTTGGGAAAGGTTACCTGGCCCTTGGCAGTGATCTTGACTATCATGTAAGTCCTCCTTAACGCTAGGCTATCACGGGATAGACGGCGCCGCAATGCGCCAGGCGCAAACCGGGCGTTCCCTATGCCTCGTCGCCGGCGAACAGCCCCAGGGAGCATATGATTTGCGGCTCTTGGCTCTCGTCATCGTTTTCGTCGCGCGTCAGGCAGAGACGGTCCGCCTCGTGCAGACCGATGACGATTTCGGCCAACTGCGCGTCGTCCACGCCGCTGCGGAGTTGCCGGTTCAAGGTATCCACAGCCGACGGGCGCAGAGGGTCATGGTAGATGTCGTCGATGGCCTTGTGCAGCGCGTCCACGTCGAACAACTGTCCCCTGATGGAGCCGGCGTAGGCCCTGAGCCGGGTGTAGGCGCGGAAGCGGGCGCCGGAGGGCCGCCCCAACTGGCCGCCGACTCGCTTTTCCTCCCTGACGGCGTGGGCGATACCCTCGGCCACCAGCCGGTGATGGTCCGGGTGGTGGGGTTGCGCGGGCGTATCCGCCCGGCACTCGGCGGCGGCCAGGATGGCGAGTTGCGATTCGGTGATGCTCTCGCCGCCGCGGTCAACGTAGGCCAGGGCGTCATTGCCGTCCGCGGTGCGCGTGAAGACCAGGACGCCCTCAGGCCGCTGGGCGATGGGCGTGTGCCGGCGCGAGGAGAAAACCACGTCCGGCAGGTCTTTGACGGCCTTTTCCAGGCGCGGGTCGGCGTTGATGGCGTTCTTCCAGATCTGGTAGGCGTGGGAGGCCAGGTCAACCTCGCCGTCGGGCTCGCCGTCCAGGATGCCGGCGCGTTCGTGGTAGAGGTTGAGGACGGCGTCGTCGTCGGCCTCGTCTTCGAAGAAGGCCTCGTCCGCGCCCACCACCTCGGCGTTCTCCTTGAGCCGTGCGCGCACGCGGCTGCGCAGGTCGATGATGCGCTCCACACCCTCCGCGGGCAGGAATGAATAGCAGAGTATGTCCTCCGCCCGCTGGCCGATGCGGTCCACGCGGCCGGCGCGCTGGATGAGGCGGATGATGGCCCACGGCAGGTCATAGTTCACCACAACGGAGCAATCTTGGAGATTTTGGCCCTCGCTCAGCACGTCGGTGGCGATGAGCACGCGCAGTTCGTCAGCTTCGGCCACGGCCTGCCGCTTGTCGTTGCTGACCGGGCTGAAGCGCCAGGCGAGTTGCGTGGGATCTTGGGCGCTGCCCGTCGCGCTCGCCATGGCGCCGATGCCTCTGGCGCTGAGTTTAGATTCCAGGTAGAGCACGGTGTCGGCGAATTGGGAAAAGACCAGCACCTTGCGGTCCGCTAACGTCTCGGTGAGGAGTGTGTGGAGCGCGTCCAGTTTAGCGTCGCGCGCCGGGTCCCACTCCCCGTTAGCGTGGAGGATGTCCACCAGAGCGTCGGCGTCCGACCGAAGGTCCCTCTCCAGGGAATCGAGGAAGAGATCGGAGCGGAGCCACTTGAAGCGCGTTTGGTACTGTTGCCTGTAGGCCGCGTAGACCTCAGCCGCGCGTTCCGCTAGGCCGGCCGCCGTCCAGGCGCCGGCGGTCTCCTGGATCTCCATGTCCTCCCGCTCGCCATCGTCCGCAGCGAAAAGCGATTCTGTTCCCTCGTCCGCGTCGGTCAATCGGAGGTCGAGCAGGGCGGCGTCCTGCGACCCAACGGGAAGCGGCAGGCCGTGCTCGATGGCGTGGAGGAAGACGTAGTTGCGCAGCGCGTGCCGCTCCACCGACTGCATGAATGCCGCGCCGCTGCTCTCCAGACGCTTGAAGAGGTTCGTGCGGCAGAAGCCCATCAGCCGCTTGCCCGCGCGCGAAAGGTCGTCTAGCTGGCCGGATTCCTCTGTGCTGGGCGGGACTTCAGGGTTTGCCTTGAGATAGTTGCCAAGGCCGTAGCGAGGCAGGTGAAGTTCGTTGACGGTTGCCACAACTTCCTGCGAATAGAGCCTGGCAAATTGGTCGTTTGGGTCCGACTCATCGATGGTGAAGGCTACCGTCTTGGGCACGCGGGCCGGGAAGAAGGACCTGCTGCCGTCTTCATAGGTGAGGAAACTCCGCCCGGTAGCTTTGTCCGTTGCCGCGTAGTTGTCCTGGATAAAGCTGCGGGTGCGGCGCACCAGATAGAGCCGCATGAGGTCCCGCCAGTCATCGGGATGCTCGCTGTTGTCGAAGGCTGCCAATGAGTCCGGCTGGGCTTGGTGCAGTCTGTTGAACTCGATCGTGCCCACCTGGCGCAGATACCGTTCGGGCCGGATACCCAGACTGGCATCGTCTTTCACGAAGAGGCGCAACTGGTTGGATAGGTCTTTGTAGGACTTATTGTAGGGTGTGGCCGAAAGCAGAATGCACTTGCTGTCATTGGCGCGAACGTACTCCTGGATGGCGCGGTAGCGCCGGCCCTCGCGGTTGCGGAGATTGTGGCTCTCGTCGATGATCACCAGCCGGTAGCGGCGTTCGTTTGGCAAGACGCTTTGCACGCTGCTCAGCGAGAGCGTCTTGGCCCGCAATCCATAGCGGTGCGCGTACTCTTGCCACATAGGCGCCAGGTTCTTGGGGCAGATGATCAAGGTTTCCAGGTCGTAGTCGTCCTCGAAGATGCGGGCCACGGCGGTTGCCATGAGAGTCTTGCCCAGGCCCACCACGTCGCCGATGAGCACGCCGTTGCGTTTGTTCAGGTGATGCGCCGCAATCTTGACCGCAGCGGCCTGGAAGTCGAATAAGCGGTTGCCAAAGACCTTGGGAATGTTGAATTCGGCCAGGCCTGCCCGGGCCTCGTGGGAGAGGTGGTAGGCCATCTTGAGATAGATGTGGTAGGGAAGTATCAGTGCTTCTCTCGCCCAGCTATCTTCAATGATTTGAAGCAGTTCGCCCGTGATGTCTACGCAGAACCGGTCGTTCCACCTGTCCTCGAACCACTGCTTGAGCTTTACCGTGGCGTCTTGGTCGAGTACGTCAACGTTCAGTTCACCTTGGCCCGCCAGGCCGGCGAGGGTCAGGTTGCTGCTGCCCAGGAAGCCGATGATAGGGTTGACAGGATCATCGCGGTGCAGCAGGTAGAGCTTGGCGTGGAGCGGATGGCGGAGGAACAGCTTGACGATGACCTTCCTGGCGCGAAGCTGGGCCGCCAGCCGCTGCAAGGTCCGTTCGTCTTCATTGGTCGGCGCGCCGATAGTGAGTTGGCGGCGCAGTTCCTCTGCCAACTGCATCCGCAAGCGGTGCGCGGCTTGGTTGTCCATGCCCTTAGGCGCGCCGCTCAGGCTCAGCGCCAGCCTGAGTTCCTCGTCAGGCGGGCGCTGCATGCCGATGAGCACGCGGCAGGGGCCGCTCTTCTCGTCCCAGCGGTCCACGTACGGCGCCAAGCCGCCCCAGCCCCTCAGGTTGAAGTAGCCGACGCAGAAATCCGCCCGGAAAGACAGGGCGAGGGCTTCCTGCAAGGCGGGCAGCAGCTTGGCGCCGGCTTCTAGATTGTCGAAGATGCGCGGCATTTGGGCTTCACCTTTGCCTCTTCCCGGCGCGCGTTCCTATGGCAAACGCCGCCCGTACACTCCTGACCGGACGTGCGCGCCGCCGCCGTCATCGGATTCACACCGTGTTCTCCTCTTCCAGGAGGTCGCGCAACACGACGACGGGCAAGCGTGGCACGCGGCGAAAGTCCGAGTCGTTGGTGAGGAAGAGCGCGCAACCGGCGTCAAGCGCGGTTGCGGCGTGGAGGGCGTCGGGTGTTTGCAACCCGGTATCGGCCCGCAGACGGGCAGCGTCTTCAAAGACCGCATATGGGGCGTCCAACAGCACTACCGCCTTTGACCCAAAAAGCTCGCGGTACTGCGCTTCAATGTCCGTGTTGCCATCCTGTAGTGGCTTTACAAGCGTTTCAACGACAATAATGGGGCTGCTCACGATGATGAGATTCCCATCCTGCGCGTGCCGCCACAATGGTTCCAGTAGCGTGCGGTATGGCTCTATGCGCTCCACGCTATAGATGAGGACGCTGGCATCGAGATATATCAGGCCGCTATCGGGAAGAGTTAGCGGTCCCACGACGCCTTCTCTTGTGCCAAGTACGCTCTCACCTCTGCCGCCGTTTGGAACAGCCGGCGCTCCGGCCCGCTGTTCAGTATCTCGATTGCGGAGCGGCCCCGCTTAGCGGATTCGTGCCGCACGATCACGTCCACCGTCTGCCCCGGTTCCAACTCCGGGCAGACTATTTCCACCTTGCCGCCCGGCAAGACTGTAGTCTTCCGCTGGATTGTCTCTTGCATTGTGGTCCTCCCTGCTTGCGGCGCTTCCCCTTCGTCGAAGTGGCACAGCACCGCATCCCGCAGCATATCCTTGAGTTGCTCCCAGTTGTCGGCTTGGGTGAAGATGCCGTAGCCGCCGTCGCGAGATTTCCGCACTTGAAAGGTTATTTCAGCGTCTGTCATCGCCTGTCTCCTCATCAGTGTCAGTATACTACGCTTGTACGACTCCCCTAGCATCGCTGCCGCGTTTGGTTCTTTCTGAGGCTGGCTCGCGTGTGCGGCACGCGGCCGCGCGACGCCTTGCGCGGAATGCTACCGCTGCCCCAACTGCGCCTTGAATTGGGCCGTATCCCAGTATTCGCGCCATTCAGTGATTTTGCCGTTGTGGCAGGTGATGAAGACGCTGGCGGGGAGGCGGGCGGGGTTGCCGGTGGCGCGGTGACGGCAGGAGAACTCCCACTCGCAGGCGGCGCTTTCGCCTTGGGCCACCACGGCGCGCAGCGTGAGGCGGATTTGAGCGAAGGCGCTGAAGAAGGCCGTGAGCGACTGGCGAATGGCGGGCAGGCCGCTAAGCGTCTGCCCGGAGGCGCCGGTGAGCATGGCGTCCGGCGCGAAATCGCGCAGAATGGCTTCGATGTCCCCGGCGTTCCAGGCGGCGGTCTGGCGCTCCAGAATGTGCGCGGGCGTTGGCATGGATTGACTACTCCTGTCAGCCCCAAATTACGCCGGTACGGCGCCGCGCGCCAGGTAGAGCAGCGCCAGCACGGCAATGCCCCAGAGCGCCACGCTGGCCAGCAGCCACGGATCGCGGAAGAGCAGGGTTTCGGGGGCGTCGCTGCCGCCGGGATTGCGCGCGGCGCGGAGGTAGCGCAGCAGGCCGAAAGCAACGAACGGCGTGGTGACGATGAGCCGCGGGTCGCCGAACGTGGCGGGTGCGAAAAGCGTGTAGAGCACGTAGGCAACGGCGGTGGTGGCCGCCACCAGCCGCAGCCAGCGGTCCAGCGAGGCGGTGGTGTACCGCGCCAGGTTGCGGCGGTGGGCGGCGGCGCCGGTGCCCAGCAACGCCAACTCGCCCCGGCGCTTGCCCAGGATGATCAGCAGGGAGAGCAACAGCGTGCAGATGTAGAGCCAGGGCGAGATGGGCGTGAGCACGGCGGCGGTGCCGGCGGCGGCGCGCAGCACGAAGCCGAGGGCGATCAGCGCCGCGTCCAAGAGCGCCACGTGCTTCAGCCAGGCGCTGTAGGCCAGGTTCATGGCTACGTAGAGGGCGAGGATCGCGCCCAGGACGACCTGAAGCAGGAACGCGCCCGCCAGCGCGCCGCCCAGCAAGACGACGGCGGCGCAAAGCGCGGCCGGCAGCGGCAACGCTCCCGCCGCCAAGGGACGCTTGCGCTTGAGCGGGTGCGCGCGGTCGGCCTCTACGTCCAGGATGTCGTTGACCAGATAGATGCCGCCGCTGGCCAGGACGAAAAGGCCGAACGTGAGTACGCTGGCAAGCACGGCGTCACGGTCCGTGAGTTGCTGGGAGAAGATGACACCGGCGAAGACGAGCACGTTCTTCACCCACTGCTGCGGACGGGTGGAGCGCAGCAGCGCGATGGCGATGGCTAGCGGGGAGCGTTGGGCCGCGCTTGGCGGCGCGCCGGTCGTCCCGGTCGAGGAGTGCGGCGGCTGCCCCTCACCCCGGCCCTCTCCCCAGGGAGAGGGAGTCTTCGCGCCTGGCGGCGCGGGATGTGTGGCGGACCGGTAGCCTGCGCCTTTGGCAGGCTTGGAGCGGCTGCTGCCGGTCGTGGAGGAGTTGACGTTCACGGCTGCCCCTCACCCCGGCCCTCTCCCCAGGGAGAGGGAGTTTCTTCCCAGGGAGAGGGAGCTTTCGCGCCTGGCGGGGTGGGATGGGGGTTGGGCAGGTCTTCCGCGCGGACGCCGCGATCCGCAAGAGGGGATTCAGCGGGGACCGTTTCCAGGCGCAGGTGGATGACCTGGCGGGTGTGGGCCGTTACCCGATAGCGGTTGTCAATGCGGTGGCCTCCCACCCAGACGATAGCGTCCCGCTCATTGACAACCAGCGGCACGCGGTCTCGGCGGCGCGCGGGCACACGGGCATCCACCAGAAAGTCTTGCAGTTTCTTGGCGCCGGTCATGCCCAGCGGCGTGAAGCGGTCGCCCGGCCGGCGCGCCCGCGCGCGCAGCGGCCCGTCCACACGGGTGGCGTCCAGCCAGGCGTTCTCGCCGGCGCCGGCGTGGAAATCGGCCTGTTCCGGCGCAACCACTGCGGCGTCGATGCGGCATCCCAGCGGCGCGATCTCTGTGGCGCCGGGAATGCGCAGCGGAATGGGCGCGAACGGCTCGTACGCCGGCGCATAGCCAATCCAGACGCCGTCCTGTTCGATACGGCAGAGCAGGCCGCCGGGGAGTTTCGCCGCCGCGCCGGCGCCACCGTCGCGGAGCGTTGCCCGCGCCTGCGCCAGGTGCGCGTATTCCAGCCCCTGCGTGTGCCCGCTAACGCGGGACGCTGCGCGGCGCAGCGCCGCCGTTTGCAGGGCCGGTGGCAATGCCCGCCAGGCGGCGCGATCGAGCAACACGCCGCCGTCGCAACTTTGGGCGTGGCGATGCAGCCAATCGTCCGCCGCGCCGATCAGGTAGGCGTAGTCTTCCGCCAGCAGGCGGGCGGCGCGGGCCAGCGTGCGCGCCGCGGCGGGATAGCGCGTTTCCAGCAGCGGCAGCGCCGTATGGCGCAGCCAGTTTCGCTGCGGCGCGGTGTCCGCGTTGCTGCTGTCTTCCCGATACGTCAGGCCCCGGCGGGCGCAGTACGCGCGCAGGTCGGCGCGCGAGACGTCCAGCAGCGGCCGCGCCAGGGTGATGGGGGCTTGCGGCTGGCCGTTCTCATGCATTGCCGTAGAGCGCAGAGGCGGTGCCGTTTCAGCGAGAGGCAGCGCTGTTTCAGCGAGCGGCGGCAGCGGACTGGCGTAGCGCATTCCGGCAAGCCCGCCGAGGCCGCTGCCGCGCAAGAGGTGCAGCAGCACGGTCTCGGCCTGGTCGTCCTGATGGTGCGCCAGCGCGATATTGCGCGCGCCTACGTCCCGGGCGATGGCGGCCAGCGCCGCGTAGCGCAATTGCCGCGCCGTGTTCTCCGGTGAGGCGTGCGTCTGCTGCGCGCGGGCGACGTCGATCGTTTGAATGGCGCACGGCAAACCGGCGCGCTCAGCCAACTGCGCCACGAACGCGGCGTCCGCGTCGGACTCCGCGCCGCGCAACTGGTGGTTGACGTGGGCGATGTGCAGACGCCAGCGTCTGGCCGGCGCGAGTTGCCGCAGGATGTCCAACAAGGCCACGGAGTCGGCTCCGCCGGACACGGCTACCACGACTGCGCCGCCGGCCGGCAGCAATGCGTGGGCGGCAATGGCCGCCGCCGCGGCATCCAGCAGCGGCTCGGTCGGCGGCTCTTGCTCATGGGCCGCGTCCAAGGCGGCATCTGTCGAATCCTCTACACTCTCCATACCGTCATGGTACCCCAGCCGCGCCCGCCGTTCACTTCACGCCGCGCTGGGCAGCCGCTTCACGCCCGCATGGCGCGGTTGATGGCGTTAAGTTTGTCCGGCCGGTTCAGCGTGACCTGCGCGACTTTATCGGTAACGGTGTAATCGATGAACGACATAGTTATTCCTTTCATATTTGCGAGACGCGGACCCGGCGTAAGGCGTACCTGCCCGCGCGATTACATACGATAGCAACTTCGCTCTCATGGATGATTGCGGCGTGCACAAACAGCTTGCCGCAGCGCGGCTTCATGCGTGCTCCGATGCTACCAGCGGCTCGATGCCGCTGACGTCGGCTGCGGCGCGCGCCACGTCCAAGTCGTACATCCGCTGGAGATTCAGCCAGAAGTCCGGCGTCATGTCGAGGGCCTTGCCGATACGCAAGGCGGTATCGGCCGTAATTGCGCGGCGGCCGCGCACGATCTGATTGATGCGTATCGGCGCTACGCCGATCGCCTTGGCCAGGCGGTACTGGCTGATGCCGAGTTCATCGAGAATCTCGGCGAGATGTTCGCCGGGATGGATGGGAGCGGCGGTTGTGTCGATTGGCTGTTCTCCTCATTGGCGGTTGGCAGTTCCACTATGGCGTCTTTAGTTCTGTAGCGGTTTGCCTGTCCTGAGGATGTGGTCGATGCGCGCTTGCGACTTCGGCTCCCCGCAAAGGCTGACGAATGCCGCGCGTTCCAGGTCGAGGAAATGCTCCTCAGGCGCCGGAGTGCCGACCGCAGCGTCACCACCGGTGAGGATGAAGGCGAGCTTTCGGGCGATTTTCAGGTCGTGGGCGCTGGCTTTGCCCGCTTGCGCCTGTTCCTCCACCGGCGCGAGCAGCGCGGCGCGGGCGCTGCTGCCGAGCACCGGCAGTTCGACCGGCTTGGCGCTGTCGGAAGCGCCCGCTTTGGATAGCGCGATGGCTTCCGCCTTGGCGCGGTAGAGCAGATGATCGGGGTTCGGTTCGATCACGTCGCTGGCGCGCAGATAGCCGATTTCCAGCGCGTCGGGCGCGTGCTGCGACACTCTTGCCTGGCGAATCGTCTCGAAAGCCCGCCGCACGGCGTGGGCGGTGTCTCGTTTCGTGCCGTCATTCCCGCGGGCAGCCAGGCCGTCATTCCCACGCAAAGCCTCTTCGTCATTCCCGCGCAGGCGGGAATCCATCTTCTCTTCACCATCGGCGGACACCATCCGCAGCAGCAGTTCCTTGCAGCCGCCGCCGGCGGGTACCAGGCCCACGGCGGTCTCCACCAGGCCCACGTAGCTTTCCCGCGCCGCCACCATCCGCCGCGCGGAAAGCCCCAGTTCCAGACCGCCGCCGAGCGCGCGCCCGTAGAGGGCGGTAACGAAAGGCACGGGCATGCGCTTGAGCGCCAATAGGGAGTACTGCAACTTGTGGATGAAGGACTCGATGACGTCCCACTGTTGCGCCTGCGCGGCCTGGAGAATGACGGCCAGGTTCGCGCCCAGGCAGAAGTGGGGCTGCGCGTGGCTGCTGAGCGCGAGACCCCGGAAGGCGGGCGGCACGCGCTCGGCGGCGCTCTCCAGCATGTCGAGCACGTCGGAGTCAATAGTCTGCTTCGGCCCGTGCACGTCCAGGAAAGCAATGCCGTCGCCCAGGTCGCGGAGCGTCGCGCCGGCGTTGGCGGCCACCGGCGCGGCTTGCGCGCGCAGCCACGGCAAGGAGAGCGTCCGTTCGCTCCCCGGAACGGGCGTGTAGGCGGCTTGCGGCGTTGCCTGCTCCGCGCCGGTCCGGGTGTAGCGATAGAACGGCTCGTTCCGCTGGGCGAGCGCCGTAACCCACGGCGGCGCCGCCAGACCGTCCCGCGCCATGCGGTCCGCCGTTTCCGCGATGCCCATCGCTTCCCACGTCTCGAACGGCCCCAGTTCCCAGGCGAAACCCCAGCGCATGGCGTTGTCGATGCTGGCGATCTCGCCGGTCACCTCAGGGACTTTGCCCGCCGCAAAGGCGCAGAGCCGCGAGAGGATGCGCCAGGCGAGGCGGCCGGCAACGTCGTCGGCCTGCGCCAGGGTCGCGATGCGCGCGCCGCCATCTTCAATTGTGCGAATGGCGGCCAGCGAGGGCGCATCGAGCTTGCGCTGCGGGCGGTACTCCAGGGTTTCCGGGTCGAGGACGAGGATTTCCCGACGACCGTCAATCTGCGCACGCTTATAGAATCCCTGGCCGCTCTTCTCGCCCAGCCAGCCGCGCTCCACCATCGCGCGCACGAAATCGGGCACGGCGAACGCCGCCTGTTCCCAGGCTTCCGGCACGGTGGCTTGCAGCTTGTCGCAGATGTCAACGTAAACGTCGATGCCGATCAGGTCGAGAGTGCGGAAGGTGGCGCTGCGGGGACGGCCCAGCGGCGGACCGGTGACCGCGTCTACCTCGCCGGGGCCGAGGCCCATCTCACGCATGGCGCGCAGGGTATCCGCGAAAACGTAAAGCCCGATCCGGTTTCCCACAAACCCGGGCACGTCGTGGGCGAGCACGCAGCCTTTGCCCAGCGTCTCGCTGCCAAAGCGCCGCACGGCCGCGGTAATGGCGGGAGCGGTCTCCGCCGTGGGGATCAGTTCGAAGAGCCGCAGGTAGCGCGGTGGATTGAAGAAGTGCGCGCCCAGGAAACGCGGTCGCAGGTCCGCGGGCAGCGCGGCGGCGATTGAGTGAATCGGAATGCTGGAGGTGTTCGTGCTGGCAATGGCGTCGTCCCGTACGTGCGGCGCGAGCGCCGACCAGAGGCGCCGCTTGACGTCCAGGTCTTCGAAGACCGCCTCAATGACCCAATCGCACTCGTTCAGGCGCGCGGCGTGGTCGTCCACGTTGCCGGGGCGGATGCGCTCCGCGTCGTCGCGGGCGAACAACGGTGAAGGCCGCATGGCGGCGAGTTTCTCCAGAGCCGCCTCGGCGCGTTGATTGCGTCCTTTTGCGTCTGGCAGGTCGAGCAACTCGCACACGATGCCAAATCCGGCCAGCAGCGCCGCGATCTGCGCGCCCATGGTGCCCGCGCCGATGACGGCGGCGCGGCGGACGGTCCAATCGCCTTTCGATGACTGCGGTCCGGCCAATGCTGTCTCCTTACGTGTGCGGCGCATACGACGCGGACGGTCGCCGCGCGATGCCCGAGATGAAAGTCCTCTGCCGCGCCCAGAGGCGGGGGACAAGCCCCCGCGCTACGGTACTATGTTTGGGTTTACGTGATGATAACCGCGCCCTCGCCGCGGGGGTCGGAGCCGCCGTCCACCGTGCCGTCGGCGCCGAGTGTGACGAGTTGGCAGAGCGCAAAGCGGGAGGGATAGCTGATCGGGTCTTGTTCCACCGTGAAACCCTTTGCCCGCAGGGCGTCGCAGGTATCCGTGCGCAGGCGCGCGTCGCACCAGATGGTATCGCCTTCGGCGTGGATGCGCGGCGCGGTCACGGCTTCGGTGGCGCTCATGCCGAAATCGACCACGTTCGTAAACGCCTGCACCAGCGCGCTCAGGATGGCGTTGCCGCCCGGCGCGCCCCAGGCCACGGCGGGCTTGCCGTCCCGCGTAGCGATGGCGGGCATCATCAGGTGCAGCCGCGCCTTGCCCGGGGCAAACGAACTGGCGCGTCCCGGCCGGGGATCGAAGCGGTTCATGCCATTGTTGTAGACGAACCCCGTGCCGGGTGTCATGACGCCGGAGTGGTTGCCGTTGCTGTGGGTGATGCAGGCGATGTTGCCCGCCGCGTCCACCACGGTGAGATGCGTGGTGTCCGCGTGCTCTTGGGGCGGCGCGACGCCGCCGACGGTACCAGCCGCCACCGCAGCGCGGAGTTGGGACGCGCGTTCTTGTGACAGGAACGCGGCCTCCGGTGAGTGAGACAAAAAATCCGGGTCTCCCAGGTAGTCGCGCCGGTCTTGATTGACAAATTGCAGCGTTGACCCCACGTGGGCGAGGTAGTCCGCGCTGCCGTGTCCCAACGCCGGCAGGTCGAAGCCGTCCAGCACGTTCAGCGCCTGCAGCAGCAGCGGCCCGCCGCCCGGCGCGCCGTTGCTGTAGACCGTGTAGCCGCGGTAGGACGTGGCGCGGGGCGCGTAGGTCACGGGCCGGTAGGCGGCCAGGTCGGCGCGGGTCACGAACGCACCGTTCCGCTCCAGGTCATCGCCGATTCTTGCGGCCAATTCGCCGTTATAGAAATCGTCCGCACCGCGCGCCGCAAGCTGTCCCAGCGTGTCGGCGTAGGCCGGATTGCGCAGTTGTTCGTCCGGGCTGAACGGCGCGCCATCCGGCTTCAGGTAGAGCGCGGCGCAGTCCGGCGTGGCGCTCAGGCGTTCGACGCGGCTCGGCTTGTAGGGTTCCGGCTCCTCGTGCGTCACCTGGGTCATGCCCGGCAGCACGGGGAAACCCTGCCGCGCCACGCGCATGGCCGGTTGCAGCAGGTCGCGCCAGGGCATGGAGCAGAAGCGGCGCTGCACCTCGCCCAGCGCCGCCACCGCGCCGGGCGTGCAGATGGACGTATAGCCCATGGTGCTGCGGAAGTCATCGAAGAGGCTTTCGCCGTTGAAATCGCCTTCGCCTTTGTAGTCCGCGACCCACATGTCCGCCGTCACCCGCGACCCGGCGCGCAGGCAGCCGTCCACGATCACGTGCGCGTCGTGCTCGCGCGAGAAGATGTGCGCCGAGACCATTCCCCCAATGCCGCAGCTAAAGGGGGTGACGATCATCTGCGTGAAGGCGGTGGCAATGGCCGCGTCGAAGGCGTTGCCGCCCGCTTCCAGGATTTTCGCGCCTTCCTCGGCGGCGCGGGGATGGACGCAGACGACGATACCGGGCATTGTATCCTTAACTTTCCGCTATCGCGCCGCTGGCCGTGCCGACCACCACCGGCGCGCCGTCTTGGTTCTCGCACTGGATGTCCAGCGTAAAGCGCACGCCGGCATCCGTTTCTTCCCGCGCCGTTACCCGCGCCGTGCAGGTAACGGCGTCACCCGCGTCCACAATGCCGATGAACTTTGACGTTAGTTCGCCGCCGCTCAGCCACTGCTCGCCAAAGAGGTCTACCAGCAGTTCCGTCAGGTAGCCGAGGCACATGGCGCCGGAGGCCGCGCGGGTAGGCAGGCCGCTCTGTTGGGCGGCAGCCAGGTCGGTGTGCACGTTCTTGGCGGGCCAGCCGTCAAAGCGCGGCCAGCCGCCGGAAAAGAGCCACGTGCGGTACGACGTGACCTTCTTCACGCGGCCCGTCGCCGTGTGGCCGACGGGCGTATCATGCGTTAGCGGTAGCATTGTCGGATTGTCACCCGGCATCGGTTGCTCCCATGTAGATGTTCGTCGAGACCCGGCGAAGCACCTGCCGCCCGGTCTCAGTGGTAATCAGCGCCTCCACCACCTGGTAGAGCCGGCCGCGTTTCTCATAGGTATCAAGGACTTTCCAGGAGACGGTGAGTGTGCTGCCCACGGGCGCGGGTTCGAGAAAGGTCGCCTCTTCGTGGGTATGAATCGCCGCCACGCCGGCCGGCAGGGAGAACGCGGGGCTGCGCGTCAGGTTGCTGAAGTTGAAGAGCAGGCCGGCATGGATGATGGGGACCGCCGCATGATCCGATGACGCGCCGCCGCCTTCCATGTAGCGCGGATGGAAGTCCTCCACGGCGTGCAGGTAGTTTTCGTTGAATTCCTCCGTCACGTGGAACGTGAACGGGGCCAGTTCTTCACCGGCGACGAGCCGGTCGGTGCGCTGCGGCGTTGCCACGATGTCGTTATCCTCCTTGCCTGCGTGCCACCTTAGTATAGGCGTTTTTCAGGTTTCAGGCGCTCGATTGACTCTCTCGCCAACCCGGCCTTGCTCCGATGTCTCACCCTCACCCCGGCCCTCTCCCTTGTACAGTCCGGGGACATGGGTAACAGTTATTCAGGGAGATAGGTTACACATTTTGTTCACTGAGGTCTACCGTTCTTATCGGATTGACAGCGAAGTAGACGTTCCAGACGCCGTCGGTTTGCGTGGGTCGCAGGGCGACGCGGGTGTGGGCGAAAGCTCGCCCCACGCGGAGGGTCTTGCCCTGGAACGAGATGCGGCCGCTGACGTCGACGGCGCGCACCTGGTCGTCGGGAGCGTAGGTGATGGGGGGCAGCGTTTCGGGAAAGGGCTGTGGACTGGGCGTGTACCGGCTGACGGGCGTGTTGAGCGTGAGGGCGTGGTGCGGGCGTTCCCGGTTGTAGAAGTGCCGCCAAGCGTCGAAGGCGCGCTGGCAGTGCTCCAGGTTGGTGAAGGTGCGACCGGCCAGGACTTCGCTTTTCAGGGAGCGGTGGAAGCGTTCCAGCTTGCCGAGGGTCTGGGGATGGTAGGGACGGCTGTGAAGCACCTTGATGCCCAGGCGCATGAGCCAGACGGTGAGCGGCGTGAAGGGATGGGCGCTGTCGTTGCCCCAGGGGGCGCCGTTGTCCATGAGCATGGCCGCAGGCAGGCCGTAGCGCCGAAAGACGCGGGTGAGGCGCTCCTGGACGGTCTGACCCCGCTCGTCGGCGCAGGCCTCCACAGCCAGGTTGTAGCGGGAATGGTCGTCGAGCACGGTGAGCGGATGGCAGCGGTCGCGAGACATGGCGAAATGCCCCTTGAAGTCCATCTGCCAGAGTTCGTTGGGCAGCGGGCGCTCAAAGCGAATGAAGGGCATGCGCTTGGCGCTCTCGGCCGGGTCGATCAACCCGTGGCGCTTGAGAATGGCGTTGATGGTGCTCCTGGCGGGCACGTCGGCGTAGCCGCGGTTCCGCAGCATCCGGCCCAGCGCGTCCGCGCCCTTCCCCGGATGTGCCAGGCGCAAGGCGATGATGTGCCGCTCCATCTCTGGACGCGTGCGCTGTGGGCTGGTGTGCGGACGCCGCGACCGGTCCCCCAGGTTCTCCATCCCGCCCTGCCTGTAGCGCGTGCGCCACTTGTAGCCGGTCTTGCGGCTGATGCCCATACGCTTGCACAGTGCGCTCATGCTCACCTCACCCGTCAGCATCACGGCTATAAACTCTTCCCGCTCAGACATAGGTGTACTCACTTTCCACGACATGGTCGTCCTCCTCTAGTGACGAATTCCCATGCCTTATGGTGTAACCTATGTCCCTGAAAATGTGTTACCTATGTCCCCGGGCTCTACATCCCTCAGGGAGAGGGGACAAGAGGCCGCTCCGTTCGACTCCCTCTCCCTCAGGAGACCTTTGCATAACTCTGTCATTCCGGTGAAAACCGGAATCCAGAGTGCTTTTGCAACTAAACGTTGCATGGTTTCAAGCCATTTCACCTCCCATCCCAACCTTCCCTCCAGTGGGGAAGGGGTTACGCAAAGGTCTCCTCAGGGAGAGGGGACGAGAGGCCGCTCCGTTCCACTCCCTCTCCCTGGGGAGAGGGCCGGGGTGAGGGGAAAATTAGCGCCGATCGTACACAATTCGCACTGTTCGGCAGAGTTACGCAACGGTCTCCTGAGGGAAGGGGAGCAGGCGCAGATCCCCCTCACCCTAGCCCCCTCCCTCAGGGAGAGGGGACAAGAGGCCGCTCCGCTCCGTTCCCTCTCCCTGAGGGAGAGGGAACGGACTAAGAGCCCGTCTCCGGTCTTTCGTCCACGAAGCGTTTGAACTTGTAGCCTCCGGCGATTTCGCCGAAGCCGTCCGCCGGCAGGAACTCAATCTCGGGGCTGACCTCCGTTTCGGCGCGCACGGTAGCCGCGATCTCCTGCCGCAAGCGTGCGCGTTCCGGTTCGGCGCACGCCGCGCGCACGCGCAGCACGTCGGCGGAGAGCGGGTCGTTGGGCGTTTGCCGCGTAATAACCACCTGGTACTCCTTCACCCCGCGGCTCAGCAGACCGGAGAGGCCCTCCAGCAGCACGGCCGGATTCACCAGCGTGCCCTTCACCTTGGTCAGGCCGTCCACCCGGTAGGGGCTGCCCAGAAAGCGCGGCTCATGGCGGCCGCAGTGGGGGCATGGCTTATGGGTCAGCGCCACCACGTCGCCGGCCGCGTAGCGCGGCAGCACCGTGCCCCGGCGGTTGAGGTGGGTAAGCACCAGCAAGCCCCGCGCGCCGTCGGGCACGGGCGCGTAGGTCTGCGGATCCACCACCTCGAAGAAGAACTGCGCCGGCGTCGGCAGGTGCGCGCCGCCGTTTTCGCGGCACTCGATGGACGGACCCATGAGTTCGGTCATGCCGTAGCCGTTGTTGACCGTTACGTGGGGGCTGCCCATGCGCGTCAGCCGCGCGCGCATGTCGTCGCGCATGGCCGTGGGGCACGGCTCGCCCATGGCCATCACCAGCCGCACGGCGCTGAAGTCTCTGCCCAGCGTCTCCGCGCGCATAATCACCCGCCGCACGTAGGAGGTGATGCCCCAGAGCACCGTGGCGCGCTGCCCCTCGATGAGGTCGATCGCCTCGTCCATGCGCCGGTGCACGGGAAAATCGCCATAGGCGCGGCCGGTGAGGGCGCTGAGCAGCCGGCTGCCAACCGCCATGGCCCCCCACGTGGCGCTCAAGAAGCCTTGATGGGGTACCGCGCTCAGGGGAAAGAGATTCATCACCGTGTCCGCCGGGCCGATGCCGGCGATGCGCGCGCCGCGCCCCAGCAGGTCGATGCGCGCAAACCGGTCGTGCACCGTATCGTAGAACGGCGTCGGCTCGCCGGACGACCCCGCCGTGTAGATGATGTCCGCCAGCGTTCTTTCTTCCACGCTCAGGCCCGCTGCGCGGCTGGAATCCAGGCGAAACGACTCCGGGTCGCGCACGTAGTCCTGCTTGGTCATGGGCGGCAGCTTGGGGATGTCGTCCACCGTGCGGAAGTCTTCCGGCGTCAGCCCGCGCTCCCGCAAGACCCGCCGCGCGTAGGGATGCGCCCGCGCCCACAGCGGCGCCATGCGGCTCAGGTACGCGTTCTGTTGGTCGCGCAGCCGCTCAAGGTAGGCGGTTGTTCCAGCCACGGCAGGTGATGCCGGCGCGTGCGGGCGCTGCGTAGATGTGCTCATCGAAACCTTGCTTGTCCGTCGTCTCTCGCCGCGGCCCGTGATGGAGAGCCGTAGCCGCTGTGTTTCGCGGAGGTACGGACGCGCCAATGCGCCGACCTCTCGGATTTCCCGATTCTAGCGCGGTTGATAGGCGGATTCAAGGAGTGCCAATGAGCATACGTCGGCGCAGTGAAGTACTAGACAGCTTGTTACAGAAGTGTACGTGTGTCAAAATTGGTGCAACTGGGTTGCGCCCCGCACCCGTTGGACATCATGGCGATTCATGCGTTGTATCAGTCCCAATAGTCTCGGGGGACGAGTGAAGCGATGCAAATGAGAATGTGTAGAGCAGCATTGAAAAGTACTGCATCTGGCTTGCTGCTGTTGGGAGTTGCATTGCTGCTGCTGTCTATGGGTTGTACTGAGGAGCCCCCAAGCAGCTATGCACGTCCCTATCCAAGCTTGACTTGGACTCCAGACGGGTCGCACATTCTCTTCTCCCACGAAGACGCACGCGGGACGTTTGTGATCGATGCCGCGGGCACGCGCTTGAACTCAATACCCGAGAATACCGGGCTTGGGGACTATGATCATCCAGCCAGCGCATCAGCTTCTCTTTCACCCGATGGCTCGCGGGTTGCCTACGCTGTTGTAATCGACCTAAGCGAGTCGAAGGAGGCCACCTTCTTTGATCTATTCGACTCTGAGATTATGGTCGCGAACTTAGATGGCACAGGCGTGCGCAGGCTAACGCACGACGTTCGATCGGAGGACTTTAGCCCCGCCTGGTCGCCGGATGGCAACCGGATTGCCTTTATCAAGGATGTTCGCTATGCCGAGTCCCACATAGGCCCCTTAGCCATAATGAACGCAGATGGATCGGACGCGCGGACAATCAGGCTGCCGCCCGATGTCACGTATGTGCTCTATCGACCGGTATGGTCTCCCGATGGCAGTTGGATCGCGGCCATAGGCGGCGGTGAAGCACTTTCAGGCAGCCATCTCTTCTTGGTGCGGCCGGACGGCTCCGGTGTCCTAAACGTCGGGCCCGCTACGGGTCACCCGGCATGGTCTCCTGACAGCAGCAGGCTTGCCTTCTTCCAGTTCGAATATGAGGCAGAGACCTGGGTTTTGTATACGGCGAACGCGAATGGAACGGACAGGCGGCGGTTGGCGGCATTTGAGCAGATGGAAAACTGGTCGCACCCTCAGCTTTCTTGGTCGCCGGACGGTTCAGCGCTGCTCTTCGCCTATGAACATAAGTACGGACACCCTTCAAGCACGGGGCACGTGGTCGGCGTGGATGACGGGAGCATACTTGCCAATGTGGAGGGCCTTGTTGCCGCGTGGTCGCCGGACGGTTCCCGTATTGCAGTCTTAACCCGATTGACCTCCACTTCTAAGGAGATAGTGTCCAATAGCCCAGTGCTGTACACGATGGCGTGGGATGGTTCAGATATACAGGTTCTGGTGCGCGAAACCGACAAGGGATTGGTCGCTGAAAATTCGGATTGGCGCGACGTATCTGGTGACATTGCGGCGTGCGCCGACCTCTACGGAGACAATCCAGGCTTGGCGGCAGACTGCCGGGCATTGTTGCGGAGTCTCTACGACTTGGCCGGGGATACCATCCTCAACTGGAGCGCGGAGGTCCCGATAGAAAGGTGGCAAGGGGTTGTAGTAGAAGGCGACCCGCCCCGAGTACGGCATCTGGGACAGACTTTTACCCCTGGCCTGAATGGTGTAGTCCCGCCGGCTTTAGGCAGTCTTGATAGTCTGGAGATATTGTTGCTCCCGTACAACAGTCTGACAGGAAGCATTCCAGCAGAGTTAGGTAACCTGAGCGAGCTTAAGTGGTTGGGCTTAGAAGGAAACGCATTGTCTGGGAGTATTCCGGCAGAACTTGGCGAACTTAGGAGTTTGATTCAATTGGATCTTAAAGGCAACCAACTGAGCGGCAGCATTCCGCCAGAACTGGGTAATCTCACAAGCTTGCAGAGTTTAAATCTTGGAGAAAACCGGCTCACCGGCAGCATACCTCCGGAACTGGGAAACCTTGCACACCTGAGAGTGCTGATCATCGATAGGAACAACCTGAGCGGCTGTGTGCCGAGTGCATTGTCCGATACGTTGACCGAGTTCTGGTCCGACGGTCTGGAATTCTGCAAGTAACCATCAAAGTGCGATAATGCTCTTGTTGAATTCAGGCGATGCTGCAAAAGGACGTGCCAATTAGAAACCAGGAGGAGAATTGCGTTGGCAACCACACAGATGTTATCCGAAATGATCACCGATTCACGGGCGTGGACGGCGCGGACGATCGACGCGGAGGCGTCGTGGCGCTATGGGTTGACGGCGGATTGCTTTGCCGAGCTTGACGCTTTTCTGGCGCAGTGGCGCGGCCAGGACCAGCCGCTCACCGAAACGCGCATCCGGCGCGCGGACTTTCCGGCCTGCGCCGCGGTGCTGGATGGCGCGCTGGCCGGTTTGGAGACCGGGCGGGGCTTTGCCATCGTCGAGCGCGTGTCTTTGGATCGCTACTCGCGTGACGAAGCGCAGGCGCTCTACTGGGCGGTCGGCCAGCTTCTCGGCGCGCCTTTTGCCCAGGACGTGAAAGGCACGCTGCTCTACGACGTGCGCGACACCGGGCAAGACCCCACCAAAGGGGCGCGCTTCTCCGTGAGCAACGTGGAGAGCAGCTTTCACATGGACCACTGCTTCGGCGATCCGACCCCCGACATCCTGGGTCTGCTCAGCCTGCACGGGGCGAAGTCCGGCGGCCGGAGCCAGTTCCTCAGCGCCTATACGCTCCACAACGAACTGCTGCGCCAATGCCCGGACGACCTGCCGGCGCTTTACGAGCCGTTCTACTTCGACCGGCGGGGGCAATTCAAGGAAGGCGAGAAGCCGGTGTTCGAGGCGCCGGTCTTCCGCTGGGACGCCGCGGGCTTGCACATCCGCTATCTGTACTACTACATCCTGATCGGCCGGGAACGCATGGGCAAGCCGTTCAGCCCGGCGCAGAGGCGGGCGCTGGAGGCGGTGGAAGCCACGCTGCGCCGCGACGACCTGCACGTGGAACTGCTGCTGGAACCGGGCCAAATGCTCTTCACCAGCAATCACTGGCTGCTGCATAACCGCACGTCGTTCGAGGATTATCCCGAACCGGAACGGCGGCGCCACCTGGTGCGCCTCTGGCTGAGCAACCGCAACGGCGCGGCGGCGCATCATTAGAGGGTTGGCTCCCCCTTGCAGTGGGTTACGGTTAGGGTGAGAGCGGCGTCCGGTCCCCTCTCCCTCTGGGTTACGTTAGGGTAGCGATGTCTCGTTCCCTCTCCCGCTGGGAGAGGGTTAGGGTGAGGGCGAATCCCCGTAGGTAGGGGCACGACATGTCGTGCCCCTACCTACGGAAAGAACCGACAGATTTCTAGCCGCGTGGATGCTCAACCCTTGCCAATAGGCCGTAGCGCGAGACGCGGAGAGCAGTTTTTTCTTCGGGCCGTAGCGCGGGGGCTTGTCCCCAATGCTGTCGCATTAAACACAATGAGAGTGAAAACAACGCTCGTTTCTCCGGTAGCGCAGGTTTGTAACCTGCGTCTTCCGTAGGGTCAATCCATTTCGTTCTCACTTTGCTTGCTCCGGCGGGGGACAAGCCCCCGCGCTACGTTTACGCGACAGCATTGGGGCTTGTCCCCCGCCGGAGCGTGAGGCGCAGAACGTCAGACGCAGGTTACAAACCTGCGCTACCGGAGGGTGGGACACGGAGGGTGGGACACGGAGGGTGGGACACGGAGGGTGGGACACGGAGGGTGGGACACGGAGGGTGGGACACGGAGGGCGAAACATCACTCCAGGCCGTAGCGCGGGGGCTTGTCCCCCGCCGGAGCGTGAGATGCAGAACGTCGGAGGCAGAACGTCAGACGCAGGTTACAAACCTGCGCTACCGGAGGGCGGGACACGGAGGGCGGGAAGCGGAGAGCGATGCTTCCATTAGGCGGTTGCGTGGCGCGCAACGGCGGACTCTCGTCCGCACACACGATCCAGAGGCAAGGCGCTGAGCTACTTCACGGAGGAACAAGAGCATGGCGACCAAAGATGAGTTGCGGGAGAGCGTCCGCCGGAGCTTTCCCGAATTAGCCGAGATTGCGGACGATACGCTGCGGGAGCGGGTGGTAGAGGCGTGGGCGTTCGCGTTGTCAGAGACCGAGTTCACGTCCATCGAGCAGATTCGCGCCTCCGGCAATCCCACCACGCCCGCCATGAAGTGCGGCACCCAGGCCGACCACCTGCGCGGCGTGGCGCGCATCGCCCTGAACATGGCCGACGCCCTGGAGCAGGTGGTGGGGCCGTTGGGCATCGACCGTGACCTGTTGTGCGCCGCCGCGCTCTGCCACGACCTCGGCAAGCCGTTCGAGTTCAGCCCGGCCAACCAGGCGCGCTGGCGGGCCGACCCGCGCAAAGTCGGCTACCCCTCGGTGCGCCATCCGGCCTATGGCGTCCACGTCGCGCTCACGGTCGGCCTGCCGGAAGCGATCGTACACACGGCCGGCGCGCACTCCGCCGAGGGCGAGAACGTGGAACGCAGCCTGGAGAACACCATCGTGAGCCTGGCGGACCACGCGTACTGGACCGTCCTCAGGCGGGCGGGCGCGCTGGATGAGGAAGCATAGACCGGACACGCAAGCAGGCAGTGCGCCGCCGCAGCGCGCTCATAGAATACGCCGCAACGCTGCCGAAGATAGAGAAGCGCCGCGTAAGGACGCCATCAACCAAGAGACGTGAGAAGCGAATGAAGGAGACCGGCATGGGCACGTCCGCGATGCGACTCGCCGTGCGCCACATCGTTCACGAGCCGAACCCGCCGCACTTGCCGTACCGGGAAGAGCACTTTGGATACGTCCATCTTGACATAAGTATTCCGCCGGAGCGGGCGGCCCTGGTGCTGGTTGACTGCTGGGACCGGATCATCGTGGAGAGCTTCCAGGAACGCGCCGAGCGCATCTGCGAACACACGATTCGTCCGGCACTGGCGGCCTCCCGCGCGGCCGGGATTACGGTGATTCACGCGCCTTCACCGCCGGTGGCGGAGAAGTTCCGGCAGTTCTGGCCGCCGGACGCCGCCAGTCAGGAAGCGCCGCCACCACTGGCGGCGCGGGACTGGCCGCCGCAAGACTTTGCGCACAGGCGCGGTAAGTGGGGGCGTTTGCAGGCCCGGCGCAGCGGCCTCCATCAGGAACAACTCGACCGCATCGACCGCCACCGCTCCATCCATCCGGCGGTGCTGCCCGCTGCGGGCGACTACGTCATTGCCACCGGCGCTCAACTCCACGAACTCTGCCGCGAGCGCGGCATCCTCTACCTCTTCTACGCTGGGTTTGCCACCAATATCTGCGTGCCGGACCGCGACTACGGCCTGCGCGCCATGCGCGAGCGCGGCTATGCGCTGGTCTTGCTGCGCGACGCCACCACCGCCGTGGAGGCCAGGGATACACTGCCCCTGCTGGCCTGCACCAGCGTGATGATCCATCAATTCGAACTGCGCGACGTTGCGGGGACCGTTACGTCCGACGAGTTCTTGACGGCCGTGAAAGGGCTGAAAACACCGTAGCCGATCCGTGGGGCAGCCTAGCCCTGATTTGGAAGAGAAGGCCCGTGCAATTGTAAAGGTACAGAGGACTACCAGGATAGAGAAGGGGTCCAAAGCAGCCTCAGGGACGTGCGGGCGCTTGTCGCTAAGTTGGAGAAACTCGTGTATCGCTCACAAGGAGGGGGAGCATGAACCAGGAAGTCATACGCGATCTGAATCACATGGATGAGAACTGGACATCCGAGATCGAGGTGGTACAGGGAACGCACGAAGAGATTACCGCCATCAAGATGATTCTCAAAGTGAGCGGTCGCCGACGGACAGGCATAGCGCGCGTGCTGTACCAGCGTCCCGTCTTGGAGCACCCTCTTGCGGGAATCGATCCCGTGGATGAAGCCACGAACAGAGCGTTCGTCCAGGCCGCAAGTCAATTCGGCATTACGTGACGCGGCGAGACTGTCTTCATTTGCCTGCTTGCCGAAATTTCTCTCTCTGGGTAAATCGTGCACGTGCAGCAACAGAGCCTGTTCCGAACGTGACGCGGTGAAGAATGGGTACCCATTCCAGGACGCTCTCTACGACTGCGCATACTCCAGCCAGCGCACAAATCCCGACGCGCACCAGTAGTTCGGGTCTCTTTCCGCCAGGGCGATCCACTCGTCCACCACCGGTTGAATGCGCATGGAGCGCAGGCGCGCGGAGCCGATCTTCCCGTAAGCAAGCAAGCCCTTTTCGGCAAAGATGTCTTCCGCCACCAGGCGCTTATCCGTGCCGATGCTGGGCCAGATGCCGTTGCGGGTCCAGCCGCGCACCTGCGCCAGCAGCGCCGCGCGCCGGCCGGGGGCGGCGCGCGCCAGTGCCCGGTGGACCAGGTGCGTCTCGACGAAGTGCACCATGGTGAGGCGTTGGCAATTGACGCCGATGAGGCAGTAGAAGACGTTCCAATCGTAGAAGCGCTGCCAGGGGCTTGCCGCGGCGAACGCGCCGGGGCCCCAGGGGCTTTCACGTTGGCCGGAAGCGCCGTGGTTTGCCGTGAGCGTCGCGGCCCGCGCGCCGATAGCGGCTACCGAGTGCGTGTAGTGGTTGCTGCGCAGCGCCGCCGGCCGCCGCCGGAAGGTCTCCGGAATCAGCCCGCAGTAGGTGGGCGTTTCCGTGATGCTCCAGAGGTCCCACACGCGGCGTCTGTCTTTCAGTTCCTGCCAGGAACTCAGCGTCGGCGCGGCAACCGTGCCGGTAGGCCCCACCGCGTCCAGGAAGCCGTCGATGACGGCGTCCGCGCCGCCGGCCACCGTGCCCATGCTGCTCAGGGAGCTATGGAACAGCGCCGTATCGCCCGCGCCCAGGCCCGCCGCGCGCAGGGCGTCCGCAATGTCCGCCCGCGTAACGCGCAAAGACGGATCGCCCGGCTCGTGGTCCATGTAGCCCCCGGCGGCGGCCTGCGGCTCCACCCTGGCTTTCACGCGCCGGGCGGATTGCTCCGGGTTGTCCCTCGATACTACCGTCACGTCGGGAGCGTGGCGGCCGGCGGCACGACGTCGTCGATCGCGCCGCATTCAGAGGCGGACAGCTTCACCTCGAGCGCGCCCAGGTTATCCTGGAGTTGCTCCGGCGTGCGCGGGCCGATGATTGGCGCGGTGATGCCGGGTTGCGCCAGCAGCCAGGCGAGAGCCAACTGGCTCAGTTTGATGCCTTTCGACTTGGCAATTTCCTCCAGGGTTTCCAGCGCGTCGAACGTCGGCGCGTACGCCTCAGAACTAAAGTCCATGCCCCGGTCGGCGAAGCGCGAGTCGGTGGGGGCGCGCTGGTCCCGCCGGTACTTGCCGGTGAGCCAGCCGCCGGCCAGGGGGCTGAACGGCACAACGCCCAGACCGTACTTGCGCGTCAGCGGCAGCACCTCGGCCTCAATCGAGCGGTCAAGCACGTTATACAGCGGCTGTTCCGAGACGATCGGCTCGAAACCGTGGCGGTCGCTGGTCCACAGCGCCTCGCAGAGTTGCCAGCCGGCGAACTTCGACGTGCCAAAATAGAGGATCTTACCCTGGCGCCGCAGGTCTTCCAGCGTGCGCAGGGTTTCCTCGATTGGCACGGTGGGATCCGGCCGGTGGAGTTGGTAGAGGTCGATGCGGTCGGTGTTGAGCCGCCGCAGGCTGGCGTGCACCTGCTCCATGATGTGGTAGCGGCTGCTGCCCCGCTCGTTCGGGCCGTCGCCCATGGGGTGGAAGACCTTGGTAGCCAGCACCACTTGGTCGCGGCGGTCGTGAATGGCGCGGCCCACAATCTCCTCGGCGTAGCCCCTGGGTTCCGAGTAGACGTTCGCCGTGTCCACCACGTTGATGCCGGCGTCCAGCGCGGCGTGTATGAGCGCGATGCCGGTCTCTTCGGGAATGCGCACGCCGAAATAGGCGGTGCCCAGCCACAACGGCGAGACCTTGACGCCGGCGCTCCCCAGATTGCGGTACTCCATGTTCTACGCTCCTTGTGGTTCCGTGTTTCGCTGTCCCCTTAGCATACCGCCTTGCGCCGCTGCGCGTGAAGCGGCGGCTTTCATTTCTCCCGCCGTCCTGTCATACTGAGGCTATCCCCCCCTACTCTGCAATTGGTTCGTATTGTGCCTGAACCGGGCATGATTCGGCACGCGCATACTCCGGTTGGAATGGGTAGCACCACGCAGGAGCGCGCTTGAGGCTGCGCGCGGGCGTTACAGAAAGCACGGCAGATGAATCTCGATGGCATTCGCGGGCTCGCCGCCGCCCTGCCGTGGGCGGAGGCGGCGCGGCGTTGGCCGGCGACACACGGCGCACAGCAGGCGGCGGTGCGCGCCGGCGCGCGGCCGGTGCTGGCCGCCGTTGCCCAGCAACACGCCACCCGGCCGCTGCTCGTCGTCTGCGCGGACCGGGACCGCGCCCACCGCTTCTACCAGGAACTCCGCTCGTGGTCGCCGCAACCGGCGAACGCG
Source organism: Chloroflexota bacterium (assembly GCA_963663275.1). Classification (GTDB taxonomy): domain Bacteria; phylum Chloroflexota; class UBA11872; order VXOZ01; family VXOZ01; genus VXOZ01. Next base: position 1,216,176 of record OY760183.1, read on the forward strand.
CTCTTCTACCCGGACCTCGACTATCTGCCGTATGAAAATCTGCCCCATTTCTCCAGCACGCTCAGCGCGCGCATCGCCGTGCTCGGCGCGTTGCTGGCCGGGCAGAACGCCAACCTGCCGGCCGGTGAATACCCGGTTGTGGTTACGTCGGTGCGGGCGTTGTGCGAGCGGCTGCCGTCGCCGGCGGAATTGGGCGAACACACGCTGGTGCTCGCGCCCGGGCAGCGCACCGAGCCGGCGGCGCTCAAGAACCGGCTGCTCCGCTTCGGCTACGAGCCGATGCCGCAGGTGGAAGAGCCGGGCACGTTTACCAGCCGCGGCGGCATCGTGGACATCTTTCCGCCCTCGGAAGAGCAGCCAATCCGCATCGAGTTCTTTGGCGACGAGATCGATTCGGTGCGTCCCTTCAACGTTTCCACCCAACGCAGCACGGCGCAGCACACGTCGCTCTCCATCCTGCCCGCCAACGAAGTGCCCACCTGGCGCAGCGCCGACTTTAGCGCCGCCGTGGGCGCGCTGGACCGGAGCGGCCTGCGACCGGAAGTGCGCGAGCAATGGGAGCGGCACCTGCGCCTGCTGGAAGAGGGCGCGTACTTCGAGCACGCGTCGTTCTACACCATGCCGTTTCTCGAACACAACCTGCTCCACTACCTGCCGGACGGCCTGCTGCTGACGGAGGACACCGCCCACCTGCAAGACGTGGCGCGCGACCTGGAGACCCAGACCGCCGAACGCAAGCGCCGCCTGATCGCGGGCGGCGAACTCTCCGCCGATTGGCCGGAGGCGTACCACACCGCCGCCAGCGTCCAAGAGCAGATGAGCGCCTACGCCCGGCTGGACGCGCGCGACCAGAGCGAGAAGGAAAACGATGGCCTGGACGTGCTGCCCGTCTACGCCGGCCGCCCGGGACGGCTGGCGAAAGGCGTGGGCAGTTTCAGCGCGCAGGGCATGCGCGTGGTGCTGGCAACCACCCAGGTGGAGCGCGTGACCGAGATTCTGCTGGAATACGACTTAGCGCCCACGGTTCTGGATTCGCTCGCAAGCCCCCCGCCGCCGGGCAGCGTCAGCGTCCTGCCGCTTTCATTGGCGGAAGGTCTCCGCTGCGAGCAAGCGGGACTGCTGCTGCTCTCGGACGCCGAAATCTTCGGCTGGAAGCGGCCGCCGGCGGCGGCGCGCCTGCGTCCCTCGGCGCGCGGCCAGCGGCTCCTGGACGAACTGCAAGTCGGCGATCACGTCGTCCACGTAGACCACGGCATCGGGCGCTTTGCCGGTATCCAACGTATGCCCGGCCCTTCCGGCGAGCGCGAGTACCTGGTGGTGGAGTTCGCCCGAGACGCGCGCATCTACGTGCCCACCGACCACATGGACCGGGTGGAGAAGTACGTCGGCATGGGCGAACGCGCGCCGAACCTTTCGCGCCTGGGCACGCAGGAGTGGCAGCGGGCCAAGCAGCGCGCCCAGCAATCGGTGGTGGACATGGCGCAAGACCTGGTGGACGTGGCCGTTGCGCGGGAGTCCGAACCGGGCCACGCCTTCGCCAGCGACACCGATTGGCAGCGGCAACTCGAACAGGCTTTTCCTTACGCGGAGACGCCGGACCAGGAAAAGGCCATCACCGACGTCAAGGCCGACATGGAACAGCCCAAGCCGGCGGACCGCCTCATCTGCGGCGACGTGGGTTTTGGCAAGACCGAGGTGGCGATCCGCGCCGCGTTCAAGGCGGTGATGGACGGCAAGCAGGTCGCCGTGCTGGTGCCCACCACCGTGCTCGCGTTGCAGCACTACGAGACGCTGAGCAGCCGCTTGCGCCCGTTTCCGGTGCGTGTGGGTCTGGTCAGCCGCTTTCGCACCCCGAAAGAGATACAGAAGTACCTGGCGGATCTCAGCGCCGGCACGCTGGACATCGTCGTCGGCACCCACCGCCTGCTCTCCAAGGACGTGCGCTTCAACGACCTGGGGCTGGTGATTGTGGACGAGGAGCAGCGGTTCGGCGTGGCGCAGAAAGAGCACTTCAAGCAACTGCGCAAGCAGGTGGACGTGCTGGCGCTCTCGGCCACGCCCATCCCGCGCACGCTGCATATGGCGCTGGCGGGCATCCGCGACCTGAGCGTGATCGAGACGCCGCCGCCCAACCGCCTGGCGGTGAAGACCTACGTCACCGCCTTTCACGACGACCTGGTCCGCGACGCTATCCAGCGGGAACTCAATCGCGGCGGCCAGGTCTTCATCGTGCACAACGACATCGAGACGATCTACTCGCTGGCGTACCACGTGCGCGAACTGGCGCCGGCGGCGCGGGTCACCGTGGGCCACGGTCAGATGGAATCGGACCGGCTGGAGAAGGTGATGCACGCCTTCGTGCAAGGCGAGTACGACATCCTGGTGAGCACCACCATCATCGAGAACGGCCTCGATATTCCGCGCGTGAACACGCTCATCGTCAACGACGCCTGGCGCTTTGGGCTGGCGCAACTCTACCAACTGCGCGGCCGCGTGGGCCGCGCCGACGTGCAGGCCTACTCATACTTTCTCTACAACCCGGTAAAGCAGCTTACGGAAGAGGCGGAGAAGCGATTGGACGCCATCATGGAGGCGACGGAGTTGGGCGCGGGCTTCAAGATCGCGTTGCGGGACCTGGAAATTCGCGGCGCGGGCAACCTGCTGGGCGCGGAGCAGCACGGCTTCGTGAACGCCGTGGGCTTGAACCTCTATACCAAGATGCTCAAGCAGACGGTAGCGGCCATGCTCGGCCAACAATCCAAAGAGGATTTGCCGCCGGAGCAGGCGCTGGAAACTGTGGTGGACCTGCCGCTGGCCGCCTATATACCGGACGAGTACGTGGGCGGTGTGGGCACCAAGATGAAGCTCTACCAACGAGCGGCCGCCCTGAAAGCGCGGGCAGAGACCGAATCGTTCGCCGAGGAACTCCGCGATCGGTTCGGCCCGCCGCCGCCGGCGGTGAAGAACCTGCTCTTCCTCCTGCGGCTGCGGGCGCGGGCGGCCGACAACGGCATTCTCTCGCTGGCGTTCGAGGACGACGCGCTCGTCATCCGCTTCCGCGAGGAGCGCGTCTTCGACCGCATGGGAATCTTCAAGGAGTATGGCACCGACGTGCGCATGACCCGCACCGTCGTGCGCTGGCGAGTGGGCCGCGACGAAGAGAAATGGCGCGACGGCCTGGAAACGCTGCTGGAGATGCTGCTGGAAGCGAAGACACTGGTAGGGTCTCAAAGGTAGCCCGCCATGTCGAAGCAGGAAACTATCTATCTTGAAGATATCCAAAGAGAGTCAGAGCAGATCCAAGAATTCGTAAAGAGTATGACCCTTGCAGAGTTTACCCGTGATGTGAAGACCCAGTATGCTGTTCGACTGGCACTCGCCCACATTGGTGAAGCAGTAAAACGGCTGCCAGTGTCACTCACCACACAACACCCACAGATACCCTGGAGGCAGATTGCCGGAATGCGTGACCGCTTGGTGCATGAGTATGCTACCGTGGAGGTGACCATCGTTTGGCGAACGGCTACGACAAATGTACCGGAGCTAGCGAAAGCGGTTTCCACAATTCTGCATGAGAAGCTGCAATGACTGCTATCAAGAGACTGAGTCGAGATGCCGCCTTGCGCTTGATCGAGGCAAATCGAGAGCAACTCAAGCGCCTTGGCGTCGAGCGAATCGCCCTGTATGGATCGGTGGCGCGGAACGAGGCCACGGCTGAGAGTGACGTGGACGTGCTGGTCGAATTGGCCGACGCGTTCCTGACGCTGGAAGGCTATATGAACGTCTGCTTCTTTTTGGAGGAGCTATTCGGGCGGCGTGTAGACGTGACAACCCTCGGTAGCCTGGAGCCGCGCCTGAAGTCCGGCGTGTTGGCCGATGCGGTGTATGCCAATCTGGCGGGCAAGACCCCGGCCGCCGTTAACGCGGACTCCTAAGGCAGCGGCGGAAGTCTCCGGCGCAGTACGATTGGGTTTGGGCGCCGCAGCGATAAGCGACGGCCACGCGCACACCGGCCTGAAAAGTGTGCGCCCTCGTGTGCGTGCGCTCCTACTGTCCAGCGCTTATGCCAGGTTGCGCGGTCCACTCCGATTGGTCTTTGAACTTCATGAGCGCCACACTTTCACCGGCTATCGGCACGTATCAAGAGAAGTCGCTCCACGCGGCGCTCAAGGCCTGGTACGCCGCGCCGGGCGATCGCGCCGAGCAGCCTGTGGACGGCTTCGTGATCGACCTGGCGCGGGGCGATGAGCTTATCGAGATCCAGACGCGCAACTTTGGCGCGCTCAAGCGCAAGCTCACCGCGCTCCTGAGAAATCACACGGTGCGTCTCGTGCATCCGATTGCCGCGCGGAAGTGGATCGTGCGGCTGGGCGGAGACGGGACAACCGCGCTTAGCCGCCGTCGCTCGCCCAAGCGCGGCACGCTGCTGGACGTGTTCGACGAACTCGTCAGCATCCCGCATCTGGTCGGCCACCCGCGCTTCTCGCTGGACGTGCTGCTGGTCGAGGTGGAGGAGACGCGCCGCCAGGACGGCCGCGGCAGTTGGCGGCGGCGCGGCTGGAGCATCGAGGACCAGGCGCTCGTCGGCGTGCGGTCGCAACACCGCTTTCACGGCCCGGCGGACTTTGCCGCCCTCCTGCCCGCCGCGCTGCCGGAACCGTTCACCAGCGGCAAAATTGCCAACGCGCTCGGCGCGCGCCCCAGCCAAGGCCAAAAGATCGCCTACTGCCTGCGCCACATGGGGGCAATTGAACTGGTCGGTAAGCAGGGGAACGCTTACCAATACCGGCGGTCAGCGTTGCCCGCTGCTCCTTAGGGCAAATAACTACCTTCCCGGCAATGAAGAGAGCACCCGGCAGTGTTGACATCTCAGGTCACCGCTACGAGAAGACACTCCCGACTTTCCACAACACCATGGCAGGGAAGAACTGCCCTCCGTCATTCCGGCGCAAGCCGGAATCCAGAACGCGCCCGGCAAAGATGGATTCCGGCTTGCGCCGGAATGACGAGAAGGGTTCCGGCCTACTTCAGCGGGAAGCTCACCGGCGCGGGTGAAATCTTACCCGCTTTTTGGATGCCCACGGCGATTTCCAGAGCGTGGCGGGCTTCCTCGCCGGTGATGGCCGGCGGCCGGCCTTCGTGGATGGCCCGCACCATGTCTTCCACCTGCACCTGGTGGCCGTTCCAGCCTTTCACCGTCGGGTCGGCGGCGGCGGTCATGCGCGCCGAGTAGCCGGACTTCATCTCCTGTTCCTCCTCTTCTTCCCGGTCGCCCTGGATGCGCCAGGTAACGACGCCGGCGTTCGTCAGGCAGATGCTGCCCTTTTCGCCAAAGAAGTGGAAGTTGTGGTCCAGCCCCGGGTAGGCCGAGGTGGTGAATACCATGTTGCCGAACGAGCCGTTGGCAAAGCGCGCGTTCACCACGGCCAGGTCTTCGGTCTCGATGTCGTGGGTAAAGGTGCCGAGTTGGGCGGTGAGCGACTCCACCGGGCCCATGATCCACTGGAGCAGGTCGATGCTGTGGATGCCCTGGTTCATGGACGCGCCGCCGCCGTCGAACTTATACGTGCCGCGCCAACTCACCGGGCCGCCGCCGGAAAAATACTCCGCCGTGCGCAGCCAGTAGAGTTGCACGTCGGCGTAGAAGACCCGGCCCAGGCGGCCCGCTTCGATCGTCTCCTTCACCTTGGCGTAGAGCGGATGCAGGCGCGATTGGAAGATTGCCGCCAGCTTGACGTTGTTTTCGCGGCAGGCCGCGATGAGGGCGTCGGCCTTCTCCAGCGTGACGTCCAGGGGTTTCTCGCAGATCACGTGCTTGCCGGCCTGCGCCGCCTGGATGCCCAACTCGGCGTGGGTGCCGGTGGGCGTGCAGACGTTCACCACCTGCACGGCGTCGTCGGCCAGCAACTCTTCCACGGAGCCGTAAGCCGTGACGTTGTGGTCACCCGCGAGGCCTACCGCGAACTGCGGCTCCATGTCGGCGATGCCGATCAATTCCGCCCCGGCCGCGTCCACTATTGCCTGCGTGTGGGAACGGGCAATGCCCCCGGCGCCGATGACGCCAAAACCGACCGTCTGTTGTGTTGCCATATCGTCATTTCCTCCCTCTGCTCGTCGTCTGCCGTCTGTGCCAATGTGTTGGGTGAGGCGCGCCCCGCGCCGTTGTCCCAGGCGGGCACGGGCCGCGCGGCGCGAACGCCGCACATTGAGCATAGCATATTCCCGGTTACGCATCCCGACGGTCTTTACGCGCGGAATGGCAGAGGCGCGACTTCAGGGTGAAGCGGGTATGACGTCAGAGCGTTAGGAACACGAAATCAGGGTGGTAGGGGCACAACGTCAGGGTGGTGCGGGCGTGAAGACAATGGTGGTAGGGGCACGACATGTCGTGCCCCTACCACCATTGTCGTGCGTGACCGGGAGCGCCAACCGCGCCGCGGGGCTTACGCCACCTCGGAATGCTGCCGGTCCAGTAGCAGCGTATCGTCGCGGTGCGGGCCGACGCCCACCATGCAGATGCTCTGGCCGCCGGTCAGTTCGCTGATGCGCTCCAAATACGCCTGGGCGTTGGGCGGCAGATCGCGCCACGCGCGCGCCTCCGTCGTGCGCTCTTGCCAGCCGGGGAGTTCTTCGTAGACCGGCCGGGCGCGGGCCATCAGGCGCGTATCCGGCACGGTCTCGTAGCGCGTGCCGTCCACGTCGTAAGCCACGCAGACCTTGAGCGCCGGCAGTTGGTCGAGCACGTCGATCTTGGTGACGGCAATCGAGGAAAAGCCGCAGAGTTCGGCGGCGTAGCGCACGGCCACGGCGTCGAACCAACCGCAGCGGCGGGGACGGCCGGTCGTTGCGCCATACTCTTCGCCCACCTCGCGCAGGGTCTCCCCCATCGCGCCCTCGAGTTCGGTGGGCACCGGGCCTTCGCCCACGGCGGTGGTGTAGGCCTTGACCACGCCGATGATGTTGCCGATGCGGTGCGGCGGCACACCGGCGCCGGTGGCGCTGCCGCCGGCAATCGGGGACGACGACGTGACGTAGGGATAGATACCCCAATCGACGTCGCGCAGCGCGCCAAGCTGGCCTTCCAGCAGGACCGTCCGGTCTTCCCGCAGCGCCTGCTGCACCAGCGGATGCGTATTCGTGACGTACGGGGCAAGTTGCGCGCCCCAGTCCAGCGCCTGCTCCAGCAGAGCGTCATACGAAAGCGGATCGTGGTCGTAGACCCGCGTGAGCAGGCGGTTCTTCACGTCCAGGACCTGGCGCAAGTAGCCGCGCAGGTGCGCCGGGTCGGTCAGGTCGCCCATGCGCAGGCCGACCCGCGCCGCCTTGTCGGTGTAGCAGGGGCCGATGCCGCGCTTGGTGGTTCCTTGGGCGTTCTTGCCGCGCGCTTCCTCTTCCAGGCCGTCCAGCAGCACGTGATAGGGCATCACCACCTGCGCGCGCTCCGAGACGCGCACGCGGCCCGGGGGCGTCTCCACGCCGGCGTCGTTCAGCAGTTTCATCTCGCTGAGGAGCGATTGCGGGTTGATCGCCATGCCCGCGCCGAGCAGGTTGCGCACGTGGGGGTAGAAGATGCCGCAGGGGAGGAGATGCAGCGCGAATTTGCCATGGCTGTTCACGACCGTATGACCCGCATTGTCTCCACCCTGATAGCGGATCACCATGTGGGCCTGCGACGCCATGACGTCTACCACGCGCCCCTTGCCCTCATCACCCCACTGGGCGCCAACCACGGCTGTAACTGGCATGGATGCCTCCCTCAACGCAAGCCAAACCAAGACCTCGGTTTGGCAAAAGGACCGGATGCGGGCGTCACCGGCGTGACGCGCCATTCCTCATACTACCCTATGCCCGCGCGGGAAACAAACGCGGATGATTGCGGGAAGATGCGGGGGTCTGATTGGCCCCCTTTTTGTTTGCCCGGCGGCCTTGCTACGCGGCTTCCGTCTCATCGCGCGCCGCGCCTGCCGGGGCAAGCATCGTCAACACCGCAATCAGCAGGAACGCGGCCAGCGCCATGACGGGGATGGAGACGAAGCCGAACTCCCGCACCCACATCACGTTGCAGGGCGCGTCCACGCCGCAACTCGTCGCCCGGTCTAACCCGGGTACTCGTTGCACCAGCGTGTGGTAGCCGGCAACCAGCGCGCCGGCGCCCGCCAGCGGCAGCGCGTACCAGCGGACGGCGCCGTCGTTTCGCAGCGCGCCGGCGCCAAGCACGAGTACCAGCGGGTACATGGCAATCCGCTGCCACCAGCAGAGCACGCAGGGCGGATAGTGGAGTATTTCGGAGAGGTAGAGGCTGCCGCCGGCGGCGACCAGTGACGCAATCCACGCCAGCCGCAGCGCGGATTCCCGCCCGTAGGCCAGGGCGGACGCGCGCCAGCGCGCCGTTGCGCTCATGCCTGCGGCGTCGTGGGCAGGAAGCGCGCGCTCCCATGCGGCCAGGATTGCGATAAGCGCCGCGGCCGCGATCGCGATCAGGGTGAGGACGGCCAGGGCCTGGGGTATGGTCCACACGGGATAGGGCGCTCCTTCATCCAATTGACATCCGCCAACCCGACGCCAAGGCGGTTGCGCGCCGCGATGGGCCGCACACAGCCCGGCGGGATTCCGGTACGGACGGGCTCGCTCAAGACGCCGCCATCGTCCGTTTCTCGACTGCTCGCACGTCAAAGCGGCCCACGGGCGGCAGCGGCTCGCCGATGAGCGGCGCGGCGTAGGCGCGGAACTCGGCGGACGGCATGTTGCCTTCCTTGTTGATGTACGCGCGGGGCAGGTAGTTTTCGGCGTTCGCCACCGCCGCCAGCGGCGCGGTGCCGGTAGTGCACTCGTAGGGGTCGTTGCCGACGCGCTCCAGCGTAATCATCACGCCGCCGGCGCCGCCAACCGCCTCGCGCACCGCCGCCCGGCCCACCATGTAGGCCTCCTCCCGGTCCACATGCGAGGCGGCGAGCATCGACGACCGCTGCAGGGTGCCGGGCCGGTTGGCCCGCGCCTTGATGCCCAGCCGCTCGCGTATCTGCCGGGCCAGGTAGTTGGCGCTGCCGGCCACGATGATGTGGCCAAAGGAATCCGAGTTCACGGTCGCTTCCGATAGCCCGACGATGTCGCCTTCCGCCGTCTTGAGCATCTCCGCTACCGCCACCGTGGCAAAGCCGTTCTTCACGAAGCAGCGCGAAACGTCATCCAGGAACTTCTCTTCGCTAAAGGGAATTTCCGGCACGTACACCAGGTGAGGCGGATCGGTCTCGTCCACTTTGCCCAGGCAACTGGCGGCGGTCAGCCAGCCGGCGTGGCGTCCCATGCTCTCGTAGAGCGCGACTCGATCATAGCCGGCCATGGCTTCCACGTCCCGTCCCATGTCGCGCACCGACATGGCGCAGTAGCGGGCGGCGCTGCCGTAGCCGGGACAGTGGTCGGTGTACATGAGGTCGTTGTCAATCGTCTTGGGCACGCCGATCACGCGCAGTTCATAGCCCTCGTGCTCGGCCAGGTCGGCAATGCGCTGGCTGGTATCCATCGAGTCGTTGCCGCCGTTGTAGAGGAAGTAGCGGATATTGTGGGCGCGAAAGACTTCCAGGATGCGGGTGTAGTCGTCCGGCCGCAGTTTGCGGCGGCAGGAGCCCAGAGCCGCGGCCGGCGTCTGCCGGATGCGCTCCAGTTCGGCCGCGCTCACGCCGCCCAGATCCATCAGGTCTTCTTTCAGCAAGCCTTCTACGCCGTGCCGCAAGCCATAGATATTCTCGATGGCGTCCTGCGCGCCCGCCTCGTGCAAGATGCCCACGAGCGATGCGTTGATAACGGCGGTGGGCCCGCCCGATTGGCCTACTGCCAGATTGCCGCGTAGAGTGTCAGGCATGGAAGGCATCCCTCCTCTTGGATTAGGCACGCGCGTACTGTGTCAGGAAGTCGATGTTTTGATCGCGGTATTCAGGCAATTGTGCTAAGGCGTCTTCGGCGCTACGGCCGTGGTGGATGATCTCACTGATGACGTTGCCCACGGCCAGGGGATCGTCCTGGCCCGGATAGAGCACGTTGCGTCCCACCATCGCGCCGCGCACGTTCGGCCCGCCTTGCAAGCCGCGGGCGAATTCGCGTATCGTCGGCTCGGGATCGTTGTGCGACGCGCCGCCCAGCATCAGCAGCGGCATCGTCGTCGCCCGCACCACCCGCTCGTAGTCCTCGCACACGGGAATCTTCAGCCAGGTGCGCGCGGTGTTGCCGCCCACGCCCGCCAATACGCCGATCTGCTTCAGCAACGCTATCGGGTCTTTAACCGGCTGGTAGCCGTTCTCGGTGCGCTCGACCGGCAGCGGCTCCAGAAAGCTCGGCAAGCCCATGTCGCTCAGTTGGCTCACCGCCTCGGCGATGTACATGAGCGTTCTGCCGGAACCCGGCTCAGCGGGATCGAGACGCCACAGCACCTTGGCGCCGTCCAGGCGCGCCTTGGCGATGCCGTCGGCGGAATAGGCGCTCATGTCGTCGTCCATCTCGAAGGCCGTGCCGGCCAGGCCGGAGCGGTTCATGGAACCCAGCAGTACCGTGTTGTCCAGAAAACCCGGCCCGCCGCCCTGCTTCACCAGGTGGTTGACGATGAAGACGTCGTCCAGCACGTCGGGCGTGGCCATGAGCCCGTCGATGAGGCCGCCCACCAGCGCCCGCAGCACGCGGCCCAGGTAAGCGTGCCGGTTCGTCATGCCCAGCGGATCGGTGGGCGTGGCGGTGGACATGCGGGCGGGATGGTCCGCCGCCAGGATGACGAGTTTGCCGTCCGGCGCCAGGCGCATGCGCCGCTTGCGCGCGCGCTGCTCCTGCTCCACAATCTCCGGCCGGTCCACCCGCGCGTCGGTGATGCGCCAGAAGACGTCTTCCGGGAAGAACCGGTCTAAATCGAAGGCGTATGCGCCGGACGCTTCTGCCATGTCTTTCCTCCGGGCACGGACTCTAAAGGCCACAAACGGGTCTGCCAACACCCTATTATAGCCGACGCGGGCGCGCTCGACTTGCGGGCTAATCCCCCGCGCGCCTGGTAGTCCAACACGATTGTATTGTTGGGCAGCGTAGGTTTGTAACCTGCGCCAGCTTGCCGCAGCGTGGAGCGACGGCGCCAAACCGAGGGGCTGGGCACAGGTTACAAACCTGTGCTACCGGCGCTCCTACCCATCAATGCAAAAAATGTCGAACCACTAGGTTACAATAAGTGAAAACAGGCACGTAACGCAAGAAGTCGCGCAAACAGTGGAGGAAGCCGCGTGTCGGGTAACGCCGCACCTCAGCCCCACGTTCCCGCCGAGACGAAAGGGCGGCACAAGACCATCGCCGTGGCCGCCCCGGCCTGGCACCTCCGCGCGCTGGTCCGCGCCGCCGTGGAGAACAAGCGCACCCGCGTGGTGGAGGCGTCATCTCTGGAGTCACTGCGCGCGATCGCTGGCGATGAACGGCTCGATCTTGTGATTCTCGATGCCGAACTTGCCCGCCACGGCGCGACTGCGCCCTCTGCCCAACGCACGCGCGGCCCGGCGCTGGCCGGCGCGCCGCTCCTCTTACTCACGGATCCCAGCGCCCCCGCCGCCGCGCCGCACGTGAGCGCACTACAGCCGGACCGCACGCTCCACAAGCACTTCAGCCCCTTCGAACTCCTGAACGCAGTCTACGCCCTTACCGGGTATTGAGCCGCGATACACGACCTTTCGCTCGGCATGGGTGGAAGCTGACGGTAGGGTTGGCGGCAGAGACATTTCTTGACAAGCCCAGCATTCCGGTTAAGCTAGATACCAGTAAAGCAGCGGTAGAGAGAGCATGCGGAGTTTCTGGCAGCGCAGAGGAAAGGCGGTTGCGATGGCGCATCTTTGCCGCGCGTGGGCAGCCGCGCGCGGGCGCGCGCGCCAATGGGCGGGGACTGGCGCATTCTGCTTGATTGCGGCGGCGATGCTGTTGGCATGTGCGGCAGGGCAGCAGGGCACGCCTGCGACTGAACTGCCCGTAGATACCCCTGCGTCCAAGACTGGAACTACTGCCACAGATTCAACGCCTGCACCAACCCCGCCAGGCACACCCACGCCAACCGCCACTCCCGCGGTTCGCTTCACGGCGATCAGCAGCGGCATTGTCCATACGTGCGCGTTGCGCGAGGACGGCACGCCGATCTGCTGGGGGAGCAATGAAAGAGGCCAAGCTTCGCCGCCGGCGGACGAGCGTTTCACTGCCATTAGCAGTGGCAGCCGCTACTCCTGCGCATTGCGCGAGGATGGAACGCCCGTTTGCTGGGGTTGGAATGAATACGGCCAAGCGTCTCCTCCGCTTGGAGAACGTCTCAAAGCAGTCAGCAGCGGCCACACGTATACGTGCGGCTTGCGCCTGGACGGAACTGCGCTCTGTTGGGGCGAGACGGAGCTCAGCGGGGCGTCACCGCCTGCAGGCGAGCGCTTCGACGCCATTAGCAATAGCGGTCGGCATACGTGCGCGCTTCGTGTTGACGGCACGCCAGTCTGCTGGGGTGACGCAGGACATGGCGGAGGGGAGCCGCCGGCGGGAGCGCAACTCACGTCCATAAGCACCGGATTGAACTTTTCTTGCGGGCTGCGCGCAGACGGGACCCCCGTATGTTGGGGCAGCGACTTCGAAGGAGAAAGCTCACCGCCGGATGGCGAGCGGTTCACCGCTATCAGTAGCAGTACCAAGTACAGTTGCGCGTTGCGCGAGGACGGCGCTGCCGTTTGCTGGGGCGGAGGCAACCTCGGTCAAACCTCACCGCCTGCCGGCGAGCGCTTCACCGCCATTAGCACCGCGTTCGGCCACGCCTGCGGCATCCGCCAAGACGGCACGATCGCTTGCTGGGGTTTGGACGTGTCGCCGCCGGCAGGCGAACGCTTTACGAGCATTAGCAGCGGCGATGAATACACCTGTGCGCTGCGCGAGGATGGCACTCCTGTCTGTTGGGGTAAAGAGGGTCCCCGCCCTATAACCCCGCCGGCAGGTGAACGCCTCGTTGCCATCAGCAGTGGCTTCATCCAGACATGCGGGCTCCGCGCCGACGGGACACTCATCTGCTGGCCCGGCTTTGAGGAGCTTGGCATATTTCTCAAGGACCAGCGGTTCACTGCGGTAAGTGCCTCAGGTGCTACCATCTGTGCGCTCCGCACGGACGGAACGCCACTGTGTTGGGGGGTCAATCCGGGACTGTCGCCGCAAGACGTGCGTTTTACCGAGATCAGCGCCGGCTATTTCTTCAGTTGTGGTTTCCGCGCTAACGGCAGTCTGCTCTGTTGGGGGTACAGCGGTGAAACGCATTCGCCCGTGGAAGATGAAAGCCTCGCTACGGTCAGCGTCGGTTTCGGCCACGGCTGCGCGCTGCGCCAAGACGGTTCGCCTGTGTGCTGGGGCGAAGACCAGTTCGGTGAAACACTGCCTGCGGCAACACCGCCGGAAGGTGAGTATTTCACCGCCATTAGCGCCGGCGCGTTTGCTACCTGCGCTCTGCGCGCCGACGGCAGCCCGGTCTGTTGGGGAGAACGAACACCATCAGTGCCGCAAGACGAACGCTTCACGTCTATAAGCGTGGGCGCTCATCATACCTGCGGCCTCCGCGCCGACGGCGTCGCCGTCTGCTGGAGCAGTCTCGATTACGGCCAGGCGTCTCCTCCTGCCGAATAGCCGTTGTCTTTTCACTGCGGCAAAACCGCGCGGAAGCGGGGAATTGGCAAGGGCTTCCCAATCCACCGCATGGCCCTGACTGGGGTATGTAAGTGTCATTCCGAGCGCAGCGAGGAATCTAAAGATGCTGACTTTGCAGGGCTGCGCTTTAGATTCCGCGAACAGGGTTCGACACTCCGCTGCGCTCCGTTCAGAATGACACGTGAAGTCGACTATAGAATACATACCTCTGTCAGCCCGCAGGTCCCCAGCGTGGCTGCCACGCACTTGGGGTGTTCATTCCCGCATTGCGGGCGGCGTGCGGGTATGCCATGCTAGGCGCTAGAGAGTGCGTCCGCGGCTCCCGCGGGCAGGGATGACGTGAGCGCCGACGCCCAAGAGATTGCGAGGTGCGAGCCTATGCGGAGTTTTCGTGTCACGGCGGTTTCGTTGCGCAGCCGGCCGGCGTCGCCGGAGGCAAATCTCGGCCATCACGCGGCGTGGGTCGCGCGGGCCGCGGCGGACGAGCCGGACCTGATCTGCTTTCCCGAACTCGGCCTGACCGGCTACAGCATCACGCCGGCCATTTGGGAGGCGTCCGAGCCGGTGCCGGGGCCTTCCACCCAGGCGCTGGCGGACCTGGCGCGGGAGCACAACGTCATGCTGGCGGCGGGCATTGCCGAAAACGACCGCGACATCGTGTATAACACCTATGTCATCGTTGGGCCCGAGGGGTATATTGGCAAGTCGCGCAAGATCCACATTCCGCCGGCGGAGGTGGGCTACTGGCGCGGCGGCGGCATTCCGCCGGTGATCGACATTGGCGCGGCCAAGGTCGGAGTGAACATCTGCTTCGACAACTGGCTGCCGGAGTCGGGCCGCATGGTGGCGCTGCAAGGGGCGGAGGTCATTCTGGCGCCGTACGTGTGGTCGGTGGGCGATTGGGGCGAGCCGCCGGACCACGCCAGCCGCAACCGGGCCTGGAAAGATTACGCCGGCCGCACTTTTCCGGCCCGCGCCATCGACAACGGCGTCTTTCTGGTTGCCGTCAACGCCTGTGGGCCGCCCCCCACCGGCGCCAGCACGCATTTCAGCAATCCCATGGTCGTGGTCTATAATCCCCTGGGGCAACTGGTGGCGGCCTCGCCGGACGACGCCGGCGACGAGGTGATGGTGACCGCCGACCTGGATAAACAGCTTCTGGCCGAGCGGCGCTCGCAGGGCGTCTTCCACCCGCGCTTCCGACGGCCGGAGCTCTACGGCCTGCTGGCGGAAGGCGATATTGGCCCGCAAGAGCCGCGCTAGCGGGGGTTAATTCCGCCCGAGGCGCAAGAGGTTCAGGGGCGCGACACAGATTTCGCGGCAACGATGGCGGCGCAGACGGCGTTGGGGCACGACACGGGTTTCGGGGCAACGAACGCGGCGCAGACGTCGTTGGGGCACGGGTTTCGGGGTAATGAACGCGGCAACAAAGGTGTAGGGGCACGACATGTCGTGCCCCTACACCTTTGTTGCCGCGAAAACAACCGGAAACGACGTCCGGGGTCAGGCCTGCTCCACCAGCACGCGCACGTCCAGGCGCAGCACGTCGCCGTCCCGGTCTATCACCACCGTATCGCCGGCGTGGAACTTTTCGGCCAGCAGACCTTCGGCAAGCTCATTCTCGATCAGGTTCTGGATCACGCGCCGCAGCGGCCGCGCGCCGTTATCCGGGTCGAAGCCCTGTTCCACCAGCAGTTCTTTCGCGTCGTCGGTAACGTCCAACGTAATTTCCTGTTCGGTCAGCCGGGCCTGCACCTCGGCCAGTTGGATATCGACTATGTTGATGATGTCTTCTTTGGAGAGGTGCCGGAACGTCACGACGCTATCCACGCGATTCAGGAACTCAGGGCGGAACGTCTTCTTGATTTCCGCCATCACCCGTTCCCGCATCTCTTTGTACATCTGTTCCTCGGTGCGCAGGTCGGAGGCGTCCAGCCGGAAGCCGACGGCGGCGTCGCGTTTGATCAGGTGCGCGCCCACGTTCGAGGTCATGATGAGGATCGTGTTGCGGAAGTCCACCGTGCGGCCTTTGCCGTCGGTCAGGCGTCCGTCTTCCATGATCTGCAGCAAAACGTTGAAGACGTCCGGGTGGGCTTTCTCGATTTCGTCCAGCAGCACCACCGAATAGCTGCGCCGCCGCACCGCTTCGGTGAGTTGGCCGCCTTCTTCATAGCCCACGTAGCCCGGCGGCGCGCCCACCAGGCGGGAGATGGTGTGCTTCTCCATGTACTCTGACATGTCCAGCCGCACCATGGCGTCGCTGCTGCCGAACATGAACTCGGCTAAGGCGCGGGCCAGATACGTCTTGCCGGAGCCGGTGGGCCCGACGAAGATGAACGAGCCGATGGGGCGCTTGGGGTCTTTGAGGCCGGCGCGGGCGCGGCGCACAGCCTTGGAGACGTTGCTGATGGCCTCGTCCTGGCTCACCACCTTCTTGTGCAGGTTCTCCTCCATGTGGAGCAGCCGCGCGGATTCCTCCTGGGCGATGCGGGTCACCGGAATGCCGGTCCACATGGAGACCACGGTGGCCACGTCCTCTTTGGTGACCTCGGGCCACTTCTCTTCCTGGTTGGGCCAATCCGATTCCAGGGTTTCGATCTTCTTGCGCAATTCCGCCTCTTTTTCGCCCAGGCCCACCGCCTCGTCGTACTGGCGGCCCTCGATGGCGTCTTCCTTTTCGCGCACGATGCCGTCCAGGTCTTTCACCGCGTTGCGCAGGGCGTTGGAGGTGTTGGCCTGCTGGATGCGCACCCGCGAGGCCGCCTCGTCGATGAGGTCGATCGCCTTGTCCGGCAGGAAGCGGTCGGTGACGTAGCGGCCGGACATTTCCGCCGCCACTTTGACGGCTTCGTCGACGATGTGCACCTTATGGTGCTCCTCGTAGGCTTCCTTGACGCCCTGGAGCACGGCAATCGTCTCTTCGATGTCCAGTTCGCGCACGTGCACGGGCTGGAAGCGGCGTTCCAGGGCGGCGTCGCGCTCGATGTACTTGCGGTATTCGTCCAGGGTGGTGGCGCCGATGCATTGCAGTTCGCCGCGGGCCAGCGCCGGTTTCAGGATATTGGCCGCGTCCACCGCGCCTTCCGCCGCGCCCGCGCCGACAAGGGTATGCAACTCGTCGATGAAGAGCATGCAATCGCCGGAGCCGCGAATTTCCTCGAGAATCTTCTTCAGCCGTTCTTCGAATTCACCCCGGTACTTGGTGCCGGCCACCAGCGCGCCGATGTCCAGGGTAAGCAGCCTTTTGCCCAGCAGGGTTTCCGGCACGTCGCCCTCGATGACGCGCTGCGCCAGGCCCTCCACAATCGCGGTCTTGCCGACGCCGGGTTCGCCGATGAGCGCCGGGTTGTTCTTGGTGCGGCGCGAGAGGATCTGCACCACCCGTTCGATCTCCTGCTGGCGGCCGATGACGGGATCGAGCTTTTCGGCGCGGGCCGCGGCGGTGAGGTCGATGCCCATCTGGTCGATCAAAGGAGTGCGTGAAGTGGATGACTGGCGGCCGCCGCTCTCGTGAGTCAGGCGCGAGGGTTGCTGGCTCACCGCCTGGATCACCTTTTGCCGCACTTTTTCCAGGCTTACGCCCAGGCTCTCCAGCACGCCGGCGGCGATGCCCTCGCCTTCGCGCACCAGTCCCAGCAGCAGGTGCTCGGTGCCGATGTAGTTGTGCCCCAGGCGGCGCGCTTCTTCCGTGGCAAGCTCGATGACCTTCTTGGCGCGGGGCGTCAGGCTGATGTCGCCGACGTTCACGCGCTCGCCGCGCCCGATGATGAACTCCACCGCGCCGCGCACCTTGGTGAGGTCTACGCCCATGTCGTAGAGCACCTTGGCGGCGATGCCGTCCCCTTCGCGCACCAGTCCCAGCAGCAGGTGCTCGGTGCCGATGTAGTTGTGGTTGAAACGGCGCGCTTCTTCGGTGGCAAGCGCGAGAACCCGCTTGGCTCGGTCCGTATACTTATCGTACAGGGGACTCACGAAGTATCTCCTTGGCTCACCGCTTGCCTAACCTGTCGCCGCAGTCTTTCCAGGGTTACGCCCAGCGACCGCAAAATGCCCGCCGCAATGCCTTCACCCTCACGCGCCAGACCGAGAAGCAGGTGCCCTGTGCCAATCTGCTCATGACCTAACCGGCGCGCCTCTTCCGCCGCAAGACTAATCGCCTTCCTTGCGCCAGGCGTCAGCCTGATCTCGGTTCCCGCGTCTTGCTCTGCCCTTCCGGTAGTAACCTCTTGACCGGCGCGTTCTTCCGTTTCGCTCGCAGCCTCTACCGCCGCGCCCAGTTCCGTCAGGTTCACGCCCAGGCTTTCCAGGATGCCGGCCGCGATGCCTTCGCCTTCGCGGACTAGACCGAGCAGGAAGTGCTCGGCATCGATGTCCTCGTGTCCCAGGCGGCGCGCTTCTTCGGTCGCAAACTCAATCACCTGCTTGGCGCGGGGCGTCAGGCGCATTTCGCTTACCTGCCCGCCCTCACCGCGACCGATGATGTACTTCACCGCGTCCCGTACCGTGGTGAGGTCCACCCCCATCTCGGCCAGGGTTGCGGCGGCTTTGCCCTCACCCTCGCGCACGATCCCCAACAACATGTGCTCGGTGCCGATGTAGCTGTGGTCGAGGCGGCGCGCTTCTTCCGTTGCCAGCGCCAGCACCCGCTTGGCCCGGTCCGTGTACCGATCGAACAGAGGGCTCACGGCACTGCTCCTGGGTTCCGTTGCCGCCCGCGGCGGCGCGTACGCAGAGCGGCCGCGCGGGCCGGCTGCCCGGCCGCTAGGCCTCTTCCGCCGCGTGTTCCTCCTCAGCCTCGTCCGCCGCCGCTTCCTCTTGCTCCGCGGCCATCAGGTTCGCCAACTGCTCTTCCAGATTTACCGGAGACAGTCTCATGCGGTGGCGCTGCGGATCGGCGCTGAGCACCCGAAAGATGAGTTCCTGGCCTTCTTGCAGCATGTCGCGTCCCTCGGGCGACATCTCGGAATTGTGCGCCAGGCCCTCGATGCCGTCCTCCACGCGCACGAACGCGCCAAAGGGCGCGATCTTGATGATGAGTCCCGGCACCTCTCTGCCCACCGGATAGCGCGCCTCGATGCCTTCCCACGGGTCTTTCTGGGTGCGCTTGATCGAGAGGCCGATCTTCTTGCTCTCGTGATCCAGGCTGAGCACGCAGACTTCCACCTTCTGCGCCACCTGGAGCACCTCGCTGGGGTCTTCCACCCGGCTCCAAGAAATCTCGGATATGTGGACGAGGCCGTCCGCGCCGCCCAAGTCGACGAACGCGCCGAAACTGCACAGGTTGCTCACCACGCCTTCGCGGGTCTGGCCGACTTCCAGTTCCTTCAGCAACTGTTCGCGCTGTTGGGCGCGCATCTCGCGCTCCGCCAGGCGTTCGGAGAGGATGAGCCGGTTGCGGCGGCGGTCTACCTCGATGATCTTCAGCTTCAGGCTGCGGCCGATTAGTTCGGAGAGCCGCGCCAGCAGGTCTTCTTCACTGGCGTCGCGGTTGGGCGGCCGCTCCAGGGAGACAAGCTGGGAACTGGGCACGAAGCCGCGCAGGCCGATGTCCACGATGACGCCGCCCTTGTTGGCGTCGATGACGGTGGTTTCCAGTATTTCGCCGTCCTGGTAGCGTTGGTCGATCTCCCGCCAGGCGCGTTCGGCCATTGCGCGCCGGATAGAAAGGAGCGCGTGCCCCTCGGCGGTTTCCGGGTTAACCACGTAGACCAGCACCTTCTCACCGACGCTCATTTCCACCACTTCGTCCATGCGCGCCAGTTCCCTGCCGGAGACGACGCCTTCCGCCTTGAGGCCGATGTCCACCATGATTTCGTCATCGGCAGCCTGGACGACGACGCCTTCAACCACGTCACCGCGCCGCACTGTGCGAATGGAGCTTTCGATCTCTCCCAGGAGAGACTCCATCGTCATCGCTTCTTCGGTAGTCGTTGGTGATTCTTGCACTGGTTATCCTTACCTTCTCTCACGTATTGCCGCCGCCGCGCAAAGCCAGACAAGCGTATCCGGCGCTTTCGCGCAGTCTGGCACCATTATAGTCAATGCCAGCGTCAAAAGTAAAGGCAGCAGAGGCCGCCGCCGACCCCGGCGCGGCCCCGGTCTTGGCGAAAAGCGCCGCCTATCCGCCGCGCCGTCCATCTGGTATGCTGGGGAATGCACAGCCGCAAGCGAGGGAGAGCCGCACATGTCGATGAAGATGCTGCGCCAGATGCAGCAAAAGATGACGAAGATTCAGGAAGAGTTGGGGCGCGAGACGGTGGAGAGCACGGCCGGCGGCGGCGCGGTGAAGGTCGTGATGACCGGCCATCAGCAGGTGCGGTCCGTTCAAATCCTGCCGGACGTGCTGGAGGCCGCGGTCACGCCGGAAGGCGAGGTCGACGAGGATGGGCTGGAAATGCTGCAAGACCTGCTCACGGCCGCCGTCAACGACGCGGTGGAGAAGTCGCAGGAACTTGCCAGCCGCCGCCTTTCCGCGGTCACCGGCGGCATGAACATCCCCGGCATGTTCTAGCCGGCATGTTCTCGTAGGAGAGCTTGGCAAGTCTCAAGCCGGCGCGCAAAAGACTCCCTCTCCCTGGGCTGACAGGGGTAGGAAAGTGTCATTCCGAGCGGAGCGAGGAATCTAGAAGTGATGAGCTTACAGGGCAATGCCTTAGATTCCTCTCTCCGCTGCGCTCCGCTCGGAATGACACGTGAAGTCGGATGTAGAATGCCTATCCCTGTCAGCTCTCCCTGGGGGAGAGGGCCGGGGTGAGGGGGGAGAGTTCACGGTTCCAACTCCATCCCACCTGTTAGATCCTGTTTACGATACTGCTTAGGGGAGAGTTTTCAAAGCCGATAAAGACCGTTCGTGCTGAGCACTTCGGCAAGCTCAGTACAGGCCTGTCGAAGCATGAACGCCTATCCGCCACCTTGCGGCTGTTCCGTTCACCCTTCGACGCGGCTCAGGGCGAACGTTCCTCCTGCGGACAAGACGATCGTAAATCGGTTCTTAGGCAGAGCGACTCGAAGGCCAAAAGTAGGGAGAAAGCGAAGCGGTGGCACGGATGAGCCTGCCGGCGCCCGTAGCGCGGCTCATCGAGGAGTTGACCCGGCTGCCCGGCATCGGTCCGCGCTCGGCGCAACGGCTGGCGTTCTATCTGCTGCGTTCGTCGCCGGACCTGGCCCGCAACCTGGCGGCGGCTCTGGAAAACCTGCGCGCCCAGACGGTCTGGTGCTCCCGCTGCTTCAACCTCAGCGAGCGCGATCCCTGCCCCATTTGCCAGGATCCGGAGCGGGACCAGACCCGCGTCTGCGTGGTGGAAGAGCCGCTGGATCTGCTGGCGATCGAGCGCACCGGCCTCTACGCGGGCCTCTACCACGTGCTCCACGGCTCGCTCTCGCCGCTGGAAGGCCGCAATGTGGAGGACGTGAAGATTGCCGAACTGGTGGCGCGGCTGCGGGCGCAGCCGGTGGAAGAACTGATTCTGGCCATGGACGCCGACCACGAGGGCGACACCACGGCTAGCTACGTGGCCCAGGTGGCGGCGTCTTTCGCGCGGCGCATCACGCGCCTGGCGCGGGGCCTGCCCACCGGCGCGGACCTGGAGTACGCCGACGAGAGCACCATCGCGAGCGCCTTGCAAGGGCGTCAGGACAGCGCCTAGGCTATGCCCCGCCGCGATCCGCGCCGCGTCTGGGAACTGGCGCGCCGCTACCGGACGCTCGCCGCCCGTTTCCCGCAATTCGCCGTGGCCGAGATCGGCGCGGTGGAACGCTTCGGCCTGCGGTTCCCGCTGCTGGCGGTAGAGGCGGGAGAGGGGCCGCGCGGCGCCATCATCCTGGCCGGCACCCACGGCGACGAGATCGCCGGGCCGCTGGCGCTGCTCGCGTTCTGGGAAGACGCGGCGAACCACGCCCTGCTGGAAGGCATCCGCTTCCTCTGCCTGCCGCTCATCAATCCGGTTGGCTTCGCGCGGGGCATACGCGGCAACGGCGCGGTGGACCTCAACCGCCACTTTGGGCGGCCTACGGCCCAACCGGAAAACGAAATCGCGCTGGACTTCCTGCGCGAACGCCGGGCGGACCTGCTGGTCTCGCTGCACGAGGACGTGACGTCCGGCTGCTTCTACATGTACGAGAGCGGCGTGCGGGAGCGCGGCGTGTTTGCGCGGATCGTGGCCGACGACGCGGCGCTGCTCGACGCGCTGGAGGCGCAAGGCCATCCGGTTTGCAAGGGCGATGAGGTGGACGGCAACTACAACCGCAGCGGCCTGGTGGTGTCCAATCCCGGCTCGGTGCGCGCCAGCCGCTCCGGCGCTCTGGAAGCGGTGCTCATGCGCCTTGGGGCGATCCGGCGCGTGGTGGGCTTCGAAACCCCCGGCACGCTGCCCCTCCGCGACCGCATCCACCAACAACAGACCGCGCTCCGCCACGTGCTCGGCTCGTTCCTGGTGTAGCGGCGCCGATTGTCCGTAATGCGGCCGCCATACCGTAGCGCGGGGGCTTGTCCCCCGCTGGCACAAGCACAAACGTAGCGCGGGGGCTTGTCCCCCGCCGGAGACGTGGGGGTATCAGAAGCGGGGCGATTCTGATAGGCGCGTAGGGCGGTTCGCGAACCGCCCCTACACCATGCAAGGCGTAGCGGTAGCGCGGGGGCTTGTCCCCCGCCGGGGCAGGAGAGACGATACCGCAAAGGACGGGCTCTACGGGGACGGCGGCGCAGGTTACAAACCTGCGCTACCGGAGGTGTGGCTGCGTGGGGGGCATCCGCCGCGGATGGATGCCGGCGCGCGGCGGCACGTTGGGTTGATTGCGGGAAACGACTACTGGAGGCGACGAGCGGAATCGAACCGCTGTATAAGGGTTTTGCAGACCCTCGCCTTACCACTTGGCTACGTCGCCGATCCGGCTGCGAAAGGGGAGCGCGCGCTACTCTCTCGCCTATTGAGTATAGCCTTGCGGCTACAGCGTGTCAAAAGCGAATCGTGCTATTCTGCTTCTTGGGGGAAGAATCGCGCATCGTGCAAGACTGGTACCAACGACTCCAATTCGACCGTCTCATCGTGCTGAGCGTGCTCGCCACCACCGGCGTGCTTCTCACGCTCCGCGCGGAAGCGGCGCTGCTGCTCGTGGCCGTGCCGGTGCTGCTTGGCGTGGTCGCGGTGGCCTTGCGCCAGGTGATCGTGTCGCGGGGCGATGACGCCACCTGGATGCTGACGCCGCTGCTGCTCACGTTGGCAAACGCCCTCTTCTGGCGGATCATTCCCGACGAGCGCGCCTCCCTCATCGGCAGCGCGCTCTTTGGCGTGCTCTTCCTGGTTGCGCTCGTGGATTACCACCGCAGCCGCGCGCAGCGCAAGACGGGGGCGGCCGCGTGGCCCAACCAGGCGGTCGTCTACGTCACGTTCTTCATGTTCTGCGCCACGCTCAGCGCCTGGAATATCAATCTGGTCGTGTATGCCGCGCTTGTGGGCGTGTGCGCCTATGGGGCGAGTTTCGCCATGCTCCTGCGCCGCGATATGCCGCGCGCGGCGGCGTGGCGCTATAGCCTGCTGGTCGCGGTCGTGGTCGGCGAGGTCTCATGGGCGCTCAACTACTGGCCGCTGCCGACGCTGCACGAGGCGCTCACGCTGCTGCTGCACGCCCACGTCGCGCTGGGCGTCATGCAGGCGCACTATGCCAGGAAATTCGGCTTCTCATTGGCGCTGGAATACGGAGCGGTCTGCGCTATCGCGGTGGCGCTTATAGTCTGGACAACGCTGCGGCCGCTGGGGTGAGGCGCGGGACGATGGCGCCGACCGCTGCGCCGGCGGTGTTGCGCACGTCCGGCGGGTGCAGTTCTTGCAGCCGGTCGCGCTGCTCGGCGCTGATAACGCCTATCGCCGCCAGCAGTTGCGGCGCCAGCGCCGGGTGGGCGCGGGCGTCGCCGTCCTCTATCTTGACCGCGATGCCCCAGCCCTGCGCCAGCGCGCCGGCGCAGAAGAGCGCCTCCGCGCCGCTCTTGGAGACCACGTTCTCACCCGCTACCCGCATCAGGTCCGTGGTAAAGCCGTTCGTGCCGGAGACCATCTCCGGATGCTCGCGCATCGCCCGCGAGATGCGCCGCAGCGCGGCCGCGCGCTCAGCCGAGACGCCTGCCGGCTGGCCGCCTGAGTCGGGCTGCGCCAGAACGGCGAACGCCCGTGCGATCCGCCGCAGCGGCAGGGCGAACACCGGCGCGTTGCAGCCGTCCACGGCCACGTAGACGTCTGCCGGCGCCATGCCCGCCGTCTCCGCCACTACCTGTCGCAAACGAACCTGCACGGGATGATCCGGCGCGGTGTAGCCTTGCGCGTCCCAGCCGGCGTGTTGGCAGAGGGCCAACATGCTGGCGTGCTTGCCGGAACAATTATTGTGGATCTTGCGCGGCGGCTCGCCGGCGCGGACCAGCGCCGCCGCGCTGGGCGCGTGGTTAGGCGCGTGCGTGCCGCAGGCCAGCGCCCCTTCATCCAGGCCGATCTTCTTTAGAATGCTCTGTACCGCGGCCACGTGGAACGGCTCGCCGTAGTGCGAGGCGCAGGCCACCGCAACCTCGCGGTCGGTCAGGCCAAAGCGTTCCGCCGCGCCGCTCTCCACCATGGCCAGCGCCTGCAGCGGCTTGGCCGACGAGCGCAGGAACGTCACGCGCTCCGCGTCCCCGGCGGCGTACAAAAGGTTGCCGGCGGCGTCCGCTACCGCCGCGTGCGCCCGGTGCACGCTCTCCACCAACGCGCCGCGCGTGACCTCGATCTGCAACGGTTCGGACATAACTCTCTCCCTTCTCCTTTTCAGCACGTGCCAGCGTACCATAGAATAGCGGTAGCGCGGGCGTGTTGCCCGCCGGGTGTGTTGGGGCGCGGCGGCTGTGCGCGGCAGAAACGCGAAGGAGGCGGAAGAACATGGAACGGCTGAACATCGCCCTGGTGGGCGCGGGACGGCGGGGCGCCGGCGCGCACGCGCCGGTAATCAATGCGCTGGACGACGTGTTCAACTTCGTTGCCGTCTGCGACGCCACCCCGGAACGGGCGCAGGCGGTGGCGGCCCAGTACGGCTGCAGAGCGTACACGTCCGTGCGCGACCTGGTAGATCACGAATCGCTCGACATTGCCGACGTGGTGGTGCCCAGCGACTCCCACCACGCGCTGAGTTGCTTCTTCTCCGGCCACGGCGTGCACCAGATTGTGGAGACGCCGATCGCGGTAACGCTGCCGCTGGCCGATCTCATGATCGAGACCGCCCGGCGGAACGGCGTGAAACTGGAGGTGGCGGAGAACTACTACCGCCAGCCGCTGATGCGCTTGCGGCAGGCGGTCATCGACTCCGGCGTCATCGGCCAGGTCAGCCGCATCTACCGCATCTTCGAGGAAGGCGGCTTCCACGGCATGAGCATCCTGCGCCTCTGGGCGGGGGCCGACCCCACCGGGATCATGGGCGTCTCCCACACCAGCCCGGTGGCGCCGATCGTCGATCGGATGCTGCGCCGCCACGAGAGCGAACGGCTTTCCATCGGCGTAATCGAGTTCGCCAACGGGGTGGCGGCGCTGTCGGCCTACTCCAACGTCATCCACGCCCGCTCGCTGGGCCGCGGCGCGTTCCGCTGCTCGCAGATCGACGGCACCCACGGCGCGATTGTGGGCGACGACGTGCACGCCGTGCCCGCGGACCAACTGCTCACCGGCGCGCAAAGCACGCCGGCCTCGCCCCAGCGCGTGACCAGCGAACGAAACGGGGTTGAGGTCCTGGAACGCCTGGAGGTGGCGCTGCCCGACCGGCGCGTCACCTGGGAAAACCCACTCCGCCGCTATCCGCTGGCCGAGGGGCAGGTGCAGGTTGCCGACGAACTGCTGAGCATCGCCGCGGCGGTGCGCGACGACGCCGAACCGGCCTACGGCGCGGCCGCCGCGCGCCTGGACCAGGAGATGAACATCGCTATGATGGAATCCGGCGACAGCGACCGGACGACGATTCCCTTGCCCTTGCAACAGCCCACGGCGTACGAGGAGCGGCACCACGAGAGCTTCCTGGAGAAGTACGACTGCGCGCCGACGGACGTGGAAAAGCTGGTGGATACGTTCTATCCGCGCAATTGAGCGCCCGGATTCAATTGAGGGTCATGCGGACGTGCGCTACCATCCGTTCATGCTTCGACAGGCTCAGCACGAACGGTTGCGCAGGCTCAGCACGAACGGTTGGACAGGCTTAGCACGAACGGAGAGTGATAGGGACAGAAGGGCGCACTCGCGCCGGAGCCGTTCGCCCTGAGCCAAGTCGAAGGGTGAACGGCTCCGGCACAGTAATGATGCTACTGAATTGAGGCTTGTTCCTCACCTCCCGGCGCAAAGAACAAACACCGTTTTCGCAGAGGCGCATTGGTCGCGTCGCCGCGAACCGATTGAGAAGCCAAAGTCAAAGACAACCCCGACCGCAGTGGAGAACGGCAGAAACGGAAAGGAAACCGCAATGAAACAGCCGGTAGTCATTTCATGGGACGAGGCGCGCAAGCGCGTTCACGAGCGCGGCTTCTCGCTGCCCTTCGTGGGGGAGGGCAGCGGAGCGGAAGTCCTGCAACTGCACCTCTCCTCGATCAACCCGGGCGAGGCGGCGCACCCGCCGCACGAGCACGGCGGCGAGGAGATCATGTTCCTCATTTCGGGACGCGGCATGGCGACGCTTGGGGATGAGGAGCAGCCGATGACGGCCATGGCCGCGCTCTTCGCGCCCGCGGGCACGCGCCACGGCCTGCGCAACAACGGCGACGAGCCGATTAAGTACCTGGTCATCCGCACCGCTGAGTAGCCCGGCGCGGAACCCGCTCCGCGGGACGTTCGCGCTTGCCTAAGCTGGGAGGTAGCCGCCGCTGTCGATTGCCGATTGCGCGGCGGACGTCGTCTCTACGGCCACGTGCCGGCCAGGGCGCGTTTCAGCGTATCGCCTCTCATGCCGCAACGCAGCGCCTCCAGGGCCAGGATGTCCTCCGGCGGGATGTTGCCCAGGTTGACGTTGGGGCCAAACTCGAGGATAAGCCACTGCTGCTGGTTCTTGATCGGCGCTTCCCAGATGAGGTCGTCCACGTTGTTCACGCCGCCCAGGATTTCCTGCACCATCTCGGTCTGCACGTCGCCGCCGCTATCGAAGATGCCGACGCCGTGGCCGGATTCACGCGCCTCCACGATGACCTTGTGCGCGCCCTGGGCGAGGTCGCTGGCAATCTGCTCGTGCATGGTGGTGGTGGCGATGGCGTCTTTGGGGTCTTTCTTCCCCACCTCGGTGAGCACCTTGAAGCCGGCGTCCAGGGCGCGGGCGATGATGTCATTGCGCGTGGCGGCGTCCATCTCGATGGTGCCGTCGGAGACCTCGATGGTGTTGAAACCAAGCTCTTTAGCGCGGGCGACGTAGGCGGCCACCTTGCCCTGGGCCTCCGCCGCCTCCAGGAACGTGCCGCCGGGGTAGATGTCCACGGCGGCCGCCTGCACCAGCGCGATCTTCTCCCGCAACACGTCCTCCTCGTAGAACGCCGAGGTGCCGAACGTGAGCTTGAGCGAATCGATGACGTGCGCCGCCATTCGCATCAGATCGGCGGTGGCGTTGAGGCCAAGCCCCTTGTCCAACACCATGGTGTAGCCGGTAGCGCGCGGTTTAGCAGTAACGCGCGTGCTAACCGGCGGGTCGACAATTCCTTCCCAGGCCTGCGGCATGTGCTGAATCCTCCTCGCAATGCAAAGCTACACACGTATCAGCTCTTGTCGTTCACTTTCCCCGGAGAGGGCGGTACATTCACTCGACGGCGTCCGGTTCCCTCTCCTGGGCTGACAGGGGTAGAGAACCGTCATTCCGAGCGGAGCGAGGAATCCAGAACCGACGCTTTTACAGCGAACGCCTTAGATTCCTCTCTCCGCCGCGCTCCGCTCGGAATGACACGAGAAGCCGGATGTTGAACGCCTACCCCTGTCAGCTTCTCCTGAGGGAGAGGGTTAGGGTGGGGGGCGCTCCGGCAGCGCAGGTTTGTAACCTGCGCCCCTCTACGGTGAATCCTATGCGTACTCGTATCCCATGCGTGATCTTGTCTCTTGGTCCGGCGGGGGACAAGCCCCCGCGCTACGTTGACTTCTCGATTTGGTTCCCTCTCCTGAGGGAGAGGGTTAGGGTGAGGGGGCGCTCCGGTAGCGCAGGTTTGAAACCTGCGTCCCTCTACGGTGAATTCTATGCGTACTTGTATCCCATGCGTGATCTTGTCTCTTGGTCCGGCGGGGGACAAGCTCCCGCGCTACGTTGACTTCTCGATTTGGTTGCCTCTCCTGTGGGAGAGGGTTAGGGTGAGGGGGCATTCCGGTAGCGTAGGTTTGTAACCTGCGTCCGCTGCCGTCATACCGGCACACGTGGCGGACCGGCAGCGGGGGACAAGCCCCCGCGCTACGTTTGAAGAATGCCTGAGAAATCGCTCAGAGTCCTTCCATGCAGTTGTGCGTACCGGCCAGAATGTCTTTGGCCCGCACGATCAGGCCGGTATGGTCGTGGGCCAGGCGATTCATAGCGTCCAGCCGCTTGGCCGCGATGTCCGGCGCGTCGACGCCCGGCAGCGGGATGCGGTCGTACAGCAGCGCCGTGCCGCCGATTTTCTCGGAAGCGTTATCGAACAAGAGTTTGACCATCTTGGGGCCGGGCTTTACGTCTGAGACAACCGCCGTCTCGCGTCCCGATTCGATCTTGGGGAAGAGCAGCGAGAGTTGCGGATTGACCAGCTCGCCGGCTGCCGGCGCGACCGGCGCCAGGTCCACCGCCAGTTTGTGCGCCCACACGTTTGCCACGTCCGGCAAATCCAGGCCGAGCCGCGCCGCCGCGTCCGGAAAGTCGTAGACGAAACTGCCCTGGCGAATGTTGTCCACCAGCGAGCCCTTGTGGAACACCACGTCGCCGCCGCGAAACTCCAGGTGAGTCATCTCCGTGCTGAATACCTGATAGCCGCGTCGCAGCCCCTCCAGCAGGAAGACCGTCTTGCCCGCGCCCGCGCCGCCAACCACCAGCATGAGTTCGTTGCGGTCGGGCAGGTACATGGCGGAGGCGTGGAAACTAAAGATGTCGTGGCGTCGTTCCAGCACCGCCAGCGCAAAGCGAAAGAACACCCCCAGATTGCCAAAGAGCGTGCAGCGCCGGTCCGAGCACGCCGCCTCCAACGCGCTGAAGTCCGCTACGGCAAAGACTTCGTCAGCGCCGATGCGCACGGCGGGCGGTTCCTTGGGCGCGTCCAGGATTACCATGCGCCCGTCAAACGGCTCGGCATACGGTATCTCCGGCACTGCATGGACGTTCGTGACGAGCGACTGGATGACTGAGCGACTCTGGAAGAACTCCGGGTTGCTGATGAGGCCGCGGTTATTGGAAATCAACCCAAACCGCGCCCGCAGGACCCGCACCGCGCGCCGGGCAAGGCCGCCATGCTCCGGCTCAATTGCCAAAGAGGAACCCGTAGAAACAGCGTGCTCGTCGTTCATGAAAGCGGAATTCCGTCTATGCGCTCAGGCCCGGCAAATGGGGCCGGCAACGCACTGCTTCTCCAGTAGCGCAGGTTTGCAACCTGCGCCCAGCCGCCGCGGCTACCGCCCGCAGTGCTGCCACTCTAGCACGGCGCTACGGCGCGTTCAAGGATGCGCGCGGAACGAAGAGCGCCCCAAACGGTCCTTGCGGCGCGGTGTACACTAAGGGAGCGGCCGTCACGCGCCTCTCGAAACTCATACCGGATTAGCCACATGCGCCTTGCTGTCCTGGCCGACATTCACGGCAACATCTATGCGTTGGAAGCGGTGCTGGCGGATTTGGAGCGGCAAGCGCCGGATATGGTGGTGGTGTTGGGGGATAGCGTGGTGAAATTTCCGCACAACCGGGCGGTGTTGGACGCGCTGGACGGGTTGCCGCACGTGGGGATTGCCGGCAACATGGAGCGGTGTCTGCAATTATTCCTGGGCTACGAGTGCGCGGAACTCTCGCGTTACGATTCCGGCGAAGGGAAGTTGTTCGTGATGCGGCGGGCGTTCGCTGAAGTTGGCGCGGCGCGGGCGGCGCGGTTTCGCGACCTGCCCAACGAGCGTTCTCTGTCACTGGTTGGGCGCCATGACGTGCTGTTGTGTCATGGCGCGCCCGGGCATTTGACGGACTCGATCTATCCCGCGCCCGACGCCGCGCCGCCGGGTCCCAACCAACCGAGCACCACCGATAGCGAACTCCACGCCAAGCTGCGGGGCGTAACGGCAAGCCTCGTCCTCTGCGCCCACACCCACCGGCGGATCGAACGCCGCTATAATGGAATACTGGTGGTGAACCCCGGCGCGGTGGGGCACACCTACGAGCGCAAGCACGACCCGCGCGCCGGTTACGCCATCTTGACCCATGATAGCGGCGCGTGGCAAGTGGATTTTCGCGCGGTACCTTTCGACGGCGAGCGTGCCGTACGAGAGATGCTGGCAACCGCGCCGCCGGAGGCCGCCGCCGCGCGCCGGTATCTGGAACGCATCGCGGCGTACGTTGTCTGAGCGCCTGAGCCGGTTAGGTACTGCCTTGCCAGGCGTGCGGCGATGCTCGGCGTGTTTGGGCGGTTCGCGAACCGCCCCGACGGCTAGAGGCGTAGCGCGGGGGCTTGTCCCCCGCTTCTTGGTGCAAAAAGCAAATCCATCTGAGGCAAGGCGCAAATCATGCCCGTTACCCGCATCATTACCGACCTTGCAGAAGCGCGCAATACCGTGCTCAAGCGCACGCCGCTGGGTGACGAAGAACTGCCCGCGCCGGTGGCGGCGCGCATCCGGGAGGTCTTTGGCGCGGATCTTTCCGCCGGCGAGGTGGCGGACCGCATTCTGGCGGACGTGCGGGCCGAGGGCGACGCCGCTCTCCTGCGGTACATGCGGCACTTCGACGGCGCAGCGCCGGAACCGCTGGAGGTCACGCCCGCGGAGATTGCCGCGGCCCAGGACGAGGTCGATGACTCGCTGCTGCAGGTCTTGCAGCAAGCGGCGGCGCGCATCGGCGCGTATCACGAACGCCAGCGGCGCAACTCGTGGCTGGATTTCGAGACCGGCCTCGGCGAGATGGTGCGGCCCTTGGAGCGCGTGGGCATCTATTCGCCGGGCACGGAGCGGGTCTATCCGTCGTCGGTGCTGATGTCGGTCGTGCCGGCGCTGGTGGCGGGCGTGGAGGAGATCATCCTGGCCACGCCGTGCCGCGCCGACGGCAGCGTGCATCCGCTCAAACTGGCGGCGGCGGCAATCGCCGGGGTGCATCGGGTCTTCAGGATCAGCGGCGCGCAGGCCATTGCCGCGCTCGCGTGCGGCACCGCGCAGGTACCCAAGGTGGATAAGATCCTCGGCCCGGGCAATATCTTTGTAATCCTGGCAAAGCAGAGGGTCTACGGACAGGTGGGCATCGACCAGTTGCCCGGGCCGACGGAGACGCTCATCGTGGCGGACGCCGCGGCCGAGCCGGCGGAGGTGGCGGCTGATCTGCTCGCCCAGGCCGAGCACGATATGCTGGCAACGCCGCTTTTGATTACGGATTCCGCCGACCTGGCCGCCCGTGTCGAGCAGGAACTGGCGGCGCAACTGGCGGACTTGCCGCGCCAGGAAGAGGCCGCCTATTCGCTGCTGCACAACGGCGGCATCGTGGTAGCGCCCGATTTGGAAACGGCCATCGATGAAGCGAGCGAGTACGCGCCGGAGCATCTCTGCCTGCTGACCCGGGAGCCGTGGCAATGGGTGGGCAAGGTGCGCAACGCCGGCGGCGTCTTCGTGGGCAGCGCCTCGCCGGAGGTGCTGGGCGACTACATCGCCGGCCCGAGCCACATCATGCCCGTGGGCGGCACGGCGCGATTTTCTTCCCCGCTTACCGTGCAGGAGTTCTATAAGAGCACGTCGATCGTGGCGCTTGATGCCAAGACGGCCGCGGCTATCGCCGAACCCGCCGCGCGCCTGGCCGAGGCGGAAGGTTTCGTGGCGCACGCCCGGGCGGCGCGCCGGCGGGCGCGCCCAACCTAGAGGGGGCCTTGCGCAACGAAACCTGACAGGCGAGAAGTTTCCCTCTCCCTTCGAAGACCGTTGTGGTACCGGAGTCGGCGTGCAATGAAACTCCCTCTCCTGGGGGAGAGGGCCGGGGTGAGGGGAAAACCTCGTTGGTTCCGAACCGTTTCGCAAGACTTGGGTATGAGTCGCCACATAATCTCCCCTCACCCTAACCCTCTCCCCAGGGAGAGGCTGACAGGGGTAGGCACGTGTCATTCCGAGCGGAGCGCAGCGGAGAGAGGAATCTAAGGCTTTCGCTGCAAAAACGTCGGTTCTAGATTCCTCGCTCCGCTCGGAATGACACGTGAAGTCGGATGTACAATGCCTACCCCTGTCAGCCAGGGAGAGGGGATAAGACGCGCGCTGGGCTTCGTCTGCTCCCCCTACAATTGCGCAAAGGACTTCCCAGTGGGAGGGAACTTTACGCCTCTCAGCGGGGTTGCGCAAAGGTCTCCTGAGCGCCACCGCCCCCA
The DNA here is from genome assembly GCA_963663275.1 of Chloroflexota bacterium. GTDB lineage: Bacteria > Chloroflexota > UBA11872 > VXOZ01 > VXOZ01 > VXOZ01. The sequence goes on from OY760183.1 coordinate 1,248,361, forward strand.
GGGATACGGCCAAACCGAGAGAGCGCTCGCTCGCGGCGTGCGGCGCTGCCGTCTTGCGTAAGGGGCGCAACCCGTCATCGCCACGGTTCATGTTTGCGCCGGCCGCCCGGCAGTAGCGCGGCACTTTTTCAATCCAGAATTACGCGGCCTTGTCTGGGCTACTCACGTAGGGGCACGACATGTCGTGCCCCTACGTGAGTGCGGGCGTGCGCGCAAGGACGCCGCGCCGCCTCCCTACTTGTGGCTGCGCCTACAGAGTACGTATCATAGGTACATGCGTTGAAAACCGCCAGAAAACGGAATTGAGGTCTGCCATGCGCGTGATAACCCTGAAGCCCCAGCCGCTTACGCCGGAGAGTTTTGCGCCTTTTGGAAGAATCCTGGATGCGGAGCGCACTGAGATCGTCTGCACGGACGGCGTGCTCACGGCGCGCATTACCCACGCGCCGCTGCGCGACTTCGACGAACTGCGCCCGGACTTCCTCAACCGCCACATGGAAGAGACGCAAATCTTCGTGCCGCTGGGCGGGAAGGACGGCCTCTTCTTCGTCGCGCCGCCCAGCGAGACGCCGGAGTCGTTCGATCCGGAAACGGCGGCGCTCTTCCACTTTCCGGGCGACCGCGCGATCCAGATGCACGTGGGCACCTGGCACGTGGCGCCGTTCGCCGTGACCGAGCCGATCGACTACATCAATATCCAGGGCGACCAGGTGCGCAATTACACCGATGGCTACGACTTCAAGGAGCGCGACAACCTGGTCTTTCAGTTCGATCTGGGCTAGGCCGGCGCGGAAACTGAGCCGTCATTACCGCGAAAGTGCGCAGCGCGCAATCCGTCATTCCGGCGGAAGCCGGAATCCATCTCTGCGCATGCGCCCTGGATTCCGGCGAAAGCTGGAATGACAGAAACGAACGGGAACGACACCTCATGCCACCGTGCCCGCTCCTGACGCGCGGCGTGGAATGCATCCAGAGAATCGCATAGAAGAAAATCGCTCATGACACGCACGGGACAGCACACGCGCCGCACCCACGAGACCGACGTGGCCGTGAAGATTACGCTGGACGGCAGCGGCAAGGCCGAGATCGCCACCGGCATCGGCATGTTGGACCACATGCTGCGCCAACTCAGCACGCACGGCCTCTTCGATCTGGACGTGCAAGCCAGCGGCGACCTGGAGGTGGACTCGCATCACACCGTGGAAGACGTGGCCATCTGCCTGGGGCGCGCGCTGGACGCGGCGCTGGGCGACAAGGCCGGCATCACCCGCATGGGCTGGGCGATCGTGCCGCTGGATGAAGCCTTGGCGTTGGTTTCCGTAGACCTGAGCGGGCGCGGGGCCGCTGCGGTGGACGTGCCGCTCACCGGCTATAAGCTGGGCGCGCTGCAAAGCGAGATGATTAGCCACTTTCTGGATACGTTCGCCGTGCAGGGGCATTTCACGCTCCACGCGCGCCTGCTGGCCGGCGCAAACGACCACCACAAGGCCGAGGCGGTCTTCAAAGCCCTCGCCCGCGCGCTGTCACAGGCCGTCCAGCCCGACCCCCGCCGCGGGCAGTCCGCGCCCAGCAGCAAGGGATCGCTGGAATAACCGGTTTGTGCGCGTCCTCATTGGAGGGGACGAGATGATACGCAAGTTTTCCGCACGAAACTTCCGCTGTTTCCGAGATTTCGAGATTGAGCCGCTCGCGCGCGTCAACCTCATTGTGGGTGAAAGCAACGTTGGCAAGACGGCTTTGCTGGAAGGAGTCTTCATTCTTTGCGGGCCGAATAGTCCGGACTTTTCGTTCACAGTAAACTTCGTACGACGTGCTATTGACAGCGATGAGAGCTCATGGAAAGCGCTAGAGTGGCTCTTCCATGAGACGCAAACCGCTGCCCCTGCTGAACTCACGAGTGTCGATGTCCAGCAGGAAAAGCGCAGGTTACGCATTTGTCTGGATGAGCCCGCCGAACGTGCATTGGCTCCTGCTGGATCAGGCGGCAACTATCAAAGTCAGGCGAAGGGTAGCGCAGTATTGAAGAGGTTCAAGGAATTGGCTCTGACGTATACGGACCATGAGGGTAGGGAATTTCTTTCCCGCGCGGTCAAGACACCTGAAGGCATAAAAGCATCCTCGGCCAAAGTCGATGCTCGGCCCCCCGTTTGGTACGTACATACGCAAGGGCCACTCTCGGATGATCATGCCCGGTTCTTCAGTGACTTGGCAGAAGCAGGCAGGGAAAACGAACTCCTGTCGCCGCTCAAGGTGATTGATCCGCGCTTCAAGCGAATTGCACTTCTATATCCGACGGATGGGCCGATGCTATACGCCGACATCGGACTTGAAATCCTCGTGCCTTTGCCATACATGGGTAGCGGTGTCACAAATCTGCTCTCCTGGCTATTGGCAATTAAGGCGGCTGAGAACGGCACGGTGCTCATCGATGAATTTGAAAACGGCTTGCACTACTCGGCCCTGGTTGACGTCTGGAAAGCAGTTTACGCGGCGGCACGGGATTCCAATGTGCAAGTTTTTGCCACGACGCATAGCTGGGAGTGCGTGATAGCGGCGCAGAACGCTTTTGCGGAGTGTGGTGATGATGAGTTCCGCCTGCACCGCCTGGAGCGCAGGGATGGTGAGGTGGTTGCGATTACGTATGACAGAGAGCAATTGGACGCTGCGATGAAATTCAATTTCGAGGTGCGTTAGTGGCCATATCGCGACAGGACAGCGAAAACCACGTGCAGATTGAAGCGCCCAAGATGCTCTTGGTAGAAGGGGACAGCGACCGCCGATTCTTCGAAGCTCTGCTTGGGAAACTCTCTACTACCGAAATCGTTCAAGTCGAACCTTACGGAGGAAAGAGCGGACTCAGGCAATTCCTGCGCTTGCTGCAAGTCAGCCCAGACTACTCAAAGCTAGACTCAATCGGCGTCACACGCGACGCGGATTGTTCGTCGGCTTCCGCGTTTCAGTCGGTCCACGACTTGCTCACGAGCGCCGGGCTGGACGCGCCGGCTGAGCCGATTACGCCAACCCAGAGCAAGCCGCGTGTTTCGGTCTTTATCCTTCCCGATTGTGAGAGCCCCGGAATGCTTGAAACGCTCTGCCTTCGTGCCGTGCAGGGAGATCCGGCAATGGAGTGCGTGAAGCAGTATCTACGATGCCTTAAAGAGACAGCCGGTATGCCCCCAAAGAACCGTGATAAAGCGCGCGCTCACGCGTTCCTGGCATCCCGCGAACGGCCTGAGTTACGTGTGGGCGAAGCGGCGGAGGCCGGTTACTGGCAATTGGATGCGCCGGTTTTCGCGCCGCTGCATAGCTTTCTGCTGGCGCTGTGACAGAGGCGTAGTCATGAGTAGGGAGGAACATCCGGAGGCGGCACGTGACGTTCCTCGAGCCGCTGCAGCCGATGGCAGCGTTCAGCACGGGCGCGGGGAGTTTCCGGCGGGAAAGCCCGCCGTTCCTGACCCCTTGCCCAGCACGCTCTTGCCCCGCGAGTCGATGGCAAAACGCTGGTTGCGGCGCGGGGTGTTGCGGTTGCTGGGCTTCTTTCGCCCGTACCGTTTTCCCGCTTCTCGCATAGAGCGCATCTTGGTCATTCGCCCCGATCACATTGGCGACGTGCTGCTTGTCACGCCGGCGTTGCGTTTGTTGCGGCAGGCGTTTCCGGAGAGCGAGATTACGGCGCTGGTGGGTCCGTGGGCGGAAGCTGTATTGGAGAACAACCGGGACATAGACCGGCTCGAGACCTGCCGCTTTCCGGGCTTCGAGCGCGGCCGGCCGCGGGCCGGCCTGCGGGCGTATGCGCAATTGTGGGAAGAAGCCGGGCGCTTGCGCGGCGAAGAATACCAGCTTGCCCTCAATCTGCGCGATGACTTCTGGTGGGGCGCGGCGCTGGCGGCGTTCGGCGGCATTCCCTACGTGTGGGGTTTCGACACGCCGGAGTGCGCGCCGTTCCTGACCCACGCGCTGCCGCTGCGCCATGATGAACATCAGGCGGCGGCCAATCTGCGCGTGGCGCGGGCCGCGGCGGGCGTGGGCGAAGACGTTGGGGATGTCGGCACGCGCCTGCAATTCGAGTATACACGGGACGACGAGCAGCAAGCCGATGAACTTCTGCGGCGCGCCGGGGTACCTGCCACTGCCACGCTTGTCGCCATTCATCCCGGTTCCGGCGCGGCGGTCAAGAATTGGCCGGCCGCCGGCTGGCACGCCGTAGGGAACGCCCTGGCGGAAGACCCTAGCGTGTGTTTTGTCGTCACGTCCGGTCCTACGGAGCGGGAACTCGCCCAGGAAGTCGCCGCCGGTCTGCCGCAAGAGCGCACTCGCCTGGCCGGTGAAACCACGCTTGGCGTGTTGGCGGCGCTCTACGCCCGCTGCGCGCTGGTGCTGGGGCCGGACTCCGGCCCGCTGCACCTGGCGGTGGCGGTCGGCGCGCCGTCGGTAACGCTCTACGGCGCCAGCGATCCCGCGCGGTTTGGGCCGTGGGGGCCTGCCGAGAAACATCGAACCGTAGTCTCTTCGATTCCTTGCCGTCACTGCGGGTATCTGGCGTTGCCCGCTGCGGACCTGCCGCGCCACCCGTGCATGGCGTTCATCGAACCGGCTGCGGTAACGGCGGCGGCGCAAGAGTTGCTAGCGCGGCCGGTTGAAAGCGTGCCGCTGTGAGCGCGTCGCTGAAGCACGTTGCGCGCCGCACCGCCGGGGTGGCGCTGTGGCTGGCCTGCGCCGCCTTGGCCTTGGTTGCCCGATTCCGGCACGGGAGCAAGCCCTATCAGCCGGAGAACGTCGAAAGAATCCTCATCATCCGGCTCGATCTCATCGGCGACCTCCTCTTCTCCATTCCGGCCATCCGCAACACCCGGCGGCGGTTCCCAGATGCGCTGCTGGACGTGCTCGTTACGCCCAACACGGCGCCGCTGCTTGCGGAGTGCCCGTACGTTGACCGCGTTCATACCCTCGACGCGCATACGCTCACCCACTTCCCCGGCATTTTCTCTCCAAACCGGTGGCGGCAAGCCTGGCGGCTCATCCGCGCCTTGCGCGCGCGGCGTTACGACCTTTGCCTCAGCCTCTACGGCGCGCCCGCGGCAACTATCAGCCTGCTCAGCGGCGCGCCGCACCGGGCGGGATTTGCCGACGAAGCGCCGCCGGGTTCTTTCTCACTGAAGGTGGCGGGCAGCCGTTTGCCCCAAGACCGCCATGAGGCGCATTGCGCCCTGGCGGTGGCGCAGGCGGCGGGCGCTGCCACTACGCCCGACCGCATGGAAGCCTGGGTGAGCGCGGCGGATCGCACCTGGGCGGAAGCGACGTTGCCTACGGCAAGCGGCGCGCTCTGGGTAGCCTGCGGACACGGCGCGCGCAACGGCTATGCCAAACGCTGGCCGCGGCGCCATTGGGTTGCGCTCATCGACCAACTCCATCAGGCTGGTTATCGCGCGGTGCTGGTCGGCGGGCCGGATGAAGCGGATGAGGCGGCGCGGATTGTCCAGGCTTGTAAGAAACCGCCGCTGGCGCTCACCGGCAAGACCACGCTGGGGCAACTGGCCGCCGTGCTCGCCCACTGCGCGCTCATGATCGGCAGCGACAGCGGGCCGCTGCACCTGGCCGCGGCCTTGGGCACGCGCGTCGTCGGCCTCTACGGGCCTACAAGCTGGGTGCGCTACGGGCCGTTCGGCCAACCCGACGGCGTGCGCCGGCATCCGATATTTTGCAGTCCGTGTTACCGCCCGGAAACCGGACAGCCGGCCACGTGCCGTTACGGCACGGTGGAATGCATGGAGAAGCTTGAGCCGCGTCAGGTGTTGGCGGGCGTGCCGGCTGCAAAGGGGGATGCGGCACAGTAGAATAGGTACGGGGCGTGCGCCCGGCGCGGAGCGCAGGTTTGAAACCTGTGCTACCGGAACGTAACGCCTGACGCTTTGGCATCTTGGCACGCAAGAGGGGCGCAATTCCTGTAGCGCGGGGGCTCGTCCCCCGCCTCTTGGGGGTCGGAAACAGGCGGACATTCGCCCCAGCAAGACAGACAGTTGTGCAGTGAAAAGCAGCGAACCATAAGGAGAGAACAGGATCATGCGCGCAGCGGTTATGGGCATGAGGCACGGACACATCAGCGAGTTCGTGGGCGCCGTAGAGGACAACCCATCGATCACGTTCGTCGGCATCGCGGAAGACGAGCCCACGGTTCGCGCCAGGATCGAAGCCGAGCACAGCGTGCCGGTCTACGCGGACTTCGACGAACTGCTTAACAAAGAGCGGCCGGACGTCGTTGGCGTGGCGCGCACGAACGCCACCAAGTACCTGGCGCTCACCGCCTGCCTGGAGCGCGGCGTGCACGTCATTGCCGACAAGCCGCTGCTCACGGAGATGGAGCAGCTAACGCAGGTGCGGGCGGCGCATAACCTGGGCAAGGCGCGCCTGGGCATGATGCTCAGCCAACGCTACTCCGCGCCGCACCGGGCCTTGAAAGCGCGGGTAGATGCGGGAGATTTCGGCGACATCGTGCACATGTACGGCTTCGGCCCCCACAAGTTGCGTCCGCACACCCGCAATCCCTGGGAGCTTGACGCGGCGCAGAACGGCGGCGTGCTGGTGGACCTGGGCGTGCACTACTTCGATTCGCTGCGCTGGTTTTCCGGCCAGGAGCCGGTGCGCGTGGCCGCCGCGCAAGGCAACACGCGCTTCCCCGAACTGCCGCAACTCTACGACCACGCCCATGCGCTGCTGGATTTCGACGGCGGTATGAAAGGCATCGTGGTCGCCGACTGGCTCACGCCCGACGCCGCGCCCTACCACGGCGATTACCGGCTTTACATCACCGGCACGCGCGGCACGGCGGAGATCGCCACCGCCGGCACCCTGGAGCCCTCCGGCCCCAATAAGCAGGGCGGCGTGCGTGCGGTGCTGAACGACAAGGAACCGTTCGACCTGGACATCCCGCCCCTGCAACACTCCCCCAGCAGCGACTTCCTCGACGCCTTGGTCAACGACCGCGACCCCTACGCCGGCGCGGAAGAGGTGCTCCGCTCCATGGCGGTGACGCTGCACGCCAAAGCCGCGGCGGAGTCGGGCGAGTGGGTGAGTATTCCGTCTTGACAAGTTCCTTTGGGCTTGCGCACAGGCCGCGCCAGGGAATGAGGTGGCGACAGGATTCTTGACTAGGACTTAGAACGCGGCGCAGCCGGAGTCTCATACCGCAGTCAGCGCAGCCGCCGTGTTATACGGATGACAGCGCAGCCGGTATGTCATTGCGAAACGAAACGCAGCCGCTGTGTCATTCCGAACGCAGCGCAGCGAAGTGAGGAATCTAGGAGCCTCAGCGTCGGAGACTTTTCCCGCGCGGGACACGAGATTCCTCGCTCCGCTCGGAATGACAGTTAGGACAAATATACAAGTGACAGTCAGGCCCAACTTGCAGGTGACAGTATGGACCAGAGTGCAAAGGACAGTAAGGTCCAATCTACAGGTGACGTGTAGAAGCCGACCCTGGGGTGAGAATTCAACAGAAAGCAGTCAATAGGGAGTCAAAGCCATGCGCATTACCGCGGTAGACACGTTCATCATGTGGGGCGACCCGCGTAATTGGGTGTTTGTCAAGATTTCCACCGACGAGCCGGAGGTCTGTGGCTGGGGCGAGGCCACGTTGGAGGGCAAGGACGACACGGTGCGGGCGGCTATCGGGCAGCTTGGCGAGACCTTGATTGGTAAAGACCCGTTGGAGACCGAGCGCCTCTGGCAATCGCTCTACAAGGACGGTTTCTGGAAAGGCGGGGTGGTCATCAACACGGCCATCGCCGGCATCGACCAGGCCCTGTGGGACATCAAGGGCAAGCATTACGGCGCGCCGGTCTACCAGTTGCTCGGCGGGCCGGCCCGCGACCGCATCCGGCTCTATACCCACGTCGGCATCTACGAGGCCGACCGCATCGCGCGGGAGGCGGGGCAATTGCTGGCGGCCGGCTTCACCGCCCTGAAGACCGGCGCGTGGGCCACGGACGAGCCGATGGGCGACCATCGGGCCGCGGCGCTCCTGGGCGAACGCATCGCCATCCTGCGCCAGGCCGTGGGGCGGGACGTGGACCTGATGATCGATAACCACGGCAAGAGCCGTCCGGCCCAGGCCGTGCGCCAGTTGCACGCCGTCAAGGATAGCCGCATCACCTTCTTCGAGGAGCCGGTGCCGCCGGACAATATCGAGGCCTTTCGCCCCGTGCGCGAGACCGCCCGCGAACTGGGCATCGACCTGGCCACCGGCGAACGCTACTTCACCAAGTGGCAGTTCGCGCCCCTGCTGGCGGGCCAGTTCGTGGACGTGATCCAGCCGGACCTCTGCCACGCCGGCGGCATTACCGAGGTGAAGAAGATCGCCGCGCTGGCCGAGGTGCACCACGTGCTCGTGGCGCCGCATAATCCCATGGGACCGGTCTCCACCGCCGCCGCGGCCCATATCGGCATGAGCGTTCCCAACTTCCACCTGCTGGAATACGTGCCCAGCCAACCCTACCGCGACCGGGTGGTCAAAGAGCCGTGGCAAATAAAGGACGGCTACCTCCACGTGCCCGACACCCCAGGCCTGGGCGCAGACCTGGACGAAGCCGTCATCGCCAATAACCCACCCCGCAAATTCGCGTATTTCAAGAACCTCCGCGACGACACCGGGGCGGTAATGGACATTTGATAGCGGTAAGCCACTAACAACACTGCTAGAGGGGCACTCTTGCCTGCGCGCAGCAGTGCAGGCAGTTCAGGGCTCTCCCAGCAAACCCTACTTCTGCTGCAATTGAGCAACTATTGCGGGTCCGGGATCTGAATGAATCCCTTTAGCCCAAATTGGCCGTGCGAGCAATCGTCTTTGTGCGTCTGCGCTCCAAACCTCCTGAATGGTCAGAACCCCTTGTGAAGGAGTTAGCACAGTCTCATCTCTTGACTATTCCCTCTTGGCGCGCGGTCATCCAAACTATCCTTGCCCTTAAGGCCCAGATCAGAGGAACACACTTCGTCCCACTTTAAAGGTGTATACTACGGGACAAGTGAATAGTGCCGGAGTGAGGACTGCAATTGTCATGGGCAGACTTGTAACCATAGCTATACTTGGCTTAGTGGTGTCGCTAAGTGCAGCTGGACTGGTGTCTTGCGGTCCGCCGCCACGATCCATAGATCATGTGCACGGTCCCAATACGCCGGTCAGGCCGACGCCTTCTCCCATCCCTGATCTGTCTGCAAACCTCCTATGGCACTACAAACTTAGTATTCAGATATTTGCACGGTTATATACAGCGCCGGCCGTAGCTGATGGCGTGGCCTATGTTGGATCGAATGACGGTCAAGTCTTTGCGCTTGATGCCGATACTGGTGAAATGCGTTGGCGGTCCCTCGTTAGCGATGGGCCGCTCAGTTCCCCGGTGGTGGCAAACGGCTTGGTCTTCATTTTGTCGTCTGGCAATCGTCTGCAAGCGCTCGACGCCAAGACCGGCAAATTGCTTTGGCGCCAGTGGTTCCATAAGGGAGTACATTCCACGCCGGCGGTGGCTGACGGGGTAGTCTATATTGGCTCTCGTGAACACTGGGTGTACTCGCTTGATGCTGCTACCGGTGAACTGCGCTGGGCGCATGAAACGGGCGGAACTGTGAATTCCACCCCGGCACTGCATGACGGCGTTGTATATATCGGCTCAGATGACCACCGCATCTATGCGCTCGACACTGTTACCGGCGAAGAGCGGTGGCACTTCCTGACTCGGGGTGTTGTGGATTCCTCTCCAGCGGTGGCAGACGGCAGGGTGTTCGCCAGTTCAAGAGACGGCTATGTGTATGCACTTGCCGCCGCGACCGGAGAAGTCCTTTGGCAATTTGAGACCAAGGACGAAGCATATTCGTCCCCAGTCGTAGGGACTGGAGCGGTTTTCGTTGGTTCTGGTGATGGGTTTCTGTATGCCTTGAGTATAGATTCCGGCGAACCTCTCTGGCGCTTCAAGACAGAAGGTATTAACTACACTGTAGCGGTAGCTGAAGGAGTGGTTTATGCTGGCTCACCTGGAAGATTCTACGCACTGGATGCCATCAGTGGCGACGTACGCTGGAACATAGAGGTCGATGCATCGCCTTTCGTCGCCCCGGTAGTAGAGGACGGCAAAGTCTATTTCGAAACTTCCGACGGTCATGTTAACGCCCTGGATGCCGCCACTGGCGAACCGCTCTGGCGCTTTCTCTTGGGGGGTGTCATGCCGTGTTTGCCGAAAGAGGACGACAGCGTGCTCTTCATCAAGTCGGGTGGCAATCACATTTACGCGCTGGCTGCCGAGACCGGAGGATTGTATTGGCTCTTTCGTACCGGCGGTGAAGTGTGGACCAACTCACAAGCGGTTAACGGCGCGTATTATGCCACTTCCCAATTCGGTTATGTGTACGCATTTGATGCAAGAACCGGCGAGTTGCGCTGGCGCTTTCGAACTGGTGGTGAAATAAGGGCATCGCCGGCAGTAGCGGGCGACACAGTCTATGCCACGTCTCTGGATGGCTTCGTCTACGCGCTCGCTGTCGCTAACGGCGAACTCCTGTGGAAGTCGCAGACTGGAGGGGAAGTTTGGTCTACTCCGGTAGTCGGGGATGGCGTAGTCTCCGTTGTCTCTCACGATGGCTACGCGTACGGTCTTGATGCCGAAAGCGGAGAACAGCGCTGGCGTATAGAGAGCGGGTACTTCGTCGAGGCTTCTCCAACGATGGTTGGCGGTGTGGTCTACGTGGGTTCGGATGATGGACATCTTTATGCACTGGACGCCGCCAGCGGCGAACTGTTGTGGCGCTATCAGACCGCTGGGGAAGCGCAGGGATCTCCTCTCATGACTTGGGGCGTCGTGTATGTAGGCGCCGACGACGGCTACTTGTATGCCTTGGATGCCGAAGACGGTAGGCTGCTTTGGCGCTCCCAGATCGGCGACTTTGTCTTCCATGCTCCGGTCAGGATTGGCGATGCGATTTTTGCGGCATCGGAAGCCGGCTATGTCTACGTCCTGGTTGCCGAGAGTGGTGAGCTGGTGGGGAGATTTAGCATCGATGGTGCGCCGCAGGGCTCGCCAATCAAAGGAGACGGGAAGATCTACGTAAGTTCGCAGAACGGCGCCGTCTACGCGCTTGCCAGCTCAGGCGCAGCATCTCGGTCAGTGAGAGATGAGCCCGTACAGACAGTACTAAACAAACCTTGCAGCGGAGTATTGCGCTGGCGTGCCCAATTTGACGGTTCTGTCAACTCCCCTCCGGCAGTGACTGACGATGTCGTCTACATTTTGTCTACAAATGGCGTTCATGCCTTTGATGTTGGTTCTGGCGACCCGCGGTGGAACTACGAGTTTGATGATTCCGTGCGGTCTTCTCTAGCATTTGCCGACGGAGTAACCTATGTCGGCTCGCAATCTGGCCAGGTCTACGCTCTTTCCGTCGAGACTGGTAAGCTTCTTTGGGAGGCGTCGATTTTAGGGAGCACGTATTACTTTTCGCCGGCCGTTGCCGATGGAGTGGTCTACATCAGCACAGATGGCGGTTACTTCTACGCACTTGACGCCAGAACTGGCGGGCAACTCTGGCGCAGTAAGGTTTCGCAAGACGTGCGCTATTCCCCGGTCGTGGCTGGCGACACAGTTTATTATGTCTCCTATAGTCATGTTCTCGCGCTGTCTACCAGCACCGGTGGCGTGCGTTGGCTAAAGCAAACTAACACGGCATTGGGGTCGTCGCCTGTGGTATCCCATGGTGTTGTCTACGTTGGCGCGCGGGACGGCCGTGTCTTGGCGCTGGACGCCAGCACTGGAGAACTGCGCTCGAGTGTAGAGACAGACGATTCTCCGCAGCCACGTCAGGGCCTGTCAGATGGAACAGCCTTAGACTACGCACATTATGGCGGATTCTTCTCTCTGGATAACGTCGCCGAGGGGGTCTTGTATACCAGCTCATCGGATGGTTATGTTCGCGCGTTGGATGCCGCCACCGGCGAACTGCTTTGGCGCCGTTTCATGTTCGCCAGGGTTTCCGCTACCCCAACCGTTGCTGGCGGCGCCATCTACGTCAATACTCTGAATGGTCACATCTACGCGCTGGATACTGCAACCGGTGATCTACTTTGGCGTTACAGGACACAACGCGGGGCAGTTTATTCCCCAACGCTAGCCGGTGGAGTGGTCTACGCTTCCACATGGGGTGATTACAGATATGGTGACTACATCTACTCGCTGAAGGCCCGCCCTAGTGAGTGATGCGCCGAACGCAGCAAAGACCGTGAACTGGCCGTCCTTGATCTAGGGGAAGATCATGGGTCTGAGTGCTTTTCGTTGCGATCATTGCACATGAGGCTTACTGTGATCCAGTCTACTGAGCGGTGCAAGTGATTCTTCGCTCTGTGGTGAAGTTTCAGGATGCTGTGATCCTAAAGCGATGAGGTGTGATCTTCTCCGGCAGTGGCTGGAGGCGTGGTCTATGCGGGCTCAGATGATGGCAATCTCTACGCCTAGATGCCGCCCCATGGGGAACTGCTGTGGCGTTATTTGACACATGGCGAAGTTTGGGGCTCTCCGTCGGTGACTGGCGGCATCGTCTCCGCAGGCTCGGATGATGGGCACGTCTACGCGCTGCTAGCCTCTGAATGTTGAAGCTCACTGTACCTATGGCTCAGTCCAAGAGTTGCGGACAGCGTCGTGCGGAACGCATTAGCAGAGCAGAATCGGAACAGACCTGCAAGCTACGCCTTGTAGCAGGCGACTTCTTGTTCCTGGCCTTTGTGTTCCAGGGGTGGGTGGTCGTTGGTTTGGCAGAAGTCGTCGGCTTGGGGGCAGCGGGGGTAGAAGCGGCATTGGGGTGGGGGATTGACCAAGGTGGCCACGCCGCCTTTGATGCTGACCGGCGGGCGCGCGACCGTCGGGTCGGGGATGGGCACCGCTGAGAGCAGGGCCTGGGTATAGGGGTGTTGCGGGCGGCGCAAGATTTCCTCCGTATCGCCGATTTCGACGATCTTGCCCAGGTACATCACGGCGATGCGGCTGCACATGTAGCGCGCCACCGCCAGGTCGTGGGTAATGTAGAGGTAGCCGATGCCCAAGCCGGCGGCCAGGTCCGCCATCAGGCGCATCACGCCGGTGCGCACGGAGACGTCCAGCATGGAGGTCGGCTCGTCGGCGACGACGAACGACGGTTCGACGATAAGCGCCCGGGCGATAGCGACGCGCTGGCGCTGACCGCCGGAGAGTTCGTGGGGGAAGCGGAAGAGGAAGGCGCGGGGCGGCGTCAGGCCCACCAGCGCCAGCATCTCCGATACCCGGTCCAGGCGATCCGCCAGGGTGCCGATCTGCTGCACCCGCAACGGCTCGGCAATGGTGTCGAAGATCGTGCGCCGGGGGTTCATGGATTCGTAGGGGTCCTGGAAGATCATCTGGGCGTGGCGTCGGAAGTCTTTGAGGGGCTGGCCGCGCAGGGTGGCGATGTCCGTGGGTTCGCCCGCGCCGTCGTCGAAGATGACCTGTCCGTCCGTGGGGTCTATCAGGCGCACCAGCATCTTGCCGGTGGTGGTCTTGCCGCAGCCGGATTCGCCCACCAGCCCCAGGCTTTCGCCTCTGCCCAGGGTGAAGTTGACGTCGTCCACGGCGTGGATGAAGCGCCGGTTGCGCCGGAAGCGCGAGGTGGCGGCGGGGAAATGCTTGCGCAGGCCTTCCACCCGCAACAGCGGGCGCGCATCGGCGGAGGCTGCCGCATTAGCCGACTCGCTCATGGCCTTCTTTCCCTTTCGACTTCACTCGTTCTACGCTTACACCCTCACCCCGGCCCTCTCCCTCAGGGAGAGGGGGCTTTTGCCGCCTGCCGGCGCGGGCCCCATCATCATACGACTTCACCCTCACCCCGGCCCTCTCCCTCAGGGAGAGGGGGTCTTGCCGTCTGACGCATTGATCTGGAAACGGCGCTAGTCCTCCGGTGGGTTCCAGCAGTCGGCCCAGTGGGCGCCTTGGCGCACGGTGGGCGGTTCCTGTTCGGCGCAGACGTCGGTCGCGTGGGGACAGCGGGGATGGAAGCGGCAGCCGGTCGGCAGTTCCAGCGGGTTTGGCGGCTCGCCGCCAAGGGTTGCCAGTTCGTGCTTCTCGCCGGTCACGCTGGGAAACGCCGACATCAAGGCGCGAGTGTACGGGTGAATCGGGCGCGTAAAGACCTCCTCCGCCGTGCCGTACTCCACGATCTTGCCCGCGTACATCACCGCCACCACGTCGCTCACCTCGGCAATCACGGCCATATCGTGGGAGATGTAGAGCATGCTCATGTTCAGTTCCGCGCGGATGTTTTGCAGTTCGCGCAGGATGTGGTCTTGCACGATCACGTCCAGAGCCGTGGTCGGCTCGTCGGCGATGATCAGGTCCGGCTCGCAGGCCAGGGCCATGGCGATGATGGCGCGCTGCTTCATGCCGCCGCTGTATTCGTGCGGGTAGCGTGGAATGAAGCTGTGAGAGAGATTGACCAGGTCGTAGAGCGCGTGAACGCGCTCGACCATCTCCGGCCGCGAGGAATTGACGTGCTGTTCCAGCGCCTCGATGATCTGGTCGCCGACGCGGTACACCGGGTCCAGCGCGTTCATGGCGGATTGGAAGACCATGGCGATGCGGTCCCAGCGGTACTTGCGCATCTCTTCATCGGAGAGCGCAACCAGGTCCACGCCGTTCAGCAGGATCTTGCCGCCGAGAATGCGGGCGTTTTCCGGCTGGAGCCGCAGCAGGGCCAGCGCCAGGGACGACTTGCCGCAGCCGGATTCCCCCACCAGCCCCAGCGATTGCCCTCTTTCCAGGGCGAGCGAAACGCCGTCCACGGCGCAGACTTCACCGGCCCGCGTGTTGTAGTGCAGGGTGAGGTCTTCCACGGCCAGCAGGGAGGAGGTGCTCATAAGCGCCGCAGCCTCGGGTTGACGATCTCATCCATCGCCCGCCCCACCAGGTAGAACGAGGTGCAGAGCAGCGTGATGGAGAGGCTGGCCGGGAAGATGAGCCACCAGTACGCGCCCACTTGCAGCAGGTAGCCCGCCGCCTCAGTGGTGTGGATCATCAGACCCCAACTCATGCGCACGTCCAACAAGCCCAGGAAGCTCAAGACCGCTTCCGAGAAGATCGCGCCGGTGACGGTGAACATCATGTAGAGGAACGAGAGCGGCAGCAGGTTGGGGACGATGTGGATGAAGATGATGTGCGCCGGGCCGCCGCCCGCGGCGCGCGCCGCCTCGATATATGGCTTGACAACCACGGAAAGCGCCTGTGACTTCAAAAGAATACTGGCGCCGCCGAAGCCGGAGAGAATGCCGATGATGAGCGCCAACTCCAGGTGTTCCACCCCGATCAGCGCGCTCAGGACGATGAGGATGCTAATGCCCGGCATCATGACCATGAGGTCGGCAAAGCGCATCAATATCGTGTCGATAACGCCGCCGTAGTACGCCGCGATCGCGCCGACGGTGGTGCCAATGGTGACAGTCACAATAGCGGCCAGCAGACCGAGCAAGAACTCCGTGCGGGTGCTGTACATGAGTTGGCTGAGGATGTCCCGGCCCAGGGGGTCGGTGCCGAGCAGGTGGCTGCGGCTGGGCGGCGCGGGCTGGCGGGTCTCGTCGAACGCGTAACCGACAACGGGGTCGTAGATGCGTTCGTCCCAAACGGTGTTCATGAGTATGGGATGGGCAAGGGCAAGCACCAGATAGAAGATGATGATTACGAGGCCGATGATGCCGATGCGCGTGCCGAGGAAGAGCGACCAGTTCTCCCGCAGGCTCCGCATGGCCAGGCTGAGCCGCACTTTCCTGAGTGAGGGCGCGGCCTTTTGGGGGGCAACGTCTACAGCCACTAGTACCTGATCCTTGGATCCAGGAAGACATAAATCACGTCCACCGCCAAATGGGCGAGCAGGACGAAAATGCCGACGAAGACGAACGCGCCGACCGCCAGCGGTAGGTCTTCCGCTACGGCCGCCGAGACCAGCGTCTGCCCCATGCCGGGCCAGGAGAAGACCGACTCGATGATGACGCCGCCGTCCACGGCAAACGCCAGGCTGAAGACGAGGCTGGTGACCACCGGCAGCAAGGCGTTCCGCGCCACGTGCTTATCGCGCACGGCTTTTTCCGGCAGGCCCTTGGCCCGGGCCGCCAGCACAAAGTCCTCGCGCATGGTCTCC
Organism: Chloroflexota bacterium; assembly: GCA_963663275.1. Classification (GTDB taxonomy): domain Bacteria; phylum Chloroflexota; class UBA11872; order VXOZ01; family VXOZ01; genus VXOZ01. The sequence goes on from OY760183.1 coordinate 1,264,528, forward strand.
AACATGCTGTTGCGCGTGAGCAGCATGGTGCCGGCAAAGCTGATGAGAGTGAGCGTAAACACCGGCAGTATCATGTGGCCGATGATGTCCCAGGCCAGATGGCCGTAGCCGGTTGCCCACCAAATGCCGACCATCGCGGCCACCGCGACGATAATGCTGCCAAGCTGGATGAAGCGCGCGCCGGCCATGCGCCGCCGGGTCGTGATGAGAAAGACGGCGAACACGACGATCGAGAGCGCCAGCGCGGTGAGCATCATGCGCCCAAACAATGTGTTCGCCTCGATTGGGGCGTCCCGCCATAGCACCGGGTCGAGGAACTTGCCGATGGGGAACCACCCGGCTTTGAAAGCAAAGAGCCAGATCATCATGAGGGCGAACCACGGCGTGAACACCGTGTAGAGCGTCACGCCGCCCAGGGTGGTGGCGTACTCGGTCCAGCCACCGCGCTTCCAGGCGATGATCTTGCCGAGCAGGAAACCCAGATAGAAGGAAAACACCGTGGCGGTAAAGAAGAGCGCCACGGTGCGCGGCAGGCGCTCGGCAATCACGTCGGCCACGGTGCGGGGATAGTGGGTGAACGAAACGCCAAGGCTGCCGGTGAAGATGTTCCGGACGTAGACGAGAAACTGCTTCCAGAGCGGCTCGTCCAAACCAAACTGGCTTTGCAGCCGCTCACGGGCGTCCGGCGGCAACTCGGGATTCATGGCGTAGACGTTGCTGATGTCGCCCGGCTGCGCGTTGACCAGGAAGAAGACGATGCAGATGAAGGCGAAGAGCGTGACCAGAATCTGAAGCGTTCTGCTGAGCAGATAGGTAGCCATCCGCGGTCGCCACTCCAATGTGAATTTGCTATTGCGCCCCATTATTCACGTTACGGGCAGTGGCGTCAAACCCGCGCCGGGCGCGGAGGGGTACGGGCGCCAGGCAAACGGGGGCAGAGAGGCGAGACGTGCGCGGATGCGGCACGACGCGCAAACGCGGCAGGGGCGCGAGACGCGCGTGCGCGCGTCCCGGATACGCAAACGTGGTAGGGGCACGACATGTCGTGCCCCTACCACGTTGCGGTAATCGCAATTGCTGCGCGTCTTACGCCACTGCGTGCGCCATTGCGCGCGCCGTTGCGGACGTCGTTACTTCACCTGCACCGCCGTCTGCATTCCGCCCACGCCTTCCAATCCGCCGAGGACCTCGGTGTACGGGAACTCGACGCTGGCCGGCCGGTAGGAATCCAGCTTCGGAATAGTGAAGAGCGTCACGTAGGGCAGATCTTCGGCAAGGAAGTTCTGCAATTGGAACACCTTGTCGCGCGCGCCCTCGATGGTCGTCTCGGAGAGCAGGCTGAACGAGATGTCGTCGAACTCCGGATTGGCGTAGCCGCCCCAGTTATAGCCGCCCTCGTTCTCCGGCGCGTGGCGACTGTTGAAGAAGACCTCCAGGTAGTCCGGGAAGAGGCTCAGGCTCCAACCCAGGATCCACATGTCCAGATCTTCTTGCACGGTATCGCTGAACAGCACGCCCACGATGACGTTGAAGCCGGTGAGGTTGGCCCGCACCGGAATGCCGACGTCGTTCAACCAGCGCTCGATCCAGATGGCGAACGTGGCGCGCAGCGGGTCGTAGCCCGCGCTCGGCGCGATGATCGTCAGCGCCGGCACGTCCGAGCCGTCGGGCAGCTTGAGGCCCTTGCCGGCCTTGGCGACGAAGTTGCCGTCCTCGCTGATCTCCGGCTCTTCCTCATAGGTGAAGCCGGCGCTCTTGAGCAATTCCACGGCCTGCTGCAGCCGCTCGCCCCGGCTCAGGTTCGCGCCGAGGCTGGGCGTGTCGGCGTTGAACCACGCCGCGTTGCCGGACGGCACCATGGAGTACGCCGGAATGGCTGCGCCTTGCAGCACGGTCTGGGTGACGAACTCCTTGTCGATCATGATCGCCACCGCTTGCCGGAACTCGCGGATATTCATAGGCTCCTTGCGCACGTTGAAGCCCAGGTAGAACATGCCGTTGTCCAGGTTGGTGACGATTTCCAGGTCGCCCGCCGCCTGGATGCGCTCCCGAAAGCCTTTCTCCAGGCCCAAGGGGTTGAAGACGTAGTCGATGTCGCCCTTGGTCAGGGCCAGGATGGCGGCGTCCTGGTTGCCGTAGATGCTGAAGAGCGCGGAATCCACGTGGGGGCCGACCGTATACTCCAGTTCCTTGTCACCGCCGGGCTCGCCGAAGTAGGTGGCGGTGTAGCCCAGCCGCTCGTTCTGTTCCTGCAACGTGCCGCTGGCGTACCGCGTGATGACGGAGCCGGTGGCGTAGTAGTTGTCGGCCCGCTCGTTCTCGAGGAACGCGCCCGCCTCCCACTTAGCGAACACGAAGCCGCCCAGGGTGGGATCGTTCTCGGGCACGTGCGCCATCAGCGCCTCGATCTGCGCCTCGGCGTCACCGGCCTTCTTGGCCTCTTCAACCACGGGGGCCCAGTAGTGCTCCGGCAGGATCGGCATGAAGGCCAGGCCGAATTGCCAGACGCTCAGGCCGGGCGTCTGCGGGTTGCCCTCGTCGTCGTTGGCCTTGAAGAAGATCTTGATGCGATGGCTGTCGATGGCCTCGATGCGGTCGAGGAAGGCGGAGTCCACCGCGGCGCCAAAGTTGCCGCTGATGCCCATTTCGAGCACGGTGTGCGCGGTGAAGATCACGTCATCCGCCGTGAGTTCCTCGCCGTCGCTCCACATGATGCCCGCTCTGATTGGCACCTCGGTCGTCCAGTACTCGGTACCGTCAACCGTTTCCTTCGTCAAGTCCGTGGGGAAGTCGGCCGCCAGACTGGGAATCCACTCGAACGTCTGGTCGGAGTAGCCGTAGAGCCCCCCGGTATAGCCGCTCAGGACGTACTGCGTCCACACGGAGCCGCCGGCGCCGCCGTAGTAATTCCAGAAGTTGCGCGTAATCGGCTCCTCGAAGATGCCCATGCGGTAGACGGACGGACCGGCCGGCTCCGCCGGGGCTTCTACCTCTTCCTCCACCGGGGCCTCGGGCGCGGCCGGCGGCTCCTGGGCGCACGACGCCAGCGCCGCCGCGGCCAAGATAGCGACCAGGAAGACGGCCGCTCTCATCCACAATGACTTCATCACCGTATCTCCTCCTTCTCTACCACTATTCTGCCGGCAGCGCCCGTGCCGCCCCGTGCCGGGCGGCAAACGCCTTGCTTGGGAACTACCGCCGCAACGCGTACCACGCTCTAAGTGTACACGCTCCGCCACACCCGTCAAGTCTGTGGTTGATGTCGCGCCCGCTCCCAGGCGCGGAGTTCGTCCTGATTGCTCCGGAGTTTGTCGAGGACGTCCAGGATGCGGTCCATGTCGCGCCGCGGCCCCAGGAAGGTGGCGTGCGGCAGGCAGAGGGCCTCTGCCTTGTAGATGCGCTCCGCTTCCGGGCAGTAGACCGCGCGGTAGTCGATCTCCTTGCCGTAGAAAGAACAGGTGAACGGATGCCCGGTGCGGCCAAAGTTCATCTCCTGGAAGAGCGGATTGCGGTAGACCGGGTGGGTATGGCCGGTGTGGACGCGCAACCCCTCGGCGTTCAGCGCCTGCATGACGGTGTCCCTCCCGATGCCGCCAAACGCCGCGCTATGGTACTTGACGTGCCAGAAGTAGAAACCCCAGCGGGTCACGCGGGGATCGCGGTAGATGGGCGTGAAACCATCGATTTGTCCAAGTTGTTCGGATAGGTACGTCACGTTCCGTTCGCGGACGGCGGTCTGCGCCTCCAGGCGGCCGAGTTGCGCGTTGCCCACTGCGCCTTGCCACTCGGTCATGCGCAGGTTGGTGCTCGGAATGTGGTGCTCGTAGAACGGGCGGCCCGGGAAGCGCCCGATGTTGTGGAAGGAGGAGGCGCGCTGCGCGACTTCCTCACGATTGGTGAGCACCATGCCGCCCTCGCCGGTGGTCAGGGTCTTCCCCATCTGGAAGCTGAAACCGCCGCAGTCGCCCAGCGCGCCCGTACCGACGCCCTTCCACTGGGAGCCATGTGAGTGGGCGCAGTCTGAGACGATGGCGATACCGTGTTTGGCGGCGATGGTTTGGAGGGCGTCCACGTCGCACGGCATGCCGCCGTAGTCAACCGGCATCATGGCGCGGGTCTTGGGCGTAATCGCGGCGGCGACAGCCTGGGGGTCGATGGTGTAGTCGCGCGGGTCGCAATCCACGAAGATGGGAATGGCGTTGGCTTGCAGCACGGCGGAGGCGGTAGCCACGAAGGTCACGGCCGGGACGATCACCTCGTCTCCCGCTTCCACGCCCACGGCCCGCAGCGCCGCCTCCAGCGCCACGGTGCCATTGGCAACGGCAATGCCGTACTGGGCGTCCTGGAAGTGCGCGAAATCGCGCTCGAAGCGTCCCACCTGGGATTCGTCCTGGTCGGCGTGCCCGCCCCGCCACCAGATGCCGCTCTCCAGCACGCCTTGGAGCAAGCGTTGTTCCTCCGCGCCAAAGACCGGCCAGGACGTGCCCAGCGGCTGTGCGAGCGCGGGCCCGCCGCCGGTAAGGGCCAGGTTTCCCATGCGATTGTGCTCCTTGCTGCCGTCGTCACCCGCCGCGCCCACGCTCTCCCGTGGAGAGCTCGGAAATTCCCCTCACCCCGCCCCTCTCCCCAGCGAGAGTTGACAGGGGTATGTAAATGTCATTCCGAGCGGAGCGAGGAATCTAGGGAAGACATTCTTGCAGGGCAAGCCTTAGATTCCTCTCTCCGCTGCGCTCCGTTCGGAATGACACGTGAAGTCGATTATAGCTTACAGACCCCTGTCAGCCAGGGAGAGGGGAAAAGAGTCGCGGCCTCAGACCGCTACCGGCTCGCGGATGCCGACGAGCAGGTCGATGGCGGCTTGGCGGATCAGTGGCTCGCTGGAGGGCGCGATCGCCGCCAGGTTGGGTTCCATGCCGCCCTGGTCGAACGCTTCCGGCGTGGGCACGTAGGCCACCTCGCGCGTCGGACGGCTGATCACGACCGTGTGGCGGAACGGCGACGCCGCCTTGATCGCCAGCGCCGTATCGTGGAACAACTCGCCCGGCATGTGAATGAGCGCCGTATCGCCCAGTGTGACGACCTTGAGCGGGTACCGGATGGTGGGATTCCGTTCGTACCACTCGTAGAGGAAGCGGTGGTAGCGGTTGTGCATCGCCTTGAAATTGAAGCGCATCTCCTCCGGCTCTTCCGGCATCACGCGCGCCGGAATTTCCACCTCGCGCACGTGCGTCTCCATGGGGGGAGCGGTGTCCGGCTTGATTTGCTCGAAGACGTAGAGCGCCTGCGCGCCGACGGAACGCCCGACGCGGCGGGCCGCCCAGCCGTCGCGCTCGATTGGCACCACGTCGCCCAGCCCGCCCTGGGCAAAGACGATGGGCAGTCCGGCCACCTCGCCAAAGACGTCCGCCACGTAGCGGGGATAGTCCGCCGAAATGCCGCCGTACTTGTCGGTGGAGCAGAGCGCGTGGCAGCCGAAGTTGATGAACGCGCCGATGGCCTCGCCGTCGAGCGAATCGAAGCGCAGCACGCTCACCTCGTCGTCCTTTCCCTGCTCGCGCCACTCCGGTTCCGGCGGCGCTTCCTGGCGGTTGAAGACCATGTGTACCGTGCCGTCGGGCTTGATGAAGCGGCGGTTGTAGCAGACGTCCGGCGCGCGGCCGCCGCTTGACGCCATCCGCACCGGTGCCAGCTTGTCGAAAGCGTCCTGGATGCCGTCCGCGACGCGCGCGCTGATCTCATCTTCATAGCCCTCGATGATGAGGTCCTGGGCGAAGATCATGATGTACGCGCCATAGTTGGAGATGGGCGTGGAGCCGATGTGGGAGGGACAGAAGAGCGTGGGAAACGGCGCGATGCCGCGCGCCTGCAGGGCGGCGGCCACTTTTGCATCGAAGCCGATGCCAAGCTCGAATGCGTCCACCGCGACGACGGCGGCCGTTTCGTCCCCATCGCGCAGCAGCAGTATCCGCGCCTTGAGGGGGTCGTAGACCGGATAACTGCGTTCCTTCTTGTTGCCGTTGGCCGTGCGCCGGCCCTGGTCCGGCGTGATGTCAACTTCCATAAACGCGGCGTGCAAGCTGTCTCTCACGGGCGCTCTCCTCTCCACTATGCGGGCGTACGCGTACTATTCTACTCCATCAGTCGCAGAACCATCTACACGGAGTGTGGCCGGCGCGGCGCCAAGAAGTGTATCCGGATATCAGTGGTCGCGCGCCCGTCCGGTCGCGCTGAGCGCCGACGCGATACGATCGAGTTTCTCATGGACTTCCGGATGGATCTCGTCTTCCCGCATGGTGGCGGCAAGCAGGTACATGTCTCTCTTGAGTGTTTCCCTATCCAGAGACTTCAGGAGAGGGGACAAGAATTCGCCGCTGGCTTTGACGCGCACAAGCGCGACGTGGTCGCCAAACAGATCCGTTCCCGGCGGCACTTGGCTCCAAAACGCCGTTTCAACCTGCTGTCCCAGCAGTGGATGATCTGGGAACGCAAAGCGCCTGATGGCTTCGGGATGCAAGAGGTAGTTCTCGATCTCGTAGCGGCGCCAGCGCAGCACGACCAAGCCCGCGCGCGTCATCTCCTCATCCGGCTCATCCCGGTTGTCGCCGTCGAGAAGGCAGAGAGCGCGCACGTCCGGCAAAGCCGCCTGCATGGCGAAGAAGTGCGCTTTCGCTTCGCGCAGGCTTCTGCCGCCAATCCGGTGCACGAAAGGCCGTTCCAGGAAACGCCGCGCCGGATGATCGAGAATGCGCGCCCACTCCCCCAGTATCTTCTCATCCGTCTCTCCCTCCACGTAGAGCAAGCCCCCCACTTCCCGGGCGAGGAGCAGGTCGGTAGTGGTGACCCGCTTGAGGGCCTCGCGGAGTTGGTCGCGCTCGGTCTGGCTGGCCAGGGCGCGCGGCGCTTCCCCGAAGAATCCCAGCACCCGCGACGGTTCCGTTGCGTCGATGACCGCCTCGGAGTGCGTCGCCACAATGACCTGTCCGCCGCGTTCCCGGGCAACCTTGCGGACCAGGCCGTATACCTGCTTCTGCAGGATGACGTGCTGGTGCGCATCCGGCTCGTCGAGCAGGATTACGGTTGCGGGCCGCGCGTACAGGAAGGCGAAGAGAAGGAGTACCTGGAGGGTGCCGCTCCCCGCGTTAGAGAGGTCCAGGGGCCGCGAGCGGGCGCTTTCACGGTATTCGCACACGATGTAGGGCTGGGCCGGCGCATAAACCGGCCTGTCCAGTTCGATACCAAAGAGGTCTTGCACGTGCCCGGCGAGCGACTGCCAGTTTTCAGGATTGTCACTCTCGGCAATCTCCAGCAGGAGATTCCGCAGTATCTCGCCCGGCCGCCCTTGCCCGACGAGCAGGTCCTGCATGCCCCGGTCGCGCCGGGGCTCGTCGCGCTCGACTCCCGATAGTGGGGGAACGTGCACAACGTCGAGGCTCTTTGCCGCCTCGGCGGGAAACTCCCGGATGGAAGCGGGGGCGAGATTCTTGGCGTCAAGGGGCCGCGCGTATACCATCTCGGAATTCGCGTACTGGAACTCGAACCCGCACCGCCACGGGCTGTCCCCCGCTTGCCCTTCCAAGGTAATCTCTATCAGCCGGGGCGTGCCGGACATACCTTGGGGGCCGGTCACCCTCCGATCCTCCCACAGGAGGTTCATCTCGCGGAGCGGCACGGCGGTGAAGTCGGCGCGCGGTATGGCAACGCCGGAGCGCCGCACGGCCTTGCCGCCTCCGCGCTGGGAGACCCAGCGATCCAGGCCGACCTTCCAAGACGCGATGGCCTGAAGTAGGGTAGACTTTCCGGTGTTGTTAGGCCCGGCCAGCACGACGGAGTCCGCGAGTTCGAACGTCTGCTCGCGAAAACGCTTGAAGTGCCTGATCGTTACTCGCTGGATCATCCGCTTACTCCCAGGGTCTTTCACAGTATAGCAGTACGGCAGTCCAACACTCTCTTCGCCAGCGGACAAGAACGGCGGTGGACTTTCTTCTCTGCCGGTCCGCTCACTTATAATGAAGAAGTGCGGTTTCAACCGGATAGGGGAAAGCGGCTTGTGAAGAAGCGCGTGCTGGTGCTGGGTTCCACCGGCTCCATCGGTCGGCAGACGCTGGACGTGATTCGCGCCAATCCGGGCGCGTTCACCGTGGTGGGGTTGGCGGCGGGCCGTGACTTGGACGCGCTGGCGGCGCAGATCGCCGAGTTCAAACCGCAGGCGGCGTATTGCATAGACGGCGGCGCGGCCAAGCGCCTGGCGGCAGGTACGCGCATCTTCTCCGGCGATGACGGCCTCACCCAGCTTGTGGGGGAGGTGGACGCCGATGTCACGGTGGTGGGCACGCCGGGCATGGCGGGGGCGCGTCCGACCATGGCGGCGCTGGCGCGCGGGCAGGACGTGGCGCTGGCGAACAAGGAAATCCTGGTCATGGCCGGAGACCTGGTGATGCAAGCCGCCGCCGCCCACGGCGCCGCCGTCCTGCCGACCGACAGCGAGCACAGCGCCATTTGGCAGTGCCTGCGCGGTGAAGACGAGGCGGCCATCCGGCGGCTCATCCTGGCGGCGTCCGGCGGGCCGTTCCGCGCGGCGTCGGACCGGGAACTGGCAACCGTCACGCCGGAGCAGGCCCTGCGGCATCCCACCTGGTCCATGGGCGCAAAGATTACAATAGATTCTGCTACCATGCTCAACAAGGGCTTGGAAGTCATCGAGGCGCACTGGCTGTTCAGCATTCCGTACGCCAAGATCGAGGTGGTGATTCATCCGCAGAGCATCGTGCACGCCTTGGTGGAATTCACGGACGGGGCGGTGATGGCGCAGTTGAGCCATCCCGACATGCGCCTGCCCATCCAGCACGCGCTGAGCTATCCGGCGCGCTTGCCGACGCACTGGGGCGGCCTGGACTTTGCCCGTGCGCCAGTGCTGGAGTTTGCCCCGCCGGACGACACTCGCTTTCCCTGCCTGGCCCTGGCCCGGCAGGCGGCGGAAACCGGCGGCACCGCGCCCACGGTACTGTGCGCCGCCGACGAGGCGGCGGTTGCGCTCTTCCTGGCGGGCAAGATCGGCTTTCTGGACATTGCGCGCCTCATCGAGCGCGCGCTGGATTCCCACGTAAGCGCGCCGGTAGAGTCCGTGGACCACGTGCTGGCGGTTGCCGAGGAGACGAGGCGGCTGTTGCAGGACACGCTCAGGTCCTCCGTCACTCCGGCGAAAGCCGGAGTCCAGGGTGCGACCGGCGAAGATGGATTCCGGCTTCCGCCGGAATGACAGAGTCTGGACTTGCACAAATGACGGAGTTTGGACTTGTATGAATGACGGAGTCTGGACTTGCGCGTTTGAAATTACATACCCGGAACGGTTCGCACAATGGTAATCTCGATAGTAGCCTTCCTCTTCGTTCTCTCCTTTCTCGTGCTCGTGCATGAGATTGGGCATTTCGCGGCGGCGCGGTACATGGGCATTCGCGTCGTGGAGTTCGGCATCGGCTGGCCGCCCCGGCTCGTTTCGCGGCGCTACGGCGATACGCTCTACTCGCTCAACCTGCTGCCCCTGGGCGGTTTCGTGCGCATGTTTGGCGAATTCGGCGGCGTGGAGCCCGGCAGTTTCATGAGCAAGCGGCCGCGGGAGCGCGCGGTAGTAATCCTGGCCGGCGTTGCCATGAACTTCCTGATCGCGCCGGTGCTCTTCGCCTTCTCCTTCATGGCCGGTGAGCCGGTGAACACCGAGCGCATCTTCGTGCGCGAAGTGGTGGCGGAAAGTCCAGCGGCCGCGGTGGATCTCAAGGAGGGCGACCGCGTTCTCACAATCAACGGAACGGCCCTCACCACCCCGCAGCAATTCAGCGAGCAGATAGACCGCACCCCGGCGGGCACGCCCATTCGCCTCACGATTCTGCGGGAAGGCCAGGAACGGTCGCTGCGCGTCGTGCCCGCCTACAACCCGGACGTGGAGCGCCGCACGGTTGGCGTCGTCCTGCTGCCGGAGCGGACCGTCCAGCGTTACTTGCCGTGGGCGGCGGCCTGGCGCGGCGTGGAGCGCACCGGCGAGATCTTTGCGCTCCTCGGCATTGGGGTGGCCAGCATCATTCGGGGTGAAGAAGAGGCGGACGTTATCGGGCCGGTGGGCATCGCCTCGTTGACCGGGCAAATCGCCCGCGCCGGTCTCTACCAACTCCTGACGTTCACCGGATTCTTGAGTATGAACTTAGCCATCATCAATCTTCTGCCCTTTCCCGGCCTGGACGGCGCGCGGTTCGTCTTCACCGTGGTGGAGATGATACGGGGACGTCCCATGAATCCCCGGCGGGAGGCGATCATCAACTTTACCGGCATTGTCATTCTGCTGGCGCTCATCGTGTTCATTACCTATCGTGACATTGCGCGGCTGTTGGGGTAGCGCAGTGTGCTACAATGTGGAGCGTCCTCCCACCGCCCTGAGGGTGCAGCGCAGGGAAATCGCGCGTGTCACAGGTTTTTTCCTTTCGGATTCCACAGGTCTTCCACGTTGGCCCCGGTGTCTATCGCCGCCTGCCGGCGTTGGCGCGCGCCCACGCGCCGGAGCGCTTACTGCTGATTACCGATGCCGGTCTGGTGGACGCGGGCGTCGCGCCGCTGGTGGAAGACGCGCTGACCGGCGCCGGCATCGCGGTGGCGCGCTATCAGGACATTCCGGCGGAACCGCATCTCGAAGACGTGGAGCGGTGCCGCGCTTTTGCCGCCGCCCAGGGCGCGGCGGCGGTGGTGGGCGTGGGGGGCGGGAGCGTGCTCGACGCCGCCAAGATCGTCGGCGGCTTCGCGGCTTGCGCGCAGCCGCTGGAGAGTCTGCTCGACCGTGAAGACGAATCCATCGCGCCCGGGTTGCCGCTCTTCCTCCTGCCCACCACGGCCGGCTCGGGCGCGGAGGCCACGGCCGGCGCGACCGTGACCTATCGAGGTCGGAAACGCCGCCTGGTGGGACGCTGTCCGCAGCCGGTGGTTGCCCTCATCGACCCCACCTTCACCCGCAGCCTGCCGCGCGGCGTCACGCTGGCCAGCGGCCTGGACGCGCTGACCCACGCGCTGGAGTCTCACGCCGCGCGCCGCGCCGGCCCCATGAGCCAACTGTATTCGCGGGAAGCCTATCAATTGATCATGGAGTGGCTGCCCCGCGCGCTGGCGGATGGGGACGACCTGGAGGCGCGCGGCAAGATGGCGCACGCGGCGCTGTACGCCGGCATCGCGGTGGCGAACGCCGGCGCCGGCGCGGTGCACGCCCTGGCGTATCCCCTGGGCGGCCGCGCGTCTGCGCTGCCCCACGGCATCGCGAACGCCATTCTGCTGCCCCACGTGCTGCGGCGAAACATCGCCGCCTGCCCCGATGCCTACGCGGCTCTCGGCAACGAGAACGACGCGCGCGGCGCGGCGGCGGAGGCCGACGCCGTGCTGGACGCGGTGCGGGAACTACTCGACGCGCTGGAAACGCCCGCCCGGCTCGCCGACTTTGGCGTGCAGCGGGCCGCGTTGCCCGCGCTGGCGCAAGAGGCGCACACAATCCGGCGGCTTCTGGACAATAACGTCCGCCGCTTCGAGGTCGATGAAATCGAAGCGCTCTACGCGGCCGCGTGGTGACACCTATGGAAGTTCAGCGACAACGACCGTTCATCTTCGACCTGGCCGCCTTGGCGAGTTTCCTGCTCATCGCGCTGGTGTTCTTTTGGAAATCGGTCCTGGGACAGGGCGTCATCGGCGGCGCCGACCTGGTCTTGCAGTTCTACCCCTACAAAGCCTACGCCCGCGACCTGATCAGCCAGGGGGAGTTGCCGCTCTGGAACCCCCTCGTCTACCTTGGCGCGCCCCTGCTCGCCAACGCGCAGGCGGGACTGCTCTATCCGCCTAACGTCCTCTTCCTGCTCTTCTCGTTCCCCTCGGCCCTCACGTGGAGCGCGGTGCTGCACGTCTGGTGGGCGTTGGCCGGGATGTACCTCTTCTTGCGGCACGGGCTGGGCACAACGGTCTTCGGGGCGTGGATTGGCGCGTTGTGCTTTGGCGCGGGCGGCTTCCTGCTGCCGCACCTGGAGCAATTGCATCTGGCGCATACCGCCGCGTGGCTGCCGTGGCTGCTGCTTTGCGCGCGCCGCGCCAGCGTGCCGCCCGCCACCACGTGGCTGCTGTTGGGGGGCATCGCCACGGCCTTTAGCTTCACCGCCGGGCACACCCAGGCGTTCTACTACGCGTTTGGCGCGGTCGGCTTGTTCTGCGCGTTCCTGCTCTTCGCGCCGCCGCCCGAACAGTCCTCGCGCTGGTGGCCGTTGTTCGTGCCGGTAATCTTCCTGGTGATTGGGGGCATTCTGAGCGCGGCGCAACTCCTGCCCACGCTGGAAGCGATGGCGCACGCCTACGCCGGCGGCGCGGCCTTGCCGGAATCAGCGGCGGCGGTGAACCGGAGTGAAGTCTTGTACTCGCTGCTGCCGCGCTACTGGGCGGGGCCGGGAGTGGGGGCGGTCGGCTACATTGGCGCGGGCGGCGCGCTGCTGGCCTTCTTCGGCGCCGTGCAGGTGGCGCGGGAGAGGTGGGTGGGCTTCTTTCTCTTTCTCGTGGTGTTTGGCTTCATCCTGGCGCTGGGCGCGGCCACGCCTTTCTATGGGATGCTGCACGCGGTAATGCCCGGGTCGGGGGCGTTCCAGGCGGCCGGGCCGTGGTTGCTGCTCGTCAGCTTCGGCCTGGCGGCGCTGGCGGCGCTGGGCGCGGACCGGCTGCGCGACGACATCCGCCCGGAGGAACGGCGCCGTCTGGCGCAGGCGCTCCTTCTGGGCACCGTGGCGATCCTCATCGCGCTGCTCGCCCTCATGGCCCGCATGTATCTTGCCGGCGCGGAGCAGGCATTGCCGGAGCCCCGGGTCGTGCTGTTTTGGACCATAGCCGGCGCTCTCGTCTACGCCGCGATTCTACTGACGCTCAGCCACGGCACGGCCAACGTGTTGGCCTATTCGCTGGTGGGCGTGATTGTGGTCGTGGAACTCTTCTACGCCTCCCGGCCGCTGGCGTTCAACCGGGTTATGCCGCCGGAGATCTACGCGCCGACGGTCGCCACGCGCCAACTGGCGCAGCACTGGAGCGGCGCGCGCTACGTCAGCATTGCGGCGGAACGTTTTCCGTTGGAAGATGAAGAGGCGCGCACACGCGACCTCCTGGAGACGTTGCCCGCCGCGTGGGCGGAGCGCGCCCTGGCGTATGCCAAGTACAGCGAGGAACTGCGCCCCAATCTCAATCTCGCCGTGGGGTTGGCCAGCGCCGACGGCTACGACGCCGGCGTAGTGCCCAGCCGCCACTACGCCGATCTGCGCGCGGCTCTGGGCGATGCGGCCCAGCCGCCGGACGCGGCGCTGTGGGGCGTGCTGAACGTGCGCTATCTGATCGCGGACCTGGAGCAGACCGCGCCGGGGCCGGGGTGGGAACTGATCGGCCAGGCAAGGCCGGAAGGCCCGCTGCTCTTCGAGAACACCGCCGTCTTGCCCCGCGCCTTCATCGTCTACGAAACGGTGGTGGACGACGATCCCCAACGGCTGCGGACACTGGACGCGGCCCGGCAGGCGCTCGTGCCGCGGCCGATACCGGAACTGGTGGGCGCCACCGGCGCGCCCGCGCCCGCCGCGATCACGTCGGCATCCGCGCTGCGCGTGGTCGTCCAGGCGGCAACCCCGCGCCCGGGCCTGCTGGTGCTCTCCGACGCTTTCTATCCGGGGTGGACGGCCACGATCGACGGCAATCCGGCGGAGGTGCATCGGGTGAATACGGCCCTGCGCGGCGTGCTGCTCCCCTCGGGCGAACATACCGTGGTCTTCCAGTACGCGTCGCGCTGGTTTCAAGTCGGCGCCGCTACCAGCGTGATCAGTTGGCTGCTGGCGCTGCTCGTCTTCCTGCCGCGCATCCTCCGCCCCGGCGGCAGACGGCGGTGATGCCCAGGCGCGTCCCCGCCGCTTGCGCCTGCGCGGAAGCAAACCGGAGCGGGGGCCAAATTTTCGCTTGCTCAGAGCGCACGTAGATTCCTCGCTGCGCTCTGAATGACGGTTGCCGCGCCTCTCGGGCTGCAACGCTGCGCCTCTCGCGCCGCATCGCTAAGCCTCTCGAGCTCCATTGCAAAGCCTCTCCCGCGCACTCCGCACCCGGTCGATAGGGGTGCGCAGGTTACAAACCTACGCTACCGGAGTGCGCTGTTCAGGGGACGCAGGTTGTGCAAACCTACGCTACCGCTTCTCTTGACTTAGAGCCTGTTTACGATCTGCTAAGTGGGGAGTTTTCAAAGCCGATAAAGACCGTTGGTGCTGAGCACTTCGGCAAGCTCAGTACAGGCCTGTCGAAGCATGAACGGCTATTCGCCATCGTGCGGCGGTTCCGTTCACCCTTCGACGCGGCTCAGGGCGAACCGTCCTCGTTCAGACAAGACGATCGTAAACAGGCTCTTAGGCGCGCGGCGGATGGGGCTTGGAATTTAGACGGGCTAGTCTACGCCGCTGACGGCGCCGGCGGCGTCGATGGTCATGCCGTCGGCGGCGGGCGTGGCGGGCAGGCCCGGTAGGGTCATGATGTCGCCGGTCATGGGGATGATGAAGCCCGCGCCGGCCGCCAGCTTGACCTCGCGCACGGTGATGGTGAAGCCAGTGGGACGGCCCAGCAGGCGCGGGTTATCGGAGAACGAGGACTGGGTCTTGGCCATGCAGATCGGCAACTTGCCGAAGCCGCGCCGTTCGAGTTGCCGCAGGGCGCGGCTGGCGGCCGGCGCGTAGTTCACCTTGGCCGCGCCGTAGATCTCGGCGGCGACGGTCGCGATCTTCTCTTTCAGCGGCGCGTCGTCGGGATAGAGCAACTGGAACGCGCCCGGCCGCGCATTCTCCACCAGCGGCAGCACCGCTTCCGCCAAGGCCCGGCCGCCGTCTATGCCGCCGCCGAAAACGTCGGTATCGGCAACGGGCACGCCGGCCGCGGCGCAAAAGTCCGCAACGGCGCGCATCTCGTTGGCGGTGTCGGAGGGAAAGCGGTTGAGCGCCACCACCAGGTCGAGCCCAAACCGCTTGATGTTCTCGATATGCTTCCCCAGGTTGGCGAGGCCCTTGGACACGGCGTCCGTATTCTCCGTCTCCAGGTCGGCGGGGCGCACGCCGCCGTGGAGCTTGAGGGCGCGCACGGTGGCTACCAGCGCCACGGCGTCCGGCGCCAGGCCGGCGCGGCGGCACTTGATGTTGAAGAACTTTTCCGCGCCCAGGTCGGTGCCAAAGCCGGCCTCGGTGACCACGTAGTCGGCCAGTTTCAGGCCCACCCGCGTGGCGATGATGGAGTTGCAGCCGTGGGCGATGTTGCCAAAGGGGCCGCCGTGCACCAGCGCCGGCCCGCCGGCCATGTTCTGCGCCAGGTTGGGGTGAATGGCCTCGCGCAGCAGGATGGTCATGGCGGTGTGGGCGTTCAGGTCGGCGGCGGTGACCGGCCGGCGGTCGTACGTCTCGCCCACGATGATGCGGCCCAGCCGCCGCTTAAGGTCGGCCAGGTCGCCGGAAAGGCAGAGTATCGCCATGATTTCGGAGGCCGGTGTGATGTCGAAGCCGCTTTCGCGGGGCACGCCCTCGGCCCGGCCGCCCAGGCCGATGACGATGTTGCGCAAGGCGCGGTCGTTCATGTCGATCGTGCGCCGCCAGGTGACGCGCCGGGGGTCGATGCCCAGCGCGTTCCCCTGATGCAGGTGGTTGTCCAGCATGGCGGCCAGCAGGTTGTGCGCGGCGGTGATGGCGTGGAAATCGCCGGTGAAGTGGAGGTTGATTTCCAATGAGGGAGCCAGCGTGGCCTTGCCGCCGCCGGTGGCGCCGCCCTTGATGCCGAAGACCGGGCCCAGCGACGGCTCGCGGGTGCAGGAAAGCGCGTTCTTGCCCATGCTGAAGAGCGTCTGCGCCAGGCCCACGGTGACGGTGGTCTTGCCTTCGCCGGCCGCGGTGGGCGAGATGGCGGTGACGAGGATCAGCTTGCCGTCGGGCTTGGCCGCCAGCCGCTCCAAGACCTGCGCGCGCACTTTGCCCATCAGCGGCCCGTAACTGCTGAATTCGTCGTCCTGAAGGCCGAGGCGCCCGGCAATCTCGGTAATCGGCCGGGGGGTGTAGGCGTCGTGTGTGCTTGGCACTGGGCTTCTCCTTGCTAGGGGATTTGAGGAGTAGTCTTTGAATCCGCGCGCGCGTTTGCGCCCCGCCGCTGCGAGAGCGCAGGTTACAAACCTACGCTACCGGAAAGATGCAGACCTGCGCTAACCGAAAAGGTTGCGGATCTGCGTTGTGCGCAGGTTACAAACCTACGCTACCGGATAGTTGCGGTTCAATGCTGAGCGCGGTCGTTGTGGTGTTGCGTCGTTGTCATCCTGGCGGGGCGATGCTTGAACCGGTGCGGCCCGTTGCGGTTGGTATTCGCGGCCGCCGCCGGGGTCAGGCGAGCGTCCGGCGCACGCGATGCGTGGCTTCCACGAGGTTCCGCAGTTTGGCAACGGCGGCGTCGTGGGGAACAACCTGCAAGCCGCAGTCAGGATTGATCCACAGTTGCTCCGGCGTGAAGTACTCCAGCGCCAACCGGATGCGCGCCTCGATCTCCTCCACCGATTCTACACGGGGGTCTTGGGCGTCCACAACGCCATAGCCCATGCCCCGGTCCGCGGGAAACGGGTGCTTGCGCAGGATGTCGAGCATCTCCGGCGCGACGTGGGCCAACTCCAGGCAAAAGACGTGCGCCGGCAGTTCCAGCATCTTGGGGTAGACCTCGTGAAACGCGCCGTAGCACATGTGGGTGAAAACGGTGACGCCCTCCGGCAAACCGTCGCAGATGCGCCTCATGCCCCCGATGGCAACGTCAAGCTCGGCGGGCTGGTCGTAGCGCGTGACGAACGCGGGTTCGTCGATTTGCAGGTAGCGCACGCCTGCCGCGACAAGCGCCTGCACCTCTTCCCGGACGTACTCCGCCAGGTCCAGCACCGCCGCGCGGCGGTCCGGATAGTAGAGGTCGAAGACCCAATCGCGCAGGGTGTAGGGGCCGGTGACGGTGACTTTCAGATCGCTCGTGGCCCGAGACGCGGCGAATTCGTACCAGTCCGCAAGCAGCGTGCGCGGTGCGGATGCTTCACGCTTGATCACCGCCCGCTGGCCGTACATGTTGTCCAAGACCCACACCGGATCGGGATCGATGTCGGCGCAGCCCCAGCCTTCCAGGAAGTAGGTGGTCATGGAGCGCCGGTACTGTTCGCCGTCCACGAGCACGTCGATGCCGAGGGATTCCTGAATGCCGATCCAGTCCGCTACCGCCGCCTCCTGGGACTGGCGCATCCAGGCGCGGTCCTGCTGCTCCAGCGGCGCCATTTCCGCCTGAAAGAGGTCGGGCGGCTTCGGCAAACTGCCAATGCTGGAGATGGGCAAAAGGGGTAGCCGGCTCATTGTCACGCTCCCTTGCCGTTGAATGTATGGGCGGCGCGCGCCAGCGTTGTCAGCTTGTCAAATGCCGCATGGCGCGGCAAATGGAGCAGCGCCGTGCTTGGCGCGGCCCAGCAACGCTCCGCCGGAACGATGGCGGTTATCGCGTTCAGGGTTTCGTGCAGTTCCGCATCGCTTTCGACGCGGATGTGGCGAGAGTCCGCAATGCCGGCCTGGAGGATGGCATCGCCGTGCCACCCTGCCAGCGCGGCGAGATTCGGCGCGCGATACGCGTCGGTAAAGTCCAGTCCCAACCCGCCAAGGCCGGGAATTGCAAGAAAGGGCCGGAGCAGATCGCCAATCGCGCCGCACGCCAGGTGGACGACGATTGTAGCTCCCGCCGCCGCGCTGGCTATGCGTTCGACGGCCTGCGCTACCAGCGGGAAGTCGGCGCGGTGCTTGGGACGCAAGACGACCGATTCATCGATTTGTATGTACTGGGCCCCGGCGGCAGCCAGCGCTGCGGCGTCCGCCGCCCACATGTCCACCAGCGCGGCGAAGGCCGACGGCGTGTCCCCCGCCTCTTGCCGGTCGGCGTAGGCATAGATGGTGTACGGGCCGAAGAGCGCGGGTTTGATGGGTTTGCCGGTAAGCCCGGCGGCATGACGGTACGCGCTCACAATCGGGCTCTCGCTTTCGCGTGCCGGTGCCTTGTCCAAGACCCAGTGGTGGTAGTACGTGTTCGTATCGAGATAGCGGAGCGGTGCGGCAACTTCCAGATCGGGCACGGCCCGCGCCATCTGAAACCACTCGTCGTAGACGGGCACGTAGCCGGTATCCAAGATGTCCACGCCCGCCTCCCCTTGCGCCGCCAGCAATTCCGCCTGGGTCTCGGCCTGCACGGCGCGCAATTGTGCGTCTTGCCACGCCGCTTCAGGTGTGGGCGTCACCCGTGCGCGCCAATCCTCAACGGCGGCGCGCAAGGGGTGTTGGCCGTTGCTGACGATGGGAAACCGTCCGGTGGTCGTAACGAGCATACGTATCTGGCCTTATGCAATGGAATTGCCGCGCCGGTGTAGGGGCACGAGCCAGCGCGCGGGTACGACACCCGGTGTAGGGGCACGACATGTCGTGCCCCTACACGGAGACCTTTGCGTAACTCCGTCATTCCGGTGCAAACCGGAATCCAGACGTGCGTTTACCGTTTCCGATTGCTTGCCATCGAGCCTTCTCACCCCCATCCCAGCCATTCTCGACACGAGGGGATGAGTTACGCAAAGGTCTCCTACCCGGGTGTGGCGCCCCCAGAAGCGGGGGACAAGCCCCCGCGCTACGGGAAGGCGCCCCCACGCCGGTGTTGCGCAGTTACTATTCCGCCATCAGCGCGTTGGCGCGCGCGGCGGCGTCGGTGAACGCTTCCGCCACCGTGATCTTGTCCTCCACGATCGCCGTCTGCCAGGCCTCCGCCAGCAGCCCGAATACCTCGGCGTCCTTGCGGAAGAGGCCGCCGTTGGGCCAGGCGTACTTGCCGCGCACCGGATGCGCGAACGCGTCGAGATTCTTGTCCGCCAGCGCCGGGAAGTTCTCGCTCATGATGCTGATGTAGCGGTCTTGCAGCGAGGCGCGCGGATGTTGGATGCTGGCAATCTGGCATTGCAGGTCGAGGTACGTATCGGTCTGCAGGAACTTCATGAAGTCCCACGCCGTATCCGGGTCTTTGGTGTTTGCCCAGACCACCCACGCGTCGATGGAACCCTGGGTGGCGCGGGCCGCCGGGCCCTGGGGCAGTGGGACCACGTCCCAGTCCTCAACGTTATCGGGGTAGTCAGCCGAGTACTGCCCCGGCCCCCAGGAGCCTTCCTCCCAGGTTGCCAGTGTGCCCTGCATCAGGGCCTGGACCTTGCTGCGATCCAGCGCCGCCCATTCCTCACCGTGCACAATGCTCCGGTCCTGGTGGTAGCGAGCGTGTACCCACTCCATGGCCTCGATGGCTTCCGGACTATCGAAGGTGGCGTGGCGGTCGTCTTCCGGATCGACCACGGTACCGCCGTTCTGCACGATCTTCCAGATGCCGCGTCCCCAGCCCGCGTCCACGCCGCCAAAGACGGTGTTCGGGCGGTCGGTGAGCCTGAGCATCGCATCCTGGTATTCGTCCCAGCCCCACGTGTCGTCGGGGAACGCCAGACCCTGCTTTTCGAAGACTTGCTTGTTGTACCAGAGCACGTACACGTTGATGTACATGGGCAGACCGTACTGGCCCGTCTCCGGCCAGCGCATTGCGGCGAGCTGGAAGGGGATGTAGTCGTCCATGGGGAAGCCGTCGCGCTTGATGAAGGGATCCATGTCGAGCAGCAGACCTTCCCGTCCCGCCTGGACGAGATTCGTGCCCCACGTCATCGCGATGTCGGGTCCGGACCCGGCCACCCAGGAGGTGATGTAGACTGACGGGCTGTCCTTTACGCCGAGGACGTTTAGGGTGACGTTGGGGTTGTCCGCCGTGTACGCATCGGCGCCGGCCTGCGCCGCTGCCACCCAGGTGGAGTCGCCCCAGAGCGCCCAATCCAGGGTAATGGGCTCTGCCTGCGGCTCCGGCTCTTTGGCTTCCTTCTCTTCTGGGGCATCGTCCGTTGTCGCCGCGGGCATGGTCGCCTGGCCGCAGGCGGCCAGGGCGATTGCGCCCAGCGCGCCGCCGCCCAGCCACAGCGCCGAGCGTCGCGTCAAACGGGTTTCGCTGTCACCGGTCTTCATTTCCCTTACCTCCTTGCTTGCCCCTGCGGCAAGCCGTTCGCATGAGAGCAACACGAACTGAACGTACGGGCGACGCGCGGCTCTGCCGCACTCTCGCCACTGGCCAAAAACCGGTCACGCCACCTCCTTTCGCTTGCCAAGACACGACCAACGGTATCTTTGCCTGACATTATTACGAAATCGCTCCCGCGAATGCAACACGTGAGGGCTCGCTAACGCAACGAGCGCACTGTCGCGGCGATGGCCTGGGAGCCGATGGCGTGGCCGTCTGCGCCCGTAGGGGCACGACATGTCGTGCCCCTACGGGCGCCGTAGCGCGGGAATGACGGACTTTGCTTTAAGTCCTGTAGCGCGGGGGCTTGTCCCCCGCACGGGAAATCGCGAAGAGGTAGGCGGGGGAAGATGGATTCCCGCGTGCGCGGGAATGCCGGTCACTGTTTTGACCCCGTAGCGCGGGGGCTTGTCCCCAATGCTGTCGCGTAAACGTAGCGCGGGGGCTTGTCCCCCGCCGGAGCAAGCAAAGTGAGAACGAAATGGATTGACCCTACGGAAGACGCAGGTTACAAACCTGCGCTACCGGAGAAACGAGCGTTGTTTTCACTCTCATTGTGTTTAATGCGACAGCATTGGGGCTTGTCCCCCGCCTTTGCGCGTGAGACACAAGCTCTGCCACACCTGCTCTCTTGGGTCAGAAGGAGAGCGGGCGACCGGACCTATGCCAGCAACCCCAACTCCCGCTGCGTTTCCGCGATGCGCGCCAGCGCCGCTTCCGGCAGGGGGCCTTTGTCGGAGATCGCCACGTTCTGCTCGAGCTCCTCAGGATTCATGGCGCCGGGAATCACCGACGTTACCCCGGAAAAGCTGAGGATGTACCGCAAAGCGGCCTCACTCAAACTCCCCGCCACGCCCTCATCGACCAACCACATGAAAGAATTCGCCTCCCGCAGCCGCGCGGCGAACCGCTCCCGCGGCATGAGGCTGCGGTGGTCGTCCGGCTCGAATTCATGGTCTGCCGTGAACGAGCCGGAGAGAAATCCCGAGGCGAGCGGCGAGCGGATGACGATGCCGATGCCGCGCTCTTCGGCCAGAGGCAGGAGCCGCTCGGTGGGTTCCGGTTCCAAGAGGCTGAACCCGATTTGGATGATCTCCGCGCGGCCGTCTTCCTCGATGAGCCGGATGGCTTCCGTCACGTCGCTGCCGGAGACGCCAATGTGCCCGACGTGCCTTTCCGCGCGCATTTCGACCAGCAGACCCAGCGGGTCTTCTCCCATCTCGCTGGCGACCGGACTATGCAGCAGCACAGCTTCGATGAGGTCCGTTTGCAGGCGTTCCTTGCTGCGGTGCACGCTGGCGCGCAAGGCGTCGCGGGAGAAGTCCCGCGCCAGCACGGGCGGCCCGCCGCCCGCGACCGGGCGAACGTGCTCGCCGCCTTTGGTTTCCACGAAGACTTCCATGCCCTGGAGGTGGGGCGGGCGTTGGCGCAACGCTTCAGGGATGTAGACTTCGGCTTCCGCATACACCGGCGCGGTGTCGATGAAGTTGAGCCCCAACGACAGGCCGTGATGAATTGTCTCTACCGCAGTCTCCAGCGTCACGGTGCCGTACGTGGCCGGACCCGACCAGTAACTGCCGCTCGTAATGAGCGCGCCCCCCAGCGGGTAGGTTCCCAGCCCAACCTCGGATACGTCGTGACCTGTGTTTCCCAGCGGACGATAGCGCATGAATATCACCCTTTCTTGCCGTCTGCACAGTGATCAGTTTGCCAAGTGGCCTATCACCGCAGCCAACGGCCTCCAATCGCTCAATCACTCCAGCGCCGGATCCACTTTCATCCCGCGCTCCCATTATCCTCAAGCGCGAACCTCAAACCGGACCGCGCAACGACTCCCAATCCCGCAGCGGGAACTCGATGAGCCGTCCTTCCTGCGCTGCCAGATACGCGCCTTCCACCACCTCCAGCGAGCGGGCGCCGTCGATGCCGTTGGACTCCGGCTCGCGGTCCTCGCGGATGGCTGTCAGCAGTTCCTTCTCTTGCGCGTAGAAGCCCGCCGCGTAGGGCACGTGCAGCACCAGCTTTTCATTGGCCATTTCCGGATTGTTGCGGCGCGGCTGCTCGAAAGTGCAATCGGCGAAGGCTTGAGCAACCTGCGGCTCTTCGAACGTCAACCAAGGCAGTTTGTTGCTGTAGAGGGTGATCGTGGCATCGGAGCCATGCCCAATTCCACCCTCCATAATCAGGTAGCCCTCGCTGCCGTTGATGACGATCTGGCGGTGCTGCGGCCCCTGCAAGCACCACACCATCTCGAACACCCCGATCGCGCCGCTGTTGAAGCGGAAGAGCACGTGGGACGTGGTCTCGATTTCCGCGGTTTCCCACAGGAAGTTATCGAACTCCGCGCCCGCGATGTGCTTGACCCCGCTGCCCTCCCAGAAGAGCAGGGTATCGATGTAGTAGCAGCCGTCGCGGTGGAGCGCGCCGCCGCCGGCCGTGGCTTTGCCGAGTTTCCAACCCATGTTGGAGCGGGAACCCTGCGTGATCACGTCCTTGTGGAGCATGTGGCGCTCCAGCACGTGGTAGACGTCGCCGATGAGGCCGGCGTCCAGGATGCGCTTCACGGCGCGGGCGGGCGGTTCGAAGCGGTCCCGGTCGGCGATCATGAGCTTGACGCCGGCGTCGCGGCAGGCGCGGATGGCTGCAACGGATTCGTCCAGATCGAGCGTCAGCGGCTTTTCGCAGATTACGTGAACGCCGGCCTCCGCCGCCGCCAGTATGGCGGGCAGATGCAGGTGATGCGGCAAACAGATGTCCACCGCCTGCACCTCCGGGCGTTGCACCACCTCGGCGAAGTCGGTTGCCGCCGCCCGCGCGCCATACTGCCGGACTCTGGCTTCGGCCCGCTCCACGTCACTGTCGCAGGCCACTTCCAGCCGCGCCTCGCCGGCGCGCTCCAACCGCTGCCAGCCGTCGAAATGAGGATGGGATATGCTGCCGCAGCCAATCACGGCTACGCCAATTGGATCACCATTCGTTGCCATTGTTGCTCGCTTTCTCGAGTTTCCGCGCTGCCGTATGCTGCGGGATGTGTGTATAGTACGCCAATGACGGTACTGATTGCCACGCTGCGCGCCTTGCCCGCGGTGGTGTGAGCGAGGTGGCGCCCAAGAGGCGGGGGACAAGCCCCCGCGCTACGTTTCGTAGTGGAGCAGCGTAAAGTCCGGGAAGGCGACAGATCCGCGTAAGGGCGGTTCGCGAACCGCCCCTACCGCATGGTCGGATACGGGGGACAGGCTCCAATGCCGTCGCATCAACGCAATGTGTGTGAAAGCGGTGGCTCAGATTTCTGGTAGCGCAGGTTTGTAACCTGCGGCTTCGTTCTTCGATCTTGCGAATTGGTTTTCCTTGCTCCGGCGGGGGACAAGCCCCCGCGCTACGTGACGTAATGGAGTACCGAAAAGACTGGGAAGGCAAGTAATCCGCGTAGGGGCGGTTCGCGAACCGCCCCTACTACCGCACGATAACCGGGATGGCGCGAGAAAGAGCGCCGCGTCATCTCCGGTTGAGGTTGCGAGAAAGAACCTACTCTCGTATCGGCTCTGCACCGGCATAGTACAATGTGTTTGGAAGACTGCGTGATTCCGAATGCAATCCAACGCGCAGCCTGAACTCTAGGCGGGAAAGAGCCCGCTCCGATTCCTTGAAGACCGGCACGCGAGGGCAGCGAGCATGAGCAAGAGAAGACCCATAGAGGGACGCGGACTGCTGGCAAAGCCACTGTTCGTTGGCGCCGCCGCCGTGGTCGCGGTTGCCATCGGGCTGGCGGGCCTGTGGCTGTTCGTCTGGAACGCCGACGCGCCGCAGCGGGCGGACGCCAGCGACCGGGCGCTGGTCGCTCGCGGCGAAGTCCTCTACCAACTGCACTGCGCCAGTTGCCACGGCGCGAACCTGGAAGGGCAGCCGAACTGGCGCGAACGCGATGAAGACGGCATGTTGCCCGCCCCGCCCCACGACGCCACCGGCCACACCTGGCACCACAGCGACGGGCTGCTCTTCGACGTGACGAAATACGGCTCCACCGCCGTGATCGGCAGCGACTACATGAGCAATATGCCCGGCTTCAGCGAAAACCTCAGCGACGGCGACATCTGGGCAATTCTCTCATTCATCAAAAGCACCTGGCCGCCGGATATCCAGGAAATCCAGTCTGAATTGGAGGATACACGACAGTAGTAAATGCTTGCTACTTTTTCCTGCTGAACGAACTACTGTGCTCTAGAGCGAGCATATGCGGTCCGAGTTCATCCTTGAAAGATGTGTTCCCTGTGGTAAGCCAGAAACTCCCTTCCCGGTTCGTACATCAAGGGAAGGCGAATTTGCATCCCATTGTACTTCTGAATTGCAGCCACATAGAACCTGTCATCTTCGTCTGCTTCTTTCCGCGATACCCGGACAGTCATGTCGTCGTCAATTGTAATTAATCCGATATCAAATGCCTTGTCATGCAACGAAGACAGGAGAAGGCCGTTGCATGGGTTTAGTCGGTTGCACCTGTCGTCGTGCCACGGAACAATGTGGCTTGCGACAAGCAACTGGGGCACTGATAAACCAGTAATGCAGCACCGACCCTCGTAAGCACCTAAGAGGAGTGATCGAAAAAACGCCTGATGGGTGCGTGCAGTGGTTTGCACAGGCCGATCTTCACCAATCCGGTCATCGACAGATTTGCCTTCGAGAGAGTATTCCGCCGATTCTTCCTCAACCCCAAGTTCCACTCTTGCTCGATAGGAATCGACAGCGAAAGACTCTACGTTGCCTTGCATTTCCTCCCAGATTTCACGGTCTTTAGAAGATGCATGTTGCAGCCCTTTACGGCCTGAGGCTAGGACCTTAGGGTCAAGGCTGGCGAAGTTTCCGAGTTTCAATTTCACGGCCGAAGGAGTCCTGTCAATAGCACTTGCAACTCGCCGGATTTCAGGGTTGTTGCTCTGAATCTTGTTGAACGGAGTTCGCATATACAATTCGAGCGCTACCAACAACTGTTGACGATTCCATGGATTCCTAGTGGGCATAGCAGACATCCTTGCCTTCTTTGCGAATATTGACAGCTAAGCTCTAACGACGAGTTTCCAGTTGTAGTGGGCCGAGCCGTTAGCATTTTGGACCCTGCACTTGACATATTGGGCCCCTGGGGATTTCGGGCGGTAATTCAGAGAGTGCGCACGACGAGAATAAAGCTCGCCGTCAACTAACCACGTATAGCTGAGCGTGGGGTCGGTGTGTTCCTCAGCGTCCAGCGTGGCGTAGCCGATATGGCGGTAGGCGAAGCCGCGGCCGGGGCCTGGGGTACCGTCGGCTTGCAGCCAGCCTTCCTGCATGTCGCGGGCGGAGTAGTAGAGCGTGTAGCGGCCCGGCTCTTTGAGCACGTGGGGCGTGGAGGTATAGCGGGCGTCGAAGGCGTCGCGATCGTCGTTCGGGGGAAAGACGGGAAGATTAGAGCGTTCGGTCCATGCCAGGCCGTCGGCTGAGCGGGCAATCGTGAGGTCGAACCAATCGCCGTAGGCGTCGTCCAGTTGCGCGCGGGTGAAGCGCACGTCGTCGTGCAACGCCGCGCGGTGGCCGCCGTGCCACATGACCAAGCCCGGGCCGTCGCGCATGACAAAGGGAT
The DNA here is from genome assembly GCA_963663275.1 of Chloroflexota bacterium. Lineage (GTDB taxonomy): Bacteria > Chloroflexota > UBA11872 > VXOZ01 > VXOZ01 > VXOZ01. The sequence goes on from OY760183.1 coordinate 1,290,335, forward strand.
AAACGCACGATTTGTAGATGCCCGCCGGTTGGAGCACGTCGGCAATCTCTTCCCAATGGACGCCGTCGGGCGAGCGCAAGACCATGACGTGGCCGTAGATCGAACTGGGGTCGGGGTCGCCTTCCGGCCGGGCGTTCACCCACATGGTGAAACTGCCGTCGTCCTCCTGGATGACCGAGGGACAGCGCCCGCTGCGCGTGACCGGCTGCGGGTGAAACTCCCACGCGATGCCGTCCGCGCTTTCGGCGTAGCCTACTTGCTGGGTCATCTCCACCAGTTCGCCGACGGCGGTCTGCTCCCAATGGGTGAGCGCCGAGAACCACATGCGGTAGATGCGCCGCTCCAGGTCGTAGAGCACGAACGGACTCTGAAAGCACCACCCCCAGCCGACCGCGTCCTGAAACGCCTGGTCGGTGACGATGGGGTTACCGGGATATTCCTCCCAGTGGATGCCGTCGCGCGAGGTTGCGTAGCCCAGATGGCAGTTGGCGGGCCGCGGCGGGCCGGAGGTGCCAACGTACCACATCTTGTACACGCCGTCGGCGCGAATGACGCCCGGCATGTAGAGCATCACCCGCGACCAGTCCTGCCTGGTGTTGGTCGTAGAAAGCACCGGCGCCCCCCGCCGCCGCCACCCCTGCTCCACCGGCACGGTCTGCCAAGGCTCGATCTCCACGCTGAGGTCAACAGTCTCACCCACTGCCAGCGGAATTTCCGGCCCGGTAGGGCTTATAGCTGAGATGCGGGGTACGTACCAGTCAGGTGGGAGTTCTTGTGACGAATTCGGCACTAGCAGGCTCCTTAGTCCAAGCTCATCCGAAAGCGATTGTCATTGAATGTGTGGATCCTTTTGTGCTACGGGCACTTGCCGCCATTGGCGGCCGTCGATCACAGCAGCGTCTCCGCCGCGTTTGTTTCTCGCCCCTCCAAGCTGCTTCAAGAAGAATGCAATCTTGAAGTCTGCGGTCTGGTCGCGCAGGCTTCGTACCCAGTCTAGCTCCATGGGCCTAGCGCCGAAGCCGCTCTCTCCCCCGGCTATTACCCACTGAAGCGTACCGTCTCTTAGCCAGGGGGTTAGCTCGATCTGTTCCAACAAAGGTTCGGCAGAGACGAACCGTATGGGTGCAGGCAGTCGCGCAAGGACGGTGAGGCGTGGAGCATACTTCTGGTTTTCTACAGATGTGCCGATCCAAATGTTAGGGTGCCAGCCATCGGGAAAGAATTCTTCGTATTGCTTCCACCAACCAACAGCTCTGCCCGGTCTCTTCGTTAACACTTGGAAAATGTGACCGCGCTCCAATGCCGCTTGCTCCATCACTCTGAACATCTCGAATACGAACTCAAAAGGGACACGGGGATGGAAGAGATCAGACATACTATTGACAAATACACGCCTTGGCCTTTTCCATGTTAGCGGTAGGCTCAATCGCTCAGGCAGCAATTGAACATCGCTTGGAGCGGTACCGTATCCTTTAACCCCCATGCCCTTTAGGCGCGGATACATCGCGTACATGTAGCAATTGTCGCAGCCGGGCGAAACGCGCGTGCAGCCCGTTACCGGATTCCAGGTTTCGTCTGTCCATTCAATTGCGGACGGCATGTCAGAAACCCTATTGGAGAGTTTGGGAATTACCCTCTTCCGCCTGTTTGATTCAGGCAGCCGCTATTTTTCACATTCATCCACTGGAGCTCGAGGAAATGAAGTCCTTCACCAATTTCCCCGCGTCAGCGACATTCCTGCCAATAGTGAGCCTATTCGCCCATCTTCTGCCGGGATGCAGCGTATCCCACCAGCTTCGTTGGCTATTCCGCCGGCCACTACCCGGGTCGTGATCGCCAAAACCCTCCAGGCACAGATTCCACACCGGCTTGTAGTAGTCGATCAGGAATCGTTCCGCCAGGGTGATCCAGACCGGGACGACAGCCAAGTAGCGACAGGAGAAATCGGATACTTCAAGGTTGCTCGCCTCGCTGATGGACTTGGCATGCTCTCTGATTCTGCGCTGCAATGCAGGGCTTCCTACATCCACCTGTTCCCCTTTTCGCGAACCGGGCGGTACAGCCTTGCCAACGTAAATCGGTCTCTCACTACCCGATATCGGCGTGTAGACGGGCAATGATCCCGAGTAGAACAATGCGTATATCCCTGGTCCGGCGACACCCGCAATGCCGTCCAGGCGTTCTTTGGTTTGCTTCTCGAAATGCAGAACCATCCCCGCCATGAGGTTGTCATACGTAAGCGGATCGTAAAGTTCGACCGTCATAGGCAGCGCATTTCGATGACGGATTCGTACAGTCGATGCCCGTTCACGGCGCCCGCGCGCACGCTGGAATTGATGATACTGTTCCCCACGCGCGTTCCTCGCGGCACGTGGATATCAACGATTTTGAAGCCATGCGTTTCTGCGATCCTAGCCAGGAAGCGATCCGTTGGGATTGGGACGCCCTGCAAGATGCTGTTGCCAATCACAATCAGAGCGGTTGCGCCGGGTTTGAGGCACCAACTCGCCCCCCGTGCGAAACGGGCGCAATCGTTGAAGTACAGCGCCGCATAGTTGGCCCAACCATGCCCGCCGTAGATTCCTTTCTCTGGGTTCTTTTTGCGCACCAGGTCGAGTGTGCGCTCGATATCGCCATCTCCAATCGATGGATCTAGCTCGACGTTTTCCCGATCTCGGGCATTCTGCCAATAGGTGCCGAAGTTCATCTTCTCCAAGCGCTTGAAGTCCTTCGGAGAACGACAAAACCCCAACCAATAGAGATGCGGTCGTGTATTCCGATTGTAGTGATAATTGTTGAGATAGGGCGGCGAGGTAATGAGCAAGTCTATGCTTTGCTGGCCGACGTTGTGAAAACCATCGAAGAAGGACTGTTCCAAGACGCGGCCATTCCGCCGCTCGCTTGCGATCCTTGCGCGGCGGTACCAAGCCACGTCGTCTGCCATCTGCGAAACCTTCTTGGTCAACGCCTCAGCCACGGGGAAATCATCCACTTCGGGACGTCCGACAGTCACTTTGCGGCCCAGACTTGGTTCGTACGAGTAATTGGAGAAGTCAACCATCGATGACGCAAATGCGAGCCGAAAGATATCTGCAAGGCGCGCATCTTGCTCGCCGATGAAGTCCAGCGCCAGCAGCACTTTACGCTCGACTCTGGAACTATAGAACGGGGAGCGTGTGCGGAATCCGGGGGGAGGTTGGGTACGAGGTCCGACATCATCTTGGAGAGCATTGCGCATGAATGCGCGAAACGCTTCAACTGTTTCCCGCAAAGTGTCTGGGTCTAGCCGATGCGCGTTCAGCTTCGTTTGCGAAGCAAAGGCAGCGTAGGGATTAATCTCAAAGCCAACGGCTTCATGCCCGGCAAGGTCGGCTTCAACGAGGGTGGTCCCAACACCGGCGAATGGGTCCAGGACCACACACTGACCATTCGTGTAACGGGCGATGGCGTCTTCAACGAAGTGCTTCGAGTAGCCGGCAATCCAGGGAACCCACCGGTGAACCGGCGCGTCCCGGTTTGCCATGAAGGCCGGGTCGCGAAAGGCGCTTTCATCGATCTGCAAGGCAATTTGAGCGCCCATACCGTCAACTTTCCAAGGTGAGCACACCCATCGCTACCGCGAGTAGTTCGGCGCTTCTTTGGTCAGAATCACGTCGTGGGGGTGGGCTTCGCGGAGGCCGGCGGGGGACATGCGGACGAAGCGGGCGTCGGTTTTCATATCCTGGATAGTGGCGGCGCCGCAGTAGCCCATGGCCTGGCGCAGGCCGCCGACCAGTTGGGTGACCATGGCCGCAAGCGGGCCTTTGTACTGCACGCGGCCCTCGATGCCTTCCGGCACCAGTTTCGATTCCTCGCCGATGTAGTCCTGGAAGTAGCGGTCGCGGCTGGCGGTGCGCGCCTTCATCGCGCCCAGCGAGCCCATGCCGCGGTACTCTTTGAACTGCTCGCCTTGGTAGAGCACCACCTCGCCGGGGCTTTCTTCCACGCCGGCGAAGAGCGAGCCGATCATCACCGTATCCGCGCCCGCGGCAATCGCCTTGGCCACGTCGCCGGCGAACTGGATGCCGCCGTCGGCGATCACGGGGATGCCGTATTGGGTGGCGACGCCGGCCACGTCGGCAATGGCCGTAATCTGGGGCACGCCGGTGCCGGTCACGACCCGCGTGGTGCAGATGGAGGCCGGCCCCACACCGACTTTCAAGGCGTCGGCCCCCGCCTCTATAAGGTCTTCCGCCGCGGCGGCCGTGGCGATGTTGCCGGCGATCACCGGCACGTCGAACAACGTCTTGAGCTTGCGCAGCGTCTCGATGACGCCGGCCGAGTGGCCGTGGGCGCTGTCCAGCACCAGCACGTCAACGCCGGCCGCCACCGTTTCCTGGGCGCGCTCGATGCCTTCCACGTTCGTGCCCACGGCCGCGCCCACGCGCAGGCGGCCTTTTTCGTCCTTGGTCGCCAGCGGAAACTGGATCTTCTTGGCGATGTCCTTGACCGTAATCAACCCTTTGAGCATGAAAGCGTCGTCCACCACCGGCACTTTCTCGATGCGGTGGCGGCGCAGGATTTCTTTTGCCTCTTCCAGCGTGGTGCCGACGGGGACGGTGACGAGATTCTCTTTCGTCATCACGTTCACCACCGGCTGGTCGAGATTTTCCTCGAAGCGGATGTCGCGGTTGGTGAGGATGCCGACCAGCTTGCCGTTCTCGGTGATGGGCACGCCGGAGATGTGGTAGCGTTCCATCAGGTCCACCGCCTGGCGCACGGTGGCGTTGGGCCCCAGGGTGATCGGATCCACGATCATGCCGGCTTCCGAACGCTTGACCTTGTCCACCTCGGCGGCTTGGACGTCTACCGCCAGGTTGCGGTGAATCACGCCGAGGCCGCCCTCCCGCGCCAGCGCAATCGCCAGCCGCGCTTCGGTGACGGTATCCATGGCGGCGGAGATCAGCGGGATATTGAGCGCAATCGCCGGGGTCAGCCGCGCGCGGGTGTCGGCGTCTTTGGGCAGCACGGCGGAATAGGCGGGAATGAGCACAACGTCGTCGAAGGTCAGGCCCTGCTTAACCAGCTTGGCGTCGGACGCGGGTTCGTTGGTGGGAGCAAGGGGCTCAGGCGCGGCGCTCAGGCCCGTTCTCCCGGCGGCATCGTTCCGTATCACCGGCAGTCTCTCCTCTGGTGCAAAGGGGATGGCTCACGCGTGCGGGGACCTCTTGGGGTCTATTATACGGTACGGCGCTGGCGTTCGGAGGAGATTCTGCCGAGGTACGGAGAAAACCGTCCAATTTCCTTGACCGCGCCCCTTGCAATCGACAAGCTACTTAGATATTCTATATACATGTTACGCGAATTACGCAAAGGCACGGCCAGCCTGCTGCTGCTCGACCTGCTGGCGGCGCGGCCCATGTACGGGTTCGAGCTTGCCGAGGCGCTGCGGGAGCGCACCAACGGCGTGCTCGCCTTCAAGGAGGGCACGCTCTACCCGGCGCTGCACCGTCTGGAAGCCGAGGGGCTGGTGACGCCCTACTGGCAAGACAGCCCGCGCGGGCCGCGCCGCCGCTACTACCGCCTGACGGCGCGCGGCCGCCAGGCGCTGGATGAACGCCGCGCACAGTGGCGCACACTGGTGGAGGCTATCGATGGCGCGCTTGACACCGGAAACGAAACGCTTTCTCCGCAAGGCCGTGGCGGGACTGCCCCCGCCGAAACGTAAAGAGGCCAGAGACGAATTGCGCGCGCACCTGGCGGACGCTATCGAGCACCGGGTGGCGCGGGGCGCTGAACATGCGCAAGCGGAGCGGGAAGCCGTCGCGGCCTTGGGCGAGGTGGAGACGCTCAACCGCGGACTGCTCCGCGCGCACTATGGCAGGAAGTGGCTGGTTCACATCTTGCTCCACACGTTCGGCTGGTGGATTCCGGAATTGCCGCGCATCCGCTTGCGCCCGAAATTCGCGATCTGGAAGTATGCGAGCAAGTACCGCCGCCAGTATGCTGAGGGCCGTTACGACGAGATTATCGCACGCTTAGAACGGGAACTTGCGTCGCCAAACCGCGACGACGACCTGCACAGCGATCTTGGCTTGGCATACAACGCCATCGGCGAGCATGAGCGCGCGTTGACGCACCTGCAAGCGGCTGTGGACTGGTACAAGGCGCATCCGGCGTTGCAGAAGTCTGACGATGGGAGAGACGTGGGACTGGCGGGCGCTTACAGCAATCTGGCCGGTGTTCTGGAAACGTTGGGCAGAGAGGACGAGGCTGAGGCGGCGGTCCAAGCCGGGCTCGCGGCGGACGATAGGCTCTTTCTGCTGAACTTCCAGCAGGCGAGCTTCTGCCTGAGGCGTGGAGACCGTGACGGGGTTCTTGCTCATCTCGAAGCGTCCCTGAGTCAGAATGACAGCGATATGACAAAGGGCGGTCACGGCAGGACGCTCCTCCTCATTCTGTGCGCATCAGACTATGACGCCTTGCGCCCGGATCCGCGCTTTAGCGCGCTCGCCTATCGTGCCTACCGCAGCCTGCCCGATGCACATAAGACTTTGGGAAGTGAATACGAGGAACTGGCGGCCATGCCGAGCGGCCTTGCCGTGGACGGCCAGGACTTCCTGCACAACTGCCAGCAGGCAAGAAGCCGCCTTGAGCGGGGCGACATAGACGGCGCTTTCCATCATCTTGAAGCGTGCTTGGACGCTACCGTGAAAAACGGCAATCCTGGGGCAATCCTCCTGCTTGTATTGAGCGCCGCTACGTTCGACCCCTTGCGCAAAGAGTCGCGGTTCGACCGCCTGCTGGACCGGGCCTACTCCAGCCGGTAGCATCGTCCAGCCGCTTTCCGTCTCCCAGCCTTGCGCCGATATGCCGCCGGGACCGGTAGCGCGTTCCGCAAGCCGCGGCGCGCCCAGATGTGGTCGCGTAAACGGAGCGCGGGGGCTTGTCCCCAATGCTGTCGCATTAACTTCTGACTAAGGCAACCACGCAGAACCCGCGCTGCTAATGCGCTTGATCTCTCGTCAACCCGGTGTAAGGGCATGACATGTCGTGCCCCTACACCGGGTTGACAAGCCGCGTAGGGGCTCATACTCGTGACTCTCTACTCTTAATGCGACGGCATTGGGGCTTGTCCCCCGCCGGAGCACGCGGAACTGCCGCCAAGAGAGCAGCACGGGGCGTGCATTAGTGACTCTCGCTGCGGGATAGTCAGGGCGGCAACATTGAGGGAGCGCCCCTCTGCTCCCTGAGAGTTGGCCGCATTGGCGCTCCTCTACGCTGTGCTAGTATGAGCCTATAGTTCCCCTTTCCTCTGAATCAGGAATCTACCGCGAAAGTGTCGAGAAGGTTGGACAGAGCGCCGCTCATGGTTGGAGTCTACGGCAAGCCCGGCGCCGGCACGGTTAGCCAGGAGTGGAAGCGACACTTGTCCGTGTCCCTGGCCCGCATCCGTTCATCCTTCGACAGGCTCAGGACGAACGGAAGCAACAGTCGTCTTGGGACGAGCGGATGCGACCGTCGGCTCAGGACGAACGGATGCGACCGTCGGCTTGGGACGGACGGATGCTACTGTTGGCTTGGGACGGACGGATGCGACACTCGGCTTAGGAGACCTTTGCGTAACGCCGTCATTCCGGCGAAAGCCGGAATCCAGGGAGCTTTTTCAACTAAAGATTGCAAAGAGCCAAGCCGTTTCACACCCATCCCAACCTTCCCCCTCAATGGGGAAGGGGTAATACAGAGGTCTTTTAGGACGAACGGATGCTGTTTTCGGCTTAGGTCGAATGGATGCTACTCTCGGGTGAGAACGAACGGATGCTTCTCTCGGCTCGAGATGAACGGATGCGCTGCTTGCGCTAGATGCTTCTCTAGCGCGTGCCGTTGGCTCATAAGCATCGTCCTTTCCGTCTTTCCCGCCAATGCCGCTGTTCCCGCGTACTGCGCGCCATCTCATCATGTCTGCTTCTGACAAGCCGGCATTCCCCTGGCGGTTCTGGTGGCTGCGCGCCGGGGGCGGCAGCGTGGTGAGCGGCGCGACCATCCTGATGGCGAGTTTCGTGCTCTCGCGCGTGTTGGGGTTAGCGCGGGAGGTAGCCATCAGCGCGCAGTTTGGCACGTCGAATGAGTTTGCCGCCTACGTAGCGGCATTCCGGTTGCCGGACCTGGCGTTTCTGCTCTTTGCCGGCGGCGCGTTGAGTTCCGCCTACATCCCGCTCTACCGCGAGGCGCTGGGGCGCAACGACCGCGCCGCCGCGCGGGCGTTCTGCAGCACGGCGCTCAACGCCGTGATAATGGCGGTGGGATTCTTCGTCGTCGGCGTCGTATTGCTGGCGCCGTTGATCGTGCCGCTCTTTACGCCCGGCTTCGATAGCGAGACCCGCCGGCTCACCGTCGCGCTGCTGGGCATCGTCGCCTTCTCGCCCTTGTTCCTCGCCGCCAGCGAAGTGCTCACGGCCACGCTGCACACCCGGCGGCACTTCCTGCTGCCCGCCCTGGCGCCGCTGCTCTACAATCTGGCAATCGTCGCCGGCGCCGTCGCGCTGGCGCTGCGGTGGGGCATCTTTGGCGTGGCGGCCGGCGTGGTGATTGGCGCGGTGTTGCACGTGCTCGTGCAGATTCCCGCCTTCCGGGCCTTGGGACCGGGCCTTAGCCTGACCCTCGACCCGCGCCTGCCGGAACTGAAGCGTCTGATACGGAGCGCCGCGCCGCGCATGGCCGGGCTGGTCGCCGTCCATCTCTCGCTGATGTTCATCACGGTCACGCTCGCCTCCACGCTGGGGGAGGGCATGGTGGCGGCGCTGCACTATGCCTGGATTCTGATGATGCTGCCGCTGGGGGTGTTTGGCATGTCGGTGGCGCGGGCCTGGTTTCCCCGCTTTGCCGCCGCCGCCGTCTCCGGTCCCACGCCGTTGCTGGCGCGGCAACTCACCGCGGCCATGCGCGCCGTGCTCTTCTTCCTGCTGCCGGCCGCCGCCGGGCTGATGCTCTTCGCGCCGCTGGTGGTGGCCGCGCTCTTGGAGCGGGGCGAGTTCGACGCCGCCTCCACCGACCTCACCGCCTGGGCGCTGCTCTTCTTTGCGATCGGCCTGGCCGGGCACGGCGCGGTGGAGGTGCTGAACCGGGGCTTCTTCGCGCTTCAGGATACGCGCACGCCGGTGTTGATCGGCATCGCCAGCATGGGACTGGGCATCGGGCTGGCCGCGCTGCTCATGCGGCCGCTGGCGCAGGGCGGCCTGGCGCTGGGCATCTCGCTTGCGGTCTTGCTGGAGGCGGTCTGGCTGTGGCTGCTGCTGGCGCGGCGCGTGGCGGGATTCCGCTTTCTCGGCGGCATACTCCCGCTACTCATCTGTACGTTCGCCGCCGCGGCCGCCAGTGGCGGGTTGCAATGGCTGGCGCCGCTCTCCGGCGCGCCCGCCGTCGTTCGGCTCGTTCTCTACGGCTTTGTGCTAATTGGCGTCTACGCCGCGTCCGCGCTGCTGCTCGGCGTGCCGGAAGCGCGCACCGCGTGGCAGCGCCTGCCGCTCGGGCGCCGGTAGAGCAAGGCGCGGGGCGCGTACGAGGGCGCCGGCAACGGCCGCACGACGACAATTAAGAGCCGCCTTCACACTTTCACCACAGTTTGTTGGCACAATGTACGTTTGAACGCAGACGAAAGCGACCGCAGTCTCGCAAGAGGAGCACATGCCGTTGGCAGCACAAACCCAGACCACAGACGCCGGTCCCATCCGCGACCAGGCGCGCATCACCGCCCTCGACCTGATACGCGGCGTGGCGGTGCTGGGCATTCTGTTGATGAACGCCGTATCGTTCGCGTTCGTGGAAGCGGCGTACTACAACGTCAGCGCGGACGGTACCGAGACGTGGCTGGATTGGGTCGTGGGCATCTTTGGCGAGATCTTCATCGACCAGAAGTTCATGGGGATGTTCTCGCTGCTGTTCGGGGCGGGGATAATCCTGTTCATCGACCGCGCCGCCCGGCGCGGCGCGCGCGCCGTGCTGCTGAGCCTGTGGCGCAACGTTCTGCTGCTGGGCATCGGCATAGCGCACTTCACGCTGTGGTATGGCGACGTGCTCTGGATCTACGCGGTGTCGGCCTTCATTCTGCTCCCGCTGCGCAGACTGCCAAACCGGGCGCTGCTGGCGCTGGGCGCAGCCGTGTTCATGGTGAGCGTTGCCAGCGATTTGTACGGACAGTCCCTTGTCAACGCGGGCGCGCCGCTGGGCGGCACGTGGTCTACCACCGAGGCGGAGGACGCCACGCTGGGGTATCTCTCCTGGTTCTCGTACATCGCGCGCGGGCCGGGGATGGTGCTCATCGGCGCGGCGCTCTACCGCATGGGCTTCATGGACGGCGGCAAGCCGGCAAAGACGTACCGCGTGACCGCGGTCATTGGCTGGGCGTCGGCCTGGCGCTGGCCGCCCTGGGTGCGGCGCTTACGGCCGCGGCGGACTACTCCGGAGAGGTCGCGCTGCTGGGGCAGGTACCGAACAGCCTGGGCACGATCCCGGCGGCGTTGGGCTACGCGAGCCTCATCATGCTGTGGAACAAGGGCGCCGACAATTGGCTCAAGCGGCGGCTGCGCGCCGTGGGCAGGATGGCGCTGACGAACTATCTGACGCAGTCGATCCTGGGCGTGCTCGTTTTGACCTACGCGCTGGCCGACGCCGGCTTCGTGAGCCGCAGCGCCGTCTTGCTTTTCGTGTTCGCGGTGTGGACGCTGCAAGTGTGGTGGTCGCAGGCGTGGCTGAGCCGCTTCTCCTTCGGGCCCGTGGAGTGGCTCTGGCGGGTGGCTACCTATCGCCGCCTCCAACCCTTGCGCCGCCCCCGGGACGCGCGGGGAGCGGCATAGGCAAGCCGCCGACCCGCCCGGCGCGGGGGAGTCTGGCCGCTTCCGCGCGGGGTTGATATTGAGCGCCGTCCGCTTCCCGTCTCTACCCGCTTGATTGACACGCTCTCGCAACTGGATTAGAGTCGTGGCATGGGTAAATGGGATTGACCATCCCCCAGTCAGGCAAGGAGAGGCGAAATGTTAACACGGCGAAACTTTCTGCGCTTCAGCGGCGTAGCGGCTACGGCGGTTGTCGCGGCGGCTTGCGGCACGGCGCAGATGGCCCCGGCGGCTGAAGAGCCGGCCGCGGAGGAGAAAGAAGCCCCCAAGGAGGCTGCCGCGGAAGCGCCGGCCAAGGAGTTGCGGAAACTCTCCATCCATAGCTACGGCAACGCCGCCGTGCTCGAGCGCTACGTGCGCGTCTTAGGCGTCTTCAACGAGACGTTTGCCGGTGAGTATGAGGCGGAAGCGACCATTACACCCTTCTCCGAGTACAACCCCAAGCTGATCTCTCAGATTACGGCGGGTGTGCCGCCGGACGTCTGGAACATGTGGGCGCAGTTCAAGTCCAATTACGTGGAACAAGGCATTGTGCTCGACGTTACCGATCGCGTCAAAGCGAGCGCGACTGCCAGCCTGGACCACTACGTCCAGCCGATGCACGAAGCCATGTCGTATCAAGGCCGCATCTGGGGCACGGCGCAGGACTTCAACGGCACCTTGATCTATCTCAACCTGACCATCTTCCAGAACGCGGGATTGGAATTGCCGGCCGAAGGCTGGACGATGGATGACCTGCGCGACATTGCGAAGCGCACCGTCAATCCGGAGGAGAACATCTGGGGCGGCAAGAATCTCGCGAACAACACCGGCTCCGACAATTTTGCGGTGATGTGGAATTACGGCCAGCACTTCTGGGTGGACGACGAGCAGACCAATTCGTTGGTCAATAGTCCGGCCGCCGTTGCCATGTATACCATCTACCAGGACATGGCGTATGCCGACCGCAGCATGCCGTCGGCGGCCAATCCCCAGGAAAGCGGCCTCGGTTCCCATCAAGGGTACTATGCCACGTGGGACGCCTGGGGCAACGAGCCCTGGTGGATCGATTTCCGTAATGAGGGCAACGTGCCGTTCGAATGGCAGGCCCATACGTATCCCGCCGGCCCCATGGACCAGAAGCACTTCTCCCAGGGCCACCTGTGGTCGATTGCGGAGTCCCATGCGGACCACGATACCGCTTGGTTCCTTGCCGAGTGGATCGGCGGTCTCGAGGGCTGGAAACAGTGGGTAGCCCTGGGACAGGGTCAGCCGCTGCCGGTCTCCGACCGCGCGCTGTGGGAGCAGTATTACAGCTTCCTGCCGCCGGAAAAGGCGCAGATACAGACGGACTTCATGCTGGAGCGCATGTACAACGGCCTGGCCTTCAACTTCCAGTACTGGCCGACGTACGGCGATTGCAGCGGCATTATGCGCGAGGCGCACAAGGTCATCTTTGGTGAATCGCCGGGCGACGTGAAGTCCAACCTCGACGAGGCCGCCAAGCGCATGGAAGCGGTGCTGGACGAGTACAAGAACCGCTCGTAATCCCTCTGGCAGGCGGTAATCGAGCAACGGGTAGGGGCACGACATGTCGTGCCCCTACCCGTCTTGCGTAAAGCGGGCATTGACGGTCGTGCCCCTACCCGTTATGCGTAGCGCGCGCGTTGACGGTCGTGCCCCTACCCGTTTTGCATAAAGGGTACGTTGACGGTTGTGCCCCTACACCGTTTTTGCGAGGCCCTGCTCGAATGCGGCATGCCATCCGTCGCGGGCGGTTGCCGCCGCGCTGTGCGCGCCTGCGCGCGGGGCGTTCCTCGCCTTGCCGCCCTCGCTCAAGCACTAGTGCGCTGTGCTGGACTGTCATTCCGAGCGGAGCGAGGAATCTAGGATGCCCGCACACAGTCCGATTGGCTCAGCACTCTAGATTCCTCGCTCCGCTCGGAATGACGCAATTGGGGCAATGACGCGAAGCGCGCTCCGATAACGGAATCGAGTCCGGGTCTACCTATTCTGTGACTTCAGCGCGCTCCACGGCGCGGCGCTCCTGGCTGGAGCGGCAGAGCATCTCGCAGGCGCGGAGCACTTCCAGGTTGTTGCGCCCGCTGATCTCCGGCTCGACGCCGTCCGCGATATAGCGGTAGAAGTCGTCGATCACGCCGTGCTCGCTGCGGGTTGGCGCCGGCGCGTGGGGAACGGGCCGCGGCGGCCGCGCTTTGCCAAAGTCCGCGTCCGGCGTGGTCTGCCACTGCCAGTTTTCGCCGTCCCAGTCCAGCACGCCCTCCGCGCTCTGCACCGCGAAACGGTAGTCGTTGAAACTGGCGACGTGCGACATGGCGTAGGTAGTAATCGCGCCGCTCGCAAAGCGCAGGGTCGCCGCAATCCCGGCGTCGTGGGGGTATTGCGACCACGGCGCGCTGAAACTGCGGGCCGTAACTTCCGCAATCGGCCCAAAGCAGCAGACCAGGTTGTCCAGGTGGTGCACGCTCATGTCCCACACCATCGCGAACGGATAGTCCAGCGTGCGCGGTGTGGGCCGGTAGCGGTGGTGAATCAGGTCGATCAGGTGGGGCGTGCCGTAGTCTCCGCTTGCGATTGCGGCTTTCAGCGTGCGCACCTCGGGGCGGTAGCGGTAGTTCTGCGAGACGCAGAAGCGCACCCCGGCGCGTTCCGCCGCCGCCACCAACGCAATGGCGTCCGGCCAGTTCGTCGTCATGCCTTTCTCGACCAGCACGTGCTTGCTGGCTTGAAACGCCAGCCGGGCTAAGGGCGCGTGGTAAATCGTGGGCGCGCAGATGATGACGGCGTCGGCCTCTACGGCGTCAAGCGCCTCGTCCAGTTGCGTAAATGAGACCGCCGCGCCAAGCCCGGTGTGCGCCCGCGCCGCCGCGAGCAGTTCCGGCGAAACGTCCACCAGCGCCGCCGGCTGAAACCGGGGATCGGCCGTCAACACCTCCAGGGGCCACTGGCCCCGGCGGCCGACGCCGACGTGGATGGTGCGAATAGGGGCGCGCTCGGTCATGATTGTCATTCCTCCCGCGCGGCGAGATGCCGGACTTTGTCTTCGTCAACCTCGATGCCCAGTCCCGGAGCGTCCGTCACGAGCACGGCGTCGCCTTCACGGGGGAGCGTTTTGGCGGCGATGTCGTCGGTAAGGAATTGCGGGCCGTTGAGAGCGCACGGCTGCATAATGCCCCAGGCCGCGGCCAGGTGGACGCTGGCGGCGAACGCCACGCTGCACTCGGTGAGGCCGCTGCACACCAGCATCAGCCCGGCGGCGTCGGCGAGCGCGGCGCAAGTGCGGGAGGGCCAGAGGCCGCCGGTGCGCGTGACCTTGAACGTGAACGCCGTCAGCGCCTCCTGTTTGATCAGCGTGAGCAACGGCACCGGGCCGCTGACGGCCTCATCCTGCGCCACCGGGATTGGCGATTCCGCCGCAAGGCGCGCCGCCGCGCCGGGCCGGTCCGGCGCAACCGGCTGTTCCAGCAGGGCCACGCCGGCGTCCGCCAAGTCATGCATCCGCCGGCGCGCCTCGTGGGGCGGAAAGCCGCCGTTGGCGTCGGCCCAGAGGAAGCCGTCGGGAAAGGCGCGCCGCACCAGCGCGCACAGTTCGAGATCCCAGTCCATCGCGCCGCCGACCTTCACGTTGCAACTGGTGTAGCCGCGTTCCTCAGCCTCGCGCAGGCTGTCCGCCACTTCCGCCGCATCGCCGCCGGTCACCGTCCAACTCAGGCGCGCGCCGTCCGCCCGCCGGTGGCCGAAGAGGTCGCGCAGCGGCACGCCGTAATGCCGCGCCAGGGCGTCGTGGGCGGCCACGTCGATCGCGGCGCGGGCAATCGGCATGCTCAGGCCCCAGAGGGGGGCGATGGCGCCGTTCATCGCGTCGTGCAGCCCGTCGAAGTCTGCCAACGGGACCCCAATCACGGCGGGTATGAAATGGTCCTGGAGCACGCTCACTACGGATTCGCGGGTTTCCGGCGACCAGGTGTGGGAAGGCGAACCCTCGCCCCAGCCGACGGTTCCGTCGCTGGCGGTGAGTTTCGTGAGCACGATCGGGCGGCCGGCGGCGGCGCTGCCCACGGTGCCCCGCGACGTGCGAAAGAGACCCTTGAACGGCAGCGTGAACGAGAAAACTTCAATGCGTGCTATCGTGGGCATGGTTGCTCCTTCGTGAGCGGCGGTTCTCCCAGAAGTGGCGTTTACATAAGTCCGTCATTCCGGCGAAAGCCGGAATCCAGAGGGCTGTTGCACGTTAAGGATAGCATGATGAAAAGCCATGTTGTCCCCCCATCCCAACCTTCCCCCCAAAGGAGAAGGGGTTAGGCAAAGGTCTCCCAAAGGGGAAAGGGGCTATAGAGTGGGTTCCAGAGGTTTCATGCGCAGCGGCGTATCCATGAGATACGTGAGCGCGACGCGGTGGCCGGCCTGGGGGTTGGCGTACACGCAGTCCGCAGCCAGGTGCACCTCATGGATGGTGTGGCGGTCCTCTTGCCAAACGAGCGTCAGCTTGTAGTGTTCCACTCCTTGCAGGTCGTAGGCCTCGACCTGGAGCAGCAGCGCCGGGCGCTCCTGGGTGGCGCGCATCATGGCGATTCCTCGCGTTGCTCTGCCAGGCGCGCGTTCACGCGCTCCAGGACGTATGCTACCAGGCGCGCCGCACTGGATTCTACGACCGCCGTCGTCAGCGGCGCGGTTGCGTTTGTCGTCGCGTTCTCCGGGCCGCGCAGCGCCAGATGGAGCGTACCGGCGCGCGGCGTGCGTTCCCACTCCACCGCCAGGCCCCATTCCGCGCCGAAGGCCGCCTGCGCCAGCGCGGCCAGTCCGCGCAGGCGCGCCGGGCTGCCGGGCGGTTCCGTCTGCCAGCCGCCGTCTCCGGTGAGCGCGCGCGGCCAGGCGGCGGCGTCCGCCGTGAGAATGAGCGCGCCCCTGTAGAAGGCGGAACTGCCCGCCTCCGCCGTGAAAGCCTGGGAAACCAAGCCGCCGCTGCCGATCTCCACGCAGGCCAGCGTCTCATGCCGCGCCGCCAGGCGGGCCCCGATGCGCCGGCGCAACGCAGCGGCAGACTGGGGCTCACGTGGACGAGAAAGGCCGTTCACCGCTACCGCCAGACTATTTCCCATTGCACCGGCGCGTCGTTGAGCGGCTGATTGTACTCGTCGAGCACGTTGAAGCGCAGGCCGTCCGCCCGCCGCGCCTCGATGCGCACCATGCGCACCTCGTCCGTCAGGGCGTAGCAGAGGACTTTGCGGGGCACGCCGCGCCCCTGCGCCACAATCTCGGCGGGAAACGCCAGCGTCCGCGCGCCCCGCGCGGTCTCCGTCTTGAACGTCAGCGGCTCTCGTTCTTCCGGCACGTCGGTCTCCTTGCGAACTCGCGGCGACTTGGTGGCGACCTGGTGGCGACCTCTTTGCCACCCCTTGGTGTTTTCCGGCGCCCCCTGCGCGCGTCTGCCACTGTATGATAGCATTACTGTGTACGCTCTGAGCGTGGCCCCCCTGATCGTGCAACCCCCGTTGGCTGCTTGCCCCAGCCGCGCGCGCCGAATCCGCAGTGGCGTATCTCGACACGATTGTGCCCACTTCTTCAAGAGACGCAGTAGGAGGAGCGAGTGGTGAAAACGGCCTTGATAACCGGCATTACCGGACAGGACGGCACGTATCTCGCCGAGTATCTTCTCGGCCTGGGATACACGGTGCACGGTCTCATTCGCGGCCAGAACAATCCCAAAGCGGAGGCCGTGCGGCGGCTCATTCCGGACTTGGAACTCATCGAGGGGGATCTCCTGGACCAGAGTTCGCTCATCGGCGCCGTGGAGGCCGCGCAACCGGATGAGGTCTATAATCTGGGGGCGATCAGCTTCATCCCGGTGTCGTGGCGGCAGCCGGTGCTTACCAGCGAGATTACGGGTCTGGGCGTCACGCGGATGCTGGAGGCCATTCGCATCGTGAACCGGGACATTCGCTTCTACCAGGCGTCCAGCAGCGAGATGTTCGGCAAGGTGCGCGAGGTGCCGCAGAGCGAGACCACGCCCTTCCATCCGCGCAGCCCGTACGGCGCGGCCAAGGCGTTTGGGCACTACACCACGGTGAATTACCGCGAGAGTTACGACATGTTCGCGTGCTCGGGCATTCTCTTCAACCATGAATCGCCGCGCCGGGGCCTGGAGTTCGTGACGCGAAAGACGACGAACGCGGCGGCGCGCATCAAGCTGGGCACGCAGTCGGAACTCGTGATGGGCGATCTGACGCCAAAGCGCGATTGGGGCTACGCCGGCGACTACGTGCGGGCGATGCATCTGATGCTGCAACAGGACGAGCCGGACGACTACGTGGTCGGCACCGGCGAAACGCACTCGATCCAGGAGATGTGCGCGGCGGCGTTTGCCCACGTGGGTTTGGACTGGCGGGACTACGTGCGCACCGACCCGCGCTTCCTGCGTCCGGCGGAGGTGAGCCTCTTGATCGCCGACAGCGCGAAAGCGCGCGAGAAGCTGGGGTGGCGGCCGACCGTGGACTTTCCGGGTCTGATCGAGATGATGGTGGAGAGCGATCTGGAGCGCGAGCGCGCCAACGGCGGGGGCGAATGATTCTTGGATTGTTGCGCAGCGTGAAGTATGGTATTCTAAGTAGCCTAGTGTGCGAGCGCGGTGTTTGCACGTGTGGCGACGCGAAAACACAAGGAGTGTGGGTGATTTGTCAGCAGTGACCTTGCGCGACGGTGAAAGCTTCGAGAGTTTCTTGCAGCGATTCCGCTCGTCGGTAAACCGTTCGGGAGTGATGCGGGAAGTCCGCTTGCGGCGCTTCTATCGCTCGAAAGCAGAAAAAGAACGTTTGGCGCTCCAGCGGGCTATTCGCCGCCAGCGCCGGCGCGAGGCCAAAGTGCGCAAGTCGATGGGGGGCTAGGAGAGTCCGATCCTCCGCGCTCCGCCCACGCAGCCTGTGCAACGGAGATGACAATAGCGCGCGACGGAGTCGCGCGCTATTGCTTTTCTATCAATAGGCCAGCGTGTGCACGCGACAGGGCGCCTAACCCTGTTGCCCTATATAGGGCCGCTTTTGTACTTGCCATTCTAGCATCCAGGTTGACCGAAGGTGTCGGCGCAAGTACAATTAATAGAGAACTGATGTGTCGGGGCGGCTTCCCGGTAGAGTTGAGTTTGAAAGAAGAGGCCGCTTCCGATTTTTTGTGTAGCGTGCGAAGGAGGAGATGCACGTGCAGCGGATTAGTCGACGCAAGTTTCTCTATGGCAGCGCCTTAGCCGGTCTTGGCTCGGCCTTGCTGGCCGCCTGCGGCCAGGGCATGGCCCCGGCCACCGCGCCGGCGGACGCGCCGGCAGCGGAGGATGAAGCGCCCCAGGCCGAAGAGTCGATGAGCATGGCCGACGGTCGCACCATCATTTCGTTCTGGTCGTACATCGGCTTTGGCTCCACCGGCTTGCACCCGCAGGTGCAGGGCCTTTCGGACATGGTCGTCAAGTACAACTCCGAGAATGAAGACAACATCCTCGTCGAGATCGTGCCCGGCAAGGGCACCGACGAGGCGAAGACCGCGGCCGCGGGCGGCGTGCCCCCGGCGGTGCACTGGCACGCCTGGCCGGATAGCACCAACTTCTTTGCCGCCGGTGTGACGGTGGACCACGAGGAAGAGTTGAAGCGCTTCCCGGGCTGGACCGAGCAGCGGGCCGACTACTTCGAGCCCATGACCGTCAGCACCACCTGGCAGGGCAAGCTGACCGGCCTGCCGATCAATACCAACAACAACATCATGATCTGGAACCCGGACATCCTCTCCACGGCCGGCGTCAGCGATCCGGAAGAGGGCTGGACGTGGGACGACATGCTGGAGATGGCGCAGAAGGCGGCCAATCCGCCGGAAGTCTGGGGCTGGGACTACCACCCGCGCAGCATCACCCGCTGGGACCAGGTGGCCGGCAGCGCCGGCTTCAAGTGGCTGAACGAGGAACAGACCCGTTGGAACTTCGACTCCGACGAGGCAATCTGGGCCACGCAGATGATCAGCGACTGGATGAACGCCTACCAACTCGCGCCGTATAAGGACGAGTGGGGCGGCGAGTTGTTTCACGACGGCAAGACGGTCTTCGAGTCGCAAGGCCCCTACCGCCTGCCGACGCTGCGCAAGCGCGGCGACGTCTTCAAGGCCATCCACACGCCGATTCAGACCAAGCGCCACGCGCCCAACGGCGGCCAGAACATTGCCGTCTTCGTGCAGGCCAACGCGGACATCCTCGACGCGGGCCTGCGCTTTGCGCAGTACGCCGTTTCGGCGGACGCCCAGGTCTTCGTCATCACGGCGTCCGGCGGCACGAACCTGCCGGTGAGCAAGTCCGTGCTGAACCACGAGGGCTACCAGGGCCTGATCGCCAACGACCCGGATTACGCCACGTTCGCGGCGGAACTGCCCAACGGCGGCCGCTATCCCGGTCTGCCGTCCGGTTACGGCGGCTTCCAGGGCCAACTCTTCAGCGAGGGCTTCCACAAGGTCTGGCGCGGCGAGTTGACCGCCGAGGAAGGCATGAAGGTCATCCAGGACATCGCGCAGGTGCAGCTCGAGGCCGACATCGCCCGCATGGGCGGCTAAGTCGCCCTCGGCTAGCGGCGCTGGCGAGCACTGGCGACAGCCGGGCTGCCGCCTGAGTTGCCACGCCGCTCCATAGCTTGATGGACTTCCAAGAAGCCAGCTAGGATAGACTAGCTGGCTTCTTGCCTTAAACTGAACAGTGCACTTACAACGTCCATCGCCCGCTGCGGGATGAGACTGCGGGCTATAGGCCGCGTCTCAGTACGACAGCGCCAAACAAGGGAAACTCATCTATGGCATATCGAGTGGGTGTGATCGGCTGCGGCCGCATCGGCAGCACGATTGACGACGAGGTGCACGGCAACGCCAGTGTCATCCTGCCGTTTGCGCACACGGCGGCCTACGTGGAAGAGCCGCGCGTGCGCGTGGTTGCCGCCGCGGACGTAGATCCACAGAAGCGCGACGCCTACCGGCGGCGCTGGGGCGTGGAGCGCGTCTATGAATCCCATGAGACGCTGCTGGCGAGCGAGAGGCTGGACATCGTCAGCGTCTGCACCCGCACCGAGGAACGGCCGGCGGTGGTTGCCGCCTGCGCGGAGGCGGGCGTGAAGGTCATCTTTGCCGAAAAGCCGCTGGCGTGGTCGCTCGGCGAGGCGGAAGCGATGCTGGCCGCCTGCCGCCAACACGGCGTCAAGCTCGGCGTGGGCTGTCTCCGCCGCTGGCATCCCTTCTACCGCCAGGCAAAGCGGTTGATCGACGAGGGCGAAATCGGCGCGGTGCTTCAGATTACCGGCTATTGTGGCTCCACGCTCTCCCACGACGGCAGCCATTGGATGGACCTCATGCGCTACTTTGCCAACGACGCGCCGGTGGACTGGCTCGTGGGCGAGATGGGCAACGCGGAAGCCCTGACCGACGACCGGGACGTTCACGGCGGCAACGCCTACGTCGCGTTTCGCAACGGCGCGCGCGGGTACTTGCGCATGACGGCAACGGGCGCGGCGGTGCAGGAGTGGGACATCATCGGCGAGCGGGGGCGCATCCGGGCGCTGGACGGCGGGCGGGAGTTCGAACTCTGGCAGCGCGCCGGCGGCGGCAAGACCGACCGTCCGGTACGCGAGGCGTTTCCAAGGCCGCAGCGGCTGCCCAGCCCCACGGCGCAAGCGGTTGCCGACATGATCGAATGCCTGGAAACCGCCAAGGAGCCGGACTGCGACGGCGCGGATGGCTACGCCGCGCTGGAAATCGCGCTCGCCATGCGGGAGTCGTACCGGCACGGCTGCGCGCGTATAGACTTCCCCTTCGAGGACAAGGACGCCAAACTGATTACGCCTACCTGAAATTAAGGCTGCGGAAGATGAGGTCCGGGTCTGATTTCGGCTACGTCAGAAGGAGGATGCAATGACACCTGAGAAACCGCTGCGGGTCGCCATGATTGGGCTGCGCCACCCGCACGTGGGCAGTCTGGATCCGGCGCGGCCGGCGCCGGGCTACATTCATACTTTCAAGCAGATTCCCAATGTGGAGATTGTCGCCTATTGCGAGGACAGCGATTCTTCCTTGCTGGATCTGGCGCGGGCGTTCGACCCCGGCGCGCGCGTCTACACGAGCGTGGACGACCTCTTGGCAAAAGAGGATTTCGCGCTGGCGTGCGTCGTGTTGCCCGCCAACGAAATACCGGGCGTTGGCATCAAGCTGGCCGAGGCCGGCAAGCACTTCTTCGTGGAGAAGCAATTCGCCCGCACGGCGGCGGATCTGGCGCCTTTGGTGGAGGCCGTAGAACGGAATCAGGTCAAAGCGCTGGCTGGCTACCCCTGGCGCTTTCATCCGGCGATGCGGGACTTGAAGCAACTCATCGACCAAGGGGTGTTCGGCCCGCCGCTCTCGCTGGAGAGCCGGCTGGTAACCACCCAGGTGCGGCCCGGCAGCCGCGAGCCGGCACACTTCATGTTCACCGCCGAGAACGAGGGCGGCGGCGTGCTGCACATGCTTGGCGGGCACTACATCGAGTTCATGCGGCACCTCATGCAGTGCGAGGTCAAGAGTGTCCAGGCGCTGGCGGCCCGGCCGGTGGGATACATCGACGCGCCGCTGGAAGACGTGGCGGTGGTGGCCATGGAGTACGAGAACGGCGCGCTGGGCAGCCTGCACGCCGCGTACGCGCAACCGCCGCTTTCCGATGGATACGACTCGTGCTTCGTCTATCGCGGGTTGCACGGTTGGGCCGACTGGACGCCCGTCGGCGGCAATCGCCTGAAGGTCGTCAGCGACGCGCCCGCTTGGTCTGGCGCGCCGCGCAAGGAAATCGCCTATGCGCCTACGCCGATGGCGGTCTATGGCGGGCACCGCTGGTCCTATGAGATCATGCGGCGGTTCGTGGCGGAACTGCACACCGGACGCCCGCCCGCGGTGACGCTGGATGACGCGCTGCGCGTGTTGCAGGTCATCGAGGCGGCGTACCAGGCGGCGCGCACCGGCAAACAGGTTGAGGTGCGGTACGGCGTGAACGCGGCCGGCGCGTGAAAATCTTGCACTCGTAAATCTCTGGCATTGAGGTGTAGGGGCACGACATGTCGTGCCCCTACACCTCAATGCCAGGACTGCGAACGCGCAATCCGCGTAACCGCGTCTTGTGGCGCCCCTCCATTCTCACACGGCTCTGATGCGACAGGATAGGGGACAAGCCCCAAGGCAGTAGCAATAACGTAGCGCGGCGCTGTTCCCCTCACCCCGGCCCTCTCCCCAGGGAGAGGGGGTTTTCGCAAGCTAGGGAGACGAGGTCTGCGGCGTGCGCCGCGTGGGGGCGGCTGCGGTATAATCGAAAGCGCGCTGACCGGACGCGAGTAGCGACAAAGAGGCGGACGGCTGTGAACGTTGGCATGTTGTACCATCCCGGGCGCGAGCAGGCGCACGCGCTGGCGACGGTGCTGCGCTCGGACATCGAGCAAGAGGGGCACGAAGCGTGGCACCTGCCGGTGGAAGCCGAGGCGGAGTGGAGCGAGCGCGTGCCCGCGGCGGACCTCCTCTTTACCCTGGGCGGCGACGGCAGCATTCTGCGCGCCGCGCCGCTCTGCGCGCAGCACGATGTCCCCATCGTGGGCGTGAAGTTTGGGCGGCTGGGATTTCTCTCGGAACTCCTGCCCACGGAGGCAATCCAGACCCTGCCCCGGTTCCTCAACCGTGAGTACTGGATCGAAGAGCGCACCATGCTCGATTGCCAGATCGAGGGCGCGAGCCAGAAAACCGCGGCCCTCAACGAGGCGGTGATCAGCCAGGGACACGCGCGGCGCGTGCTGGACATCAAAGTGTGGATCGACGACGCCTATCTGGCCGATTACGTCGCGGACGGCCTGATCATTGCCACCGCCACCGGGTCTACGGCGTACTCCATGGTGGCCGGCGGGCCGATCCTGCACCCGGAAGTGCGCAACATGCTCATCATTCCCATGTGCGCGTTGCGCGGGCCGACCACGCCGTTCGTCCTGCGCCAGTCGGCGCGGCTGCGGTTGCAGGTATTTCACCAGCACGAAGCGGTGGTTACGATCGACGGCCTGCCGGTGGGCGACCTGGCCAACGAGGGCATGATGCACCTGACCACCGCCACGCAGACCTGCAAGTTCGCCCGCGTGCAGGAGCGCACCTACTTCTACGAGACGCTGGTGCGCAAGCTGGGAATTCCCCTGGACAACGCCTAGGATGCGCCATGCTGGAGCGCCTGGAAATCCAAGACTTCGCCCTCATCGACGCGGTGCGGGTGGAGTTCGGCGCGGGTTTCAACGTGCTTACCGGCGAGACTGGCGCCGGCAAGTCGATCGTCATCGACGCCATTGGCGCGCTGCTCGGCAACCGCGTGGGAGCCGCCGACGTCCGCAGCGGCGCGGCCGCGGCGCGTGTGGCCGGCACGTTCGCGCTGGGCGCGATGCGCCCGGCCCTGAAGGCGGCGCTGGATGAGGCCGGCATCGCTCCGGATAGCGACGGCCGCTTGCTGCTCTCCCGCGAAATCGCGGCCTCCGGCCGTACCACCGCCCGCATCCAGGGGCGCGCCCTGTCCGTGGGCGCGTTGCAACAGGTGGCGCGCCTGCTGGTCGATATTCACGGCCAGGGCGAGAATCTCTCGCTGCTGCGCTCCAACTTGCAGTTGGACTTCCTCGATCGCTTCGCCGGCCTGGATGAATTGCGGCAGGGGATGGGGCAAGCCTGGCGGGCTTTGCAGGCGGCGCAAGCGGAACTGCGGCATCTCCGGCGGGATACGCGGGAGTTGGCGCAGCGCGCCGACCTGCTGGCCTTTCAGATTCAGGAGATTGCCGACGCGGGGCTGGCGCCGGACGAAGAGGACGCCCTGCGCGCCGAGTACCGGCGGCTGCGGCACAGCACGGAGTTGGTGGAACTCACCAGCGGCGTGCTCCAGGCGCTCAGCGACGCCGCCGAACCCGCCCGGCCCGCCAGCGCGTGGGTGGATGAGGCGGTCAGGGCGCTCCAACGCCTGGCCGAGCTTGATCCTGAAGCGGAGCCGCACCTGCGCGCCGGCGAGGAAATCTCGGCGCGGTTGGAGGAACTGGTGGCGGACGCGCGCCGCTATGCCGAGGGCCTGGAGCAGGAGCCGGGGCGCCTGCTGGAGGTGGAGGCGCGGCTCGACGTTATCGAGAGTTTGAAACGCAAGTACGGCGATAGCGTCGCGGAAATCCTGGCCTATGCCGACGCCGCGGCGGCGGAACTGGCGGGCATTCAGACCGGCGAAGACCGGGCCGTAGACCTGGCCGCGCAGGTGGAAGCGCTCACCGGCGAGGCCGCCGCGCGCGCCGCCGCGCTTTCCGCCCGGCGAAAGGCCGGCGCGCCGGACCTGGTTGCCGCCGTGCATCGCGAACTGGCGCTGCTCAATATGCCAAACCTGGCGTTCGACGCGGCCGTGACCCAGGAGGAAGCGCCCGAGGGCGTCCAGGTGGAGACCGAGGAGGGCCCCCGCCCGCTGCTGTGCGGGCCGAGCGGCATCGATACGGTGGCGTTCCTCATCAGCCCGAATCCGGGCGAACCGCTGAAGCCGCTGGCAACGATCGCTTCCGGCGGCGAGGCGTCACGCCTGCTGCTGGCCCTCAAGTCGGCGCTGGCCCACGCGGACGAGACGCCGGTGCTGGTCTTCGACGAAATCGAGATCGGCGTGGGCGGCCGCAGCGGCGCGGTGCTGGGCGAGAAGATGTGGAGCCTGGTGCGCAACCACCAGGTGATCTGCGTGACCCACCTGCCCCAGGTGGCGGCCTACGCTGACCACCACTTCTTCATCCGCAAGGAAACGGACGGCGAGCGCACGACGACCCAGGTGAACGCCCTGGCGGACGACCCGCAAGTGGCGGAATTGGCGGCGATGAGCGGCTCTTCCGGTTCGGCGGCGGCGCGCGGCATGAGGGAACTGCGCGCCCGGGCGCAACGGTGGAAAGCCGAACGACAGGAGAAACCCGCCTCTCCGCCGCAATCTTCCCCCTCACCCCGGCCCTCTCCCCAGGGAGAGGGGGCAGGAAGGTAGCCGGACGCTTCCTTTCGACCCCAGGAGACTCTTGCATAACCCCTTCCCCATTGAGGGCTTACAGGGGTAGGCATTCTACATCCGACTTCTCGTGTCATTCCGAGCGGAGCGCAGCGGAGAGAGGAATCTAAGGCTCTCGCTGCAAAACGTCGGTTCTAGATTCCTCGCTCCGCTCGGAATGACAGTTGCCTACCCCTGTCAGCCCATTGAGGGGGAAGGTTGGGATGGGGGGTGAAACGAATTGACTTCATGCTATCTTTAGTTGTAAAGGCACCCTGGATTCCGGCTTTCACCGGAATGACAGAGTTACGCAAAGGTTTCCCCAGGGAGAGGGGGCAGAAGCGTAGCCTCTCTCTTGAAGACCCTTGTATTGCCTTGGCGGGGTTTGCGTTGCGGGGTGGATGGTCTGCGCGATGCGTCCGCTATTCGTCGTGGTGGTCTACGCGGGGGCCGTAGGGTAGGGTGCGCAGGTCGTCCACGATTTCTATGAGCGCCTGGCTTACAGTTTCTAGGATGCGTTCGCCTTTCCAGGCCACGCCGAGGGTGGGATCGCCGCCGGTGCCGTCTTGCGACATCTTGCTCAGGTAGTCCACGTACTTCACCGGCGAGCCGCCCATCAGGTCGCGGTAGTGCCACTTGGTGCGCACCCGGTAGTCGGCCCGCGCCTTGTCCATCTGCACCCGCGCCGGATCCAGCGCCAGGTAGATGGACGTCTCGAACTCACCGGCGTGGTCCATGCCGCCGGGATATTCGGACTCGCGCCACTGCGCAACCTCTTCCTGCGCTAAGTCCCAGTAGGAAACCACGGCGCAGGCGGCGTCGGCGTGCAGCGTAGCGAGGCGCGCGGAGACTTGCAGCAGCGGGTCGTTGGAGGCGTGTCCATTGACGAAGAGCACGATGGGAAAGCGGTGGTGGGCGAAACTCACCGCTACGTCGTAGCAGTAGTCGATGAAGCGCTGCGCCTGCACGGAGATGGTGCCGGGAAAGTCCAGGTTGTGCTCGTTGAAGCCGTAGTGGATCGGCGGCGCGCAGAGGAGTCTGTCCGGCGCGGCCTGCGCGGCGCGCTCGCAGACGGCAAGCGCCGCCACGTTGTCCGTGTCGATCGGCAGGTGCGGGCCGTGCTGCTCGATAGCCGCCACCGGCAGCAGAATTGCCTTCTTCTCCCGCGCCGCCTCGCGCACCTCCGGCCACGTCAATTTTGCGTAGCGCCATTCCGCCATGGCTTGCCTTTCCGTACAAGCGCTCCGTGGTGTGCCGCTTCTGGTCTCAGTATAGAGAAGCGCGGCAAGTCGCGGTTGCCTTAACGCCAGGAAAGAGTTTACAGTTGTGCCCAGATAGACCGCGTGTCTCATGAAGTGGAAGGAGAAATCAATGAGAGACCGCATCCTGAGACGGACGTTTCTCGGCGGCGTTGGCCTAGCCGGAGCGGGTGCGCTGTTCGTGGCCTGCGGGCAGGCGGCGCCGATGGAAACCGCGGAGGCCCCGGCGGAAGAGGAAGCGCCCAAGGAAGAGGAAGCCCAACCGGCAGCGGCGGAAGCGGTTGAGCTTGAGGTGTGGACTACCAGGCGCTGGGACCTCTCGCAGGGTTTGGGTCTGGAGGTCAAGCAGGAGATCGAGGCATTGGTGGAGGGCCTTACCGTCAAGGACCTGATCCCGGAAGGCAACCGCTTTACCATCTTGATCGCGGCGCAGGCGGCGGGCACCTCGCCGGACATCGGCCAGGTGGGCGTCTGGCAGAACCAGCAGGTGGCGGCCGGCGGCATCGTCGACAGCCTGGAGCAGTACTACGCCCAATCGCCGGTGATCAACAAGGACGACATCTGGCCCTCGCTGCGCATCGACATGGACCACAAGGGCCAGGTGTGGAGCATGCCCTTTGGCCCGGACGTGCGCTTCTTCTACATCCACGACAATCTCTACCTGGACGCGGGACTGGACTCGGAAAATCCGCCGGTGACGTGGACCGACCTGGAGGACGTGATTTCCAAGTCGTTCAAGGGCGGCAATACCATCGAGCAGGTGGCCTGGGGTCCGTTGTGGGCCAACCGCCACGTGTGGATGGTGCCCATGTGGCAACTGGGCGGCGAGAACATCAACGACGACCGCACCAAGATAACCCTCAACACCGAGGAAGGCCGCGAGGGCATGGCCTGGCTGAAGAAGGTACACGACATGCAGGGCGGCTACGACGCGCTGCAAGAGTTCAAGGGCGATGAGAACGCCCGCGCCCACTTCTACGCCAGCCGTCTGGCCAATCTCTACGACACCGGCTCCATCCGCTTCGAGAGCATCGCCAAGGAAGCGCCGGATCTGGAGTACCACTGGGGCCACTGGCCCAAGCCCGCCGACGGCGTCAACCGCACCTACGGCGGCTGTCATACGTGGGTGCTGCCCGTGGGCGCGACCCACAAGGACTTGGGCTGGACGTTCATGGAGCACTTCGGCGTGGAGGACGTGAACGTCCGCTGGGCCAAGCACTTCGACCGCCTGCCAATCCGCGTGGACACGTCGTACAGCGAGGCGTACCACGGCGGCGATCCGTTCGTCATCCACCAGGTTGACGTGATGGAAGGGCGGCGCTTCGTGGTCTCCGCGCCGGGCGCGAACGAGATGCTCGGCATCATGAGCGGCGGTGTGCCGGATATGCTCACCGGCAAGACCACCATCGAGGAAGGCCTGCGGAATACAGAGGCCCAGGCGCAGACAGTGCTCGACGAGTGGCTGGCGCGCGAGTAGGGAGCCACGCTTACCGGGCTAGCGCAGGCGCTGCAACGCACGTGCGTTCGCTCTGACGGTTGAGAAAAGGGGCATCGAGTACCTCGCTATGCGGCGGGCGTGCTGGGTGCTCCGTTGTTTATAGCGAAAGTTTGAAATCATGGGCCCTTGCCGGGCCGACTTCAAATTGGGCTCGTAAGTGTGGGGAGGAGAGGCGCAATGCGTGCCGTAGAATTCGACCCCAACCTTATCCGGCTGCCGCTGGACTACCAAGGCACGCCGGAACTGGCGGAGATTCGCGTGACCGTGCCCAGCATCGTGCCGCCGGATGTGAGCAACGGCGAATTCAAGATTGGCCTAGAATTGCGGGATCGGTGGGGGTTTCATCTACCTAAGCAGAGCGCCCATTTAGAGTTGATGCTAGAAGGCGCAAGCGGTGAGTTCCCGGCGACCGTGCCCATGCTGCCGGAGTACGACAGCCACTATGCCGTGCGCGGCCGCGTAACCGAAAAGGACACGGTCTTTCGCGTGCGGGCGCGCGACCGGGAGACCGGCGTCGAGGCGCTGAGCAATCCCGGCTGGGCGCCGGCGTATCTCTACCGGGGCGATCACAAGCTCTACTGGGGCGACCTGCACTGCCACCGGCTGGAGAATCCCAGCAGAAAACGCGCGGATCCGCTGTTGTGGAGCTATGGGCCCGCCACCGTGCACGAGGTGTACCGGTTTGCCCGGGACGTCGCGCATCTGGACTTCACGGCGCTCACCGACCACGACTACGCGCTCAGCACCGACGAGTGGCGCGAAATCCAGGAAGGCGCGGAGTTCTACAACCAGCCGGAGCGGTTCGTGACCTTTCTGGGTTACGAATGGTCCTGGAACCGGGGGCCGGACGCCGACTGCGGCCACCGCAACGTCATCTTTCGTCACGGCGACATGCCGCTGATCTCCAGCAATTGGCAGGGGTCGAATACGCCGCAGGACCTCTTCAACGTCTTTCGCGGTATCTCCCGCACGGGACGGGATATTCTCTCCATTCCCCATCATCCGGCGCGCTTGGGCAATCGCATCTGGCACAACTGGGAGACCATGGACCCTGAGTTCGAGCGCCTGATGGAGGTGTATAGCCACTGGGGCAGCAGCGAGCATGAGGGCGAGCCTTACGCCTTGAAAGCCCGTAACGAGCGCACCCAGTGGGACGAGCCGCAAGCGGACTATCCACCCTATGAGGCCACCGGACACTTCCTGCAAGACGGCCTGCGGCGGGGCTTTCGTTTCGGTTTCGTGGGCGGCAGCGAGAGCCACGACGGCCGTGCTACCAGCAGCGTGCAGATCGCGCACTTGCCCATCAAGCTGACGACCTTCAACCACCACGCCGGCATGACGGGTCTCTGGTCGCGCCGCCGCGAGCGCGACGCCATGTTCAGCGCGCTCTGGAACCGCCGCGCCATCGGCACCACCGGCGTGCGTATCCTCCTCGATTTCGACGTGGACAACCAGCCCATGGGCGAAGTCATCAGCGTGCAAACGCCGCCTCAGCGCATGCGCGTGCGCGTCCACGGCTGCGCGCCGCTGGCCAAGGTGGTCGTGGTGAAGAATAACCGCGATTGGCACGTGGTGGAGCGTCCCGGTTGGGAGTGCGCCTTTACGCTGGATGAGATAGAAATGCCGCAAGACCGCACCGATTGGTACTACGTGCGCGTGACGCAGGAGGACGGCGAGATGGCGTGGTCGAGTCCGATTTGGGTCGAAGACGCGCGCCGGGTGTTTTGATAAAACGCGCGGGCGCGGGAAACCCCTCATGCGTGGGGGTTCTCACGTGTAGGGGCGGTTCGCGAACCGCCCCTACGGCCCGTAAAGCGAATCAATGCTGGCGCATCTAACGCAATATGAATGAAAACCACGCAACACTTCTCCGGTAGCGCAGGTTTGTAACCTGCGTCTTTGCACGGCCAATCCCATCCGTGTTTGTGTCATGCACCGGCGGGGGACAAGCCCCAATGCTGTCGCATTAAACACAATGAGAGTGAAAACAACGCTCGTTTCTCCGGTAGCGCAGGTTTGTAACCTGCGTCTTCCGTAGGGTCAATCCATTTCGTTAGCATTTCTCTTATTCCGGCGGGGGACAAGCCCCCGCGCTACGTTAATGCGACAGTATTGGGGACAAGCCCCCGCGCTACGGTGATGTGGGACGGTTCGCGATCCGCCCCTACGTTTCGCCGTGGGTACACGTCCGTAGCGGGCAAAAAGCGCCTGGCGCCATGCTGTGATACGATACCGCAGGGTTGGAGTGTCATAGAAGAGGCAATGCGAGCGGCAAGACGAAAGGGTGCGGTCAGACATGTCTGCGAACGCCAACGGACGGTTTCAGGTCAGCGCAGAGGGGCCGCTGCGGGTTGGGGAGATAGTGCCGCTGGCGTTGCGTTACGCGCCGCCTGCGGGGGGCCTGCGGGCCGGCGGCAATCTTTGGTTCTTCTACGACATCCGGCAGTTCGGCGACCGCCGGCACGTGTACGGGGCGGACGGGGTAAGCGTGCGCGGGCCGGCGGGAACGGCCTGGGAAGCCCGGGGGCTGATGGACGGACGCCAGGTGCGTACGTTCGACCTTCATCCGCCCGCGCCCGAGTTCCTCCACGCCGTGCACGTGCGGTGCGCGCAGGGCACGCTGGCGGAGGATGACGAGATTACCGTGCACGTGCGCACCGCGCCTGAGGGTTTCGTGCTGCCGGTGAACGCCATCGACGCCTTTCGCTTCTGGCTGGTGGAAGACCCAACGGGCGCGCTCACGCTCTATCACCCCGAGCGCGACAAGTATCACTACTTCCTGCCGCGGGCGGCGGAACTTTCCGTGCTGGAGAGCAATGCGCTCACCATCAGGGAAGCGGAACCGGCCGCGCTGCAAGTGACCGCGCCTTCCCATGCCACAGGTCACGCAGACACGCGCGTCGTCGTCACCGACCGCTTTGGCAATCCCATCCACGACGCCGCAGGCGAAGTTGCCTTGCGCACCGCCAGCGGCGAGACGGCGGCCGCGCTGAACTCGTTTAGCGCCGAGGCGTCCGTGCCGGTGCGCGGGCCGGTGGAACGGGTGACGGCGTCGTATAACGGCATCCAGGCCGCCAGCAATCCGGTGCGGGTTGACAAGGATACGGAACCGTTCACGCTCTATTGGGGCGATCCCCACGGCATGTTGTTCAACCAGCGCCCGATTGTGGAGCACTTCGCCTGGGGCAAGGACGTGAACGCCCTCGACTTTGCCGGCGGGCAGCTCTTTTCGTACAGCATCTGCATCAGCGAAATCTGGGAAGAGTTGCAGGAGGCGTGGGCGCAATACGACCTGCCGGGCGAGTTCGTGGCCTTGCCGTCGGCGGAGTTCGCCACCGGCCCGGACGGCAGCCACCGGCATGGATTCTTCCCTGCGCCTGCGGGCCAACCGCCGGTGTTCTGTGAGGACCGTCCCGCCGCCAACGACCCCAAACTGCACGCGCGCTTTCACCCCGATACCGTCTACTGCCGCGACTACCAGGAGTTCTACCGCGAGATGAAGCGCCGGGGCGCGCTCATCCACGGCCACTTCCACACTCACTTCTACGTGCAGGAGCACCTGGCGGAGATTTACCAAAAGCAACAAACCGACGGATTTACTGAGGAAGAAAAAATCAACCAGTTTCTGATGCGCGGCGTGAAACTCGGCATCGTCAGCGGCAGCGATACCCACGATAACCGGCCCGCCAATCCCTATAAAGAGCCGGGCCCGTCCGGCCCCGCCGGGCTGACCGGCGTGTGGGCGGAACGGCTCGACCGTCCGGCCATTTTCGAGGCGCTCTTCAACCGGCGCTGCTACGCCACCACCGGCGCGCGCATCATCGTGGACTTCCGCGTGAACGGCACGTGGGTGGGTTCCACGATACAGGCCGACCGCTTCACGTTCGCGGCGGACGTGGCCGGCACGGCGGACATCGAACAGATCGACCTGGTGGTGAACGGCGATACGGCCAGAAGCTACACGCCCAACCGGCAGCACGCTCAGATAGAGGATGAGGTACCGCTGCGGTTCTCGCCGGTGAATGCCAACTACTGCTACCTGCGCGTGCGGCAGGTGGACGGAAACCGCGCGTGGACGAGTCCGGTTTGGCTGGAGCCAACCGTCACTCCGGCGAAAGCCGGAGTCTAGTCTTTGCTAATGGCAGTAAGGGCCGAATAACTTGAACCAAGAGGAACAGAAATGGAAGAAATCGAACTCTGGGCGATTGAAGACTCTCAGATCGTGCCCATAGAGCGCGCAAAGATGGACTTGGAGAGCAGTTTGGAGGACACGCTTGTCGCACACCCGGACATGTTATTGCCTAATCTAAAGCTGGTATGCCGACAAACGCCAGTAGGCGGTGGGAAGCTTGATCTACTGGGCGTCGATGATGAAGGCAAGCTTGCTGTATTCGAGCTAAAGCGCGGCCCGGTACCTCGGGACGCCGTAGGCCAAGTGATAGATTATGCGTCTGCACTCGAAGCCATGAGTGAGAGCGAATTAGCCGCCCTGATCTCCGAATACTCCGGTCGGCTCGGAATCGAAGAAATAGGCAACTTTGCGGAATGGTACAGCGAAGGGTTCAGGTTATCACTGGACTCTTTACGACCAGTGAGTATGTACCTCGTTGGCCTGGGAACAGATGATACTACTAAGCGCATGGTGGACTATCTGACTGAACATGGCGTGGATATATCCCTTCTAACTTTCAACGGCTTTGCATACTCGGGCAAGACCTTGCTAGCCAAACAGGTGCAAGTAGCTCCTGTTGTGCCATCACATCTATCACGGGAGGAGCGATTGCGTTCGCTTGAAAGTCTCGCAACGGAAATGGGTGTAGCCGACCTCATGGCTGCGGCGAAGGATATGTTCTCTAGTTCCTGGGACAAAGTGACTCAGGGGAGGTACTCGTCTCTCCCGAATCCAGAGCCAACAAAGACGGGGATAACATACTACTTGCCACGACTGAATGATTCGGGGAATTCCTCCAGCCCCGCTTTTTCGTCCATCCAACTGGACGAAAAAGAGAGAGCAGTCAAAGTGCGGTTCTATCCGCGGGCAATAGATCTATGCATAGAGAGGTTCGCCCAACTGGACCCCAAGAAGATCCCGTTTGAAAAACAAACTCCACGCAATGCGGCCACAACGGATCGAGTGAAACAGGAGATTCTATTCCCCTTGTATTCACTCGACGAATGGGAGGCGCGCAAAGGCAAGTTGGGTGAATTGACGCGAGCTACCTTTGAGGGTTGGATGGAAGAAGAGGGTCAGTAGCCGTTGCAAGGCTAGCCGTGTTCGCGCTTGAAGCTGGGGCGGCCACTAGTGGGTGGGTTGCGTAGTTTATTCGTCCCTTGAGGGAATCCGCTGTTTCCGATGCTGCGGAGACGAACCACATGGATGATTCGAGTCTAGAACATGGCTGATTTTGCGCGCATAACGCGGTCAATGGAAGAACAGCGCTTGGACGCGCTGGTGACGCTCGGCATGCGCAACTGCGCCTATTTGGCCGGCGCCGTCAGCGAGGGGCCGTGGCTCAATGAGCCGCAGGGCCTCGCGCCGTGGATGACGTGTCTCATACCGCCCGACCGGTCGTTTACGTTTGGCGGCGGCGTGGGGGATGCCGATCTGCCGGTGGAGGGGTTTGCGCCCGACCACACGCGGGCGGCGCGGTTGACGGAACTGGCGGCGCAGATGCGCCGGCGCGGATTGGCCCGAGCGCGCATCGGCCTGGACATGGACTTCGCCTCGGCCAGCGACCTGGCGCGGCTGCGGGAACTGCTGCCGGAGGCCGCGTTCGTATCCGCCGACCTGCTGCTGGCCGCCGCGCGGGCCTGCAAGACGCCGCAGGAAATTCAATGGCTGCGCAAGGCGATTGCCGCATCTGAGGCCGGGTATCGGGAAATGCTGCGCGAGGTGCGTGTGGGCATGACCTTTCAAGATTTGGTGACGGTCTGGGCCAAGGCGGTGCTGGACAACGGCGCCTTGCCGATCAATACGTCGCCGGTCTCGTGGATGCTGCCCGGCGGCGGCACGAGCCTGCGGGAGCAGCCGGACGCGGCGGTGATTCGCGGTCCCGGCATTGTGGAGGCGGGCTTGGTCTACCGCGTGGATCTGGCCGCCATCTCCGGCGGCTATTTTTCCGACCAGAAGTTCAATTTCAGCGTGGGCGCGCCGCGCGAGGCGAGCCTGGCGGTCTGGCGGCAGCACCGCGAGCGGCAACTGTTCATGGAAGATTTCGTGCGTCCCGGCAAGACCAAACGCGAGGTATTCGACGCCTGCCAGCGCGCGTTCACGGACACGGACGAGTACGCCTGGTGGATTCACGGCGTCGGCATGGATAAGCACGAGGAGCCGTTGATCGGCAGTTTGCTGCCGGCCGCGGTTGACGTGCGGCCGGAAATCACGTTTGCGGAGAACAACGTGGTGTCGCTGGAGTCGTCGTGGCTGGAGGAGGACATGTACGTTTTGAAACAGGATGGGTTCGAGCGGTTGGGGACGATTCCGCAGGAAGTGGCGATTGTGTGAGTGGTGGGATTGGTTTTCCCCGTGTGCGGGATTGGCGGATTGTGCCCGGTGGATGTGGGCGACCACGAGAAGCACAGAGGGCAACCACAAGGGTTGCCCCTACGGCATTCATGCAATAGACAAATTGAAAGGAGAGGCCGATGGCAATTGCGGAGCGGCAGGAGACCGGCGTGCTGCCGGAGGGGGTGCGCGCGCCGTATGATTGGGCGCTGGAGCAGATGCGCGTGCCGGAGGCTCACGCCATAACCCAGGGCAGCCCGGACGTGGTGGTGGCGGTCATCGACTTGGGGTACCGGTTTCATCCCGACCATGAAGGCCATTTGTGGGTCAATCCCCGTCCCACGCGCGGCGACGTGCACGGCTGGGACTTTGCCGAGGAGGACGCCACGCTCGAATACGAAGGGTCGCGCGACGATACCACCTACCTTCGCGGGCACCATGCGTTCGTCGTGGGAGAGGTGGCGGCCACCGCGCCCGCATGTCCCATCATGGTCTTGCGCGTCGGCTACGAGCCGCATCACCAGAAGAGTTGGCCGCGCGCCGTGCGCTACGCGGTGGACCATGGGGCCAAGGTGCTCGTGATGCCCCACGGCTACATCACCCTGGACCACACCGACGGCGTGCCGCTGTTCTACAAAGGCACCGACTTCAGCTATCCGTATGACAACATCGGCCTCATCGAGGCGCTGGACTATGCGTATCAATCGGGCTGCCTGGTCTTCAAGGGCACGGCGGACAATCGCGGGCGACGGGTCGCCACCGTAAACGCCGGTATTGACAGCGTCTTTGCCGTCGGCTCCACGAACCGGCACGGGCGCGCGGCGAACATCGCGGCCTCGGCGGACTACGTAGAAGCGGCCACGCCCGGCGGCGAGCGCAATACGGACGACCCGACCGAGTCGATTTGGGGCACCGGCGGCGACCGCGACTACATACCGTTCGAGGGCGGCTGCATGGCGTCGGCCTTTGGCGGCGGCGTCGCGGCGCTGGCGTTTTCCCAATATCCGCACCTTTCTAATCGCGAGATACGAGAAATCCTGCGCAATACGTCCCAGGGCAGCGGCTGGGATCCCCTGCTGGGTCACGGTATCTTCGACGCCTATAGCGCCGTTTCGCTTGCGCCGCGCGAACTCTCGGCGGGACTGCGCGTCGATACGGCGGCATCCCAGGTGCGCCGTGATGATGGGCGGCTGGTGGCGGAGATCGTGGTGGAAAACACCGGTGCGTTCGACGTGCGCCGGATGCTGGCGGTGGCGTTCAACGGCGATCCTAAGACGGCCGCCGATGCCGATGCGACTCGTGAGGAGTCGAATATCCTGATACGGCGTCAAATCGGACACTGTATCGGGGCTGCGCCAGGTTTGGAGCGCGCGTCTGTATCGCTTGAATTAGACGGCGATTCGCCGGATGAGGTGTGGGTGCAGGTGAACGCGCTGGACACGGGTATGGCGGGGGTCTACGATACGGCGCGAATTCTTCCTGACGGCGGCACAGCCTGAGCGGCTTGCCCAAGACGGTGATTGCCTTTTGCGCCAAGAGGCGGGGGACAAGCCCCCGCGCTACGCTAACGCGAGAGTATTTGGGACTAGCCCCCGCGCTACGCCAGGCGCTGGCGGTTCGGTGAAGATTTGCTTCGTCGCGTAGCATCGGAGCGCATTAGAATTCATAAATGTAGTTTGTGGGGTGAATTGCAATGCGCATTGCAGCCGTTGAGGTCGCGCCTTGGAAAGATGACGCCGCGTTTGTCTACTCGGTGGTCTTCGACGAAGGCACCATCGATTGCCTGGCGAACGCCTTTCCCATTGGGCAGCGGTACGGCATTGCCGGCGACGTTGCGGTGGTGGCCGGGCAACTGGGCGAGAAGCGCCACGTGGAGCGCAGTTCGCTCAACGACTACTTCCACATGGGGCCGGAGCACCTGAAGTTTCTCCTCTCCCAGGGCTGGAGCGTCAGCAATCACAGCTACTCGCATCCGCCGTTGCGCGACCCCAGCCGCATCGACTTTGCCCAGGAGGTCGTGGAGTCGTACCACACGCTGGAGCGCGCGCTCGGCCAACCGGCGCCGATCTTCTCTTCGTGGAACAGCTTTGAGGTCTACGACGCGGTGCGGGCGTGGGTGCGGCGCGTGCCCGGCTACCTGGGCCTCACCCGCGCCTCCAACGACGCGGAGCACATCAACCCGCCGGACTTCGACCCGTTCAGCATCTGGCGCAACCGCCTGTGCGAGGACGATGAGATCGAGTATCTGCCGGAGTGGCTCTCGCGGCGCGGGTTCGCGCCGGAGCGGGCGCGGGGGCAGTGGCTGGTGGACGTGACCCATTTGGTGATGTACAAGACGCCCCAGGGGCACAAGTGCATCTCGCCGCGGGCGCTGGAAGGGCGCTTCGACCAGATGCGCACGGCCTTTGGCGATGCGCTGTGGGCGGCGAACCCGGACGACGTGGTGCGCTACGCCTATTTGCGCCGCCATTGCGCGCCCGCCGTCACGCAGGAAGCGGACGCCCGCGCGACCATCACTGTGGACTTTCCGGATCTGCCGCCGCAAATAGAGGAAGGCGAGTTGACATTCCTCGTCTCCTTTTCCGATGATACAGGACCGATACGTGTCCAAGGCCCGGACGGCGCGGCGTCCGTATCCCCGGCCGGCGAGCGGCGCGTCCGCTTCACCTGCCGCGTGGCCCCCGGCGCGGCGATAACGCTGGCAAGCCCGTAGCCCCGCGATTGCCGTTGCCGAACGCCGCCGGCTGCGGGCGCCGCGCACAGTGGGTGGCTTCCCGGCGCCGTCCGGCGGTGTGTTAGGATAGCAGAGAATTCAATCCAATCAAGGCAGTAGAGGAGATAGCGCAATGGAAGAGACCCGTCGCGACGGCTTGCCCGGAGTTGGGCTGCTGGTGCTGTGGATTGTGCTCCTGGTGGCGGACGTCGGGCTGTTCATCCTGGCGCTGTTTACGATTTGGTGGCTGATGTTCATTCCGATTCTCGCCTTCTGCGCGCTGCTCTTCGCGGCATTCGGATTCTTCATGGTCGCGCCCAACGAGGGCAAGGTGCTGCAACTCTTTGGCGCGTACCGGGGCACGGCGCGCCAGCCCGGCCTGCGCTACACCAATCCGCTCTATTCCAAGGGGCGAATCTCCTTGCGGGTACGCAATTTCGAGACCGGCCGGGTCAAGGTGAACGACCGGCGCGGCAACCCAATCGAAATCGCCTCCGTGGTCGTATGGCAGGTGGTGGATACGGCCGAGGCCACGTTCCAGGTGGACGATTACGAGAACTACGTGCACGTGCAGAGCGAGGCGGCGGTGCGCAACCTGGCCACCGGCTACTCGTACGACGCGCATGAGGAGGACGAGATCAGCCTGACCACCCACACCGCCGAGATTTCGGCGCAACTGAAGAACGAAATCCAGGAGCGGCTGGCCCAGGCCGGCGTGGAGGTGCAGGAGGCGCGGGTGAGCCACCTGGCGTACGCGCCGGAGATTGCCGCGTCCATGCTGCGCCGCCAGCAGGCCGACGCGGTTATCGCCGCCCGCCAGAAGATCGTGGAAGGGGCCGTGGGCATGGTGGAGAACGCCTTGGGGATGCTGGCCGACCGCGAGGTCATCGAATTCGACGCCGAGAGCCGAGCGGCCTTGGTGAGCAATCTGCTGGTAGTCCTCACCAGCGAGAACGCCATCCAGCCCGTGGTCAACACCACCGCGTCCAACCAGTAAGAGCGCCGCGCGGGAGCGAGAACATGAAGGAACGCTGGCGGGACAAGACGCGAGACGAACTGACGCTCGCTTTGAACCAACTGGGTATCGAGGCCAAAATGGCGGAGCGTGAACGACCGGAGGAGAAGATCCAGGATAGGTGGATGAACCGGTCGTTGGGAATCATCGATCTGCCGGAGGGGCCGGTCCGCTGGATAAACTGCTTGAAACAAGACGGCTCGCAGTACAGCCCGCCGCAATGGTGGACGGTTTTCGGCATTCCGGACGAGAGGACATTCTCGGCGCAACGGGCGGTGAAGCTCAAGACGGAGCGCAAGAAGTCGTTTCCGCTGTTTGGCAAGGTGGTGGACGTGACGTGGCAAGGCGAGGATTATGCCTCACGGTTGCTCAGCGCGTTCGCCAACGATCCGGTGGTGAAGTCCTTTGTCAAGAACACCGGCGACGTGGAGATCGAAAGCCGCACCGAGGGCATTCAGGGCTGGATCGTACAGGTGAACGGCAAGCTAAAGGCCACGCGGCAGGATTGGGACGTGGTGCTGCGCATCGCCGACCGCCTGCTGACGTGTCCGCAACCCTAGCGGTTCGCTGTCTGGTTATACGTGGTTCGACGTCTGTCATTTGCCGTTCGACGTTTGTTGTTAGCGGTTCGATGCCTTTCATTGCTGGTTCGATGTCCGTCATTCCGGTGAAAACCGGAATCCATCTTTGCCGCGCAACCTGGATTCCGGCTTCCGCCGGAATGACAGAGAATGCCAGCATGACGGGCAATACCGGAATGCCAAGGGTGCCGGCATGACAGGCAACACCGGCCTGGCAGGGCAGGGTTGGGTCGCCCTGGGGGGGAATCCGGCGCGCGTTGCGTCAGCGTACAGGGCTACCAATCCGTCACCGAGCCGTCCTCCCGGCGCAAGCGGGCGTGTTCCCAGTACTGATACGGGCTTTCCTGCGCCGCCGCGGCGTTGAACGCAATGCCGATGCCGGGTACGTCGGCGGGCATGAGGTGTCCCGCCTCCACGCGGCATTGGGTGGGGAAGATGTCCGTCATGGCCGGCGGCACCATGGAGAGTTCCTGGATGCCGAAGTTGGGAATGCACATGTCCAGTTGCACGCTGGCGGCGGTGTTCACCGGCCCCAGCGGATTGTGCAGCGCCGTGTCGATGTAGTGCGTCTCGCACATGGCGGCAATCTTCTTGCCCTCAGTAATGCCGCCGACCAATCCCAGGTCGGCGCGGGCGTAGTCGATCCACTCGTTCTCGATCAGTTCCCGGAATTGCCATTTGGTGAGCAGTTGCTCGCCGGTGGCGATGGGGACGCTGGTGTGGTGGCGCAGGTTGGCGAACGACTGGGGGTTCTCCGAGCGGATCGGGTCTTCGATGAAGAACGGGCGCAGCGGCTCGAGGCGTTTACATAACTGGATAGCCCACGTCGGGTTGAGGCGGGTGTGCACGTCGAGGGCGATTTCGATTTCATGCCCCACGGTGTCGCGCACCGCTTGAAAGGCCTCTACCGTGTCGCACACCGCCCGCGCCGGTTCCAGGATGTCGTCCTGATCGGTCGGCAGCCCGAAGCGCACCACCTCGAAGCCTTCATCCACCCGCGCCTTGGCGGCCTGCGCGAACGTCTCCGGGCTGTCGCCGCCAAAATGCGCGTAGCAGCGGACTTTGTCGCGGGTCTTGCCGCCCAGCAGTTGGTAGGTTGGGACTTCCAGCGCCTTGCCGAGGAGGTCCCACAGCGCGATGTCGAGGGCAGATATCGTCGCCGTGAGCACCGGGCCGGCGCGCCAGAAGTTGCCGCGAAAGTGGTCCTGCCAGATGTGCTCGATGCGGAAAGCATCTTGTCCGAGGAGCAGCGGTTTGTAGTGGTCCACAGCCGCCGCGACCGCCAAGTCCTTGCCCGAACACCCGGATTCGCCAATGCCGTAGAGACCGTTCTCCGCGGTGACGGTGACAAAGGTGTAGTTGCGCGCACCGTTGTTTACGGTGTGGGTCTGTACGTCGCTGATCTTCATGGGTTGCCCTCCGGCATTGGCTAGGCCGCGCAAGGAAGTCGCGCGGCCGCGGTTACAGGCGCAATCCGGCGCCAAGATGCGGGGGACAAGCCCCCGCGCTACGGTTTGGTTAGACGGTAGCACAGACGTGTGAATTGCGCCCGTCGGTAGGGGCAACCCTTGTGGTTGCCGGCGCGGTCGTTGCCGTAGCCATTGGTCAACCACGAGGGTTGCCCCTACGGTGGAAATGGGCAGGGACGAGGGTTGCCCATTCCGGTGTTAGGACAGTTTTCGCAGCCGTTCGAGGGCTTCCGCCAATTTCTCGCGGCTGGTGGCGTAGGACATGCGCAGGTGGCCGTCGGCGAGGAACGACGAGCCCGGCACGGCGGCCACGTGGGCTTCTTCCAGCAGACGATCGGCCACCGCCATGTCCTCTTCGTCGCCCTTGACGTGCGGAAAAGCGTAGAACGCGCCGCCGGGCATGGCGCACGAATAGCCCGCACTGCGCAGCCCATCAACCAGCAGCGCCCGCCGCTCGCGAAACTCGGCCACCATCTCCCGCACGCAGTCCTGCGGCCCGGTAAGCGCGGCGATGGCGGCCTTTTGCGCGGCGGACGTAGGGTTGCTGGTTAGTTGCGTCATAAGATCGTTGATAGCCTTGATCACCGGCTCCGGCCCGGCCACGTAGCCCAGCCGCCAGCCGGTCATGGCATAGGTTTTCGAGACGGTGTTCACCGTAATCACGCGCGCCTTCTCGTTCGGCCCCATCGAGGCGGGCGAGAGGTGTTCGGAATCGCCGTAGATGAAGTGCTCGTAGGTTTCGTCGGCGATCAGGTAGATACCGCGCTCCACGCAAGCCTGCGCCAGTGTGCGGATTTCCGCCGGCGGGGCGACCTCGCCGGTGGGATTGCAGGGCGAATTGAGCAGAATGGCGCGGGTATTGCTGGTAATGCGCTCCAGCAGCGGGGCGGCCGTAATCGTGAACGGCGAGGCCAGCGGCACGGTGACGGGTGTGCCCTGCGCCAGCTTGATTTGCTCCAGGAACGTCGGCCAGGTGGGGGCGTGGACGATGACCTCGTCGCCCGGGTTGCAGATGGCCAGAAAGACGTTGCAGACCGCCTGCTTGCCGCCGACGCAGGCCACCACCTCGTTCGGGCTGTAGTCTACGCCGTTCTCGCGGGTGAGCTTCTCCGCGATGGCCTCTTTCAGTTCGGGGATGCCGCCGGCCGGCGTGTACTTGTTGAAGCCGTCTTGAATCGCGCCGATGGCAGCCGCTTTGATGTGTTCCGGCGTATCGAAGTCCGGCTCGCCCACGGAGAGATTGATCACGTCGATGCCGGCGCGCACCATGGCTTTGGCCTTGGCGTCCATGGCCATGGTGGGGGAAGGGGTCAACGCCAGAATGCGGTCGGCTACGGCCTGCGCGGTGCTAGAAGATGCCACGAGCGGATTGCCTCCAGGTGCTCTCGAATTGCGCGTTCGTTCTGTGGTGATTATATAACTACGCGGTACGATTTGGGTAAAAGTGGCCGGTGGTAACGGTATTGGTGCGGCGCAGGTTGCAAACCTGCGCCGCCAGGGACGTGGAGCGCTGTCCTCTTCACCGCAATTCTCAACGCGGCTGCATGGCAGAAAGAGCCCTCACCCCGGCCCTCTCCCGCCGGGAGAGGTGGCAAGAGCGAGGCCGCGCGTATGGGGAGGCGCTCCAGTCCCCTCCCTCGGAGATCTTTGCATAACCCCTTCCCCATTGAGGGGGAAGGCCGGGATGGGGGTGAAAAGGCTTGACGGCAAGCAAAACAAAAGGGTAAAGGCACCTCTGGATTCCGGTTTTCACCGGAATGACAGAGTTGTGCAAAGGTCTCCTCGGGAGGTGCTCCGGTTCCCTCTCCCTGGGGAGAGGGTTAGGGTGAGGGGGAAAAGTGTGGCGGATTGGTTTGCGTTCTCCCCTCACCCCGGCCCTCTCCCAGCGGGAGAGGGGGGCAAGAGCGGGAGCGCGAGCACGGCTTGGCGCTCCGGTTCCTTCTTCTAGCGGAAGAGGGAACCGGTCTCGCTTGGGCGTGTGTTAGCGCGTGAACAGGATGTAAAGCACGTCGCCGTCTTGGACGACGTAGTCGCGGCCCTCTTGGCGCACCAGGCCGTGTTTGCGGGCGTCGGCGTAGCCGTGGTTCTCGATCAATTGCTCCCAAGGGATCACTTCCGCCCGGGCGAAGCCGCGCGCCATGTCGGTGTGGATCTTGCCGGCGGCGTCTTGCGCCCGCGTGCCGCGCGGGATGGCCCAGGCGCGCACCTCGTTTTCATTGAGGGTGAAGAAGTGGATAAGGCCCAGCAGGGCGTGGGACTCCCGCACGACCCGCGTTGCGCCCGCCTCATCGAGGCCCAGGTCAGCGCGGAAGAGCGCGGCCTCGTCCGGCGGCAGTTGGGCGATTTCCATTTCCAGTTGCGCGCTGAGGGCCAGGATGGTGGTATGCGGGTGCGGGTAGGCGGCGCGCGCCTGGGCAGCCATCGCATCGGCTTGCGGCCACTGCGCCTCGGAGAGGTTGAGGGCCACCAGCGTGGGTTTATGCGTGAGCAGTTGGAACCCGCGAATGGCCTGCTCCTCGTCCGCGGCCAGGTTGAGCGCCCGCGCGGGAACGCCCTGTTCGAGTGCAGCCTGGATACGCTCCAAGAGGGTCTGTTCGCGTTCCAGGAGTAGCCGTTCCGCCGGCGGGGCCGTGCGCCATTGCACCGCCAGACGCTTCAGGCGGCTTTCCACGATTTGCAGGTCGGGCAGCACCAGGTCGAGATGGATGCTCTCCAGTTCGCTGGCGGGTTCCTGGGCGCCGCTGAACGCGCCGAGCACGATCAGCAGCGCGTCCACGGTGCGCAGCGTGGCTACCCAGGCGGCTTCCTGCTCCTGCCGACCGAAACCGGCGCCGGGAAAGTCAAGGTACTGCGCCTCGGTGGGGATGCAGCGCGCCGTGTTGAACAGGAGGCAGAGCGCCTCGAGACGCGGGTCGTGAAGCTGAACGGCGGCAAGGGTCGGCTCCAGGCCGTGGGACTGGCGCCCCGGCTCCGCCGCGCCGGCGGCGAGGGCGTTGAAGACGGTGGTCTTGCCGGCAAAAGGTAATCCGATGATGCCGATTTGCACCGGCGCTCTCCTTCAAAACGCCTCTGCGGGCGCTTATTCAGACGGGAATTCGTCCGATGAATACATCGCTCTTTGCGGGGCGGCCCTTCGACTCTGCTCAAGGCGGCCCTTCGACAGGCTCAGGGCGAACGGGAGGAATTGCCCGTTTGACCCTTCGACGGTGCTCTGGGCGAACGGCAGGCATCCGTTCGTGCTGAGCCTGTCGAAGCATGAACGGAAGGAAGCGCATTGCAAGCTGTTTCCCGGTTTCCGCGCCGTTCACCCTTCGACGCTGCTCAGGGCGAACGGGAGGAATTGCCCGTTTCACCCTTCGACGGTGCTCGGGGCGAACGGCGGAAATCGCCCGTTCCTATGGCAGGGCCGCGGACGCCAGGGGAGCGCGGCCGTTCTCTTACGCGGCCGCGCGGCCTGTTAGCGCGCGCCCGCAGCCCGGCGTCCGCTTCGTATTGTATGGCGCGGGCGCGCCAGGGACAACCGAGGTTGTTCCCATGGGCTTGCTGCGCTATCATTTCTCTAGTCCGAATGGAGATTATGGCGCGGCGAGGCGGGACTGGGGTGTGCCGACGAGGATTTCCCCTCTTTCCGGGGAGACCTTTGCATAGCCGGAGAGGGAAGTGACGAAGCCCAGCGCGCACGCCTCTTATCCCCTCTCCCTGTGGGAGAGGGTTAGGGTGAGGGAAGATTTTACGGCGACTTCAAACCCAAGTCTTACGAGATGGGGTGGAACCGGCGAGGATTCCCCCTCACCCCGGCCCTCTCCCCAGGGAGAGGGAGTTTTCCGGCCACTGCTTAGAAGTTGGGTTGCCGGCCGGATTGAGGTTCATTGGTGGCGTTGAATGACTCGTCAGCGGCGTTGAATGGTTCGTTAGTGGCGCTTAGTTACTCGCCGATGGCGTTGCATAAAGTGTGAATGGAGGAGTTGGCATGTTTGGTTGGCGTGGACGCATTGGATTGCTGGTGCCGTCGGTGAATACGGTGGTGGAGCCGGAGGGCTGCGCCTTGTTGCCCGAGGGGTATTCCGTTTTTGCCACCCGTATGCGCAACTCCCGCTCGGACGCCGACGACATGGCGCAGATGTGCGCCCACGTGGATCGCGGCGTGGACGAACTGCTCAGCGCGCGGGTGGACGCGATCGCCTTTGCCTGCACGGCCGGCAGTTTCTTCGAAGGCGCGGACGGTGAAGAGGCATTGCGCGCGCGGCTGCGCGGCGGCAGCCCGATCGAAGCCGTGACGACGGCCGGCGCGGTGGCCGGGGCCTTGCGCGCGCTGGACGCGCAGCGCGTGGCTATGGTCACGCCGTATATCCCGGAACTGAACGACCTCGAAGTAAAGTTCCTGCAAGACTGGGGTTTCGACGTGGTGAGCCAAGCCGGCATGGGCATTCTCACGGCCTTCGACATCGGCGTGGTGCCGCTGGCGGAAACCTACCGCTTTGCCCGGGACCACGTTGCCGAAGATGCCGACGCGCTCTTCATTAGCTGCACCAATCTCCGCACCATGGACGTGATCCAGGCGCTGGAAGAGGACCTGGGCATTCCCGTAGTGACGAGCAATCAAGCCACCTACTGGCAATGCCTGCGCGCCCTGGGTCACACGGCGGCGATTTCCGGTTACGGCCGGCTGTTCGAACTCTCACCGGCGGCGCGTCCCGTGCCCGTGACCGTCTAGGCGGCGCTTGTGGACTCAACGTTGCGCATCGGGGTGGATATTGGGGGCACGTTCACCGACCTCGTCTTCATGGACGCCCAGGGGCTGCGGGCGTGGACCAAGGTTT
Source organism: Chloroflexota bacterium (assembly GCA_963663275.1). Taxonomy (GTDB): domain Bacteria; phylum Chloroflexota; class UBA11872; order VXOZ01; family VXOZ01; genus VXOZ01. Next base: position 1,335,101 of record OY760183.1, read on the forward strand.
CGTCCACGGCTGACGACTTTGCCCAGGGCATCGTGCGGGGTCTCGACGCGCTCATCAACGAGACGAACGCCGCCAGCGCGGACATCCACGAAGTCATCCACGCCACCACCGTGGCGACGAACGCGATTCTGGAGGGCAAGGGCGCGCCCACGGGCCTCATCACTACCGCGGGCTTTCGCGACGTGCTGGAGATCCGGCGGCTGCGCATGCCCCGCCTCTACGATTTGCGCTGGGAGCCGCCGCAACCGCTGGTGCCGCGCGCGCTGCGGCGCGAGGTTGACGAACGCATCGACACGGACGGCGGCGTGGTGCGCGAACTTGATGAGGCCAGCGTCCACGCGGCCATAGCGCGCCTGCTCGACGCGGGCGTGCAGTCGATCGCGGTCTGCCTCATCAACTCCTACCGCAATCCGGCGCATGAAGAGCGCATCGGCGCGCTGCTCCACGCGGCGGCGCCTGACGTGTTCGTTTCCCTTTCATCCCACGTCCTGCCGGAAATCCGCGAGTACGAACGCACGAGCACGACGGTGATCAATGCCTACATCGCCCCCGTGATGCGCTCGTACCTCAACCGGCTCCAGGAGTCTTTCGACGACCGGCGCATTACCGCGCCGGTGTACATGATGCAGTCCGCCGGCGGCATGATGGGCGCGGCCAAGGCGGCGGAGCAGCCGATCCACGTGATCGAGTCCGGGCCCGCCGCCGGTGTGATGGGCGCGCTCTCGCTGGCGAACGCGATGGACGTTGGCAACGCGATTACGCTCGACATGGGCGGCACCACAGCCAAGGCGTCGGTGATCGAGGACGGCCGCATCACGCGCACGAACGACTACGAGGTCGGCGGCGGCATCAGCCTCAGCGCGCGTCTGCAACGGGGCGCGGGCTACGCGCTGCGGGTGCCTGCGATTGACATTGCGGAAGTCGGCGCCGGCGGCGGCAGCATCGCGTGGATCGATCCGGCCGGCGGGCTGCGCGTGGGGCCGCACAGCGCGGGCGCGGAGCCGGGCCCGGTGTGCTACGCCCTGGGCGGCAAGGAGCCGACCCTCACCGATGCCAACGTCGCGCTGGGCTTCCTGAACCCCACGCACTTCCTGGGGGGCGAACTGCCGATCGACGCGGCCCGCGCGCGCGCCGTCTTGGAGGAGCGGCTGGGGGCGCCGCTTGGCTTGAGCGTCGAAGATGCGGCTCTCGGCATCCATCGCATCGCGGTCTCCCACATGAGCCGCGCCGTGCGGGCGGTTACGGTGGAGCGCGGACGGTCGCCCGCCGACTTCGCGCTGTTCGCCTTTGGCGGCAGCGGCCCGCTGCACGCCGCCGAAATGGCGCGGGAACTTGGCATCCGGCAGGTGGTCGTGCCGCCGTTTCCGGGGTTGTTTAGCTCGTTGGGCCTCCTGTGCGTGGACGTTGCCCAGCACGCCTCGCAGACGGTGCTGCTGCCGCTCGATGCCGTGAGCGAAACGGAAATCAACCAACACTATGAAGCCTTAGAGTCGCGGCTGGCCGGTGAGCTTGGGGTGGACGGCGACGCGCGGCGTCTTGGCGCGTGGCAGCGTTTCGCGGACTTGCGCTATCAGGGACAGTCCTTCGAACTCACCGTTCCCTTCCAGGAGTCGAAGCCGGCGGTGATGCGGGAGGCGTTCGAGCGCGAACACGAGCGTACCTACGGACACAAAGCGCCGGACGATCCGGTGGAACTCGTCAACCTGCGGGTTGAGGTCACGCTGCCGCGTGAAGGCGCGCACCGGTGGGGCAGCGCCGGGGCCGGCAGGGAATTGGTGGACGGCCCGCAGGAGCGGCCCGCGTACTTTGGCGGCGCGGTTGGCGAACGGAGTGTGCCGTTGCTCGCCCGCCGCGAACTGGATTCAAGAGCGCGGCCCGGCCCGTTGATTGTGGAAGAGTATGACACGACCATCCTCGTGCCGCCGCAGTGCACGGTGCGGCGGGACGATTGGGACAACGTGGTGATCGCCGTAGGGGAGGCGCAGTCGTGAGCCGCGAATTCGATCCGGTTGAAACGGAAATCCTCAAGAACGCGCTGGAGTCGCTGGTGGACGAGATGGCGATGACGGTGCTGCGCACGGCGTACTCGAACAATCTGAAGAACAGCATGGACTTCTCCACCGCGCTCTGCCAGCCCAGCGGCGAGCTTATCGCCCAGGGCCTGACGCTGCCGCTCCACCTCGGCTCGGTGCCCCACGCCATGGAGAGCATCTTCGCGACCTTTGGCGGCGACGTGCGGCCCGGCGACGTCTATATGCTCAACGATCCCTACGCGGGCGGCACGCATCTGCCGGACATCTACATCTTCAAGCCGGTATTCCTGGAGGGCGCGCTCGCCTGTTTCCTGGTGTCGATTGCGCACCACGCCGACGTGGGCGGGATGGTGGCGGGCGGGAACGGCTGCGACGCCACGGAAATCTTCCAGGAAGGCATCCGCATCCCGCCGCTCAAGCTCTACGCCGCCGGCGAACCGAACGAGGCCGTCTTCGAACTGCTGCGGGCGAACGTGCGCGTGCCCCGGCTGGTGCTGGGCGACATTCGCGCGCAACTCTCCGCCTGCCACGTGGGCGAACGGCGCGTAAAGACCCTGTTCGCGCGCTACGGGCACGATGAGTTGCAGGCGCGGTTCTCCGCGCTCCTCGACTACACGGAGCGGCTGGCGCGGCAGGCGATCGCGGACTTTCCGGACGGGGAATACCAGTTTACGGACTACATCGACGACGACGGTTTCGACCCGGGGCCGATACCCATTGCCGTTACCGTGCGGGTGCACGGGGATGCGATGACGGTGGACTTTGCGGGCACCGCGCCGCAGGTGCGCGGCGGCATCAACTCGCCGATTCCCTTTACGCGCTCGGCGGTCTACGCCTGCGTGCGCAGCCTCATGGGAGAGGAAATACCGAACAACGAGGGGTACTTTCGTCCGATTGAGGTGATTGCGCCGGAAAGCTCGGTCATCAATCCCAGTATGCCCGCGCCGGTGGCGGCACGCGGCCTGACCGGCTACCGCACCGCCAACGCCGTGATGGGCGCGCTGGCCAAACTGGCGCCGGAGCGCATCCCGGCCTGCGAGGTGGGCGGCGATACCGGCGTGAGCATCGGCGGCTACGACGACGCGGGCAATCCCTTCGTCTACCTGGAATTTCTCTTTGGCTCGTGGGGAGGCAAGCCCTGGAGCGATGGGACCGACGCCATGGCGAGCATCGTGGTGAACTTTTCGAACAACCCGGTGGAAGTGGTGGAGGCGGAACTGCCGCTGCGCATCGAACGCTACGGCTACGTGCCGGATTCTGAGGGGGCGGGCGCTTATCGCGGCGGCTTGGCGCTGGTGCGCGACTACCGCCTGCGAGAGAAGCGCGCCACGCTGCAACTCCGTTCGGATCGCCACAAGAAGCACGCCTACGGACTGGCCGGCGGCCACCCCGGCGCGCCCTCGCGGAACATCCTCAATCCGGATACCGAGGCGCGGGTGCTGACGAGCAAGGCAACCGAGACGATCTTCGAGGGCGATCTGTTCCGGCACATGGTCTCCGGGGCCGGCGGCTGGGGCAACCCGCTGGAGCGCGACCCGCAATTGGTGCTGGACGACGTGCGCAATGAGAAGGTGTCCCGCGAGCGGGCCCGCGAAGTCTACGGCGTCGTGGTTACGCCAGATGGGGCGCTTGATTTGCATGCAACGGAACGATGCCGGAGCGTGGGGTCAGGTGATGATTTGGCGGCACGCTGACGGTTGCGCTAGAATCTTGCGTCTGGAACCGCCTTCCCGCGCGATCTTTCTGAGCATCTACTCGTCGCGGTGCTCGGACGCTATACACAGCCCAACCTGACACACGGCCTCTGCCGCTTACTTACGCAAGTCCGGAACTCCATCAGGGCGCTGCGCTCTTTGCTCTGGCACTTGCATTAGCCGTGGTCTATTTCGACTGGTCCTGCTCTTTGGAGTTTCGTGCTTGCATGAAATATCCTTCAAGCAACCCCTCGATGCGAGAAACTCGATCCGACAATGCAGATATGCGAGTTTCGAATCTCCAGAGCAGGCCGAGCCATGCTGCCGCTGCCACAATACTGGGCATCCATTCCGACAGCGAATCCATAGCTCTCATCCCTTACTAGTCACCGACTTTCTACAGTCTAACTCACCTGACAAGCAAATGATATTGCTCAAGCTTTCTATGCTTGCCTAGATGAACGGCCTGTTCGCGTTTGGCCTTGATGTGATCCTGCACGAGGCTTCATTGCGGGCCAACCCTAGGCTCCCGCCGGGGCGAGTTCCGCAAGGCGATCAGCATTAGCGACCACCTTGCGAAAAGCCGCGCCGACCTGCTCCACCCACGCCGGACTCGGGTCGATGGGCGTCTTGACCCAGAAGGCCGTGTCGTGGATGCGCTCGCTCACGGGCAAGTGGCCGCGCTGTCTGCGGATGCGTGACTCTGCCGGCAGGTCTTTCCACGGCCCGCCCACGTTGTCGAGCGTGTAGTCGTTGAAGAGCGGCTCCAGGTGCATCACGCCGTAGCCGAAGGGCGTGATTTCGGCGGTCATCGGCACGCCTTCGGCAACCAGCGCCTTGAGAATCGCGTTGACCGGCGCGCCGATTTCCGCCTGGTCGAGCGTACCCGCGTAGTGCACCAGGCCGCCGCGGACGGCCTGGGGATAGACCTTTTGCGGGTAGACGCCGGGGATCGCGCTGAGCAGCGAGTCGAGCCGGTCGAACCACGCGCGGCGCTTCTCGTTCATTGCCGGCAGCCGCCGGAACTGCGCGCGCACCATGCCGATGGCGAGCGGATTGGCGCGGTACTTGACGCCGAATCCCATGTTGCGGAGGTCGGCGAACTCGGCGGTTGACCAGAGCTTGCCGCAGCGCCCGTATTGGCCGAGCGCCAACATGCGGTCGTAGAGCGCGTCGTCGTCGGTGACGGCAACCCCGGCCTCGATGCCGGTCATGGCCTTGCCCTTCTGCAGGCTGAAGCAGCCGACGTGACCGAACGAGCCGACCGGTTTGCCGTCCCACGTCGCGCCGTGGGCGTGGGAGGCGTCCTCGATGAGGACGATGTCCGTGCCGTCCACGATGTCACGAAATGCGTCCATATCCGCCGGATTTCCGTACACGTGGGTGACGACGATGGCGCAGGTGCGGTCGGTTATCTTGCGCCGCGCGTCCGCCGGGTCGGCGCAGAAGGTATCGGGATCCGCGTCGCAGAAGACCGGCGTGGCGCCGCAGTGCAGAATGGGGCTGATGCTCGCGTGCCAGGTGACGGAGGGCACGATCACCTCTTTGCCGGCGTGCGCGCCCGCGGCAAAGAGCGCGGAATGCAGGGTGGCGGTGCCGTTGCACATGGCAAGGGCGTGTTTCGCGCCGATGAACTCGCGCCACTCCTTTTCGAAGAGGTCCAGCTCGGCGTAGGCGTCGCCGAAGTTGTCCATCACCCGCAGCACGTACTCTTTTTCCAGGTCGGTCACGCGCTCCCAGCGGTCGTCGATGGGTGCGGTCACCGCCTTTGGCCCGCCGTCAAGGGCAAGCGTGCCGGTGGAGGACGGCGCGGACGGGGCGTGTAGTGTCTTTGCCATGGCTGAACTCCTCAGGTGCATTGTTCGCTTTGACGCTTAACTATTGTCTATGTTCGCTCCAGTGTCAAGCATGTAATGGCGCGGCTTGGCGCCAAGCGCCTTGCCCGATAGCGTGTGCATGTTTCGCGCCAAGCCTGTCCGTGCTCCGGCACGGGGAGGCGGGGGTAGGCATTCTACATCCGACTTCACGTGTCATTCCGAGCGGAGCGCAGCGGAGAGTCGCTAAGAGCGCGGAATCTAAGGCTTCCGCTGCAAAAACATCGGTTCTAGATTCCGCGAACCCTGTTCGACGCTCCGCTCGGAATGACACTTGGCTACCCCTGTCAGGGCATGGGGGAGGCGGGGGAGAAGCCCCCGCGCTACGGCCGGTAAGCAGGCGGGGGAGAAGCCCCAATGGTGTCACGTTAAGGTAGCGCGGGGGCTTGTCCCCCGCCGGAGCAAGAGAACAAACACGCAAGGGATTGACCGTACAGAGACGCAGATTGCAAACGCTACCCTGAGCTTGTCGAAGGGCTGCATTACCGGAGATATGAAGCATGGTTTTCATTCACATTGCACTTATTGAGGCAGCATTGGTGACAAGCCCCCGCGCTACGGCTGGTAAGCGTGGCTACAACGTGAATGTGGCAAGAGAACATTAACTGTGTCCAAGCGCTTGGCTCTTGAACGAAAGAGGAGGTGTGCGCAGGATGAGCGCACACCTCTGTTTTCTTGACACGGTGCGAATGGACAGAGTGGCCTTAGCCTATAGCCTTGCGGCGGCTCCATTGCCACAGGAGCAGAGCGCCGGCGACGATCAGGGCCAGCGGCCAGGTGAAGTCAGAGATGAACGAGGGCAGGACGGAATCGATGAGCACGAGCGCGCCGAGCGCCAACATGCCGCCGCCAATCCACGCGCGCCACGCCGGTCGCGGCCCCGCGCGCTTGCGATGCAGCAATATGAACAGGCCGATACCCATTATCAAGAGCGAGCCGATCGCGCCGTCGGAAATCCAGAACGGGTTCAAGCTATCCAAGAAGGTGAGAATGCTGACGAGCACCAAGCCGCCGCCGACCCAGGTGCGCCAGGCCGGCCGGGGTTTGTCGTCGCTGCGATAGAAGAGCAAGAGCGCGCCAATCACGAGGATGACGAGAGACTCAGGGGAGAACCAAAGCCAGTCTACGCTGTTCGCCAGCGCGATGGTTCCGACGACCAATAGGCCCGCGCCAAGCACGGGCAGCCAACGCTGCGCCGGTTTGGCGGTTGCGGGGCGGGCCTCCGCCTGGGGTTGCTCTTCCTCCAGGTCCTCTTCGCTGATGCCGAGGATTTCGTTTTCGAGTTCCTGTTCCTGGGCGCGCTTGGCGGCGGCGGGATCCGGCGGGCGCGGTTCTTGTTTGAAGGTATCCCGCACCCGGTCGCCGAACCGTTCCACCATGGGGTCTACGCGATTCGCCACGTCCCTGAAGGTGTCGTCGGCGGCCGAGGTCAGACGGCCGCTCTCAGGCATGACCAGCCAGAAGATGGGGTAGGCCAGCAGCGTCAACCCGCCGCTGATGAAGGTGGCAGCCACCCAGAGCACGCGCATGAGCGTCACGTCCATGCCGAGGTAGGCGGCAAGTCCGCCGCAGACGCCGGCCAACATGCGCTCGCCGCGGCTGCGGGTGAGGCGCTGGCCTAGGGGGGCGGCCTGCGCGTGGTGAGGCGCTTCCGGCATGACAATCCAACAAACGATATAGGCAAAGAGCGCCGCGCCGCCGGAGAGAAAGAACGCCAGTATCCAGAGCAGGCGCACGATGGTGGGGTCCCAATCGATGTACTCCGCCACGCCGCCGCAGACACCGGCGCAGGTGCGGTCCGTCCGGCTCCGCATGAGGCGCCGTACGGCGGGTTCTACCGTCTCCGTCATCGCTCACTCCTCCTCATCGGTCAAGTCTAAACATACTCTTTACGATTATAAAACTCTCTCTGGCAATTAGTCAAGTATTCTTAAGAGGAAAATAGCAAAAATCCGGTTGATATTGTTCTCCTCACCTCAGCCCACTCCCCGGGAAGACCTTTGAACAACCCCTTCCCCATTGAGGGCTGACAGGGGTATGTAAGTGTCATTCCGAGCGGAGCGAGGAATCTAGGGAAGATATTCTTGCAGGGTAAGCCTTAGATTCCTCTCTCCGCTGCGCTCCGTTCGGAATGACACGTGAAGTCGATTATAGAATGCATACCCCTGTCAGCCTCTCCCGGGGGAAACCTTTGCGTAACTCTGTCATTCCGGCGAAAGCCGGAAGGTGGATTCACATTTCAAGTGCAACACCTGGTTGATGAATACTTCGGCTGGCGTTTGGAAGTCAAGACACTTGCGCGGGGTGTGGTTGTAGGCGTGGACCAGTTGCGCAAAGCGTTGTTGGCTCACCTGTGCCAGGTCGGTCTTGCGCGGCAGCCGGCGCCGCAGGCGGCCGATGGCGTTCTCGATGCCCCCTTTCTGCCAGGGCGAGTGGGTATCGCAGAAGAAGGTTTGGATGCCCAAGTCATGGAGGCGGTAATGCTGTGCGAACTCCGTGCCATTGTCGAACGTGACGGTCTGGCTGCACGCTGGGGGCAGCGCGGCGAACAGGTCGTGCAGGATAGTGGCGATCGGCGCTGCCGCCTTGCCGGGCGGTCGCGCGGCCAGCAACAGGCGCGAGTGGCGCTCGTGCAGGGTCAAGACTGCTTGACCGTAGGTGCGAAAGAGCATCAGGTCCGCCTCCCAGTGGCCGGGCGTTTGGCGGTCTGCCGCCGCCTGGGGCCGTTCTGCCAGCGGTCGGCGCTGGGCAATGAACGAGGCCGGACTGCCGCCCTTTCGCCCGCGCCAGCCCCGTTTGGACTTGGCGCGCGGCAGGTAATGCCGCCAGTTACCGTCCTTCGTGCGCGCCTGCTGCCCGTAGATGAAGCGATAGATGGTCTCGTGAGAGACGACCGGCGCGCCGTTCTCCCGCGCCAAACGTCCGGATACCTGCTCCGGCGACCAACAATCCCGCAAGTATCCCAACACCACCTCCCGCAACTCGGCATCCCGCTCCAGCTTGCTGCCGCGCCAGCACCGCGCCCACGCCTGATCATCGGCATACTTTGGCTCATAGCCTGCCGATTGCGATCCATTTCGTTTCACCTCCCGCGAAATCGTCGATGGCGCGCGACCCAGAGTTGCAGCGATTTGCCGGTGCGAGGTTCTCGCGGTGAGAAGTCGGGCAATTTCACACCGCTCTTCAATGGTAAGTTGTGTGTATTGTTTTCCCATGGCAACACCTTAGCAAAGTGTTGCACTTCGTTTGTGAGTCTAGGGAATCCAGACTGCATTTGCAACTGAAGGCAGTGTGATGTCAAACCTTTTCACCCCCATCCCAGCCTTCCCCCTCAGTGGGGAAGGGGTTTTGCCAAGGTATCCCGGGAGAGGCTGACAGGTGGGGTGAACCTTCTGTGCGGGGCGCGTGGTGTTACAATGGCCGCAACGGTCAATGCCGGACAGGGCTGCGCACGCGGCCGGCCTTGCGCAACGAACGCCGACAGAAGAAGGAGAGAGCATTCAGATGAACGCTGCTGCCGACCAAACGACGTATTCAGGGGCGGATGAAGAAATCTTCAAGCGCGCTTTCTCGGACCCGATTATCGAGAACGAGATGGTCTATCCCGCGCTGACGACGCTCGACTGCATCTACAACGCCAATGCAACGCTGATCATGCCGGTGGAGCATTTCTTCACGGCGTATGAAGACCTGGAGATCGAGGAGGCGGAGCCGCTGACGCTGGACGGCGGGGCTACCCGCCTCTTGCGCGTCACGTACACGCTGGGCGGCGCCACGTACCACGGACACGCCTACGCGCCGGCAGACCCGCAGACCGGCCAACCCGCGTCGCTGATCATCCCGGGCAGCGGACTCAATTGCTCCGAACCGATCTACCGCAACGATCCGCAGAGCTACCACTACGGCATTATCGACGCGCTGGGCGCGGGCATCACGAACTACGTCTTCATCAAGCCCAACGAGGATTGCCTGGCCTTCCACAACGGCGCGGGCAAGGTCACGGGCGACTTCTTCATCAACTGGCTGCTGAATAACGCCACGTCCTATTCAGCCGCGTACATCGTGAGCGCGATGGCCATCACCAAGTACCTCCAAGGGCGGCACGACAAAGTGGTGGTAGCCGGTCTCTCGCAAGGCGGCGGCGCGGCGCTGCTGACCTCATTGCAGGCGCGGCCCACCGCCGCGGTCATCGCCTCCGGTTTTTCCGTCATCATGGAGCGCATCCACTGGTCGGGCCACAACCAGATCATCATCCCCGGCATCGGCCAGGACTACAGCAACGAGAACGTGCGGGAGAAGATCAAGGCCTCGCCGACGCAGTTCCTCTTCACCTACGGCCGGCAGGAAAGCGTCATCTACCGCATCGAGGCGGAAGAGCGCCTAAGCTGCGATTTCCTCGCCAATTGCCCCAACGTGCGCTGCGAATCCCACGACGAGGGCCACATCTTCCACGAGGCGATCACCAGCGACTTCCTGCGCGGTCTGGGCATGTGAGCCGTCTGATGCCGATAGCACGCAACAACGTAGACGGAACGGGGTTCAACCAGCGGTTGAGACTGCCATTTGAGTTGCGCGTACAGGACTTTCAAATGGCTATGCAGGACGTCTATGACTTTCTCTATGACGTCAATTCTCATCTCACCGGCAGGGGGCTGCAGCGGCTCGACGACATGCTGCGCCCCGCGATACTTTCGGGAGTTTTGTCAGACATTCTGACGGCCAGCCTGGCGAAGCATTCCCGCGTTCTCCGGGAAAACCGGTACCACAACGGACACCCGGACTTGGTTGTGCAAGGGGTTTACCCCCGTAACGCGGTCAAGGCGGGCACGGAGGGGGTGGAGGTCAAGACGACCCGGAAGGCCGGAGGCGCGGTTGACACTCACGGCGCGCGCGAGCAGTGGATGTGCGTCTTCGTCTACCGCGTGGACGTGGAGTCCGAACCGGCGCTCGAGCGCGCGCCGATGACGTTTACCGAGGTCTATCTTGGACACGTCACGATCGAGGACTTTCGCAGAAATCCACGCAGCGAACTTGGCACCCGCACCGCGACGCTCCACAGGGACGGCATTCGGAAGTTGAGACAGAGTTGGGTCTATCGCGTGGATTGAACGCCGTTGGGAGAGTATTGGATCAGCTTCGGGATGGCGTCGCTCGCGATTGCAAAGTAGCGTTCATCCTTCTCAACGCCGATGCTCGTGTAGCCTACGGCCTCCGCGGCGGCTAAGGTTGAGCCCGCGCCCGCGAATGGATCGAGGACGATGCCTTCGTCCAGCGGCAGCGCCGCGCGTACGAGTTGGCGCAAGAAGGACTGCGGCTTGAGGCTGGGGTGTGGCGCCAGGTCGCGTTCGGCTTTCCGGGTTGGCGCGGAAGCAATCACGTCGCCAAAGGGCTTGTCATCGCTTGGCCGGCGGAAGCCGCCGGTCTTCCACCGCCGCAGGTTGTCCTGCACTCTGCCTTCGATCGGTTTGCGGTACACGAGCCAGGGTTCCCACATCGAACGGGGCATGACGCTTACGTCGGCAAACTCGTTGTGGGCCGCTTTGGGGCGATCGCCGCCGCGCATCGTCATCGTCAGCCGCACGATTTCGCCGCGCCGCTCCAGGCCGGCTTCCGCCAGCGCCGCCGAGACCAGGTACGAGACGAGAGGGTTGGACGCGACGATGACGTGCGCGCCCGGGACCAATTTCGGCAGCAGTAGGCGCGCCCACACGAAGAAGAAGGCTCTGATTTGCTTGAGTTGCTCGTCGGTGAGCGTGGTAAAGCGGGGCACGGGAGAGCGCAAATGGCCGTCGAATGACGGCGGCAAACGCCAGACGCCGCCTCTGCCCTTGCGCAGTTTCGCTTGCTGCTCGTCCGTGTATTCATGAAGTCCGTACGGCGGATCCGTGACAACGGCGTGAATGCTATTGTCCGGCTGCTGTCCCAGCCAATCGAAGCAGTCGGCGTGATGCAGCGTGGCGCGGCCAAAGGCGACCGGAGGCTCGAAGGTTCGCGCCGGAGGCATTGCCCGCTGTATGGCGGCATCCGGGACCTGGCGCAGTGTGTACACTCCCCGTTCTTCGCGCGCGAACAGGTGCGGCGTGTTCAGGCGGAGATAGGAGCGAACGGAGGACTCTTTGACCGGCCCGACGACTTGGGAGACGCGGTCGCCGATCTCCTTAGCCGTCAGACCCTTCGAGGTAAACGACATTACCTGTAGGATGCCGTCGCGCACTCGTCCGGGCGCGCGCCTGTTTTGGCTCTCTTCCATAGTGTTCTCAAGTATAGACGTCTGGACGTCTTTCGTCAAGAAGACGCGCGCCCGTTTTCAGCGTAATCGCCTTTTGTACGGTTAGGTTAAAGGGGATCAGGAAATTGCGACGAACGTCTCCAGGGCGACGAAGATGAAGAACACCGCCGAGAGGGAGCTATTGACGTGGAAGAAGGCGGTGTTGACGCGGGTGAGGTCGCGGGGGGTGACGAGCAGGTGTTCCCAGACGAGCAAGGCGGTGGTGGCGGCCACGCCGAGCCAGTAGAAGAGGCCCAGGCCGAGCAGCGCGCCCACGGCCGCCAGGCAGAGCGCGGTGACGGTGTGGGAGACGGCGGAACAGATTAGCGCGCCCGGGATGCCGAATCGGGCCGGGACGGAATAGAGGCCCTCGCGCAGGTCGACCTCGTAGTCCTGGCAGGCGTAGATCATGTCGAAGCCGGCCATCCAGGTTACCACCGCCGCGCCCAAGAGCACCGTGCTCCACGCGAATTCGCCGGTGACGGCAATCCAGCCGCCCATGGGGGCCATGGAGCCGGATACGCCCAGCGCGAAGTGGCTGAGCCAGGTGAAGCGCTTGGTGTAGGAGTAGAACACCAGCCAGAAGATCGCCACCGGCGAGAGCAGCGCGCAGAGCGGGTTGAGCATGGCCGCCGCGAGCACCATCAGCGCCAGGTTGAAGATGCTCGCGCCCCACATGAATCGCGGCGTGAGGATGCCGCGCGGCAGGGCGCGGATGGCGGTGCGCGGGTTGCGGCTGTCCAGGTGGCGGTCGATGATGCGGTTGAGAGACATGGCGGCGGTCCGGCCCGCGGTCATGGCCACGGTGACCCAGATGAATTGCCACCAGGTGGGCCAGCCGCCAGCCGCCAGCAGCATGGCGAGATAGGCGAACGGCAGCGTGAAGGCCGCGTGTTCGATCTTGATCGCTTCCAGGAAGACCGGCACTTTGCGTAGGATTGACCCCATGGAGGCGGACGTTGCGCTCATGGCGGTTTTCTAACTCAACCTTTAGCTATGCGTGGATTTGAGAGCGAAAGCCACATTTCACGAGCCTCTTCTGTTCCGGCGCCGGCGGGGGACAAGCCCCCGCGCTACGTTAATGCGACAGCATTGGGGACAAGCCCCCGCGCTACGTTGACGTGACAGCATTTGGGGTAAGTCTCCGGGCTACGTGTTATTTTCCGGTGTCGCGCTAAGAGGGCAGGATTGAAACCTGCGCTACGGTTGCCAGTTGCCCCGGTTCCCGATTGTTAGAAGTCCGTTCCACGCCGGTAGGGGCACGACATGTCGTGCCCCTACCGGCGCATTGATGCGCGCGGGGCAGCGCGGGTGGCAGGCTCATGCGTCGAGCATCTCCGCCAGCAGTGTCTCCATGGTCGCAAGCGGCAGCGGGCCGATGAACTTGGCGGCAATCGTGCCGTCCGGTGTAATGAAGAAGGTTTCCGGAATGCCGGAGACGCCGTACTCGATGGCGATCTTGCCGTTGGGATCGGGCCCGCTGGGGTAGGTCTGGCCGTAGACCTTGCGGAACTCGGCCGCGCTGGCTTCAGAGTCCCACAGGTTGACGCCCAGGACGACCACGCCGCGGTTCCGGTAGCGCACGTGGGTTTCCTCCAGCGTGGGCGCCTCGGCGCGGCAGGGGGCGCACCAGGAGGCCCAGAAGTTCACGACCACCGCCTGGCCGCGCAAGTCGCTCAAGCGCACCACGCGCCCGTCGCTCAGCGTCAGGGCAAAGTCCGGCGCGGGCCGGTTGTCCTGGCGGATGAGAGTCGGCTCCAGGTTGACGCCGGGCGAAAAGCCTCCCAGTTGGCCGCTTTGCGTCAGCGTGTAGTAGAGCAGCGCCAGCAGCCCCGCGATCATCGCCGCGAAGAGCGGTACCAGGATGTAGCGCAGCGGAATGCCGCGCGGCGGCCCGGCGGCCCTCACTGCACGATCTCCCAGATACGCTCGACCAGATAGGCGAGGTCGTCGCCGCGAAAGACGGCGGTGCGCCCGTCGAGCCGCTCCTGCCGCCGGGAACTGAAGACCGTCCGGTCCCAGACCTCGGTTTGCGCGACGGTAACCTGAATCTCGAAAGGCGGCTCCAGCGCCAACGGCGCCGGCAGGGAACCGGCGGTGAGCGCGCCGCGCACTGCTTCGCCAAGTTCCTCGCGCACCGCTGCCGGGATGCGCAGTTTGGCGGCCTGGAAGCCAAAACCCCACTTGGTCGTGCACGCGCGCGCGCCGGGCAGCAGCGCCTCGGCCTCTGCGCAGGCGTGATTGTCGCCGCTTACCAGCGCCACCGGCACGTTGTGCGCGCCGCAGAGGGCGGCGTGGATGCCAATCGTTCCCAGGCCCAACCCGTTTGCCAGCACACGTGAAATCTCCGGGGCAAGCGTTTGGCAGAGCACCGCGCCCCACGTGCCGGCCTTGGCCGGGTGCCCCAGCAGGATGGCGGCGTCCGCGCCGGCAAGCTCGGGAAACCGCACCTGCCGCTGCTCGCCAAAGACGTACGTTGCGCCGGGATGCAGCCGGTCTTCGTGAAACGGCACGAGTCCGGTGGCGTCGTGCACGATGATTTCCTGCGCGCCGGCCTGCTGCGCGCCGGTCACCGCGGCCGCTATTTCCCGCGCCATGAGCGTGCGCGCTTCCTCATAGAGGAACGGGGCTTCACTCCGCGGGTCTATCTGGTCGCGATGGACGACGCCGGCGGTACCGGCGAAGAGGGAGATGATGACGACTTTCACGTAAGAGTCTCTTGGCAAACGCGGTGCAACGTGCTTCTCCGGGCGCGTGACTACATCGTCGGCCCGATGCGGTGCGGCGCGAATTCGCGGTGGCCGAGAATTTCAGTGGCGGTGAGCAGGCCGTTGACGGTATCCAGGGTGAGGTCGAACAACCGCTCGCCGAGTTCGCGGATGCTGGCCGTGCCATCCAGCACCGGCACGCCGGAAAAGTCGATGTTGTCCTGCATGCGCTCCACAGTTTGCGGATTGGCGCACACTTTGATGACCGGGGCGATGGGATTGCCCAGCGGCGAGCCGCGTCCGGTGGTGAAGATGCACGCCTGCGCGCCGCCGGCGATCATGCCGGTTACCGATTCCGAGTCGTAGCCCGGCGTATCCATCACCACCAGCCCCTTCTTGGTGGGGTAGTCGGCGTAGCCGATCACCTCTTCCAGGACGGTCGTGCCGCCCTTGTAGATGCAGCCCAGGGATTTTTCCTCTATTGTCGTCAGGCCGCCCTGGATGTTGCCGGGCGCGGGATTGGCGCCGCGGATCGAGACGCCCATCTTCAGCGCGTCCTCTTCCGCCTTGCGCACCACGGCGATAAGCTGTTCGCCGATTTCCGGTTCGCGGGCGCGTTGGGCGAAGATGTGTTCCGCGCCGATGAATTCCGCGGCCTCGCTGATCATCACCGTGGCGCCGGCCTCCACCAGCATGTCGGAGACCACGCCGGTAATGGGATTGCTGGACAAGCCGCTGGTGGTGTCCGAACCGCCGCACTCCGTGGCAAGCACCAGTTCCGAGAGGGGAACTTCCTCCCGCTGCATGGTGGAGAGTTGGGCCTGGAGTTTCTGCGCCATCTGCGCGCCTTCCTGGATGGTGCGGATGGAGCCGCCGGCCTCCTGGATGACGATGAGTTCCACCGGCTTGCCGGTCTTGGCGATGCCTTCGGCAATCAGGGGCGCTTCCGCCGTTTCGCAGCCCAGTCCCACCACGATGGCCGCGCCGACGTTGGGATTGCTGCCGGTGCCCACCATGGTGCGCACGAAGAGGTCCGCGTCCGGCCCCAGTTGGCCGCAGCCGTACTGGTGTATGGTCGTCACCGCGCCGGGCACCAGTTCCGTAATGCGCTGGCCCACGGTTGACGAACAAATCACCGACGGCAGGATTGCCAGGTGGTTGCGCGCGCCCACGCGGCCGTCGGGCCG
The DNA here is from genome assembly GCA_963663275.1 of Chloroflexota bacterium. Taxonomy (GTDB): domain Bacteria; phylum Chloroflexota; class UBA11872; order VXOZ01; family VXOZ01; genus VXOZ01. The sequence goes on from OY760183.1 coordinate 1,350,865, forward strand.
GCGGTAGCCTTGGAAAGTCTCTGCACGTGCCACGGTGTCCACTCCCTCTTGCGGCCGCTCTTAGAGCCGCGGCCGGTCCATCTCGCGTTGCTCACCATCGTATTGTACTCTTCTTGTGGAATTGGTGTTGCCTGCGTGCGGATCAGGGCAGCGGCGGAGCGCGCCGGGTCCCGCGCCTCTTGTCCCCTCTCCTGGGCTGACAGGGGTAGGCAACTGTCATTCCGAGCGGAGCGAGGAATCTAGAACTGCTGGATTTGCGGCTCCCCGCTCTAGATTCCGCGAACAGGGTTCGACTCTCCGCTGCGCTCCGCTCGGAATGACAAGCGATGTCCCCTCGCCCTTCCTCGTCACCCTCCCCTATTTCTCCGCCTTTTACAACTATACAAATGACACGTTAAGCCGATTCAAGAGTGCCTACCCCTGTCAGCCTCTCCTGGGGGAGAGGGTTAGGGTGAGGGGGATTTCGCGGTGATTCATACCCAATTCTTGCGAAATGAGTCGCTACCAACGGAGATTCCCCCTCACCCCGGCCCTCTCCCCAGGGAGAGGGAGTCTGATCGCGCGCCGGCCTATGGTACGCAGCCGGCCTATGGCACGCAGCCGACCGATGGTGCGCAAAGGTCTCCGTAGGGTCATGAGGGCCGGCGCGGCGCGCCGCTCGCGGCAGAGCGCGTCGCACGCGGACGCCAGGTTTTTGCAAGAAAGCGCCCGATTCCGTGCACATTTTGAGGTTAATTTGACATTGTAAGGCATGTAGCGTACCGTGAATCACTGTGCGTTCGCACGATTCTGCTTGAAACGACGCACGCGACGTTCTGCGACCCGGCAAGCGAGAAAACGATCTGCCGGGCGCTTGAAGCCGGAATTTGCCGAATGAGGAGACTAGCTAGATGCCCAAGCACGTAATCTTCAGTGAAGATGCGCGGAACGCCTTGATGAGCGGCATAGAACAGGTTGCCGACACGGTGCAGGCCACGCTGGGCCCCAAGGGGCGCAACGTGGCGCTGAGCTACCAGGACAAGGTGCCGATCGTTACCCACGACGGCGTAACCGTGGCCAAAGAAATCGAACTGGTGGACAACTTCGAGAACATGGGCGCCACGCTCATGATTCAAGCGGCGAGCAAGACCAACGACATCGCCGGTGACGGCACCACCACCGCCACCGTGCTCGCCCACACGCTCATTACCGAAGGGTACCGCCACATCGTCGCCGGCGCCAATCCTATGATCCTCAAGCGAGGACTGGAGCAGGCCGCCCGCGCCGTGGTGGAAGAGTTGCGGAAGGCCGCCACGCCCGTATCCGGCAAGGAGCAGGTGACGGAGGTCGCCACGATTTCGGCCGCCGACGTTGGCATTGGCGAACTCATCGGCGAGGTGATGGACCGCGTCGGCAGAGACGGCCTGGTCACCGTGGAAGAGGGCCAGAGCTTGGGCATCTCGGTGGAGTACGCGGAGGGCATGGAGTTCGACCAGGGGCTGCTTTCGCCGTTCTTTATCACCGACTCCCTCACGATGAAGGCGGTGGTCGAGGAGCCGCACATCTTCATCACCGACCGCAAGATCGAATCGCTGGAAGAAATCCTGCCGCTGCTGGAGCGCATGGTGCAGCGCGGCGAGAAGAATCTGGTCATCATCGCCCTGGAGATGGACTCCCACGCGCTGGCGATGCTCGTTACCAACAAGTCGCGGGGCATCCTGAACTGCCTGGCGGTGAAGGTGCCCGGCTACGGCGACCGGCGCAAGGAGATGCTGCGGGACATTGCCATCCTCACCGGCGGCGAGTTGATTTCGGAAGAGGCCGGCAAGCGTATCGACGAAGTGGAAGTGGACGATCTTGGCCGCGCGCGCCGGGTCGTTGCCGATAGAGACACCACGGCCATCATCGAAGGGCACGGCGATCAGGACGCCATCGCCGCCCGCATCAACCAGATCAAGTCGCGCTTGCAGGACGGCGCGCCGGAATTCGACCGGGAGAAGCTGGAAGAGCGCGTGGCGAAACTCTCCGGCGGCGTGGCTATCATCCACGTGGGCGCGGCTACCGAGATCGAGTTGAAGGAGCGCAAAGACCGGGTGGACGACGCCCTTTCCGCAACGCGGGCCGCGGTTGAGGAAGGCATCGTGCCCGGCGGCGGCGTGGCGCTGATCAACGCGGCGAGCGGGCTGGATAGACTGAAACTCAAGGGCGATGAAGCGATGGCGATAGACGTGATGCGCCGGGCCCTGGAAGCGCCGCTCAAGCGCATTGCCCGCAACGCCGGCCTGGACGAATCCGTGATTGCCCGCGAGGTGCAGCGCCTGGCGAAGAACCGGCGCAACAAGCACATCGGCCATAACGTGCTGACGGGCGAGTACGTGGACATGATCGCGGCGGGCATCATCGACCCGCTGAAGGTGACCCGCTCGGCGGTGGAGAACGCGACGTCGGTGGCCTGCCTGGCGCTTACCACCGAGGCGCTGGTGGCCGACGTGCCGCAGGAAGACGTGGAGGTGCAGGGAGCGCCTGAGTTTTAGATCTCGATTGCGCCGGACGCATACGCTAAGCCCCTCTCGAGCGAGAGGGGCTTTCTCTTGCCATCCCCCGAATAATCTGGCAAGGCCGTGGTGATCGCAGCGCGCCTTCCATTTCGATAGACGAAACCCAGAATGCGCGGCGGCGGCTGGTGCTAGAATGTACGGCAAGGAGTGAAGCCGGGCGCCGCTGCAAAGGAGACGAAATCATGAATAAGCGCGCATTGCTGATTGCTCTTGGCTTAGTCGTCGTGGTGATCGGTGGAGCGGCGGGTTGGTGGCTGGGGTCGCCGCTGTTCATCGATACGGAGGTCGCGGAGGAGTTGCCGTTCGAGATTCCGACCGAGGCGGAAATGGAGGCAATGTCGGAAGATGAGCTGGCCAAGGTGACCGCGGACGTGTTGGACGCGGCGGCCAAGATGCCGGACACGGAGATGGAAGAAGAGATGCCGGAAATGGCGGACGACGCCCAGCCGGTGGCGGTGGCGCGGGGCGACTTCCGCGGCGCGGACGAATTCCACATGGGCGCCGGCACGGTGACGCTCTACCGCCTGGCGGACGGCTCGCACCTGCTGCGGTTCGAGGACTTCCGCGTCACCAACGGCCCGCAACTCCACGTGCTGCTGGCGAACCACGCGCAACCCGCCAGCCGCGAGGACGTGGACGAGGGCTACGTCGATCTGGGCGGGCTGAAAGGCAACGTGGGCAGCCAGAACTACACCATTGCCGCCGACGTCGCCATCGACCCGGTCAAGAGCATCGTCATCTACTGCAAGCCCTTCCGGGTGGTCTTTGCCACGGCAACGCTCAGCAGCGGCGGGAGCTAGGCGGAGAAGATGGATTCCCGCGTGCGCGGGAATGACGGACCGGGTTGGCGTCTTTTGCCGCAGTAGCGCGGGGGCTTGTCCCCCGCTTGGCCCGGGCGAAGACCCTGTTTACGCCGGGTCCGGGGCGGGTGGTTCCGCGTGGGCGCTGGCTGGCTGGGCGTGTTCACTTTGGCGCGTGAGCGGCCAGAAGAAGAGCGCCGTGGCGGCGGCCATGATCAGGGAGGCGATGAAGACGTGCGCCACGCGCAGCGCGTCGGGCAGCCCCATCCGCACCTGGGCAAAACCAATCGTAATCTGCAGGGCGACCAGCGCAATGGCGAGCACGCCAAGCCAGCGCGACCTGCCGTGATCCAGGCGCGCGCGCCAGCCCGCCAGCAGTGCTATCGCTAGCGAGAAAACGTACGCGGCGTAGCGGTGTCCCATGTGCACCTCTTCGAGGATGCGGGTTGAGCCGCCGTCGCAGGTCAGGTAGCCCTGGCAGGCAATGCCCGCCGCCATGCCCACCACGAACGCGCCGGAGACCACCACCAGCAGTCCGCCAATCAGGGCGGCAATCCCGCGCCACCTGGGAAGCCCGCTCACACTGAGCGCGCGGTTGTGCACCTGCACCGCGGCCAGCACCGTGATGGAGAGGAAGAGCATGCCAATCGTGAGGTGCGAGCCCACGAGCAGGGCCGGCAATTCCGTCAGCACGGTAACCGCGCCGAGCAGGATTTGCGCGACCAGCAGTACCGTCGCCACCGAAAGGATGGTGCGCACTTCTCTCATGCGCCCTTTGCCGAACCACGACCAGAGCAGCACCCGAATCACGCTGATGGTCAGGAAGAACGCCAGCAGGCGGTGGATGAACTCGAGGACGGCCGCGGTCTCGAAAGGCGGTATCACCTGGCCCGAACAGAGCGGCCAATCCGGGCAGCCCAGGCCGGAGCCCGTTGCCCGCACTACCGCTCCCCACAGGATGAGCAAGAGCACCTGAAAGACGACGCCCCACATTGCCACTTTCGCTTGGGTTTCGGCACGGTTCAGGGCGTCAGACACGGGATTCTCCTCTCGCAAGGCGCGCGGCGTTCCGTATAGCACTATACGCGCTGTGGCGGTGTGAACGCAATCGGCGCAAGTTGCCAGGCGTCCGCTGCCGTGTCATTATCAGGGACGGAACCGACGCCCGCAATATGCGGCATACCGGCCTGTGCGTTTCCGGCGGGATAACGCTCGAGAGCGTACAGAGCGGGTGGGCAGGCCGATTACGAAGGCGTACAAGCAGGGCGCACAGCGCAAGGAGGAACCCTCGATGTCGGAGAAAATCAAGATCGTCGCGCTTGAATCGGCGCATCCCCACGTGCACAGTCTCATCAGAGAGGCGCAAGGCCTGGCCGGCGCGGAGTTCGTGGGCTTTGCCGACCCCAGCGCCGAACGCCGCGCGCTCACCAAAGAACGCAACGAGTTTGGCGACGACATGGTCTTTGCCGACTACGAGCGGCTGCTGGACGAACGGCAGCCGGATGCGGCGATCATCTGTTCGACGAACGCCGACCACGTGAAGTACGTGGAGGCGCTGGCGCCGCGCGGCATACACATTATGCTGGAGAAGCCGTTTGCCGCCAGCCTCTCCCACGCCGACCGCATGATCGCGGCCTGCGAGCAGCATGGTGTGACCCTGATGGTCAATTGGCCCACCGCGTGGAATCCGGCGCTGCGGCTGGCGCGCGAGATTGCGCAGTCCGGTTCGCTGGGCCAGGTCTTCCAGATCGCCTTCCGGGGCGGGCACATGGGGCCGACGGCCGACTACGACAGTTGGTGGTACCGACCCCAGGACGGCGGCGGCGTGCTGCTGGACTACTGCTGCTACGCGGCCAACATGTTCACGTGGATACTGGGCAAACTGCCGCGCCAGGTCTGCGGCATGGCCGACGCGCTGGTGAAACCGGTCAAGTCCGAGGATAACGCGGCGCTGCTGCTGCGCTACGACGACGCGCTCTGCGTGAGCCAGGCCACTTGGACGCGCTTCGGCCCGGAGCCGATACAGGGTCCCGTGATCAACGGCACGGAAGGCAGCGTGACGTCTATCGGCCGGGAACAGATCAAGCACTGCACGCGGGAGAATCCCGCAGGCGAGGTGATCGACGTGCCGCCGCTCACGGAGCCGCATCTGCAAGGCGGGCCGTCGTATTTCGTCCACTCCCTGCTGAACGGCACGCCGATCGAGTCGCCCTGCGACCCGGCGTTCAACCGGGACGGCCAGGAGATCCTGGAGGCCGGCAAGATCGCGGTGCAGAACGGCGTTACGGTGAATTTGCCGATTCTGCCGTCCTAGGCCCGCCGCGCCAGCGGGCAGCGAGCAACGAAGAGGGGGAACGTTCGTCCGTTCCCCCTCTTTATCTTCCATTTCAAACCTCTGCACAACTCCGTCTTTCCGGCGAAAGCCGGAATCCAGGGTGCCATTACTACTAACGAAGGCATCAAGTCAATCTATTTCACCCCCATCCCAGCCTTCCCCCTCAATGGGCTGACAGGGGTAGGCAAACTTGAATCGGCTTAAGGTGTCATTCCGAGCGGAGCGCAGCGGAGAGTCGAACCCTGTTCGCGGAATCTAGGGCGGGAAGCCGCAAGACTAGCAATTCTAGATTCCGCGAACCCTGTTCGACGCTCCGCTCGGAATGACAGTTGCCTACCCCTGTCAGCCCTCGGTAGGGAAGGGGTTATGCAAAGGTCTCCGATCGGCGTGCGTGGGTCGCGGCGCTCTACGCATCTTGACTTTTGCGTATGCCCCTACTATTATGAGAATTGGGAGCTTTTTCGAGCGCGCGCCGGCGAGGATGCCGGCGTAGCGGCGCCGAGACGGTCGGGCAAGCGCGTAGGAATGCGCCATAGCGCGCCCCGCGCGGCAGACTCCCGTTACCAAGCGTTGCAGTCAAGAGAGAGAATCCGTGGCGATCGTTGAACAAACACAAGAGAAGACATTCTCACTGGCCGTGGGGGGCATGACCTGCGCCGCGTGCGTAGCGCGTATCGAGGATGCGGTAACCAGCCTGCCTGGGGTGCGAACGGCCGCGGTGAACCTGGCAACCGAACGGGCGCAGGTGACCTACGACCCGGCCGCGGCCACGCCCGCCGCCATCGCCGACGCCGTGACCGCCGCCGGCTATGAACCCGCGATCGTCAAGCGCGCGCTGCGCGTGCGCGGCCTGCAGGACGCCTCGGCGGTGAGCCGCATCGAAGCGGCGCTGCGCGCGGCGCCCGGCGTGCTGCGGGCGGAGGCGAATCCGGCCGCGGAGCGGGTGCGCGTCGCCTACCTGCCGGACGTAACCGACGCGGCGGCGCTCACCCAGGCGGTCGCCGCCGTCGGCTACACGCTGGAAGATGCGGAGACTGGAGCGGAGGCGTCCCAGGCGGAGGCCGGTCAGGACGCGGGCGGCGCCGAACAACGCGGCGAACGGATTCGCCTGGGTGTCTCGCTGGCGCTGGCGCTGCTGATCATGATCGGCAGCATGGGCGGCATGGTCGTGCCCGCGTTGCACGGCTGGTGGGGCGAGAATCCTTACCTGCTCTGGGCGCTGGCCACGCCGGTGCAGTTTTGGATAGGCTGGCGCTTCTACCGGGGCGCGTGGAGCACGCTCAAACACCGCACCGTGGACATGAACGCCCTCATCGCCGTGGGCACCAGCGCGGCGTACTTCTACAGCGCCGCGGCCGTGCTGGCGCCGGATTTCTTTGCCGGCCAGGCCGTGAACGGCGAAGCGCCGCTCTACTTCGACACGGCGGTTGTGATCATCACGCTCATCCTGCTGGGGCGCTCTCTCGAAGCCCGCGCCAAGCGCCGGACCGCCGCCGCCATCCACGCGCTGATGGACGTCCAGCCGCAGACGGCCCGCATCGTCCGCGACGGTGAGGAACATGAAGCGCCGCTGGACGCTGTGGTGGTGGACGACGTCCTCCGGGTGCGGCCTGGGGAGCGGCTGCCGGTGGACGGCCTGGTCGTCGAAGGGCGCAGCGCGGTGGATGAATCCATGCTCACCGGCGAAAGCATGCCGGTGGAGAAGGAGCCGGGCGCCGAGGTTGTCGGCGGATCGCTGAATACCACCGGCGCTTTCACCTACCGCGCCACGCGGGTCGGGCAGGACACCGCGCTCGCCCGCATCGTGCGCTTGATCGAAGAGGCCCAGGGCTCCAAAGCGCCTGTGCAGCGTCTGGCGGATCGCATCGCCGCTCACTTCGTGCCCGCGGTCATGGCGGTGGCGCTGGCGGCTTTCTGCGTGTGGTTTCTGGTCGGGCCGGAACCGCCGCTCACGTCCGCGCTGCTGGCTTTCGTCGCCGTGCTCATCGTCGCGTGCCCCTGCGCGTTGGGCCTGGCAACGCCCACCGCCATCATGGTCGCCATGGGCGTCGGCGCGGCGAAGGGGGTCCTGGTGCGCGACGCGGAGGCGCTGGAACGCCTGCGCAGCGTGACCGCGGTGGCGCTGGATAAGACGGGCACGGTCACCACAGGCCGGCCGGAAGTTACGGACGTTATTCCGGCCGGCGGGATTGACGCCGGTTCCCCGGGTGACGCGGGGCCGGGTCTTGGTGGAAGCGGTGAGGCGGGTGATAGGCTTGCCCATGCCAGTGAAGGCGGAAGCGCGACGGAGGCGTTGCGGCTGGCCGCCGCGGCGGAACAACTGAGCGAGCATCCCCTGAGCCAGGCGGTAGTGCGCGCGGCGCACGCGCGGGGCCTGGAGCTGCCGGCGGCAACGGACTTCATTGCCGCGCCGGGCCGGGGCATTCGCGCTGTTGTGGCGGGTCGGGCAGTGCGCGTCGGCAACCGGGCCTACATGGCGGAGAGCGGCGTGGAAGGGCCCGGGCTGGACGCGCTTGATGGGCGCGCCCAAACGCTGGCGGAAGAGGGAAAGACCGTCCTGTACGTGGCGGTGGACGGGGTTGCGGTGGGCGTGCTCGCGGTGGCCGATACCCTCAAGCCGAATGCCCCGGCGGCGGTAGCGGCGCTGCGCAAGCGGGGGCTGGCGGTGACGCTGCTCACCGGTGACGCGGCGTCCACGGCCCAAGCCACCGCCGGCCGGCTGGGCATCGAGCGCGTCGCGGCGGAGGTCATGCCCGGCCAGAAGGCGGCGGCGATCCGGGAGCGTCAAGAGGCCGGCGAAATTGTGGCGATGGTGGGCGACGGCATCAACGACGCCCCGGCGCTGGCCCAGGCCGACGTGGGCGTCGCACTGGGGGCCGGCGCCGACATGGCGCTGGAGGCCGCGGACATTACGCTCATGGGCGACGATCTGGGCGGCCTCGACACCGCGTTCGCCCTCTCCCAGGCGACGCGCCGCACAATCTGGCAAAACCTCGGCTGGGCCTTTGGCTACAACGTCCTGCTCATCCCGGTGGCGGCGGGCGTCTTGTATCCCTTCTTTGGCGTCACGCTGAACCCCATGCTGGCGGCCGCGGCCATGGCGTTCTCCTCAGTCTCGGTGGTGGCGAATTCACTCCGCCTCCGGCGATTCTGAGGCTTCTTTCACAGGAGATTGCGCTGCGCGATAGGCCGACTTCCGCTTGCGACCGTTTTCCCAAAGTGTTGCGTGTGGTCCCGCCTCGGAGTCGCAAAGGTGTGTCATTCCAAGCGGAGCGAGGAATCCAGGATTATTGCTTGGCGCAATTGGCATGGTTGGCAGATTGCCGTTGGCGGCAAGAGGCGGGGGACAAACCCTGATGTTGTCGCATTAAAGGCAGTGAGAAAGAAAACTGCGCTCGTTTCTCCGGTAGCGCGGGTTTGTAACCTGCGTCTTCCGAAGGGTCAATCCATTCCGTTCTCATTTCTCATGTTCCGGCGGGGGACAAGCCCCCGCGCTACGACTTTGCGAAAGTCTGGGGCTGCTTATGGCAAGCACGAGTCAAGTGGCGCTGCGTCTCTCATGCGCGCGGCCTGGCATAAATTGCCCCCAATTTGCGTACAATAGAAGCACGTTGTTCCGTCCTAGCGGCAACGATTGAAGCATCCGCAGCTAATGCGAGAGGTTGAAAAGGAGTGATCACATGGCAAAGTGCGCAACTTGCGACGAGTCGGTTGACCCGGCAACCGCCGAGCACAAAGTGGAGTACCGGGGCAAAGTCTACTACTTTTGCTGCCGCCACTGTCTGGCGGATTTCGAGCAAGCGCCGGAAAAATACGCGGAAGCCTAGCGACTGCCCCCGCCTTCTTTCTTGCTGCCGCCAATGCGTAGCGCGGGGGCTTGTCCCTAATGGTGCCGCTAGACGCGATGAGAATTAGGACTATGCTCGTTTCTCCGGTAGCGCAGGTTTGTAACCTGCTTCTTCCGTAGGGTCAATCGATTCCGTTCTCATGTTTCTTGCTCCGGCGGGGGACAAGCCCCCGCGCTACGTTAATGCGACAGTATTGGGGCTTGTCCCCCGCTGAGACCTGACTGGGGTACGCATTCTATAACCGACATCAGGTGTCTTTCCGAGCGGAGCGCAGCGGAGAGTTGCTAAGGGCGCGGAATCCAGGATATAGCCCCGCAGGTTCAGCATTCTAGATTCCTCGCTCCGCTCGGAATGACATTTGCGTGCCCCTGTTGCCTCGCTGAGACAGTGCGGGCCGTTCACCCTTCGACGCGCTCAGGGCGAACGGGCTAGCTCCCTGCGCGACGCGGTGGCGTAGGGGCGGTTCGCGAACCGCCCCTGCGCGGATGGATTCGACACCGCGCCTGCGCACGCCCCGTGTGGAAGTGCGAACGTCCCTACGCGGATGGATTTGGCGCCGCTCTGGCGCACGCCCCGTGCGCAAGCGCGAACGTAAGCCGGCTTCTCTCTCCCGCTTCACTCCCCTGCGGCCCGGCAGATGCCCGACGATTCCCCTCATGCGCCGCCGCTAGAGTCAGGACGTTTGTGCTTTCTTACCAATTTCTTAGGATTCTAAGGCTTGACGGTCTGCGCAGTGTGAGACAATGCACGCAAGACCGGCGCCGGATGGGGCGTGGGTTGCGGAGGGGAAGTCGCCGCACACCGAAGCACTGCACCATTTGGAGACCTTTGCACAACTCCGTCATTCCGGCGGAAGCCGGAATCCAGGGCGCTATTACAACCAAAGAGAGCATGAAGTCAAGCCATTGCACCCCCATCCCAACCTTTCCCCTCGATGGGGAAGGGGTTTTGCAGAGGTCTCCTTTGGAGGAAAGGAGCAGAGCCATGCTTACGCGCAGATCACTGTTAGCAGGCACGGCGGCGCTTGCCGCCGGCTGTAGCACGGGAGGGTTTCCCCTTGCGCCGCCCAGCGCGCCGCAAGACGCGGAAATGAAGGTGGCGGCGTACACGCGATCCATCTATCTCAACCTGCCGTATGGTGAATACGACGACAGCCACGGCAATGAGGATAGGTACGAACGGGCCCTGGCGGCGCTCACGGAGGACGCGGACAACGCCTATGGGCCGGCGCGCGCCGGGTACACGCTGGCGCTACGGTTCGTGGAGAGTTTCTACCCACCGAACAGGGAGGACGACGAAGCGCCCGAGACGGAAGAAGAGATCGAAGCGGCCCGCGCGGCGGCTCTTGCTTCAGTTGCCGAGACGCTGGATATCCTCGACGCGGACCTGGTGACCGTGTGGCCCGAGGAGGCGCGGTGGTGGGGCCAGGAAGGGCTTCTGCTGCCCCTGGATCGTTTCAGCGGCATGGAAGAGTCCGCGCTCAACGCGGAATTCTTCCCCACCGTGCTCAATCAATACCGGGGCGGCGGCACGCTCTACGCCCTGCCGGTGGACGCGGCCCCGCTCATGCTCCACTACGATGAGGCGTTGCTGGCAAGGCGAGGCGTGCCGCCGCCGGACGCCACGTGGCACTGGGACGACCTGGTGAGACATGCCGCCGCGCTCACCACCGCCAGGCAAGACGGCACGGTGACGCGCTGGGGCTTGATCGCACACGGTTCATGGGTCTTTTGGGCGCTCTGGCAGAATGAAGCATCGATCGTGGACATGGACACGCGGCAGTGTCGTTTGCCGGAACCGGCGGCGGTTGAAGCCCTGCAATTCGTCCACGACCTCCTGCATAAACACCGCGTTTCCCCACTTGCGGATCTAGGGGACCTCTGGGACTACTTCATGGCAACGCCGCCAGCCATGCTCTACAGTTATCCTCCTTTAATCCTCAATGAAAGGAAGAGCTTTCGCATGGCGGCGCTGCCCCGGGGCAAGGTGTCCGCCACGCCGGTGCGCACCCATCTGGGGATAGGCATTGCCGCGCGCACGCAAAAGACAGAGGCGGCGTTCGCGGCGCTGAAAGGCTTCAACCGCGCCATGCAGGAACAGGTGGCCGTGCCGGCCGGCAGAGACGCGGTCGCCCGCCTGGCGGACATCCGCCCGGACATCAGCCCGGCGGAAGTGGCGGCGGTGCAACATTCGCTGGAACACGGCCGCGAATGGCCACAGCACGGTCTTCCTTTAACCATGATGTACGAAATGACCCAAAGCCTCGGCCGCGGCAACGACGTGGCCACCATCGACTACCAGGCCTGCTCCTTGGCACACGAGTATTGAGGGATGGGCTGCAGCCGTTTTCGGATGAATTGCGAATGAATGTGGCACAACAGGCAAACCGGTGTAGCGTCAGAGGAGCACTGTGGCGAAAGGAGCAAGAATATGCTCACGCGCCGATCGTTACTCGCAGGCACGGTCGCGCTTGTCGCGGGTTGTAGTACGCTCGAGTCCACGTTCACACCGCCCAACGTGCCAGAAGAGACGGCGTTGGATTGGGCCGTTCTGGGCGGCTTCGTCAGCCTCTTCGACCCGGAAAATCAGTTGCTCTCAGATGACAGAGTTTTGCAGAGGGGCCTGGACGCGCTAGCGGAAGATGTTGAGAATCCATACGGTCCGCAGCGTGGGCGGTATTCCCTTACCCTCCGCTACTCGCGGCATTGGCCGGAAAGGGATCCACCCCCGAACAGCGCTGATGAGATCCTGGACATTGCAAAGGAATGGTTGGATGGATTCTCCGCCGACCTAGTGGCGCTGCCGCCATTTATTGCCAGGTGGCTGGGCGAGAACGGCCTCGTGCTGCCCTTGGAGCGGTTCATGGGCGCGGATGGAACCAAGGTCGAGGCGGAGTTTGTCCCAAGCTCGCTCGAACAGAGCCGGGGCCATGGTGGGCTCTATGCTTTGCCGGTAAGCGCCTTGCCGCTGATGGTGAGTTATGACGCGGCGTACTTCAAGAGAATGGGGGCGCCGCCGCCGGACGGGAGTTGGCGCTGGGACGACTTGGTGTCCCATGCGGAGCGGTTGACGCAGCGTGATGAGGAGGGAGAAGTCACGCGCTGGGGTATGGTGGCATATGAGCCTTTCGGTTCCGGGCTGTGGTGGGCGCTCTGGCAGAACGAGGCGGCAATTGTAGACCCGGAAACGCTGCGCTGCCTCCTGCATGAACCCGCGGCATAGGTTAACTTGCTCTCTTGAGGAACATGGCAGTGCTGGTGCCTAGGGTACGCATTATGGGCATGATTACTCTTGCAACAGCGCTCGCTGCTTCACGATAGTCACCAGAGTTCTCTGTCCCACCTTCTCCATCTCTTTCGTTCTGATAGAGTGACAAACCAATCACGGCCATAGCAACCGAAAACTGCTTCTTGACCAACTCTTCATTGCCCTTTGAATCCAAAAGACTCAACTCTTGGAGCAGGAATCTGTTGTCCATGTTGATATAGATATCTACCTCGTCACTGGCTCCTTGCTTGATTACTACAGCAGATTTCCTGTCCATGCCGTGTTGATCCCACTCGTTCTTGTAGACATGAATGGTATTGGGAAGATTCAGCTTTGGAGGTGGTGAAGGTGGTGTCTTTCTCTTCTCTTGGGGATCACATATGTTTAGAGTTAGCAATACCTCCAAAGGCTCAAATCGTGAGTCATCCATGAAGCCAAACTTGACCGCGAATCTGTCACCAACTTTGGCGTTACTAGGTGGTGCCAAGTAGACCCTGAAGCCACCATTCCATGGACCGTGATAGGAATGAAACGCCTCCTCCGGCTCAAGGAAGTACCCTGGACTGTCAGGCCTAGTTAGATAGTCGTTGGAGGCATCAGTTTCGCAATCTACGTAGCATGTTCGACTGTTGATGGGACAATCCTTTACGTATTCTCCTGACTTGCCCTTCTTGAGCTCTAGTTTATTGGGAAACTTTGCTCCTTGAAACTTGCTTGCTCGACGTGGGGGGTCAAGTGGCCCACGAAAACCCTTGCCTACACCTAACAACTCAGCAATTGTAGGAACATCCCGAACAAGCTTAGCGAATACCTCGATAGCCGTACTATTGTCTGCTACTCTCTCTCGGATTGATTCCTCTCGACGTCGAAAATTCCATTCCCTTAGGGTCGGGTGTTTCCTTAATTCTTCCGCTAGTGCTTCTTCAAGCAGGCTTTTCCACTCTCCTTCACGTAGCCTATCTCGAGAAGTCATGAACAGGTCATCCCGAATTGTAGTATCGATGTCACTACAGTCCACGGTTACCATTAACTCACGGGAAAGATAGTCTAAACCAACGCTCTTGCGTTCCAAGAATCGTCGATCCAGCGATGCATGTGCTTGTCCATTTCTTGTGAAGAATACGCAGTCATTTCTTAACCAGTGTCTTCGTTGACTGTCGCTATTGAACTGCCTAAACAACGTTGCTCTTACTTCTAACTTTCCAATTCTAGGTACGTTTAGGTGAAATGCCACTGGAAAGTCACTCTCAATTAAAGCACGATCACTAGCGATTCTTGTGTGCATGCCAGCAAGCACGATCTCGGGTGTGTGTGACCTGAAGGGTCTAAGTTCATGTAGTCTTACGGGCAGCGCTAGCCTCTGCAGCCTAGCGTTCAATTCGTACCACAAGTCGATAGTGATGATAGTGCGTTGGGGAATTCTGTACTCGTAGAGCTTTATCAAAGTGCCCCACTCTAAAGGTGATTCGTAGGGAAGCGAAGATCTTCCAGGAAGTACAGGGAGTTGTCCGGCATCTATTGTGGGAACTTCGCCTCCGGGAGCAAAATACTCAAAGTAGGAGAGTTTCACGCCTTCTTCTGGGGGTGCCCGCCGTATCAGGGTAAACCCCCAAAGCGCGTCGTCATCGCCTTGTCGCAGAGAAGGATGACGCCTAGACAATATCAGCTTATACTTGTGAGTTGACCCACAGAACTGTAGCACACCTGTGCTGCCTACATTGAATGTGCCTTGCACGAAATGATTCCGGATTTTGTTCTGACTATCTAACGAAAGGAAAGTCTTGGGAAAAGCTAAAGGTGGCTGACCCTCGCCGAGGTCGACAATGGTAAGGGAAGGGTAGTTGGGAGGTTTCTTTCCAGTAGCAATTACCCGGATGTTTTCGGCTAGGGAGGATCGTCTTGCTTCTGAGAGATCTTCAAGGCGTCCATCGGTAACTCCGTAGAATCGTTCGGCTGCTTCCACCATGTTGCGTGGTGCCTTAGGATCTGAAGCACTAATCCCTTCCTCGTAACAGCCTCGAATCAACATTGCATCGACACTGTTTATGATAAGCTCAATGAGGGCGTTTGTTGGGTGTGCTTGTTGACTCCCTATCGTGCTGTAGTTGTTTCTGTTCCCACCGTAAGGCTGCCAGTTCTGTTTGTTCCTGAGAGCAGGATAGCGATTGACAACTGCTGTGACTTCGGCTTCAGTCTCGCATTGCACCAAATTCATAAGGACTGTTCTGGTATCAAAGCTCATTGGTTGCCTCCTGCGACTGGCTGTCCAACACGTTCCAAACATCTGAACCTTGTTCCAGGAAGCGCGAAGTGTCGCGGAATCGATACGTACCACGCTGCGGTATTTCAAGCACATGAATGTGATTCATCGCACCCAAGGCCAAATACACTTTGTATGAAGACATGTCCAGGCTATCGACAACCTCTTCTGGCCTAAAGGTTTGTTGTTTGGCGGCCAGTTCAGATAGCAGATCAATGAATCGGATAAACTCCTCCTTTGACATCTTGTGCTCGTAGTTGTCTTTACCATTTCTCTTTAGCCCCTGCTTAACCAAGCTATTGTTCTGTACGAAAAAGACCGGAGGCCTCTTCCTCCTACGTAGTCGAGGCTTGGGTTCAGCACGAGTCTGTGCACTCTGTTCTGAGAGATTCAAGGGATATTCTTCAGTGCTCTCCCTTACAATCGCTGCATCAGGGTTGCGCATAGGCGATATAGTTCGCTCCTGGACAGTGCTCGCTTCGCTCAGTGAGCCACATTTGATCTGCAATTCGTCTACGTCCCGTGCGAGATCGAAAAGTATTCGCGCGCGATTCCAATCGCCATCCTTCTGCGCAAGTTCGGTGCTAAGTTCCAGTAGAAGCTTCTTGGCACTCTCGAAGTGCTGTCTGATTTGGCACCAAGCGTTCTCGGAATTCTTTGACATCTTGCCCTCCCACACTAGAAGAACGGCATCCTCTACCTGTACTGTCTTCTACTATAGCACAGATAGAGGGGATGAGTCAACAGATATACTGTAGAAATCTACTGGGATTTAGAGGAAGTTGCTGTAATCTCTGCAAGATTTCCACTGGGAGTAACTATAACTCGCCGCAGGGGCGGGAGATTCGCATCTTTTTCCTGCTACCTCCACTCCGGCCCGATCATGTCCAGCGGCGGGGTGGTGGTGTTGAGCAGGCGTTCGGTGAGCCGGCCGTGGTGTTCCTGGATGCGGGCGTGGGCGGCGGGATCGTGGGCCAGGTTGCGCATTTCGTGGGGGTCTTCCTGGAGGTCGTAGAACTCGCTGCCGTTTTCTTGACCCCAGTAGGCGTATTTATAGCGATTGGTGATGAGCGCCGTGCCGCGCACGGCGCCACCATTGCCGACGTAGTCGGAGAGCGCCATGCCGGGCAGGCGCGCCTGCCCTTCGATAACCGGGCGCAGGCTGGTAGCGGCCATGGCCTCGGGGACGGGCACGCCGGCGTAGTCCAGGATCGTGGGCGCGATTTGGAAGGTCTCCACCACGTCTGCCACCAGCGGAACGCGCGCGTGTCCGGCCGGCGGCGTGACGATGAGCGGCACCCGCGCCGAGGGTTCCCAGAACGTGCCCTTGCCGCCGCGCGACCAATCGCCCATGTGGTCGCCGTGGTCGCTGGCGTAGATGATGAGCGTGTTGTCCAGCGTCCCGGCGTCCGCCAGCGTTTGCACCAGCAGCCCCACCATGTCGTCGATCATGGTGCAGAGGCCCCAGTACTTGGCAATGGCGTTGCGGATGATGCGCTCGTCCGGCTCTTTGGCAAAGCGGCCGCCGCCGTTTTGTAGATGCTTGGGCTTGTCGCTATCGTCGGCCAGATACGTCACCGGCATGTCCACGTCCGCCGGGTCGTACATGCTGGCGTAGGGTTCCGGCGGGTCCAGCGGCCCGTGGGGCCCGCAGATGCCGCACCAGGCGATGAAGGGCCGGTCGCGGCTCTCGCGCATGAAACCGGCGGTGTTATTTGTGATCCAGGTGTCGATGTAGTCTTCGTAGGGCAGCACGTTGGTGATGGCCGTCATGTCTTTGTATTCAGGTTGACGGCGCTGGGTATAGATCTTCTCGTAGCCGCCCGGGTGCCGCTCCTCCAGCCAGGCGGCGTAGAGCGGCCCCAGGGGGCCCGGCCCCAGATGCGTGCCGGAAGATTCCTTCCAGCGCGAGCCTTTGCCCTCGGTCAGCATCGTGAAGCGGAAGCCTTTCGGCGGCCACATGTGGATTTTGCCGAAGGCCGCCGTATAGTAGCCCGCTACGTCGTGGAGATGCTCCATGAAGGTCAACTCATGATGGGGCAGTCCCGGCGTGCGGTCGATGGGTATCGCCTGGAAGGTCACGCCGTGCTGGTGGATGTACCGTCCGGTCTGGAGGCAGGCCCGGGCCGGCGTGCAGATGGTGTTCTGCGTGTAGGGGCGCTCGAACCGCGTGCCTTGCGCCGCCAGGGCGTCGATGTGGGGCGTCTTGACCTTGCGATTGCCATAGCAGCCGAGCGTATCCCAACGCTGCTGGTCGGTGGTGATGAGCAGGATGTTTGGGGGCTGTGCCATGAGTTACCTCCTGGACAGGGAGATTTGGATGCTTTTCGTGCTTATTCTAGGCTCCGCGGACATTCAATGTCATTCTTGCGGTGTACGTGACTTTCATTCCTGTAAGTGTTAAGCAATTCGTTGACAATTTCCACCCTCTTCTCGGCAGTATTGACCGTGCATGTCATTCCGAGCGCAGCGAGGAATCTAGAGTTCATGCCGTGCGTTGTCCGATGGGCGCGGCAGCGCAGAGGCCCTACGACGCCGCGAGCCGATGGGGGTTACATGCGCCGGGCCGGTGATTTGAATGTTTTCAGGCACGGCGCTTGCGGAGGATGCGCGCACCCCTAGATTCCTCGCTGCGCTCGGAATGACAGATTAGGCAATACTGTCAATGCGAAGACTGGATGCGCGATCAGTTCAATGACCGGCTGCCATGCCGTCACGCGTACTCCAGCGCCACGCCCAGGGCCTCCGCCGGCAGGTTGATGGCGACTTCCGCCGCTTGCGGGGCTTGATCGAACGGGAAGCGGTGGGTGAGCAGCGGGCCGACGCGCACCTTGCCGTCCGCTTGAAGGTTCAGGAGCGTTTGCAGGTTGCGCTCCTGGTCCCACGGCACGAAGCGGCGCGGGTAATCGACCGCGCCGCGCAGGTAGTCGCGCTCGCGGCTGCCGGGGCCGCGGCCGTTGACCCAGTGGAGGTCGATCTCCTTGGTGTGGGGGTCGGCGTCGGCGTGGGTGGGGGTGAAGTCCCAAATCACGCGCCCGATGAGCAGCACGCGCCCGCTGAAACGCGCCAGCCGCACCGCCAGCGAGGCCGGACCGCGCACCCGCGCCGAGGTGGCCACGAAAACCGCGTCCGCGCCCACGCCGTGGGTGAAGTCCGCCACGGCGGCGGCTATGTCGTCGTCAGACCCGCTCGCCGTGGCAGCGGCCCCCAGTTCGCGGGCTTTTTCCAGCCGGAACTCGTGCAAGTCCACACCCATCGCCTGACCGCCGGTCATCTGGACGAGTTGCGCCGTAATCTGTCCCACCATGCCCAGGCCGAGCACCACGGCCCGCTCGCCCGGCTGCAAAGCCGCCCGGCGGATGGCGTGGAGCGCGGTGAGGCCGACGTTGGTGGTTGCCGCTTCCAGGGGCGCGAGACCCGGCGGAATTTTGGCAAACGAGTGCTTGGGCACGAAACCCTGCTCGGCGTGGAAGCCAAAGCCGCCGCCGGCCGCCGCCACCAGGTCGCCCGGCCGGAAGCGATCCTGAAGATCCGCGGAAACCTCGAGGACTTCGCCGGCGGACTGGTAGCTGTGGGCCTTCTCTGAGAACGCGCCTGGGTCTTTACCCTCCGCCACCGCCTGGCGGCGGCGCGCCACACCCGCCATCTCGGAACCGGCCCCAAACACCGAGGCCAGCGTCCGAATCACCACGCCGGAGCCGCGCAAGGTGGGTTCCGGCGCCTCTTTGATGTAGATTTCGCCGCGATTGTTCGAATAGAGGGCGCGCATCGAGCAAACTCCGTTTCGCGTTTGTCGTCACACAGGTATCACCGGCAGCGTCACGTGGGACGGCCTGGAATGGTCGTGGAAGAGCGTTTGGCGGGCCGTGGCCAGCGTGGCGTCGGCGTAGTCGTCCAGGCCCGTGTTGTGGTTGCGGTCGAAGTTGGGAAAGTCGCTGCTGGAAATATCCAGGCGGATGCGGTGGCCGGCTCTGAAGAGGTTGCTGGTGGGATTCACCTGGATTTCGTACCGGTAGACCGCGTCCGGCTCGATGAGCGTGGGCTGCGCGAATGATTCCCGGTAGCGGGCGCGCACGATGCCGTGGCAGAGTTCCTGCGCGAAGCCGTCCGGCCACACGTCGATGAGCTTGACCACGAAGTCCGTATCGCGGGCGGAGGAGGCGGCCCAGAGTTTCACCGTTATCGGCCCGGTCACCTCCAGCGGCGTCTCCAGCGGCGGCGTGGCGTAGCTCAGAATGTCGTTGCGATGGGCCAATGCCCGCTGGTCGTGGGGCTCCTGCTGCCCGCCGGCGGTGTAGAGGGTCATCACGGGGTCGCGCGGATCGTAGACATAATTGTCCGGCGGCTCGTCGGTGGGCGCTTCCCGCGAGAGCACGCCGTCGCCAAACGGCGTATTGGCGCTGCCGCCGCTGTGGAGGTAGAAGTCGGTGTACCGGGTGCGCGCCAGCGGCCACTCTTGTTCGCCGCGCCAGGTGTTCGCGCCCATGACGAAGAGCTGCACCGGCGGCCAGTCGACGATGGCGCCGGGATCGTCCTTCAGCCAGGCGCGGAACCAGGCGTCGGCAATGGCCAGGTAGTTGCGTTCCGCCGCCGGGCCGAAGTCCACCGACCCGACCGTGTGCCCCAGGTCATCGGTGGTGTGCGTCCAGGGGCCGACGATGAGCCGCTGGTTGGCGCGAGCATGGGCGGTCATGCCGTTCTCCACCATGCCGGTGAACTGCTTGATGGTGCCAATTTGCTGGTCGTACCAGCCCGTTACGCTAAGGACTGGAACGTTAACATCCTTGTGCTTCTGCAAGAAGCCGAAGTGGTCTTGGGCGTGGTCGCTGAGCCAGTAGCGGAAGTGCGGCGCCACGTCGGCGAGCGCGCTATCGGGGATGTCCAGCAGGGGCAGGAACCAGAGCCACTTGGCGCGGTCCTGCTCGTGCCAGATGCGCTCGGCTACCGCTTGCGTATGGGGTCCCGAGGTGTCGCCAAGCCGCCGCCGCTGGTCCGGGGCCAGGGTATTGACCGACCACCACAGCACGCGCCCCAGCCGCAGCACGCCGCAGAGTTCGCGGTCCAGCAGGTTGGCGGCGATGCCGCTGGCGTACATGGCGGCGAGACTGGGCGGCCGGGTGGGAGCCAGCGCCCACTGCGTCCAGCCGTTGTAGGAGTTGCCGTAGGTGCCGACTTTGCCGGTGGAACCCGGCAGCCGCGCCGCCCATTCCACCGTGTCGTAGCCGTCGGCAGCGTCAAAGGTGTCGGCGCGATAGAAACCGGGGCGAAACTCGCCGTCGGAGGCGTACCGCCCGCGCACGTCCTGCACCGCCACGATATAACCCCGCGCGGCGTGCTCTCCGCCGAAACTCTGCTCGTTCTTATCATACGGCGTGCGGCACACCAGCACGGGATACTCGCCGGGCGCGTCGGGACGATACACGTCGGCGCGCAAAACCGTCCCATCGCGCATGGGCACAGGGACGTTCTCTTCGCGCGTCACGCCGAACGTATGCTCAAATTGCCCCATAGATGCTCCTGAATTCCCCACAAATCCCGCCGCGTAGCCCGAAACGCCACGAGGCGTCTGCTCCTCTCATTCCGGTAGCGCAGGTTTGTGACCTGCGTCTTTGCTCCGGTAGCGTAGGTTTGCAACCTGCGTCTCCGATAGCGCGGGTTTGCACCCTGCGTCTCCGGTAGCGCGGGTTTGCACCCTGCGTCTCCGGTAGCGCGGGTTTGCACCCTGCATCTCCGGTAGCGTAGGTTTGTAACCTGCGCCGGCGCGGGTCGGCGTTTGCAACCTGCGCCTCTTTCCGTCATTCCGGCGAAAGCCGGAATCCAGTGCCCGGTCACGCTATCTAATCCGACAACTCCCGGAAGCAGCGACAACGTTCAGGCACCGCTAACGACACGCCCAACACCCGGCATCATCTCTGAGACTGTCTTGCCGGTAAGCTGCATGTAGAGCGCGTCCGGGCAAAGTTCGATGTCATCCCCCCAGGCGATTGCTCCATGCGGTGCAATGTGAACCGTCTGGAAGCGAGCGCGGTCATTCCACGCCGCAAACACCCCCCGTCCCGCCAGATGCGAGAGATCTACCTCCCCGGCAGACCCATCCGAAAAGCGAATCCAAATCCGGTATCTCTTGCGCGCCTCAACGGCAGTGGGCCGAACTAGCGCCTTTGACGTGGGTATTGCCTCGCTCCAAGTCCTACATGCGCCAAGTGACTGCTTTCCTGACTAAACTCCCTTCACAGAATTCTCTATGCGTGAGACTTCATCCCTAATTCTGTCGGCGTGGTTGAAGATGTCGTCCAGGTCTGCGAGGCGAATTCGCTCCTCTGACCTCTTCTCATCAAACAAGGCGAGTCTGAGGGTTGAAGTTCTGAGAAGCAGTCGGCAGACAGTCCTTCGATTGTTATCGTCAAGTAGCACGCTGCAATAGGACTTAGAAGTGCGGAGCCCAAGGCGCCGAACATCTACCAGATCACGGACGATTGCCTTGATTACATTCAGCGCATCTTCCTCAAGCGGAATGAACTCTGGTTCAACTGGTGAATCGGAGACAGGTGCAACTTCCTTCTCCTGTAGCTGTTTGTCCTCCTGCTCTTCCTGCTTCAGGGCAGACTTTAATCTGTCACTAATTCGATCGTTTACAAACTGCACAAACGCGTGCCGCACAAGTGGGACGAACTGCTCCCGTATCGCTTGAGTTACATTCTTGCCCTCGTATACGCGTTTCACAATAAAGTAAACGAACTCTTCTGAAGGGTTCTCAAGCTCTTGCGCGATCACCCGTCTTATCTCCGTCGTGTACTTCAACTCCCTGGCGGCATCCAGGATTTCCTCCAAATTGAAGGCAGCTTTTGTAAACCGCTTCAGCCCTTCGACCTCCGCTTCATTAAAGTCGAGCATGTTGAACTCGAAGAAGGGCTTCTTGTCCATCACATTGGGTTGTTCCAGATCGGCGAAGAAACGATAGACGACACCGTCAGTGAGTATGCCGAATCGGGCGTCAGTTACCGTAAAGTAGCGAGTGAGTTGTGAGATCTCCGCTTCGTCTAGATCGTTGCCGTATATCTTGCATTCAATGAGGATCGCGGGCTTCCCGGCTTGCATGAGGGCGTAATCGACCTTTTCTCCCTTTTTCGATCCAACGTCAGCGGTAAACTCCGGCACAACCTCAGTTGGATCGAAAATCGAATAGCCCATCATCTGTAAGAAAGGTAGGACGAGAGCGTTCTTGGTAGCCTCTTCGGTGTCAAGGTGGTCTGTTCGCTCGGCGAACCTGCTTGAGCGAGTGCGTACTTCGTCGATGAAGTCCATGTGTAAAGTGTCCTTGCTGTCTGTCTGAATCGTGTCTGTTCCGCCAATATCTATTGGGAACGAGAAGAGCCTAATCTGCACTTCCCTTAAGGGTTCATATTAATGAATCGTCGACGGAGGGTCAAAGTACAATTGACGCCACTCTACGCGCTTGGGTTTGCTTGCCACGGTGGGCACTCTGCGCCCTTGGGTACATCTCACAGAACAAGAACGCCACTAGCATTCTACTTCCACCGCCGGTGGGGTGATGAAGTCGTGGTACCGCTCCTTCACCCCGGCCTCTTGGGTGTTGCCCGTGTGCAGGTAGACGCGGAAATTGCAGCGGAGGCGGGCGCTATCGGGCAGGGTGTAGCTGCCGTCGATGCCGGGGTGACCCAGGAACTCGCGCCAGGCGAAGGGGTTGGCGTGCATCAGGCCGTAGTTGCGCACGTGCCAGTAGGTGGGGTAGCGGAAGTTAGCGGGATGGTCGAACACCGCCAGGCCCACGGTCTGGCCGTTCACCGGGCCGGCGTAATCCATCCACTGGGCGCGTTTGCCGAAGCACTCGTCCTCGCCTATGCCGCCGTAGGCGTTTTCGATGCGCCCGTCGGCGTCGGCGTCCATGCTGCTGGCCACCCGCACCGAGAGCATCGCGCCCTCTTTCGTATCGCCAAAGCGCACCGGCCCCTCCGAGGCGTGGAAGGTCACGCCGATGTCCAGGATGCGCGCGTCCGGCGCCGGGGCGTAGACCACCACGTGTTTTTCCTCGGCCACCACCGGCTGCTCGGCGCGGCTCACCCAGTAACTGCGCGAGCGGAACGCCCCGCAGACCGGCCCACTCACATAGGCGTCCCCCACCCCAAAGGCCGGGCAAAACGAATCGTGGCGCTGGTAGCCGTGGTCGTCCAATTCGCTCCAGGTATCCACGCCGTTCACGTCGCCGTGGGCCACGTGGATGGACTTGTGGTGCGGATGGTCGCGCTTCTCGCCGGGAATGCCGGCGACCATCGGGTAGCCGCGCGTCATGCCCCTGCCGGTGGGGCCGTTCACGGGGTAGAGGAAGAGTTTATTGTGTATGGCGGCGTGGTGGTAGGTGGTGAAGAGTTGGCCGCCCAGGTGGATGTCCAGGCCGTGTTTGCCGCCGGCCACGGTCACGGCGGCCGTGTTTTCGCCCTCTTCCAGCGCGAACGTCTCGCTGGCGCCCGCGGCCAGGGACGGCACAATCCAGGCCAGGCGAACGCCGCCCGCCGTAGCCACCGCCTGCGCGGGCAGCGCTTCCCCGGTCTCGCCGGACACCACCACGTAGCCGCGCGCCGGGTCGAGGCCCGCGGCATCTACCCAAACCGGACATTGCCGCCGGGCGTGGTTGCCGGCGCGGACGGTAAACGTCATGCGTTGCATAGTGCGATCTTTCTAAGAGTGGAGACAGCGTTTAAGACGCGCCAAGCCGCTGCGCTAGCACTGAACATAGGCGCTGGCGGCAGCGGTGTCAACCTGAGGGAGGCGCGCCGGGCCGAAGCTCAGCCGGCGGTAGGCGTGGGTGTTGGCGTCGGCGTGGGGAACGGCGTCGGAGTTGGGGAGACCGACGTGCAGACCGAGGACGTGCCCAGGCGCACGTCCACGCCGGAGAGGCTGGCGGGCACGTCGCCGGTGATGGTATTGCCCAGCAGGTAGAGTTCCCGCAGCGTGGTGATATTGCCCAACTGGGACGGGATGCTGCCGGTCAGGGAGTTGCAGTGCAGGTAGAGGAACTCCAATTTGGCCAGGTTGCCCAGTTGCGTGGGGATTGCGCCGGTCAGCTTATTTTTGTTCAGGTCCAGGCGGGTGAGCAGCGGCAGGTTGCCCAATTCCGCCGGAATCGCGCCGCTCAACTGGTTGTCGTAGAGGTCCATCCGCGTCAGGATGAAAAGTTTGCCGAGTTCTTTCGGAATAGCGCCGGTCAGTTCGTTGTATTCCAGGTAGAGGTACCAGAGTTTGGAGAGGTTGCCCAGTTCTTTGGGGATCGCCCCGGTCAGCCGGTTGTTGTTCAGGTAGAGTTGGTGGAGTCTCGCCAGGCTGCCCAGTTCCTTGGGGATGCTGCCGGACAACTGGTTGCCGTCCAGGAACAGGCGCGTCAGGTTGCCCAGGTTGCCCAACTCGGCCGGGATGGAGCCGGTGAGCCAATTGTGGTCCAGGTAGAGGTGTTGGAGTTCGGCCAGGTTGCCCAGTTCCGGCGGGATGGCGCCGGTCAAGCGGTTGTTGTCCAGGTAGAGGTAGTGGAGTTTGGTCAGGTTTGCCAGTTCCGCCGGGATGCGGCCGTTCAGTTGCTTGTTCTTCAGGGAGACGCGGTTCACCCGCTGGGGCGTGCCGCCGACCAGGATGCCGTCCCAACTCGTGATGGCCGTGCTGCCGCTCCAGTTGAGCGTGGCGGATCCCGCCAGCGTGCTCTTTAGTTGCAGGAGCGTGCGGCAATCGAAGACCAGGCCGGGGTTGGCGCTGGGATTGGGCACCGCCGTGCCGTTCTCGCAGGGCAGGGCAGCGGGCGGCTGGCCGGGGGTGAAAGTATCCGTCTTGCCGTCGTCCGGCGTGATGTCGGCGTACGCGCCGATGTCCTTGTAATACTTCTGCAGGCCGCTGACGTTGCTGATGCGCTTGCCGGCAAAGTCATCCGTGGTGGAAGCGGTGGTAATGCGGGACTTCAGGTTGGCCAAAGTCTGGGTATGTTCCGGATCTCCGGAGTACGTGCCGCGGCGGATCACGTTCCCCGACTTCACTTCCCATTGCGCCACCACCTGCCAGGCTTCGACGGCAATGGCGTTGTGCGCGCCCATGGGCGCCAGGAAGACCACGCTCTCTTTGCCTTCCATGAGCGCGCGCAGGTCTCTCTCGGCGTCCCAGACGATCTTTTCCAGCTTCACCTGGTGGGCGCTCCGGCTCAGCAGCGCGGCCGTGCCAAACTGACCGGCGGTGTGCTCCTTCTTGTAGAGTTCGTAGGAGTGGGCCTCGCCCATGCGGTCGTAGGCCAGCGTGAGCTTGGTCGGCCCCGCGCCGAGGATGTATTCGCTGGCGGTATAGTCAACGTGACAGGTGAGGAAGAGGTACTCCTCCGAGAGGCCGCCGCGGGCGATGGCGACGAAGTTGGCCTTGGCGGTCTCCATGTACTCCGGTTTGAGGACATCGAGGGTTACGGTGAACAAGATTTCGAGAAACGACGCAGTGGGGAGGGTATCGGAAGCCGAGAGGCCCAGCCAGAAGCGGATGGCGGCGTCGCGTTGCGACAGGGTGCGGGCGATGCCGCGCCACTCGCAGCGGGTAGAGTTAGCAACGCCGGTGCCGCGCACGGCCAGGTGGACAGGCGAAGCCTCAGCCAGGCGCAGGCCTTTCTCAAGCACCTCTTCGACGCTGGCAGTAGGGCCGGTCGGCGTAGGTGTTGGCGTCGGAGTGGGTGTAGCTGCCTGCCTCGCAACCGCGGGAAACCCGTCCGCCTGGGCCGTTACCGCCAAGACCGCACCCAGGAGAACCGCCAGCGCCAACGGGATCCCAAGCCAACGTCCGCGTGAGGCTGGGATCGCCGTGAGACTATGCCGCGTGAACGCCTTGATCCAGACGCCAAGAGGAGCCATATTTGATTATCCCTACGCTACCATTACGATTGCGAGATGGCGCAACATACGCTGTAAAGCCCTATGTTCCGAGCCTTATGCAAGAACAGTAATTCCCATTCAACTTGCTCAATGTTTGTGTTCTTGACGTTTCGATGAACTAGGGTCGCTTCTGTTACTCCGGTTCCCCCGGTATCACCCTGTGATGCCTTCTGGATCTTTCGGCCGCTGGCTCTCACTACGCACACCGCTCCAGGCCGCTGGCCTCGACCCATATGTCGGGTAGTTCAGCCAGCACGCAGCCGTTAAACACGTTCCGATCGTACTCTTCATTCATGAGGCGGACATACTCCAGTTGCTTGAGTTTGCCCAACTCGGGTGGTAAGGACCCTACAAGCAGATTGTTGGAGAGAGACAGGTGTGTCAGGTTAGTTAGGTTGCCGATTTCGAGAGGTATTCTGCCTGCCAACCTGTTACCGGAGAGGTCTAGCCACTCGAGATGCCTAAGTTCGCCTAATTCTGGTGGGATGGCACCTTCAAGTCCAGCGCTCCAGGAAAGGGAAGAGAGCGAGAGGCTGCGAAGGTTTACGAGCCTTCCTAGCTCAAGCGGAATTTCGCCTGAAATGTGCTCGGTGTTGATACTAAGTAGCTCGAGTGCGGTTAAGTCACCCAGTTCCGGCGGCACAACTCCATTCAGGCGAGGCGCACTATGCCCGGCAAGGACCAGCCTTCGCACACGAAGTGGCGAGCCCTCGACCCAGATTCCTTCCCAGGATGTAATGGGAGTATTGGCGCTCCAATTGAGGATGGCTTCTCCCGCCAGCTTTTCCCGTATCGCGAGAAGCGTCCGGCAGTCTTGCACGAGGCCGGCGTTCTCGGCTGGGTTTGGTACAACAAAGCCTTTGTCGCAGGCTGCGATGTCATTGGATGTATCGCGCCAATCGGTGCTGGCGGCCACGATGTATTTGTACGTTCCCTCGACCAGAACTCTCTTGTCTGTCCCGTCGCGGGCCACGGAATAAAGCTGAGGAGGCACATCAGGGCCGTCGTGGGGCGAATAGATGGCGACGCGGGTGCCATCGGGAGACCACGCCACAACTATCCCAAGGTGGCCATGAGGCTCAACACCAAGGTCAATCGTGCGCAGACTACCACCGTCCGGTCTAGAGAAGTAAAGCACTCTCTCTGATACAGTGAGAATCTCCGATGAATCCGGCGCCCACAAGACTTGGGATATGTTCCAATCAGGCTCTTGCGGTTCCAGCACCTGCAGCAGGTCTGTTGCATCAGGACGCACCGTGTAGACGCCGGCAGGCTTACCCTCTTCATCAGCCATCACAAAGGCAAGACGTCCGCCGTCCGGCGACCACGAGGGCAAGATCGGCACTAGGTTGCCTTCCAAGTCAGGTTGCAGACCCGCTACCTCTGCGACCCGAGTTAACTTTGTCTCACTGAGGTGCACCGTGTACAAGATATGCCGATACGGTGGATAGTTCCCTTCATTCACCAGGAATGCCAAGTGGTTACCGTCTGGCGACCACATCGGTGGCTCTAGAACCACTCTGCCGTACACTCTTCTTTCGCTAACGCTCGCAGGCTTAGCACTAAATGACACGTTCTGGATATCCGACCCGTCCGCTGCCATCGTAAAGAGTTCGTTGGTGTGGTCGCTTTCTCCTCGAGGGTTTGCTATGTAGGCGATACGCCTGCCGTCGGGTGACCACACGGGAAAGCTGTCAAGGTGTCGGTTCGTCGTTAGTCGCTGGCGCCCACTGCCATCTAAGTTGATGACGGCGATCTCGTAATGATAGTCGCCTCGTTGCGCAAGCAACGTGTCGCTCGTGTGGAACTCGCAGGTGGCATAGACGATGCGTGTACCGTCCGGAGAAATGTCGGCGTGGAAACCGTAGCCTAGCGAATAGTCCGGGTTCACATTAACTAGCGCTTGCAACTGAGCACCGGCAGCGTCTACGACCCAAATGGTCCTGGCGTGGGGGAAAATGAGCCGAGAACCGTCCGGGGTCCACTCAAGTACATGTCTTTCCAAATGGGGGCGAGGGCCATTCCACGTTATCGGCCCACATGGGTAAGCCTCTCCATGGCCAAGATCTGACTGCCGTGCGCAACTGGCAATACTCATGGACAATGCCAGCATCCCAAACGTCGCCAAGAATAAGCGTCGCATGCTCACAGTCCTTTGCTCAAGGTAGTGTCTGATAGAGCGCATATATCGCCATGATGTCAAGCGAATTGGGTAAACAGTTCGGGTCATATGGCAAGCTACTTTGTGGCATTTCACGGCACATTACGGTGTCTCCTCCGGCGGGTTCGCTGCCACGAGGTTCCCATCGGTATCCAGCCGTATCAGGTCGCGGCGGTCTGTGCCGTCACGCATGACCGTGTAGAGTTGGAACTGTATGTGTTTGTCGATATTCCAGGTATCCCGCTCCCAGATGTAGAGCGCGATGCGTTCCCCGTCCGGCGACCACGCTGCAAGCACCTCGGCAGGGTGGCGGGCCCCTGATGCGCGAACCACGTGATTGGCTACAGTGGTTAGCAGGTCTATCGTGTACAAGCCATCGCCGTCAGCCTGAATCAGAAAGACGTGATTTGACGTATTGTCAATGACGAGTAGCTCCGGTTTACTTGGCGACCACGAGATTCGTGGGAGATCCCATAATTCCCATGGCTGTGCCAACTGCGCGTGCCCCAGTACTGTGCCATCAGCCCGGGCGATATAGACGGAACTGACAGTGTCTTGCTCATCCTTAGACATCCACGCCACCATAGCCATATACTCCCCGCTTGGAGACCACAAGACATGGGAGACATTGCCCGGGACCTCCAGTTGCTCTAGTGTTTCCGATCCATCGGGACGAGTAGTATAGACCGTAGACATGGCACCGGACTCACCTTCCACAGTAACTGTCGCAAAGGCGAGCCACTCTCCATCAGGCGACCAAGAAGGTGCAGGGGGAGGTCGTCTTTCCATTGGGGACCTTGGCAATGATGTAAGCATTCCAATTTGCGTTCGTTCACCCGAGCCGTCGGCGCGAACTGTGTTGAGGACGTATTCATGACTCCCTCGCCCAACATAAGCCAAGTATTCTCCGTTCGGCGACCAAAGGGGCGGAGCAAAGGCGACTTCGGGGTTTGTTGCAGCCAGCTTCAGAAGCTGCGCGTCAGTGCCGTCCAGCACCATGGCATAGAGAGCCATGGTGCCTGAAAAGACAGAAATGTCTTCACTCTTGAAGTTGGTGATGAATGCGATGCGGTTGCCGTCGGGGGAATATACCGGATAGTGGTCAAGGAATCCATTATCGGTAATGCGTTCTTGATCCGTGCCGTCCAGATTGATGACGGCAATCTCGTAGTTGAAGTGTGCCAAATGCGGAGCTGTTTTGGCGATGTGCGGGGTCTCCGTCATGGGGTACTCGCACGAAGTATAGACAATGCGGGAGCCGTCTGGCGACAGACCAGCATGAAAGCCAAATGGCAACAAGCCATCATTAGGTACAGGGTCAACCAGCATGTGCAAATTCGAGCCATCGGCATCCACCATCCAAATCGAATAGGGACTATAGGTAGATTTGTGCTCTCGTGTGCCCAACGTACTTCCACTGGGGGAACTGAATAAGATGCGAGCACCGTCCCACGTCCATTGCAGGAAGTCTCGAGCTCCGTTGTCCAACCACTCTTTGTCTGTGAAACTACCGCACGGGTAAACTGGGTATTCGTGCCCAGAGTTCACATAATCCATAGACGTACTTTCTTCCTTCTTAGCGTCTTTTCTTTCCGCAGCGGTAATTTCCACTTCGCGGGCTTCACCCACCGTAGGAGGCCCTTCCTCCGAGAAGGTCGCACAGCCCGTAAAGCCCAAGACGAGCACAAGCAGCAAGAGCCCCAAGGGCACTTGCTGGGACCTCAAGTCTAGGCAAATCCTGTATCTCACATTCTTTACCTATACGTTTGATAGATTGCGTAAATTGCCATGATGTCAAACGGATGCGGCGAACAGTCTGGTTCAGAGAAAGACGGATCCATGTATCTCTCTCGAATCTTCCAGTCATAATTCATGACCGAATCTGCGATGTTGGGGTGACCATCAGTATAGTCTGGCACATTGGGATCTCTGTCGGCGGCAGATGTAATTCCCAAGACATGCCCCGCTTCATGTATTAGCGTTGCATATGCATGTGCACTCTGACTCGGGTCTGGACACGAGTTGAAGACAACGTCACCTCTGTCAGGCCAGTCAGCATGGCCGCTGTCTCCACCGGGGACTCCTAGGGAATCATTCCTAGAGTGTAGGTGGTCAAGCACACTGACTGTGCTTACTCCATGGCTCATCACTGGGTCTCCTGGGGCGGGTTCGCTGGCGCCAGGTTGCCGTCGGCGTCCAAGCGAATCAGGTCGCGGCGGTCGCTTCCGTCTGGGGCCACCGTGTACAGTTGTGGGCGATCAAGACCCGATGTATAGATTGCGACACGCGTGCCGTCGGGTGACCATATCGCAGCGTGGGGCGCCAGCAAGACTGAGATACTATCTTCGATCAACCCGGTAACCTCCCCACTCTCCAAGCCGATGATGCACGCTCCATTCTCACAGGAGTAGAGTATCTGCATCCCGTCCGGCGACCACGAAACAATGGGTATCGTGTCATTGTAGGTTGGGTCCCAGCGAAGAGCTTCCCGATCAAAGATGGTTGTGATGAGTTGCGGATTGGAACCGTCCGGCGCCAGGGTAAAGATCCCTACGTCATCGCCGGCAATCTTCGCCACTGCCAGCCGTGCTCCATCCGGCGACCATGCGGGCACGCTCACCACTTCGTCCGCAAGCAGCGTCATCTCCGTGCCGTCGGTCCTCACCGCGTACAAGTCCCTCAAGCCATGAGTAAAATCGCTCGTGTTCATCTGGAAGAGCAAGCGCTCTCCATCGGGGGACCAGACCGGCGGCGCCAGGGTCAGCCCATACCGGCCGGGCGGCGCCACGCGCTGCACGTTCGACCCGTCCGCCGACATTGTAAAGAGCGTCATTCCCTCTGGCGCCTCATGAGGCTGCCACGCGTAAGAGGGAGCGGCGAGGAAGGCGATGCGTCTGCCATCCGGCGACCAGACGGCGTAGTGGTGGGGATGTGCCCTTTTGGTGAGCCTCCGTGACTCTGGGCCTTCAATTGGCACGACCGCTATCTGATAGTTGTAATCGCTCCGTTCTCCGTCTTCTTGATACAATCGGGAGAACTCGCAACTTGCATAGACAAGCTGTGTTCCGTCTGGCGATATATCTGCGTGTTGACCGTACTGGGAAGCGTGACCGGGATTCGCGTCGACCAGCATCTTCAATCGGCTGCCCGATGCGTCGACTACCCAGATGCCAGTGAGGTCCGTATAGTCCCGCCACCGGATCTCGCCTGCTGGCAGGTAGTTGAAAACCAAATGGGTGCCGTCCGGCGTCCAAGTGAGAACTAGCCTGTAAATTGCCATGAGACGAAACATGAACCCCAACGGACCGCAAATGGAGTGCACGTCGTCGACTACCCATCCTCCTGGGGTGGGCGTGGGCGCCACCGTTGGCGTGCCACTTGCTTGAAACACCGTTGCCGGCCGGACACCGGCTTGCTGCTGCTGGCAACCCATAAGCGCGAGAGCTGCCACCGCCACGAGCCCAAATATGGTCAGCCACGATCGTGCTGTCATTGCACGTCACTCCTATCTGATAGAGCGCACAAATCGCCTTGATGTCGAGCGGATGGGATGAACAGTCCCGTTACCGATACAGCACTGTCGCTGGTCCCCGCACCTTAGACTCCTGTTCTTGAAGTTCTTTAGAGTATCCGCAATGGTCGGATGATGTTTCACTACTGCGGTTCCGCTGCCAGTTCCGTCCGACCGCCGGACGCCGCGCGCGCCGCGCCGCTGCGTGCACGCCTATGGCATTCAGCCAAGACGACTCACGACGGCTGGCCCATTGTCCATGAATTGACAGTTAGATGTATGAAGTTTGCTACACTTAAGCTTTCGTGGCAAGCGGTCAGGCAGGCGCGGCGCTCTATTCCACTGCGGTCGCGGCGCGGGTATAATGGGAGCAGCAACGACGCGGCGCGGCCGGCACGCGGCCGGAAAGGCGCCGCCACCTAAATCTGAACAGTGCGAAACGAAAATCACGACAGTACGAAACGAGAGTCACGACAATGCGAAACGAGGCAAGCGCGCATGGCTGAAGCAGGCACGACTCTCCACCGCGGGCCGTATCTCACGCTTTCCACCGGCTCGCTCTATACGTATGGCCTGGCGCGGACGTTCGAGCTGATGCAGGGTTCCGGGTTCGACGGCGTGGAGATCATCGTGGACAACCGCTGGGATACGCGCCAGGCGGACTACATCAATGCGCTCACTGCCCAGTGGGGCATCCCGGTGCACAGCGTTCACGCGCCGTTTCGCACCATATCGGAGATGGGCGCGGACTACCCCGGCACCCTGAAAGCCACGATCGCGTTGGCGGAGGCGGTCGGCGCGCGCGCGGTGGTGATCCACCCGATCGCGTTTGGCGAAGGCGACCTGGCGCCGTGGCTGCGGGAGAACCTGGACACGTGGCAGGCGCGCACGCCCGTGCTGCTCACGGTGGAAAACCTGCCCCGGCGGTTGGTAAAGCGCCTGGGCCTCATCCAGCGGGACCAGCACGAATTCTGGCAGCCGGACTCCATGCGGCCTTTCGCGGCGCTGACGATGGACACCACGCACTTCGGCGTCTCGCGCATTGACATTCTGAAGGCCTGGCGCCAACTGCGCGAAACCGTGCGGCACATCCACCTGTCGGACGAGTACAACGGCCGCGAACACCTCTTCCCCGGCGAGGGCACGCTGCCGCTGGCGGATTTTTTGGGTGAACTGCGCCGCGACGCTTTTGGCGGCACGATTGTGGTGGAACTGCACCCCTATGCGCTCCACGCGGGCCGCTCGGATGAGAAGGTGCGCGACCGCATCCACCAGGCCGCCGCCTTCTGCCGCCGGCACCTGGCGCTGGAAAGCCCCAGCCCGGCGACGGCCGGCCGCTAACCGCCAGCGCGCGAAACACGGGGCCGCCAGCGCACACCGTTCTCAGCCGAATCTTCCCCCTCACCCTAACCCTCTCCCCAGGGAGAGGGGACTGGAAACGCACCCTCACGCGCGGCGTCTTCTTCAATACCGCTGCCTCACACGGTCATCTCACATCTCACCCTCACACCGCCGCCTCACACGGTCGTCTCACATCTCACCCTCACACCTAAGCCTCGCACCGCCGTCTTACACCATTCCCTCACACCGCCACCTTTTGCAATTGCCCCACGTGGCGGCGTACTTTAGCGACGCCTTCCGCAATGTCGTCCATATCGGACGTTTCCGCCAGCAGGGTCGTATGGCCCATGGCGATGCCCTCGTGCCGGGTCAGCGTTTCCGCCTCCGGGCAATCCATTGCGCGGAACGGTCCCGCCCCGCCGGTCACCTCGCCGGTGTCCAGGTCCAGCATCGGGTTATCGTAGATCGGGCGCGGGTGGCCGCCGGAGACCGGCACGCCTTCCGCGTGGGCCGCATCCAGGAACGTCCGTTTATCCGTCCCGAACTCATCCGGCTTGATGCGGAACGTATAGATATGCATCCCGTGTTGGGTCACCTCCGGCGGGATTGGCGGCGGCTCGATGCCGTCGATTTGTGCCAGCAGGCCGGAGAGGTAGCGCGCGTTGCGGTTGCGTTTCTTCGTCTGTTCGTCGAACCGTTCCAGTTGGCCCAGCAGAATCGCCGCCTGGAACTCGTTCATCGGATAGTGGCCGCCCAGTTCGTAGTGCACGTAGCCTGGCTCGCCTTTCGCGCGGCCGAAGCTGGAGAGCGTATACAGCCAGCGTTCCGCCAGTTCCTCATTATCTGTCGTCAGCATCCCGCCCTCGCCGGTGCTCATGTTCTTGCCGCCGCCCAGGCTGAACGAACTGCCGTCGCCCATCCCGCCCAATTTGCGGCCTTTCCATTCCGCGCCGTGGGCGTGGGCCGCGTCCGTAATCAGCGCCAGGCCGTGTTTGCGCGCCATTTGCTCGAAGCGTTCCATATCCGCCGGGTAGCCGCCGTAGTGCACCGGGCTGATCGCGCGGGTGCGGGGCGTGATCGCCTCTTCCGTCCGGTCCGGATCCAGGCAGAGCGAGCCCGGGTCGATGTCCGCCATCACCGGCGTCGCGCCCAGGTACATCGGCGCGAAAGCCGTCGCGATGAACGTAAACGCCGGCACGATCACCTCATCCCCCGCGCCCACGCCGAATGCTTTCAGCCCGATTTCCAGGCCCGCCGTGCAGCTAGTCAGGCCGATGCCGAATCGCGCGTCGTGATAGGCCGCGAACCGTTCCTGCGCCGCCGTCTTCATCGGGCCGTGCGCCGTCCCGCCCCACACGCTGCTTTCCAGCACCGTGCGCACGTTATCCAGTTCCGTCTCGTCGAATTGCGGCCATTTCGGCCAGCGTTTCGTCCCGTCCCGCACCGGCGTACCCCCCAGCAGGGCCAGTCGTTCCATGGCGTTCGCGATCCTTTCCTATTTAATTAACGCAATTGGGCGGCTACCGTATCCAACCGCCGTTCTCCGTCCCGCCGCCGTTACCCACGATTGTAGCATTGCGCGTGGCGGCGTGGTTGCCAACGCGCTGGCAGGGGCACGACACAATCGGAACGGGAACGGCACAACCGGTAGTGGGGGCACGACGTGTCGCGACCCTACCGCGATGCCGCCCCGGTGGACTCCCCATGTGGCGGGGATGCTACAATGTGGCTAGGCGGCAGGGCTCTATGTGGAAGCAGGAGGCGCGTCATGGCCGAGTGGTTTGCCACCCCCGCGATCATTCTCGCGTTAGTGGCCATTCTTACCGTTCTCGTGGCCGTCATTCGCTGGACGAGCAGGGTTGATCATCATATGGCCGTATTCGGAGAAGCGCTCAGCGAACTCAGGGAAGAAAACAAGAGTATCAGGCAAGAAATCAAGGAATTCAGAACGGAACACAAGCAAGACATCAAGGGCGTCAGGTCAGACATCAAGCAAGACATCGAGGGCGTCAGGTCAAACGTCGAGGAATTCAGGGCAGAACACAAACGAGACATCGAGCGTGTCAGGTCAGACGTCAAGCAAGACATCAAGGGATTCAGAGCGGAACACAAGCAAGACATCGCGGGAGTCAGGCAAGAAGTCGAGGAATTCAAGGCAGAGCACAGGCAAGACATCGCGGGAGTCAGGCAAGAAGTCGAGGAATTCAAGGCAGAGCACAGGCAAGACATCGCGGGAGTCAGGCAGGAAATCGAAGGGTCCAGAGCAGAGCACAGGCAAGACATCGCGGGGTTCAGAGTAGAACTCAAGCAAGACGCCCAGGGCCTCAGAGAGGAAGTCAGGCAAGACATCAGGGAAGTCAGGCAGGACCTCAAGACCGCGTTCTTGCGCCTTGGCATGGAGCCCGTGTCGGGCAGCAGCCCCTTGCGCCTCACCGAGTTTGGCGAGCGCATCGCCGCCGACTTTGGCGCAAAGGCCTGGGCCGCCGGCGTCGCGCCCCAACTGCGCGCCCAGG
The DNA here is from genome assembly GCA_963663275.1 of Chloroflexota bacterium. Lineage (GTDB taxonomy): Bacteria > Chloroflexota > UBA11872 > VXOZ01 > VXOZ01 > VXOZ01. Next base: position 1,386,345 of record OY760183.1, read on the forward strand.
TGAAGGACTTCGAGCCCTTCGAGATCGACGAGTTCTGCAACCAGTACGTGCAGACCAAACTCTCGGAGCAGGAGCGCCGGCGGGTATCCCGCTGCGCCTACACCTTCGGCATCGAAGCCGAGGGCGTCCACAAAGTCCTGCGGGTCGTCCTGCGCGACGCCCTGCTGGCAGGCTGAGCCGCCCCCGGCGCGGGAACGACCCGGAACGGTCTGCCGCCTATCTGCTACAATAGGGGTGCATCAGGTACGCAAATGGGCCGTCAATCGGTCCTGTGTGGGGTCAATTTCGAGCATCCATGAGGAGGAGCGCGCAGATGGAAAGTTTCGAATTCATTGGTTCGTTGGCAGTCACCATCATTGCCATTGCCGGGCTCTTGTGGCGTTTCGAGACCAGATTTGCCGATCTCTCAGACCGCGTCTCCCGCATCGAGGGCAAAATGGACGGCTTCTCCGACATCTTTGCCACCAAAGCCGACATCGCGCGTATCGAAGGACTGCTGGAGGGCTACTTCCTGCAGGCTGGCAAGACGAACAAGACGAAAGAGTAGACCGAGCCGGAAGTCGTCTGCAATCCCGCTCCCGCTCATCACGGCGCGGGCTCCACGCAACCGGCAGAGGCACGCGCAACCGGCAGGGGCACGACACGTCGTGCCCCTGCCGGTTGCGTTGGTTCCAGCCCCGCCGCCTCATCCTGTCCTTTGCCGGCGCATTATCAGATAATCCTTCCTTTGCACTTGCAGTCATAGTCGCAGTCTGCTATGCTGTTCTGCAAGCTATGCGGACGCGCGTTTTTCGTCAGGCTTCGGCAGCGTGGGCGCGCGCCGGGGGTAGTTCCCTGGGGTAAGTCCCGTCTAGCGTATGTCTCAGGCAGCGTACGCGGTTGCCGTTGGCCGCCGGACGCGCGAATTCGCACCCAAGTTCGCGGTCCGGTTGGTTTGGCGCGTAGCCGCAGCCGTCGATTGCCGCGCAAGCGATGGCCCGTTACGCATGCCGGGCAGGCCGGCTCCATGCCCGTCCACCCCGCGGAGCGCCGTGGGCAGCGGGATTGCCGGTCGGAATTGTCTCGTATCAACATACCGTGCTATTGGCGTCAACGGTCGGATCAACCTAATGATCGCCCTGGTCTGCCACCTGGGGAGTGTGACGTACACCCACGAATTTCCCCTCATAAGCGCGGGATAGTCATCCAAGAAGGGAGTGTATACACGCACGCGCCGGAATAGCCCGGTATTGGGTGTCTCTTTGCGAATACACGACGCTCGCCCTGTCACTCTACGCGGGCGTTACTAGCGAAAGGAAAGGACTGTGAGACAATTGTCTCGTTTGTTGAGCGTCATGCTGGCGCTCATCCTGCTGGCGACCGGATTCATCACGGCGTCGGCGCATGACGGTGATGCCCTGCTAAAGTCAAGGAGTATGCGCGCGTAACCGTCACGCGCACCGACGACGCCGACATGGTGCATCCCCAATCCAAGCTGAAGTTCAACATCATCGTCGAGCGGCTTGACGGCCATCAAATCATCGCGGGCACCAATAACCTGTACGGGCCTGCTGGCACCGGTGTCGACTACCGACGACATAACTACGGCATTGAGGTCCTCGATAATGAAGAATCCGTACCGGTCGTTCGACGTGGAGTACACGATAACGACCGCGATGACCTGGGCGCCGGGCGTTGCCAGCCGCACCGTTACGCTGAAGTGGACTCTTACTTTCGATCGCTTCCGACAATGCGGATGGTACTGGCAACCTGAGCACTCCGGTCTGAAACGGTCATCACGGCACCATCGACGTGGACGTGACCAAGCGTCCGGATGCGGGCGTGGGTGATTCGGGCGTTGCGATTGTCTTCGGCGTGACCGAGCCGGACGAGATTGCCAAGGGCAAGGAGGTCAAGTTCGCGTTCACGATGTCCACGGGCGACTACGGCTACAGGGCCGTTGTCGAGACCCCGACTTCCGCGGTCGTCAAGAAGCAGTTGAAGGACGCGGACGGCGAGAAGGTGGGCAACGCGCTGCCGGTGGCGGTGGTTACATTGCCGGTGCTGCAGAGCAACGCGGTGAGCGACGCGGTCAAGACGAAGCCCGAGGCGTACAAGCTGCTGCAGAGCGAAGTGGACGCCCTGGCCGACGGCGGCACGCTGGAGTTCTCCTATGAACTGCAGATCACCGAGGTTGACCTGGCCAAGGACGTCGACGGCGACGGGAACGTTGGACGCGTTACCAGATGCAGACGCCAGTCGCGGTGACGGACGACTACCCAAGCCGCTCTCCTCACTGTCGCGACGGCCGACAAGGTGGAGAAGTTGACGACGGGAATGTTGGAGTTACCAGTGCAGACCCGCCAGTCGCGACGGAAGCCGCTCTCCTTACTGTCGCGACGGACAAGGTGGAGAAGTTGACCACGTGCTGGGCTCTCCGCCGGCGCCTGAGCGATACGTACGTGCTGGGCTCTCCGCCGGCGCCTGAGCCGACGGCGGTGCCGCCGATTGGCATGAACGACGCGGCCACGGTGGACCAGGGTCCCGGCAACCGCATCGACGTGACCTTGGCGGACGGAACCGAGTTCAGCCTGTTCGCGGGCTACGTGGCGGCCGATGGCGTCACGCGCTCGTATCACCGCAGCGGCTACATCCGGGATAACGACCTGGGCCAGACCTACGCGGTGGTGAAGCGCGACGTGGACGGCATGGTGGTGCGCGTGTGGATACCCGCGGGCAGCGACTACGTGAACGAGGTGCCGTGGGCGAACGTGCTGGCGAACTTCACCTTCGATACGATGGTGGTGGAAGCCATCCCGTTGGATGAGATGTACCCGTCGGACAACCAACTGGTGCGGAATACCAACGACGACCGCATCTACGTGTACGTGGGCGGCGAATGGCGGTGGATACCCGACATTCCGACGTTCCAGGCATGGGGTTTCTACTGGTGCAACATCACGGCGGCGGACGCTGGGTTCTTCGACCGCGTGATGACCGGCAATCCGTTGCCGCGCAGTGGCACGCAGGACGATCCGAACTACCCGGTCTGCCACTCGTAGAGACGCATTGAAGCTGTATGGGCGCGACACACTACACAACCCAAATGTATAGGAGTGACCGGGAAGGCTATGGCGCGATGACCGCGCGCTAAGCGGCCCCGGGGGTCTGTACAGTCTCCTTATGCTACGGCAAGAGCCGGTGTCTGTGGCAGGACACCGGCTCTTGTATTTGTGTTAATGGGTCGTTCCCCCCTCACCCCAACCCTCTCCCTCCAGGGAGAGGGGGCAAGAGCGGAGCCAGACCGGAGCCAAGAGGGAGCCAGACCGGAGGCAAGAGCGGAGGCGCTACTCCTTGACAGAGTTGCCAAATCCTGCTAACTTTTACTTGACAGCGTAAGAGGCGGTAGTAGAAGAGGGCACATGGACGACTATAAAGTAAGTGATTTTGCCAGACGTCGCATGAAGAAGAGCAAGTTAACGCAAGACGACGCCAGCTACGTCATCGATAACCAAGAGCACACATATCAAAGCAAGGGAGATACGGTCTTCGTTGCCACTTTGCCAGACGGGCGAAGCGCGAAAGTCAGGGTAAGAGACAAGACTTTGATAGACGCATTCACCTACAAGGCATCCTTGTAAGCGAGGTAGCAAGGAGTGACACGATGCTTACAGTAGTGACGGACAGTGCGCTCGACGCGGTTTTCATCGAGTTCGAAGACGGGCCGGCTGGGTACTCGGAGGAATTGGACGAGAATCGGATCGTGGACTACTCTCTGAATCCCGGCACGCCTGTTGGCGTGTGCTTGCACAACGTCAGCGATGGAGTGAAGCTGGAAGGATTGCCGCATCAGGACCAGGTGCGGCAGATACTGGCGGGTCTTGGCGTAGAAGCCAGCTAAGCCGCTACGGAAATAGAGGGCGCGCCTGGGCGAAAGCCGAGGCGCGTCCTCTTTGTTTTCCTCCACACGATGAAGACCCGCACAGTTGTGGAAGCAGCGGGGAAACTGAACCGGCGCAGTTTTCACGCGGTGCCACCGGTTCCCTCTCCTGGGGGAGAGGGTTAGGGTGAGGGGGGGAGTCTTGCGGCGCGGGCGGCGCTCTGCTACACTATTAATGCAGACTGACAGCCATACGCCCGCGCTGGCGGAACGGCGCCGCGCCGGACGCCTCGGGCGCGCGTGAAGGTCGGCACAATGCGTTCTGGCTCTAAGTTTCGCGCTCCTGGCGCCATCCGCCAGGTTAGCATTTTCTCTCTTAGTCCCTCTACACGGGTTGTTGCCCCGTTCCCGCAGGTTACAAACCTGCGCTACCGGACAAGGCCGCAGGTTACAAACCTGCGCTGCCCGGACCGGACGAAGACGCAGGTTACAAACCTGCTACCGGAAAGGCCGCAGTTTACAAACCCGCGCTGCCGGACCGGATGGGGCCGCAAACCTGGGCTACTGTTTGGGGGCTGTGCCGCAGACCCACCTATTCTCCCCACTACGCGGGATAGTCACCAAGAAGGGAGCATACGCGCGCGCATTGGAATGATCCCGGAAACGAGTGTAACCTCTGAGGTTCTTGCCGTTTGCTTCGCAGAAGCAGGCGTTTGAGTGAAAGGAAAGGATTGTGAGACGGTTGTCTCGATTGTTGAGCGTCTGCTTGGCGCTGGCGGTGCTGGGCGCCTCGGTCATCACGGCGTCCGCGCATACTACTCCCACCGCGAACGACGATTATGGCGCAAGGCTCTACATCGAATTGCGCGAAGAGAAGGACGTGGTGACCCCCGGCACCAAGCTGGAGTTCTTCGTGGTGGTGGAGCGCGGCAGCGACCACGGCGTGCCGCATACGGCTACCCTGCATAGCGTGACGGCCGGCGGCTATACCGGCACGGCGCAGTTGGGCACGACCGAGGCCGACGACCTGCGGGTGGGCGGGAAGACATTCTTCACCAAGACGGTGACGTATGAGGTGCAGACCGCCGACCTGGGGCCGGGCGCTACGCGGCGCAAGGCGCCAATCCAGTTCCGGCTCAGCTTCGAGCCGATTGACGCCAATGGCTTCACATTTCAAGACCATCCCGCCACCACGATCTACAGCAATTCGTATGAGGTGACGGTGGTGAACAAGGCCCCGCCCCGGACGACCGACGATGATTCTCAGGTGGAGATCCTCCTGAACATGGAGCCTCCGAGTTCGTTCACGAAGGGCGAGCAGGTAAAGTTCACGCTGACGCTGAGCACGGGCCAGTACCGGCTGATGACGAAGCCGCTGATCATCTACAAGCAGTTGTATGACGCGGCCGGCAAGAAGATCGGCGGCTCGGTGCGGGCGCAAAGCTTCATCATCCGGCTGTTCTCGAATTCGGTGAGCGAACAGATGGAGAGGTCCTACAAGCTGACCGAACGAGACGTGGCGGCGGCGAAGATCGAGTTTTCCTATAAGGTCGAGGTAACGGACCACGACCTGCGCGACGCGGACAATACCTCGACTGACCTGGACGATGACTTCGTAGAGGTGTTCGAGCAAACGTTCACGATCGGGCCCGCGGCTACGCCAACGCCCGCGCCAACACCGGTTCCGGTGGTGGGCAGCACCAGCGCGGCTCGCGTGACACAGGTGGGCAACTACTTCGTGCAGGTGGACCGGCTGGACGGCGGCCAGGACTTCGCGCTGGCTATCGGCTGGATCGCGCCGACGGGCGCGCGGGCCTACAACCAACGCGGCTATATCCGCGATGATTACCTGGGCCAGACGTACGCGGTGGTGCGGCGCGAGGCCGATGGCAAGGTGGTGCGCATCTGGATTGCGCCGGATAGCGAGGAACGGTACGCGGTGCCGTGGGATTCGGTGCGGCGCAACTACACTGTGCCCCTGAACGTGCTGCTGGCTATCCCGCTGGATGAGGATAATCCGGCGGAGAACCAACTGGTGCGGCGGTTCGACCGCTTCGACCGCAGCGGGGATATCTACGTGTACCGCGCCGGGGCCTGGCGGCACGTGCCGGATATTCCGACGTTCCAGGCAAATGAGTTCTACTGGTGTAACGTGACGGCGGCGGACGCCGGGTTCTTCGCCCGGGCCCTGATTGGGCCGCCTCTGCCCAGAAGCGGGACGGCGGAAGCGCCGGACTATCCAGAATGCCACGGGCTGTAAGCTCGATGACGCGGGCCGCGGCCCGCTTGGCGGCGCGCGGCCGCGCGCTGGCGGCGCCGCCAGGCCGGTGTGACGCCCGGTAACGGGCTGTAGAGAGAGCCGGCGTCCGCTTGCGGACGCCGGCTCTTGCTATGGACTGTGCGGATGCGTCCGGTTCGCAAGGGGCGCGCGGGAACGGCTGTGACGAGGCGCGTGACGGCTTTGGCGGGAGTGTGGTCTGATACGATGGGGAAAGACGCGGTGATACAGTCCGGCCCGGCGGAGACCTTTGCATAACCCCTTCCCCATTGGGGGGAAGGTTGGGATGGGGGGTCAAATGGCTTGACATTGTGCAATCTTTAGTTGTGAAAGCGCTCTGGATTCCGGTTTTCACCGGAATGACGGAGTTATGCAAAGGTCTCCGGCGGGAGTGAAAGTCTGAAACGATGGGGAAAGACGCGGTGATACGGCGCTGCTACGACGTTGGCCGCCTGCGCGCCTGGCGGGCGCGCATCGACGCCCTGGGCGCGGCGGCGGCGCCGACGGCTACGGTGATCGCGCCGCCGGCTGCGGAGGCGGGCCGCGAGCGCGGGGCGGCGGCGGTGGTGGCGGGGTCGTTCAATCCCCCCACGGCGGCGCACTTGAGCCTCTGCGACGGCGCGCTGCGCCAGCCGGACGTGGAGACGGTGTGGCTCCTGCTGGCGGTGCGCACGGTGGATAAGGAGACGGTGACCGGCGCGTGCCTGGAAGACCGCCTGCTCATGCTGGAGGCGCTGGCAGAGGCGCGGCCCCAGGTGGGGGTGGCCCTCTGCAACCGGGGCCTCTACGTGGAACAGGCGGCGGCCCTGCGCGGCAGCCTGGCGCCGCCTTCGCGGGACCTGGTGTTCGTGGTGGGCTACGATAAGATCGAACAGGTGCTGGACGGGCGCTACTACGCGGCCCGGGAGGCCAGCCTGAGACGGCTCTTCGGGCTGGCAAGATTCCTGGTGGCGGCGCGGGACGGGCACGGCGGACAGGCGCTGATCGACCTGCTGGCTATGCGGGAAAATCGGGCGTACCGCAACCGCATCGCGCCGCTGACGACGCTGCCGGATTGCCACGATCCGGCGCTCTCCTCTACCCAGGTGCGCGGGGCGTACGCTGAAGGAGCCGCGCCGCAAGCGGGTGCGCCGGCGGCGGTGCGGGCGTTTGCCGCTGCGACCGGGGTCTACGCGGCGCCAACATCCCTCCCCGGCGGCGAGACCATCGACCGCTACGGCTTGCGGCTACAACTGCTGGATATCCTGGCCAGGGAACCGCAGAGCGCTTTCTCGGCGGCGGAGTTCCAGGCGGCGACGGCACAGGCCGCGACGGATTCCGGTGCCGGCCGGGCGCTACGCCGGCTTCTCGCCCAAGACGGCGTTGCGGTGGAGGCAATCCGCACGCATGTCTTGACCTGAGCCAGCACACTGGGCAAGAATAGAGCCAAGGGACGAGGCGCGGCAGAAGGCGGACCGGAGGGCGCAATGCCTGGATCCAAAGAGAGAGAAGAAGAGAAGATCAAGGTTCACGTGGATAAGAGAGGCGGTCTCTACGTGGAGCCGGCGGATGTATTGACGAACCCAAGAATCCGCGAGAAGATTAGAGAACTCAATGAAACCGGGCCGCTGGCAAAAGCGCCGCCAAAGGATTCCACGCAAGAAGACTGAGCCGTAGATGAACCTCGTCGCAACGCTCTTTCCCGCCCTGATTGGGTTCTGATCGGTAGACCAAGGCACGGCAGCCGACCGTAAACAAGAGACACGCCATGCAGCGCGCTGCATGGCGTGTCTCTGTGTTTGTACCGGTCTAGCGTATGCGGATTGCGGTCAGTCCTGCTTCGGTTTCTCCAGGTCGTCCGCGTCCAGGGAGTTGATGAACTCGCGGAAGACGCCCAGGCTTTCCTCCAGTTCGGGGTCCGGCGGGTCGGCCTGGTCGGATTCGTCTTCACCGTTACCGGCCTTCGTGGGGGTAATGCCCGCGGAATCCAGTACGCTTTCGGCAACGAGGATCGGCGCCTCTACGCGCACGGCCACGGCAATGGCGTCGCTGGGCCGGGCGTCCACCTCCACGTGGCGGCCGTTGTGGTCCAGCACCACGCGGGCAAAATAGGTGCGGTCCGCCAGGTCGTTGATGAGGACGCTGACGACGGTGGCGCCGAGGGATTCGACGAGGTTGACCAGCAGATCGTGGGTGAGAGGCCGGGGAAATGTGCGCTTGTGGAGCTTGATGGCGATGGACTCGGCCTCGGCAATGCCAATGACGATGGCAAGATAGCGCTCCCGCTCCTTTTCGCGCAGGATGACGACCCGCGTCGGGTTGGAGGGGTTCTGCGGAATGCTTTGTATCACCATCTCGATCATGGTCGCGCTACCTTGGCGGCGGCTCTTTACGGGCCGCCGGGGGCTTCACCCAGGCCTCCAACGGCGCTGCGCGGGCGAAGCAAACTCCCCTTTAGTTTACTCTTCCGGCCGGTCTAGCTCAAATGCGCGGTGCAGCGCCTGCGCCGCCCGCCTGGCGTCATCCTCGTGCACCAGGCACGTGATTCTGATCTCGCTCGTCGTGATGCTCTCGATGTTTATCGACGGCTCCGCCAGCGCGCCGAACATGCGCGCCGCCACGCCGGGGGTGCTCTGGATGCCGGTGCCCACGATGGAGACCTTGGCGAGATTGGCAAAGTGCAGCACGTCGGCGGCGCCCAGCGACTGGGAGGCGCCTTCCACCAACTCCAGCGTCTTCGCCAGGTCGTCGCGGGAGACGGTGAACGAAATGTCGGTAATGCCGTCGTGGCTGATGTTCTGCACGATTACGTCGATGTTGATGCTGTCGTCGGCCAGCGGCTGGAAAAGCCCGTGGGCAATGCCGGGACGGTCCGGAATGCCGAGCACGGAGACTTTGGCGACGTCGGTATCGACGGCGATGCCGCGAATGCGTTGGGCGTCTTTTTCCATATCCTCTCCTCGCGTAATCACGGTACCGGAATCGTGGTTGAATGAAGAGCGCACGGTGATGGGCATGTCGAAGAGTTCCGCCAGTTCCACCGCTCTGGCGTGCATCACGCGCGCGCCGAGCTTTGCCAACTCCAGCATCTCCTCGTGGGCGATGCGGCTGAGTTTGCGCGCGGTGGGAATCAGGCGCGGGTCGGCGGTGTAGATGCCGTCCACGTCGGTGTAGATTTCGCAGGCGTCGGCTTTCACCGCAATCGCAATGGCGACGGCGGTGGTGTCCGAACCGCCGCGCCCCAGCGTGGTCACGTCCAGGTCGTGGGTCACGCCCTGGAAACCGGCCACGATGACGATGCGGCCTTGCGCGAGTTCCTGCTCCATCCGCGACGGGTCGATGTCCACGATGCGCGCGCGGGAGTAGAACGAGTCGGTGCGTATGCCCGCCTGCTGGCCGGTGAGCGCGACGGCGTCGTAGCCCATGTCCCGCAGGCACATGGAAAGCAGCGTGGAGGAGACGATCTCGCCGGTGGAAAGGAGCAGGTCCAGGTCGCGGCCGCCGGGCGCGCGCGATATCTGGTTGGCAAGCGCGATGAGGTCGTCGGTGGTGTCCCCCATGGCGGAGACCACGACGATCACGTCGTTGCCGGCGTCGCGGGCGGCGGCCAGGCGCGCGGCTACGTCCTTTATGCGCTCGGCCGTCGCCACCGAACTGCCGCCGTATTTCTGAGTCACTCGCGCCACGTGTGCGCACTCCCTTTAGACAGTCAATACTCTCTGTGCCTTGCTCCCGCGCCGCCGCGCGGCGCGCGCTCACGGGGGACCGCCGCGCGCGTGGACGCTCGAGAGGAGCAATGCGCGCCAAGACGCGCCGCTGCCCGCCGCCCGGCCGGCGCGCTGGGATAGCGGCGGCGCGGTTGGCGGAGACCTGGGACATTTGCTACATTATATCATGCGTTAGCCGCCGCCAACGCCGGGTCGCATGGGCGCGGGCGGCTCTGTGGGAAGAGGCAGATGTCATACACCGTCGTGTTGGCCGATCCCATTCACGAGCAGGGGATTGCGATTCTGGAGCAAATCGCGACCGTGCGCCAGGCAAGTCAAGGCGGCGGCCGGCCGGTTACGGATCAGGTGCGCGACGCCCACGCCGTCGTAACACGCCTCACGAAAGTGACGCCTGAACTTATCGACGCGGCGCCGCATCTGCGCGCCATTTCGCGGCACGGGGTGGGCGTGGATAGCGTGGACGTAGACCACGCTACGGCGCGGGGCATTCCGGTGCTCTATACGCCCGCCGCCAACGCCGAATCCGTGGCGGAGCACACGCTGGGCCTGATGCTGGCGGTGAGCAAGATGATTCTGCTGGGCGACCGCGCCCAGCGCAACGGCGACTTCCAATCGCGCACCCGGCTGATCGGCCTGGAACTCTATGGCAAGACGCTGGGCGTTGTGGGCGCGGGCCGCGTGGGCGGCCGGGTGGCGCGCATGTGCCGCGCCGCGCTGGACATGCGCGCGCTGGCGTACGATCCATACCTCGCGCCGGACGACGCCCGCCTGCGCGGCGTGGAGCCGGTTGCCGATCTCGCCATGCTGTTGCAGGAGGCGGACTACATCTCGCTGCACGCGCCGCTCACGGCGGAGACGCGCGGCCTCATCGGCCCGCGCGCGTTCAACCTGATGAAACCGACGGCCATCCTCATCAACTGCGCCCGCGGCGGCATCGTGGACGAAGAGGCGCTGGCAACGGCGCTGCTGGAAGGCCAAATCGCCGGCGCCGCCATCGACGTCTGGCAGCAGGAGCCGCCGCCCCACGACCATCCCCTCTTCGGCCTGGAAAACGTCATCGTCAGCCCGCACATGGCCGCCCACACCGAGGAGGCGATGATTCGCATGGCGACGACCCTGGCGCAGGACGTCACCCGTGTCTTGCAAGGGGAGCGGCCCCATTTCTGCGTCAACCCGGAAGTTCTCACGTCAAATAGAGGCGGATAGCCGGAGGAGCGGACGCTCGTGGCAGCAATCGAACAATTCGTCGGCGCCCTTTCGCGGATGCACGATCTAAAGGGTGAGGCCGTGGTGATCAAGATCGGGGGCAACGTGCTGCCTCATCGCGAGGCGTTCTGTGACGATGTTAGAGCATTGTGGCAAGCCGGCGTGTTCACCGTCATCGTGCACGGCGGCGGCAAGGCTGTGACGGATATGGAAAAGACCCTGGGACGGGAAGCGTCGTTCGTCCAGGGCTTGCGAGTCACCGATGGCGACGCCCTGGAGCTCGTGCAAATGGTTCTGGCAGGCAAGGTGAACAGTGACCTGGTCGCCATGCTCAACGCCCGCGGCATCCGCGCTATCGGCCTGACCGGCGCGGACGGCGAGCTTTTCTCGGCCAAGCCGCGCAAGAAGCCGGCCGGGCTTGGCTTCGTGGGCGAAGTCGATGAGGTGAATGTAGCCACGTTCGTAACGCTGGGCGAAGCCGGATTCGTGCCCGTAATCGCGCCGCTCGGCATAACGGAAGAAGGCCAACTCCTCAACATCAACGCCGACACGGTGGCGGGCGAAATTGCCAAGGCGCTAGCGGCACGGCACTTCATGCTGCTCACCGACGTGCCGGGCGTGCAGGACAAGAGCGGTGAGGTGTTGCCCGAGCTCACGTCCGCCAAGGCGCTGAGCCTCATCCGCAACGGCACCATCAGCGGCGGCATGATACCGAAAGTGACCGCCTGCCTGGACGCGCTGGAGGGTGTGCCCTGCGCCCACATCGTCGACGGCCGCGAACCCCACGCGGTGCTGCGTCAGTTGCTGACGTTGGAAACTGTCGGCACCCAGTTCTTCGCTAAAGGGCGGTAGGCGAGCAGAACCTCTTTCCCATGGCATCTTCCCTTGGGTGAGAGGAGCAAAAGGCCCCAATCGCTTCCTGGCGGAAAACCACACTACAAACCGAACAGGCGCGCGGCGTTGTCCCGCGCAATCAGGCGGCGATCGCCGGCGCTGATGTTGGCGTGTTCGATTGCCAGTTTCGCGGCTTCGGGCACGTGGATCGGCAAATTCGAGCCGAAGAGCACGCGGTCGGCGCCCATCGCGGCGCAGAGTTTCTCGATGTCTCCCACCGGCCCTTGCACGCGCGAAATCTCTATGAAGAGGTTGCCGGTGTGCGCGGCTTGCGTCCAGACCGCGCTTTGCGCCGCGAACGTGCCGGCGGCAATGAGAAAGCGCACGTCGGGATTGGCGGAGACCGCCGCCGCCAGTTGCGCGGCGGGCACGTCGGGAACCTTGATCAGCGGATGATGGTGGCGCGTGTCCTCGATGCCGGTGGTGAGAATCACGACGAAGCCTTGCGCGCGGGCCGTCTCCAAGACCGCCGCGCCCGCCGCTGAGTCCAGCGCGTACTGATGGTAATTCGGATGCAGCCGCATCACGCGCATATCAAGGTCCCGCACACAGATGGCGAGGTCTTCTTCCCAGCCGGGGAAGGTCGGATTGATGGTGAACGCCGGCAGGAAGCGGTCCGCGTGGGCCTTCACTTGGTCGTGCAGTTGGCGGTTGCCGGCTAGCTGGTCTTTGTAGAAGACGTTTTCGAGCGGCGACACCACCGCCTTTTCGATGCTGAGCGCGTCCATCTTGCCGAGCTGCGCGGTGGGCGTGGTATAGCGCAACGGGCGGAACGGCCAATTGCCCAGATAGGCGTTGGCGTCGATCATGGCGCGCCTCCGTTCGCTTGCGCTTGGCGGGCGAAGAGCGCCTGCGCGTTGCGGTAGAGGATTTTCTGCCGTTCCTCCTCGTTCAGGTCCGCGCCGTAGACCTTGGCAAGCTGGGAGACCAGCGAGCGGCCCGGCGCGTCGCTGCCGAAGACGACGTGGTCGGCGGTCTCGTGCTCCACCAGGATTTCCACGTAGCCTTCGGTCGCTTCGCCGCCGCCCAGGTCCATGTAGACGTTGGGCAGGCCGCGGGCGCACTTGGCGCCGTATTCGTAGTCGCCGCCGCTGTGACCCCAGAAGAAGCTCACGTCCGGGTGCCGCAACGCCAGTTCGCGCAGGTCCATGGGCGTGGATTCGCCGGGCAGGTTGCCGGTGACCTTGAACCACGTGTGCTGGAGCACCGGCAGTTTGTGTTCCGCGCAGAGGCGCATGATGGGGTCCAGGCGCGGGTCGTTGCAGCGCACTGCCACCCAGAGCTTGACGCCCTGCAAGCCCGCGCGCGCCGCCACCCGCTCCTCGAGTTCCCGGCAGGCGGACTCCTCGTGCGCCGGATTGAGGTACCACATGGGGATGATGCGCGCCGGATGGGCGTCCGCAAGTTCGGCGGTCCAGTCGTTGCAGCGCCTGATTTCGTCCTCGGTTGGGCTTTCGGACATGCCAGTACCGTCTTTGGGGGACAGGCTGTTCACGCAGAGCGTCACGTCGAGTTCTTCAGCTTGCTCCAGCAGGTAGGCAAAGCCCGCCGGGTCGGGCCCCAGCCGCGAATGGACGTGCACGTCGATGATCATGGAAATGGCCCTCTCAGCCCTTTAGCGGAGCACTCACTGGCGATTATACACCTCAAGCACAATCGGGTAGCCATACCGAAGTCCTCATCAACCGGCTGCGCTCTTATCGGGCGCGCGGTGGTAACCCCGCGCCACCAGCATCGCCAGTAAGAACATGGGAATGGTGACCCCGACGCAAACGATGAACGGCAGCCGCAGGAAGACCGACACCAGCGCGCCGGAGATGAGCGTGCCCGCCAGGATGCCCACGGCCCAGAAGAACTCCGTAATGGCGATCAGGCGTCCTTGCTCCTCCAGCGGGCCGGCCTCCACCACCAGCTTCGGATAGAGCCCGGAGAACCACCACGCGCCCATGTTGGCCAGCAAGCCGCTGGCGGCCAGCGCCCACACGTTGTCGATGAAGAGCGTAATGAGCACGGCGCCGCTCAATACGAACACCGCGGCCAAGCGCACGGGCTGTTCGCGGCCGTGCTTGTCCGCCGCCCAGCCGATGACAAGCTGGGTCGGCCCGATGATGAACAAGATCGCGCTGCCGTACAGCCCCACGAACGTAACCGAATCCGTGAGCCGGAAGATCTGCAGCACCAGGAGCAAATTCATCGTGCCGTAGAAGTACGTGGCGCTGAAGCGCAGGCCGCAGAGGGCGAGAATGCGCGAATCGCGCAGCATGCCCAGGTAATCCGAGAACGCCGCCTTGCTCGCCGATGCATCTTCACCGGACTCCGGTTCCTTCGGTTCGACTTGGACGGAAGGCAGCAACCAAGCGGTCAGAGGCACGAGCACGAGACCGGCAACGATGGCAACCAGGCCCAACACGGAAAACCCGGCCGTGTCGGCAATTCTGCCGCCTATAGCGCTGCCCACCGCCATGGAAATGGTAAGGCACAAGAAATAGAAGGCGCCGCCAATTCCCATCTGCGCCAAGGGCAACGCGCGCGCGAGATACGTGCGGCTGCCGATGGTCATGAATGAGAAGAGCAATCCGTAGATTGGCGCGATGGCCAGCAGCCACCACGGCGACTGCAAGCGCAGCATGAGCCCCACCGCAATTGCCCCGCAGAACCCCAGCACCAGCGTCCACTTGGCGCCCAGCCGGTCGGCCGACACGCCGCCGACCAGCAGCATGATCCCATAGATGACCGTATGCAGCGAGAGGACGAGCGCGGTGAAGAACGGCGGGCGCTCCAACACTTTTTCCACAAAGACCGGTATCAGGCCCTGCGCCGGGCTCATGAAGGTCAGGTTGAGAAAGAGGAGACCGAACATGATCAGGACCGAACGCCACGAAGCGAACTGTCCCATGCGCGCGCGCAACCTGGCAACCATACGCTGTACCTGCTTTCTGTTCCTGCGGGATGTCTTCCTCTGGTACGTTACGCGGTCTCGCGGGCCGCGGCCGGCGCGCCGGACACGGCCCGGTGCCCGCCGCGCGCCACAAGCATGGCAATGAAGAGCGTGGGGATGTTCAGCCACGCCGCCGCCAGGAACGGGCCGCTCAGGTGGAGGGTCAGGAGCGCCCCGGCGCCCAGAGCGCCCACCACCGCGCCAATGTTCCATGCCATTTCGGTGATGGCGACGAGGCGGCCTTGTTCATCGTGCGCGCCGCTTTCAGCGACCAGGAGCGGAAAGAGGCCGGAGAGCCACCACGCGCCCAAGTGCCCCACGAAAGCGCTGCAGACAAGCCCCCAGGCATGGTTGACGAAGATGGCCGCCAATACCGCTCCGATGATGACGAGCACGGTAGACACCAAAACCGGCCGGCCGCTGCCCCACCGGTCCGCGGCCCAGCCTACCGGCATCATGGTGGTACCGATTGCCAGCAGGCTGACCGCGTAGAAGAGCGCCGGCGCTACGGGAGATCCGGTCAAGCGCAGGAGTTGGATGCCAATCACCAGTTGCCCGGTGGCCCAATAGATCGTCGGCAGGCCCCGGAGCAGAATCAAGAGTTGCACTGAGCGCCGCCGCGCCAAGTGCCAATAGCTGCCCAGGGTGACGGGAGCGGCGCTTACCTCCTTTGGCGCGACCGGCGGCAGCCAGATATGCGCGGCGATTGCGGTGACTATGCCCATAACGACGATGATTGCGCCGGCCAGAGGGAAACCGGAGCGCGCGGCGACAAAGCCAACGGCGGCGTTGCCGATGGCCGCGCCCAACGTAAAGCCAAGCTCATAGAGATTGCCGAGCAGTCCCATGCGCTTGAGCGGCACGGCCAGCACGAGATACGCCCGGCTGCCGGCCGCGTGGAATGCGAAGAACGTGCCGGTGAGGGCGGCAACGAGCGCCAGCAGCCAGACTTCCTGCGCTATGAGCAGGAAACCGGCAATGGCGGGCGTGAGCAACCCGATGATGAAGGTGCGCTTGGGACGGAACCGGTCGGCCAGAAAGCCGCCCAGCAACAGCATGGCCGCGAAGACGATGTGGAACGTGGATTGCACAATTGAGGTGACGATTGGCGCCGCGGCCAGTTCGCTCTCGACGTAGACCGGCAGTTGCGCCCGCGGCGGGTTGCCGGCCCCGACGTTGAAGAAGAGGATGGCAAAGAACGCGGCCATCGCGATGAAGGAGAGGGAGTAGGCGTGGGCGGACGACGGCTTGCGCGCGGATGTCGAATCCCGCGCGGAAGACGGCGCCCCGGGCGCGGCGCGCTGCGCTGGATCGGTCGGTGCGGGCTGGGTTGGTTGAAAACGCTGCATTGAGCGCAAGTGTACCTGTCTAACCGGCTGCGGGCAAGTAACGGCGGCGAGCGAGTTTCGGCGGAGACAGGTGCTTTGCGCGAGTGGATTGGCCCGCGGCCGCTGTGCGCCATCGGTAATGCGGCAGAGCGGAGCGGGAATGCCCGCGGCCGCTGTGCGCCATCGGTAACTCGTCAGAGCGGAGCGGGTATGCTTGCGGCACGGGCGTCTACGGCGGCGCTTCCGCCCGCGCCTCGTGGGCTTCGGAGACGATTGCGTCCAACGCCGGCGGCAACGCGGCGGCATAACGGAGGGAGAAGATCCGGGCCAGATGGCACGCCACACGGGCTTTCAGATCATCCATGTCGGTGGCGCTCGCTGAGTGAGCCGGCGCCGGCTCAGGCGCTGCGGCAGAATCGTTTACTAAGGAAGACTCCTGTGCGACAGACGACTGCGGAGCGACGGACGACTGGTGTGCAACGGACGACTCCTGTGAAACAGATGACTCCTGTAAGATGGAAGACTCCTGTGCAACAGACGTCATCGTAACCGCCGGCAGGCCGCAGGGCACGATGTGGGAGAAGTAGCTGAGGTCGGTGGTGACGTTCAGGGCAAAGCCGTGGCTGGTGATCCAGCGGCTGAAGCGCACCCCGATCGAGGCGATCTTACGGTCGCCAACCCAGACGCCGGTCTTGCCGGCCGCGCGCCGGGCGGGAATGCCGCTCTCCCGCAGCGCGTCGATGAGCGCCTGTTCGAGGCCGCGTAGGTAGCGGTGCACGTCCCGGTCGCGCCGCCGCAGATCCAGGATGGGATAGCCCACCAGTTGCCCCGGTCCGTGATAGGTGGCTTGCCCGCCGCGGTCCACCTCCACCACGGTCGCCCCCAGCGCCGCCAGACGCTCCGGCGGCGTTAGCACCTCGTTCTCGTTCCCCCGGCGGCCAATGGTAAACGTGTGCGGGTGCTCCAGCAGCAGCAGCACGTCGGGAATCACGTCCGCCTGCCGCGCCTCGACCAGACGCCGCTGCAACGCCCACGCCGCGCGGTACGGCACGATACCCAGGTCTACCAGGGCGCAGGGATGGCGCTGCGACGCGCCCGTTTCGGCGCTCACCATTGGCGCTCCTCAAGCGCTGCGACCAGCGCGGGCACATGGTGCGTAACCGCCTGCCAAACGAGGTCTTTGTCAACGTAAGGGTCGACTTGCGCCAGTCTGTTGCGCATGTTGTCAATGTCCAGCCACGGGATAGCGGGATTCTCTTGGCGTGTTTCGGGTGAAACGTGCCGCGTGACCTCGCCTATGGTGTGCAAACAGTGCACGAGGGCGCGCGCCAACATGCGATTCGAATCTAAATCCTCGCGCGTAGCGCCTTGGCAGAATTCGAGCGCTTCTTGCGCCACTTCCAGCATGTACCGTAGTCGCAAGTTGTCACGAATGTTCATAGACCGGGTATGCCGAATTCACCACTTCGTCACGAAAGTACGGGGAAAGTCCGAGCGGAGTGCGTATGTCTACCTCCCGCCCACCAAAGAGCGGCGAAAGCTCCCGCACGACCCGCGCCAGCGTGAAGTAGCCCGGCGTCCGCCCCGCCTCAAACTCCACCAGCACGTCAACGTCGCTGTCGGCCGAAAAATCCTCGCGCAGCACGGAGCCAAACAGCGCCAACGTGCGAATGTGATACCGCCGGCAGACTGCGGCGATCCGCTCTCGCGGCACGGGAATCTGTGGTGTGGCCTGTATCTGCTTCGCCAAGATTGATTCCTCTCATGCCTCCGGAATACCGTCGCTTGTGTTCAAACCTGCGGCGCCTTACGCAAATCGGGCGCCAGTCCTGCCGTCGGCACATCCTACACTGGACAAGTGCACTCCTTCTCATTATCGCATGACACACAAACGTGGTGTCTCCCGCGTGCCAAGTATGGATTGCAGCGCAAGAGCGAAACCGGGAGGCAACCGTATGGGGCTGGAGGCGATAGTCTAGCTTCACTGAGTCGGCTTGCGCCCAACGACAAGCAAGCGGTCGGCTGCAAGATCGTAGGGTGCCCCGTCCATGCTGCCGTAGAGCCGCACGTCTCGAAAGCCGGCGGCGGCAAAACGGTCTTTGAGTTCCTGGCCGGAGTAGACCGTGTGGTGGATGGTGTAGACGCGCACGTCGTCGCCCCGGATGAGCGTCCACTCCATGCGCACGCGCGTCCAATCGTCGTAGACCCCGCGGCGGTCGATAATCACCGTGCCGTCCGGGTACTTGCGGGAACTCGCGGGCTTGAACCCGCGCGCCAGCAGTTCCTTGCCCACCACGTCCATCACCAGCGCGCCGCCCGGCCGCAGGCTGGCGTAGACGTTGCGCAACACCGCTATGTCTTCATCTTTGTCGTCGAAATAGCCGAACGACGTGAACATGCTGAGGGCCAGGTCGAACGCGCCGGGCCGTACAAACGAACGCATGTCGTCTCGCACCCACTCTACGTGCGCGTTCTCCGCGGCTGCTCGTTCCCTTGCTTGAGCGAGAAAGAACGCCGTCCGGTCTACGCCGGTGACGCGAAAGCCGCGCCGGGCAAGGGGAATGGCGAAACGGCCCGGCCCGCAACAAAGGTCGAGAACCGACCGCGGCCTTGTACCCACCAACGCCAGTAGCGGTTCAACCTCGGCCTCAGCGGCGGCAGTTCTCGATGGAGAGAACATGTATGGGTACGTCTCAACCCAGAGAGATTCGTCTTCGAACCATTGCGTCATGGTGTCCCGCCGGTATTGGTGACTGCCTTGCCAAGGATAGTGTTTAGGTCGCGCGCCAGGAGGCGGGGGACGGCCCCAATGCTGTCGCGTAAAAGTAGCGCGGGGGCTTGTCCCCCGCCGGAGCAAGCAAAATGAGAACGGAATGGATTTACCCTACGGAAGACGCAGGTTTGTAACCTGCGCTACCGGAGAAACGAGCGTAGTTTTCATTCTCATCGCGTTTAATGCGACAACATTAGGGGACGGCCCCCGCGCTACGGTAGCTTAGGTCGCGTGGCCAGGAGCGGGGGACAAGCCCCCGCGCTACGTTAGCAAGTTCTTTGGGAACAAGCCATCGCGCTACGTCTCAGCTATAGCTGAGTGGAACAGGATGATGGTATTGAAGAGCGTACGCTCCAGGTTCCACGAACCCTGCTCGCCGCTGCATCCGGAATGACATGCTGTAGGCAGTGCCCCGCCTGAGCCTTCTCAAATCCCCAAAGAGTCTATGGTGAAGCGTACCAAATCCAATCCGAGTTGAAGCATTCCTACTCGGCCTTGTCGTGCAAAGTCTCCACCTGGTCGCGGGCGTGGTAGGAGGAGCGGACGAGGGGGCCGGATTCGACGTGGCGGATGCCGAGGGATTCGCCGATTTCTTTCAGTTCGGCGAACTCTGCCGGGCGGTAGTAGCGTTCCAGTTTCTGGTGTTTCTTGGAGGGGCGCAGGTACTGGCCGATGGTGAAGATGTCCACGCCGGTGGCGGCCATGTCGGTGAGGGTTTGCAGGATTTCGTCCCAGGTCTCGCCCAGGCCGAGCATCATGCCGGACTTGGTGAGGATTTCCGGGTCGAGTTGCTTGGCAGTGCGGAGCACCCAGTGGCTGCGCTCGTAGCGGGCTTTGGGGCGCACGCGGCGTTGCAGGCGGGGAACGGTCTCCACGTTGTGGTTGAGGATCTCCGGCTTGGCGGCCACCACCTCTTTGAGCGCGTCGTGCCGGCCGGCCAGGTCGGGAATGAGCACCTCGATGGAGCAGTCCGGGTTGAGGTCACGCACCTTGCGGATCGTCTCGGCAAAGATCTGCGCGCCGCCGTCTTCCAGGTCGTCGCGGGCCACGGAGGTAATCACCGCGTGGCGCAATCCCATCTGCTTCACGGCCCAGGCCACGCGGATGGGTTCGATCTTGTCCAGACCGGCGGGTCGTCCGCTCTTCACCGCGCAGAAGCTACACGCGCGGGTGCAGGTATCGCCCAGAATCATGAAGGTGGCGGTGCGCGCGTTCCAACACTCGCTGATGTTCGGACAGCGCGCCTCTTCGCAGACTGTGTGCAGGTCCATGCCGCGCATGATCTGCTTCAGTTCGCGGTACTGGTCGCCCTCTTTCCAACGGACGCGGATCCAGTCGGGCTTGCGTTCCAGGGTCGTGGCCATGGGGTTCGTTCTTTGCGGGTTGCGCGCTGCGCTTATCGAAAACTCTCACTCAGAATAGCACGATCGGCTTGCGCGCGCCTGTAGACAATGCCGCTCAGGCACTTGATCATTGAACACTGGATGTCTGTGCTACTGCCCCCTCACCCGTCCGCCACGTGTCCCCACCCACCGTCCGTATCTTGACCAAACGAGTGAATTGCCCTATATTTCAACCTAAGTCGAAAGGGACAAGGAGTCCGTGCAATGCCTACTGCAAAGAGATTTTGCGTTCATTGTATCCTTGGTTCGATCTGCACGTTTTCGCTTGGCTTTAGTCTGATGGTTTTCTTAACCTTGTTGGCTTGGAAAGCTGGATGGGGCCCATTCACGGTTGCGCTAGGGCCGCTTGAGCTGATGGAATACCAGACCGGCGGCTCAACCAAGTTCGCATTCGAGTTCGGGAATGACTTCTTGCTTCTCGCGGCACTGGGCGGCCTAATCTACGGGCTTGGCGCGCGTCGACTTGCAAGACATTTCAGCTTGTTGCGAAGGGCGCTAAGCTAGCCGTTCTTTCCCTGGGTCGCGTACACGCGCGCGAGAATGTGGCGCGGCGAGCCCTGCCGTTCCTCACTCAAAACTGCGGCGGACAGCCAGTCTCGCACTCTCTACGGAACCGATGTCCAAGCGCGCTGTGGAGATGGATTCCAACTTACGCCGGAGTGACGGCGTCGGAGCGGGTAGGGGCACGACATGTCGTGCCCCTACCCGCCGCTGGACTAGGCGGGCCGGGCAATGAAGATCATCTTCTCCTCGATGCCCGTAAACGGCTCGGCCTCGTAGGAACCGAAGACGTTTTCCACGGCAAAGCGGCACTCCGCCAGCCGCGCCTCCATCTCATAGCGGTACGTGTAGCGCACCGGGAACGTGGAGACAATCCGCCGAATGCTGCCGTCGGTCTGCAGGTGGTCGTAGAGGTAGGTCGTCCGCACCACCTGCGTCTCACGGTCCACTTCCCACATCTCGAACTGCTGGATGGGCACGCCGGTCAAGGGATCCGCCAGCACGTTGCGCAGCGTCACCATGCGATCGCGCAGGCCGTACTCCTGGGTGAGCGGATTGAAGAGGTCGAGCGCCAGCAGGCCGTCGGGATGCAACATGCGGCGGGCGGCCTCCAGCGCCTGGGATTGCTGGAGCGGCGTGGCGAGGTGCGCAAAGGCGTTGAGGGCCGAAAACACGAGCCGCGCTTGCCCGGAGACAGGAAGCGCGGCGGACTCCATGGATTGCCGCAACAGCCGGAACTGGGCGGCGGGGACGTCGTGGGCCTGGAACCGCTCGGACGCCCGCTCCAGCATGGCCTGGGAGGTGTCGATGCCGGTCACGTCGTAGCCGCGCTGCGCCAGCGGAGCCAAGGCGCGGGCCGTGCCGCAGCCAAGCTCGACGATAGGGCCGCCCGTCCGCGCCGCCAGGCTATGCCAGAAGGCGGCATCCTCATCCCAGTCGTCGTATTCCAGATCGTAGAGGCGGGCGAGGTCGTCTGTCTCGAGCATAGTGAACCGTTGCTGAATTCGCTGCGGACGCGCCGCCGCGCGGCGCCGCCTACTTGCGCGCCAGGAAGAGCGATTCCACCACGGCGGCGAGCGCGGAGATGAGAATGAACATCGTCATGTTCCAACTGCCCACCAGCAGCAGGCTCAGATTGGCGACCAGAAAGCTCGCCAGCAGAAAGGAGTGGCCGGCCACCAGCACGGGATTGCCCTGCACCAACCGCGAGGGCGCGAACCACGAGAAGATGCGGTGCATGACCGGCAGGCTGGTGACGAAGATGGCGCCGAAGACCGCGGCCAGAAAGAGCACGCGGCTGCCGCTCTGCGCCGGATCCTGGGTAACCATCACCCACGTCAGGGCGAGCCAACTTGCGCCGATCAGGGCCAGCATGATGACTGCCCGCACCAGCCACGCCGGCACGAACCGGCGCAACGAGAAAGCTCTCCTGGGCCGTGGGGTGCGCCGCGGGCGGGGGCGCCTGGCGGGAGCGGCCGCGGGCGCCGCTTCCGGGGCGGTCGCGTTCGTCAAAGTCGCCGCGGCGTTCAGCGAGGACTTGGAAGTAAGGAGCGGCTCGATGCGCGGTGAAGCCGGCGGCCTTGCCGTTGAGGGAACTGCCCGGCGCAGGCGCGCGCGCCGCGACTGACGCTGCTCTACCAAAGAAGACATGCTTATCCTTGGGTTAGCGGTAGGCTAGCGGGGTGGATTCATACTAGCATACGGCGGCGCGCCCGGCAAGGAATGGGGCGCTCTTCCCTCGTGAATTACCGCGCTGTTGACCGCTCCCGCGCCGCGCCCTATCATCAAGCAAGAGTAATTCGTCAGCCCGGGCAAGTGAGGAACATGGCAGGACTCCCCACGGTACCCAACTACTTTCGCTACTGTCCCCGCTGCGGGCAGGCGCTCTCGCTGCGGCCGGAAGGCGGGCGGCAGCGCGCCTCCTGCGGGGCGTGCGGCTTCATCCACTTCAGCACCTTCTCGCTGGGCGTGGGCGGCATCGTGGTGCGCGACAACAAGGTGCTCTTCATCCGGCGCGGCCAGGATCCCGGCAAGGGCCGCTGGACAATTCCCGGCGGCTACGTGGAGCAGGACGAACCGTTCGAGGAAGCGGTGGTGCGCGAGGTCTTGGAGGAAACCGGCGTCCGCAGCGAGGTGATCGGCCTGCTGGCCGCCCGCAATAGCCTTCACGAGCGCGATAGCAACGTCTATATCGTGTTTGCGCTGAAAGACCTGGGGGGAGGGCCGGAGTGCGACGGGGTGGAGGTCGACCGCGCCGAGTTCCTGGCTGCCCACGAATACGAGGCGCTGGCGGAACTTGCGCCGGTAAGCAAGTACTTCGCCCAAATGGCGCTGGAGACCCCGGCGGCGCCGCT
Organism: Chloroflexota bacterium; assembly: GCA_963663275.1. Taxonomy (GTDB): domain Bacteria; phylum Chloroflexota; class UBA11872; order VXOZ01; family VXOZ01; genus VXOZ01. Next base: position 1,409,586 of record OY760183.1, read on the forward strand.
AACCGCTTCGGCGTTCGCGGGCCAGACCAGCGGCTACGCCTACTCGATGTTCGACATCGCCGGATTCGATCCCCACGCGCTGGACCTGGATTGAGCGGGGCCTGCCGCTGAGCGGGGTCTGTCGCGCCAACTGCGCACAGGCCTGTAGGGAACGCCCCGTCTGCAAAGCCGGACTAGCCCTGATCGAGAAGTTGCGCTCTCAAGCGGGCAAGTTCGGCTTCGGCTTCGAGGCGCGCTTGGCGTTCGGTTTCAACACGGGCTTCGGCGTCGAGACGTGCCTGCGCCTGGGCTTCCGCGCGGGCCTCGGCCGCTTCGCGTTTGCCTATCGTCCTGCCGGTCGCGGGGTCGAGCGCGTCGAACTCCCGGCCGTCCCAGGAGAACACCACGTCCAGCAACGCGCTGTACGCCCGCACGGTGCCTTCTGCCCCAATCTCCAACTCGTACGGGGCATATTTGCCGTCCACCAACCGGTCTCCTGCCAGCGGCTGGCCGTACAACGTGCCGCCTGTCGGGTCCATCCGCCAGTACTCCGCTATGCCCAACCGCTCGTAGAGCGCGCGCTTCACTCCCAGATCGCGCTCAGCGGTGCTCTTGGACGCCACCTCCAGCACGAAGTCCGGCGGCTTCCCAATCTCCCAGATCCAGTAGTTGGGCAGGTTCTCGTAGATCGCTTCCACGTCTACTCCGAACGCGATATAGCAGTCGGGAGCAATCCGCTGGTTGCCGTCTTCAGGATTGTAGAAGACGAAACCGCCGCTGGAGACGAACACGTCGGGCGCGTCCTCGTAGCGTTCGACGAGCAGATGCGTGATACGGCGAATGAACGGGTCTTGCAGCATGCCGTCCTCGATTGGCTCCGGGTCTTCATAGAAGATGTCCGGCAGCGTTCTTACTTTCCAGGCGTTGGTGATAGTTCCGGTTGTTGCCATTAGAGAACCTCCAGCATCGGGTCGTTTGGTCGGGAGCGCCGCTAGCCTCACTCTTGATTAATGTGCGCCGCCGCGCCTGATTAGCCGGGGACAAGCCGGTCAACTTCCAGGATAGCGTCCGGTAACGCCTGCGGCGCAATGCTTGCGCCGGCCCCGGCATGACGCACTCTGGCGTATGCGTCGCCTTCCGGTTCGGTGTAGGCTTCGATACGGCGGTTCTGCCGCGTGATGATCCACACCTCCGGGATGCCGGCGCGGGCGTAGGCGGAGAGTTTGGCGCCGCGATCGTAGTCAACGGTGGTGTCGGCAACCTCGATCAACAGCAGCACGTCAGCGGGGCCGGGATGTCCTCCCTGATAGAAGTCGTCCCGCCAGCGCAGCAGCATCACGTCCGGCTGGGGCTCGCTGCGATCGTTCAAGCGCGTCGGGCCCTGGACGCTGACGATGGCCCGCCCCTGCAACGGGGGAACTATGGCATTGTTAAGTCGCAAAACGCTCGATGCGTGCCAGTCGCCAATAGGCGGCATAACGATGATGTCTCCCTCCAGCAGTTCAACCCGCTCGTTCTCGCCCAAGATGCCAACCTCGGCCAAGGCGTAGTACTCGGCCACCGTGAAGCGGCGGCGGGCCGGCGCTAACGCTGGAGGAGTGGAGGTTGTGGCTACAGCGGACATGGCAACGCTCCCAGCGGTAAGATACCTCTTCAGTCAAGCCAGAGCGCCAAGGTGAAACGAATGGAGCCGGTCTCTCCTCGACGCGCTTTCAATTGTACCAGTCCAACTTAGGCTGCAAAGGAAGCAGGCAAGTCCCAGGCCGCGCGCGCCGCTCAGTTTCCTCGTTGCGGACGGTCGGCGCGCACGTCGCGCTGTACGCCCACCACGCCGCCGACGCGCTCGATCTTGGCCATCAGGTCGGCCAATCTGCCCACGCCGGTGACTTCCACCGTGAACGTAATCGTCGCCGTGCCGCCGTCGGTGTGGACGTTGGCGGCGCTGATGTTGAACTTCTCTTCCGTCACAACGGCGCTGATGTCGCGCAGCAGACCGGGCCGGTCCATGCACTCGGCGCGCAGGCCGACCGGGTAGAGCGCCTGCCGCTTGCTGGCGCGCGACCAGGAGACGCCAACCTCCGTTCCGGGCGGCCCGGCCTGGCGCACGCGGCGGCAGTCGTTGCGGTGTACCTCCACGTTGCCGTCCACGATGTAGCCCTTGATCTTGTCGCTGGCCTGGGGGCCGCAGCACTGCGCCAGATGGAGCGGCAGATTGCGGGCCTCGGGGGAGACGACCTGGTCGCCCCAATCCACCGGCACCAGGCGTTCTTTATCCTTCACGCTGTGCACGTTGCGGCAGTCCCGGCGGTGCACGGTAACGCCGCGTCCGCGGGTAATGTAGCCGACGATGTGATCGCCGGGCAGCGGCTTGCAGCAGGTTGCCAGGCGGGTGAGCATGTTGCCCTCGCCCATCACCTGCACCGTGCCGGTGGTTCTATCCGTGCGCGGTTCCGTGGGCAGGATTTCCGGCTCTACCGTTGCGGGCGCGGCCCGCTCGCCGGAGCGGCTCAGGTTTGCCACCACCTGCTGGGTGGAAATGGCGCCGTAGCCAATGGCCGCAAACAGGTCCTCCGCCGTATTGAAGGTGAAGGACTTGCACAGCGTGCGGAAGCGCGCCTGATCGACGCTGTTCAGATCTCCCTGGCCCAGCCGCCTGATTTCTTTGTCCAGCATCTCTTTGCCGCGGCCGACGTTCTCGGCGCGTTCCTGCTTCTTAAACCATTGGCGGATGCGCTCGCGGGTGTGGCTGCTCTTGACGACGTTGATCCAGTCGCGGCTGGGGCCTTTGGGCGCTTTGCTCACCTGGATGTCAACCACGTCGCCGTTCTGCAGTTCCGTATCCAGCGGCCTGATCTGGCCGTTAATCTTGGCGCCCAGGCAGCGGTGTCCCACGTCGGTATGGATGCGGTAGGCAAAGTCAATCGGCGTAGAGCCGGCCGGCAGGTCTTTCACGTCACCGCGAGGCGTAAAGACGAAGACCTGGTCCTCGAAGATGTCCGCCTTGACGGTCTCCACAAAGTCCCGCGCGCTGGAAAGCTCTTCCTGCCAGGTGAGCAACTGGCGCAGCCAGGCCAGGCGTTCCTCCACGTTGCCGCCGCGCTCGCCCTCTTTGTAGCGCCAATGAGCGGCCACGCCAAGCTCCGCTTCCTGGTGCATGTGCTGGGTGCGGAGTTGCACCTCCACCGGCTGGCCGCGCGGGCCAATCACGGCGGTATGCAGCGAGCGGTAGTTGTTCGACTTGGGCACCGAAATGTAGTCGTCGAACTGGCCGGGTATCGGCTTCCACAGCGTATGCACCAGTCCCAGCGCGGCGTAGCACTGCTGCACGGTGCTGACGACCACGCGCACGCCGATCAGGTCGTAGATTTCCTGGATGCCCACGCCTTTGCGCTGCATCTTGAACCAGGTGCTGGTGATGTGCTTCGGCCGGCCGCTCACCTCGCCCTGGATGCCCGCGCGGTCGAGTTCGCGCATGAGGGTCTGCGACGCTTCCTGCAGCACGTCGTGCTGCGCCAGGGAGCTTTCGGCCAGGGTGGCTTCGATCTGCCGATAGTCATCCGGATGGAGTACCGCGAAGGCGGCGTCCTCCAACTGCCACTTCCACTGCCCCATGCCCAGTTGGTTTGCCAGCGGCGCGTAGATTTCCAGGGTTTCCTGGGCCTTGCGGCGCTGGCGCTCCGGTTTCACGTAGGCCAGGGTGCGCATGTTGTGCAGGCGGTCCGCCAGCTTGACGATCACCACCCGAATGTCCCGGGCCATGGCCAGGAACATCTTGCGCAGGTTTTCGGCCTGGGTATCCTCCAGGTTGAGGAAGTCGAGTTGGGTCAGCTTGGTGACGCCGTCCACCAGCAGCGCCACGTCGTCGCCGAACTGGGCGCGAATGTCGTCCAGCGTGACGTCGGTATCTTCAACGCAGTCGTGGAGCAAGCCGGCGCAGATCGTGCTGGCGTCCATGCGGATTTCGGCCAGCAGGAGGGCGGTGCAGAGCGGATGCTGGGCAAAGGGCACGCCGGACTTGCGCATCTGGCCGGCGTGGGCGCGGGCGGCGAACGCATAGGCCTGGCGGATGCTGTCGCGCTCCCGCTTGCGCGCCGCCGGCTGCTCGCCGGCATAGGCGGCTACGGCCGCGAGCAGTTCGTCGACCGTGTGCAAGCGCGTCTCCGGGAGTGACGCGGCAGTGTGGGCGAGCGCCATGGGAAGAGCCTTGCGTTCTCTTATGCGTCGTGGGCGCCGCGGTCGAATCCGGCCACCTGCAAATCTTGCAGCACGAACTCCAGCCGGGAATAGCCGCCCCACGTGTTCTCTTGCAACGAATATACCACATCGAGGGCCTGGCCTCTTGCCAATGCCCGGCCCCGGTCGGCCATGCGGAAGCCGATGCCCGTCACCGACGCGCCGCCGAGGTCGAACGTGGCGCGCAGGTGGTTGGCGCCGACGGTGCGCTTGCCGCTCAGCGTCAGGCCGCGGCTGAGGAAGCGCGGCTCCGGATTGCTTGCGCCAAAGGGGGCGAGGACGTTGACCTCATCGAGCACGTCGAGGCTCATCCGCTGCGCGGACACTTGGCAGTCGATGGCCAGTTGCGGTTGCAAGGCGGCGCGCTCCAGCAGCCGGCGCGCGTCGGTTTGCAGCCCGGAGCGCAGCGCGGCGCGGTTCGCTGGCGCCACGGCAAAGCCGGCCGCCTGGGGATGCCCGCCGTGGCGCCGCATCAGGCCGCCGTGGGCGGCCAGCGCGGCGGCAATGTCGTAGCCCTGGATGCTGCGGCAGGAACCCACGGCTTCGTCTTTGCCCACGGCGACGGCGAGCGTGGGTTTGCCAAACTCTTCGGCGAGTCTGCCCGCCACCAGCCCGATGATGCCGGCCGGCCAGTCGGCGCCTTCCACCCAGAGCAGCGCCTCGTCCTCCTGGGACGGTTCCACCTGTTGGCGCGCTTCATCGATGAGGCGCTGCGTCTCGTCCTGGCGTAGCCGGTTGAGTTGCTGCAATTCCGCCGCCAAGTCACGCGCGTGCGCCGGGTCTTTCGTCGTCAAGAGTTCGAATGCCAGGCGGGGATGCGCCATGCGGCCGGCGGCGTTGAGGCGCGGGGCCAGCGTGAAGCCAATGCTGCGGCTGTCGATGGCCGACTGCTCTATGCCGGCGACGTCCATGAGCGCCACCAGTCCCGGCTGCGTCGTGCGCCGCAGCGCCTGAATGCCGGCGGCGACCAGCGCGCGGTTTTCGCTGCGCAAGGGCACCACGTCGGCCACCGTGGCGAGCGCGGCGAGCGCGCGGAGTTCGGCAATGGCGAAAGACTGGGCTTCGCCGCCGCCGCCTGCCGCCGACAGGAGCGCGCAGCCTAGCTTGTAGGCCAAGCCGGCCCCGCAGAGTTCCGCGAAAGGATAGGCGCAATCGGGCAGCCAGGGATTGATGATCGCCCGCGCCGCAGGCAGAACCGGCGGCGGCTGGTGGTGGTCGGTGACGATCACGTCCATGCCCCGCGCCGCCGCCGCGGCAACCGGTTCAACGGCGCTGATGCCGCAGTCCACGGTGATGAGCAGTTCGACGCCTTGCGCGGCCAGCGTTTCGATGACGCGCTCGGTCAGGCCGTAGCCGTCCGCGACCCGGTCCGGCAATTGCACGACGGCGGGCGCGCCCAGTCTCTCCAGCGCCTCTTTGAGAATCACGGCGGCGGTGATGCCGTCGGCGTCGTAGTCGCCAAAGACGCCGATGCGCTCGCCGTCCCGGACCGCCCGCAGGATGCGCTCAACCGCCGCATCCATGCCCTTCAGGAGAAACGGGTCGTGCTCCCGCGCGTCCTCGCCGGTGAAGAAGCCCTGGATGGTCTCCGGTGTGGTGTAGCCCCGGTTGTAGAGCAGTTGCACGACCAGGGGATTGCGGGCCGGGAACGCGGTGAAGAGCGAGTCCGGCGCGCGGGCCGCTACCTGCCACTGAAACTGGGGCGCGAGCATATAGTTTCCTTGCGTGAAGTGTCAATCCAGTAAGCCTTTGCAGGTATTATACCACGCGCGGCAGCGCGCGTACCCCGGCGCATGGGCCGCGGAGGATGAGCATTTCTTGTCACGCTTGAGGCGCATCGCGGAGGGGCGTTGGCCAATGCCGTCCGTCGGCCTCGGGGCTCTCCACCCGTTCGCCCGGATTCTGCCCAACGCCGTTCGCCTGGAACCTGTCACTCCCGTTCGCCCTGAGCGTGTCGAAGGGCAGGTCCGCGCAGTGCGGAGCAGAGGCGGGCGGCAATGGGTAGTCACGCGCTGAGAATTTGTGCTATCGTCCCCGTAGAGGATGCGAAGCGGCAACGCCGCCAGCGGCACGGAAAGGCGAACGATGCTACGGATCGCGCGGGAGCACTATACGTACAGCTTCGACAAAGACGCGCCGGCAATCGCCGAAATTAAGTCCGGCGACCGCCTCACGCTCGAGACGCATGACTCCTCTACCGGCCGCATCAAGCGCCGCGAAGACCTGGACTACTACCTCTCCGTGCGCAAGACCCGCGAATCGAACCCGGCCTGCGGGCCGGTGACGGTGCGCGGCGCCATGCCCGGCGACGGGCTGAACGTCCGTATCGAGCAGATCAAGCTGGTGCCGCCCGGCATCCTGCGCTTTACGCCGGGGTTCGGCATTCTGAACGACGCGGCGGAGGCGCCCGCGATCGTGATGGTGGACGTGGAAGGCGATACCCTCGTGCTGGACAACGGCATTCGCCTGCCGGCGCGCCCCATGGTCGGCGTGGTGGGCACGGCGCTGCCGGACCGGGTGGTCTACACTGCCGATCCGGACATAAACGGCAGCAACATGGACTGCAACAGCATTGCCGAAGGCACGGTGGTGCACGTGCCGGTATGGGTACCGGGCGCGCAGTTCGGCCTGGGCGACGTGCACGCCGCCATGGGCGACGCGGAATCCACCGGCGGCGCGATTGAAATCTCCGCCGACGTGACCGTGCAAATAGACGTCGTGAAAAACGCCGGTTGGGAGAAGGTGTGGTGGGAGACGGACGATTCCTGGATTACCTACGGCCACGGCGAGACGCTGGAAATCGCTACGCGCGCGGCGGTGGCGGACATGTCCGGGCTGCTTTCGCGGCAACTGGACGTGCCTTTCCATGAGGGCTTCATGCTCATCAGCGCCTATGGCGACGTGCGCATCGGCCAAGCCGCCAACTGCGGCCTGGACGTGACATCCTGGGTAGAATTTCCTAAAGTAACCAAAGAGTGACACCGGCGCGGTTCCTATCACGAAGACGTGGAGGATGCGATGAGCGAGCAACCACCCCCGGATGAAGACAGGGAAGACGGACGGCCTTTGCCCGGTCCCCAGCGCGGCAGCGCGGACGACGCGGAGGCGCGGCGCAAGACCCAGCGCGAGCGCACGATTGGCATTATCGTCATCGCTGTCATCGCGGTCGTGGCGCTCTTTGCTTTTGTAGTCTATCCCCGTTTCCTGCAGCCGCTCCAGCAGCAAACGGTCGCCAATATGCGCGGCGGGCCGGAAGCGGCGGCGCAGGAGCACTTCACGCGCTCGATCGAATACCTCAACGAGTACGACTTCAATGGCGCTATGCGGGAACTGGATAGCGCCGTAGAACTGGATGGGGACAACCCGCAATACCGGTTGCTCCGCGCGATCGTGGCCGTGCAACTCGACCGCTTGAGCAAGGCGCTGGACGACCTCGACACCCTCATCGAGGCGGATCCCGGCATGGTAGACGCCTACGAAATGCGCGCTAACGTCTACCTGCTGCAGGAAGAGTACGAACGGGCGCTGGACGACGCCAGCTACGCGCTTTCTCTGGATTCCGAGACCGCGCACCGCTACCTGACTCGGGCGAAGGTGTATCAGGGCATGGGTGAGTACGAAAAGGCGTTGGGTGACGTGGACGACGCGATACTCCTGGATCCGGCAAACCCGGAGGCCTATCGCGTGCGGGCGTACCTGGGCGTGAAGGTGGGCGCTTGCATGGCCGCGCTGGCGGACGCCAACGTGGTTACGGAAATGGCGCCGGACTACTCCGGCGCGTATCTGGCCCGCATCGCCGTCTACCTGGCGCTGGAGCAGTACGAAGACGCCATCACCGACGCCACCCGCGAGATCAACATGGCGCCGGAGGTCAGTTTTGGCTACAACGCCCGCGCGTGGGCCTACGCCAAGGCCGGCCAGTATGAGCGGGCGCTGGCAGACGCCAACCGGTCAATCGAACTGGATGACGAGTGCGCCGAGTGCTACGATACGCGCTCGCTGGCGCTCCTGGGTCTGGGTGACCTCAACGCGGCGGAGTCGGACGCGGATCGGGCGCTGCAACTGAGCGACCGCGCCGGCTGGGCCTACGTGGGACGCGCTAAGGTCTTCCTGGCCAAGAACAGGCTGGACGCGGCGCTGGCCGATGCTAACGCCGCGGCGGAAAGCAGCCCCAACGAGCGCGAGGTCTACAACATCCGCGCCCAAATCTACCGCGCCATGGGCCGCACCAGCGAGGCCAACCGCGACGAGGCCCGCAAGCAGGCGCTTTCCTGCTGATCCCCGTATCCCCGCTCGCTATGGTTGGCTTTGCATAACCATCGTCGTCAGGCGAATACGCTCACTCTCCCTGGGGAGACCTTTGCGTAACCGGAGAGGGAATTAACGAGGCCCACCGCGCACGCGCCTCTTGTCCACTCTCCCCACAGGAGAGGCTGACAGGGGTATGTATTCTATGAACGACTTCACGTGTCATTCCGAGCGGAGCGCAGCGGAGAGAGGAATCTAAGGCGTTCGCTGTAGAAACGTCGGTTCTAGATTCCTCGCTCCGCTCGGAATGACACGTGCCTAGCCCTGTCAGCCCAGGAGAGGGGATAAGAGGCGCGCGCGCTGAAATTCGTCTGTTCCCTCTCCGGTTACGTAAAGGTCTCCAAAGGGAGAGGGAGACTTTTCGCCTGCCGGGTCTCGTTATGCATAGGTCTCTTGGGGGGTGAGGGGGAATGGCAGCCAGCCGGCCCGCTCACGTACTCTCGGTAGAACTGCGCAAAGGTCCTCTCATAGCCTGCACGGCAGCACTGGCGCGCACAGTGCGCGCTTAGCGCCACTGCTCCGCAAACGACACAGAATGGTGTACCGTTCACGGTTCGGCCGCGCCCGGAACACTGAACCGGGTACGCTAGAGTAGCCGTGACCGCGGTATCCCCGGACTCCCGCGTTTACAGCAGGTGGCAAGATGATGCTGGATATGGCATCACGTACAGGCCCTAAGGCGTTTGGCAGAGCGTACCAGCGTATGCTCGAGAACGACACCCATGCCCCGGGAAGTGTCGATCGTGAACTTGCGGCGAGCATGGTCAGGCTCTGCGAAGAAACTGCTGCCCATTTATACAACGCATACACTGACCTGCATGTCGGCTACGTCACGGGGTCTCGTCCCGCTCTTGAAGAAACCCTTTCTGAAATCACACTCACAGCAGTTGCTCCCGGGCAGTTGATTTCTGCTATCGCGAACTTCACACAAGGGCTGGCGGGGAAGAGGCCGCGTGGACTGGATGCGATGCGCTTCGGCGGGACGGAAGAGCAGATCATCGAGAGAGGCTCCGAATGGTGTACTGACGTGGCACGCGTGGGGTGCGCACTGTATCAAATCGCCGGCTTTCCCAGTCGCACCGTGAACCTTTTCAACCTCGCTGCGGCGTACAGCGGGCACGTCATCGTCGAAGTCTACCGTTCTGAGACGTGGGGAGCTATCGACACTAATTCAGCCGTCGTCTATCAAAAGGACGATGGCGCTCCCGCGACCACGTGGGAGCTCATGAACGACGCCCAATTGGTAGACCGGCACAAGGGTCCTGAAGCGTGGTACACCCAGCCGGAGCAGTTCGCGGCAGCCGGTATTGCCAACTACTCCGTGCGTGACGCGCAGCGGTATGACTACACGGTGAGCGGATTGAACGACTACTATCGCGCTATCTTGACAATGGGCGGCCAGGGTTGGCCGGGCGGCCTGCGTTGGCTTCATGGCGAGGACGGGGAGAGGTAGGTGGTCTCAATCCGCTATGCCGGCAGGAAGCACCGCACGATTTAGATAGAAGCGCTGGGAGTCAAAAAAGTTCGCTGAGCGCCTCTTGCGGAACAACCGCGCGGATTGGCGAACGATTGTAGTCTCTGACGTTCCTCGTGACAATGTGCCGCGCCCCGCAGGCACGGGCGGCGGCCACCTGCATCGCGTCCTCGAAATCAGCCATCGGCAGTGCAGCGGCATAGCGGATGCCGTCGGTGTCGGTCGTCGCCACCGCCACAATGCGCGTGAGTTCGACAATGAAGTCGCGCGTGTTCACGCCGCCCAGCGCGGGTGCCACGAGGTAATAGAGGTTAGCAACGGAGTGCCACGCGATGGATGCCGCCTCCGCGCCATGCTCGATCCGGTCAAGTAGCTCCGCGGCCGGCTCGGCGTGCGGATGCCGGTCCAGAGCGACGTCGATGAGCACGTCTGTATCAAGCAGGATCATCGCAGGTACTTCTCGGCCAGCGCGGCGTAGCGCGGATCGTCTTCACGTTCCGCCGCCCGAAACTTGCCGCGCCACCGGGAAGAGAACGATGGCGCATCCTCCCCCGCCAGTTCCCTGAGCGACCGCTCGATCAGCGAAGAAAGGGACACGCCGCGTGCGCGGGCGTACCGTTTCGCCACGGGCAAGAGTTCGGCATCCACCGTGATAGTAAGTTTTTGCTTCATGTCGGCCCATACCTCTTCTATAAAGTACACGTATATCCTTGATTAGTATACGTGTCTCGGGACTGAATGGCAAGTGGCCTTATCCCGATGACTCTTCGTGTGAAGTCGCTGCCGCAACGACGCGCCGATTGTTCGCAAGCGATTGCCCGGGGAACATCTGGGCCAGTCGCAAAACGCGCTTCACAGCTAATGAAGCATCACGCAGTCTGCGCCAGAATTCAGCCGTAGCTAACGCAGTTCGAGAATCTTCTCGATCTCCCCCACGTCGTTGGGGGCCGGTGCTACGTCTCGGGCGACGTCGAGGGCGATTTGCGGGTCTTTGAGGCCGTGGCCGGTGAGGATGCAGGCGATGCGGTCGGTGGGTTTTACCTCGCCGGCGGCGGCCATTTTGAGGACGCCGGCCACCGAGGCGGCTGACGCCGGTTCGGCAAAGACGCCTTCACACTCCGCCAGGAGTTTGTACGCATCCAGGATTTCGGCATCGCTCACCGTATCGATCAGGCCGCCGGAATCGTCGCGGGCGCGCACGGCGCGCTGCCAGTTGGCCGGATTGCCAATGCGCAGCGCCGACGCCACGGTATCGGGGTTTTCTATGGGCCGGTTCTGCACGATGGCGGCGGCGCCCTCCGCCTCGAAGCCCCACATGCGGGGGAGGTTGGTCGTGTGTCCCGCCCGGCGGTATTCGCGAAAACCCATCCAGTAGCTGGTGATGTTGCCGGCGTTGCCGACCGGGATGGCGAGAATGTCCGGCGCGCCGTCCAGCGCGTCGCAGATTTCGAACGCCGCCGTCTTCTGCCCTTGCAGCCGGTAGGGATTGATGGAGTTGACCACCGTAATCGGATTGCGCGCCGTAATCTCGCGCACGATGCGCAGGGCGTCGTCGAAGGTGCCGTCCAGGCTGACAACCACCGCGCCGTAGATCAGCGCCTGGGCCAGTTTGCCCAAGGCGATCTTGCCCTGGGAGACGACGACCACCGCCTTGATCTGGGCGGCGGCGGCATACGCGGCGGCGGCGGCGCTGGTGTTGCCGGTGGAGGCGCACATGATGGCCTGTGAGCCTTCCTCCAACGCCTTGGCCACGGCCATCACCATGCCCCGGTCCTTGAACGAGCCGGTGGGATTGCAGCCTTCCAGCTTGAGCCAAAGCTCGGCGCACCCCACGCGCTCTTCGATTGCGCGCGCGCGCACCAGCGGCGTGAAGCCCTCGCCCCGGCCGATGAGCGGCGTGCGCTCCGTTATGGGCAGATACGGGCGGTAGTGGGCCAGCAAGTTGCGGCCCGCGTTCCCAGCCTCCCCGCCTGGGGCCTCGGCCATGGGGCCTGCGCTCTCGGTCGTGGATCCTGCCTTGGAAGCCACCGTACATTATCCTTACAGTTGCGTCATTTCGGTAATTTTGTCCGCCATTCCCGATTGCGTAAGGTTGCTCGCCCCTGTGTTAGGTTATTCGTGCATGTGTTGGGCAAATCGTTGACGGCATGCGCTCTCCGACCTGAAGCGTTGACAGGTGGTGTCATTCCGAGCGGAGCGAGGAATCTGGGGTGCTTGGCCTTTAGGACTTCGCGCAGCATGGATTCTAGATTCCTCGCTCCGCTCGGAATGACAATTCTGAGTGGTTTGCTTCTACGTTTCTTCTTCCTTATCCTTCAACGCATTAACCGACGCGGACTATTCGGCGAAAGCCGACAGCCGGCCATGCCCGGCACAAAGGCGCAGGTTGCAAACCTACGCTACCGTGTGTAAGCAGGTTACAAACCTGCGCTACCGGAGGCGCGGGTTCTTGCCGCGGCCTTCACGTCCGGGCTGTTTCGCCCAGATCCACGATGCGGAGGAATCCCGCCACTTTGGCGACCACGTCCAGGGCCGCGATGTCTTGCAGGGCGGCCCGCATGGCGCGTTCTTGGGCGTGGTGGGTAGTAATCACGACCTCCGCGGTCTGGTTGGCCGGGTCCGTTTCTTTCTGGATGACGGAAGCGATGCTGATGTGGTTTTGCCCGCAGACCGTCGCGATCTTCGCCAGCACGCCCGGCCGGTCGGTCACCCACAGCCGGAAGTAGAACCGGGTTTCCACGTCGTCCGGCGGCCGCATGGTCTTGGCGGAATCGACCGTGTAAGGAATGCGGTTGGTCACGCCGCTGATGATATTGTGCGCCACGTCGATCACGTCGGCCACGATGGCGCTGGCCGTTGGCTCCGAGCCCGCGCCGCGGCCGTAGAACATGACGTTCCCCACCAGGTCGCCCACCACGTACACTGCATTATACACGCCGTCTACGCTGGCAAGGGGCGCAGACTGGGGCGCCAGCGCGGGATACACCGACGCCTCATACCGACCTCCGTTCTGCCGGGCCAGCGCCAGGAGCTTGATGACGTAGCCGAGGTCTTCGGCGTAGCGAAAGTCGGCCGGTTCCAGTTGCATGATGCCTTCACGGTAGATGGCCGCGGGATCGACCTCGGTGCGGAATGCGAGCGAGGCCAGGATTGCCAGCTTGAACGCGGCGTCGATGCCCTCCACGTCTTTGGTGGGATCGGCCTCGGCGTAGCCCAGTCGTTGGGCCTCGGCCAGCACGTCCGGCAGGGCCGCGCCTTCCCGGGACATGCGGGTCAGGATGTAGTTGGTGGTGCCGTTGATGATGGCGTAGATTTCGTGAATCTCATTCGCTGCCAGGTCGGAGCGAAACGAGCCGATCAGGGGGATGCCGCCACCCACGCTCGCCTCGTAATAGACGTCCACGCCCTGTTGGCTGGCGAGGCGCAGGAGTTCCGAACCGCGCGCCGCCATAACGTCCTTGTTGGCGGTGACCAGGTGCTTGCCGGCCTGGAGCGCGCGCTTGGCGTAAGCGTAGGCCGGATCGACGCCGCCAATCAGCTCGATCACGACGTGGATGTCCGGGTCGTCCAGAATGTCGTCGGGATTGGTGGTTAGCAGCGCGGGGTTCACGTCCACGCCGCGTTCCTTGGCCGTCTCCCGCACGAGGACTTTCTTCACGCGCAGGCTGCGGCCCGTCTCCCGCTTGAGCGCGCGGGCCTTCTCGCGCAGGATGCACAGCACGCCGGTCCCGACCACGCCGAGACCCATCAGTCCGATATTTATCGTTTTGTCATCACTCACCGAGCGTTCCGCTCCTTTGTCGTGTTTGGCGCCGCGGACGGCGCGGCCCCTAATTGCCGGTTAATGGATGCTGCTCGAATAGCCTAAGGCTGAATTCAGCGGCGGCGCTTGCGCTTGGCGGGCTCGCCTCGTGGCGCGCGATCAGACTCCCTCTCCCCGGGGAGAGGGCAGGGGTGAGGGGGAATCCTCGCCGGTTCCGCCCCATCTCGCAAGAATAACGTATGATTCGCCGCGTAATCTCCCCTCACCCTAGCCCTCTCCCCCAGGAGAGGGGATAAGAGGCGCGCGCTGAGCTTCGTCTGTTCCCTCTCCGGTTACGCAAATCTCTCCTCGGGGAGAGGGGACAGGATGGCAGTTTCGTTCTGTGCCGGTTCTGCTTGGAAACGGCGCTAGGTGGAGCCAATGCGATGGACGAAGAAGAGCGCCACGTCCTGGGTTGGATAGTACCGGTCATTGTACCCGCTGTAGGCAAAGCCGTTCTTTTGCAGGAACTGTATCGCCGGATAGTTACGCGATTGCACGTCCATGCAGAGTCCTTGCAGCCGGTTGTGCTTGGCCCAGTTCAGGCCGGTGCGCAGCAGCGCGGAGCCGACGCCGCGCCGCCGCAGATCCGGGCGGACGACGACGCTCTGGATGAGGCCGCTGCCCAGCCGCCGGGGCGTCACCATGTCCAGGTAGCCGAAGATCACGTCTTCCTCTTCCGCCACCAGGAAGAGGTCGCCGTTGCGCCAATCGTCGTGCAGATCGTCCGGGTCCAGGGGCGGCCGCAGCGTGAGGACGCGGGGCAGGCGGCGGGCCTGGAAGCCGGACAGCTTGCGGTTGCCCTCCCAGCGCGTTTCCATCGCCCACACAGTCTGCGTCTGATAGGAAGCGTCCAGCCGTATGCAGGCGGTAATGTCGTTGCGTTCGGCGCGGCGTACACGCATGAGCAGGCCTGGCCTAGGTAGTGAGCTTGACGTAGAGGTAACTGAACACGATGCGGAGAATGGCCGCGGTCGGGATTGCCAGCAACATGCCGGAGATGCCGAACAGCGCGCCGCCGGAGAGGATGGCAAAGATGGTCAGGACCGGATTGAGTTGCACGTAGCGCCCGACGACGTTCGGGATGATGAGGTAGTCCTCCAACAGGCGGAGCACCGTGTACATGAGGGCGACCACGATCGCGCTCACCACCGGAGACCATCCGAACGGGCTGGGGTACACGAGCGCGAGCAGCACGGCCGGCGTGGCCGCCAGGAACGGCCCGACCAGGGGGATCAACTCCAGCACGCCCGCCACCGGCGCCAGCACCAGCGCATAGGGCACGCCCAACAGCCGCAAGCCGATGTACGTGGCAATCGACATAATCACCACCAGCATCAACGCGCCGCGAAAGAAACGGCCCAGCATGTGGTCGATCTGGCTGCCAAGTTGGCCTAACTCCTGGCGGTACGGCGCGGGCACCATGCGGCGCGCCCAGCCGCCGAAACGATCCGATTCCAGCAGCAGGTAGAACGTGGCGAAGAGGCAGATCAGGAACTTGAGCGCAAGTTCCACGACGTGCAAGGCCAGTTCCAACGCGGCGTCAACCATGTCGGACGTGGCGGAGTCCAGGGCGGCCGTGAGAAGCCCGCCGGAAGAACCGATGACGCGCTCCAAGCCGAAGAGGTCGATCTGGGCGTAGTCGCTCAGGGTGCTTTCGAGATTTTCCACGATGCTCGGCATACTCTGGCGCAGGCCCTCCAGTTCGCGGCTGAGCGGCGGGTAGCCAAAGGTGAAGAGCAGCACGATGCCGCCAAAGAAGAATCCCATGAGGATGAGCGTCACCCAGAACCGGTGCAGGCGCGTGCGTTGGCAGAGCCACGTTACCAGCGGCGCCAGGAGATAGGCCAGCACGGCCGCCCAGATGAACGGCCAGATGATGACGCGCACACCGTACACGAACAGCAGGGCAATGACGACGAGCGCCAGCACGATCGCGGCCTTGGCGCGTTGCGAAAGGCGAAATCCCGGCTGCGGTGTCGACTCCGCCGCGTCCGGCTCCGCCTGCGGTGTGTCTGCGATCTCCGGCGGATTCGCGGCGCTACTCATGGCGTCTTCGGTCCATCGGTTTCCGTTCGCGTAGCAGAAGGTCTCTCTACTACTATGACATAGGCGGCGCGGGAGCGCATCCTGTGTGTGGTGAAGCGCCCAGTAGGCGGCCCAATTGACGGTAGAGGCAAGGCGCGTATGGTTGACAGAATGCTTAGAATTAGCTTAGAATGGAAACAGGCGACGTTGTAGACGATGAAGTTGCACAGGCTTGGGCGAGGAGGCAATTGATGGCCAGTAGTAGTGACGTGGATTCTGTTTTGCGGATATATACCTCCTTTCTCTCCAATCAGAAACGGCTCTCGCGCACGGAAATGGGTAAGCGCATCCAGTGGCTCAAAGAGTTCAGCCGTTGTATGTGTGTACGAAAGACTATGTACGACATAACGGTACGGGACGTTGTGCTCTATTTTGCGGAGTGGGCCGAAAAATTCGAAGATCCTGAAGAATGGTACG
The DNA here is from genome assembly GCA_963663275.1 of Chloroflexota bacterium. Lineage (GTDB taxonomy): Bacteria > Chloroflexota > UBA11872 > VXOZ01 > VXOZ01 > VXOZ01. Next base: position 1,425,887 of record OY760183.1, read on the forward strand.
ACCGCTATAAAGTGCTGGAACGATTCTTCGACGACCTGGTGGAAATGCAGATGATTGAATCTAATCAGATTAAAGGCATCTACGACGATACGGACATCGAGCCGGACCTGACCGACGACGCCGGCCCGGCCGAATCGGTGGCCCCGGTAAACTGGATGCGGCAGGACCACCCCCTCTACTAGACGCTGAACGTCAGCGCATACGTCGTCAAGCGGTTGGCGCCCGGCCGCGAGCGGCAGCGCCGGAACCGGCAAACCGCTGCCGCCAAGTACGACGTGTGGGCTGACCCCCGGCAAACCCGGATACGACGAATACCCCAATTAAGGAGTCGGCAATGGAAGATTCTGTAGCTGCCGCCCCCCACTACGGCGTTGTGGGATTCTTCGTTCTCGGTACGCTCCTCTTCGCGTTTCTGGCATGGCGATTTGCCTTCAGCCCGGCACCCGTGTTCCGGCACTTCGGCATTGGCCTGGCCTGGACCGCGGCGGCGTTTGCCGTGTGGAGCGCCATCGTCTGGATTCGCCCGGAGAATCTGCACCTGTGGACGTCAGTTGGAGCGGCGCTGTTCTTCCCGGGCTATTTGTTCTTCCTGAACGCGGCCACCCACACCTGGCTGCCCAGGAACCGGCGTCTGGCGCTGGGCCTGGCCGGTCTGTACCTGGTGGCCCTGTTCGTCGTGCGCACGTTCATCGCGCCCTCCGAGCCTGGGTTCTCCGAACGCGGGCTGTTCTACTTCAACACCCAACCGCCCGTGCTGCTACTCTACATAATCTCGTTGGTTGGCGCGGTCATGTCGGCCGGGAACGCGGTTGCGCGCAACATCAGCGTGCCGTGGGTCTCCAGAGCGACCTCAGTCTGCATCAACCTGGTTGTCGTGTGCGCGGTAATTCTGCTTACCAGTTACGACGACGATCTGCAAACCTACAACGGCTATCTGCTGGGCGCCGCCCTCCTCGCCCTATCCGTGATCTACCTGCGCCGGAAACCGGCCTAGAGAGCGGCAACTCGACGCGCCGCGCCGTGAAAGGTGGATTGCCGCTCGCGGAGACCGCGCACGTCTCGAATTCTTGCTAACGGCGCTTCTATCCATTGAGAACGGGAAGGTCGAAGCGCTGGCTACAGGGCGAAAGACACGATGGAAGCACTCTGTTTCGGCGTCGGTGAGAAGATCGTCTTTATTGGCGACAGCATCACCGACTGCGGGAGGCGCGCGGAGCCGCACGCGCCGTATGGGAACGGCTACGTCAGTCTGGCGCGCGCTTTGCTGCACGCGCGGTATCCGGCGCGCGGGCTGCGGATCGTCAACCGGGGCATTGGCGGCAATACCATCCGCGATCTGGCGGCGCGCTGGCGGGAGGACGTGCTGGCGGAAGAACCGGATTGGCTCTCGGTAAAGGTCGGCATTAACGACGTGGGGCGTCTCATCATCGGCAATCTGACGGACCACGTGCCCATCGACGAATTTGAAGCCACGTACCGGTCGCTGTTGCGGCAAACCCCGGCCGCCGCCAACGGCAAGCTGATTCTGATGGAGCCTTATGTGATCGAGCCGCCGTTGGCGGGCGAGCCTGCGGCGGTTTCCGGCGTGAGTCTGGCGGAGGTGCAGGGGCAGTTCGGCGCTCTGCGCGCCAGCGGCGCGCGGGACGACGCGCTGCTCACCGCCGGCTGGATGTATTTCCGCGCCTACATCGACGCCTACCGCGCGGTGGTGCGCCGGCTGGCCGCGGAGTACGACGCGCTTCTCGTGCGCACCCAGGCTGCGTTCGATGAGGCTTTGGCCGCGCAGCCGCCCCACGTCTGGGCGGCGGACCGCATCCATCCCGCATTGCCCGGCCATGCCGTCATCGCGCGCGCGTGGTTGGCGGCGGTAGGCTACGGCGACGTATGATGCGGCGCGCCCCGGCGGCAATCTAAGCAATTGTAGTGAAGACGGCGCGCGGAGCGCATGAGGAGGGACGTGTGAGCACGAAGCTACGGGTCGGCATCGTCGGACTGGGCGGTAACGGCGGTCGTTTCCTGGACGCCTACGCCACCAACCCGCGCGCGGAAGTGGCCGCGGTCTGCGACGTGCGCGACGACCACCGCGAGGCTCTGCAAGAGCAATATGGCGTGGCGCACGGCTACGCGGACTTCGCGGCGCTGCTGCGCCATGACGAACTGGACCTGGTTTCCATCCATGCGCCGGATAGGCTCCACGCGCCCTTCACGCTGGACGCGCTGGACGCCGAGAAGCACGTGTTCGTGGAAAAGCCCATGGCGACCAGCGTGGAGGACTGCCTGCGCGTGGTGGAACGCGCCGGCCGGGCCGCGACCCGGGTGGCGGCGGGGCACGTGCTGCGCACGCGGCCGTTCTATCGCATGGTCAAGCAGATGGTGGACGCCGGCGAACTGGGCACGCTCTACGCCATGCGCACCCACTACCTGACGAGCGCGATGCGGCGCAGCGCCGGCTTTCTGGAAACGGCGAACAACAGCTACTCGCTGCCGATGCTCACTATGGGCGTGCATCCGGTCGACCTGATGCGCTGGTACGCCGGCGACATTGTGGAAGTACAGGCGATGGCGAACCGGGGCCTGGCGCTGCCGGGCAATCCCCGGGACGAATCGGTTACGGCGCTGTACCGCTTTGCTTCCGGGGCCACCGGCAGCATTACGGTGTGCTGGGCGTCGAACTATGTGTTCGACTCGTTCTACGGCCTGGAACTTCACGGCAGCGAGGCCAGCGTGGTGTGGGATAAGATTCATGGCAAAGAGGGGTTCGAGGCGAGGCCGCTGCCCAAGCCGCCGGAGACGGCGCGCCCCGGCTACGCCGCCGAGGTAGACAGCGTGGTGGATAGCCTCCTGGACGAGACGCCGCTCTTCTGCGACGTCCACGAGGGCGCGCGCAGCGCCATCGCGTGCCTGAAAGCCGTCGAAGCGGCGGAGACGGGCAAGACGCTGGCAGTGCCGAATCCCTAGCCGATATTGGCAATGTGTATACGAAGAAGCCCGGGGAGTTGAACACTCTCCGGGCTTCTCGTTTCCAAACCGGTCTCGCGTCAGACGATGGGTAAAGCCGTCAGCCTACAGGTTGGCGGCGTTCCAGTCGTCCACGATTACCTGGCAGTCTTCCTCGGCCTTCTCCAACGCTTGCTGGGCGGTGGTCGCTTCTTCGCTCCACCACGGACTCATGGCGTCGGCGTAAGCGCCGCGCAACTCGCCGTACTGCGGATGCGGGAAGTACGGCTTGGCGTAATCGGCCGCGCGGGCGAAAGCCAGCAGGTTGGACGGATCCGGCTTCTCATCCGTCGGCACGAAGACCTCCTCGGCAATCGAGTTGATCGCCGGGATGATGTTGCCCTGGCCGCCGGTCCAGCTCAGGTGCTCCGGCCCGACCAAGAAGGAGAGGAACTCGGCGGCGGCGTCCAGCTTCTTGGTGGTGGCCACCGTGAAGATTTCCTCGATGCCGAAGAACGCGCCCTTGCCTTCCTGCCCGTCGCCCATCGCCGTCGGCTGCTCGACGATGTCGAAGTCTACGCCGGCCTCGTGGCGCCGGATCGGCTCCAGGCCCCACGTGCCGTAGACGGCCATGGCGACTTTGCCGTTGGCGAACGAATTGAAGAACTGGGCGTCCTCCTGCCGGTTGTAGTCCTCGGCCCGCGGGCCGACCTCATACTTGGCCCAGTTGTCCCGCCACCATTGGACGGACTCCAGCCCCAAGGGGCCATTCACCGTCACCTCGGTGCCGCTATCGTCCATGAAGCCCTGATACATGCCCGCGATCCAGTAGGCGACGTAGTGAATGGTCGCCACGCCCCAGATCTTCTCATCGGACGTGCTCAGACTGGCGGACACCTTCTGCGCCGCATCCAGCCGGTCTTCGAACGTGTCGCTATCCTGGGGATAGGGCACGCCGGCCCGGTCGAAGAGTTCCTTGTTGTAGAACCACGCCGTGGTGTTGATGCCGATCGGCGCCGCCACCAGCTTGCCCTGCCACGTAAGGCCGTTCACCAGCGTCTGGTTGAGCTGGCTCATGTCGTACTTCAGGCCCTTGAGCAACTCGTTGGCGTCGTAGAGGATGCCGGCAAAGGGATGGATGCCCACGCCGAACCAGCCCATGTCCGGCGCCGCGCCGCCCGCCACCGTGGCGAGAAGCTTGGACCGGGGATTGCCGCCAAATGAACCGGCAACGTCCATTGTGTTCACGTGCACACCGGTCTCTTTGGAGTTGTAGGTCTCCAGGATCCACTCCAGCCAGCGGCTCTTGCCGGAGGAATAGTGGGGCCAGAGGAAGGTGATTTCGGTCGGTTCCGCCATGGCGGGCTTTTCCGCCTCGGCAGCCATCTCGCCGCCCTCAGCCGGCGCCGCCGGGGCCATGCCGCCCTGGGCGCAGGCGGCCAGCAGCGCCGTACCGCCAACCAGGGTCGCGCCGCCGCTCAAAAGCTGCCTTCTTGAAATCCGCTTATCGCCAATCATGCAAGACCTCCTTCAATGGTCTTTCGTACACGTTCCACACTGCCCTGATCGTATCAACTACCTTGGCAGCATCATTACTATACCATAACCCCGTTCGCGTCGTGGAGCAGGGCGCGCTTGGACGCACGCGCCGTAATCTTCGCGCGAGCGCAATGGACGGAAGGCACAGAGCGGCAATGGAATATGCGTTTTACGCGGAACTAAGGCAGGACGTCCAAGAACAGCGCCAGCAGGAAGCCGAACGCCGCGATGACCAAGGCGGCCGTGGTGAAGACGAGACCGACGAGCCAGCGCTGCTGCGCGCTGAAACGGTCGGCAATGTCTACTTTCAAGTCGGCGATTGCCGCGTTCAACGCATCCGTCGTCACAAGGTTGTCGCGGCGGTCGTGTATCGCCTCAACCAGCACCGCGGCGTGGCGCTCGGGTATACCCGCCTGCACAAACGCCGTATAGGTCTTGTGGGTGTCAAAGACGGCCATCGATTACTCCCTCTCTCGGTTGGAAACCACTCCCGTCACTCAGTGCGGCGCGCCGGCGCTAGGCCACCGTCCAGAAGCGCGGTATCATTTCAAGGGCCGCCAGGATGATGACGATTGCGGCCAAGGCGACGCCGATGAGCCACTTCACCTGCGCGTTGTGGCGGTTGGCGAGGTCAATCTTGATGTCGGCCTTGAAGTCGGTAAAATCGGTGCGCAGCCTCTCCATGCTCGAGTTCTGATCGGACCGCAGCGCCTCCATGTCGGTGCGCAGCCTCTCCATGCTCGAGTTCTGATCGGACCGCAGCGTCTCCATATCGGTGCGCAGCGTCTCCATGTTGGTGCGCAAATTCGCCATATCGGTACGCGAATTCGCCGCGATCAACTCTATGGCGTGCCGCAATTCCGCAAAGCCGGCGTCTATGCGGGGCTCCAGCGCCTTCAACTCAGCCTTGGTGGCGTAGTCTTCCGGCGGCCGCTCTACCTCTGTTGCCATGGCGCGCTACCTGTTGCTTCTCGCTTCATGCGTATCAGCCGCGTCTATCTTCACCGTACACCCGCAAACTACAGGCGGTCAAGCCTCGCGCGTTCTCCCTCACCCCGGCCCTCTCCCCAGGGAGAGGGAGAAAAGAGCGTGACTGACCGGCCTCTCCCCAGGGAGAGGGTGTCCTGAGCGCGTCCGACCAGTGCTATGCAAAGGACTTCCCCAGAGGGAAGCAGGCTCAGTGCTTAGCTATTTGCCAGTCCTACGTTGTTTCGGCGCTAGAGCGGCAGAATGACGTCTCCGCCTTGCTCGGCGGACATGAACGTTGCCAGGCACACTTCCAGGGCGCGGCGGCCGTCGTGGCCGTCGGGCATGGGTGTCCCGCCGGAGCGGGCGCAGTCGTAGAACGCGGCCAGTTGGTTGCGCATGCCCACGCTGTGGGACTCGACCTCGATCTGCTCGCGGTTGCCGTCGTGGGTAACCAGGAGCGGGTCGGCGTGCCTGTTGATGTGAATCGCGCCCTTAGTGCCGGCCAAGCCAAAGTTCGAGGCCCCCGCCGGGTAGATCTGGCTGCTGTGCAAGGAGCCAATCGCCCCGTTCTCGTAATTCAGGGTCGTAATGAAGGTGTCCTCCAGGTCGGTGTTGGCAAACGTGCCGAACGTGGCGTTGCCGTGCACGGAGGCCACCGGGCCGCCCATCCAGAGCAGCAGGTCGAGTTCGTGCACGGAGGATGACCAGGTGCCGCCCACCAACTTCCGGTCCAGGCGCCACTCGCCCACGCCCACCGGCGGCCGCCCGCTCAGGCGCGTGGACCACGCCAGCTTGAGGTCGCCGATGTCGCCGTTCTCCAGCCGCTTGTGTATCTCGACGTAGAGCGGCCAGTAGCGCATCACGAAGCCCAGCATCAGGGGCACGCCGTTTGAGTCGGCGGCCGCGATCATGGCGTCGCAGTCGTCGAGTTGCAGCGCCATCGGCTTCTCGCAGAAGACGGCAATGCCGGCGTTGGCCGCATCCACGCAGATTTCCCGGTGCGTCCAAGTGGGCGTCACCACCAGAATGGCGTCGAGCCCTTCGTCGATGAGGTCGCCGTGGTGTGAAAAAGCCTTGACGCCAAGCTCGTCCGCTACCGCCTGGGCGGACTCGATGTTCACGTCCACCACGCCTACCAGTTCGATGCCGTCCATCTCGTGGGAAATCTTCGCTTCGCTCGGCCCCAGGCCGCCGCAGCCGATTACTCCGGTTCGCAACGCGCTTGCCATAGCCGCCTCTCCTTGCTAACTGGAAATTGGACACGTCCGTTCGCCTTACGCGAATTTGGACACCATGATAGCAGGTAGTATCGTCATTTGGGAACTGGGCGGCCGCGCTGAGAGCGCCGGGTCGATGCTGCCCCGAACGGACTAATGCCGTTACAATAGAGCCATCGGAATCAGCGCAGTCACGCAGGAGTACACCATGGCGGAAACGTATCGCGTCGGCATCATCGGTTGCGGGTGGATGGGAAAGGCGCACGCGCAGGCCTATGCCGAGTTGGACAACGTGGAGATAACGGCCGCGTCCGACACCCATCCCAAGGCTTTAGCGGAGTTGCGGGAAGAGCACGGCATCGGCCGCGGTTACGCCGACTACCGGGAGATGCTGGACGCGGAAGACCTGGACATCGTCAGCGTCTGCTCGTGGCCGGGGCTGCACGCGCCCATGTCGATTGCCGCCGCCGAGGCCGGCGTGCCCGGCATCATCTGCGAAAAGCCCATGGCGCGCACGCTGGCCGAGGCCGACGCGATGATCGCCGCCGCGGAAGCGCACGGCGCCAAGCTGGTGATCGGTCACCAGGGCCGCTTTCGCGAACAGACGAACGCTATCCGGAATCTCATCGCCGACGGCGCGATCGGCCGGGTGGAGATGCTCTATATCCAGCAGAGCGGCGGCTTGACCAATAGCTCCATTCACAACGTGGACTACGCGCGCTACATTCTGGGCGATCCGCAGGTGGCGTGGGTGATGGGTTCCGTCGAGCGGCGCACCGACCGCTACGAGCGCGCCGAGCGCATCGAGGACCGCGCCCAGGCGCTCATTGGCTTTGCCGGCGGCGTGCGCGGCGTCCTGGAATCGGACATTGGCGACGACCGGCGGGTGCAGCCCTGCATCGTCTACGGCTCCCACGGCAGCATCTTTCCCGTGAGCGGCGGCATCCGCCTGCTGACGCCGAACGGCAACACCGAGTTTTCGTACAACGAGCCGAATGCCCAGGCGCTCCAGGCGAAGGAGTTGATCGAGTGGATGGAAGGGCGGCGCGAGCACCGGGGACACGCGGAAAATGGCCGCCAGGCGCTGGAAGTGTTGCTGGCGATCGCGGCCTCCACCTACACGCGCGGCATCGTCAATCTGCCGCTGGAAATCACGGATAATCCGCTGGAGCTTGCCGTGGACGCGGGCGCGCTGCCGGTGGAGAAGCCGGGCGCGTACGACATCCGGGGCTATCTGGTGCGCAAGGACTAGGCGGAGTACACTGAGACAGAGAACGCGACCGCGCATCTGGCTATCACTTTCTTTCATAGATTCGTCTAGAAGAGCGCCGGGCAGTCCGGTAGCGCAGGTTTGTAACCTGCGACCCAAGACTGCACACTATTGGCAGAAATGAGGTCAAAGACACGGTCGCACGTACTCAATTCTTGGAACAGCGGACAGCAAAGGAGCATTCAACATGGCCGTACAAAGTGCGCGTGCACTAACGCAGGACGAGTTGGCGGCGAAGCTGGACGAGCAGCCGCGGGTTGCGTTGGGCACGTTTCCCACGCCGCTGGACGCATGTCCCCGGCTCTCCGAGGCCGTCGGCGGGCCGCCGATCTACATCAAGCGCGACGACCTGACCGGTCTTGCTTTAGGCGGCAACAAGACGCGCAACCTGGAGTTTCAGTTGGGGCAGGCGGTGGCAACCGGCTGCGACAGCGTGGTGGCCGGGGCCGACACCCAGTCCAACCAGTGCCGCCAGGCCGCGGCGGCCAGCGCCAAGCTGGGGCTCGATTGCTTCCTGGTGCTCGCCGGCGGCATCCACAGCGAGGTGCAGGGCAACCTGCTGCTCGACCACATCTTTGGCGCGGACGTTACCGTGCTGCACGACGCCAACCTCGACAACCTGCAGGCGCGCATCGATCCGGTCGAGGCGGAACTGCGCGCCCAGGGACGCAAGCCCTACCGCATCACGAGCGCCTATCCCGATCCCGCGCTGCGGGCAATGTGCGGCTACCTGAGTTGCGCGCTGGAGCTATCGACGCAGCTTTCCTCTCTGCCGCAAATGCCCGGCGCCATCTTCATCACCTCCGGTTCCGGCACCACCCACGCGGGCTTCGCCGGCGGCATCAAGGCGCTGGGGTTGCCCATCCCGGTCGTCGGCGTCTCCATCAAAGACCCCGCCGGCCAACAGCGCGCCAACGTCGCCCGGCGATCGCAGACCCTTGCGGAACAGCTTGACATTCCGTGCGCCCTCTCAGAGGACGAGGTGATCGTCACGGACGACTATCTGGGCGCCGAATACGGCGTAACCACGGCGGAGGGCATGGAAGCGATCCGGCTCACGGGACGGCACGAGGGCATCCTGCTCGATCCGGTCTACACCGGCAAGACCATGTCCGGCCTCATCAGCTATGCGCGCGCCGGCAAACTGCCCGCCGATCAGCCGGTAATCATGGTACACACCGGCGGCATTCCGGCGCTCTTTGCCTACCACGAAGAACTGGCGGCCGCGCTCTAGGCCGCGCGCCGCGCGGATCACCCACGCGACTATGCCGAGTGCAGACGGGGTGCGGGGCGGCGGCTGACCAACGCTAGCCTAGCCCGCCGTGCCATCCTTGCGTCTGTGGAGAAGGATCAGGTTGCCGTCCGGGTCGGCGATCCCGGCCGCGTGACAGGTTTCCTGTTCGCCTGGCTCGAGCGCCACGTCCACGCCCTGGGCGCGCAATTCGTCAACGGCTCGCGCTACATCTTCGACCGCCAGCGCGATGGCGCCGCCGCGAAACTCTCCATGCTCGGCATGGTCACCATGAGCGGCGCGCAGCGCGAGCACCGTTGGCGTGTCGCCGACCGCGAATTCCACCCATCCCGGACCGATCCATGCGGAGAGCGTCAGGCCCAGCGTGTGCTCGTAGAAGGCCGCGCTCTTGCGGATGTCGCTGACGGTGTAGCAAAAGAAATCGACGCCTCTCGGATTCATCAGGCTCTCCGAATTGATTTGATACACATCGTCTTGGCGGCGCGCCGACGCGCGCCGCGCTTGCCTTGGCAGTCGCGCGAAGGAAGTACAGCGCACACTTATGATCAAGGTTTTGCTAGCGCAAGACTGTGGTATTATGATGGCACAGAATGAAGAGACGCTACAATCTACCGGAAAGGCGCGTCCAATGGAGAATTATGAGTTTTGGGCGACGATCGCCGCTATCATAATCGCGGCAATTGCCGTCGTTGCGTTCATATCCAACCAGCAGAATAAGTTCGAGAGCCGGATGGAAACGCGATTGAATCTGATGGAATCCCGGTTCGAGAACCGCTTTGTCCAGATTGAGAATCGCCTGGCCGGTCTAGAGCAGCGTGTATCCACCATCGAAGGGTGGATCATGGGAAGGTCGGGGCCTCCAAATCCGCCGGCCGCTGACTAACGCCTGGAAAAATTTGGCATTTAAGGGCATTCACGGCGCTCTCCACTGCCTCTTCTCATTGAGGGTCAACACGTGCCGCGGAATGTGATTCCGGTTGCGTTCTCCATCCGGCCTTCTTCCCCAAGAAATCTCTCTCCCGTCCAAAATTGCCGTGAACCTGTCGTGCCCTGAGATTGCGGACACGTCCGTTCGCAAGGATCCTCTATTCGCGCGCCATGTCCTCTCAGCGTGAAGTGGCGCAGCCCTCCCGGACCACTGGCGGCCAGGCCGCCGCGCGGTTGTGTAAACGACAAACACACATTTAGGTGTATGTGTGTTACCATGTTGTCGGACTTAGTGCCATTTCATCAAGTAGGCGTAGTATTCAGCAGGGCTTCCGCACTCAAGGGTGCGAGATTAGAGGAGGTACGGTGCAATGGGTATGGCACGTTCTATGAAAGTCACGCGGCGGGCGGCGCTGGCGGGCATGGGCGCGGGCGCGCTGGGCGCGGCGCTTGCCGCCGCGTGCGGCCAGGCGACCGTAGCTACGACGGAGGACACCGCGCAAGCCGAGACCAAGGAGGAGGCGCCCCAGGCCGAACCGACGGCCATGCCGGAGGTCGAAACGGTAACCATCTCCATGATCTCGGCCGAAAAGCCGACCACGCGGCCGGTGCTGGAGCCAATTCTGGCCGACTTTTCCGAAGAAATGCCCCACATCGCCATCGACCTGGTGCCCTCCGGCGGCTGGGGCGAGGTGCGCACGAAGTTCTACGCGGCACAGGCGGCCGGCGATCCCATCAACATCATGGAAAACGGCTGGAGCGCGGTGCTCACCACCTATGAGACCGGCGTGACGATCGACCTGGCGCCATTCTTTACCCGCGACAAGATCGATACGGCCGCCACGTTTGCGGCCCCGGCCATCAACATGTGGACGGTGGAAGGCCGCATACTGGGGATGCCGATCACCATGTCGGTGGACGCCACCGCCTATAACGTGGAAATCTTCGAGGCGGCCGGCATCAATCCCCTGCCGGTTGACCTGAACGATACCGACTGGAACATGGAGACCTTCCTGGACCTGGCGACGCAACTCACCAATGAGGAGCGCACCCAGTTCGGCCACGGCGGCGGCATCACCTGTTCCAACGGCGGCGGCATCGGCACGGGCACCTTCTGGGGCGTGGGCCCGTGGGACGCGGAGGCCGGACGCGCAACCATGGATACGCCGGAATTCATCGAGGCGTTGGAGTGGTGGCGCGACTTCAGCGATAAGCACCGTGTGACTCCAAACGCCGACGAGCGCGCGGCGGCCATGGGCGGCCAGAGCGGCAACGTCTTCATGTCCGGCAAGGTGGCGATGCAGCTTACGTGCACGTCGTTCCGCGATGCGCCGTTCACCTGGGCGCTGGCGACCATGCCGTACTCCGGCGAGGGGCCGAGCCAGTCGGGCCGCACGTGGACTCACCCGCTGCAAATGGCCGACGACGGCGCCGACAACAACGATCTGGCGTGGGAACTCTTCAAGTGGCTCCTCAAGCCCGAAAACGGCGGCCGCTTTCCGCCTTCGGCCGGCCACGTCGTCTCGCCGCTGCTGGACGACAACGCCTCCACCCTGGCGCAGGAGGGCTATCAGAACAGCCTGGGCGTTGACCCCAGAGCCTTTCTGCTCCACTCCCGCACCACGAAGCCGGCGGGCTGGGGCCTGTGGACGTTTACGGAGTATGGCGACATCTCCGGCGACATCAACGGCCAGTACCGCGAGTTTCTCGCCGGCAATCTCACCGGCGCGGAGTACGCCCGCTGGGCCACCGACCTCATCAACGCGACCCTCGGTGGAGAATAGACGGCCGGGTTGGCAGTGAGGGCGGTGCCACCCTGTGATACAGGGTGTTGACAGATTGTGCCGCGAGGCAATCACCGAGCCTTAGGGCGCGCGTAGCATTGGGAAACAACACGTGTAGGGGCACGACATGTCGTGCCCCTACACGTGTTGAATGGCGATGTGCCCCTGGGTGTTAAGGTGGGCTTGTTCCCCTGCGCGTTCGTTGGAAAAGTCATGGCGGATCTCCCACAGAGACAGTTAAGACTTGGCGTTGGCGCTGAGCGCATCAACCCGCCGCTGGGTGTGCCGCTGCCGCTGGCCTACAGCGGGGGCGGGAAGCCGGTGGTGGTTGCGGGTCGGCACGACGACTGCTGGGCGCGGGCGCTGGTGTTGGAGCAAGGCGACACCCGCCTGGCGCTGGTCTCGGTTGACCTCTGCACCATGCGCGACGACCAGTACCGGGAGATCGTCGCCCGCATTGCCGAGCGTTGTCATATCCCTGCCGCAAACATCCTGCTCGCGTGCACGCATAATCACTCCAACGCGCCGCTGCTGGAGCCTTTCGACGCCCCGCCCTCGGCCTGGCAGGAGACGTTAAACGACCTGATCGTCTCCGCGGTTTTTCAAGCGTGCCGCAGATCGGAGCCGGTCGCCCGCATTCGCTACGCTGCGGCGCGCTACGGCAGCGTGGCGTACAACCGGCGGGTGGCGCTGCCGGAAATAGTCTGCATGCTCATCGGTGCTGAGCCGAAATGGGAGGCGATTGTCGAGCGGCTGGCGAACACGCTGGGGGCGACCCGCGAGCAACTGGGAGTGTCAAAAGGTCCGATTGCGCCGCGGGGCATAGTTGACGACACGCTGCGGCTAATGACTTTCGATTCCAGCGAGGGCAAGACGCTCGCCGGCATCGTCAGCGCGGCGTGCCATCCGGTGACCCATAGCTTCGCCGACCGGCAGACCTGCGCCGATTATCCCGGTTTTCTGGTGCGGCAGGTGGAGCGCGAGTTGGGCGGGATGGGTCTGTTTCTCCAAGGCTGCAGCGGCGACGTGCGGCCGCGCTACCGCGAACCGACATATGGGGAAGTAGAACGGGTGGGCCGGCGGTTTGGCGGCGCGCTGCGGGAAGCGGCGCGCAATCTGGTCGCGATCGACGGGCCGCTCGCCATAGACGCGGTCAAGCAGGAAGTCGAACTGCCGCTCAAGCCCTACGAATCGAGAGCGCAACAGCGGGGCAAGCTAGCGGAACTTGAACGTGTTCTCGAAGAGGCGGCGCAGTCTCCGGCTCGCGGCCCTGGGGATGTCGAGGAGCGCTGGGCTATGTGCCAGGAGAGCGCCTTCCTGCGCTACCAACTGAAGTGGGGCGACCTGGAGACCCGCCAGGCGGACCTGGAACGCGAGCGCGTGTGGGTGACGTTGCAGGCGGTGCGGTTGGGCGACGTGCTGGCGCTGGCCTCGCCCGCGGAGGTGTTTGCCGAAACGGGTGTGGAACTCTCCGCGTGGGCGGCAGACGAGGGTTGGCGCGGCAGTTTCGTCTCGTCCTGCACGAACGGCTACGTCAACTACATTCCACCCCGCGCCGAGGCGGAACGGGGCGGTTTCGAGCCAAGTTGCACGATGCTGGCGCCAGGGGCGTGCGAGCGGATGACGGCGGCTCTCAAGGCGTTGGGACGGAGGGTTGCGGCGTGAGCGGCGCGCCCAAAGGGGCGGTTGCGGCGAGCCCAAGGGGGCGGTTGCGGCGCGCACAGGAGCGGGGGACAAGCCCCCGCGCTACGATAATCCGGGGGAGCGGACGCAGGTTACAAACCTGCGCTACCGGAGAAGAGCGGGCGCGGATAGCAGACCAGCGCGTGTACAAGGCCTGCGTTGAGGGCGGGGGACAAGCCCCCGCGCTACGGTCATCCGGCAACACCGGGCGGGCGCAGGTTACAAACCTGCGCTACCGGAGAAGAGATGACAAGAAAAGAGAAGGTAAAGGCAAGAGAAAACAAGAGAGAGCAGAGAATACGCGGATGCTTTACGTTGCCATGCCCGGGTAGGGGCGGGTTCGGGGCTTTTGGGCGCCGTCGTCGCTGTCCGGCGGTGACGAGGGTTGCTGCTCTTCATCATCCACCAGTGTGCTGGCCGCCTGGGTATCCACGTCGTCGGAGGGTTCAGGCTCTTCTTTGAAGAACGCGCTGAATGACTTCTCGTCGAACGTCTCGACCTCCATCAGCGTATCGGCGATTTCCACCAGCTTACTCTTGTTGGCCGTGAGCAAGCTGGACGCCTTGTCGTGGGCCTGCTGTATCAGGCCTTCCACCTCGCCGTCGATATCCTGGGCCACGGCCTCGCTGTAGTTGCGCTGTTCCTGGATGTCGCGGCCCAGGAAGATGAGCTCTTCCTTGCGGCCGAACGCGCGCGGGCCCAGCTTCTCGCTCATGCCGTACTCCATCACCATGCGGCGCGCCAGGCCGGTAGCCATCTCGATGTCGTTGGAAGCGCCGGTGGTCATCTCGCCGAAGACCAGCACCTCCGCCGCGTAGCCGCCCAGGGCGAACGCCATTTGCTGCCGAAACTGGGAGCGCGTCCACAGGTGGCGGTCTTCCGGCGGCAGCACCCGGGTGTAGCCGCCGGCGCGGCCGCGCGCCACGATGGAAATCTTATGCACCGGGTCCACGTCCGGCAGCAATTGCGCCACCAGGGCGTGCCCCACCTCGTGGTAGGCCGTCACCTTCTTCTCGCGGTCGCTGATGATGCGGCTGCGGCGTTCCGGCCCGGCCAGCACGCGCTCCACCGCTTCTTCAACCTCCGCCTGGCTGATAGCCTTCTTGTTGCGCCGGGCGGCCAGCAATGCCGCCTCATTGAGCAGATTCTTCAGGTCGGCGCCGGAGAAGCCGGGCGTCTGGCGGGCAATGGTTTCCAGGTCCAGGTCATCCGCCAGCGGCTTGTCTTTGGCGTAGAGGTGCAGGATGTGTTCGCGGCCTTTCACGTCCGGGCTGTCCAGCACCACCTGGCGGTCGAAGCGGCCGGGGCGCAGCAGGGCCGGGTCCAGCACATCGGGGCGGTTCGTCGCCGCCAGCACGATCACGCTGGTATTGCTCTCGAAGCCGTCCATTTCCACCAGGATTTGATTGAGGGTCTGCTCGCGTTCGTCGTGGCTGCCGCCGAGGCCGGCGCCGCGCTGGCGTCCCACGGCGTCGATTTCATCGACGAAGACGATGCAGGGCGCGTTGCGCTTGGCCTGGTCGAAGAGGTCGCGCACCCGGGAAGCGCCGACACCCACGAACATCTCCACGAACTCGGAACCGCTGATGCTGAAGAAAGGCACGCCGGCCTCGCCGGCCACGGCGCGCGAGATGTGGGTCTTGCCGGTGCCCGGCGGGCCGACCAGCAGCACGCCCTTGGGAATCTGCGCGCCCAACGCCTGGAAGCGTTCGGGATACTTGAGGAACGCCACGACCTCTTGCAACTCTTCTTTGGCTTCCTCCACGCCGGCCACTTCCGCGAAGGTGATGGTGGGCTTGTTGCTCTTGAAGACCCTGGCCTTGCTCTTGCCAAACGAAAGGGCCTGGTTATTCGTGCCCTGGGCCTGGCGCATCATGAGCAGCAGGATGCCGCCGAAGATGACGATGGGGAGGAAGGTGCCGAGGATGGGGAGCAGGTTGCTGAATTGGCTGGGCTCCCGCACGGTCAGCTTGATCTTGTCGTCCGGCACGCCGCGGCTGTGCAGCGTTTCCAGCACGTCCATCTCGTCCAGCTTGCGGGTCGTTAGGCGCTCCTCGCCGATTTCGGCTATCAGATGATCGTTCGAGACGATGACGGACGGGTACCCGTCTTTCCAGGCGGATTCCGAAACCGCGGCAATAAACTCAGTCAGAGAGACCGTGGTAGTCTGGCGCGACGGCGGCGTGAACAGGGTAAAGACGATGGCCAGAATGGCTACGGTGATGACCAGATAGACGAACCCGTTCTTCAGCCACTTACTATCCACGATGCTCTTCCTCAGTTGACGCGCCCACGCGCGCGCCGGACCCAGGGGGCCGCCGCGCCGCAGTTTTCTGTGTAGACAACACGTGCATTATACCATAGGGCTCAACGCGACACGCCGCGTGTGATTTCACGGGGCCGCCGGCCGCTTTATACTCCAAGACTTAAGGCCACAATGACACATTTCGGCGAGTATGGCAAGTTGTAGGCGTGAGGCGGCCGTCCGGGCGGCCGGATTTCACCCTCACCCCGGCCCTCTCCCTGAAGGAGACCTTTGCGTAACCCTGGTTTGGCCCTTGGTGGGGGAGTAGTGGGTGCTAAATTGCGGTTTTTGGCCTTTGTCGGCGGCGTTCGGCCTGTGCAGGCGCGTCAGGGCGCTGCCGGTGCGGTCTTTTGCCGGCCGTGCGCTGCCGTTGCGACCCGGTCTTCCCCTTTCTGGCGGTGTGTGGCCGTGCGGTTACCGCCTACGCCGTCAGCGCCTCCAGCTTGCGCAGGTTGTACGCCAGCAACTTCAGCCACATCTCTACCGTGTTCCGCCCAAGCCCGCGGTAGCGCACCCGCCGGTAGCCGTAACTCCGCTTCAGCGTGCCGAACACCCGTTCCACTGCTGCCCGTATCGGCTTGATCGCCGCGTTGCGTTCTCGCTGCCATTCCGGTAAGCCGCGCTGGTTCTTGTGCGAGCGGTGCATGATGCCGTCCGCTATCCCTTGCGCCCGCAGCCACGCCCGCCGCTCCTTGGACTCGTACGCCCGGTCACCGTACACCGTTCCTTCATCACCGCTCACCAACTGGTCCGCCACCGTACTCTCCGCTACTTTCGCCGACGTTAGCTCCGCCCGCCGCACCAACCCGCTCCCCTGGTCCACCCCAGCGTGCACCTTGTACCCAAAGTGCGCCTGCCGCTTCTTTCCGCTCCGCGTCCAGTCCGCGTCCGGGTCTTTCTCGCTCTTGCCCCCCAGGCCCGCCGAGACCGGCGGCCGCCGCACCTGCGCCTCTACCAACGTCGCGTCCAGCAGCGTCCCCTCCTTCACCAGCAACCCACGCTCCTCCAACTGCCCTACCAACTCCGCAAACAGCTTCTCGCTTACCCCGTGCCGCTCCAACTGCGCTCGAAACCGGCTCAGCGTCGAGTGATCCGGCGTGTCCTCCGCCAACCCCAACCCCACGAACCGCCGAAACGAGATGCGGTCGGCCAACGCCTCCTCCATCTGCGGATCCGAGAGACCATACCACTGCTCCAACAACAGGATCTTCACCAGCATCAGCGGCGGATAGCTCGGCCGCCCCTCACCGGAGGCGTAGATGCCCGACACCACCGCGCCCAACCGCTCCCAGTCCACCACTTCATCAATCCGCTCCAGCCGCTCGTTCCGACCCAATTTCTCCGGTAACCACTGCTCCAACAGTGACGGTCGTCCCATCTCGCGGTGCATGGCGCTCTCCTGTCTGCTTGCGGTACACTCACCCTAGATTCTCCCTCAATTGCGGGAGTTATGCAAAGGTCTCCTGAAGGGAGAGGGAGAAAGATGGCGGAAAGGATGGGGGAGAAATGGCTTGACTTTGCACTGGCGTTGGTTGTACGTGCGCCCTGGATTCCGGCTTTCGCCGGAATGACGGAACTATGCAAAGGTCTGCAAAGGGATACGGAACTGTGCAAAGGTCTGCAAAGGGATACGGAACTGTGCAGAGGTCTCTAAGCGGATAAGGATCTGTGCAAAGGTCTCCATAGGGATGAGGTTTGCCTCATAGGGATAGGGAGCGTCTAGCGGGAGGGTATGGCGCTGGGCTGTGAAGCCGCTTGCTCGGCGTCCAGGCCGGCGGTGACGCCGGTGGTATAGAGTTCGGCGTAGAAGCCCTGGGCGGCCAGCAGCGCGTCGTGGGCGCCGCGCTCGACGATTTTGCCGTCGCGCAGCACCAGGATGGCGTCCGCGTTCTTGATGGTGGAGAGGCGGTGGGCGATGACGAACGCCGTGCGGCCGCGTAACAGCGTGGCGAGGGCGCGCTGGATGAGAATCTCCGTGTGGGCGTCCACGCTGCTGGTGGCCTCGTCGAGGATGAGAATGCGCGGGTCGATGAGCAGCGCGCGGGCGAAGCAGATCAACTGGCGTTGGCCGACGGAGAGCCGCCCGCCGCGTTCCATCACCGCCGTATTGTAGCCGTCCGGCAGGCGCTGGATGAAGCCGTCGATGCCCACGGCCCGCGCCGCCGCCTCCACTTCCTCCATTGTGGCGTCCGGCTTGCCGTAGCGTATGTTCTCCAGAATCGAACCGGAGAAGAGGAAGCTATCCTGCAGCACCATGCCCACCTGGCGGCGCAGCGAGCGGATTTGGAGGTCCCGCAGGTCGCGGCCGTCGATGGTAATGCTCCCCTGCTGCACGTCGTAGAAGCGCATGAGCAGGTTGACGATGGAGGTCTTGCCGGCGCCGGTGGGCCCCACCAGCGCAATCGTCTCGCCCGGCTTGGCCTCCAGGTCGATTTCCGTAAGCACCGGCTGCTCGGGATCGTAGCCGAACGTCACGTCCGCGAAGCGCACGTGGCCGCTCACCGCGGACAGCGCGGACGCATCCGGTTTATCGACGATTTCCGGATCGGTGTCCAGCAGTTGGAAGATGCGCTCGCCGCCCGCCATCGCTTGCTGGAGGTTGGTGTACCAGGCCGAAATCTCGCGGATGGGCATGAAGAATTGCTGCACGTACGAGAGGAAGGCCACGAGCACGCCCACGCTCAAGGTTCCATCCAGCACCCGAAAGCCGCCGTAGACGATGACGAGGCCGATGGCAAGGGCGGTGACGAGTTCCACCGCCGGCGGAAAGGCGGCCATCACCTTGGCGGCCCGCACCGAGGCGTCGAGATTATCACGGTTGGTGCCGCGAAACTGGCGGTAATTCAGGTCCTCCCGCGTAAAGGACTGGGCGACGCGCACGCCGCTGATGTTTTCCTGCAAGTTGGCGTAGACCTTGCCAACCTGATGCCGCACCTCCCGGAACCGCCGCCGCGCCTGCCAACTGAAGACCCGCGTTATCAGGAACATCAGCGGCAGCACCACGAACGTGGCCAGGGAGAGCGCGGGATCGAGAATTAACATCATGCCGAGAATGAGGACGAGACCCAGCAGGTCGGCCACCAGCGTCATGGTGCCCTGGGAAAAGGCGTTGTTCAGGGCGTTCACGTCGCTGGTGACGCGCGCCATGATGACGCCAATCTCGTTGCTGTCCAGGTAGCGGAACGAGAGTTTCTGCAGATGGGAGACCACGCGCACCCGCAGCGTGTGGAGCATGCTCTGGGAGACCGCCGCTATGAGAGCGTTGTTCGCGTAGGAAGAGAGGCCCATGACGCAGAGGCTGACCAGGAAGAGGATGGCGGCGATTGCCAGCACCCGCGCGTTGTCCTGCGCGATGCCGTCGTCGATGGCCACTTTGATCAGGTACGGCCCGGCGGTGGTGGCCGCGGAGGTGATCAGCACCAGCACGACCGCGAGCGCGAGCCGTCCCCGATAAGGCTTGAGGAAGGGCAGCATCTGCCGCACCACGTCCTGGTCGAAGGCCTTGCTGTCCGGGTCAACGTCTACCGAGTCGTCCGAGCCGCGCCAGCCGCCGCCGCGCGAACTCATGCCGCTGCGGGAAGTCATGCCGCCGCTGCGCCAACTGCCGCCCATGTCGAAGCCGCCGCCAATCATGGGGAATCGCTCCCGCGGCGCTCGCCGCCGTTCGCCGCCGCCAGCGCGCTCTGGAGACCGCCGCCGTCCGTTTGCGCCGCGCGCTGCCGCTCCATGTGCTCCTCTTGTTCCTGCAACTGATAGACGTACATGTCGCGGTAGAGGCCCTCCCGCGTCACCAGGTCGCTATGCGTGCCGCGCTGCACGATGCGCCCGGCGTCCAGCACGACGATCTCGTTGGCCTCGCGCACGCTGGAGACGCGCTGCGCGATGATGAAGGACGTGCGCCCCTGCATGAGCCGGTTGAGCGCCTCTTGCAGCGCGGCCTCGGTGCGCGTGTCCACTGCCGAGGTGGATTCATCCAGGACGAGAACGCGGGGGTCGAGCAGCAGCGCCCGCGCAATGGCGACGCGCTGCTTCTGGCCGCCGGAGAGCGTCACGCCGCGCTCGCCCACGTGGGTCTCGTAGCCGTCCGGGAACTGCATGATGAAGTCGTGGGCCTGGGCGGCCTTGGCGGCCGCGATCACGCCCTCCGCGGTGGCGTCCGGCCGGCCGTAGGAGATGTTTTCGCGGATGGAGGCGGCAAAGAGGAAGGTCTCCTGCGCCACCAGGCCGATGTGCTGCCGCAGGGCGCGGAAGGTGAGGTCGCGGATGTCGTGGCCGTCCAGGGTGATGCGGCCGGCGGTGACGTCGTAGAAGCGGGGCAGCAGGTTGATGATGGTGCTCTTGCCGGAGCCGGTGATGCCCACGATGCCGATCACGTCGCCGGCCTTGGCTTCCAGGGTAATTTCTTCCAGCACCGGCAGGCCGCCGGCTCTGTAGGCGACCGCCTCGAACTTGACGTTGCCCGCCACCGACGCCAGGTCCAGCGCGTCGGGCTTCTCTTCGATCTCCGATTGCATGTCGAGGATTTCGAAGATGCGCTCGCCCGCGGCAATGGCGCGGGCGTAGGTGTTGATGGTCATGCCCAGCATCCGGATGGGACGCTGCAAGAGCATGAGGTAGGCGCTGAACTCCACCAGCGTGCCGAGGCTCATGCCGCCTCCCATCACTTGCAGGCCGCCGTACCAGACCACCGCCGTGGTGCCGATGCCGGCGATGAATTGCAGCAGCGGGTTGCGCATGGCAAAGAGTTCCATGGTGCGCACGGTTGCTTGGGCGAGCCGGTCGGAACTGCGCGCGAACTTGACCGACTCCCGGTCCTCCTGGGCAAAGGCCCGCACCACGCGCATGCCGGAAAGGTCTTCCTGCAGCACAGTGCTGAGTTGGGCGGTCTCCTGCTGCACCCGGCTGAACATGGGCCGCAGTTGGCGGGCGAAGAGGTAGGCAATGGCGAAGAGCACCGGCATCGTCGCCAGTGAGAGGAGCGCCAGGCGCCAGTGCGTCAACAGGAGCACGGCCAGCACCGCCACGAACGTCAGCAGCATGAGCGCGCCGTTGATGAGGCCCTGGGAGACGAAGAAGCGGATTTGCTCCACGTCGCTGGTGGCCCGGGACATGAGTTGCCCGGTCTGGGAGCGGTCGTGGTAGGCAAAGGAGAGGCGCTGGTACTGGTTGAAGATGCGGTTGCGCAGGTCGAAGCAGGTGCGCTGGGAGAGATACTCGGACAGGAAGACCTGCGCGAAGGTGAAGATGCCCTTGACGAGGGTAGCGGCGATGATCAGTCCGGCAAAGAAGAAGAGCGCCTGCATCAGTTGGCGCGCCAGTTCTTCGTCTACGATGCTGCTGAACTCACCGGCGAAGATGTGCAACACGCGCGTTTGGCGGTTGAGGGCTTCGTCTACGACGTCGCCCATGAGGCGGGGAATTACGAGGCTGAGCAGGGTGTTGCCGAGCAGCGCGCCATAGGCCAGAAAGGCCAGTTTCCGGTAGCGCCAGGTGTAGAAGAAGAGCCGCCGCAGCGTATCCATCGTCGGCTGCTCCGCGCCTCCTGTTCTCTGCTCCGCAGGCTCTCAACGCGCCGGTAGCGGGACGCTCGCCAGCGAGGAGCGAGCGGTAGATTCCAGACACTAACCCACACGTTCACGTTAATGTCTATCCTAGCATGGGCGGTATTGACGGTCAAACGGACGCGCCGGCCGGTTCGGGTTGGCAGCGCGGGCAGAAGTGGGTGCCGCGCTGGGCCACCACGATGCGCGCGATTGGCGCGCCGCAGGTGAGGCACGGCTCGCCCGCGCGGCGGTAGACGGCCAGGTGTTGCCGGTGGCGGCCGGGCCTGCCTTCCGCGTCGCTGTAGACGGCGTCGAAGGTGGTGCCGCCGTTGGCGATGGCGGCGCGCAACGTGCGCCGGATGGCGTCGAGCAGGGCGGCGGTCTCTTTGTGGCTGAGGGCGCCGGCCGGCCGGCGGGGATGCAGGTTGCAGGCGTGCAGCGCCTCGTCCACGTAGATGTTGCCCAGTCCCGCGATGAAGCGCTGGTTGAGCAGGAGCGACTTGAGCGGCGCGGTGCGCTCTGCAAGGCGTTCCCGCAAGGCGGCCGCGGTCAGATCGGGAGCGAACGGCTCGGGGCCGAGCGGGGCGAAGAGTTCCGCCAGGCGGTCGTCGTCCACCAGCCAGATACGCCCGAAGCGGCGCATGTCGTAGAAGCAGAGCGCGCGCTCGGAGCGGAGGTTCCACTGCGCGCGCAGGTAGCGCGTCTCGTCCACCTGGCCCACGAGCCTGAGGCGGCCGCTCATGCGCAGGTGCACGACCAAATTGCTTGTATCCAGGGCAAAGACGAGAAATTTCGCCCGGCGGTTGACCGCGCGGATGCGCCGGCCCGGCAGCAGCGCGGCGATTGCGTGCGGGTCCGGCTCGACCACGGCGTGGGGATCCAGCAGCGGCACGGCGTCTATCACGTCATCGCAAAGATGGGGCGCCAGGCTGCGGCGAATGGTCTCGACCTCGGGTAGTTCAGGCATGATGCTTAACGCAGGGTTTCGCCGGTGAGGCGCAACTCACCCGGCACGATGTGCACGCTGGTTACCCGTATCCCGTACTCCGTCCTGAAGAACGTGTCCAGGTGTTTATTGGCGTCCTTCATCGCCTCCGCCATGTACCCCGCCGGCACCGGGATGATGCCGAGCCTGCCCTTCACCGCGTCCGCCTCTACCTTGCCGTCGCGCACGACGAGGCGTCCGCTCACCTGGATCGTCGTGCGGATTGGACGCTGCAACGTGCCTTGGATGATGAAGGCGTCTTGCTGGAACGTAAGGGCAATGTCCGTTACCTCGCCGTCGGGGTTGTTCACGGCGATGGCGGCTTCGATCTTGGGGATCAATTCGTGTGCGGTGAGCGTCATGGTGACGTGCCCCGGGGCTGTGGAAGGACAGAGGAATACCGGCAGCAGCGGCGGCTCGGCCTGCGGCGGCAGGCAGGAGACCCACGTCGCCGGCGCTTGCGCCGCTGCCGCTGGCGGCGCGGGACGGGACTCTTGCACCGTATCGCCGGTCTGAGGCGGTACAATCTCACCGCCGCAGTGCGCGAGGAACACCATGCACGCGACGACGGCTAATCTCTTGGCTTGCAACCGGATCCGCCCCATCGCGCGGCGCCTTCGTTATGCGGCATCACATTGTCATAAACCCATGGTACCGAAATCACCGGCGTTCGTGTTGGCGGCAAGACAACGGCGGACGCCGCGCGCCGCAGCGGGCGCGCAGAGGTCGGCGCCAAAGCTCTCGCGGAGACCTCTGCAAAACCCCTTCCCCATCGAGGGCTGACAGGGGTAGGCAACTGTCATTCCGAGCGGAGCGAGGAATCTAGAACCGATATTCTTTCAGCGAAAGCCTTAGATTCCTCTCTCCGCTGCGCTCCGCTCGGAATGACAATAGAACTCGGATGTAGTATGCCTACCCCTGTCAGCCATCGAGGGGGAAGGCCGGGATGGGGGTTAACAGGATTGACTTCTGCCATCTGTAGTTGTAGATGCGCCCTGGATACCGGCTTTCACCGGAATGACGGAGTTTTGAAAAGGTCTTCCGCAGGAGAGCTGGACGTGCGCTACCGCTCCAGGCGCTCGCCGGTGACGATGATCTTTCCCGGAACGATCTCGACACTATCGATGCGCAGCCTGCGCGCGGGGCCGACTTCCCGTGCCAGGAACGTGTTGGCTTGCTCGGTCAGTTGATCGCGCAGCGCCTCGGGCATCAGGAACGCGCCCATGCGCGCCTCGGTAAACTCGATTTGCACGGTATCTTCACCGACGACGAAGTGTCCGGTGGTCTCCACGGTGGCGCGAAACGGCGACGTGAACGTACCCCTGGCCACGAACGTGTCCTGCTCGAACGTGACGACGAAGTTGGAGACCGGCGGATTGTCGAGCGAAGAGAGAAGTTCGCCCAGCAGCGCGGTCAGGTCGCCGTCGGACACTTCGATTGTGAAGGGGCCGGGTTCGTCGGCCTGGCTGATGGCGTCTTCGGCCCGTTGGATCGCTGCCGCCCGCTCCGCATCCGGTGACAGAGTGGGCGTCGCGCCGGGCACGGGCGTCGCGGCCGCGCCGGAAGATTGCGTTGATGCGGAATCGCCGGCGACGGTTGCGGTTGGCGTCGGCGCGTCGCCGCGACTGAAGAGCCCGCTAAGCCCCGTGCCCTCCAGGATGCCCATCCCCACCAGCGCGAGCCCGCCGAGCAGCAACAGCGCGAGGAACAGGGTAAAGACCAGCGCGGCAAGCGCCTTATAGATCCGCCGCATGAATCCCAGAGTCGCTTTCTTGCTCGGTGAGGGTGTGCTCTCTACATGGTACAATACCGGCGGCTCGAGGCCACTGCTTCCGCCCGGCGGGATGCTGGCGCGGCGCACGATCGGGGAGCACCCATGCAGGATGAGCGCGGGACGGATCTGCGTGCGGCGGAGGCGGACCGTGAAGAGACTGGCGCGGCGCTGTCCGCCAAGGGCATTCAGACTCTTGCGTGCTTGCGGCGGGCGCGGGCGGCCGCGCCGCGCAACCCAAACTTGACCGCGCCGGAATGGGAACTGCTTGGCCGGTTCGGCCTGAATTCCGTGGAGGCGGTGCGGCGGCGCATGGGGGAACGCGCGCTGCTGGCCGCCTACGACGGCGCGCCGGCCGCTCTCATGGAAACACTGGTGGAGCGGGCGGAGTCGCCTGCGCGGGACGGGCGCGGGTCTGCAAACGGACGGCCGCGCGGAGAGACCCGCCGGGAAACCCTGCTGGAGACGACGCTCTGCTACGAGCCGGACGCCGGGCGCGTGCGCGTGGAGTACGCCATGACGCGGCGGCAGGTTGCGGTCGACGAGAGCGGTCAATGCCAGGAGACCCGCGACGGCGAGTTCTACGCGGTGGCTTTTGACACGGGCGGCGGTGTCGTCTGGCGGGAGTGGGGCGCGCTGCGGCGCGTGCCGGGAATACCCGTGGCGCGGCGCGACGTCACGGTCGAGGTCGCCCCCCGGTAGGGGCACGACACTCCCCGGCAGGGACACGACGCCCCCCGGTAGGGGCACGACATGTCGTGCCCCTACCGGGGGAGACCGTTGCATAACCCCTTCCCCATCGAAGGCTGACAGGGGTATGTACTATAGAATCGACTTCACGTGTCATTCCGAAAGGAGCGCAGCGGAGAGAGGAATCTAAGGTGCCACACTACAAAACAGCAGCTCTAGATTCCTCGCTCCGCTCGGAATGACATTTACATACCCTTGTCAGCCCATCGAGGGGGAAGGTAGGGATGGGGGTGA
Source organism: Chloroflexota bacterium (assembly GCA_963663275.1). GTDB lineage: Bacteria > Chloroflexota > UBA11872 > VXOZ01 > VXOZ01 > VXOZ01. The sequence continues at coordinate 1,451,053 of OY760183.1, forward strand.
AACGGCTTGTCTCTATCCATGTCGCTAAACGTAGGTAATCCCGCGTGGCGCTGCTCAGCCTGACCGACTTTCAGACGCTGCTGCTCATGGGCGGCCTGGTGACGTTCCTTGCCGCCGCCGTCGCGGGCATGACGGGGTTTGGCTACGGTCTCGTCAGCGTGCCTCTGCTGATGCTCGTGCTGCCGCCCAAGGTGGTGGTGCCGGCGGTCACCACGCACATCTTGCTGCTCTCATTGCTCATACTCCTGGACGTCGTCAAGCAGGTGAACCTGCGGCGCATCTGGCCGTTGATGGCTACCGGCCTGTTCGGGTTGCCGCTGGGCATCGCCGCGCTGCTCGTGTTGAGCGAGGGGGCGCTCAAGACGATCGTCGGCGTGGTGATCGTGTGCTTCGCGGTCGCCTTGCTGCTGGGTCTCAACCTGGAGATCAAGAACGAGAGACTTGCGCTCGCGCCGGTCGGCGTCGCGAGCGGGCTGCTGGCCTCGGGCATCGCCATGGCCGGGCCGCCGGTAATCCTCTTCTTCTCCAACCAGGGCATGCCGAAGCAGGTGTTTCGCGCGAACCTGGCCGCTTACTTCGTCTTTCTCAACACGATAACTATCCCCGCCCACGCGGCGAGCGGGCTGATCACCGGCGAGGTCGTGCGGTACGCGCTGCTCTTCCTGCCGACGCTGGTGGCGGGCATGGCGCTGGGCAGCTTTCTCTCGCGCAAGGCGCCGGAGGCGCTCTTCCGGCGGGTGGTGCTGGTGGTGGTGCTCTGTACCGGGCTGCTGGCGATAACCTCGGGCATGGGGATCTTCTGAGCGACTTGGCCGCGATGACGATTGGCACGCGCCCAAAGAGGCGGGGGACAAGCCCCCGCGCTACGGGGTGGAGGTGTTGGTGGGGGGATGTGCTAGCCGGAACGGGATGCGCGGAGCGTTTCCATGACCGCCTCCCAGCGGGCGGGGTAGCTTTCGTGACTCATGCGCGGTGTGAAGCCCAGTTTCAGGTAGATGTGGATCGCGGGCAGACGCCCGTCGTCGGTGAGCAATTGCACGGATTCAAAGCCGCGTTCTCGCAAGCGGTGCAGCACCGCCAGCGAGAGCCAGTATCCCAGGCCGTGGCCGCGATGGTCGGGATGCACGCAGACCATGTGCACCGTGCCGCGCTCCGGCGGGTTCCTCTCCTCGTGAAACGCGGTGGCGGTGCCGACGACCTGTTCGCCCCGTACGGCAAAGAACATGCCCCCGGCGTCGAATCCCGGCGCGCCGATGATGTTCTCTCGGCACGCCTCGACGGTCCACGACGAGTTCATCGCCACCCGCACGAGATCCGTCCAGAGCGTCTCGTCGTTGGGCCGGTAGGAGCGGATGCGGTAGGGTTCCGGTACCCGCATGGGGGGCAGGTCGTCCAGGTGCGGACGTTCCATGATCAACTGGGGATTAGCCTTGCTCACGACGCTGCTCCTTGCCGTGGCTATTGTTCTCGTCAACGCTCTCGCGCCCCGACGTCCTGCCCTCACCCTAACCCTCTCCCAGAGGGAGAGGGGACAAGAGGCGGGCTAGGCATTGTCAGTTGCCTCTCCGGTTACGCAAAGGTCTCTACAGGAGAGGGAACTTTCAAGACTTTCTCCCACGTGGAGAGGGAACTTTCAAGGTTTTCTTCCACATGGAAAAGGAACTTTCAGGATTTTGGAATGGTACCGGCGGGATCGTTGAAGATTGTCCCTCCCCAGGTATCCCGCGTCGGGCGGCTCCAGGGCGTGGGGATGTGGCGGTACGGATGCCTGCGCAGCGCCTCCTCGTCCAGTTCGATGCCCAGTCCCGGCGCGTCCGGTATGCGCAGCGTGCCGTCCGGTTGCAGGACTTCCAACGAGTCTACCACGATGTCCTGCCGCCAGGGACAGCCAAAGAGGAACGATTCCAAAATCAGCACGTTGGGGATGCAGCCGACCGCCTGGAGCGTGGCCGCCATCGCCACCGGACCGTAGGGATTGTGGGGCGCGACCGGGATGTCGTAGGTCTCGGCCCAGGCGGCGATTTTCTTGGCCTCCAGAATGCCGCCGGTATGGCTGATGTCGGGCTGGATGACGTCGAGAAGCTGTTGCTCGATGTATTCCCGAAAGCCCCAGCGGGTGAAGAAGCGCTCGCCCGCGGCGATGGGCATGCCGATGTGCGCCTGCGCCAGTTTGGCGTAGGCCGCGGGGTTGTCCGGTCGCAGGGGTTCCTCATAGAAGAAGGGCCGGTAGGGGCGCAGCGCCGCAGCCGCCGCGATCGCGCTGGTGACGTTCAAGCGCCCGTGCACCTCTACGCAGAGATCGACGTCGTCGCCTACGGCTTCCCGCACCGCCGCGACGCTGGCCGCCGCTTCCCTGATCTCCCGCTCCGAGGCGGTGATCCAGGCGGTGAACGGGTCCCACTTCAAGGCCGTATAGCCTTGCGCCACGACCGCCTCGGCAGCGCGCGCGAACTCGTGCGGCGTGCTCGCGCCCTCGAACCAGCCGTTGGCGTAGACGCGCACGCGCTCCCGGCACGGCCCGCCCAGCAGCGCGTGCACCGGCAGGCCGGCGTCCTTGCCCTTGATGTCCCAGCACGCCTGCTCCAGCGCGCTGATGGCGGTGTTGTAGACCGGCCCGGTGCCGCCGTACTCGCCCCGGTGCAGCAGTTGCAGGTTGTTCTCGATATGGCGGGGGTCTTCGCCAAGCAACACCGCGCCCAGTTCCTCGATGGCGGCGGCCGCGGTGCGCTCTTTCCACGCCAGGGGCGCTTCGCCCCAGCCGTGGAGGCCGGCGTCCGTGGTGACCTTGGCAAAGACCCAATTCCACCACTGGCCGTCTACGATGAACGTCTGGATACCCGTGATCTTCATGCGGCTATGCGATGGGAGTCCGGTGGAACCTGCGGATGAAATCGGCCAGATTGTTGGTGATCACGTCCAGGAACGCCTTGCCTTTTGCGGCGGTGGCCACGGTCGGGTCCCCGGCCACGCCGGTGGTGCCCGGGTCGAAGACCGGCCAGAAGTAGACCGGCCCGCCGGTGGGCAAGCGCGTCGGTGGAATGCGCAGGTCCTTGACCGCCGTGCTCATGTCCACGGTCTCTGCGCGCAGGTGGAGCAGCAGCGAGGTTTCGATTTCGCAGGCGTGGCCGACGTTCTTGCGCTCGCCCTCGACGATTTGCGCCATTTCCGCCGCCGCCAGGTCCCAGTAGGTGACCGCGGCCACCTCGATGCCCTCGGCGCCGAGTTTCATCGTGGCGGCTTTCATCGTCTGGTCGTTGCCGCCGTGGCCGTTCAGCAGCAGGACGTGGCGAAAGCCGTGCTGCCAGATGCAGGTGACGATTTCGCGGATCACCTGCGCGAACGTGTCCACGCTAAGCGTGAGCGTGCCGGTGAAGTGCATGTGATGAGGCGAAACGCCTGTCCACACCGGCGGCGCGACGAGCACGGGAACGTCGGGCGCGAGGGCCTCCGCCGCCGCCAGCGCCACGGTCTGCGCCGCGAAGATGTCGGTGTCCACCGGCAGGTGGCGGCCGTGCTGCTCGATCGAGCCTAGCGGCAGTACCACCACGGCGTCGCGGTCGCGCATGGCGGCGATTTCGTCACGCCGCATCCGCTGCCACTCGAAGTTTTCCATGCGATGCTCCTTTATGTGCGCCGCTCGTACTACGGTACTCCTTAGCCGCTAGTGCCCGGCGCGGAATACGGTTGAATGAGGCGGGCGGCGCTGAGGGTTTCCAGCGCCCCGCCGCCGCGATATTCGACTGTTCTGGAATCGACCTTCGTGCAGCCGCTGCCGTCGAAGTAGAGGCGGTCCACCAGGTCGGTGCTGTTGTAGCGGATGCGCACCGAGACCGGCGCGGGCACGGTGTAGGGCGTGAGTTCGCGGGCGCGCTGCACGGCGCGGCGCGCTTGCGTATGCAGGAGTTCCCGCGCGCGGCGCGGCGAAAGCATGCGCGCGGAGTGGCGTCCCAGCGCCTGTTTCACTTGCGCCGTCTCCACGTCGCCGAGGAGATTGCGCGCTTCGGCGCAGGCCTTGTCGTCGCCGGTGACCAGTCCTACCGGCACGCCGTGGGCGCCGGCGATGGCCGCGTCGATCATGATTTCGCCGGCCGGCTGCCCGTTGATCCAAATGTCCTGGTAAGAGGCCGAACTCATGGTGTGGTCGCGCACGGCGTCGGCTGTGCCGGACATGGCGTGGTAGCCCACCAGCAGCATCACGTCCGCGTCCTCCAGGAAGGGAAACCGCCGCTGGTGCGCGCCGCCCATGATGTAGTCGGCGGACTCGTGCAGTTCTTCATAGACGAAGTTGAAGCCGGAGGCGTGGGCGTCGACCACCAGCACGTCCGTCGCGCCGCCGTCCAGCGCGCCGCGAATGACGGCGTTGGTGTCGGCCACCAACGAGCGGCGCGCCTCTTGATAGAACAGCCGGCCGTGCAGGAGTTGCTCCGTGATGACGACGCCGCTGATGCCTTCCATGTCTACGGCAATGTACGCTTTCACGCTTGCGCGTCCTTTCCGTTGCGCGTCCAAAGGCCCGGCCCGCCGGGTTGGCGGCCGCGGCCGGGAAGCGGGGCGGCGGCTTTGCGCAGGTTACAAACCTGCGCTACCGTGCGGCGGCTCTGCGCAGGTTGGAAACCTACGCTACCGGGGGGCGGCTCTGCGCAGATTGGAAACCTACGCTACCGGGCGGCGGTCTTGCACAGGTTACAAACCTGCGCTACCGTGCGGCGGCTCTGCGCAGGTTACAAACCTACGCTACCGGTGTACCGGTCGCCGCAAGTTATTCGAACTACCGAACCAAAACACACCGCGGGCCGCGCCTTGCCGCGCGCTGAACGGGCAAGGCGAGATTATTATAGTCGTTTTGCGCGTTTCGCGTAAATGCGCGGGCTCTTGCTGACATGTTCCCCCAACTGTGATACGCTCTCAAAAGAGCGGTACCGTGTGCGGGGAACCGCATAGCAGGTCCCGCGACGGCGCGGCATACAACGAGAAGCCGGACTCTGGGGCGTTGGACATTGGGTTCGCGGCGGCTGTGACAGCGGAGCGGCGGAATTGGCGGTCGCGACGACGGTGAGGAAGGAAAATAACCCACCATGCGAGGCACGAATAGGTCGATGAAGACTCTGCGTCACACACCGGGAGCGCTAGCCCTGCTGGTGTTATTCTTCATGCTGGCGGCGGCGCCGAGCCACGCCCAGGAGGCTACTACCTTTCCGGCGGCGACGGTCACCGGGAACTTCTACAACGAGACGTTACGGCACAATATCCCCAACCTCTTGGTCACGCGGAACAACGAGACGCACAACGTCAACTTTCTCGACCACTATCGTGCCACCGGCGGCCTGATCCGGTGGGGGCATCCCACCTCCGAGGTAATCGAGGAAGAGACCGGCAACCTGGCGCAGTACTATCAGCGGGGCGTGGTGGACTGGCACTGGCGCGCCGACCTGGGTGGCTACGTGATGGAGCGCCGCCTGGCGTGGGACTTCTTTGGCGGCGGCGCCGGCGGCAGCTTCGACCAGGGGGTCGAACCGGGCATCCTCAACCCGCACCCGGGCGAGGAAGTCGGCCCATGGGGGCACAAGGTTTCGGACTTTTCGATCGAGGGCATCTATACCGGTTTCAAGGGGTTCTATGAATCTCTGGGCGGGGTGCAGGCCTTTGGCTATCCCAAGACCGACGCGCGCATCGACACCAATGCGGACGGCACGCTGCACATCCAAGCGGCGACCCCCGGCTTCATCCGCCAATACTTTCAGTCGGCCGTGCTGGAATACCACCAGGGGGATGACGACCCGGTCAAGCTGCGGCTGCTGGGCGACGACCTGCGCAACCTGAACTATCCGGGCGATAGCTGGCGATCGTATGCGGCGTTCAATGAGGCAACCGCGCTCAGTGAAGGACAGCAGTACGCGGTGCCCCGGGTCGTGCGCGGGCGCACGGGCACGGGACAGCCGGCCCCCGCGCCGCGGCCGACGGCCGCGCCGCGCGCCACACCCGGCATCGTGCCCACGGCGCCGCCCGGCGTCACGCCTACGCCCATTACCGCGCCCCCAACGATACCCACGCCGTCCGGCGTCACCAGCGTATGGTTCGCGACGTACGGCAGAGGTGTTTCGCACTTCAATGGGGCGGAGTGGACGTATGAACGCACCTTCGATTCCGCGCTCCCCGATGATCGTGTGCTGGACGTCTACATCGACTCGGCCGGCGCGAAGTGGATTGCGACCGAAAACGGCCTGGCGCGGCTGCACAACGGCTCGTGGACGGTCTACAATTCGAACACGCGCGGCTTCCCCCCTGGGAACAGGATCACGTCCGTCCATAGCCACGGCGGTCTCCTGTTGATTGGGACCGACGGCAGCGGCGCGGGCGTGTTCTCCAACAACAGGTGGGAGAGTTTCAGGACCGGCAACGTCTCCGGCATCCCCAGCAACAACGTGCGGGACGTGCTGGTGTACAGCGCGGAACCGCGGCGGGCGTGGCTGGCTACCGCCAACGGCGTCGCTCGGTATGACGACGGCCAATGGCAGATCTACCGGCAGGCGCAGGGCCTTGCCAGCAACGATACCCTGAGTGTGGCAATTGATGGCAACCGTGTGTGGGTAGGCACGAACGGCGCCGGCGTCAGCGTCTACGACGGCACAACCTGGACGACCTACGACACGTCCAACTCCAAGATTGCGCATGACACCGTGCGCAGCATCACCGTGGGGCCGGTCGGCCGGGTCTGGCTGGCAACGGACGGCGGCGTCAGCGTCTACGACAATTCAAGTGGAACGTGGAAGAGCTACAGCACGTTCAATTCCAGCTTGGTGCACAATAGCGTCTACGACATTGCCGTGGACGAGCGCGGCCGGGTCTGGATAGCCACCAACGCCGGCGCGAACCTGCTGGAGGGCGGCCGCTGGACGTCGTTCCAGGTTGCCAATTCGCACATCGGCCACGATAGCCTCCGCGCGGTGGCCGTAGAGTAAAGTCCTCTCTCTCCGAACCGTAGCGCGGGGGCTCGTCCCCCGCCGGCGGCGCGGGGCACGATGGAGAGAGCGCGGGTTGCGGGTGAACCGTAGCGCGGGGGCTCGTCCCCCGCTGGAGACTTTTGCATAACTCCGTCATTCCGGCGAAAGCCGGAATCCAGAGCGCATTCACAACCAAAAACGTCATGAAGTCAAGCCGCTTCACCCCCATCCCAACCTTCCCCCTCGATGGGGAAGGGGTTGTGCAAAGGTCTCCGCCCGGCGCGGCGTCCGACGTCAGTGCGGACGGGGAATCTACGGCTCCTTGCGGAAGATGAATGACGGCATGAGCGTTCGCTGAACCTGCTGATGCGAGACCCGGTACGGCACCTCAAAGCGCTGGCGTTCGCGGTGACGGTCTTTCTGATCACGTCATTCGCCCTGGCGCAGGTCTATCCGCAACTCTTTCCCTTCATGCCCTACGTCTGGCCGTACGTAACCGGCGGCTCCCTGACCTACACCGGCACGGAACTGGAGAGCGCCCCGGCGCCGCCCTTTGCGCTCCGGGACCAGCGCGGCGCGATGGTTTCCCTTGCCGACTGGCGGGAGCGCATCGTGCTGCTGACTTTCCTCGATCCCCTGTGCACCGACGACTGCCTGTTCATGGCGCAGCAAATCGCCGCAGCCCACGAGCGTCTGGCGGCCGACGGGGAGGAACTTGTGGTGCTGGCTATAAATGTCAATCCTGAGGCGCAGTCTCCGGAGGCGATGCGCGCCTTTCTCCAAAGCCGGGGGCTTGGCGATGATCCGGCCTGGCACTTTCTCGGCGGCGAGTGGGAGGCGGTGGCGGAGATCGTGGCGGCGTACCACGTGGTGGCGGGCGCGCCGAAACCGGAGAAGCCGGGCGAGGTGGCGCACCAGGACGTGGTGTTCCTGATTGACCGGCAGGGCAATCTGCGGGTGCTCATCACCTACCCCACCCCGGTCGGCGCCGCCATGCCGGACGTGATCGTGTGGCGGGCGCGGGAACTATGGTAGAGCCGCTCGCGATTGACGTTGCCCGGTCGATCTACCCTCACCCCGGCCCTCTCCTCTCGTGACCTTTGCAAAAGCCCCTTCCCATCGAGGGCTGACAGGGGTATGTAAGTGTCATTCCGAGCGGAGCGAGGAATCTAGAGATGCTGAATTTGCAGGGCTGTGTTCTAGATTCCTCTCTCCGCTGCGCTCCGCTCGGAATGATACGTCAAGGCGATTCAGGATTGCCTACCCCTGTCGGCCCATTGAGGGGGAAGGTAGGAATGGGGGTAAAAGGGATTGACCCTTGCTATCTTTAGTTGTAATGGCGCCCTGGATTCCGGCTTTCGCCGGAATGACAGAATTATGCAAAAGATTCTCTGGGAGAGGGAGTTTCGTTCCGCGCCGGCCGCGGTTTCGCAAGGGTCTCAACTGGATAGCGAACGAGCGCGGGAATTGGTCATTCGCCACTGTCAGGTTAGTAGGGCAGTTTCTCCACGCGCTCGACGACGAACTGCGGCTGGGGTTCGTCTTCCTTGCCGCAAGAGCTTGGGAAGAGGAGCAGGCGCTCGGGCGCTTCCCGGACCGTGACCCGATACGACCCCACGGCAGACCCGTCGGACGCGGTGTAAGCCAGCGTCACGGCCGCCGCGCCGTCTTCTCCGCCGCTGACGGCGACTTCGCCATTGGCGACGACCTCGCTGCGGACGCGGTGCGCCGTCCACGGCCAATCCTCGGCCAGCAACACCGCGTGCTCGGCGGTCTGTTCCAGGGGCGAGAGGCGTCCCCAGCCGCGGTACTGGCCTTCCAGCGCGGCAAACGAGCCAGCCCGCGCGATCAGGTTGGGCAGGTCCTCAACGCCTACGTAGGCATAGTAGCGTCCTTCGGGAAGATCGAGCAGCGTCGGCGCCATGCGGTGGCCGCCCAGGTGGCTGCACCGCCACACGCGCAGCGCGTCCGGCCGCGCGTAACGCTGGCGCAGTTCGCGGTAGACGGGAAAGCCGAAGGTGGCGCAGCAGCGGTCGCGGCTGCCGTGGTTGCAGACCAGGAGTTCGCGGACATGGCCGGTGTCTTGCGCGTACGCGGCGAAGCGCGCCAGCGTGTCCGGCGTATAGAGCAGGGCCTCGATCAGCGCCGGCAGTTGGGCGTGCGGAACCAGGTACTCCCGCTTGGCGTACGTGGGGGCCTCGCCGGTGTGCGCGAAGGAGAAGACGCGGGTCAACCCCGCTTGCGAGTACTCGTCGTCGGGCACGAGGCCGGTGAGGCGCGGCTCGATGCCGTCCCGCACGGCGCGCGCCAGCAGGTCCCGCACCGGGGCGGGGAACGTGGCGGAATCCGTTACTTCACGCTCCCACGGCAGCGGGCACTCGATTGCCAGGTGCGCCTGGTACGTGGGCGCCGTGCCAACCGGATGAAACCCCGCCGATTGCGCCACGCGCGAGCAGAACGGCATGGTTGTGGATTGTGCCACTATTAGGGTCCCTTCTGGGTTGGAAGTGCGAAGGAGCGCGAGTCGCAACGCGGCGCGGGCAACGCCGCCCCCAGGGCCGCCGCAGTCTCCGGCAGCGCGGGTTCGCGCGCGCCGCCGCTGCTACCATGCTACACTATCGAGGAATTGAGCGGGGGCATCGCGGCCTCAAGGAGTGCGACGGGCGTGAGCACGATAGACCTTCTGCGCGTCGCGCTGTACTGGGCGCACCTGGTCGCGGCGGTGTTCTGGATCGGCGGCACGTTCTTCTATCTCTTCGTCATCCGGCCCGCGGTGAATACCCCGGAAGCAGCCGCCGGCTGGAAGACGATCAGCCACGGCGTCGAGCGGCGGTTTCACGAAATCGTCCAGGTCTGCGTCTGGACGTTCCTGATAACCGGCGCGATCCTCACCTACGACCGCCTGACGACGGTGAATCCGGGCCTGGACTATATAGTCGTCCTGGCATTTAAGGTACTATTGGTGGTGTGGATGATCTACGTCTCCGGCGGGCTGCGCCGGGCGGGCGTCCGCGGAGTGGCGGACGCCGCGCGGCAGGAGCAGCCGGTGGCGCGGAGCGTGTTTAGGCGATTGCGCTCGCCGGTGTTGCAGGTCGCCGTGATTGGCAGCTTGGTGTTGCTGCTGGCCGAATTGCTCAAAGTCATCGCGGAGAGCGCCCTGCGTTCGCCGTAAGGAGTCAGGAAACGCTGTCCAATGGCAAATGAGGCCGCAATCCCCCGCGCGGGCGGCCGGCGCGGGTTCGACGTGAAGATCATGGTGGGCGGCGTCGTCATCCTGTTGGCGGTGGCGTACCTGGTAGTGGCGGCTTTGCCCTCAGGCACCGCGTACTACATCACGGTGAGCGAGTTGGCCGAGATGGGCGCGCGCGCCCAGACCGAGCAGACGCGCGTCTCCGGCAACGTCGTGCCCGGCACGATCGTGCGCAGCGCCGAGAGCCAGGACGTGCGCTTCCAGGTGGAGGATGCCAGCGGGCGGTTGACGGTAGTTTACAATGGGCTCGTGCCCGACATCTTTGGCGACGAGGCGCAGGTGGTGGTGGAAGGCACGCAGGGCGCGGACGGCGTCTACCACGCCCATACGCTCCTGGCCAAGTGCCCGTCGCGGTTCGAGGAAGCGCCCGCCAGCGGCGGCAACGCGAAATCCGGCTGACGGCGGACGATGGCGGAGATTGCGCCGGCCGCGCTGAACTCGTCGTATCGAAACGAGCAGACCGAGGAGGACAACCGATGATTCTCGCAACGACGGAGCGGATTCCCGGCAAGCGGGTGACCGCGGTGAAGGGCCTGGTGCAGGGCAACACGATTCGCTCGCGGCACGTGGGACGCGACATCATGGCCTCGCTGAAGAACGTCGTCGGCGGCGAAATCGGCGAGTACACGCAACTCATGACGGAATCGCGCAAGCAGGCCGCGGACCGGATGGTGGCCGAGGCCGAAAGCCTGGGCGCAAACGCGGTGATCGGCGTCCGGTTCGTGAACGCCGAGGTGATGCAGGGCGCGTCGGAACTGCTGGCCTACGGCACGGCGGTTGTCGTCGAGGACGAGGAGTAAGGCGGACGCGCGCACCGATAGAGCATATCTCCATTAGCGCCGCCGCAAGCAGGGCGGCGCGCTTGCGCCCTGTAGAAGCGACACTATGACCGCCAGCATTGGAACAGCGCTCCTCTTCATCGCCTTCCTGGCGGCGCTCTACGGGGCCGTCGCGTCCGTGCTCGGCGCGAGGCTGCGGGTGCCGGAACTTGTCGTGAGCGCGCGCAACGCCGTGGTCGCCGTGGCCGCCTTGGTCGCGCTGGCGGCGCTCACCCTCATGTACGCCTTCGTGACCCACGACTTCAGCCTGAGGTACGTGGTCGCCCAGTCCACCCGCTCACAGCCGTGGCCGTACCTCTTCAGCGGTTTCTACGGCGGCCAGGCGGGTTCGCTGCTCTACTGGTCGCTCACGCTGGCGCTGCTCTCGTCGGTGGTTGTCTTGATCCACTTCCGCGGTGACCGGCGGCTCATACCGTACGTCATGGCTACGCTCATGGTTATCGAGTCGTTCATCCTGGCGGTGCTCAACTTCATCTCGTCGCCGTTCGAGACCGTATTTCCCGTGCCGCCCGACGGCCGGGGCCTCAATCCATTGCTGCAAGACCCGGGCATGTTGGTGCACCCGCCTATGCTGCTGGCCGGCTACGTGAGCGTTGCGATTCCCTTCGCCTTCGCCATTGCCGCGCTAGTGACCGGGCAGGTGGACAACCGCTGGCTCAAGGCCACACGCCATTGGGCGCTGCTTTCCTGGCTCTTCCTCTCGCTGGGCAACCTGCTGGGCGCGTGGTGGGCGTACCACGTGCTCGGCTGGGGCGGCTACTGGGGCTGGGATCCGGTGGAGAACGTGGCGATTCTGCCCTGGTTCGCCATGAGCGCCTACGTGCACTCGGTGCTGGTGCAAGAGCGGCGGGGGATGCTGAAAGTCTGGAACATGGCGCTGATCATCGTGGCTTTCAATCTGGCAATTTTCGGCACGTTCGTGGTGCGCAGCGGCATCCTGGCCTCGGTGCACTCGTTTGCCGTATCCGAGATCGGGCCTTACTTCTTCGGATTCCTGGCGGTGAGCCTGATCGTCTCGCTCACGCTGCTCATGCTGCGGCTGCCGCAATTGCGCGACGAGCACGACTTCGACTCCCTGCTCTCCCGGGAGGCCACGTTTCTCTTCAACAATCTGCTGTTCGTCGCGGTGATCGTCGTCACCTTTCTCGGCGTGATCTTTCCCCTGCTTTCGGAGGCGCTCCAGGGGAGGCGAATCAACGTCGGCGCGCCGTTCTACCAGCAGGTGAACGGGCCGTTGCTGCTGGCGGTGGTGGCGCTGATGGGCCTGGGCATGCTGGTGCCCTGGCGGCGCGGCGCGGCGCGGGCGCTGTTGCGCGGGCTGCGAACCACGCTGGCCGTTTCGGCGCTCATTACGCTTGCCGCGATCGTGCTCGGCGCGCGCTCGCCGTGGACGATTCTGAGTATCGCGGCCTGCGCCTTCGCGTTCGTGGTTGCCCTGCGGGAGTTTCACCGCACGGCCCTGGCCCTGATGCGCGCCCAGCGCACGCTCTATCCCGCCGCGTTGCTCGCGGTCTTTCGCTACAACCGCCGCCGCTACGGCGGGTATCTGGTGCACGTGGGCGTGGCGCTCATGGGGCTGGCAATCATCGGTTCCTCCTTCTTCCAGACCGAACGGTCGGTGAGCATGCGCCCCGGCCAGAGCGTGCAGGTGGGGCAGTACACGGTGGCCTACCAGGGTCTCACCCAGTGGAACGAGCCGGGCAAGAAACGCACGATCGCGTCGATGCTGGTGCGCAATGGCGGCCAGTCCTTCGAAGTCGCGCCGCAGAAAGTGGAATTCGTGAATTGGGAAGACCAGCCGGTGAGCGAGGTGGTGATCAAGACGGTCTATCCGCAACTGGACGACGTGTACGTGGTGATGGCGGCGTTTGGCGAAGACGGCGCGGCGAGTTTCCACATCTTCGTGAATCCGCTCGTAGCGTTTCTCTGGCTCGGCGGCGCGCTGCTGGTCGTTGGCGGGCTGATCTCCTGGTGGCCGTCCACGGCGCCGGCGGCGGCGTTTGCCCCGGCGACCGGTGAGTCCCGCGCCGGCCGCCTGGCGCCGGACGCGGCATCGTCATGAGAGTTGTCATGGAAAAGGCAGCCGGCGGTATGAAGGACGGCGCCGCAATGAAGGGAACCGCGCTCAGGGGAACGCAGGAAGTTGGCGCGTCGCGCGCGGCTTGGCGGCGGGCGGCGCGGGGCGCCGCTGGGGTGACCGCCATTGTTCTGTTGCTCGCCGTTGTGCTGCTCCACCTTGGGGTGCACGCGGCGCGGGCGGACACGATCGAAGAACGGACCACGGCGATTGCCAAGCAACTCAAGTGTCCGGTCTGCCAGAACATTCCGGTGGCGTATTCCCAATCGCAGTTGGCGGACGAGATGCGCCGGGTGATACGCGACAAGCTGGCGCAAGGCGAGAGCGAGGAGGCCATCATCCAGTACTTCGTAGACCGCTACGGCGAGGACGTGCTGCTGGAACCGCGCCGGGAGGGGTTCAGCCTGCTCTTGTGGCTGGCGGCGAGCGGCGCGCTGGCGTTTGGCGGGGCGGTGGTTGGCATTGTGCTCTGGAACTGGAGCCGCGCCCGTCCGGCGGCCGCGGCCGGCGCGGCGGCGGCAGAGGCTGCCGGGCCGCCTGCCGGCAAGCTGGAGGAACTCTTCGAGGAAGAATTCGCGCGCTACAAGCGGGGCAGGCGGTCATGAACTGGATCGTTGGTGGTGTGCTCGGCCTCGGCGCGTTGCTCTGGATACTGTGGCCGCTGGCGCGGCGCGGCGGCCCGGCGAGAACGCGCCGGGCGGACGGCGCGGCCGGCTTGGCTGAAGGCGGAGGCGCGGTCAGAGACGGCGGCGCGGTCGTAGACGACGACCTGGCCGAACGCACGCTGCTGCTCTATCAGGAACTGGAAGAGATCGACCTGGAGCACGAGCAGGGCGACCTTTCCGATGACGAGTACGCCGCTTTGCGTGAGGCGCAGAAGGGGCGCGTGCTTGCCGTGCTTGAACAGCGGCAGCGGGCGGCGGGCGCTGCGCGCGAGGCCGAAGACCCCGGCGATGACATTGCGCTCCACCGCGATTCCGGGCGTAGTGATGCCAACGCGCTCAGCGACGCCATTGAGGACGAGATTCTGCGCATTCGCGCCCAACGGCGGGGAGAGCGCGCGGCTTCCGCCGGGCAGCCGTCCGCGGCCCTGGCCCCGGCGCGGGGGATGCACTGGCTCTGGCTCGGCGTGCCGGCCGCCTTGGTGCTCATCGCCTTTGGCGTCATCTTCCAACTCTACCAGTCTTCCGCCCGCACGCTCACCGAACAGACGCCGATCGCGCAGATCGAGGCTGCGGCGCTCGTCGGCTTTGCCTACCTCGCGCCCAACCACGTGCTGCTGGCGAGCGCCAACGGTCTGCGGGAGAGCCGCGACGGTGGACGGTCGTGGACGGAGAGCGCGCTGGATGCCGCGCCGACCGCTCTGGCGACAGCGCCAGGGGCGGCAGCGCGCGGGTATGCGTACGTGTTTACCGCGGACAGTGTGCTCGCGACCGCCGATGCAGGAGAAACGTGGCAGGAAGTGCAAGGCACGTTGCCGGGCGCGGACGTGCTCGCGGCGGCGGTAAATCCTTTCATGCCGACGGAAGTCTACGCCGGTTTCGCCGGTGCCGGCCTCTACCGCTCGCGCGACGGCGGCAGGACGTGGGAACCGGTGGCGACGCCGGACGATGAACCGGTCGTGGCAATCTTCGTGGGCAGCATACCGCCGCTGCTCTTCATTGCCGGAGAATCGGGGAACGTGCGGGTGAGCAGCGACGAGGGAGCGACGTGGCGGGCGGCCAGCGGCGCGGTCACCATGGCGCTACGGGGCCCGGTGCGCGCGCTCTCCGGCGCGCCGGACGCCAGCGTGCTCTACGCCGCCTCCCACACCGGTCTCTACATGAGCACGTCGGCGGGGCAGACCTGGATCGATCTGCCGCTGCGCAAACCGCTGGCGGCCGTGGCCGTTGATCCGGCGGACGCCCGCACCGTGCTGGCCGTGACGGAATCGGGCGAGGTGTACCGCAGCACGGACGGCGGCATCGCGTGGAGGGACGAATGACGGTACCAGCCGCCAACAGTCATCGCGGTTGTCGCGGGAACGCGCCGTCATTCCCGCGCACGCGGAAATCCAGCCGCGTAGGGGCGGTTCGCGAACCGCCCGTTCGGGGTGGCGAACGTGTTGATGACAAACGGGAAAGCGTTTCCGCAGGCGTTTCGTCATTCTTGTGCGTGCGGAATCTTGTCCGCATCGGGGCGGTTCGCGAACCGCCCGTACAGTGTGGCAGTGGACATAGTGCCAGACTGGAGAGCATTCCCGCAGGCGAATTGTCACTCTCGCGCAGGCAGGATCCTATCCGCATCGGTGCGGTTCGCGAACCGCCCCTACCCGGTCTTGGGCGCAGGTGGGGATTAATCCGCGCCGCGCCCCTCTTCCTCGGCATTCTGCTCTCCCTCCTTTTGCCGTCCGCGCTTGCGGCGGCGGACGGGGTCGTCACCGGCACGGTCGTGAACGGCACCGCGGGCGGCGGCGTGCCGGCGGACGTAGCGGTGACGCTCTACTTCCTGCGCGAAGGCGACATCGTGGAGCAGCGCACGGCGGTCACCGACGCCGGCGGCGAATATAGTTTTGTGGATCTGCCGCTGGACGCGGGGCTGCGCTTCGTGGTGGTAGCCGCCTACCTGAGTGTGCCGTACAATACGCCGCAGTTTCAGTTCGAGGAGAGCGCCGCAGTCCAGGCGCCCCCGCTCACGGTGTATGAAGCGATCCAGGACCCGAGCGTGGTGCGGGTCATTACCGACGTGATGATCGTCGCGCCGGGAGAGGAGCGGAGCGGTTTGCTGGCCGTCATCGAGGTGGTGCGGCTGGCCAACGACAGCGACCGCACCTATCTCGCCACCGGCGTGGCCGGGGGCAGGCCGGCGATGGACCGGGTGCTCCGTTTCGCGCTGCCGGCGAACGCGCAGGACCTCACGATGATCAGCGGCCTCAGCGGCCAGAACGTGGTGGAGATCGACAGCGAACGCGACAACCTGCGCGGGTTCGGCGTCTTCATGCCGCTGCTGCCCGGCGAGCGGGAAGTGGCGTTTGGCTACCAGGTGCCGTACGCCGGCAGCACGCTGAGCCTGAGCAAGCGCACGGTCTATCCCACCGACCACTTTGCCGTGATCGCGCTGGAAGAGCACGCGCTGCGCTTCGTTTCGGAGGAGCTCGAGGTGCAGGCCACGCCAATCGGCGAGCGCCGCTACCTGGTTGGCGCTACCAACACGCTGGCGGCGCGGGCGCAGGTAACGGTGCGGGTCGAGGGTTTGCCCGCGCCGTCGCTGCGCGTGCGGTTGGAGCGCCTGTTCGAAGGCCTGCGGGGCGCGCAAGCCACGGTCTACGT
This sequence comes from Chloroflexota bacterium, assembly GCA_963663275.1. Taxonomy (GTDB): domain Bacteria; phylum Chloroflexota; class UBA11872; order VXOZ01; family VXOZ01; genus VXOZ01. Next base: position 1,467,468 of record OY760183.1, read on the forward strand.
CTTGCTTGGCGTCGTATTGGTCTTGCCGATTCTCTATGCGCTCTATCGTCTGCGGGGCGGACGACGGCGGATACCGGCGCGCGGCTCCGCGGTCGCCGCGCCTGCGGCGCAGCCAGCCGCGCCGGACGCCAGTGACGAGCTGGTCGCAGGCAGCCGTTCGCGTGACGACAGAGAGTCATTGCTCCTTGAGATCGTCCAACTGGATGACGACTTCGCAACCGGCGGCATGGGCGAGGAGGAGTACCGGCGGCTGCGGGCGGAGAAGAAGCGGCGCTTGGTGGAACTCTATCGGGAACCGGATGCAGAGGATGGCCGTGAGTGACCACAGGCCCGTGGTGGGGGCGCGACATGTCCCGAACCTACTTCGCCGTTCGCCCGCCGTGGTAGGGGCACGACATGTCGTGCCCCTACCACGGAACGGGAACCGGGAAGGAGGGTTGCGATACGTCGTGCCCCTACCACGGAACGGGAACCGGGAAGGGGGGTTGCGATACGTCGTGCCCCTACCACGGAACGCGAACCGGGAAGGAGGGTTTCAATTCGTCGTGCCCCTACCACGGCGCGGACACCGCCAAGGGGCGCGCTCACATTCCGTTGCCGCGGCGGCGAGGGGGGCGGCATTGGGATTGGACCTCGACCCTGCCGGGCCGAGCGAAAGGGGAGCGCGATGAGCGATGCCGCGCCGTCCGCGGCCGGCTTTGCCGTAGAGGCGCGCGGTCTGGCAAAGCGCTTTGGTCCGCACGTTGCCCTGGATCGGGTTGAACTCTCTCTGCGAGAGCGGGAGCGCCTGGCGGTGCTGGGACCCAACGGCGCCGGCAAGAGCACGCTCATCGCCGTGCTGGCCACGCTCACGCGCCCATCGGCGGGAACGCTGCGCGTGATGGGCTACGACAGCGCCGCCGCGCCGAACGAGGTGCGCCGCCGCGTTGGCGTCGTGGCGCACCAGACCTACCTGTATCAGGAGCTTTCGGCGCGGGAAAACCTGCTGTTCTACGGGCGTTTGTATGGTGTGGCCGGGCTTGCCGAGCGTGTAGACGCACTGCTGAAACTCGTAGACATCTACCCGCGCCGCCACGAGCAGATCGCCAATCTATCGCGCGGCATGCAGCAGCGCGTGGGCCTGGCGCGGGCGCTGGTGCACGACCCGGGGGTGCTCCTGCTGGATGAGCCGGACACCGGCCTGGACCAGGAACACCTGGCGTTGCTGGCGTCTCTGGTGGAAGGCCGCGCCATTCCGGCCCGGACGGTCGTTCTGACTACCCACAATCTGGAGCGCGCGCTGGCGTTGTGCGACCGCGTGGCGGTGCTGGCGCGGGGGCGGCCGGTCTATCAGGCCGCGAGCGGGCGCCTCGATCGCGCGGCGCTGCAAGAGGCCTACCGCCTGGCGGGAGCCGCGCCATGATCCTGGCCGCGCGGCAGGTAATCGCGGTGGTGCGCAAGGATCTCCTGGTCGAGGCGCGGGCGCGCGACTTGCTGAACGTGATGCTCACCTTTGCCGTGCTCACGCTCATCATCTTCAACCTCGCTTTGGACCTGCGGGGGCCGGTGGTGCGGGACGTAGGGCCGGGGCTGCTCTGGCTCACGATCGCCTTTGCAGCAATGCTGGGCATGGGCCGCGCGTTCGTGCGCGAACACGAGCGCGGCACGCTGGACGGCCTGCTGCTCGCTCCCATCGACCGGGGCGCGCTCTTCATCGGCAAACTGCTGGCAAACCTGCTCTACCTCTTCATCATGGAAGCGGTGGCGCTGCCCCTGTTCGCGCTGCTCTTCGACCTGCCCGTGCTCCGGCCGGACGTGCTCCTCATCACGGGGCTGGGCACGCTGGGCTTCGCTACGCTGGGCACGATCTTCTCGGCAATGGTGGCCCACAGCCGGGCGCGGGAGGCGCTGCTGCCGCTCCTGCTCCTGCCCACGACCGTGCCGGTGCTCATCGGCGCGGTGCAGGCAACGAGCAGTGCCATCGATGGAGTGACAGGCGGCCCGCCGTGGGTCGGCCTGCTGATCGCCTTCGACGTGATTTTTCTTACCCTTTCGTACTTGCTATTCGAGTACGCGATTGAAGGATGAACGCGGCCGTATGATTCGCGCGGAGGCGGGACGAACGGTGTATACTGTAAGACCGCATGGGAGTTAAGGTAGCTTTACAAACGTGCGCATACATTAATCAGATGCGCAAAGTGAGCAGGAGCGGAAGTAGACAAGCCCCAGTGTTGGCGCTTTGGACCTGGGAGCGCGCTACTACCCGTTCGTGCTGAGCCCGTCGAAGTATGAACGGGTGGTACCGTGCACCACAAACCAACCCGCCGCTCACCTTTCGACAGGCTCAAGGCGAACGGCTGTGCGCAGGCTCATCGAGTTGTCAAGATTTGAAGAGACAGAGGCGGCGTGGGGCGAGCGGACACGGTCGGGCAAGGGCCGTGCGGCAAGAGGCGGGGGACAAGCCCCCGCGCTACGGCTAACCGGTAGGGGCAGGCCTTGTGCCTGCCCGAGGCGAAAAGCGGGTGACAAGCCCCGCGCTACGGGGAGGCGAGGCGGGGCGAGCGGACGCGGGCGGGTAAGCCCGTACGGCAAGAGGCGGGGGACAAGCCCCCGCGCTACGGCTAACCGGTAGGGGCAGGCCTTGTGCCTGCCCGAGGCGAAAAGCGGGTGACAAGCCCCGCGCTACGGGGAGGCGGGGCGAGCGGACGCGGGCGGGTAAGGCCCGTACGGCAAGAGGCGGGGGACGAGCCCCCGCGCTACGGCTAACCGGTAGGGGCAGGCCTTGTGCCTGCCCGAGGCGAAAAGCGGGTGGCAAGGCCCCGCGCTACGGGGAGGCGGCCTCCAGCGCAATTGGGGTGTGGGCAAGAATACTAAACCCGGGCGTAGGCGGAAAGAACACTATCACGGGCATAGGCAGGAAGAACATCGTACCCACGTGCAACTTTGCGGCGGATTGCCGTTGCAGGAAAGGATGCCAATGTTGTTGAGCAGGAGGGGCACAGGCGGGCGCAGTTGGATAGACGACGCGCTGGGCGTTGCCGCGTTGGTCGGCATGACCGCGGCGCTGTGGCTGATCTTCATCTACACGCCGGTTGAGGCCGTGCAAGGCGCGGTGCAGAAGGTCTTCTACATTCACCTGGCGTCGATCTGGAACGCCTATCTGGGTTTCTTCATCGTCTTCGTAGCGAGCATTCTCTATCTCCGGCGGCCAAGCGAGCGCAAAGACCGCATCGCCCGCGCCTGGGCGGAAATCGGAGTGGTCTTCACCACGATTACGCTGGTCAGCGGCTCGATTTGGGGCAAGCCGATTTGGGGCACGTACTGGACGTGGGACCCGCGCCTGACGTCCACGCTCGTGCTCTGGCTCATCTACGTGGTCTACCTCATGCTGCGCGGCTTCGTCGGCGACCCGGAGCGCGGCCGGCGCTTTGCCGCCATCGTCGGCATCATCGGCTTCATCGACGTGCCCATCGTGCACATGTCCGTGCGCTGGTGGCGCACGCTGCACCCGGAACCCATCGTCGCCACGGCCGAGGCGGCCCTGCCGGCGAGCATGTGGTATACCGTGCTCTTCTGCATCGCGGTCTTTACGGCGCTGGCGCTCTTCCTGGTGCGGCAGCGCCTGCAAATCGATGAAATGCGGGAAACGCTGCGTTCCCTGCGCGCGTCCTCGAGTTGAAAGCAATTGAGGAGTATTGACGTGGAATCCGTACAGAACTTCGATTACCTGTTCGCCGCGTTCGCTATCTTCTGGGTAGTGTTGTTCGGCTACTTCTTCTGGGTCACCCGGCAGCTTGGCGACCTGCGGCGCGAGGTCAATGCGCTCCGCGAGGAACGGGCGAGTGGCGAGGCCGGGCGGGAAGAAGAGTCCGGCGCATAGGTTGGGCGTGAGGCCGGTAGCCGTTCATCCTTCGACGCGCTCAGGACGAACGGCTACCGGGTTATTGTGAGAAGACCCCTGCATTACCCCTTCCCCATCGAGGGCTGACAGGGGTAGGCAAGTGTCATTCCGAGCGGAGCGTCGAACAGGGTTCGCGGAATCTAGAACCGACGTTTTTGCAGCGAAAGCCTTAGATTCCTCTCTCCGCTGCGCTCCGCTCGGAATGACACGTGAAGTCGGATGTAGAATGCCTACCTCTGTCAGCCCATTGAGGGGGAAAGTTGGGATGGGGGTGAAAAGGCTTGCTTCCTACCGTTCCAGACGCTGCGCGCCCTCTCCGGCAGGCGTAGAGTTTGGCGCCGCATCTAGCGGCAACGAGCCCCTGCCGCCGCGCTCTGTTGGCACTCGCAGAGGCGCGTGGTATCCTATAAATAATGAAGTAATGGAGCGATTCAAGAATCTGAGTGTGCACTGATGCCGAAAGACTCGCCATGTACGGCCCCGGAGCGGCAGGCCGCCAGCAGCCAGGGTGACCCCGCGCTCACCTGCGCCGCGCCCGCGCCCGTAGCCGAGCCTGCGCTCGTTGCCGAGCGCGCGGAAACCGACGCCCGCGCCCGCAGCCTGGCGCTGAACGAGCGGGTGCCTGCCAGCGGGTTGTTTGGCGAGGCCAGCCGTCCGTTGGTAGAGGGATCGCGCGCCTCGTGGCGCATCGCGCCGGAACCGTTCCTCATCACGCCCGCAAGCCATGAAAAGCTGCGCCAACTGGGTGAGCGGTTGCTGGCGTTCTATAGCGCGGCGAACCGCCTCTACAAGCGCAGCCTGCGCGGCACGATCCCCGCCTTCTTCCACGAATATCTCGACATCGGCAAGAGCGAAACCGTCATCGACTACGGTCGCATGAACCGCTTCCGGCGCGACCTGCCGGGGGTGATCCGGCCCGACCTCCTGCTGACGTCCGACGGCGTGAAGGCCGCCGAACTCGATTCCGTTCCCGGCGGCATCGGCCTGACCGGCAGCATGCAGCAGCACTACGGCAGCCTGGGTTTCAGCATGGTCGGCGGCGCGAACGGCATGGTGGAAGGCTTCGGCGCGATGATCCGCGGCTTTGCCGGCAAGGACGACCCGCAGTTGGCGATTGCCGTTTCCGATGAATCCACCGACTACCGTCCCGAAATGCAGTGGGTCTCCGAGCAGTTGCGCGCGCTGGGCATGAGCAGCGGGTGCGCCAAGCCGGAAGAGATCGTGCTGCGCGAGGACGGTTTGCTGCTCGACGGCCGGCCCATCGACACGCTCTACCGCTTCTTCGAACTCTTCGACCTGAAGAACATCCCGAATTACGACCTGCTCCTCCACGCCGCGCGCAAGCAACTGGTCGCCATGACCCCGCCGGTGAAGGCGTACCTGGAGGAAAAACTGCTCTTCGCTCTCTTCCATCACCCTGTGCTGGCGGAGCACTGGCGGCAGGAGATGGGCGCAAAGACCGTCGCCGCCTTGCGGAAGGTGATACCGCAGACGTGGATTCTCGATCCGCGCCCCTTGCCGCCGCAGGCGGTGGTGCCGGGACTGGAAATCGCCAAACGGCCGGTAACGGACTGGAGCCAACTCAAGGGTTTGGGCCAGGCGGACCGGCGTCTCGTCATCAAGCCTTCCGGCTACGCGGCCACGGCCTGGGGCAGCCGGGGCGTTACCATCGGCCACGACCGGCCTGAAACGGAATGGGACGCCGCCGTGGAATCCGCGCTCGAGGCTTTCACCACCACACCCCACGTCCTGCAAAAATTCCACCACGGTAAACGCTACGCCACGCGCTACTACGACTTTGCGCGGGATTCCGTGCGCAAGATGAACGGCCGCGTGCGCTTCAGCCCATACTACTTCGTGGTGAATGACGAGACGAGACTTGCCGGCGTCCTGGTCACAATCGTGCCGGCTGACAAGAAACTCATCCACGGCATGGTGGACGCGGTAATGGTACCCGCCGCCATTAGCGACGATGGCGTGGATCTCGACCTATGAGTCACTCGTACCCCTTCGCCCTCATTCAGGCGCGTAATCGAATTCCAATCTTATCCCCTCTCCCTGAGGGAGAGCGTTAGGATGAGGGCTAGGATACCAGTCCTGTCCCCTCTCCCTGAGGGAGAGGGCTAGGGTGAGGGTGAAACAACAAAACTGGACCTGGAGAACGCCGGTAGCGTCGGTTTGCAACCTGCGCGTAACCTGCGGGGGATTCGTAAGAAAAAGGAACGGGAATGGCATTACCACAACCGCAAGTAAAGCGACAGAAGGAAGAGTGGCAGGAACTCCTGGCGGCGGGCATCAACCGGCCGGAGAAGCTCATCGACGATCTGGGCGAACGCCTGGGCCTGGACGCTGAGACGGCGGCCAGCCTGCACAAGAACTTCCCGGTGCGCATCAACCCCTACTACCTCGGCTTGATCGAGGAGGTCAACGATCCCATCTGGCGGCAGGCCATTCCCGACGAGATGGAACTGGACCACAGCGACTCCCTGACCACCATGGATCCCCTGGCCGAGGACATGGACGCGCCGGTGCCCTATCTGACGCACCGCTATCCGGACCGGGTGTTGATGGTGGTGCAGTTGCAGTGCGCCATGTACTGCCGCTTCTGCACGCGCCGCCGCGAGGTGGGCAGCCGCAACGCCGTGCGCCAGGCAGACTGGGACCGCCAGATCGAGTACATCGCCACCCACCCGGAAGTCCGCGACGTGATCATCTCCGGCGGCGACCCGTTCATGCTGCTCGACCACCAGATCGAATACATTCTGAAGGGCTTGCGCGCCATTCCGCACATGGAGATCATCCGCCTGGATTCCCGCATGCCGGTCACCTTGCCCCACCGCATTACGGACAACCTCTGCGAAATCATGCAACGCTACCATCCGGTCTATCTGAACACGCACTTCAACCACCCGCGCGAGATTACGCCGGAATCCACCCGCGCCTGCGAACGCATGGCCGACTACGGCATTCCCCTGGGCAACCAGAGCGTGCTTCTGCGCGGCGTGAACGACGACCCGGAGGTGATGAAGGAACTGGTGCAGAAACTGCTGACGATTCGGGTCAAGCCCTACTACCTCTACCAGGCGGACCTGGTCACCGGCACCAGCCACTTCCGCACCGCCGTGGAGAAGGGCCTGGAGATCATCAAGGCGATCCAGGGCCACACCAGCGGCATGGCCGTGCCCCACTTCGTCATCGACGCCCCCCAGGGCGGCGGCAAGATCCCGGTGACGCCGGACTTCATCCAGGAGATCACCGACGACGAGATCGTGCTGAGGAACTACGAGGGCAAGGTCTACCGCTACCCGATCGACGCCGAAGTGGCGAACGCCCGGGAAGCAGAACTGTCGGAGGCGCAGACGAACGGCAGGAGCAACGGCGCGGCCGGCGCTGCAAGTGACGTGTAGCGGTGGTAGCACAGCGCAGCGGTGCTTGCAGTAGCGCGGCGGCAGTTTAGATAGTGTAGCGGCGGTTGCATTTGCGAAAGTGCGGGGCGCGCGTGGCAAAGTCTTGTCATTCCGAACGGAGCGTAGCGAAGTGAGTAATCCAGGGCGCTGAGCTCAATGGGCTGCGTAGGGCACTCACCCTAGATTCCTCGCTGCGCTCGGAATGACAGTTTGAAAACAAGCCGGATCGTGAAGACCGCGATTGAGAAGTGCCCCTCGGAGACCTGTCCGCAACGCTGGCAAGAGCGCGTGATTAGGTCGGGACGTTGAAGATTTCCCCTCACCCCGGGCCTCTCCCCAGGGAGAGGGAGGTTTTTCGCCTGCCGGCGCGGGTTGCGCCAGGGGTTCACTCGTGAACGCTGTCTTAAAAGAGGCCGCTCCGCTGCGCATTGCCGCCGTCGGTTTGGAACACGACGAAATCTACCGTGTGCTCGACCGGCTGCGGGGCCATGATGCCGCCACGCTCGCGGCAATTGCCGAACGGAGCGGGCGGCTGCGCATGGCGGCGGCGGGGCGCTACCGCGTGCCGGTCTTTCCGCGCCTGGCACGGCTGCTGGCGGAAACGGCCGTGGACGCCGTGCTGGTGGCGACGCCCAACGGCGAGAAGGCGGCGATCATTGCAGAAGCCCTGCGCGCCGGCAAGCACGTAATCGCCCACGCGCCGCTGGCGATTACTCCGGCGCAGCTTGACGAGGTGGCGGAAGCGCAGGCGGCGTCGGGCGGCGGTGTGGTCTTGCTGCTGCCGTTGCGCTTTACGTCGGCCTACGCGGACCTGCGGGCGGCGCTGGCGCGGGGGGCGCTGGGCGAGATTACGCAGGCGGTAATCATCAACTCGCAGCAGGTCGTGGCTACGCCCCGCACCCAGGCCTTCTTTGCGACGAAGACTCACGGCGGCATTCTCACGAACCTCGCCGTGCACGACCTGGACGCGCTGCGGTGGCTGGGCGGAGACCTGACCGTGACGTACGCCGCCACGCGCCGCATGGGCAAGACCGATTACGCGGACTTCGAGGACGCGGGAATGGCGCGCGCCCGGCTGGCCGGCGGCGGCGAGGGTGTGGTGGTGTGCAACTGGCTCGCGCCGGCGGCGGCTGTGCCTTTTCACGAACTCAACATAATTGGCACGGAGGGCACGGCCTGGATCAGCGGCGGCAAACTCCAGCTTTGGGGCGAAGCGCCGCCGGAAATCCCGCCCGACGGCGCGGGCCGCGCGGGGTACACCGCGCTGGGGCGTCCTCTGGCACCGACCGTTGCCGGACACGCTGATAACGAGGCTACCGCCGCCATGCTCGACGCCGCGCTCACGACCCTTGGCGACGACGGTTTGCGGGCGGCGGCCACCGCCGATGCCCTGGAGACCACACGCGCGGCGGTGGACGCCCAAGCCATGGCGTGGCAGGAATGTTCTCCCTGACGCGCGGTTCCGTATGCGCCGCGGCCGCCAACGGACATGGGGCACATTCATCCCCGCCGTGGTAGGGGCACGACATGTCGTGCCCCTACCACGGCTACGGCGGCGGGGCGCATGGTAAACCCGGATGGCGGCGCGAGAGGCGCGTGACGTGGACGATTCCGATTCCATAACGCCGGTGTTTCTTGCCGTCGGCCACGCCGTGCGGGACATTGCCCCCGGCGGCTGGCGCTGGGGCGGCACGGTCACTTACGCCGCGCTGCTGGCCCGCGCCTGGGGCCTGCCGGTTGCCGTGGTCACCTCCCTGGCGGCGGAAGACGTGCCCGCCTATCGTGCGCTGCTTGGCGACGGCGTGCTGCTGCACGCGGTCCCGGCGCCGGCCACGACGACGATGGAAAACACCTATACGGAGACGGGACGCGATCAGCGCCTGCACGCCAAAGCCACGCAGATCCTGCCGCGCCACGTGCCGACCGCCTGGCGGGGCGCCCGCGTCGCGCTCGTGGGGCCGGTCCTGCATGACGTCTCAACAAAATTCGCCGGGTTCTTTCCGGAAGAGTCGCTGGTCGGCTTGACGATTCAGGGCCGCCTGCGCGGTCACAACCGTGGACGCATCTACCGGCGGCTCTGGCCGCGCGCCGATCACGAGTTTCCGGCCTACGACGCGCTCTTCTTTTCGGATGAAGACGTGGGGTTCAGCGTGCCGCTGGCCGAGGCGTACGCGGAGTTGGCTCCTCTGGCGCTGGAAACCCTGGGAGACGAGGGCGCGCGGCTCTACGACACCGTCAAACGCAAGGTCTACGAACTCGACGCCGCTCCCGCGCGAGACGTGGATCCGACCGGCGCGGGCGACGTCTTCGCCGCGGCGTTTCTGATCACCTACGCCGCGAGCGGCGACCCGATCGCCGCCGCCTACCATGCCAACGCCGCCGCCGCGTGCAGCATCGAGCGCGAGGGCGTGAACGGCATCCCCATCTGGGAGCAGGTAGTGGAGCGGCTGCGCTCCGCGCTTGAGCTAGACGGCCGGAGAGCGTAGCCGTACGCGCGGCGAGAGGCTGGTATAGAGTACGGGGGCAGGCTTGGCGGGTTACGCCTGACTGGCTGGGCCTTGCTGTCTCCTTAACGGTTTCCCCTCACCCCGGCCCTCTCCCCAGCTGACAGAGGTAGGCATTCTACATCCGACTTCACGTGTCATTCCGAGCGGAGCGCAGCGGAGAGAGGAATCTAAGGCTTTCGCTGCAAAAACGTCGGTTCTAGATTCCTCGCTCCGCTCGGAATGACACGTGCCTACCCCTGTCAGCCTCTCCCCAGGGAGAGGGAGCTTTGGGGCATGTCCCCGGGGTAAGAGTGCTGGGAGAGATCACTACAGGAGAGCGTTAGCGCCGGTGGTTGTCCTGCCGGGCGCTACCAGCGGCGTATGGGCTTTTCGCTATCCAGGAGATGCTGGAGCAGCATGTTCTCGTGCTGGAGCACCAGGTCGCGGGAGCCGGGGTCGCGGGCCAGGTTGCGCGTCTCCAGCGGGTCTTCCTCCATGTCGTAGAGTTCCTGGCCGTCCGGGGTGTTCCAAACGGCGTACTTGTAGCGGTTGGTGGTGATCGACTTGCCGCGCACGACCTGGTTGTTGTCCTCGAACGCGCAGAGCGCGACGCCCGGCGCGTCGGCGGCGCCTTCCACCACCGGCTTCAGGCTGGCGGCCTGCATTTCTCCAGGGATCTCCACGCCCGCGTAGTCGAGGATGGTCGGCGCCACCTGGAAGGTCTCGATCACGCCGTCCACGTGCGGGACGCGGGGCATGTTAGCCGGCGGCGCGACGATGAAGGGCACGCGGGCGGAGCCTTCCCAGAAGGTGCCTTTGCCGCCGCGCGACCAGTCGCCCATGTGGTCGCCGTGGTCGCTGGTGAAGATGATGAGGGTGTTGTCCGCCTTGCCGCACTCGGCCAGCGTCTGGAAGAGGCGCTCCATCATGTCGTCGATGTAGGTGCAGAGGCCCCAGTAGAAGGCCGTGACCCGGCGGATGAGGCTGTCGTCCGGCAGTTTGGCGAAGCGGCCGCCGCCGTTCTGCAGGTGCTTGGGCTTGTCGCTGTCGTCCGCCAGGTAGGTGGGCGAAACGTCCACGTAATCCAGCGGGTACATGGTGTCATAAGGCTTGGGCGGGTCGAACGGCCCGTGAGGCCCGCAGATGCCGCACCAGGCGAAGAACGGCCGGTCGTGGTCGCGGGCCACGAACTCGCGGGTATTCTCGGTGATCCAGGTGTCGATGTACTCTTCCAGCGGCAGCACGTTGGAAATTGCGGTCATGAATTGGCGGTAGTCGGGTTCGCGGCGCTGTTCGTAGATCAGTTCGTAGCCGCCGGGATGGACGGAATCCAGCCAGCGGGCGTAGACCGGGCCCAAGGGGCCGGGACCGAGCGGCGAGCCGTAGGACTGCGTCCAGCGCGCGCCTTTGCCGCCGGTGAGTTGGGTCTCGTTGAAGCCTTTGGGCGGCATCATGTGAATCTTGCCGAACGCGGCGGTGACGTAGCCGGCGTCCTGCAACGCTTCCATGAAGGTGCGCTCCCAGGGCGGCAGGCCGGGCGTGCTGTCCACGGCCGCTTCCATGTAGGTGACGCCGTGCTGGTGGGTGTAGCGGCCGGTCTGCAAACAGGCGCGCGCCGGGATGCACACCGGATTCTGGTTGTAGGCCTTGGCGAACAGCGTGCCTTTGGCCGCCAGCGCGTCCAACGTGGGCGTTTTGACCTTTTGGTTGCCGTAGCAGCCGAGGGTGTCCCAGCGCTGTTCGTCGGTGGTGATCAGGATGATGTTCGGACGTTCCATTGGCTCTTGCTCCCTTGTTTCTCTCTCATTGCGGGCACTGCCGTGTGCGCATTAGCGCGCTTGCCGGATGTGGCTTTGAGGACTTGCGCGTTGTGTGACCATTGTAGCACTGCAAAGGGAGATGGAAGCGCGCCCCTGCGGTTGCGGGGCCGGTGGCGGAACGGAGCGGGGGACAAGCCCCCGCGCTACGGTGGTGGGACGGAGGCGGGGGACAAGCCCCCGCGCTACGGTAGAGAGGATGGAACTAGAGACCCACCTCGTTCGCGAGTTGCTTGGTGTATTGGAGGTCTCGCTTGACCTGGGCGAGCAGTTCCGTCTGGTTCATGTCTTTGAAGCTGTTCGCGCCCCGGTATTCGGCCTGGAACGAGGCGTAGCCGGTGTAGCCGATGCTCTTGAGGCAGCGGAAGGCGTCGGGGAAGGGCACGAATCCCTGGTCGAAAGGCACGACTTTGGTCCGCCAGCGCGCCGCGCCGGTGTCCGGGTCCTCTTCGCGAAACTGGGCGACGTTTTCCAGAGCGAGCATGTCGATGCGGTCCGCCAGCAGGTCGAGACCGTGCATCCAGCCGCCGAAACTGCCCTCGATGCCCATGTGTCCCAAATCGGGATAGTAGCAGACGGCGGCGGGATCGAAGCCTTCCAGCAGCAGGGAGACGACGTGCGTCGTGGCGGAGAGCGTGGGGCCGTAGTGAGCGTGGATGCCGGCCTGAACGTTGTGCTTCAGGCAGAGCCGCTCGATGCCGCGCAACTGCGCGCGCACCGCGTCGATCTGGCGGCGCATTTCCCCAAAACCGGCGTAGCGGTAGTAGCCCAGCTTGAACTGCATGATGCCCAAGTCGGCGGCCGTGGCGAGGATTGCTTCGGCGTGGGGTGAACCGGCGCTTTCGATAGCCGTGGTCAGCCAGCCGATTGCCAGGCCCCGGCTGCGCATGGCGCGGGCCGCCTTGGGCAGATCGGTCTTCACCCGCTCCGGCAGGACGTGTCCGGGCGCGCGCACCGTCAGGTCAACGCCGTCCATGCCAAGTTCCGCCGCGGTGTCGGCAAGCTCTTCGTAGGAGAGGTTTTCCAGTGGCTTAGAGAGCAGCAGGCACTTCATAATCTCTGGTCCTTCCCGTTCCGCTTCACGCCGCCCTTAAATGGTACTATCAGTGTGTCTCATTCCCATGGCAACACCGTAGCAGAGTGGCGCGTCGCGTGCATGAGTTCAGGTTTCGCGTTGAAGGCGGGCCGCTCGCGCGGCAGAGGATAGTCTCCGGAGTCAACCCGTGGTAGACCCCGCATTCGAGAAGTCCATCACGCTGCCTGCGCTCGGCGCGGTGCGCTTCCACTGCCTGCGCGCCGGGGACGCCGGCGTTCTCTACGCCTTCTTCCGCAGCCTGGGGCCCCAGACCCGCGCCTGGTTCCGGCCGCACACGCCGTGGACGCATGACGTGGCGCGCGACCTGGCGGCCGCCGCTGAAGGCCCGGACGTCATCCGCTTTCTCGCCCTTGTAGACGCCGGCGGCAAGGAAGTTCCGGCGGGCTATGGCTTCTTCGAGAACCTCCAGTCCGCCCGGCCGGTGCTCGGCATCGCGGTGGCCGACGCGTATCAGGAAGTGGGGCTTGGGCAGGCAATCATGCGGCATCTCAAGGCGGTTGCGCGGCAATTGGGCAAAAGGCGTATCATACTCACTGTGGACGGCGACAACGCACGGGCGCGGCACGTCTACGAGAAGCAGGGCTTCAGACAGACGCGGCTGATCCCGGGGAGTTCCCACAACGCCCGCGAAATGGAGTGCATCCTGTAGCCGGCTTAGTTGTAACCGGAGGAGAAGAGCAATCCCATGGCAATCAAGACGTGGCCCGCGGAGGTCAACAGCGTTCGCAAGGCAACGGTGGTCCCTTTCGATGAGGTAACGCTGCCGGAAGAGATCTTCATCGTGCCGGGCGCGCACTTCGATTTTGGCTGGTGCGCGGGCATCTCCGAGTGCCTGGCCTACGCCGACGAGCTTATCAAAGGCTCGATTGACGCCATCACCGGCCCGGCGCCGGACTACCGCTTCACGGTTGAGTACGCCGCCTTTCTGCGCCACTTCATCACGCGCTTCCCGGAGTACCTGCCCACGGTGAAGCAGCTTATCAAGGAGCGCAAGCTCGAAACCACCGCCGCCATGGTGGGCTACATGGAGGACATCCTGGACGGCGAGATCATGGTGCGCGAAATTGTGCACGCCAAGCGCTTCGCCCGGGACGTGCTGGATTGCGACCTGCCCACGGCGCAGCACTCCGACTTGCCCGGCCACACACCGCAGACGCCCCAACTCCTCGCCAAGGCCGGGGTGAAGTATTTCTCCTACACCCGTTTTCGGCCCTATTCGCCGGTGCATTGGTGGGAAGCGCCCGACGGCTCGCGGGTGCTGGCGGCCAACCACATGAACAACTACGGCTGGGCCTTCCTGCTCACCAACCCGGAATTCGGCTGGCTGCCCGACTACGAGGGCGATGAACCGGAAGTGTACTCGATTTCCGAGGCCATGCGTCTCTGGCCGCTGCCGGTGCTGCTGATGATGGGCCAGTCCGACCTGCGTCCGCCGGTACCGGAGGACATGGTGGCTGCTGCAAAGAAACTTACCGCTGAAGGCAAGCTGAACTTCAGCTTCTCTACGATCACGGGTTTCTTCGAGGCGGCTGAGCGCACCGGCAAGGTGGACGACCTGCCCGTCTACGGCGGCCACTCTCCGTATGCCTTCTATTCCATTCCGGCATTTGCGCCCCGGGTCTATCTGGAAGCGCGCCGCGCGGAGAATGCGCTGGCGAGCGCGGAGAAACTTTCGGCTATTCGCGGCTTGCTGGGACTGGGGGCGTACCCGCGCGCCGAGCTTGATCCGGCGTGGGAAGACCTCTACAACTGCCACGACCACAACGTCGGCGGCAGGCACGGCGAACTCAACGACGACGTGCGCTACAAGACCGCCGTGCACGCCCACATGGTCGGTATGGAGATCGCGCGCGAGGCGAACAACCAGTTCGCCACCCACGTGAACTACGCGCCGCCCAGCGACGAGGCGCGCACGCTGCTCGTCAGCAACCCGCTCAACTGGGATCGCTCGGACGTGGTGGAAGACTACATGGAGTTCAACGGGGATAACGTCACCGGCGTCCGCGTTACCGACGGGCAGGGCAACGAGATGCCGTGCCAGGTGCTCAACGCCCAGAACGCCGGCGACGACCGGGTGGACTTTGCCGGTTTCGGTTATTCGCGGGTGGACTTCGCGTTCCTGGCGAAGGACGTGCCGTCGCTGGGCATCAAGGCGTTCTACCTGGAACCAAGGGTCGGCGCCAGCGACCAGAACACCCGCCGCACGACGATGGAACACGTGGTGGAGAACGACCACTTCCGCCTGGACGTTACCGGCGGCATGGTGAAGAGCCTGCAATGGAAGCGGCCGGACGGTTCGTCTGTGGAACTCGCCGCCCAGGCCGACCACTACTTCAACGAGGTGGTGGTGATCGAAGACCTGCGCTACGATCTGGAAGACTCCCAGGACGAGCAGGCTATGAAGGTGCCGACCACCGACGAGGCGCTGGAAGTGCAGGCCAGAGGCGAACAGTGGCTGGCGGACACGAACTTCACCGGCCGGGAGTGGCGCGCCAGCGACGGGCCCACCCAGGTGCAGTGGGTGGAGCGCGGCCCCATCTGGACGACGGTCTGCCTGCGCAGCCACGTGCGGGAAGCCCCAATCGAGCAGCAGATCCGCCTGCACAATCACGAACCGCGCGTGGATCTGACCACCACCATCGACTGGAACGGCACGAAGAATACCCAGGTGCGCCTGGCCTTGCCCTGGAACGTGCCGGACGGCGAGGTGACCTATGAAGTGCCTTTCGGCAACGTGGTCTTTGGCCAGGGCGAGGTGCCGAATACCTATCGCGGCGACGGCACGCGCTGGGTGCAGAAGTGGCTGGACGTTTCCAACGGCGAATACGGCGTCACGCTGGGCACGAGCAACTGCGGCCACGCCATCAAGGGAACGACCGCCTATGCGAATCTCATTCGCACGGCCTATTCCTGCGGCACGCCCTTCTTCGAGTACCCGAATCTCGGCGTGCACACCTATCACGCCACGCTCGTGCCCCACGAAGGCGGCTGGCGGGGCGCGAACGCCGAGCGCGTCGGCTGGCAGCACTGGAACCCGCTGCAAGCCACCAAGCTGGCTACGGCGGCGCCGATGCAGCCGTTCGCGGGCAACACGTTCCTGAGCGATGCGGAGAGTTTCGTGCGCGTGGACGCGCCGAACGTGGTGATTACCACCATCCAGGAGCATCCGGACCGCGCCGGCAACTGGCTGCTGCGACTCTTCGAAGCGCACGGCGAGGACGCGACGGTCACGCTGCAACTGCCGCGCGCGGTGGAAGCGGCGTGGGTGACGAACCTCATGGGTGACTTGGAAACGGAACTTGCGGTTTCCGGCAACACGGTAACGGTACCGCTGGGCGGCTATGAGATCGAGACGGTGGCCGTTGCGTTTGCGACGTAGCGGTTCTGCGCCGTTGTTCAAATCGCACATGCCGCGGCCATGAGAGAGCAAGGATGGAGGAGTGTTATGTCTGAAGACGTTGGTTTCGTCACCATGGGAGAGACGTCCGGCCGGGAGGACGCGCCGGAGATTGGCGTGGGGATGTTGGGCTACGCCTTCATGGGCAAGGCCCACAGCAACGCCCTGCGCAAGATTCCCTATATGGTCGATCCGTTGCCGGCCGTGCCGGCGCTGGTATCGATTTGCGGGCGCAATGAGGGCGCGGTGCGGGACGCCGCCGCCCGCTACGGCTTTCAGAAATACTGCACCGACTGGCGCGATCTGGTCCAGGACGACGCGATTCAGCTTTTCGATAACGGCGGCCCGAACGACGTGCACGCCGAGCCGTGCATCGCCGCCGCCGAGGCCGGCAAGCACATCATTTGCGAGAAGCCCCTGGCGCGCACGGCCGCGGAAGCTAAGCCGATGCTGGAGGCGGTGCAAAAGGCCGGGGTGAAACACGCCTGCGCCTTCAACTACCGCTTCGTGCCGGCGCTGCGGCTGGCGCGCGAAATGATCGAGCGCGGCGAGTTGGGACAGATATACCACTTCCGGGCGGTCTACCTGCAAGAGTGGATCATGGACCCGCAGTTTCCCATGGTCTGGCGCTTGAAGAAGGACATCGCGGGCAGCGGCGCGCTAGGCGACCTGGGCGCGCACATCATCGACCTGGCGCGCTTCCTGGTCGGCGAACCCACCGCCGTATCGGGTCTCACGCAGACGTTCATCAAGGATCGCCCCACCGACGACGGCGGACGGGACACCGTGGACGTGGACGATGCGTTCGTCTCGCTGGTGCAGTTTGCGAATGGCGCGATCGGCACGCTGGAAGCCAGCCGCTACGCCAACGGGCGCAAGAACCACCAGCGCATCGAGATCAACGGCTCCAAGGGCAGCATCGTCTTCAACATGGAGCGGCTGAACGAGCTTGAAGTCCATCTCAGCGACAGCGAGCCGGGCGCGCACGCCCAGGGCTTCCGCCAGGTGCTCGTCACCGAGGCCGACCATCCCTTCTGGAAGTATTGGTGGCCCCACGGCCACATCATCGGCTGGGAGCATACGTTCGTGCACGAACTCACGCACCTGCTGGACGCCATCGTGAACGATACGCCGGTCGCGCCCTACGCCGCCGATTTCGAGGACGGCTACCGGGCCGCCGTGATCTGCGACGCGGTGCTGGAGTCAGCGGCCAACGGCGGCGCGCTGGTTCCAATACAATACTGAGAGAGGCGATTATGAAGAAGATTGAGGCCGAGGAATTCAAGAAACGGTGTCTGGAGTTGCTGGACGAAATGGAAGCCGGCGGCCTCATCATTACAAGAGACGGCAAGCCCGTCGCTCACGTCTTGCCGCTTGGCGGCAACAATGGCGACCTGATCGGCAGCCTGCGAGGCAAGATTGAGATAAAGGGTGACGTGTTCACCACCGGCCTCGACTGGGAAGCGAATGCGCAATCCTGACGCGCACACGTACGAGTGTGCTTGGCAACAGCGGTCTTCGGTCCAGCCAAGCGTTGAGCGCGAGCGCGGAGAGCGCCCAGGCGACGGAAGACTGCGGACTCTCTTCGGAGTAAAATCATCGTAGCGAGACGTGAACGCACGAGGAGGCGCGAACCATGAAACTTGGCGTATTGACGGTGCTCTTGGGCGATTTGCCCTTCGAGGAGGCGTTGGACTACCTGCGCGACCTGGGCGTGCAGTCCGTGGAGATCGGCTGCGGCAACTATCCCGGCAACGCCCACTGCGACCCGGACGCGCTGCTGCACGACGACAAGGCGTGCGACGCTTTTCTCAATGCCGTGACCAGCCGCGACATGGAGATTTGCGCGCTGGCCGCCCACGGCAATCCGCTGCATCCCAACCCGAAAATCGCGCGGGCGCACGCCGAGACCCAGCGCAAGGCCATCCAACTGGCCCACAAGCTGGGCGTGGAGACTGTGGTGGGCTTCTCCGGCTGCCCGGGCGATTCCGAGGGGTCGCAATACCCGAATTGGGTGACGTGTCCCTGGCCGACGGATTATCTGGAGATTCTCGAGTGGCAGTGGGAGAAGAAGGTCATCCCCTACTGGAAGGAAGAGGCCGACTTCCTGCGGGAGCACAACGCCCGCATCGCGCTGGAGATGCACCCCGGTTTCGTGGTCTACAATTCCGAGACCTGCCTGCAACTGCGGGAAGCCTGCGGCCCGGAGGTTGGCGCGAACCTGGATCCCAGCCACCTCTTCTGGCAGGGCTGCGACATCATCGCCGTTATTCGCGAACTGGGCGAGGCCGGCGCGCTCTACCACTTCCACGCCAAGGATACCAAGGTGCATCCCTTGAACGCGGCCAAGCACGGCGTGCTGGATACCAAGTCCTACACCGACGAGGCGAACCGCTCGTGGCTCTTCCGCAGTGTCGGTTACGGCCACGACTACGGCTACTGGAAGGACATCGTGAGCGAACTGCGCCTGGCGGGCTACGACGGCGTGCTCTCCATCGAGCACGAGGATAGCCTGATGTCGTCCAACGAGGGCCTGGAAAAGGGCGTGAAGTTTCTCAAGGAAATTCTGATCTTCGAAGAGCCCGGCACGGCGTATTGGGCGTAGGGCCTTTTGCCGCGTTGGCGGCCTGAAGAATTGCGGTAAGAGTGCGGCGCCGCGCCCGTGCCGCGGCGCCTGGGTGGTAGGGGCACGACATGTCGTGCCCCTACCACCCAGGCGCAAGTCGCGCCCCAACAACCAGGCGCAAGTCCTGCCCCCGTACCCAAGAACATGCCGCGCCCCTACGCCTGGGAAGAGGCGATGCTCGTTTCCCAATTGGCCCAAAGACGCAGCCACCGAGGACATAGGCTATGAAAGATACAAGCTGTTCTACGTCGCTCTTCCGGGACCGCGAACTTGACGCGGCGCTGGACGCCATCGAGGCGGTCGGCTTTCCCCAGGCCGAACTCAACGTACGAGAGCCGCACGTCCACGGGGCGGACGCCGCTGAAGAACGCCGCCTGCGGCGTCTGTTCGCGGCGCGGGCGGTGCGGGCGCGGACGATGCACGCGCCGTCGGGCCGATACATACTGGGCACGTTGGATGAGGCATGGAACCGCGAGAGCGTCGGTGTCTTGAGCGAATACGCGCGTATGGCCGGCAATCTCGGCCTGACCGAAATGGTCATTCATCCCATCCCCAGCCTGACCCTTGTGCCGAATTCCGCCGACCCCGCGATTTCCCAGCAAATTCGAGAGGGGATGCGGCGCTCGCTGGACGCGCTGCTGCCCGTTGTCGAGGAGGCCGGTGTAAGGATCACTGTGGAGAACTTGCCGTATCCGGCAACGCCGTTCAACAACATGGCGGAGTTGCGAGAGGTCATAGAGCCATATCCCCGCGCCTCGGTGGGGCTCATCCTGGACTTTGGACACGCCGGCCGGGTCGAACGCGCGCCGGAGGACGAACTGCGCGTTGCCGGAGACCGCCTCTGCGGCACGCACATCCACGATCTCGACGCCCGCGACGGCCTGGTTGACCACCACTCGCCCGCGCTCGACTACTTCGACTGGGCCGCGATCCGCCGCACCTTCACCGAGATCGGCTACCAGGGCCCGTGGACGCTGGAGGTTTCCAAACCCAGCCGCGGCGAAAGCCTCGAAGAATTGGCCGCGGAGATCGCCACCTGGGTTGCCGGTTGGCTGTAGCGGGTGCATAGAGTCCGCCGGTAGATGTTCTGCGGTTGGCTGGGAATGTCTCCGTTGTGGCATTCGCATGCGCCGCAGAGCCTACGAACTGTGCCCCCTCACCCTAACCCTCTCCCAGAGGGAGAGGGGATAAGAGGCGCGTACGCGCTGGGCTTCATCTGCCCCCTCTCTCCCAGGAGACCTTTGCGTAACCTTGGGCGGCGCTCCTTCTACTCCCTCTCCCTGGGGAGAGGGCCGGGGTGGAGGGGGGAATCCTCGTCGGTTCCGCCTCATTTCGCAAGGCTTCAGTATGAGGCGCCGCATAATCTCCCCTCACCCTAACCCTCTCCCCAGGGAGAGGGAACTTTTCGCCTCTCAGCGAGGTTTCGCAAAGGTCTCCCCAGGGAGAGGATGCCTGTTTGCAGGCTATTCGCGGCTCTGGGGCCGGCGCCACGTGGCTTCCAGCCGGTCTTGGGGGGTGAAGCCCAGCAGGCGCTTGGTCTTCTCGTTGGAGAAGCGTTGGTGGGGCAGGTCGGCGTGGATGTTGAAGACCTCGCAGCGGGAGGGGAGCGTCGCCAGGTCTACCGCCAGGCCCAGGCGGATGGCTTGCGCCGCGTCGCGCCAGGTGATGGCGAACGGGTGGCCGCGCCCCGGGTTGACCTCATCGTGGTCGCGGAAGTTGTAGAAGAGGAAGCAGAGCACGTACACGTCGTGGTTTTCCGTGAAGACCTTGCAGATCTCCTGTCCCAGCCCCTTGCTGAGGGCGTAGAGACTGGTGCTGGGATGGGGCGGCACGTCGGGGTTTATCTCGTAGTCGAACGTCGTGTAGGTGTCGCCCTGGATGGTGAAGTGCGGGCCGGTATTGAGCACGCGGGGGATGCCGTGGGCCACCGCCGCGCGCATCATGTTGTAGCAGCCGCGGGCGTTCACGTCGAACGCCGCTTGCCGGTCGGGGCGCACCACCGAGCAGTTGACGATGGCGTCCATGCCTTCCGCCGCGCTTAGGATGTCTTCCGGATCCGCGATGTCCACGCGCCGGTACTCATGCCGCGTATAGACCGGCGCAACGTCGGTAACGCGCAAGGTATGGTCGCCTTCCAGGGCGCGGATGACGTGGGGCCCCAGTCGCGCCGCCCCGCCGAGAATGAGCACTCTCATCGTTCGCTCCCCGGGTTTCCCTGGCGCGGTGTGAAGCCCAACCCGTCGCGCGCCTTTACGGTACTGAAACGCGCGCCCGGAAACTCTGATTGAATGTGATAGACGGTCCACGGTTCCGGCGGCGCGGCCAAGGCGCGGGCGAAAGCCCGCACCGCGTCCGCTTGCGCCAGCCGCGTGGAGCCGGCCGGCGGTGGGGCGCTGGCATCGGCTTCACTGAGGTTTCCCAGGCGCAGGCACGTGACGGCCATGCGCCCTTCCCGCGCGAATTCGCGGCAGACGAACTCGCCCAGATGGCGCGCCAGCACCGGCGGTTCGGTGGAGGGCCGGGGCCGCCATTGCTCGTCGATTGCCCAATCCTCGTCGCAGTTCGCGAAGAGGCCCAGGCTGCTGGCGTAGACGCAGCGGGAAACGCCGGCCGCCCTGGCGGCAAGCAAGAGGTTGTAGGTGCGGCGGGTGTGGTAGTCGAGCAGCCGGTTCGCCGCGGACTCCGCGTCTTCCGACTTGCTTGCGGCGTTCTCAGAATGAAGTGCGGCCAGGTGGATGAGCGCGTCCACCCCGGCCACCAGGCGGTCGGTCTCCGCATCATGGCCCAGCGCGCAGCGGGTGAACGGCCACGGTCCCGGCGCGTCCACCACGTCCGTCAGGCGCACGTCGTGTTCCGTAGCGAGCGCCTCCGCCAGGTTTTGGGCCAGGGCGGATGCGCCCGCCGTAATCAGGATGTTCATCCCAGCGGCTCCATCTTGTTTCTTCCAGAGTCTTGCAGCCCGCAGTCACGAGCCGCGGGTCGCGGTCGAGCGGGGGACAAGCCCCAATACTGTCGCATTAACGTAGCGCGGGGGCTTGTCCCCCGCCGGAATAAGAGAAATGCTAACGAAATGGATTGACCCTACGGAAGACGCAGGTTACAAACCTGCGCTACCGGAGAAACGAGCGTTGTTTTCACTCTCATTGTGTTTAATGCGACAGCATTGGGGACAAGCCCCCGCGCTACGTGGAGGCGCGCAATCGCGGCCGGGCGTTGGCGCGTATTCATCACAGCGGCTCCATCTCGTCCCAGCTTGCGCCGGCTTTGGCGTCCACTTTCACCGGCACGTCCAGCGTCACCGCGTTTTCCATCAGCGGCACGACCAGATCCGCGCCCGCGTCGATCACCGCCGCATCGCATTCGAACACCAGTTCATCGTGCACCTGCAGCAACATGCGGGCCGGGAGTGCGGTTGCCGCCAGTTGCGCGGCCACGTGGAGCATGGCCACCTTGATGATGTCGGCGGAGGTGCCTTGCACCGGCATATTGATCGCCATGCGCTCGCCGGCCTGGCGCACGTTGTGGTTCGAGGCTTGCAGTTCCGGCAGGTAGCGGCGTCGGCCCAGCAGGGTCTCGACGTAGCCGTGCTCGTGGGCAAACTGCTTCGTCTTCTCGGTATAATCGCGCACGCCGGCGTAGGTGTTCAGGTAGTTCTCGATGAATGCCGCCGCTTCCTGGTAGTTCAGGTCGGTGCGCTGTTCCAGACCGTGGGCCGTCACGCCGTAGATGATGCCGAAGTTCACCGTCTTGGCGGTGCGCCGCATGGCGGCGGTGACGCCGTCCATCGCCACGTCGAACAATTGGCTGGCGGTGAAGGTATGGATGTCTTCCTCGTTGCGAAAAGCCTTGCAAAGCTCTTCATCCTGGCTCAGGTGCGCCAGCACGCGCAGGTCGATCTGCGAATAGTCTGCGGCCAGCAGCGCCCGGCCGGCGCCGCCCGCCACGAACGCCTTGCGAATCTTCCGTCCCTCCTCGGTGCGGATGGGAATGTTCTGCAAGTTGGGGTCGGTGGACGAAAGCCGGCCGGTGGCGGCGCCGGTCTGTTCGAACGAGGTGTGGATGCGGCGCGTCTCCGGGTTGACCTTGGTCGGCAGCGCGTCGAGATAGGTGGACTTCAGCTTGGTAAGCTGGCGGTAGGCCAGCACGCGCTCGATCACCGGATGCGCGCCCCGCAGCGCCTCCATGATCGAAGAATCGGTGGAGTAGCCGGTCTTGGTCTTCTTGGTGAGCGGCAGGCCGAGTTCGTTGACGAGGATGTTGCCGAGTTGCTGGGTGGACTTGATGTTGAACTCGTGCCCCACGTCGGCGTAGATCGCGCTCTCTATCTCGGTAATGCGCGCTGCCATTTCTTGTGTAAGGTTCTCGAGCAAGCCCACGTCCACGGCGACGCCGGCGAACTCCATCTCCGCGATTACGGCGGCCAGCGGCAACTCCAGGTCGTCGTGCAGCGCGCGCACGTTCCGCTCCTCCAGGTCGGCGGCCAGCGCGGCGCGGAGGGGCAGCAGCGCCCCGGCCTCCTGGGCGGCCGCCTGGGCCAGCGCGCCGCCGTCGGCTCCGGCCAGTGACTTCTTGCGGTCGCGCAGCGCGTCCACGCCCTCCAGCGTGACGCCGAGGCTATCGAAGACGATGTGGTTGAGCGTGCTGGCGCGGCCGCCGGTGGGGTTGGCCAGGTACGCGGCCAGATGGCAATCGAACACCACGCCGGCCACGGCCACGTCCTGGGCCAGGAGCGCCAGGCTCAAGGTCTTGGCGTCGTAGGCCACTTTGGGAACGCCCGGGTCGCTCAGCGCCGGCGCGATGGCGTGCAGCGCTGGGGCTGCCGCAACGTCAACGTAGGCCGTGCCCCGCTCGTTCCAGGCGAACGCCAGCCCCCGCACGGTGGGCCAGGAAGGCGGATCGGGTTCGAGGACGGGCACGACGGCGACCTCGCCTACGTCGCGCAAGGTTGCGCACAGTTCCTCGATCGCGCCAATCTCGCTAAGCGCCCGAGCCTGCACGCCGGCGGCGGCCGCGCCGAAGAGCGCCGCCTGCTCCGCCGCCGTGCCGGCCGGCCGCGGCAGGCGGTCGAGCAGCGAGCGGAAGCTAAGTTCGCGGAACAGGGCCAGCACCGCTTCCCGGTCGTAGTTGCCCAGTTCGCTGGCCGCCGGTTCGAGCGTGATCTCCACGTCGCGCACGATCGTCACCAACTCCCGGCTGCGGGCAAGCTGTTCCTTATCCTGTTCCAGCGCCTTCTGCTGGCGGGTGGGCAGTTCGTGGAGGTTATCGAGAATGCCGTCGATGTCGCCGTATTTCCGCAAAAGCGTGCCGGCCGTCTTGGCGCCGATGCCGCGCACGCCGGGCACGTTGTCGGAGGTATCGCCCACCAGCGCCTTGTAGTCGATTACTTGCGCCGGGGTGAGACCCTGAAAGCGCTTGGCCACTTCCGGCGGGCCGACCTCAGCCAACTCGCCGGAGCGGGGCCGGGGCACCAGCAGGCGCACCACGTCGTCCACCAGTTGGTAGGCGTCGGTATCGCCGGTGACGATGAAGGTGGGAATCGCTTGCGCCGCCGCCTGGCGGGAAAGCGTGCCAAGCACGTCGTCGGCCTCGTAGCCCGGTTCCTCGAAGATGGGAATGCGAAAGGTCTCCACCACCTGGCGCACCCGGTCCATCTGCTGGTAGAGCAGCGGATCGCCTTCGGGCCGGGTGGCCTTATACTCGGTGTATTGTTCGTGGCGGAAGGTGGGGCCGGGCAGGTCGAAGGCCACGGCGGCGTAGCGCGGCTTGAGCTTGTCGATGACGTAGAGCAGTGTGTTGGTGAAGCCGAACACCGCGTTGGTCATCTCGCCGGAGGCGCTGGTGAATTCCTTGGGCACCGCGTGGAACGCCCGGTGGACGATGGAGTGTCCATCGATGAGGACCAGCGAGTCGGCGGGGGATTGGTCGCCAGCGGGACTCATGGGGAGAATCTCTATTGCTCGGTCACGTGCCAGGCGCGCGTCGCTTGCTATGTTTAGCATACGCCGCCGCGCGGCAGCGGGCAAGGCGGCGCCCTCCGCTCAATTGCGCCAGAGGTGAATCTTGGATAACCTGGGGCGGAACGCGGAGTCCCTACTCTCCTGAGGAAACCCTTGCACAACCTCGCTGAGAGGCGAGAAGTCCCCTCTCCCACGGGGAGAGGGTTAGGGTGAGGGGAATCTTCGTACATCCAGAGCAATGCGCTCACTTCATCGAACTACGGCAGAATCGCCAATCAAGGTAGCAACGCCATGCTGCGCGTCCGCCGTTCCAAAGCCCAGGCGCGGGCAAGCTACGACCGGATGAGCCGGTCGTACGACCTCTTTGCCGGCGCCTTCGAGCAAAGACTGCGCAACCTGGCGCTGGAGCGGCTCGGCATTATGGATGGTGAGGCCGTGCTGGAAATCGGCTTTGGCACGGGGCACGCCCTGGAGCGGATTGCCGGGGCCGTGGGCGAGCGGGGCCGGGTGTGCGGCATCGACATTTCCACTGGGATGCTCGGGGTGAGCCAACGGCGGCTGGCGCGGGCGGGACTGCTGGAAAGGGTGGCCTTGCGCTGCGGCGACGCGGCGGCGCTGCCGTATGCGGACGGCGCGTTCGACGCGGTGTTCATGAGCTTCACCTTGGAACTCTTCGATACGCCCGAAATCCCGCGGGTGCTTGGTGAAGTCAGGCGCGTCTTGCGGCCGGGCGGCCGGCTAGGCGTGGTGAGCCTTTCGCGGGAAGCGGGCGCGCCCCTGATGCTGCGGCTGTACGAGTGGCTGGGCCAACGCCTGCCCCGGTATATCGACTGCCGGCCCATCTACCTTGAACGGGCGCTGCGCGAAGCCGGATTTGCTATCGCCCACAGCGAGGAAGTTAGCCTCTGGGGACTGCCGGCGAAGGTTGTGGTCGGTGCGCGCGGCGGCTAACGACCTTTCAAGCAGTCAAGGTAGTCCTGCCCTAAGGTTTCACCCTCACCCTAACCCTCTCCCTCAGGGAGAGGGGACAAGATCGGAGCGCGGCTGTCCGCCGCGAAGGTGTTTACACGGCACTAGGCGCGCCAACTGGAATCTTGCCATGGCCGCGCCTGCTCTACGTTGGCTCGCCGTAGCGCGGGGGCTTGTCCCCCGCCTCTTGGCGACGCCAGGCGCGCGCCGTCTCTGGCACAATACTTCGCAGTCCAATACTATTATGATGATGGCAACGGCGGCGCTCATGCCGTCGATGCCGGCCTGTTGAGCCGCCGGGGACACGCAGCAATCGCTTTGCCAGCGGAAAGGGGACGCCGTGAGCACGTACGTGTTGGCCTTGGACCAGGGCACCACATCATCGCGCGCCATGCTCTTCGACGCCGCCGGGCGGGTAGTGGCCGGCGCCGGGCGGGAACTGCCGCAAATCTACCCGCAAGCCGGCTGGGTGGAGCACGACCCCCGCGCCATCTGGCAAACGCAGCATGAATCCATCCAGGCCGTGCTACACCAGGCGGCGGTCGCGCCGGAGGAGATTGCGGCCATCGGCATTGCCAATCAAAGGGAAACCGCCCTTGCCTGGCAACGTTCCACCGGCGAGCCGCTGGGCAACGCGATCGTGTGGCAGTGCCGCCGCACGGCGGCGCGCTGCCGTGAACTGGAAGCGCAGGGCCTCGCGGACGAAGTCAGGCAGAAGACCGGCTTGGTGCTGGACGCCTACTTTTCCGGTCCTAAGTTCGAGTGGCTCTTGCAAAACACCCCGCGCGCCCGTGAACTCGCCGCCCGCAACGACCTCTGCCTGGGCACGGTGGACTCCTGGCTGATCGCCAATCTCACCGGGCACACCCGGCACGTCACCGACCCCACCAACGCCTCCCGCACCATGCTCTACGACATCCACGCGCGCGCCTGGGACGAGGAACTGCTGGCGCGCTTCGGTATCCCCGCGGAGGCCTTGCCGCGGGTGGCGCCATCAGCCGGGGTGATTTGCGAGACGGCGCCGGCGGTGTTTGGCGCCGCCGTGCCGATCGCGGGCGTCGCGGGCGACCAGCAGGCGGCGCTCTTTGGCCAGGCGTGCTGGCGGCCGGGTCACGCCAAGAACACTTACGGCACCGGCTGCTTCCTGCTGGCGCACACCGGCGGCCGGGCAACGCCGTCGCGCGCGGGCCTGCTGACCACGGTGGCGGCCTCGGCCCACGGTCCCGCCTACGCGCTGGAAGGCTCGGTCTTCGTGGCCGGGGCCGCGATCCAGTGGCTGCGCGACAAGCTGGGCGTGATCGACACGGCGGCGGAGAGTGAGACGCTGGCGCGCCAGGTACCGGACTCCGGCGGTGTGGTCGTGGTGCCCGCCTTCACGGGCTTGGGCACGCCCTACTGGGACCCGCAGGCGCGCGGGACGATCCTCGGCCTGACCCTGGGTTCCACCAAAGCCCACGTGGCCCGCGCCACGTTGGAAGCGCTCGCGTTCCAAACGCGCGACGTGGCGCAGACGATGGAGGAGGAGTCGGGCGCGCCGCTGCAAGAACTGCGGGCGGACGGCGGCGCGGTGGCCAACGCCCTCCTGATGCAGACCCAGGCGGATCTGCTCGGCATTCCGGTGGTCGTGCCCACGGTGACGGAAACCACCGCGCTCGGCGCGGCGTACCTGGCCGGACTGGGCGTCGGCTTCTGGCCGGACGCCGCGACCGTGGCGGCCCAATGGCGCGCTGCGCGGCGCTACGAACCCCAAATCGGCGCGGACGAACGTGAATCCCGTTACGCTACCTGGCAACGCGCCGTCACCCGCGCCCGCGACTGGGCAACCGCCCGCGACTGGGCAACCACGTGAATGCCGCCGCGGCTCTAGCCGGATTCAGACTGCAACGCCTTTAGCGCCACTTGATAGAGCGTTTCCAGGCCAATGCGCGTGGTGTCTGAGCGGAAATGCGGATCCCAGGTCAGGTCCGCGAGCGAGTCGCTGATGGTCAAGAGTGACCCCATCTCAACGCCGCGATACGTAGCCACGGCAAAGAGCGCCGCGGCCTCCATCTCGACGGTAAGCACCCCCTCCGCCTGGTAATGCTTCACCTCCGCTATAGTCTCACGATACGGCGCGTCTATCGTCCAACTCTCGCCGGCGTGATGCGGTGTATCCGCGGCCTGGAGCGCCGCTACCAGCCGGGTGGTCATGGCCGGCGAGGCGTGGGCGTACTTCTCCGGCGGCAGGTAGTGGTGGGACGTGCCCTCATCGCGTATCGCCCGGTCGCAGACAACGATGTCGCCAATGGCCACGTGCCGTTGCAGGCTGCCCGCCGTGCCGATGGAGAGAAAGCGTCGGACGCCTTGCACGATCAAGGCTTCAAGTATCAGAACCGCGGCGGGCGCGCCGATGCCGAAACCGCCGGCGACGGCCACGCGGTTCTCCGTTTCGTGCAGCCAGTGCAGATGGCGATACGTTCCACGCACGGGACTTGTAACTTCATGCCGCTCCAGGATGTGCGCCAGTAAGGAAGACTGGTAGCACATGATCACAGCCTCCGGATACGGCAAGGGCGGTGGGTCCGCCAGGTGCGCGACGGCGGCCGCAGGCGTGATGAGCGCCTCTTTACGGTGCTTGTTGGGAAAGTTTGGGAGGGACATGCGGCTCTGTCGCCAATCTGAACAACCGGCTTCGTAGCGCGGGGGCTTGTCCCCCGCCTGGATAAGGAGCTTTGACCTTACGGGGCGCAGGTTGCAAACCTATTCTACCGGAACGCAGGTTGCAAACCTACGCTACCGGGACGCGGGTTGCAAACCTGCGCTGCCGGAACGCAGGTTGCAAACCTACGCTACCGGAACGCAGGTTACAAACCTGCGCTACCGGAACGCAGGTTGCAAACCTACGCTACCGGAACGCAGGTTACAAACCTGCGCTACCGGAGACGTGGGGCGCGGGTGCGCGGCCGCCGTGGACTTTCACGTCTTCTTTACGAAGACCGGACTGCACCACGCCATTTCGCCGTCGTATTGGGTCACGCGGACGAAATAGGGCGTCATGTCTTGCCGCAGCGGCTCCGGGTCTTGGAAGGTGAAGGCCGCGTCGTAGGGAGCGCGTTCCTCGTGGTCGCGGCTGATGCGGACTTCGCTGCCGACGCCGGTGATGCCGGGGCGCACGATTTCGTTGTTTTCTGCGAGTTCGTCCAGGCGCACCGCAAACGTGGCCGGCGCGGAGGTGAAACTCAGCGTGGTTGCGGCGGCGCCGACGATTTCCAGCGCCACGCCGTCCCAATCGCCGGAGGTCTGCGAGACCCAGCGCACGCTCTCTTCATTCCATTCCACGATGCCTT
Source organism: Chloroflexota bacterium (assembly GCA_963663275.1). GTDB lineage: Bacteria > Chloroflexota > UBA11872 > VXOZ01 > VXOZ01 > VXOZ01. Next base: position 1,496,429 of record OY760183.1, read on the forward strand.
CCGTCGGATCGTCGAAGGCCCAGCCCTTGGCCGCAACGATGCGGCCCTGATCCACGCGAAGGCTGCCGTCCCAGCGCAAACGGCGCGTGCGGTCTTTCACGCGGGAACCCCGCCAGCCGACGCGGATTTTCCGTGGCATTCCGTTTTCCGGCTCGACAAGAGGATGAGAGTAAACCACCTCAGTTCCCCGCAATACCTCCACTTTCTCCAGGGGCGCGGCGCCAGCCACTTTGACGTCTAACACCGGTGGCTGGGCGTTATAAAATACCTCGCCCATCAGGTGTCCGTCGGCGGTCACGTGCACGATCATGCGGGCGCCGGTGGAAGCGAACGTGTGGCGCGCGCGGATGGCGTCCCAGATCGAGCGCCGCTGGAGTGCCGGCGCGTACGCGCCGAGCAGCCCGCCGCGCACGCCGAACATGCCGCCGTTCGTCGGGTAGCTCGTGCCGGGGCGGCCCGTGTGATCGTCGCTGCCGGCCGCGAAGCCGGTGACGTAGCCCCGGTCCAGCGCCTCCTGCCAGACCCACTCGAACCAGCCGTGCGCCGAGGCGATTTCGATCAGGGGCATGACTTCGGCGTCGAAGTAGTCGAGATTGGCGCGCCGCCCGCCGATGTGGGGAATCATGAAGACGTCGTCCAGTCCGCGATAGCGGTCAACCAGTTTCGAGACCGGGCACATGTCCTCCCACGGCCCCGGATCGCCCGGTACCTGCCAGTGGGACGAGCGGTGCAGCGGGCCTTCATCGCCGAGGAAGTGCACGTTGTGGTCGCCGCCCGCCGGATGGTTGCCGGACCACTCGTAGCCGAGCAGCGTGAGGAAGCGGCCGGGGTCGTTGTAGCGCTTCACGATCTCCTGCAACTCGTACCAGAACTCCGCCGTTATCTGAAAGTCGTTGCCCTGGATGCCCAGGAAGTCCACCCCGGCGTGGTCGCGGGCGTAGGTGAAGTATTCGTCCGGGCTGCCCGTGCCCACGGTCTCCTCGGTCTGGGCGTGCATGTCCCCCCAGTAGAGGCGCATTGCGGGCGTGTCCGCCTGCGCGTGGATGGGATTGCTGCGGACGGCAAACGCCGGATTCGCACCGCGGGCCTCGAGGCGCGTGATGCCGGGTTCATCCAGAGTCAGGCCGGTAAAGCGGTACACGCCGCCGTCTTGTTCGCTAAAGGTGTGGCTCACCAGCGGCGCGGCCTGGTGGGGCAGATAGATTCCCATCTCGCCGCGAAAGCCGTCCGCCGTGTTGCCCCAGGCGTCGTCGGCGCGCACCAACACGTCGAAAGCCTCGTCCACGGTCACGGTGCTCGGCGCTTGCGCCACCAGGCGGGCGGGCGGCCCGGCCGCGATGCGCACCACCGGCGCGTCCGGCAACTCGCGGAATTGGAGCGTGCCGAAGTTATCGGCAAAGAACTTAAACTCGAAGGTGCGCTCCACGAACGTCTGCGCCTGGCTGCCGGGACTGCCGCCGGACGTATCGCCCATCACGATCCAGATGCGCTCGCCCGCCTCCAGCGTGCCGTCGTGCACGTGCACGTGGATGGTGCGCCGCCAGGGCCGCACGTGGTTTTCGCGGTCGAAGTGCACCTGCAACTTGGCGTTGCCGTCGGTATGCACGCGGCAGTAGTTTGGCGCGGTGGGATCGTCGAAGTCCGGCGCGCCCCAGTCGCAGACGCCCCGCATCACCAAACGCAGGTTGGAGCGGTCGTCCATGCCGTAGGTCCCCACCGTGAAGGTGAACGTCCACGTGCCCCACGACCCGGCTACCACGTCGGCAGTGGGGTCTAGTGAAACCGTGCCGCAGTACTCCCGCAACGTCGCCGCATCATATTCCGGTGGCATGGTGGGTCAGACATCTCCTCTCAGGAATCTTCTCCGAAGTAAGCAGGCATACTCAGAGTTGCAATGGTAGGCTTGTACGTCACCAGTATACGTCTCCACTGCCGGAGAATGAAGTTTGGGGGCGCCGGTCCGCGCCAGGGATAGATCATGAGTTTTCGAAGTAAGGGGCACAGGGCGCACGGCGCTCTAAGGTAGCGGCACGGCGTGATTATGGGAAATTGCAAAGTCAATGCAGTTGTGGCAATATTGCAGGGGCCGATTAGTGCCGGTCCGCGGCTTGAATTGCTGGAAACTGTCGCGCGGCACGAGCCGCGGTATCCTCCACATTCGGTGCAGCGTCAGAGTCACCTTACGGAATAACTCAATCGCATGGTGTCGAGAAATCGAGGAATCTCATGAGGCAGATTTTAAGGAAGATCGTGTTGAGTTTGGCGGTGCTTGGCGGCGCGCTGCTGCTCATGGGTTCGTCAATCGCGCCGCCAATTCACTTTGAGCCGACGCTCAGTTGGTCGCGGAGCGGAAAGCACATCGTCTTCTCAGTGGGCTACGTGGGCGCTTTCGTTGTAGATCCGGCAGGTGTGCATCTATCCACTATTCCCCGGCACGCGCCGCTTGGAGACGGCTTTGGCGCGGGCAACGCTACGCCGAGCGTATCTCCGGACGGGTCGAGAATAGCCTACGTCGTGCGTGAAAGTTCAAGCGCAACGGCAATTGAAACGGCAGCGATTGATGGGACCGGCGCGCGGCGGCTGACCGTGTACACAGATATTGACAACGACGGGTCAATCGACAAGCACATCGACATGAGTCCGGTGTGGTCGCCGGACGGAAACAGAATCGCATTCAAGTCCAGCCGGAGCGAATCCAGATGGCGATTTCGCCTCTTCGTCATGGACGCGGATGGGTCGAATGTCCAGGCGCTGGCGCCGTCAGTCAGTCTTGAGAGCGAGATTCCTGGCAGACCGCCGGCCTGGTCGTCGGACGGCCGCTGGCTCGCATTCTTGGGTGAGGGTGAGGGTAATGAAGAGCGGCGCGGCCAAGAAGGTGGGTTCTACCTCTACACGGTTAGAGACGACGGGACGAATCTAACCAGAATAGGCGAGGTACGCAGTTCCGTCATGCCGGAGTGGTCGCCGGATGGCAGTCTTCTGGCATTTGTCAGCGCAGAATCAGGAGAAGGAGCGGAGCGCCAAAGCGTCCTCTACACCGTGCAACCCGACGGCACAGGGCCAACGAGAATAGGCGATGGGGTTAGCGCCGCGGCTTGGTCGCCGGACGGCGCTTGGCTCGCATATTCAAGAATCGAAGAGGAAGGGCCGGCTACGTACGTTGTGAGGCCTGACGGCGCCGACCTGAAGCTGGTGGCGCCTGACCACGGCGGGCTGGTGACGTGGTCTCCGGACGGCTCTGAGGTTTACGTGGAGAACAGGCAATACGCGGTGCGGCGTGATGGCAGCGGTCTGCGTCGGCACGTAAGTGAGGAGACTCACGACTTACAAGCCGAGTACCTAACGGCCTGGTCGCCGGACGGACTGCGGCTCGCCGTGCTTGCCCCTGGCGATGGCGCCGTCACGCTCTATACCATAGAGCGTGACGGCGCCAACAGACGTGTCCTGGTGCGCGGCACGGCAAACCGATTCGTCGCGGAGCACTCCGGTTGGTATGAAGCGCCGCGAAATCTAGCGGCATGCTCGGAGGGGCTAATCGTACCGGAGCCGGAGGCGCACCCAGGCTTGGTGGAAGACTGCAAGATCCTGCTGGCGCTAAGGGACGCTCTCATTGCGGACGGTTACGTGGACTGGAGCGCCGTTTGGCCAATTGCCGCGTGGCAAGGGGTCGAAGTGGGCTGCCCGTCGCGTTTCCGCGTTGTCATCATAACCGCATGGAAGGAAGCTGGTCCTGGATGCTCTTCTCCGTATCGGGTAATTGGTTTGCGACTCTCGAGTCTGCGCGGCGCTATGCCGCCCGAATTAGGCAAGTTCTTGGAACTCGAGTCGCTAACTCTTGGTTTCCCAGAATATCGGAGAAGCAGCGATGTTCTCGAGACCATTCCGCCTGAGTTGGGAAACCTAGCACACCTGAAAGAGTTGCAGCTCTCTGGTAGCCGGCTGAGCGGCAACATCCCCAAGGAACTTGGCAAGCTGGGCGAATTGGAGGAATTCCGCTTGTACTTTACAAGGGTCAGCGGGAACATTCCGACGGAACTGGGCAAACTATCCAAGTTGAAGATTCTGCATCTCCTTGGCAACGAGATGAGAGGCGGCATTCCGCCGGAACTTGGCGATCTTCGACACCTTAGAGAGTTGGAGATAGCCTTCCATCACTCTGCGGGAACCATCCCGCGGGAGTTTGGGAGTTTAGTCAATCTGGAACGCTTGAGTCTCGCTGAGGTCCACCTGAGCGGCAGCATTCCGCCGGAACTAGGCAACCTTGTGAAGCTCAAGACTCTCATCATCGGCGCTAAGGACTTGTCGGGCGCAATCCCGCCGGAATTGGGAAACCTCGCCAATCTGGAGGTCTTGAAACTGATTGGTAGCTGGTTCGATCCTGATTCTCGGCTTAGCAACAAACTCAGCGGATCTATCCCGCCAGAACTGGGGAAGCTCACGAATCTAACGGAACTCTGGTTGCTTTCATCGGAGTTGACCGGGTGTTTGCCTGCTTCGTTATCGGGCCAGTTGACCTATCTTTGGGCTTATGTGGAGTACTGTGCGGAGTGACGGCGGGCCACAGCACCCTGTACCGCAATGTGTGGACGGTGGCAGAATGCAGCCGAATAGAGATTGCTGATCAGGGGCTTCTAGCCCGCCGCGCGATCGACTCTCAACCGGCCAATTGTTGATTCGTCATGCCGCGCTCCGCTATAGTGGTAATTGGAAGTTTGCGTGATCTTCCGCAACACTTTTCTCACATTGCGCGCCGAGTACCGGCCACCGGCTTGTCCGAGCAGCACGCAGCGGACAGGGTTAGTGTTTTGTGACTAGCACATGCCGTTTCGGTAGAGCGGCATCTGCGTGAAACGACAACTGCGTTTCGACGAGACGGCATTCGCCTTTCAAAGAAACGGCGACTTCGTAAGACGGCGACTTCGTGAAACCACGACTTCGTGAAACGGCATCTGCTAGTCACTAACCACACGGCGGGTTGGGGTAGGGCGCGGGAAGGATTTTTTCCACCGTTATGATTCACAAGGTAGAGGCGAACCACACCGGTCGCGAGTTGACCATCGAGACCGGCCGGTTTGCCGAGCAGGCCAGCGGCAGCGTCACGATCCGTTGCGGCGACGCGATTCTGCTGGTCACGGTCGTGGGCGACAAACCCCGCGAGGGCATCGACTTCTTTCCTCTCTCCGTTGACGTTGAGGAGAAGTACTACGCGGTAGGCCGGATTCCCGGCGGCTACCTGCGGCGCGAGGGACGGCCCAGCGACGATTGCGTCCTGGCGGCGCGGCTCTGCGACCGCCCGTTGCGGCCGCTCTTTCCCAAGGACTATCGCAACGAGGTGCAGGTGATCATCACCATCCTCAGCGCCGACCAGGAGAACGCCACGGACGTGATGGGCATCGTCGGCGCGTCGGCGGCGCTCTGCATCTCCGATATACCCTTTGGCGGGCCGGTGGGCGCGGTGCGCGTGGGGCGCATCAACGGCGAGTTCGTCATCAATCCGCTCATGTCGCAGTTCGCCGAGAGCGACCTGGACCTGGTCATCGCCGGCACCCGCGACGCCGTGATGATGGTGGAAGCCGAGGCGGGCCAACTGCCCGAGACCGAGATGCTGGCCGCCCTGGAGCGCGGTCACGAGGCCCTGCAAGAGACCATCGCCATGCAGGAAGAGTTGATCAGCAAGATCAGCAAGGCCAAGCACGAGTACGTTCCCCACGGCCCGCCGGACGAACTGGTGGCCCAGGTGCAGGCGGAGGTCGGGGAAAAAGTGGCCGCGGCGTTCGGCCAGGCGGACAAGGCGGCGCGTGAAGAGCAACTTGGCGCAATCAAGGCCGAGACCGTGGCCCAACTGGGCGCGGAGCACGGCGAGGAACACGTGGCCGACGCGGTGCAATCCGCCGTGAAGAAGCACGTGCGCAGCGAAATCCTGCACGAAGGCAAGCGCCCCGACGGCCGCGCGCCGGCGGATCTCCGCGCGCTTTCCGCCGAGGTGGGCGTGCTGCCGCGCACCCACGGCACCGGCCTCTTCCAACGCGGCCAGACCCAGGTGCTGAGCATCACCACCCTCGGTTCGATTGGCGACGCGCAGCCGCTCTACGGGCTGGAACTCGCCGATTCCAAGCCGTTCATCCACCACTACAACTTTCCGCCGTTCAGCACCGGCGAAGCGGGACGGCTGGGTTCGCCCCGGCGGCGCGAGATCGGACACGGCCGCCTGGCCGAGCGCGCGGTGGCGCAGGTGCTGCCCTCGCAAGAGGAGTTTCCCTACACCATTCGCGTGGTCTCCGAGGTGCTTTCGTCCAACGGCTCCACCAGCATGGCGTCTACCTGCGGCAGCAGCCTGGCGCTGATGGACGCCGGTGTGCCGCTGCAAGCGCCGGTGGGCGGCATTGCCATGGGCCTGGTGCTGGGCGATGAAGGCGAGTACGCCATCCTGACCGACATCCAGGGCATCGAGGACGCCTTGGGCGACATGGACTTCAAGGTGGCCGGCACCACCCGGGGCGTGACCGCCTTGCAGATGGACATCAAGGTTTCGGGCATCACCTTCGCCATCATGGAGCAGGCGCTGGCGCAGGCGCGGGACGCCCGCTTGGAGGTGCTGAAGGTAATGACGGACGCGCTTGCCGAGCCGCGCGCGGAACTTTCCGATTACGCGCCGAGCCTGGTTTCGCTCAAGATCAACCCGGAGAAGATTGGCGAAGTGATCGGCCCGGGCGGCAAGATCATCCGCAAGATCCAGGAAGAGACCGAGTCGAAGATCGACATCGACGATGACGGCACTATCGTCATCACCGGCGCCGCCAAGGAAGGCGTGGAGAAGGCGGCGGAGACCATCCGCAACATGACCACCGAACTCGAGGTGGGCGCAATCTTCACCGGCACGGTATCGCGCATCATGAACGCCGGCGTGTTCGTGAACCTGCCGGACGGACGGCGCGAAGGTCTGGTGCGCATGAGCGAACTGGCGGAAGATTACGTGGAACGCGCCGAGGACGTGGCCGACATCGGCGACGAAATCATGGTGATGGTGATCGAAATCGATTACCAGGGCCGGGTGAACCTCTCGCGCCGCGCGGTGCTGGAAGGGACGAGTCCCGGCGATCGCGCTGGCGGCGGCCGCGGCGACCGCGGCGGCAACCGGGGACGGGGGCCCGGCTCGGATCGGCGCGGCGGCCCGCCGCGCGGCGGACGCGGGCCGCGGCGCTACGACCGCGAGCGCGCGCCCGCGGGCGCCGATAGAGACCGCAATCGCGGCGGCGACCGCGATACCCAGCAGAGCGACGGTGACGGCGACGGCCGGTCGTCCGGCGGTTCCGGCAGAAAGTGGTAGAGAGGCTCATGGCAGCAACGAGCGCGGATTCCCTGCGCATCGGCGTATTCGGCATCTTTGGCCGGGTGGGCACGACCGTTGCCAACGCGGTGGCGCGTGAGGACGATCTCACCCTGGTTGGTGGGGCGGACGTCATCGCCGCCGCCGACGGCTTCACCACCGCAACGGGTGACATGGTAGCCACGTTTACGGATGTGCCGGCGCTGCTGGCGGACGCCAAGCCCGACGTTATCATCGACTTCACCCGCGCCGACGCGGCGCGGGTGAACGTGCGCGCGGCGCTGGAACACGGCGCGCACGCCGTGGTCGGCACGACCGGCATGGAGATGGCAGAGATTGAGGAACTGGGTGCGTTGGCTGCCTCCAACGGCCTGGGCCTGGTGGTGGCGCCGAACTTCGCGCTGAGCGCGGTGCTCATGATGCACGTGAGCAAGCTCGTCGGCAAGTACATGGACTACTGCGACATCGTGGAGTATCACCACGAAAACAAGATCGACGCGCCTTCCGGCACCGCGCTGCAGAGCGCCATCGACATCCGCAAAGCCCGGGGCAGCGACTTCATCTCCTCCGACACGGAGAAGGAAACGCTGGCCGGCACGCGCGGCGGCGTGCACGGGGGCATCAACGTCCACGCGGTGCGCATGCCGGGCATGGTGGCCCACCAGCAGGTGGTCTTCGGCGGTCTGGGTCAAACCCTGACCATCCGCCAGGACTCCACCAGCGCCGAGTCGTTTGTGCCCGGCGTGCTCATGTCCGCGCGCGCGGCGCCGAACCTGAAGGGCCTCACCTACGGTCTGGACGCGCTGCTCGGCCTGGCGTAATTCACAAGACACCCGAGAATCCAGTAGCACAGGCTTGCCACCTGTGCTACTGTGCTATTGACAGCGTGTCACGGGGGCTTGCCCCCATACGGATGTCGCACAAGAGTAGCGCGGGGGCTTGTCCCCCGCCTCTTCCGGCGCACGGCCGGCGGCAGAGCCGATCCGCGGCCCGGGCGTTAAGGTTCCCACACTATGGCAAAGACCCCGGCGCGCACGTGAGCATTGCAGAGGAGAGCGGACGTGGCCACGCTTGTAGCCCCATTCGACCACCAAATGCCCATCCGGCCTATTAGCCTCGAGGAGTACCACTGGCTCATCGACCACGGATTCTTCAATAGTGATGAGCGCGTGGAGCTAATTGAAGGCGTAATGCGTCAGAAGTGTGCGAAGAGTCCGCCCCACGCTGCCTGCCACACCAAATTGATGGAACTGCTGTATCCCGCGCTAGGCGATAGAGCGTTGGTACGAGCGGTTGGGGCCATCACTATCCACTCGAGCAACTCGGAACCCGAACCTGATTTCATGGTGGTCGCGCACCGTGAGAACGAGTACCTTGATCACCAGCCTTACCCCGCAGAGGTGCACTTGGTGGTGGAAATCGCCGATTTGAGCCTGGACTATGACCGGAGCGTCAAGGGGCCGCTCTACGCCGGGGCCGGCATTGCCGAGTATTGGATCGCAAACCTGGTCGAAAGCAAACTAGAGGTCTATAGAGAGCCGGTTACTCCGGCTGAAGGCAATCCGTACTATCGCCAACTCGTGCGCCTTTCACGGCAGGACACCGTGCGGCTTGCGCATTTCCCCGATAGCGCCTTCGCAGTGGCGGACCTGATTCCGGGATAGATCGTTCCGGTAACGGTGTCGCCCGCGCGAAACGAGCCGGTACAGTGAAGTTATCCCCTCATCGTGGCACTCTCCCCAGGGAGGCTGACAGGGGTATGTAAGTGTCATTCCGAGCGGAGCGTCGAAAAGGGTTCGCGGAATCTAGAGTTGCTGACTTTGCAGTGTGGCGCCTTAGATTCCTCTCTCCGCTGCGCTCCGTTCGGAATGACACGTGAAGTCGATCATAGAATACATACCCCTGTAAGCCCCAGGGAGGGTAAGTCTTTGCGCGCGCTGTGCCACCTCGCCTGGAGCGAACTCACTTTCCCGCGTTGGACCGTAATTCTCGCGCTGCACAGTTCGCAGTGCAACCGGCGTTGGTATAATGGAATCTGCGTCTGAACGACCGCTTACTGAAACGGAACCAGCAACACGACTAGGGACAAAAGGCATGGCAAACAGCGACGGCTATAACGTAGGTGTTCTCGGCGCCACCGGTGTGGTGGGGCGTCTGCTGCTCGACATTCTCTTGGAGCGCGCGTTTCCGGTGAAGGAACTGCGCCTCTTTGCCTCCGGGCGCTCGCGGGGCAAGGCGGTGGACTTTGGCGGGGAGGCGCATTCCGTCGAGGAGACGACCGAGGATTCCTTTGACGGCTTGGACATTCTCTTTGCCTCCGCCGCCACCGGCGCCAACCGCCATTTTTCGCCAATCGCCGCCCGCGCGGGCGTGGCGGTGGTGGACGACTCCTCGGCGTTTCGCATGGATCCCGACGTGCCGCTGGTCATCGCGGGCGTGAACGACGACGACCTGAACCGGCACAACGGCATCATCGCCGGGCCGAATTGCACCACCATGCAACTCGTGATTGCCGTGAACCCCATTCATCGGGTCAATCCCATCCGGCGCATGGTGATGGATACCTACCAGGCCGTTTCCGGTTGGGGGCGCGACGCCGTGGTGGAGTTGGACGCGCAGATCAAGGCCAGGGCCGCGGGCGCGGACGGCGACTTGCCCCGCGAAATCTTCCGCCACGAAATCCTGGGTAACGTGCTGCCGGAGGTCGATTCGTTCATGGACGACGGCTACACCAAGGAAGAGTGGAAGGTCATCCACGAGACCCGCAAGATCATGCACGCGCCGGAGATGCGGATTACGTGCACGGCGGTGCGGGTGCCGGTGACCGTGGGCCACTCCGAGGCGGTGCACCTGGAGCTTGCGCGTCCCATGAGCGCTGACGAGGTGCGCGCGGCGCTGGCGGGCGCGCCGGACGTGCGCGTGGTGGACGATCCCGGCCAGGGGCTCTACCCGGTGGCCACCGACGCGGCGGGCACGGACGACGTGCTGGTGGGCCGCGTCCGCGGCGACGTCTCCCACGAAAACGGTGTGGCAATGTGGGTGGTGGCCGACAACCTGCGCTGCGGCGCGGCTACCAACGCGGTGCGCATCGCCGAATTGCTCGTGGAGCGCGATCTCCTGCGCGGCGCGGCGGTCCCGGCGGCCGGCGGGAGCGCCGGTTAGCGGTATCGCCTCTCTTCATCGGCTGCCCGGCGCGCCGCAACACCGTGAAGACTTTCCCCCTCACCCCGGCCCTCTCCCCAGGGAGAGGGGGTCTTTCCCCCGTAGCGCTGGGGCTAGTTCCCAAGGATAGGGAGTCTGCTCGCCGTAGCGCGGGGGCTAGTCCCCCGCCTGGCGCGGCGCGCATCTATGGTGGCATCAACGTAGCGCGGGGGCTTGTCCCTAATGCTGTCGCGTAAAGCTGATGAGCACTGTACTACCCGTTCGTGCTGAGCCTGTCGAAGTATGAGCGGGTAGTACAGTGCGCCATAACCAACCCGCCGTTCATACTTCGGCAAGCTCAGCACGGGCCTTTCGACAGGCTCAAGGCGAACGGCTGCGCGCGTGTTCATCCATTTCTCAAGTGTAGTCAACGTAGCGCGGGGGCTTGTCCCCCGCCCGGCACGACGCGCGTCCACATTTGCCTTAATCGTGTGACAACGCGCCTTGCGTTCGGTACACTGTGGCAAACGACCGCGAATGAACTATGGGAGGAGCGCACACATGGCACGCGCAGAACTTGGCAGACTGATAACGGCGATGGTCACGCCTTTCGATAGCGACGGCGCGGTGAATTACGACCAACTTGGCAACCTGGCGCGGCAGCTTATCCAGGGCGGCTCGGACGCGCTGCTGGTCACCGGCACCACCGGCGAATCGCCCACGCTTTCCCACGAAGAGAAGCTGGAGTGCTACCGCACCGTTATGGCGGCGGCGGACGGGCGCGTGCCGGTGGTCGCGGGCACGGGTAACTACAGTACCGGCGAGAGCGCGGCATTCTCCCGCGAGGCGGAAGACCTGGGCGTGGACGCGCTGCTGCTGGTAGTGCCCTACTACAACAACCCGCCGCAGGAGGGCCTCTACCAGCACTTCAGGACGATTGCGGAGAGCACCTCGCTGCCGTGCATCGTCTACAACGTGCCCACGCGCACCGTGCGCAACATGGAGGCCGCCACCACCGCGCGCCTGGCCGAGGTGGACAACATCGTGGGCGTGAAAGAGGCCTCCGGCGACCTAGGCCAGATTTCCGACGTGCTGCGCCTGACGCCTGACGACTTCCACGTCTGGAGCGGCAACGATTCGGACACCTACCACATCATGTGCATGGGCGGCTACGGCATCATCAGCGTGGCCAGCCACGTCATCGGCCTGCAGATCAAGCGGATGATCGACGCCACCCTGGCCTCCGATATTCCCACGGCCGGCGCGCTCCACCAGCAACTGATGCCGCTCTTCACCAGCATCTTCCCGCCCATCTCGCCGGTCGCCAGCCCGGCCGCCATCAAGGCCTGCCTCAACCTCGCCGGCTTCAACGCCGGCGGCCACCGCCTGCCCCTGATCCCGGTGCCCGAGTCGTTCGAGCACACCCTGCGCGAACTGCTGGGCACGTACGAGCTGGACCCGAATCTGTCAGTGCTGGCAACGGCGTAGTTGAGTATCAGTACACAAGAAAGTCCTGCAATTCTCGTCGGGCAACATTCTGCTACACTAAAGGGTGATGCGCGAAAGTTCAGCATCAAGATAAGATGACTTGGTTGTGTTGAAGGACAAGGAGGATAGCAGGATGGCCTCTGCGACAATATCGCTGCCAATGAAACCCAATTGTAGTCATTGTCACAATGAGGCGGGCATAGTAATGCGTTCGTATGGGACGGATCAAGTCGTAGTCTGTATATACTGTGAGCAGTGTGGGGCTTGCGTTGCTGACCCACAGACTATCGGTGAGAGAATTGTTAGAGAGTACAAGAAAGGGCATGCAAGACGTAAACTTGAGAAGGTGCTCAAGTCTGAACACAGGCGGCTAGATGTTGGCGGGGTAACGCAATCAAGCGAGGAAATCCAAGAACGCATTGATGCACTAGATGAGAAATATGCGTGGGAATTTTACTTGCCTAGCAGGTAGGTTCCCGATAACCTTGGGCGTAAAAGCTAAAGGGCTAACGCCAGATTTCAAGTGGGCAACTGGATAGTCATGGCACTTTGATTCCATCCAGATTTGCTCTGTATGCCTACAATCAAAAGAAGCAACACTTACTTTGGTAGATGAGATAATCTCGATTCTGCATTTTCGTTACATTTGCTTGTAACGCCTTACCGAATGCCCTCGGGATTCTCTGCGTAGAAACCGAACAGTCGGCTGGCAAAGCAAAGGAATTGCTTGGTTCTCGCTGTATTGTAAGCTGGCGTTTCCCTCTTCGTTCCTGCCCATTCTTGGCGAGGCATACTCAGGTAGCAGGCCGGTAATGGGTCACACTTCAAGTGTGCCTATTCGGAGAAACTCTGCTTGGTGTACTGAAATATCATCTAAGGCAACCGTAAGACTGGGTGAACGGAGCGTACGTTGGCAACTAGTGGTGAACGATCGAGAGTTGGTTGTCACTGGTTCTTGATGACAATCATAGCCTTGCTATTTGGGGGAGCCATAGGTGGAATCATTTTACCGTTTCTATTCCCAATTCCCTCCCAGTTCATATTACCCCTATCTGTGGTTCTGGCGATACTGGCTGCTATTGCGTCGCCATTCATAGGAATCACAATCTGGCACATAAAGGAGGCCTTCCAACGAGTTTTCCCCGATACAGTCTTGTATGAGTGGTTAGCATTTGGACGCAAACCAGGCTATAAACTATGGAGACAAGCGATCTTCACCAATGCCGACGGGGAAGCAGAAACTCTGGGAACGTTAGAGCGCAGATATGCGAATGGCGATGTCTTGAATGAGGAGGAGATTTCGGCCTTACACTTGGCATGGAAGTCCTATATTGAAGCTGGCGGTTACTCATATATCCCTATGTCAATCCCTTTGACCCTCTTGAATCGAACTATGAATCTAGCCGTCAAGCGACTCTACATGGAAGAATCCGAATTAGAGGAAATGAGGCGTCTCTTGGCGCAACTCAACCGAGGAGCATCGCTGAACGTTAGTGAGATAGACGCGTTGGACTTAGCAACACAAAAGTACAGGATGTTTGTTCTTGAAGAACTTCCCGATGATGAGAGAGAACTGTTAAATTCAGCGCAGCTCTTCGACCCTGGAAACATGAATGAAAGTGACCGAAAGAAGGCAAGTCAAAGCGACATTGATCTGCTTGACATGCTGTTTTCAGGGAACCGCTGGTAGATGTGCCTCAATAGTCCGATTACTGAGCGAGGAGAATTGGAAGGGAACGATATACCTAGCTAGATAATCTCCCTCCAGTCAGATTCAAAAAGCCCCGTGTTCAGCGCGGGGCTTTTGCTATTCTTTCGTTCGCTACCACACCGCTGTTTAACGTACAATTGCCTGTGCCTAGAGTCTACTTTGTGTATAACCCCCGGCCATGTTGCCACATGGTTCAGGGAGCACGGTGTAGCCGTTTGTCCCCTTGTGGGGTTGTGCATAGGTGGACTCTAGGCAAGTTACACCACTCATCTCCTACAAGGGGGCATTTCATGTTCAGGATAGTAGTACTTCTTACCGTATCTTTTGCGATGCAAGTGCTGAGAGTGCTTGTTTTCAGCATCGCAGTCGGTATAGTTGCAGGCTTGATAGCCCTGTTGTTTGGCAAGCCAGCACTGGAGTGGGCTTCCAACTCAGCAGGGTTTGTCTTTTTCTGGGGGTTCATCTGGTGTCTAGTGCAAGTTACTCGTGCGGCTGTTGCTTGTTTTAGGGCAATCGCAGCACAAGAGTTGCCAGATGCTAAACCTTGAGGATGTCTCCGTAGCCGGCTTCCTGCAAGGACGTTCGCGCCTCTTCGTGTGCGCGTTCTACTTCCTGCAACTCGTCGATGATCTGCTTCATCTCATCCACGTCCAGGGCGCTGAACGGGATCCGCTGCTTGTGTGCCACGAAGCCTGCTGGCTGCGCGACGTGCACAATGGGAGAATGCCCACGGCCGGGATATTCCGTATGATGAAACGCATCGCATTACTGTTACTCATTGTAGCAGCTTGGTTGCTCACCCCCACAGTCCACGCATCCGATCATTGCCAGTTCGTGCTTGGCTTCAAGGAAACCAGAGACAGCTACTATCACGAGTATTACGGCGAGTGCCTGGAAAACGAGCGGCCCACCTCGTACGGTGCCACCCAACGCACCACCAAGGGCGTGTTCCACCGGTACAGGGACCGTGGCTACATCACTTTCATTCCCAATGCCGCGCCCACCCCTGAACCAACCGTAGTCCCAACACCCACGCCGATTCCTGAGCCATACATCGATCCCAGGCTGGAATCTGCCATCAGAGTGATGCGTACAACGGAGATAGGTGAGCTCATGTGGCAGTATTTTCTCCATTCCGGCGCGGACGCGACATTTGCGGATCTCCCCGAGCGCAGGCACGGCGAATACTCGTCTACGAACCACGAGGTCAGAGTGGCGTCACGCGCACGGCATGATCTGCCCTTTGTTGCCGCTATTTTGGTGCACGAGATTGCCCATGCGTGGATCAGTGCACACGCTGAAGAGAAATATCTCGGCGTTGAGGGATGTTTTGAGGAGGAGGAACTCGCATTCAAATTGGAAATGCGCTGGTGGCTGGAATACTACGGCAGGGGTGGCAAGGACGGGAGCCACAGCCAAGATCAGCTTCTGACGCATTACCTCAATAGCACACCGGGCGACTGGGTGCACTCTAACGAGGACTACCAAGAACAATGCGCCGCGTGAGGTAAGACTGCTAGAATAAAACACAAGATCGAGACAGGCATCTCGACCTTGTACAACACCATCAAACACCTTGAGGAGATCTGATATGTCTATTGTAGCAGGCCGCAAGCCGCGCGGCAAAACCCTTGATATCGATAGACTTGGACAGTCAACAAACGACAAAAAGAACCATAAGGAATGCAAAACCTTTCACATAGAAATTCACGGGGACTGGAACATAGAGGCTATTGTTGTGGAGCAATCATTCCGCTGAGTAAGGGGACATTGTAGAAGTCTCCTAACCAAACACTTGCATCTTTATCGTCCGAGCATCCCCAATATCCATATGCAAATACACCCTCTTGTACAATCCTCATGTTAGTCATTGGATGCTTGTACCGCTCTTCAAAGAATTCTACCCTATCCGAATCTATGCCGATCTGCGAGATCTCTGCTTGCACGCTATAGTTCTCGGGAACCTTATAGCCTTTCTCGTAAAAGAATAGTCCGCGAATTATTCTGTCCGCAACACGGTTAATCCTATCCGTCTCCGGGGTGCTAATTAGGAGAGTGCGGTCTGGAATCAGCAAGTTTCCCCTTGTGATTACGGGCACTTCGGTCAGTTCGCTCAGCAGTTTGCGGGCAAGCCCACCATGCCCACCCCGGAACTTTGTACCAAGTCGGTCAAGCAACTCATCTTGTTTTCGTTCGAGAAGCTGCTTGCTGCACGTTGATAGCTGCAATAAACCGTTTGTCACCATCCCATTTGCTGCATTAACAACGTCATATGCAAAATATTCATCGTCCTTTGCCAGGCCCTGACACTTCTCGCAAGAAGGAACAGTTATCATGACTCTGGGAAATGGCCTTAGAAAAACACACTTTGGAGGGATGTGGTCTCTAGTTGCTGGGTCTTCGGCACCACAATACGCGCATTGACTCTTCACTGCTACTCTCTCCTCTTCTGTGGCTCCCATACTTCCAAGTCAATCAGTTCTTTTGTCTATGACCCCACAACGTTCGACCTGATGTGACTTGCTCTACGACCAACTAACACTAGAGTGAAGAATGACACGTATCATGAAGAGAGAATAAGGACATCTTCCTCGGCGGTTACGTGCTCGATCAGGGCTTTCTCAATAGGTATGCCTTCCGCATCGAGCCGGCTGAGCAGCCGATCGAGGTTCGTGTCGCTTCCCACGACGGTCCGGTTGAGGATTGCGACCCACTGTTCGGGATACTGTTGGAGAAGCTCCTCGTAGCGAGACTCGTAGTAATCGACGTCTTGCTGAAAGCGGGCGAGGCTTTTTTGCTGGTTCTCTGAGGTCATTGCGGGGCGCCTCCTAAGTTGCTCTCTACCTAAAGTACCACAGTACTTTGTGGTCATTCCATGCTCTTGCCCACATCCGCCGTAATTCTGTACTGTAGGTGCAGAAAGTCCTATTGAGCGCGTGTGGACTCGTGGAGCGGCCTGATGGCGGCGGATACCCCTGAGCAAATCCTGGAAGCAATCGGCGCGGAGGTGCGGGCGTGCGCGGCGTGCCGGTTGTGCGAGCAGCGGACCAAGGCGGTGCCGGGCGAGGGGGAGATCAAGAGCGGCATCATGTTCATCGGCGAGGGGCCGGGGTTTCACGAAGACAGGCAGGGGCGGCCGTTCGTGGGGCAGGCCGGCAAGCTGTTGGAGGAGATGCTGGCCGCGGTGGGCTTGCGGCGGGAGCAGGTGTTCATCACCAACGTGGTCAAGTGCCGTCCGCCCGGCAACCGGGACCCGCAACCGGACGAAATCGCCGCCTGCGACGCTTACCTGGAACGCCAGCTTGCCGCTGTCGCGCCGCGCATCGTGGTGACGCTGGGGCGCTTTTCGTTGGCGAAGTTCTTCCCCGGCGCGAAGATTTCCGCCGTGCACGGCGAGCCGAAGTTCGCCGATGGCCGCGCCTACGTGCCCTTCTACCATCCCGCGGCCGGCCTGCGCACCCCCGCCATCAAGGAGATGCTGTTCGAGGACGTGCAGAAACTGCCCGCCATCGCGCGGCGTCTCAAGGAGTTGCGGGAGCAGGGGTATTTCGACCGGCGGGAGGCGGAAACTGAGGCCGCGGACGCGCCCACCGCGGACGAACCCGACGACGCGCAACTGAGTCTCTTCTAGCCGCCGGTCGCGGCCCCCTCACCCTAACCCTCTCCCCCCGTGGAGAGGGAACTGGAGGCGCCCTGCCGGAGGGCGCCCCCTCACCTTGGCCCTCTCCCGCCGTGGAGAGGGAACCGGAGGCGGCCCGGCGGAGGGCGCCCCCTCACCCTAACCCTCTCCCGCCGTGGAGAGGGAACCGGAGGCGGCCCGGCGGAGGGCGCCCCCTCACCCTAACCCTCTCCCTCTGGGGAGAGGGAACCGGACTTGCCCCGCCGGGGCGCGCATCACCTTGACAAGACTGGTTTACGCGCGCTACCATGCATTCCAAGCCGCCCGGGAGTTGCGGCGCGGGCCGTGTTCTCCGTCGGATGACGGCGGGCGCGGCGGCAGCGGCGTTCCCTCATCGTGGTGGCGGCGGTGCGTATCAGGCATAGCGCCCTTTGGGGCGGGAGGTACATTTCCGATGGAGAATCGTACTGGATTCCACACGACACGGCGGCGGCTGCTGGCTGGCGGCGGGGCCGCGGCGGGAGCGATCGTTTTGGCCGCGTGCGGCCAGGCCGGCATGGCGGCGCCAGCGGACGCGCCTGCGGCTGAAGAGAAGGAAGCGGAGGCCATGCCCGAGGCCGAGTCGTTGCCCGTCAACTTCTGGGCCATCGACATGGGCGGCAGCAACTGGGTGGAAGGCATTGGCGAGCAGATCGTGGCCGAGTACCACGAAGCCAATCCCAACGAAAGCGTCAACGTGATCGTCACCACCTACGGCGACACGATCAACAAACTGCCCACGGTGGTGGCCGGCGGCATTCCGCCTGACATCTCGTACATCGACGCCTATCTGCCGAAAGACTTCGGCGTGCGCGGCATTGCCGCCGACATCACGAACTACGTCAAGGCCTCCACGGTGATCGACGTGGACGACTACTATCCGCGCGTGGTCTTCGACTCGACCTACCGCGGCCACTGGTTCGGCCTGCCCTGGGCGCCCACGGTCTTTACCTACTTCTACAACAAGGACGTCTTCGTGGAAGTGGGCCTGGACCCGGACAGCGGCCCGGCGAACTGGGACGAACTGGACGCGGCCATCCAGCAGACGCTGAAGAAAGAGGGCGACAACATCGAGCGTCTCGGCTTCTGGTACGGCAATAGCTCGCTGGTCTGGTGGCTGGTGCCGTTCTGGCAGCAGGGCGGCCGCCTGCTCAGCGAAGACGAGCTGGAGTCGACGATCGACAACGAGATGATGGAGACCGCCTTCAACCTGACCCTGCGCTTCTTCGACCTGCAGGGCGGGCTGGACGCCATGAACGCCTTCAAGGGCGACGAGCGGCATCAACACCTCTTCTCCACCGGCCGTTGCGCCATGTGGACCGACGTGATGAACATCACCCGGTTCGAGGCGTACGAGGAGGCCTTCGCCAAGATCACCGTTGGCGTGGATACCTACCCGGTGGCTGAGGGCGGTTCGCCGGCGGCCTATCGCGGCGGCGGCGCGCACCTGATGCCGGAAGGCTCCAACAACCCGGACGGCGCGTTCAGTTTCCTGGAGTGGCTCTTCCTGGAGCCGAACGACCGCCGCTTCAACGACGTGCGCGACAGCCTGCCGGCGCGGCGATCGGTGGCCCAGAGCGAGGAATTCACCCAGGGCGACCCGCTGCGCATCCAGGGCGCCCGCGAGATGGACGGCGCCCAGTGGGTGGTGAGCGCCCCCGGCGGACGCCGCATCATCGGCATCCACGTGCGCATGGCCAGCTCGATCTGGAAGCGCGAGAAGACTGTGCCGGAAGCGTTGGCCGACGGCAACGCCGAGGTGCAACTGGCGCTGGATGAGGCGCTGGAGAACTCGGTGGTGGATTTCTAGGCTGCCGGATTCTGAGAGACGACGAGAGGACGCTCTCCACGACCGGCGTGGCGCCGGTCGTGGAGAGCGTTTCTTTTTCCGGTAAGCGCCGTTTTTCTTGTCGGGAAAGCTCATGCGGCGCCATTGGGAACGAGATCCGCCCTCTGCGCGTCAAGAGGCGGGGGACAAGCCCCCGCGCTACGCTGATGGGATGGTGTTGGCGCACGCCTTGCCCGCTGCCGTTCACGCTTCGACGCGCTCAGCGCGAACGGAAGTGGGCGCGCCATGAAGGTAGAGCGACTGTCACAATGCCCCACAATTCCGGTAGCGCAGGTTTGTAACCTGCGTCTGCTGACTTGGACGCCGTTCCAAGTGCACTGGCGGGGGACAAGCCCCCGCGCTACGCTGATGGGATGGTTTGGCGCGCGCCGCCGGCGTGCTATACTGCCCGTAGCATCCGCCCAACCCCACCAAGCCGGAAGTCCGCTATGGTCGTTGCCGATCCCACTGTGGCCCTGACGGAAGCGTTGCGTGAAGAAGACGTCGCGCAGCTTTGGCAGGCGTCTCCCTGGGGCGCGCGGCTTCTCACCACCACGGGCGGCGAGCGAATCCAGGTGGTCTATCCGGGGCGGCGCAACCTGGGGCCGGGGCCGGATTTCCTGGACGCCATCATCGCGCTGGAGGGGCGGCGGCTGCGGCACGGCCACGTGGAAGTCCATACGGCCGCCTCCGCGTGGCGCGCCCACGGCCACGCGGCGGACCCGGCGTATGACCGCGTGATCCTGCACGTGGTCTGGGAGGACGACGGCCCGGTGGCGGGCGGGCCGCTGCGCACGCTGGCGCTGGCTGAGCACTTCGGCGGCAGCTTTCCGGAACAGTACGCGGCGCAATCGCTCCCCACGTTCCAGCCGTGCGCGGACCTCCACACCAAGGCCGACGCCATGACCGTCGGCATGCTCTTCGCCGCGCTGGGCGAACGGCGGTTACGCGCGAAAGCGGAGCGGCTGCGGGCGGCTATCGACCACCAGGGGCCGGAGCAGGCGCTCTACGCCGCGCTGCTGGACGCGCTGGGCTACAGCCGGAACCGCGAGCCGTTCCGCCAGCTCAGCGAGGGCTTGCCGTGGCCGGTGGCAGCGGCGTTCCTGCACGGCAAGCGCGGCGCGGCGCAATACGGCGAGGCGCTCTTCCTCGGCGCGGCGGGTCTCTTGCCCTCCCAACGCGGCAACGGCCCGGGTGGGGGCATGACCGCGAATGGGAACACGACCGGGCGTGGGGGCGTGACCCGGGGTGGCGGCGTGACCCGGGGTGGCGGTGAGACCAGGGGTGGCGGCACGACCCGGGGTGGCGGCACGACCCGGGGTGGCGGCACGACATGTCGTGCCCCTACCGCTGGTGAGGACGCCTACGCGGCGGCGCTTGAACGGCGGTGGCGGGAATTGCGCGTGGAACCGGTCGTTTCCGCGTCGGCTTGGGATCGGCGCGGCGCGCGGCCCGCCAACGCGCCGGCGCGGCGGGTGGCGGCGGCCGGGATTCTCTGCGCCCGGCTCGCCCAGATGGGTCCGGTGGCAGCCTGCCTGGCGCTCCACCAAGAAGCGGATCCGCCGCAGACGCTCAGGCAAGCGGTCGCGGCGTTTGCGCTGCCGGCGTCCGCCTCGGATTATTGGGCGGCCCACTGGGACGTGGGCGTGCCCATGCGCGGCGCGCCGCAGAGTCTCATCGGCGCGGAACGCGCCCGCGAGATGCTCGTGAACGTGGTGCTGCCGTTCGTGATTGCCTACGGCGAAATATCCGGCGACGGCGGGCTGGCCGACTGGGCAATCACGCTCTTCCGCCGCGCGCCGGGCGCCGGGGCGAACCGCCTGGTGCGGGCCATGCGCGACGACGTGTTCGGCCTGCCGCCAAAGTTCACGCCCCTGACCGCCGCGCGCCAGCAGGGGCTGCTGCACGTCTACCACGCCTGGTGCCGGGAGAAGCGCTGCGACACGTGCGCCGTGGGGAAATTCCTCGCGAAGGAGTAGCGGAGTTGGCGGTGTGAAAACGGCGCTCTCGATGTCCCCCACCTCCGGTAGCGCAGGTTTGTAACCTGCGTCCGTTGCAAGTTTGCATGAGCGGGAAACCGGAGGCGGGGGACAAGCCCCCGCGCTACGTTACTGCTCACACGATGCGCCGCACTTCCGGTAGCGCAGGTTTGTAACCTGCGCCCGTTGCAAGTTTGCATGAGCGGGAAACCGGAGGCGGGGGACAAGCCCCCGCGCTACGCGCCTGCTCGCTCAGTGTGCCTCAACTCCGGTAGCGCAGGTTTGCAACCTGCGCCCGTTGCAAGTTTGCATGAGCGGGAAACTGGAGGCGGGGGACAAGCCCCCGCGCTACGGTTCAACAGGGATGCTCGCAGGCGCGCGGGCAAGAGCGCGCTGGCTATCCGATCCTGGGCGTCAGCCGTCGAGGCGCACCCGCTGTCCGCTCTCAGACGCCGCATAGATGCCCTGCACGATGGCCACCGCCCGTTTGCCGTCCTCGCCGGTGACGGACGGCTCCCGCTGTTCCAGGATGCTGGCCACGAACTCGCCGTCCTCGCGTATGAATTGGCTGCGGTTTTGGGGGAACGTATGCGTTTCCCATTCCTCCGCGTCCGCCGTCGCCACTTTGAGATACCGCCAGGTGGCGATCTCCATGGCGCCGGCCGCGCCGGTCACCACTGCCCGGCAGCGGCTCAACACCGGGGGTGTGATCAAGGAGATTTCCATGGTCGCGGTGGCGCCGTTGGCGAACTCCAGGTGCGCCACGCCGTGGTCCTCGCCCTCGGTGCGCGCGCCGTAGTGGCCCACGGAGGCGGTGATCGCCGTCACCTCGGAACCGAGCCACCAGCGCAGGCGGTCGGCGCTGTGCACGCCGTTATCCATGAAGACGCCGCCGCCGGCCAGGGCGCGCACGCCGCGCCACCCCATGTCCTTATGGCGATTGGGGGCTTGGACTGAGTCGTGGACGTGCAGCACGTCGCCGATTGCCCCTTCGCGCAGCAGTTCCCGCGCCCGCAGGTGTTCCAGGATGAAGCGGTGGGTGTGGCCGACCATCAGGTTCACGTTGGCCGCGCGGCAGGCGGCGATGACGGCGTCGCACTCGGCCACGCTAACGCCCAGCGGCTTTTCGCAGAGCACGTGCTTGCCGGCCCGGGCCGCGCCAATGGCCGCCTCCGCGTGCAGCGCGTGGGGCAGGCAGATGACGACGGCGTCCACCGCCGGGTCGTCCAGCACGGCGCGGTAGTCGGTGTGGACGTCCGGGACGCCGTGCGCGGCGGCGTACGTGCGGACGGCCGCTTCATTCACGTCCGCCGCCGCCGTAATGCGCGCCGCCGGCGCGGCGGCCAAGCCCCGCGCGTGGGACTGCGCAATGCCGCCGGTGCCGAGTATGCCGATGTTGACGGTCTTCATACCCGCCGCTCCTTTCGCCTCAAGCCGCGGCCGCCGTGACGCCCGGTCACCGGCAGGGCAAATGAGGGCGCCCGCGACTTCCCGGTTGTTTTGTGCTAGTATACACGCACAGCCCCTGATCGCTTCGGCGGCAGGGTAGAGGCCGCCCGCGCGGGCGGCCTCTGTTTTCTTTTGCGGGCGCGTCCGGCAGGGCTCGCGGCGGTCCTTGCGCGGAAAACCCGCGCCCGCCGGCGTGACGCCCCGCGCGGCGTCGCGTATCATGGGAACGGTAGCCGGAGCGCTCCGGCCCACGCGGCAAAATCGACCCCCGGCGAGGCGGCAGCCGACCCATGCTCACCACACGCATCATTCCCTGTCTGGACGTGCATCGCGGCCGCGTGGTGCGGGGACAGCAGTTTTCGGCCGATAAGGACGCCGGCGACCCCATCGAGTTGGCCGTGCGCTACAACGAGCAGAGCGCCGACGAGTTGGTCTACTACGACATTACGGCCTCGGCGGAAGAGCGCGGCATCTTCCAGGATCTGGTGGAGCGCACCGCCGACCAGCTTTTCATTCCGCTCACGGTCGGCGGCGGCATTCGCACGGCGGCTGACATGCGGCGCATGTTGCGGGCGGGCGCGGACAA
Organism: Chloroflexota bacterium; assembly: GCA_963663275.1. Classification (GTDB taxonomy): domain Bacteria; phylum Chloroflexota; class UBA11872; order VXOZ01; family VXOZ01; genus VXOZ01. The sequence continues at coordinate 1,519,596 of OY760183.1, forward strand.
GGTCTCCATCAACACGGCGGCGGTGGAAAATCCCGACCTGATCAACGACGGCGCCGAGGGCTTCGGCAGCCAGTGCACGGTGCTCTCCATGGACGTGAAGCGCGTGCCCCAGGCCGACAGCACAATCAAGTGGCGCGTCTTCACCCATGGCGGCCGCCGCCAGACCGATGGCGAGGCGGTGCCTTGGGCGGTCGAGGGCGTGGAACGCGGCGCGGGCGAAATCGTGGTCAACAGCATCGACGCCGACGGCACCTTGGCCGGCTACGACCTGGAACTCCTGGCCGCCGTCTGCGCCGCGGTGGACGTGCCCGTCATTGCCAGCGGCGGCGGCGGCACGCTGCAACACCTCTTCGACGCCTTGGACAAGGGCAACGCCCACGCCGTGCTGGCCGCTTCCATCTTCCACTACGAGCACTTCACCGTGCGCGAGGTGAAAGAATATCTGGCGGCCAGGGGCATCCCGATGCGCTTGAAGTAGGCCGGCTCCGCCGCGAGAATGACAGGCCGCATTTGCAAGCCGATTTCGTGGAGAAGCCCATGCCGGCGAACATTCAGATTCGACCGTACAATCCCAATCTCGACATGGCGGCGTTGCTGCCCCTCTGGCAGACCGCGCTCGGTGACACGTGGCCGATGCGGGACGATCTCTTGCGGCGGCAATTGACCGGGCATCGCTTCTATCGCGGGGACGATCACCTGGTGGCGGTGGCGGACGGGCGAATTGTGGGCTTCGTGGGGACGCAGGTGGACCGTTGGGAAGGCGTCCCCGCTGATAAGCGCGGCGGCGGCATTTCCGTCGTGCTCGTGCATCCCGACTGGCGGCGGCGGGGCACTGGCGCGCGGTTGCATGAGGCCGCGCTCGGCCATCTACGAAATGAAGGCGCGCGGGAGTTGCGGCTCGGCGGCGGCGGCGCGTACCGCTTCTGGCCGGGGATTCCTACAGACCTGCCCGGGGCGTATGCGTTTTTCGAGTCTTGCGGCTGGCCGTTGGAATCGGACAAACGGTCGCGGGACCTGGTGCGCGACCTCCGCGATTTCGAAGTTCCAGCCGCCATGAGCGCGCGTCTGGAGCGGGAAGGCGTGACCGTGCGCCCGGCCCGCGAGGATGAAGCGGCGGACGTGCTCGCGTTTGAATGGGAGCACTTTCCCGGTTGGGCCGCGGGCTTCGTCTACATGGCGGAACTCGGCGATTTTCAGAATATGCTGCTCGCAATCGACCGGCGGAAGGGCATCGTCGGCACGCTCATGCTGCACACGCCGTCGTCACGCTGGCTCACGGCAAACGTCACGTGGCAGACGCTGCTGGGCGATGCGCTCGGCGGCATCAGCGCCGTGGGCGTGGTGGAGCGCGAACGGGGGCGCGGCATCGGCATCGGCATGGTGGCTGTTGGCTCAGAAGTCCTCCGCGAACGCGGCGTGGGCAATTGCCACATCGACTGGACGAACATCGTCGACTTCTACGGCAAGCTGGGCTACCGGGTCTGGCGCGACTACTGGATGAGCACGCGGATTCTGGCCTAGGGGGCTTTGTGCACTTTTGGCCGGTAGCGCCGTTTATCCCCTCACCCTAGCCGCTCCCAGGGAGATCTGACAGGGGTATGTATTGCATAATCGAAATCATGAGTCATTCCGAACGGAGCGCAGCGGAGAGAGGAATCTAAGGCTTTCGCGCCTAGAGCGTCGGTTCTAGATTCCTCGCTCCGCTCGGAATGACACTTTCCTACCCCTGTCAGCCGGGGAGAGGGGACTTTTCGCCTCTCGGCGGGTTAATGTGAAGGTCGCCTTCAGCCGCTCGATGCGTTCTTGAGATTAGGCGCTGCCATTTTTGTGGGAGAACGGGAAACGCATTCCCCGCTCTCCCAAAAGGTAGGTAGGCGCTCATAGACATTCCACTCTACGCCGGCAGCGCAACGTCTTGTGCCAAGAATCGTTGCAATTTGGGTATACTGTTCTGTGTGCAAGAGTGGCGGTTGTCCGCGGGCCGCGGTGGGTGAAGCCTAGTACGGCAAGCAAATGCGTCCGCGAGCGTAGGTTGCGGTCGACGGGCGGCAGGCGGCGGACAGAGCGATGAGCGCGCGCGGCGCGGTGTGACGCGCCGGCGCAGGAAGGAAGTGCGGCATGGCGAAAGCAATCGCGCCCGTTCAGAGCGCCCAGCCGTTGCGCAGTCTGAGCGCGGCGGAACTTGAGACCTACGATGAGCGGGGCTTTGTGATTATCGACGACGCCTTTCCGCCGGAAGACGTGACGGCCATTAACGACGAGATCGAGCGCATGATGCCGGAACACGCAGATACGCAGGAACACCGGCCGGGGTGGATCTTCCAGTTGGGGCTGCGCTCCGAACTTCTCGGTACTTTTGCCCGTGATGAGCGCATCCTGTCCCTCATCGAGGATATCGTCCAGCCCGGCATTGCCGTGCACTCGGCGAAATTGGTCTCCAAAGTGCCCCACTCCGACATCGTCTGCCATTGGCACCAGGACGAGGCGTTCTACACCAGGCCCGACGACCCCAAATCCTTCAGCCAAACGCGCATGTCCATCTGGATGCCGCTCCAGGACGCGAACGAGGCCAACGGCTGCATGCGGGTGGTGCCGGGCAGCCACCGCTGGGGCTTGCAGGACTACGAAGTCATGGATTACGGCGCCTGCGTCCGCAAGCTGACGCCGGAGGAATACGCCAACGAGCACGCCATACCCGTGCCGCTGCCGGCCGGTTCGGTGCTGCTCTTCCACGGCCTGCTCTGGCACCACTCCAAGGGCAACCAAACCGACCGCGTGCGCCGCGCCTTCATCGTCTCGTATCAGGAAGCCACGTCGCTGGCCGACGTGGGACAGCGGAAACTCATCCGTCCCGCGCCCTAGTTCTCTCAATGTTGTAGCCGTTCATGCTTCGACAGGCTCAGCACGAACGGCTACTTGAGTCAGCTTGCCGAGAAGCCACGGATTGGGACGTTATTGCGCAGTAGAGGCTCATCCCCCGCCCTAGGCGCTCCGCGGCTTGACATCCCCACCAGACTGGATGTGATCAAGAGCCGTGCCGGCGCGGTTCCTCATTCGCGCGGGCCGCGTGATACGGGGCGCGAGACCCGCTCGGCAGCGGCTTAGTCCCAACGGAACAATCGTACGCTGGCGGCAACGCAGACCGCCGCCGTCGCTCCCAGGTAAACGAAGGATGCCCAGATGGGCAGGCCGACGGTCGTTTCTTCCCCCCAGCTTGCGCCCAGCCAGAGGAACGTGTGCAGGTCGTAGGCGTGCGTGAGCGGCAGCCAGTCGCCCACCAATTGAAGCGCGGCGGGGAACGCCTCCCTGGGACCGAACGCGCCGCTCAACACGAACATGGGGAAGAACAGCGTAAGTCCCAAGAATAGCGCGGTGCGCGTCCGGCCGATGCGGGCGGTGACGGCGGTCCCCAGAGCGGCAAACGCCAGGTACGAGACGAATATCGCCAACGCCACCATGGCCGCGTTGCCCCCGAAGCGTATGCCGAATACCAGCCAGCCTACGACGAGCATGAGAGCCAGGGACGCCAGAATGACCGCCGCGCCCACCGCCAGCGGCGCGGCGATGAGCATGTACGACGGCATGGGCGTAACCCGGTACCGCCGGAAAATCGCGTATTGGCGAAACTCCACCAGCGACTGCGGCAGCGCGACGATGCCGAACATTGCCGTCACCCAGGCGATGTTGCCGGCGAGCAGAACGTCTCGCACGTGGAACATCTCCACGTCGCCCGCGCCCCTATCCACCGGGATCTCAACATTGCCGACCGAGAATCCCAGGGCGAGAAAGATCGCCAGCGGCAGAATTACCATCATGAACATAGCCCCAGGCTCGCGCAGCGCCAGGAGCAATTCGCTATAGATCAGTCTGCGCAGGACCGTTGCGTTCATGCCTGCCCTCCTCGCGGCTCCTCATGGCCGACGGCCAGAAAGTAGATGTCCTCCAGGTTGGCGGCCCGCGTCTCGAGCACGCCGGGCGAGACTCCCTTTTCGCTCAGCAAGTCTGTAAGGTTGCCCACCACGTTGCCGTCTCCATAGACGTAGCAGATCGTCTCCGCGCCGCGGACGTGGGCGACGCCCGGCAGGGCCGCCAGGTCGTCCTCTCCCACGGTTCCGAGCACAGTTCGCGGCAGGGTGACGCGCGCCGCCAGCCCCGACTCCGCGATAAGGCGCTCCGGCGGCCCGGCAGCGACCACCCTGCCCTCGTTCATCAGCAGGACCGCGTCGCAGTATTCGCTCGCCTCCTCCAGGTAATGCGTGGTTACCACTATCGTCATGCCGCGGGCGTTTTGCCGCCGCAGGTATTCCCAGAAGCGGAAGCGCGACTCCGGGTCGAGGCCGGTGGTAGGTTCGTCCAGGAAGACGATCTCGGGGTCGCCCACCAGCGCCAGCGCGATGTTGACGCGCCGCTTCTGGCCGCCTGAAAGCGAACCGTATTGCTTGGAAAGACACTCGGCAAGCCCCAATTCGCCGCTCAACTCGGCAACGGGAAGGGACGCGCGGTAGAGCGCGGCAAACAGGCTGAGCGCCTCCCGCGCCTTCATGCGTGGGGGAATGCCGACTTCCTGCAATTGCACGCCAATCTTGTGGACAACGCCGGCACGATCGGCTACCGGATCCAGGCCGGCCACGCGCACCGAGCCGCCGTCCGGCCGGCGCAGTCCTTCGAGGCACTCGATCGTCGTGGTCTTGCCGGCGCCGTTGGGGCCGATGATGCAGAACACGCTGCCACGCTCAACCGCGAAACTCACGTCGTCCACGGCCACCACGTCGCCGTACGCCTTGCGCAACGAGGCCACCCGCACCGCGAGGCCGCGTGAAGGCTCCGCGTTCATGTTTTCCCTCGACTTTCATTGTGATTTGTATTACAAAGTACTTTGTGAAACAATCATAACATCCGGCCCTGGGCAGAGTCAAGCCGGCTGGCGGCGGATAGTTTATTCATGTAAACTAGTTTGCACAACAAATCACAAAGGTGCGCGCCACGGCTCCCGGCGCGACAGGAGGCGCTCGATGCAGAAACCTGAAGGTGGGACTTCAGCGCTCACGCCGCAAGAGAGTTGGCAGACCATCCACGCGACGGTGGACAAGGCCCGCAGCTCCATGTACGTCGCGGGAACGGCGACGATACTGCTCCTCTGGGGCGTTGTAACCGCGCTGGGATTCACGTCGCAGTACGCCGTCGGGACGTGGGCGCCGGAGTTCGCGTTGCGCAATCCGTGGCTGCCCGGGCCGCTGTGGGTCGTGCTGGTAGCGGCGGGGATGGCGGGCAGCGCCGTCATCGGACACCGCGCGGGCAGCCAGTACGCGGCCGGCGGCGCCATGCGCAGCGCCGGCATCCGGGTGTTTCTCTATTGGCTCGCGGTTGTTCTGGCGGCGTTCTTCGTGCCCGCGGCGGCGGGCATGTGGACGGCTGAAGCCGCGGCCAACATACCCCGTGTGTCCCTGGGTATTGTGGCGCTGGGATACGTCCTGTTCGGCATACTGCATCGCCCGGTGATAGCGGTCGTGGGCGGAGGCATCGCGGCGGCGTACTACGTTCCCAGCTACCTGGCGGGTGACGCCGCGCCGTTGGTAACGGCGGTTGCGATACTGCTAGTGGTTGCGCTCAGCGCGGCGTGGATTCGCAAGAGCGGCGTCCTGTGACCGACGAGATCGTTCTGGACGAGACCATCCACCAGTCCACCCGGCTGCGCATAATGACGATGCTGGTTTCTTTGCCCGCAGCGGACCGGCTGACCTACGGGTTCATCCAGGAGACGCTCGCCCTGACCGGCGGCAACCTGACCACCCACCTGCGCAAACTCGAACGCGCCAACTACCTGGTGGTCACGAAAGAGTTCCACGAGTCCAAGCCGCGCACGTGGCTTCAGGCGACGCCGGCGGGACGCCGCGCCTTTGCCGCCTATCTTGCCAACCTGGAGAAGGCGCTGAACTGGCGGCCGGATACGGAGACCGCCACATAGGGCACACGCACAAGCCCGCGCGGCGCGGTTCGCTCGGAATATAAAGAAGTGTAACCGCGCCTATCCCCGCAGCCAGCGGTCTAAGAATTGCACCGAGCGCATTCGCGCCGTCTCTTCCTCCGGCTCGACCTCGTGGCCGCCTTCGTGGACGTGGATGGCGCACTTTTCGCCGATGCCCAGGCGATCGTAGACGGCTTTCGCCTCGGCAAAGGCCTGTTCGGCCAGTTTCCAGTAGACCGCGCCGTCGTGCTTGCCTTCTTCCACCATGAACGCGCGGGGGCAGATCAGCGAGGCGATGTCGCTGTCGGCGAATTCGTGGAGATGGGCGTAGATCTTGTCCTCCTCGGCAGTGAGCGCAAAGGGACGGTAATGCTCGGAGGGGATTACCTGCTTCTGGTAGCGCTCGTTGAACCAGGCCGTGCTCACCACCGCCTGCAGGCGTGTATCCAGCGCGCCGAGCCAGAGCGCCGACTGTCCGCCCTGGGACTTGCCGTAGAAGCCGATGCGGTCGTCCGCCACCCGCGGCAGGCTCGCCAGCAGGTCTACGCTGCGGGAGAGAGCGAACATCTCCACGCCGAAGAGGTCCATGCCGATGGTGCGGCAGAGGCGGTTGAGGTACATGCGGGCGTGGGGCTGCCCGCTCTTGAGCGCCTGCAACTTGGGGGCAAAGCGTCCCGCCAGCGTGTCCGGCTCGAAGCCGGTGACCATGCGCGTGGCGAGCACGGTGTAGCCGTGCCTGGCCAGGCGTCCGCCGATGCGGTGGTAGGTGCTGTCAATGCCGGCGTGTTCGGTTTCGGTGAAGCCGCAGGCGGTTTCCGGCACGCCGTAGATGCCGATCTGCAGGACAAGCCCCGGAAACGGCCCCGCGCCGTGGGGCGTGAGCAGCAGCGCGTCGGTTTCAATCTGATCGAACACCCGGTAATGCGCCCGCTCGACGCGGAAATCGCGGGTTTCGGCCAACGGCTCCACGCGCAGATGCAGGTCCTGCCGCTCCCACGGCCAGCCGCCGAGACTCTCCAGGAAATGCCGCCGGTTGTGTTCCACCGACCGCGCGTAGGCGTCGAGGCCGGAGAAGTCGCGGTTCCAATAGCGCCCCCGCGCCTCGTATCGCTCCTTGACGTAGCGCAGCAGATATTCCTCGTACTGCTCGAACAACCGCTGCTGCCGGGGATTTACGTCGTCTATGCCGAGAACGGGCCAATCGTCATAGTAGGGCATGGTGCAGAGCCTCCTGTTTCAATGAGCAACGAGTACATGCAATGTGGGACGGTCCGCGCTCCTCTTTCAACCTGAGATCCGTTCGTGCTGAGCCTGTCGAAGCACACGGAGAGGGGGCAATACGACTGTCAGTCCGCTCCGGCGCCGTTCACCCTTCGACGTTGCTCAGGGCGAACGGAGAGGTCAGTAGCCGCTCCACAATTCCCCCTCGCTACTTTCTTTCTCCGTTCGTGCTGAGCACTTCGACAAGCTCAGTACGGGCATGTCGAAACATTCGTGCTGAGTTCTATTTGATCAGCATGACCGGACTAGGCGCCCAGCGCATCCACGCGCGGGTCAGCCGCCCGCCGCGATACCGCTCAATCCCGGCTGCACCATCTTTGCCGGATCCAGCGCCTCATCCAGTTGCGCGTCGGTGAGGTCGGTGAGTTCCTTCGCCACCTCGCGCACAGTCTTGTTTTCGGCATAGGCGGTCTTGGCGATGACGGCGGCTTGGTCGTAGCCCACCAGGGGCGCGAGGGCCGTGGCGGTCATGAGGCCGCGTTCCACCGTGGCGGGGCCGTGCTCCGTGGCCTGGATGCCGCTCACGCACTGGTCGGCAAAGTTCGCCGCCGCGTTGCTGAGCAGACCGATTGGGCGCAGCACGTTGTACGCCGCCACCGGCAGCATCGTATTCAGCTCGAAGTATCCCCACTGGCCGGAGAGCGTCACCACGTGGTGGTTGCCCATGGCTTGGGCGCAGACCTGGATGACCGATTCGGGAATGACGGGATTTACCTTGCCGGGCATGATGCTGCTCCCGGGCTGCACCTCCGGCAGCAGCAGTTCGCCGAGACCGGCGCGGGGGCCGGAGCCCAGCCAGCGGACGTCGTTGGCGATCTTCAGCAGCGCCACGGCCACGGTATTCAACATGCCACTGGTCATCACCAGCGTGTCGATGGCGCTCTGGGCCTGGAAGTGGTTCTCGGTCTCGCGCACGTGGCAGCCGGTGGCGCCGCGCAGCTTGGCGCAGACCAGGCGCGCGAACCGCGGATGGGCGTTGATGCCGGTGCCCACCGCCGTGCCGCCCAGCGCCAGTTCGCCCAGCCAGTCCTCGGCGTGGCGCAGGTGCTTGAGCGCCCGCTCGATCTGGCCGGCGTAGCCCTGAAACTCCTGCCCCAGGCGGATGGGCGTGGCGTCCTGCAAGTGGGTGCGCCCGGTCTTGATGATCGGCATGAATTCTTCGGCTTTGGCCGCCAACGCGCCCTGAAGCTTTGCCAAGGCGGGTATCAGGTCTTCCCGGATGCCCAGGAGCGCCGAAAGATGCATCGCCGCCGGAATCACGTCGTTGGACGACTGGCAGATGTTCACGTGGTCGTTGGGATGGACGGTGCGCGAGCCGCGCGCCTCGCCGAGGATTTCCACCGCGCGGTTGGCGATGACCTCGTTGGCGTTCATGTTGGTGGAAGTGCCGGAGCCGGTCTGGAAGACGTCGAGCACAAACTCGCTATCCAGCGCGCCGTCCGCCACTTCCCCCGCCGCCTGGATGATCGCGCCGGCCAGCGCGTCGTCCAGCAAGCCGAGTTCCCGGTTAGCCTCCGCCGCCTTTTGCTTGATAAGGCCGAGCGCCTGGATGAACCGGCGCGGAAAGCGCAGGTCGCTGATGGGGAAGTTCAAGACCGCCCGCTGGGTGGACGCGCCGTAGTAGGCGTCAGCGGGCACTTCCATCGCGCCCATCGAGTCGCGCTCGGTGCGGGTTTCCATCGATGCCATCGATGCTCCTTTCAACTGTGAAAGCGTTGCAGAATGAAGTCCCGGTGCGGCACGTTGCGCTCGGCATAAGACCGCAAGAAGCGCGCTTTGTCGTAGGCCGCTTCCCGCCGCTCGACGCTCATGCCGGTTTCGCCAAGTGTGAGCACGGCGTACCGCGCCACCGGACGCGGGCCGCAGCCCAAGGCCCCCGGATTGAGGTAGAGCCGTGCCGCCGTTTGGAAAAAGTGGCCGTCGTGATGGTGGCCGGTGAGAATGGCTGCGGCTGGATGCGCCTCGTAATGCCCGTCCAGCTTTGCCGGGCTGGGCTCCGGATCGATCGGCGCCAGTTCTTGCGCCGCGTCAAGGTGATAGTGGGCGATGAAGAGTTCCACGCTGCCGTGCCGGGGCGACAAGACGCGGGGCAACGCTTGCAGGCGCGGCACGAAGCCGCGGTCGAGTTCGTCCGCCACCCAGCGGTGATGGTCTTCCATATCTGGAAAACTGCTGGACGGCTCACCCGCGAGCACAGCGGCCAGTATCGAATCCTCATGATTGCCGGCAACGCCGGCAAAGGCGGGCAGGCCGAACAGCAGTTCCAGTGCCTCGTTCGTATCCGGCCCGATGCCGATCAGGTCGCCGGCCCCGTAGACGTGGGCCAGGTCGTCCTCCCGCGCCAGTTCCGCCAGCACGGCCCGCAGCGCCGGCGCGTTGCCGTGCACGTCGGTGATGATGCCGATCTTGGTTGCCATGGTGTCTCTCTCTGTAGGGGGAGCCGCGTATTGCGCGCAATTCACCTCTTATCGTAGACCGAGGCGGCTTTGCGCTCAACTCCCATGCCTCGCCGGCGGGCGGTTTCGTACACAGGCGGCGATTAGGCTAAGATAAGGTACCAAGAGGAAGCGAATAGGGGCATGGAGGCGTCCTGGCCGGCGGCTGGGGCGGCGCCGTTGCCCAATACGCCGGCGAGACGGCGGCCCACGCGCACCGAGCGTGAGAATGAGGAGCAAACGAGCCATGGAAAAACTCGCGATCCGCGGCGGCACGCCGGTCTGTACCAGGAGGTTCCCGCCGTGGCCGCAGCATGACGAGCGCGAACTGGATCTGCTGCGCCGGGTGCTGGAGAGCAGCACGTGGGGCGGTACCGGCCACGGGGCGCTGGTGACGGAACTGAGCGAACGCTTCTGCGCCTACCACGACGCCGCCTTTGGCATTCCGCTGACGAGTTGCACGGCGGGCTTGGACATCGGCCTGCGCGCCTTCGACATCGGGCCCGGCGACGAGGTAATCGTGCCGGCCTTCACCTTCATGGCCACGGCCTTTGCGCCCATGTACGTCGGCGCGGACGTGGTCTTCGCGGACGTGGACGCCAACTCGCTCTGCCTCGATCCGGCGGCGGTGGCCGCAGCCATCACGCCGCGCACCCGGGCGATCGTGCCCGTGCACTTTGGCGGCTATCCGGCGCAGATCGACGAACTCGGCGCGCTGGCCCGGGCGCACGACCTGGCGGTCATCGTCGACTGCGCCCACGCCCACGGCACCGAGTGGGCCGGCAAGAAGGTGGGCGGCTGGGGCGACCTGAACTCCTACAGCTTCAACCAGGCCAAGAACATGACCTGCGGCGAGGGCGGCCTGGCGACAACCGACAACGAAGCCATCTGGGAACGCTGCTTCTATACGCTGGCGTGCTTCGGGCGCAAGCACGGCCGCCCCTGGTACGAGCACCACGAACTCGGCCAGGCCTATCCCATGAACGAATTCCAGGCGGCGGTCTGCCTGCCGCAACTGGAGCGGCTGGACGAGCATACGAAACGGCGCAACCGCAACGCGGCGTATCTTTCGGGTATGCTGGCTGAAATCCCCGGCATCACCGTGCAGGAACTTGCGCCGGAGGTGACGCAGCACGGCTACCACATCTATCCCTTGCGCCTCGACGCGGCGGCGTTCGGCACGGACCGCGAGACCCTCCTGGAGGCGGTGCGGGCGGAGGGCGTGAGCATGTCCAGCGGCTATCCGTGGCCGTTGTACGACAATCCAATGTTCGACAAGAGCGACGGTTCGGTGAAAGGGGCGATCGGCGGCTTCCGCGCCGAGCCGTGTCCGACGACTGAGCGGCTCTGCCACGGCGAGGCGGTCTGGATCGGCCAAGCCACGCTCCTGGCGGAACAGAGCGCCATGGACGACATAGCGGCCGCGATTGACAAAGTACAGCGGAACGTGGATCAGTTGCAGGCGGTTGTCGGGGCTACGTAGGGGCGGTTCGCCTGACAACATAAGGACGGTTTGCGGGGGGTGCGTACGGGCAATTCGCCGGCCCCTGTAGGGGCGGTTCGCGAACCGCCCCTACAGGGGCGCGCAGATTGCAAACCTACGCTACCCGAGGGAGCGATGGAGACCCTGTGAAAGCATTGAAAGAAAGGAACGGGAGAATGAGCGCCACGATTGCCACGGAGTTGCCCACCGAGAAGAAAGTGCTGCGGGATGCGCGGACCGGCGCCACCATCTGGCAACTGACGAACGCGCCCTGCGTAAATCACGCGCCGTACTTCTTGAATCCGGCCTGGGCGGGGGCGAACCACGACGCGCTCATCATCACGTCCTACCGCAACGGCGCGCCGAATCTCTACGGCATCCAATTGCCGGACGGCGGCTTGCGGCAACTCACCACGAGCGGCGACGTTTCGCCCTGGTCGGCGTGCGTCGCGCCCGACGGCGGCCGGGTGTACTACGCCGCGACCACCCAGTTGCGCGCGGTGGATACGGCCACGCTGCAGGAGACGGTGCTTACCGATTTGCCGCCTTCTTCCTGGCTGGGCAACTGCTCGATCAGTCCCGACGGCAGTGAAATCCTGCTGGCGGCGCAGAAGGACGGCCGGAACGTCATCCTGGCGGTGCGCACCGACGGCGGCGGCGAGCGTGTGCTCTTTGCCACCGACCAGCTTGTGGCCCACGCTCAGTGGAGTCCCGACGGGCGCACGGTGCTCTTCTCCTCGGACCTGCCGCGCATGTGGCTGGTGGAAGCCGACGGCTCGAATCCGCGTCCGCTGCGCGCGCAGACCCGCGAAGAGTGGATCACCCACGAGGCCTGGCTCTCCAACGATGAGATTATCTTCACCTACTGGCCGCACGCGCTGAAAGCCATCCGGCGCGACGGCAGCGGCGAACGCGACGTAGCGGCGTTCAACTGCTGGCATCCCGCGCCCCGCCGCGACGGCGCGCAAATCGTCTGCGATACCACCCTGCCCGACGTGGGACTGCAACTCATCGATCCCGCCAGCGGCGCGCGCGAGACGCTCTGCCACCCGCAGGCGTCGTCACAGGGCTTCCAGTGGTCGCAGCCGGAGCCCTACATGGGCGAAACCGCGCCTGACGACGCCTACGGCCCCCAGTGGTCGCACCCGCACCCGTCGTATACGCCCGACGGCCGCGCGGTGGTCTACACCTCCGACATTTCGGGGCACGCGCAGGTCTACCTGGCGTTCCTGCCGTCCTGAATGGGCGCAAGGCGATACGGAGAAACGGGTAGCGCGGCGGCCGCGGCGGACGGCCTGCGGTGTGTCGCGCCTGGAGCGAGGAAAGAGGGGGGCGCGGGGTGAGGGTGAACACGCTTGGCGAATGCGACTGCGCGTCGTTCTGAAACAGGGAGGGACGGCGCTGCCGCTCAGGAAGCGTTGAAGAGCGCGAGCAAGAGGCCAATCACCACCAATTGCAGGCCGGCTACGGCGAACAGCATTGTGCCCATCCGTATGGTCATACGCTGTTCCAGATCCCGCAAACGCACGTCCAGGTAGTTCTTTGTAACCAGCGCGTCGCCGCTCTCGCGGTCATGGTCGATCAGGGCCTGCGCCTGGGAGTCCGAGAAGCCGGCCTCTTTGAACGCCGTATAGGCCTTGTGGGTATCGAACACCGCCATCGTAATCCATCCTTAGCACTATGGGGCACGCGCCATGCCTACGCCTATTCTAGCACACGCCGCTTAGAGTCCGGCAAGACTCCTCCGGCATGAGCAGCCATGCTTGCGTCCCGAGAGATCGGCTACGCCATCGAGCGCCGAGGGCGCGCTCGGCGATGCGCGCGCTCATGTGCTACCGTTTCCTTGTATCGTCGTTGCAAGCGTGTTGAACTACGTTGATTCGCAGGGAAGGAGCCGCCGTCGTGACGCGAGAGACCGGGTTGGCATCGTCAAATGCGGTTGAGTTCGTGCGTTGGGACCAGGCGGCGCAACTGGAGCGGTATCTCGACGCGCTCGCCATGCAGGCGTATGATTGGCGGCGCGCCAAGTGGCAGCGTGACTTTTCCAGCTTGCGGGCGTACACCCAGTCGGTTGCGCCCAACCGCGCGCATTGGCGCGCAATGCTGGGTGTATGGCCCACAGACGATGAGCGCGTGCCGCTGGAACCAGAGATGCACGTGGTGGCCGAGCGCGCCGACCACACGGTCTACGCGGTCACGTTCGGCACGCTGCCGGGCGTCCGCTCGTTTGCCCATCTGCTCGTGCCCAAGCACCTCGCGGCGGCGCGGCCGGCGGTGATTTGCCAGCACGGCATGGGCGGCACGCCGCACTCCATCGCCGGACTGGTGGCGGCGGACGACGCCTACCACAAGTTCGGCCAACGCCTGGCGGAGCGCGGCTACGTGGTGCTGGCGCCGCACTGCGTCAACTTCGTCGAGTGGCGCACCCGCCTGCACAACAAGGCGCTGCTGGTCGGGCGTACGCTGATGGGCCTGGAAATCTGGCGGGAGATGCGGGCGGTCGATCTACTGGAGACGCTGCCGGAGGTGGATAGCGAGCGCATCGGCTTCTACGGCCTCTCCCAAGGCGGCAAGATGGCGCTCTGGTTCCCGCCGCTGGAACCCCGCATCCGCGCCACGATCATTTCGGCCTTCTACAACGAGCGCACCAAGAAGCAACTGGTCGCCTCTCCCCACTACCGGCCGTTCATCAACACGCGCGAGCAATCGTATTTCGAGCCTGATTTCTTAACCGAGTTTTCCGATTACGACCTGGCTTCGCTGATCTGCCCTCGTCCGGTGATGATCGAGCACGGGCAAAAGGACAGTTCCTACTACATCGAAACCGCGCGCGAAGAGTTCTTCCCCCTCAAAGAGATCTACGAGCGGCTGGGGGTTGGGGAACGCTGCGAGTGGGGAGAGTTCGACGGCCCGCATGAGATTCACGGCGTGGAGTCGTTCGCCTTTCTCGACCGCTGGCTGAACGACGGCGTTCCGCCGAGTCGAAATGCCCTCCGTCATTCCCGCGAAAGCGGGAACCCAGGACTGGACGAGGAAGGCCCGCCGCCCCCGCCGGTGTTCGTGGATGATGCCGCCATTCAGTCCATGCGCGACGCTACAAACGGGCAGCACGACCGCCACTTGGACGACCTGGCGGAGCGTGCCTACGCCGAACGCGCGGCGCGCTGGCGGCGCGACTACTCCGGCGCGGCGGCCTATGAAGAGTCGGTGAAGGAGAACCGCGCGGCGTGGCTCGCCATGATGGGCGGGCTGCCGCCGGAGCACGAGCGCGTGCCGCTCGCGCCCGAACGCCGCGTGGTGGCGGAGCGCCCCGACCACACGGTCTACGCCGTTACGCTCGGCATGTTGCCCGGCGCGCGGCTGTTTGGCTATCTGCTAGTGCCCAAGGGAATTACCGCGCCGCGGGCCGCCGTGGTGACGCAGCACGGTCTCGGCGGGGCCGTGCAAGCGGTGGCCGGACTGCTGGAGCAAGACGACGCGTACCATGCCTACGGCCGGCGTCTGGCGGAGCGCGGCTACGTGGTCTTTGCGCCGCACTGCATCAACGGCACGCCCCGGCGCGTGCGTTTACATAATAAGGCGATTGTGCTCGGCCGGCGGCTGATGGGCCTGGAAATCTGGCGCGAGATGAAGGTGATCGACTATCTGCAATCGCTGCCGGAAGTCGATCCGGAGCGGATTGGATTCTACGGGCTTTCGCAAGGCGGCACGATGACACTCTGGCTGACGCCGCTGGAAATGCGCATCAAAGCAGCCGTGGTCTCGGCGTTCTTCAACGAACGCACGCGCAAGCTGAACACGGAATCAGAGCACTACCGCGCGTATTGCACGACTGATGAGTACCATCAATACTATCCGGGGCAATTGCTGGAGTTTTCCGATGCCGACCTGGGCTCGCTGATTTGCCCGCGCCCGCTCTTCATCGAGCAGGGCACGCAAGACCGCGCCGTCTACTACAAGGAGGCCGCGGTCGAGTTCGACCGCCTCCACGCCCACTACGCCCGCCTCGGATTGAGCGACCGCTGCGTCTGGGGACTGTTCGAGGGCAAGCACGAGATTCACGGGAAAGAGTCGTTCCCGTTTCTCGACCGGTGGCTGGAGCACACGCCGGCTACTGTCCAGGGTTAGCGTAAAGCTGCCGGCCCGCTAAGCGGATAGGAAGCCCACGGCGCGGAGGTGTTCCACGCTGCGGACGACGCGCTCTTGGCGCTGTTCCAGGGTCGGTTCGGGTTCGCCGCGGATGCCTTCGATTTCCAGGCTGTAGGGGCCGAAGAAGCCGGCGTCGTTGGCGATCTTGCCGATGCGGGCGAAATCGACCGCGCCGCCGTCGCCCATGGCCGTGAAGTACCAATCCCGGTAGCCGCCGCGGCTGTCCTTGAGATGCATGTGCACCACGTAGTCCATGACCTCTTCAAGCTGGGCGTACACGTCCGCGCCCTCGTTGTAGAAGAGGATGTTGCCCGTGTCGAAATTGATACGGATGGCGTCGTGCTGGAGCGCCCGCATGGTATCCAGGATCGCACCGGCGTTCTGGGTGATGCCGGGGTGGGTTTCCAGGGCGATAGTGAGGCCGTGGCTGGCGGCCACGTCGCCGATCGCGCTCAGCTTGTCGAGGAAGTCGCGGTAGTCATCCTCCGCCGGTTCGCCGCCCAGGCCGACGAAGTACTTGGCCCCAATTCCGGCCGCCAGGCGCATGCGCTCCGCGATACGCGCAAAGCCGTCGGGATCCATGAGATTGTCGGACCCATTGGCGCTGAGTACAGTGAGGCCGTTGGCGTCGAGCTCTTTCTTTAGATTCTGGATCCCCTCGTCGCCGAGCTTTTCGCTGGCGACGACGTCTTCGGGGATTTCCAGCACGCCGCCGTGCTGCTTCATGGCGAGTTCGAGGTGGGTGATGCCGGCCTGGGGCGCGAGGTCGATGGCGGCGCGCACGCCGTAGCGTCCGTAGCAATTCGTAAAGACTTCCAGTAAGTTGCTCGGCATGAGGTCCTCCTTTTGCTCTCCGGCAAGGCTGCTATTCTCGTTCACACAGCTATTGTAGCTAGATGGCGCGATGTGTGCTGGTTTCCATGAGCGCCTTGCCTGGGATGGTGTTTGCCTTTTGCGCCAAGAGGCGGGGGACAAGCCCCAATGCTGTCGCATTAACGTAGCGCGGGGGCTTGTCCCCCGCCGGTATGGGAAGAATGAGAAAGAAATGGATTGACCATACGGAAGACGCAGGTTACAAACCTGCGCTACCGGAGAAATGAGCGTAGTTTTCACTCTCATCGCGTTTAATGCGACAACATTGGGGACAAGCCCCCGCGCTACGTTAACGCGATAGCATTGGGGCTTGTCTCCCGCCGGAACAAGAAGAATGTTAACGGAGTGCATTGACCCTACGGAAGACGCAGGTTACAAACCTGCGCTACCGGAGAGCGGCGACGCCAATCTGCCCCAGGTTTTGCGGAAGACTTCTCAGTGCCGCACGTCGGCGTTGCTGTACTCGGTGCGGAAGCCGGCGTGATTGGTGGCCGTATTGCGGCGGTCGGCGGTGGTCTCGACCTGGGGCGCGCGCACGGGCAGGGCGCCATCTTCGAGGTAGAGCGAGTTCCGTGCTTGGTGTTTGGCGATTAGCTCCTGCCGGAGTTCCCGCTTCTTTGCCGCATAGCGTGTTTCCTGGGCAAGATTCTGCAATTCCGCCGGGTCGTCGGCGAGATTGAAGAGGTGCTCCGTTGGGCCTTCCGGGTACCAGATGTACTTCCAGCGGCCGTCGGTGATTGCCAGGTAGACGCAGGGGATGCGCTCCGCCTGCGGCCAGCGGGGGCCGCTCATGCCTTCCAGGTATTGGCGTGGGCAGTCGAGTTCGCCGCGTGCCAGCGCCAGCAAGTCCTGTCCGTCGCTATTCTCCGGCGGGTCGCCTCCCGCAACCGAAACCAGCGTCGGCAAGATGTCCGCGTGCGTGATTGGAGCGTCCACTATGGTTCCATGCCGGCGGTTGTCCCAGCTTTGCGGCATGCGCAGAATAAATGGCACGTGTGCGGAGGGTTCATAGAAGAAGGTCTTGGCGCCGTTGCGGTGATCGCCCAGCATCTCGCCGTGGTCGGAGGCGAACATGATGAAGGTCTCGTTGAAGAGGCCGCAGTCCTCCAGGGCGCTGATAAGGCGGCCGATCACGTTGTCGATATGGGTGATGAGGCCGTAGTAGACCGCCCGCGCCGCGTGAATTGCCTCGTCAGGAATGCTGTCGAACGCCCGCCGCTGCGCCTGGCGCTGGAACGAAACCGGGCAGTCATCGCCGTCGCGCCACGCGCCGACGGCCGGCTCCGGTATGGGCGAGTTCATATACATGGAATAGTACGGCTCCGGCGCGTCCAGTGGCGGATGGGGCTTGGCGAACGAGCACCAGAGGAAGAACGGCAGCGTGGGGTCGCGGCGTACCAGGATGTATTCAACGCACTGCTCGGCGATCCAGGAAGTCAGGGTCAGGCTCTCCGGCACGGTCGCCAGGGTGGGATAGAGTTCGTTCTGGCCGATGCCGTGATGCATGGGCTGTTGCGCGCCGCCGGAATGGCGCATCCGGCGGTAGTAGTCGTCGGGCAGGATCATCTCCTCGAACCCGTGGCGCACGCGCTGCGGCCCGAAGTGCATCTTGCCAATGGCGGCGGTCTGGTAGCCGCGGGCGCGCAGGTAGGTCGGGAGCGTGCCCTCTCTGCCCATCACGTTCGAGGTCTGGTCGTTGTTCGCCACGCCGTGGGTGAAGACCTGCGTGCCGGTCATGATGCCGACACGGGCGGGCACGCAGAGCGGGCAATCGGCGTAGGCGCGGCTGAACTGCACGCCCTGGTAGCCCAGCAGGTCGATGTGCGGCGTGCGCAGGAATGGCGGCTTGGCTGCGCCTACGGTATCGAACCGCTGCTGGTCGGTGGTGATGAGCAGGATGTTGGGCGGTGTCTGGGACATACCTCTCTTAATCTCTCCGAGTAGATGGCGCTGGTAATCCGGCAAGGTTGGTTTAGACGGCCAAGTGCAACGGTAGCACAGGTTTGTAACCTGTGCACGCGCGAGTGCGCTGGTATCTTTCATAGCTCCCGAGCAAACGTAGCGCGGGGGCTTGTCCCCCGCCTCCGGATTTCCGATTGCGTTGGGATGACGATGGCGGACGCAGGTTACAAACCTGCGCTACCGGAGAGGACAGGCGCAGGTTACAAATCTCTCACCTACCGGAGACAACGGGCGCAGGTTACAAACCTGCGCTACCGGAGCGGAACCGCCTAATTCGGCTACGTTCGGGGCGGTGACAGGCTCTGGCAGGGCAATGACGGACTCAAGCCGGCCGTATTCGGGGTAATTGGGGCTACGGTCAGGCGCTCCCGCGGTGAGGGAGCAAATGACGGCGGGGCCGGACACACGTCCGGCCCCGCCGCGCGTTCACAAAAGGCGCAATCGCAACGCCGTTAGCCGCCGGCGAAGTACGCGGCCATCTCGTCGGTGATGAGTTTCTGGAACCAGTCCGCGTACTCGCGGGTGTCGATCTGGCCCAGTTGGTACTGTTCGCGGTAGCGCGGCCTTGCCTCGCTGCGAATCTTCTCCCAGGCGCTGTACTTCAACATGCCCCAGCCGTGGGGGCGGGTCTGCTGCGCTTGGAGGAAGTAAGCCTTGGGGTCGATGCCAAGCTGGTTGCGGAACTCAGCCTGGGAGACCTCGGAGTACGCCGGGTCCAGGAACGGCGAGACGACGTGTCCGGCCGTGCGCGGGAAGCGTCCGGCGTTTTCCGGCGTCATGAACCAGGTAAAGACCGTCCACGAGGCGTCCTTGGTCTCTTCATTGCCGATTTGCAGGCCGTGGTTCGAGATGCGGGCCGAGCGGCTGGGGCCGTCGCCGTCGTACGGCAGCGTGCCAGCGGCCCAGTTGAAATTCGTGTCCTGGTTGATGAAGGAGACTTGCATGCCGATCTTGCCGGTGACGAAGGTATTCATGCGCTGGCCGCCCTTCAACTCGTTGGTTTCGTCCGGGTTGGGCTGCACGTGGTACTTGACCTCGGTCACGTCCCGCCAGAACTCGAGGCCCTGCATGATGCCGGGCGAATTGATGAAGGCGACTTTGTTCTCGTCGTCCCACGGGCCCTGCCCAAAGTAGGTGCCGGTGGTTTCGCCGGCCGCGTTGCCGCCGCCCAGGCTGCCGCCAAAGCCGAACTGCCCGTCGCCGGTCAGCTTCTGCGCGTACTCCAGGAAGGTATCCATGTTCCACCACTTGGCGCTCGTATCAACCGGCGGTTCCTGGAGGCCGGCCTCGGCAAACATGTCCTTGTTGTAGGCCATGGCGTCGGACGAGGTGCTGATGGGCATGCCGCCCAGCACGCCGTCCAGCACCCATTCGAACAGGGACGACTCGATGTACATCTCCGCCGGCACGAGTTTGGCGGCCTTGAAGAACTCGGTGAGGTCGAGGATGGCGCCGGCCTGGTACATGCGGTCCCACGTCAGCCAGCCGTTGTGCACGAAGTCGAAGGAGACGCCGCCGGCGTGGGCGGTCATGAACTTCTCGTAGACGCCGCGCCAACCGCCGGCCTGGCCGACCACCTCCACCTGGATGTCGGCGTGCTGGTCGTTGAAGTCGTTGAAGATGGCGATTTCCTTCTCCTGGCGCGCCGGGCTCTCCGGCGAGGCGTAGACGAGGGTCACCACTTCCTTGGCTTCGGGCTGCGCCTCTTCCGCGGGCGCCTCTTCTTCCGCCGGAGCCGCTTCACCGCCGGTCATTTGCGCTTGGCCGCAGGCCGCGAGCAGGCCGGCCGCGCCCAGCGCGGTACCGGTACCGAGCAGCCGTCTGCGGGTAATGTGAAAGTCGGACATGACTCTCCCTCCTGATTGCGCTTCAGCCTTGAACCCATTGCAGCGATTGAGATGTATTTCAATCTCATAGCTGCTGGGGGCAGTATAGTCTCTTGCTTTTTCTGTTGTCAAGCGTGTGAGCGCCTGATTCCTGGAGGCGCAGGGGCGACTGCCGCGGGTGTGGGCGCATCCCACAGGCGTAGGGGGAGCGCTCTCCCTGAATACGTGGGCACTCCCTGAAGGCGTAGGGGCACTCCCTGAAGAGACCTCTACGAAACCTCGCTGAGAGCCGAAAAGTTCCCTCTCCCTGGGGAGAGGGTTAGGGTGAGGGGAGATTATGCGGCGACTCGTATCCACATCTTGCGAAATGGGGCGGAACTGACGAGGATTCCCCCTCACCCCGGCCCTCTCCCCAGGGAGAGGGAGTCTGATCGCGCGCCGACCTATGTTTCGCAAAGGTCTCCACAGAGAGAGGGGGTAGAAAGAGCGCCGCCCAAGGTTACGCAAAGGTCTCCCCAGGGAGAGGGAGACTTCACGCCTGCCGGCTTAGTTATGCAAGGGTCTCCTGAAGGTGTAGGGGCACGACATGTCGTGCCCCTACACCTGGGTATGGCGGAAAGGCGTGCCCTAGGCGCTCCCCAGATCGCCTTCCAGGAAATCCACGAACTGGCGGGCGGTGCGGCCGGAGAAGCCGTTCTGCTGCTGTGCCCAGGTGACGGCGCGGGCGTGGAGGTCCGCCTCAGCGAGCGGCAGGTTGCGCTGCGCGGCGAGGGCAGTCACGATCGTAAGATACTGCGCCTGCGTCGGCGCCGTGAACGTAACGCGGATGCCGAAGCGGTCGCTCAGGGAGAAGGTCTCTTGCAGCGTCTCCTTGGGATGCACCTCGCCGTCCAGGATGCCCGCGCGGTCCGCGAAGTTTTCGCGGATGAGGTGGCTGCGGTTCGAGGTGGCGTAGATGACGACGTTGCGCGGTTGGGCCGCCACGCTGCCTTCCAGGATGGCTTTCAGGGCTTTGTAGTCGGTCTCGTGGGGCTCGAACGAGAGGTCGTCCACGAAGACGACGAACGACTGGGGCCGTTCGCGGAGCTTCTCGACAATGAGGTGAAAGTCGCCGAGGTCGTCTTTGGCCACCTCGAGCAGGCGCAGGCCGCGCCCGCCGTAGCGGCGCAGCAGCGCCTTGATCGACGAGGATTTGCCGGTGCCGCGGTCGCCGCAGAGCAGCACGTTGTTGGCGCGGTAGCCCGCCAGCAGGTGCTCCGTATTCCGCATGAGCAGCCGGCGCTGGCGATCGTCGCCGATGAGTTCCTCCAGGCGAATGGGATCGGGATGGGCAATGCCTTGCAAGCGACCGCCAGAGTCGTCATGCACCCAGCGAAAGGCGCTGTAGCGGGCGAAATCCCCGGCGCCATGCCGGCGGTAGTGGGCCGCAAGCGGAGCAACTGCTTCCCGCCAGTCTTGTAGTGACGAAAGCCACTCGTAGATGTCCTGCTCGTACTCATCGTTGTCCGCTGCGTCCGGAGCGGAAAACCCATCCCAGGCCAGATAGCGGAGTGTCTCATCCGGTGCGAGCTGACGCGCCAACGTCTGCCAGGCTGCGGCGTTGAGGTCGAACAATCGTTGGAGAATTGAGAGGTCTTCTTCCGCAAGAGACCGCAGGGCGGTACTCAAGCCATTGGGGCCGGTCAGTGCGGCTCTCTGTGTGAAGGCATTCTCAGCCTCACGAATCTGTTGGACCAGGAAGCGCTGCCAAGCGTCGCCATGCACCCGCCCGGCGTGGCGTTCGCTGTACTGCGCGAGCAAACCGCTCAGTTTGGCAGCGGCCGCGACAAACCGGTATGGCGGATCTCCCGCCGCCACGCAGCGCAGCATGGCGCAATAGCTCTGAAGAATCTCGTCGTGAAGCACGTGGGTATACAGCGCGAGTCGCTCGAGGCTGTTGAGAATGGTCTGCGCTTCTTGGGCGGAAATGGGAGTGTTGGCGGATATACCCACGCTTGATTGTCTCGGTTTCACAGCGCTGCGCGCACATGCAGAATACCTGCATGTGCCTCTGCGCGACTCATGGTCTCACTTTTGCATGACGAAGCCAATGTCAGGCCCGGCCTCTTGGGCATGCGGCAAATTGAGTACTACGATAGCGGCAACCACTTTGCCGCCCAACGCCGCCAGGGGTCTGTCGTTTCGTTCATCCAGACCATGAGGCGGCGCTCCAGGTCCCGCCGCGCGTCCTGATAGGCCGGGTCTTCGCAGCGGTTCTCCAACTCATGGGGATCCCGCGCCAGGTCGTAGAGTTCGTCTACGGCATGCGGGTTATACACAAACTTATAGTGCGCATAGCGAATCATGCGGGAGGAAAAGAGACCCACTTCGTCACCGTGAAACTCGCAGCCCAACGTGTCCCGCCACGAAGCGTGCTCCGGGTCGCGCCACAGCGGTTGCAAGGCGCTGCCGTCCATATTCTCCGGGGCAGGCAGGTCTGCGGCCTCCAGAATGGTGGGCATGATGTCGATGAGGCTGGCGAACCGCGCCGTGGCGGTTCCCGCGGGAATCTGCCCGGGCCAGCGCATGATCAAGGGAATGTGGTAAACCTCCTGATAGAGCAGGGGGCCTTTGTTGAATTGACCGTGGCTGCCGGTGAAGTCGCCGTGATCGGTATTGTAGATAACGAGGGTATCGTCACGAATGCCGAGGTCGTCCAGCGTTTGCAGGAGCTTGGCAAAGAGGGAATCGAGATAGGTCACGTAGCCAAAGTACTTGGCTACGGCCGGTTGCCAGTCTGCCCACGTGAAGTTGTGCACGCCCCGATGAAACTTGTGCCGGACGTGCACCTGCGGCTTGTTTTCGAATTCATCGTGAAAATTCGGCCAGGGTGGAATCTGCTGCGGATCGTAGAGTGAGGCCCAAGGCTCAGGTATCACGTAGGGATGATGGGGTCCATTGAAGTCTACGCGCAAATAGAACGGCTGTCTGTGCTCGTACTCGCGGAGCAGGCGCATGCCTTCCTCCGCAAAGTAGTACATCAGGTTCCCCTCTTCCGGATACTGCTCGGTACCGGAGATGATGAACGTATCATTGGCGTAGTCGGCATAGACCGCGTCCGGCGGGGTTGGCGGACGCGCGGGCAGGCCGAGTTGCCGCCGGTAGCCGGCTATGCTCTGCGCCCCCACGTCGTGAAAGCCACGCGACTTGGGTTCGCCTTTGCGCCCAATATGCCACTTGCCGACGTGTCCGAGCCGGTAGCCGGCCTCATTCAGCAACTCGCTGAAGGTGATTTCCTCCGCAGGCAACTCCTCCTGAAGGGTTTCTGGCTGGCTGCAATTGTTGTAGATGCCGTTGTTGTGGGGATAGCGCCCCGTAACCATGGAAGCGCGCGCGGGCGAGCAAATCCCCGCGGGTGTGTAGGCTTCACCATAGTTGATGCCTTCCTGCGCCAAGCGATCCAGCGTGGGCGTGCGGCAGATGGGGCTGCCGTTCACGCCGACCACGTCGGAGCGCATCTGGTCGACCATGAGATGGAGAATGTTGGGTCGATCCGACTGTGGCATGGAAGCATCCCCGCTGTGTTGTCCTGGCTGCAAGTCCCTCCGGTCAGGAAAACAGTATATCACTCCGGCGGCGGTAGCCGCGCCGCGCGGCCGCGGCGCTGGTGACGCCGCGATGAAGGGATAGGCCGGGCGCGGGCTTCTCCTATTTCGGTCGGCGCCACTTTACACGATGCGGCAATTAGTGATATAGGTATGAATAGTGTATTTTCCGCCTAGTAGAATTGGAGACGATGATGTCCCTAATCCAACGTATTGGAATCCGATCCGCCGTTTGGTGGCTGACGGCCTTGTTGTTTGCCGCCGTGTTGGCCGCGGGCTGCGCGGTGCAGCCGGTAACGATACAGGACGACGAGGCGCTGACGCTGGCGTACGTGGCCGAGGCCATCGAGTTCTTCGAGGAGAATGGGCTGGAGGCCACCGTCGAGCGCTACAATACCGAGGCCAGCATCGAGGGCGAACGGTCGCTGCTGCTCATCGACGTCGAAGAGGGCGTGGTGCTGGCGTCCGGAGCCGTCCCGAATCTTGTGGGCCAGTACGTTGGCCCCGGCGGGAACTTTCCGGTTGCCGCGCAATTGATGGAGAACGCCGCCGCAGATGGCTACTGGACCTCGCGGCAGGGGGTCAATTCGGCTACCGGCCAAGTTGAACCCCGGCGCATTCTTGCCGTGCTGCACGAGGGCCTCGTATTCTCTGCGGGCCACTCGCTGTTGCAGGAGAACGTGGAAGAGGCCACGAAGGATTACGTGAACCGGGCGATCGAGCGCTACCAGCAAGAGGGCCTGGACGCCACCATCGCCTACTATAACAGCCAGGATAGCGTCGAGGGCCAGTTCTATCTCTTCCTGATGGACGCAAACGACATCTATCTGGCGCACCCGATCTTTCCGCATCTGATTGGCACGGACCTGAAGGACGTGGTCGGTTCGGACGGCCAGGAACTGGGCAAGGAGATCGCGCAGGCGACGGCGGACGGGTTGTGGGTGGAATACCTGTGGCCGCATCCGGCGACCAGGCGGGAGCAGAAGAAGATTGCCTGGGCGGTAAGGCACGACGGGCTGCTGTTTGCCTCCGGCTACTATCTGGGAGAGCCGGAGACTGAGGAACCGGCGTGGCGCGGCGCGGACCCACGGGAGTACACGTTAGCCTACGTAGAGCGGGCGATCGAGCGGTACCAGCAGGGCGGGCTGGAGGCGCTGCTGAACCACTACAACAGCGTCGCCAGCTTCGAGGGCCAGTGGTATCTCTTTGCCACGGACGCGGACGACATCTACATCGTGCATCCGCTGCTAAACCGGCTGATCGGGACGGACATCAAGGACGTGGTGGGTTCGGACGGATACGAGTTGGGCAAGGCCTTGGCCGCGGCGACGGCAGAAGAAGGCGTGTGGGTAGAGTACCTGTGGCCGCATCCGGTGACGCTGAAGCAAGTGCCAAAGGTGGGCTACGCGGTGCGCTACGACGGACTCCTCTTTGCCTCGGGCTACTACCCGGCGGAAGAAGACCCGGCGGCGCGGACGCGGGAGTACGTGCAGGAAGCGATCGCGTACTACGAGCGCGAGGGGTTGGAAGCCACGGTGAAGTTCTATAACTCTGAGGAGAGTTTCGACGGGCAGTGGAATCTCTCGGTGTGGGACGCGAACGGCATCGCGATTGTCGCTCCCGTCCTCACCCGCTCGCTCGGCACGCACATCGAGGACGTGAGGTTGCGGAGCGGCCGGGAACTCGGCAAGGAGTTTGCGGCAGCGGCTGAAGCCGGCGGTTGGGTGACCTACGCTGTGCCGAATGTCAGAACGTCGGAGGCCTTGTACGCTCACCAGTGGGTAATCAAGCACGACGGGCTGATCTTCGCGTCGCGCTACTACGACGACCAAGCCGACGTGCCTGAGGAAGGGCAATAAAGCGAGTAGGCGCAGTGGTGCGACGAGGCACGCTGCGGCGCGTGTGCCGGTGGGGGCCTTTTCCCCGCTGCGCTCGCGCGGGATAAGCTAGGCAAACGGAGAGGCGGGGGAACACTCCCCCGCCTCCTCTACTTTAGGAGACTCTTGGGCATAGGTCTCCTATGCGCATAGGAGACCTTTACTTTAGGAGACCCTTGCGTGTAGGAGGCCTTCGCGTATAGGAGGCTTTTGCGTAACATAGGTCGGCGTGCGCTCAGGCCCCCTCTCCCTGGGGAGAGGGCCGGGGTGAAGGGGGAATCCGCGTCGGTTCCGCCCCATCTTGCAAGAATTGGGAATGATTCACCGCGAAATCTCCCCTCACCCTAATCCTCTCCCCACAGGAGAGGGAATAAGAGGCGCGCGCTGGGGTTCGTCCGCTCCTTCTCCAGTTACGCAAAGGTCTCCACAGGGAGAGGGGACTGTTCGCCTCTCAGTGAAGTTTCGCAAAGGTCTCTTTAGGGGTTGTGCGCCCCGGCCCCTTTGGGATGTTCCCGGCGCAGTGCGGCGCGCCGCCGCGCGCTCATGGGCGGCGGGCTAGCGAAACTGGGGCACGTCCAGCCAGACGCCGCCCCGCATGGCGGCGTCGTGGGCCACGATGCCGGGCGCGGTAAACTCCACGGCCCGCACGGCGTCGATGGGCGCTTTCGTATTGGTGTCGATTGCGTTTATGAAGTCCTGCACCATGAAGTATTCGGACGTGCCGTGGCCGCCGTGCCGGGCTTCCGGCGGCGCGTTGGGGTCCACCAGCGGACAGGCAATTTCCTCCGCCCCCGCCTGCTTGGACATGGTGTCCACGTTGAAGTAACGTCCGGTGGAGGCGCTGTTTTCTATGTGGCGGCCGTTCTCGATGAAGCCCTTGGCGCCGTACAGCGTGTAGTAGACCGAATGCGGATGCCGGTGCGCCACCTGGCTGCGCAGGATCTTGACCACGTGGCCGCGCGCGGTCTGGAAGAGCCCCACTTCCATGTCCAGGTGGCCCAAGTCCTCCTCGTCCGGGTGCATGTTGCGGCCGGCGGAAGCGCCGGTAGCTTTCACGATGCGGTCGTCCATGAGCGTGAGCACCGGGCCGAGGGTGTGGGCGCAGTACCAGATCGGCGCGCGGGGCAGCCGCCACTTGGGTTTGCCGGTTTCCGGGTCGCGCAGCAGGTCGGCAATCTCGTGGACGTACTCCGCCTCCGCGTAGAAGAGCGTGCCCAGCGCGCCTTGCCCGATGAGGTCGCGCCACCCGCGGATGTAGTGGAAGTAGCAGTAGTTCTCCGCCATCATGTAGACCTTGCCGGTGCGCTCCTGGGCGGCGATGACCGCCGCGCACTCGTCCAGGGTGTAGGCCACGGTCTGCTCGCAGAGCACGTGCTTGCCGCTCTCCAGGGCGGCGATAGCCTGCGGCGCGTGAAACTCGATCGGCGTGGCGATGACGATGACGTCCAGCGGCGCGTTGACAAAGTCGTCGAACGCGGTAAAGAGCCGGTTGTCCGGCAGGCTGAAGTCCGCGGCCATCGTGGTCAGCGTGTCTTCATTCAGGTCGCAAAGCGCCGCGACCGCGACGCGGGGATGCGCCGCCAAGGCGCGCACGAGACCCCCGCCGCGGCGGAGGCCGACGAAGCCGACGTGTAGTTTAGCCATGGTTTGTGCCTTTCTGAAATAACCCACGATTGAATGCGATGCGGCCCGCTCGCCGCCGCTTCCGCTTACGGCGTCCTCAGAACGAGAATGGGACAGCTTTTCACGGGGATGGCGGGAGTGTAGTGCTGCCAAATTGACGAATTGCCGCCGCGATAGGGCGTAACGGCATTCGTTGAGCGAACGGCGCAGGCGCCCGCATAGCGTTGACAGCCACGCCGCGCGCGTGGGACGATTATAGCCGCACAGGCGTTGCGGTGTGAAGCTTGCGGAGAGACTCCTTGCCTTGACGCTTGGTGTGCAAGCGATCGTGGTGAACGTGTGATTTCTTCCTGGAAGGACGCTTGGGATGGAAAACTACGAGTTCTGGGTCACAATCGCCACGATTGTGCTGGCCGCGGTTGCAATTATCGGTTTTGTTACCCGCGGGCAGGAGAGTCTGCGCGTAGAATTCCGCGAAATCAACGCGCGCCTCTCAAGTCTGGAGGCGCGTGTTTCGAGTCTCGAGCAGCGCGTGGCTCGACTGGAAGGGCTGTTCGAGGAGTTGCGGGACATAGTCCGGCAAAGAAACAGAAAATAAGCATGAGTATCGCGATGGGAGATATGGGAAGTTTGCCGGGATAGTAATCGCGATGCTCAGAGCGCCCGCTCCAGAGCGCATTTACCGCTTCGATGAGTAAGAAGAGGCGCGTCGCCCCAGGCGACGCGCCTCTTCTCTTCGTCTCTTCGTTCCGGCACCCCTATGCAGAAGGCTCGCCGTTCGACTTTGCCTCCTTCAGTGCCATCACGATGCGCTCCGGCGTGAGCGGCATGTTGTGCAGCGGGATGCCGAGGGCGTCGCTGATCGCGCTGGTGATGGCCGCGCCCGGGGGCACGATGCTCGGCTCGCCCACGATGCGGGTGCCGTGCCAGCCGTACGGGTTGTACTTCTCCACGATGACGGCGTCCACGTTGGGCACGTCCGCCGCCGTGGGCAGGCGGTAGTCGAGCAGGCCGGGATTACGCACGCGGCCGTCGTCGTCGTAGACGATCTCTTCCAGCAGAGCGTAGCCGACGCCCTGGATGGTGCCGCCCTGGATCTGGCCTTTCACCGAAAGCGGATTGATGGCAAAGCCGGCGTCCTGCACGCCCACCAGGTTGAGAATGGTCACCAGGCCGGTCTCGGTGTCCACTTCCACGTCGGCGATGGTGCCGGCGAACCCCGGGTTGCCGCGGGCCGGCTTGCCGTGGCCGGTGCCGGTGATAGGCCCGTTGGCCGAGCCGACGGCCTCATCCGCAATGCGCCGGTACGTGACGTAGCGGTCGGGGTCGCCGTTGGCCCACATCTTGCCGTCGTCGAACTCGATGTCCTCGGCGTCCGCGCCCAGGCGCTGGGCCGCCACCGCTTTCATCTGCCCCAGCACGTCGTGGGCCGCCGCGGCGGTGGAGAGGCTCATGGTATAGGTGACCTGGCTGCCGCCGGCCACCGGGCCAAAGGGCGCTTCGTTCGTGTCGCCCTGGTGCACGCTGACGTATTCCAGCGGCACACGCAACTCCTCAGCCGCGACCTGGGCGATGGAGGTGGTCGAACCGGTGAGGTTGATAGTGCCGACGAGCACGCTGAACGAGCCGTCCGCTTCCAGCTTCATGGTGGCGGCGGAACCGCCCGCGCCGCCGGACCAGCAGCCGATGGCCATGCCCCGGCCGCGCGGCTTCCCGTTGGCGTCCTGTTCCAGAGGCGTATTCCAGACCTCATGGTCTTTGATGGCTTCCAGCACCTCAACCGCGCCCACGTCGGGCAGCGGCTGGCCGTTGGGCCAGCGATCGCCTTCGCCGATGGCGTTGCGCAGGCGGAACTCCACCGGGTCCATGCCGATGCCCTGGGCAACCCAGTTCATCACGTTTTCCACGGCGTGCGCCGAATTCGGCGCGCCCGGCGCGCGGTACGCGCCCACGCTCACCTTATTGGTCAGTACCTCCAGGCCTTCCAGTTCCATGTTGGGGAAGACGTAGCAACTGCCCAGGAGCATGGTGGCCGTGGACATGGGCGAGCCGGGATACGCGCCGGTGTCCATGACCACGCGGCCTTGCAGCGCGGTGATGGCGCCGTCGCGCTTTGCCCCGATCTTCACGTCGATAACCGACTGCGGGGCCGGATTGGCGGCCACGAGTTCCTCGCTGCGGCTCCACACCACCTTTACCGGGCGGCGCGCCTTCTTGGAGAGGATGGCCGGAATGGGCGCGAGCAGCGTCATCTTGCCGCCGAAGCCGCCGCCGATGGCGGTGCCCTGCACGATGACCTTGTGGGCCGGCAGCTTGAGCAGGCGCGCCACCGTATCCCGCACGTAGAACTGGCCCTGGGACGTGACCCACATGCGCATGTCGCCGGACGGCGAGTAGTCTGCCAGCGCGGCGTGGGGCTCCAGATAGGTTTGGTGGACCATGGCCGCCGTAAAGCGGCCTTCCCTGATCACATCCGCTTCGGCGAAGCCTTCATCGACGTCGCCGCGCGAGAATTGCACCTGCGAGGAGACGTTGCCGGATTCATCTAGGTCTTCGGCGGACGAAGCCACGGAAGAGTGGAAGGACATCTCGGTGCGGTCGATTTCGCCGCCGTCGCCGTGGCGAATGGCGGGCGCGTTGGGTTCCATAGACTCCAACGGGTCCAGGACGTGGGGCAGAGGTTCGTAATCGACCTCGATGAGTTCCAGCGCCGCTTCCGCGTCCTCCATCGTGACGGCCGCCACCGCCGCGATCGGCTCGCCCAGGAAGAGGGCAAAGTCCCCGGCGAACACGTTGTGCGGGCGCGAGGTGGGTTCCACCACGTCGTCGTCGAAGTCGGCGGCCGTGGCCACCGTAACGACGCCTTGGGCCGCCAGCGCCTTGGTATAGTCGATGCTTCTGATGCGGGCGTGGGCGTAGGGGCTGCGCAGTATCGCGCCCCAGAGCATGCCGGGCAGCGAGAAGTCCGCGCCAAACTTGGTCGCGCCGGTGACGTTCTCGATGCCGTCGACGCGACTCACCGGTTGGCTGGCGACGCGCAGCGCGGTCTGCTGCTGGGGACGTTCGACCACTTTTGCCATGGTTTCTCCTCCTCGCGTGTGCTTTTGCTTACAGCGTGCGGCAGGCGCCTGGCCGCTAACGGGCCGGTGCTATTCGCCTTCAGGTTCCGGCACGAGTTCCTGCGGTTCCGGGGACACCTCGATGCGTTCTACTCTGCCGTCGATAACGGAGTGCAGGGCGGTCATAATGGTTTCGTAGCCGGTGCAGCGGCAGAGGTTGCCGGCAACGCCCATGCGCAGTTCGTCGTCGGTGGGATTGGGGTTGTCGCGCAGGTAGGCGGTTGCCATCACCACGAAGCCCGGCGTGCAGATGCCGCACTGGGTCGCGCCTTCACTCACGAAAGCCGACTGGACTTCATTGAGTTTGTCGTCGGTCACCAGGCCCTCGACGGTGGTGACCGCCGCGCCCTCGGCTTCCACGGCCAGGGTCAGGCAGGAGTGGTGCGGGTCGCCGTCAATGAGCACGGTGCACGCGCCGCAATCGCCGGTGCCGCAGCCTTCCTTCGCGCCGGTGAGGCCCAGGTCTTCGCGCACGAAGTCGAGCAGCCGCACCTGCGGCTCCACGACGCGCTTCACCGCTACGCCGTTTACCGTGAGTTGCAACGGATAGTCCATCGCTTGTGCTGCCTCCAAGAGTGTGATGCTGCTGTCGGGTGTGGTTAGCTTGCCGAGCGGGCGCGCTCGATTGCCGTGGCCAAGGCGCGCCGGGTGTAGACGTCCACCATCATGCGGCGGTACTCCGCCGAGGCGCGCACGTCCGAAATCGGACGGGAGTCGGCGGCGGCGGCCTCGCCGGCGTCCGCCAGGGTTTTGTCGTTGACCGGCTGGCCGCGCAGCGCCTGCTCCGCGGTCGTCGCGTGAGGCCAGGTGGGCGCGACCGCGGAGAGCACCACGCTGGCGTCCTTGATCGTTTCCAAGTCGTCTTCCAACGTCACCAGGGCCGCGATGCCGACCACGGCGATGTCCATTTCCCGCCGGGGCACGTGGCGCACGTAGCGCGTGCCGGTGTGGGCGGGCAGCGCCGGCACGGAGAAGGACTGGATCAACTCGCCGGGTTCCAGGGCCAGTTGACCCGGGCCGGTCATGAGGTCGCCCACCGGGGCCGTGCGCGTCCCTTTCGCGCCCACGATGCGGGCCGATGCGCCGGCGGCGACCAGGGGCGGGGCGGCGTCGGCGCTGGGGGCGGCGTTGCCCACGTTGCCGCCCAGCGTGCCGCGATTGCGTATCTGTATAGACCCGAGCAGTTCCGCGCCTTCGCTGATGAAGAGGGCGCGCTCCTGTACGAGGGGGCTGTGGTTCACCTCATGGCCGGACGCCATCGCGCCGATGGTCAGCGAGCCGTCGGCCTCCTGGCTGATGCCCTTCATGTCCGCAAGGTTGCGCAAACTGACGATGAGGCGCACCCGGCGTCCGCGCTCCCTCATTTGCACGATGAGGTCCGTGCCGCCGGCCAGGGCGCGCGCCTCGTCGCCCCGATCCGCCAGCAGCGCACAGGCTTCATGGGTTTGCGTTGGCGCAGCATAGTCGAAACGTCTCACGCGTCCTGTTTCCTCCGGATGCTTTGCGCCGCTCAGCGGCAGTTGATGATCGTATTTCCGCGTTCGGCTCAGTTACGTAGATACCATACCATAGCGCGCACATAGCGTAAATGGAGCAGGCGCGCCGCGTCCGGCGATGGTGGCATACACGCGGGTTTAGGATTCCCGTTTGTGCGGCTCGCGGCGGGGCGGCGGGCGCCGGCGCGTGAGTGCGGTGAAGCGGCGCTGCGGTACAGGCAGGCCGGCGCCGCCTGCCGTGCTAGACAATCACGAATAAAGTCTGGTAACGTGGATTATTGGATGAGTAAGTAGGTTGATTGCGGTTCAGAGAAACGAGGACGTTCCTGGACCACGAGTTCATGCGCTTTGAGGAGGTCAGAGCATGGCGGCGACGTACATAACTGGTTCGGATTCAGACGCTGCGCCCACGCCTGAGGCAGTAATTGCCTTTGCGAATGAGCATGGCTGTCAAATGGTCGATCTACGCTTTACCGACCTGCCGGGCACGTGGCAGCACTTTTCCATACCGATGACTCAGCTTGAACCGGACGTGTTTGCCGAGGGCCTCGGCTTCGACGGCTCGTCCATTCGCGGGTTCCAGAGCATCGACGAGAGTGACATGCTCGTTATCCCCGACCCCTCCAGCGCCTTCATCGACCCCAACCTCGAGGTGAAGACCCTGGTGTTGATCTGCAACGTGGTGATCCCCGGGTCGTTGGCGCCGTACAACAAGGACCCGCGCCACGTGGCGCAGAAGTCCGAGCAGTATCTGAAGGACACGGGCATTGCCGACACGATCAACATCGGGCCCGAGGTCGAGTTCTTCATCTTCAACGACGTGCGCTTCGACCAGAACGTGAACAGCGGCTACTACTTCATCGACTCCAGCGAGGGCGTGTGGAACACCGGCAACCTGGACGATGAAGCGCCCAACCTGGGTTTCCGGCCGCGTCTCAAGGGCGGCTACTATCCGACGCCGCCGGTGGACCAGTTGCAGGACGTGCGCTCCCGGATAACGCTCAAATTGCAGTCGGTCGGCATTGAGGTTGAGGTGCAGCACCACGAGGTGGCCACCGCCGGCCAGGCCGAGATCGACATGCGCTTCGATACGCTCACGCTCATGGCCGACCACGTCATGAAGTATAAGTACGTGGTGCGGCAGACCTGCGTGGAGCACGGACTCACGGCCACGTTCATGCCCAAGCCGCTGTTCCAGGATAACGGTTCCGGCATGCACACCCACCAGAGTCTGTGGAAAGACGGCACGCCCATCTTCTACGACGCCGACGGCTACGCCTTGCTGAGCGACGAGGCCCGCTGGTACATCGGCGGCCTGCTGGAGCACGCGGCGGCGGTGCTGGCGTTTGCCGCGCCCACGACGAACTCGTATCGCCGCCTGGTGCCGGGCTACGAGGCGCCGGTCTACCTGGCCTACAGCGAGCGGAACCGCAGCGCGATGGTGCGTATTCCCACGTATTCCGAGAGCCCGGCCGCGCGCCGCCTGGAGTTCCGGCCGCCGGATCCTTCCTGCAACCCGTACTACGCCTTTGCGGCCTGCCTGATGGCGGGGCTGGACGGCATCCAGAACAAGATCGAGCCGCCGGAACCGCGCAACGTGGACCTCTATGAGCTTTCGCCTGAGGAGATGGCCGACATCCAGGCGGTGCCGGGTTCGCTGGGCGAGGCCCTGGACGCGCTGGAGGCCGACCACGAATTCCTGCTGAAGGGCGGCGTGTTTACGCAGGACCTCATCGATAGTTGGCTGGAATATAAGCGCGTGGAGGAAGACGATCAGATCAGGTTGCGCCCCCATCCGTACGAGTTCTTCCTCTATTACGACGTGTAAGCCGGCGGTCTTCAGACCCGCGAGACGGCAGCGGCCTCCGTCGGCCGCCCATTGGCGGGGGGCAAGCCCCCGCGCTACGGCAGCGGTGGGTTGGCGGTTGGCGTGGTTGGGGTCTGGCGCGACGAGGCGGGGAACAAGCCCCCGCGCTACAAGGTTGGTTACGCAGGTGTAGGGGCACGACATGTCGTGCCCCTACACCGCATGGCAGAACGTGTAGAGGCATCCTGCTCACACGGCCGGTGGTGCATCCTGCTCCCTCTGGCGGCGAGGCGGCTTGTTCTCTCTGCCGGCGAGGCATTATGCTCCCTCTCACTGGGGAGAGGGTTGGGGTGAGGGGAGATTTCGCGGCAATTCCCAGCCAGGGCAAGCGTATGCCGACTTACGAATACCAATGCCGTGACTGCAAGCAGGCGTCATCGCACTTCTTCCGCAGCTTTTCGCAGGTGCGGGCGCCGGTCTGTCCGCATTGCGCCTCCACCGATCTGGAGCGTCTGGTCTCGCGCGTTGCCGTGCACCGCGGCGGCGTCTCCCCGGAAGACCCTTCCTTCATCGATGACTTCGACGAGAGCGATCCCCGCGCGCTGGGCCGCTTGGCGCGCACAATGGGCGAGGAGTCCGGTGAAGAGCTGCCCGGCGAATACGAGGATATGGTGCGGAAATTGGAGTCAGGCAAGATACCCGATGACGACGACTTTGGCGGAGCGGGCGATGCGAACGAGCCGCCGCTTTGACGAAACACGATGACTGCTGCGAAGTCGAATGCTGAGGCGGCTGCCGCGCCTTATCGCTTGATCGCCTTAGACGTGGACGGCACGCTGCTGGACTCGCGCGGCGGGGTCACGCCGGGCACGAAAGCGACGCTTCAGGAACTTGCCGGGCGGGGCGTCCACGTGGCGCTGGCAACCGGCAGGCGCTATCTCATAGCCAATTTCATTCCGCCATTGCTCGAAATCCCGCTCTACATGATTCTCAGCAACGGCGCGGTGATTCGCGATCACACCGGCGCGATCGCGTACGAGAGTTACCTGCCGAGCGCGTGGGCGTGGCGCGCGGTGGATGAGGCGCGCCGCCTGGGACTGCAAGCGACCATCTACGAGAACGCTGCGGCCG
Organism: Chloroflexota bacterium; assembly: GCA_963663275.1. Classification (GTDB taxonomy): domain Bacteria; phylum Chloroflexota; class UBA11872; order VXOZ01; family VXOZ01; genus VXOZ01. The sequence continues at coordinate 1,554,207 of OY760183.1, forward strand.
GCGACCGCATGTTGTTCGACGGCGACTGGCGCGCGCACAGAAGCCCGCAGGCGCAGATCAAGCGGCGGCCGGAACTGGAAGCGCTGTTCGTCGACCTCACGACCGTCACCGACCTGCCGGACCCGGTGGAAATCGTGCTCTGGGGCAGCGACGAGGAGATGCAGAGCCTGGCTGAGGCGCTGCGGGCGACGGGACATGACTACACGCTGGTCTTCTGGCGGGGGCGGGAGTCCAGTTCGTTCGTGCGCGACGGGCAGAGCGCGTTGGAAATCCTCGGGCCGAACACCTCGAAAGCGACGGCCCTCGCGTGGCTCTGCGCGCGCCTGGGCGTGGAACCGGCCGCGGTGGCGGCGTTCGGCGACGACGTGAACGACGTGGAGATGCTGCGCTTCGCGGGTCTGGGCGTGGCCGTGGGCAACGCGACCCAGGCGGCCCGCGACGCGGCGGATATTTATACGCACAACGATGACGATGAGGGCGTGGCGCGCACCTTGCGGCGGCTCATGGGGCAGGCCTAGAGGCGCTGCGTCTCTATTAGGAAGCGCGAACTGAAGGAGTGCGAGATTGTGGAACCGATTCGTGTGGCGCAAATGGGATTGGGCGCGGTAGGGTGCGGCATCGTCCGGACGGCCTTGGGGCGTTCCCAGTTGCGCGTGGTGGGCGCGGTGGACGTAGATCCGGACAAGGTGGGGCAAGACCTGGGCGAGGTGCTGGGCGTGGACGCGGCGCTGGGCATTCCGGTGCGGGCGTCGCTGGGAGACGTGCTGGAAGCGCAGCCGGTTGACGTGGTGTTGCAAGCGACCGGCTCGCACATACCGGACGTGGCGGGCCAACTCACGGACATCGCGGCGGCCGGCTGCCACGTGGTGAGCACCTGCGAGGAGTTGGCCTATCCCTGGCTGCGCCATCCCACGCTTGCCCAGGAGATCGACGCCGCGGCCCGTGAAAACGGCGTCACCATCCTGGGCACCGGCGTCAACCCCGGTTTCATCATGGATACGCTGGTGCTGGTGGCCACGGCGGTGTGCGGCGACGTGCGGCGCATCGTTTCCACGCGGGTCGTGGCCGCGCGGGAGCGGCGCCTGGCGTTGCAGCAGAAGATCGGCTCCGGCATGGCGGAGGCCGACTTTCGCGCGCTGGCGGCCCGCGGCGAGATCGGCCACGTGGGGCTGCGGGAGTCGTTCTATCTGATCGCCGCCGGCCTGGGCTGGGAGATGCCGGAGCCGCAAGAGACCATCGACCCGGTGCGCGCGGATGAGCGAATCACTACCGAAGACTTCGACATCGCCGCCGGGCAGGTGGCCGGCATCCATCAGACGATCCAGGCAAGCAGCGCGGGCCGCGAACTCGTTCTCGATCTCACAATGAGCATGGCGGCGAGTGAAAGCCGGGACAGCATTGCCGTCGAGGCCGCGCCGCCGATGCACCTTGAAGTGGTGGGCGGCACGCACGGCGATCAGGCAACGTGGTCCATGGTGGCGAATATGGTACCGCGCGTAGCGGCCGCGCCGGCCGGCCTGCTGACGATGCTCGACGCGGGCCTGCCCCGCGCCATCGGATAAGGGATGCGCCGTGGCTCGCCCGCTCAGACGGCTCTCGCCGAGCAGCATCCGCGCCTACGAGCGCTGCGCGTACATGTACCACCTGCGGTACAACGAGCGCATCCGCACGCCGAACACGGCGGCGCAACTGCTTGGCCGGGCGGTGCACGCCGTCATCGAGCTCTTCTATAAGGAAAGACGGGATAAGAACGCCGTGCTCGACGTTGAGGCGGCGTTCGACGCGCTCGACGACTCCCTGGACGCCACGCTGCACGAACTCGACGAGGAAGGGCGCGCGGAAGTCGAGGATTTGCGCGAACTGGGCTACGACCTGGTGGAGTACTACGTGGAGGAGGTCGCGCCCCACGTGCGGCCCCATCTGATCGAGCAACGCTTCTCGTTTACCCTGCCGGGGGTTGACGTTCCCATCGTGGGCTACGTGGACCTGGTAGACCAGGATGGCACAGTGATCGACCACAAGACCGCCGCTTCACCCTTTCCCGAAGACTATCTCGCACAAGACGTGCAGTTGCTCACGTACAGCCTCGGCTACCACGCCCTGCGCATGGGCGCGCGCCAGCGGCCGGGGCAACTGCCTTTCGTCCACATGCTGCCCCCCGTGCGGCTGGACGTGCTCATCAAGGGCGAGGAGATCACCTACCAGCGGCTCGACTTTCGCTATGAGCAGGAACACGTCGAGCGGTACGTGGAGCGGGTGAACGGTGTGGCCGCCGGCATCCGGTCAGCGGACTTCCGCCCCTTCTGGCAAACGCGAGAGCCGGACCCGGACGTCTGCGGCTACTGCGACTTCAAGCACGTCTGCACGTACCGGCTGCCTGATTCCGTGGATGCCCCCGCCGAGGGCGGCGCGGACGATCCGGCAACAGACGTCGGGTGAGCGCGGCGCGGGCCGGGTGGAGTTTGCGGCTGCCGCGTGCGGCGGCTATGGGGCGCGCGTCCCGACTTGCGCTCAGCAGTTTTCCCCTCATGTCCTTTCCCCGCGCCTCTCGCTTCTCAATTTGCGCCGCATTTCCGCGGCGTTGCCGACCGGTAACAAATATGAGAATGCGATAAGAAAACCCTCCGGCGTCTTGCCACTGGCGGACAGTCTCAGTATGATGGTGCCTAAGCTACGGGGGAACGGGTGCGCGGGGAGCAATGGAAGCAGCGCACGCGGCGTAGCCGGTTGGGAGGAAGCCTAGACTCGGCTTTGTGCGGGTCGTGGACGTTCATCCTTCGACAGGCTCAGGACGAACGGGTAGATGCGGCTTTGCGCGGGGCGTGGTCGTTCATCCTTCGACAGGCTCAGGACGAACGGGTAGACGCAACCTTGCGATGGGGCGTGGTGCGCCTTTCTCGATGCGCGGTGTTTGCGGCGGCTGCTTGCGGTTGCTGCGACTGCGGTGCGCGAGACCCCCCTTTTTCCACGCGCGGAAGTTCCTCAAAAACCCCTTCCCCATTGAGGGGGAAGGTTGGGATGGGGGTGAAAAGGCTTAAAGTCAAGCCACCCTTAGTTGAGTAGATCTGGATTCCGGCTTCTGCCGGAATGACGGAGTTTCGCAGAGGTCTTCTGCGGAGAGACGCGGCGGGCGCGGTCGTACTATACTGTAGACCGCAACGGATCACCGCAGCAGAAGCGTCGTAATCGAGGAGTCAGGCATTCGTAGAATGCGAGCACGAGCAGAATCACATCCGCCACTGCCGGATGCGCTGCGCAAGCGGCTGCTGAAGCTGGGCGGCCGATTGCCGGGATACGCCTTTGTGCTGGGCGCGGCCTTGCGGCGGCGGAGCATAACGGCGGCCTACGGGCAGGCCTTGGCGCGGGAGGCCGGTTTTGGACGCCTGCCGGTGGCGGCGCCGGGCCGCGCGTTGCCCGGCTTTCGCCGGCTTGGTAGAGTAGCGGTCATTGGCGTAGTGTTGCACGTGCTGCTGCGCCAGAGCGGCGGCGGGTGGAGGCGGCGCGGCCTCAGGCTGGCCGGTCTCAGCCTCGCCGCCCTGCGGCACGATGCCGGCACCCTCATCGCGGTGGCGCGCTGGGCGGTCCTGGGCCTGGTTGCCAGGCGGGCGCGGCTGCGCACGGGCGTATGACTTGCAAGCGCCGGGCGGTGATTGCGCGGTCTTTCCTTAATGTATAGAGTAATGCTGCCGGCGGGCGGCCGGAATGCGGAGACCAGGGAGAAAGCGGACGTGGCCATTGCGGAGGAACGGCTGGGCCAGGAAATCTGGGCCGACTTGCAGAGCGACGCGCGGGAGCGCATCCACGGCGCGCTGCTCATGCTCAGCGAGCGGGAGCGGCAGATCGCGCTGATAGACCTGGCGCGCATGGTCGGCACGCCCAACCAATATAGCGTCACCGAGCGCGTCTCGGTGGGCAAGGCGCTCTCGTTCGTCGGCGACCCCCGCATCCGCGTCCACGACCCCATGTTGGTGCGGGCGCCGGGCGGCGGCTTCACCATGGGTACGTCAGAAGAAGCGGTAGAGCGGATGCTGGCGGAGGACGGCGCCGGCGCAGGCGGCGATGCGGAACCGCTCCACCACACGGAGCGGGGCGCGGCCCTGATGGAAACGCCGGCGCGTACGGTCGAGTTGCCGCCGTTCTCTATTGGCAAATTTCTCGTGACGAATCTCGAGTTCCGCTCTTTCGTGCTCGCCGGCGGGGCCCCGGCGCGAGAGTATTGGGAAGGCACGACCGTAGACCCCTGGATCCAGAATCAACCGGTGCGCGGCGTTACGTGGGACGAGGCCGTGGCGTACTGCGACTGGCTGGCAAACGAGACCGGTCGCCCTTTTCGCCTGCCCACCGAGGAAGAATGGGAGAAAGCGGCGCGCGGTCCGGACGGCAGGACGTTTCCGTGGGGAGACGAGTTCCGCTACAATAACGCAAACGTGTGGGAGTGCGGTGTCGGCGCGCCCACGCCGGTCGGGGTCTATCCCGAAGGGGTGAGCCCCTACGGCGCGCTCGACATGGCCGGTAACGTGGCGGAGTGGACGGCGTCGTTCATGGGGACGTATCCGGATTCCGCCGGCGGCGAGGCGGTTGACGGCGCGGTGGCCGAGTACGGGCGCTACCGGGTGATACGCGGCGGTTGCTGGCGGGACGGGCAGCGGCAGGCGCGCTGCGCGCGGCGCGGCAACCCCAACGCCCCCCAGGGTCCCGCAATCGGGTTCCGGGTGGCTCTGGACGCCTGAGCGGCGTAAGACAATTTCAGAGTCTTCCACGCGGCGTGGCGTAGAAGCGTCCATTTACTTGACGCTGATAAGAATCGTGTGCTAGCGTACACTGTAATGTGGAGCGCAGGCTCCGGTTGGGGTAGAGTCCGGTCACGGTGAGAACAGGAAATGCTTAGTCCGCGCCGGTGTCGAGGGTCTGTGGCGCGTGATGTGTCGCTCGTAACGTGAGGGTGGAAAAGTTCATGGATAACCTGAAGAGAGAAGTCATGCGGCTTCAGGCGGCGATGAGAAAATCCGAAGCGGTGCGCAATCTGCGTTCGTGGAGCGTTTGGCTGAACGTCGCTCTGGCCGTAATGCTGGTGACGATTTCCATCCCAACCGCGGCCTCGGCCGCGGTCTTCGCGCAGGCGAGCCAGCCGAAGGACGGGGAAGAAGAGGATGCGGAGGAGAAGGAAGGCACGTTCATTACGCACGCTACCGGCGTGATCGAAGTGAAGCTGGAGGCCAATTACGCCGAAACGCTTGAAGATTACGCCAAGCAAGGCTACGAGTGGGTCGAGGACGCGGATATTCCCATCGACCTGTCGAATTTCGTCCGCTTCCGGGGCCAGGAGCCGGAGATTCTGAGCGAACTCGACGGACGCACCGGCGAAATCATCAACTGGCAGGAAGAGACCGAGTGGATGGAGTGGCGCGTAACCGTGCCCAAGACCGGTCTCTACAATATCGAACTCGAATACTACCCCTTGGCGGGCAAGCGCGCTTCCATCCAGCGGCGCATCCAGATTGACGGCGAGTACCCGTTCCAGGAAGCGCGGCGGCTGGTCTTCGTGCGCTTCTGGACGGACAAGGGCCTGCCGACCACGGATAATCAAGGCAACGACCGCCGCCCCGGCCAACGGGAAGACCCGCGCTGGGAGACGGTGCGCATCATCGATGGCGACGGCATGTACCCGTGGCCCTTCGACTTCTATCTGACTGAAGGCGAGCACGTGATTCGCATGATCACCGTGCGCGAGCCAATGGCGATCCGCAGTATGCGCCTGGTTACGCCGGATCGCCCGCCAACTTACGCCGAGGTGCTCAAGTCCTACGCGGAAAATGGCTACAAGAACGCGGGCGAGACCTTGATTCGCCACCAGGCCGAGTTGCCGGTGGAGCGCACCGAGGCCACCATCCGCATGGAGTACACCTCCGGCCCGCTGGTGGACCCGTATTCCGCGGGCTACGTGCGCCTGAACGCCTATGGCTCCTATCGCTGGCGCCGCGCGCTGCAAGCGGCCACGTGGGAGTTCGAGGTGCCGGAAGACGGTCTCTACAAGATTGCCTGGCGGCGCTGGCAGGCCTACGCCAGCTTCCTGCCCTCGGCCCGGCGCATTCTCATTGACGGCAAAGTGCCGTTCCAGGAACTCAACAGCTTCCTCTTTACGCCGGATAACGACCGCGATTGGCGCATTGTGCCTTTCGGCGATCGCTCCGGCGAGGGCGAGCCTTACCTCTTCTATCTGACGAAAGGGAAGCATACCCTGACGATGGAGGTCACCGTCGGCCCCTCGGCGGAGACCATTCGCGCCATCAACAAGGTGGTGACGGACCTTTCCATCATGGTGCGCGAGATTACGATGATTACGGGCGTCAATCCGGACCCGTACATGGAATTCGACCTTACCTCGCGTATTCCCACGCTGGTGCCGCGCCTGGTGACGAATTACGAGTTGCTGGAAGCGCAAGTCGACCACATGACCATGGTGAATAACGGCGTTAAGCCGAACGTGGCCAACGTGTTGGGCGAGGTGGCGTACCAGTTGCGCGACATGGCCCGGGACCCGGAGAGCATGTCCCGCCGCCTGAGCGACCTGAGCGCCAGCCAGGGCCGTCTCTCCCAGTGGCTCCTCTATTTGCGCGAGCATCCGCTCTGGCTCGACTACCTCTTGATTACCAATCCTGAGTTCGAGCTTGGCGTGGGCAAGGCCAGCATCTTCCAGAAGGGCTGGGCCGGCTTCATGAACTTCCTGAGTTCATTCGTGCGCAACTACTACGGCGTCGGCTCCATCTACGGCGATAGCGACGACACCATTACGGTGTGGGTGGCGCGCGGTCGTGAGTGGGGCATGATCATGAAGGATATGACAGAGGACGACTTTACGCCGGCCAGCGGCATTGCCGTTAACCTGCAAGTATTCCCGCCGGCGCAACTTAGCGCGGGCTCGGTGAACGTGTTGCTCCTGTCAGTGGCCAGTGGCGTGACTCCGGATGTGGCCACCGGCGTTCTTCCCGATGTCCCCGTGGAGTTTGCTATCCGTAACGGCGTTGCAAACATGAATAAGTTTTTGGACTATCAGGAGGTGACAACGCGATTCCGGCCCGGCGCGCTGCTGCCCTTCCGTTGGGAGGGCGGAGACTACGCAATACCGGAAACGCAGGACTTCCTGATGATGTTCTACCGTACGGACATCTTCACTGAATTGGGTCTGACGCCGCCCGACACGTGGCAAGACCTCTACAACATGATCTGGTTGCTGCAACAACGCGGCATGGACTTCTTCTTCCCGCCGGTAGGAGTCTCCGCGGGCGGCGGCATATACGGCTTGGCTGAGTCCCTTGTGCCGGGGTTCCTGCCTTTCCTCTACCAGAACGGTGGCGACTTCTATACCGAGAAAGGCCTGAGCGCGCTCGACTCGCCGGAAGCCCTGGCGGGATTCCGCGAGTGGACGGAGTTGTACACGAATTACAAGATTACCCAGCAGGCCGACTTCTACAACCGTATGCGTACGGGAGAAATGCCGATTGGTGTATCGGGCTTCTTTACGTACATCCTGCTATCCGTGGCCGCGCCGGAGCTTGAGGGCCGCTGGGAAATGCTGCCGCTGCCCGGTAAACGCCGTCCGGACGGACAGGTAGACCGTACCTCAGGCGGCTATGGTCAAGCGGTTGTGATCATGGACAATTCAGATAAACAGGACAAGGCTTGGGAGTGGGCGAAGTGGTGGACGTCAACGCGGGCCCAGGCGCGCTTTGGTGAAGAGCTCGAGGCCCTGATTGGCACGGAAGCGCGCTGGAACACGGCCAACGTGAAGGCGCTCAACCAACTGCCCTTCCCGCAAAAGGACATCGAATCCATCCAGGAGCAATGGCGCTGGTTCAAGGAGCAGCCGGTGACCCTGGGCGGCTACTTTACGCCGCGCCACATCATCAATGCGTGGAACCGCGTGGTGCTGCAAGGATGGAACGCGCGCGAAGCCCTGGAAGAAGCGGTCAAGCAGATTGACCGCGAACTCATCCGCAAACGCGAGGAGTTCGGCCTTGAAGTCGATCTCACGAAGACGAAGGGAGGTCTGGAATAATGGCTGAGGTAAAGAGCGGCGACCCGGGCGTCGAGGCGACAACACAGCCGCGGGCCGTCGCGGAGCCGAAGACCGGCCTGCAACGGCTGATCGCGCAGTACGGCGTCTCGTATGCCTTCTTGCTGCCCTATATGATCTTCTTCTTCGCCTTCCTGATCATCCCCGTGGGGGTGGCTATCTGGCTGAGTTTTACGTATTTCAACATGCTGGAACCGCCGCGTGTGATCGGCTGGTCCAACTACCGGCTGTTGTTCCTGGAGGACGACATCTTCGTCCTCTCCATCCGGAACACGCTCTTCTTCGCGTTCATTACCGGGCCGGTCAGCCTGACGGCGTCGTTCCTGCTGGCTTGGTTCATCAACCAGATCCGGGTGCGCACCATCTACGCGCTGGCCTTCTACGCGCCGTCGCTGACGAGCGCGATCGCCATGGCGGTGGTATGGCGCATCGTCTTTTCCGGCGACCGCTACGGCTACATGAACTACTTCCTGATGCGCATGGGCTTCATCCAGGAGCCGTTCCTGTGGCTCATCGACCAGCGCACCATGCTGCCGGTCATCATGTTCGTGATGCTGTGGATGAGCATGGGCAACAACTTCCTTGTGTTCCTGGCCGGTTTGCAGACGGTGAATACCGAGCTCTACGAAGCCGGCAAGGTGGACGGCATCGCCCATCCGCTGCAAGAGATGTGGTATATTACCTTGCCGTCCATGAAACCGCAGGTGCTGTTCGGCGTAATCAACGCGGTGGTGCTGATGTTCTCGGCGGGATTTGAGATTTCGCTCTCCCTGGCCGGTCTGCCCAGCCCGCTGTACGCCGCGCACATGATCCTATCGCACCTGTACGACTATGCGTTCATCCGGTTTGAAATGGGGTACGCGGCAGCGATTGCGGTGATACTCTTCATCATTACCTTCGGTGTCGGGCAGGGCGCGCTGCGCCTGCTCTCGACCAAGGACGAATAAGGAAGGGGAACCGTAACGATGATAATCCGAGTTGGCAGATTCAAGATGACCAGCGGCGAGTTCACCACCATCGCCGCCCTGACCATACTTGCGGCATTCATGTCGTTGCCGCTCATCTTCGTGGTGTCGCACGCCCTGAAGCCGATCGACGAGCTTTTCCTCTTTCCGCCGCGCTTCATCGTGCGCAACCCCACCTTGCGCAATTTCCAGGACCTGCTCATCGCCACCTATTCACTGAACGTGCCCTTCATCCGGTACATCTTCAATAGTGTGTTCGTGGCGTTCTGCACGGTTGTCGGCGGAGTGTTGCTGGCAAGCCTGGCGGCCTATCCGCTGGCGAAGCACAACTTCCCGGGCCGCAACGCAATGTTCATCGTCGTCATCGCGGCTCTCATGTTTACGCCGCAAGTGACGGCGATTCCGCGTTACCTCGTGGTGTACCAGCTTGGCATCATCGACACGTACTTCGCGCTGGTGCTCCCCAATCTGGCCATTCCGTACGCGCTGTTCCTGATGAAGCAATTCATGGAGCAGATACCGGCGGCGCTGATTGAATCGGCGAAAATCGACGGCGCCACGGAATGGACGGTGTTCTGGCGGGTGGTGATGCCGTTGGTGACCCCGGCGTGGGCCACCTTGGTGATCATCATCTTCGTGGGCACGTGGAACGACATCTGGGCGCCGTTGGTGTTTACGCGCACGGAGTCGATGCGGACGCTGCCGATTGCGCTGCAAACGCTGATTAGCCAAGGCTCGGTAGCGCGTCAAGGCGCGTACGCGGCCGCGACGTTCATCATGATTACGCCGCCGGTGGTGCTGTTTACCTTGGTGCAGCGGCGCGTGATTGCCACCATGGCGCACTCTGGAATCAAGGCGTAGGAGACGGCGCTGAAAGCGAAAGACGGCGCTGAAAGCGAATTCGGCGCTAATAGCGAATTCGGCGCTAATAGCGAAAGTCGCCGCTGAGAGCGACGGTAACAACAAGGGTCGATAACGGGTAAGGAAGCGGAACGATGCGTGGATTCAGAAGGTCTCGAATATGGCTGGTGCTGGCGGTATTGGCGGCGATTTGGCTTACGCTGACGTCTGCCGGCACGATCTCCGCGCTGGAGCTTGATCCCAAGCTCTCGTACACCATCGACCCCCGCAAGCAACGGGTGCCGTCGCCGCTGCCGTATATCTTCGAGAAGGAGATTAACGGCATCCACCTGCCGACGGGCGCGTTCAAGGAACCCTCCGACCTGTTCCTCGACCACGAGGAGCACTTGTGGCTCGCCGACACCGGCAACGACCGGGTGCTGCGCTTCACGAAGACCGGCGAGTACCTGATGGAAATCAGCAACCTGAGCAAGCCTGAAGGCGTCTACGTGGACCCGGACGGCAATATCTTCGTGGCGGACACCGGCAACAACCGTATCTTGCGGCTGGATCCGGAGGGCAACTTCGTCGATGAGTTCTTCAAGCCTGAGACGACGTTGATCCCCATCGACCATACCTTTGCGCCCAGCAAATTGGTGGTTGACCGCAGCGGACGCATCTACACGCTGGAGGCCGGCAGCAACCTGGGTATCATCGTGCTGGACGGCGAGGGCAATTTCCGCGGTTTCTTCGGCGCGACCCGCCTGGACTTCAGCCTGCGGCGCCTCATCGTCAGCATGTTCGCCACGCAGGAACAGCGCCGCAAGATCTTCTTGCCGCAACCGACGCCGCACTCCAACCTCTTCCTCTCCAGCGACGGCTTCCTCTACACAGTTGTGGCCACCGCGGTCAAGGACCAACTGCAGAAGCTGAGCCCGGTAGGCGTGAACGTCTACCCGCATTCCACGTCGGTGGCGATTTACATGCGGTTCTTCAAGGAGGATTCGCTCAAGTTCTACGGCGAACGGGAAGGAGCGGGCCGGCGCACCCAGTATCCGCGCTTCTCGGACGTCAACGTCAATGAGGCCGGTATCATCACGGTGGTGGACGCCAATTCGGCGAAGGTCTACCAGTACGACCAGGACGGCGAGCCGTTATTGGCCTTCGGCGGTCGCGGCGTGCAGCAGGGCCAGCTAGGGTACCCGACCAGCGTGGTGACGGACGATGAGGGCGCACTCTATATTCTGGACGCGATTCGCAATAACATCCAGGTGTACCGGCCCACGCTCTTCGCCCGGCTGGTGCATTCCGCGAGCAAATTCTATTGGGACGGCCGCTACGACGAGGCCGCCAACCTCTGGCAGCAGGTGCTGAAGCTGGACGCCAACATGTACCTGGCGCACAGCGCGCTCGGCAAGGCCCTCTACCGCCAGGAGCGTTACGACGACGCGATGGTGGAGTATTTCCGGGGCTACGACAAGGCGGAATACGCCAGAGCCTACTCTGAAGCGCGCTACCTGTGGATGCGCGCCAACTTCGGCATGTTCATGCTCTACTTGTTCCTGGGCATCGGCGCGATCATCGTCATTCCGCGCGGCACGCGCCGCGTGTTCGAGCTTGGCTTCCGCCGGGGCATTCTGAAGCGTGAGAGCACCTGGTTCAAGATCTACCGCCAAGGCACGGGCGTCTTGCGAGACCCCATGGAGACCTTCTGGGCACTGCGTGAAGACTCGACGTGGTGGACGGTCTGGACCATGCTCGCGCTGGCTATCCTCGTGCGCATGCTTACCCTCAACACGGTGAGCTTCCATTACTCCAGCATCGACCCCGAGGACATCAACTTCGTGCTCGAAGTGTCCCGCATCATGGTGCCGTACCTTGTCTGGGTAATCGCGAACTACGGCGTGAGCGCAATCTTCTACGGTGAGGGTTCGCCGAAGGTCGTCGCCGCCACCACGGCGTACTGCCTGCTGCCGTACATTCTCATCGCGCTGCCCCTGGCGCTGGTGTCCAACGTGCTGACCACCGATGAGAGCGCGTTGTACGGCTTTGCGCAGACGGCCATGTATTGGTGGATGGGCATACTCATCTACTTGCAGGTCAAGGTGGTGCACGACTTCGAGTTCAAGCGGGCCGCGGGTGTGAGCTTCTTGAACGTGTTGGGCATGGTTGCCATCTTCGGCATCTCCGCCCTCAGTTACTTCATGTCGTCGCGGGTGATCCGCTTCCTCTGGGAGGTTATCTATGAAGTTGTCACTCGCTAGAGGGTGGCGTTACGCGCGGTACCTAATCCCGCTGTTCCTGCTCTTTACCCTGTTGCCCATCACGCCGCTGGCGGCCTCCACCAGCGCGGATCCGGCCAGGGAATTGGGCCCGCAGTTCGAGTTGGTGACGCAGGTCGAACACCTGTCGCTCTATCTGAATAAAGAGAATTCGCAACTGGCGGTTTTCGACGACCGCGAGTTCGGGCGGCTGTGGCGCAGTTCGCCTATTCTGGAAAACCCGGAAGCGGTTTCTGATTCCATCAAGGCACGCCTCAATTCGGTGGTCATCGTCGAATATACCGATAAGGTCCGCACTCAAACCCGCGTGGCCGACATAATTTCCGACGTGCCGCGCATGACGTACGAACCGATCGACAGCGGCATCCGGGTGGACTACCTCTTCGAAGAACTGAACATCGGCTTCACGATCGACTACCGGCTGCAAGACGACCGCCTGGTGGTCTCCGTGGCCGAAGACAGCATACGCGAGACGGAAGAGCGGCTGCTAGTCACGTTGGACGTGCTGCCGTTCCTGGGCGCGGCGACGAACGAGGAGAAGGGCTATCTCTTCGTGCCGGACGGCCCGGGCGCTATCGTGCACTTCCGGCCGGAACAGCCGGAGTACCGGCACAATTTCCTGGCCGAGGTCTACGGCCCGGCGCTCTTCTCGTTCGAGCCGGAGCAGCAGCAAGGGCCGATTCCGGTGCCCGTCTTTGGCCTGGTGCGCGGCGATTCGGCCTTCACCGGCATCGTCACCCAGGGTGACATGGACGTGAACATCAGCGCGGCGCTGAGCTACACCGCGCTGGGCTACAACCGCATTTCCGGCCAGTTCATCTTCCGGCGCAAGGCGCCGTTCCCGCTGCGGCGGGCGTCGTTCGTGACGCGCTTCGAGCAGGAGCGGGTGGAAGGCGACCGGGAGCTCAAATACGCGTTCCTGCGCGGTTACGACGCGACGTACGTGGGCATGGCGAAGGTCTACCGCGAATACCTGATGGCCGATCGCGGCATGCAGAAGCTGGAAGAGGCTAACCCCTTCCTGCATCTCCGCATCTTCATGGCCATGCAGCGCCAGGCGTTCCCACGCGACCAGTTCATTACGATGACGACGTTCGACGACGCTTTGGGAATGCTCAAGACGCTCAAGGAAGAGCGGGGATTGGACAATCTCCGCGTGACCCTGGTGGGCTGGTCCAGCGACGGCTACGACTGGTCGCTGCCCAAACGCCTGCCGCCCGATGGACGCATTGGGGGCGAGGACGGGCTGCAAGCGGTCGCGAACTACGCGAACGCCAACAGCATCCCGCTCTATCTGGAAGACAACTACCTGTTCGGCTTCCGCAATCTGGATTCGTTCCTGCTCTTCAATCCGCTGACGGACGTGATTCGCGGTGCCAACCGCCTGCCGATTACGACGAACTACGTCGGCTTCAAGCGGAAAGAGGACGAGCCGCATACCGAGGTGCAACTGCTGCGGCCGGAAATCGCCCGCGACCGCTATGCGGTTGACGATATCGCGAAGATGCGCGAATACGGCGTGTCCGGCGTGGAGTTTCGCTTCTTTGGCAAAGTGGCGCTCAACCACTATCCGATTCTGTTTTCCGGCCGGTCGTCGTTCGTGATTGGCTTGCGGCTGTTTGCTTTGGCGGCGTTTGTGTTCATTGGGCTGTACGTCGTCTTGATTGGGACGCGGCGCCCGGGCGACGCGATCCTCGGCCAGCTTGTGGGCGGCCCCCTCTGGCGGCCGATTGCTACGGTGGCGCTCTTGATTGTGCTGGCAGTCGGCGGGTTCTTCGAAATCCGGAACGCGCAACAGCCGGTGGATACGACACAAGGCGGCACTAAATTGAGCCGGCAGGACTTCGTCAATGTATGGAAGGACATCCTGGAAATCAGCAAGCAGGAAACCGGCACGGCGGTGGTGCAGGGCGCTAACGCCTACATGCTGGATTCGACCGATTTCTTTACGCGGGTACCGTTGGACCGCTACAACTACGTATTCAGCGAGGAAACGGTGCCGTTCTTCCCGTTGGCGGTGCACGGACTGGTGCGGTACACGGGAGATGAGAGCAATCTCCGCAGCGACCGCGATGAGTTCCTGCGCGCCATAGAGTACGGCGCGTTGCCGACGTTCGAGCTTACGGCGAATCCGAGTGTGCTGCTTACGCGCACGCAATACAACCGCCTCTACTCGTCGCGCTTTGCCGACTGGGAACCGCAGATTGTCGATGAGTACGAACTCTTCATCAGACAGTTGGGGTATACCGTCAATCTGCTTATGGATGACCATCGGCAGTTGGCCGAGAGCGTCTATGAGACCGTCTACGAAGACGGAACGCGCGTAATCGTAAACTACCACACCAGCCGCTATACCGACGGGGACTATGCGGTTGAGGGCCAGAACTATCTCATCATTCCGCCGCGGAGGTAAGGGCCATGCAATTTGAGGATAACTTTACGTGGGTAATCCTGCTCACGGGGTTGGCGTTCGTTGTGCCGGCGTGCATCCTGTCGTTCCGGGTGATACTGTCGGCGGTGGGCGTGCACCTGACCTATCGCTTCCAACGCGCTATGGACGGCTATTTCTACATCAGCACGTGGATCGTGGGTTTCATGATCTTCCTGGCCTGGCCCCTCTTCCAATCGCTCTACGTCAGCTTCCATAACGTGAAGATTACCAGTTCCGAACTCAAGCTGACGTTCATCGGTTGGGAGAACTACGCGGAACCGTTCCTGGAAGACATCCATTTCCTGCCCTTGTTTACCAAGACGGTGGCTAATCTGCTGACCGACTTGCCCATCATCCTGGTGTTCTCGCTGTTCGTCTCGATTTTGGTGGTGCAGGACCTGCCGGGTCGCGGTATCTTTCGCATGTTGCTCTTCATGCCGGTGGTGATTGGCTCGGCGATTGTCATTCGCCGCCTCTTTGGCGAGGGGGTGAGCACCGAGGCGATTGGCGTCAGCGTGCAGACGTTGAGCGAGGTGGTGTTCACGTACTTGCAGGGCACCATCGCCGACTGGGTGCTGGACCTGGTGAACCGCGTGACCCTGGTGCTGTGGCGCACCGGCGTGCAAATCCTCATCTTCGTGGCCGGTCTCCATAGCGTTCCCATCACGATGCGCGAGGCCGCCAAGACCGACGGCGCGTCCGGCTGGCAGATCTTCTGGCGGATTACGCTGCCCATGCTTTCGCCCGTCATCCTGGTCAACGTTGTGTACACCATCGTGGATTCCTTCACCGATAACTTCAATCAGGTGTTGACGTATATTCAGACCGTAGGCTTGACCCGGGACTTTCGGCTTGGCTACGCGGCGGCTCTGGGCTGGATGTACTTTGCTTCGATCTTCCTTATCATGGGGCTTGCCCTCCTGATTTCAGGCCGCTTCGTGTTCTACGCCGGTGAACGTTAGGGAGTACCTTGGGCATGGCTGATTCTGTATTCGTCATTCGGCAGCGGCGCGGCATACTGGGCGCGCTCACCTCTCGCAAGTGGTGGGAGAACGCCTTCCTGCGCATTGCCACCTACATCGTCCTCATCAACGTCTGCTTCGTGTTCCTCTTTCCCGTCATCTACATGTTCTCCACCTCGCTGAAGACGGTGGCGGACCTGGCGGACCTGACGGTGCTGTGGATTCCCCGCACGTTCTTCTGGCGGAATTATGAGCTGGCCATCAGCGGTATGCTCTACTGGCAGGCGGCCAGGAACAGCATCATCATCTCGGTGGGATCGGCGGTATTGCAGACGGTAGCCTGTTCGTTCGTGGCCTACGGCTTTGCCCGCATCCCGTTCCCCGGCCGCGAGCCGCTCTTCATGCTGGTGCTCTTTACGTTCCTGGTGCCGCCGCAGACGATTATCGTGCCGCTCTTCATTCTGTACCGCAACCTGGGATTCATGGATACCTACTTCCCGTTCCTGATCCCGGCTCTGTTCGGTCACGGCCTGCGGGGCGCGCTCTTCATCCTGGTGTTCCGCCAGTTCTTCCGCAATCTGCCGTATGAATTGGAGGATGCCGCCCGTATCGACGGGGCCGGCCCGTTCAGCGTCTATTGGCGTATCATGCTGCCGCTGGCGGCCCCGGCGATTATCGTGGTCTTCCTCTTCTCGCTGGTATGGCATTGGAACGACTTCTTCGAACCGACGATCTATCTCTTCGACCAGAATAACTTCACCCTGCCCTTGCGCCTCTCCATCTTGAGCGCGGCGCTCTTGCAGATGTTGGCCGGCCAAGGCGCGGGAGACGAATTCAATGAGGCTGTGATTATGGCGGCGTCGTTCCTGACCGTCATGCCGCCGTTGATCGTCTATCTCTTTACCCAGCGCTATTTCGTGGAGAGTGTGGACCGCACGGGCCTGGTTGAATAGCCGCGTCCGCGGTTCCTGCTTGGATTCCCTGTCCGCGTGGGCGGCTCGCTGCGTCGCGGTTCGGTTTTCTCGGTTTGCCTTGAATCCCGCTGCGCGCGTGTGGGCCATTCCCGGCTTTTCCCTGCTGGAACTGCTGCCGTAGCGCGGCGCGCCCATAGTAGTGAGATGGCGATTCTTGGCTGGCGTCTGCGGCTTGCTGTACCCGCCGTCCGGAAGAGCGCGGCCTGGGCGCGGTGCACGCTCCTCTTTGATTTCTTTCTCCCGACTTACTCCGCTATGGATTGGCCTCGAGTGGGTTTTACGATTGCGAGGGCGGCCTAGCCGTTCAAGTCCATGGGCATGGATCCGTATAAGTACCGCTCACGCACCCCGCCGGCGCGCAAGGGCCGGCCTGCGTTTCGCGCATGGATAATCGGGATGGTCATAGTGCTGGCGGGCATTGCGACCTACACGCGGCTTTCCCCGGATGCTTCGGAACCGATCATTACGCAGGCTGAGAGCACGCCGGTACCGGCGGAGAGCACGGAAATAGCCGCCGCGCAGCCGCCAGTGCACTTTTCCTACGCGTGGTTGGAGGCTAATCCGCAGCCAACGCTGGCTAACGTCGTGGCGCAAGCGGCGTTCGTGGTGGATCTCTCTACGCGCACCGTCTTGTACGCCAAGAACGAACACGAGCGGCGCCCTCCGGCCAGCACCACGAAAATCCTCACCGCGGTGGTTGCCTTGGAGAACAGCGAGCCGGAGCAAGAGGTGGTGGTTTCGCAGCGGGCGGGGGGCGCGGAGCCAAACGTGATGGGCTTGCAGACCGGCGAGGTGGTGCCGATCGATGTACTGCTGTACGGCATGATGCTCTCATCCGGGAACGACGCCGCGATCGCCGTGGCCGAGGGCACGTTCGGCTACCAGGCGTTCGTAGACCTCATGAACGCCAAAGTGCGGGAACTGGGGTTGCAGAATACGAAGTTCAGCAATCCCACCGGTTATGATGAAGACGTGCTGCCCCACTATTCGTCGGCCTACGACCTGGCGGTGATTGCCAAGTACGCCCTGGAGTGGACTCCCGCCATCATCGAGTACGCCAGTACCGTGCGCAAGGAGTTTACGGCCACCGAAAAACACGGCTGGTACGGGCCGGGGAACCTCAATCGCCTGCTGTGGACGTATACGGGCGCTTACGGCCTGAAACCGGGCTATACGCCGGACGCGGGCTACTGCCTGGTGGCGGTGGCCCAGCGCGGAGGGCGGCACGTGCTGGTGGTGGTGCTGGGTTCCACGCAGCACTTTACCGATGCGGCGATTCTGCTGGACTACGGCTTCGCGCAGGCGGCGCAGTAGCCGGAAGGGCGCCAGACGACCGCCTAGCCCTCGTTGTCCTCACAGGCGTGAATGCGGATGCTGCCGCCGCTGCTGCGCAGTTGCAGTGTGGCCGTCCCCGCGCCCACGGCGCCGGTGTATTGGCCGGTGCCGTAGCGGTTGCGCGCCTCGCCCGTGGCGCCGGGCAGATTGACGTCTACGCCGCCGCCGGATGCCGCGGCCTCGATGGAGACTGAGGCGTCCTGGTCCAGCACCAGCATCACGCCGCCGCCGGCGCTCTCCACATGGTGGTCGCCCTCTTGGAGCAGGGCGTGGTTGATGTTCACGCTGCCGCCCGCGGACTTGACGTTCAGCGCGCCCACCGTGCCCAGCAGGGAGACCGCGCCGCCCGCGGCGACGGCCTGGAGCGACGGCACGTCGCCCAAGACCCCGATAGTGCCGCCGGCCGAGTCCAGCTTGAGCGCCCCGCTGACGTCATTGAGCTGGATGGAGCCGCTGGAGACCGAGACTTCCTGCGGCGCAGTGAGATTGCGGCCCGACATGCTGCCGCCCGCCACTCTACAGGTCAGGGAACTCACCGGCGGCAGGCGCAGGGCGACGTTGGGCACGCCGGCCCAGACGGCGTTGGCGTAAACGGAGAGGACGTAGGTGTCGTCCAGCTTGAGCACGGACCACTCCCAATCGTGGCCCTCCCGGTCGAAGCTGACGCGCGCCTCGCCCGGCGCTTCCTCGATGGTTACGGAACTGCCCTCGATGTCAACTACCATGCTGGCGCCGGGTGGAAGCGCGAAGGACTGATCTTGCGTTTCTACCGGCGTATAGCCCTGTTCCTCGCGCTGCCGGTTGCGTTTGAGGCCGCGCAAGGGCACGCGGATGCTCTTGCCCCGGGGGATGTCGGTTACGGCGCGCGAAATGCGGTCTTCCACCTTGGAGAGCGTTTCGCCGAGCGAGCGTTCGACTTCCTCCCACCAGTTGCTTTCCAGAATTGAGGAGAAGCCGCGATTGTCGTTGGCGCTGCCGTTGCGCACCGCGCCCAGCAGGCGTTCGGCGTCTTCCACCGTAATTTTGCCTTCGCGCAGCATTTCCAGTATCAAGCGTTCTTCCGCGCCCATTGCGTTACTCCTCCTCCGCCAGGCGGCGCAAGGCTTCTTCAACACTGAGCGAGCCGCTCTCTACGTCCTGCAGCGTCTGCAAGCGTTCGGCCTGAAGTGTTGCCTGGTTGGTGGTCGGTCTATGCCCGAGTTGGCCGATGATTTCTTCCAGGCGCGCGCGCACCGTGGGATACGAGACGCCGAGTTCCTTCTGCACCTCGCTCATGTTGCCGCGAGCCACGAGGAAGATTTCCACGAAACGTTGCTGCTCCGCGGAGAGGCGGTTGAACGGATTCAGGTGAAATTCCCCCTCCAACGCCACGCTGCACGACGAACAACGCAGACGGTGCACGGTGAGTTCGCCGGAGCAGACGGGGCAGCGCCCAAGCACTTCCGGTGTTTGGGGATTGCCCAAGATGTTGCGCATGGCGCGCCTCCCACTTTGCCGACTAAAGTATTCTAATCTGTATCTTTAGAAAATATAGCAGATGGCGCGGTAGATGTCAACAGATGGATGCGGGAGTTAGAAAAATGGATAATCCGGTTGAGCGGAAGCGCAGGCGCGGTTGGGCGGGGCAAAGCGGGGAGGTCGCAGGACCGGCCCGGGGATTGCAGATTGCTGTGGCGCGGACGCCGCCGCCCTAGCCGCCGATCTGGGACATGGTGCGGTTGGCGCGCTGGAAGAACTCGCCCTCGTTGATGCGGTGCTTGAGTTCTTTCTGCCAAATGGCGGCGCGGATGAGGCGCTCGAGTTCGTCGTCGTCGGCGCCGCCGCGCAGCGGCAGGCGCAGGTCGGTTTCGCGCACGGAGAAGAGGCAGGTGCGGAGCATGCCCTCCGCGGTGAGGCGGATGCGGTTGCACGTGGCGCAGAAGGGTTCGCTGACGGGATTGATGAAGCCGACCTCGCCGTTGCCGTCGGCGAACCGGTAGACCCGCGACGTGGAGGAGGGGTCGGTGGGTACCGGCTCCAGCGGCACGGGCATGGCGTTGTTTATCATATCCAGTATCTCGCCGCCGGTCAGCACCTTTTCTTCGCGCCAGATGCCGTCGGCGTCCAGCGGCATGAACTCGATGAAGCGCACCACGTAGGGCTTGCGCCGCGCTAATTCAGCAAACGCCACCACCTCGCGCTCCGTGAATCCGCGAATGCCCACGCAGTTCAGCTTAATCGGCCGGATCGACGGGTACTTCTCAAGCTCTTCAAGGCCCTCCAGCACGGCTGCCAGGGCCTTGCGGCGCGTGATGTAGGCGAAGTGTTCCGGCTCCAGGCTATCCAGGCTGACGTTGATGCGGGTCAGCCCCGCTTCGGCGAGGGGCCTGGCCAACGACGCCAGCCGGAAGCCGTTGGTGGTGATCGAAAGACTTTCCAGGCCGTCAATCAGGCGCAGGCGGCCGATGAGGTAGGGCAGGTCTTTGCGCACGGTGGGCTCGCCGCCGGTGATGCGAATGTCGCGGACGCCCAGGCGAACGAAGAGCCGGGAGAGGCGCTCGATCTCCTCATAGGTCAGGATTTCGTCGCGGGGCACCCACTGCATCATCTCTTCCGGCATGCAGTAGCGGCAACGGAAATTGCAGCGATCCGTTATCGAGATGCGCAGATTTTCGATCTGTCGCCCAAAGCTGTCAATCAGCGGCTGCATTCCCTGCTCTCCGAATTGGCGAATACTTCCGGCTATTACCGCGTGGACATTGCTGCCCTTGGTTCACATTATAGCGCAGCGCCGCCGCTCACGTCGGGAGCGCAGCCAGGGCGCGCTTCACGGCCTGGTCCTGCTCCGGCAGGACCGTGCGCGGGTCGAGCGCAACGGCGTCGTCTTCGATGCGCGCCACCAGCGGCGGGTCGGCGGCGCGCAACCGCTCGGCCAGCGTGACGGGAGAGACCGCCGGTGAGGTAAGGCGCAGCGTCCACGTGGGCAAGGTTTCGCCCGGGAGCGCGCCGCCGCCGATGGTCGATTCCGCAGGAACGATAGCCGTCGTAATGGCGGCGTGGGCGGTGAGGGCGCGTTGCCAGACGCGGGCGCGCCGCTTGAGCCGCTCCGGCCGCGCGGCGATCATCTGCCAGACCGGAACGTGCGCCGGGGCCTCTCGGCGGCGGTAGTGCAGCAGAGTGGCTTCCAGCCCTGCGATGGTTGCCTTGTCCAGCCGGAAGGCGCGGGCCAGCGGGTGGCGCTTCATGGCGGCGATGAATTCGCCGCGGCCCGCGATCAAGCCGGCCTGCGGCCCGCCCAGCAGTTTGTCGCCGGAAAAGCTCACCACGGCGCAGCCGGCGGCCAGCGCCGCGTGGACGGTAGGCTCCGGGCGCAGGCCGTAGGCTGCGGTGTCCAGCAGAGAGCCGCTGCCCAGGTCGTAGAGGACGGGAACGTTCTGTTGCGCCGCTTTGTGCGCGAGGCTATCCAACGCGGGCTCGTGTGTAAAGCCGACGACCCGGAAGTTGCTGGAGTGAACGCGCAGGATGGCGGCGGTGGCGGGCGTAATGGCGCGCAGGAAGTCTTCCGCGTAGGTGCGGTTGGTCGTGCCGACTTCCACCAGGCGCGCGCCGCTCTGCGCCAGCACGTCGGGAATGCGGAAGCCGCCGCCAATCTCCACCGCTTCACCGCGTGAAACGATGACCTCTTTGCCCGCCGCCAGCGCGCTCAGCGCCAGCAGGACGGCGGCGGCATTGTTGTTGACCGCCAGGGCGTCTTCCGCGCCGCAGAGCGCGGCCAGCGTGCCGGCGAGATGCGTGTAGCGGGAGCCGCGCGCGCCGCCGGTGAGGTCGAATTCAAGATTGCTGTAGCCCGCGCCCACGGCGGTCATGGCCTGGATGGCGGCCCGGCTCAGGGGCGCGCGCCCCAGGTTGGTGTGCAGGATGACGCCGGTGGCGTTGATCAGCGGGCGGAGAGAGGGCAGAAACCGCTCTCGCGCGGCGCGTTGCAGGTCGTGGACCAGCGCGTCCAGAGGGGGCGCTTTCGCGCCGTCGAGGATGTCCGCGCGGGCCGTTTCCAGCACCGCGCGCGCCAGGTCTACCTGGACGTCGTGGGGAAGATCGAGTTTCAGTGCCTGCACGGCGGGCGCAAGGAGCAGGCGGTCGACGCTGGGTAGCTGGCGGAGGGCGCGGCTACGCGCCGTACTTGGCGAGTTTTTGCGCATGGCCCATCGCCAACAGCATGGCGTCCTGCGCCGGGAAACGGCCCAGGCTGCCCCGCACGAGCGCGCGTTCCGTGAACTCCGCAATGTCGTCGCTGATGCAGGTGTCGCTATAGAGGGCGAACGGCACCGGATGCCAGGAGTGTCCACTGAGCGCGGATGGTGAAGAGTGGTCGCCGGTGATGATGAAGACGTCCGGTTGCAGGCGGAGCAAGGCGGGCAGCAGGCTGTCTAGCTCTTCGAGCACCTGCACCTTCTGGTTGAAGTCGCCGTCTTCGCCGGCGGTGTCGGTGGCTTTAACGTGAAAATAGAAGAAGTCATGCTCGTCCCAGTGCTGCTGCAGGGTCTCGAACTCGTCCCAAATGGTGCTGCCGGTCTCCAGCGGCTTCATGCCCACCAGCTTGGCCAGGCCCCGGTACATGGGGTAGGCGGCGATGGCGGCCGGGGAGAGCTTGTAGACATCGGGCAGCGTGGGAATGGCGGGCATACTGGCGGCGCCGCGCAACAGCAGCGCGTTGGCGGGATCCTGGTCTTGCAGCACCGCGAAGGCTTCGGCCAGAAAGCCATTGACGATCTGCGCCGTCGGCGTGGCGCTTTCGTCCAGCGGCGCGGCGGCCGGCGGTTGGACGCCGGTGCGCTGGGGATCCGTGTCCGTGACGCGGTCCGAAAGTCCTTCGCCGCGCAAGACCACCAGGGCGCGGTGGCCGGACTCGGTCTCCACGAACACTTCAACCTCGGAGAGGTGGATGTGCCGCAGCAGCGCGCAGAGTTCGCGGTTGAGTTCGGTGGCCAGCCGGCCGGCGCGGCGGTCGGTGATCTCGCCGTTGCCGTCGATGGTGGCAAAGTTGGCGCGGAAACAGACGTCGTGCGGGCCAATGGGAAAGTCGATGCCCAGCGCGGAGAGCACGCCCCTGCCGATGTCGAATTCGATCGGGTCGTAGCCGAAGAGCGCCAGGTGCGAGGGGCCGCTGCCGGGGGTGATGCCGGGCGCAATCGGGTCGGTGACGCCGCAGATCGAGAGGCCGGCAAAGCGATCCAGGTTGGGAATGCGCGCCACTTCCAACTCGGATTGACCGACCTCCGGATGCGGCATACCGCCGAGGCCGTCCAAGATGAGGAAGAGTATCTTGGAGGGCGTCGGCTGCGCTAAATCTTGTATGAGCGACAACGGTACCACGAGGAATTCCTGCCGTCAGATGCGCGACCGCTTCAACCGCCATGCTAGCAGGTGGGGGCGGCGCTGTCTAACGGGCGGCCGCGGCGCTAGCCGCAGCGGCCCAGAGCGGCAAAGTAGTCGTCCTCATCGCGCGGGTTCAGCGGCTCGTTGACGATCTTGCCCTGGATCACGCCGTTCTTGTCGATGATGAACGTGCCGCGGGTGGCAAAGCCCAACTCGTCCAGGAAGACGCCGTACTGCTGGCACACCGCGCCGTGGGGCCAGAAATCGGCCAGGAACGTGGCGGGGAACCCGTTATCCTCTTTGAACTGCTTGAGCGTCCACTTGGTGTCGGTGCAGACGCCGATCACGGCGGCGTCGCTGGCGTCGTAGCGGCCGGCGTTGCCGGCCATGCCGCGAAACTCGCCGTCGCAGATGCCGCTGAACGCGCCCACGTAGAAGACGAGCACGACGTTCTGCTTGCCGCGATAGTCGGAGAGGGATACTTCCTCACCGTCCTGGTTTACGAGTGTGAAGTCCGGCGCGATCTGGCCGACTTCGGTGCCTTCTGCTGACATGAACTGTGCCTCCTCTATGAAATCTAGTGCGTCAATCCGTTTCCTGCTTGCGCGCCTCCCGCAGGAAGTAGCCCTCAAGCAAGCCCTCGATGCGGGAAACACGCCCCTCAAGCCGCATGATGAATCCAACGACCGCGAGTATTGTCACGACGTTTGCGCCAACATTGATGGCAAGGATGACTTCCGGCTGCATCGTTGGGTTGCTCTCGGCGCCCGCTGCCCACTGCGTTGTGCCACTTACAACACCGCCGTCGCTCCGGCGCTGCCACCTCTATGGTACACCAATCCGGCTCCGGTTAGAAGAAGAGTTCGCTGAGATGCAAGCTCGGGTGGAAGAAAAGCCCGACTGCGTGACGCTGCGTCACCGGCCTGCATAGTCCACGAAAACCGGGCTCGACCATGCCATTTCCATGTCGGTTTGGACAACCCGCACCCAGTAGGGATTGACGCCCGGTTGCGGCGCGGGGTCGGTGAACGTGAACGCGGCGGTTTCGGGGCCGCGCGCTTGCGGCGCGAGCGAGACCGTAACCTTGCGGCCGAGCGGTCCCAGAGCGAACTCCTGGGGGCCTGCCGCCAGATCGTCCAGAACCACGTGGCAGGCGAGGGATTCTCCGGGAGCGTAGGCGAGTATCTGCGGCCCCGCCGCGCCGTACGCGCCAAAGCGCGGCCGGCTGATGAGGGATGACGTTAAGGCAAGATCGAGAATCGCCTGCTCGTCGTCCGTAATGGTCAGCACCACGCCGCCGCGGTAGCCGCACGTCACGGAATGCCATCGCAGGCCGCGCTCGGTTACGCCTGACAGATAGGAACGCGGGCTATCGAAACGGATGGTATGCGCCGCCGCGAGCGAGCCGCGCCTGATGGTTGCCGCGCCGTCCCAAACCACGCCGGAGTAGCTGGACTTGCGGCTCGCCCCTTGCCAGAGGATGCGCACCCGTTGTGGGTCCGGCGCGGTTTCCAGGGGGTGGTCGTAGACGCGCTCTAATCCGCGAAATATCTCCACGCTCTCCAGCGGGGCGGTACCGGTAACGGAGACCGTGACGGTTGGCGGCGCGTCGGTCGCGCAGGCCGCGCCCATGGGGTGGCGGCCGGCGTCTACCTCCAGCGCGATGCGCGCGCCGGTGGTGGCGTAGCAGCGGCGCGCCTTCAGCGCCTCGTGAAACGCCTCCAGCGTCAGGTCGCTGGCGTAGATGCCGGTGAGACCCGCCTGGGCGTAGCGGCGCGGCTGGTAGCCGGGAGTGTCCGTGCCGGGGCGTCCCGTGTGGCTGTCGCTGCCGCCGACGAAACCGACCGTGTAGCGGCGTTCCAGGGCTTCCTCCAGAAACCACTCAAAACTGCCGTGGGTTGACGTAATTTCGATCGCGGGTTCGATAGCGGGTTCATGGTAAGCAAGATCCGCGTGCGCGCCGCCGACGTGGGGGGTGATGAGCACGTCGGCGTGTCGATAGGCGGCGTACAGGTCGCGCACGTGGGGGAGATCGGTGGCGGCGTCCGATTTATCGGCCACCTGCGCATGGCTGTTGCGCCGGATCGGCTGCTCCTGGCGGCGGAAGTAGACGTTGTGGTGCCCGCCGCGGGCCGTCTCCGGCGACCACTCGAAGCCCGGCAGCGGCACGAAACGGCCGGGTTCCGCAAAGGCGGCCTCCGCTTCTTGCTGCGCGCGCCAGTCATCCGCCGAGACCATGTGGTCGTTGCGCTGGTAGCCCACGAAGTCCAGCGCGGCCACGTCACGGGCAAAGCGGAAGAAATCGGGAATCTTTTCGGCTAACGCCACCTGGCCGCCGTGGGGGTCCGCCCAGTAGAGCGTATGCTCCGGCCGCCGCTGCGCGCAGATTATTGGGTTGCTGCGGGCTTCCAGGCCGCTGTCGGCATCCGCGACGCGTATGCGGTTTGTGCCGGGAAGAGAGGCGATGCAGCCTTCAATTGCGCGGACGCCGTGGTCGCCTGGGCGCAGGCGCAGGCCGCCCGCCGAATCCGGTATGCGGATGTTCTCCGCGTGTACGGCCAGTGTGCCGTCATAGTCGTGGGCAGGATTGCCCCAGGCGTCTTCAGCGCGCACCAAGATACGGAACGGCGCGCCGGCGACCACGGATGACGGCGCAACCACCACCAGCTTCTGCGCCGCGCCGCCAACGATGGAGAGATGCGGTGAATCCGGCAGGGTAACGAACTCGCCGCCGCCGCTGGCGTCCACGGCGACCCAGAAGTAGCGCTTGGACTCCAGGAAGGTCTGCGCCCGGGACCCCGACCCGCCGCCGGTGCGATCGCCGTAGGTCACGGTGACGGTCTCTCCCGGTCGCAGCGGCCGCCCGTGCACCCGCAGGCGCAGCGACTTGATGTCCTCGACCAACACGTCGAGGCGGGCCGCCGGCGGAGCGCACACGGTCAGGTATTCGGCGCCGGCGGGGTCGGTTACCTGGGGCAGGCCCCAGTCGGTATCCGAATCCGTGGAGACGCGGATGGCGCCGCCGGCCGCGACGCCGCCCGCGCCAACGGTATAGCGGAGTTGCCAGGTACCGTACGCGCCGGCAACGACCGGAGCGCCCGGCTCCAGCGTAGCCGCGCCGTTCTGCTCGTGAAGGGTTTTACTGGGCACGTCAGCGTTCTCTACTTTGATCTTTTCCGATTACTGTGACGACCGCTGGTAGTGTACAACGAAAGCGGTTGCCGTGTCAGGGAAGGATCGCGCTTGCATGGAGCGCGAACGTTGCCGCGGGCGGCATTGCCCTTCGACAGGCTCAGGCCGAATGATAGGAGTCCTCGCCGGCGCGGATTGCACGTAGACGTGGCAAGGCGGCGGCTGCGGCAAAGCGCGTGTTCTCATTTGAAGATTCGGCGGCTGTTGGCTAGACTGAAATTAAGGGAAGTCATGTGACCAAAATGTGTCGCCTGGCCGGAATGAGCGGCCCAGGCCAGATAGGAAGGGAGCCGGTATGGCCCAGGGGATGCCGTGGTACGATCAGTACGTGCGATTTGGACAGGTGGCGCTCCACGAGGCTGATCCGCCGCACGTAGACGTTGGCTGGTGGCAGGAGCGCTGGCAGGAGAGCGGCTTTGGCGGCGTGGCGTTGAGCGCCGGCGGTGTCTTGGCATTCTACCCCACGACCGTGCCCTTTCACCGGCGGAGTCGTTGGCTGGGCGAGCGCGACGTCTTCGGGGAGTTGGTGGAAGCGGCCAAGCAGCAGGAACTTATCGTGCTGGCGCGCATCGATCCCAGTCTCGCCCACGAGGACCTTTACTATACCCATCCCGACTGGTTCATGGTAGACCACGACGGCAAGCCGCGCCGGTCGAACGGTCTCTATTACACGTGCGTCAATTCGCCGTACTACCGCGAATATCTCCCGGCAATCGTGCGCGAGATTGGCGAACGGTATCCGGTGGATGGCTTCTTCGGCCACAATTGGCACGGGCGGCGGGAGATTTGCTACTGCGCCTACTGCGAGCGGCGCTACGCGCGGGAAGCCGAGATGCGCTTGCCCAAACCGTCCGGCGGCCCGGCGCGAGAACAAGACGAGCGCGCGCAGCGGGGCTGGCAGCGCTGGCGCAGGGAAGTGGATGAGGAACTGTGGACGTTTCTCGAGCGGGTGACCAAAGAAGCGCGGGCCGAGGCGCTCTGGGTGGGGGATACGACCCAGGGGCGCGTGGCCTCGTTGGCGGAATTCGTCGTTGGCCGGCATGAGGGCGGCCGCGGCGCGCAGCCGCTCTGGGCGGCGGGACTGGCCAGCCGCGTGGCCCAGGGCATGGCCGGCCGGAATAAAGCGGCCTACGTCACGGTCGCCATGGGCAGCGGCGCGGCCGGTGAGACGCCGCCGGCCGAGATACCGGTGACCCTGGCGGAGGTGCTGGCGCATGGCGCGTGGCCGTGGGTGAGCATGGCGGCCGTGCCCCGGGACCGGCGCATGTTCAAGGAGTTGGCCCCGGCCCTCGCCTGGCGCAATCAGCACGAGCGCATCCTGGGCGGACGCCTGCCCGGGGCTTCCGTGGGCGTGTTGTACGCTGCCTGCGCCGCTGAGGACGCGGTGAGCGGGCTGGATAGCCACACGCTGGGCGCGTGCCTGGCGCTGCTGCGGGCGCGGATTCCGTTCGACCTGGTGGACGTAGGGCGCCTCCAGCCGGGAGCGTTGCAGGACTACCAGTTGGTTGTGTTGCCCAATCTCAGCGAGCTATCGGACGGCCAGGCGCAGGAGGTGCGGCGCTTCGTGAGCGGCGGGCGCAGCTTGGTGGCCACGTTCGAGACCTCGCGCCGGGATCCGTCCGGCGGCTACCGCGCCGACTTCGGCCTGGCGGACGTATTTGGGGTCACGGCCTCAGGCAGCGCGCCGCTGGAAGGGCTGGAGAACACCCAGTACCAGATTGGCGGCGACCACCCGATCGTCCACGACTTCGGCGATACGGTCGTATTGCCGGCGGCGGGGCGTCTCAGTCTGGTGCAGCCGCTGGCGCGGGCGGAAACGCCGCTGGTGCTGGTGCCGCCGGCGGCGGATACGCCGCTGGAGTATGGGCTGTCGGAGTTGCCGCAGATTTCCCGTCCGGTCTTGTTTGCGCGGGAACAGGAGCGGAGCCGCATCGTCTACTTCCCCGGAGACGTCGATCACGCCATCTGGGAGCGCAATCATACGGACCTGGCGGCCTTGCTCGCCGGCGCGGTGCGGTGGGCGCACGGCAGCGAACTGCCGGTAACGGTGACGGGCCCGGGATTGGTGGACGTGGGCGTGCACGTTTACGGCAACATGCTGCAAGTGCACCTGGTAAACCTCACCAGCGCCGACGCCTGGCGGGGCTCGATTGAAGAGGTGGTGGCCGTGGGCGCGCAGGAACTGCGGGTGGTGTTGCAGCCGGGCAACGCGGTGCAGGAGGCGCAATTGCTCGTGAGCGGCGCCAGCGCCGAGTACAGCGTGCAAGACAACGTGCTGCGGATTGCGATTCCGCAGATCGAGACGCATGAATTCGTAACCGTCCGCTTTGCGGCAGAGGCCGCGCAGACGGCCGAAGCTGAATAGCCGGCTTTCCTGCTGCGCGATGAGAGTGGCACGCTGCCGCGATAGGGGAGGGATGCGAAGATCGGTTCCTCAGATTACGAACGTTCGGAAGAGAGTGACGGCGTAAACGACGGCGGCGTCCTTGGCGAAGGCGACGCTCGCCAGGCGGATGCGCAGCGCGTCCCTCGGGTTGCGCACATCGCGGCGCCCCCCCGGCAAGGGCGGGGACGGCGGCGGGAATCATCCCCTTCCGTGGTGCTTGTGGGCGGCTTTGCCGTGCTCATCGCGGTGGGGACGCTGCTCCTCATGCTGCCGCCGGCCGCGGCGTCCGGCAGGTCCACGTCCTTCATCGATGCTCTCTTCACCGCCACGTCGGCGGTATGCGTAACCGGGTTGGTGGTGGTCGATACCGGCGAGCACTGGAGCGCGTTCGGCCACGCGGTCATTCTGGCGCTCTTCCAGCTTGGCGGCTTCGGTTTCATGACCGGCTCGATTCTGATTTTGATGATTCTCGGGCAATCGATCCGGCTGCGCCAGCGTGTCCTGATGCGCGAAGCCCTCAACCTCTCCAACATCGGCGGCATTGTGTCCATCGTGCGCAATATCGCCATCTGGACGTTGGTGGTGGAGGCCGCCGGCGTGCTTGCGCTGGCGCTCTTCTTCGCGCGGGAGAACGAGCCGGGGCACGCCCTCTGGATGGGGTTGTTTCACGGGGTATCGGCTTTCAATAACGCCGGATTCGACCTGATGGGCGGCTTTTCCAGCTTGACCCAATATCGCAGCGAAGGGTTCCTGCTTACGGTTATCGCCCTGTTGGTGGTATTCGGCAGCACCGGGTACGTGGTGTTTGAGGATATGGCGCGCTCGCGGCGCTGGCTGCGCCTGAGCCTGGAGACCAAGCTCATCGTGCTCGTAACCGGCGCGTTGTGGCTGATTGGCGGCCTGGCGTTCTTCTGGCGCGAACGGTCCAATCCGCTTACGCTGGCCGGCGAAGTGTGGCACGTGCAACTCCTGGACACGTTCTTCCACAGCGTGGCCGCCCGCACCGCGGGGTTCGTCGCGCTGCCGGTGGGCAGCATGACCGAGGATACGACGTTCTTCACCATGGTGCTCATGCTCATTGGCGGCGCGCCGGGCTCCACGGCGGGGGGCATCAAAGTGACGACTTTTGCTATTCTCATCGTGACGGTCATGGCGGTGATGCGCGGCAGAACGCGCATCACGATACTGCGCCGCACGCTGCCCCAGGAAGTGGTGCTGCGCTCGCTTGCCATCACTTTGCTGGCCGCCTTGCTGCTCATCGCCGTCAGTTGGGTGCTGGCGGAGTTCGAGACCGGCGGCTTCATGCCGGTGCTCTTCGAGGCCGCGTCGGCGCTGGGCACGGTAGGCATGTCGTACGGCATAACGCCCCAGCTGCACGACGTTAGCCGTCTCGTGCTGGTGGCGGCCATGTTCGTGGGGCGACTCGGCCCGCTTACGCTGGTGCTGCTGTTAGCGCAGAAGACCCAGCGCGAGCATCTGCAATTTCCTCGTGAATCGGTACGTGTGGGATAGGAGTGACGCCATGCCGAATCAACAGATCGCGGTGATCGGGCTGGGCCGCTTTGGCACCAGCGCGGCTATTCAGCTTGCCAGCCTGGGCTACGACGTGCTGGGGGTGGACAAGAGCGCGGACAAGGTGGAAAGCATGTCGGACGAGCTTACCCACGTGGTGCGGGCGGATACGGCAAATGAAGGCGCGCTGGAAGAACTGGGCATTCGCAACTTCGACGTGGTGGTGGTGGGCATTAGCTCGGACGTGCAGGGCAGCATCATAACGACGTTGATCCTCAAGCATCTGGACGTGCCCTACGTAATCGCCAAGGCGCGCGACGAACTCCACGGCGAAATCCTGGATAGGATCGGCGCCGACAAGGTGATCTATCCGGAGCATGAAGCCGGCGTGCGCATTGCGCATACGTTCATCTCCCACGCCATCATCGACTATGTCGAAGTGGTGCCCGGCTACGGCGTGAGCAAGCTCAAAGTGCCCGATCGGTTCGTGGGCCGCTCGCTGCAGGTGCTCGGCTTCGGCGAGGACAGCGGACTGCGCATTTTGATGATCGGACGCAACGACAGTGTGGTGCACGACCCCAAACTGAGCGAACGCATCCAGGACGGCGACGTCTTGATGATGGTGGGCGAAGACCGGTACTTGAGCGAGATGGAACTCTAGCGGTCAGTCTTGCGCGGTCGCTTCACGCGGGGAGCGCGAGACTGCCAGGCAAATGGCGCGTGAAGGCTTGACGAAGTTCGCGCTATGTGGTTAAATGGAATAGGAGAGGGCGTGAGTCCTCGAAACGGCACCAAGGAGGGAGGTGAGCGATGAGAGGCAT
This sequence comes from Chloroflexota bacterium, assembly GCA_963663275.1. Taxonomy (GTDB): domain Bacteria; phylum Chloroflexota; class UBA11872; order VXOZ01; family VXOZ01; genus VXOZ01. The sequence continues at coordinate 1,585,336 of OY760183.1, forward strand.
ACGCTTGCCGTTGGATAACCCGAGAGTGCTGTACGGTGTTTGGCAAGTGGACAGGTAACCCTCCATCCGCGCACGATTGAGACAGGTTCGATGCGGGTGGAGGGCCAGACCGCAGGGTGGCGGGTTTTGCCGCTCGATGCGTAGCAACGGCCGGACGTCTGAAGAGCCCGGCCGCGCTAAAGCTGACGCCCCAGTCCAGGGCAGTTGAATACGGCGAAACTACGGCCCGACCCATCATTGGGAATGAAGCGCGCCTCGGATACGTTCCGAGGCGCGCTCTTTGGTTGGCGAGAGGGGGCTTGGTTCTGCCCGCGTGCGGCACGCTGTGCGCGGCGCGCCGGGCGGCGGCAGAGTGTCAACCCACGGAGATCCGGAGAGAGTCATGAGGGATATGCGCGCGCGCACACCGGCGGTGATCTCACGCGGCGAGGCTGAGCGCACGCTGGTGATCGAATGGCGCGACGGCCACGTTACGCGCTACGACTGGGAAGCTTTGCGCCGCCTGTGCCCGTGCGCGCTCTGCGCGGGCGAAATGGGCGCGCCGGGCACAATGAAACCCGGCACGATTCTGATGGCTAGCCAGACGTTTCTCGAATCGATCGAACAGGTGGGCAACTACGCGGTGCGCATGCAGTGGGAAGACGGCCACAACACGGGAATCTACACGTTCGACGGCCTGCGCGAGCAATGTCCGTGCTGTGCGGAAGCCGGATAAAGGCGGCGGGCGTCACTGCTTGAGATAGAGGGCCGCGCTGGGGCAGAGGTCTTGCACGGGGCACGCGCCGCAGTCCGGCTTGCGGGCGGCGCAGACGGCGCGGCCGTGGTGAATGAGCAGGTGGCCGACGTCGATCCAGTCGGCCTCGGGCACAACGTCCATGAGGTCGCGCTCGATTTTGGCGGGGTCTTTGTGACGGGTTAGCTTGAGGCGCTGCGAGAGGCGCGAGACGTGAGTATCGACCACCACCCCGTCCGCAACCTGAAACGCCACGCCCAGCACGACGTTGGCGGTCTTGCGCGCCACGCCCGGCAATTCCAGCAACTCAGCCATCGTCTGGGGCACGTCGCCGCCGAATTTCTCCAGAATGACGCGCGCCGCGCCCTGGATGTTCTTGGCTTTGTTGCGGAAGAAGCCGGTGGTCTTTACGGCCGCTTCCAGGTCCTCCCTGGAGGCGGACGCAAAGGCTTCCACAGTTGGAAACTGCGCGAACAAGGCCGGCGTGACGATGTTCACGCGCTTGTCCGTGCATTGGGCGGAGAGAATCGTCGCTACCAGCAGTTCCCAGGCGTTGCGGTAGTGCAGGGCGCACTCGGCATGGGGATAGGTAGCGCGGAGACCGGCGATGACCTGGCCCACGCGCGCGCGCAGGGCGCGTTTCGACTCTCTTCCCCGCCTCGCCTGCGGCGGCTTTGCGTTCTTCCGGGTAGGCATGGCGGCGGAACGCGGGCTACGAGGATTGGTCGGCGCCGACCAGGTCGCCGCGGCCGCGCAGGCTTTCCAGATTCTGCGTATGCACGTGATTGCCGGGCACGATGTCCTGCGTCGCGGCGCCGATAGATTCGCCGTACTTGATCACGTGCTCGCCGTTGGCGATGGGCTTCACCGCAACCTTGTGGCCGAAGGGAATGTCGTCGCGGATGGTGATCTCCTGCTCACCGTCCGGCCCGGTGAAAGAGACCGTAGTCCCCGGAGTGAGGTCCGCCAGCGCAATGGCGGTGTTGTCCTTGTCGTCGATGATGTGGAGCACTTGCTTCATGCGGCGCAATCCTCGCGGCAGGTGTGTGCTTTGAATGACGAACAGCCGTACAAAGTGAATAATTGGGCACGGCTGGTACCAGCATAGCGCAATCTAACCGTATTTGCCAGAGGATCTCTTGACGTTTCGGAGGAGGCAGAGAACGAAGTCCCGGATAGAGAGCATAGGTGAGTGTGTGGAATAAATCCAGCACAACCGGCCAACACACCAAGAATCGCAGTCGCAGGACTAACGAACCAACGTGAGGGGCGGGATACGTCACGATACTGCTGGGAAAGCGTCCTCCAGGCCAACTAGTGCTCTGATTTCCACTGCAATCTCGAAGTCGTCCACGGTATATCCGAATATGCCGGCGTGGGACTCGTCGTCAACGAGGGGCATGTGCTCAACGCTAAGTGAACGCTCAGGAATGGCTAGTGTGGCGCTCTTGATGTCCTGAACGTTGAGCGCAGCGAACCGACCGTTCGGTCGAACTCGATACCCTTTGGCATCGAAAGCCGTTCGAACTAGCTGAATAGCGACGTTCAAATCGGATGTGTCAAAGAACTCCAGCCAGTTGACGGAGAGGTAGTCCTCGCCCTGCCGGGGTCTGAAGGCGCTCACTGCTGGCAATCCGTCCGTGCCAACGGACGAAGGCTTGCAGTATCTCGCTACGTGGTCTTCATCAGGAAGCGGGTTGCCAGGCATTGCTCGTGATCTGCGCTGTGAAGACTTCAACGGCCTTTAGCGTAGCGGCCAACTGCAATGTGCCGCTCACTCTCATCCTTGGAGAGTTGCTCCTGGCGGAAGCGGAGACGGCTGCAAAGCGGATCAACTCATCGGGCAGAAACTCCATTGCCAGAACACCGGTTTCGCCAACCCGCCACTCGATTTGCGCCAGTCCGTCCGGACTGATGGCAATCTGAGGTTCAGGCAGTTGTCGTTCGCTCATGAGGAAATAGGCCAACTCTCGCATGGAGTGGAGCGCCATTGGCTGTTCATCCGGATCCTCTGCGGCAAGGCTCTGGAGGTAGCTGAGGCGATCCGCGACCTTGCCCAAGCCGTAGAACCTGAGCAAGGCAATGATGTCCGCTTGCTCCGCGGCCAGGGATAGTTCCTCTTTCCAAGAGAGTTTCTCAATCAAAGCCTTAAACGCCTCCTAGAAGGACTAGTGATACTGCCCTATGGTTTTCTTGATTCGCATTATATCATCGAAAAGAAGACGAGCGTCACGGGCATCTTGTTGGGGAGGCGATTCTCTTGACTGGGTACTACGGCACTCTTTGCCAACTGCCGTGCCGCTGTCGTAGGCTAGAGGGTACGGTTACGGCACGACTATACTGCCAGAAGCAACGAGAAGAGCAAAGAAGATGATCAAAGAACGCATTGCGGCCTTGAGCGCGCGCGCGGCGGAACTTCGGAGGCGCCTTTGACCTGGCGGCGTGGGAAGCGGAGATTGGCGCACTGGAGGCGAAGTCGCTAGATCCCGGGCTTTGGGACGCGCCGGCCCGGGCGCAACAGGTGATGCAAAAGCTGGCCGGACTGCGCCGCCTGGTCGATGATTGGCGCGGGTTCTTCGATGACGTTGAGACCCTGGAAGAGCTTGCGGCCCTGGACGATCCGGCGCTGGAGACGGAACTCGAGGCCGAGGTGAGCCGTCTGGAGGCGGAAGGCGAGAAGCGCGAAATCCAGACGCTCTTCCAGGGTTCGTATGACGAGCGGGACGCGCTGCTTTCCCTGCACGCCGGTGCGGGCGGCACCGATTCGCAGGACTGGGTGGAGATGCTCCTGCGCATGTATATCCGCTGGGCGGAGACGCACGCGCACAAGCCGGAAGTCCTGGATAGCACGCCCGGCGAAGAGGCCGGCATCAAGAGCGTCACCCTGCAAGTCAGCGGCCCGTATGCCTACGGCCGGCTCCGCTCTGAGCACGGCGTGCACCGGCTGGTGCGGCTCTCGCCGTTCGACGCCAACAGCCGCCGCCACACCTCGTTCGCGCTGGTGGAGGCGCTGCCGGTGATCGATGACGACGTTACGGTTGAAATCAAGCCCGACGACGTGCGGCTGGATACATTTCGCGCCAGCGGGGCCGGCGGGCAGCACGTGAACAAGACGAGTTCCGCCGTGCGCATTACCCACATTCCCACGGGTATCGTCATCTCCTGCCAGAATGAGCGTTCGCAACTGCAAAACCGCGAGGCGGCCATGCGCATCTTGCGGGCGCGCCTCCTGGAGCGCAGACTGCAAGCGCAGCGGGAGGAACAGGCGGCGCTGAAGGGCGAGCACACCAGCGCCGAGTGGGGCAACCAGATTCGCTCCTACGTGCTCCATCCGTACACGATGGTGAAAGACCTCCGCACCGGCGCGGAAACCGGCAATACCCGAGCGGTATTGGACGGCGCGATCGATGCGTTCATGGAGGCGTACCTGCGGCAAGAAGCCGAGAACCGGCCAAGACAGAGCGGGTAAGCGTTCCGATCATGGCTTTTGAGGTGTTTGAGCGATGATTCCGGTGGTGTGCGTCGTCGGCAAGCACAACGCGGGCAAGACGACGCTGCTGGAGCGGCTGATTCCTTGTCTGCGGGAGCGCGGGCGGCGGGTGGCGGTGATCAAGCACGCGGCGCACGGCTTCGCGCTGGACCGCGAGGGCAGCGATTCGTGGCGTCTGGCCCAAACGGAGGCCGGCGCGGTGGTGGTCGGCGGGCCGGGGAGCGCCGCTGCTTTCATTCCTCTGCGGGATGATGCCTCGTTGCCGCACCTCCTGGGACTGCTGCCGCCGCTGGGGTTCGATCTCGCGCTGGTGGAGGGCTTCAAGCGGTCGGACTACCCCAAGATCGAGGTGCACCGCAGCGCGCTGGGGCCGGACTTAATTGTGCCGGTGGAGCACCTAGAGGCGGTCGTGAGCGACGGCGAGGGCGACTTCGGGGTTCCCGTTTTCGCTGCCGACGACGCGGCGGGACTGGCGGCTTTTCTGGATGAGCGCTACGTGCGCCCACGCCTGGAGCGCGACGCCATCCGCGTCACGGTGGACGGCGAGGAGGTACGGTTGAACGCCTTTGCCAGCGCGGTGATTGCCGGCGGGATTCAGGGCATGTTGTCCGCGCTCAAAGGCGTCGGCGAACCGGAGACTGTCCGCATTGAATTGCGCCGCGGGCGGAGAGACACGTAGCGCGGGGGCTCGTCCCCCGCCAGAGTAAGAAAGGCGTAGGGGCACGACATGTCGTGCCCCTACGCCTTTTGGCCGAACCGGACGTTCAGGACGTGGGCGCAGCCTCGGCGGCCGCGGCGGCCAGCGGCGCGCCGTCTCCCTGCGTTTCAGCGGCGTTCTGCGCCGAGATGTGCTTATTGAGGGCGTTCATGTAGGCTTTCGCGCTGGCGACCACGATGTCGGTGTCCGCGCCGTAGCCGGTCACGGAGACCCCCTCGCTTTCCAGGCGGATGCTCACCTCGCCTTGGGCGTCGATGCCTTCCGTAACGGCCTGCACGCGAAACTCGGTGAGGTTGGCCGGCACGTTGATGATGCGGTCGATGGCCTTGCAGACCGCGTCCACCGGCCCATCGCCCAGCGCCGCATCCTCGAAGACCCGCTCCTGGTCATCCACGATGCGCACGGTGGCCGTGGGGATGCTCTTATCGCCGCAACTCACCTGCACGTGGTCCAGATGGAAGTACTCCTTGGCGTGCAGCACGTCGCTGGAGAGCAGCGCCTCGATGTCGCGCGCCGTGACGTTGCGCCGCTTGTCGGCCAGGTCCTTGAAGCGGTCGAAGGCTTCCTGGAACTCCTGCTCGTTCAGGCGGTAGCCCATCTTGGCAAGCTGGTCGCGGAAGGCGTGGCGGCCGCTGGTCTTGCCGAGCACGATGCGGCTGCCGCCCATGCCCACGCTTTCGGGCGTCATGATTTCGTAGGTCTGCCGGTCTTTCAGCATCCCGTCCTGGTGCAGGCCGGATGAATGAGCAAAGGCATTTGCGCCGACGATAGCCTTGTTGGGCTGCACCGGCATGTGCATGAGTTCGCTCACCATGCGGCTGGTGCGGTAGATTTCTTCAGTGTTGATACGATGCTCGACCTTGAAGAAGTCCTTGCGCACGGTGGTATTCATCACCACCTCTTCCAGGGAAGCGTTCCCCGCGCGCTCGCCAACGCCGTTGAGCGTGCACTCAATCTGATCCACACCGTTCAGAATGGCGATCAGCGAGTTCGCGTTGGCCTGGCCCAGGTCGTTGTGGCAGTGCACGGAGAGCGTAATGTCGTCGATGCCCGGCGTGTGCGCGCGGAGGTACTGCAAGAGTTCCGCAAACTCGTCCGGCTGGGTGTAGCCCATGGTGTCGGGCACGTTGATGACCTTGGCCCCCGCCGCAATCGCGTCGCCGAACAACTGACACAGATAGTCCCAATCGCTGCGGGTAGCGTCCATTGCCGAGAACTCGACGTTGGAACAGTAGCCGACGGCTTGCTCGACGCACGCCACCGCGGCCTCGCGCACTTCCTGGCGCGTCATGCGCAGTTGGCGCTCCAGGTGGATGTCGCTGGACGAAATGAAGACGTGGATGCGGGGCGCTTCACCTTCCTTGATGGCCTCCCAGGCGGCCTCGACTTGGTCGGGCTTGAAGCCGGAGAGGGCGCAAATCTGAACGTCGCGCAGTTTCTCCGCCAGGAGTTGCACCGCCTGGAAATCGCCGGGCGAGGTGCGGGGAAAGCCGGCCTCGAGAATATCGACGCCGAGGCGTTCCAGTTGCTGCCCCAGATACAGCTTCTCATCTACCGTCAAAGACCCGCCCGCCGCTTGCTCGCCGTCGCGCAGGGTGGTATCGAAGATTTGCAGGGTTCGCATATTGATTCAAGTCCTTCATGCCTTGTTGAGATCGACTACGTGCCCAAGCGCACGTCAACCACTACTGACGCAAGGCATGGCAAGCGGGCAGGCCCGCCAGCAAACCAAGGCAGTTACGCCCTGGCGCCGGAAGGGCCTGAGACCACTCTCCTGTTCGACTACACGTGGCGGCAGTGAAAAAGGCGGATACCGCAGTATCTCCATCGCTTGTAATCCTTCTAAGAGCGCTTTGCGTAACTCTGACGAATACAGGCCATGTGCCCGGAACGGTGAAGTTCTCCCCCCTCACCCCGGCCCTCTCCCCAGGGAGAGGGTGACGTTTCGCCTGCCGGCGTGAGTTGCGCAAAGCGTATCCCGCATGTGATACGGGATCTTCTCACAGGTGTCTACTTCGGGTCGAGCCACGGCATCATGGCGCGCAGGTTCTTGCCCACGGTTTCGATTTGGTGCGACTTATCCATTTCGCGGTAGGCGTTGAAGGCCGGGCGGCCGGCCATGTTCTCCAGGATCCACTCGCGGGCGAACTCGCCGTTCTGGATTTCGCGCAGGATGCCCTGCATCTTCTCACGCACGTGGTCGTCCACCACGCGGGGGCCGCGGCTGTAGTCGCCGTACTCGGCGGTTTCGCTCACCGAGTAGCGCATATAGTTGAGGCCGCCCTGGTAGAAGAGGTCCACGATGAGCTTGAGTTCGTGCATGCACTCGAAGTAGGCGATTTCCGGCTGGTAGCCGGCTTCCACGAGCGTCTCGAACGCCATCTTGACCAGCGCGCTCACGCCGCCGCAGAGGACGGTCTGCTCGCCAAAGAGGTCGGTTTCCGTTTCCTCTTTGAAGGTCGTATTCAGCACACCGGCGCGGGTGCAGCCGATGCCGCGCGCGTAGGCCAGGGTCAGTTCGCGGGCGTTGCCGCTGGCGTCCTGCTGGATGGCGAGGAGGCCGGGCACGCCGTTGCCTTCCTCGAACGTGGCTCTCATGCGGTGTCCCGGCGCTTTCGGCGCGACCATGCTCACGTCTACGACGGCGGGCGGGACGATCTGCTGGAAGTGGATGTTGAACCCATGCGCGAAGAGGAGCATCTGGCCGGCGCGCAGGTGCGGCGCGATGGCCTCCTGGTAGAGGCTGGGCTGCACGGTGTCGGGCGCGAGCATCATGATGAGGTCGGCCTGCTGCGCCACCGCTTCGGTGGTGCCGACGCCGAGCCCGTCGCTCTCCACTTTCGACCAGGAGCGGCTGCCTTCGTAGAGGCCCACCATGACGTTGCAGCCGCTGTCGCGCAGGTTCAGCGCGTGGGCGTGCCCCTGGCTGCCGTAGCCAATGATGCCGATCGTCTTGTCATTGAGCAGATCGATATTCGCGTCTTCGTCGTAGTAGACCTGAACCACGGTTCCCTCTCTTCACTCTGCAAATGTGTCGTTACCTTAGAGGACGGATAGCCAACAGTGAAAGACAGAGTGCCGACCTCCGTCACACCCGAGTCCATTCCGTCATTCCGGCGAAAGCCGGAATCCATCTTTGCCGCGCGCACCCTGGATTCCGGCTTTCGCCGGAATGACAGCAAAGAAGCCGGAGTGACGGTCGAGGAGTCTCATGCCTTTCTTCTTTGTTTTCCTGCTTGGCCTGGGCAAGGCCACGGTGATGGCTGTTCGAGAAACGGGCCACCTCTAAGCTATGAGGCGGCCCACGCCTGGCGCTCACCCTCACCCTAACCCTCTCCCTCAGGGAGAGGGGATAATCTCGGAGCCGATTCACCAGCCAAAGCCATCAGCCAAGGCTAAGTATCTGCCGTTGCTATCAGTTGCAACTGTCAGCCAAGGCTGTGTGCCTGGGCTAACTGGAAGCGCTTCCAGGCTATCGCATACGCTATGCGGCCGGGCCCTCGTGGGCCAGGACCGAGGGCGACGGCATGGCGCGTCCGCGCACCATGGCGACCTCGCCGGTGCGGCTCAGTTCCAGGATGCCGTAGGGGCGGATGATCTCGACGAACGAGTCGATCTTATCCTCGTCTCCGGTAATCTCCAGAATGATGCTGCCGGGCGAGACGTCCACCACTTGCGCGCGGTAGACGTTGGCGAGTTGCAGAATCTCGGTGCGCTTCATCTCCGGCGCGGCGATCTTGGCCAGGGCCATTTCGCGCGAGACGTGGCGCTGCTCGGTGACGTCCGTCACCGCAACCACCTCGATCAGCTTCTCCAACTGCCGCGCCACCTGGATCGATTCCTTGTGGTCTTCCGCCACCACGATTGTCATGCGGGAGATGCCCGGCCGGTGCGAGTGGCCGACGGCCAGGCTCTCGATGTTGTAGCCGCGCTTGCGGAAGAGGCTGGCAATGCGGTTCAGGACGCCGGGATGGTCCTCGACGTCCGCGATGAGGACGTGTCTCATGCGTACCTCGCTTCTTCCACGGCGTCGCCTTCAATCGTCTCGGCCAGGCTGGAGCCGGCCGGCACCATGGGGTAGACTTTTTCCACTTCGTCCACCACCAGATCGAGCACCACCGGTCCGGGGATCTTCTCCGCCTCTTTCAGCACCTTGAGCACGTCGGCCTTGTTCGAGGCGCGCAGGCCCGGCAGGCCGTAGGCCTCGGCCAGCTTGACGAAGTCCGGGTTCTCCAGCTTGGCGCTGATGAAGCGGCTATCGTAGAAGAGCGTCTGCCACTGGCGAATCATGCCGAGGTGGTTGTTGTTGATGATGGCGATCTTCACGTCCACGTTGTGCTCTTTGACGACCGCCAGGTCTTGCAGCGTCATCTGGAAGCCGCCGTCGCCGATGATGCACCACACCTGCTCGTTGGGGCGCGCGTACTTGACGCCGATGGAGGCCGGGAAGGCGTAGCCCATCGCGCCGAGGCCGCCGGACGAGAAGAAGGTGTTGCGCCGGTCGTACCAGAAGTGCTGCGCGGCCCACATTTGCGCCTGGCCCACGTCCGTGACCACCACCGCCTCGCCGTTGGTGATGTGGTAGATCTGGCGAATGACCCACTGGGGCAGGACGATGTCGGTCTCGCGGATGGCGAGGCTGGGATGCTCCTCGCGCCACTCGCGGATCTGATTGACCCACGGCGAGTGGTCAAGCTGGTCGATTTCGTCGATCATGGCGCGGATGGTGGGCTTCAGGTCGGCCACGATGCCCACGTCGGTGGCCACGTTCTTGCCGATTTCCGCCGGGTCGATGTCCACGTGGATGATGCGCGCGCTGGTGGCGAAGTCTTCCAGCCGCCCGGTCACGCGGTCGTCGAAGCGCATGCCCAGGGAGATGAGCAGGTCGGCGCGGTCTACGGCCCAGTTGGCGTAGAGATTGCCGTGCATGCCCACCATGCCGAACGAGAGTTCATGGCTCTCCGGGAAGGACGAAACGCCGTGGAGCGTGGTGATGACGGGTATGTTCGCCTTCTCCGCGAACGCCAGCAGTTCGTCATACGCGCCGGAATAGTGGATGCCGTGGCCGGCCAGGATGATCGGCTTCTCAGCGCCGTGAATCACCTCCGCGGCGGCGCGCACGAGCGTGGGGTCGGGCTGGGTGCCTTCCTCCGGGTTGTAGCCGGGGATGTTGGGCGGCGGAAAGCCGTCGAACTCGACCTCTTCCAGGTAGACGTCCTTGGGCACGTCCACCTGCACCGGCCCCTTGCGGCCGGTGTTGGCGATGTAGAAGGCCTCTTCCATCACGCGGGGGAGTTCCTCGGCGTTCATCACCAGCCAGTTGTGCTTGGTGACGGGCAGCATGACGCCGGTGGCGTCGGTTTCCTGAAAGCCGTCGGTGCCCAGCAGGTTGCGCGGCACCTGGCCGGTGAGGGCCACCACGGGCACGGAATCCATGTGGGCGCCGGCAATGCCGGTGACGAGATTGGTGACGCCCGGGCCGCTGGTGGCGATGCAGACGCCCACGTCGCCGCTGGCGCGGGCGTAGCCGTCGGCGGCAAAGGCCGCGCCTTGCTCGTGGCGCACCAGGATGTGGTTGAGCCGGTCCTGGTAATGATAGAGGGCGTCGTAGAGGGGCAGGCACGCGCCGCCGGGATACCCGAATACGGTGTGCACGCCGTGCGCCACCAAGCTATCCAAGATGATCTGTGCTCCGGTCCGTTTCATCTGCTCCCTACCTTCTCCTTCACTTGAGCGAAATCTCGCCATTGCTATGCAGTGTACTACGTTGGGCGGCGGCGCGCCCGCCACGGGCGTGGAACGCCGCGTCTTCTTGCCTCATGCCTCCGCTATCGCCGCTGTGCCGATCCACTTCATGATACTCGTCACACCGGCCGTTGTTAAGGGATTGCCCGCACGGCCCGCAATTGGCCCTTCGACACGCTCAGGGCTTGCCCCGTACGCGATACGGGGGCGAACGGCGCTCATGCGCGCAACCTGAAGTCTCCTCATGCTACGGCAATGCCAAACTTGGCCAACACCCGCCGCACGACGAAATAGAGCGCCACCAGCGTCCAGCCCAGCGCGAACTCCGCGGCCAAGAGGAACGGGCTCGCGCGCCATAGCTGCGCCAGCGTGCGCTCGGCGGCTGGCCAACTACCCTCTACCATACCAGTAATCAGCGCGATGGGGATGCCCAAGAGCACGAGGGCGAGCACGCCCAAGACGAGAATCGCCCCGGAGAGCGCCAGCGCGCCCAGCAGCAGCGCTCGCTTGCTCCAGCGATAGGCCGCGGTGTCCGGCTCGGTCTCGATTTGCAGGTCTACGGAAGATTCCGGAATGGCGTCGAACATCGTGTCTGCTGCCTGGCTGCGCCTGAGGCGCGTCTACAAAAAAACCCGTCCCTTTCGCGTGGGGACGGGCATCCGCAATCTCAACTGCAATACGTACAGTATGTTTCGTTCTCTAGCCGCCTGCGCGCCGTCCGCGCCGGAATGCCTGTGCGAACTGTCCGGCGAGATGAATTCCGGTTGCGCGTCGCGCCGCTATGCGTGGCGCTGGGGATGCTGCCGTCCCGCTGGTGGTGGTGTGAGTGTTATCATTCTTGCGCCGCCTAGGCGGCTACAAGAATCATCAACACGAGCGGCCACAATTCAGGCGTGTGGCCGCCGCGTAGCGCGAGGTTTCGGCTGTCCGCAGCGCGGTTCATAGTCGCGTTTCTTGCCTCTACCGTTTCACGTGCTTCGACTCTCTGTGCGTACGTTAAGTATAGCGAATTCGGCGGCGGCGTCAAGTGCGCCGGACGGAAGTAGTTGACAACAATTCGCAGATTCTGGTAGCTTTTGACGTAGGCGGCGAGCGTTGTTCGCTTCGCCGGTAGGCGCGCCCCATTGCTTCTCAGCGAGGATCGAGCGGCGGGAGCGCGTGCCTTCACTCAATACGCAACCACACCGCAAGCGCGCGCCGCGTTTGGAAAGAGGATTACATAATGATGACTATTCCCGGTCGGCCGGATCTGACGATCGTGCCCACGCTGGAGGGCGGCCAGGAAATCTTGCAGATGAAGGCGGGCTTCCTCTTCGTGTGCGAGGGCTGCTGCTGCGGCAATGGGCACTCCTTCCCCAGACTCGAGAAAGCGCACTACCTGCGCGAAGCGCGCCGCCGGGGCATCTCGGAACACGTGAGCATCGTCTTCACGGCCGATGACGGCGGCGGCTGCCTGGGCCCGTGCGGGCTTGGGAACAACGTCTTCCTCTACCTCTACGGCAGCGGTCTGTGGTTCCAACGCATGAACGCCAAGGCGGACATCGACGCGCTGTTCAGCTACCTGGAAGAGAGTATCGAACTCAGGCAGCCGGCGCCGGTTGAGGGCAGCCTGGCCCAGCGGGTCTACACCCGGGTGCACAACGAGCGGATTCCGGTCGCCGCGACGTAAAGCGCGCCGGCCGCTACGCGCCTAGCCTGCGTTCGGATCCGGCTGCATCATGCCGAAGATGTTGCTTTCGGTATCCTTGGCGTACGCCACCCAGCCGACGCCCGGCACGGCGCCTTTGGGTACGGCAATCACGCCGCCGGCCGCGGTGATATTCTCGAGGGTCTCGTCGAGGTCCGTGACTTGGATGACGCAGGCGTAGCAGTTGACGGCGGCGCCTTCTTCAGGCGGGTCGCCGCGCCGCCGCCCCAGGCCGCCGTCGATGCCGGGCTCGTCTGCGGGGCCGGTGGTGATGAGCCAGTATTCCGCGTCGCTGCCTTCCCACTTGTCGAATTTCCAGCCAAACACGCCGGCGTAGAAGCCGATGGCCCGCTCCGGATCGGCGGCTTGGATTTCGAAGTGTATGATGCGTGACATGGCGCAATCCTTTCATGCCGCAACGTGACGACGGCGTGTGCTATAGGGCGGTTGCGGGGCGATAGTTGCCAAAACTCCACTCGTAGCCTTCCGGGTCGCGGACGCGGTAACGGCGCGTGCCCCACCCGGTGTCTTCCGGCGGGAAGACGATTTCCGCGCCGGCTGCCTGATCCTGCCGATAATGGGCGTCCACGTCTTCGACGTACACGTAGATGCCGTGCTCCAACTCCCCCCTTGCGCCGGCCTCCGCCGGTTGTGGAGTAGTGGACGTGCCCAGCATGATCGCGCCGTTGCCACAGGTCATTTCGGCGTGCATTATGGTTCCCTCGTCGTCCTGGAACGCGGCGGTCTTCACGAAGCCGAAGGCTTCCGCCAGCCAGTCCAGGGCCGCGGCGGCGTCGCGGTAGCTCAAGTAGGGGTAGAGTGCCGGTGGGGCAGCGCCCGCTTCCGGTTGCAATTGCCGTCTAGTCCTTTCCAATCTTCTCAAGCTCCAACGTGTAGCCGTTGGGCGTCTTGACCTGCATTTCCCACGAGTCCATTGCTTCCCAAAACTGCCGGGGATGGGAATACTCGATGCCGTGCGCTTCGCAGACGGCGATGACCGCGCGGAAACTGGCCGTTTCCATCTGCCAGACGAAAGTGTCTACAATCTTCTCCGGGTCGAAGCCGGCGCGTTCTTTCAGGCCGAATTCGACTCCGCCGTTGCGCAAGCCGACGAATCCGGGAAACTCGTTCCCCTGATACGAAATCTCAAAGCCCAGGGTCAGGTAGAAGGCTACTTCCCGGTCTAAGTCGCCGACGTAGAGAATCGGAACGAGGCGGTTGAAATGGGGTTTCTCGGCGGGCATGGCCGTTCTCCATGACCGGAGGGACGCCGCGACGGGGACGTGAAGCAGGTCAGCGCGCGGCTGTGGGAATCAAGGCAACTGGCGGAGAGGGTGGGATTCGAACCCACGACGCCCTTTTGGGGGCGTAATCGTTTTCGAGACGATCTCCTTCAACCACTCGGACACCTCTCCCAGGGTTGATAGTTAATACGATAGCGAAACCGGGCGCGCGGCACAACCCGCCAGGCGTAAAGGGGGGTTGCCGCTTGCCTGGATTCTGTGGATATGCTGATGGGATTCTGCCGAGCGGTTTGGAGGTGGGCTGTAGCGAGGCAGGATTCCCCTCACCCCGGCCCTCTCCCTGTAGAGCCCGGGGACATAGGTAACACATTTTCAGGGACATAGGTTACACCATAAGGCATGGGAATTCGTCACTAGAGGAGGACGACCATGTCGTGGAAAGTGAGTACACCTATGTCTGAGCGGGAAGAGTTTATAGCCGTGATGCTGACGGGTGAGGTGAGCATGAGCGCACTGTGCAAGCGTATGGGCATCAGCCGCAAGACCGGCTACAAGTGGCGCACGCGCTACAGGCAGGGCGGGATGGAGAACCTGGGGGACCGGTCGCGGCGTCCGCACACCAGCCCACAGCGCACGCGTCCAGAGATGGAGCGGCACATCATCGCCTTGCGCCTGGCACATCCGGGGAAGGGCGCGGACGCGCTGGGCCGGATGCTGCGGAACCGCGGCTACGCCGACGTGCCCGCCAGGAGCACCATCAACGCCATTCTCAAGCGCCACGGGTTGATCGACCCGGCCGAGAGCGCCAAGCGCATGCCCTTCATTCGCTTTGAGCGCCCGCTGCCCAACGAACTCTGGCAGATGGACTTCAAGGGGCATTTCGCCATGTCTCGCGACCGCTGCCATCCGCTCACCGTGCTCGACGACCATTCCCGCTACAACCTGGCTGTGGAGGCCTGCGCCGACGAGCGGGGTCAGACCGTCCAGGAGCGCCTCACCCGCGTCTTTCGGCGCTACGGCCTGCCTGCGGCCATGCTCATGGACAACGGCGCCCCCTGGGGCAACGACAGCGCCCATCCCTTCACGCCGCTCACCGTCTGGCTCATGCGCCTGGGCATCAAGGTGCTTCACAGCCGTCCCTACCATCCCCAGACCCTCGGCAAGCTGGAACGCTTCCACCGCTCCCTGAAAAGCGAAGTCCTGGCCGGTCGCACCTTCACCAACCTGGAGCACTGCCAGCGCGCCTTCGACGCTTGGCGGCACTTCTACAACCGGGAACGCCCGCACCACGCCCTCACGCTCAACACGCCCGTCAGCCGGTACACGCCCAGTCCACAGCCCTTTCCCGAAACGCTGCCCCCCATCACCTACGCTCCCGACGACCAGGTGCGCGCCGTCGACGTCAGCGGCCGCATCTCGTTCCAGGGCAAGACCCTCCGCGTGGGGCGAGCTTTCGCCCACACCCGCGTCGCCCTGCGACCCACGCAAACCGACGGCGTTTGGAACGTCTACTTCGCTGTCAATCCGATAAGAACGGTAGACCTCAGTGAACAAAATGTGTAACCTATCTCCCTGAATAACTGTTACCCATGTCCCCGGACTGTACACTCCCCAGGGAGAGGGAGTGACGTTGCTTTTCTGCGGGGAGAGGGAGTGACGCTGCTCTTTACGAGGAGAGGGAGTGACGCTGCTCTTTACGGGGAGAGGGAGTGACGTTGCTCTTTACGGGGAGAGGGAGTGACGCTGCTCTTTGCGGGGAGAGGGAGTCATGTTGCTCTCCCTTGGGGTGGCGGCGACTGAGGGCGGCGCCTTCTCCGGTTCCCTCTCCCTGGGGGAGAGGGTTAGGGTGAGGGGGGCGTTCTCTCAGCGGCTTGAAGGCGGCCGGAAGTCCGGCTGCGCGGGCGGTTCGGGGTCAGGGGGACGCCACTGGCCGGCCTCGGCCTCGCGGGCCAGGGTGTGGACCGGAGCGCCTGACACTTCATCCTGCGAAGCGTTCCAGCGGGAGAGCACGCCGTCGCTCATCGTATACGTCTCATCGGCGATGTCGCGCACCGAGAGGTCGTGAGTCGCCATGACCACCGTAACGCCCTCCTGGCGCACGATGCGCGAGAAGAGGAGCATCATCTGGAGGCCGGTCACGCTATCCAGGTCGCCGGTTGGCTCGTCGGCCAGGAGCAGGGCGGGATTGTTGGCAAGGGCGCGGGCAATCGCCACGCGGCCCTGCTCGCCGCCGGAAAGCTCGAAAGGACGGTGACTTGCGCGCTTGCTGAGCCCCACCAGGTCGAGGAGTCCAAGCGCCCGTTCGTGGCGTTGGCGCGCGCCCATACCGGCAATGCGCATGGGCAGTTCCACGTTCTCGTAGGCGGAGAGCACCGGCAGGAGGGCGAAGGCCTGGAAGATGAAGCCAATCTTGTGCCGCCGCAGCATCGTCAGTTCCCGGTCGCTCATCTGGCGCGTGTCGTTATCCATGATCCTGACCATGCCGGCGGTGGGCCGGTCCAGGCCGCCAACCAGGTTGAGCAGGGTGGTCTTGCCGCTGCCGGAGCGCCCTTGCAGCGCCAAGAAGCGGCCGGGCAGGATGCGCCAGTTTGCTTCGCGCACGGCGTATACGTCCTCACGGCCCACGTGATAGACGCGGGATACGCCTTCCGCCAGGGTAATCGGTTCAGCCATGGCTGCGAGTTTGCCCCTTCTCTTGCTACTGTTGTCTCGTACGGCGGCACGATTGCTAACGAATGGCCGCCGGGCCCCGCGGCTAGCCCACGGCGGGGCGCGCGGGCGGTTGCCTAGCGGCGCAGGAGACCGCGCAGGCCGCGCTTCTCCTCTTCTTCATCGCTGGAAGCGTATGCCGGTTTCACGATGATGCCGTCGTCCGACACTTCCACAATCGCGCGGTCGCGGATGCCGAATTGTTCCAGGTACTCTTGCGGAATCTGGAGGCGGCCGGCGGAGTCGAGCACCACGTACTCGTCGTGGCTGATCTCTTCCTCGCCCTGTTCCAGATTGATGCGCCGCACCGTCTCCGTGCTGGTGCGGCCGTCGCGGATTTGCACCACCCGGTCTACGCGAAACGCCACGTTGGGGTCGTGGCTCACGATGATGATGGTGGTGCCGTATTCCGCGTTGATGCGGCGAAAGGTGTCGTAGATGGTGCTGGCGGTCTGGGTATCAACCTCGCCGGTGGGTTCGTCCGCCAGCAGCAGCGGCGGCGAGTGCGCCAGCGAGATGGAGATGGCGACGCGCTGCTGCTCGCCGCCGGAGAGTTGGCCCACCCGGTGGCGCAGGCGGTGCCCCAGCCCCACGGCTTCTAGCAGTTCCGCCGCTCTGGCTTCCCGTTTCTTGGCGGACATGCCGGCGATGATCAGCGGCATCTGCACGTTTTCCAGCGCGGTGAGGTAGGGGATCAGGTTGCGCGAACTCTGCTGCCAGACGAAGCCCACCATGTGGCGCTTATACCAGACCAGGTCGGTGTCGGAGAGCTTGATCAGGTTCAGGTTGCCGACGGTCAGGTTGCCGGCGCTGGGCCGGTCCAGGCCTCCAAGCGTATTGAGGAGCGTGGACTTGCCGCTGCCGGAGTTGCCGATGATTGCCATGATTTCGCCGCTGGCCACTTCCAGGTCAAGCCCCTGCAAGGCCACCACCTCGAGGTCGGCGACTTTGTAGATCTTGACGAGGTTGTCGCAGAAGATGAACCGCTCGCCGCGTTTGGGGAGTTCCGGAAACTTCATCCTTGCTCCTCACCAAACTTGATGGCTTCGTGAATGCGCATGCGCGAGAGCATGGAGATGATCACCGGCACGGCGATGACGAGGATGATGGCCAGGATGAAGTAGATCTTGGCAATGTCGCCCCAGGCGGTGACGACGACGAATGAGGGAATGTTGGCGTGTTCGCCGGTCTTGATTTGGAGGAAGGGGATGAAGATCCGGCCGGCGGCCACGCCGAAGATCGTGCCGATCGTCACGCCCATCACGATGAGGAAGCCCTGCTCGAAGATGTAGAGGCTGATCAACTGCCGGATGGAGAGGCCCATGGCGCGCAGGATGCCAAAGTCCTGCATGCGGCGCTGGAAGGAGAGCAGCGAGTACGTCAGGAAGCCCAAGACGGTAAGGAGGATGGCAATCAGGAAGCCGACGGTCAACATGCCGAAGACGCCGGTGCGCTGGGGGTCGTCGCGCTGGGCTATCACTTTTTCACGGGTATCCTGGGTGCGCACCACGATGAATTCCAGTTCGCGCAGTTCCTCTTCGATCTTCTCGATGTCGGCGCCCGGGTCGGTCTTTACCCAGGCGTCGTACGGCCCCAGTCCGATATTGTCGAAGATGTAGTCCAGGTTCGCGATGGCAAAGTAGTCGGTATCGGGAAACTGGGTTGGGAAGTAGTCAACCCAGTCCACGATGACGAAGTCGATCTGCGTCTGGCGCAGGTTGATGCGCACGCGGTCGCCGACCTTGAGCTTGTGGTCGATCATGAAGTTGGCGCTGGCCAGGATGGCGTCCGGCTGGGCGGCGAGTTCGTTCAGCAGCGTCACCAGCGAACGGTGGGCGAAGTCGGGCCGCCAGTACATCACGTTCACGGCGTCCCAGGGGTCGATGCCCACGATTTGTATCTCCGGCGTGGCGCGGTCGGGCAGGATGGCGTTGCCTTTGCTATCCCAGAAGCGGGCCACCGCCTTGATTTCCTCCACCTGCAAGTGGTCGTAGAACGGCGCGATATACCACTGCTCCAGTTCTTCGTCGTAATCGCCGGATTCATAGAACGCCATGTCCGCGCCGATGCGGTAGTAGACGGAGTCCGAATGGTTGCGCGTCAGCGTGGCGGCCACGGAGGCGCTGAAGGTGCCAATCGCCAGGGTCAGCACCAGCAGCAGGAGCAGGCTGTTGTACTGTCCCGCCGAACGGGAGATGTGGCGCAACCCCAGGAGGATGGAGACGCCCCAGAAGCGGTTGCCGATGCGGGTGACCAACTCCACGATGTAGGGAAAGAGCCGCACGAACAGGAGCGCCATGCCGAACATGAAGACCGAGGGCACAATGAGCAAGAGGGGATTGGAGAAGACGTTGCCTTCCTCTCCCAGGACGATCACCTGCCGCTGGTCTTGCAGCAGGCGGTAGCCGTAGACAGCCAGCGCCAGCAGGAGGATATCGACGAAGAACCGCTGCCACCAGGGCCGGCGCAACTTGCGGGAGGCTTCCTGCTTGAAGGTGACGATGCTGTGCCGGGCGGTGGCGGCCGCGGGCATGAGCGCCGCGCCAATCGAGAGCGCAATCGCGGCCAAGGCATAGTTGAAGGTGCTGGCGTTAATGGTGATGGGCAGCGGGTCGCGGCCGATGAACGTGAGGAACGTGTACGTGCGCGCGATGAGTTGGGCCAGATAGACGCCCAGCACCGGCCCCACCACCAGCGCCAAGATGCCGATCATGCCGCCTTCCAGCAGGTAGATGCCGATGATTTGCCACGTGCTGGCGCCGCGGCTCTTGAGCACGGCAATCTCGTTGCGCTGGCGGTCCACCACCATCGAGGAAGCGATACCAATGTAGTAGAGCACGATGCCGATGATGGGCGCGGAGAGGATGAAGAGCAGGATCTTGAGGAAGAAGAGGTCGCGCAGATAGCGCATCAATATGTCTTCGGGGGAGATGTCAACCTTCACCTTGCCAAGAATTGTGCCCAGGTTGGAGCGGATTTCGCTCACGCCGGTGACGATGGCCCGGGCATTGCTGGCGTTGATGGCGTCCACGTCGAACACGGAGAACCACGTGTATTCATAGCCAATTTCCTCATAGTCGGACAGAATCACGTCGATGAACGTCTCGTCCGGGACCATCAATCCTTCTTTGAAGTACTGGGGATGGTAGAACCAGTAGATTTCGTTGGGGTCGTTGGGGAACCAGCGGCCCACGATCTTCACTTCGATGGGTTGCGGCTCGTTGTTGGGATTCATGAAGCGGACGTAGAGATGGTCGCCGACTTCGGCCCCGATGGCGTCCATCTTCTCGGTCATTATCACCGCTTCGATGTACGGATCGCCTGACTTAGCCGGGTTGGCGTAGCGTCCTTCCAGGATGCGGACGTGATCATCGAAGTCGGTGGCAAAGGCGATGAAGCCCCAATCGGCGAACTGGCGCGATGAAAAGTTGACCTCATCGCCGCTTGAAAGAATGGCCATGTGCTCGGTCTGGCCGTAGCGGGTGGAGAGGAGCAGCGGAATGCCCATCTCGGTAGGCGCCGTGACCCGCATGTAGTCGTCCGCCTGCTGGTATTGCAGCAGCGTGATGTTCACTTCGTTCTTGGGCTCGAACATGCGGATAAGCAGGCTGGCGCGGGGCTGCGCCTGGCGCTGCTCGGATTCGCGCAGGGCGCGGTGCAGCAGCATCTCGCTCATGCCCTCGGAGTACAGCGGGACGCTGGAAACCAGGGTGACGGTGACGATCAGGCCCAGGATGGTGGAGGAGACGATGTTGATGTTGTTGAGCAGGCGCTTCGTAACGAGGACCAGGATCGAGTAGGTCAAGGTGTATCCCCTCGCAGCGGCTTACGATTCAACGTCGAGCGTGCCGCAGAGATTACTGCGAACCAGGAAGTTCGATTGTGCTTCTTTCATGCGGCGGGCGCCCGCGCTGCCGGCGAGAATGCCGTTGATCTCGCCGGTCGCGCGCGGCGCTCCGTCCAGCGGCCCTCCGCGCTACTGGCCCTGCAAGATGACAAAGCCTTCTTCCAGGCCGCTCAGGATTTCCACTTCCGTCTCGGTTTGAATGCCGATTTCCACGTTCTTGGCGCGTTTGATGTCGCCGTCCATGTATTCCACGTAGGTGCGCCGGCCGGAACGCTTCACGGACTCGATCGGCACTTTCAGCACGTTGTCCTTATGCTGCACGGTGATGTTCACCCGCGCCAACATGCCGATTTCCGCGCCCGCCTTCGGCCAGTTCACCTCGATGTGGATGGAGCGGTCCTGGATGACGCCCTGCGTCGTTACCAGACTCGTCGGCAATTTCGTGATGATGCCCGTGATACTCTCGGACGAGAAGGCGTCCAGCGTCAGGTCCGCCACTTGCTCCAGGGCCACCTTGGCGGAGTCGTCTTCCGAAAGGTCGGCGGTGATGATGAGTACCGTGGGGTCGGCCAGGCCGATGATGGGCTGGTAGGCCGTGGCGCTTTCACCCGCCTTGCCCTTGATGAACTGGATTACGCCGTCGAACGGCGCCTCCAGGCGGGCGTCCTTCAGTTGCTCCAGCAGCAACTCGTGGTTGGCGCGGGCGCGCTTGAGGTCGTTCTCCAGCGTGGTCACGTTGCCGGCGTCGGCGACGTTGAGTTGGGTCTGCTCCAGGTTCACTTTGGCCTTTTGCAGGGCGGCTTCCTTGCTCGCCAGGTTCCATTCGGCGTCCTGGAGTTTCTCCGGGTCCAGGCCGGAGCGCACCACGTCCCAACGCTCCTCGGCCACGGCGAGGTCGGCTTCGGCCTGCCTGACGGCGGCTTGCGCGGCGTTGAGGTTGAGTTCCGCCGTGGTCAGCGCCTTTTCAAGCGACGGCCCTACGTCGTCGAAGGCCTGCTGCGCCTGCTCCAAGGCGAAGCGGGCTTTGTCCACTTCAGCCTGGGCCGTGGGCAAGGCCTGGCTGCCCTGCGCTTTTGCCTGATCCAGGCCGGCCGTGGCCGATTGCAGGTCCAGCCTCGCCTTCTCGCGGGTGGCCCACAGGATGGCCATTTGCGTACCCACCAGCGGAGGGGCCACAAGCTGTTGGTTGCGGACGAGAATCTCTTCGTTCATATCGGTCTTGCGCTCGGTATACTCTTCCTTTTCTTCGCGCACGGCGTCGATTGCGCTCTGGGCGGAAGTAACGTTCGTGCCCGCTTCCTTCGCCGCCGCGTACTCAGTCTCCGCCGCGTCCAGCGCGCTATCGAGGGATGCCCCCAACACGGCCTCGAGCGTGGTCTGGGCGGTCACCACGTCTCCCTCTTCCCGCCGCGTTTCGTTGTAGGTCTGCCGGGCTTCCTCCAGCGCGTCCAGCGCCGTCTCCAACGCGGCCTTCGCGTTCGGGGCCTTATTCCCCAGGCCTCTAGCCGAGTCGAACGCCGCTTGCAGCTTTTCTTCGATTTCCTTCGACAACTGGACGAGATCGGCCTGGAACTTCAGGATCTCGTTGTCGATCTCGTCCATCAGCTTCTTGCGCTCGGCGTTGACCTTCTGATTAGCTGATTCCAGGGCCTGCTGCTTCGCTTTGAGATTGGCTTCTTGCGACAGCACCTGGGAATCGGGGCTGCCGGAGCGCAGGTCTTCCAGCCGGGCCTTCGCCGCGCCCAAGGCTTCTTCCGCCGCGCGCAGGGCGAGTTCCCGCTGCACTTTCAGGTCTACCACCTCACCGGCGCGGAAACTCGTCAGGTCTTCCTGCGCCTGGGCATACGCTGCCTGTGCGCTCCGCAGGGTGTCCTGGGCCGTGTCGAGTTTGGCGGCGGCATTGGTATAGGTCGTCTCCGCCTGGGCGCGTTCCTGGGCGTTGGGGCCGGCCTGCGCCTCGGTGAGGGCGTCCTGCGCCTCGGCAACGTCCTGCTCCGCCCGTTCCACGGCAATGCGCGCCAGCGTTACTTCCGCTTCGCCCGACGCGGCCTGGGAACGCGCCTTGTTCAAGGCGCGCTCTTTGTCCTGGAGGCTTAGCTCTGAATTCTGGATGGACGTTTCGAGGTTGCCGGTTTCCAGGTCCGCCAGCAACGTGCCTCTCACGACTGGCTGGTTATACTCGACGTAGACGCCTTTCAGGCGGCCGTTTTGCTTGAAGAAGAGGCTCTCTTCGGTTTCCGCCGTGACGCGCCCCAGGACGCGCACCGCGTCGATGATGGAACCGCGCTCGACTTTGACGGTGGGCCGCTCGACGCGGGACTGGACCGGCCGCGCCACGACGTCTTCTTCATCGTCACCGGAGAGAAACGGCAGCGAAGGCACACACGCCGTGAACAGCAGCACGCCGCTCACGAGAAGTATAGAGAACGATCTGATCTTCACGCGGCTCTTCCCTCACATGGCTCTTGATTCGGCACGTTTCCAACAAAATGCGTTGGGGACATGATACCCCGCGCCGCCGCCAGCGGCACGCACGTATATTCTAGCAAGTCTCGCACATCCTTTGCATCATGTCTATTGCGAAGAAAGCTGTCAAGAGAATTCTTAGAGGATTCTTAGACAGATTGAGATACCGTGACCGCTCCGGCGCGCGGCGCGGCAACTTGCGCGGGCATAGCAGTGGTGATATGCTCCCTTGGCTTGCGCAATGGAGCGCCACGCATGGACGCGCGGCAAGGGTGCTATGCTATAGTGCGGAGACCGCTCTCAGCTAGATGGAGGTACGAGGGATGACTCAAAGCGACTTGATCAAGGATATTGCGTCTCGTACAGGCACCACCCAAAAGGCGGCCAAGACGTTCTTGGACGCTTTCGTCGATTCGGTGCAGGACTCGCTCCAGCGTGGTGAGAACGTCGCCATTTCGGGCTTCGGCACGTTTCGCGTCGCGCAGCGCGCGGCTCGCACCGGGCGCAACCCGCGCACGGGCGAACCATTGGAAGTGGCGGCGCGCAAGGCTCCAGTCTTTTCTGCGGGCACGACTCTGCGCAAGTCCGTCAGCGGATAAGGGCCTTTCCCGTGTAATCCGGTGGCGGGCATGGCAGGCCGAACGCCTCGGTTCATTCTCTGGCTGCTTGCGTTGCTGGCAGTGGCGCTTGCCTGCGGCCCGGGAGCGCAGACCGCGGTGCAAGGCCCGGTGCGCTTGCTGGTAGCGCCGGACGACGGCGCGGGCGCGCTGCTCCCGTGGTTGCGCGGCGCCGAACACTCCATCGACATAATGATATATCTGCTTTCGAGCGATGAAGTCGTGGCGGAGCTGGCGGCGGCGTGGCGGCGCGGGGTGGCGGTGCGGGTACTGCTGGAGGAAGACCCGGTTGGCGGCGGGGCCAGCAACCGCGCGTCGGCGCAAAAACTGAAGGCCGCCGGTGTGGCGGTGCGCTGGGCCGGCCCGGCTTTTCGCTTTACCCACGCCAAGGTGATGCTGGTGGACGGCCGGCGGGCCGCCATCATGACTCTCAACCTTACGCCCAGTTCGCTGCGCACCAATCGCGAATTCGCCGTCCTGGTGGAAGATCCCGCGGTTGCGCTTGCCTTGGCGCGCCTCTTCCAGAGCGATTGGGAACGCGCGCCGGCCCCGCGGCCGGAACTTCCTCTTATCGTTAGCCCGGTCAACGCCCGCGAGACCCTGCAAGACCTGATCGGCGGGGCGCGCCAGAGCCTGGAGGTCTACGCGCCGGCGCTGGAGGACGACGCGATCGCGGCGGCGCTGGCGGCGGCGGCCGGCCGGGGCGTGCGGGTGCGCGTGATTATGAACCCACCGTCAGACGCCGACCCCTACGGCGACGAACGCGCGTGGCTGCGGGAGCGCGGCGGCATCGTGGGCTTCCTGGACTTTCCCAACGTGCACGCCAAGGCGGTGATCGCGGACGGCCAGCGCGCCTTCGTGGGCAGCCAGAACTTTACGGCCACCTCTCTTGACCGCAACCGCGAGGTGGGCATTCTCATCGATGAGCCGGCGGCGCTCCGGCGCTTGCGGCAGACGTTCGAAGCCGACTGGTCCGAGGCGGCGTTGGAAGGGGTGGAGGCGCGCGCGCCGGTTCTGGCCGCGTAGCAGGGTTGCTGCTTGAGTGGCGCGTGATTGCGAACTCCGGCGCTTGGTCTGGATGAGCGTGGGCACAGCCGTTCGCCCCCGAATCAGGTA
This sequence comes from Chloroflexota bacterium, assembly GCA_963663275.1. Classification (GTDB taxonomy): domain Bacteria; phylum Chloroflexota; class UBA11872; order VXOZ01; family VXOZ01; genus VXOZ01. Next base: position 1,609,708 of record OY760183.1, read on the forward strand.
CGGGGCAGGCTCTGAGCCTGCGGCAAGGCGCATGGCGGGTTGGTGGTGGGGCGTTGTACTATCCGTTCGTGCTTCGACAGGCTCAGCACGAACGGGAAGTACAGTGCTCATCAGTTTTGGGCGACGGCGTTGGGGAGAAGCCCCGGCGCAACGATGAGCCAGGAGGCGGGGGCAAGTCCCCGCGCTACGTTGTTTGACGCTGCGCGGCGTAGCGTGCTACGCTAATTCCTAGAAGGCGGCTAGGGTTTCGTGTGGAGTGAGCCGGTGGAGATAGGGCGATGTTGGGGATTTCCACCAAGGGACATTACGGTCTGGTGATAATGACGGCGTTGGCCGGGGCGGCGGATGAGAAACCGCTTTCCCTGGCGCGCATCGCCGAGGAAACCGGCATCTCTCTCGGCTATCTGGAGCAGATCGTCTCGACGCTCAAAGAAGCCGGCTTGGTCGAGAGCACGCGCGGCGCGAAGGGCGGCTACGTGCTCGGCAGAGCGCCGGCCGAGATTACGGCGCTGCAAGTCATTCTGGCAACGGAGCGCGAAATCGCGCCGATTTCCTGCTCGTTGCAACCTGAAGAAGGTGTATGCTGTGAGCGGGTTGACTATTGCCCCACGGTCTTCCTCTGGGGACGGCTGGAACAGCAACTCAGCCTGGCGCTGGGAGACACCACGCTCGCGGACCTGGCGCGGCACAGCCGCCGCAGCAAGCCGGCTGCGCGCGGGCCTCTGTCCGCGGTGACGCAGTTTGGCGCGGGCGCGCTGGACTAAGCTCGTTGCCCGCGCGGCGGGATTGGAGCCGCGGCGGTCGGAAAGACGCAAGCGATGCCAGTGTTCGATACGCACAAAGCGGTAAAGGCGCTCACCGGCGCGGGCTTTCCGGCCCACCAGGCGGAAGCCTTGGTCGAGGTAGTGGGCGAGGAACATGAGGCCCTGGCAACGAAGGCTGATCTGCAGTCGCAGGAACGTGTGCTCAGGGGCGACATTCGGTCGCTGGAACAGAAGGTCGAGTCCGGTCTGCAGTCGCTGGAACAGAAGATCGAGTCGGATAGGCAGTCGCTGGAACAGAAGATCGAGTCGGATAGGCAGTCGCTGGAACAGAAGATCGAGTCGGAAGTACAGTCACTTGAACAGAAGACTGACGCGAGGATTGATTTGCTGGAGCAGAAATTCAATTCCGATATGCGCGCGAGCGAATTGCGCATGCGGCTCGTTCTTGGCGCATATCTCTTTGCTGCGACCACTTTGATGATAGCGGTGATGTTGGCGCTGGAATTGCTGCCCCGGTAGCGTGTCCGCCGGAACCGAAGAAGCAGAGAACAAGGGAAGAAAACACAGCACGATGGCTAGCGAGCAACCGTTTTTTCGTATAGACGATCTCCACGTGGAGATTGAAGAGAACGAGATTCTGCGCGGGGTGGATCTCTCCGTTGAGCGCGGCGAGATTCACGCGATCATGGGGCCGAACGGCTCCGGCAAGAGCACTCTGGCCCACACGTTGATGGGGCATCCGAGTTACGAGGCCACCGCCGGCCAGGTGCTCTTCAACGGCGAGGACATTCTGGAGAAAGACCCGAACGACCGCGCCAAACTCGGCCTCTTCCTCGCCTTCCAGTATCCGCTGGCGATTCCCGGCGTGAGCACCTTGAACTTCCTGCGCACCTCCCTGAAGGCGGTGAAGCAGAAGGAAATCAGCGCGCGGGAGTTCCGGCGGCATCTGCTGGAAAAGATGGACCTGCTCAAGATCAGCCGCGAGTTCGCCGGGCGCTATCTCAACGACGGCTTCTCCGGCGGCGAAAAGAAGCGCATGGAGATCTTGCAGATGGCGGTGCTGGAGCCGGAAATTGCCATCCTGGACGAAATCGACTCCGGCCTGGACATCGACGCCATTCGCGCGGTGGGCGAGGGCATTTCGTCGCTCATGCACGCCGGAATGTCCATCGTAATCATCACGCATTATCCGCGCATTCTCCACTTTGTAAAGCCGGACTACGTGCACATCATGGTGGACGGCAAGATCCGGCAATTGGGCGGTTTCGAACTGGCGGAGGAGTTGGAGGCCAAAGGCTACGACGTGCTGCTCAAAGAGGTGATGCAGACCTCGTCGTAGACGCAGACCTAGTCATAGACGCAGACTACGTCACGAACGCGAACCTCGTCGCGGACGCAGGAAGCCTAGGGAGGCAGGCGCAGACATGGCGGTAACCGAGAAAGACATACAAGAGAGCAAGAAGGTCTACAAGGAGAAGTACGGCTTTGCGGACCCGGAGCAGGCGCTTTACAAAGCGCCGAAGGGCCTGGATCCGGAGCGCGTGATCGAGATTTCCCGCATGAAGAACGAGCCGGAGTGGATGCTCGAGTTCCGGCTCAAGTCGCTGGAGATCTTCAACAAGAAGCCGGTGCCGAAGTGGGGCGCTAACCTCTCCAAGATTCCGTTCGAAGACCTCTCCTATTTCGTGCGCACCACGGAGAAGCAGGGCCAGACCTGGGAAGACGTGCCGGAGTACATCAAGGAAACCTTCGATAAACTCGGCATCCCGGAGGCGGAACGCAAGTTCCTGGCCGGCGTTTCCGCGCAGTACGAATCGGAAGTCGTCTATCACTCCATCCAAAAAGACCTGGAAGCGAAAGGCGTGGTCTTCCTCAGCACTGAGGAAGGGCTGGAGCAGCATCCGGAGCTTTTCCGGCAGTACTTTGGCACGGTCATTCCGTCGGCGGACAATAAGTTCGCCGCCATGAACGGCGCGTTCTGGAGCGGCGGCTCGTTCGTCTACGTGCCGCCGGGTGTGCAGGTGACTATCCCGCTTCAGGCCTACTTCCGCATCAACGCCGAGCAGATGGGGCAGTTCGAGCGCACGCTCATCATCGTGGACGAGGGCGCGTACGTGCACTACGTGGAAGGCTGCACCGCGCCGGTCTATTCGACCGACTCGTTCCACAGCGGCGTCATCGAGATCATCGTGCAGAAGAACGCCCGCTGCCGCTACACGACCATCCAGAACTGGTCGACGAACGTGTACAACCTGGTGACCCAGCGGTCGGCGGTCTACGAAGGCGGAGTGATGGAGTGGGTGGACGCCAACCTGGGCTCCAACATCACGATGAAGTATCCCAGCGTCTACCTGATGGAACCGGGCGCGAAAGGCGACATTCTTTCGATTGCCTACGCGGGCGACGGCCAGGTGCTGGACGCCGGCGGCAAGGCGATTCACGTCGCGCCGAACACATCGTCCAAGATCATCTCCAAGTCCATCAGCCAGCACGGCGGGCGTACTTCGTTCCGGGGCTTGTTGAAGATCTACAAGGGCGCGGAGCAGGCCAAGTCGGCCATGCGCTGCGACGCCCTCATTCTGGACCAGGCTTCGCGTTCCGACACTTATCCGACGATCGAAATCGAGGAGGAGCAGGTCAACCTCGGCCACGAGGCGGTGGTGAGCCGGATTGGCGAAGACCAACTCTTCTACCTCATGAGCCGCGGCCTGAGCGAGTCCGAGGCGGCGGGCATGATCGTCAGCGGCTTCATCGAGCCGATTGTGAAAGAACTGCCGATGGAGTACGCGGTGGAAATGAACCGCCTGATCCAACTGCAAATGGACAAGGCAGTGGGCTAAGCGCGGAGTATCGTGCGTATGCGCGGTGGGCGGGGCGTAGAGCGCCAGGCACAGCAGCACGGCCAGCCGTGCGCTTGTCTGGCGCGATTGCTGTACGCCGGACTGTGCGGACGCGAGGCGGGTTTCGCGGGTAGGCAACCAGGCAAGGGTAGAATCAGGAAAGGGAAGCGTGAGTCAATCGTCAGTTGAACAAGAGCCGCTAACGGCAGTGCAAGGCATTACGACGGCAGCATGGCAAGAGGTCTCTCGCGCCAATGGAGAGCCGGACTGGGCGCGCGACCTGCGCCGCAAGGCATGGGAGGCGTATGTGGATACGCCGCTGCCCACCATGAAAGATGAAGATTGGCGGCGCACCGACTTTCGCGAGTTGAAGCTGGAGGAACTCCTGCTCTCCCCGCCCGCCGGTCTCGACGCGCCGGGCGGGTCCGCGCTGCCGGAGGTGTGCCGCGCCCACGTGGATACCGGCGACACCTGGGGCGGTTTGGCCGTGCAGGTGAATTCCGAAGTCGTGTACGTGGAGTTGGACGAAACGTTGCGGGAGCAGGGCGTCATCCTGGCGCCGCTGGCCGAGGCGATGCGCGCGTATCCGGAGCTTGTGCGGCCGCACCTGGGGCAGGTCGTGACCCCCGACGACGGCAAGTTTCCGGCGCTGCACGGCGCGTTCTTCTCAGGCGGCGTCTTCTGCTACGTGCCGCCGGATACCCAGGTGGAGTTGCCGCTCCAGGCGTGCGTGTGGATGGATGCCGAGCGCGCCGCCGTCTTTCCCCATGTGCTGCTGGTGGCGGACGTTGGCAGCCAGGTCACGTTCGTCGAGCGGTACGCCGGCCCGGACCTGGAAGGGCAGTCGTTCTCGTGCCCGGCCACGGAGGTGGTGGCAAAGGACGGCGCGCGGGTGCGCCACGTCACAATTCAGGACTGGGGACGGCACGTCATCGAGCTGGGGTTTCAGCGGTTCAGCGTGGCCAACGACGGCAATCTCCACACCATTCTCGCCGCCGTCGGCGGCCGGCTGGTCAAGAACTACGTGGACAACAGTTTCGCGGGGTCGGGGGTAGAGTCCTTTCATCGCGGCTTCTTCTTCACCGACGGCACCCAGCACATGGACTATAAGACCATGCAGGATCACCTGGCGCCCTACAGCACCAGCGACCTCCTGATCAAGGGCGCGCTGCGGGACCGCTCGCGGGCCGTCTTTACCGGTATCATCAACGTGCGCAAGGGATCGAAACGCACCGACGCCTACCAGGAGAACCGCAACCTGCTCTTGAGCAAGCGCGCGCGTTCCGATTCTATTCCCATCCTGGAAATCGACAACGACGACGTGCGCTGCACCCACGGTTCGGCCACCGGCCAGGTGGACCAGGAGGAACTCTTCTACGTGATGGCGCACGGCCTGAACAAACGCGACGCGGCGCGGATGCTGGTGGAAGGCTTCTTCAGTGAAGTGATCCAGCACACGCCGGTCGACGGCGTGCGGGCGCAGCTTGCGGAGATGGTGCAGCGGAAGATGACCGGCTGGCAGGTGGAGGATTGACCCATGGCAAACTTCGTGAGGGTGGCGTCCGTAGACGAAATCCCGGAGGGCCGGGCGATTGTCGTGGACATAGACTACGATAGCTTGGCCCTGGCGCGGGTGGACGGCGAGGTGTATTGCATCGACAACATCTGCACCCATGACGGGGGGCCGTTGGGTGAGGGCGAACTGGACGGCACGGCGCTGGAGTGCCCCCGGCACGGCGCCCGCTTCGACGTCTGCACCGGACGGGCGATTACCTTTCCGGCGGTGGTGCCGGTGAATACGTATGACGTGCGCATCGATGGCACGGACGTGCTGGTGGACATGGGATGACCGTTTTCACGGACGAACGCCGCGCATGCGGCGAGAGCGGCGCCGCTAGATTGGACTGCGCGCGATGGTGAACAATGGCTTTGACGTGAATGCCGTGCGGCAGGATTTTCCCATCTTGGGCATCCAGGTGCACGGCAAGCCGCTGGTCTACTTGGACAACGCCGCGACCTCGCAGAAGCCGCAAGCCGTCATCGACAGCCTGGTGGACTACTATTCGCGGTACAACGCCAACGTGCACCGGGGCATCTACACGCTCAGCGAGCAAGCGACCGCGGCTTACGAAGAAGCGCGAGCCAAGGTGGCGCGCTTCATCAACGCGCCCTCGCCGGAGTGCATCGTCTTCGTGCGCAATACCACCGAGGCTATAAACCTGGTGCGCTATGCCTGGGGGCCCGACAACGTGCGCGGCGGCGATGAAATCCTGGTCTCCGAAATGGAGCACCACTCCAATCTGGTGCCGTGGCAACTGCTGGCGCGGGAGCAAGGCGCGGAACTCCGCTTTCTGCGCGTCAACAATGAAGGCCGTCTCATGCTGGATGGCATAGACGCGCTCATCACGGAAAAGACGCGGCTGATCGCGGTGACCCACGTCTCCAACGTGCTCGGCACGATCAACCCGGTTAAGGGCATCGCCAAGCGAGCGCACAAGTATGGCGCGTTGCTCCTGGTGGACGCCGCGCAGAGCGTGCCCCACATGCCGGTGGACGTGCAGGACCTGGACTGCGACTTTCTGGCGTTTTCCGGCCACAAGATGATGGGGCCGACCGGCGTGGGCGTGCTCTACGCCAAGCCTCACTTGCTCAAGTCGATCGGCCCCTTCCTAGGCGGCGGCAGCATGATTCGCAAGGTGATGCTGAGCGAATCCACCTGGGCGGAGGCGCCGCAGAAGTTCGAAGCGGGCACGCCCAACATCGCGGACGTGATCGCCCTCGGCGCGGCCGTGGACTACCTCAGCGAACTCGGCATGGAGCAGGTGCGCGAGCACGAGCGGCAGATTACCCAGTACGCGCTGGACCGGCTGCGCGAGGTCTCCGGCATCAAGCTCTTCGGCCCATGGGAACTGGACACACGGGGCGGGGTGGCGTCCTTCGACGTGGACGGCGTGCATCCCCACGACGTTGCGCAAATCCTGGATAGCGAAGCGGTGGCCGTGCGCGCCGGGCACCACTGCTGCCAGCCGCTGATGCGGCGGTTCAACGTGCCCGCCACGGCGCGCGCGAGTTTCTACGCCTACAATACGGAGGCGGAGGTGGACGCGCTGATACTGGGCATCAACAAGGCGCAGAGGGTATTCGGCCATGCAGTTGAACGATCTCTATAAGGAAATAATCCTCGACCACTACGAGAGTCCCCACAACCGGGGACGGCCGCCGCACGCGGACATCGAGGCCGAGGGCAGCAATCCGCTCTGCGGCGATGACGTGGAAATCTACGTGCTGATGGATGGCGACCGCCTGAAAGAGGTGCGCTTCGACGGCGCCGGCTGCGCAATCAGCCTGGCGGCGGCGTCGATGATGAGCGAGGCGCTGGAGGGCAAGTCCAAAGAAGAGGCGCGCGAGATCGGCGAACGCTTCAAGGCCATGATGCACGGCGCCGACGTGGAGTTGCCGGAAGAGATGGAAGACCTGGAAGCCCTGAAGGGCGTGGCTAACTTCCCGCTGCGCGTGAAGTGCGCCCTGCTGGCGTGGACAACCCTGGAACACGGCCTGGCCAATGAGGATGCGGGACGCAAGGTCTCCATCGAGATGGACTAGCGCGGTACTTGGTAACCCTGGTAGTGGACGCAGCGCCGTTCTTAGCTTAGCGCCGCCTGCGGACTGGCTCCGTATCCAATGTCGGAAGCGGCCACCTTGCGAAAGCAAGAAGACCCCCGCTCGCTTCAAAGCAGCAAAAGTCCCTCTCACTCGAGAGCCAGAAAACTCCCTCGCACTTTAGAGCCAGAAAACCCCCTCTCACATGGGAGCCAGTAAACTTCCGCTCCCTTGAGAGCCAGATTACTCCCTCTCCCTTGAGGGAGAGGGCCGGGGTGAGGGTGAAGTTCTCCGGGCCCGAGGGGTCTACTTATTCGAGGTATGGCGTAGTATCCCTCTGACCGCAACCATGATGGCGAGACTGGTCAGAATGGCGATCATGGGCGCGACGACGAAGGGAAGCCCGGAAAAGAACCCCCAGACGACAAACCCGATGATGCGCAGCACGATGTCCATCATCCGCTCGATCCTCCGCAGGTAGTAGTGTGATTAGAGTCAGGTGAAAGTAGCTTCATAGTACACTACCCGCGCGCGCAACGCACCCGCGGCGGGCAAGAATTTCGGCATTACAGGAGCATGCACACCATGGCGGCGAAAATTGGCTGTCAGGCGCGGTTGTGGCTGCGGGAGACGCAGGACCTGGGCGTCGTTTTGCCGAGAATTGGCAACGACCTGGCGGCGGCGGGATACGAGGGCTTGGAGATTGGCTACGCCTACGTCAACGACCCGGACGATGTTACCGCTTACCGGCGGGCGGTGGACGGCAACGGTCTCAGGACGGCCGGCATCCACGTGGGCGGCGCGTGGCACGACCCGCATGTTGTCAAAGAGAAGGCCATGCCCCAGGCGCGGGCCGCCGCGGATTTCGCCGGCGCGGTGGGCGCGGAATACCTGGTGATCAGCACGGGACGGAAGCAGGACGGCCCGCTGACGCAAGCAGAGATTGGCCTGCAAGTGGCGCACCTCACCGAGTTGTGCGCGTACACGGCGGCCCAGGGGGTGACGCCGTTGCTGCACAACCATCAGCACGAGTTCGCCCATGGCGCGGCGGTCTTCAACGGGATCATGGCCGGCATCGACGCCGCGGCCCTTGGCCTCTGCCTGGACGTCAACTGGGCAATGTGGGCCGGCGCGGACGGTCCGGCGGTGATGGCAGAGCACTTTGACCGGCTGCGCATGGTGCACATACGCGATACCGTCGCCAACAAGGCCTGCGTGGAGGCGCTGGGCGAAGGCGACGCGCCCCTGGACGAGATCTTCTCCCCACTCCGCGCCAGGGAGTACCCGCACTGGGTCCTCTACGAGTGGTCGGCATGCGACCCGACCACGAACCGCCCGACGGCTGAAATTGCCCGGTTGAACTTGGAGTATCTCCGTAGAGCGCAGGGACAATCGTAGAGTGCTGGGCCAAGAGCCAACACCGTCGGCGTGTTCCGCGGAGGCGCATGGGAGTCGAACCCACCCAGGACGGGAGTAGCCCGCCCCGCAGACGGTTTTGAAGACCGCGAGGCCCACCGGGACCCGAGCGCCTCCACGTTCCAGTCTAGCAGTCTCCGTCCCCGCGTGAAATACGCTCGACTCCCCCCACTCCGCCCACGCGGCGCCGGACGCTCCCGCGGGTCACTTGACAGGCGCTTGCCGGGTTCGGTATCTAAGGTGGGAAACGCCAGGTCGCGTTCGTCTGTGGCAACGGCGTCTTACGCGGTGAGGCAATGCGCGCTCGCCGATCCAGACGAATGGCGGGAGAGTGGGCGGCGAGCACGGCATGGAAGAAAACCGGTACGAATGCTTGATCGATAGCGGTGTCATCGATGTTAGTCGGATTCAATCCTCGTTTGCAGCCGTTTCGGCGTATGAGTGTGGCCGAGCAGTTGCAGGAGACGGTGCATACGGCGGAGCGGCTTGAGTTTGCGGTGGTCGAGTTGAGCGTGGACGAGGTGGTCTATCGCAGGGGGTTGTGGGACACGTACACGCAGGACGCGCTGGACGTCATCACGCGCGCGCCGCTGCAATTCCAGGTGAATCTCTTCCCGGACGAGGGTTTCGAGGAAACGCCGAGCGACGTCAACGCCTTTCCGCGCTCGATCTACCTGCGGCGGCTGGTGCAGACCATCGAGTTCTTCGAGGCGTACGCGCCGATGTCGCTCTACGTGGCGCACGCGGGACGGCGCACGCGGCACGTGGACGACCACCTGAAGGCGCTGGACGAGGCGTTTCAGGCGCTGCAAACGCTCTATCCCGGCGTGCCGCTGGCGATCGAGAACGGCGGGCGCGAGTTCGTGCTGCACTTTCCCGACGACTTCCTGACGTTCCTTGATGCGTTCCCGTCGCTGCGCTTTGTGCTGCACACCGGCCGGGCGTTTCAGTCGGTGATGTGGGATAACGAGCAGTTGGCGCGCTACGTGCGCAAGGCGGCGCGCTTCGTGGACCGGCTGGCGGCCATTCGCTGGACGAACGCCAATCCGATCACGGACCCGGACCGCCCGCTGCAACTGGAACTCGACCGCGCGCCGGACCTTGGGCTGATCATGCGCGGGTTGGGACGCAATCCGGCGCTGGTGCACCTGCTGGATACGGTTGGCGGCCGGCCGGCGGCGCTGGCCCGCGAACGCCGGGCGCTCCACGCGCAGGTGGAACGGTAATCCAGTTTGACTATAGCGCTGAATTGCGCGCGCACCCCCTGGGGAGACCTTTGCAAAACTCCGTCATTCCGGCGAAAGCCGGAATCCAGAGCGCCTTTACAACTATAGATTGCATGACGTCAAGCCATTTCACCCCCCATCCCAACCTTCCCCCCAAGTGGAGAAGGGGTTACGCAAAGGTCTACTGGACGCTATGCGGGCGCGCCTGCGGTATACTTTAGAGTGTAGCGATTCTCTGCGCTTACGCGCCGGCGTCCCGTCGATGGTGTAAAGGCGCAATCACCGGTGAGGCGCACCGCAGCGAAACGGGCATCGAGGCAGAATTCGCCATGGACACCGCAACCATAGACGCCGCCGTCGAGCGCCTGGAGTATGATGCCCAAGGGCTGGCGCCGGCCGTTATCCAGGACGCGAGCACGCGGCAGGTGCTCATGCTGGGCTTCATGACGCGGGAGATGGTGGCCAAGACACTGGAGACGGGTCGGGTCTGGTTCTGGAGCCGGAGCCGGCGGGAGCCGTGGCTGAAAGGCGCTACCAGCGGCAACTATCTGAACGTGGCGGGCGTCTACCGCAACTGCGAGGACAACTCCCTGCTGATACTGGCGCGGCCGGAGGGTCCCACCTGCCACACCGGAAACGTTTCCTGCTACTACCGCGCGCTGGATGAGGAGTAGCCGTGGCTGACGAGCAAACGCGCGCCCCGGCAACGGCGGCGGTGCTGGACGCGGTCTTTCAGACTATCCGCGAGCGGCAGGAGACGCTGCCGGAGGGGTCGTACGTCACGCACCTGCTGCAAGGCGGCGTCGATCGCACCGCCCGCAAGGTGGGCGAGGAAGCGATCGAGGTGGTGCTGGCGGCGAAGAACGAAGCGCCGGACGAGCTCACGGCGGAGGTGGCCGACCTCTGGTTCCACTGCCTGGCGCTGCTGGCGCAGAGCGGCCTCACGCCGGCGGACGTGTACGCGGAACTGGCGCGGCGGCACGGCAAGACTCCCACTTTTCAGCAGAAAGCTGAGGCGCAAACCCGGCTGCCCACGGCGAAAGACGTGTGACGCCGGCGCCGGCCGGGGTGACTTGGTCGGGGGCGGCGCCCGGCGAGACGTGAGAGACGCGCGTCCGGGACGAGGATCAATTCGCGCTTGCATAGCCGCAAAGCCGTCCTGCCAGGCCGCTAATGCGCTGCTCCCAGGATTGCATTGACGACGAAAAAAACTTGTGCGATACTACTGCTACCCGATTGAGGGGGAGTAAGCAGGGGAAAGGAGGCGAGACTGTCCCTTTAATGGCGCGAGTGCGCCTAGAGTAGTTCGATTTGATTGCCGCTCCGGAGGGAGTTGGCTGACCGAGGAGAAGCAATAATGGAAGAGAAGCGAAACGTCTTTTCCCGCCGTGGATTCCTGGCGGGAGCGGGCGGTCTCGGTGGCGTTGTGTTCCTGGCGGCTTGCGGCGCGGTGCCGGTAGCCGATTCCGGTGACATGGCCGAGGACGGCGAGCCGGAACCTGAGGCCCAAGAAGAGACGACGGTGGAAGAGAAGATCATGCGGATTGACGAGACCTTCGTCGAATCCGATGGTCGCTATCAGGCCTTCCGCAACACCTTGGAGCAGGCCGAGGAAGCGCTGGGCATCACGACGGAAATCGTGCCCGGCGAATACAGTACGATTTGGGAACGGCGGCAGACGAACCACGCGGCCGGACAAGCCGACGTGGACCTCTCCATCAACCAAATCAACTGGTACGGCTATGGTGGCTTGCGGGGCATTTTCCCGGACCACATCCCGTTCTTCCAGCGCGATAAGATTTCGTTGGAAGACTACTTCCAGGCCGACCTCCGTTCTTGGACCTGGCAGAACAAGCTCTACGCCGTGCCCATGCAGTCCGGCGGCGAGGTGGTGCTCTTCAACAAGGAGTACTTCGACGAAGCCGGCCTGAACTACCCCGGCGGCGACTGGACCTACGACGACCTGCTCTCGATGGCCGAGCGGCTCCATAAGCCGGACGACGGCCGCTGGGCGCTGCAAGTGGGCCAGAATAGCCTCTGGTACATGGGCGGCACCTTCCTGCTCAACTTCGGCGGGTCCATCATGAACGAGAACGACACCAAGGCCCTCTACGGAGAGGACCCGTTGTCGCTGCGCGGCGCGCAGTTCAACGTCGATCTCCACATCAAGCACCAGTACACACCTTCCGGCGATGATATCAAGAAGGTTACTGGTGGTAGGTCCGGTATCGGCATCCTCGAGGTGAGGGCCCTTGCCATGGAGTTCAACGGCATGTTCCGGTACAACGCCGCCAAGAAGCACTTGGAGGACGCGCTGGACATCGCCATGCCGCCGCGGGACCAGCGCCAGACTGCTACCCTGGTCGGCAATGGCTACTCTCTGATGACCCTCTCACCGAACCAGGAGACCGCTTGGAGTTTCCTCAAGTACATCCATAGCGATGAGGGCGCAGAGGAAACCGACTACTTCGGCTTTATCGCATGGCCGCCGATTATCCGGCACGGCCTGTTCCCGAAGTGGGCAGCGCGCTACGAAGGCACGCAGGTAGAGCAGGTGGTGAACGGTTGGGCCGCCGGCGGCCGCCCGTTCCCGCGTGTGCTCGAGTTCAGCGAAGCCTTCGGCCCGTCCAACGCGCCCTGGTATGAAGCCCTACGTGGTGAAATTACCGTGGCCGAGGGTCTGCGCCAGTCCGCAGACATCCTCAACGAGGTCCTGGATCGCCGCCCCGAGGAGTATCGGGAGGCATAGGGCCCGAGCCTTTGGCCGCAGGAGATTGATCTCCGCGATTGGAGAAACGCGCGTAGGGGCACGACACGTCGTGCCCCTACGCGCGTTAGTGATTCCCTAACGGTAGGGACACGACATGTCGTGTCCCTACACCGGGGCACGGGTTGGCATTGGTGGGGGCACGATACATCGTGCCCCGCGCGGCGCGTTTTCAATGGGCGCGCGTCGGTATATAATCGCAATGGCAGACCGCGCCGGGCGATGGGGCGTTGTCCGCCGCGCGGCGGCGCGGGCTAATGAAGAGAATTGCTGAACAGGGAGGACGATATGGGCGTATCGAACAAGATCTACTTTTCTTATTTCGTAGATTGCGAGCCGCTGGCGGCCAGGTCGCCCCGCTGCGGCGGGCCGGCATCCTGGGCGGTCAGCGAACGCACCGTGCGCAACATTCGGCAGTCCTTCGAATCCCACGGCTTGCTGCCCGCGGTCACCTTCAACCTCACGCCGGAGGCCGCCAAGGCCCACGCCGACATGATGCGCGAGTGGCACGCCGAGGGCGTGAACATCGGCATCCAGCCCAACGTGCCCGGCTTTCGCTATCCCAAGTACGAAAACGACCTGGGTGAATACGACGAAGCCACGCAGCGCCAGATCATCGCCGAGGCGACGGAGGACTTCGAGACCGCGCTGGGCTTCCGTACCGATACCTATTGCGCCTGCTGCGGCTCGAAGAGTCCGGTCACGCTGCGGCTGCTCTACGAGGCCGGCTACCGGCAGTACATCGCGCCCGCGCCGGGGCGGTACTTTCCGGACCGCCCGGACCGCTGCACGGAAGGCGACTACCCCTATCCTCATTGGGGCAGCGCGCAGCACCACGTGCTGGGCGGCGCGTTGCCGATCTGCGTCATCTCGTGCAGCGGCGAGATGAGCGGCGGCCGCTGGGCGCGCCCCCGCGACCTGCGCTCGGAAGAGCCGGTCAGCGAGGAGAGCCGCGAACTCTACCGCACCATCATCAATTGGAACCTGGAACTTTCCGGTCTCATCCAAACCCCGGTGCGGGCTATCATCGGCGCCACCCACAACTCCGAGAAGGTCAACATTCCCAACGTCGATTACGTGCTGGAGTACATCCAGGAAGCCACCGAGCGCGAGGGGCTGGAACTCGTGCCGGCCTCGTTCCCCATGATCCACGAGGCGCTGGCGGAGGCCTTGCCCCTTTCCCAAGCGACGTTGCCGGCCTAATAATTCGCAGACGTGGAGGCAAAACCCATGGCAACCACTATCGACCGCGTAACGCTGGAGGAACTGCAAGCCGATCCGGCGCGGGAAGAGGCGATCGCGCCGGAGTTGCGGATCATCGAATACCAGAATGAACGCCTCGTGCGCAGCGCGTTTCCATATCGCTATCAAGCGCCGGACGCGATGCTGGCCGAGTTGCGCGAACGCTACCGGCTGGACGACGTAATCGCCGCCGGCCGGACCGAGTTCGAGCAAGTGCTGCACCTGCGCGAGTGGGTGCACACGCGGTGGAAGCACGGCTGGACTCGCGTGCCCCCGCCCCGCAACGCGCTGGAGATCCTGGCCGCGGTGGAGCAAGGCAAGGACTTCAACTGCGGCTACTTTGCGGTCACGTTGATGCAGTGCCTCTTGTCGCTGGGTTTCGTGGCCCGCACGTTGAGCATCTGCAAACCGGAAAGCGAGTGGATGTCCGCCGACGAGGGCAATATCGGCCACTCGATCGTGGAGTTCTGGTCGCACGAATACCACAAGTGGATTCTGCTGGATCCCGACCTGAACGTGCACTACGAGCGCGGCGGCGTCCCGCTGAGCGTCCTGGAAATCCACCGGGCCTGGGTCACGCGCCGCTGGGATGACGTGAGCATGATTACCGGGCCGACACCGTTCCGCGTTACGGACAAGGTGGAATCCGGCGCGGCCACGACGTTCCTGAATCAAGACAATCAGGACGCCGAGTTTCAAATCTTTGGCTGGCATGACGTTGGCGACTACTACTCGTGCGTTGTGCTGCCCATGCGCAACACCCAGCACTCGTCGAACGAGGGTGAGCCTTCGCTGGAATGGGTCGATCCCTGGACGCCGCCGCGCATCATCGCCTACAACCGGGCGAACGGCAGCCACTTCACCAGTAATGAAGACGATCTCTATTGGTCAGTCGACCAGGTGCAGATCAACCTGGAGGCGGATCAGGCGGCGTGGGAGCGCAGAGAGGCGGCGCTGTTCGTGACGCTCGACCACAGCATGCCCAACCTCGACCGGCTCTTGGTGCGCCTGGACGATGAAGAATGGCGCGCGAGCGCGCCGACGTTTACCTGGCGCCTGCGCCCCGGCAAGAACCAGATCATGGCCAAAGGCGTGAACCAGTTTGGCCGCGAGGGGCACGTGAGCCGGATTCTGTTGCGGTTCAATCCGTAGCCGATGGGGCCGGGGGGGAACCGCGCTTCCTTGCCATACCGGAATAGGCTAATGCGGAGTCAGGCTAACCGACCAAAATCAGGATGTGCGCGTTTGCCGATGCTGTTCGCTTTACCGTAGCGCGGGGGCTTGTCCCCCGCCTCCGGCCCGTCGGAAGCCCGGGGGGCAATGCTTAGCCTCTGGATTTTCGCTTGCGCCAGTATAGATGTTGATCGGACTCAGATTGAAAGCCTGCGCAATCAGAGGCTGGCCGCATGTTGAATACCTACGCTGCCGGGGGCCGAGCGCAGGTTACAAACCTACGCTACCGGAGGGTGGGCCGCAGGTTGAAAACCTACGCTACCGGAGGAAACCGCCTCAGGGCGCGCCGGCGCGCTGGGCCATCATGCACTCGTTCACAATTTCAATTGCCACGTAGTAAGGAGAATGGGAAACGCCTATGGACGTGCTAGCGGCACAGGGAAACATACTCGAGCAGGACGCGGACCTCGTCGTCGTCAATCTCTTCGAGGGCGTCACCGCGCCGGGCGGCGCGACCGGAGCGGTAGACCGCGCCCTGAACGGCCAGATAAGCGAGGTCATTGGCGCCGGCGACTTCGAGGGCAAGTTGCACGAGACGCTCTACCTCTACACCGGCGGCGCCATGCCGGCGCGGCGTGTGCTCCTCATCGGGCTGGGCAAGCAGGACGACTTTACGCTGGAGCGCGCCCGCCAGGTTGGGGGCAAGGCGGCGCGCGCGGCCCGTGACATGGGCGCGAAGCGGGTTGCCAGCATCGTGCACGGCGCCGGTATTGGCGGCCTCGAGCCGGTGGACGCCGCCCGCGCCGCCGCCGAAGGCGCCGTGCTCGGCCTTTACCGCTACCTGCGCTACTCGTCCGAGGAAGACGGCAAGGAGTTGGACTCCTTGACCTACGTCGAGGCGGACGCGGCCAAGTTCGGCGCGGTAGCCAGCGGCGTCAGCGAGGGCGTTGCCATTGGCGAAGCGCAGAACTTCGTCCGCGACTTGGCTACCACCCCCGGCAGCGACCTGCCGCCGGCCGCGCTCGCGGACGCCGCCAGCGCCATGGCGCAGGAGTTCGGCTTGCGTTGCACCATTCTCGGGCCGGAAGAGATTGCCGCCGAGAACATGAACGTTATCCTGGGCGTGGACCGGGGCAGCGACCAGCCCTGCCGCTTCATCGTGCTGGAATACACGCCGGCGGAGGCCACCGACCAGACCGTCGCGCTGGTGGGGAAGGGCATCACATTCGACACCGGCGGGCTGAACCTCAAGCCCGGCGATTCCATGCGCCACATGGAAAGCGACATGGCCGGCGGCGCCGGCGTGATCGGCGCGATGCGCCTGGTGGGCCACTTCAAGCCGCCGGTCCGCGTGGTCGGCCTGGTGCCCGCCTCGGAGAACATGCCCGGCGGCAATGCCTTCAAGCCCGGCGACATCCTCCGCGCCGCCAACGGCAAGACCATCGAGATCGACAATACCGACGCTGAGGGCCGTCTGGTGCTCGCCGATGCCCTGTGCTACGCGCAGCGCTACAATCCCTCGGCCATCATAGACATTGCCACGCTCACCGGCGCGGTGATCGTTGCCCTGGGCCAGCACGCCGCGGGACTGATGGGGAACCACGCCGGCCTGGCGGATAAGGTGAAGGCCGCGGGCGAACTGACGGGCGAGCGCGTCTGGGAACTGCCGCTGTGGCCGGAGTACGAAGAACAGGTGAAGAGCACGCTTGCCGACGTCAAGAATACCGGCGGCCGCGCGGCCGGGAGCATTACCGGCGCGGCGCTGCTCAAGCTGTTCGTCGATGAAAAACCGTGGGTGCACCTGGACGTGGCCGGTGTGGACTATACGGACCTGGATCGGCCCTACATTCCCAAAGGCAGCAGCGGCTACGGCGCGCGGCTGCTCTTCCAGGTCGTGCGCGACTGGGGGGAGGGGCTCGATTCCGATTAGGCATTGCCAAGAAGAGTGGGCGGGGCTGAGAAGAGTCAGGTATCGCTGAGAATGCGAGCGGCGGCCTCTGTTATTCCTACACGTGTTGATAGGGGCGTTGACAGAATCCGCCCTCTTCTCAGCAACGGAATCTACGCTATTCTCAGGAACGGGATCCGCCCAATTCTCAACAACGGGAGCCACCCTCTTCTCTGCAACGGGAGCCACTCTTTGCTTAGCAGTGGTAACCCTTCTGTCATTCCGAGCGCAGCGAGGAATCCAGGGCCGTCCCCCACGAAGTCCATAGTGCCCAGCGCCAACGTTTCCGCACTCGATTCCTCACTGCGCTGCGCTCCGTTCGGAATGACATGCGTGTGGTGTGTTTGCGCCGCTCCGAGCGCAGCGAGGGATCCAGGGCCATCCCACACGAAGCCCATAGTGCCCAGCGCCAACGTTTCCGCACTAGATTCCTCACTGCGCTGCGCTCCGTTCGGAATGACATGCGTGTTGTGCGTGCCCGGCGCTGGGCAGCCACCGCCGGGCCGTCCGCCCAGGGCGGCGGGCCGCCCTATGCTATAATGCCCTCAAAGCGGAAATCCAATTCCCTCCCAGATATAGAAGAAATCCGGTTGTGGATGTCGATCGTCTAACGGACATGGCCAGGCAGGCGCTGGCCCTGGCGCGCAACGAGGCGCTCTTCTTCCAGCACGAACAGGTGCGGCCCGAGCACGTCTTGTTGGCGCTCGTGGCCTTGCCCGAGTGTCTCGCGGCGCGCTTGTTGCGCGAACTCGGGCTCGACCTGCACGTGATCGTGCGCGAAATCGTGGCGGCCATCGACTTTGGCAAGACCCGTGAAGCCTCCGCCAGTCCCCGGCTCTCCGCCGCGGGCGCGCGCGTGCTGGAACTGGCCGAAGCGGAGTCCAAGGCGCTCAAAGCGGAATATACCGGCACCGAGCACCTGCTACTCGGCCTCCTTATCGAAGAAGAGGGGCTGGCCTCGCACGTTCTCATCAACCGTTTGGGCGTACAGCTTGACGTAATTCGTCACGTGGCCGCCCGTTGGGCGCGCAAGAGCCCGGAAGTGGGACGGCAGCGCGGCCGCGAGCGCGGGCGGCGCCAGGAACGCGCCTCGATACTGACCCAGTACGGGCGGGACCTGACTCAACTTGCCCGGCAGGAGGAACTGGACCCGGTCATCGGCCGCCATCGGGAGACCGAGCGCATGTGCGAGATTCTGCTGCGCCGCCGCAAGAACAATCCGGTGCTCGTCGGCCCGGCCGGCGTGGGCAAGACCGCGGTGGTGGAGGGTCTCGCCGAACGCATCGCCTCCAAAGAAGCGCCCACCATCATGCACGAGTCCCGCGTCGTGCAACTCGACCTTGCCGGTCTGATCGCCGGCACCAAGTTTCGCGGCGAGTTCGAGGAGCGGCTCAAGCGGCTCCTGGAAGAGGTGAGGAACACCGAAAACCTCATCCTGTTCGTGGACGAAGTGCACATGATGCTCGGCGCCGGGTCCGCGGCCGGCGCGATGGACGCCGCCAACATGCTCAAGCCCGCGCTCTCTCGCGGCGAACTGCGCATGATCGGCGCGACCACGTGGGAAGAATACCGCCGCTACATCGAGCGCGACGGCGGCCTGGTGCGGCGCTTTCAACCGGTTGCCGTCGAGGAACCGGCCTTCGAGGAGACGGTGGACATCCTGGCCGGCGTGCGCAGGGTCTACGAGACCTACCACGGCGTGACGGTTACCGACGAAGCGTTGGTAAGCTCGGTGCGGCTGGCGCAGCGCTACTTGCCCACCCGCTTCTTTCCCGATAAGTCGATCGACCTGATCGACGAGGCGGCCGCCCGCCTCAAAGTGGAGCGCCTCACGCCGCCGTCCGAGATGCGCAAGCTGAAGCACCGCTTGGAATTGCTGCAAAAAGAGGCGAAAGCGGCCCGGGAAGAGGGCAATTACGATTGGATTACGCGCGTCAACAGCGAGATCGAAAGCCTGCACATGCAGTTGCGCGACATCGAGACCGGCTGGCGCCACAAACTGGCGGAACACAAGGCCGAAATCGGCGAAAAGGAAATTGCTACCGTCATCGCCCAGTGGACGGGCATCCCCAGCAGCGCGGTGGACGCCAACGAGGCGCGGCGGTTGCTGGAGATGGAAGCGGCAATCGCGCGGCGCATCGTGGGACAGCGGGAACCGGCGCGGGAAGTAGCGCAGGCGCTGCGGCGCGCCCTGGCCGGCGTCAAAGACCCCAACCGGCCGATTGGTTCCTTCCTCTTCGTCGGCGGCCCGGGCGTCGGCAAGACGGAACTTGCCAAGGCTATTGCCGAGTTCGTGCTGGGCGACGAGAAGCAGATCGTCCGCATCGACATGTCGGAGTACGACGAATACCACACCGTCTCGCGCCTCATCGGCTCGCCACCGGGCTACGTGGGCTACGACGAAGCGGGACAGCTTACGGAAGCAGTGCGGCGGCGGGCATACGCCGTGATACTGCTGGACGACATCGATAAGGCGCATCCCGCCGTGCTCGACGCGCTGCTGCAGATCCTCGATCACGGCCAACTCACCGATGGACACGGACGCGCCGTGAGCTTCCGCAACGCGATCCTGATCTTCACCTCCAACTTCTTCGACGACGACCCGGAACGCATTGGCATCGGCTTCAACGCCCATGAGGCTGTGCTGGACTACCAGCGCGTCAAGCAAGCGGCCATGAAGGCGCTGCAGCGCAACCTGCGGCCTGAGTTCCTGAACCGGGTGGATACTGTTTCCGCGTTTCGCCCGCTTGAACCGGACGACATCCACGCGATTGCGCGGAGGCTGGTGGCGGAGCGCGCGGCACACCTGGCGGAAGAGGGCGTCACCCTGGAGGTGGACGAGGCCGTTATCGAACACCTGGCGCGGCGCTGCGGCGCGGCGCAGGGCGCGCGGCCCTTGCGCCGCCTGGTTACCACGCTGCTGGAAGACCCGCTCACCGACCTGCGCCTGCGGCACGATACCCAGACCCACTGGCTGGTGACGCTCAACGCAGCCGGCGACGACGTGATCATCGAGCCGGCTGAGGTCACGGTTGGCTGACGGGTGCGGAGCCTGGTTCACCACGTTTTCGACCTGCTGCTGCCGCAGCGTTGCGTGAGTTGCGGCGTCCTCGGCGAGAATCTTTGCCCTTCGTGCCTTGAGCGGATTGCCTTACTACCCACTCTGCGGTGTCCCCTGTGCGCCGCCGCCGTCTCCCGCAGCTATACGCTCTGCCGCGCGTGCCGGCGGACGTACCCGCGGCTGCGGGGCATCGTGGCGGTGGGCGCGTTCGGCGGCCCGCTGCGCCAGGCAATCCACCAGTTCAAGTACCGCGGCCGCACCAGCTTAGCGGGAGAATTGGGGGCGTTGCTGAGCCGCGCCATCGTGGAGGCTGAGATTCCGCCGTGCGCGGCAATCGCGCCGGTGCCGCTCCATCCCAAGCGGGAGGCGGCGCGGGGCTTCAACCAGGCCGCGCTGCTGGCACAGGAGGTCGGCGAACGCCTGCGCGCGCCCCTGGACCGCGACGGCATCGCGCGCGTGGTGGATACGCCGCCGCAGGTGGGGCTGTCGCGGGCGCAGCGCCTGCGCAACGTGGCCAACGCCTTCGCCGCGCGCCCCGGCGCGTTCAGCACAGGCGGCGTGCTGCTCGTCGACGACGTGGCCACTACCGGCGCGACCCTGGCAACGTGCGCCCGGTTCGCGGCGGGTGAGGGCGGTGCGCCTTGGGTGTGGGGCGCGGTGCTGGCGCGGGATACTAAGGAAGACGTGTGAAAAAGGCGCCGTCGAGCGCCGTCGAGCGCCGTCATCCGTTCACCCTTCGACGCGCTCAGGGCGAACGGATGACGGCGCTCCGCGATTCAAAGGCGCTCATCCATTGGCAAGCGCAGGCCGAATGGGAGGACGACTAACGTAGCGCGGGGGCTTGTCCCCCGCCGGAGACAGGGATACGAAGACGCAGAGATTGACCCTAGGCCGGCGCAAGTTGCACACTTGCGCTATTCGCAGCAAAGACCCTTGGTGTGGCGCTGTACGATTGCAGTGGTGAGTTGGAGGGCCGTCAGCTTAAGTCTGCAACCTGCCACACGCCTGTCAATAGATGCCGGGATTCCTTTGCAACAGGCTGGCTTACTCCTCGTCTTGCTTCTTGCTGGCATGCATGATGTAGCCTTCGAGACGTGCTACATCGGCTTTAGTAGCGAAGGTCTCTAGCCGACATTCAATGCGGGCTATATTCCCTTCAATACGAGCCACATCGTCTTTGGTAGCAAAACTCGTCAATAGACCTTCAATACGAGACACGCGGTCGGAGAAACTGGAAAACCTTGCCTCAACCCGCCAGAGCAAGCCTAGCCCAATGAGAATGACCGTGGCGATCGTCGCGTAGTCGGTGTTGAATTCCACTTCGATTTTCCTTTCATACCCACAGTGCCGCACCTATCCATCTACGGAACAGGATTCCCTTATCTACATAATAAACTATGCCTGCTACAGTCGTGCCCCTGGCTTGTGAGCAAAACCCTGAGTTTGGTAGATTTGTCAAGCAAGAGACCAAGAGGAAGACTGACAATCTTTGCTGGCCACTACGCTCATTGACCTCTTCAAGTGTGAAATCTGTTCAATGAGCACAGCCCAGCGCGCCTAGCGCACAATCCGCCAGCTCATACACCGTGACCGGCAGCCTGAGAACATGGTTGACGCCGTGCCAGTCGGAGCGGGTGCGGGTGCGCGGTTCGACGAGCAGGACGATGGCCAGCGGCAGGCGGGACGCGGCTTTGAGGCGGGCGCACTCCTCGTAGACGTCCGGATAGATGAACGCTTCGTCCAGCACCAGCACGCGGGCGCTCCCCGGCGCGTCTGCCGTCTCCGCCGCCAGCAGCCGCGTCAAGTCTTCCAGGTCGCGGGTCGTACGGACAGCCGCGCCGCGAGCGCGCAGTTCCGCTGTGAGCCTCGTCCGCAAGCGCGGATTGGCGATAGCGACGACTAAGGCAGGTAGTTCCGGCATGCTCCGGCGCTCACATCTACCGCCGTCCCGGCACGCGCCGCCGCAGCCATCGCGGCAGGCGGGCGCGCCAACGGGACTGAGCGATCATGCGCACCGGCGCGCGGGCCTGGCGCGGAATGGGTATGCGCGGCCGGGGCAGGCGCGCGGAACGCACGAGCGCGCCAAAGACGCCCAGTTCGTACCACGTAAAGCGGAGGCGGCGCACGCCAATATCGGCCACGAAGAGCAGCAGGGCGATCACGACCAGCGGCTGCCAGAAGGGACGGTTGTAGCCTTCCGGCGGCGGACGGTCGTGGCGAAAGGCCTCCGCCGCGTCGGTCAGCGCCTGGCCGCCGGTTGCCGCCGCCAGCCGCCGCAGGAGGCGATAATTGGTCTCGAAACTCAGGAATTCGGCCGCCACCGGCACCACCGCGCCGGTGATTTGCTCCACCACGGGCGTATCGCCGTCATACTGGGTGATGCGCAGGGCGTAGACGCCGGCCTTATCGGTGGTCAGCGTGCCGCCGTACCGTCCCGGCGCGGTCTGGGGCAACGTGAGCGAGAACGCGCGCTGTTCCGGTCCGGCCACCTCCACCCGCGTATCGAGCAAGTTGCGGACGTTGCCCTGGTCGTCCACCGAATCTACCGCGAGCGTTACCTCGCTGCCGTCCACGCGCACCTGCGTCGCCAGTTGCGGGTTGAGGGGGCTTGGCATGGTCCAGCGCACCATTTGCGCCCAGAAGCGTTGATTGTCTGGCCACTCGCCCCAATCCGCCGCCCAGTCCTGTCCCGCGTCGCTGGTCCACGCCACGGAGCGGCCCAGCCCGTACTGCCACTGGGCCAGGATGACCTCGCTGGTGTCGGAGAGCAGGGGCGTTTCCGCGGCCGGTTTCGCCTCCGTGCGCACGAACGCCGAGAGATTGGGCAGGGAATCCGGCAGGATGGCGCGCAGGATCGGGCTGGCCGCCACCACCTGCGGCTGGAAGAGGCGGCTCATGATGAGCGAGCGGCTGGCGCGTTGGCTCTCTTTCGTTACCACCTGGGGGATATTCTCCGGCACGTCGGCGTAGTAGTAGCGGCCGTCGCCCTGCCGCACCAGCCGCTGCAAGAGGTTTTGGTCGGCGTCGGCGCCCACCGCCACCGCCGAGAGGGTGATGTGGTCGCGCCTCATGCGGGTCATCAAGGTTTCCCAGAGGCCGGGCGCGGAGGTTGACTGGCCGTCGGTGACCAGGATGATGTGCTTCACCTGGGCCGGGGTGCGGCGGAGCGTATCGTAGGCCAGTTGCAGGGCATTGTAGATGTCGGTGCCGCCGCCGGCCTCGATGGTAGAGACGCGCCGCACCACGTTGCGGGCGTCCTCGGCGTCGTTCACCGGCGCGGGGCGCACCACCCACTGGGGCGTGTACTCGAACGCCAACACGCCCAGCACGTCACCGGCCTGGAGAATCTCCACCGCCTGCGCCGCCGCCTCCCGCGCCATGGCGATCTTCGATACCGGAGCACCCTCGTTCATGCTGCCCGACTTGTCGATGAGCAGCGCCAGCGCCAGGGTGGGCAACTCTTCGTGGTCCGGCGGCTGCGAGATGACCGGCAACGCGCGTTCCAGGGGCGTGCCGCCGTAGTCGCCCATGCCGAACGAGGCCGCGCCGCCCAGCGCGACCAGGCCGCCGCCAAGGCGTTGCACGTAGGTTTGCAGCGCAGCCATCTGCTGGTCGGTGAGCAAGGAGGCCGGCACGTTCACCAGCACCACGCTGGAGACGCCGTCCAGGTCTTCCGGGCGCGCCGGAAGCTGGGCCGGCGTGACGTTCTGGGCCTGGATGCCGGCCGCCTGGAGCGCCTGGGTGAGAATGAGCGCGTCCCCGGTGACGCTCTCCACCACCAGCACCTCGCCCTTCGGCCCCACCTGGGAATAGCCGTAGGCGTCGTTGTTCTGCGGACGCTGGTCGTCGGGCGCTACCACCTGGGCGCGGAAAGAGTAGAACCCCTCTTCCAGGCCGGGCTGCTGGATGGTGAAGGCGTTTTGCCCGTATTCGAGATTGACCGGCCCCTCGCTGACGAGGGTCTCGTTCATGAACAGGCGCAGTACCGCTTCACCGCGCAGCGTGGAGGTCACCGCGACCCGCACCTCGAAACTCGCATCCGCGCGCAGGGCCGGCGGCGGCGCCACCTCGGTCACGGCGGCGTCCACGCCCGGCTCGGCCAGGAGCGGCACCACGTCCACCTGCACGCCCTGGGCCGCGACCACCTCCGCGGCGCGCATCACGTCGCCGGCCGTTTGGTTGCCGTCGGAGAGCAGCACGATGCGTTGCGGCGCGTCTGGCGGGAAGAATGAGGCGGCCATCTGCAGCGCGTTGGCGATGTTGGTGCGTTCGTCGCCGCCCGCGGGCGGTTCGCCTTCGTCCGGCGCGCCGCGGCCGAACGGCTGCTCGATGCGGGTTTCCGCGCCGAAGGTCAGGAGCGCGTATGCGTCATCCGGCGCGCGGGCATCGACCGCTCTTTCGATCCACTGGCGCGCGGCGGCCTGGGTTGCCGGGGGCACGCTGGCGGAAGTATCGAGCAGAAAGATCGTATTGACCGGTCCGCCCGGCAGCGGCAGCCGCAATCCGGCCAGCGCGGCGATGAGCAGCGCGACCGCCAGCAGGCGCAGCGTTGTGGCCAGCGCCAGCGTGCGCCGCGAAAGCTGCATCACGCCCCGCCAGGCAATGAGAATGACAAAGACCCAGGCGAGCGGGATCAGGAGCAGCAGCCACGGTTGTGTGAAGTATGCAAGCATCGCTAGGTGCGCACGCGGTGGTACCAGACCCACTCGAAGAGCAGGAGAATGAGCGCGAACAGCGCAAGGAACCACCAGAATTCCTGGAAGACGGGCAATTCCACCGGCGGCACGGCGGCCTCGCCGCCGGCAAGCGCGGGCAATTGCGCCCCCACGTTGGCTTCCGCGCCCGCGGCGAGCCCGGCAGTCTCCTGGAGGCTAACGATGAAGATCTCGCGGTAGATCTCCTGCTCTCCCGCGTAGTGCGCCACCTGGTAAACGCCCAGTTCCTCCGTGGCGGAGAAGGGGATGCGCTGGCGGCCCGCGAAGGCAACGCGCCCGCCGCCCGGCTGTTCCACCACCAGGCGGTCGGCATGGGGATGCAATCCAAGCTCGATTACGTCCTGCGGCTGCGCGTGGGCGACCGTCTCCTGAATGCGGTACGGGTTGAGCCACTGGTAGACGTTTCCCATCAGCACCGGAAAGGCGGTGCGCAGCGGCAGGTTGCTCCGCAGCAGCGAGAATGAGAAGACCACCATGCGCCGCCCGTCGAGCGTGCCGCTGAAGAGCAGCGGGCCGCGATTGCTGCCGATAAGTTCGTCCGCCCAGGGCGGCAGTTCCAGGCGCTGGGCGCGGGAGACGCGCAGGTCGCGGAGGTCCACGAACCGCATGAGGTCGTGCTCCTGCGCCACGAACGCCACCGGCGGCTCCATGATTTCGCCGGTCACCGGCAGGAACGGAGCGCCGGCCGGCGGGTCGAAGATGAGCCAGTTGCCGGGCGGCAGCGCGTCCGGCAGCCAGCCGTCGAAGATGTAGAGGTCGTAGACGTCCGCAGGCCGGTACTCCGCCGGCAGCGCGTGGTCAAGCGCGAGAAAGGGAAACGACGCCAGCGCCGTGCTGAGGAAGAAGGGCGTGTCCGAGACCAGCAGCGCGCGCAGCACCGGCGGCGGGGTGAGGATGGCCGCGGCGCGGTCGTCCGCCGCCAGCGCGTCCTCGTGGTCCAGCGCGGCGTCGACGCGAGCGGTTCCGGCGGGAAAGTCGCCAAAGACGACGTCCAGCGAGGAGCCCGGCTGCGGATAGGGCGCAAGAGTGATCTTGCGCCGCTCCAGCGGCTGGCCGTCCGCCAGAATCGCCAAGGGCACGGTGGCGGGCTGGGCGCTGTAGTTTTGGACCTGCACAAAGGCCTGGAGGCTATCCAGGTGGCGGCGGACGGCGAAGGCACTGATGCCTTGGTTATTCGCCGGCGCGCCTACCCGCGCGAAACGCACCGTGGCGTTGAGCGACCCGGGGATGGTGGGCGCGCCAAAACTGCCGTCGGTGTAGAGGAAGACCTCGCTGCCGGGCAGGGCGTCGGCCAGCGAGACCGCCAGTTGCAGGGCGCGATCCGTATCGCCCACGGCGGCGGTCTGGGTGATGCTCTCGATGGCGGCGCGGGCCTCCTCCAGCGATCGCGTCTGGTAGACGAGCACGGCGGGCTGGTTGCCGAAACTCATCACGGTGAGCCGGTCGCCCGGCTCTCTGAGCGCCGCCTGCGCCAGCGCGGCGGCCTTGGCCTCTTCCAGCCGCGTGGAGTCGCCGAAGGCCACGCTCATGCTCGCCGAGGCGTCGATCACGTGCACCACGTGGCGCTGGGGCAGCGTATCGGCCGTGCGCTCCGGGCGCGCCAGCACCAAGGCGAGTAAGAGCACGGCGAGGAGTTGCAGGAGGAGCAGCAGGTGGCGCCGCAGCCGTTGCCAGAGGGTGAGCGCCTGCTCGCGCTGCGCCAGGTCGCGCCAGAGGAATACGCTGGGCACCTCCACGCGCAGGCTGCGCGGGCGCAGAATGTAGAAGAGCAACACCAGCCCGGCCAGCGCCGCCCACGCCAGGGCCAGAGGTACCAGCAGACTCATAGCACCACTCTCCGCAGCAACCGCTGGAACACCACCTCTTCCAGCGGCCACGAGGTTTCCAGGCGCACGTAGCGCGCGTTGCGCCGCCCGCAGAAGGTCTCAAGCTGGTCCGCCCAGGCGAGGGCGTGCTCGCGGTACTGGTTCAGGGTTTCCGCGTCCGCGGCCACGTTGATGCTCCGGCCGGTTTCCCGGTCAACCAAGCTCAACTCGCCGCTCAGTTGCGGGTTGATCTCCGCCCAATCGAGCACGTGGAGCAGGACGAGTTCGTGTCCGGCCTCTTGAATGGCCGTGATGCCCCGGTAGGCGTCCTCGGTCATCATGTCCGAAATCAGAATTACCAGGCCGCGCTGGGCGTTGCGGGCGGTGTAGTGGCGCATGGCCGCCACCAGGGAGGTGGCGCCGCCGACCGATTCCGCCTGCTCCAGAAAGTCGAAGTAGCGCAGGATGAAGGCGCGCCCCTGGGCCGGGGCGAAATACTGCTCGATCGTCTCGCTGAAGACCGCCGTGGAGAGCACGTCGTCGCGGTTGAGCGCGATGTAACCCAGGCTGCCGGCCAGGGACTTGGCGTACCTGAATTTGTTCTGCCGTCCCCAATCCATCGAGCGGCTGCCGTCCACCAGCACGTGCACGGCCAGGTGCTCTTCGGCTTCGCGCAGCTTGATATACAGGCGGTTGGAGCGGCCAAAGACGTTCCAGTCCACGTGGCGGAAGTCGTCGCCGGGGCTGTAGTTGCGGTAGTCGGCGAATTCGATCGAAGAGCCGAACTGGCGGCTGCGCCGCCCGCCGCCGCTGACCATGCCGTAGCCGCGCCGGCTGATCAGTTGCAGGCGATCCAGCCGCCGCAGGAAGGCGTGGTCGATCAGGGCCGAGGGACTCGGCTTCATTCTTCCGTATCCGGTGAAATCGTCATGGCAAGTTCGTCGATGACCGTGTCGGCGGTGACCCCTTCGGCCTCGGCCTCGAAATTGAGAATGAGCCGGTGCCGCAGCGTCTCGTGCGCCACGTCGCGAATGTCCTCGAACGAGACGTTGTAGCGTTCATCGAAGAGGGCGCGCGCCTTGCCGGCCAGCACCAGAGTCTGCGCCCCGCGCGGCGACGCGCCGTAGCGCACGTAGTTGCGCGTAATCTGCGGCGCTTCCGGCGACTCCGGATCCGTGGCCGTGATCAAGCGCACGGCGTAGCGCAGAACGTGGGAGGCAATGGGCACCTGCCGCACCAGCACCTGTAACGCCAGCATGTCTTTGGTGGTCGCCACTTTGCGCACCTCCGGGACTTCGTCCGTGGTGGTGCGCAGCACGATCTCTTCCAATTCCGCCGCGTCGGGATAGTTCACGACAATCTTGAAGAAGAAGCGGTCGAGTTGCGCCTCCGGCAGCGGATAGGTGCCCTCCATTTCGATCGGGTTCTGGGTCGCCATCACGAAGAACGGGATTGGCAGGTCGTGCAGCGTGTTGCCCACGGTCACCGTGCGCTCGTGCATCGCCTCCAGCAGCGCCGACTGCGTCTTGGGCGTGGCGCGGTTGATCTCGTCGGCCAGGATGAGGTTGTTGAATACCGGCCCGGGTTCGAAGCGGAAGAAGCGGCTGCTCTGTTGGTCCTCGGTGATGACCGTGGTGCCCGTGATGTCCGCCGGCATGAGGTCGGGGGTGAACTGGATGCGGCCGTAGCGCAGGTCGAGGAGTTCGCCAAGTGTCTTGACAAGCTCCGTCTTGCCGAGGCCGGGCACGCCCTCCAGCAGCGCGTGACCGCCGGCCAGCAGGCAGATCAACACGCTGTCGATGACGGCCTGCTGGCCGACGATCACCTTGCCGAGTTCGGCGCGGATGTCGCGGGTGAGGGTATGGAAGTGCTCGATCCGTTCTTCGGTGGGCCGTGAGATCATGGTGCTTGCTCCAGGGCGTTTGAGAGGGCGTTGAAGTACTGTTGGACGTAGTCGGCGACGGTCCAGGGCACGAAGTGGCTGGCGCCGCCGGTGGAGACGATGGCGTTGCCGGCGTCGGTCACGCCGAATTGTGCGGGCGCCGCGCCCGCGCCGGGCACGGCCACCGGCGCGCGCTGCGGCGACCAGCGCGACGGGCCGACGCCTCTATCCGCCAGCACCACCGAGGGCTTCTGTTCGACCTGCAAGCGCGGCGCTTCCGGGCCCGGCTGGAACGACTCCTCGCCGGTGTTGCCGCCGCCCTGGCTGGGGCCGCCGCCGGGGGCGGACTGGAGTTGCCAGGAGTCCTGCCGCCGCGACGGCCCGGACTGCTCCGTCACGCCGGCGGTATTGAAGGCTTGTTGCGATTGCGCGCTTTGCTGCTCTCCGCCCGTTTGCGCCCCCGCTTCCTCGCCGCCGGCGCCGGCGCGCAGTTGCTCCGCCTGCGCCTCGAGTTGCTGCTGCGTGCGGATGCGCTCGCCGCGCTCTTGAATGGCGTCACCAAGTTCCTGCAACTCACGCTGCGTCTCCCGGTCGTTGTAGGAAGCGACCTCGCGGCTCACGTCCGCCAGTTCCTGCGCCAGGCGCGGATCCACCGCCTCGGCGCGCTCGGCGGCTTTGGTGAAGGCTTCGGTCATGTCGTTGCGGTCCTCGCGGGAGAGGTCGCGCACGTTTTGCGCCAACTGTTCCAGGGCCTGCGCCGCCTGCTCGTAGTTGCCCTGTTGCAGGTTCTGCCCGGCGCTGCGGGAGGGCCGCGCCTGTGAGAGCTCGCGTCCTACCTCCGCCAGGGCGGTTTCCTGCTGGTTGACGTGGGGATTGCGCGCTTCCTCCAACTGTTGGGCAAGGTCGGATAGACCCGCCTCGCCTTGCCCGCGCTCACCGGACTCTTCCTCTTCCCCCGCCTGGCCTTGCTGCCCGGCGTTCTGTGGTTGCGTGCCGTCGGCCTGGGTCAGCAGGGGCTGGGTCTGCTCGGGTTGCGTCGGGTCCTGCGCCGCCGGTTCGGCAAGTTCCCCGGCGGCCGCCGGGCTCTGCGTCTCTTCTCCCACCACCAGCGCGTCGGGCGGCGTGGGTTCGAGCAGCGTGCCCTCGCGCGCGGCCGCCACCTGGTGCGCCAGGGGCGCGAGCGGCGCGAACTGGCCGGCCATGTAGGGGAAGATTTCCCAGAAGAAGAGCGCCGACAACGACACGAACAGCAGCAGCGTGTCCCACTGCGTCAGGCGCAAGGGGAACGCCCGCCTGGGTTCGATGTCCGCCGCGTGGCGCGTTGCGTCGGCCAGGAGCGCCGCGCGGAACGGGCTGGGGGGAGTAAGCCCCAGCACCTCGACCGCCGAGGCCAGGCGCTCGGACAAGGCCAGGCGGGCGTCGTAGGCTTTAGCGACGTCCAGCGCGCTCCGCCGCCGCAAGAGGGTGGGCGCGAGCACTACCGCGAAGACGCCGGCCGCCAG
Organism: Chloroflexota bacterium; assembly: GCA_963663275.1. Classification (GTDB taxonomy): domain Bacteria; phylum Chloroflexota; class UBA11872; order VXOZ01; family VXOZ01; genus VXOZ01. The sequence continues at coordinate 1,639,649 of OY760183.1, forward strand.
CAGCAGGCTGACGGAAAAGATGGGGAATTGCGGCGCGAGCAGCGAGCCGACCAACGAGAGGGATACGTAGAGCAGCGACGCTATCCACAACGCCCGCGCTCCCCGCAGCAGCACGGCGCGCAGCCGCAGCCGCCGGCCAAACCGCATAATGCGGTCTACGTACAAGGCCGCCGCGGCGTCGCCCTGCCCGGAGAGTTCAGCAGTTGCTGTGTTCGACGAGGTCGCCACGCTGATTGCCGCTTCCTAAGCCCCGGCGGCGACTTCACCGAAGAGGCCGACTTTACCGCGGGCGGCGGGTTCACCCATTGGCGGCTGCATGGATTCATTGCCCCCAGAACGCGGCGTCCGCGACGCAATCCGGCAGCCCCCAGGCGCGCCCGCGCGCGCCAAACTCGTGTGGAAACGCAGCCTGCCCCCGGTCTGCTCCTTGCTACAATCTTACCTGACAGCCGCACACCCGTAAACGCAGCCGGAGTTATCGGCACGAGACGCGGCGCCTTTGCAGGGCTGCTCTGTCATTCCGAGCGCAGCGCAGCGGAGAGAGGAATCTAGCGCTCGCTGCCAGAACGTCGGTTCTAGATTCCTCGCTCCGCTCGGAATGACATGAAATCTAGTTGGAATGACGTGAAACCTAGCCCGATGGAGAGGTCAGCTCTGGATCTGCTTATTGCCAACGCGGCGGTGATTGAAGCGCCTGATACGCTATGCTACTATGGCACCCAAATACCCGCCTACCGTAGCAAGCGACTATTGCTGTGCCGATTGCAGGAGGACACGATGGCAACTGAGTCTGGCAGCACGATTGAAGCCCTGTTGGAAGAGCAACGACTCTTTGCGTCACCGGAGGAATTCGCCAAGAACGCCCACGTCAACGACGATGCCGTCTTTGCCCAGGCCGCCGCCGATCCGGAAGCGTTCTGGGCGTCCGTCGCGGAAGAGTTGCACTGGTTCAAGCCGTGGGACCAGGTGCTGGACGAATCCGACCCGCCGTTCTTCAAGTGGTTCGTCGGCGGCAAGCTCAACATTACCTATAACTGCATCGACCGGCATCTCGACTCGTGGCGGCGCAACAAGGCCGCCATCATCTGGGAAGGCGAGCCGGGCGACCAGGCCGTGCTCACCTACTACGACCTCTGGCGCGAGGTAAGCAAGTTCGCCAACGCCCTGAAGGGCCTGGGCGTGAAGAAGGGCGACCGGGTGACGCTCTACATGGGCATGGTGCCGGAACTGGCAATCGCCATGCTCGCCTGCGCCCGCATCGGCGCGCCGCACAGCATCGTCTTTGGCGGCTTCAGCGCCGAGGCCTTGGCCGACCGCATCGTCGACGCCCAGGCGAACGTGCTCGTCACCTGCGACGGCGGCTGGCGGCGCGGCGGCATCGTGCCCCTGAAGAAAATGGCTGATGAAGCCGTGGAACGCTGCCCAATGGTTGAAAACGTGGTTGTCGTCAAGCGTATCGGCGACGAAGCCAATATCGAAATGAAAGAGGGCCGCGACCACTGGTGGCATGACCTCATGGAGAACGCCGACCTGCGCTGCGAGCCGGAGCAGATGGACGCCGAGGACATGCTCTACATCCTCTACACCAGCGGCACCACCGGCAAGCCCAAGGGCATCGTGCACACCACCGGCGGCTATTCGACGCAGACTTACCTCACCACCAAGTGGGTGTTCGACCTGAAAGAGGACGACGTGTACTGGTGCACCGCCGACATCGGCTGGGTCACCGGTCACTCCTACATCATCTACGGCCCGCTGCAGAACGGTGCCACCACCGTGATGTACGAGGGCGCGCCGGACTTCCCGGGCCGCGACCGCTTCTGGGACGTAATCGAGAAGTACGGCGTCACCATCCTCTACACCGCGCCCACCGCCATCCGCGCTTTCATGCGCTGGGGCGAAGAGTATCCAGCCATGCACGATATGTCGAGCCTGCGCTTGCTGGGTTCGGTGGGCGAACCGATCAATCCTGAAGCCTGGATCTGGTACCACAAGAACATCGGCGGCGAACGCTGTCCGATTGTGGATACCTGGTGGCAGACTGAGACCGGCGCGATTCTCATCACTCCGCTCCCAGGCTACACCACCACCAAGCCGGGCTCGGCCACCCGGACGTTCCCGGGCATCACCGCGGCCATCCTGGACGAAGCCGGCAACGAGGTGCCGGAAGGCGGCGGCTACCTGGTGATCCAGCGTCCCTGGCCTTCCATGCTGCGCACCATCTACGGCGATCCGGAGCGCTTCAAGGACCAGTACTGGAGCCGCTACCCGGGCATCTACTTCACCGGCGACGGCGCCAAAGTCGATTCAGACGGCTACTACTGGGTGCTGGGCCGGGTGGACGACGTGATGAACGTGGCGGGGCACCGCCTCTCCACGATGGAGATCGAGAGCGCGTTGGTGGACCACCAGTCGGTGGCGGAAGCGGCCGTGATCGGCAAGACCCACGATCTCAAGGGCCAAGCGGTCTCGGCGTTCGTGCTCCTCAAAGAGGGCATCGACCCGGGCGATACGCTGCTGGACGAACTGAAGAAACACGTTGCGCAAAAGATCGGCCCCATCGCCCGGCCGGACGACATCTTCTTCACCGCCGACCTGCCCAAGACCCGCAGCGGCAAGATCATGCGCCGCCTGCTGCGCGACGTGGCGGAAGGCCGCGCCCTGGGCGATACGACCACACTGCTGGACGCGAACGTGGTGGAGAATCTGCGGGGGCAGTACGAGGATTCGGAGGGCTAGGGAGGCTACCCGGAGGGGAGTCTGGATTACGAAGCGGGAAGTGCCAGGAACGAAAGCGGCGGGCTCTGCGGTTGACGACCGCAGGGCCCGCCAATGTCCCTTAACGAAAGAAACCTCCACCGCGTCAACAAACGGGAGAGGTTTCCCCTTCTCGGAGGCGGGGGACAAGCCCCAATGCTGTCGCATTAAACACAATGAGAGTGAAAACAACGCTCGTTTCTCCGGTAGCGCAGGTTTGTAACCTGCGTCTTCCGTAGGGTCAATCCATTTCGTTCTCACTTTGCTTGCTCCGGCGGGGGACAAGCCCCCGCGCTACGTTTACGCGACAGCATTGGGGACAAGCCCCCGCGCTACGTGTCTTGGATTCCTCGCTGCGCTCGGAATGACTCTTGGCCGGTCTATCGTGCCGGGTATTGCTTGGCGGCTACTTTACGGCTACCGCTACCCGCTCCGCCGCCACCGGCTCTTCCTCGCCGGGATTGAGCCACCGCTCGCCGTACTCGCGCATCATTTCCAGCACCGGCACCAGCGCGCTGCCTTTTTCGGTGAGGGCGTATTCCACGCGCGGCGGGATTTCGGCGTAGGCGCGGCGGGTGATGATCTCTTCTTCTTCCAGCGTGCGGAGGCGTTCCACAAGCGTATTGGGGCTGATGCCTTCCAGGGAGCGTTCCAAGGTGCAGAAGCGCTGGGGGCTGGCGGCAAGGTCGCGCAGGATCAGCAGCGTCCAGCGACCGCAAATCAACGAGGCGGTGCGCGCAATCGCGCACTCGACTTCCTTATCCGAACAGCGAGTGGACATGGCAACCTCTGCACTCCGCTGCGGGCGGAATCGCCCACCTTGCACTCGCGCCACTTGATTCGATTGTAGCGCAGCCCTGGCGCTACGGTCAAACCGAACGCGCGCTTTCTCTATTGCCAATTGTGCTTAAAAGCGTATCAATCCGCTCCATGCCGCCACGCGCGCCCGCGTCCCTGTTGACGACTATGCCCTCCATACGATATAAGAAGTCGCAGTACCGAAAGGATGTTGAGTTCGCTATGGCACGACGAATTGGAATCTCACTGCTCTTCAGCCTCATCGTGGGACTGGCGGCGGTAACGCCGGCCGCGGCGTTCTCGTTCGTCGTGGAGAATGAAGACGGCACGCTGACGAACCTGACGCGCGCGCGGCCGCCGGCATTCCGGCGCGATCAATCGACGTACACGGTAACGCAGGTGGAATTCGGCAACGCGACCTACTATCATCCGTCGCTGCACGGCGGCACCATGGCAAACGGCGAGATCTACGATCGCTACGACCCCATCATCGCCGCCAGCCCGTTCTTCCCGATGGGCACGGTGGTGCGCGTCACGCGGCTTTCCACGGGCGCGAGCATCATGGTCGTCGTGAAAGACCGCGCCCCGGCGCCGGGCTTCATGTGGATCGACCTCAGCGAAGCGGCGTTCATCCAGTTGGCGCCGTTCGTTACCGGCCGCTTCGACGTGCGCATGGAGTTGTTGAGCCAGTGATCCCGGCCCTCGGCGTTCCGCCCGGACTTGCGCCGTGAAGAGCGGCGCGTACACCATCGAGCCGCTCACGCCGGCGCCTGAACACGTGGGCGGCATCCGCGAAGAGCTTAACCTGCTCACCTACGGCCCCAGCGACATCCTGCTGGCCAAAGACGGCGGCGCGATCGCGGGCGCGGTGCGCCTGGCCCTGCGGGAGGACGCCCGCCGCCGCCACGGCCTCATTGCCGATCTGACCGCGCATGAAGACTATGCGCGCCAGGGGCTTGAGGATGCGCTGATCGCCGCCGCCGAAGAGCGCCTGAAGTCCAGAGGCGTGACGAAGATCGACGCCGTCGTGCGCGACGGCGAGGGCGCTACCGTGCCCTTCTACGAACGCGGCTACTGGGCCGCCCGCAAGATGGTGCTGCTCACGTGGGATCTGAACTCCCTGGACGACCTGGAAACGAGCCCGGCCTTCACCATCGAAGAGCAACCCGCTCCCGAGCCGGGGTTTCTCACCGACTTCGCGCTGAACAGCTACCAACCGTACTGGCGCTGGTGGAAAGAGTACAAGGAAGATACGCGCTGGCATCGCGTGGAATACCCGGCCGAACCGGAAGCGCCGCCCAGCGCGGCGCTGGCCCAGGAGATGCGCGCCCGCGTGGAAGCGCGCGCCGCCGCCTTTGGCACAACCGCCCCGCAGACGCTCTTTGCCGCGCGCATCGACGGCGAGGCGGTCGCGCTCTGCGACGCCAAAGCCGCGGCGGACGACATTACGTTCGATTGGGGCTTGCTGGTGCGCCGCGACTTCGGCGGACGCCGCATCGGCTCGGCGCTGCTGGGGCACGCGCTCCATTGGCTCAAGGCGCAAGGACTGGCGTCGGCGCGCATCGTTACTACATCGGGATTGGACGACTACGATCCTACCGTGTATCTCTACGCCGCCGCCCACGGCGGCGTGATTCGCGCCGAATACCTGAATCTGGTGAAGCGCAGGCTGTACGGCGGGTCCGCCGGTGACCCGGAGCGAGGCTAGCAGTCCAGCACGATTGTATTGATGGGTAGCGTAGGTTTGTAACCTGCGCCATCCTGCCGTAGCGTGGAGCGACCGCGCCAAATCGAGGGCCTGGGCACAGGTTACAGACCTGTGCTACCGGCAATCCTACCCATCAATGCAAGAGTGTCGAACCACTAGCCCCGGCCAGGCGCTTGCGGCTATGGGCAAACGTCCACGCCTATAGGCGAGCGTTCACCCCCCGCGCCGCATATTCACTATTTCCCGAAAGTGTGGTAGTCTAAATCCGAACGCGACGACGCATCGCCGTACCGGAATTCGCAGGAACCGCACAGAAACACGCATAGCAGGGAGCGCCCATCATGGCTTTTACCGTGAAAGACCTCAAGTTCGGCAAGGATGCGCTGGAAGGCATATCCGAAAAGACCGTAACCGTGCACCACGATACGCTCTACGCGGGCTACGTGAACAAGCGCAACGAGATCGAGGAAGGCCTGAAGGGCGTGGACCGCTCCACGGCCAACCAGGCCTACAGCGCCTACCGCGCCCTGAAGCTGGAAGAGACCTTTGCCGCGGACGGCCAGATTCTGCACGAACTCTACTTCGATACGCTTGGCGGCAACGGCGAGGCCGGCGGCGAACTGGCGGAGAAGATCGCCGAGGACTTCGGCTCCTGGGACGCTTTCATCGAGGACGCCCGCGCCTGCGCCATGGCCGCCCGCGGCTGGATGGTGACCGCGCTCGACCCCACCGACGGCAAGATCCACAACTTCCTCTGCGACGTGCACAACCAAGGCGGCGTCTGGGGCACGGTGCCGCTCTGGACGATCGATACCTACGAGCACGCTTACTTCATGGACTACGGCAGCGATCGGCCGTCCTACATTACGGCCCTGCTGCAGAACGTGGACTGGGACGCGGTGAACGAGCGATACCAGGCGGCCAAGGCGTCGCTGGCGGCGCGCTAATCTGGCGGCCTCTCTCGGGCATTCCCGGCGAGTGTGATTACAATCGAATATGCAATGCAAAGGCGCAGGCAATCAGCCTGCGCCTTTGCATTGGGCTGCGCGCGTAGCCCTGAGGCCGAACGGCTGCTACAATGACACGGCGTAGGGCGCACGGAATCGGGGATAACACGATGTAGTGGGGCACGACACGTCGTGCCCCACGCCAAAAGCGAAGTAGGGCGCACGGGATCAGGAATAACACGGTAGGGGCACGACACGTCGTGCCCCACGCCAGAGTCAAAGCACACGCGGGAAGAGAGGCAGGCGCGGTGAGTTTAGCAGCGGATATAGAGGAAACAAGTGTGCCGCCGGGTTCGCTTGCCGTCTGGAGTCTGGGGCAAGCCGGGTTTGCGTTCAAGTCGAGCCATGGCGCGGTCGTCTACGTCGATCCGTATCTGGGCGATGCGTGCAATCAACTTTACGGGCTGGAACGGCTGATCGCGCCGCCGCTGGCCGCGTCCGCGGTGCGTGCCGGCTACGTGCTCGCCACCCACAACCACGCCGACCACCTTGACCCGGACGCTTTCCCGGAAATCGCCCGCTACAACGCAACGGCGCTGCTCATCGGCCCGTCGTCCTGCACCAATGCCATGCGCGCGCTCGGCATTCCCGCCAGCCAGACGTATACGCTGAATCACGACGACGTGCTGCACAGCGGCAGCGTCACAATTCACGCCACGTTCGCCAACCACGTCTGGGGCGACCCGGACGACGCGCCCGATGCGGTGGGGTATGTCATTGACTTTGGAGACGTGCGCGTTTACGTCAGCGGCGATACGCTCTACCATGAGCGCATGGAAGGTATCGCCGCCTTGCAACCGCACCTGGCCTTCATCTGCATCAACGGGCGCTGGGGGAACATGCCGGCGTCCGAAGCCGCCCATCTCGCCACCGTGCTCCGCGCCCGGACCGCCGTGCCCACGCACTACAACATGTTCGCGAACAATACCGCCGATCCCGCCGACTTCACCCGCGCGCTGGCAGAAGAAGGAGGCGGCGTGCAGCCGCTCGTTCTCACGCCAGGGCAGGGCGCGCTCTACCCGGAAAGGAACGCCTCGTGAGCCAGAAGAGAATCCTCAAAGCCGATTGGGCCTTCACCGCTACCGGCGCGGACCTGATTCAAGACGCCGCGGTGGTGTTGGAAGGCGGGCGCATCGCGTTCGCGGGGCCGGCGGCGGAACTCGAACCCAACCATTTGGAAGGCGCGCTCGTGGAGGAGTTGCCCGGCCACACGCTGCTGCCCGGCCTGCTGGACGGCCACACCCACCTGAGCTTTACCGCCGGCCGCCATCACGAGGAAGTGGTGGACGAGATCAGCCGCGAGACCGATATGCAGCAGGTGGTGCGCACCGCGGCCAACGCCCAGAAGTGCCTGCGCGCCGGCCTGACCACCGTCCGCGACCTGGGCGGCCGCCGCGACGTGGTGCCCACGGTGCGCGACGCGATCTACAGCGGCCGGATTGCCGGTCCGCGCATTCTCTCGTGCAACGTGCCCATCACCGTTACCGGCGGTCACATCCACTTCGTCGGCTGGGAAGCCAACGAGGAATGGGAACTGCGCCAAGCCGTGCGCACGTTGATAAAACACGGCGCGGACGTGATCAAGATCTGCGCCAGCGGCGGCAACATGACCGCCGAGTCCAACCCGCTCATGACGCAGTACAGCGCCGAGCAACTGGGCGTGGTGGTGGCGGAGGCGCACAAGCTGGACACGCCGGTGGCGGCGCACGCCATTCCCGCCGAGAGCATCCGCAATTGCATTGAGGCCGGTATCGACACCATCGAGCATTGCGTCTGGCTGGGCCCCGACGGCGGCTACGCCTACGACGCCGGCGCCATGGCCACGGCGGTTGAGAAAGACCTGACGGTGTCGATCACTCTCGCCGGGGTGCTGCGGGGCTACCTGGACGACGTGCCCCACAGCGAAGACATGCGCGCGGCCATGAACATCGACGGCCCGCTTGAAGAGGAACGAGTCAACCTCTTCCGCAGCATCTGGCAGTCGGGCGTGAACCTCATCGTCTCCAGCGACGCGGGCGTGCGCTATACGCCGTTCGACGATTTCTACATTTCGCTGCGCTGCGCGGTGGAGTTGCTCGGCATCCCGGCCGCGGAGGTGCTGCTGATGGCCACGCGCAATCCGGCGAAGGGCCTCGGCGTGCTCGGTGAACGCGGCACGCTGGAGGCGGGCAAGGTTGCCGACGTGATCGCTGTGGCGGGCAATCCGCTGGCGGACATCAAGGCGATGGCCGACGTGAAACTCACCATCATAGGCGGCACGGTCATGTTCCGCGACGGCATGATCGACGCCCCGCGCACTGCCGTCCTGGGAGAGAGCTAAGCAGACCAAGAGCGCGGTTTCGGTTAGCAACTTCGGTTTGTGGGTTCGGTCTGCGGGTTCAGTCTGCGGGTTCGGTTTGCGGATTCCGTCTAACGAAACTTCGCTCCTGTCCCCTCTCCCTCTGGGAGAGGGCTAGGGTGAGGGCGAATCATCAGGATACCCGTAGCGCGGGGGCTTGTCCCCCGCATCTTGGGCAATACGGTCAACACCGTACCGGACAAGGCGCACAATGCCGTTCCAGATGGGTTTGGCGGACACCTGAAGAAACGCTCTTGTCTCCTTTCCCTCGGCTGACAAGGGTAGGTAATATAATCGGCATACCGTGTCATTCCGAACGGAGCGCAGCGGAGAGAGGAATCTAAGGCATAGCCTCGGAAGTTCAGCATTCCAGATTCCTCGCTCCGCTCGGAATGACATTTGCATACTCCTGTCCCCTCTCCCATTGGGAGAGGGTTAGGGTGAGGGCGAATCATCAGGAAACAGAAAGCTGAAAGGGCACTGAAGCATGGCGGCGCAGTTGCTATCCGACATTCGTATACGCGAAGTTGAGACCTACTTCACCGACGAGCGCGCGCGTACGCCGCTCAAGTTTGGCGGGGTCACAATGGAAGAATCCACCCACGTGCGGGTGCGCGCGGCGGTGGAGAACCGCGCCGGGCAGGTGGCGGAAGGCTGGGGCAGCATGTTCCTGGCGATTGGCTGGGCCTGGCCGACGGACGCCGTGGGCGCGATGGAGCGCGACGCGGCCATGCGCCAGGTTGTCGAACGCTACGCCAAGTCCCTGGAGGGCCACAGCGGCTACGCCCATCCGATCGACATTGCGCTCAAGACCGAGCCGGCTTTGCTCAGCAACGCCGCCGCCGCCAGCCGCGATATGCAACTTGCCGAGCCGATGCCGGTGCTGGCCTCGCTGGTCTGCGGTTCGCCCTTCGACGGCGCGCTGCACGACGCCTTTGGCAATGTTAACGGCATCTCCAGCTACGACGGCTACTCCGACGAATTCATGGCGGAAGACCTGAGCGCGTACCTCGGCCCGGAATTCAAGGGACGGTATCTCGACGACTACGTGCGCCCGGCTTTCGTGGCGGAACTGCCCGTCTTCCACCTGGTCGGCGGCCTGGACAAGCTGTGGGAGCGCGAAATCACGGCCGACGACCCGGACGACGGCGAACCGGTCTCACTCGACCAATGGATCGCGCGCGACGGTATGTACTGCCTTAAAATCAAGCTCCTGGGCAACGACATGGACTGGGACGTGCAGCGCACCCTGGACGTATACGCCGTGGGCAAGGAATCGCTGGCAAAGCAGGGTCGCGCGGAAATCTATCTCACGGCGGACACCAACGAAATCTGCGAGACTCCCGACTACATGGTCGAGTACCTGGAACGGGTGCGGGAGCAGTCGCCCGCGGCCTACGACGCCTTGCTCTACGTGGAACAGCCCACGCACCGCGACCTGGACCGAGCGCCCTTCCGCATGGACGGCATCGACAAGCTCAAGCCAGTCATCATGGACGAAAGCCTCTACAATCACCGCCAGTACGAGCGCGCTAAGGAACTCGGCTGGTCCGGCATCGCGCTGAAGGTGTGCAAAGGCCACTCCCACAGCCTGCTCTTCACGGCGCTGGCCACCCACGACGGCTTGCCCTACACGGTGCAGGACCTCACCAATCCCGACCTCTCGCTGATCCACTCGGTGAGTTTCGCGGCGCGCATCAACCCCATGAAGGGCGTGGAGTGCAACTCGCGCCAGTTCTTCCCGGCCTCCAACGCCGCCGTGGCCGCCGTCCACCCCCGCATCGCCAACGTCCGCAACGGCGTGGCCCACACCGGAACCCTCACCGGCACCGGGCTGGGCTACCAGGTGGAACGCATTCTGGCACACGCTGGCGGCTAGGAACTGAAACGCCCGCCCAGCTTTGTCGTGCGTTCAGGCCGGTTAGGCATTTGTCAAAGCGAATCACCGCCGTCTACGTCGAGGATCTGCCCTGTGACCCAGGCCGCTTCGTCGGCGGCAAGGTAGACGGCTGAGAGGGACACGTCGGCGGGATGGCCGTCGCGGGCGAGGGTTGCGGGCGGCAGGCCGGCGTCTTCCGCGCCGCGGGAATCGCCGATTGACCCCGGGCAGATGCAGTTCACGCGGATGCCGTGGGCGCGGTATTCGCGGGCGAGGGTGCGGGTGAGGCCGACCAGCGCCTCTTTGCCGGCGGCGTACCCCACGTTGGCCTCCCGGCGGGTGCGCGAGGCCGCCGCGACCAGCAGAATGCAGCCGCCGCCCTGCGCTACCATCGACGGCAACACCGCGCGGGTGCAGTAGTACGCCGTGTCGAGGTTGATGGAGATGAGGTAGCGCCATTCGTCCGGGGCGGTCTCGTGCAACTTCTGTTCGCCGTAGGCGTAGTCGCCGAGATTGTCGAAGAGCACGTCGATGCGCCCCCAGCGGTCGAGCGCGGCCTGGGCCATGTCGGCGGCCCCCTCCGGAGTGGCCAAGTCGCCCGTGGCAATGGCGGCCTCACCGCCGCGCTCCTGGATTTCCCGCGCCAGCGCCGCTAGCGGTTCCGCACGCCGCGCCACCAAGAGCACCTTCGCGCCCTCATGCGCAAACCGCAGCGGCGTCGCGCTCCCCATGCCGCCGCCGGCCCCGGCGATTACGGCCACCTTTCCCGCAAGACGGCCCGTGTTTCCGTTGCCAATGTCGTTGCTCATCACTTATCCTTCCGCTTTGTGGTAGGTGTGCGTCATGGCCGCTTCGGATTCTGCCACGCCGGAGAGGACGTCCACGTGGCGTTGGAGGCGCAGGCGTTCGTTCAGGGGGGCGTCCGGATCGGCCAGGGCCTGGTAGACCACCGCGCCCTCGCAATCGGCGGGCACCGGCAGGCCCATCAGGTGGCAGACGGTCGGCACAAGGTCTTTCAGGCTGACGTTGCGCGCCAGCGTGTGGCCCCGCTTCACGCCCGGGCCGGAGAGCGCAAAGAGGCCGCGCAGGTCGCCCATGCCCTGGGTAGCCGAGGGAAACTGCGGCCCGTGCTGGGAGCCGTATTCGTCGGCATAGCAGAACACCACGTCGCCGGTGGTATCGCCGTAGAGATCCAACATGCGGGCGTCCTGTTTCTTGATGGCAAAGCCGATCGGCTTGAGGCCGGTTTCCGGATCGGTATAGTCATAGAGCGCCGCGATGATTTCGTTCTGCACCGAAACGTAGTCTTCCGGCTCCACGATGCCTTGCGGGTCGCGCCCCTTGAGGTTCACCCAGACGTACGACGAGCCGCTGGCCGCCGCGCGGGTCTTGGACCAATCCACCTGCCTGCGTCCCGTGTACATGGCAAAGTGCGCCACCGCGTCCGGATCATCCTCTTCGGCAAGCACGGTCAGCCCGGCGTCGATGAGAATCTGGCCGGGATTGCACTTGTAGCCGTTGGCTTTCGCGCCGTGGTCGGAGACGTAGGCGTAGAGCGTGCGCCGGGGGGCGGCTGCGGCTATGTCGCCGAAGGCGCGGTCCAGGCTCTCGTACATGCGCGCTTCGACTTCCTGCCAGTGCTTGAGACTGTCTTCATCGCGGTTGTGCGCCGGATCGACTTCACTGGCGAAGAGGTGGTAGAAGTAGTCGGGCGTGTGGATATGGATGAAGAAGAGGTCCCAGGGCTTTTCGTTCATCAGGTAGCGGGACGTGTCGGCAAACCACTGGTGGCTCATGTCGCAGAGTTCGATGAAGGTGTCGGCGTCGAACCAGCCCATGCGGAAGGTGCGCAGGCCGAGATACGGCGCGGGCAGACCCCGGCACTGCCCCTTTTCGAATATCTCGCGGTCCAGCCCTTCCGGGTGAGTCCAGCCGTCCAACTGGCAGAGCGGGGTCACGAAGAGCGTGGCCGTCTCGCCGTCGGCGGACAGTTCCAGCAGCTTGGCGCGAAAGACCGCCTCGGCCTCGCCCAATTCCGCGCAGGCAAACTCGCGGACGATGTTGTCCGACCACTCGCCGACCCGCAGCGAGCACATGGCGGCGGCGCGGTCGCGCTGTTCGCAGACGTGGACGGTGGTGAAGTTCCCGTGTTCATCCGCCTCCAGCAGCAGATGCCAGGTGAGCGGTCGCATCGCGTACTTTGGGTAGCGGAAGCGCCAGGGCAACTCGGCTTCCAGGTATGCCACGCCGTCCTCCAGGCCCTGCCAATCCTCGGCGTCTTCCACCTCGATCAGCGTGCCCTCCACGTAGTCGCCGGTGGAGAAGAGCGCATCGCCGGAGAAGGTGTAGGCGTGGTGGAAGGTGGGATGGTCGTGCCATTCGTTGACGGAGAGGCCGTAACCGGCGATTTGCCAGCCGTCTTTCATGCGCGCCGGCCACGACGACGGCCAATTGATGACGATCGACCGCTTGCCGGCCTTTTCCGCCGCTTCCCAGAGATACTCCGCCGTGTGCCAGCGGGAGTCGAAGGCGGCGTGGGTCTGGCCGATGGGTTCGCCCGGCCAATGGACGTTGAAGTCGGTGAAGCCGGTGCGGCCCGCCGAGGCGCCGGTGGCGATTGTGGTCCAGTTTGGCGGCGTTATCGTGGGATAGGGCACCAGGCAATGCTCCGCCCACGCGCCGTTTTCGACGAGTTTGCGCATGAGCGGCATCCGGCCCGCGCCCATGAGCCGCTGCAACGTGGGCAGAATGGGGCCGTCGATGCCGAATACGACCAGCTTTTCCGGGGGGCGGTAGGCCATGAGGCTCTCTTCCTGTGGTTCTTCGGTTGTGTTGATTGTTCCGGGAGGCGGGCCGACAGGGGTATGTACGTGTCATTCCGAGCGCAGCGAGGAATCTAAAGACGCTGACTTTGCAGGGCTGCGTTTTAGATTCCTCACTTCGCTGCGCTCCGTTCGGAATGACACGTGAAGTCGATTATAGAGTACATATCCCTGTCAGCGGGAGGCGGGGGACAAGCCCCCGCGCTACGGCGTTACCAAACCCGTCCTACTTTCATCGCTCCGGTAGCGCAGGTTTGTAACCTGCGCCGGCCTGTGCGGTCATGACGGCGCGGTTGGTGAGGCGGAGGCGGGGGACAAGCCCCCGCGCTACGAGGTCAGCAACTACGCCTTTCTCTTATCCCTCCGGTAGCGCAGGTTTGTGATCTGCGCCGGTCTGTGCGGTGAGGCCGGGGCAAGCGGTGAGCCGGAGGCGGGGGACAAGCCCCCGCGCTACGCATTAGATTCCTCGCTGCGCTCGGAATGACAGACTGTTACACCAAATGTGTGACAGAGAGGAATCACAGGCAAATGACGGTAGACATCAACCTTGCCTAGCCGGCTGTCGCAACCGTCCCAGCGGCGGCGGCGTAGTAGGGCAGGGCGTTTTCGCCCGTGGCCGCGGCCAGGGCGTTCCAGGCGCGGAAGAGTTGCGCGTACATGAGGAAGTAGTCCTGGTGGGTCGGTTCGGTCTTGCCGATCTCCGATGAGAGATAGCCGTCGTAGCCGTCGCGCTGGAGCAGCCCGAAGAGTTCCGCGTAAGGAAAGCCGTTCACGAAGTCGTGCATGTGCACGTGGCCGATCAGGTGCGCCACGCGGTTGTAGGTGGAGGCCACCGAACCGCCCACCAGGTCGCGGTTGTCGCAATTGTAGAGGATGCTCACCTGCGGGTGGTCGGCGTGCTCGACCGCGGTCATGGCGAAGTGCCAATAGTTGAACTGGCCGTGCATCTCCAGCATCACGTTCACGTCGTGGGGCGCGGCGAACTCGCCCAATTCGCGGAGCGCGTCGCCCACGTAGCGCATCACGTCTTCGCGGGCAGGCGGCGGCCCGCCGTCCACGCCTTCTTTGGGCATGTCGTTGCCAAAGACGCGAATCTGGCCCGCGTTGACGTCCGCCGCCAGTTCTATGTAGCGCTTGCTGCGCTCGATGACCTCCCGCCGTTGGGCGGCGTCCGGCGATTCGAAGCGGGAACTGGTGCTGATACCGGCGATTTCCAGGCAGGCGTCCTGCACCTGGTAGCGGGCCGCGCGGCGCTCCTCGGCGCTGGTCTCCAATTCCACGCCGTGCTTGTGGCCGGCCTCGGCGCGCAATTCCAGGCCGCTGAAGCCGCCCAGACGCGCCACCTCGATAAGCTCCGACAGGTTCCAGTGCCGCGCCATGTTGTAGGTCAGGAGACAGAGTTTCATGGTGTTGCTCCAAGTAGTGTGTAGAGTTTCCCGTTGGCACGATAGCGCGCCCCGCCCGCGCCGTCAACAGCGACCGGCGGGGCGCGTATTCATCACGGAGGCGGCGCGAGCGCCTGGTCCCGAACAAGGGTGCGAACGGTGCGGGCAGCGATTGGGGCGTGAACAGGTGTAGGGGCACGATATGTCGTGCCCTTACACCTGTAAGCGCACGCGGCGGCCCGTTCGCGGCGCCAGGTGTGGGTATTCATTCATTGCGCGGTCGAGTATGATGGGAAAAGAGGCGCATACGAGTGGAGCGTGCCCTCATGCGGTGGATTGGCAGACAGCAAAGCGTACGGTTCGGCGGCCGCCCGGCGCGCCGGCACGACCGGCCCGCGCGGCTGCCGGTATGGCCGCTGCTGCTGGCGCTGTGCGCGTTGATCGGCGTCATTGGCGCTGTCGCGAGCGGGGCGTTTTTCACCGGGGACTTCCAGGCTCCCGCCGAGACGCCCAGCGCGCCGGTGACCGAGACCGCGCCCTGGCCGGTCCCGCGGACGGCAAGCGCCACGAACATTGGGCTGGCGTTCGAGTCGCCGCCAACGGCAAGCGTCGCCACACCGCAGCCGGCTGCCGTTGCTCCTGCGCCCACCGTCGCGCCGCCACTGCCGCAGTCCGCCCGGCTGGTTGGCCTCCGGCACGAGTACCAGGGGTGGAACAATTGCGCCCCCACGTCCCTCGGCATGGTGCTCAGCTACTTCGACCGCGCGGAGGCGCAGCACGAAATCGCGCCCTTCCTCAAGCCCGATCCCAACGACAAGAACGTAAGCCCGCATGAGATCGCCGCGTACGCCCAGAGCATTGGCCTGCGCGCGCACGTGGGCGTCGCCGGCGACCTGGCCCTGCTCAAGCGACTCCTGGCCGCCGGGTTGCCCGTTATCGTAGAGTTCTGGTTCGAGCCGGATCCGGATGACGGCATGGGACACTACCGCGTGCTGTCCGGCTACGACGAGCAGGCCGGCGCGTTCTACGCCTACGATTCGTACGTGGGCCCCAACGTGACAATGGCCTACGCGGATCTGGACGCCGTGTGGCAGGTGTTTAACCGCGCGTACGTGGTCGTCTATCCGCCGGAGAGCCAGACCGCCGTGGATACGATTCTTACCGAAAGTTACGGCGGCGCGCCGATGTGGGAGCGCGCGCTGCGCATCGCCCAGGAAGAGATTGCGCGGGATCAGAACGATGCGTTCGCCTGGTTCAACCTGGGCAGCAGCGCGCTACGGCTCGGGGACACCCAGCAGGCGGTTCACGCCTTCGATTGGGCGCGCCAACTCGGCCTGCCCTGGCGTATGTTCTGGTATCAATTCAGCCCGTTCGAGGCCTATTGGGCGCAGGGCCGGTACCAGGACGTCATCGCACTGGCCGAGGCCAATCTGGCAATCGTCTCCGTGGAGGAATGGCACTACTGGCGCGGGCGGGCGCGGGAGGCGTTGGGCGACGCGGAGGGCGCGCGCAGCGACTACCAGGCCGCCGTGGCGTTGAATGCCAACTTCACCGCCGCCAAGGAAGCGCTGGCCGAGAGCAACGCGGCCTGAGCGCGGGGACCGCGTTTGTCGTTCATGGTGGGACGTCCGCGCCCGGCCTGGCGTTCTATGCCGGTGTGCCAAGCGGAAGGGACGCAGGTTACAAACCCGCGCTACCGGAGGTAGGGAGCTTTTTGCTGGGGCAGCGGCGCGATTCTAGTAGTGAATATCCTTGCCTAACTCTTTCACCCCGGCGGAGAATTGGTCGAGCGCGCCGCTGAGCATCTCCCGGGCGTCGCGGTCTGAGGCCGCCCGCGCCACAAAGTCCACCGGCATGTGGGTATCGCTGCGCAGGGCCACGTACGCCTTCGCGTAGAGGCCGGGATATTGTTGCATCGCCTCTTCGATGAGCGGCGAGCACTCGGACTCGCTCATGTTCACGAACACGCGGCGGGCGGCGCTCTTGGTCTCGAGCGAATCCGAAATGGCGGTCGCCACGTAGCGATCGAAAAGCGCCTCCATCTCGCGCGGCGGGCCCGGCATCACGAAGTAGGTCGTCTCGGCTTTGCTCACCTGGATGCAGGGCGCCCATCCGGCCGGGCTTGCCCAGACGACTGCGTTTTCCGGCACGGTAGCCATCTTGCGCAGGCCGGGGGTCAGGTCGTCGGCGCTCATTTGCCGCCGCCGCTGGTAGTCTTCCAGCAGGTTTGGCTCCTCGTAGGTACCCACGCCCAAGAGCCGCGCCAGGGCCTCCACGGTAATGTCGTCGGGCGTAGGGCCGAGGCCGCCGGTGACCACCACGAAGTCCGCGCCGGCGTCGGCGGCGTCTTGCAGCGCGGCGATAATTTCATCCAGCACGTCGGGAAGCACGACGATCCGCCGCACTTCCGCGCCCAGGTCGGTAAGTTGCTGCGCCAGCCAGAATGAATTGGTGTCCTGGATGCGGCCTAGCACCAGTTCGGTGCCAATGGCCACGATCCGCACCGTGGGAACGTGAGGGTCCGGCACGCTTTTCTCTCCTTCTATCCAAAGAACGGCAGCCGCCAGCCCTCCAGGGGCGAGCGCACGCGCGTGACGTTCTTCCTCGTCTTGATGTACCAGCGGTCGATTTCGGCCAAGCGGGATTCAACGGTGGGCAGCACCATGGGCACGCTGACGCCGCGCACGGTGGCGCGCACGGCAAAGCTGTAGCGCGGCGTGAGCAGCATCAAGCTGGGCGCTTCCTCGGCGAACGTGCGCTGGAAGTCCGCGTACATGGCTTTGCGTTCGTTCTGGTCCAGGGTGTGGCGGGCGTTCTGGAGCGCCTCGTCCACGCGGGGATCGACGAATCCGGCAAAGTTCCAGCCGCTGTCGATCTGGCTCGAGTGCCACGTCACGTACGGATCGGGATCCAGGCCGTCCAGCAGCCAGGTGTAGAGGGCGATGTCGAACTCACGGGTCAGCAGAAAGTCGTTGAGCAAACCGGAGGGGCGCTCGGCTTGCACCGCGGCGGCGATGCCAACCGCCCACAATTGCTCCACGATCGCTTCGGCGAGTCTAATCTGGTCCGGCGCGTCCGTAGTCAGCAGCGTGAGCGAGAGGCGCACGCCGTCCTTGGCGCGCACTTGATCCGGGCCGGGCCTCCAGCCGGCTTCGTCCAGGAGCGCCCGGCTCTTCTGCGGGTCGTACGGGTAGCGCGCCACGTCATTGAAATAGGCCCACGAGAGCGGCAAAATCGGACTTTCCAGCGGATCCGCGGCGCCCGCCAGCACGTCCCGCGCCAGGTATTCGCGGTCGATGGCGTGGGCAATCGCTTGCCGCACCGCGCGCTCGTAGAACTGGTTGCGGCGCAGATTGAAGTAGAGAATCGTATAGCCGGCCAGCGGCGCGCTATAGGCCTGCACGTCGGCCAATGCCTCCACCCGGCCGGCTTCCGCGGCCGGCAGGTAGCTCACGCCTTCCACCTCGCCTCGCTCCAGGGCCGTAATGGTAGCCTTGGCGTTGGGATAGAACTTGAACTTGATGAAGCGGATGCGGGGGCGGCCGTTGTGGTACGCCTCGTTCACCCGCAGCAGGGCGGATTCCTCGGTGACCTCCACCACCCGGTACGGGCCGGTGCCGATTGGCCGCAGATTGAAGAGGCTGAGCCTGATTTGATCGATGGTAATCCCGTCCAAACGATGACGGGGCAGGATGCCGATGGTGGCGTACTCGAGGATGGGCACGTAGACGTTGTTGAGCACAAAGACGCGCACGGCCCAGTCGCCGGCGCGCTCTGCCCTGACGTTGCTCCATACGGGATGATTGTGCTGGGGACTGGACAAGAGCGCGAAGGTGAAGAGCACGTCGTCCGCCGTAAAGGCCGCGCCGTCGTGCCACGTCACGTCGGACCGCAGGAAGAACGTGTAGGAACGGCTGGCGGTGTCGATCTCCCAGCCGGTGGCCAGGTCGGGCACGATCGCGCCGTCGGGCGCGTAGGCGGTGAGGCCGTTGAAGACCAGTTGGGAAATGGTGCGCGCCGTCTCGTCCTGGGCAAGGACGGAAACCAACGTGGGCGGCGGTCCCAACGTGCCTTCGATGTAGGTGCCGCCGTAGTCGGGGACGTCTTCAACGGTGGCGGCATAGGCGAAATACGCCAGCAGCGCCGCCACCAGCAGCGAACCGACGCCGCCGACCAGGACCGCGCCGGCAATGCGCGAAGAGGAGGGCGACCTCATCGAAGATGGAGATCTCATCGGAGACGGCGATTTCGTCGAAGACGGCGCAATTCGATCAGCCATGCTTCACGCCCAGCCGCGCGCTAGATGCGCACGAGGATGATCGACACGAGGATGAAGAGCGCCGCGATGCCAATCGTGACGTTGAAGAGCAGCCGGTCGACGCCGCGGCGCGTATTGTGAATGGTGTCCGAGCCGCCAAACGCCGAGCCCAGCGCGGCGCCGCCCGCCTGCAACAGCACCGCCGCCACCAGCGCGACGGACAGGATGATCTGTATTATCTGGAGATATTGTTCCATCTGGACTTTCTTCTCCTCACTCTGCAATATCTTATTCCGCGGGTGACTGCCGCGCCGGCGCGCAACCGGCGCCGGACGCGCCGTCAAGGCCGCCGCGCAGTATGCGTCACCGTGCCGCGATGCCGCGACTTCGGCCCGTTCAGCCAATTCCTCACCGTGGGGAGGCAGCCTCCACCAGGGGCGGGCATCGTCATGTCCGCTTCATTATACCAAGTCTGAGCGGAGGGAGAGCGGCGGTTTGATTGTGGCGCGCTGTACTACCCGTTCACCCTTCGACGCGGCTCAGGGCGAACGGATAGAACAGCGCATAATAGTCCTATGGGGCTACATGGGGGCTTGTCCCCCGCCGGAGAAAGAGAAGCGGTCACGCCAAGGATTGACCGTAGAGCGAACGCAGGTTGCAAACCTGCGCTACCGGAGCTGGAGTTCTATCGGAGTTGCAGGTCAGAGAGTGCCTGCGTCGCGTGTCAGGGATGTTGTGCCAAAATCGAGACTTGACAGTCGCTTTCTCGGTGCGCCGGAGGCCCCGGCTCATGCGCATCTACGCTACAATGGCTAGGCGCAACCGCCAGTTAGCATGAGAGGAGACCGCAGCGTGTATAAGAAGATCAGTGGCTTTGGCGATGAGATTACCGACGACTTCGGCGCGCAACTCGACGCCATGCAGGAAATCGGCATCGACTACATCGAAGTGCGCAATCTGGCCTTCGACGGGAAGCCCAGGGACGTGGTGGTCGATCTCTCGGAAGACGACTTGCGGGCGGCGAAACAGGCGCTGGACAGCCGCGGCATGAGGGTTTCCGCCATCGGCTCGCCGATCGGCAAGATCGGCATTACCGACGACTTCGACGCGCATCTGGAACGCTTCCAGGGCGCGTTGCGCGCCGCCGACGTGTTTGAGACCTCCGCAATCCGCATGTTCTCCTTCTTCATGCCGGAGGGCGAAGACCCGGCGCAGTACCGGGATGAAGTGATGCGCCGCCTCCAGGCGCTGAGCGACGCGGCGCGGCGGTACCGGCCGGACATCATGCTGCTGCACGAGAACGAGAGCGACATCTACGGCGACACGCCGGCGCGCTGCCAGGACATCTTCGAGTCGGTCGGCGCCGAGAACCTCCGCCTTACCCTCGACCCGGCAAACTTCGTGGCCTGCGGCGTGAAGCCCTATACCGAGGCCTACCCCGCGCTGAAACCCTGGCTGCAATATGTGCACGTGAAGGACAAGGAATCGCCGCAAGGCAAGGTGGTCATCGCCGGTGAAGGCGGCGCGGAATGGCGCGAACTCCTGCGCGCGTTGAAAGCCGACGGGTACGACGGCTTCTTCTCGCTGGAACCGCACTTGCAGGTGGCGGGCCGCTCCTTTGGCTACACCGGGCACGACCTCTTCGCCCAGGCGCACGCGGGCTTGATGACCCTGCTGACGGAAACCGGCTGGCAGTCCGCGCCCGCTGGCGGCGCCGCGTAGTCCGCTGCCGCACACGTGCGGTGTACGACAAAGGCGTAGGTTCACGACAGAGGTGTAGGGGCACGACAAAGGAGTGGGTGCCCGATAAAGGTGTAGAGGCACGACAGAGTTGTAGGTACGCGACAAAGGTGTAGGGGCACGACATGTCGTGCCCCTACACCGGGCGGCAAACCCTTTTAGGCATCGTTTTCGTAACTGTCCACTCTCCTGCGGCCGCATTGCGCGGCGCGGGTCTCTGCACGGGCGCGCGTTGGGGGCTAGGCGATTTCCGTGATGGAGACGCTATCGAACCAGGCCGTGCCTGTCGTGCCCGGCAGGGCGGAGAGCGCCACCCGGCAGCAGTAGACATAATCCGGCAAGACGGGTGTGGCGACTGCAAGGCGCGTCCAGTCCTGGCCGGCTGCGCCGCGTTCGCTGCCGCCAACCGGTTCTGAGCGCGCGCGGCCAAGGAAGCCCATGTCGCCGTTCCATTCCAGCGAGACCGTCATCCCTCCGCCGCGCAGGTCTTTCGTGCGCACCCAGGCTTCGAGCGCGTAGCGTTTGCCGGCGGTGGCCGCGAGCAGTTTGCCGTCGTCATTCAGCACGCGGCGGATTGCGGGCACGATTGGCTCCGCGCCGTCGCTGTGCCAGCGGATGCTTTCCTGGCTCGTGCGCGCCACCGCCCCGTCGCGGGCGTACTGCGGGCGCGGCAGCACCCAGCGCGCCGCGCCTTCTTCCATGCCTGCCACCACCGTGCCATGCGGCGGCAGGTCGGGATACGGCAGTTGCGGGCTGGCGGCGGACAATTCCGGCAGGGCCGCCGCCGGTTTGCGCAACGTCAGCGTGTCGAAGCAATTGCCGTCGGTGTCGATGGCGCGCACCCGGCATTCGTCCGGCGCAACCGACGTGAGTAGCAGGTGGTTGACGGGCTTTGCCAACGCCGAAACGGGATGCAGGTGGTCCCAGAGTTCGCTGGGCGCCAGGCTCATGTCGTAGCCGCCGCCGCCGGAGACGAAGTAGACCACGCCGATTTGGCTGTCGTACTCTCCGCCCCGCAGCGGATGGAAGCGCTCGTAGATGGTGGCGTGGGCGGTGTACACGATGTCCACGCCGTAGCGTTCGAACAAGGGGCAGAGCGCGCGGGTGGCCGGTATCTCGCAATTGTTCGAACAGTACGGCGGATGATGGAAGACGACGAATTTCCAGCGGGCGTTCTGAAAAGTCTTGAGGTCGTGTTCCAGCCAGTGCCATTGCTCCGAGCCGGGCCGGTAGTCCAAGTTGCTGTTGAGCACGGTGAAGTGCGCCGCGCCGTAGTTGAAGGAATACCAGTAGTGGGGTTCCGGGTAGTTGAAGTAGCGGAAGTAGCCCTCGTTGGGGGAGTCGTGATTGCCCATGGCGGCGAACCACGGCGTGTAAGGCAGAAGATTCGACGTGCACGCGAAGAAATCGCTGAAGCGCGCAATCTCGTCCTGGGCGTGGTCGCCGGCCCCGACGCAGATGTCCGCCCGGTAGGCGCGGGCAAGGCCGGCGTTGCGGCGGTGGACGTGGTTGACACGCAGGCTGTCGCCGTAGGTGGCGAACGAGAAGGGCGAGTTTGCGCGAACGGCGGTGCGAAAGCTGGCGGGGGCTGAGGTGACTGTTTCTTTTCCCAACGGTGAATGGGCATGATTTTGGTTGGCAGGAGAGAAGACCCCCTCACCCCGGCCCTCTCCCCAGGGAGAGGGAGAGAAAGAGGAAGGGGGAGAGGGGGAAGTCTGCGGGATTGCGGAGCAAGAGGAAACCCGGTAGAAGTAGTCTTGTTCGGCCTCGAGGCCGGTGATGCGGACGGCGTGGACTGTGCGCGGTTCGGGGTCTTCGCTGCGGCAGGGATAGGTCGGTTCCGGCCGGCCAGCGTAGGCGCTCCAGCCCAGGCGGGCGCTGCGTTCGTACTCCACGACAGAGGTGGCGGGTTCGTCGGTCTGCCACATGATGGTGATCGCGTCGTGGGCCACGTTTTGCAGATACGGGCCGGCGGTGATTTTCATACGCGCTACCGCTGGTACGACCACACGTCGTTGTAAAGCGTATCGCCAAAGCCGCCGATCACCCAGAGCTTGTCCCGGTATGCGAGGCAGACCGGCGCGTGGCGAATCGGCCAGATAGGATCGCCAACCGCTTCCGTCCAATGCGCGCCGTCGGAAGAGAACCAGACGTCGTTGCGGTTGCCGTTGTGGTGGCCGCCGATGATCCACAGCTTGTCGTCGTACACTGCCGAGGCGTGGAAGCGGCGTTCTTCCCACTCAGCCTGGACGTTAACCAGATCCCACTTCTTGCCGTCGGTGGAGCGCCATACGTCGTTATGGTTGACAACGGTATTGTTCGGGTAGTTGGTGTTGTAGACGCCGCCGCCCATGAGCCACATTGTGCCGTCGAAGACGACCGAGGTGTGCATACTGCGGGCGCTCCACGGCGCGTGCTCCGTTACCAGGTCCCAATGCTCGCCGTCGGTTGACGTCCAGACGTCCTGATAGTGGTGAAACTTCTCGATGTCGAAGCCGCCAAAGAGCCACATTCTGCCGTCATAGACTACGGCGGAGGCCGCGGTGCGCCGCCCCCACGGCGCATTCTCGGTGGCGGCAACCCAGTCTTTGCCGTCGGCGGAACACCAGACGTCTTGCAGAGAAATGTCGGGTTTGTCCGAGCCGCCAAAGAGCCAGACCTTGTCGTTGTAGACCAGCGTGCAGGGGAGGTTGCGCTTGCGCCACGGCGCGGCGGGCGTGACTGCCTCCCAGTGGACGCCGTCGGACGACGACCAGACGTCGTTGACGCGGGTGGGGATGAAACCGCCGAATATCCACATCTTATCGCGGAAGACGGCTGCTCCCATGGAGTCGCGCTTCGTCCACGGGGCTTGGGCCGTTTCTTGTTGCCAGGTTATGCGCGCCGCTTGGCTTGTTGAGT
This sequence comes from Chloroflexota bacterium, assembly GCA_963663275.1. GTDB lineage: Bacteria > Chloroflexota > UBA11872 > VXOZ01 > VXOZ01 > VXOZ01. The sequence goes on from OY760183.1 coordinate 1,663,242, forward strand.
CAGTTGGCATGGGTGTCATCGCTTTCTTGAGGTCAGTGTGATGGGGCCGACGAGGGCCTGTGGCTACGATAGCAGACCGAGAGGGTGTTTCCAAAGCGAATGTCGCGCGCCGGGGGTCGTGTCGCGGCTTGGCGCGGCGGTCTATCGTACAATGGATACCGACAGGGGTTGCGCGTCCTTGTGCGGTTGCTGGATTCGCGCGGAGTGCCGGAGGCAGGGTGAAGCGCGGTGATTATCTACACGGATCACGATGAGGAACGCCTCTACCCGGAGGAAGAGAAGATCGCCGACGAGCGGGCGGAGTTCGAACGCGACCGCGCCCGCATCATCCACAGCGCCGCTTTCCGGCGGTTGCAGGGCAAGACGCAGGTCTTCGGCGTGCGCTACGGCGACTTCTTTCGCACGCGGCTCACGCATTCGCTGGAGGTGGCGCAGATCGGCAAGGCGCTGGCGTTGCGGTTAGGGGCGGATCCGACCTTGGTCGAGGCGATTTGCCTGGCGCACGACATCGGCCATCCGCCGTTCGGCCACCACGGGGAACAGGCACTGCGGTCGCGCATGGCGGCGCTCGGCAATTTCGAGGCGAACGCCCAGAATCTGCGGGTGCTGACGCAGCTTGAGGTGAAGTCGGACCGGTACGCCGGGCTCAATCTGACGCGGGGGGCGCTGGACGGACTGCTGAAGTATAAGGCGCTGTATGAAATTCCAAGTGGCGCGGGCGCGCTTGGCCAAGCGAACCCTCACCCTAACCCTCTCCCTCAGGGAGAGGGGATTCGTGGGAACGCGCCCAGCCCTCATCTCGATCCTCTCCCTCAGGGAGAGGGGACAAAGGGAGGGAGCGGGGACGCGCACAGTCGAACGACAGGTGAGGATACTCGCCTTGGCTCTCTCCCTCAGGGTGAGGGGATTCAAGGGAACACACTCAATCCTCTTCTTGGTCATCTCTCTGAGAGAGAGGGGGCTGTTGCAGGGAACGAGATGAAGGCGTGCTACGCCGAGGATGCGCCGTTGCTTGCGTGGATTTGCGAGAGAGGCTCGTTGGAGGAGCGGTCGTTCGAGTGCCAAATCATGGATTGGGCCGACGACGTGGCGTATTCGGCGCACGATCTGGAAGACGGCATCAACGTGGGCATGATCAGCGTGCAGAACCTGCGGCGTCCGGCCAACCAGGAGGCGGTCGCGCGGCGCGTGCAGGCGGGCGCGGCGGAGCGGGGGCGCTCGTGGTCGGAGGCGGACGTGGTGCGAGAACTCGACTGGCTGGCGGCGCGCCTGAGCGAGTTGGAAGGCCTGCCGACGCCGCGCCACGCCCGGGCGGCATTGAAGGACTTGACCTCGCGCCTGATCAACGAATTCGTGCGCTGCGCTCAAGGCGCGCCCCGGCTGGGTTGGACGGAAGGCCTATCGGAACGCTACCGCTACGGCTTGATGGTGCCCGAAGCGCAGGAACGGCGCTGCGAGGTGCTGAAGCAGGTGGCGTTTGTGCTGGTGTTCGCGGAGCCGCGCGTGACGACGCTGGCGCATCGCGCGCACCACATGGTGGAGCGGCTGTTCGCGGTATTCCAGGCGGAGGAGAACGCGGCGATGTATCCCTTTGAGTTTCAAGACCAGTTTACGGGCGCGCGCAACGGCGCGGCGCGCATGAGGGTGGCCTGCGACTACATCGCCTCTATGACGGATTTCCAGGCCGAACGCGCCTACCAGCGCCTTTTCGTGCCCGGTTACGAGAGCATTCTGGATCCGTTAGTGTAGATTGCCGCCGCCCAACGGCAGGCCGTTCGGCCCTCAAATCCGGCATGTGTCAATCCGGCGTCAGGTGTAGGGGCACGACATGTCGTGCCCCTACACCTGACGTCCGGCCCCTTTACAACGTTGTTGAATTGCGTAGGGGCGGTTCGCGAACCGTCCCCACGGCGCACGGTGAATCACAATCCCGGTAGGGGCGGTTCGCGAACCGCCCCTACCTGTGTGCAGTGTTTACCAGACCTCGTCCGTTCTGCGCCAGACCATCTGGGGCCGGACGTTTTCCAGGGGCAGGTCGGCGATCATGCCGTAGTCCTCGCCGTGGTAGGCGGCGATGATGGCTTCCATCGACTTCTTGGATTCGACGCCGTTGGTCAGCGGCGTCTTATCGTTCACGATGCAGTCGATGAAGTGCTCGCACTCACCGGCGAAGTTCTTGCGGGCGCTGAAGGCGTCCATCAGGTCGGCCTTGCTGGGGTCGTCTTCCAGGACGAGCGTGCCTTCCTTGTCGCCCGCCTGCCAGAGCGTCAGGCGGCGGACGCCGTCGGGATCGTAGCTCAGGATCAACTCGCCGCCTTCCAGGTAGACCGCGAAGCGCAGGTGGCAATCGCTGTGCTTCGTGCCCCAGGAGGCCACGTAGTTGCCCAGAGCGCCGCTGGCAAAGCGGTAGATGGAGACGGCGGTGTCCTCGCGGCCCAGGGTATCCTTGCGGAAGCGGTCGTCGCTCAGGCAGGTGGCTTGCACCACGTCGCCTAGGTTCCAGATCATCTGGTCGACGTAATGGCAGCCGTGGCTGAGCAGGCAGCCCATGGGAAAGGTCTTCCACGACTTGCGCCAGCCGGCCGGATTCGCCATGTTGTCTTCCGTGCGCACCTGCGCCATGTAGGGCTGGCCGTAGGCGCCGCCGGTAACTTGCTCGTTGAGTTTCTGCCAGATGGGTTGGTAGCGGGTGACGTAGGCCACCATGAGCTTGACGTTCCGCTCGTCGGCCACGCGGATCATCTCGTCGGCGTCTTCCAGCGTCGTGGCCATGACCTTCTCGGTGAGCACGTGCTTGCCGCGGTGCATGGCGGCCAGGCTCATTTCGGCGTGGAGATGGGGCGGCGTGCAGATGTCCACGGCGTCCACCTCATCGAGAATCGACAGGTAGTCCGTCGTCCACTTGGCGCCGGTGCGCTCGGCCTCGGCCTTGGCCTTCTCTTCGTCCACGTCCACGCAGTAAGCCAACTCGCAGGCTTCGCTCATGCGGGCGTAGGCGTTGATGTGGCCGGTGCTGATGCCGCCGCAACCGATGACGGCGATGCGAATCTTGCTTTCGTTCATGGCTGTGTGCTCCTCCTGGCGCTGTTGCCTGTTTCTATGCGTGTCATCTGAATGTCATCCGCTGACGAGCGGCGCTCCGCGGCGGGCGGGCGACGCGCTGCCTCTTTTTCCCTCTCCCCGAGGAGAGCCGACAGGGCTATGTGAGTGTCATTCCGAGCGGAGCGCAGCGGAGAGAGGAATCTAGAGCAAGGTCCCGCAATTCCAGCATCTCTAGATTCCTCGCTCCGCTCGGAATGACACGTAGAGTTGGATGGAAAGTGCGTACCCCTGTCGGCCTGGGAATAGGGAACGCATGTAGTCCGTCTTTGCGAATTCCCCCTCACCCTAACCCTCTCCCCCGGGGAGAGGGGATGAAGGCTGCTTTCTTTGCGAGTTTCCCCTCACCCTAGCCCTCTCCCCGGGGAGAGGGAATGGAAACCGTCGCCTTTGGGAGTTCCCCCTCACCCTAACCCTCTCCCTCGGGAGGCCTTTGCATAACTCTGTCATTCCGGCGAAAGCCGGAAGGTGGATTCACATTTCAAGTGCAACACCTGGTTGATGAATACTTCGGCTGGCGTTTGGAAGTCAAGACACTTGCGCGGGGTGTGGTTGTAGGCGTGGACCAGTTGCGCAAAGCGTTGTTGGCTCACCTGTGCCAGGTCGGTCTTGCGCGGCAGCCGGCGCCGCAGGCGGCCGATGGCGTTCTCGATGCCCCCTTTCTGCCAGGGCGAGTGGGTATCGCAGAAGAAGGTTTGGATGCCCAAGTCATGGAGGCGGTAATGCTGTGCGAACTCCGTGCCATTGTCGAACGTGACGGTCTGGCTGCACGCTGGGGGCAGCGCGGCGAACAGGTCGTGCAGGATAGTGGCGATCGGCGCTGCCGCCTTGCCGGGCGGTCGCGCGGCCAGCAACAGGCGCGAGTGGCGCTCGTGCAGGGTCAAGACTGCTTGACCGTAGGTGCGAAAGAGCATCAGGTCCGCCTCCCAGTGGCCGGGCGTTTGGCGGTCTGCCGCCGCCTGGGGCCGTTCTGCCAGCGGTCGGCGCTGGGCAATGAACGAGGCCGGACTGCCGCCCTTTCGCCCGCGCCAGCCCCGTTTGGACTTGGCGCGCGGCAGGTAATGCCGCCAGTTACCGTCCTTCGTGCGCGCCTGCTGCCCGTAGATGAAGCGATAGATGGTCTCGTGAGAGACGACCGGCGCGCCGTTCTCCCGCGCCAAACGTCCGGATACCTGCTCCGGCGACCAACAATCCCGCAAGTATCCCAACACCACCTCCCGCAACTCGGCATCCCGCTCCAGCTTGCTGCCGCGCCAGCACCGCGCCCACGCCTGATCATCGGCATACTTTGGCTCATAGCCTGCCGATTGCGATCCATTTCGTTTCACCTCCCGCGAAATCGTCGATGGCGCGCGACCCAGAGTTGCAGCGATTTGCCGGTGCGAGGTTCTCGCGGTGAGAAGTCGGGCAATTTCACACCGCTCTTCAATGGTAAGTTGTGTGTATTGTTTTCCCATGGCAACACCTTAGCAAAGTGTTGCACTTCGTTTGTGAGTCTAGGGAATCCAGAGCGGTGTCACAACTAAATAAGGCATACCGTCAAGCCATTTCATCCCAATCCCAGCCTTCCCCCTCAATGGGCAAGGGGTTATGCAAAGGTCTCCCCAGGGAGAGGGGACTAAGAGCTACGAATGCTCCAACGTTAGAACAGCCGGCTGAGCAGGTTGAGCGCGCACTGTTGCATGGCCGGCCCGGTGCCGACGCCGCCCAGGGATGAATAGCCGGCCCAGGTTTCGTAGCCGCCGTGCTCGGTCAGGGCCTTGTCGGTGCAGACGTAGCCGATGTAGCCGTTGGCCAGGCTCACGACGAACTGCGGCGCGGCGGGCGACTGCTCCTTGATTTCCAGGCCGAACTCCACGAAGATCTCGCCGGGCAGAGCGACAATCGCCGCCTCGCCCAGCCGCAGGGCCTGCACCGGCGCGGTGTGCGTCAGCGGCATTCGCGCCAGCCGTTGGCATTCCGCGGCGTACACGTCCGAAAGCTGATGCGGCAGCATCTGGCCGACCACCCAGCTAAACGGCCCGGAATCGTAGTCGGAGTATGTGCCGGCGGGCGCCGCCAGGATCTTCTCGGCCATGGCGAGGTCTTCTTCCGTGATGGACTTGCGCGTGAACTCGAACGTATCCACCGCCGCGTCCAGCTCGAGTTCGTCGTGCATCTCCATGAGCTGAATCTCGGTGATCAGGTGGCCGGCGAGCACGTTGGCCATTTTGATGGCCTGCTTGTGGCCGCTGGCGGTCCACTTGCGCTGGCCGCTGTAGTCATTGTTGTTGATGTCGCCGGAGGTGCCGTTCCAGAGCATGCCGACGCACTGGGGGTCGAGGTAGCGTTGCACCAGCCGGTGGAAGTGCCCGAAGTAGTCGGCGGAGATGGCCAGGCCGTTATCCGTGCCCACGTAGTGCAGCACGAAATTGGAGACGGCGGCGATTGGCCGTCCGTCCGCCCCTTCCACGTAGAGCATGGTGACTTCAGGGTCTTTGGGATAGGTCGGTTTCACCAGGTCGGGACTGCCCGCGCCCGGGTTCATGCGCACGGTGCCGTCGCGCATGTGCCAGCGGCGGTTGAACGAGATGCGGTCCTCGTGGGCCGTGGCAAAGCCCACGCGGGCGGGTTCCAGGCGCTGGGTAGCGATTTCCACGGCGTCCGCAATCTTGCGCGGTGCCCACGCGACGTACTCCGCGTCTTCATTGGTGCCGAGCAGATCGGCGATGCCGGCCGCGGTGTGGGTGTGCGTGGCGTTGATCATGACGTTTTCGGCGGGAATGCCGCAGCGCGCGCCGATGCGCTCCTTGGCGGCGTCCGCCATGCCTTGGGGCATCACGATGAGGTCGCACGTGACGAGAGCCAGCCGCGTAGCGCCATTGTCGATGACCAGCGCCTTGGCCAGGAGTTCGTCGTCTACGTCCGCGGCGTAGCGTGTGCGGTGGCCGCCCGGAACCTCGATGCCCAGCCACGGCGTGATGTTCGCCGTGGCGGCGCCGGCTTGCAGTGCTGTACTCACGCGCGTCGCTCCTTGTGTACACTCATTACGCAATCATCCAGTCTCGACGCAAGTATAGCGCAGAATGATGCCGGGCGGAAGTGGGTGCGAGACCCGTGCGAGCGTGCCATTGACAAGGGGCACGCGAACAACTTACGATAACTGCAAACCCTACAGTGAAGTAAGGAGTGACGGAAATGTTGCGATTTGCAGAAGAGATCATGCTCCTCTTGCTCGATGATGAGAGTGGAGAGTTCGCGCACATACCCGAGTGGTCGCTGCGCTATGCTCTGGCCGGCGCGGTGCTGATGGACCTTGCGTTGGAGAATAGGATCGACACCGACCCGAAGCGGCTGATGCTGCTGGATCCTACGCCCATCGGCGACGACCTGCTGGACCCGACGCTGGCCGCCATCGTGGAGTCCAAGGACGTGCACGACATTTGCCATTGGATCGAGCACACGGCTGAGAATGCCTATACCATTCGCGACAAGGCGATGAAGCGGCTCATCACCCACGGCATCCTGGAAAGCCGCGCCGATCGTTTCCTCTGGGTCTTCCGGGCCCGGCGCTACCCGGTGATCGACGGCAAGGCGGAGCGGGAAGTGAAGCTGCGGATCATGGAAGTGCTCTTCAGCGACGTGATCCCCGACCCGCGCGACATCGTCATCATCTGCCTGGCGGACGCCTGCGGCATCTTCCGCACGCTGCTCTCCAAGCAGGAACTGAAGCACGCGGCCACGCGCATCGAGCAGGTTCGCAAGCTGGACCTGATCGGCCAGGCGGTCTCGCAGGTGGTCTGGAACATCGAGTCGTCGCTGGCGCTCTCGATGCATCCGATGGCATAGGACTGGGATAGGGTTTGCGCCCGCGGCGGCAGGCGCGGCGGCTGTCCGCGGGCCGCTGCCGGCGGTAGCATAGAGGCCGGGGCGCGAGGACCGCGAGCGATTGATTGGGTGAAGAAAATGCCCGTAACGGCGCGAAGGCGCCGTTACGGGCTGTTTTTTTTGCTTTGCCGGAGTGCGCGGTAGCGGGCGCACGGTCCGGGGAAACGTCCGCGACCCGGCCGCTTGGCGCTAGGCGCTGACCCCGTAGAAGCGCGCGGCGTTGCCGCCAAAGACGCCCGCCATGCTGTTCTCGTCCAGCAGCGGCGATAGAATTTCCGTCAAAGCGCCGATTACGTCGTCGTAGCGCGCCGCCAGGAGGCAGACCGGCCAGTCGCTGCCAAACATCACGCGCTCCGGTCCAAAGCACGCCAGGGTATGTTCCACGTAGGGCTTCAGATCGGCGGGCGTCCAGTGGGCGTGGTCGGCCTCGGTGACCATGCCGGACAGCTTGCAGTAGACGTTTTCGTGCTGGGCAATCTCCGCCAGCAGCCCGTCCCACGGCTCGAACCGCCGCGCCGCAATCTCCGGCTTGGCGATGTGGTCGATCACGGCGCGCAGGTGCGGCACGTGTGCCAGCGCCCGCAGCACGTGCGGCATGTGCTGGGGGCGCACCAGAAAGTCGAAGGGAAAGTCGTGGGCCGCCAGCAGCCTGAGGTTCTCCAGCACGTGCGGCCGGGTTATCCAGGCGTCGTCGGCCAGGTCGTGCAGCATGGGGCGAATGCCGACGAACGCCGGTTCCTGGCGGTACTTCTCGAACAGCCTGAGAAAGTCGGGAGCGGCCATGTCGAGCCAGCCGACCACGCCGCCAACGGTCTCGTCCGCGGCGGCCAGCGAGAGCATGAAGTCCGTCTCCGCTACGGTCGGCGCGGCCTGCACGATGATCGTCTTGTCGATGTTGTGCCGGTCCAGCGCGGGCTTCAGGTCGGCGGGCAGGTAGTCCCGGTAGAGCACGCCCATGTCCGGCGTCAGCCAGCCGTAGTCGCCCCGGCTCAGCTTCCAGTAATGCTGGTGTGAATCGATACGCATCGCAACGCTTTCAATCCCCGGCTTGCAACCGGTACGGGCAACTCACTCAGGCAAGAAACACTACCAATAGGGGTTCTTGGTGTCTACCACGTCGGCATCGGTGATGCCGGACACGCGCCGGCAGACCTGGCGGGCCCGGTACACCTGATCGTGGTCCTGGAATTCCGCGCGGATCCTGGCTACGCCGCTCTCCGGGTCAACGCCCACGGATTCGAAGCGAATGCCGAAGAGGTATGAGTCGTCTTCCAAGACCTTCGCTAGGGCGATGCTCTTGCGAAACCACGCGGCGCGTCCGGTGATCATGCCCAGGATGTGATTGTGGGCGATGTCCCAGTACATCCCAAAGAGGATGCCCGAAAAGAACCACACGGGAAACACGCTCACCGCGAGCGTCCAGCCGTTTTCCACCATGGTGCCAAGCGCGGCCATGAGACCTATGGGCACGCCGATGCCGGACAGGACCTGATGGGGCCCGAAGTAGACGGAGACAATTGGCCCCAGGACTATGCGCCAGTAGATGTCGTGATTGGCCTGAAAGCGGCGCAGGATTCCCATCAGCAATCCCAGCACGCCCGCGCCGATGACGACGGGGGAGAGGTTCAAGATGAGCGCCACTATGGTCAAAAGGCTGCTAAGCAGCAATCTCAGGCTGAGGGGGTTTGTGCCCGGCTCCCCGGACCAGATTGTGAGCACTCCCACGGCGATGACGACGAGGATGATGATCCCAGCCGTGATTTCCAGAACTTTCAGCGTGCGCAGGCGCTCCCAAAAGCCGGACAGAATTACGAGCGGCGTGAGCACGATGGCAAAGAGCAACGCGCCCGCCATGAGCGCCACCATGAAGGAATTGAGAATGGGCCACAAGACGACCGCAAGCCCGATCGGAATGATGAACGCCATGGGCGCGAGCGCGCCGGCAATGCCGCCGGAAAGCAGCGTTACCCGCAGGCCGGCGATCATCACCAAGGTGTCCGCTACCGTGGCGGAGATGATTTCGCGGCGCGAAAGGAATCGCGTGTCGTCGGAGCCGCCTAGGGTGTTTGGCTGTGCCATTAGATTACCAGGGAGCGATCGACCGCAGCGGTGTATTCGTCCCAGATGTCATCGCGCATCTCCCACGGCAGCATTTCCACCTCTACCGCGCGGATGCCGACGATGCGGCGCGCGACCTGGCGCGTCCGCTTCACCTGCTCCGGCGTTTGGAACCAGCCCTGTATCCGCGCCGTGTGCCCGTCCGCGCTCACGGCCAGATCGGCAAAGATGCAGCCGAAGAGGTCGCTATCGTTGTGCAGGACGAACGAGAGGCTGAGGGTCCGGCGGAACCAGACTTCGGAACCGACCCACGACTGCATCATGCCCTGGAACCACCCCTGCCAGTATTGGTCGTAGACCAGGCCGGAGAGCAGCCAGGGTATCAGGAGGTAGCCGACCATGAACGGCATCTCTTTCCAAAGTGCGAGCCCGAGGAAGAGCAGCGGCACGCCGATGATGCTGAGCAACAGGCCGGGCAGGGAATCCCAGGTGGAGCGCAACGGCACGGGCAGGAGGCTGCGCTCTACGCCCCGCAGGATGAGGCGCGCTTTGGCGGTGCCCAAGAGGCCGCCCGCCAGCAGGGCCGGCCACAGCGCCATGAGCATGGAAACCCAGCCGAAGGTGTGGGAAAGGGCGAGCGAGAAGACGCCGATGAGGTTGAAGGTGAAGAGCATCACCATGATCGGCCAGATGGCGATGAGGATCATGATGACGGCAAAGAGACCGGCAAAGACGCCCGCCCCGGCGATGAAACCGGCAATGAGCGGTATGCGCCGGTCGGCGACGAGCAGCATGGTCTCATGGGGTGTGCCGGTCGCCCACTCTTCGCGCCGGAGCGCCCGCGGCCGCGTCCAGCCGCTCGGGTCCCACCAAGGCCGCTGTGTGCTGCGCATGGCCTGCTCTGCCTTTCCACCGCAACTTCCAGACAGTGCGCCCTACGGCCTATGATACTACGTTGGACGCTTTGTCTGCACAACCCAGTCGGGATTGCGCGCTGGCGCTCCCCTCAGGCGGTGAGCGGCGGCAGAGGAGAATGCCCCCTCTCTTGGGGGAGAGCGTAGACGGAAGTGCTCCCTCTCCTGGGGCTGGCACGGGTATGTAAATGTCAATTGTAAGTTGTAAAAGGCGGGGAGATTGGGAACGCAAGGAGGAAGCGCGAGGGGCGCGTCGCCTGTCATTCCGAGCGCAGCGAGGAATCTAGGGATGCTAGTTTTGCGGGGCGGCGCCTTAGATTCCTCTCTCCGCTGCGCTCCGTTCGGAATGACACGTGAAGTCGGATATTGATTGCATACCTCAATCAGGTCTCCTGGGCGAGTGGGACGGGGTTAGGGGGGGACTCCGGCGTTGGGGTGAAAGAGCGTGATGCGTGACTGTAATGATTGCGTTCCGTCAGGAGCGCGCGGTGCGCAGGTTACAAACCTACGCTACCGGAGGGAAGAGGCGAGTGCGCGCGTGCGCAGGTTACAAACCTGCGCTACCGGAGGGGAAGGGGCGAGTGCGCGCGCGCAGGTTGCAAACCTGCGCTACCGGAGGGCAAGCGGCGAGTACGGTGCGCGCAGGTTGCAAACCTGCGCTACCGGACGGAGGGCGGTATGGACGTTTCGCGGCGGCGGGCGGGGCAAGGCTACGCCCGGTGGCGGAACATCCAGGTGGCCACCGGCAGGGCCACCGCGATGATGCCGACGCACCAGGCCAGCGCCAGCCAGCCGCTGTTGCCGATGGGCGTGCCGACCATCCAGGCGCGCATGGCTTCGATGACCAGGGTTACGGGTTGGTTTTCGGCAAAGACGCGCAGCACGGTGGGCATGTTGGCCGTGGGCACGAAGGCGCTGCTGGCGAAGGTGAGCGGCATCAGCACCATGAACCCGGCCCACTGCGCAGCCTGCAGCGACTTGACAACCATGCCCAGTATGGCCGAAATCCAGGAAATCGCCAGGGTAAAGACCAGCAACAGGCCGAAGACCAGCAGCCACTCGGTGGCATCGGCGGTAGGGCGGAACCCGACGAGAAAGCTGGCCGCCAGCATGACCAGAGCCGAGATGGTGTTGCGCACCAGGTCGGCGATCACGTGCGCCGCCAGCAGCGCGGAACTGGCCATCGGCAGCGCCCGGAAGCGGTCCACAATCCCCCGTTGGAGATCGACCAAGACGCTGAAGGTGGTGGTGTTCGCGCCAAACGCCGCGGTCTGCACCAGAATGCCCGCGACGAGAAAATTGACATAACTCGTTTCACCGGTGTTGATCGCGCCGCCGAAAACGTAGCGAAAGAGCAGCAGGAACATCACCGGCATCATGAAGGTCGAGAACAACTGATCGATGTTGCGTGTGATGTGCGTCAGGCTGCGTTTCGTCAGCACCCAGTAGTTGTCGAGCATCCAGTAGATTTCCGGACGGCTTTGCGTTTCGGTTTCCGCCAGCAGAGATGCCGTTTGCTTCATTGCGTCATCTTCTCCTGATCCTCTTCGCCGTTGTCGTTCGCCGGCGGCGTGGCCGCGGCCCCGGTGAGCGTGAGAAAGACGTCGTCCAACGTGGGGCGGTGCAGCGAGACGTCTTCCACCTCTACGCCGTCCTCTTCCAGGCGTTGCAGCGCCTCTCGCAGTTCGTGGACGCCCTCGTGGCTGGCGATGCTCAGCAGACGCCGCTTGCTATCCAGATGCAGGGACTGGCCGGCCAGGGCACGCTCCGCCGCCGTCAGGTCGCTGCCGGCCGCGATGACGATGTCCAGCCGCGTGGCGCCGATTCGCGCCTTGAGTTCGTCGGACGTGCCGGCGGCAATGACGGAACCATGGTCGATGACAATGATTCTGTCCGCCAGTTGGTCGGCTTCCTCCATGTACTGCGTGGTAAGCAGAATAGTAATGTCGCTGGCCGAGAGCCGCTTGATCATCTCCCAGAGCGCCAGGCGGCTGCGGGGGTCCAGCCCCGTCGTCGGCTCGTCCAGGAAGATCACCGGCGGCGAGGCGATGAGGCTCATGGCTATGTCCAGGCGGCGGCGCATCCCGCCCGAATAGGTACTCACCTGGCGGCGCGCCGCGTCGGTAAGCTCGAACAGTTCCAGCAGGTCGCGAGTGCGGCGTTTGGTGTCGGCCCGGCTCAGGCGGTAGAGCCGCCCCAGCATCAGCAGGTTCTCCTCGCCCGTGAGGTATTCGTCCACCGCCGCGTACTGGCCGGTAAGCCCAATGCTCTTGCGCACCCGGTCGGCCTCCCGCACCACGTCATGGCCGTTGACTGCGGCCCGTCCGCCGTCCGGCGGCAGCAGCGTGCTGAGGATGCGGATGATGGTGGTCTTGCCGGCCCCGTTCGGGCCCAGCAGCGCCAGGATGCTGCCGCGTTCCACTGCCAGGTCGATGCCTTTCAGCACTTCCAGTTTCTTGAAAGACTTGCGCAGGCCCGTAAGGACAATTGCGTTCTGGTGGGCAGCGCCGGCGTCCGTTTTAGCAAGTGAAGTCAGGGTTTCCGTCATTGCCTCTCCTTGTGGGATGGACTGTGCCGGTCGATGGGGTCCGCCGGGGGTCAGGTCTATTCCACGTCGTCCACCGGCGGCTCGGCTGCCGGCTGGATCAGGGCGAGGGGCTGGCCGTACTCCACCGGCTGGCGCGATTCCACCAGAAAGCGTTCCAGGGTGCCGGCGATGGGCGCTTGGATCTCGTTGAGCACGTTCAGCACCTCGACGTAGCCGAGCAACTGCCCCTCGGCCACCGCCGCGCCTTCGTCGAGCACGGCGCGTTGTCCCTCGCCCCGGCTGCGGGAGAAAACCCCCACCCATCCCGCGTGCACCGTGTGCAGGCTTGGCTCACCGGCTGCCGCCGCGGCGGACGAGGCTGGAGATGTGGCCGCCGTTTCGCCGACGACTTCGGCCTGTGCCGTGCGCTTGAGGGCCACGCGCACGCCCTGGTGCTCCACGGCAAGTTCTTCAACGTCCGATTCGGCAATCAGGTCCAGGAGCGGGTGCAGCCACTCCCGCACCACTTGATCCAGCGTCTGCGCGGATTCCTTGCCGGACGCAGCCGGTTCTGGCGCGGATGACGTTTCCGGGACGGCCTGTTCGCCTTGCTCAGTCACTATGAACGCACCCGTTCGATGTAGCTGTTCGTGCGCGTGTCCACGCGAATTGTATCGCCCATGTTCACGAAGAGGGGCACGTTGACCACCAGGCCGGTTTCCAGGGTGGCCGGTTTCGTGCCGCCGGCCGCGGTGTCGCCCTTAACGCCGGGCGCGGTATCCGCGATTTCGAGTTCGATGGAAGGCGGCAGGGCGACGTCCAGGACGCGCTCGCCGTGCATCTCCAGCTCGATGGTGGCGCCGTCTCTGAGGAAGTGCGCGGCATTGCCCAGCAGCGCGCCGTCCACCAGAATTTCGTCGTAGGATTCCGTATCCATGAAGTGGAAGACGTCGCCGTCCTGGTAGAGGAACTGGGCCGGGCGCTGCTCCAGCCGGATCTGGCGGAAGCGCGCGCCGGCGTCGCAGGTGCGGTCGATGATGTGGCCTTCCTGCACGTTGCGCAGCTTGAGCCGCACCACCGCGCCGCCGCGTCCCATCTTGATGTGCTTCACTTCTTCCAGGCGGAAGATGGCGTCCTCGTATTCGATGACGACCCCTCGTCGTAGGTTACCTGTGTCGATCAATGCGCTATGCCTCCTGCGCTTGCGCCCCTCACCCTAACCCTCTCCCACGGGGAGAGGGGACTGGAGCGGAGTTTTCTGTTGTTTGCCTAGTTCATCCGGAAATGGTTGGTATATCGGGCAATCGAGTGTGTATCCGGTAATGGTGTGTGTATGCGGCAACTATGCCTGTGTCCGGCTGCCGTGTGGGTTCTTTTCGGCTACGGTGCGTCCAATTCTTGCTACGGCGCTTGTTCAGCCGTAAACCGTGCGTGCCAATTGGGAAATACTCACATCCCGTTCAGGCAAGGTTTACGAGCCATTGAGGTGGTAGTTATGGAGATTCATCCTGAGAATCGCAGTTTCGGCGAGCCGGTGAGGATTTCGGCGCCGTCGTCGTGGAGCAGCGCCAGGTCCTCGATGCGCACGCCGCCTACGCCGGGCAGGTAGATGCCGGGTTCGATTGAAAACACGGCCCCGGCCGGCAGCGGCGTATCGCCGGCCAGCGGCGAGAGGCGCGGGGCTTCATGGATTTCCAGGCCCACGCCGTGCCCCAGGCCGTGGCCGAAGTGGTCGAGATGCCCGGCGGCTTCGATAACGTCACGGGCGAGCGCGTCGGCCTCCACGCCGGTCATGCCGGCGCGCACCTGCGCCGCGGCGGTTTCCTGCGCTTGCAAGACCACGCCGTAGATTTCCCGCATCTCCGCCGGCGGCGTGCCGAGGACGACGGTGCGGGTCATGTCCGAGCAGTAGCCGTCGGCAACGCAGCCAAAGTCCATGACGATGAAGGCATCGCGGGGAATGGTGTCGTCGCCGGGCCGGTGGTGGGGCATGGCGGCGTTGGGTCCGGCCGCGACGATGGACGGAAACGAAAGCCCTTCCGCCCCGGCTTCCCGCATCAGCACCTCCAAGCGCCAGGCCACCGCCCGCTCGGTCACGCCGGGGCGCAGCCACGCCAGCAGTTCGGCCAGGGCGTTGTCCGCGATGGCGATGGCGCGCCGGAGAGCGGCCACTTCATCCGGCCCTTTGGCCACGCGGAGTTTCTCCACCACGCCTTTGGTTCCGATCAGGTCAACCTCACCGGACAGGCTCTCGCCATAGGAATCATGGTTCGCCACGCTCACGTGCTCGCTCTCGAACGCCATCCGCCGGACGCCGTGCTGCCGGCAGAGGTCCAGCAGCGCCGGGCCGAGCGCGCCGGTGAGCGGCACAACCGTGAAGCCTGCCGCTTGCTTGCCCGCTTGCTCGGTGTAGCGGGAGTCGGTGATGAGCAGCGCGGCGGCGGCGCAGAGCAGCAGCCAGCCGGACGAGCCGGTGAAGCCGGAGAGGTAGCGGCGGTTGTAGTCGTTGCTCACCAGGAGCGCGTCCGCTTCCAACTCGTCGAGCCGGTCGCGCACGTTTTGCACCCTGGGAGCGGTAGCAGTTTGTGTGGTACTCATGTGTGTAAATGCGGTCGGATCTACGGAGTGTATATATCCAATTGTAGCACGCAATGGCTACGGAACGGCGGAGACCGCGCCCAAGCTGATGAGCCAGCGGGCGATGGCGGCGGTCACGTTCGCCTCGACCCAGGCGGCGACGACCAGGAGCGGGATTACAAGGAAGACGTACCCCTTGCCGAGGTTGGCCGCGGCCCAGACCGCGTTCTCGAGCGTGCTGAGCGCAGGCACGGGCCGCAGGAACGACCAGGCGAGCCGCATCGAAAGGACGCTGCCCACCAGGATTGCGGGTATTTCGAACACGCCGTGGGGCAGCACCAGGAGCAGGCCCACCAGCACGGCGGACGGCGTGACCGCGTCGAGTTGCGCGCCAAGCATGCCCAGGAGGATGCCGGGCAGCGTGACCACCAGCAGCGGATAGATGCCGAGCGTGAACACCGCGAGGAGCGGGCTCAGCAGCAGGACGCGCAGGTTGTTACGCAGGATGGCCCCGGCGGTAATGCCCTCGATGCCGCCCAGGCGCTCGATCTGCGCGGCGTAGGCGCGGAGCAGGGCCTGCGTGGCCTGGGGATAGAACTCCGCCAGCGCGGCCCCGCCGGCAATGCCGCAGCAGAACGCGGCGGCGGTAAGCAGCAGTAGCCAGCGGTTGAAGAACAGGAGAGCGGGGATATCGCGCGCGTAGACGCGCACCGGCGAGAACGGCGCGCGCGGCGCCTGGGGAGCGCCGCCGGAATCGCAGACGGCCGTAGCCAGCCGGCCAAGCCGCTCCCGCGTTAGCACAACGCGCTAGCTCTTCTTGGCCGCGTCCCCGCCGCTCGCAGCCTGCTCGGACTTTGCTTCGGTGTCCGCGGCGGATTCGGCTTTCTGCTCGCCCTCCGCGTCGCCGGTCTCTTCCTCTTCCTTCATGGCCGTGCGGAACTCGCGAATGCTCTTGCCCAAGGACCCGCCGAGACCCGCGATGCGGCTGCCGCCGAAGAGGATCACGATGATGACAAGTATGATGAGGAGTTCCGTCCACCCAAATGTGCCAAGCATTCCAATTTCCCTTTCATGCCGATGGCCGTTCCAAGTGTGCTTTGTCTGCTTTCCATGATACGCGCGCGGCGGGCGAGAATCAAATCGAACGCGGGAGCGCCCCGGCGGCGCCGCCGCTGAATGCCGCCGCCGCGGCCGTCGCGCGGGGGCGGTTGTTTCTCGTCCAATGCTATGCTATCGTGAAGAAACACATGGGCGTTGTCCGCCCGCCGTTCACCATCGCAAGGGGCGCTGTTCTCGTGCAGGGGTGTAACCCATGAAGCGCAAGCCTTTCCTCTCCATTCTGCTGGCGTTGGCGCTTGTCCTGACCGTCGGCACGGGCGCTTTCGCGGCGGGCTTTACGGCGGGTTCCCATGGCTCCCCCATCCAGCCGTTGGCGCAGGTGTTGTCGGGAGTCATTCCCGGCTTGCAGTCCGCCGCGCCGCCGGAGGACCATGAGGAGAAGTGGGAACTCTTCCTGCAAGTGTGGGAAATCGTCTCCAAAGAGTTCTACCGGCAGCCGATGGATCACGATGCGATGATGCGCGGCGCGATTCGCGGCATGTTGGAGACCCTCGGCGATCCGCACACGGTCTTGCTCGATCCCTCGGTAAGCGAGCGGGCGCGGGAACAGACCCGCCAGAAGTTCCAGGGCATCGGCGCGCGCATAGAGGATAAAGAAGGACAGATCGTCGTCAACTCGGTGTTTCCCAATTCTCCCGCGGAGAAGGGGGGCTTGAAGCCGGGCGACATCATCATGGCGGTAGACGGGACTTCGCTGGAGGGACTTTCGCCGGAAGAGAGCGCGCTGCAAATCCGCGGGACCGCGGGCACCGACGTGACGCTGACAATCAAGCGGGGCGAGGAAGAGCCGTTCGACCTGACGCTGACGCGCGCCGAGGTGGACATTCCCTCACTCTCGATGCAAATGCTCCAGGGGAACGTGGGCTATATCCGGCTCTGGGGTTTTGGGGCGCTCACTGCCGATGAATTGCGCACGTCGCTGCAATCGCTGGTGGACGACGGCGCGCCGGGCCTCATTCTGGACTTGCGGAATAATCCGGGCGGCTTGTTGGGATCGGCGATCAGGGTGACCGGCGAGTTCTTGCCGCGCGGCTACGTGGTGCTCTATGAGGAGTCGGTGGTGGTCAGCCAAGCTCCTCGCGCCGACGCGGAGGAGACTGACGACGACGGGGAGACGCAGTACCAACTGCGCCCCTATAAAGTGCGCATAGATGGGGTGGCCCTCGATATTCCGCTGGTCGTCCTGGTCAACGAGCGCAGCGCCAGCGCCTCGGAGATCGTGGCCGGGGCCTTGGCCCACTACGACCGCGCCGTCATCATCGGCCAGCGAACGTTTGGCAAGGGCACGGTGCAGTTGCCCCACGACCTGAGCGACGGCTCGCAGCTTCGCGTCACCATTGCGCGCTGGCTGACGCCGGGCAAAGAGTCGATCTCCGATGTCGGGATCACCCCGGGCATTGAAATGGACGCCGAAGTCACCGTCCCCCTGGAAGAAGATGAGGCGGTGCAGCGCGCGCTGCAAGAGCTTACCCAGCTTGCCGCTCTCCCCGACGTTGCCTGACGGGCGCTACCAATACCAATGAAAGGGCAGACCTTGCGTAGGCATACCCTGCCGAACGGACTGCGGGCGCTCATCCTGCCTATGCCGCACACCCGGGCCGTTACCGTCAGCCTCTTCTGCGGCGCCGGGTCTCGCTACGAGCCGTACGACCAGATGGGAATCTCCCACTTTCTGGAACACATGCTCTTCAAAGGCACCGAGCAACGGCCGGACCCCCAGGAGATTGCGGAGGCGATCGAGCGCACCGGCGGGTTGCTGAACGCCAGCACCGGACGCGAGGCGACGGTAATCTGGGCAAAAGTAGCCTCGCACCACCTGCCGATTGCCTTCGACATCCTCTCCGACATCATCCTCAACCCCTCGTTTCGCGCCGACGACGTGGAGCGCGAGCGCGGCGTCATCCTGGAGGAACTGGACCTCTACCAGGATACGCCGTCGGATTGGGTGCACGTCCTCATGTCGCGCCTGCTGTGGCCGCGCCACCCGCTGGGAGAGGACATTGGCGGCCGTCCCGAAACGATCATGGACATTACCCGGGACGACCTGCTGAAGCACCTGGAAGACTTCTACCGCGCCAACAACATGGTGCTGGTGGTGGCGGGGGGCGTGGACGCGGACCGGGCCCTGGCGCACGCGGAAGAGGCGTTTGGCGGCCTGCGCAAAGGCACCGGCCCGGCCTGGCTGCCCGCGGTGGCCACCCAGCCGCAGGAGCGGGTGGTTACCCAGCCGGAAGACCACAACCAAGTGCAGCTTTGCATCGGCGGCGCGGGCCTCTCCCACGCCGACCCGGACCGCCACGCGCTGGAATTGCTCAATACGGCGTTGGGAGACGGCATGAGTTCGCGCCTGGCGGTGGAGGTGCGCGAGCGGCTGGGCCTGGCGTACGACATCTACTCCTACGCCGAGCAGTACTTCGATACCGGCGCGTTCATCATTGCCGCCGGTGTTGAAGACACGCACCTTGACGGCGCTTTGTCCGCCATCTGGGAACAGGTGGAACGAATGCGGCAGGAGAAACTCACGGCGGATGAGATGGACAAGGTGCGGGAATTCACCAAAGGACGCCTGCTGCTGAGCATGGAAGACAGCTGGAACGTGGCCAGTTGGTACGGCAGCCAAGAGGTGCTGATGCATTCGACGGTGACGCTGGACGAAATGCTGGCTACCCTGGACGACATTACGGCCGACGACGTGCTGCGGGTGGCCCAGCGCGTGTTCGTGCCCGGCTGGGCGCACGTGGCGCTGGTGGGGCCGGGCCTCGACCGGGCGGCGATGGAAGACATGGTGAGCCTGTGGAACTAGCGGCTCAACGCGCTTGTATCGATGGGTAGCGTAGGTTTACAACCTGCGCCTGATGGGTAGCGTAGGTTTGCAACCTGCGCGGTTTTGTTGGCGCTGCCGCTTGGCTCTACCCGTCTATGTGACGTAGCCGCTCTACGCGGTCGTCGTCTGTGACGTAGGCGGAGGCTGCGACCAGGCCGGCGGCTGCGGCGAAGGCGGCGTTGCCGACGGTTCCAGGCGAGATGCACGCGGCGGCTTCCTCGTACACGCAACAAACCGGCGGATTTTAGGGCAGTATGAAGCTGAAGGACTTTCTGCAGTGGGGAGAGCAGGCGCTGGCGCTGCGGCGCTTCGCGCTGGCGGAAGAGATTGCCCGCTTCCTGCTGGCGCAATCGCCGCAAAACCTGGCGGCGCGCACCTTGATGGGCCACGTCTCTCTGGCGTCAGGCAACTTCGCGCTGGCCGAAGAGCACTTTGCGCAGGCGCTGGACATGGACCCGGAGAATCCACTGACGCTCACCCGCTACGCCGACGCGCTAGAAGCCCAGGAACAGGAGGCAGAGACGCTGGCGGCGCTGCGCCGGGCGTTCGAGTGCGACCCGGCGCGCATGGAGGTGAAGCAGCGCATGGTGGCGCTGCAAAGCGGCGGGGACGGCGCGCTGGCCGGTGAGGCGCTCCTGACGCGCATGGGGCTGGCGCGCATCCATCTGCGCAGCGGCCTCATCGAACATGCGATTGCCGAATTGCGCCAATTGCTGGAAGGACGCGAGGCGCACTGGAGCGCGCAAGTGGCATTGATGGAGGCGCACTGGCTCAATGGCGATCGGCAGGCGGCCGGCGGGCTTGCCGATGAGATACTCCGCGCGCACCCGAACTGCTTGAAAGCGATCCTCCTGTCGGCGGACGTGCGCGCCCACCTGGGGCTGATGGACCAGGCGCGGCAGTTCTTCGAGCGGTCCCGCCAGGTGGATCCGGACTTTCTGCTGGCCCGCGCCCTCTACCCGGCCAACGGCCCTTCCCGCTTGCCCTTGCCCGGCGACGACGCGGAACTGAACGTGCCGCTCGACTTCTTGCAGCGGATCGAAGCGGAACTGGCCGCCAAGGCTGAACCGGAACAGGAAGGCGCGACGCAGGCGCCGCCTGCGCCGGAGCGGACGGACTCCGCGGAGCGGGCGGCCGCTGCTCGAGACGCAGGCGCACAGGAGCCGGCCGCCGCGCAACCGGATAGCCAGCGCGTCATCGTTACGCCTCCTCCAAGCGGGGAGCCGGAGACCGCAGACCCAGCGCCGTCCCCGCCCGACGCGGGCATGGAATCCGCAGAGGAAGCGGCCGCGGCGACCGCGTCTCCGGCCCGTCAGGATGCAGAACCCGGCCCCGCTGAGGCTGTCGATTCCGGCTCCACGGAAGACGCCGGCCTCGCTACAGAACCGGATTTCGCTGAAGTCGCCGCCGCAGACGCAGACGTTGTAACGGATGCGGAGGCCGCGCCGGACGCAGACCCCGAGGCGGACAGACGTGTTGCCGCGGAGGCGGGCGGGACCCCTGAGGCCGAGGGTGCGACGTGGGAAGCCCTACTGCACACCCTGGAGCAGCAGGCCGGCCGGCCGGACGAAGCCGCGCTGGACTCGATCGTGGAACGCCTGGAGGCGCTCGCCGATTCCGCGCCGGATAAGCTGCAAGCGTGGCAACAGCTTGGCGACGTCTACCAGCGCCTGGGACGGACCGACCGCGCCATGCGCGCCTACATGAAAGCCCTGGAAAGCAGCGGCAAGAAGGACGCCGGGAACGGGTAACGCAGAACCGGTAGGCGCGGCGCAAGTAGAAGGTCAAGCCAAGCGACTGTATCCCATGCCGCCTGGGGCGCGCTGTGGGCAAACTGCCGCTGCCGTTGCGGACGCCGCCCAGATCGACGCGCCACGGGCGAGCGTGACTGCCATCGACGTTGGAGAGGAGCGAGCGCATGAAGAAGGTCCTGCTGTTCGCCAGCGCCCTGCTCGCGCTGCTCGTGGCGCTCCTCATTGTCGGGACGCTCTTCTTCTTTCCCGCCGCCATGTTCGATGAAGAGGGCGGCTTCTTCGGGGCCGGGGCCGCGGTGGAAGCGGAAATGGCGATGGCGTCTGCCGAAGAGGCCGACTCCATGGAAGACGCGCCGGCAGCGAAGATGGCCGCGGTTGCGCCGGAGGCCGCCCCGCAGGAAGCGCCCGCTGCCGGGGTTGCGGCCAACGCCAAGGTTGCGGCGGCGCCAGCGGCAACTTCGGCGGCAACGGACGACGCCAAGGTCATTCGCAACGGCACGCTCACCCTCGTGGTGGACGATCCGGCCGCGGCCGTGACGGCGGTGGAAGGCATCATCGCCGGGATGCCGGGCGCGTTCATTGCCGCCGCCGAGATGCGGCGCGCCGGCGATCCCCAGCCGACGGCGCTCACGCTGCGGGTGCCGGCGGCGTCGTTCGACCAGGCGTTGGCGGCGCTGCGGGCGCTGGCGCGGGAGACGCTGGCGGAGCAGACGACCGCCCGCGACGTGACGGAAGAGTATACCGACCTCGACGCGCGCCTCCGCAATCTCCACGCCGCCGAAGCGCAACTGCTCGCCCTGGTGGAACAGGCCGATACGGTTGAAGACCTGCTGCAGATCGAGAAGCGCCTGGCGGAAGTGCGGGGCGAGATAGAGAGGCTGCAGGGGCGCTTCAACGTGCTTCAGGACCGCATCGCGCTGGCAACGATCCGCCTGCTGCTGCACGCGCCGCCGGACCTCTCCGTGGAAATTGCGGCCGGAAGCCCGCCCACGGCCCGCGCCGTGACCTCCTTCGCGCTCACCTATCGCAATGACGGCAGCGTCCCGGCCCGCGACGGCAGGCTCACGCTCCGCGTGCCCGAACGCCTCAGCGTGTACGAGGTGGGTGAGGGCGGCCGCTACGATCCGGACGCCCGTGAGATTCAATGGCGATTGGCGGACGTTGCGCCCGGCGCGGTGGGGAGCGTAAACGCCTACCTGCGTGTGGAGGCGACCGACACCGACATTCTGCTGGAGGCCGCCATCCGGTCGGCAAGCGCGGAGGCGGACAGCGCCAACAATACGGCCGCCATCACGCTGACTTTCACGCCGGACCTGGCGCTGAGCGTCGAAGGCCGGGCTGCGGGCGCGCAGGGCAGCGATGTGCCCATTTGGATATTCGCGGTCAACGCCGGCACGGCTGACGCCACCGACGTGACGGTGCGGGCGGTGATTCCTCCCGGCTTGACCTTCGTGCGGGCGGACGCCGGCGGCGGCTACAACCGGGAGACGGACAGCGTCGTGTGGAACCTGGGACGGCTGGAGGCCGGCGCCGGCGTCGAGGCGGTCATGCATCTGCGGGTGGACGCCGCGGAAGGCCGCTTGCGCATTCCCATTGCCATTGCCGCCGAACAGGCCGACGCCGTCACCTTCAATAACCGCGCCGACGCGTACGTGACCGCGCTGCGCGAGGACGTCTCCACCCGTTCCGTCTGGCGGCCCGGCCGGACGCTGGAGGCAAGCCTGGCGGCGCTTGTCATCGTGGCGCAGCGGGCGGTGGACGTGCTCATCTGGCTGCTGATCTTCGGCATTCCGCTGGGCCTCATCGGCGGGGCGGTGTACGGCGCGCTCGCGGTCATGCGCCACCGGCGGCGGAGGCGGAACGGTTGAGCGCGCCGCCGGAAAGATGAACGCATCCGTTTCCACCGACGCGATCCTGGCCCGCGCCGCGCTGGTGCTGCTGCTCGGCAACGTGCTCAGCCGCATTCTGGGCCTGGTGCGCGAACAGACGATCGCCTACCTCTTTGGCGTGAGCGGGGACGCCTCATCCTTCGTCGCGGCGTCCCAAGTGCCGACGATGGTCTACGACCTCTTGCTCGGCGGCGCGGTGACGGCGGCGTTGGTGCCCGTATTCAGCGACTACGCGCGCAACAACCGCGAATTTTCGGCGCTGTTCGGCGCTATGCTCGCGCTGGCTGCGGTGGCGCTGGGCGGCATGGTGGTGCTGCTCAGCCTCTTCGCCGAGCCGCTGGTGCGCGTGCTCGTGCCGGGTTTCGCCGGGCAACTTGCCAACCAATGCATCATATCGTCGCAGTCCGCGACCATGGCGGCCAGCGGCGGCCCCGCGCCGGAACTGCTGGCGCAGACCGTGTGGCTCACCCGCCTGGCGCTGCCGGCCGCCGCGTTTCTGGGATTGTCAGGCGTCGTCAACGCGGCGCTCTACGCCGGCCGCAAGCCGCACTATCCGGCCTTCTGCGCGGCAATCTATAACCTGGCAATCATCCTCACCGCCCTGCTCTTCGTGGGCCGGTTGGGCATCGCCAGTCTGGCGATCGGCGTGCTGGCGGGTTCGGTTGGCCAGCTCGTCTTCCAATTGCCCGGCTTGTGGCGCATGGGGCTGCGACCCCGGTTGGCGTTCTCGCACCCCGCCGTGCCGCGCATCCTGCGGCTGTACGCGCCGGTCTTTGCCGGGCTCATCATCACCCAGCTTGCCATCGTCCTGGACCGCAACCTGGCGTCCTGCACCGGCCCGGACAGCATCGCCGCCATGAACTACGCCACGCGCCTGGTGCAACTCCCGCTGGGTTTGGTCGGCTCGGCAATCGCGCTGGCGGTGCTGCCGCTGCTGGCCGCCGCGGGCGCGAGCCGGGACACGGCCGACTTCCGGCGCATTCTCAGCCAAGGCGTGCGGCTCATACTCATGTTGATGCTGCCGCTCTTCGCCTTGATGCTGGTCTGGCACCGGGAGATTGTGGAGCTAGTCTATCAACGCGGCGCGTTCGACGCCGCCGGCACCGGCGCTACCGGCCTGGCGCTCTTGCTCTACAGCCTGCAACTGCCGCTCACCGGCCTGGACCAGCTCTTCATCTTTGCCTACTACGCGCGCAAGAATACGCGCACGCCCGTGCTGGTCGGCATACTTGGCATCGGCTTCTATCTGGCGGTCGCGCTGCCGTTGCTGGGGCCGTTGGGAATGCCGGGGCTGGTGCTTGCCAATACCGTGCAGAATGCCGGCCACGCGCTGGTCATGCTCTGGCTCCTCAACCGGCTGCTGGGCGGCGTGGGTGGCGCGGGCTTTGGCCGCTTCATGGCCGTGATTGGCGCGTGCGCGCTTCTGGTGGCCGCGGCGGCCGGCGTGATGCTCTTCGCGTACACCACGCTGGCGGGGGCGGGAAGCGCGGCGGGGCTGCTGGCGCTGGTCGTGGGCGGCGGCGGGATGTTGCTCGTGGCGTATCTGGGCGCGCTGCGCCTGTGCAGGCTGCCTGAACTCGCGCTGCTGGCCGAGATGACGCCCGCTTCGCTGCGTAAGGCGCTGCGGCGCTGATGGCAACGACTTCACGCTCCGGACGGCGCCTCTGTGACTAACGACGTTGAAAAAGCCAGCGGGGAACGGCGGACGCAAGCGCGCCGAGAGCGCGGCAAGGCGCGCGCCGGTAGGCCGTCCGGCGCGAGAGTGTGGCATGATAGGAGTGAATGTTTTGGTATGCTCCGGGCCGCGGCCGGGCGCGAAAATCTCTCCTTGGAAAGGGCGCTCACCGCGCGGTGAGCGGCAACATGAACGCGGTGTAGACTGTGGAAACTGATTCCCGGCAGACCGGCATGCGCCGGGTGCCGATCGAACAACTGCGCGACGACGTGCACTTTCTCGGCAGCGTGCTGGGCAACGTGCTGCGCGAGCAACACGGCGCGGCGCTCCTGGACCTGGTCGAGGACATTCGCCTGCGCGCCATCTGGCAGCGGACTACCACCGCGACCGTATCGCTGCAACCGCTTGCGGATTCGGTAGCCGAATTGCGGCCGGACGAGATGTTCACCGTCGCGCGCGCGTTCTCGCTCTACTTCTATCTCATCAACGCCGCGGAAGAGCAGCACCGCCTGCGCCGCATGAGGGAGAACGAGCGCACCAGCTATCCCCAGCCGCGCTATGAATCCATTGCCGCCGCCGTGGGCCGCCTGAAGGACGAGGGCGTCACGCCGGCGGAACTGGCGCCCATTCTGGCGTTGCTTTCCCTGCGTCCCGTCTTTACGCGGCACCCGACGGAAGTGCGGCGGCGCACGCTGCTCGTCTTCCTGGAGATGCTGCGCACCTGCCTGGCGGAACGCGAGGGCAACCCGCAGGACCTCTCGCCGGAGCGGGGGGCCGGCGCGAAGATTCACGAAATCGTGACGATTCTGGCGCAAACGGACATTACGCCCTGGGAGCGGCCCACGGTGCTGGGCGAGGTGGACGACGGCCTCTACTACTTCGACCACGTGCTGCTGGACGTCATTCCGGCGCTCTACCACGAGTTCGAGGACGCGCTGCGCGCCTATGCGGAAGACTACCCGTTCACGCTGCCGCGCTTCCTGAGCTTCGGCTCCTGGATGGGCGGCGACCGGGACGGCAATCCCTTCGTGACGCCGGCGGTGACCGAGGAGACCCTGCGCATGCACCGCTCGCTGATTCTCGATCGGTACATACGGGACCTGGACGAACTCTGGCGGGTGCTGAGCCTCTCCGCCCGCTACGCTACCGTTTCGCCTGCGCTGCTGGATTCTATCGCCGAGGACCGGGCGTCGCTGCCGGGCGCGGGCGTAGGCACGAAAGCGGACCTGACCGAGCCGTACCGGACGAAGATCCAGTTTATGCAGAAGCGCCTGGCGCGCACCAGAAGGCGCTACGCCGGGGGCGGCGCCGCGGCCGCGGGCGCGTATCACACCCCCGGCGCTTTGCTGGACGACCTGGTGCTCATGCGGCAGAGTCTGGTGGAAAACGGCGGCGAGCGCATCGCCCAGGGCCTGCTGCGCGACGTGATCCGGCGGGTGCAGGTGTTCGGCTTCCACCTGGTGGACCTGGACGTGCGCGAACACAGCGCGGTGCACGCCGCTACTCTGGACGAATACCTGGCCGCCGCGGACGTTACGCCGCAGTACAGCGGCCTGGACGAGGCGGCCAAGGTGGCGCTGCTGACGCGGCTGCTGGCCGCCCCCGCCGCGCTCGGCTTTCCGGAAATTGCGGTATCCCCGGCGGCCCGGCAGGCGTTCGAGACGTTTGCCAGCATCGCCCGCATGCAGGTGGAGGTGGGGGTTGAGGCCTGCAACACGTACATCATCAGCTTTACCGAAGCCGTGAGCGACGTGCTGGAAGTGGCGCTGTTGGCGAAAGAGGCCGGGCTGTGGCAGGTGGACGCCGATGGCCGTGTGCGGGAAAGCCGCCTCAAGGTCGTGCCGTTGCTCGAAACCATCGAAGACCTGCGCGGCGGCTACGACTTCATGCACGCCTTGCTCGCCATACCCGTCTTCCGCTCCCACGTGGCGCGCTGGGACGACCGCTGCGAGGTGATGCTGGGGTATTCGGACAGCAATAAGGACGGCGGCTTCCTGACCGCCACCTGGGAACTCTACTGCGCGCAGAAGCAGGTGGTGGCCGCCTGCCGGGCGCGCGGCGTGACCGTGCAACTCTTCCACGGGCGCGGCGGCGCGCTGGGTCGGGGCGGCGGGCCGACGAACCGGGCGATCATGGCGCAGCCGCCGGATTCGCTGGCCGGCGGCATGAAGCTGACGGAACAGGGCGAGGTCATCTTCTCCCGCTACGGGCGGCGTCCGGTGGCGCACCGCAACCTGGAACAGGTAATCCACGCCATGCTGCTGGCGCGGCTGAGCCCCAGTGTGCTGGAGTCCCGCGCTTCCCTGGAGCCGGATTGGGAGGGCGTCATGGCCGCACTATCGCAAACGGCGTTTCGCGCCTACCGCTCGTTGATCTACGAGACGCCGGAACTGCGGACGTACTACCAACAGGCCACCCCCATCGCCTACATCAGCCGCATGAACGTGGGTTCGCGGCCGGCCTCGCGGAAAGGCGGCGACCGGGTGGAGGACTTGCGGGCGATACCGTGGGTGTTCGCGTGGACGCAGAGTAGACATAACGTGCCCGGATGGTACGGCGTGGGCAGCGCCTTGCACGCCTTCATCGAGGCGGACGAGGGCAATCTGGAGCGTTTGCGCGCCATGTATACGCGTTGGGTCTTCTTCCGTTCGCTCATCGATAACGCCCAGTTGAGCATCGGCACCGCCGACATGTCCGTGGCGCGCCTCTACGCCAGCCTGGTGACCGACGACGCCGTGCGCGAAAAGGTCTATACTGCCATTGCGCAGGAGTATCAACGCACGCGGGAGGCGCTCTTGCAGATTACCGACCAGGAGCACCTCCTGGATTCATCGCCGGTGCTCCAGCGGTCGATTTTGCTGCGCAATCCTTACGTGGACCCGCTGCACTGCCTGCAAGTGCGCATGATGCGGGAGTGGCGCGCGGATTTTGGCGGGGAGGCGGAGACGCCGCTGGATGAACTTTCGCCGGAAGCGCGGCGCTTGCTGGAAGGGATTTTCCAGACGATCAACGGCATCGCGGCGGGCGTGCAGTCAACGGGATAAGACTTTGTCAAGGCCCCCGTCATCGCTTGGAGGAAGAACGGCGCCGAATCCATCTTTCCCGCAACCCGCCAAAGCCCCACGAAAGCGGCGCTTCATCGGCGTAGGGGCGGTTCGCGAACCGCCCCTACTACGAGACACCTCATCCCATTGCGGCGCGCGCACGCGGCAGGTAGTATGAACGTGGCGGCACATAGGTCGCTGCGATTGCAATCTCGCGCAGTGCCCGCCGGTCGAATATGACGACGCGTGATTGGAGGGTTGGTACGATGGCGCTGCAGACGACGGTTCTACCCGATACGCTTACCTCGAACGGCAACGCTTTCGACCTCTCCAACGAGACGTTTGGCGAGTTGCGTGAGGCCAACGGCTTGCTGGGCAATCCGGCCGCGCTGCGCGAACGCTTTGCCGAGGACGGCTACCTGCTGCTGCGCAACTACCTGGACGTGGAGAAGGTGCTGGCGGCGCGGCGCGAACTGATCGGCCGGCTGGACGAAATCGGCCTCATCGACCGCTCCCGCCCTTTCATGGACGCGGTTTTCTCCGGGGATACCAGCGGCATCAGCGCCAGCGACCGCAAGCACTTCGCCCGCCGCCTGCGCTCCGGCCCGGCGCTGAAAGAGGTCTGCTTTACCGGGCGGGTGATGGAGTTCTTCACGCAGTTCTTTGGCGAAGAGGTGCTGCACCTCAACTACGTCTGGGTGCGCAACGTGCGGCGCGGCGCGGCTACCGGCTGCCACTTCGATTGGGTCTACATGGGACGCGGCACGCCGAACCTGATGACGGCGTGGATACCCCAGGGCGACGTGCCCCTGGGCGACGGCCCGCTGGCGATCCTGCGCGGCTCCCACCAGTGGGAAGAGTTGCAGAATACCTACGGCGCGATCGACGTGGACAAGGACAAAGAGAAGAACCCCTACGGCGGCGGCTGGCTGACCAAGAACCCGACCCAGCCCCAACAACGCTACGGCGGCCGCTGGCTTACCACGGAGTTCGAACCGGGCGATCTGCTGGTCTTCGGCATGTTCACGCTGCACTGCGCCATCGACAACGAAAGCCCGCAAAACCGCATCCGCCTCTCCACCGACACCCGCTACCAACCGGCCACCGAACCCGCCGACGAACGCTGGATCGGCGACGACCCCTTCGGCCACGGGATGATGTAGAGACCAAGTACTTGCGTGGGGGCTGGTGAGAATACTCTGTCAGAGTTTCCAGGCTCAAAGCCTGAAATCTGAGCGCCTAGACTGGCGCAGAAGCCTCTTTAACTCTCGGGTTTCCTTTTGCAGCGCTTCAATTTGCGTTGACTGCGCAATACTACGGTCTTCTATAGCTTCCGCAGGTAGGCCTAGTTTCTCCTTAGCCAAAGCTCGGTTGGCGTAGTATTGGGGTGGGACCTTTCCCGTACAGAGTCGGATGGCATTGTCAAAGTCCTCTAACGCTTTCTCGAATTCCTGCAAGTTGCTATTGCAGACACCGCGGCTGTAGAACCAAACAGCGGGGCGGTTGTGAAGACTGTTTAGAAGAGAGTTGCTAAACCGGTCAAGAGCAATTGCCATGCTAAAGTCTTCTACGGCCAGCCTGTAATCGCCTAAGCTGCGAAAGGATGCACCTCGTCTGTAGTAAGCTTCATCGTCCTCCGGATCAATTGCAAGTGCTTTTGAAAGGTCAGAAATTGCTTCCTTATGTTTTCCCAAGTGCCGGTACGAGTCACCGCGACTAAAATAGTAGTAGGCTCTCTCAGGCTCCAATTCAATAGCCTTGTCGTAGTCTCCAATAGCCAACTGGTACTTCTGGTTCTTTTTGTACACCCAACCTCGTTGTGCGTGATATCGAACCACACTTGGGTCTAGTTCAATTGCCTTACTGTAGTGGCCAACACTACTTTCAAATTTCTCATACCTGTCGAAAAGGTCACCACATGCTTCATACACTTTGGCAAAGTCGGGACGAATTTCTAGAGCCTTCTTGAAGTCGGTGAGGGCTCGCTCAGGAATGTCGACCTCAGGGCTACTGTAAAGTGTGCCCCGGCAGAGCAGGTAATCAGCATTACTTGGATCCAGTTCAATTGCAGAGTTGAAGTCTGAAAGCGCCTCATCGTATTGATTTAGCTTCCTGTAACAGTTACCTCGACGGATGTAGTAGCTGGCATTATCTGGCTCTAACTCAACTGCCCTGGTGTAATCCTTTTGGGCAGCATTGACATGATCTTCATCACTAAAGGGGTCACCATTCTCAAAGTGAAGGTCTCCGCGGCCCGCGTATGCCCATGCACTATCCGGCTCGAGCTCAACTATCAAGTCATGAAGGTCTTTGGCTCGATTGAAACATTGCTCAGACAAGTAGAGCGCAGCGGCCAGCTTGCAGTCTTCAACGGCAGTCTTGACTTTACCTAGATCCTTGTAAGTCAGGCCACGGGCCGTATAGTAATCGGCATACTTCGGCCGCAGCTCTATCGCTCTATCGAAGTCGGCAATGGCTTTACGGTGCTTTCCTTGTTCATTGTAGAAGTAGCCCCGTTGTGCATAGGTCACCGCACATGTAGGAAGTCGAGAAACAAGCCTGTCGTGAAGGCTCAAGGCTTCTCGAGGCTTAAGGTCGTCTACATAGTCACGAATTCTTCTCAGGTATCCCTCGGCGTTCTCTGGATCTAGTTCTACTGCTTTGCAGCAGTCCGCGAGAGCTTCGTCCAGTCTCTCTAACCTCAAATAGCAGTAGCCCCGCTGTGCATAGGTCACCGCACATGTAGGCAGTCGAGAAACAAGCCTGTCGTGAAAACTCAAGGCTTCTCGAGGCTTAAGGTCGTCTACATAGTCACGAATTCTTCTCAGGTATTTCTGGGCGTTCTCTGGATCTAGTTCTACTGCTTTGCAGCAGTCCGCGAGAGCTTCGTCCGTTCTCTCTAACCTCAAATAGAAGTCGCCTCGATCGGAGTAGTGTTGGGCATTTTCTGGTTGTAGTTCAATTGCCCTATCGTAAAGCACCAACGCTTTTTCGGGAGGGATGATGTCCATGGTCCACCAAAGGGAATGTGGGAATTTCCCTGGATGGAAATCGACAGCTTTCAGGCAGTCTGCCAACGCTCTTTCAGCATTATTGACCCGTAGGTGAGCGTACCCGCGGTGATGGTAGCATTCGCTTTCTTCGGGCAGTAGTTCCACGGCCTTGTCAAAGTCCTGAAGGGCTCTTTCATAGCACTTTAATCTCGTAAGGAGAATGCCGCGTTGCAAATAGTACAACCCGTTGTCTGGCTGGAGCGCGATACAGGTGCTATAGCTTTCAACGGCTTTCTCATACTCCGACTTCCCATATTGGGTGCCACGTAAACCAAAGAGTACGTCGCCACGTTCAGAAAAGAAGCTCCCAAGTGCGACGTAGTGTGACACTTCGGTTGGTTCGAGGCTGATTGCCTTACCGAAGTCTGCCAAGTCTGCGTCTGCGTCTGCGTCAAAGCGAATCTTCCGCGCATGGTAGTTTCCGCGTGCGATATATGCTGCGGCGTTACCGGGATCCAGTTCAATGGCTCTGTCGTAATTCGGTAAGGGTATGTAGAGCTTTCCTAAGTTCTCGAATAGGACTCCACGGGCGATATAGACATCAGGGCAATCTGGCTGAAGCTCAGCTACTCTTTGATAGTCCGCCAATGCTTCTTCTGTCTTGCCCAAGTCTCTAAAGCAGTTGCCACGGGCCAAATGAGCACAAGTGTGTCCTGGCTCGATTCGAATTGATTTCGAGAATTGCCGGATGGCTTCATCCAGTTGACCTTTTTTGAAGAGTTCGGCGCCAGCCTCGTAGTGAGACTTGGCATCTCCTGTACAATCAGGCACCACACTTTCCCCCAATCTGCGAAAACAAAATGCACCACTACCGGTTAGATAGTAGTGCACCTATGGTACCCCGTGAGCGACTCGAACGCTCGACCCCTGGCTCCGCAAGCCAGTGCTCTATCCACTGAGCTAACGGGGCATGTGTTGTGCTTTTCTTAGTATAGCATAGTGGTTTGTGCCGGCATTCTCTACGGCGCGAGTTGAATGGGCCGTTTTGCGGGAAGCCGGGGGCTTTTGGGGGCGAGCGTGTGGGAAGAATCGAAGAGGAGGCTGCGGGAACTTTGTTTCCACAGCCTCCTTCTATCAAGGTCTTTGCGCCACGCGACGCGGCGGTCGCGGAAGACACGCTGCGCCGCGGAATCTCCCCCTCACCCTAGCCCTCTCCCCAGGGAGAGGGAATAGGACGTGGCCGTATTTCCCTCCCCAGGGAGAGGGAACAAGACGCGGCTGCGATTCCAGTGCCAGGGAGAGGGAACAGAGCGCGGGGGCAATTTCCTCACGTCAGTGAGGAAATTGCCCCCGCGCCTCTCGGCTAGCCCAGGCGAACGGGCGCCGGGTTACTTGTCCTGCGCGCTTGCCGGGTTTACTCGTCCTCCACGCTTGCCGGGATGGGCGCTGGCAGAGCCGTGCCCACGTCGCGTTGCGGCGACGGGTCGATCAGGTACTTGAAGAATTCGCTTTCCGGTGAGATGACCAGCATGTCGCCTTGTTGGAGCACCTTGACGTAGGCTTCCAGGCGGCGGCGGAAGGCGAAGAATTCGGGGTCCTGGTTCAGGGCGTTGGCGTAGATGGCGATGGCTTCCGCGTCGCCTTGGCCGCGGGTTTGGGCCGCTTGCTCCTCGGCTTCCGCGACGATCACGATGCGTTCGCGATCGGCGGAGGCCATGATTTCGGCGGCTTGCTCCTCGCCCTCGGCGCGGTAGCGGTTGGCTTCACGGGCGCGCTCGGCACGCATACGGTCGAAGACGCTCTCCTCGACCTCTTCCGGCAGGTCGGCGCGTTTGAAGCGCACGTCCACCACCTCGATGCCGAAGTCCAAGGCGCGCTCGCGGCTGGCAATGGTAACGGCTTCCATGATGTTCTCACGTTCACCGGCGATCATCACGTCGAAGTTATACGTCGCCAGCGTCCGGCGCAATTCTGAGAAGACCACGTCGTCCAGGCGCGCCCGGGCGCCGTTCTCATTTTGCACACTCACGAAGAACGTGAGCGGGTCGATGATCCGCCAGCGCGTTACGTGGTCTACTTGAACACGCTTCTTGTCAAGCGTGAGATACTCCTGGGGCTCGGCGTCGCTGGAGAGCAGACGCCGGTCGAAGAAGACCGCTTCCTGGATGAACGGCAGCTTGAAGTAGAGCCCGGGGTCTCTGGCCGTGTAGCGATACTCGCCAAGCTGCAAGACGATGGCCTGATTGGTCTCGGTGACGACGAACGTCACTTGCGACGCGACGATGAGAATCAGCGCCCCCAGGGCGATGATTGCGGTTAGGGTTCGTCCCATGCGGCGCCTCCTTTACTGGCTAATTCCTGATGACTGGGTTCCGGTCTGCAAGTCCCGCAGCGGGAGGAAGGGCAGCACGCTGCCGTCCGACTGCGAAATCAGCACTTTGTCCACGTTGACCATGGCTTGCTCCACGGCCTCGATGTACATGCGCTCGCGGGTCACTTCGGGAGCGCGGCGGTACTCTTCCAGGATGGAGAGGAAGCGTTCGCTCTCGCCGCGGGCGCTGCGGACGCGCTCTTCCTGGTAGGCCAGGGCTTGTTCCAGAATGCGCTTGGCCTCGCCGCGGGCGCGGGGCACCACGTCTTCGCGGTAGGCCTGGGCCTCGTTCACTTTGCGTTCGCGGTCTTCACGGGCGCGGACCACCTCGTGGAAGGCGTCCCGCACCTGATCGGGGGCGTCCGCCACTTGCAGGCGCACGTCGGTAATCAGGATGCCGGCGTTGTACTCATCGATGAGTTGCTGCAAATAGGCGCGGGTATTCTCCTGCACCTCGGCGCGGCGCTCGGTGATAACGCCGTCAATTGGCATCTTGCCGACGGCGCTCCGCAGCGCGACCTCCGTGGTGGTATGGAGCACCGCCTCCGGATTGTTCACGTTGAAGACGAACGCGGCGGCGTCTTTCACCCGGTACTGCACCAGCAGGCCGACCTCGACGATGTTCTCGTCGGCGGTGAGCATCAGCGCTTCCTCCAGGATGCGCCGGGATTCCTGGCCTTCGATGGTGCGGAATCCGATTTCGGCGCGGCGCACGTTGGCGATGTCAACGATGACCACGTTCTGCACGGGCCAGGGCAGGTGGTAGTTCACGCCGGGTGAGGTGGTATTCACGTGCCTGCCGAATTGGAGGACGACGCCCTGCTCGGCGGGGTCTACGATGTAGACGCCGGAGCCGATCCAGATTATCACCGCGATTGCCAAGCCGAGGATGATGAAACGTTGCGCCCGCCGGGCCCGGTCGCGGGTCTGGCGGAAAACCTCGCCAAAATCCTCATTGTCTTCGTCGTCCGGCGGCCCGCCGCGCGGCCCGCCACGATCATATACGGACATGCCTTAGCCTCCTTCTGGCATGTTTTGCGTGGGTGCTCTCTGCCTGGGGCGGCCGCTGCCAGCGGCGGCGTCCCAGATTGCACGGTTCTTGGTTCTCTCCTACTACCGTACCATGCTACCGGCACGTTTGTAGAGCGCGACGCCTTCCCGATGCGAACGGGGCGCCGTCTCCGGTGTCCGGTTCGTTCTGCCGGGAGTCGTCACTACCATTCTACCGCTAGTCCGTAGGATAAGGAAGAAGCGGCCGGCGCTCACGCGCCGCGCGGCAGCGGGGCCGGGGCGCGCCGCCATTGCCGCCGGTTGCGGTTGGCTCGAGCCGCGCGCGCCGGTTGCGGAACTCTTCCCGCATAGTAGAATGGGTGTGAGGGTTATGAGACTCCCACGATTACTCTAGTAAGGAGCGGCAACCATGTTGTCGGAATCGATACGCACGGCGTTGAACAAGCAGATTACCGATGAACTCTATGCGTCCCACCTCTACCTGGCGATGGCGGCGTACTTCGAGTCGCAGGCGCTGCCCGGCTTCGCCCACTGGATGCGGGTGCAAAGCGACGAGGAACGCGCCCACGCGCTGCGCGTGATCGACATGGTGGTGAACCGGGGCGGCGACATAGTCATCCGGGGCATCGAGGCGCCCTCAGCGTGCATGGGCACGCCATTGGCGGTCTTCGAGAACGCGCTGGCCCACGAGCAGGCGGTCACACAGACGATCCACAATCTCTACGCCCTGGCCGAAAAAGAGAATGACTACACTACCCAGGCGGAATTGCAGTGGTTCTTGGTGGAGCAGGTGGAGGAAGAGCGCGTCACCGGCGACATCGTGCAGCAACTGAAGCGCGTGCAGGGCGAGCCGAGCGGCTTAATGATGCTGGACCGGGAACTGGCGGGACGGGCCGGGGAAGAATAGTCTCGCGGCTGCGCGCGGCCAGACTGGGAGTTGCAGGCAGGGCGCGGTTTGCCGGGGCCGGTTGCGTTCGCTTGGAGCGGGCAGTGGGATTCGAACCCACGATCTCAACCTTGGGAAGGTCGCGTGTTGCCACTACACCATGCCCGCGCGCCTATAAACTACGGTAGGCGATTTTCGCGGCGTCGTCAAGCCGCCGCAGTCCGGCCGGCATGAACGGGCGGCGCGGCGACGGCGGCGCTTCTTGAACGAAGGACGCGGCGGCGGGTACCGCGCCAGAGGCCGCAATGGCAATTCATGGAAAGAAGGCCCGCAGGCGGGAAGGGCGCTATGAGTGAGAGTCTGGCCGGCCGCCGTGTGCTGGTTACCGGCGGCGGGCGCGGCATCGGACGTTCGATTGCTTTGGCCTGCGCGCGGGAGGGCGCGCGGGTTGCCGTCACCGCGCGTTCTGAAGACCAACTCGCGGCCGTTGTGGAGGAGATTCACGCGGCGGGCGGCGCGGCGGTCTCGTTTGGGTGCGACGTGGGGGACGTGAAGCAGGTAGAGCGCATGGTGGGAGAGGCCGCGGCGGCTCTGGGCGGCATCGACATCTTGGTCAACAATGCCGGCGGCGGCACGGAACACGGCCCGGTGGCGGAAAGTACGCCGGACTTGTGGGTGGCGTGCATCGACGCCAACCTCATCGGCACGTACGCCTGCGCGCGCTACGTCCTGCCGGGGATGATTGCCAACGGCGGCGGCAAAGTCATCAACATCGGCTCCGGCATGGGCCACGAGGCGCGGGCCGGCAGCGCGTCGTACAACACGGCCAAGGCGGCGGTGTGGATGTTCACCAAGTGCCTGGCGTTGGAGGTGTGGGAGCACGGCGTCGAGGTAAACGAGATTGTGCCCGGGCCGGTGCTGACGCCGCTCACGGCGGACCGGTTTACGTTGGACGGGCCGCCGCCGTTTGCGCCCAGCGAGCGGGTCAAGCTGCCGGAAGAAGTGGCGGAACTGGCGCTGTGGCTGGCTACTCGCCCGCCGGGCGGTCCCACCGGCCAGAGTTTCAGCCTCGCCCGCCGCCCTCCTGGAGGCTGAGGAAGAGATACAAGCGCGTTAAGTGCTTTCTTTTGCTTACAGAGTCTATGCAGACGCATGGGGCGCTGGCGAATTGCTATCGAGAAGAAGACTCTCAGGCGAGGGATCTTCGCCTGAACAAGGCCACCAGTGCGAATATCCCGCTTGCTACCAGGGTCATAGCAGGAGCGGCGGGCACATTGAAGTGGTAGGAGACGTAGAGGCCTGTCACGGCGGACGCGGCCCCCAGCGCCGCGGCCAGCATCATCATCGAGACAAAGCGCCTGACCAGCAAGTACGCCGCGGCGGCAGGCGTTACCAGCATCGCCATGACAAGCACAATACCCGCCGCCTGAATCCCTATGACGATAACGAGCGCAAGCATTACCAGGAACACGTAGTCGACCAAATTGGAACGGGAACCGACAACCTGCGATCCCACGGGGTCAAAGCTCGCGAACAGCAGCCAGTGGTGGAGAGTGAACAGCCCCAGGATGACGATCACGGTTATCCCAAGGGACACATAGATGTCGGTCGGGGATATGGCCAATACCTTGCCCAGGAGCAGGTCTTCCATATTGACTCTGATGGTCGTCGCGCTTGCTAGCATCACCAGTCCCAGGGCAAACATGGCCGCAAAGAGAATGCCTATGGAAGTATCGGTGCTGAGACCCGCGCGCCGGCTCACCGTTCTGACCAGAATGGCAACAGAGACCCCGGTTGGGATGGCGGCAATGGCCGGATTGATGCCGACAATGAAGCCAAGCACCATTCCCGGCAGCACGGCGTGGGCGAGTGCGTCCCCAATGAAGGCGAGATTCCTGGTGACGACGTACGCGCCAACCAGCGGACACATCACGCCCACAAGTATCGAGCCGATGAGGGCTCTCACCATGAAGCCATACTCAAGCGGGGCGACAAAGAAGTCGATCATGTCTTCCGTCTACGGCTATCCATCCGCGGCAAGGCGCAAACCGTGGGCGCCGTACAGCTTCTCCATGACTTTGGACGTAAAGACCAGGTCGGGAGGGCCGCAGGCGCACACCTGGCAGTTCAGGCACAATACCTCGTCGAAGCGGCCGGCCAGGTTGGTGACGTCGTGGGTCGCCAGCATGACAATGCACCCATCATCCCGCAGCGATCGAAGGACCTCGACGAGGCCCTCTTGAGCGCCGACGTCGACGCCGCTGAAGGCCTCATCAAGGAGAAGGACGCTCGCCTCCTGGGCCAGAGCCCTGGCGACGAACACCCTTTGCCTCTGTCCTCCCGATAGCTCCGTCATGAGCGCGGAGCGATGCTCCCACAGGCCCACACGGCAGATGCACGCCTTGACCAGTTCTCGGTCTCTCTTTCCAGGCCGCTGAAACCACTTGAGCCGGCAGCGCCGGCCCATCATGACAACGTCCGACACGGTCACGGGAAAGCGCCAGTTGACGCTCTCCCGCTGAGGCACGTACGCCAGCGCCCCGCCCCCCTGGTCTACACGGTTCAGAGTTACCTTGCCCTGGTGAACCGGAAGGAGACCGGCAATGGCATTGAACAGGGTGCTCTTGCCGGCTCCATTCGGTCCGACAACGCCCATGAGCGTTCCCGCGTCCACGTCGAAGGTGACGTCGTTCAGGGCCATGTGCCCATCGAGCTCGACAGTCACGTTCCGAAGCGATACGCTCGCTCTATGCGCGTTCGGGGCGGTGTTCACTTCAATGCCTCAACAATTCGGGTCACATTGGCGCGCACCATGCCAAGGTACGTGCCGGCGTCGCTGTCCTCCGGCCCAAGCGATCCTGAGTAGAGCTGGACCACCTCCGCGCCGGTCTCCCTCGCGACGGCCTGTGCCAGCCTGTCACTGACAGTCGTCTCGCCAAACAATGCCGGCACCTCATGCTCGCGAATCACGTCGACCAGTGCCGCAATGTGCTCCGCGGAGGGCTCCACGTGCGTTGAGAGTGACGGGATGACCAGACCGACCACCTCGAACCCATACGCCTTCGCAAAGTAGGCGAGGCTGTCGTGTGACGTAACCAACAGTCTGCGCTCCGGCGGCAACACGCTGACCTGCTCTTGGATCCAGGCGTGTAGCTCGTCGAGCTTCACCTCGTACTCAGCCGCATTTTGGTAGTAGAGGCTCGCGTTGTCCGGGTCTAGAATCGCAAGCCGGGCGGCTATCTCGTTGACGGCGATCTTCACGCGGATCGGATCGAACCAGAAGTGAGGATCGTACGCGCCGTGCGCGTGTCCATCATGGCCATGTTCGTCTTCGTGTTCAGCATGTCCCGCGATTCCTACGAAGGTAATCTTGGTGGGCACGCCCTCTACGTGCCAGTGCCGGACCACCTCCAGGTCGTGCTCGTCTAGCTGCAGCACCTCGCCTCCCACCGAGTCCGTGACGAAGATTGCGCCTGGCGCCACGGCCAGGTGCGGGCGCGTCCAGAAGCCTGTCTCCACCGGTGTCGCCAGGAAGCCGGCCTTGGAAGCCATCAGATCCCCGTCGTGAGCGTCATACACACGAAGTTCACCGTCGCTCATGACCACCAACAGAGTCTCACCACCATGGCCAAACTGGATTTGGATTGGGTGGAGGCTATCCGTAGCGGCGAGGAGCAACTCCATCGTCTCCTCTTCCGGCTCCACGACGTACAGCCCGGACGCCGAGCCCAGGGCAAAGAAGTGATCCAGGCCGTGGAAGCCCCAAACGTCTGTCACCTGGAAGTCTTCAGCAACCCCGTCCGGCGCTATGAAGACATGGGAATACTCGCCATCATGAGCCTCCAGAACCAAGACGCCCCCGAGGCATCCGAATGCGGCCTCGTGGCCGTTGCTTGTGCCTCCCTGCAGCGAGTCGCAACCCTCAGCGCTGTAGAGGACAGTGCCGTCCAGTTCTCTTATCTCCGCGCCAATCGGAAGCCGAGCGTCAGCGTTGCCGGGGTAATCCGGATGCTTGATGGTTACGGCGAACAGATCGTCATCCAGGGGTACCGCCGCTCCATGCTGGGGGCCTGCGTCCATCCGTAGAGGAACATAGCTGTCCCCATGCTCTTCCAGTTCATGTAGGTCGAGAAGCACCACTTCACCGGAGCCCGCGTAGAAGATCGCCGCCCAATCATCGCCAATATGCACGTTCACGGGACTGTCCCCGCTCAAGTCCAGGGGAAGCATACGCGTGTCTGATTCTACCAGGTCTTCGTGGTCTCCATGAGCCTCCATGAATATCCCGCCATCGAAGACGTGAGCCGTGTCGGCTTCCGCGGAGACGGCGAATGCAAAGCGGCCATTCTCGGTGGAGTAGATCAGGCCGGCCCGCGAACCCAGGTCGAAGCGGTTCTGGTCCACCGCGCCGGTTTCCAGGTCGATGACGGAAACTTTCCCTTCCTCGCCATCGCCGACGAGCAAGCGCCCTATGAGCATCTCGTCATGGTGGTCGCCTTCATCCTCGTGATCGTCATGCATAGCGATCTCGGTGAACTCGATCGGATCGACGCTTTCACCAAGCGCGACTATCTTGGATTCATCCGCACTGGCGTTGTGCAAGAGTTCCTCCAGCCAAGCGGCCTCCAGCAAGAGGCCGACAGACAAGACGAGATCCGCATCGGCTACCCTGGCAATGTCGCGGGGTGTGGGCTGGAAGTGGTGCGGGTCGCCACCCACCGGCAGCAGGCTGAAGACCTCCACTCTGTCTCCGCCTACCACCCGCGCCCAATCTGCCAGGAAGTTGGTGGTTGTCACCACCTGTAGCCGCGGCAAGTCGGCTTTGGGCGCCTCCTCGACAGGCGCTTGGGAATCCTCGTCACTTGCGCAGGCAGCCAGGAAAGCCATAGCGAATACGACAAGACCCACAGCTACCGTTTGCGCCAACCGCCCGAAGCGATTATTGCGACTAAGTGTCGGGAGCATTCCGATTTCCATCTCTCCTCCTCTTTCGTCTGTTTGGTTACTCGATGCTGTCTTTGGCGCTCAGCCAAAGCGTTACGATGCGCGTGTAAACCGTGGACGGCCAATACCTTTAGAGAGATCCCTACCAATGAGGAATTCACCAATCGGTCTTGGCAGTCCCACTCTTGCGAACGCCGAGCGAATGCGACGCAGGTTGCAAACCTACTCTACCGGAAGGAACTGATCGCAGGTTGCAAACCTGCGCTACCGGACGGGATTAACCGCGGGATACAAGCCTTCTCACACCCATCCCGGCCTCTCCCCGTCATATTGGGGAACACCCTGCGCCAGTCCACAGCCGGCCGTAATGGCCGCACGTCCGGTTCCAGTCGCGGCGGCGAGGACACGGCGTCAACTCAATCAAGGATGATCCAGTATAGTCCAGACCTCCTATCGCAATGCATACGAACACTCACTTCCAATTGGCACAGGTAGTGTAGCATTTAATGAGAACAGTTGTCAATTAGAGGCAAGAAGCGCCTCAATCCGCGGGCATGAAGAGGAAACGGAATGATAGACGGCCCCGGCCACCGTTGCCTGGCAGCGCTTCCTTGCCTTCACCCATGCCCACGCGAAACTTCGTTCGACCCGGCAGCGGGCCGGCCCAGGCACACGGCTCTTGGCGCCGCCTCCGCCGTGTGGGCAGCCCTCTCACACAGGCCGAGACCTGATCAATTGTCCGCGTTCAGCGCGTCTCGTCTTCGTATAAGTGACAGGCAACCGTATGGCCGGTGCCTACCTCCCTGGTCGGCGGCATGACCTGCTTGCACACGGGCATCACGTGGGCGCAGCGCGGGTGAAACGGGCAGCCTGACGGGGGATGGAGCGGGCTGGGCACGTCGCCGCCGAGCACGATCCGCTCCTGGCGCTCTCCCGGTCGCGGCTGCGGAATGGCCGAGAGCAGCGCCTGGGTATAGGGATGCCGGGGCTGCCGGTACAACTCGTCGCCGGGCGCGGTCTCCACCAGTTTGCCGAGATACATCACCCCGATCCGGTCCGCGATGTACCGGACCACCGCCAAGTTGTGGGCGATGAACAGGTAGGTCAGGCCGCGCGCGGCCTGTACGTCGCGCAGCAGGTTGAGAACTTGCGCCTGCACCGAGACGTCCAGCGCCGAAACCGGTTCATCGCAGACGATGAGTTGGGGTTGCAGGACCAGCGCCCGGGCAATGCCGATACGCTGGCGTTGCCCCCCGCTGAACTCGTGCGGGTAACGCCGCGCGTATTCGGGACGCAGGCCGACGGCCGTGAGCGCCTCATGCACCTGCGCCTCTCGCTCGCGCTGCGTGCCCAAGCCGTGCACAACCAATCCCTCAGCGATGCTGGCGCCGACGGTCACACGTGGATTCAGGGAGCCATAGGGGTCTTGGAAGATGATCTGGGCCTGCCGGCGCCAGGCGGCGAGGGCGCGGCCGCGCAGTTTGAACACGTCCTGTCCGGCAAAGCGCACGCGGCCGCCGGTCGCGGGAATGAGGCGCAGGATGACGCGCCCGGTCGTGGTCTTGCCGCAGCCCGATTCTCCTACGAGGCCAAACGTCTCGCCGCGCCGGATGTGGAAGGAGACTCCATCGACTGCCCGCACCGCCGGCCGGCGACCGATCCGGCTTCCCCGCACCGGAAAGTGCT
Organism: Chloroflexota bacterium; assembly: GCA_963663275.1. Lineage (GTDB taxonomy): Bacteria > Chloroflexota > UBA11872 > VXOZ01 > VXOZ01 > VXOZ01. Next base: position 1,704,480 of record OY760183.1, read on the forward strand.
TGACCAGGTCTCTGACCTGGAGCAGCGGCTCTGTCTCGCGTGTGCCGCTCATGGCGGCGCCTGCCCGGAGACGGATGACTGGGCGCCACCGGCCGGCGGCGCGGAAGCGTGCAGCCAGCAGCGGACGCGGTGGCCCGGCCCTGCGGCTACCTCCGGTGGCCGTTCGGTCATGCAATGTGGCAGCGCATGGGGGCAGCGCGGGGTGAAGGCGCAGCCGGCCGGCAGCCGGCTCGGATGCGGCACGCTGCCCGCGATGGCCGGGAGTTGCCGGCTGCGGTCGGTGGCAAGTGAGGGCATGCTCATGAGCAGCCCTTGGGTGTAGGGGTGTTGCGGGGCCTTGAACAAGGTCTCGACCGGCGCGTACTCGACGATTCGCCCGGCATACATAACGGCCACGTCGTCGGCCAACTCAGCAATCACTCCCAGATCGTGGGTAATGAACAGCAGACTCATCCCCAACTCTTCCTGAAGTTCCCGGAGCAGATCGAGGACTTGGGCCTGAATGGTCACGTCAAGCGCCGTCGTTGGCTCGTCCGCGATCAGCAAGGCTGGGCGGCACGCCAGGGCCATCGCGATCATTACACGCTGGCGCATGCCGCCGCTCAGTTCGTGGGGATACGCGCGGGAGCGCTCGGCCGGAGCCGGGATTCCCACCTGGTGGAGCAACGCGACCGCTTGCTCCCGCGCCGCGCGTCGATTCACGCGCCGGTGTACGCGAACCGCCTCCGCAATCTGATCCCCGACCCGTTGCACGGGATTGAGCGAGGTCATCGGTTCCTGGAAGATCATCGCGATGTCCCGGCCGCGAATCCTCTGCCGCTCCCGTTCGCGGAGCGTGAGTAGATTACGGCCTTCCAGCCGGATCTCACCGGCAAGCTCGCAGGCCGGCGGCGAGGGCAGCAACCCCATCAGGGCCAAAGCCGTGACGGACTTGCCGCAGCCGGATTCGCCGACCAAACCGAGAATGCGCCCCGGCCCGATGTCGAAGGCCGCGTCCTGCACGGCAGGCACGTCGCCGTCGGAGGTGGCAAACGAGACGCATAGCCCTTGCACCGCAAGCAGAGGCGTTTGCTCTGAGTGGGATTGCTTTGATATTTCGGCCATCGGTGCTCGCTTGTACTCCCAGTTTAGCAAATCTTCTTTCGATTAGCGGTGCCGCGAGCGCGGATCCAGGGCCGCGCGCAGCCCGTCTCCAAGCAAGTTGCACGCCAAGACGGACAGGAGAATGCACAGCCCCGGCAAGAGGACCAGATGCGGCGCTTGGTCGAGGTAGGTGCGGGCGTCGTTCAGCATCGCGCCCCATTCCGGGGTCGGCGGCTGGATGCCCAAGCCCAGAAAGCTGAGCGATGAAATCATCAGGATGATGTGGCCCAGGTCCAGCGTGGCGAGCACCACGATGGGGCCGATGATATTGGGCAGGATGTGCCGCGCCATGATACGCAGGTTCGAGGCGCCCAGCGCGCGTGCCGCCAGCACGAACTCCCATTCGCGGGCCGCGAGCGTCGCGGCGCGAAAGATGCGGGCGTGATCGGCCCAGCCGACGGCGATGATGGCGATCAGGAGGCTCTGGAGGCTGGGGCCGAGAAAGCCGACCAATGCCAGCGAAAGGATCAGCCGCGGCAGCGCCAGTAACACGTCGATACCGCCCACCACGACGCGGTCTACCCACCCGCCGAGAAAACCGGCCGAAATGCCGATCGCCAGACCAACGAGGAGCAACCCGATGGTCGTGGGAATGGCGCTCCCCAGGGTGGCGCGGGCGCCGTAGATGAGCCGGCTCGCCAGGTCGCGGCCCAGTTGGTCGGTCCCGAGCGGATAGCGCGCGCTGGGGCCTTGCAGTTTGTCGCTCAAGTGAATGGCGAGCGGATCGTGCGGCGCGATGAGGGGCGCCGCTGCCGCGACGGCGACGAACAGACCCAGCAAGATCAGGCCGCCGAGCGCCGCCCGATCGGCCCGTAACACCTGTCGCGCCGCGCGCCACGGGGAGTGCTCGCCGACCGCATAGAGCTCTTCGTCGCGCAGCGTCTCCGTTGGCGCCGGGGCGGCCGGCAGCGCGGGGCTAGGCATGGTCGTCGCCTCCACCCTGCGCCCGCGCGCCCAAGCGGATGCGCGGATCGATTACGGCGTAGAGCAGGTCGGTCGCCAGATTGACGAGCACGAACGTCAGGCCGGCAATCAGCACGAAGCCCTGGATGATGGGGTAGTCGCGCGCGTAGATCGCGTCCACCACCAGCTTGCCCACGCCCGGCCACGCAAAGATCGTCTCGACGATGGCCGCCCCGCCGAGGAGTTGGCCGAACTGGGTGCCGGCGACCGTGACGACCGGGAGGAGCGCGTTCCGCAACGCATGTCTGAGCACGACCACCCCCTTGCTCAGGCCCTTGGCGTAGGCCGTGCGAATATAGTCTTGCCCCAAGACTTCCAACACGCTGGCGTGGGTCAGCCGGACGAGTGTACCCATCGTGAAGACGCTGAGGGAAATGGCAGGCAAGATCAGGTACCGGGGGTGGCCGTCGCCGTAGCCCGCGACCGGCAGAAGCCGCAGCGTCACGGCGAAAGCATAGACCAGGATCAGCGCCACCGCAAAACTCGGCAGCGAGGCGCAGAGCAAGGCGAGCACCCGGCCGGCTTCGTCCACCAGCGAGCCGCGGTACACGGCCGTCACCGTGCCAATCGAAACTCCCAAGACCAGGGCCAGGAGCAGGGCGGCCGTGGCGAGCTTGACCGTCGCGGGAATGCGCCGGGCCAATTCCGGCAACACCGGCACGCGGTCGGTGTACGTCAGTCCCAGGTCCCCGCGGGCCACGTCACCGAGCCAGCGGACGTAACGCAGCGGCATGGGAGCGTTGAGTCCCAACTCCTCCTGTTTGGCCGCGATTTCCGCCGCCGTTGGCTCCTGGTCGCCTTGGCTCAGGGCGAGCTCGGCCGGATCGCCCGGCGAAAGATTGGCCAGGAGAAAGGCCAGCAGCGAGACGCCCAGGAGCACCGGTACCAGCGCGAGGAGACGGCTCAACGTGTAGCGGACCATTGTATTGACTCCTCGCAAACGAGGCGGCGGCTGGGGCCCTCAGCCGCCAGCCGGCCCCTGCCGCCGCCTCGGACGAACCACGTTGCCGACCGGAATCAGTCCACGGAGATATCCGCCAGGGTCGGCTGGTAGAGCGCGCTCACGTTGTAGCCCTTCACGGCTGGGTGGTGGGCATAGACGACGTGATCGTAGAGCAGCGCCGCGAAGCGCACGTCATTGAACGCGATCTCCTGCAACTGGTCGTACAGGGCTCTGCGCTCATTGTAGTCTAGCGCGACGGCTGCCTGTTCGATGAGACTGTCGACCTCGGGGTCGTTATAGTCGAAGTGCCGCGTAGCATTGGTATTGCCCTGCGAGTGCATGAAGCGGCTGAAGATGTAGTCAGGATCACCGTTGGCCCAGCCGAAGGTGCTCACGGTCAGGTTATAGTCCCCGTTCGCAACCACTTCTTTCCAAGCCGCATGCTCGATGAGCTGGAGTTCGGCGTCCAAGCCCAGCGGCGCAATGACGGCCTGGATGACTTCAAACAGGCTCTTGTAGGGGTAACGGTTGTTCTGCAGCGACGAGATGGGCGCTGTGATCTTCATCCGCTGACCGCCGAGGGCCGCTTGCGCCAACTCCTGCGCCTTTTGCGGGTTGTATTCCGGGACGAGGTCCTGGCGCGCCCACGTGGTGGCAAACGACGGCAAGATACTCTTCCCGGCCGTGGCAAAGCCATGCCACAGGTCGGACGCCAGCGACTCCCGGTCGATGGCCATGTTCACTGCCTGGCGCATCTCGGGCTTGTCGAACGGCGGTTTCCTACTGTTGAACGACAGGTACTGGAAGAGCGCGATGGGCTTTGAATTCACGACCACTGCGCCCTCTCCGCGCAACTGCGCGCCCTGTTGCGGCTGCAAACCACCGAGGTCGACCACGCCGTCAATCTCACCGGAGCGCAACGCCGCGACACGCGTATTGGGGTCCGGCAAGGAGCGAAGGATGATTTGCTTCACCGCCGGCGCGCCGCGATGGTACCGATCAAAGGCCTCCAGAATGAGGTGTTGGCCTTTCTCCCACTCGACAATCTTGAACGGCCCGGTGCTCGCCGGCGGCGCATTGAAGCTCCCTTCGGCCGTAAAGGATGCCGGTGAGAACATCGCCGAGTAGAAATTAGACATCGTGTGCGGCAGCGCGGGCCGGGGCTGGCCCAGAGTCAGCCGCACCGTGCTCGCGTCCACCGCCTCGACCTTCTCGAACTCGCCCAGGGCCCGTTCCTTGCTGTAGCCGAAAAAGCGCGAACTGCGCGGGCTGATCTTGACGTAGCGCTCGATATTGGCGGCAACAGCGCCGGCATCGAACTCACCGCCATCATGGAAGGTTATCCCGGGGCGGAGCTTGATGGTCCACACCCGCGCATCGTCGCTCGATTCCCACGACTCGGCCAACTCGGGCTGGGGCACCAGATCGTTGTCCAGTTTGGAGAGACTGTTCCACGCATTCACGATTAGATGCGTGAAATACGGGTCTTCAAGACCATTGGCCAGGTCGCGCGGGGCCGCGAGGATGAGTTCCTCGCTGCTGCGGTTGCGGGGAGGCGCATCGGCCGACCCTTGTGCGCTCGGCGCCTTCGTCTCGCCCTGAGCGTCGGCTGCGTCTGCGGGTCCCGGGGAGCCCGCCGGTCCACAGGCGGCCGCCAAGGCGGCAAGTCCGGTTGCTGCCGCGCCGGCGAGAAAACTGCGCCGGTTGAGTTGCGTATCCTTCACAGCACAAACCTCCTATTGCAATTCATACGCAATACCATTCCCAATAAACGGGGATAGTGTAGAATTAACGAGAACTGTTGTCAAGTAAAGAGAGGAAGCGTCCCAAGCCCCGGGCACGAAGAGGGAGCGGAAAGAGACACGATGCAGGCCGTCACGCTCGCGCCGAGCGTCCTCTGCAACAGGTTCGGATCAGGCGCGGGTCCGATGTGGACAACAGAGCTTTCCGTTTTTTGAGCCGGGAGAGTGCGGAAGCTTCTCCGGCCAGGTTACAAAGGAGTACATTGCGTGAAACTACCGATGGAAGGAACGAGCGAAACGCCCCGCCTGCCGTTCGACCCATTTGCGCTCTGGCGCGCGGAACAGCAAGCGGGCACAGACCGGGGCCCCAGACTGGACGATGCGGTGGATTTGGCGGTCTGGCGGGAACTCGCCCACGACTTCGACGGACCGAATACACAGACGAAGCGCGCTCCCGACTTGCTGGGGCGGGTGCTGGAGTTGGCCCCTGCGGGCGCTTCGGTCCTCGACATTGGAGCCGGCACGGGAAACTACGCGCTCCCGCTGGCGGAGAAGGGTTGCGCCGTGACCGCCCTTGAATACAGCCCCGACATGTTGGCCGTATTGAGGCGCAAACTGGAGGAGCAGGGGGTTGAGGGCGTCACTCCCCAGCCGGATAGGTGGGAGGATACGCAGATTGCTCCCCACGACTACGTGCTCGCCGCCAACTGCCTCTACCGCACTGACGACCTGCGCTACGCGCTGGAGCGGTTCTCGGCGCTGGCGCGTTCGCGTGTGCTCGTCATCTTCAGCATTGGCACGCCGCACGTGCTTCTGAACGCACTCAGCCAGGCGCTTGGTAGAGGTCCATTCATTACCGGCGCGGGGCCGGACCACGTTGTCTGGGGCTTGCAGGCGCTGGGCGTGCTGCCATGGGTGGAGCCCTTCAACGTGAGGCGAAAACTGCAATTCGCGGATCTTCCTGAAGCGGCGCGCCAGCTTGGACGGACGCTGAATCTAAAGGCCGATGATCACAGTCGCGCCATTGACGTTCTCGCGTCTCTGCTGCAGCCGGTGGCAACCGGTTGGGAATATCCCTACACCTTGACGATTCCGCTTATCCATTGGGAGGCGGCGGCTCTGCGCGCCAACGACCGTTAGGCGCAGGCGCGTTGCTGGCGCGGGATTGCGCCAGCATCTTCCAGGGTTAGCGCGTCAGGGCGCCGGAATCCTTAGGCGTTGGCCGGCGAAGATCACATCAGGATCAGTGATCTCGTTCAACTCCGCCAGCGCCGCCACGGTCACGCCGAACTCCTGGGCGATGGCGGTGAGCGTGTCGCCGGCCTGCACGACGTACTCGGCGGTTTCGGGCAGCGGAGTCGGCGGCGTGGGTGCGGGGGCCGGTGTTGGTGAACTGCCGGGCGTCGGAGCCGGCGCGGGAGTTGGCTGCGGCGTCTGTGGCGCCGCCAGCAATTGGGGCGTGGCGGTTGGCGTCGCGGGCGGCGTCGCTGCCGCCGCCGCGCTGGCGCCGGTGGATGCCGCCGCGGTATCCGGATACCAGACGTTGCGGGTCGCGAACGTCACCGCAATGAGCGCGGCGACGGATACAAAGACAATTCCCCGCGCCAGGCCCTGGTCGCCCCCAAGGGGCGCTCTGGTACCGGCGGGGAGGAGCGGCCACCAGTTGGCGCGCACAGAGGCCGGCCACCAATTCGCGCTGCCCACCAAGGTGGCAATACCGGGCACCAGCAGCGAGCGCACGACCAGCGCGTCGATGAGGATTCCCAGCGCGATGGCAGCGCCCGTTTGGAAGAGCATTTCCAGCGGCGCCGCCGTGAGCGCGCCAAAGGTGCCGGCCAGAATGACGCCGGCGGCGGTGATGATGGCGCCGGTGCGCGCCGAGGCCACGCGCACGCCCTCGCGCAGCGGCAGCGACGCGCTCTCTTCCCGGATGCGGTGCACCAGGAAGACGTTGTAGTCCGCCCCGAGCGCGACGAGCATGACCATCATCGTCAGGGGCAAGAGGTAGTAGACCCCCTGGTGGCCGAGCACGCCCTGGAAGAGGAGGGTCACGAGTCCCAGGCTGCTGCCGTACGAAAAGACGACGGTGGCGACCAGGTAGATCGGGGCGACCAGGCTGCGGAGCAGAATGGCGAGAACGCCAAAGACTCCCACCACCGTCACGACGCCTACCGCTTGAATGTCCTGCCGGACGACGTGCCGCATGTCGGTAATCTCGGCGGTGGCGCCGCCGACGGAGATGCGCGCCGCGGACAACGGCCCCGCGCTCTGCCGCCGCAGCGTCTCGCGGATTTCCTCCAAGCCGTCGATTGCCGCCGCGTGCAGCGGATCTTCCGCAAGGATCACGAAGAAGCGCATGGTCGCGCCGTCAGCCGAAATGAAGTGCGGCGTAAGCGCGCTCGCGGCCTGCGCCGCGCCGGGGAGCGCCGTGGGGATGAAGTACGGGTGCGGGTAGGCCGCGAAGACCGCGCGCAAGTTGGTGAGCGACTCCGCCGCAACCAAGATCGCCGGGGCAAGCGGATAGTCCGCGGACTCCGCGGCGGGCGGGCCGCTGGGCGTGAATTCCGCGTCCGGTCTCGAGTCGAAGAACGCCGCAAGCCGCTCAAGCCGGTCGGCTAGAGAGCCCGTGAGAGCGACAAACTGGGACTGCCGCGCCGCGCGCTGCTCGGCGGTGAGGCCGGACGACGCGGTCGAAGCCTGGGCGAACTGTTGGGCGGTCTCCAGCAGCGAGGCCGCTTCGCCGAAAGCCGGCTCCCCGCGAACGTCCGGGAACGCTGCGGCGAGTTCCACCAGATAACGGCTCGCTCCCGCCAATGCCGCCGTGGGGTCGGACGCGCCCGCGGACGGAGCGGGCGCGCGCAGTTGCTCCGCCATCTGCCGCAACTGCGCGCCGGGGTGGGCTTGGTTGCGGATGGCGGTGGTGATGATCGCCAGATGTGCCAGCGCGTCGCGCGCCTGTGTGAATTGCGCCCCCTGCGCCACGTCGGGAAAGGCGCTTCCCAACTCAGCCAGGTACGCCCGCAGCGCGTCCACCTGCGCCGCCAATGCGCCAAGCCGGTTCCCGGCCGGCGCTCCTTGATCTTCCGGCGGCGCGCGCAGGGAGGCCAGAATCTGGTCGAGTTGCCCCGGCACCGAGAATACCGAGGCGGCGCCGTCGCCGGAGGGATCGATGAGGCTGCGGGTCTGCGCAACGTTGCTCAACGCCATGAGTTCATCCTGGAGCGCCGCGAGCGCCCGCAGGTACGGCGTGGACGTGAGGGCGGCGTCTTGCGGGAACTCGAGCAGCACCGACGCGGGGGCGAACTCGCCTGGCGGGTAGTGCCTGGCCATGGCATCGAAGCCTTGGCGCGAATCCATGGACTTTGGCAGCGCCGCGATCATCGCGATGTTCTCGCGGAACTGTGTGAGACCCAGGTAGGGAAGAGCGAGAAGTACGGTGATGACGATCACCGGGATGAGCGGGCGAATGGCGACCAGGTTGCTCACCCGCACCCAGAACGCAGACGGTTGGGTATTCTCGACGCTGATCCTGCGCGGCCAGAAGAGATGGCGGCCAAAGAGGGAGAGCAAGGCGGGCGTCAGCGTAAGCCCGGCAAGCAGCGTGATGCCTACGGCAAAAGCCAGACCGGGCCCCATAGTCTGCAGGATGCCGAAGCGCGCCATGCCAAGGGCGGAGAGGCCGACCATCGTGGTAAGGGCGCTGGCGGAAATCACCGCGCCGATGCGCTGCACGGAGCGTACCGCCGCTTCATACGCCGGATTCTGCGCCAGTTCCTCCCGAAAGCGCGAGATGAAGAAGAGCGAGTAGTCGGTGCCCGCGCCAAAGACGAGCACCACCATGTACGTATCGAGGAGCGACGAAATCTGCCAACCGGCCTGGGCCAGGTAGCCCAGAATGCCCCGGGACACGAGATACGCGAGCGTGATCGTGATGAGGGGGATGAGGACTGCCAGCGGGGACCGGTAGATGAAGAAGAGAAGGGCGATGACGAGCACAACCGTAACGATGCTGGTGCGGTCGGTGCTCTCGGCGACGCTGGCAACGAGATCGGTGCCAATCCCGGCTTCACCGGAGAAGTGCACCGTCAGCCCGTCCGGTATTCCCTGTTTCACACGCTCGCGGATGGCATGGGTCAGATCGTCCGCCGCCGGCTGAAACGCCGCGATCGTGAGATTGACCGTGAGCAGCATGGCCGCGTTGTCCGGGCTGATCAGCGTGCCCGCCTGCTCCGGGTGGCTGAAGACGGAGACGACGTCCTGCACGATGGCCGGACCTTCGGGGGAAAGCAGCCAGTTGTGGATGTCCTCGGCAAAGGCGCGGTCGGCGGGGGTGAGGCCGCCCTCCCGCACAAAGACCAACAGGCCGCTGCCGGCGCTGCCGCCGGCCTCGAACTTCTCCGCCTCCAGCGCGCGGGCGGTGATGGAATCGGACGCGGAGGGGAGGAAACTGGTCTGGTCGGATGAAGAAACGTCCCTGATGGAAGGGGCGGTGAGACCGAGGACCACCGCGAGGGCAATCCAAGAGAGAATCACGAGGACGCGGAAGGACACGACGGCGTGCCCGATCGTGCGGAACATCAAGCTATCCTCGCCCTGGCACGTGCAGAAAGGAGCGCTACGATGCGCGCTCCCGGTTTCGTTCGCTTGAGCAGCGCCCGTCAGCCCCCGGCGGACTCATTGTACCGCGCAGTACTCGTAGTCACAACGGGTACCGGCGGCAAGCGCGCGGCGCCGCAGTCCGTTCTCTCTTGCCGCTCTGTGCCGCACAATTGACTTCTGCCCCTCGAACGGGTTTCATGGTTGGTTATAGTGGTCCGCCCAACGCCGTTTCGCGCCGGCAGGATTTTGGCGCGGGACGGGTTAGCAACGAGGAGTAAGAGAGGCACTCATGAAGAAAGGTCTCAACCGGGGCGCTTTGCCGGGCGATTGGCAGCCGCGCGAGATTCTGGATACCGCCAAGGCGGCGGGTTTCGACGGCGTGGAGTTGACGTTCGCGAACGAGGGGTCTCTGCACGTCAACCTCACCAATGATGAGTTGCGGGCAATCCGCAAGCACGCGGAGTCCATCGGCCTGGAGTTGCCCAGCACCTACACCGGGTTGAACTGGCAGGTGCGCATGACCGCCGGAGATGCGGACGAGCGGGCGCACGCGGCGCGCATCAACGAGCGCATGTTGGAAATCGCGCATGAGATCGGGGCGAATACGCTCCTGGTTGTGCCGGGCGTGGTTGACGAAGACACGGCCTACGACGACGCTTACAACCGGGCCCGCGACGCGCTCGGCGGGCTTGTGCCCAAGGCGCGCAGCCTGGGCGTGACGATCGGCGTCGAGAATGTGTGGAACAAATTCCTGCTCAGCCCGCTGGAGTTCGCCCGCTTCGTGGACGAGATCGATGATCCGCACGTCGGCGCGTACTTCGACGTGGGCAACATCCTGGCCTACGGCTACCCGGAGCAGTGGATACGCATCCTCGGCAAGCGCATCGTGAAGTGCCACGTGAAGGATTTCGTGGTCCAGCGGCCTGGCGGCTACTTCACGACCTTGCTGGAAGGTTCGGTGGACTGGCCGGCGGTGCGCCGGGCATGGCAGGAAATCGGATACGACGACTTCGTGACGGTGGAGATTGGGCCGATGCGCCACAATCCGGCGCTGGGCGCGCGCATCATGGCGGAGTCCTTGGATACGATCTTCGGCCTGGAGTAGCAGCGGCGGCGGAAGTCTCGCAGCGGCGAATCCTTCTCTCGATGCGGTCGCACTAACGTAGAGCGGGGGCGGGTCTTCTATTGGTGTCGCATCAACGCAGCGCGGGGGCTGGTTTTCTATTGGTGTCGCACTAACGTAGCGCGGGGTCTTGTCCCCTATTCGTGTAGCAATTGCGTAGCGCGGGGGCTTGTCCCCCGCCGGATGCGCGAGGAACGGACACGCAGAGGGTAGACCGAAGAAAGACGCAGGTTACGCGCGCGTCCGCTGCGAACCTGCGCTACCGGAATTGAGGGTCGCTGAGAGCCACGGCTTGTCACAAGGTGTAGGGGCACGACTTGTCGTGCCCCTACACCTTGTTGACGTCAGGTCAGGGGCATTGTCAGCGCGGATTCGCCGTGGTTGCCAACGTCAGGGTTAAATGCGACAGCATTGCCCCCTCACCCCGGCCCTCTCCCCCAGGAGACCTTTGCATAACTCCGTCATTCCGGTGAAAACCGGAATCCAGAGCGGTTTTACACCTAAAGATTGCATGATTTCAAGCCATTTCACCCCCCATCCCAACCTTCCCCCCAATGGGGAAGGGGTTACGCAAAGGTCTCCCCAGGGAGAGGGTGTCTGGACCAGAATGAGGGTGTCTAGACCAGGAAGAGGGTGTCAGTTCTTGTCATTTCGCGTGCGAGGCAGGAGGAGAGGACTTTGCGCTAGGGGGCGACGACGCCGAGGGAGCGGTAGAAGTCGTAGCGGCGCTCTACCAGGGTGGTGAGCGGCAGGGCGCGGAGTGCCTTCAACTCTTCGGCAAGAGCGGACTTGAGGGACTGAGCCGCGGCGCGGGGGTCCACGTGCGCGCCGCCGGGCGGTTCCGGCACGACGCGGTGGATGATGCCGAGCGCTTCCAGGTCGCGGGCAAAGGGCTTCAGGGAGCCGGCCGCCTCGGGCGCGAACTTCGCGTCTTTCCAAACGATGGAGGCCGCCCCCTCCGGCGAGGCCACCGAGTACATGCTGTGCTCCAGCATGAGCACACGGTCGCCGATGCCCAGGGCCAACGCGCCGCCGCTGCCGCCTTCGCCAATGACGGTGACGACGATCGGCGTGCGCAGCCGGCTCATGGTCAGCAGGTTTTCGGCGATTGCCCACGCCTGGCCGCGTTCCTCATCGGCCAGGAAGGGGCTGGCGCCGGGAATGTCGAGGAAGGTGAAGAGCGGCAGCCCGAACTTTTCCGCCTGGAGCATCAGCCGCCGCGCCTTGCGGAAGCCCTCCGGATGCGCCATGCCGAAGTTGCGCTGCTGGTTGTCTTTGGCGTCCTTGCCCTTTTGGTGGCCCAGCGCCATCACCGGCGTATCGTCCAGGCGCGCCGGCCCGCCGACCACGGCCAGATCGTCGCCATAGTGGCGGTCGCCGTGGAGTTCCACGAAGTCAGTGAAAGCGTGGCGGATGAAGTCCAGCGTGCGGGGCCGCTGCGGATGCCGCGCCAGTTGCACCCGCTCCCACGGCGAGAGTTGCGCGAACACCTCGGCCGTCTGTCGATCGAGCTCGGAGCGGAGGGCGTGCAGATCCTGCGCTACGCCGTCCGGCGCGCCGTTCTTGCGCCAGTCGGCCTCCAGGGCGTCGATGCGTTCGCGCAGAGCGGCAAGGGGTTGTTCGAATTCGTACGCCATCGCTAGACTACCGTCTCCGCGTGCGCGCCGTCGCTCGACGGCGCCGAACCGTCCGCGCCGGGCTCCGCCGCCCGCGGCGCGTAGAGGCTGATCAAGCGGGCGAGGGCGCGGCGCAGGTCGCTGCGGGGCACGATGCAGTCCACCATGCCGCGTTCCAGCATGAATTCGGCGGAGTGGGTGCCGGCGGGCAGTTTGGCGTGGGTGATCTGCTCGATGAGGCGCGGGCCGGTAAAGCCAATCGTGGCCTGCGGTTCGGCGACGATCACGTCGGCGAGGGTGGCGAAACTGGCGGTGACGCCGGCCAGCGTGGGATCGGTGAGCACCGAGACGTAGAGCACGCCCGCCTCGTGCAGCCGCGACAGGGCGGCGGAGGTCTTGGCCATCTGCATGAGCGAGAACATGCCTTCTTCCATGCGCGCGCCGGCCGACGCCGACACGATGACCAGCGGCGTGCGGGTCTCCGTGGCAAGCTCGATGGCGCGGGTGATCTTCTCGCCCACGGCCGAGCCCATGGTGGCCATGAAGAAGCCGGTGTCGATGACGGCCAGCACCGCGGCCTGGCCGCGAATCGCGCCCGTGCCGTAGATGACGGCTTCCGGGATACCGGCTTTGCCCGCTTCGTCCTCGAGTTTCTGCTCGTAACTGCGCTCGGGCCGCTCGAACCCCAGGACGTCCCGCGAGCGCATCTCGCCGTCGCGCTCCACAAACGAATCCTCATCGAGAAGATACTCGATGCGCTTGCGGGCGCTCAGGCGGGCGTGATGGCCGCACTTGGGACAGACGCGGGCGTTCTGCGCGAACTCCGCGGCGTAGATCATCTCGCCGCAGCCGGCGCACTTCTCCCAGAGTTCGTCGGGCACGTCGGGCCGCCGCTGCCGGCCGGGCAAGAGGCCGAAGCGCCGTTCTTTGTTGCCGAATAGTCTCTGCATAGGACGGATTGAGTCAAGGGGGTGTGAGAACCTACGAACGTATTATACCAATGGCGGCACGCAAGGTATACGCTTTCACGTTGCGCTGGCAGGGGGAGGCGGGGAAAATCCACCATTCCCGGCGTCCGTGAGCGGTAAGCGCGAAGGCATTGCCCCCTCGTTCCGGGGAGAGGGAATGGAAAGCGGAGCGCGGGCCAGTCTTGTTCCCTCTCCCGCCGGGAGAGGGTTAGGGTGAGGGAGCTGAGGACCGGGGGTGCAGCACTTTTTCCCCTCACCCCGGCCCTCTCCCAGCGGGAGAGGGAGTGGAAGGCGGAGCAGGGGCCGATCCCGTTTCCCTCTCCCAGCGGAGACCTTTGCATAACTCTGTCATTCCGGCGAAAGCCGGAATCCAGGGCGCTTTTGCAACTAAAAACAGTATGAAGTCAAGCCATTTCACCCCCATCCCAACCTTCCCCCTCAATGGGGAAGGGGTTATGCAAAGGTCTCCAGCGGGAGAGGGAGTCATTGGCGCTGCGAGGGCAAGCGGAGGAATGGGGCACAGCGGCATTGACGATAGGGATGGCGAGTGTTACCGTTATCTCGGTGGTAGTAGTTAGCCCCAATTCAAGGAGGGGTAGCAATGATGAAAGCGCACGTTTCGCGACGCGGATTCCTGGCGGGCGCCGGGGTTGGCGCGGCTACTTTGCTGGCGGCGGCCTGCGGCGTCCAGCCGGCGGCGGCGCCTGAGGCTGCGGAGCCGGAAGCAAAGGCGGAAGCGGAAGAATCCAAGGCCATGACCGAGCCGGGCGCGGTCGAAGGCGTGGTGACGGTCTGGAGTCCCACCAAGTACGACTTTGGCACCGATACCGGCGGTGAGATCTCGAATGCCTTCCGCGAGGCGTATGACAACAAAGTTCGCGTGGTCGGCTCCACACCGGCCAGTCTGTGGAACACGATCATGACCGCGGCCGCGGCCGGCGCGTCGCCGGACGTTGCCTCAGGCGGCGACTGGTTCTCGCCGGAGTGGGGCCTCACCGGCGTGGCGACCGACCTCTTGCCGCGCGTCAAGGCCTCCAACGTCGACATGAGCGAGTTCTGGGAATCGCTATTCCAGGAGAATTACTGGGACGGCAAGCTCTACGGCTTCTCGTATTCCCCCGACCTGCGGGTGATGTACATGCGGTCGGAGAGCTATCTGGAAGCCGGCCTCGACCCGGAGAATCCGCCCCAGTACTGGGACGAGATGGAAGAAGTGGTCGCCAAGACGTCCAAGCAGGACGCGGGCGGCGTGCTGACCGTCTCCGGCTACGCGCCCTTCTGGGGCAGCGGCGGCCACAACGAGTGGATCGTGCCCCTGACCCAACTCGGCGGCTCGCGCTTCAGCGAGGATCGCTGGACGGTCACGATCAACAGCCCTGAGGCCGTGGAGGCGCTCACCTGGCTGAAGAAGATCTTCGACATCCAGGGCGGCTGGGATAACGTCAAGCAGCTCAGGGGCAGCGGCATCCGCTCCAACGTGCACTTCAAGGACGGCCGCATCGCCAACTACTGGGCGACGTACGCCGAGCGCGGCGAGTGGCTGCGGGTCAACGCGCCGGAACTGACCTTCCACTTCATGACGTATCCGCGCCCCCGCTCCACCGACAAGCACGCCACCTGGGGCGGCACGCATACCTGGCACATCGGCAATAGCGCGTCCAACCCGGACGGCGGCTGGGCGTTCATCGAGTTCGGGGCACGGCCCGAATGGAATCTGAAGTTCTGCAAGCGCTTCGACCGTATCCCCATTCGCATCGACGTGACCCACTCGGAGGAGTTCCACGAGAACGATCCATTCCTGCTGCTGCAGAATGAGATGATCCCCCATCGCGTGGGCAACGTGGGCATCCCCGGCGCCGAGGCTCTGCGCCGCCGCTGGCGCATCCCGTTGGTCGACGACGTGACCTCGGGCAAGTTGACGCCGCAGGAAGGCCTGGCGTCTGCCGAGCACGACATGCAGGCTATCCTCGACGAGTGGAAGGCCCGCATCGACGGCTAATCCACGGTCGCGTTAGGCGCTGAACGCGCGAATTCGCACCCGCCCTGCGCTTGCGCAGGGCGGGTGGTTTTTTGTGTACGCGGACGCGCGCGTTGGCCGGTTCTGTGAGTAATGCGCGCTTCAGGTGCAATTTGGTGGAGCGCAGCGTAGAATTGTGCTAGGTGCGTGTGGGAAGTGACGCGGGCATCACGTCAGATTACCTTAGGAGTGCAGGCATGGCCCTTTCCGATGATCAGATAAAGCTCTTTCGGCACAATGGATTTTTGCGTTTGCCGGGCCGGATGTCCGATGACACGGTGGCGCGGCTGAAAGCGGCAATTCGCAAAGACGTGGAGAACGAGGTTGAACCCTTCGTACGGGACAAGCACGGGGCCGTGATCCGGCTATCTCAGGTGCTCGACCGCGACCCAATCTTCAGAGAGACCGCCACCAGCCCGCTTGTGCTCGACTCCCTGGAATCGCTGCTGGGGCCGAACATCGAACTCATCACCAACCGGCATAACCACTCAACGCTCAACCCGCCGTCGCGCGGCTACACGGGACTGCACCGCGACGTGCTCCAGTGGACGCGGGACATCGTGACGGTGCTGTTCTACCTGGAAGAGGCTACGGTGGAGAACGGCTGCACCCACGTGGTGCCGGGCACGCACCTCTTCAATTGGATTCAGAATCCCGGCACGAAATCGAGCGTTGAGAGCGTCATCACCGACGAGATTCGCGCACAGGAAGTGCCGTTGCCCAGCCCGGCCGGCGGCCTGGCGGTGATCGACAGCCAGATCTTCCACCGCGTCGGCACGAACCTGACCGACGGCACGCGCACGAGCATGACCATGGGCTACGTGAGCGTGGATGAACTGGCCGGCGTGCAAGACCCCTACCGGCTGCTGGTGCGGGGCGAGTCGGCCTACGGCGGCAACGTGGCGCGGAGCAAGATGTAAACCGGAACGGGCACGCGGCATCCCCCGTTAGGGGCATGACGGCGTATCACCGTCGATCATGGTCGGCAAGGATGGGCACGCCACGCCGGTAGGGGCACGACATGTCGTGCCTCTGCGCAGACCTTTGCATGTCTGGACCGGTAGGCGCTAAGAACCCCCTCTCCCTGGGGAGAGGGCCGGGGTGAGGGGGAATCCTCGCCAGTACCACCTCATTTCGCACGACTTTGGCATGAGTCGCCGCAGAAATTTCCCCTCACCCTAACCCTCTCCCCAGGGAGAGGGAACTGTTCGCCTCTCAGCGGGGCTCCGCAAAGGTTTCCTCAGAGGTGATGTAGGCGGTTCTACGTTGCGGCGGCCTGGGCGCGCAGCGTCTGCGGGTCTGTGGTGGGCCGCTTGCAGACGAACCGGCGGCAGACGTAGGCGGTCGCTTGGCCGTCAACTTGCGGCCGCTCCGCCAGCAGCGGGATTGCCTGTGCCGCCGCCGCGTCTTCAGGATCGCGCGCCGCGAGCACGATGTCCGGCGCGTACTGCTCGTTGATGCTGTCCAAGAGCGCCTGGGTGTCCCGCGCCCCGGGAGCGCCCACGACAGCGACTTCCTTGAGCGGCGCTAAGAGGCTGTCCGCCGCGCAGAGCATCCGCCCAAAGGCGCTTGGGGCTTTCGCCAACGCTTCCGCTTGCAGGCGGAGCGCCGCCTCCACCGGCTCAAGGTACGCGCCGTCGCCGGTGTAGGCATGGACCCGCAGCAGGGCCTCGCACGCCAGGGACGCGCCGGCGGGCACGGCGTTGTCGTAGAGATTGCGCGGACGCACGATGAGTTCCTCGTGCCGCGTCGAGGTGTCGTAGAACACGCCGGCGCCGTCGTAGAATTCGCGCAAGACGGTGTCGCAGAGGCCGCGCGCCGCGGTGAACCACCTGGTATCGAACATGGCCTCGTAGAGCGCCAGCAACCCGACGGCCACGCCGCCGTAGTCCTCCAGAAACCCCAGTCCCGCGGCCTTGCCGGGCGTGTAGGTGTGGGCAAGGCGGCCGTCCTGCACCATCGCGCTCAGCAAGAATTCGCCGTTGGCAACAGCGGTTTCGCGGTCCGCGGGCCGCCCCAACTGGCGGGCGGCCTGGGCGAACGATTGGAGCATGAGGCCGTTCCAGCCGCTGATGACTTTCGTGTCGGTCTCCGGCTTGACGCGCCGCGCCCGCGCCTGCAAGAGTTGCGGGTTCAGCACGTTCCGCACGCGAGCAACATCCTCCTCGCTAAGGCCCGCCTCCGCGCCGCCGCCGAGGAAGAGGATGTTCTTCCCCTCGAAGTTGCCGTTGGGCGTCACGCCGTAGTAGCCGCAGAAAAGCCGGGCGTCTTCCGCGCCCAGCGCCGCTTCGATCTCGGCAGGCGTCCAGACGTAGAACTTGCCCTCCTCGCCCTCGCTGTCGGCGTCCTGGGCCGAGTAGAAGCCGCCCTCCGGCGCGGTCATCTCCCGGCGCACGTAGTCCAGGGTCTCGCAGGCGATGCGCTCGTAGAGCGGATTGCCCGTGCGCATGAAGGCGTCCAGGTAGAGGCGGCTGAGCAGAGCGTTGTCGTAGAGCATCTTTTCGAAGTGGGGCACCAGCCACTGCGCGTCCACCGAGTAGCGGTGGAAGCCGCCGCCGAGTTGGTCGTAGATGCCGCCAAACGCCATGCTGTCCAGGGTCTTGGTGATGGCGTTGAGCACGGTGAGGTCCTGCGCGCGGTGGTAGCGGCGCAAGAGAAACTCAAGCGACATGGCCTGGGGAAACTTCGGCGCGGCGCCAAAGCCGCCGTGAATTGGATCGTAATTGGCCTGGATGGCTTCCCCCGCCTCTCTGATGGTGGTGAGCGTGAGCGTAGAGGGCGCGAGGTCGAAGGCGGTGTGCTCGGCGATGAAGTCGCGCAGTTTCTCCGACTGCTCTTCCACTTGGGCGCGGCGCTGCTGCCAGGCGTCGATCACCGCTTCCATCACCTGCCGGAACGACGGCATGTTCATGCGCGCCACGGGTGGAAAGTACGTGCCCCCAAAGAAGGGCTTGCCGTCCGGCGTCAGAAAGACGGTGAGCGGCCAGCCGCCTTGCCCGGTGAGGCCCTGGACGGCCTTCATGTAGATGTCGTCCAGGTCGGGGCGCTCTTCCCGGTCCACTTTGATATTGACGAAGTGCTCGTTCATGTAACCGGCGGTCTCGGCGTCTTCGAACGACTCGTGCGCCATGACGTGGCACCAATGGCACGAGGAGTAGCCGATGGAGAGGAGGATCGGCCTCTCTTGCTCCGTGGCGGCCGCGAGCGCCGCTTCTCCCCAGGCGAACCAGTGCACGGGATTGTCGGCGTGTTGCAGGAGGTAGGGGCTGGTCTCGTCGGTCAGGCGGTTGGACATTGTCGCTCTTTCTGCTTGAGCATGGCTATGGGCGTGAATAGTGCTGCCGGGCGCAAGGGTGCGCACCCGGTTTCACATTCATCGTGACAGATGGGTATGCCGCGCGGCAAGCGCCGGCCGGTGGATTGCCGGTGGCGCCGCCCCAAATCACGCGCGGGATCAGTCTTGGCGCAGTCTCCTGCAAGTAGTGGTATTGAGCGCGGTCGGCGCCCTTTTCCCCCTCACCCCGGCCCTCTCCCCAGGGAGAGGGGGTCTTTTCGCCTGCCGGGCCGGCTCTCCCGGAGAGGGAGCGAAGCCGCTTCTGGTCCCCTCTCCCGCTGGGAGAGGGTTAGGGTGAGGGTCTGCCATCTGCCTCACGCGTTTCCCCCTCACCCCGGCCCTTTCCCCCAGGGAGAGGGAGTTTTCCTGCCTATTATCCGGGTTTGCAGGGGTTTCCGGTGGGATATCAACGGGTCTTCGTTATTTGTCCGTTCCGGCGGGGGCGGGAGTATAATGGAAGAAAGGCAAGGAGGTATGGCGATGCGAAGAGCGTTGCTGGGCGTTGTCGTTCTGGTTGCGGTTTTGCTCTCTGTGGAACAGGCGCTGGCGCAAGAGCGCACGGGCACGGTGGATACCGTCACCATTACCGGCGCTATCGATCCGGCGTCTGAGCGTCTTTTCGCCCGCGCCCTCGAACGCGCCATCGGCGACCAGGCGGAAGCGCTCATCGTTCTGCTGGACACCCCCGGCGGCCTGGACTCCTCCATGCGGGCGATGGTGCAGGGAATTCTGTCGTCGCCGGTGCCGGTAGTGGTGTTCGTCTCCCCGCAGGGCGGACGCGCGGCAAGCGCGGGAGTCTTCCTGGCGATGGCGGCGCACGTGGCGGTGATGGCGCCGGGCACGGACATAGGCGCGGCGCATCCGGTGACCGTGGGCGGCGGCCAGATTACCGGCGTGATGGACGACAAGGTGACGAATGAAGCCGTGGCGTACATCCGCAGTCTCGCGGAATTGCGGGGGCGCAACGCCGAGTGGGCCGAGCAGGCGGTGCGTTCCAGCCAGACCATGACCGCGCAGGAGGCGGTGGATGCCGGTGTGGTGGACTTCATGGCCCGCGACCTACCAGATCTGCTGGCGCAACTCGAGGGCCACCGGGTGCAGACGGCCTCGTGGACGCGCACGCTGGTGCTACGCAACGCGCCGCTGCGCGAGATGGAGTACAATTTCGCCGAGCAGGCGCTGAAGTTCATCGTCAATCCCAACACGGCCTACCTGCTGTTCCTGATCGGCCTCTACGCCGTGATCGCGGAACTCTACAATCCGGGCGCGGTAGTTCCGGCGGTGGTGGGGGCGATTGCCATCGTGCTGGCGCTGGTGGCGTTCGGCACGCTGCCCATCAACTGGGGCGGCGTGGCGCTGCTGGTGGTGGCCGCGGCGTTGATCGGCTTCGAGGCGCAGAATCCCGGTCTTGGCGTGCTCGGACTTGGCGGCGTGGCGGCGCTGGTGCTCGGCACGCTTTTGCTCTACCAGCCGCTCACCGCGCCGTTTGGCGGCCCGTTCTTCGTATCGCCCTGGGCGCTCGGCTTCATGGTGGCGCTCACCGTCGCGTTCCTTATCTTGCTGGTGCGGTTGGCCGCGCATTCGCAGAATGAGCCCCAGCAGTTTCGCGGCAGCCGGCGCATCGTCGGGCAGGAAGGCGTGGCGGTCACGGCGCTGGACCCGGAGGGCGTGGTGCGGGTGGCCGGTGAGGAGTGGTCGGCGCGGGCGCTGGGAGACGCGGTGGCGGAAGGAGAGGCGATCTGGGTCTATGAGGTGGACGGGCTGGCGCTGGTGGTTGGGCCGGCGCCGGAAATTCCGGTACTGTCGACGTGAACGTCCGCGGTCTCATTTGCCGTCAAGGGGCCCGGCCGCATGGGAGGCGCAAGGTGAAACGGCGCAGTCCGCATTGGTTCAACGTGCATGAAGGAGAGGGTCACGCGCTATGAACGGTCAAGTCATTGGTCTGATAGTGGTTTTTACGCTACTGTTCATCTGGTTGGTCTACTCCGCGATCAAGATCGTGGCGGAGTACGAGCGGCTGGTAGTCTTCCGCCTGGGGCGCGTGCTGGCAGATCCGCGCGGGCCGGGCATCGTCTGGCTGTGGCCGATCATCGACCGGCCGGTGCGCGTAGACCTGCGCGAGCAATTCCTCGAAATCCCACAGCAGAGTTGCATCACCTCGGACAACGCGCCGATTCTGATCGACTTCCTCATCTACTGGAAAGTTACCAATCCCCACGACAGTGTGGTGCAAGTGGCAAACTTCGCCGGCGCTTCGCAAGGTATCGCCACCACCACGCTCCGTGCCGTGATCGGCGACATTTCCCTGGACGACGTGCTGGCCAAGCGCGAGCAGATCAACAACATCCTGCGCACGAAGCTGGATGAGGTGACCGCCCGCTGGGGCGTGAAGGTGACGACGGTGGAAATCCGCGAGATCCTGCCGCCGCGCGAGGTGCAGGACGCGATGAACCGGCAAATGTCCGCCGAGCGCAACCGGCGCGCCATGGTCACCGAGGCCGGCGGCCAGAAGCAATCGGCCATTCTGGTGGCCGAGGGCGACAAGCAGTCCGAAATCCTGAAGGCGGAAGGCGATCGCCAGGCCACCATCCTGCGCGCCGAGGCTGAGCGGGAGGCGCAATCGCTCCGCGCCGAGGGCTACGCCACCGCTATCGACCACGTCTACCAAATCGCGCAGACCGTGGACTCCAATACGATGCTCATCCAGTACCTGCAAACGTTGCAGAACATGGCGGAAAGCCCATCAACCAAGTGGGTGTTCCCGCTGGAGTTGGCAAAGTTGGCGGGCGGCCTGGGCGGAATTGCCGATTCGTTGCCGAACCAACCGCGCTCTAACGGCAGCGACTCCTGAGGCGGACCGCGGCGCGCGCGAGACGGAAGATAAGAACATGGGGCCGGCCGGCAAGCCTCTGCTTCAAGCCGGTTTCTACCCGGTTCAGACGTGCTGATACCGCTCGACGCTGATGTCGTCTGCCCGGGCGCGCATCTGGGAAGCATCATGCCAGGCCTGCATACGCAGCAGCAGGTCCATGCTGACGTCGAACGCCTTCTCGATCCGCAGTGCCATTTCCGGCGATAGCGCCGCGTTGCCGTTCAGCAGGTCCGATAGCGTGGCGCGCCGGACGCCCAGGATGCCGGCGGCCTTGGTCACGTTCAGGCCATATTCCTCGATGATCTCCGTGCGGATGAACTCTCCCGGATGCGCGGGGGTCATTTTCACTATGACTTCGTCGGCAGCCATTAGTAATACTCCTTTAGCCGTTCTCGCCCGTGACGACGCGGGCGGCGGCGAGGGCGTAGACCTGGGTGGCGGTTACCATCTCCGCGATGCTGATGCGTTCGTCCGTTGTCACCCGCCAGTTGCTCGGGCCATAGACGATCGTCGGGATGCCGTGCCGCACGATGTCGGCGGCGTCGGTGACGTAACTGCTCACCGGCAGCCCGCTGGATGATTCCGGTTCCTCTCCCGTGACGTCTCGGTGGGCTTGTGCCGTGAGCGCCACCACCTCCGCGTCGGCGTCGATGCGGAAGGGACGCTGGTAGACCAGGGTGCGCACGTCGGCGCGGAAGTCGGGGTCTTCTTCCCCGATGCCCGCGATGACCCGCCGAAAGTCCGCGGTGAGTGTATCGGCGGTCATGCCCGGGATGATGCGCACGTCGCCGCGCGCCGTGCACGTTTCCGCCGTGCGCGAGGCTGCGGTGCCGCCGTTGATCTGGCCGACCACGAGCCGGGGCAGTCCCTCGATCTCATCGGCGGGGTCGAAGGTGAGCGCGCGCTCGTCCAGCGCGCCGAGCAGTTTCATCATCTTGGCGTTGGCGTCCACGCCGCCGTCGCGCCGGCTGATGTGCTCGGCAACGCCGTAGGTGGTCAGTTCGAATTGCCAGGCGCCGCCGTGGGCCAGTTGGAGGCGCAAGCCGGTAGGCTCCCCGTTAATGCACATGGCGAAGGGCCGATCGCTGGACTCCAGGAAGAACTTGGTGCCCAGTCCGCACACGTCGTGATGGACGACGGCGGTGACCACCAGGTCGCCTGTTGGCCGCACGTCGGAGCGCGCCACCGCCTCGGCGGCTTTCACCAGGCAGGCCACCGCGCCTTTCATGTCCGTCAGGGCGAACCCGTAGAGGTACCCATCCTTCTCGTAGGAGTCGTACGGATCCCGCGACCACTCGCCCGCGGGCGCGCCGGTGTCCAGGTGACCGTTCAGCAGCAGATTCGGCCCCCCGCCGCTGCCGCGCACGACGCCGATCACGTTGGGCCGCCCCGGCACGACGTCTTGCAGATGCACTTCATCGAACGCGCCGGACGCGCGCATTTGTTCCGCCAGAAAGTGGGCAATCGGCCCTTCGTGGGGTATTTCACTGGGAATGCGGGCGAGGCCGGCGGCAAGCGCCACCAGTCCATCCGCGTCTACGTGAGCAAAGAGGTCGTCCGGGCGAATTGCCATGGTTCCTCACCTTGCGGTTATGCGTGAATTTGGCCGCAACCTGGCTGCGGCGAATAGAATACCTGCGGCGCGCCACCGGCCGCTGTTGCCGACATTGACTTGCTTGCAAGTATACTGCGGAACAACCCGCTTTGTCCCGACGGAGGTGTTCGCATAGCCTAGGTAGCCAGGCCAAATACCCTCTTCCTGGTGAGAGGCTGAGAGGGGTATGTACTCCTAATTCGACTTCACTTGTCATTCCGAACGGAGCGGAGCGAAGTGAGGAATCTAATGTGCAGCCCTGCAAAACCAGCATCTTTAGATTCCGCGAACCCTGTTCGACGCTGCGCTCGGAATGACACTTAGATACCCCTCTCCCTGGGGAGACCTTTGCATAACTCTGTCATTCCGGTGAAAACCGGAATCCAGAGCGCTTTTGCAACTAAACATTGCATGGTTTCAAGCCATTTCACTCCCCATCCCAACCTTCCCCCCAGTGGGGCTGACAAGGGTAGGCAATTGAATCGGCTTAACGTGTCATTCCGAACGGAGCGCAGCGCAGTGAGGAATCTGGAGTACAGCCCTGCACAATTAGCGCATTAGATTCCTCGCTCCGCTCGGAATGACACTTGCCTACCCCTGTCAGCCCCAGTGGGGAAGGGGTTACACAAAGGTCTCCTGGGGGAGAGGGCCGGGGTGAGGGGCACGCGGTCCCAGCGTAGCGACCCGCTTCCGTATCTCCCGCGCGCAACTGTGTATAATAGGCGCGATATGAAAGGGGGGCGCATGGAAGTCGTCGTGGCGCCGTCGTACGAAGAGCTGAGTTCGCGGGCGGCGGAAATCGTCTGCGCGGCCATCCGGACCGAACCGGGGCTGGCGTTGGGATTGCCCACCGGCGCGACGCCCGTGGGGATGTACCGGCGGCTGGTCGCGTCGTACGCGGCCGGGCAGGTGGACTTCGGCCGGGTGCGCACGTTCAATCTGGACGAATACTGCGGCCTGCCTCCGGAGCATCCCGCAAGCTACCACACCTACATGCGGGAAAACCTCTGCGCCCACGTCAATCTTGCGCCCCAGAACGCGCACATTCCGAACGGCGCCGCGCCGGACCTCGCGGCCGAGTGCCGCGCCTTTGCGGAAGCGATCGCGGCGGCGGGCGACCTGGATCTGGCGGTGCTGGGCATCGGGCAGAACGGTCACGTGGGCTTCAACGAGCCGGGTTGCGCGTTGCGGACGGACGTGCACGTTGCCAGTCTGAGCGCCGAAACCCGCCGCCTGGCGTACGAATTCTGGCAAGACACCGCGCGGAACCCGTTTTGCTCTCTCGACGACGTTCCCGACCGCGCCATTACGATGGGCATGGGGACGATTCTGAAGGCCAAGCGCATCCTGCTGCTGGCCAGCGGCGCGAGCAAAGCGCCGGCGGTGCGCGCGGCTACGAACGGCTCGCTGACGCCGCGGACGCCGGCCTCTTTTCTGCAACTCCACCGTGACGTGACGCTGCTGGTGGACGGCGAGGCGGCGAGACTGCTCTAGAACGAACCTATGGTACGGCTCGACCCGCCATTGTGCGCTTCGACAGGCTCAGCGCGAACGGATTCCTCGCTCGGAGACGAACGGATTAGCCACTTTCAGGCGAACGAACTAGCCACTTTGAGGCGAACGAATTAGCCGCTTTGGGACAAACCAATTAGCCGCTTTGGGACAAACCAATTAGCCGCTTTGGGACAAACCAAACAGTCGCTTTGGGAGGAACGAATTAGCCGCTTTGAGACAAGCAGTTTTGCGCCTTCTGAGAAGCCGGTGTCCTTTAGCATGTCAGCCCGGTTGGGGTTGCCGGAGGGGGCGCTTGGCGGGCAGGCCGGCTCGGCGGGGATACTGCGGCGGCGTGCCGGCGGTCTTGCGTACCGTTACCAAGCAGTGCGTGCGCGAGGGATTTCGGGGAGATTGAAGGGCGTTACGCGCGCATCGCGCCCGCCGAGCGCGTGAAGCGCGTGCTCTGCTTCCCGCAGTTCCACGTCAAGCGGCGTGCTTGACGACGTCGCCAGGGACTTGTAGGCCGCCAGCAGACCCCCGCGTTTA
Organism: Chloroflexota bacterium; assembly: GCA_963663275.1. Classification (GTDB taxonomy): domain Bacteria; phylum Chloroflexota; class UBA11872; order VXOZ01; family VXOZ01; genus VXOZ01. The sequence goes on from OY760183.1 coordinate 1,729,434, forward strand.
CAGAAGGGCAGCGCAAGTTCCGCAATCGTGGCGAGACTGCCCACGCCCCGCACCGTAACCAGATCGTACTGCTCGCGGTGCTCCGCCGCGTGCGCCAGGTCTTCCGCGCGGCCCCACAGCGCTTCCACATTGTCCAGGGGCAGTGATTGGATAGCGAGGCATAAGAAATCCACCTTCTTGCGCGTGGCGTCGAGCAGCATTACGGAGAGGCGCGGAAAGGCAATCGCCAGCGGTATGCCCGGGATGCCGCCGCCAGTGCCGATGTCCAGCAGCCGTGGGGCCGCCTTGCCGGCAGGGGCGGCCAGAGTTTCGGACAGCAGCGGAATCGCCGCTACGGCGGCAATCGATTCCAGCAGCAAGAGCCGCTCCGCCTGCGCGGGTTCGCGGATGCCGGTCAGGTTGACCCGACCGCGCCGCTCCAGGAGCAGTTCCAGGTAGCGGTGCAGCCGGCGGATTTGCTCGGGAGCGAGCGCGACTCCTAACTCAGCGCTGCGGGCGCGCAGGGTGGGCAAGAGGTGAGCGGCATCATCCGGCGGAGGCATCGATGGCTGCACTGCCGTTCCAGGCGCTCAGCGTTTCTTGCGCCGCGCCGGACGCTTGCGCCGCGCTTTCGCGCTCTTCTTGCCCTTGGCGTCAACGGACTCCGTCAGCTTGCGGGGCAGCACCTTGAGGAGGTACCAGAACGTCCTCACCAGGATGTAGACCTGGATGACGACGATGAGCACGAGCACGAAACGGTAGGAGAGTATGCCCCATTGCGCCTGGCGCAGGAAGACGGCCAGCAAGCCGAGGGCGTTTACCACCATGCTCGTCAGCAGCACCACCCGCACCGCCAGGCGGCGCAGCGGGCTGCTGCCGAACATCCAGCCGCTGATGAAATAGTAGACCAGAGAGATGACGAGGCCGGAGCCGAAGCCGAGCGTCAGCAACGGCGCAAGCTGGCGATAGAGGGTCCCCGTCGGCCCGGGGGCCGCGAAGAGGTATTCGAAGAGATCGGGGGGCACTAGTTCTCGCACCTCGCCGCGGGCCGCGGCCGCGTTTTCGCCAGCGGTGCTATCGGTGACCGTGATCGTGCTGAAAACCGCCACCGCGCCGGCGCCGGCGGCCTCTTTGCGGCCGCCCGGCTCGGGCACGATGAGTTGGAAGTGCTCGATGACGCCAACGCTTTCTACCGGCCAGTAGGCCACCCAGACCTTGCCCACGATGAACTTGCGCGGCAGGAAGCCCCACTCGCGGGAATCCCGGCTGCCGCGCCGGTTGTCCCCCATGACGAAGTAGGCGCCGTCGGGCACGACTCGATCGGAAAGCTCGTCACGGACCGTCAGCCCGGCGATCTGGGCGCCGCTGGTGACGTAGGGCTCGACGATCTTCTCGCCGTTGACGTAGACGACGCCTTGCTGGATTTCGATCACGTCGCCCGGTACGGCAATGACGCGCTTGACGAACTGCTCCGACGGGTCTTCAGGATAGTTGAAGACGATGATGTCGCCGTGGCGCGGCTCCGAGCGGACGTAGGCCAGCTTGTTGACCAGCACGAATTCGCTGTGGTGCAAGGTGGCGTACATGCTGCTGCCCTCCACGCGGTAGTTCTGCACCGCCAGGCGCGTGCCAAAGAAGATGACGGCGGTGAGGAGAAGGGTTTGCAGGACTTCCTTCGCAAACGCTTTCGTGGCGGTCCTCCTCCGATAGGGTAGGTCGCATTCACGCTGTGAGACTTTTGCGCGAGTCTGCCGAGCAACGAAGAGCAGGCGGCGTCCAGGGAGATGTCCCCCCTCACCCCGGCCCTCTCCCCAGGGAGAGGGAGTTTAGCCAGCTTGGTTTCGATTGGGTTTGGCAGAACTCTTCTCTATAGCATAGCACTATGCGCGGGGCGTTACGCCTGGCCGGGCGCGGCTGCGCGCTGTTGCGCCGGTGGGATGCGGAGCGTCTAGCGTTTTGGGGAGAAACCAAGCCCCCGTTCGCGCAGTGAGAGGGCGCTGTGGCGCGTCATGATGATGTGGTCCACGAGTTCGATGTTCAGGAGTTTGCCGCTCTGCGCCAGTTGGGAGGTCATGGCCACGTCGTCGGCGGAAGGGGTGGGATCGCCGCTGGGGTGGTTGTGGGCTACCAGCACGGAGGCGCAATTGGCGCGCACGGCTTCGCGGAAAACCTCGGCGGGGCGCACGGCGGTCTGGTTGAGCGTGCCCCGATACAGCGTGTCTTTGCCCACCACGTGATGCTTGGTGTCCAGCAGCACCACCATGAACTTCTCCTGCTCTTCGTCCACGAAATCGGGGAGCAGGTAACTCTGGGCGTCAGCGACCGAGCGGATTGTGGGCCGGTCGGGCGGCGCGGCGGCGGCGGCGCGGCGGCCAAGCTCCAGCGCCGCCTTGAGTTGGGCGACCTTGGCCTCGCCCAGGCCGGGAAACTGCGTCAATTGACGAAAGCTAACCGCCGCCAGGCCGCCGGCGCCGCCGTGCGTCTCCAGCAGGCGCTGGGCCAGCGCCACCACCGAGTGTTCGCGGGTGCCGGTGCGCAAGATGATGGCGAGCAGTTCGGCGCTGGAAAGGTGCGCCGGCCCCAGGTCGCGCAGGCGCTCGCGGGGGCGTTCCGCCGCCGGCCACTCGCGGACGGAGAGCCGGTAGGCGTCTTGGGCCTGGGGTTCGGGATCTGGGCCGCGGTTTGACGACACGTTAAGCCTCGGGTTCCAGCGGCGCTTGGCCGGGGCGCGCGGCGGTGGGGCGAGCGGTCCGCAAGTCCATGGGAAGGGGCCGCTAGCGCAGCATCGTGCCGCAGTAGGCGCAGGAGTCCCACTCCACGCGCACGTGATTGGCGCAACTCCCGCACCGCTTCTTCAATTGCGTTTGGCACGCGGGACAGTATTGATAGTCGTCCTGAGCGCGGCGATTGCAGTTGGGACAGCGCGGGGCGCCCTCGATCTCGGCCAGATAGGCCTCTTCTTCCAGCGCCAGCGCGTATGAATCCACCAGCGTCTCTTTTGGACGGAGGAAGAGATAGAGTATCAGGCCGAAGACGTTGAACGCCAGCACGAGGAGCACGGAAAAGATCTGCACCAGGATGTCGCCGGTGCGTGAACGGATGTCGAAGTACGCCCAGATGGCAAGGGCAACCCAGAGCGAAAGTGTGTAGGCGATGAGAAAGGCGATGACATAGCGCAGGAGGGTGACGAGGGTCTCCATGGATGCTCCCTAAGCTGGTGCACGAACAGGCGCGGCTACCTCGCTATTGTACCAGTCCCCCGCCGGGAGACACTAGCGCGGGGGCTCCTCCTCATTGCTGCTGCATTGACTCTTGACTTAGGCGACCACAGCGAGTCCGCGCTGTTAATGTGCTTGACCTCTCGTCAACAAGGTGTAGGGGCACGACATGTCGTGCCCCTACACCTTGTTGACGAGCCATTAGAGGCTCATACTCGTGGCTGCCCACTTTATTGCGACAGAATTGGAGCTTGACCCCCATCGGAAACGAGACAAGCATAGACGTAGCACGGGGGCTTGTCCCCCGCCGGAAGATGACAGGGGTAGGCACGTGTCATTCCGAGCGGAGCGCAGCGGAGTGAGGAATCTAAGGCTTTCGCTGCAAGAACGTCGGTTCTAGATTCCTCGCTCCGCTCGGAATGACACGTGAAGTCGGATGTAGAATGCCTACCCCTTTCAGCCCGCTGGAAGCGGGAGAAAAGGCTTCGCGCGAGGACCGACGAAAGAGAAGACGCAGGTTCCAAACCTGCGCTACCGGAGGAGCGGGGCGCGGTGTTCAGCGCCATTGAGATAGGTGAGATAGCACCGGTAGTGGCAGCCAAGCTTGTCATGTAGACGTAGCGCGGGGGCTTGTCCCCCGCCGGAAGCGGGAGAAGAGGTTTCGCGACGGACTGAGCGAGGAAAAGAGGCAGGCTACGCGCACGACCCGCGCGAACACGCGCGAACCGGCGCTACCAGCGCTCCCACCCAGCGATGCGACGTGGGTGAAGCGCTAGAACGAGTAGCTGAGGATGCGGTACGTTTCGCTGCCGGCCGGTGTTTCCACCGCCACGGTATCGCCGGCGCGCTTGGCCAGGAGGCTGGCGCCAACGGGAGAGAGGTAGGAGATGCGGCCTTCGAGGGGATCGACTTCCGAGGGGCCGACCAGTTGGTAGGCAATTTGCTCACTGCCGTCGGTGAGTTCCAGTTCCACCTTCATGCCGATCTTTATGCCCTCATCGATGGCGGCGGCGCCAGCGGCGTCCGCTTGCGCTTCATCCTCGGCTATTGTACTGGTGCGGAGGGTCTGTTCCAATTCGCGGATGCGGGCTTCCAACATGCCTTGCTGGTACTTGGCCTCGTCGTAGGCGGCGTTCTCGCGCAGGTCGCCGTCCTTGATGGCCGCGTGCAGCATCTTGCTGATGCGTTCGCGTCCCTCGCCGCGCAGTTCCTCCAGTTCGGCGGTCAACTCCTCGTGCCGCCCGCGGCTGATGAAGGTGGGCCCGGCCTGGGGAGCGGCGACTCTGCCGACGCTCTTGGCGCCGCGCTTGGAGATGCGCAGTCCGGTGGAGGGATTGGATTCGAGCCAGCCGGCCTTCAGCGCATGGGCGAAGAACGTGCGCAGGGCGGCGGCGCAGGGCTTGGGGTCGGCGGCGGTGGACGCCACGTGGTCGAGGTACGTCTGCAACTGATGGAGATGGATGGCCGCGATGCGCGTTTCGGGTCCGCACCAACTGACAAACCGGCGGAGATGCTGCGCTTCCTCGCCTTTGAGTTTTGCCACGCCCACTGCTTGCACGTACCGGGTGAAGAGTGGGCCTAATTGGTTCGGATCCTGTGCGCTCATGGCTCCTCCTTAAGAGGCGACGATGCGTCTGTCTCCCTGCCGGTGGTACACTCCCGCCGTACGATTTTCTGAGGGTGCCGAAGGAGGGATTCGAACCCTCACGAGCGCAAGGCCCACTACGCCCTGAACGTAGCGCGTCTTCCAATTCCGCCACTTCGGCCGCGTGCCGTAGCCGGCACCAGTCATGATGTGCGTTACTTGGCTGATTCTATCACGGGGTCTGCCAGCGGGCAAGCAGCCGGCGGGCAGGTAGGCTAGCGTGCGGCTTCCGGCGCGCGTGCCGTATAGTGGCTGTAGAGGGTCGCCGGCAGGCCGGTGGGCAGACCCGTGCCGGGCTCGACGCTGAAGGGCATTGCTTTGGCCAGCGTCCGCGTCGCCGCCTGCGCAATCGCGTGAAAGCCTCCGCCGGCGTGCGCCGCGAGCGCCTCCTGGACGGCTTGGTCGATCATACTGACGACGTGGATGCTGTCCTGCACGGTCTGTTCCGCCGCCTCGCCCGTGCGCAGGGCGTCGCGGGACTCGTGAGACCAGAGGTAGCGGTGGGCCATGGCCAGGGTTTCGATCCGGAGAGACGCCAAGCGCCGCATGGATTGCTCGTAGCGGCGCGCCGTGTAGTAGAGGGGAAACGTGCCCGGTTTGCTGCCATATCCCTGCACGGCGTCGCCAACGAAAGCGATCTTCTTCTCTTCCCAGTGGTAGCCGATGCTGCCGGGCGAGTGGCCGGGCAGGTGTACGACGCGCAGTTGAATGTCGTCGCCCAGGTCTACGATCTCGTTGTCTTCCAGTTTTCGGTGCACGGCTGAGGGCCCGGTGACCGTGCGCCGGAATTGCCCGCGCCGCGCGGTGAGGTTTAGACCGAGTTCGTGCTCGTCCGCGTGCCAGATGTACGCCATGTGCGCTTCCAGATCTTCCACGAGGAACGCGTCCTCGCGGTGCATGAAGGCTTGTGCGTCCGTTTGGGAGAGCATCGCGTGGTTGCCGCCCATGTGGTCTTGGTGCCCGTGGGTGTTGAGGATAACGTCGACGTCGGTGAGTTCCAGGCCGAGTTCGCGGAGGGCCGGTTCGACGTACGCGCGGGGCGTGTCGGACGCGCCGGTGTCGATCAGCGCCCGCGTTGGGCCGTCGATGAAGTAGAGCTCGACGATGCTGTCCCAGTTCCAGATGGCCGTGATGCGATAGAGACGTGAATCGTGAGCCAACGGGATGAGCGCCATGGTCTTCTTCCTTACCTTGGGACTTTGTGAAATGTATGGAGATTCTAGCACAGTGTTGGCGGCGCATAGGCGAACAAGTACAATTGAGTGAATCATAGTATCGAAGGAGGAATGAAGAGATGGCCGTGCCGAACATTGCCGCGCGTACCGAGTTGCTCAGAGGCGAGTCGGCATTTGCCGTGCTGGCGCGCGCCCGCCAACTGGAAAGCGCCGGCAAAGATGTCATTCACCTGGAAATCGGTGAACCGGACTTTCCCACGCCGGAGAATATCGTGGACGCCGGCGCGCGGGCGTTGCGGGACGGCCACACCCACTACGGCCCCACGCCGGGCCTGATGCCGTTCCGCGAGGCGATCGCCCGGTACGTGGAGCAGGGCTGGGGCGTTGCGACCGCGCCGGAGAACGTGGTGGTGACGCCGGGGGCGAAACCGATCGTCTTCGCCGGTATCCTGGCGACGGTCAATCCGGGCGACGAGGCGATCTACCCGGATCCCGGGTTTCCCACCTACGACTCGATGCTGCGCTTTGCCGGGGCGAAGCGGGTGCCGCTGACCCTCTACGAGGAGCGCCGGTTCCGCTGGGACCTGGATGAATTGCGCGACAGCATTACCGACAAGACGCGGCTCATCATCCTGAACGCGCCGCACAATCCGACCGGCGGCGTTTTTACGGCGGAGGAACTGGGCGCGATTGCCGACATGGTGCGGGGCAAGCCGATCTGGGTGCTGAGCGACGAAATCTACAGCCGCATCATCTACGAGGGCAGCCACGCTTCGATCCTGGCGCATCCCGGCATGGCAGAGCAGACTATCCTGCTGGACGGCCATTCCAAGACCTATGCCATGACCGGCTGGCGCTTGGGCTACGGCGTGATGCCGGAACCGCTGGCGGAGAAAATCGGGTTGATCCTGAACAACGCCACGTCGTGCACGGCGAGCTTTACGCAGATGGCGGGCATCGAGGCGCTGACCGGCCCGCAGGAATCGGTGGACGCGATGGTGGCGGAGTTTCGCCGCCGCCGCGACGCCTTCATTGGCGCGCTGAACGCGATCGACGGCCTCTCCTGCCTGGTGCCCCAGGGCGCGTTCTATGCCTTCTGCAACGTGAAGGAACTCGGCGTGAGCGCCGCGCGGCTGGAACGATACTGGCTGGAGGAAGCCGGGGTGGCCGCGCTGGCCGGCACCGGCTTTGGCGCGGGCGGCGAGGGCTACGTGCGGTTCTCGTTCGCCAATTCGCTGGAGAATCTCATGGGGGCGGCGGAACGCATCGAGGCGGCGATGCCCGGCGCACGGGCGCTGGCCGGGGAGTGAGGAATCCCCTCTCCCTTGAGGGAGAGGGTTAGGGTGAGGGTGAGTCCGCGCAACCGGAAGACGCAGGTTACAAACCTGCGCTACCGGAGAAGAGGCGCTGGCGGGGGAGTGAAAAGTCCCCTCTCCCTCAAGGGAGAGGGTTAGGGTGAGGGTGAATCTGCGCAACCGGGGACGCAGGTTACAAACCTGCCCTACCGGAGAAGCGCGGCGGAGGTTCGGGCATTTGAGGCTTGGCGCGCGGCTACGTCCACTCCAAAATCACGCCCATGGCGTCTTCTGGATGCTCATAGAGCAGGTCGAAAGCCGCCTTTGCCTGGTTGCCGGGGAAGCGATGGGTAACCAGCGGCGCTGCTCGCACGAGGCCGTTGGAGAGCGCCTCCATTGCCGCGCGTGCTATGGCGTTTATGTCGGTATCCGCAAGGTAGCCGCCAATGAGGCGTTTGCGTTGCATCTTGCTGGCGTCCAGCGGTAATGGGCTGTCGTGATAGAGGCCGATGATCTGCAGCAGGCCGCTGGAATTAAGCATGTCTTGCGCTTGCGCAAATGATTTGACGCCTGCGCGTCCGCCCACGCAGTCAATCACGATGTCCGCGCCTTGGCCGTCCGTGAGTTCCAAAACGGACTCCACCGGATCGCGCGCGGCGCCATCTATTATGATTCCCATGTTTCGCTCTGCGGCCAGTCTGCGGCGAATCGGCAGCATGTCGATACCGCAGAGTTGCGCGGCCATGAAGCGGGTCGCGGCTTGCATCACGAGATTGCCCACCAAGCCCAGGCCAAGAATGACCACGGTATGGTGCGGTTGGATGCCCGCGGCGGCGGTCCAACCAACTGAGCTACTAACAAGAGGCTGGAACGTTCCGTCGACAAAAGGGACGTCGTCCGGCAGATGAGTCACGCGCCTGCGGACATCAGACATAGCGTCTCCAAGAGCGTATTCGGCGTGAGGCGCGGTGCAGGAGACGCGGTCGCCGGGCGCAAACCCGGTTACCTCGCTGCCGACTTTCTCAATGACGCCGGCCGTAGAATAGCCCATCCTGCTGGAGTCAACCGGCCCGGGCATAACGTAACGCTTCCAAAGTTCCGAGCCGCGGCTGATGAGGCTCCTGTGGACGCGCACAAGCGCCTCATTGGGGCCGGGATCGGGAATGGGCACCTGTTCCATCACGATGTTGCCCAAGCCCTCGTGTTTGGCAACCCGCCACATCATGCCAGCCATGTTCCTATTCACCTTTCGCTTCAGTGAGACTCTTCGCCACTCTCAGGTGGCACAGTTGTAGCTGCACGTTCGCTGCTAGTCCGGCTTGTACCGCGGCTGGCGCGCCACGTGGTCACGGCGGATGAAGCGCAGATCGTGGTTGGTCAAGGGGAGCTCAACCCGCGCGCCGCCGCGGCGATGCGACTCTATAAAGCCGAAGATGATTTGCATGTTCCAATACGCTACCTCAGCGCCGCCGCGCGTTGGCTCGCCCGTGTCGAGAGCGTGGACGATGTCGTTGACGAGGTTGAGCGTCGCGCTCGTCGGCGGGGAATCCAGGTTTGGACCATCCTCGGACTTGTCCCTGTGTTTCACGCGGGTGCGGAATTCGACGCCGTTGTTCAGGGCGGTTATGACACCGTTGGCGCAGACTGCCTCTATCTCCGAGCGTCTGGGACTGTCCAGGGCATAGCCGATGACGTCGTTTTCAAACATGATGATGCCCGTGCCCGCCGGGTCTTCCAAGACTTCCGCGCCCACAACGAGCTCATCGAAATGGAAGACATAGGCCTGGACCCATTTGGGCGCGGCATCGTTGTTGAGGTGTATCAGGAGGTCGAAGAAGTGACTCGACGTGTTGAAGAAGTTTCCGGTAGAGAAATTGATGAGCGTACGGAGGTCGCCAAAGTCGCCGGAGTGAATCTTGGCGCGCATGGCCGCGAAACCGTCATGCCAGCGGCGATTGGTGCCCATGTTGAAGGCGACGTCGTTCGCCTTAACGGCATCCCGGATAGCCTCAGCTTCCGCAATCGAAGCACAGAGCGGCTTCTCGACGTAAAGCGCGCGGACTCCCTGCTTGATGGCGTGGAGGATGATTTCGCAGCGCGGCTCCGGCTGCGTGGCGATGCTGAGAATGTCGGGCCGTTCATTGGCAATCAAGTCGCGGTGGTTGGTGTACCAGTGGTCTGAGCCCACGTTGTAGCGTTCACCGAACTGCTCCAACACGTCCGGACGCAGATCGGCGCCTGCGACGAGATCGGTACGTGGACACGCCTCATAGCCGGCGGCATGTGAATAGGGCAGCGGTATCGAGCGATTTGCGGTGACCTCATTGTCGATGAAGGCCCCCATGCGGCTGCAGCCGACCAGCGCCGCGCGGTACGTCTTTGCCATCTTGACTGCTCCTCATGTGTACAGGCGTTTTGTACTCGCTGAAACTGTAACTGCCTTGACGGTATCCGGATTGCGCCGTTTGCCTTCCAGGACTTGAAACGTCGCAGTTGCGTCATTCCCGCGATAGCTCGCCCCGGTACGGGGGCGCGGAATCCATCTTCGCGCTATGTAAAGCCGTACCGCTTCATCGAGCGGCAACGAGAATCGCGCATGAGTGTGGAGCGCGTAATCGCCTCTTCCGCGGCCACTCTGAACACGTGCGCACGAGTGGAATCGGTCGGACATTTCAGATTTCTCGCTTACGCTCGCAATGACACGCTACGGTGACAAGCTCAACCGGGATCGACCAGTCCTAGCCGGGCGTGTACGTTGGCTGGTTGGCTTTGCGGTCATGCCGGATGAAGCGCAGGTCATGGTTCGTCAAGGGCAGCTCAACCCGCGCGCCGCCCCGGCGATGCGACTCGATCATCCCGAATAGCACTTGCATATTCCAATACGCCACGTCCGCGCCGCCCCGGGTCGGCTCTCCCGTATCGAGGGCGTGCACGATATCGTTGACGAGGTTCAGGGTAGAACTTACGTTGGGGAAGTCCAGGTTCGGCCCGTCCTCAGACTCTTCTGCGTCCTGCGCGCGGGTGCGAAACTCCACGCCGTTGTCCAGGGCCGTAATTGCGCCTCTGCCGCACACGGCTTCGAATTCCGCGCGCCGGGCACTGTCCAAGCCATAGCCGATGACGTCGTTTTCAAACATGATAATGCCGGTGCCAATGGGATCTTCCAACACTTCCGTACCCACCACGAGCTCGTCAAAGTCAAAGACGTAGGCCTGCACCCACTTGGGAGCAACATCATTGTTGAGATAGAGCATCAGGTCGAAGAAGTGGCTGAACCCATTGAAGAACTGCCCGGTGAAGAAATTGATGAGCGTGCGGAGATCGCCAATATCGCCTGAATGTATCTTGGCGCGCATCGCCTCGAAACCGTTATGCCAGCGGCGATTCGTGCCCATGTTGAAAGCGACGTTATTAGCGCGGACGGCGTCGCGGATGGCTTCCGCTTCGGCAACGGAAGCACAGAGCGCCTTTTCAACATACAGCGCGCGCACGCCCTGCTCGATGGCGTGCAGGATAATCTCACACCGTTGTTCCGGCTGCGTGGCAATGCTGAGAATGTCGGGCCGCTCGTTGGATATGAGGTCACGATAGTCTGTGTACCTGTGATCGGGTCCCACGTTGTAGCGGGCGCCGAATTTCTCAAGCACCTCCGGGCGGAGGTCAGCGCCGGCCACCAGGTCTGTACGCGGACACGCTTCATAGCCGGCGGCATGGGAATACGGCAGCGGAATCGAGCGTATGTCGACGTGTTCATTGTCGATGAAGGCTCCCATGCGGCTGCAGCCGATTAACGCGGCGCGGTATGTCTTAGCCATGCTCGCTAATCCTCGATGTTTGCCACTGGCGAAGTCTCACTCGAGCCAAGTGAAGTATAGTCCGTTTCTTCTTCCCGGCAACGTGCAGCGGGAAATGGATCGCGGCCACGTCCATCATTACTATGAGAATAGACCGCAACAGACCCTTCGTGCCCGCGCAAGCGGGAGTCCATCCACTCTTCTTTCCCAAACTCCGGCTTCCGCCGGAGCGAGGCGCCGTTCACCTTTCGACAGGCTCAAGGCGAACGGTGCAAAATCATCGCCTTAGCCACCGGGGATGTACAGGCTCCGGTCCGCCACCGGCAGCGACACCCGCGCGCCTCCTTGCAGGGATGAATGAGCCACGCCGAACTGCGTTTCCACGGCTTGCATCGTGACGTCGATATTGCCGTCGGAGCGTTGGCCGGTCTCCATCTCGCGGATGATATTGCGAATGTTCGTAATGCCAGGGGGATCGCCAGTGGCGTGGATGGTGGTCTCTTCCACCTCGTCGCCGCGCCGCAAAGGCCGCTGAATGCGGGTATCGATGCCGTTGTCCCAGCTAATAGCGCGGCCTTCCGTGCCGCGCACTTCCAAGTCAAAGGATCTCGGCGTGGGCACAAAGTAACCTACGGCGCCCGACTCATAGCCAACGCGGAAGAAATCGACCATGGGGTCGGCGATTTCCATGCCCGGCAATGGTATATAGGCGTGTTGTTCCGCGTCATACGGAGCGGTGGCCTTATCGTTACCCTTCACACGCGGGTCGTCTGGGTCGACCAAGCGTCCTTCCACCCACACCGGTTTGGGATCGCCCAACATCATTTGGACCAGGTCGATGGTGTGGGGGTGATGCTTGATGATGTCGGTGTAGTAGTTGAGCAACGCGTGGATGGGCCGGCCGATGGCCCCGCCTTGGATGGCGTCACGCAGCCGCTTGTAGGAGTCGTGGTGGCGGCGCTGCGCGCCCCAGTTGAAGGCCACGTTGTTGCGCGTGACGGCCTCGTGGATGCGGTCCGCCTCCGCCAGCGACGCGCACAGCCCTTTCTCGGCAAAGATGCCCCGCACGCCGTGTTCCGCGCAGAAGATTATCGGTTCCGCACGAGCGAACGACGGCGTGGTGACGCTCACGATATCCGGTTTCTCTTTCTCGATCATCTCGCGGTAATCGAGATAGGCGTTGGTAACGCCAAAGCGCTTGCAAAACCGTTCCAGGCGCTCTTTGCCCCGGTTGGCCACGGCGATGACGGTGGTCTCCGGCATGGCGTCATAGCTGGGGAAATGACCGTAGGGCGTCGAGAAGCTGCGCTCACCTTGCTCGTCTTCAATCAGACCGCCCATGCGGCCGGTGCCGATGATGGCGACCCGGTACGCATTGCTCATAGGTCCACCCCCGGCCACTGGTCGCTGCTGGCGGTCACGTCCACCACGATGCCGTCCGGGTCTTCCACCTTGAACGAGCCGGAGGGCGGCTTCGACGGGTCGTAAGAGTACTCCTGGCCCTCGCTGACGCCTTCCCAGAAGATCTCGTAGCCCATGTCGTCAAGTCGTGTGGCTGCTTCCGCCAGGTCCGAAACCTTCACGCCAATGTGGAGGTAGTCGAGCATACCGGAGACGTGCGCCGGGCGGTCCGGCCCCTCGTGCTGGAAGACGCGAAAGTTGTGGTAGCCGTCGCTGAGGTCGTAGCCGTGGTGGAGTTCGTTGACAACCTCCAGGCCGAGCGCGTCGCGCCAGAAGCGTATGGTCTTGTCGATGTCGCTGGCGCGCACGCCCACGTGGACAAGTGTCGATGCCATTGCGTTTCCCTCCCAATTCGCTGGCTGCTGACTTGAAACTCTGCGCTGCGCTGAATGACCGTTGCCGTTAGTATAGCGTCACCGGGCGCGGATTGCATACAAGCGGCGTTGCGGTTTCCCCCCTCACCCCGGCCCTCTCCCCAGGGAGAGGGAGGTTAATGGTACCGGCCCGCTCTTGTATTGCCGGCCCCGATTTCGACAAACGGCCCCGTTTCCGACTGCTGGCCCGGTCATGGAAAGGCCTCTCTAGGAAGACGTAACGAACGGGGCGAGGGCGTGGTACACTTGTTTACATAACGAATGCACGGAAACGCCTGGGAGCGCCGGCTGGTGGGAGGTGACGTAGCCTCGATAGTCGATGGCGGTGAGACCGTCGCGGAATCGGGGCAGGTCGATGCCCGCCGGGTCGCCAATCACCAACCGCTGGTAGCGCACCGGGCCGGCATTGGTCTCAACCGATGAATCGCCGCGGTCCGTGACGCGCAGGTTCTGGACGTAGACGTTGAAGACGGACGGGCCGAGCGGCGTTAGGGCCGCCGGGCCGTAGTCCTGCCCGCAGAGCGCGAAGTTCGCCGGTTCCAGGATGAGGCCGAAGTTGGGGCGGTCGATGCGCTCGATCATCTCGCGGCAGCCGGCGACGGTCTCAAAAGGCGTGGCGGTGTGGGTCTGTTGGGCGAGGCGAATGCCGTGCTCGCGCGCTTCGTCCGCGGCGCGCCGCGCCCACACGACGTCTTCCCCGCTCTTTACGCCCACGCGCATGAGGTCGGCGCCCAGCGCGGCGGCGCGCTCCAACGTCGGCCCCAGATTGCGCAGGAACGCGCCCGCGTCGAGAGCGTTGCCTTCCCGGGGCACGCGGGCGTCCGTGGTGAGCATCGAGGCGGCTAATCCGTGTTGCGCGAGGATGGCGCGCATCTCGCGCACGCGCGCGAGCGGGGTTGCGCTTGACAGATGCGTGGGGCGGACGCAGACGGCATTGAAGCCGACCTGGGCGGCAAGGCGCGCCAGGCCGCTGAAGTCGAGGGAAGCGTGGTCCTTGACGTCCTCGGCTTCGGCGATGCGTCCCGACAGCGAGAGTTGCATTGGCAGTTCTCCGGCGCCGCGCGCCGCGCTCCGTATGGCGTTGGGCACACTATACGCTGGGAGTTCGCGTGCGGCAAGGATTCATGGGGGCAGTGCGGGGAGGCGGCGATTGCGCGATACGGACTCGCGTGTTGGAATGTGTGGAATGTAGTATCCTCTAGTCAGGCCGCAAAGCTCGTGGTTTGAGACGGAGTTTGTCCGTCGCGGCGGAGGCGGGGGACAAGCCCCCGCGCTACGTGGAACGAAGAGGCGGGGAATAAAGCCCCGCGATGCGTAGAACCAAGGAGGCGGGGGACAAGCCCCCGCGGTACGGTAGAGAACGCCATTACGTAAGTTGAGGGATTGCATGAGTACGGTAGATAGCTTCAATAGCAAGTCAACGTTTTCTGTTGGGGGAAATGCGTACACGCTCTATCGCCTGGCCGCGCTGGCGGAGGCGGGAATTGGCAACGTGGCGCGGCTGCCCTTCTCGATCAAGGTGTTGCTGGAGAGTCTCTTGCGCACCGAGGACGGTCGTTCCGTGCTGCGCGAGGACGTGGAGGCGCTGGCGAACTGGGACCCGCGCCAGGCCGGAGCGCGTGAGATCAACTTCACCCCGGCGCGGGTGATACTCCAGGACTTTACCGGCGTGCCCTCCGTGGTTGACCTGGCGGCGATGCGAGAGGCGATCAGCGACCTGGGCGGCGATCCCGACCGCATCAATCCCTTGCAGCCGGCCGACCTCATCATCGACCACTCGGTGCAGGTGGACGTCTACGGCATGCCAGATGCGTTCGCCATCAACGCCCAACGCGAGTTCGCCCGCAACCAGGAGCGGTACGCCTTTCTGCGGTGGGGGCAGAAAGCCTTCGACAACTTCAGTATCGTGCCGCCGGATACGGGCATCGTGCACCAGGTGAACCTGGAGTATCTGGGGCGGGTCGTCTTTGCCGATGAGCGCGGCGGCGAGCGTGTGGCCTATCTCGACTCGCTGGTGGGCACGGACTCCCACACGACGATGATCAACGGTCTGGGCGTGCTCGGCTGGGGCGTGGGCGGCATCGAGGCCGAGGCGGTGATGCTGGGCCAACCCATCTCATTGCTGGTGCCGGAGGTGGTCGGCTTTCGTATCAGCGGCCGGCTGCCGGAAGGCGCGACCGCCACCGACCTGGTGCTTACCGTGACCCAGATGCTGCGGCAGCGGGGCGTGGTGGGCAAGTTCGTCGAGTTTTGCGGCCCGGGCCTGGCGTCGCTGAGCCTGCCCGACCGAGCCACGATTTCCAACATGGCGCCGGAATATGGGGCCACCGTGGGCATCTTCCCGGTGGACGGCGAGACGATCCGCTACCTGCGCCTCACCGGACGGGATGAAGACCTGGTGCAACTGGTGGAGGCGTACTGCAAAGAACAGGGGATGTTCTACGGTCCCGGGGAGCCGGAGCCGGTCTTCTCGGACGTGCTCGAACTCGACCTGTCGGCGGTAGAGCCGAGTCTGGCCGGGCCTAAGCGGCCTCAAGACCGGGTGCCGCTGCACGGCGTGCGGCAGAGTTTTCACGACGCCTATCCGGAGAAATTCGCGCAGGCTAACGGCAACGGAGCGACGGGAAGCGGCGGTGCGGCGGGCGCAGTTGCGCAAGAGAGTGGCGCGGTAGCCGTGGCGGACCCGGCCGCAAACGTCGATGTCTCGTTGGACGGCGTGCCCGCGCGCATTGGCGAAGGCTCCGTGGTGATCGCGGCCATTACGAGTTGCACGAACACGTCAAATCCGGCGGTGATGATCGGCGCGGGCCTCCTGGCCAGGAACGCCGTGGCCGCGGGCATTGGCCGCAAGCCGTGGGTGAAGACGAGCCTGGCGCCCGGCTCGCGGGTGGTGATGGACTACCTGGAGAAGCTCGACCTGGTGCCGCATCTGGAGGCGCTGGGCTTCCACCTGGTGGGCTACGGCTGCACCACGTGTATCGGCAACAGCGGGCCGCTGGCGCCGCCGCTGGAAGAGACGATCGGCGATCACGAACTGGCGGTGGCGGCGGTGCTGAGCGGCAACCGCAACTTCGAGGGCAGAATTCACCCCTTGGTGCGGGCCTCGTACCTTGCCTCGCCGCCGTTGGTGGTGGCCTACGCGCTGGCGGGCACGGTCAACACCGATCTGACGCGCGATCCCATCGGCCGCAATGAAACGGGCGGCCCGGTTTACTTGCGGGACATCTGGCCCAGCCAGCGCGAGATTGCCGACGCCATGGCGCGGGTGGTGGACGCGGAGATGTTCCGCCGGCAGTACGACACGGTGTTCGAGGGTATGTCCGAGTGGGAGACCCTGGAAGCGCCTGAGGGCACGTTGTTCGCGTGGGACCCGGACTCTACCTACGTGCGCCAGCCGCCGTTCTTTGCGGACATGGAGCCGGAACCGGGGTCTCCGACCGACATCGCGGACGCCCGGGTGCTCGCCGTGGTGGGCGACTCGGTGACCACCGACCACATTTCTCCTGCCGGGTCGATTGCCAAAGACAGCCCGGCGGGCGCGTACCTCATCGACCAAGGCGTGCAGCCGCGCGAGTTCAATTCCTATGGGTCGCGCCGGGGCAATCACGAGGTGATGATGCGCGGCACGTTCGCCAACGTGCGGCTGCGCAATCTGCTTGTCTCCCGCGAGGGCGGCTGGACGCTGCACCTGCCGGACGAAACGGAGACGACCATCTACGACGCCTCCATGCAATACCAGCAGGACGGCGTGCCGCTGCTGCTGTTGGCGGGGAAAGACTACGGCATGGGTTCCAGCCGCGACTGGGCCGCCAAAGGGCCGGCGCTGCTGGGCGTGCGCGCCGTTATCGCCGAAAGCTACGAGCGCATCCACCGCAGCAATTTGGTGGGCATGGGCGTGCTGCCGCTCCAGTATGAGGAGGGTGAGAGCGCGGCGTCGCTGGGGCTGACCGGCAAGGAGACGTTCTCAATTGAGGGCATCGCGGAGGGTCTGACTCCGCGCAAGCCGGTGACCGTCCGCGCGCGGGGCGCCGACGGGGATGAAAAGACCTTCACCGCGATTGCCCGCATCAACACGCCGATTGAGGTGGACTACTACCGGCACGGCGGGGTGTTGCAGTACGTGCTGCGCAATCTGCTTGCGCATGGCGGGAATGGTGACGCGAGCTAGGCGCGTCGCCAAGGATGATGTCTGTCATTCGCGCGAAGAGGCGGGGGACAAGCCCCCGCGCTACGGTGTGGCGGTGGGGTTTGAGGGACACTGCCGAAGACAGCGTAGGCGGGGTAGGAGTTTTCCTGCAGCAGGAGTAGCCGATGCGCATTGCGATATTGGAGATCAGCCACTGGCACGTGCCGCTCTATCTGCCGGCGTTTACGGCGCTGGGCATCACGCCGGTGGCGGTGTCGGACGAGCAGCCGGGGTATGCCGAGCGGTTTGCCGGTCAATTCTCCGGCTGCGCTCCCTATCGGGACTATGTTGAACTGCTGGATAATGAAAAACCCGATTTCGTCTTTGCGTTCGGTCGGTACCGCTTGCAGCCGGAGATCGCAACCCAACTGCTGGAACGGCGCATTCCGTTCGTCATCGAGAAACCGCTCGGCACCGACGCGAGTCAATTCGAACGGTTGATTGGGCTTGCTAAAGAGAACGACGTTTTCGTTGCCATTCCGCTCACGAATCGCGCCGCGCCTTTTTCCCAGGCGGTGATGGAGTTGCGCGCCAGCGGCCGCCTGGGGCAAATCCGGCACGCGCATTTCCGCTACGCCGGGGGGCCGGTACAGCGGTACGTGGATTCCGGCTGTCCGTGGATGCTGAAAGCCGAAGAGTCCGGCGGCGGTTCGCTGCGCAATCTGGGGGTGCATTACGCCGACCTGTTTTCCTGGTTTACGGGCAGCGCGGAGGTGCGGGTCGGCTCCGCCCATCTGCGGCGCATCACGCCGGGCATTCCGGTTGAGGAATACGCCAACGTCACGTTCTGCGGCGACGACAACGCCTTTGCCGCCGTCGAGGTGGCGTATACGTATCCCGCGGACGCCGCCGACGTGGTCTGGAACGTGAGCGACGGCACAACCTACGTCACCTACCGCGACGGCGCAACCCGCATCATTACCGAAGAGGGCGTGGAAGAGCGCGGCGGCCACTCGGTACCGGGTCTCTATCAGGACTTCGTGAGGGATACGTTGCAGGCGTACCGCGAGGGCGGCGCGCCGTTGGCTACGCTTGAAGACATGCGCCGGGCGATGGTGTTGGTGGACGCCTGCTACGCGCTGGCGGGTGATTAGACCTTGCCGTGAGGAATGGTGGAATGGATGCACGCACGATCTTGATTGGCAGCGGCACGGCGGGCACGGGAGAAGCCGTCATAGGGGCGTTTCTCCAGGCGGGCTATCGCGTGGCGGCCACGAGCCGGGACCTTGACCGGCTACAGCCGATCTTGAGTAGCATTCCTCAAGGCGATGCCGTGCTCGGCATAGAGGCCGATCTTTTGCGGCCGGATGACGCCGCGAGCGCGGTGGCGCGGGCGCGCGACGCCTTTGGCCGTCTGGACGCGGTTACGCTGCTCTCCGGCGGTTTCGCGCAGCGCGAGGCGGCGCAGACCACGCTGTCAGACCTCCAGCAGCAGATCGAAGCGAACCTCTACACAACCTACAATCTCGTCCGCGCGGCGCTGCCGGTGATGCTGGCGCAGGGGCAGGGACACATCATTACAATCGCCGGCGGCAGCGCGTTGGATCCGGCGCCGGGGCGGGCGCTCTTCGGCGCGAGCAAGGCGGCGGTGGTCACGTTCACCAAGGGCGTGGCCCGCGACTACAAGCAGCGCGGCATCGTGCCTACCTGCCTCGTGGCCGGCACGATCGCGACCGCCGAGGCGGAGGAATACCTGGATGAGGAAGACCTGCGAAATGCGGTTAGTCTCGAGGAGTTCGCCGACGCGCTGGTTTTCCTCGCCTCGCCGGAGGCGACGGGTTTTGCTGGCAGCATCCTGGAACTCTACGCGCGCGAGGTTGATTAAGCGCATTGTCGAAGATGGTGTGTGCCTTTGATGCCAAGAGGCGGGGGACAAGCCCCCGCGCTACGCTAGTGGGTGTCAGTCACGCCAAGAGGCGGGGGGCAAGCCCCCGCGCTACGGTGAAGTGACGGTATAGCGGTTGAGGCCCACGTTCCGCTGTAGATTCCTCGCTGCGCTCGGAATGACATGAAGTGTCAACACAGCTTGGGCGTGATTGCCGTTTCGCGGTGGCAGTTGTGTGATTGCGGTTTCGCGGGCGTGGTTGGTAGTATGGTAATTAGAGGCGCGGCGGAAAACGGAGCCAGGAGTCCATAAATATGGCTGTAGTTGGTGAGGACATCATTCGCGAAGGCCTGAAGGAAGTCATCGACCCCGAATTGGGCGTCAATATCGTGGACTTGGGCCTTATCTATGAAATCGAAACGGCCGACGACAACAACGTGCAGATCAAGATGACGCTCACGTTCCCCGGCTGCCCGGCCGGGCCGTACATCATCGCCCAGGTGCACCAGGTGGTGGAAGACCTGGAGGGCGTGGAGGACGTGGACGTGGAAATCGTCTGGGATCCGGCGTGGTCGCCGGAGATGATGTCCGAAGAAATTCGCATGGAATACGGGTATATGTAGGCCCGCGGCCCTTGCACGCGGCTTACGCGGCCCTTGGGACTATGCACAGCCGCCGGATGAAAAGCGTGAGCGCTCGTCCGGCGGCTGTCGCGTGTCCCATGCCTGACGCGGCGCATGGGCGCGCAACCTATAGGAAAGCGCGGGCGCATGGCTGAAGACGTTGGGCTCATCATCTTCGCGGGCAAGGAAGGCCCCAGCGCGCTCGAGGGCCTCGTTTACGAGAGTCACCGCGCCATCGCGCGCGATCTCATCGAGAAAGCGCAGGCGGCGGGCGGGTTTGCGCCAGTCGTCGTGGCGGCGGCGCGGCCCGAATCTTTCAGCGGCATTTCCGCCGGCGTCATCGTCGAGGCCACCGACCCGACGGGCGGCTTCCACTTTGGCCGCACGTTGGCCGACATCGTTGCCCGCCACCGGCTCGAGCGGGTGCTCTATATCGGCGGCGGCAGCGGGCCGCTGCTCTCCGTTGCTGAACTCGCCGCCTTGCGAGATGTCGTTGCGCGGCTCGACCATGGCGTGACCGCCAACAATTTCTTCTCCGCGGACTTCATCGGCTTTCATCCGGGCAGCGCGCTCACGGCGGTCGAACTGCCTCCCAAGCGCGACAACGGCCTGGCGCGCCGGTTAGCGCAGGACGCCGGCCTGGCGCACGACCCGCTGGAACCCACCATCGCGGGAATATTCGACATAGACACCCCCACCGACCTTGCCATGCTGGCGCTCCATCCCCTCTGCGGCCCGGCCGCGCGGGCGTACGTGGAAGAGGAAGCGGTCGCGCGGCAATTGGCCCCACTCAGCGCGCGTCTGCGTGAGGCGATGCCGACCTTCGTGCGGCCCGATGAGGAGCTTATTCTCGCCGGCCGGGTCAGCGCGCAACTCTGGCCGTTGCTGCGGCGCGACCTAGCCTGCCGCATCCGCGTCTTTTCCGAAGAGCGCGGCATGAGCGCCAGCGACCGGCCGGTGCGTTCGTTGCTCGGCTTTTTCCTAGAGGAAGTTGGGCCGGCGGCGTTCTTCGAGGCCTTCCGCCAGATGGGCGACGCGCTCTTTCTGGATACGCGGGTGCTTTACGCCCACGGCGGTCGCCCGGTCAGCGGGCGCGATCGCTTTGCCGCCGATATGGGGTTGACGGGCGCAATTGGCGATAAGGCCGTACGCGCGTTGGCCGCGGCGGCGTGGGACGCCGGTTTTCCGGTTATCCTGGGCGGCAACGCGGCGGTGAGCGGCGGTTTGTGGGCGCTGGCGGACGCCGCGTGGCGGCTGCACGACGACGGCGCGCTGCTGTGAGAGACGTCTACGCAACGCCGGGCAGCCGCGCCCGCGTCGGCCAATATGCGCTATGATGGGGATGCGGCCCGCGCGGTCCGCGTGGGCCTGTCACGGTGAGGATTCGTCAACATGGCAAAGAAGACACGTACCAAGAAACCGCAAAACGGGGACGGCTTGGAGGAAGAACTCAAGCTGGCGGTTACGGCGCGGCGGGAGTTGGGCGAGCAGTATGAGGACGAAGTGGTGGAGGCCCTTGCCGAGCGCATCGAGGCGCACATCGACGCGCGGGTGCAGGCCGCCCTGGGCAAGTCGCGCAAGCAGTCGAAGTCGGACGCGAAGTCGTTTCTGGCCGTGGCCATGCCGACGATGGGCATTGGCATTCCGTTGCTTGCGATCGGGGCCGGTGTGGCCGGCGCGGGCGGCTTCTACGCGGTGCTGGGGATGATCTTTGTCATCAACCTGGCGTGGATTGCGCGTTCGCGGTAGCGGCGTATCACCCTCACCCTAACCCTCTCCCCCAGGGAGCTGACAGGGGTAGGCATTCTACATCCGACTTCACGTGTCATTCCGAGCGGAGCGCAGCGGAGAGAGGAATCTAAGGCTTTCGCTGCAAAAACGTCGGTTCTAGATTCCTCGCTCCGCTCGGAATGACACTTGCCTACCCCTGTCAGCCCCCAGGGAGAGAGGACTTGCAGGCACGTGACGCCGGCCCGATTCCCAGGGAGAGGGGACGTGCGGCCGCGTGACCCTATCCGTCTCCGGAGGGAGAGGGCGCCTGCGACCACATGCGGTGCAGGATGGCTGCGCCGACCAGCAGCAGGGCGACGCCGGTGAGCGTGAACCACCAAGGCTGGTGCGCGTGCACGCCTTCTTCCCAGGCGTTGAAGCCTTGGATCTCCGCTTCCAGAACGTCGGCGGCAACGACCACCATGCCGTTATTCAGCGCGTGGCCGAGCAGCGCCGGCAGAATCGAGCCTGTGCGCACCGTCCACCAGCCAAAGGCGAGGCCGAGCAGGAACGCGCCCACGAACTGCCAGGGGTTCAGGTGGATTGCGCCAAAGAGCAACGCCGTGCCGAATATGGCCCAGCCGGCGCCGTAGTTGCGCGCGAAGCCGTGGAGCAGGATGCCGCGAAAGAGCGGCTCTTCGGTGAGCGGGGCGATCACGACCAGCACGATGAACGTGCCCAAAGCGAAACCCTGGCCCAGGCCAAGTTCGGACAGCATCTCCGTGAACCAGTCCGGCACCGGCAGGAAGCGCTGCAAGACGTTGTCGAGTTCGGAGATGACGATGATGAGCCCCAGCGTCATGGCAAGCATCGGCGGGACCTGGATGAGCGGAAAGCCGCGCAGATAGAACAAGCGCCGGGCCGGCACGCGCGACCACGCCGCGCCCAGGATGCAGGTAGCGCCGAAGGTGGCAACGCTCACGATGGCGAGCATGGCGGCCATTTCGGGCATAGACATGGATTGCAGGGCGAGGTACGCGCCCACGACGGCGCTCGCGCCCACTTGCAGCAGCATGAGCAGTCCCAGCAGCAGCAGCGCCTGCCGGATGATGGGAAAGGCGCGGGTTCGCGTGTGGCCGTTCTCAGGATTTGATGCGGTCATTGCCCTGTACAGCGGGTCTTCCGCGCGGGTTGGCGCGAGTGTGCCGGAGGTCGTAAGACAACGTTGCTTTACGGGTCCAGTATAGCACCGCCGGTCGCGGGGGCATTCGCGCTGTGGGTGCGTAGACGCTACAATAAAGGGCAGTGTGTTTCGTTGCCAAGAGCGCTTCGACGGGCTCAGCGCGAACGGGTAGTTGGGTGGAGGGCGTGCGAGGGGTGGCGCTTCGACGGGCTCAGCGCGAACGGGTTGTTGGGTGGCGGGCGTGTGGACGGCGGCGATAGAGGCCAGCGTAAGGCGATAGCGGAACGGTAGCAGAAGGATAGCAGACACGGTGAGTGTAGAGATGAAGATGTCAATTGCAGAGCTTGAGGAGCAGGCGCGCGTCATACGGCGCGACATCATTACGTGCACCACGATTGCCGGCTCGGGGCACCCGTCGAGTTCGCTTTCCGGTGTGGAAATCATGGCGGCGCTCTATTTCGGCGGCATCATGCAGTATGATCCCGCGGCGCCGCAGTGGGAAGACCGGGACCGGTTGATCATGAGCAAGGGTCACGCCAGCCCGTTGCTGTACGTCGTCCTGGCGCACGCCGGGTACTTTTCCACGGACATGCTGCCCACGCTGCGGCAGATCGAGAGCCCGCTGGAGGGGCATCCCAACATGACCCGCCTGGCCGGCGTGGAAGCCAGCACCGGCTCGTTGGGCCAGGGTCTTTCGATTGGACTGGGCCACGCCTTTGCCGCGCGGCTGGAGCAGAAGGACTTTCACGTGTTCGTCATCCTGGGCGACGGCGAGCAGGACGAAGGGCAGATCTGGGAGGCCGCCATGACCGCGGCCCATTACAAGCTGGACAACGTGACGGCCATCGTGGACCACAACAAGGCCCAGCAGACCGGCTGGGTGCGCGACGTGATGGATTACGCGCCGCTGGCCGAAAAGTGGCGGGCGTTCCAGTGGGACGTGCAGGAGATCGACGGACACGACATGGAGACGGTGGCAACCGCGCTGCAACGGGCCAAGGCCGTGGAGGGCCGCCCCTCGTGCATCATCGCGCACACCGTGAAGGGCAAGGGCGTCTCGTTCGTGGAAGCGGACTACGGGTATCACGGCAAGTCGCTCACCAAGGAAGAAGAGCGGCGCGCCCTGGAGGAACTGGGATGGCAGTAACACCTGAACTCGAACTGACAATGGGCAAGGCCACCCGCGACGCGTTCGGCGCGGCGCTGCGCGAGGCCGGCCGCGCGAATCCGGATATCGTGGTGGTGGACGGCGACGTGCACAACTCGACCCGCACCGAGTGGTTCGCGCAGGAGTTTCCGGAGCGCTTCATCAACGTGGGCATTGCGGAATCGAACCTGGTGGGCATCGGCGCGGGCCTGGCGGCCTGCGGCAAACTGCCGGTGATTGCCAGCTTTGCCTGCTTCATCATGTGCAACGGCTACGACCAGTTGCGCATGTCGATCGCCTTTCCCAATCTGAACGTCAAGGTGGTGGGCAGCCACGCCGGCATCAGCATCGGCGAGGACGGCCCGTCGCAGATGGCAATCGAGGACGTTGCCCTGGCGTTGGGCCTGCCGACCTTTACGGTGATCGTGCCCGCCGACGAGCCGTCCACCCACAAAGCGGTGGCGGCCATGCTGGAAACGGAAGGCCCGGCCTACATGCGCGTGGGCCGTCCCGACGTGCCGGTGGTCTACGGCGACGACGCGCCCTTCACGTTGGGCGCGGCCAACGAACTGCGCGGCGGCAACGACGTAACGCTCGTTGCCAACGGCATCATGGTGGCGGCCGCGTTGGAAGCGGCCCAGACGCTGGCCTCTGAGGGCGTGCAGGCGCGGGTGCTGGACGTGCACACCGTGCGGCCGCTGGACGTGGAGGCGATTGCGCGGGCGGCGCGCGAAACGGGCAAGATCGTGGTGGCGGAAGAACACCTGGTGCACGGCGGGCTGGGCAGCATGGTCGCCATGGCGGTGGCCGAGCATGCCCCGTGCCGGATGGCGTTCGTGGGCGTGCAGGATACGTACGCCGAGTCCGGCGCGCCGGACGAATTGCTCAAGAAGTATGGCTTGACTGCGGAGCACGTCGCGGACAAGGCCCGCGGCCTGTTGTAGCGGCCTGGCGGCGGCCCGGGCCGCCGCTTGTATTCTGCCGCCGTACAAGGCATGATAGAAGGTAGCTTTCCTGCTTCCGATTAGCCAACACGGTGTGTGTTGCACTGTGCTGAACCATCCCCCTTTTTCCTCTCCCCCGGTTCCAGCGCAGACGATGGTGCGCACAGCTTTGATCCAGAGAGAATTTTGCTATGCGCCTGACGCGCAGGCGGTAGCGAACGGCATTGTGTAGAGGAGGAGTGTCAACAGTGGAAACGAGCGTTAGGCGCTATTGGCGCACGTTGCTGGCGCTGGGACTGGCGCTGATGGTGACGGGGTGCATCCCGTTTGTGGGGGATAGCGAGGATGAAGCAACGCCAACTCCCGACGTAATCCCGACGGTAATCCGTCCGGGAGCGACGGCAACGCCGTCGATAGCGCCGCCGGCCTCACCGGTGCCGACGCTCGTGCCGTTGCCTACCCAGGCGCCGCAGACCGCCGCGACCGCGCCGGCCGCGTGTACGCCGCGCGCCGATTGGCCGGAATACACGGTGCAGTCGGGCGAATCGCTCTACGGTATCGCGCTGCGCACCGATACGACCACGGCCGCGCTACAGTCGGCGAACTGCCTGGACGATCCCGACAAGATCTTCGAGGGCCAGAAACTGCGCGTGCCTACCGTTCCGTCCGCGCCGACGCCGGCGGCGACCGCCGCGCCCGGCGCGACGCCGGGGACGTTCTTCCCCACGCCTACGGCCGCAGCGCCGGCTGAGGTGGAGTTCACGTTTGTCATCGCCAACGACTCGGCGGCGCCGGGCATTGAGAACCAATATGACGCGCTGAAAGACCCGGTCCAAATGAGCATTTTGGCATCGGGTGCGGTTCGGATTGATCTCGTGCGCGTGGGAGATAGCAGCATTTTGGGCACGGCCGAGGCGTCATCCGGAAACACCTATGCGGGCGGCACCTTCCTGCTGCGCAAGATAGACCAGCTTGAGGGATTTAACTACCTGCTCTTCAGAGTAAAGGCCACGAAGCCGGATGGGGAGATTGTGGAGAGCAATCCGATTCTGATCAGATTCCCATAGGCGGGGGCGCCTTAACGCGCAAGAGCGGAGCCTGCCTGCGCTCTCCTTAGCGGGTTCCTTGGGCTTCTTTGCGCGGTTACACAATCCTTGAAACGCAATTGCAACGCCGTAGGGGCACGACATGTCGTGCCCCTACGGCGTTGTGGACATGAATGCGGCCGTGTCCCCGCGGCGTTGCGGTGATGACCGCGGCCGTACACGCTGAAGGCGGCGCCGCGTCCCGGTACCGGCGCGTTCTGCTACACTGGGGATACCTTTCCAAACCCTAATGGCGTCGATTTGCCTTACGATTAACGCGACTGCGGAGCGAAAACAGGAATCATGAGACGTTCAACCTTACTCTGTGAAACCCTGCGGGACGATCCCGCGGAAGCGGACGTGCCCAACCACAAGCTGCTGGTGCGCGGCTGCTACATCCGGCAACTAGCCTCCGGCATCTACAGCCTGCTGCCGCTGGGCGCGCGGGTGGCGGCCAAGATCGAACAGGTGCTGCGCGCGGAGATGGACGCCATCGGCGGGCAGGAACTCATCATGCCGGTGGTGCAGCCCGCCGAGATCTGGCAGCAGTCGCGCCGGTGGTACGACATCGGCGACGACCTGGTGCGGCTGAAAGACCGGGCCGACCACGACCTGGTGCTGGCGATGACCCACGAGGAGGTGATCACCAGTCTCATCGGCTACAATGTCCACTCCTACCGCCAACTGCCGGTGATGCTCTACCAGATCCAGACGAAGTTCCGCGATGAGCCGCGCCCCCGCGCCGGGGCGATTCGGCTGCGCGAGTTTACGATGAAAGACGCCTACAGCGCCCACGTCTCCCAGGAGGACCTGGACAGTTACTATCCGGAGGTGTACCAGGCCTATTTCAACATCTTCCGCCGCTGCGGGCTGGAGGTGATGGCGGTGGATTCCGACGTGGGCATGATGGGCGGCACCATGGCGCACGAGTTCATGTCGCTGACGCCGGTGGGGGAGGATACGCTGGCGCTCTGCGACGCCTGCGGCCTGAGCGCGAACCGGCAGATTGCGACCTTTCGCAAGGACGTAATCGACGGCGGCGCGCCGCAACCGCTGGAGGAAGTCGCGACGCCGGATACCAAGACGATCGCCGACCTGGCGATATTGCTGGACGTGCCTGAGGCCAGCACGGCGAAGGCCGCTTTCTTCATGGGCGACCGGGGCCTGATCTTCGCGGTGGTGCGTGGCGACATGGAGGTGAACGAGACCAAGCTGGTGAACGCCACGAAATCGACGGCGGTGCGGCCCGCTACCGATGCGGAACTGAGGGAATACGGGATTGTGGCGGGGTACGCCTCGCCGATTGGCGTGACCGGCGCGCAGGTGGTGGTGGATGACCTAGCGGCGGAGTCGACGAACCTGGTGGCCGGCGCGAACAAGGAAGGCTACCATCTGCGCAACGTGAACTACGGCCGCGACTATGAAGCCGACGTGGTGGCGGATATTGCCAGCGCGTACGAAGGCGCGCCTTGCCCGGATTGCGGCGGGCCGCTGCGCTTGGAGCGCGCGATCGAGGTGGGCAACATCTTCAAGCTGGGCACGAAGTACGCGGCGGCGCTCAAGGCCCAGTACCGCGATGAGGCCGGCAAGCAGCATCCGATGGTGATGGGCTGCTACGGCATCGGCGTGGAACGCTTGATGGCGGCGATTGTGGAAGCCTCGCACGACGAGCGCGGCATCATCTGGCCGGTGGCAGTGGCGCCCTACCACGTCTACCTGGTGGTCCTGAACCAGAACGACGCGACGGTGATGGAGGCCGCCGAGCGCCTCTACGCCGACCTGGGCGCGGCCGGCATTACCGTGCTCTTCGACGACCGCAACGAAAGCCCCGGCGTGAAGTTCACCGACGCCGACCTGCTGGGCATGCCGCTGCGCATTACGGTCAGCCGCCGCACGCTGAAGAACGAGTCGATTGAACTCAAGCTGCGCACGGATAAGGACTTTACCCTGGTGCCGCTGGCGGAAGCGGTCGCGCGGGCGCAGGCGCAGATCGGCGCGCTGCAAGAGGCCATCGACGCGCGGGTGGTGGCGGAAGCGTTCGCGTAGAGCGGCGGTTCACCGTCTTGAATGCCCTCTCGCCGTCGCGCTGACGGGTGGGTGTGTTACCCCAATTCGCCGGAGGCGGCTAGCCTTGTTTTGCTACGTCTTACCTCGTGAGCGGCAAGTTGCGCCGGCGGTGACACTCTATTCCTCCTCAGCACGTCGTCTCCTTGCCGTTCATGCTTCGACGAGCTCAGCACGAACGGCAATGTGGCGACGGGGCGGCCACACATCGACGATCCAACCGTGGACGCTTCATGAGAGCGAACCGGGCGGTTGCACTTCCAGTTCGATGCGCAGGTCGAGGGTCCAGCGCGCCTGGCTGAGGTAGGTGGCGAAGTCCATGAGCCGGAAGCCGAGCGTCTGTTCCATTGTTGCGATCTCCGCGGTGAAGCCGTCTTTCCAGAGCCAGTCGTAGTACGCCGCGTAGTCGGCGCCCATGCTTTCCGCCACCCACTCCGGCGGGAGCGGATAGAAGTCGACGTTTCGGCCGATTGCGGCACCGATAACATGGGCGATTTCTTCCCAGGTGAGCGCGTCGCCTGCCAGGTCAAGAGTTTTCCCTGCCCATTTCTCCGGCGCGGCCAACACCGCAGCGGCGGCGCGGCCGATGTCATCCACGGCCACGAGTTGGGTGGCCACGTGGGGCGGCATAGGGGCGTGGAGCCGCCCCGCCAGCAGGTTGCCCGCCAGCGCGTCCGCGCCGAAGTTATCCATGAAGAAGACCGGGCGCAGGATGGTCCAGGATAGGCCGCTGGCGCGGAGATATTGCTCGGCGCGATGCTTTTGCGCGTAGTGCGGTACGTTAGACAGCCCTTCCGCGCGCTGAACTGACGAGTACACCACGTGCTGTACGTTGGCATCCCGCGCGGCATCGATGCAGGATGTGAGTTGCTGCCATTCCGCCTCCGGCCCGGCCGCGTAGGGCGTGCCCATGAGGAACGCGGATTCCACGCCTTGAAACGCGCGCCTCATCTGCTGCGGGTCGGTCATGTCGCCCACCACCACCTGCGCACCGGCGGCTACAAGCGCCTCGGCGCGAGCGAAGTCGCGTGTGAGAGCGCGCACGGTGTGTCCGGCGGCCAACAGGGCGCGCGCCACCGCGCCGCCTTGTTGTCCGGTAGCGCCGGTTACGAGCGTGATGGCGTTTGGGTTAGGCACCACTATGCCTTCCTTTCCCTGTCTTTGCGCCGGTGAATCGTACCACGAGCGGTGGTATAGTGGGAAAAGGAGGCAACACGATGGAGAATCTGAGACGAACGACGGCGGATGAGCACGCAGCCCTTAGCCGCCGGTTTGTTCGCCAGGCGCAGGAAGAATTCGACAAGGGCGACCGCTTGCAGGCCTCGGAGAAGGCCTGGGGCGCGGCGGCGCACGCGGTCAAGGCGGTCGCCTCAGAGAGAGGCTGGAATCACGATTCGCACAGATTGCTCTTCGACGTGGTGACTCAACTCTCCCGCGACACGGCAAACGCGGCATTGAGCGCTCTCTTCAGAGAGGCAAGTTCTTTGCATCAAAACTTCTATGAAAACTGGCAGTCGGACGGTTCGGTGCAGGACGGCATCAACCAAGTGAAGAGGCTGGTCGAGATGCTGGAAGAGATCCGCGCTCAGCCCATGCAGCCGTCGGTTGTGCTCGATCCCAAGCAGTGGGAGCGTCTCACGCGCGGGCCTGCTGAATAGGCCTTCACTCACCATGCATACCGCCTCAGCAATGGGGCGCGCCGCCAGGTCTCACCAAGAGCGGTGGTTTAGCGGGAGAAGGGGGCGGGCAATGGAGAATCTGAGACGAACGACGGCGGATGAGCACGCGGCCCTCAGCCGCCGGTTTGTTCGCCAGGCGCAGGAAGAATTCGACAAGGGTGACCGGCTCCAGGCCTCGGAGAAGGCCTGGGGCGCGGCGGCCCACGCGGTCAAGGCGGTCGCCGGGGAAAGAGGCTGGAATAGTAACACGCATAGACTGCTCTTCGACATTGTGGACCAAATCGCCCGCGACGTGGATTCCTCGGAATTGCGCGGGCTCTTTCACGCCGCGAATTCTTTGCACCAAAACTTCTACGAGAACTGGCAACCGGACGGTTTAGTGCAGGAAGGCATCAACCAGGTGAAGACGCTGGTGGAGTTGCTGGAGGAGATTCGCGCACAGCCCATGCAGCCGTCGGTTGTGCTCGATCCCAGGCAGTGGGAGCGGCTCACGCGGTCGCGGGCGGGGTAGCCGCGCCGGTGTCATTTGCGCTAATGGCCTTGCCCGAGATGGCGTCTGGCCTTGCTTCCCAGAGGCGGGGGACAGGGGTTAATATTCTATGATCGACTTCACGTGTCATTCCGAACGGAGCGCAGCGGAGAGAGGAATCTAGGGCAAAGAGCCGCAAGTCCAGTTCCCTTAGATTCCTCGCTCCGGTCGGAATGACAGTTACATACCCCTGTCAGCCAAAGGCGGGGGACAAGCCCCCGCGCTACAACTCGTAGACCGGGCTAAGTTTGGCGTTGTCAAGGGAACGCCCGCCGAATCCAGACTCTTGGGCTTTGTCAGCGGGGGACGGGTATGCCGGTCGTATGCAGGCGGATGCGGTAGAGGCCGGTGCGGGCCGTGACGTAGAGGGTGCACAGGTCGTCTCCGCCCCAGGCCAGGTTGGCGGGTTGCTCGTCGCCGATGATGCGTCCGAGCACGCGGCCCGCCGCATTCATCACCCACACGCCGCCCGGGCCGGTGCAGAAGACGTTGCCGTTGGTGTCCACCTTCATGCCGTCGGGACTGCCTTCATCGCTTGAGGTCAT
The DNA here is from genome assembly GCA_963663275.1 of Chloroflexota bacterium. Taxonomy (GTDB): domain Bacteria; phylum Chloroflexota; class UBA11872; order VXOZ01; family VXOZ01; genus VXOZ01. Next base: position 1,759,895 of record OY760183.1, read on the forward strand.
GTCCGTCCACAGGCGGCCGTCGGCCAGCGAGCCGTCGGCGTTCACCGTGAACGCGCGAATGTGGCGGCGGCGGCTGTCGTCGACGTAGAGCGTCTTCTCATCGGGTGAAAAGGCGAGTCCGTTTGGCCGGTCGAAGTCGTCCACCAGGAGACGCAGCGCGCCGTCGGTCGCTATCATGTAGACCCCGCGAAAGTCCAGGTCCGGTTCCTGCCCCAGGTCTTCCACGCCGTAGGGCGGGTCGGTGAAGTAGATCGTGCCGTCGCTGCGCACCACCACGTCGTTGGGGCTATTGAGCCGCTTGCCCTGGTAGGAGTCCGCCAGGGTGACGTACGCGCCGCCGGCTTCCTGGCGGCTGACGCGGCGCGCCGAATGCTCGCAGGAGATGAGGCGGCCCTCACCGTCTAGGGTCAAGCCGTTGGCGTTGCCCGACGGCGCGCGGTACGTGCTGACAGAGAAGCCCTCGGACGACTCCTCCCAGCGGACGGTGCGGTTGTTGCGAATATCGCTGAAGAGCAGGCAGCCGCCGCGCCAGACCGGCCCTTCGGTAAACGCGAAGCCGCCCGCCACGCGCTCAAGTTCGGCGTCGGGCGGCACGAGGTCGTGGAAAGCGGGATTGCGAACGTCGAAACTGGTTGCCATGGTTCATTGCCTCCAAGGAGAGCGTAGCGTTACTGTGCCAAACCGGTGGAAATGGGCCGTATTGCGCTGATTCCCCCTCACCCCGGCCCTCTCCCCAGGGAGAGGGGGTTTTCCATCAGATTTCCGCAAATGGCTCTGGTCGCTGCCAAGAGTCAATCGTTGCGCCTACTGCCGGCGGAAGACGTGGACGGCGCGGCGGTCTACGTCCCAGGAGGCTTCCATGATTGCCTCTGCCAGAGTGGGGTGCGGATGGACGTTGAGGCCGACTTCCAGCGGCGTGGCCTCCAGCAGTTGCGCCAGTCCCATTTCGGCCACGATATCCGTAGCGTTGGGACCGATGACGTGCGTGCCCAGGATTTCACCGGTCCCGGCGTCGCAGACCAGCTTGACGAAGCCTTCGGTCTGTCCCTTGATGAGCGCCTTGCCCAGCGCCGCAAAGGGGAAGCGGCCTACTTTCACGTCCCGTCCCTGTTCGGCGGCTTCTTGTTCCGACAGGCCGATGCTGGCAATTTCGGGCCGGCAGTAGGTGGCGCGGGGCACGCGGTGGGGGTTCAGCGGATAGGTCTCCTCACCCGCCAGGTGTTCCATGACCACGTGCCCCTCGGCGGTGGCTTTGTGGGCGAGCAAGTAGCCGCCCGCCACGTCGCCGATGGCGTAGACATGGGGCACGTTGGTGCGGCAATACCCGTCAACCGGAATGACGCCGCGCTCCGCCGTTACGCCGACCGCTTCCAGGCCGAGGTCTTCCACGTTGCCGGCGCGCCCGACCGCCACGAGCAGCATGTCCGCGTGCAAGGACTCCCGCTTGTCCGCAGTCTCGATGTCCACCACAACGCTGTTGTCCGTGGCTTGCAGGGTCTCCACCAGCAGTTTGGCGTCAGTCCTGACGGTGATGCCGCGCCGGGTGAACGAGCGGCCAAGCTCTTTGCCGATGTCCTTGTCTTCCAGCGGCACAAGCGTTGACATAATTTCCACGACCGTGACCGCCACGCCAAAGTCGTGGAAGAGGCTGGCCCACTCCACGCCCACGGCGCCCGCGCCGAGGATGATGATCGACTCCGGCAGGGCCGAGAGTTCCAGCGCGTGGTCGCTGTTGATGACGGCCTTTCCGTCGATCTCCAGTCCCGGCAGGCTGCGGGGGCGCGAGCCGGTGGCGATGACGACGTTGTTGGCGCGCAGTTCGTGAACGCCGTCGCTGCTTGCCACGCGCACCGACTGGGGCGAGGTGAGGGAACCGGCCCCGTAGAATACGTCGATCTTGTTTCGTTTGAGGAGGCCCTGCACGCCTTTGTGGAGTTGGGAAACCACCTGAGACTTGCGCGCGAGCACTTTCGCATAGTCGAAGGAGACCTCCGGGGCGACCACGCCGAACGCCGCGCTGTTGTCGCGGGCGTCGTGCAGGCGCTCGGCGGATTCCAGCAGCGCCTTGGTGGGAATGCAGCCTTTGTGGAGGCAGATGCCGCCGACTTTTTCTTTCTCCACCACGGCTACTTTCAGTCCGAGTTGCGCGCCGCGAATTGCGGCCGGGTAGCCGCCGGGGCCGCCACCGATGATTGCGACGTCGTACGTGTCTTCCGCCATTGCTCTTTAGTCCTTCAGGAGTGCCTGCGGGTGGTCTTTCATAGTTGAGCAGCGCGTCAGTCTTGGCTGCCGCCGCGCACGCTATCCCCATCTTGCCGAATACACGTTACCGGAATCAAATAGGGCGAACCCACAGCGTTCGCCCTATGCGCCGGCCGGGAAGGCGACCGCAACGCCGCTTAGATCAGCAGGTTGTACGGATTCTCCAAGAGGTCTTTCAGGTCGCGCAGGAACTCGGCGGCGGGAGCGCCGTAGAGGATGCGGTGGTCGGCGGAGATGCTGAGGTACATGATGTCGCGCACGACGATTTCGCCGTCGCGGACGACGGGACGCGGCTCGATCGCGCCCACAGCGAAGATGGCCGATTGGGGCGGATTGACAATGGCATAGAAGTCACGCACGCCGAACATGCCCAGATTCGAGACGGTAAAGGTGCCGCCTTCCAGGTCGCCGGGCCGGTTCCTGCCCTGCCGGGTGCGCTCTACCAGCACTTTCGCTTCCACGGCGAGTTGGCGCAGCGGCTTGGTGTCGCAGTTCTTGAGCACGGGCACCAGCAGGCCGTTGGGCACGGCCACGGCAATGCCGATGTTGGCCTCCTGGTGATAGACGAAGCCGCCGTCGCGGTAGGAGCCGTTGGCGTCCGGATGCCGCATCAGCGAGAGCGCGGTGGCGCGGATGACGATGTCGTTGAAGCTGATATGCTCTTCCTCGCTCCAGGCGGCGTTCACCTGGGCGCGCATGGCCTTGGCGGCGCTCATGTCCACTTCCATGGTGAGGTAGAAGTGGGGCACGGTGGTCTTGCTCTCCAGCATGCGCCGGATGATGGTGGACTGCATGCGCGAGGGCGACGCCACGTCGGACTCATGCGGCAGCGCGGCGGGGTCCGCGGCCGCGGCAACGGTGCGCGCCGCGTTCTCCACGTCGTCCTTGACGATGCGGCCGCCGGGGCCGGTGCCGGTGATTTGCGCCAGGTCAAGCCCCTGTTCGGTGGCGATGCGGCGGGCGAGCGGCGACGCTTTGATACGGGCGGGCGCGCCTTGAGCCGCGGCCGCCGGGGCCGGGGCGGGATGGGCGGCGGCGGGCGCCGGCGGCGCGCCGCCTTCAGGCTCCGCGGCTTCCGCAGTCGCCGGCTGGGCCGCGGGCGCGGCTGGGGAGGCCGTCTGGCCTAACTCGCTTTCCTCACCCACCAGCGCGATCGGAGCGCCCAAGGCCGCCGAGCCGCCTTCAGCCACGAGCACCTGCAGCAGCGTGCCTTCCTCGACCGATTCGAGATCCATCACCGCTTTATCAGTCTCGATCTCGGCCAGCAACTCGCCCTTCGCTACGCTGTCACCCACCTGCTTATACCACTGGAGGACCTTGCCTTCCTCCATGGTGTCGCTGAGCCGGGGCATGGGGACTTCGCGCGCCATGAATTGAACCTCCGGTTCGCTGGAACCTCACACTCGCTCGAACCAAGTCTTTGCTGATTAGAAGTAACTTCCCTTGCGGCCGGCTTAGTGGTTGAGCACCGTCTTGACGGCTTCCACCATTCTTTCCGGACTGGGAATCACGGCCTTCTCCAACGGTTTGGAGTAGGGCATCGGCACTTCCACGCCGCCAACCCTGCCGATGGGAGCATCCAGGTAGTCGAACGCCTCTTCGTAGATTGTCGCCGCCACCTCGGCGTTCACGCCAAACGAGCGGTGCTCTTCTTCCGCGATCACGCAGTGGTTCGTCTTCTGCACGGAGTGGACGAGGGTCTCCACGTCCAGCGGGCGGATACTGCGCAGGTCGATGACTTCCACGCTAATGCCCTCTTCGCTCAGTTGGGCGGCGGCTTGCAGGGCAAAGAGCGCCATACGGGAGTGGGCGATGAGGGTAACGTCGCTGCCCGCGCGCTTTACGTCGGCTTCGCCAAAGGGCACCGTGTGCTCGCCTTCCGGCACCACGCCTTTGGTGTTGTAGAGCGCCAAGTGCTCCAGAAACATTACCGGATTGTCGTCGCGGATGGCGGACTTCAGCATACCCTTGGCGTCGGCGGGCACGGCCGGCGCGACGACTTTCAAGCCGGGAATATACGCGAACCAGACGTCGAGGCTGTGGGAGTGCTGGGCCGTGAGTTGCTGGCCGCCGCCGCCGGGCGCGCGAATGACCATGGGGCACTTGAGCCTGCCGCCGAACATGTAGCTGATCTTGGCGGCGTGGTTGGCGATCTGGTCCATGGCCACCATGCCAAAGTTGACCGTCATCAGTTCGACGACGGGGCGCAGACCCGTCATGGCGGCGCCGGCGCCCAGGCCGATGAAGCCTTCCTCGGCGATGGGCGTGTCGATGACCCGCTCCTCGCCAAACCGGTCCAGCAGACCCTCGGTGACTTTGTACGCCCCCTGGAAGACGCCGACTTCCTCTCCCATGACGAAAACGTTGGGGTCGTGATCCATCTCTTCGATGAGGGCGTCCCGGAGGGCTTCACGATACGTGATTTCAGCCATGGCTAGGCGTCCTCCGCGTAGACGAACTGGTGGAGGTCGGCCACGTCGGGGAACGGGCTTTCCTCGGCAAAGTCCACCGCCGCTTGCACCCGGGCCAGCACGTCTTCCTCGATGGCGTCGGCGTCCTTCTGGGTGAAGATCTCGCCTTCGAGCAGGCGCTGGCGGAAGATCTCCACCGGGTCTTGGGCGCGCCACCCGGCGATTTCGTCCTCGGTGCGGTAGTTCTTGCCGGCATCGGCCATGGAGTGGCCCCGGTAGCGGTAGGTGACGCACTCGACGAAGATCGGCTCGCTGGTGCGGCGCACTTCCTCCACCAGTTTCTTGGTAAGCTGGTAGACCGCCAGCACGTCCATGCCGTTCACTTTGTAGCCGGGGATATCGTAGGCTACGCCCTTCTTCCACAGTTCGGTGACGGCGGAGGCGCGGGCGACGCTGGTGCCCATGCCGTACTGGTTGTTGGTGCAGATGAAGAGATTGGGCAGTTTCCAGAGGGAGGCCATGTTGAGGGCTTCGTGGAATGCGCCGATGTTGGTGGCGCCGTCGCCAAAGACCGACATGACGATTTCGTCCGTGCCCCGGTATTTGCTGGCAAACGCCACGCCGGTGGAAAGGGGGATGCTGCCGCCGACGATGCCGTAGCCGCCCATGAAGCGCTGGTCCGGGTCTACCAGATGCATGGAGCCGCCGCGGCCGCGGGCGCAGCCGTCCCGCTTGCCGAAGAGTTCCGCCATCACGGCCCCGGGCGGCACGCCGCGCACGATTGCCGAGCCGTGCACGCGGTAACTGCCGAAGAAGTAGTCGTCATCCCGCAAGGCTTTCAGCGTGCCGACGACGGTGGCCTCTTCACCGATGTTGAGGTGACAGTAGCCGCCGATCTTGGCGCGCAGGTACATCTCGGCCACGCGCTCCTCGAAGCGCCTGACGAAGAGCATGGCGGTGTAGAAGTCGATGAGTTGGTCGTTCTCGAAGTTACCGAGATCTCGGGAGTCTCGTACCGGGATCTCCGTGTCGGCGACGTGGTCTGACGGATTGTCGCGCGCGCCGCGCGCGCTGTTTCGGCTCATATCGGCGTTACCTCCTTTAGCTGCGTCTGCGGCGAGGCCGGCGTGTGCCACGATACCGGCGTCTGCGACGAAGTCGACGTCTGCGACGAAGTCGACGTCTGCGGTGAGGCCGGTAGTGTGCCGGAAGTGTTGCTGTTCAGGATCCAAACTCCTCGCCCGTTCGACAGGCTCTCAGCAGGCTCTTGCGCTCCGGGCACGTGCCAAATCACGGCGCCAGGTGGGCATACGAAACCGCATCGCTCAACCCGCGCCGCCCGGAGTAGGCAACATTTCATACGCTTACCATTATACCGCAGGGAGAGAAGAAACGTGAAAACTCGGATGGACGGGACGACCGCGTGCTATAATCTGCAAAGACTTGGTAGCTTGACTAACCCCTCGATAAGGTACCGCGTATGTTGGCTGTGGCGCAACGGGTGAGCGAAGCGCGTGTGGACGTTGGCGAGCGGACGACCGGCAGCATTGGCCGGGGACTGGTAGCGCTCATCGCGGTGCAGAAAGGCGACACGAGCGCGGAAGCGGCCTATATTGCCGCCAAACTCGCTACGCTGCGCATCTTTGGCGATGAAGCCGGCAAGATGAATCTCTCGGTGCAGGACATCGGCGGCGCGGTGCTGGCGGTCTCGCAGTTTACGCTCTACGGCGATACGCGCAAGGGCCGCCGGCCCAGCTTTACTCGCTCCGCCCGGCCGGAGGAAGCCGAACCTCTGATCGAGCAAATCGTCGGCGACCTGCGAGAGCGAGGCATCCCGGTTGCCTGCGGCGAGTTTGGCTCGATGATGCGGTTATTCCTGGTCAACGACGGGCCGGTGACCATCATCCTGGATTCGGACGACCGCCTTACCCCCCGCCGGCAGGCATAGGCTTTTCCACCGCCGCATGCGCGGTCTCGTTCGTCAACACAAGCGGACGGGGGAGCGCGCCGGCTAATCCAGGCCGATGCGCTCCCCCGTCTTACACGCGGTCTTTGTCCGCCGCGACGGACGCGCGCGACTACCCGGTGGGTTCCGCGGACGTTTCCTCCGGGGTGGTTTCAGGCGCCGAAGCCTCCGCCGGGGGCGCCTCGGGTGAAGCCTCCGCCGGAGGTTCGCCAAGAGACGCTTCCGTGGGCGGCGCCGCGAATGCCGCCTCGGCAACGGGTTCGTCGCCGTCGCCGCCGTCGAAGAAGCGCGCGGCTTGCTCTTGCAGCCTGGCGGCGGCCGCTTCCTGGCCGTCGCCGTCGGCGTCCTCCTCTTCCGAGAAGAGGGCGGCCGCGGCCTGTTCCGCGGCTTGCTGGCTGCGCAGGGCGGCGGCTTCCTCACGGGCGCGCACGCCGGTGCCGGCCGGAATGAGCTTGCCGATGATGACGTTCTCTTTCAGGCTCACCAGGCGGTCGACCGTGCCTTCCAGGGCGGCGTCGGTGAGGACGCGAGTGGTTTCCTGGAACGACGCGGCGGCCAGGAACGAGTCGGTCTGCAAGCTGGACTTGGTGATGCCCAACAGCATCTGCTGGCCGGTGACCGCGTCGCCGCCTTCGGCCAGCACGCGGGCGTTGGCCTCCTCGAACTTGAGCCGGTCCACCAGTTCGCCGGGCAGGAAGTCGGTGTCGCCGGCGTGTTCGATGCGCACCCGGCGCAGCATCTGCCGCACGATGACCTCGATGTGCTTATCGTTGATGTAGACGCCCTGGGAGCGGTACACCCGCTGGACTTCATCGACCAGGTAGCGTTGCACGGCCTCGCGCCCCAGGATGCGCAGCACGTCCTGCGGGTTCTGCGAGCCCTCGGTGAGTTGGTCGCCGGCGCGGATCGTGTCGCCCGCCTTGACCAGCAGGTGAGCGGTCAGGGGCACGGCGTACTCGCGCTCATCGGTCTCCTCGAAGTTGACGACAACGCAACCCGCCTCCAGGCTCACGCGGCCGGCCACGTGCGCAAACTTCTCGCGCTCGACCATCTCGGCGCCGTCCTCCGGGGTTTCCTGCTCCGGCTCATCCTCTGCGTCCAGGCGGGCGAGCAGGTCGCCGTAGGCCACTTCATCGCCTTCCGCGACCAGCAGCGTGAAGCCTTCCGGCACGTCGATGCGCTCGGCAAAGGTCTGCACGGAGGTGACCGTAATCTTCAGGCGGTCGTCACCGCGCTCCAGGTCCACCTCGCCGTCGATGTCGCTGATCGTGGCCACGCCCTTGGGCAGGCGCGCCTCGAAGAGTTCCTCCACGCGGGGCAGGCCGCGGGTGATGTCCTCGGTGGCCACGCCGCCGGTGTGGAAGGTGCGCATGGTAAGCTGGGTGCCCGGCTCGCCGATTGACTGGGCGGCGATGATGCCCACCGCCGCGCCCTCGGCGGCCACTTCGTTGCGGCCCAGGTCGACGCCGTAGCACTTGGCGCAGAGGCCGATGCGCGCCTGGCAGGTCACCGGGCTGCGCACCTGGACGCTCTCCAGGCCCGCGTCGTCGATCGCGGCGGCCTCCTCGTCGCCGATGAGGTTGCCGGCGTCCACGATGATCTCGCCGGTATCGGACCGGATGATCGGATGCAGCGCGAAGCGGCCGTTGACGCGCTCGCCGAGAGTATCGGCCACGTCGCGGTCTTGCGGCGCGCGGGTCGTAATGCCGATCGCCGCGCCGCAGTCGTCCTCGCGAATGATCACTTCCTGCGCCACGTCGATCAGGCGGCGGGTCAGGTAGCCGGAGTCCGCCGTGCGCAGGGCGGTGTCGGCCAGACCCTTGCGCGCGCCGTGGGTGGAGATGAAGTATTCGAGCACGCTCAGGCCCTCGCGCAGGTTTGAGCGCACCGGCAGTTCGATCACGCGGCCCTGCGGGTCGGCCATCAGGCCGCGCATGCCCGCCAACTGGCGCACCTGCTCGAAACCGCCCTTGGCCGCGCCGGAAACCGACATCATGTAGATGTTGCCGCCGGCGCTCAGATTCAGCTTTACGGCGTCGGTGACTTTGTCCTGCGCCTCTTTCCAGGTGCGGATTACCAGGTCGCTCTGTTCCTGGTCGGTGATAATGCCGCGCCGGTACTGCTGCTCGATGAGAGCCACGCGCTTCTCGGCGGCGGCGAGAATCTCCGCCTTCTCGTTCGGCATTTCGATGTCCGACATGGCGATGGTGGAACCGGAGAGGGTGGCGTAGTGGAAGCCGAGTTCCTTGATGTCGTCCACCAGCCGGATCGTGTCTTCCGGCCCGGACTTGCGCAGGGCGGCGTCGATCACGTCCTTAAGGTGCCCCTTGTCCATCACCGCGCCTTGGAAGCGGAGGGCGCGGGGCAGAATGCGATTGAAGATGACTTGGCCCGCCGTGGCGTCGTAGATTGCGCCGCCGGCCGCCGCGTCCTCAGGGAGATCCACGGGGTTTGCGCGGAGTTTGATCGGTTCGCGCAAGCCGATGATGCCCACGTCGTGCGCCAGGATGACCTCGTCGAAGTCGTTGAAGACGCGCACTTTGCCGTGGGAGTCCGCAGGCATGCCCGCGCTGCCGGAGTCCGCAGGTTGCAAACCTGCGCTACCGGAGTCTGACAATGCCGCGCTGCCGTTGCCATTTGCGCTGCCGGCGTCGCCGTTGCTGCCGTTGGTTGGCGTTTCCACGCTGGTCAGGTAGTAGCAGCCCAGCACCATGTCCTTGGTGGGGCTGACCACGGGCGAGCCGTCGGCGGGCAGCAGCAGGTTGCGGGAGGAGAGCATAAGGTCGTAGGCCTCTTCCCGCGCCTTGCCGGAGAGGGGCACGTGCACGGCCATCTGGTCGCCGTCGAAGTCGGCGTTGAAAGCCTGGCAGACCAGCGGGTGCAGTTGCACGGCGTTGCCTTCCACCAGCGCCACCTCGAAAGCCTGGATGCCCAGGCGGTGCAGGGTCGGCGCGCGGTTGAGCAGCACCGGATGGTCCTGGGTGACCTCTTCCAGCGCGTCCCACACTTCGGAAGCGCCGCGTTCCACCATGCGCTTCGCCATTTTCACCGTTGCGGCGTGTTGGCTATCGACCAACGCGCGCATCACGAACGGCTTGAAGAGTTCCAGCGCCATGCGCTTGGGCAGGCCGCACTGGTGGAGCTTGAGTTCCGGCCCGACCACGATGACGGAGCGGCCGGAGTAGTCCACGCGCTTGCCGAGCAAGTTCTGGCGGAAGCGCCCCTGCTTGCCGCGCAGCAGGTCGCTGAGGCTCTTCAGCTTGTGGCCGGTGGAGCCTTGCACCGCGCGGCCGCGCCGGCCGTTGTCCACCAGGGCGTCCACGGCTTCTTGCAACATGCGTTTTTCGTTGCGGATGATGATCTCCGGCGCGCCGAGGTCCAGCAGTTTCTTCAGCCGGTTGTTGCGGTTGATGACGCGGCGGTAGAGGTCGTTCAGGTCGCTGGTGGCAAAGCGTCCGCCGTCCAGTTGCACCATGGGGCGCAGTTCCGGCGGCAGCACCGGCAGCACGGAGAGGATCATCCATTCCGGCCGGTTGCCGGAGCGGCGGAACGACTCCACGATGCGCATGCGCTTGATGGCTTTCTTGCGCTTCTGGCTGGAGGTGGACTGCACCTCTTCCTTCAGGTGTTCCGCCAGTTCTTCCAGATCGAGGTTGCGCAGGATTTCCAGCAGACCTTCGGCGCCCATGGCGGCGGCGAAGAGATCCTCGCACGTCTGGGTGAGACGCTGGTAGAGCGCCTCATCGAGGATCAGCAGCGGTTGCAGCAGCTTGAGGTCTTCGCTCTTCTGCGCCATGAATTCCGGCAGGGCCGCCAGTTCCTTTTCCATCTGTTCCTGGGCGGCGGCGCTTGCCTCGTCCGCTTCCTGGCGCATCGCCTCTTGACTCTCGGGCAGCGCGGCTTTGAGTTCCTCCTGCTCCTCCTGGACGCGCTCGGCGATGCCGTTGATGTAGGCGTCGCTGGCCCGGTCGAAGCTGTTCAGCAGTTCTTTTTCCACGGCGTCGTCTTCGGCGACGAACGGGTCTTCCTGCCAGGGCACGATCAGGTCGTATTCGGCGTCGCCGCCCACCCATTCGGCCAGCAGGTCCCGCGTCTCGGTGAGGTGGTGCTCTTCGGCCACGGTGGCCTGCTCGATCAATTCGTCCAACTGGTCGTCGTCTTTGGCGATGGCGTCGTCGAGGGCTTGCAGGTCGGCGGCCAGTTTCTCTTCGACTTCCTGGATGCGCTCCTGGGCGCGGGCTTCAAGCTGCGTGCGCCGGTCTTCCTCTTCCTGATCGAGGTTTGCCAGCGCTTCTTCCACGGCTTCCGCGTCAACGCGGCTGATGATGTAGGCGGCGAAATAGAGCACGCGCTCCAGGTTGCGGGGCGAAATGTCGAGCAGTTGGCCCAGGCGGCTGGGGGTGCCCTTGAAGTACCAGATGTGGCTTACGGCGGCGGCGAGTTCGATGTGCCCCATGCGCTCGCGGCGCACGCGGGAGCGGGCGACTTCCACGCCGCACTTATCGCAGATGATGCCTTTGTAGCGATAGCGCTTGTACTTGCCGCAGTAGCACTCGTAGTCCTTGGTCGGCCCGAAGATGCGCTCGCAGAAGAGGCCGTCGCGTTCCGGCTTGAGCGTGCGGTAGTTGATCGTCTCCGGCTTGGTGACTTCACCGTAAGACCAGCCTTTGATCTGCTGCGGTGAGGCCAAGCCGATGCGCAGGGCGTTGAACTCGTTGACGTCGAGCATAGAAGAATACGCCTCCTCTTTTGGCGTCCGCGAGGGACGCCGCTACATCCTGGATGGCGCCCACCAGGGGCGCCGCTACGTCCTGAATGGCGTCCGCCGGGGACGCCTCTAATCTGACAGATGCGTTGCGTTGTTCCGGTTTGCGCGCCCACGGGGGGCGCGGCTGCAGGGACAGAAGCGTTGCGTTGTTCTGGCCTGGGCGCCCACGAGGGACGCCCCTACGTCAATCTCGGATGGCGTCCACGAGGGACGCCCCTACAGGGACAGGTGCGTTGCGCTGTTCCGGCATGGGCGCCCGCGAGGGGCGCCCCTACGGGGGAAGAATGGGTTGGCCGCATGCGCGCTATTCGTGATGCTCGCGGCCTTGCAGGTTGATGCCAAGGTCGGAGTGGCCGTCCGCGTCGCTCTCGTCGGGGAAGTGGATCTCTTCCTCGTTCTCATTCAGCACCTCCACCGCCAGCGCCAGACTCTGGAGCTCCTTGACGAGCACCTTGAACGACTCCGGTATGCCGGGCTGGAGCACTTCCTCCCCTTTGACGATCGCTTCATAGGTCTTGACGCGGCCGTGCACGTCGTCGGATTTGACCGTGAGCATCTCCTGCAAGGTGTAGGCGGCGCCGTAGGCTTCCAGCGCCCAGACCTCCATCTCGCCAAAACGCTGGCCGCCAAACTGGGCCTTGCCGCCCAAGGGCTGCTGCGTGATCAGCGAGTAGGGGCCGGTGGAGCGCGCGTGCACCTTGTTTTCCACCAGGTGGGCGAGCTTGAGCATGTAGACCCAACCCACCGTAATCTCCTGGTCGAAGGCCTCGCCGGAGCGGCCGTCGTAGAGGACGGCTTTGCCGTGGCTGGGCAGGTCCGCCGTTTCCAGTTCCTGCTCGATTTCCGCCTCGGCGGCGCTGTCGAAGACCGGCACCACCGCCTGAAAACCGAGTTCGCTGGCGGCCCAGCCCAGGTGGGCTTCCAGAATCTGGCCGAGGTTCATGCGCGAGGGCGCGCCGAGCGGGCTGAGGACGATGTCCACCGGCGTGCCGTCGGCCAGGTGGGGCATGTCCTCCACGGCCATGATGCGCGCCACCACGCCCTTGTTGCCGTGGCGGCCCGCCATCTTGTCGCCGGCCATGAGCTTGCGCTTGGAGGCCACGGAGACGCGCACCATCTCGTTGACGCCGCTGGGCAGTTCGTCGCCCTTGTCTTTCTCGAAGTTCTGCACGTCCACGATCTTGCCGTGCTCGCCGGCGGGCATGCGCTTGGAAGTATCCTTCACGTCGCGGGCGTCCTTGCCGAAGATGGCGCGCAGCAGCCGGTCCTCGCCGGTCAGGTCCGTTTCGCCCTTGGGCGTGACCTTGCCGACCAGGATGTCGTCCGGATGCACTTCCGCGCCCACGTAGATGACGCCGTTGTCGTCCAGGTTGCGCAGCGCCTCTTCGGCCACGTTGGGAATGTCGCGGGTAATCTCTTCAGGCCCCAGCTTGGTGTCGCGGGCCTCGCACTCGTATTTCTCCACGTGGACCGAGGTAAAGAGGTCGTTCTGCACCACGCGGTCGCTGATGATGATGGCGTCCTCGTAGTTGCTGCCCTCCCAGAACATGAAGGCGCAGAGCACGTTCTGCCCCAGAGCCAGTTGCCCGTTGTCGGTGCTGCTGCTATCGGCCAGGGGTTGCCCCGCCTTCACCTGCTCGCCCTTGCGCACGATCGCGCGCTGGTTGAAGCAGGTGGCGGCGTTCGTCCGCTCGAATTTCTTGAGCGGGTAGATGTGTTCGTTGCCGTCGTCGCCCAGCAGTCGGATTTCGCGGGCCGTGGCGCCGCTGACGATGCCGTCCACGGCGGCGCAGAGCACCTGGCCGGAATCTTCCGCCGCCTTCCATTCCATGCCGGTGGCTACCAGCGGCGCTTCCGGCGTGAGTAAAGGCACCGCCTGCCGCTGCATGTTGGCGCCCATCAGGGCGCGGTTGGCGTCGTCGTGTTCCAGGAAGGGAATGAGCGAGGTGGGCACGCTGACGATCTGCTTAGGCGAGACGTCCATGAAGTCGATGTTGGCGGGAACCTCTTGCAGGAACTGGCCGCCGGCGCGGCAGGCCACGCGCTCCTCGACGAATTCGCCGACATCGTTCACCCGGGCGTTGGCCTGGGAGACGATGTGCAGGTCTTCTTCGTCGGCGGAGAGATACTCCACGCCGTCGTCGCTCATGCTGGCGAAGGGGCGCACGGGAATGTCGGCGCCTTTCATGCCGGCTTGCTTGAGGGCCGCCGTCTCGTTTTCGGTAATCACGGTACCGGCCGGAATGATGACGGTATCGCCTTGGGCAACGTCGGCGGTCACGGTGTGGCCTTCGAGGTTTTCACCGTCGCCGTCGAACGCGAGCGACTGCAAGACCCGCCGGTAGGGTGTTTCGATGAAACCGTAGTCGTTGACGCGCCCGTAGGTGGCCAGGCTGCCGATGAGGCCGATGTTCGGGCCTTCCGGCGTCTCGATGGGGCAGATGCGCCCGTAGTGCGAGTAGTGCACGTCGCGCACGTCGAAGCCGGCGCGGTCGCGGGAGAGGCCGCCCGGCCCCATGGCCGAAAGCCGCCGCTTGTGCCCAAGCTCGGAGAGCGGGTTGGTCTGGTCCATGAATTGCGAAAGCTGGCTGCCGCCAAAGAACTCGCGCACGGCGGCCACCACCGGCCGGGTGTTGATGAGCGCGGCCGGCGTGACCGTGGCCGGGTCTTGCAGCGTCATGCGCTCCTTGATGACGCGCTCCATGCGCAGCAGGCCGATGCGGAATTGATTCTGCAAGAGTTCGCCCACGGCGCGCACCCGCCGGTTGCCCAGGTGATCGATGTCGTCGTCCGGCGCTTGCGAGTTGTTCAGTTCGATGAGCCGGTGCACGATGTACACCAGGTCTTCGGGCGTGAGCGTGCGCACCTCCGGCGGGGTGGGCATCTGCAGGCGCTTGTTCAGCTTGTAGCGGCCCACGCGGCCCAGGTCGTAGCGCCGCGAATTGAAGAAGGTGGACTCGATCAGAGTCTTGGCGTTATCCAGCGTGACCGGATCGCCCGGGCGGATGCGCTTGTAGACTTCGCGCAAGCCGCTCTCGTGGGAATTGGACGGATCGCGCCGCTGCGCGCCGTCCTGCCCGCCGATGGTGGTGGCGATGTAAGGATGTTCGGCGTTGTCGTCCACCTCGCGGAAGAGGTCGTAGAGTTCCGAATCCGAGCCGTAGCCGACGGCGCGCAGGAGCGCCGTGACCGGAATGGTGCGGCGCTTGTCCACTTTCACCGTCAGGATGTCTTTGGCGCTGGTCTCGAACTCCAGCCACGCACCGCGGTTGGGAATGAGCTTGGCGTTGTAGAGAAAACGGCTGCCGGACGGGTCTTCCTTGCGCGTGAAGTAGACGCCCGGCGAGCGCACCAACTGGCTGACGACCACGCGCTCCGTGCCGTTGTAGATGAACGTGCCGGAGGTGCTCATGAGCGGAAAATCGCCCATGAAGACGGTCATTTCCTTGATCTCGCCGGTCTGCTTGATGAGCAGTTTGGCGCGCACGCGCAGCGGCGACTGGTAGGTCAGGTCGCGCTTGCGGCACTCGTTTTCGTCGTAGGCCGGCCGGTCGAACGGGTACTCCGGCACCTCGAAACTGAGCTCGAAGTTCTTGCCGGTAAAGTCCTCGATCGGCGAAATCTCCGCGAAGACTTCGCGCAGGCCCTCGTTCTGGAACCAGCGGAACGACCGCATCTGCAGTTCGATAAGGTCCGGTAGCGGTAAAATCTCCGGCAACTTGCCATAATTGCGCTGTTTGCGTCCTCCGGACGATATCGGCGTCCCCTGGACGGAATCATGCAATGCGTTACCGCTGATGGCCATAGTTTCAATCCTCTCTCGGCGCTGGGGGTCTGACCGCAGCGACTATTCCGCCACGGTACACTAGTTCTATCCTACCAGTTTACGCGAGCGTAAACAACCTGCCGAAGCGCCGGTGATGAGAAAGGGCGCGCGCCGCCGGCGCGTTTGACGCCGGGGCCGCGGCGGCGAGGCGCGGGGATTGTGGCTGGGGTTCTACTTCAATGCGGTAGCTAAGGGTGCGTTGTAGGGGCACGACATGTCGTGCCCCTACACCGGTGACGACAGGTCAGGCGCATTAACGGCGCGGATTCCCCATGGTTGCATGAGGCAGACTCCAATGCGGCAGCATTGGCGGTCAACTCTCTTCGCGCTTTGAGGCGCGGGGATTGCAGCCGGAGGTTCTACTTTCTCTGTGCGGTGAGGCCGCGCCGCTAGTGCTGCCGCAGTATCTCCATGGCGGCGTTGTGGCCCGGCGCGCCGGTGACGCCGCCGCCCGGGTGCGTCCCCGAGCCGCAGAGGTAGAGGTTGCGCAGCGGCGTGGCGTAGCGCGCCCAGCCGAGCGCGGGGCGCATGAAGTAGAGTTGGTCGAGGCTCAGTTCGCCGTGGAAGATGTTGCCGCCGGTGAGGCCGTACTCCTGCTCCAGGTCCAGCGGTGAGAGGGCGTGGACGTGTTCGATGGCCCCGGGCAGGTTGGGGGCGTAGGCCGCCAGGGTGTCGATGACGCGCTGGGTGAACGTTTCTTTCTCCTCCGGCCACGCGCTTTCCTTGAGACTGTAAGGCGCGTACTGGGCAAAGACGCCCATGACGTGCTTGCCGGGGGGCGCGAGTGAAGAGTCGTAGGCGGTGGGAATCGTGATGTCCAGCAGAGGATGTTCCGAAGGCGCGCCATATTTTGCGTCGTCCCAGGCGCGCTCCAGATAGTCCAGATCGGGGCAAATATGGGTGGTGCCCCGGTGCTGGGGGCCGAGCGTCGCGCCGGGGAAGGCGGTGTAATCCGGCAACTCGTTCAGGGCGAGATTGAGCTTGAACGACGACCCTTCGCACTGGTACGACTCGATCTGCGCGACGAATTCTTCCGGCAGGGCGTTGCGCTCCACCAGGTGGAGAAAAGTGCGCTTAGGGTCGGCGTTGGAGATGACGACGTTGGCGTGGTACTCGTCGCCGTTTGCCAGGACGACGCCCGTGGCCGCATCGCCCCGCGTCAGCACGCTGGCTACCGGCGCGTCGGTGCGAATGACCGCGCCATGGGCCTGGGCCGAGGCCGCGAGCGCTTGGGTGATCGCCCCCATGCCGCCTTCCACGAATCCCCACAAGCCGCGCACGCCGCCGACGCCGCCCATGACGTGATGCAGCAGCACGTAGGCCGTGCCGGGCGTGCGCGGACCGCCGTTGGTGCCGATGACGCCGTCGGTGGCCAGGGCGACTTTCAGCGCGTCGGACTCGAACCACTCGTCCAGAATCGACTGCACGCTGCGGGTCATGAGCTTGGCGGCGTCGGCCAACTGGGTGTTGTCAAGCGCCATCAGCGCGCGTCCCCCGCGCAGGGGCGCCAGCCAGTCGCCGGGCCGTTGCGGCGGAAACTGCGGCGGCGGGTGCAGGAAGAGCGGCTCGACGAGACGTGCGATGCGCTCGACGTAGGCTTCGTACGCAGGATAGCGTTCCGCGTCTTTGGCCGAAAACCTGGCGATTTCCCGGCAGGTGCGCGCCATGTCCTGGTACATGAACATGTGGCGGCCGTCGGGGTACGGCGCGAAATAGGCGGGGTCTTTGGGAAATACCTTGTACCCGTAGCGCGGCAACTCCAATTCCCGCGCCACCTTCTCTTGCAGCAGGCTCACCAGATAGGAGCACGTGGAAACGCGATAGCCGGGAAAGACCTCCTCCGTCACACACGCCCCGCCCACAAGCGGCCGCCGCTCCAACACCAGCACCTTCCACCCCGCCCGCGCCAAATACCCGGCCGTAACGAGCCCATTATGCCCCGCGCCGATGATGATGGCGTCGTAGGTAGATTCCGTCATCATGCGGTCAGTCCGAGGACGCGCATGGCGTTGCCGCCGAGGATGGCCTCTTGTTGCGCGGTAGTCAGCTTGCGGCAGTGGCGTTGGATGAGTTGGGGGCCGAATTCGATGGGCATGTGGGGGGCGTTGGTGGCGTTGAGGACGCGCTCCGCGCCGACGGCGTCGACGAGGTTTTGCACGATGCTGGGGCGCAGCACACCCGCCAGGTCCGCTACCGTGTTCTCGGCGCGCCGCATGAAGGGGATGACCTCGGGCACGAAGCCCGGTACGCCGGCGTGGGCGATGATGAAGGTGATCCGCGGAAAGTCGAGCGCCAGGTCGGCCACCAGCGCCGGGGTGCAGGTGTGGCCGTGCTCCTCGCCGGTGTGGATCATGACCGGCACACCAAGCGGCGCGACGGCTTCCAGGACCGGCCCCATGAGCGCCCGGTCGGCGAGCGGGTAGGTGCCCGTGCCGCCAACGGAAGCGTCGACGGTGTTGAACTTGACTGCGCGGAAGCCGCGCTCTTGCAGCCAGTAGCGCATCTCGTCGATGGCGCGCGCGCCGCGCGGCGGCTTGACGCGCGCGCAACCGTAGATGCGGTCGGGATAGGCGGCGATGGCCTGCGCGATGCGCTCGTGGTCGGCGGCAAAGTGGTCGCCGGTTCCCGCCCCCGGCGGCGCGCACAACGCCCGCGCCACCCCGCCGCGGTCCATATAGGCAATCATGTCCGCGCCCCCCATGGTGGCGGGCAGGCCTTGGACTTCCCAAATGGGATTGTGTCCCAGATAGCAATGGGCGTCGAAGATCACCAATGTGCCTCAGTTACTTGGAGTGAAGAGCGAATCTGGCATTCCTCGGACTAGCGCCTGGATGTCCTCTGCGCTCGACGGGGGTTCAGCCAATTGCTTCTCGGCTTTGTCCTTGAAGAAATCGTAGAGTTCAGACTGGGGCCGGTTGATTCGAATCTGAATGAGACGTACTTGTCTGGTGTAGAGCCGGTAGTTATAGCCGCAGAACAGCGCGGTAACGATGGCGCGCAGTCCTGCCGGGGAGTTCAGGTCATAGAATGTCGGCGTCAAAGTCCGCGCTCCAGAAGTACTCCAGGTCGTCGAAGTCCACCGCGGCGGCAAACAGCGACTCCGCCCCCAACTCTTGCTTCATGGTCTCGAAGTAATCTATGCGCTTTTCGATGAGCACGAACCGTCTTTCCAATTGCGACGCTGCGCGGCCAACCGTGCCGATGCCCGCGAACGGGTCGAGCACGCTATCGCCCGCGAAGGAGTAGTACCGTATGACGCGGCGCGCAAGCTCTGCGGGAAAGACGGCGGGGTGGCCCCTATGGCTCGACGGCGCTATCTCCCATACGTTGGTTCGGTCGTACTCGCCCAAGATTCTGGAATGCTCTACGAGGGCCGGGTCGGGGTGATTGCGCAGGTTCCAGTCGATGAGGCGGGACGTCTTCTTGCGATAGACCAAGACGTATTCGGTCACCGTTACCGGCTTGTATTGCAACGGCTGCCGGTCGGCGGCGAACCTTCTCCCCCTGCCCAGATGCCAGCCGGCGCCTTCGGGCTTGCGCCAGATGATGTCGTCGATGAATTCGAAACCTATGCCATCGAGTATGGGATGGAGGTCAAAGGGAATGGGCAGGCGTTTGCTGGCAGTGCTGCGCGAGGTTCGCTTCATCAACACCGGAGAGACGTTGACTATCAGAAACCTTCCCTCAGAGAGAACGCCGTGGCAGGCGGCGAATGCTTCCCTTAGAAAATCGAGGTATGCGGCGTAATCAACGTATTCCGAGTATTCGGGCTTGGCATTGAGGTATGGCGGTGACGTAAAGACGAGTTGAACGCTGTCCGGGGGAAAGCTCTCCAATACTGCACGGCAGTCTCCGAGGATCACCTTGTTTGGGATTGGCGCGAAGTTTACGGAAGGATTGCTCTTCTTGGCGCTGGACGCCTGTTTCCACCCCTTGGCCTCGCGCAGTCTCCGCTTGATGAGCGCGGCGGGGGAATTGAAGCAGATCGAGCCGGCCGCGTCGACTCTTACCTCTCCCATGTGATTGTCGGGCGTATCACGCGCAACTATCGCAACGCGCCATACCCGCAGCCGGTCATCCCACTCCGGCAGCCCCACGGATACGCCATCGGATTGAATTTCCGGCACTGTTTCCGCCAGCCAGTACAAGGCAATCCGGCGCACATCATCGGTTAGTAGCTTCGCAGTAGCCATGGTCTCGTTAGAATTGTCAGCGTCCGTGGCAGCGTTTGAACTTTTTGCCGCTGCCGCACCAGCAGGGGGCGTTGCGGCCCAGTTTGCGGCCGCCCTGTTTGCGGCGGGAGCGGGTCTGGGGGCGGCGGGAGTCTTCCTCGCCCCGGTTGGTTGCCGTCACCGCCTGGGGTTGCGGTTGCGTTTCCGGCGCTGCCTGCACGCGGTAGATGATCTGGGCGGTCTGGCGCTGGATGTTGGCCGTGAGTTCCTGGAACATGCGGTAGGCCTCGGCCTTGTACTCCGAGAGCGGATTGCGCTGGCCCACGGCGCGCAGGCCGATGCCGGTGCGCAGGTCTTCCATGGCCGTCAGGTGCTCGGTCCAGAGCGAGTCGATCGTGCGCAGCAGCACCCAGCGTTCCACCTTGTTCATGATTTCCGGCGTCATGGCTTCCGCGCGCTCGGCGTAGACCGAGTCCGCCCACGCGGTGAGACGCTCGGTAATATCCTCGGTCGATAGATCCGCCAAGGCGTCGGCCGGCGGCGCGGCAGGTTGGTTTACCTGTTGGCGGCAGGCCTCCACCAGGGCCGGCACGTCCCAATCTTCCTGCGGCTCGGTGGTATGCGCGGTCACCATCTGCGCGATTTCATCGTGGATCATGCTTTGAATCTGCGGTGTGACCGCTTCCAACTCCAGCACCTTGCGCCGCTCGCTGTAGATGGTGTTGCGCTGGGTGTTGAGCACGTCGTCGTACTCCACCGTGTGCTTGCGCAGGTCGAAGTTATAGGCTTCCAGCTTGGTCTGGGCCTGTTCCAGGGCCTTGGTGATGAGGTTGTGCTCGATTGGCATGTCGTCGTCCATGCCGAGGCGGTCCATGATGCCGGAGATACGGTCGCTGCCGGCGCGCTTGAGCAGTTCGTCATCCAGCGAGACGTAGAAGCGCGAGAAGCCCAGGTCGCCCTGGCGGCCGGAGCGCCCGCGCAACTGGTTGTCGATGCGGCGGGATTCATGGCGCTCCGTGCCGATGACGTGAAGGCCGCCGGCCGCGCGCACGGCTTCCGCTTCCGCCGCGGCGGGCGGGTTGCCGCCCAGCACGATGTCGGTGCCGCGTCCGGCCATGTTGGTGGCGATGGTGACGGCCCCCTGCCTGCCGGCTTGCGCCACGATTTGCGCCTCTTGTTCGTGGTACTTGGCGTTCAGCACCTGGTGTTCGACGCCGCGCCGTTTCAGGAGCATACTCAGCGCTTCCGAAGTCTCGATTGAGGTGGTGCCTACCAGCACCGGCGCGCCTTGGTTCTTGGCCAACTCTTCGATGGCGTCCGCCGCCGCGTTGAACTTGCCCTTCTCCGTGCGGTAGACGAAATCGGCCTCGTCCTGGCGCACCATCGGCATATTTGTGGGGATCTCGACCACGTCCAAGCCGTAGATCTTGCGGAACTCGTCGGCTTCCGTGGCCGCCGTGCCGGTCATGCCGGCCAGTTTGTCGTACATGCGGAAGTAATTCTGGAAGGTGATGGTGGCCAAAGTCTTGCTCTCGCGCTGGATCTTGACGCCCTCTTTGGCCTCGATCGCCTGGTGCAAGCCTTCGCTGTAGCGGCGGCCGGTCATGAGGCGTCCGGTGAACTCATCGACGATGACGACTTCCGCGTTGGGGTCGTGGTGCTCGATCACGCGGCCGTCTTTCATCAGCACGTAATCGCGTCCGCGCTGGTAGAGCGCCCGCGCGCGGAGGGCCTGCTCCATGTAGTGCACCAGTTCGAACGCGCCCTCTTCGTAGAGGTTGCCCACCCCGAGCCACTTCTCCATCTTGGCGATGCCCTCTTCGGAGATGCTCACGGCCCGTTGCTTGTGGTCGATGGTGTAGTCCTGCTCCTCCCGCAGGCGGGGCACCAGGCGCGTGAAACTGCCAAACGTCCCGCCGGGCGCCTCGGCCTGGCCGGAAATGATGAGCGGCGTGCGCGCCTCGTCGATGAGAATGTTGTCCACCTCGTCGATGATCGCGTAGTTGTGCTTGCCCTGCACGAGTTCATTGAGGTCCACGACCATGTTGTCGCGCAGGTAGTCGAACCCGAACTCGTTGTTGGTGCCGTAGGTAATGTCGGCGGCGTAAGCTTCTTTGCGCGAGACCGTTTCCAACTCCTCGCCGCTGCCGTGGTGCGTCTCCCGGCCCGATTCCTTGGGCGCGAACACGTAGGCCGTATCGTGGTTGATGCAGGCCACGGTCAGGCCGAGGGCGTGGTAGACCGGCCCCAGCCACTCGGTATCGCGGCGGGAGAGGTAGTCGTTTACGGTGACCACGTGGACGCCCTGGCCGCTGAGCGCATTGAGGTAGGCGCTGAGCGCGGCGACGTAGGTCTTGCCCTCGCCGGTCTTCATCTCGGCAATCTGGCCGCCGTGGAGCGCGATGCCGCCGTGCATCTGCACGTCGAAGAGCCGATGGCCGCTGCTGTGTCTCTTGACCGCCTCGCGCACCGCGGCAAAGGCTTCGGGCAACAGGTCGTCAAGGTCTTCGACGCCGTCGCCGCGAAACTCGTCGTCACCGTTCCTCGCCGCTTGCGCCGGGGGTGTGGAAGCATGAACGGCAACCCCCAGGCGGCCGCGGAATTCCCCGGTCTTGCCGGCGAGTGCGGCGTCGGAGAGGGTTTCGAACGCGGCTTCCAGCGCGGCGATTTGCTCCACCAGCGGCTCCTGGCGGGAAATCTCGCGTTCCGAGTGATCGAAGAAGCGTTGGATTACCTTTAACATGGCGCTGTTCGTCTCTTGCTCTTGCGTGGGAGGCGGGCGCTTCGCGAAGCGCCCCTACATGTTTGGCCCGCGAAGCGGCCCTACGTGTGTGGCTCGCGGGAGCCCCTACGTGTGTGGCTCGCGTTAGCCTCTACCTGTGCGGCTCGTGGTAGCCCCTACGTGAGCGTCCTGCGGGTGGGGGATTTTGGCTGCTTACTTGGGCCGGACGTTTCATTGCTTGCCTTCAGTCTACGTGGGGAAAACGAACGGAGTCAATGAAGCGATCCGCCGGCCGGTGGGTGGTGCGCCATTTTGCTCGTGCCGGCGGCGGTGGCCGGAGGTGGGCAGGAGCGGACGCGAGGGGTCTGCGGACGCTTGGGCGAGCGCGCGACGGGTGGGGATGAAGCGGGAGCGCGCCGGTACGGCGCGACTTTGCCTCTGCGGGCGGGTGTGCTATAATGTCCCTGTTTGGCTGCAGGTTCGTCTTAGTCCTTGCAGCATCCTTGCAACTCCCCCGCTCTGGATCTACTCCAGTGATTCTCGCTGCTCAGGCAGCGCGTCCTCGTCCCACTTTATCTTCCTACCTACAATCACGCCCGACGAACCTGCCGTCAAACGCTTTGCAGTCCTTTTCCCCAGTGGTTTCCGTGTGACAATTGCGCCCGCCGTCCCGAATCTCTTTGCGGTTGCGCGCAGAGAGGGAACGTGGGAGTATAGAGAGACGGATTGTTGCCTGCGGGCGCGGGAGTATTAAGAGGTAGGAGCGGCGTGCTGACGACAGAACAGAAGCAAGAGATAATTACGCGGTTTGGCCGGGGGTCGAAGGACAGCGGCTCGTCCGCCGTGCAGGTTGCGTTGCTGACCGAGCGCATCCGGCAGATTTCAGCCCACATGGGCGCGCACAAACGCGACAAGCACTCTGAAATGGGATTGCTCAAGCTGGTGGGGCGGCGGCGGCGGCTCCTGCGGTACCTTCATCGCCGCGACCCGGAGCATTACCGCACGGTTATTGCCGAACTCGGCCTGCGCGGCTAGGCGGCCTCATCCGCCTTGGCCGCTTGTGCCACAGGTGGTAAAGTGAAGCGCTGCGACGTACCCGGTCGTAGCGCTTTTCTGTTTTCCCGGACACCGCGCCCGCGGGAAACCTTTGCATTACTCCGTCATTCCAGCGTAAATCGGAATCCAGATTGGATTTGCAGCTTAGGATGGCATAGTGTCAATCCTGTTCACCCCATTCCAGGCCTTCTCCTCAAAGGGCGGGCAGGGGTATGTAGGTGTCATTCCGAGCGCAGCGAGGAATCTAGGGTTGCAAGTTTTCCAGGGATGTACCCTAGATTCCTCACTTCGCTGCGCTCCGTTCGGAATGACACGATAGGCCGATACTAGCCTGCAAATCACTGTCACCCCTCAATGGGGAAAGGGCTAAGCAGAGGTCTCTGCGAGGCGCGGAAGGAGCACGGCGATCGTTTGCGCCAGATAGAAGCACTGCGGCGCTATCATCGCGTTAGTCGGAAGATTCGCCGTTCGTCACCGTGCTCCATTCCAGGCGCAGGGCGTAGAAGGTTTCGGCCATGCGTTCCAGCGCCTCGCGCGGTGGAATTTGCCGCAGGAGCGCGCGCTGGACTTCAAGCTGCGCGTAGTGTTCCCATTGCCTGAACCACGGAACCTCGCGGGCCTCGTGCGTGCGGGCGACCCGGCGCTGTTCCAGGTAGACTTGCAGATCCAGGCCGCGCTCCAACGCGAGTGACTGCACTTGCGGCTCGGTGTAGAGCGCCTCATACGCGCTGCCCAGCGAGCGGTTTACGAACCAGAAGAGCGGCGTATGGAGGCGGTCCTCGCGGTCGCGGCCTCCCAGGTATTGCAAGAGTTCCCAGGCGGCGTCTTTCTTCTTGCTTGTTTTGGGAAGCGCGTAGAGCCGCGTCCACATGACCGAACCACTCTGCGAGGGATCGTTGCCGGGAAAGAGCGCGGCCCGGCGCGTACCCGTGGCGCCGGCGTCCTCTTGCCGGTTTGCGAAGAGGAAGTTGTACCCGGGCTGGATCGTAAACGCGGTAGGATTGCGCAGCGCGGCGCCATAGCTGCTTTCAAGCACGTTGGGATGGATGATCGCGGTAGTGTGGATGCCCTCCAGGAGCCAGCCAAGGGTCTGTTCGGCGGCTGAGCCGGGAAGGTGAAAAACGGGGTTCAGGTTTTCGTCGAAGAAACTGCCGCCCCGGGCGTAGACCATCGACCACCAGTTGATGTTCGTGTTGGTGTGAAAGCGGTAGGTGAGCCGGATGGGGTGCCGCACGATGCCCAGCCGCTTGATCTCCAGCGCCTGCTGCGTGACCTCGTCCCAGGTCTGGGGCGGGAGCATGATGCCGGCTCTTTGGAGAATGGCCTCGTCATAGACCCACAGCGCGCACTCTGTAAAGTAGGGCAAGCCGTAGGTCAGTCCTTTGCAGCGGATGCCGGCGGCGGCCTGGGGAACCATGGCCTGGCGCAACCGGTCCATGCCGCTGTAGCCGTCGAGGGGCTCGAGCCAGCCGGCTTCTACCCACGCGGCGAGGTCCGTCTCCCGCACGTAGGCGGCGTCGATGGGCTGTCCCGCGTGAAGCGAACGGCTGACGGCGTCCCGGTAGTCCCCGTCGACGGCTTCGGTCGCCACGCGCAAGCCGGCATACTGGGTGGCGAAGCGCTCCAGATTATGGCGGATCAGATCCGGCTCGTAGCCCCAATGGACGAGGCGCAGGACGAGCGGCTGTCCATCATTGCCGAAGGTTGGGTTGCGGTTGCAGGCGGCGGCCAGCAGGGCGCTACTGAGGAGGAGATGGCGACGCGACAGCGGATTGCCAGAGAGTTGCGTTGCTTGTGGTCCGCTCAACACGTGACTCCTCGCGCCGCCAAACGGCGCGCCACCGATAGGCCGCCTGGAACTGTGCCGCGACAGGGGCGTAGGTCAGCGCGCCGTAGACGGCACACGTCGGCGGCGAGCGAGTCTGCGCCAACTCTGCCGTCGCGCGGGAGCGCGGTGGCGGTGCGTACGCGCCGCCGCCCGGCGCCGAGATCTAGCGCGGCACTAGCTCAAGCGCCACCACTACCACAGTGAGCAAGCCGGCCGCCGCGAAGACCATTGCGCCAAAGCGTATCGTCAAGTCCCGCGCCAGTAGTTCCAAGCGAGCGTCCATGCGTTGCTCCAGCGATTCCGAGCGGGCAACCATGCGAAGTTCCAACGCATCCAATTCAGCTTTGAACGCTTGGGCGAACGCATCTAAGTCAGCCTTCGTAGCTTGCGAGTATGCATCCAGGTCGGCTTTGGTCGGCAAGGCGTCTTGCTCCTCTCGTGCGCTTGCGATGCGGGAATTGTTGGATGAAGAGAGGATAAGAATGCTGTACTCTACTCTAGCAGATTCACGGGCGCGTGTCTCTTTTGTGAGCCGTCCGGAGAGAGTCACCGGCGCCGTGATTCGCGAGATTCCCAGAGACTCAATGCGCGATGGGATTGTGTACCGCTTCGCGCGCGGCGCGGTATCTCAAGGCGTTGCTTCGAATGCGGCAGCCGTGTAGGTTCACCCTTTGAACGGTAAGGTCTATGGCCGATTCTATTCCGCAAACGCACTGAGAGTCGAGAATGCATTAGTTCAAGAGAGGGTTGTGAGATGGCAGAGAAGATCATGACGTTGCATCCAGCGGGTAAGGCCGGTGTGAACATTGATAGGGGAAAGTACGATACGGTCCGGGAGGCGATTCTGCAATCGCTCCACGAACACGGCACGCTGACGTTCGGCGACCTGACCGAGGAGGTGCGCGGGAAGCTGGAAGGGACGTTCGCGGGGTCGATCTCGTGGTACGTGACCACGGTGAAGCTCGACCTGGAAGCCCGCGGCGAGATCGCGCGGGTGCCCAAGAGCCGCCCCCAGCGGCTGGGGCTCGCGTAGGGAGATCTGACAGAGGTATGTACGTGTCATTCCGAACGGAGAGAGGAATCTAAAGCACAGCCCTGCAAATCCAGCAATTCCAGATTCCTCTCTCCGCTCCGCTCCGTTCGGAATGACATGCTAAGCCGAGTGTAGATTGTCTACCCGTGTCAGCCGGGGAGAGGGGTGATCTCTTGCCAGGGAAAGGGGTAATCTCTTGCCGGGGAGAGGGGAGAATCTCTTGCCAGGGAGAGAGGGTAATCCGGCCACGGAGTTAGAGTGGCGCCCCCTGGCCGCGCGGGGTGGGGGGCGCGCCGGTTAAGCGCACACAGTCGCGGATCTCTTGATCCGCGACTGTGTGTTTTCGGCTACGTTGCTGAAGCCGGCGTCTTGCGAGTCACGCGCCGTGACCCAGCGCCGTTGGTCGATCTACGGCCAAGAGCCGAGCTTCTCGCGGATGATCTTGAGGCCGTCGTCCACGATTGCCTGCATGGTCGGCTGGATTTCCTTGAGGAACGTCGCCGCGTCCTGCTCGCCGGTCCAGAGCCTGGCGTCGCCAATGTCGTTCAGCAGCGTCGTCACCTGGCCGCTTGTGGGCAAGGAGCCGACGTTCCACTGCGGGACGGCCGTGGCGAGCGCGTCCTGGGCCACCGAGATGCGCGGGTTGCTGTAACCCTGGAACGCCTCATTGATGAACGGCTCGATCTCGGGGATCCACGCCGGGATACGGCGCACGAACTTGCCGAGGCGGCCTTCATGCAGCAGCCAAGCCATGTAGTCAAAGGCCGGTTCGCGCTTTTCGCTGCCGTAAACCAAACCGAGCTTGTGCTGGTTGGCGTCCGGCGTCGAGCGCACCACGCGCGGCATGGGCGCCATCACGAAGTCCACGCCCTGCTCCAGCGCCTTGTCGGCGTAGGTGAGGGGCAGACTGCGCGGCGCGGAGATCATCAACGGCACCTGGCCGCTGAGGAACGGATTCTGGCCGCCGAAGTACGTGTTGTTGCGATCGGCCTGCGGCGGAATCACCTGGTGCTTGTGGATCAGGTCGAAGAAACTCGTGTAGCAGTCGATCATCGCTTCAGAGTCGCAGGTGGCCGTCGTCAGGTCCTGCGACACCCAGCTACACTCGTCGCCCCAGAGCAATTGCCAGGAGCACCAGTCGTGCGCGTGGTTGCCCATCGCCCACTGGCTTACCTGGTCGCCCTCGAACTTGCGCAGCTTGACCATCACGTCGAGCCACTCGTCCCACGTCCACGAGTTCGCCACGTCGGCCGACGGATAGTCGAGACCCGCCGCCTCGAAGTAGTTGGGGTTGATCATGACCACGTGGGCGTTGCCGCCGTGGCCCATGGGCAGCAGATAGACCTGCCCCTGGAACATGGCGTCGCGCTCGAGGAGATTCGGGTTGTAGACGCTCAGGTCGAGACCGCGCGCCTTGACCAGATCGTCCATGTTCTGGGCGAGGTCCTGCATCACCTGCGCGAAAGCGCGGCGCGGGAACTCGGAGATGTCCGGCGGGATGCCGCCGGCCTGCATGGTCTTGATCTTGGCCACGCGGTCGGCCGTGCCGCCCACCTGCGAAACGAGCTCGATGGTCGTGCCCTCGTTCTCGGCGATGTAGGGGTCGGCCATGTTCTGCATGAACTCTTGCTCGAGCTCGGTCGGCACCTTGAGGAAAGCGACGATGTTGACGCTTTCGGCTTCCTGCGGCTGGGCCGCTTCCTTCTGCTCCGGCTCGGCCGGCTTCTCTTCCATCGTGCCGGAGTCCGCCGGCGCGGCTCCGCCGCAGGCGGCAAAGACTACGGACGACGCCCCCACCATGGCCGAGCCTGCCAATAGGCGACGTCGGGACAGTAACTTGCTATCGAGCATTGCGCTACCTCCTTCTTGATACAAACAGAACAGCGCTGCCGGCGCGCAATTCGCGCCGGCGCCACCCCAGATAGCTGGGGCAATTCTATTGTGTATGCCTGAGTCTGTCAAGTGTGCGCTGCAACGAAATTTGTAGCACCAGACTTCGTAGCTTTACAGTGCTGTGTTTCTGTCATTCCGAGCGCAGCGAGGAATCTATAGTCCCCGCACACGAGATTCTTCGTCGCTGCGCTCCTCAGAATGACAGATGGCTGCTCTCCTCAGAATGACAGATGGCTGCTCTCCTCAGAATGACAGATGGAGAAGCCGCCTTGGGTGTCGCCGCGAGCGACAATCTGCTTGTCTCCGCAAAGTAAGTCCGAATCTACTAAAGCCGCGCTGCAATGCGGCGCGGCCGCTCGTAAATTGCGTTTGAAGCGTGTGTCAAGGGGGTCTGATGACAATTCCCGTTAAACGTGCTATATATCCTTATACCATCACCGCTTACGCGGTTAATGGACAGTGTGACTATGCTGCGGTGTCGCGGTAAGGAGGGGGAAGCGCGCAGACGCTCAGCAAACGCGGTACGCTCTCGCGTCTTGCGGTGGCGCATTTGCGCTGGTTGCGAAGTGAGCGAGAGCGTCTTGTGCCGGTATGCTGCGGCATACGGCCAACGGGGCTTGTCCCCGCGAATTGAGAGTGAGAGATCAGGAGCTAAGGAGTACGAAAGTGTCCAAGGATCTAACGCGACGTACCTTTCTCGGCGGCAGCGCGGCGGTCGGTACCGGCCTGCTGCTGGCGGCCTGCGGGCAAGCCATGCCCGCAGCTACGCCCGCAGAGGGTGAAGCTCCGGCGGCTGAGGAAGAGGCCAAGTCGGCTGAGCAGCCCAAAGCTGCAGAGCAGAAGACGGTGCGCTACCTCCATTACACCACTACGCAGGCGGTGTGGGACGAAAGCTTCGGCGGGCTCTTCGATACGTTCCGGGCGCAGAACCCCGACGTCAACCTTGAGGTGGACCCGGTTACCGGCGGTTTCAACGTGCTCATCGATAAGGCCGTGGCGTCGTTTGCCGGCGGCATCGTCTTCGATGTCTATTACGGCCACTTTTCCTACATCAGCCAGTTCGCGACGGCAGAGATGATCCAGTCGCTGGAGCCGTTCTTGTCGGCAGACCCCGAGGTCAGCAAGGGCGACTACCACGTCTGGGCCACTGAGCGCATCCAGGGCCAAGTGTACAGTATTGCCTGGTTCACGAACGGCAAAGAGTATTGGTACAACGCCGATCTCTACGTCGAGGCCGGCCTCAAGACGCCCAAGGAGCATGAAGCCGAGGGCACGTGGACCTGGGATACCGCGCTGGAAGGCGCAAAGAAGCTGACGAAGGTAGAGGGCAATAACGTCACGCAGTGGGGTTTGTTCACGCCCTCTTACTCATTCGGCTGGCACTGGATCCACCTGATGGCGTGGGGCGCGACGTGGTGGAACGATGACTTCTCCGCACCGGCCATGCTCACACAGGAGTTTGCCGAGGGCACGCAGTTTGCCGTGGACTTGGTAACGAAGCACCGCGTCATGCGCAGTCGCAGCGCCCCGAGTGAGGACGATGTGGCGCCTGACTTCAACACGGAACTCTTGGCGGCCCGCACCTGGGGTTCGTACGGCACGCGGACGATCCAAGAGAAGATCATGTCCCAGGAGGAACCGTTCACGGTAGAGATGGAAATGCTGCCGAAAGGCCCGGCCGGACGCCAGATCGTGCAGTCCATCAACGCGAATTGGATCTCCAGTTCGTCGGAGCATCCGGACAGCGCCTGGGACTTCTACAAGTTCTGGCTGAGCCAGGAAGGCCAAAGTTTCATCGTGCCGCTGGGCGGTGGACGCTACGTAGCGAACAAGAACTTCGAGGGCTTTACGGTCTACGACTACGAAGACCCCGCAGTCTACGCGCATGCTGCCGAGATCAGCGTGGAGCAGCGCCAGGTGGTGAAGCAGTCCGACGTCAACTCGGCATGGTCCGAGAACTGGGCAGCTTTGGAGCAAGGGACCAAGACGGTCCAGGAGGTCCAGGAAGAAATGCAGAAGGTTGCCGAGAACGCGCTGCGCGAGGGCGGCTGCCTCTGCTAGCCTGTTTACGCGCCGATCGGCGGCATGCTTGTCCGCAATACCGCGTAGGGGCACGACACGTCGTGCCCCTACGCGGTATTATGTGCATGGAGGGAGAGCAACGGCTCTCTCAGACATGCATTGAAGTGGGCCGGGAGGGATACCGTGGCAACCGAAAGGACGACGGCGTTGCGTCTCTTGGGCACGCATTGGGCGACGCCGAATTTGCAGGACGCCGGTTGGGTAGAGGAAGAGTTCAATCTCAACCCGGCGGAGACCGGCTTCGTGGCGCTCCATCTCTGGAACATGGGCGACGTGAACGGGCCGTCCGTGCCGGATGGCTACTTTGTGGACATGGGCACGCTGGAGAACCAGGGTGAGTCCGTGCGGATTGCCGACAACTATATCCGCCCGGCGATTGACGCGGCCCGCGCGGCGGGTATGCAGATCTTCCACGTGGAGCCCGGGAACATCGCCATGAAGTACGACTCGGTCCACTACATGCTGGAAGACGAGGACGTGAACCCGCCGCCCGGCCCGCCGCGCCCGCCGGAGGCCAACCCGGGCTGGAACGTAGAGCGCGCCGACCGCAGCCACGGCGCCGGCTACCGCGATTGGGAAGGCTGGCAGCAGATGCGCATCATCCAGTCCTGCGACGCCGAGCCCGGCGACCAGGTGATCCTCACCAGCGCCCAGTTCGACCGCATCTGCCGCAGCAAGGGCATCAAGAACCTGATCTACACCGGCTTTGCCACGAATATGTGCATCCTGGGCTCCGCCGGCGCTACCCAACCTATGCTCGGCTACGGCTATAAGGTCTTCCTCATCCGCGAGGCCACGCTGGCGGTGGAGTATCCGGATACATTCCCCGAGCGGCTGATGACGCGGTCGGCCCTCAAGTATTTCCAACAAGCGGTGGGCGATACAGTCGGGTACGAACAGTTCATCGAGGCGTGTCAAGCGGTTACGGCAACTCGAGGGTAGACTCGTACGATAAACGTCGGTAACGCGAACAGGCCCGCGAGTGCGGGCCACTTCAGGATTGGCAAGTCTATTGCAGTCAGACAAGGGAGTTGGACGCAAATGCGACGGAGAACCGGCAAGCGCATCGCAAGTTTAGTGTGGGCCTGGTTTCTGGCTCTGGTGCTTATCCTGGCAGCAGCGTGCGGCGGTGATGACGAGAGGGATGTGACGCCGTCCGACGAACCTGCGGCGCCGCAGGCGGTGATTCGTGTCGTGACGACGTCGAATATTCTCGCGGACTGGGCTAGAGTGATCGGTGGCGATCACGTTGAAGTGGTCAGCCTGATGCCGGTTGACGTCGACCCTCATACCTTCCAGCCCGGACCCCGGGACGCCGCGCAGATTGCGGAAGCGGATGTGATTCTGGCAGTCGGACTGGGCATGGAGGGATTCTGGCTGGAAGACCTGCTGCGCAGTTTGGCGCGGGACCCGGGCATCGTATTGGCCTTGGGCGACTCAATAGACCCAATCCACTCCCACGCCGACGATGAAACTGCCAACGATGAAGACCACGAACATGATGAAGACGAAGACGAGCATGCCGACGACGAAGAGAATGGGCATGACGAAGACGATGCTGAGCATGCCGACGATGAAGAGGATGGGCATGACGAAGACGATGACGAGCATGCCGACGACGAAGACCACGAACATGATGAAGACGGAGACGAGCACGCCGACGACGAAGAGAACGGGCATGACGAAGACGATGACGAGCATGCCGACGACGAAGACCACGAACACGATGAAGATGAAGACGAGCATGCCGATGACGAAGAAGAAGATCACGCCGACGAGGAAGATGCGCACGGACACGTCCACGGTCCTGAGAACCCGCACTTCTGGTTCGACCCCATCCGCGTGATGAGCGCCGTCAATGCAATAGCGGCGCGGTTTTCAAAGCTGGATCCTGCGCATGCCGACGTCTACTTCACAAACGCGGCTGCGTACAATGAAGAACTCGATGAACTGCACCACTGGATCGAGGATCAGGTCAACCAAGTGCCTCAGGATCGCCGATTTCTCGTAACCTCTCATGACAGCTTCCGCTACTTTGCCGAACGCTACGGATTCGAGGTGTTGGGTGTGATCCTGGGTGTAACGACCGATGTGGAAGCTTCAGCAGAGCATCTGGCGCAACTCGTGGAGGAAATGAAGGAGCACAACGTGCGGGCGGTCTTCGGTGAGACGATCACGAGCGAACGCTTGGCGCAGAGCCTGGCAAACGAAACCGGCGCCACGCTGGTGCGCCTCTACTCGGATTCGCTGGGAGCCGAGGGCAGCGGCGCCGAGACATACATCGGTATGGTGCGGGCCAATGTGAAACTGGTTGTAGAGGCGTTGCAATGATGAGCGCCAGCGGCGAAACGGATGGTTCAGAGCCGGCGCTTGTCGTTGAAGACCTGGTTGTCGATCGGGGCGAGACTCAGGTCTTGAACGGTGTGACCTTTTCCGCCAAGAGAGGTCACATCATGGGCGTCATCGGCCCCAACGGCGCCGGCAAGAGCACGCTCTTCAATACCCTCACCGGTCTGCTCCCGGCACGGGAGGGCCAGGTGCTCATTAACGGCAAGTCGATTGCCGAATCCCGTGGTTCTGTGGCATTTGTGCCGCAACGGCAGAACATCAACTGGGACCTGCCCATGACCGTGTGGGACATGGTGATGCTGGGCCGCACACGGCGCATCGGCTGGTTTCGCCGTCCGGGACGCGCCGACAAGCAAGCCGTGGAGGACGCCCTGAACCAGGTCTGGATGTGGGACCGGCGCGACGCCCTGATCAGCGAACTCTCCGGCGGACAGCAGCAGCGCATCTTCGTCGCCCGGGCCCTGGCCCAGGGCGTGGACGTGCTGATCTTGGACGAGGCTTTTCGGGGCGTTGACTTTACCTCCCAAGAGGTCATGACGCTGGTCTTGCAGGAGATGCGCGACGCCGGAAAGACCATCCTCCTGGCCTCACATAACATCAGCTACGTGCGGCGGTTGTCCGACGAGTGCCTCTGCCTCAACCGCGGCGTCGTCGCCTGCGGCCCCACGGCGGAGGTGCTGGTGCCGAAAGTTATGGAGGAACTATACCGCTCGTTGGAAATCTATCGCGCCTACGAGAGCGAGCAGGTCTAAGTGGATGTCCTGGCAGACATCTTCATCGCGCCGTTCCAGTACGGCTTCATGCTGCGGGCATTGGTCGTATCGGTGCTGGTGGGGGTGATGTGCCCGATGCTGGGCGCGTACGTGGTTACTAAGGGCCTGGGGTTCATGGGCGACGCGCTTTCCCACGCGGTGCTGCCCGGCATGGTGGCGGCGTTCGTGATCGGCGTCAATCCCTTCCTGGGCGCGATGCCCATGGGCATCGTGGTGGCGCTGCTCAGCGGCTACCTCATCCGGCGGGCGGGCGTCAGCGCCGATACCTCCGTGGGCATTCTCTTTGCCGGGCTCTTTGCCCTGGGCGTGGTGATGCTCTCGTTTACCCGGGGATTGCGGGTGAGCCTGGAGGACATTCTGCTCGGCCAGGTGCTGGGCGTGAACGGCCTGGACGTGCTCTTGACCGCGGTCCTGGCCGCCTTGGTGCTGGCGGTCCTGTATCTGCTCCATAAGGAACTGGTCTTTGCCAGTTTCGACCCGGCGGGCGCTACGGTCATCGGCCTGCCGACCCAGGCGCTGGACTATCTCCTGTTGGCGCTGCTGGCCGTAGTAATCGTGTTGGCCATCCAGGCGGTGGGCATCGTGCTGGTGCTGGCCATGCTTATCACACCCGCCGCCACGTCGTTCCTGCTGGTGCGCAACTTCGTCGGCGCTATGCTCACGGGGGCGCTCCTGGGGGCAATCTCGGCCGTGGCGGGACTCTATCTTTCGTTCCACTACAACCTGCCGTCGGGGCCGGCGATGGCGCTGGTCGCTACGGTGATATTCGCAATCGTGGTGTCGGTCAAGAAGGCACGCTAGGAGAGATTGACAATGTATCCAAACGGCGCGCAATTCTGCCTGAGCCTGACGTTCGACGTGGAGATGTGCACCAACTTCCCCTACTGGACGTCGGTGTGGGACCATCACAAGGGCGCGATCGACTCGGATTGCAAGCAGTACATCCTGAAGCTGAACGCGGTGGCGGAGAAATTCGGCGTCAAGTTGCACTACTTCCTGGTGGGCAGCGCGCTGGAAGACCCGGACCTGGACTACCTGAAAGCCAGCGTGGACGCTGGGCACGCCCTGGGCAACCACACCTACACCCACGTCAACGTGCGGGCGCGGGACATCCCGCAGTTGCAGGTGACATACGCCGCCGCGCCCTGGCGCGCGCATGGCCGTTCGGCGCTGGCGTGCATCCGGGACGAATTGCGCCAGACCAGCCACGCCATGCGCGCGACGCTGGGCGTGGATCCAGTCGGCTTTCGCACGCCCGGCGGGTTTGTGGACGGTCTCAGCGGCGTTCCCGCGGTGCAGGATGTGTTGCAAGACGAGGGGTTCGGCTACGCCTCTTCGCACTACCGCTTTCCGGTCGATCCCACGCGCAAGCGGCCGCCGCGCGCGCACTTGGAAGCGGCCATGCGGGAGAGCCTCGATACCTTGCAGCCGTATCGCTACCCCAACGGCCTGCCGGAACTGCCGCCCACGGGCATCACCGACATCTGGGGATTCCGCTACCTGGATCTGGATCGCTGGGAGTTCATCGACGTGCTCAAGCACGGCATCGATCACGCCCACGCTCGCGGCCAGGTGTTTACTATGACCTTCCATCCGCCGGTGCTGGCAGCGAGAGATCCGCACTGCGACGTGCTGGAAACGGTCTTGCCCTACGCATTGGAGAAGCCCGGCGGCTGCTGGGTCGCCACGAACGACGAGATTTACGACCGCGTCGTGCCGCATATCGCTTGAGCGCCGCTGGGTAAGGCAGTCTCCCCGCAGCGGTCATTGGGCGTAGCGAGACAGGGCGTTTCGTCGTTCTCTCCCTCGGGGAGCTTTGCACAGTCCCAACTGGTAAGCGAAAAGACTCCCTCTCCCCGGGGAGAGGGCCGGGGTGAGGGGGGAATCGCCGCCGCTCCAGCCCAATTCCGTGTGTTTGGCAGACTTACGCACAACTCTCCCTGGGTAGAATAGAATTATCGTGACGTGATGTTCGCGCAAGCCGCGCACGTAATGCAAGGATACGCCTCTTGACCATTGACGTTGCCACGCTCACCGCGCTGCGCCGGGAGTTCGCCGATACCATCGTGGGCGGACGGATACAGCGCGTGCTGCACCCGGGCAATCTGGCGGTGGCCTTTGAAATCTACGCCCGGGGCGAGACCTGGTGGCTCATCATCGACGCCGCGCCCCAAGCGCCCCATTGCTATCTGACCCGCGAGCGGCCGGCGCGCGCCGGTGACAACGTGACCCCGTTGCTGCTCCTGCTGCGCAAGTACGCCCGCAACGGACGCCTCATCGCGGTGGAACAGCCGCCGTGGGAGCGGGTGCTGCAATTCACCCTCCACGCGCGGGTGGACGACGATATTGTGGAAACCACGCTCATCGCCGAGATCATGGGGCGCACGAGCAACCTGGTGCTGGTGGATGCCGACGGCGTGATTCTGGAAAGCCTGAAGCGGGTGGACGCCTCCATCAACCGCTACCGGCAAGTGCTGCCCAGACTGCCCTATGTCCCGCCGCCGCCGCTGGCGCGTCCCGATCCCCTTGCGGCGCAGGCGTCGCTGCTGGAAGCCGCGGCCCAGTCCGAGAAGAAACAACCCGCCTGGCGCGTGCTGATGGGGCAGACCAGCGGCATCGGGCCGCTGCTCGCCCGGGAGGCGGTCTATCGCGCGGCGGGTGATGCCGCAGCGCCGGCGGCGGATTCGGATTGGCCAGGGGTGTTGGGAGCGGCGCGGGACGTGTTTACGCAGGTGGCAAGCGGCGAACTCACGCCGTGCGTGGCGCGTGCTGCGGAAGGCGCAATCACCGCCTACGCCCCCTATACATTGAGCATGTTTCCGCAGCGCGATGACGTGGAGTCAATGAGCGCCGCCATCGAGATGTTCTACCGGGAACAGGGCAAAGCGCCGCCGCGCCGCCAAGCGCAAGACCTGGGCCAGAAGCCGCTTCTAACGGCGCTCCAGGAGCGCCTGGGCCAACTCCGGCAGCGGCGGCGCGCTCTGGAACGGCAGCGGGCCGAGGCCGCCGACGCGGAGGAGTGGCGGCGCAAAGGCGACCTGGTGCTGGCCTACGGCTACAGTGTTCCGCCGGGCGGCGACGCGATTGAGGTGGACGGCGAGACGATTTGGATCGATCCGCAGGAACCGGTGGCCGCGAACGCCGATACCTACTTTGCCGCATACAAGCGCAAGAAACGGGCGCAGGAGGAAGTGCCGGGGCTGCTGCGCAAGGTTGAGAATGAACACGCCTACTGCGAGCAGGCGGAGTCGCTGCTGGAATCCGCCGAGACGCCCGGCGACGTGCGCGCGCTGCGCGCCGAACTGCGCGAACAGGGCATCGTGGGCGGCGGCCAACCGAAAAAGGGCGGCCAGGCGGGCAAGGGCAAGGGAAGAGGCAAGGGACGCGCGAGCAAGCGGGGCAGGGACGCGGACGAGGGCGCGCGGCCGGTCTCGTTCTGGCTCGACGGCGTGCAGGCGCTGGTGGGGCGCAGCGGCGCGCAGAACGACGCGGCCCTGCGCCTGGCCGACCCGAACGACCTGTGGCTGCACGCCCGCAACGTGCCCGGCGCGCACACGGTCCTGCGCTCCGGCGGCCGCGACGTGCCGGACGAAATCATCCACCAGGCCGCCCAAGTCGCCGCCTACTACAGCAAACTCCGCGCCGCCGCCAGCGCCGAGGTGGACGTCACCCGCCGCCGCTACGTCCGCCGCATCCCCGGCGCCCATCCCGGCCTCGTCACCTACCGCAACGAGTACACCATCCGCGTCAAACCTATGCCGCTACCGCTGCCGGAACGGTGATGCCCAGTTCATTTGAGAGTATGCTCACTTCTTCGACTTCGTGCTAACCGTTCACATTGAAGATGCCGATAGGCAAGTTGCGGAGTTGGAAAGACCAAATTCGTGCACGTATGACACTCCATGCTTCGACAGGCTCAACACGAACGAGCGGCAATCACTCGGGCGCGGGTGAATACCGCGTTAGCCGTTGGCGCTAGCAATTGCGCGGCGTCCAGTTCAGGTGCTTATCGAGAAACGGAAACGTCCCCGCGCTTTCGATCATGTGGCCGCCGTCGAAGTAGTGGATGGTGGCGCGGTCGGGGATTTTGAGGTCGGCGTAGCGGCGTTGGACGCGGGCGTATTCGTAGGCGCACCATTCGTCGGAGGCGACGCCGTCGCGGTGGCCGCGCTCGACCATGAAGGGGCGCGGCGCCATCAGGTAGGCCATTTCGGCGTAGTTGAAGGTCTGGCCCAGGTTGAACTCCTGCATCTCCCACTCGTGGTTGAACATGTAGCCGGAGAAGTAGTCGGTGCTGGCGCACTTGCGCGCCCACTCGTTGAAGTCGCCTGAGCAGATTGACAGCGCGTACTGGGTGAGCACCGTGGGGATGCGCATGGCCGCCTTGCCGCCGTAGGAGAGACCGTAGAAGCCGATGCGGTCGGGAGCGACAAACGGCAGCGTGGCGAGCCAGTCAAGCGTCTGTTGGTGCTGGGCGATGGCGAACGTGAAGAGCGTCCAGCCCAGAGGATTCGCCTTGCGCTGGAGCGTGCGGAACTCGTGGTAGCCGATGTAGGGATTCTGCGGCGCGTACGTGACGTAGCCGCGTTCGGCCAGCCGGGCGGCAAAGGCATGGTACGGGCCGTTTCCTTCCTTGATGACGTCCTCCGGTCGGCCTTCCAGACCGTGCTGGCAGACCACGACCGGCCGCTTCTCTCCCGGCTCTACGTTCTTGGGCACCAGCAGGATGCCGTGGGCAAAGATGTCGGGCAGCACGTCCAGCGTAATCTCGTAGCCGTTCCAGGCGTCGTTTTCGCCCCAGGGACGGCTCTGCGCGTTGAAGGGCAGGCTGGGTTCCGGGCAGCGGCCGATGAGGTCTTCCCAGAAGCGATTTCTGTAAGTGGCGGCGGACTCTTCCCACGCCTCCAGCGAAGATGTGTCGGCTTCCGACCAGAAGTCTTCCCGCGTGCGCCACGCCACTTCAAGGCGTTGCTGAACGTGGGTCACAATCTGGTTGAACTGCCGCTCTAGGCGCGCATCGGGGTCAAAGGCAGTACGAGCGTCACGCGGCGCGGTTGCCGTTGCTTCCCCGCGCGATTCGACGCCCAGGCCGTGCAGCAAGGCCGCTAGCGCGGCAGTCGAACCCGGGCCGGCATCCTCCGCCGGTGGTTCAACCAGAATGAGGCGATCTGCGGCATCGTGCGCGGCGTAGGCGGGACGGGCGCGTTCCACTTCAGCCGCCACTTCCGCTAGCGGTGCGGGGGCGATCGCGCCGGGCGCGGCCACCTGACCGCGCGCGTTCTCCAGACCGCGTATCGGCGGCTTGCCGGGGACGTCGGGCGCGGGCGCCGCCTCGATTATCAAGGGGCGCGGCGCAATCATGCTCGCCAGTTCCGCGTCGCTGAAGCCGCGCAGCAGCCGCCAGACGTTGCGGTAGAGCGGCTCCTGCCACAATTGCGTGCGGTTGCGGAAGTAGCCGCTTACGCCGACCGCGGCAATGCGCTCGTCCAGCGCGCCGCTGTAGAGCGCCAGCAAGCCGCCCTCGCCGTAGCCAAACACCGCCACCGGCGCGTCCTCCGGCGCGGGTTGCGCCGAAAAGTAGTCCACCAGCGCCAGAATCTTCTGTACCTCGTAGCCGATGACGTGGCGTCCCATCTCGCAGGCCATGCGGTAGATGAACTCGCGGTGGGGCTGGTCGGTCATGCGAATGGCCGGATTGCCGGAAAAAGCGTGCGCGCGGTCGATGAGCGTGGGCACGACCACCTGGCAGCCTTGTTCCACCAAGCGCCGGGCGAACTGCCGCTCCGGTTCCAGGCCGGGCGCGAGACCGGCCAGCGTCTCCGGCGTCCAATCGGCGTCGGGCAGGGCGATCACGTGGGCGATTGGCGGCTGCTTGGGCCGCAGCAGCAGGCCCTCGCCCTCCACGCCGTCCAACACCGGCCAACGAATCGCGTGCACGTCGTACGCGCGGGTGGCGGCGACGCGGAACGGGTCGCGGGTGGAGCAGACGAACTCCAGCGCGGAGACCGGTTTGCGTTCGTCGATCACGCCAACGTTGCGCGCGAATTCCTGCCGTTTATCGTCAACGCGGGATTCCAGTGACGCACCGGAATCTCCCAGCGACCGCAGCGCGGTCTCCGCCTCCCGGTCGGCGGCGTCAAGTTCGCGGTCCAGATAGCGATGGATGCCGGCGATCATCTGGGCGGCAACGTCGCCTTCACGTGTCAGCGCCGCCGTTCCCGGCAGACGGGAGGCAGCGCGCTCGATTTGACCCATGGTAGCGGCTTTCCTTTGTTCCCTACGAGTATTCACTAGCACGGTAGCGCGGCAACGTAGTGTTGCGCAAGCGCGGTTAGGCTTCAGTATAATCGGATGCAGTGGCAAGGTAGCTTCACAGGCAGGAATTTTCAGGCCCGGTATGAGCGAGAATCCCGTACTCGACATTGCCATCGTTGGCGGCGGCATCGTCGGTCTCTCCACGGCCTTGACATTGGCTCAACGCCACCGGGGTTTGGGCATCACGGTCTTCGAGAAGGAGACCGACGTCGCCCAACACCAGACCGGCCACAACAGCGGCGTGATACACTCCGGCATCTACTACCGGCCCGGCTCGCTGCGGGCGCGCATGGCGGTGGCGGGATCCGAGCGCATGGTGGCCTTTTGCGCGGAGCACGGCATTCCCTACGACCGCTGCGGCAAGGTGATTGTGGCCACTGCGGAGGCGCAGATTCCCGCGCTGGAGGAATTGGCGCGCCGGGCCGCGGCCAACGGCGTGCCGGGTACCCGCTTGATCGGCCCGGAAGAACTGAAGGAACTGGAGCCTTACGCCACCGGCGTGCGCGCGCTTCACGTGCCCAGCGCCGGCATCGTGGACTACAGCTTGGTGGCGCGGAAATACCGGGAACTCTTCGAAGCTGCCGGCGGCCGGGTGCGCACCGGCGCGGAAGTGACCGCTGTCGCGGACGAATCTAACGGGCTGCGGCTGGAGATTCGCGGCCAAGCTGAGGCGCGGAGTAGGCGCGTCATCACGTGCGGCGGGCTGTTCGCGGATCGGGTCAGCATTGCCGCCGGTCTCAGGCCGCCGCTGAAGATCGCGCCTTTTCGCGGCGAGTACTCCGCGCTCGTGCCGGAGAAACGCTACCTGGTGCGCAACATGATCTATCCCGTCGCCAATCCCGCCTTTCCTTTTCTGGGCGTGCACTTCACGCGGCGCATCGACGGCGCCATTGAAGTGGGGCCGAACGCCGTGTTCGCCTTCAAGCGCCAGGGCTACCGCTGGCGGGACGTGAGCCTCGGCGACACGCTGGACATTCTGGGCTACGTGGGGTTTTGGCGCATGGCGGCCCGCTACTGGCGCACGGGACTGGGGGAAGTGTACCGTTCGCTGCACAAGCGGGCCATGGTGAAGGAGTTGCGGAAGTTGGTGCCGGACGTCACGGCGCCGGACCTGGTGCGCGCGGGGTCCGGCGTGCGGGCGCAGGCGCTTGACCGGCAGGGGAAGTTGATCGAGGACTTCCACATCGTGCGGGAACCGCGCGTGATCCACGTGCTGAATGCACCCTCGCCGGCGGCGACGGCGTCGTTGAGCATTGGCGAAGCCGTGGCGGACATGGCGGCTGAGTGGCTGTCGTCGGGGAAGTAGGCGCGGCGCGTGTGCGCGGATGAAGATTTGCCCTCACCCTAACCCTCTCCCACGGGAGAGGGGATTGCCGATTCTAAACAGGAAGAAGCGCGCCAGGTCCACATTGCCGCGCGCGCGGCGAAAGCGTTATACTGTTTTAGATAGGCGAAGAGCCGTCGCGCGGGGCGATGCGCGCGGCGACAAAACACAAGCAGAGTAGCAGCAAGCCTCAGCGCGTGCAGGCGTAAGTGGCGCATGTTCCCAAGCATGAGTTTCACTTGGAGCAAGTTGAAGCGCGCGTAGGCGCAGGAGTGCGGAAGGGGTCGCGAACGAATGGCCGTGGCGAGTTTGAAGGATCTGTTCGACGCGGGGGTGCATTTTGGGCATCCCACCAACCGGTGGAATCCCAAGATGAAACCCTACATTTACATGGCGCGGAGCAAGATCCACATCATCGATTTGGAACAGAGCGCGAGCGGACTGCAAGAAGCCTGCGACTTCGTCCGCGACCTGGCCCTGCGCAACCGCGAAGTTCTCTTCGTCGGCACCAAGAAGCAGGCGCAGGAGATCGTGGAGCGGGAAGCCGGCCGCGTCGGCATGCCGTTCGTCAACCAGCGGTGGCTGGGCGGAATGCTGACGAACTACACCACGATCAGCGAGCGTTTGGCGAAGATGAAAGAGATGGAAGCCGAACAGGCCAACGACGCCTGGCAGAACTTCTCCAAGAAAGAGGTAGGCCGCCTCCAGGACCGCTTGGCGAAACTCCAGCGTTTCTTCAACGGCATCCGGGACATGCACCGCCTTCCGTCCGCGCTCTACGTGGTGGACACGGTGCGGGAGCACATTGCGGTGGCGGAGGCGCAGAAACTCGGCATTCCCGTCATCGCGCTGCTGGATACGAACTGCGACCCGGATCACGTGGACTATTCGATACCGGGCAACGACGATGCGATCAAGTCGATCCGTCTCATCACGCGCTTGATAGCGGACGCCGTCCATAGCGGGCAGGAATTGCGCGCGGCCAAGGCGTCCCAGGCGGAAGCCGAGGCAGCGGCAGAAGCGGTGGCCGCCGATCCGGAGGCGGAGGCCGCCGGCGCTGACGCGGAAACAGACGCTGCCGAAGACGCCGCGCCGGACGCAGGCCCGGCCGCGGAAGCCCCGGCGGAACCGGAAAGCGGCGCGGAGGGAGTCGCAGCCAAGGAAACTACCTAGCGCCGTTTCAGGTTGAAAGCGGCGGCCGCGCGGCGCGGCGGCAGTGTAACGATCAGGTTGGCATTGGCGGCAGCGAGAGGAGGCGGCGCGCGTTGTGCGCATCCGACGAGGGATGTTCCATCGAAACGGCCGCCGCCCATGGCGCCGGCGCGTTGAACCGTTGGGTTCAGTTCCCTGCTTTCAGGATGAGCGCCAGGTTTCGCGTTGGCCCCCATTCCTGGGGGACTCGGCTGAATTCCGTCTTGTTTCCCTCTCCCTCAGGGAGAGGGCCAGGGTGAGGGTGAACGAGCAGGGCAGAAACACGTTGATGTGGCAATAAGCGCCGCCGTTCCGGCATTGGGCGGCCGCGCAAAGGGAGATTGAATTCAAGCAATGGCAACCGTGACGATCGGGGACATCAAGGCGCTGCGCGAGCAAACCGGCGCGGGCATCATGGACTGCAAGCGGGCGCTGGAGGAAGCGGACGGCGACCAAGCCGCGGCCAAGAAACTGCTGGACGAGCAGGGCCTGGCGAAAGCCGCGAAGCGCGCCGACCGCGAGGCTTCGCAGGGTTTGGTGCATTCCTACATCCACGGCGATGGGCGCGTCGGCGTGCTGGTGGAAGTGAATTGTGAAACCGACTTCGTGGCGCGCACCGACGAGTTCAAGCACCTGGTGCACGAGATCGCGCTGCACGTGGCCGGTATGAACCCCGAGTTCGTGAGCGAAGCGGATTTGCCGGAGGACTACGAGGGCAATCCGGAGGAAGCGGTGCTGTTGGCGCAGCCGTTCGTGCGCGACCCGTCGCTCACCGTCGCGGACCTCATCAAGCAGACCATTGCCAAGACCGGCGAGAACGTCGTCATCCGGCGCTTCTGCCGCTACGAGCGCGGGATGTAGCGCGCGCTCATTAGCTTTAGCGCCGGCGGCCGGCGCCCCGCGAGCAGAGAGGACCCATGGCTGACCTACGCTATCGGCGCGTGCTGCTCAAGATTGGCGGCGAAGCGCTCATGGGCAAGGGGAAGGGCGAATATGGCATAGATCTGGCGATTGCGCGCAACATCGCCAAGCAGATCGCCTCCGCCCGCCGCTTGGGCACCCAGATTGGGGTCGTAATCGGCGGGGGCAACATCTGGCGCGGCGAACTGGCGGCCGACCAGGGCATGGATCGGGCAACGGCGGACTACATGGGCATGCTCGCCACGGTCATCAACGCCTTGGCTTTGCAGGACGCTCTGGCGCGGGAAGGCCTGGACGCCCGCGTGCAGACCGCAATCGAGATGCGGGAAGTCGCCGAGCCGTATATTCGCGCCCGCGCCATCGACCATCTGGAGCAGGAGCGCGTCGTTATCTTCAGCGCGGGCACGGGCAATCCTTTCTTCACGACGGATACGGCCGGCGCCCTGCGCGCCATGGAGATCAACGCGGAAGTGTTGATAAAGGCCACCAAGGTGGACGGGGCGTATGACAGCGATCCCATAGAGAATCCGAGCGCCGTAAAGTTCGACTACCTCACCTACCTGGACGCGCTCAACATGGGCCTGAAGGTGATGGATAGCACCGCGATTTCACTCTGCATGGAGAATAATCTCCCCATTGCGGTCTTCAAGCTGGAGCACTCCGGCGCACTGGAGCGGTTGCTGCAAGGGGAGCCGGTGGGCACCTTGATAGGAGATAGGGACGATGCTGGAGCCGATTCTTGAGGAAACCGAAATGGCGATGGGCCTGGCTACCGAGGCCCTGGAGCGCGACATTGCGCGCATTCGAACCGGGCGGGCGTCCACGGCGCTGGTAGAAGACATCCCGGTGGAATACTACGGCACGGAATTGCCCCTGAACCAGGTTGCCACCATCATCGTGCCGGAGCCGCGCCTCATCGTTATCCAGCCGTGGGACAAACAGTCCATCCCGGCGATCGAGCGGGCGATTCTCAAGTCCGAACTCGGCATTACCCCGGCGAACGACGGCACGGTAATCCGCATCGCGCTGCCGCAGCCGACCGCGGAGCGGCGCGAGGAACTGGCAAAGCTGGTGCGCCAGCGAGCCGAAGAGGCTCGCGTCGCCATCCGCAATAGCCGCCGCACTGCCCAGGACGCGCTGCGCAAGCAGAAGAGCGGCAGCGTTTCCCAGGACGACGTGCGCCGCGCCCAAGGCGAGTTGCAGAAGCTCACCGACGCCGAGATCGAGCGCGTCGACGCCGCGCTGGCCGATAAAGAGCAGGAAATCCTGACCATCTAACGTGGTTGCCGATTTGAATGCGGCACATCGGACGAAAGCGGCAGACCGGACTGGTACGGAAGACTGGACGGATGCGCCACACTGGCCGGACGCGGCAATCCGGGTGGATGCGGCATCCAGGACGGACGCGCTAGACGGGACGGAAGCGGCAGACCGGATGGCTCCGGTTGACGAGACGGATGCGCCACCCCGGG
The DNA here is from genome assembly GCA_963663275.1 of Chloroflexota bacterium. Lineage (GTDB taxonomy): Bacteria > Chloroflexota > UBA11872 > VXOZ01 > VXOZ01 > VXOZ01. The sequence continues at coordinate 1,804,259 of OY760183.1, forward strand.
CGAGTGCGGCACACGGGACGGATGCGGCAAACCGGACAAGTGCGGCACTCCGGACGGGTGCGGCAAACCGGACGAGTGCGGCAGAATAGAAGGCTCCGCATGAGTCCCCTCTCCTGGGGGAGAGGGTTAGGGTGAGGGCGAAACAGCAGACCGGCAAGAAGCTGACTGGGCGCTAACCATGGAACCGACGCCTTCCAAGACCTCGAAGACGGCGACGGCGGAGGAGAGGAAATTCCCCCCGCTGCCCGTTACGCCCGTCCACGTCGGCATCGTGATGGACGGCAACGGACGCTGGGCGGCCCAGCGCGGGCTGCCGCGTTTGGAGGGACACCGGGCCGGCGCGCGCGGGGTGCGCGAGGTGGCGGAAGCCGCCGTTGACTTTGGCGTCAGAATTCTCACGCTCTACGCCTTTTCCACCGAAAACTGGGCGCGCCCGGAAGAGGAAGTCAGCGGTCTGATGGCGCTGCTGGAAGAGACGATCGAGCGCGAACAGGGCGCGATTGTGGAGAATGAGATTCAGGTGCGCTCCATTGGGCGGCGCGAGGCCGTGCCTTCCACGTTGCAAGTGGCGATCGAGCACCTGGAGGAAGCGACCCGGGGCAACGAGCGCCTGACGATCAATTTCGCGTTCAACTATGGCGGACGCGGCGAAATCGTCGACGCCGTGCGCGAAATCGTGGCCGAGGGCGTGCCGGCCGCCCACATCTCGGAAGAGACGATCGCGCGGCATCTGTACACCCGCGACCTGCCCGACCCCGATCTGGTCATCCGCACGGCCGGCGAGATGCGGCTTTCCAACTTCCTGCTCTGGCAAGCCGCCTACGCCGAGTACTACGCCGCGCAGGTCTACTGGCCGGACTTCGGGCGCAAAGAGTTCTACGCCGCGCTTGCCAACTACAGCCGCCGGGACCGCAAGTTCGGCGGCCTTTCCGCGCGCCGCAATGGCCAAGCGCAGCGGTAAGCGCGGCGAGGCGAGCCGCGCGACGCAACGTCCCCGCTGGCAGGATCTTGCCACCCGCGCCCTCTCCGCGCTCGTCTACGCGCCGCTCCTGCTCGTGCTGGCCTACTTTGGCAATCCGTGGCTGCTGGCGGGCATGCTGGCGTTTGGCGGGCTGGCGCTGTGGGAATACTTCCACCTGGCGCGCCGCATGGGCCTGCCCGCGCACCGCGTCACCGCCGCCGCGTTGGGAATCGCGTTCTTCCTGTGGCCGTATAGCTTGATCTGGGCCGGCTACGCGGAACTCGTGATCCTGCCGCCGCTCATCTTTACGTCGATCGTGCTCTGCTCGCTCTGGCTCTTGCTGCTGCCCCGGTCGGGCGACCTTGCCCAGGCGTTCACCGGCTGGAGCATGGCGGCGGCCGGCGCGATCTACGTCGGCTGGCTGCTCGGCCACACCGTGGCGCTTCGCGACTATATCTACGTGCGCGGCGAGTGGTGGCTCATCTTTGCCTTGGTGGTCACGTGGGCCTATGACACGGGCGCGTATCTGGTGGGCCGCGGCATCGGCAAACGGCGCATCTTCCAGCGCCTGAGCGCGGGCAAGACCCTGGAGGGCACGCTGGGCGGCGCGTTCATCGCGGTCACGGCCGCGGCGCTCTACGCGCAGTTCACGCCGTTCCCCCTCAATCCGCTGGCCGCCGGTCTGGTCGGACTGGGCGCGGCGGTCGCGGCGCAACTGGGCGACCTGGTGGAATCGTTGCTCAAGCGCGGCGCGGACGTGAAAGACACCGGTACCCTCATCCCCGGCCACGGCGGCATCCTGGACCGCATCGACAGCCTGCTTTTCACAGGCCCCTACATGTTCTACGCGGCCCTGATCTGGGCTAGCCTGCAACTGGGCGCGCAGTAGAGCCCCAGCCTTACTCCCCAACCGCCATTTCCACCACCGGCCGGCCGTCTTCTTCCACCCACACGCCGCAGGGGCCGCCGCGCTCGCTGTTGCCGAGGGCTACCACGCTGCCGTCCATGCGCAGCACCGGATGGTAGTACTTCGAGACTTTCTCCGCGCTGCCCATGATGTAGTGGCCGATGAGCGAGCGGCGGAAGCGGTCGCTGGTCCGGTTGGGAAAGCTGCCGTGAATCAGTTGGCCGTTGAAGAAGAGCACGTCGCCGGCGTCCATGAGCACCGGCACGGTCCGCATCTGCTCCGGCAGCGGCACCGTAACGTCCGTGAAACTCTGGGAGGTGTCGGCCTCTTCGATGCAGAGTTCCGGCAATATGTGGCTGCCGGGCACCACCTGCAAACAGCCGTTCGCCTCATCGCAGCGGTCAAGGGCCAGCCAGGCCGCCATGCACGTGCCGGGCTGCACCTGCAAGTAGAACTGGTCCTGGTGCAGGGCTTGACCGCGCGCGCCGGGCGGCTTGAAGTAGATCATGGACTGCACCGCAAACGGGTCTCCGCCCAGGAGCGCCGCCAGCCCCTCCCGAAAGCGGTGATCCAGCATCCATCGCAGGCTCAGGTCGTCCCAGCGGTGCATGTGGATCATGCGGGGAAACTGCTTCAGTGGGTCCGCCGCCGGATCGCCGTTTGGCGCTTCCACACCGGCGGAATCGCCTTTGTACGTGCCCGACGTCCGCAGGTGCATGTAGTGCGCGGTGAGCGCCGCCACCTCGTCCGGCGGAAACAAGCCGCGCGCTACCGTATAGCCGTCTTGCTCGAAGGAATCCCTGAACGCTTGATCGAACATTGGCATCATCCTTACGTTCCCAATTTACGCGCCGTCAGCGCCGCTGTGTTCAGTCCATAGTGTACTCCAGCGAGGTCGATAAGACTATGCCCGCGCGCCGGCTGATCGGAAAGCTAACCCATCACTGCACGTGAGCAAGAGAAGACGTACAATAGTGCGTGTACAGACTTGGAGCAGCGGGGGAGTGATCGTCTTGATGGTAAAGCAGCCGGAAAACTACCGCCTGGTCTGGGGCGACCTGCACATTCATTCGTACTTTTCGTCGTGCTACTGGGGCGAAGACACGCTGCCGGACGGGTTCGACGGCTCGCCCGCCGACTGCTACCGCTACGCCCGGGACGTGGCGGACATGGACTTTGGCGCGGTGACCGATCATACCTGGTCGGGCAACGGCCGGATGCTGGTGGAGGACGAGTGGGCGGAGATTCTCGACGCCAACCGCCAGTACCACGAGCCGGGCCGCTTTGTGTCCATTCCCGCCTACGAGTGGAACGCGCCCAAAGACAGGCAGTGGGGGCACCGCAACACCATCTTCAACCACGACGAACCGCCAATTCTAACCAGCGGCGCGGCGGTTACGGACTTGGCGCAACTCTGGCGGCAGCTAGACGACTTGCCGTACGATTCTCTGAGCATCCCGCACCACCTGGCCCGCGACGCCACGCCCTACGACTGGTCGCAGCATCACGCCCATTGGGAGCCGGTGGTGGAAATCACGTCGCTCTGGGGCAATTACGAGTACCAGGGCAACCCGCACGAGTGCGATCCGAATTGGTCGCCCAGCGCCACAGGCAGTTTTCTGCAAGACGGCTTGGCGGGGGCGCGGCGCGTGGGCGTGATCGGCGGCGGCGACAACCACACCGGCCACGCCGGCGGACACTACTACAACTCCCAGCAGCCGAACGCGGCAAAGTCCAAACGCCTGGGGCGGCTGAGCCAACTGCGCATGAACGCCCTGGGCACGGGCCTGGGCGGCCTCTATGTGACGGAGTTCACGCGGGACGGCATCTTCGAGGCGCTGCGCGCCCGGCGCTGCATCGCGGCGTCGGGACGCAAGATCGGCCTCTGGACGGAGACGAACGGCCTGCCCATGGGCGCGGAAGGCCCCGCGCTGGACGATAACCCGCGCACGATTGCTTTCACCGTATCCGGCAATGAGCGCATCCAGAGTGTCACGCTGGTGCGCAACGGCGTGGACGTTAAGCGCTTCTACGCCGACGACTACTACCACGAGGGCGCGTTCGAGGACGCCGCCCCGCTGGAAGACCTGCTGAAGATTTCGCCGAGCGCCGGCGACGGCAACGGCGCGGAGTGGGTCTACTACTACGTGCGCGCGGTGCAGGAGGACAGTCGCACCGCCTGGTCGAGCCCGGTCTGGTTTCCGCTCGGCGGCTGAAAGGTCGGCCTCTTCCTGGTCGGCAATGCTCTCCAGCGTTATCGCATTAACGTAGCGCGGGGGCTTGTCCCCCGCCGGTGTAGCCGGAACCGCGTCCAGTCAGCAGGACGCAGGTTACGCGCACATCCCGTGCGAACCTACGCTACCGGAGTCCAAGTTTCGGCGGATGCGGGTTACGCGCACATCCCGCACGAACCTGCGCTACCGGAGTGGCGGGACAGTGTGCTCACCGTGCCCCATGCCACGAAGGCTGATGCTGCATCATTGACGATGCTCACTCTCCCAGGGGAGAGTCTGACAGGGGTAGACACTCTACATCCGACATTTCGTGTCATTCCGAGCGGAGCGCAGCGCAGAGTCGCTAAGAGCGCGGAATCTAAGGCATAGCCTCGCAAATTCAGCACTCTCTAGATTCCTCGCTCCGCTCGGAATGACACTTGCCTATCCCTGTCAGCCGGAGAGAGGGCCGCGGTGAGGGGGAAAACAGGCCCCGAACGCCGCCCTGCCGACCCGAGCACACGGGTAACACCTCCAAGTCAGCTTGTTGAGGCGATTCGCGCAGCGTAGAATGGACGTAGCCCCTGCGGAGCGCGGATTGATGCGCCGAGCGGCGCGCCAACTGAGCGGAGAAACGCTTCATGGTCGAAACAACGGCGGACGAATCCCAGGCCGGAGTCGAATCCGTCTTCTCGCCGGTGCGCAACCTGGTCATGCCCGCGCTGGAGATTCCCGATCACTTCGCGTTCAACTCGCGGTTGAAGCTGGATGGACTGGAGTTCCTCGCGCTCTTGCCCGAGGACAAGATTCCGGTAGCGTTCCTGGACCCGCAGTACCGCGGCCTGCTGGACAAGATGTCCTACGGCAACGAGGGCCGCACCAGAAACCGGGGCCGCTCGGCGCTCTTGCAGATGGACGAGGAGAAGATCGCCGCCTTCGTTCGCGGCATCGACCGCGCCCTGATGCCCAGCGGACACCTGTTCCTCTGGATGGACAAGTTCCACCTCTGCACGGGTTTCTCCCATTGGCTTGCGGAGACGAAACTCGCGGTGGTGGATCTCGTAACGTGGGACAAGGGCCGCATCGGCATGGGCTACCGCACCCGGCGCAAGAGCGAACATCTGGTCGTCCTGCAAAAGACGCCTCGCCGGGCCAAGGGCGTGTGGAAGATACACAACATCCCGGACGTGTGGGAAGAGACGGTGCCGCGGGACGCGGTGACCCACCGCAAGCCGGTGGAACTGCAAGGGGCGCTGCTGTCGGCGGTGACTAATCCGGGAGACGTGGTGATCGACCCGGCGGCGGGCAGTTTCTCCGTGCTGGAAGCCTGCCGCCAGCGCAACCGCGTCTTCCTGGGCTGCGACGTGGAAGGCTAGCGTCCCAACGCTTCGACGCGCGGGCGCCCCCTCACCCTAACCCTCTCCCCCAGGAGACCTTTGCATAACCCCTTCCCCATTGAGGGGGAAGGTTGGGATGGGGGTGTAAAGGATTGAAAACAGGCTATTTTTAGTTGTAAATGCGGTCTGGATTCCGGCTTTCGCCGGAATGACAGAGTTATGCAAAGGTCTCCCCAGGGAGAGGGAACCGGAGAGGGATACGTAGCGCGGGGGCTTGTCCCCCGTCGGGGCAACTGTAGACGAGTTGCCAGGCCCATCACCTCTCCCCAGGCAGAATGGATTTGGGGTGGGAAGGCCTTACGCGCGTAATCTATCGAAATAACACGTAGAGGCAAGAAACAATGAACACAGAACCAATCCGCGTTGGCATCATCGGCGCGGGGGCGAATACGCGCGGCAAGCACATTCCCGGCTTGCAGGCGATCGAGGGCGTGGAAGTCGTCAGCGTTTGCAACCGCAGCGCCGAGTCCAGCGAGCGCGTGGCGCGGGAGTTCGGCATTCCGCAGACGTATGACAACTGGGACGAACTGGTGAGCGCGCCGGACACGAATGCCATCGTCATCGGCACGTGGCCGTATCTCCACTGCCAAGCCACGCTGGCGGCCGTGGCGGCCGGCAAGCACGTGCTCTGCGAGGCGCGTATGGCGATGAACGCCGCCGAGGCGTGGGAGATGCACGCCGCGGCGCAGGCGAACCCGCAGTTGGTAGTGCAGATCGTGCCGTCGCCTATGACGCTGCGGGTGGACACGACGCTGAAACGCCTGCTGGCGGAGGGCTACCTGGGCGAGTTGCTTGCCATCGAGGTGCGCGTGGGCGGCGAATTCCTGGGCGCAGCCGCGCCGCTGCACTGGCGGCAGGACTTCGACCTGAGCGGCTTCAACATCATGAGCATGGGCATCTGGTACGAGGCAGTCTTGCGCTGGGTGGGCGAGGCTACCCGCGTGCAGGCCATGGGGAAAATCTTCACGAAGATGCGCCCGGACGAGAACGGCGCGCTGCGGACGGTGCGCGTGCCGGAGCACGTGGACGTGACGGCCGACATGGCCTGCGGCGCGCAACTGCACATGCAGGTCTCCGGCGTTACCGGCCTGGCCGGCGCGCCGGAAGCGTTGCTCTTCGGCAGCGCGGGCACGCTGCGCTTCTGCGACAACCGGCTCTACGGCGGCCGGCGCGGGGATTCCGCCCTGCAGGAGATTGCCATACCGGATGAGGAAGCCGGCGGCTGGCGGGTTGAGGAAGAGTTCGTGAATGCCATTCGCGGCCAAGAGCCGGTTACGCACACCACGCCCGAAACCGGCGTGAAGTACATGGAGTTCACCGAGGCGGTCACGCGCAGTATGCAGACCGGCCAGGCGATTGCCCTGCCGTTGTAAGGCCTAATGAATATCCCGGCGTGTCGGTTGGGTGGTTGCGGGACTCTGTCCGTATCGGCGCGCGCTCTTTCCGCTTTTGCTGAATAGCCGTAGCGCGGGGGCTTGTCCCCCCGCCTCTTGGCGCAGAGAAGGGAAGAGCTAGTCACACGCTACCGGGAAAGCAGGTTGCAAACCTGCGCTACCGGAGAGGAAGCCATCCAGCGGACGAGCGCAAAGTCTTACCGCTTTCGCGAAGATAGATAGCCTATAAGATGCCGTGCCGCTCGAACACCGTCCTCATGCGTTCACCGGCGGCAAGTTCGGCGCGCACGGTGTTTTCGCCTTGCACCTTCTCCTCGGCGGGCCGCAGAACGTCCTCGATATGTTGGTGGGGGACGACCACCACGCCGTCGTAATCGGCCAGGATGTAGTCGCCGGGCTGCACCAGCACGCCGCCGCACGTAATCGGCACGTTGTGGGCAATCCCCTCGGCGCGGCCGGCGGCGTCGGCGGCGCAGAAGGCCGCCGCAAAGACGGGATAGGGCATACCGATGATCTTGTCCGTATCCCGCACCGGGCCGTCGATCACCGCCCCGGCGGCGCCCCGGGCCTGGGCGCACGTGGAAAAGAGTTCGCCCCACAGCGCGCACGGCGGCGCGTCGCCCAGAGCGGCGACGTAGACCTCCCCCGGCAGCAGGCTGTCCATCGCCTCGATCTCCATGTAGTGGTACTCCTCCTGGGAGGGAACGCGCTCCGCCGGACGGAAGTGGATGGGATGAGCGCGGCCCACGATGCGCGCCTGGGCATAGAGCGGCCGCACGCGGGGGGCCATCACCTGGTGCCGCAAGTCCAGGGCGTCAAGCGCGTCTGAGACCACGGCCACGTAGACGCGCCGCAGGCGTTCCAGATACGGGTCTTGGGGAGAAGCAGGGGGCATGGCGCGGCGCTCCTTTCGCTGTGGGGCAGGTATCGGGTCTGGCGTACTATTCGCGCCGGTCTTCCCAGGCGTGCCAGTAGAGCGTCTCGATCTCCGCCGGCGTCGGTTGGCGGGGATTGGTGGCGGCGTTGGGGTCACGAGCGCCGTTGGCAACCATTTGGGGGAGCGCGTCGGACAACTGCTCTTTGGTGACGCCGGCATCCTGCAAGGAGGCCGGAATACCGGCTTGGGCGCGCAGCTTTGCCAAGGCGTCGACCAGGGAGGCAACCGGTTGGCCGCCGTTCAGGCCGAGGCGCGCCGCAAGGTCGGCGTACCGCGCCGCGGCCGCCGGCCCGTTGAAGGCCACAACATAGGGCAGAAGCAGCGCGTTCGCCCGTCCGTGGGGGATGCCGAAGGCCGGAGTGAGTTGGTGGGAGAGCGCGTGGCACAGGCCCAGCCCCGCGCGCATGGTGGCGCCGGCAATGGCCGCGGCTACGTGCATCTCGGCGCGGGCCGCCGTCTTGCCGGACTCCTGCACGGAGGCCGGCAGGTGCGCGAAGATTGCGGCGACGGCCCCGGCCGCCAGCGCCTGGGTGACCTGATGGGATTCTACGGAGGCGATCGACTCTACCGCGTGCGCCAGCGCGTCGTAGCCGGTATCCGCCGCCACGTGGGGCGGCATGGTGGCCGGCAGCGCCGCATCGAGAATGGCGGCGTCGGGCGCGCCGGTAAAGAGGATGCGCTTGACCGGCGGCTGGGCCGTGGTCTCGGTAATCACCGCCCCCCGGCTGACTTCCGAGCCGGTGCCGCTGGTGGAGGGAATGGCGATGCAGGCAATCTGCCCGGTCTCGCGCGGCGGCGGACTATAGCCCGCGGCAACCTGGTCCGCCACCGTGACGCCGGGCGTCTCGCACGCGGCGCGAATGGTCTTGGTGACGTCCAGCGTGGAGCCTCCCCCCAGGCCGATAATGGTGTCCGGCGCAAACTCCTCGGCCAGTTCTACGCCCGCGGCGCAGGTTTCCTGGGATGGGTCCGGTTCGACCTTATCGAATACGGTCGTGGCTGCCCCCGCTTGCTGCGCCAATCCGCACACCCGCTCGGTGAAGCCCAGCCGCGTCATCGCCGGGTCCGCCACCACCAGCACTCGCTCGCCGCACAGCGTGGGCAAGACCGCGAGCGCGCCGTCGCCAAGGTGTATTTCGGTGGGCATTGAAAACGACCGGATTTCCACGAGCAATGGCTCCTCATTTCAGGAAGTGTCTTTGCGGGGCTGTGAAGACGTCTGCGCGCGTTGGGAATGCCTGCGCATCCGGTCGCGCTGCGCGGAACAGGGTGCGACGAGGCTGTTCGCTCTCCGTAGTATACGGCATTTCTTGGTGGCAAGGAGAACAGGTCACACACGGCGGGACTTCTGGCAGGTCTAGCACAGCGGGACTAACGGGTACGGAGAGAAAGGCTGCGCTCCGTTTGCCTGCTCTGTTACGATAGAATTAGCAGAACACAGCGGCGTTTGCGCGCTATGCGCTTCCAGGCCGGACGAACGAAAACAGGCCGTGGCGCGCATAGGAAGCCAGCGCATGGGCTATGACTCTGCCTATACTGACGGGAAGCATGTTCCCAACAACAGAGAACCTTCATGATTAAGTCGCTTCGCCTCGAGAACTTCAAGAACTTCGCCGACGAGACCCTCCACCTCGGCCCGTTCACCCTCATCGCCGGCGCCAACGCCAGCGGAAAGAGCAACATCAGGGATGCTTTTCGGTTCTTGAACGGCGTCGGCCGCGGCTACACCCTGGCGGAAATCTTCGGCGGCAAGTACGGCGCGGATTGGCAGCCTATCCGCGGTGCGCCCGGTGAGATTGTCCGCCATAAACAACGAGCGTTTTCGCTCGAAGTTGAAATGCAGATTAGCAGGCCTGAAGGGCCTGACTTGGATAGCTTTAGCTACTCAATTCAATTGGACCGCGGCGATGAAGGCGGCGACGGATTTCGCGTCGTGGCGGAGTCACTAACCAGAATCCCGGAGCCTTTGGGTTCATCAGACTCGAGGGTATTGTTTTCAAGTGAGTCACTCCCGGGTTCTGAAACTGGCACGCAAGCAGGGGACTCTAAGTTGCGTCTTCGAGTGCCCTTAATTGATGAACTACCCCAAATTGATGAACTAGTGAAGGTAACAGCCGACAAGCCTGGCCTCAGCCAAGGCCTTACAACTCTTGATGAACACTCATTAGAGGAAGTACTTAAGACCGCAAGCAGGGAGTGGCTAACTGAAGAGATCTACAGGTTTGTCATCAACACTGAGATGCTGCGGGTAGAGGTAAAGCTTGGATTGATGCGCTTCCTAGAGTTCTCGCCGGAGCGATTGCGCGCGCCCTCCACGCCAGACGAGAGCGCATTGGGAGACACGGGCGATCACCTGCCTGCAGTATTGAAAGCAATCTGTGCCAGTCCTCAGCGCAAGGCAGTGCTCCTGTCGTGGTTGCATGAACTTACCCCAATGGACGTTAGCGACTTGGAGTTTCCAGTCGATCTCAACGGAAGGGTAAACCTTAGAATTGTTGAGGCAAGCGGGCAACAGATTTCGGCTTACAGTGCGTCTGACGGCACGCTGCGCTTTCTTGGCATGTTAGCCGCGCTGCTGAATGAGGACTTCGAGGGGATCTACTTCATCGAGGAGATTGACAACGGTATTCATCCGTCACGGCTGCATCTCTTGCTCGAACTCATCGAGCGGCAAACGGCGAAAGGGAAGATTCAGGTTGTCGCTACTACGCATTCGCCGGACGTGTTGAATCTCATCAATGACACAACGTTCGAGAATGCCGTAGTGGTGTACCGCGACGAAGATGCGGCGGACGCCGTTATTCGCCGTGTAGCGGAGTTGCCCAACGCCGGAGAGTTGCGGCAGTCCCAGGGCTTGGGAAGACTTCACGCGTCCGGATGGATGGAACACATTCTGGCGTTCTCCGAGATAGACGATGAAGATGTGAGAGGCGGAGAGTGAACGTACTAATCATTCCGGAAGACTTCCTCAAAGACCAGTACATACTCAAGCCAATCTTTGAGCGGTTATTTCGCTCATTTGGGAAGAAGAGAGTAAAGATTCGGGTTTGTCAAAGACCGCGTCTCCGTGGGGTGAGTCAGGCGCTGGATCCAAGCCAAATCACGGCAATCGTAGAGCGGTATAAGAGCAAGATGGATGTCTTCATACTCTGTGTGGATCGCGATGGAAATAAGCACAGGCGTCGCAGACTTGATGGTCTGGAGTCGCAGCACGCCGGTCAATGGGTTTTCCTGGCGGCAAACGCTTGGGAAGAGCTTGAAACGTGGGTGCTGGCGGGCTTGGACTTGCCTGCTGAGTGGAACTGGAGAGACGTGCGGGATGAACTCCATGTCAAGGAGCAATACTTCGAGCCGCTTGCCGCCGAACGTGGCTTGGCCGATGCCCCCGGCGGCGGGCGAAAAGAGCTAGGCAAAGAAGCTGCGCGCCGGATCGACGCGATACGGCAGAAGTGTCCCCAGGATTTCGATACGCTTGCGCGGCGTTTAGAGGCCGTAGTCTGAGCGGAAGACATCTCACTATCCGGCTCGACGCGCTAAGTGGTGCTTCGACAGGCTCAGCACGAACGGGTTTTTTCGCGATAGCTTCACTGCCGCATTGAGTACGACCGCCGTATCGAGTACGACTGCCGTATCGTGTTTGCCTGCCGCATTCAGTGTGCGGCAGGCTCAGGCGAACGAGAATCGACCAGCGGCGGCGCGTATACTGGCAGTCATCAAGGATTTACTGAAAGGACGGGCCATGGCTACAGCTACACCGCATAATCCCACGGTTGAACGCGATAACGCTAGTGAGAACGGACTGCTCAGGGTCTCCAGTCTCGCGGAGTTGCGGGAGCAGGGCGTGGTGACGGCGGCGGGGCGAGGGCATACGCTTGCCGTGTTCTGGCACAACGAGCGGGCGTATGCCGTGGACAACCGCTGTCCGCACATGGGTTTTCCGTTGGCGCGGGGCATCTGCGAGGACGGCGTGTTGACCTGCTACTGGCACTACGCCCGTTTCGACCTGGATTCCGGCGGCGCGTTCGACATCTGGGCCGGCGACGTGCGCACCTATCCGGTGAGCGTGCGCGACGGCGCCGTGTGGGTGGACGTGCGCGAGACCCAGAGCGCGGACGAGCGTTACGCGCAGGAAGCGCCGCGCTTGCAGAAGGCCTTGGACCAGGGCATTGCGCTCAATCAGGCCAAGTCCGTGTTGGCGTTGCTCGACCTCAAGCCCGCGGCGGCGACCAAGCGGATCGTGGCGACCACGGCGGAATTCGGACTGCGGCGGGGCTCAAGCCGCAATCCGGGCGGTTGGGGCGACGGGCTCACCATCCTCACGGCCATGGCGAACCTCCAGCCGCACCTCCTGGCGGACGACCGGCCGCTTTCCCTCTACCACGGCACGCGCCGGGTGAGCGACGACGCCATGGGCCGCCAGGAACGCATTGTGCTCGATCCGCTGCCAACGAAAGCGATACCGGACGACCGCCTGAAGCGGTGGTTCCGGGAGTTCGTCGAGGTGCGCGACGCGGATGGCGCCGAACGCACGCTGCGCACGGCGATTGCGGCCGGCTGGCCGCCGGCGCGGTTGCTGGACATGCTGGCGGCGGCCGGCACCGATCACTACTACCGCGATTTCTCCCACGTGATGGATACGCTGGCCAAGGCCGCGGAACTGCTGGACATCATCGGCTGGGAGCAGGCCGCGGACGTGCTGCCGGCGCTCACCAGCCAGTGGGCCCAGGCCACGCGGGAAGAAGAACGGAACGCCTGGCTGCGGCCGGAAAACCTGGTAGCACTCGTAGAGGCGGCGGTGCCGGAACTAGGCGCTGCGGTCGATCTCGCGGCGCGGCCTACGGGCGGATGGGATGAGAGCCTGGTGGAGGCGCTGCTTGGCGAAGACCCGCAACGCAGTATCGACGCGCTCCTGGCGGCGTTCCGTGAAGGATTGGCGCTGGCCGACGGAGCGCAGGCGCTGGCGTATGCTTCCACCCTGCGTCTGACGCGCTTCCCCACCAGCAACGAGTTCGGCGATTGGGATACGGCGCTCCACCACTTCACGTACTGCGCCTCGCTGGCGCAAGTGGCCAAGCGCGCCCCGTCCTTCGAGTTGGCGCGGGGCGTGCTGCACGGCGCGATGGTGGTCTACCAGGCGCGCTTCCTCAATATGCCCGCGGCGCGCCTGCCGGGAGCACAGGCGTTGGCGGCGCTGCCGGCGGACCCGACCGTTTTGCGGGAGCAACTCCTGCAGTATTGCGAACGCCAAGGCGGCGTGGACGAGGCCGGCGCGGTCACCTATCGCTACCTGACCCTCGGCCACGACCCGGCGCCGCTGATCGGCACGCTCGGCCACGCGGTGCTGCGGGAAGACCCCAGCTTCCACGACTTTCAGATGCTGGAGGAAGGCGCGCGCCTGGCGCAAGACCTGGCGGCGGCCGGCCATGCCGAGGCTTCGTACCAGACGTTGGTCGCGATTGCCCGCTGGCAGGCGGCCCACGCGCCTACCCGCCGCGCCACGACCCAGACCTACACCATCGCCCGCCGCCTCCACCGGGGCGAGGCGGTGTACGCCGATGGCGAGGACGGCGAGGGCACGTACTGAAAAAGCAGGACTGTGGCCGGAGAGCGAGGGTGGCGCGTTGCATTCGCGTCAAGGAAAGTGGAACGGCATAGAGAAACGGGAAGTGTAAGGAGAAGGCAGCCACAAGGCGTTGGGCAGGCATTAGGAGCGGGTAGCCGCAAGGAGGGCAGCCACAAGGGCTGCCCCTACGGTGGGGGTGAAGAAAAAACAATCCCTACACCGGTTGGTTGCAAGTGGGTTAGAATAGGTGAAGAAGAGCGGGCCGGAGGATGGCCCGGCTCTGTGTGTATTGAATCGCCGCAAAGTGAGAGACAGGCATGGCTGGAAAGACGCTGTTCGAGAAGATCTGGGAGAGTCACGTGGTGCACGAGGAGCCGGGCGGACCGGCGCTGCTCTACGTTGACCTGCATCTGGTGCACGAAGTTACGTCGGCGCAGGCGTTCGAGGGGCTGAGGCTGAGCGGTCGTTCCGTGCGGCGGCCGGCGCTGACCGTAGCGACGGTCGATCACAACGTGCCCACGACGGAGCGCGGGCAGCCGATTGAGGACGACATTTCCCGCCGCCAGATCGAGGCGATGGAACAGAACGCCGCCGAGTTCGGCCTCACGTTCTACGGCTACCGGAACCCAAATCAGGGCATCGTGCACGTCATCGGGCCGGAACTGGGCTATACCCAACCCGGTAAGGTGATCGTCTGCGGCGACAGCCATACCTCCACCCACGGCGCGTTCGGCGCGTTCGCGCTGGGCATCGGCACCTCCGAGGTGGAGCACGTGCTGGCCACCCAGTGCCTCATTCAGAAGAAACCCAAGACCATGGAAGTGCGGGTGGACGGCGCGCTGCCCCAGGGCGTGACGGCTAAGGACATCATTCTGGGCATCATTGGGCACATTGGCGTGGACGGCGGCGTGGGCTACGTGATCGAGTACACCGGCGAGGCTATTCGCGCGCTCTCCATGGAAGGGCGCATGACCGTGTGCAACATGTCCATCGAGGGCGGCGCGCGGGCCGGTATGATCGCCCCCGACGAAAAGACGTTCGCGTACTTGGAGGGGCGCAAGTACGCGCCAGAAGGCGCCAACTGGGAAGCGGCGCTGGCCTACTGGCGCACGCTGGCAACCGACGCCGACGCCAGCTATGACAGCGTGGTGACAATCGACGCCGCGTCGCTGGCGCCGCACGTGACGTGGGGCACGAATCCCGGCCAAGTGGTCCCGGTGACCGGCGCGGTGCCCAACCCAGGAGACTTGGCTACGCCGGAAGAGCAGGCCACCGCCGAGCGCGCCCTGACGTACATGGGTCTGGAAGGCGGCACGCCGATCCAGGACATTCCCATTGACCGCGTCTTTCTGGGGTCGTGCACCAACGCGCGGCTGGAAGACCTGCGGGCGGCGGCCGGCATCGTGCAAGGCAGGCGGGTGCATCCCGACGTGCGGGCGCTGGTGGTGCCCGGCTCGACGCTGCTCAAGCAGCAGGCGGAAACCGAGGGCCTCAACGAGGTCTTTCAGGCCGCAGGCTTCGAGTGGCGCGAGGCCGGTTGCTCCATGTGCCTGGGCATGAACCCGGACATTCTGGCCCCCGGCGAACGCTGCGCTTCAACCTCCAACCGCAATTTCGAGGGCCGCCAGGGCAAAGGCGGCCGCACCCACTTGGTCAGTCCGCAGATGGCCGCCGCCGCCGCGATCGCGGGACGCTTCGTGGACGTGCGGGAATGGTAAGGAGCGCAGGCGCAGGTCGACTCCTGCAAGTTATACCGATAGGCGCAATTGAATAAGGAAAGCACGATGGAGCCATTTGTCAAGCACACCGGCAAGGCAGCGGCGCTTGACCGCGCGAACGTCGATACCGACCAAATCATTCCCAAGCAGTTCCTCAAGCGGATCGAGCGCACGGGCTACGGGCCGTTCGCGTTCTTCGACTGGCGCTACTTCGAGGACGGCGCGACGCCCAATCCGGACTTTGAGTTGAATGACGCGCGCTACGACGGCGCGACGATTCTCGTCACCGGCAGGAATTTCGGCTGCGGCTCCTCGCGCGAGCACGCGGCGTGGGCGCTGAAAGAGTACGGCTTTCTGGCCATCATCGCGCCCAGCTTTGCCGACATCTTTGCCAACAACGCGGTGGAGAACGGCATGCTCACGGTGGTCTTGCCGCCGGCGGACGTGGCCGAGTTGACGCGGCGGGCGCAGACTGTTGAGGACTACCGGCTGGCGGTGGACTTGGCCAAGACGACGGTCAGGGACGACCACGGCTTTGCGGTGGCGTTTGCGGTGGATCCCACCGTCCAACACCGCCTGCTCAACGGGCTGGACGCGGTGGGCCTGACCTTGCAACAGGAGTCCGCCATTACGGCGTTTGAAGAGCGGCGTCCCGGCTGGCTTGCCGCATCCTGAACGCGGCCGGCGGGGCAATGGGCTAACGCCTGGCTCCATGCACATTGCGCCGTAATCTCTTTGTCGATTGGCGCAATTGGGGATGAGCGCCCGCGCTATGCGTCGGCAAAGTCACCGAGAGTGGGCCGTTCGACGGCGATGTAGTCCCGGCAGTTCATGATGATCGAGGCCGAGCGGCTGCCGGCGTTGAATGAGATGCGCTCATTCTCCAGCAGGCTGCGGTCCACATACGTGGGCAGGTCGAGCACGCTGCCAAACGGCGGCACCGCGCCGACCGCCAAGCCGGTGCGCTCGCGCAGTTCGTCCGGCGCGATCATGCGCAGGTCTTTGACGCCGAACGCACGCTTGAAGGTCCGCGTGCCCACGCGCTTGTGGGCCGGCACAACCGCCAGAATCAACTCCCCGTCCGCCGCGAAAACCAGCGCCTTCGCGCCTTCGCGCAAGGGCGTGCCGCGCACCGCGGCCGCTTCTTGGCTGGTCTTGACCGGCGCGTGCTCCTTGAAGTCAAAGATGACGCCGCGACTGCGGAGCAACTCTTGGATGCGTGCGGTTACTGACATTGTCATACGTGACCTCATTGCTCGCTACAGGCTATGGGGGGTTGGAACGTGAATCCGCCGCTGGAATGCACGCTATACGCCGTCCACCAACTCGATGCGGTCACCGTAACGGCGAAAGTCCGCGGTATTGAACGTCAACAGTCTGCGCTCCCCGTGCGCCAGCATGGTCGCGACGATGTTGGCGTCGTGAATTTGCCGCCCGCCTACCGCAACTTCGCGGCACAGCGCAAGCAACGTCTCGGTTACCCCGGGACCATCCTCGAGTATCTCGAAGTTGCTCGTCAACCGGTCCGCGTCGGCGAGCGCCTCCTCCCGTGTAATGGCAATCGGCCACGTCTGCGGGCGCGTGACCACGGACAGGTATTCGCGCACAACCTGCCGGCTGATCCGCAGCGGTTCACGGTCTTGCAATGCGCGTTCCAGTCTTGCTCTGGCGCGGTCGTGGTGCGGGGCTTCGAGAATGCGGGCAGTCACGAGAACGTTGGTGTCAATGAACATGCGAGAGCTAGATCCTGTCCTCGTAGATGTCCTCTCGCCCGAGGATCGATCCTTGCGGCCACGCCCCGGCGCGGTGGACGGGCCAGACCGCATCGAGCGAGCGCGGGCGCATGGCTTCCGCGCGCTGCCGCCGCAGCAGCAGCGTCTCAGAAACCATGTCCACCTCGGCTGTCTCCCAGCCGGCGGCGCTCCAGGCAAGCGCCTGGCTGTGACCGCCACCCCCGCGTTGGTTGGCCCACCAGGGCCGGTGCAGGCGCGCGGACGTGGGCAGCGGGAAACCTAAGACGGATTCAATTTCGCTGAAAGATGCCCGCCATTCCGCGGCCCGCAGACGGCAGAGATACGTGTACAGTCTCTGATACTTGCCGCGGCTTGCCATCTCCCGATACTTCCGGTCTCGGTCTAGCTCCATGCTGGGACCGCCTCCGCGTCACGAATTGGAAACGCGATTTCTCAGGTAGTATTGTAGGTAGTTAGTGTATGCCGCGCAAGAAGGGGAGGCGGTTTCGCGAGCAAGGACGCCCCCGCCGTGGGTAAGCAGACTGTGACGCGGAGCGTCGCTCCGTCGTCCACCCGCTTTGAGGTCGCCTACTAAAACAACAAGAACCGTTCGTACTTCGACAGGCTCAGCACGAACGGTTCCTGATAGGTGGCACTACAATCCGTTCGCCCTGAGCGTGTCGAAGGGTGATTGGAACCGTCGCACGTTGGCAAACAACCGTTCATGCTTCGACAGGCTCAGCACGAACAGGTCCTGATAGGTGGCAATGCAATCCGTTCGCCCTGAGCGTGTCGAAGGGTGAGCGGATGAAAGCGCCCAGCAGCACTCTTGCATACACCTGCTTAGAGCAAGCCCGCGGTCAGGCCGCCGTCGACGTGGATGACTTGGCCCGTGATATACGACGCGGCGTCGCCGGTGAGGTATGTTACCAGCGCGGCGATCTCCTCCGGCGTGCCCGCGCGCTTGATGGGCAGTTTCTGCATCAGGCGGTCCATCAGGTGCGGCGGAATGTCGTGGGTCAGGTCGGTGGGGATGTAGCCGGGGGCAATGGCGTTCACCGTGATGCCCCGGCTGCCCATCTCCACCGCCGTGGAGCGGGTGAGAGCGACCACGCCGGCCTTGGCGGCCGTGTAGTTCGCCTGGCCGGGGTTGCCGACCAGCCAGCCGACCGACGTAATGTTGACGATGCGGCCCCAACGCTGCGCCAGCATGGGACGCAGCGCGGCGCGGGTGCATAGGAACGCCCCCCGCAGGTTGGTATCCACCACCAGGTCCCAGTCTTCGTCGCGCATCTTGAGCACCAAGGTATCCTGGGTGATGCCGGCGTTGTTTACCAGCACGTGGAGGTGGCCGAACGTCTCCAGAGTGCGCCCGACGACGGCCTTCACCGCTTCAGCGTCCCGCACGTCCCCGCTGACGGCCAGCGCGCTGCCGCCCTGGTCTTGGACGTGGGCTACCGCCTCCAGCGCGGCTTCTTCGTTCACCTGGTAGTTGATCGCAATGTTCGCGCCCGCGGCGGCGAGGTGCAGCGCGATGGTGCGCCCGATGCCGCGCGAAGCGCCGGTCACGAGCGCGGTCTTGCCGGCGAGGTGTTGTTCCATAGTCTCGCTGCGTTGTGAATGCGTACCATGCCGCTGGCGAGTAGCGCGCGGGTCGCGACGAGGTTGCGTCCGATGCACGGGCGCACCGCCATGCGCCGCGTCGTGCACGAAGTCCGTCTACGCCTGGCGGGCGCCCTGGCGGCCGCGCCGCCGGGCGTCACGTCTTCTGCGCGACCACTTGCAGCCAGTAGCGGGGCACCGTCTTCAGTTTCAACTCGCGTAGCGCTTCCCGGATGCCGTGCTTCAGCACCTCCGCGCCCACGTCCAGCGGCACGCTGGGCAAGACCCCTTCGATGAAGAGCGAATAGTCGCTGATGTCTTCCAGGCTCGCCTGGGTCATTTCGACCTGGCGGCATTCCAGGTGGGTGACGGTAAAGCCGCTCTCGCCCAGCAAGGCTTCATACTGTTCCGGAGAGAGCCAGCGCATGGCGGTGGTCTTGGCGTCTTTCACCACCTTGACGTTGGGGTATTCGCGCCGCATCTTCTGCACGGCGCGGACCACCCACAGGCGGTTGGCCTTCTGGGTGATCGGCAGGTACGCGCCGTCGAAGAAGGTAGTATTGAAGGCCACGACACCGCCGGGATTCAGCGACTTGCCAATTTCCCTGAAGACGGCGTGCTTATCCTCAATCAGGTGAATGGCGTTGCAGAAGAAGAGCGCGTCCGCGGACGAAACCAACTGGGAGACGTTCTCCGCGCTGCCATGGAGAAACTTGACCATGGCGTTGGCGACGCTCTGCCGCGCTTTATCCAGCGCCAAGGGAGAAGGATCGATGCCGAGAATCTGCGCCTTTAGTCCGACACGCTGCACCTTGCCGAGGATGAGGCGGGTGATGGCGCCGGTGCCGCAGCCGAGATCGACGATGCGCCGCTGCACGTTCGGGTCGAGCCGCTCCAGGAAGCCCAGGGCGGATTCCACCAGATGGGTGTTGGTCTCTCGATAGAACTCGTGCCGAGCGAACGGCTCGAAGGAGTAATCTGAACTATCTGTCGTAGCCATAGAAGACCTTCCTCTTTGCCGGCGCGTTCACTCGCGCTTTGCGGTCACGCGCCGCCCACGTCCTCGCGCAACCCGCGCCGCTAAGCGCACACAGGAGCATCATCCCCATTATACGGGTTTTAGCAAGCGCGGGTAGCCTGTCCGGCGTTAGCCCGCTACACCCGACGGAGGTATAAGCGAAACCTCGCAGAGAGGCGAGAAGTCTCCGCCGCGCGCGGCAGCCTGTCGCGGAACGCAGTGCTACAATAGGCGGAGAAGCGCCGCCGAGCGCGGTATAGAGGCAAGCGGCCCAGACGCCGCGTTTGCGGTCAATGTACGGGAAGAGGTGAGCCCATGAAGATTCGCGCGGTAGAGGCGGTACCGTTGGCGTGGCCGACGCCTCACGGCAAGGGCGAGCGAGTTTCGGACTACGGGCCGCACGACGAAGCCCACGCGGTCATTGTGCGCATAGAGACCGACGACGGGCTGGTGGGCCACGGGGAGGTGCATCCCGGCTATGGCTACACCCGGGGCGCGTGCCACTCGCTCAAGGCCATTGTGGAGCAAGAACTGGGGCCGGAAATCATTGGCGAAGACCCCACGCGGCCGGAGTACGTCTGGGAGAAGATGTACAACGGGCCGCGCCTGGGCATCGCGCTCACCTACGGCCAGAGCGCGCCGCGCATGGGCCGCCGGGGCGTGACGGTCTGTGCCATGGGCGGCATCGACATGGCGCTGTGGGACATCTTCGCCCGCTCGCTCGGCGCGCCGATCTATAAGGTGCTTGGCGGCGGCTATCGCTCCCGCCTGCCGACCTACGCCAGCGGCGGCCACGCGGCCGCGGACGGGGCCGGCGAGGAGGCGCTGGCGTATGTGGCGCGGGGCTTTCGCGCCGTGAAGATGCGGGTGGGCGCAATGGACGCGCCGCGCATTGTGCGGGACGGCATTGCGCGCATTCGCGCCGTGCGCGACGCGATCGGGCCGAACAGGCGGCTGATGCTCGACGCCCACGGTTCGCTCAACGAGTCACAGGCCATCCGTTTGGCGCAGGCGGCGGAGGAGTACGACATCGACTGGTTCGAGGAGCCGGTGAGCAGCGACAACTGGCGCGGCATGAGCCGCGTGCGGCAAGCTACGTCAATCCCCATTTCGACCGGAGAGAACGACTTCACCCACTTCGACTTTCGCGACATCATCGCGCGCGAGGCGGCGGACATTCTGCAACCGGACCTGGCGGTGGTCGGCGGCTTTACGGCGGCGCGGCGCATCGGCACGCTGGCCCACGCCGCCAACCTGCAAGTCGCGCCCCACATCTGGGGCTCGGCGCTGCTCTTCTACGCCAGCTTGCAACTGGCGGCGGCCCTGCCCAATTGCCCGATTATCGAGTTTCGCCAGGGCGGCAATCCGCTCTTTACCGAACTGATAACGCCGCCGCCCGCGATCGACGGCGAGGGCTGCGTGACGATACCCGACAGCCCGGGCCTGGGCGTGGACATCGACCTGGAAGCGGCCAAGCGCAAGTTCCCGTTCGAGCGGGTGTAGGGCCGATTACATTAGCCTTGCGCCGGCATGAGGCCGCCGGGATTACACGCTCCCAGCGCGCGTCGTGTATCCTGTACGCGGGAAAGTCCCCTCTCCCTCGAGGGAGAGGGTTAGGGTGAGGGTGAATTCCCAATGATGTCGCGTTAAAGAGTAATGCATTCCACTGTCTCTCCAAATCTTGAGAAATCGACGAGCATGCGCACAGCTGTTCGCCTTGAGCCTGTCGAAAGGTGAACGGCGGGTTGGTTGTAGCGCACTATACTACCCGTTCATACTTCGACAGGCTCAGCACGAACGGGTAGTACAGTGCTCATCAGTTCTAAGCGACAACATTGGCGTGAATCCCCGCTATTCGGCACAATCAAGCAGGTTTGGCGAAAGCCTCACGAGAGGGAAGAAACAGCCTTGGCAACCTTAACGGGCACGATACACGACGCGGCTACCGGCAGCCGGCTGGCGGCAAAGGTCTCGGTGCAGGGCAGTCACGGCCTCTTCCTGGCGCCGGAAAACAGCCTGGAGACCGTCGGCACCACCAATCCGTTCTTCTATTGCGACGGCGCGTTCACGTTGGAGGGGCCGCGCGGCCAAGCGGACGTGCGCGTGGAGCGCGGCACGGAGTACGCGCCGCTGGAAATGACCGTAGACCTTCCTCCTAGCGGCGCGGTAAACCTGGAATTGCCGCTCCAACGCTGGATCAGCCTGCCGAAGCAGGGACTCTACCCCGGCAATACCCACATTCACTACCGGGAGTTCGAGACCCGGCCGGAAGAGCGCCTGCGCTTCGATTCCACGGTGGAAGACTTGACCGTCACCATCGTCAGCGTGCTCCAGCGTGAAGAGCTGGAATACGCTACCAACCGTCTTCCGGTGGGAGAGATGGAGCATCCCACCGCGCCGGGCCACGTGCTGGACGTGGGCGAAGAGACCCGCCACAATAGCGCGATGGGAGACATCGGCTACGGCCACGTGATGCTGGTGCGGCTGCAAGAACAGGTCGAGCCGCTCAGCCGGGGCGTGCTGGTGGACGAGTCCGCGCCCGACTACCCGCCGCTCATCGACGCCTGCGCCGCGGCCCAGGAGCAAGGCGGCGTGGCGATCTGGTGCCACAACGGCCAGGGCATGGAAGCGCCCATCGCCGCCGGTCTGGGGCGGCTGGACGCGCTCAATCTCTTCGATCCCTACTGGCTGGACCCGGAGTACGACCTGTGGTACCACCTGCTCAATTGCGGCTTTCACCTGCCGGTGAGCACCGGCTCCGATTGGTTCGTGTGCTCGGCCAACCGGGTGTACGTGCAGCTTGAGGATTCATTCTCCTACGACACGTGGCTCAAAGGACTGAAAAGCGGGGCCACGTTTATCACCAACGGCCCGTCGCTAGCTTTGCGCGTGGCCGGCCAGTTGCCGGGCGCGGTGGTGGACTTGCGCGCGAGCCGGCGCAAGCAGGTGAACGCCTTCGTCCGCTGGCAAGCCCTGCGGCCGGTGCAGCGCATCGAGCTTGTCTGCAACGGGGAGGTGGTGGCGCGCGAGGAGTATAGCGAGGGTCTGCGCGAAGGCGTGCTGCGTGCCCGCCTGGCGGTGCCCAACGATAGCTGGATTGCGGCGCGCTGCTGGGGACGCCAACGCGATAGTTACGGCCACTCTCAATGGGCGCACACCAGCCCGGTCTACGTGGAAGCGGGCGGCCCGAACCCGGCGGCGCGGGCTTCCGGCGAGTTCTTCGTGGAGGAGATCGAGCGGGCCATCGAGTGGATTACGACCAAGGGCCGCTTCGAGCACGACGACCACCGGCAACGCATGGTGGAGATCTTCAACGCCGGCCGGGAACAGTACGAGCGCCTGGCGCGGGGCTAAGAGTTTCGGGATTGGCGTGGTGGTTATCGTTTTTCCGGTGAAGAGCCTGCGTCCGTGAGTCCAGCCCGGGGGGCGGTATCCTGCGAGCCGGGTGCGGCGCCGTTCAGCAGGTTGCGCAAGCCTCCTACCCCAGCGTAGACGCAAAAGGTGTAGGGGCACGACATGTCGTGCCCCTACACCTTTTGCGTCTACATTGCCCCCTCACCCCGGCCCTCTCCCCAGGGAGAGGGAGTCCATCGCGCTTGGTTGGGGTGCGCGTCTGCGGTTCTGGCCTAGAGCGCCAGTGTGCGGCCTTGGCGGGCGGCTTCGCGGGCGATGAGCACGGCGCGGGTCGAGTCAAGCGCGTCCTGGGCGGTTGCGATGGTGGGTGTTTGACCCCGGATGCGGCGCACGAGGTCTTGGCCGCTGGAATCCGGACGGTTGCGGCCAAATTGCACGTGCACGCGCGGTTCGTCGTGCCGCCAGTAGAGCAGGTCGCTGAAGTGCAGGCTGCGCACCTCAGCCGCGCCTTCCGTGCCGGTGAGGAAGAAGCGGCAATCCCACGGCGTGTTGCGGGGCGTGAGCCAGTCGGCCTCGATGGTGGCAATAATGCCGGAATCCAGCGCAAACATGGCGTGCGCCACGTCGTTGAAACCCGGATATTGCAGCCAGCGGCGCTGCACGTGGTGCGCCGTCACCGACTGCACGCTGGCGCCGGAATACCAGCGCGCCAGGTCGATGTCGTGAATCATGAGATCGACGATAATCCCGCCCTCTTTGCTTTCCTCCAGCATCCACGGCTCGCGCTCGGCCAGGGCGAACTCGTGGGGCCGCGTGGCGACGCAACCGGCAATTTCGCCCAGGAAACCGGCATCCACGAGCTCTTTGAGGCGCGCGAACGGCGGGCCGAAGCGTTCGGTGACCATCATCTGCAACTCGGACGCGCTCGACCGCAGCGCTTCCTCAACGCGGGCCAGGTCTTCCAGTTCGATGACCATCGGCTTGTCCACCAGCACGTGCACGTTGCGCTCCAGGCATGACAGGATCGCCCCGGCCTTTTCATGGTGGGCGTTGCAGATGGTGGCGAGGTCGGGCCGCAACGCGTCCAGCATCTCGTCGTGGTCGGCGTAGATGGGCACGCTGTACTGCTGGGCGACTTCGGCGCGCCGCTGCGGGTCGCTTTCGGCGATGCCGACGAGTTCCGTGTCACCGGCGGCGAGGATTTCCTGAATCGCGCCGGGGCCGTGAATGTGGATGCCGATTGCGGCAAAACGCAGTTGCATGGTCAGTCTCCTCGGAGCGGGGGACAAGCCCCCGCGCTACGTGTCGTGCGGGCGGCGCAGAGACCGCAAATTTACAATACCGGCGGCGTGCGGGGCGTGATCGCCCGTCTCTCCCTTATCGACTCATACGCCGCTTCTACCAAATACAACGTCCGCAGATTGTCGGCACCGCTGTTCATGGGTTCGCGGTCTTCGTGGATGGCGGCGAAGAGTTCGGCCATGGGGCCTACCATGGCGTCCGGTATCCACTTGCCCCGCAATTCCGGGGTGATCCAATCTTCACCATACCGGTGGCTGCGATAAGAGAGTGTATCCTCCCGCCCATAGGGGAAGTTGTAGAAGACGCCGAGTTCGCCTTTGGCCACGCCGGCCGTGCCTTCGAAGCGGTAGGTGGCGTGGGTGTCGTCGTCCCAGACGCCGGCGTGGTTCAGCAGCAGGCCGCGCGCGCCGCCGGGCCAGGCCAACGTGATTACCGCCGAGGTCTCGCCCTTGATGCGTTCGTCGCCGGCGTGGAAGCCATCGGCGAAGAGCCACGCCGGTTCGCCCAGGATGAAGCGCACGACGTCCAGGAAGTGAATGGCGTCCTCGACAATGAGCACGCGGGGGCGGTTCCAAAGCCACGGCCACAACTCCCAGCGCAACGGGCCGACCCGATCGATCTGCGCGTAGGTCAGGTCGCCCAGGTCGCCGCGCTCCTTCAGGGCGTAGACGGAGCGGAAGGCCTGGTCCCAGCGGCCGTTCTGGTTCACCGCCAGGCGCACACCGGCCTTGGCGGCGTCCCGCACCATAGATTCCGCCTTGGCAATGTCATAGGTAAGGGGCTTCTGGCAGAGCACGTGCTTGCCGGCGGCGATGGCGGCATCCACGAGCGGCGGATGGCTGATGGTGGGCGTGGCAATGTCCACCACGTCAACCAGAGGCGAGTCCAGGAGCGCCTCCAGGGAAGGAAAGGCCGTCGTGCCAAAGTCCGCCGCCAGCGACTCCGCTTTCGCGGCGTCTTCATCATAGATGCCCGCCACGCTGAAGCCAGCGCTGCGATACGCCGGCAGATGCCCGGCGCGCGCGATGCTGCCCGCGCCCACCACGCCGATGCCGTAGTCGCGCTTGGGCGGGAGATGGGGCCGGTAGTCGAGCGGCTCAGGCGCAAGAGTCATGGCGTTGTCCTTTGGAGGCAATCATGTTGTTTTCTGGGTGGCTGCGCGCCTGCGGCGCGGCGTTGGCGCAGGTTACAAACCAACGCTACCGGAGTTGACGCTGCAAGCCCGCGCTGCCGCGCGGCGGTGTGCAGGTTACAAACCTACGCTACCGGAGTTGGCGCTGCAAGCCCGCGCCGTCAGCAGGCGGTGCGCAGGTTACAAACCTACGCTACCGGAGTTGACGTAGCAATCCTCCGCTACCGGCAGACGGCGCTGCGGACTGCGCGACCGGTCAACTGCATTCCGTGTCAATTATAGCCAGTGGGCGAACGGCCACAAGGTTGCCGACCGGGTGAACGGCGCGTCGAGCAGGGCATCCGTTTCCGTAATGGGATCGTGGCCGTAGCGGCGCAGGAACTCCGCCTCGATTTTTTCCTCCAGCGCCGTCGGTTCCGTCAAGGGCAAGTCAACCCACGTGTTGCCGCGGTCCGCGCTCTCCCGCACCGCCAGGCAGAGTTCGTAGTCCCGCAGCCCGTTTTCCACGCCGTACCGGGGCTGGCCGCCGGCTGTGATCGCATGGTGGAAACTTGTCAGAATGTCCGCCTTGGAAACATCGTCAGGCGAGCCGATGCCGTAATCCAGGTATGGATTCCGCCACACCACCGGCGGGTCGGTGGCGACGGAGAGTGAACCGAGCACTCTCTCGCCGTTTTGCTCCGTATAGCGCTCCTCAATGGGATAGGCCTGAGACCGGCCATCCGCGTATTGCGCGAATACGTCGCGGTCGAGATTCCCCTTCGTGCCTTCGATCTGCCAGCCCACAGGAAAAGGGAGATGCGGAAAGACGCGCGGCGGCTTCTCAAAGAGGCACGCCACGCCGTTGGCAAACTCGATAACGCCGGAGTCCCACTTGAGCGAGCGTTCCGTCTCGCCGCCGTAGGCCGTATACGGTTCGGTCGGCACTTCGCCGCAGTAGCCAAGCAAACGAGTAGCCGGGGAGCCAACCAGGGCGCGAATGCCACTGAAACCGTGGTATTGGCCGGTCTGGTACCAGAGGCGGGCGTGGGTGACTTCGCCGAGCAGGCCGGCGCCGATGATCTGCCGTTTGAGGCGCTCCCTGGGCCAGAGCCAGACTTGCTCCGCCACCTCCCAGAGCACGCCGTTCTCGCGGCAGGTCGCGGCAATTGCGTGGGCGTGCCGCCGCGTGAGCGCCACCGGGATTTCCGTGATAACGTGGCAGCCGCGGCGGGCGGCGGTGAGCGCCATGACGATATGAGAGTCTTTCGGGGCAAGGCTGAGCACGACGTCCGGCTGCTCGTCAGCGAAGAGAGAGCGCGCGTCGGCATATTGACCGGGAATGCCGTACTGCGCCCCCACCTGCGCCAGCACGTCGGCGTTGCGGTCGCAGACGGCGGCCAGTTCGTAATGGTCGGTGAGGCGCGCAATCGTCGCCAGGAAGTGCCGCGCCCGCGAGCCGGGGTCCGCGCCGACGCCGATAACGGCAATGCGGAGTTTCTTCATTGTCACGCGCCGCCAGTCTCGTTCAGGAAGGTCTCAAAGAGCGCCAGCGGCTGCGAGAGGCTCTCGTCGAGTGCCGTGACGACCAGCCGCGCCCGCGCCGTGCGTGCGACGCCCGGCTCCAACGCGCCGCCAAAGAGCGAGAGGTAGAGCGGATTGTGCTTGTGAAAGCGGTCCCGCGCGTCGGGGCTGTCGTAGCCGCTGGAAACCGCGAAGCAATCCTCAGGGCGCGACATGAGCACGGCGGCCACGCGCTGCTGGCGGTCGGCCTGGAAGCAGACGGGGACCTTGTAGCGCCGCACCGGGGAGAAGCGGGCAATGTCCCGCCAGCGCCCGTCCACGCTGACGCCGACAGCGTCCTCATCGCGGGGATAGACCAGGACGCCGCCGCGAAAGACAGGATTGACGTTCACCGGCGTCAGTTCCGGCTCATCGCCAAAGCGGCCCGGTTCGTCCTCTAACTCAAAGCGGTCCCGCGCCAGGTAGACGTGCGGCACGTGGGCCGGATCGAAGTAGCAGGCGAGCAAGGCCTCGAAGTCGCGCGCCTCCCCGTTGGGCGTGACGGTAACGGTCATGTCGATCGTGGCCGGTTCCAGGATTGCGTAGCGAATGGACACCACAGGATGCGCGGGGTCTTGCAGCGCCCAGCGCAGCGTAACACTGTTGGCGTCGGCTGCTACGTCGCGCTCGCCCTGGCGGGGATTGCCGAGGTCGCTGTCCATGCCGGTAGCCCCGGACGCCGCCCGGTGCATGAAGCGGTACAGGTTGAGAATGGCGTAGAGCGGATGGACAAACTCCACGCCGGTGGCCTTGTGCACCAAATGCGTCAGCCCGTGATGGGGAAACTCGTTGCCCGGGCGCAGGGCGCCCTGTATCTCAGCCGTCTCGAACGCATAGACCTTTTCATCCGGACGGTAATCCAGGTCAGCCATCTACTCGCCGTTCCTTTCGTGTCATTGGTGCTGAAACGGGTGATCCGCTTACGCCGTAGTGTGCCTCATACCCGCAATCACGCGCGCGACGATACTCCTTCCCTGCGCAGGCGGGGCACGCCACGGGAGAGCGTAAGGCGCAGCGAAGGCGCACGCGAGCGAACACGGATAGGGCCGCACCGCGATCGGCGCGGCCTCACCCGCTCGATGCGCATTAGCTGTAGCGTCAGAGGCTACGGCTCACCGGCCGCAGCCTCTGACGTTTCTCCTACAGTGCGTCGTGTGCTAGGCCAAGCGCCGCGTTAGCGTGCACTACGCCGCTTATGAGACCTTTGCGTCACTCTACCGGACAGTGCGAATTGGGTACGATCGGCGCCGGCTTTCCCCTCACCCTAACCCTCTCCCTGTGGGAGAGGGGACTTTCGCCTCTCAGTGAATTTTCGCAAAGGTCTCCCCAGGGAGAGGGAGTTTATTCGCCTACCGGCCTGGTTATGCAAAGCTCCCCCTGGTTACGCAAAGCTCCCCTTGGATACGCAAAGTTACCCTATGACATAGCCGCGTCGAAGAGCGCGTTGGTCTCCGCCGCCATGTTTTGCAGCCCTTCCTCCACGCCGACGGCGCCGGCGAAGATCTGGGGCGCCCAGACTCCCATGGGCCCCAGCATCTCGCCCCACGAGACGACGTCGTGCGTGGGCAGGTTGGTCGTCCACTGGAACATCTCGAAGGCGGCGATGCGGTTGGCGGGGCCGTCGGTGACTGCCGGATCGTAGTAGAGTTGAGCCGAATCGTCCCGCGCCGGCCGCAGCACGTCCGCCCGCGCCAGAATGTCCTGCGAATCCTTGGTCATCATGTTGGCAAAGATGCCCCAGGTCTGGTCGGGTGTCTTGGTATTGCTGTTCACGCACCAGCCCACGATGTTGGTCGTGCCGCCCGGATTGCCCGTGTTGGGCGAAGCGGCCACGTAGCCGTAGTCCCAGGTAAAGCCGGAGCCGGGCCAGGCCTCGTTCAGAAACTTCACGTTGTTGGAGGCCGCCGTCCAGAGAATGACCTGGCCGCTGCCAAAGAGGGCAAATCGGCCGCCGCGGCCTGCCATGCCTTGGCTCAAGTCCGCGATTTGCTCCCGCGACGGGGACACGCGGTGTTTGAGCGCCAAATCCACGCAGAAGTGCCACGCTTCCGCCGATTCCGGGCTGTCGATGACGCAGCGCAAATCGCTGTCCAAGAAGTCGCCGCCGTTGGCGCGCACATAGTTCAGCCAGCCCTGCTCAAGCGCGTCGGGCGCAAACGCGCCGTAGCGCGTGACGTTGTCGCCCTCGCGCTCCGTGAGCTTGATGGCGTACTCCTGGAGCAGGTCCCAGTTCCAGTCGGTGCCAAGCTCGGACGGTATTGCAAAGCCGCCCTCGTTGACGGCGTCCTCATTGAAGAGCGTGATGATGCTCGTCATCATGCCGGGCACGCCGAACATCTTCTCGCCCTTGTAGGTGTAGAAGTCGATGCCGGTCTTCCAGGCATTGGCGGCAAAGTCCTGGGCGATGGGATCGGCCTTGAACTGCGCGGTGATGTCGGCGGGAATCTGCTTGTTGGACCACGCGAAGTAGTTCACGCTGTTCATCAAGTAGATGTCCGGGCCCGTGCCACCGACGAAGGCCGCTTGCAGATTGTCCCAGTACCCGGAAACCGCTTCCGCGGACACGGTGACGTTGGGATTGGCTTCCGAGTAGTTCGCGCCCATCTGTTCCACCGATGCCACCGGGTCCGGCCACCAGACCCAAACTTTGATTTCGGCGGCCTCGGCTTGGGGCTGCTCGGCGGGTTTTTCGGCTTCCTGTTCGGCGGGCGCTTCCTCGGCCGGCATGGCCGTGCCCGCCTGGCCGCACGCGGCGAGCAAAGCCGCCGAGAGCGCCGCGCCGCCGCCCGCGAGAACGTGACGGCGTGTCGGTCGAAATCGAGTAGAACGATCAGTTGTTTCCACGATACAGATTTCTCCTCTTGGCAAGTGTCATCTCTGCGCGGGACTTTGCGCGTTCCAGACACCGCGGCGATGCGCCGGATGCCTGCCCCAGGTGCGCGACCTCCTTTCCGCACGGTGGCGGCTGAGAGTTGACGCTGACTGCCAAGGGCAGTCGCGCCCTATGCTGGTATTATAGACGTGTCATTGCGGTTGTCAAGTGCTTTTACGGCGGGTTTGTCATTGCTAGGTGGAGAGTCTGTTTAGGCGGTTCCCCTCCGGAAGGCAAAAAGCCTGCAAACTGGGCCCGTTGTCTCCGGTAGCGCAGGTTTGTAACCTGCGCGTGCCGTCGTCATGCCAACGCAGATTGAACTCCGGAGGCGGGGGACAAGCCCCCGCGCTACGTTTGATCGGGATTGACGCCAAGGCGCTACGCGCGCGGCCAGCGGGCGGGCAGCGGCGGCATTGCGGGAAACGGCGCGTGGGGCGCGGTCTGGTACCAGTACGCCACCGAGGCGATGTCGTCGGTGAGCGGCTCGAACTTGCGGTTCAGCCACCAGCCGAGCGCCTGCACGGTCACTTTCAGGTCCTGCTTGAAGCGGATGGGGTCCGGAATGTGCCAGCGGTACATGCCGTGGAGCGGCACTTCCACCGGGTCCTGGCGGTAGAGCGGATAGCCGAGGAAGGGGGTGGAGAACGTCCGATCGCCAAAGTTCCACGCCCCGCCGAAGTAGTCCTCGGTGCCGGTGCCGCAGATCGTGGGATGGTCGGTGTCGCCGTCCAGGTAGAACTTGACCTCGCCCTCGCCCCACCAGCCGTTGGAGAACTGCGACCAAGCAATGAACGTGCCCACGTACTGCCCCTGTCCTTCAACGCTGTCCAGCAGCACGTGTTCGGGATACTCGCGGGTGGTCATGGAGCGCCGCCACTGGGCGTGGAAGTAGGCGGCGTGCTCGGGCACAGGCGCCAAAGCGTAGGTTATCTGGTAGTAGAAACCGGGGATCTCTTCCCAATACTCGTTCTCGATGGTGATGCGGGCGCTGCGGCGGAAAGGCATGGGCCAGTAACAATTGAAACCGCCCGTGGGATTCACGGCAATGGGCAGGGAGTTCACGTCATAGCGCAAGCCGTGGCCGTTGCAGAAGAAGTCTCCCAGCGGGACCTCGACGGAGGGAGTCTCTTCGCCGTCCCAGTAGCAGCGCAGAACCGTGCTGCGGTAGGCCTGAGGCCGCACGGTGAGCCAGATGTGCTGGATAGTACCGGGCCCTTCGATCTCGGCCAGCGTAGTCGTAGACTGCGGCGGCAGTTCGATCTTGGGCCGCACCTTCCAGCCCGGCCCCAACAGCGAGGCCGCGTGGTTTTCGTCAGGTACCGCCTTCGCGCCGCCGCCGCGTTCGCCGTTCGGATTCTCCGCCGATATCGAGCGCGTCTCGACATCCGAGAGCAGCGCGATACTGTGCAATCCCGTATGCAGTCCGTCGAACATGATTCTAACTTTCTCCCCTCTTGCCCAGTCGTAGCGCGGGGGCTTGTCCCCCGCCTCCGAATCCCTACCGGTCTCGGCATGACGGCGGCGGCGCAGGTTGCAAACCTGCGCTACCGGATTGAGACCGTTTCTCTTCACATTTATGACGGCTCTTGGGTCACACGTACCTGTGACCGGACACTTGGGCCTGTCGCGCTCCGCGCTTCGCTCCAATCCATCCGGCTATGCAGAAGAAAACGCCAAGGCGCTCATGCAACGCGCAATGAATCGAGCAACGCGAGCGCCGTATTCTCCATCGCCTGGGCCGTGCCGGGGCCGCCGATGGCGGAGCGTGAGGGCCAGGTTTCGTACGCGCCGAGGGCGAGTTGCTCATCGGTGGCGACGTAGCCGAGGTAGTCGTTCGCCAGGCTCATGACGAATTGCGGCGCGAACGGCGAATCGGCTTTGACGGCAAGGCCGATCTCCACGAAAATCTCGCCCGGCAGCGCGGCAAAGCCGGCCGGGCCGACGCGCAGCGCCTGGATCGTCGAGGCGAGAGTCTCGGGCATGGCGTGCAGCGCCTTGATCTCGCGGGCGTAGGCCGGCGCCCAGCGCGGGTAGATTGGCTGGCCGGTCACCGCCGAGAACGGCCCCTCGGTATACGTGTAGCCGCCGTGCAGGATCTTCTCCGCGATTTCCACGTCCGCGCCGGTGGTCCGCTTGCGGGGAAAGTCGAACGCGCCGGCCGCCGCGTCCAGCGTCACCCGGTCGCGCATCTCCATCAGTTGGATTTCCGCCAGCGCGTGCCCGGCCAGCACCTTCGCCATGCGCACCGCCTGGGCGTGGCCCCGGTGCGGCCAGGGCCTGAACACGTTTGTGTTATTGATGTTGCCGGACGCGCCGTTGAAGAGCAGTCCCACCGTTTGCGGTCCCAGCAGTCGCCGCACGGCCTGGAAGAAGTGTCCGAAGTAGTCGGCGGAGATTTCCGCGCCCGTATCCGTGCCCACGTAGTGGAGCGCGTAGTTCCCCAGCACGGCGAGCGGTTGACCCGCATGGCTTTCCACGTAGCAGAGGGTAAATTCCGGATCCGTAGGGCCGGCGGGTTTGACCACGTCCGGATTGCCGACGCCGGGATTGAAGTGCACCTGGCCGTTGCGCATGTGGTAGCGGCGGTTGAAGACGATGCGCGGCTCGGCAACGCTCGCAAAGCCGATGCGCGCCGGCTGCAACCGCTGCACGGCAAGGGCCACCGCGTCGGCGATCTTGCGTACGGCCCAGGCGGTGTACGCGGTCTGCTCCTCCATGAACCCGATGCTCACGGTGGCTGGCGCGGAATGGGTGTGCGTGGAGGCAATGAGCACGTGGTCCGGCGGTATCTCCGCCCGCGCCGCGATGCGTTCTTTCACCGCGTCCATCATCGTGCCAGACATCATCGTGAGGTCGCAGAGCACGAACGCGATGCGCCGGTTGCCGTCGTCCAGCACCAGGGCTTTGGCCAGCAGGTCGTCGTGGACGGAGCCGGCGTGGGTCACCTCCCGGAACGCGCCGCGCATGGGAATGCCCAGCCAGGGAGTGATAGTGGCTGTCGCCGCGCCCGCGCGGAGTTGCGTGCTCATGGTACCCCTCACCCTAACCCTCTCCCCAGCTGACAGGGGAATGTATTCTATGGTCCACTTCACGTGTCATTCCGAACGGAGCGCAGCGGAGTGAGGAATCTAAAGCGCCGACCTGCAAGACCAGCATCTTTAGATTCCTCGCTGCGCTCGGAATGACATTTACGTACGCTTGTCAGCCTTTCCCCAGGGAGTTTGAATACTTTGCCTGTCGATGCGGCAATGAGTAGGATACCATGAATGCCATCGAGCGCGGCTGCGCAACGCGGGAGTCTGGCCGGTGCCGCCGCATAGCGGCAGGTTGGCAGGTTTGGTACTCTGGAAGAGGAGAGTCATCCGCGGGGATGACTGCCGGTTTTCACAGGAAACGACTTTGACGATAGCCAAGAACGCCCAGCCGGTGCGATGCGCTCGCCGGCCAGTTGGATGCGCGGCTGAAAGGAATGACTAAGGGTATGGCAGTTTCATATCACGACGTGGTCGTCATCGGCGCGGGGCCGGCGGGGTTGTGCGCCGGGCTCTACACGGCGCGGGCGCGGCTGGATACCGTGATTCTGGAAAAGATGGCGCCCGGCGGCCAGCTTATCAACACCTCGTTGATTGAGGACTATCCAGGATTCGAATCCATCGACGCCGCCGACCTGATTCAGAAGATGGTCTCGCACACCCAGGCGTTCGGCGCGCAGATTCTGACGGCGGAAGTGGCGGAAGTCTTCACGGACGGCTGGCAGAAGGTGGTGCGCACCACGGACGGCGACGAGTACCGCGCCGGGGCCGTGATCGTCTCCTCCGGCGGTTCGCCGACGGCGCTGAACATCCCCGGCGAGTTCGAGTACGCGGGCCGGGGTGTTTCGTACTGCGCGGTGTGCGACGGCGCGTTCTTCCGCGACCGGGTGATTACGGTGGTCGGCGGCGGCGACTCGGCGGTGGAAGAGGGCCTCTTCCTCACGCGCTTTGCCAGCAAGCTCTACCTGGTGCACCGGCGCGACAAACTGCGCGCCCAGCAGATTATTCAAGACCGCTTCATGGCCGCCGCCAATACCGAGATCATCTGGGATACGGTGGCCGACGAGATCATTGGCGACGACGGCGCGGTCACCGGCATGAAACTGCGCAACGTGAAGACGGGCGAGGAATGGGTGCACGAGACCGGCGGCGTGTTCATCTTCATCGGGTTCGATCCCAACACCGACTTCATCAAGGATGACGTACAGCGCGACGAGAACGGCTACCTGATCGGCGGCTTGCACATGGAGACCGACGTGCCGGGACTGTTCATCGCCGGAGACGTGCGCACCCAGTTGACCAAGCAGATTACGACCGCCGTGGGGGACGCGACGACCGCGGCCGTGGCCGCGACGCACTACCTGGAAGACCTGTACGCCACCGTGCCGCGTCCGGAGACGGCGGTAACTGAGGTTTCCGCTTGAACCTTGGCTTGGGGCCAGGGGACGGCGCGTGCGGCGGTTTGCGTGAGCACGCGCTCTTGCCGCCGCGCCCGCCGGCCGCTAGCGGCGTGACCGAGGCGCGGCGGGCGTTCTATAATGAAACGGAACGTTTGGGGGAGTGGCGCCGGTCGATGGCGGCGCAACGTAAGATGGCGCCGCGTAAACGTAGCGCGGGGGCTTGTCCCCCGCCGGAGCGAGAGGAACGGATACGCAACGTTGGCCATGCGGAGACGCAGGTTGGAAACCTACGCTACCGGAGACGCAGTTTGAAAACCTACGCTACCGGAGGCATGAGGCGGAGTTTTCATTGCCATTGCGATTTTGGCGTCTCTTCGCGCCGCTGCGACAGCATTAATGGTGTCCCTGTGACATCCCAACTGACGTAAAGAAGCCGTTAGCCCTAACACATTGGAATTCTAACCGACAATAAGGAGAGGACATGCTCATACCCTACGTCATCGAGACGACGAACCGCGGCGAACGCGGCATGGATATTTTTTCCCGGCTACTGCGGGATCGGATTATCTTTCTGGGCACGCCGGTGGACGATAACGTGGCGAATAGCATCATCGCCCAGATGCTGCTGCTATCGAGTGAAGACGGCGACGCCGACATTGGTCTTTACATAAACTCGCCCGGCGGCAGTGTGCATTCGGGGCTGGCAATCTACGACGCCATGCAGTACATCAAGAACGACGTGGCGACCTATTGCATGGGACTTTCCGCCAGCATCGCCGCCCTGCTGCTGGCCGGCGGCACGTCGGGCAAGCGGTATTCGCTGCCCAATTCGCGCATGTTGATTCACCAGCCGTGGACGCAAGCCTCGCGGCCCTTGCAGGCGACGGATCTGGAAATCGAGGCGCGGGAAATCCTGCGCACCCGCAACCAGGTGAACTCCATCATCTCGCAGCACACCGGGCAGGAACTCGCCAAGATCGAGCGAGACAGCGAGCGCGACTTCTGGATGGACGCCGAAGAGGCGAAGGAGTACGGGCTGATCGACGACGTCCTGCCCGCCGCCGTCGGCGTCCCGCAAAAGGACGGGGTGGGCAGCCTGGATTAGGGCCGTTCCAGCGCGTGACAACAAAGGAGTACCGCATTGCCAAGCCGTCGTGACAATCGAGGCCAGTACCGTTGCTCATTCTGCAACAAGGCGCAGGAAGAGGTGCGCCGGCTGATCTCCGGCCAGAACGGGGTGTACATCTGCGACGAGTGCGTTGACCTCTGCCGCGAACTGATCCACGAGGAGCAGGCGTCCGCTTCCCAACGCAAGAGCAGCGCGGGTCCGCCGCGCCTGCTGAGCCCCCGGGAGATCCACGAGTTCCTGAACCAGTACGTGGTGGGCCAGGAGCACGCGAAGAAGGTGCTGTCGGTAGCGGTCTACAATCACTATAAGCGCGTGAAGAGCGGCGAGAGCAACAACGAGGTGGAGTTGGGCAAGAGCAACGTGCTCCTGATCGGGCCTACCGGCTGCGGCAAGACGCTGCTGGCGCGCACGCTGGCGCGCATTTTGGGCGTGCCCTTCTGCATTGCCGACGCCACCTCGCTTACCGAAGCGGGCTACGTGGGCGAAGACGTGGAAAACATCCTCCTGCGCTTGATTCAGGCCGCGGACCACGACATCAGCGCGGCGGAGCGCGGCATTGTCTTCATCGACGAGATCGACAAGATCGCACGCAAAGCAGACAATCCTTCGATAACGCGGGACGTTTCCGGTGAGGGCGTGCAACAAGCTTTGCTGAAGATCATCGAAGGCACGGTGGCGAACGTGCCGCCGCAAGGCGGGCGCAAGCATCCCCACCAGGACTTCATCCAGATCGACACCACCGACATACTCTTCATCTGCGGCGGCGCGTTCGAGGGTCTGAACGAGGTCATCGCCAAGCGGGTCGGCAGCAACCGGCGCGTCGGCTTTGGCGCGATGGACGCCGCGGAGCGGGCGGAAGAGGAGAAGAATCTTCTGCGCCAGCTTTCGCCGGACGACCTGCTCAAGTACGGCCTCATTCCTGAGTTCGTGGGCCGTCTGCCGGTGACGGTGGGCCTGGACGCCCTGACCCACGACGAGTTGATCCAGGTGCTGACCGAGCCGCGCGACGCGCCGGTCCGCCAGTACCAACACCTGTTTGCCATGGACGACGTGGCGCTCATCTTCCAGGACGACGCCCTGGAGGAAGCGGCGCAGATGGCCCAGAGTTTGACCACCGGCGCGCGGGCGCTGCAAACGATCATGGAAGAGGCACTGCTGCACGTGATGTACGATCTGCCGTCCCGCAACGACGTGCGCGAGGTGATCGTGACGGCGGACGTGATCGGCAAACGCGCGCAACCGCTGCTGGTGGCGTCCGATGCCAAGCACTCCGGCGCGGCGGACGAGCACGATGCGACGCTGCTGGATGAGGATACGTCGGCTACGGCCTAGAGACGCGACAAGGCTAACCGGCCCACTGGCTGAAGAATACCGTCCGCTCTTTCAGCGGCTGCGTCGGGCGGGAATTGTGCGGATAGAGCGTCGCAAACCGGTCAAGCTGCACAGGGGAAACCGCCACTGGTTCCCGCAGAACGAACCAGCGCACGCCTTCGGTGCACGGCGGCGTGGTGAGCGAACCGTGGTAACTATAGTAGGAGAGGTCCGCCGGCAGCAGGTCGGCGGCGTTGACCGCGGTGTTGGAGACCAGCCGCCGCTCGCCTTTCCTTGCCGGCATGTGCGCCCATACCGGCTCCAGCGCCTCGTTCCGCCCGCCCGCCGTCAGGAAGACGCCGACCACGGCGAGTCTTCCGGCGGCGTCTTGGTGCACCAGGTGCAGTTCCATCTCGGCAGGAATGCCGTCAACCGTGTGCTCGCTCGAATGGTGGAAGTGGAACTGCCGCAGCGTGAATTGCCCGCCGCCGCTGACGAGCGTGCTGCCGGGCGCATAGTCTACCTGGATCGTGTGCCCGTTGTTGATGACCGCCAGCGGCGCGGAGGCGTACCAGAACGTCAGGTCGTGCGGTTGCGCTTGCGCGTCGCTCGTCAGGTCGATTGGCGACTGCGCCGCGCCGCACTTGCACGCCGCGAACGCCGGGGAGAGGTCGCCCCAATTAGCCGGGCCGGTGTCGTCCGTATAGTCCCAATGTGTGGATTCCATCACTTTCCCGCCATGGCTTCAATGGGAAGTATTCGAAGCTCGTGCAAGTTCCCGCCATAGGACGCGAGACCGGCTGCGGCGCCGAGTCGCATTGAGCAGACTGCTGCTGCGATGATCGGCGCGCGGAGCAACTGTGCGCGCCGGAGATTCCCCGTGCCTTGTCGCGGGTACAATGGGGCAAAGAAGATAGGCTGCTGCCGGGCCGTTCAGCGCATAGGCGGCGCCGGCGCCAGAGGCAGCAACTTCTCGATCAGTCGAGCCACGTGGTCAATGCCGCCCCGAACTGACTCAACGGTCTGCGCGTCTTCATAGAAGTTCTGATGCAGCGAGTTTGCCTCTCGAAACAGAGCAAGCACCTCAGAGTCCGCGATCTCGATACTGATCCGGGTGACGTTCTGGAAGAGATGCGCGTGCGTTCGATGCTCCCACCCTCGAAACTCAGCGATGGCTTTCACGGCGTGCGCCGCCGCTCCCCACGCTTTCTCCGAGGCCTGCGGCGCATCGCCTTGATCAAGCTCCACTTGCGCCTGAAGAATCAGGGACCGGCTGCGGCTGGCATACTTCACGACGGACTCATCTCTGCCGTTGTTCATTCCTCGCCGTTCCTTATTGCTTGCGGGATTGCGGCTACGCTCTCAAGTCGGCATGGGAAACTGATTGCATGGTATCCCGCCTTGCGGTTAGTAGTCAACACGTTTACCGCCGGGGTGATTGCGTTCACGGGGGATAGGCGGCAGAAGGGAACGACAAGAGAGTCAAGTCTCCACCTACAGCGGAGCGGGCGTCCTTCTGGGTGGAGCGGCTTGCGGTTCGCCTTCTTCCTGTTGGCGCAGGGTGGGCACGGCAAACGAGATAGCCAGGATGAAGAGCAGGATGACCGCGCCGGCAATCCCTACCACCTGCGGCGCGCTCCAGCGGTCTACCATGAGGCCCATGGGAAACGCGGCGAGCGGCATCAGGGAAAAGGCCATCATGTAGATGCTCATCACCCGGCCGTAGTAGGCCTGGTCGGTGTGCAGCATCACCAGCGTGTTGTTCAGGGACATGTAGGCGTTTGCCGTCAGCCCCACGATGCCGACTAGCACGAGACTCAGGGGCAGCCACGTGCTGTAGGCAAAGAACAGCAGCGAGACGCCGAACAAACCGCCGAAGACCACTTGCAGCAGTTTGGCGCGCTGGCTGGCCGCCAGATAGGCGACGAGCAAGGAGCCGAGCAGGCCGCCCGCGCCGGTGGCGGCGTTCAGGAAGCCGAGCCAGCGCGCGTCGACGCCGAGCACGTCCGCCTGGAAGACCGGCAGCAGCATCTGGTAGGGCCGTCCCAGCAGCAACGGCACGAAGGCCAGGCTGAGGAGCAGCAGCAGCGTCCGTTCGGTAAACACGTACCTGAAGCCGTCCACCATTTGCGCGGAGAACTTGCCGGGCGCCGCTTTCGTGCCGCCGCCGGTCTTGGGCAGCCGCAGGATGAAGAGCGTCGCTGCCCCGTAGCAGAGGGCGGTGATGTCGAAGGCCCCGGCGGTTCCCAGCCACGGCGTGACGATGACGATGCCCGCTACCGCGGGACCGACGATGGTCATCATGTTGCGGCCGGAGTTGTTCAGGGCGATGGCGTTGCCGAGGCGCTCGCGCCCCACCAGCGCGGGAATCAGCGACGAGCGCGTGGGCATGTGCAGCGAGAACGCAATCCCCTGCATGAAGCCAAAGACGATGAGATGCCAGACGGCAATCAAGCCCGTGTGGATGAGGAGCGCCAGGAAGCCGGAAATCACGAACATGAAGCAATGGGTGCCGACCAGGAGACGCCGCTTGTCGAGCCGGTCGGCCAGCACGCCGGCGACCGGAGAAAACACGAGCATCGGCACGCCCATGGCCAGGCTGACAAGGCCGAGCACACCGGCGGACCCGGTGAGGTCGTAGGCCAGGTAACCGCGCGAGATGATGGCAACTTGCAGGCCGCCAAAGCCGACGAGCATGCTCAGCCACATATCGCGGAAGGCGGGAACCGTCAGCGCATCGAACGTGCGGGCGATGGACGCTATGCCCGTGGGCTTCTCGCCATCCCTCGTGCGGTCGGCCCCGGGATCAGGGCGTTCCGGCTGTGGTGTGGAGGCTTGGACGTTCAGCGTGTCAATCTCTTATGCATTGGCTGGGCGAAACCGGCGACAGTCACTCTCCCCGCGCCGTTCGCGCCGCGACCCGCGTGCGCCTATGGCGAGAGTGTGCTGCATCCGCTTATGGCGAGAGCGCAACTGCCTTTTGACGTGTACGTTAACGTGCATTCTACGCGCTGGGCGGGCCGCTGGCAAACTGGATTCTTTGCCCCCGCGAGAAGGGGGCCTCTTTCCGGTATGACGGAGTAATGAAGAGTTCATCAAGGCCGCTACCGGGAGTGCTGACGCGTGCCGGTGCGGCCGCACGTCAGCCTCGGCCAATTTTCTGAAGCGCCGTCCGCCGCCGCGCCCACGTCAAGGCCACGCTGGCGGCCACCGCCATGGTACCGGCCAGCAGGTTGAAGAGAATGTCCACCGGATCGAACACGCGGTTGGGCAGCAGCCACTGGATGCCTTCGTCCAGCGCGCCCAGGGCCGCCGTAATCAAGACGGCCAGCACGGGCGGCAGCGGCACGCGGCGGCCGTGGCTCTTGCGCTCGGTCAGCGCCTCGAATATGAGCACGCCCACCACGCCGTACTCGATCAGGTGCGATCGCTCGGTCGGCACCGTCATGCGGGTGAGCACCAGCAGGTACGCCGCCACGACGCCTATTGCAACCGTCACTTCCGCGCCGCCCGGCCGCACGCGCAGCCCCTGGGTGAGAACGGTCACGCCCACCAGGAACATGCAGAGCAGGAAGAGGCCGAGGGAGATGTCCAGCAGGCCGCGCTCTTCCAACGTCTCGGCCAGCGTCTGCGCCAGGCCCAGCGTAAGGTAGATCGCGGCCATTACGACCAGCACCCACAGCCAGAGGCGGCGCTCCCGATGGGAGGAAAAGAGAGTCATGGCTGAATGGGTATCCGGAGCATGAGAGGGAAGAATAGCGAAATGACTACCTGTGGAGAATCATGCAATGTCCGTCATTCCAGTAAGTGTTGACAAATCCGTAAACAGATTTTAGGTAGAGGGAGCAAGGGGAAGGCAGCACCATGACGTAGTCGTCGATATGTCATTCCGAACGGAGCGCAGCGCAGTGAGGAATCTAAGATGCTAAGCTTTCAGGAGTCCATTGAGCGCGAGCCCTAGATTCCTCGCTGCGCTCGGAATGACATTAGTGACCAACACTGTCTTATGGGAAGGGGATTCTGTCAACGAATTACCTGACACCTGCAGGAATGACCTCAACCGCCGACACCATCCCGAGACTGCCGATTTCTGTCAACCAATCACTCGACACTCACAATTCCGGCGTAAGCCGGAAGCAAAGGCGCAAACTCGGTGAGGCGTGCTCCAGAGCTCGGTGCACACGCGAAATCAAGATAACGCGCCGGAGAACCCAGGCTTCTCCGGCGTGTTTCACTTCTGAAGTCAGCCTTCCCGCAAAAGGAGCGGCAGGATGGGTGGACGCGTCTCTTCCGTCCGCTCCAATGCAGATCCGGCTATCAGACCAGCAACCCGCCACGTAGCAACGGACCAAGCCGGTAGTCCTAGCCGCCTATTCCAGCGGCAGCTTGACCGGCTCGCCGCCCAAGCTGGCCGACCGCTCCGCCGCGAAGATCACCTCGTCGATCTTCAGGGCGTCGTGGATGTCCACTTCCGGCTTCTTGTTGTTCAGGATGCAGTCGATGAAGTGGTCTGTCTGCGGCTGGAAGGGATGGTGCGAGACCTCGGGCGTATCGGGCATGATCGTCTCGAAGGTTGCCCAGTCGGTCTGCTCGGTCATGCGCTCGCCGATGAGGGTCTCGGAATGGAACTTATTGCCCACCAGCGTGCCCCGGTCGCCGTGCAGGCGCACGTTGAACGAATAGGGGTTGTTGCCCTCCAGGATGCAGCCCACCTTGCCGATGCGGCCGTCCTTGTAGCTGATCACGCTGAGCACGGTGCCTTCCCAATCGAACGTCTTGGTGAAGTTGCCCCAATGGCCCACCACGTGGTCCACCTCGCCGGGCATGAACTGGAGCAGCGCGTCCACGGCGTGGCAGCCGGCGGCCGCCAGCGCGGAACCGCCCTGTTCACGGGTCTTCACCCAGGGGTAGCCCACGTACCACTGCGGCCAGTTGGCGCTGAAGTAGTCGCACTCGCCGTAGAAGATGTTGCCGAAGGCGTTGGCCTTGATGAGCTTGTGCACGATCAGGAAGTAGGGACTCCAGTGCAGTTCGAAGCCCTCGCAGGCCACCACGCCGGCCTTGTCCACCGCCGCCGCGATGGACTTCAAGCCTTCCCAGCTAAGAGCCGCGGGCTTCTCGATGAGCAGGTGATTGCCGGCTTCCGCGCCCGCTATCGCCTGGTCCACGTGCTTCTCGTTGGTGGAGCAGATGAAGATGACGTCCAAGTTGTCCTGCTTCAGCATCTGCTCGTAGTCGTTGTAGACGTGGGCGTTGGCCAGCCCGTGCTCGTCCTTGGCGTTCTGGGCGTTTTCCAGGCTGCCGCTGCACAGCCCCACCACCTCGGTATGCGGGTTCTTGACCAACGTGTCGATGTGCTGGTGCGATACCCAGCCAATGCCGACCACACCAACACCAAGCTTGCCGTTGTCTGTCATTGCTAATCCTCCCAAAGACTTAAAAAGAACATCCAATGAACGTTGGCTACAGTACAGCGTATTCTCGGCTTGCTGTCAAGGTAAGCAATAGAGCAAAGCGCCCAAACAGCAGCACTGGAGGTGTGCTTCTCCTGCAGCAGGATTAGGCGAGTCTCTCTGTCAAGGACTAGTCGGTTGCAGTGAAGCCAGAATTCAAGTGGAGTGACAAGAGTCGAGTGGGCAACGGGACTGACCACTGTCGCCCCAATGGTCTCCATTGCGGACTCCCATCGACATCGCGTATGTTCTGCCAGTACGGACCAAACTTCATTCACAGAAGCGTAGTCCGCGGAGATCGTGATCCTGCAAGCGCTCGGACAAGACTGCTGGCACGCATCCACTAAAGAAATTTGCATAGAGATAGAGATTCACGAGGTTCTCAAGACTCCCAAGCTCAGGCGGTATCGTGCCGGTTAGGTAATTGAACCTCAAGTCCAACACTCTCAGGTTGGTCAATCCACCTATTTCAGGAGGAATACTGCCCTCTAGTTTGGTGCAACACATGCGTAGATAGCCCAATTGCTTGAGATTGCCTAACTCCGCTGGGATGCTCCCTTCTAGCGGGTTCTGACCGAGAGTCAAGCCCGCGAGCTTCGCTAGCCGTCCTAGGGACTTCGGAATCCTCCCACTGAGTTCATTGTTATCCAGAATCAGAGTTCTGAGTTCGGTGAGGTCTCCAATGTTCGAGGGAATAGGACCGCGGAGGGAGTTCGACCCAAGATCTAGCACCTTTAGGTTTTGAAGCCTTGCTAACTCCGATGGAATCTTACCGACAAGATGCTGGTTATTGAGGCGCAGATACTCCAGTTCACTTAGATTCACTATTTCAGGTGGAATAAATCCCGTCAGGGTATTGCTTTCGTACATGCCAAAGTCCAGGCGCCGGACTCGGGGAGGTGAGCCATCAACGAAGATCCCTTGCCACTGCTGGATGGGAACTGAGGCTCTCCAATTCAAGAGAGCCTGCCCAGCCAGTTTATTTCGAAGCCTGAGCAGCGTCTGGCAGTCGCGCACTAAGCCCGGATTGCCACTGTATATCTCTGCGCACGCCGCAATGTCGGCGGACGTGTCAGTCCAATCTGAGTGCTCCGCAACTAGCTGCTCGGCTGACCCCCGCACCAGGCGCTTGACTGTTCCGTCATTCACAACAGTGTAGAGGTGAAAGCGGCGGTCGTATGACATTGAGAGTACGGCTAGAACTAGGCCGTCTGGCGACCACGCAGTCTCTACCACAGTCGGCAGCCCTCCTGCTACCGCTTCCTTCAAATTGCTGCCGTCTGGGCTAATTGTGTAGGCAAGTCCACCGTTCCAAGAACTGATCCAGACTTCCTCCCCCATGGGCGACCACATCACCGGGCCGTATCCAGTGTCTTTGTGGTTTGCCGTAACGTTTCGAATATCCGAGCCGTCCGAGCGCACTACGTAAACAGTAGGGCCAATGGAGTCGGAACCCGTCCTTTGAAACCCAGTAAATGCCAGCATGGAGCCATCGGGGGACCACGCCGCTGACTTTGGAACGTAATCACCTACCGGAGAGCCCCAACTAGCAGGCGCTAATCGGACCAGCTTAGAACCATCAGCCTCAACAATGTACAGGAACGAAAGAGTATTCCCGTAGGTCGTCTTGTCTTCGGGGCCTAAGAAAGCCAGGCGGCTGCTAGCCGGCGACCAGAATGCCGGTCCGCAGAAGAAAGCGTTGAGATCGCCAATACGTGTGGGCTCTGACCCATCCAGTCGAACTGTGTAGAGACCATACCACTCGCGTCCTTCAACGCCGGGCTCCGAGCCTGCAAATGCGAGCCAATTGCCGTCCGGTGACCACTTAGCCCCTTGCCAGGTCTGGTGGCATCCAACTCTGACCAAAGATGAAACCAATTGCACGTCGGAACCGTCAGCGTTCATTACATAGAGCCGATAGCCGAGGTGATTTCGACTACCACCGCGGTTGCTGAGAAAGGCGATCTGCTGCCCGTCAGGCGACCACACGGGATTGATGTTGTGTTGGCTAGAGTGCCTGCTGTAGGACTTAAAAGGCGTCAGCCGCACCACGTCGCTGCCATCGAACGCCGCCGTCTCAATGACGGAACTGTCACGTGGCACAAACACACTATAGGCAACCCGCGCGCCGTCGGGCGAAAGCGAAGGCGCAAATGCCCCTGGGCGCTCCCAGTCTCCAAACTGCGGCGCAGTCTCAGGGAAGGACCGCAATTCCATGCCGGCGCTGTCAACTATGTAGGCCCCCAACAACCCGCCACTTGAAAACAGTATGTGCTCCCCGTCCGGCGCCCACGTCAGGCTTGTAGCTCCTTCCGCGAGATTAGCCGCGGAGTCATCCCATTCCGATGTGAAAGGAGACTTGCTTCGATCAGGAGTGTGGTCATCCACAACTGT
Organism: Chloroflexota bacterium; assembly: GCA_963663275.1. Taxonomy (GTDB): domain Bacteria; phylum Chloroflexota; class UBA11872; order VXOZ01; family VXOZ01; genus VXOZ01. The sequence continues at coordinate 1,848,623 of OY760183.1, forward strand.
GGGCGGAGGATCAGAGTCGGTTTTGCAGCCTTCAGGGCAAGACGCGACAAATAGCAAACTTCCCAAGAGGACCAAGACCGCTTTGAGCAATCGCAAACTTAGCATCCTGAGCCACCTATCAAATCCATACAGATGGTTACGCGCCCGGTGCCACTCATCGATTGCATGAACCGGCGTTCCACCTCGGTCGCGGACGGCAGGGCATCGGTGGCGGCCAATCCCAGCCAAAAGCGGACTGCTCCTTCCCGCTGTCCCGCAGTCCTGGCCACGCCCCGCCACGCGCAGCGGATGGAACTTGCCGCGGCTCGCCCACGAAATACGATGTGCGCCGGGGACGCTCCGGCCAGACGCAGCCCCTTCTCCAACACGTCCTCAACACTATCGGCATCCGACCGGATGAAATACCCGGCGGCAGCGGGTCTCGGATTGAACAGATCAAGGCCGCTGACGTTGCGCGGGGCGCACGCATCGTCACCGTTGCCGGAGCATGGTTGGCTGCCCGTTGCGGCGGCGCTATCGGTGTGGACTTGGCTATCGCGCGGCGCATGGGGAGCGGCATCATAGGGCGAGGCCAGAGTCTGGGCCGGATGCGCAACCACAGGCTCGCGTCCACCGTTGCCGTCGGTCCCTGGATCGCCGCAGCCGGCGGCCGCCCCGAGCAGGAGCAGCCCCAGCAAGCAAACGCGCCTCAGTTCTTCTCTCAACCGCAGCATCTCTAACCTGCCTTCACGCAGTAGAAAATCAATCGTAGTCCTGCCGTCACTCGCAGTAGTCAATCCCAGGGTGTGGAACTGACCGGTCAGCTAAGACCGCTGGCACACAGCCACTCAGGTTATTGCCGTGAAGCTCTAGCCGTTCCAGATTCTCGAGGTTCCCCAACTCTGGCGGCACATCCCCGCTGAGGATGTTGTCCCTCAGGTCTAGGCTCTTCAGGTTCACAAGGTTCCCCAGTTCCGGCGGGATGCTGCCCGTAAGGTAATTCCGCCTGAGCCTTAATCCTTTCAGCTTGTTGAGGTTCCCCAACTCCGCCGGAATGCTACCGGTCAAGGCATTGGAGCTAAGGTACAACCACTCCAATTCGCTCAGGTTGCCCATCTCCGGCGGAATAACGCCTGTCAGCCAAGGAGAATCAGTATGAGAACCGGAGGAGAGCACCAGCCTTCGAACGCGCGGCGGGTCTCCTTCAACGCTGACACCTTGCCAATCCCGAATGGGGACTTCAGCGCTCCAGTTCAGCAAGGTTTCTCCGGCCAAAGTATCGCGAATGCGCAGCAGCGTTTGGCAATCTTCCACCAGGCCCGGGTTATCCTCGTAGAGTTCAGCGCACGCGACAATGTCGTCGGACACGTCGCGCCAATCCGAGTGCTCAGCGACTATACGCAAGGACGTGCCCCGCATCAGCAAGCGTTTGTTCGTGCCGTCTCGCTCAATTGTGAAGAGCTTCAGCCCTCGATTGTAGGTGAGCACGGCAAGCCGCGAACCGTCTGGGGACCACGCGGTGCGCGCCACGTCGGGCAGGCCGCCCGAGGCCCACGCGCGCAGCCCGCTGCCGTCCGGCCGCACCGCGTAGGCTAGCCCTCCGATGAGGATTTCTTCACCGTCCGGCGTCCACACCAGGGGCCCGCCGTGCCCACTCGCCACCTGGCGTAGTTCTGCGCCATCGGGCCGCACGACATTGACCTGGGCGCCGTTCGTGAAGGCCAGCCAGGCGCCGTCCGGGGACCAAGCCAGCGCGGAGGCACCATAGTCTGGCGGCGTTAACCTGGTCAGCCCCGACCCGTCGGCTCGCACTGCATAGGCGCCACTGCGAGTTTCCCCTTCAGCGACGGTCTCGAAACCTGAGAACGCCAACCAAGTGCCGTCAGGCGACCACTCCAATGAATTGTTCCTTCTTTGGACGTGAAGGTCTGGTGGTGTTACTCTGACCAGACGTGACCCGTCCGGCTTGACGGTAAAGAGAATGGGGTAGAAGTGCCCTTTACTATCAGGATCATAGCCCACGAGGGCCAACCGGTTGCCATCCGGTGACCAAAGTACCGGCCGCATTTCCTGGCTAACGATAGAAGGAATCGATAGTGCAAGGGCCCGAGAATTCGATCCATCGGCGTCCATGACGTAGAGGAGCCGAGTGACATCGCCAGGCGGGTAGTGTGTACCAATGAAGGCTATCTGCTTACCATCCGGCGACCACACCGGATAGGTGCTGAAATGGTTATAAGGATCGCGTGACTTGCCTTCAGAGTCTGTGTAAGGCACCAACGGCGTTAGTCGACGCACGTCAGTCCCGTCGAACGTTGCCTTTTCTATTACTATGTTATTCTTGGGCGCCCACACACTGTAGGCTACGTGCGATCCATCAGGAGAGAGTTCTGGCGCAAATGTTCCTGGATGATCCCAATTGCCAAACATCGGCGCAGTCTCAGGAAAGGCACGCAAGTTTCGGCCAGCGCTGTCTACTACGTACACACCCAATAGCCCGCCACTCGTGAACAGAATGTCTTCCCCATCCCGGGACCACATGAGGCTTGGAACGTCAGCCAAGTGTGTCGGCCCTCCCACATCGAACGGTCTATCGGAACTAACGTCACAGGCCCCAGGCGTCGACGCCATGAAGAGTATACTCCCCAACACAAGCACGCCTAGCCTGATCTTTCTCATGTCCAGCTTTACTAAGTTCACTTCATTGCTCTCCCTATGGCGTTTGCCGCGGCGGTGACTGATACAACGAAAATATGGCCAGCACGTCGAGTGGATGCGGCGCGGAATCCGGTTCTTGCAATTTTGACACGTCTGCATTATACAGGTAAAAGACCATCGCAGGATGCCTCGTGCCGTGTGCGGCTGTGTTTAACAAGCAAAGAGCGGGGGCACATTGCCCCCGCTCTTTGGCCAATACTCTAAACTCTGCCCCAACGCCAGACTCTGCCCAGGCCTTAGAAATCCAGCACCGAGTTGGCGAGCGTCTCGTCCAGGACGATTTGGGTTTGCTCGTTGGTTTCGGCGATGGCTTCCTGGATGGTCTTTTCGCCCTGGTAGATGGTGCGCGGCAGGGCGACGTGGAGGCCGAGGATTTGGATGCCGCCGGGGGCGGTCACCACCCAGTGCGCGCCGGCCATCTCGATGGCGGCCTGGAGGCGCAGCGGGTCGTCCTTGGTCCACTCGGGGCTGTTCGCGATGGCCTTCTGCACCGGGATGCGCCCTTTTTCATCGTTGAAGCGCAGTTCCTGCGGCGCATCGTAGAGCCACTCGAGAAACGCGAACGCGCCCTCGGGATTGGCGGAAGCGTTGGGCAGCACCTTGGAGCCGCCGCCGCCGTAGGTCGCGGGCGTGCCGCCGGGCGGAATCGGCTCCACGGTCAGGCCGTAGCTGAGCGCGGCAAAGCCCTCGCGGTAGTCGGGGAAGTTCGGGATGTCGTAGATCTCGAAGTACATCGCCAGCTTGCCGTCGATGAAGATCTGCTGCGGCCGGACATCGCCCCGGAACTCGCCGATGGCGTCGTAGCCGTCCTGGGCCTCGTACATACGCAGGGTATGCTCGAAGGCGTTCACCATCATCTCGTTGTCCATGGTGGACGTGCTGTCGTCGGCGGAGGTCAGGTTGCCGCCCTGCTGCCAGTAGGGGATCATCCAACCGGCCAGGGCGCCGCCGCTGCCCCACAAGGGCACGAAGCCGAGACGTTCAATAGTGCCGCCGTCTTTCTTGAACGTCAGGTTGATGGCTTCGTGGAAATCGTCCCACGAGGCGGGCGGGTTTTCGGGATCCAGGCCCACTTCCAGCAGCGCGTCGTTGTTGTGGAAGAGCGTGCGCACGTCCGCCGACCACGGCAGGCCGAAGTGGTGGCCGCGATAGGTGACGTCGTTGAGGATGCGCTCCCACATGTCGCTCGTATCGATGATGGACGACGCCTTGACCATGTCCGTAATGTCGCGCACGATGCCGTTCACCGCCATGGTTTTGGGAATGTAGCGGTCCTGAAACGCCATGTCGGGCGCCGCGCCGCCGGCCACCGCCGCGGGCAGGGTGTCGCGATTGTCCCTGCCGGACTTGGGAACGGTGGTGACGTTGTAGGCGTCGAAAGTCTCGTTGAACTCGGCCACCAGTTCCGCGCCAATCTCCTCGTTGAAGGAACCCCACGCTGAGGTGAGCGACCAGTAGACGACCTCCGTGGCCTCCATGGGGGCCGCGGGTTTTTCTTCTTCCTTGGCCTCCGGCGCTGCTTCCTTGGGCGCTTCCTCCATCGGGGCCGCGGCTGTGCCGCAGGCGGCAAGCAGCGCGGCGCTGCCCGCAAGCCCGATACCCGTTCCAAGCAACTGCCGTCTTGACGTACGCATGGTTGGCCTCCTCCGCGCAACTGCGTAGACTGAAAACCGCAAAGTTTCCCCTTTACGTGCAGGGGAGACTTCCGTACAGGGTATTGTATACCAGTTATCCGGCAGTGCGGCAAGAGGTTCCAGCGTATTTGCGTGGTGGCGTCCGGTCGGTGGGCGTCTCTCTGCAAGGACTTATCCCGACTGCCCGCCGCGCGGACGACCGCCGACGCGCCCGTGCCAAGGCGTGGCGCTACACTCGTCAGTGCGGAATTAGTAGCACTAGACTTGGCAGCTATGCCGGGCCGCGCTTCTGTCATTCCGAGCGGAGCGAGGAATCTAATCGTCCCCGCACACGAGATTCTTCGTCGCTGCGCTCCTCAGAATGACAGGTAGAGAAGTCGCCTTGGGTGTTGCCGCGAGCGACTGTCTACTTGCCTGCGCAAAGTAAGTCCAAGTCTACTAAATCCGCGTCAGTGGCAACTTGACACCTACGGGCGGCTCACATTCTAATATGAGGGTGGTTGTCTGCTCTTTAGCCCGACGAACGACACGCCGGTCTCGGCGCCCGTGCTCCTCGCCGGTCCCGCGCGTGCTCGCTACTGACCGCGCATATCGCCTGAAAGGAAGCGCTCCATGCTCCAACTCGCCATAATCGGACTTAGCCCCCAGCACCCCCGCTCGTTTTCAGAACTTATCAACAAGGAAAACCCAAACGGGGAAGGCCTGAACGGTGTGGCCCGCATCTCGATGCTCTGGGACCGGGACCGGGCGGCGGCGGATGAATTCGTGGCCGAACATGGGCTGGATACGGCGCTCGACGAGCCAACGGCGGCGATCGGCAAGGCCGACGGCGTGCTGGTGCTGGAAGACCCCGGCGACACCCACCTGGAACTGGCGCGGCCGTACCTGGAGGCGGGCGTGCCGACCTTCGTGGATAAGCCCTTTGCGCTGGGCATCGACCACGCGAAAGAGATGGTGCGGCTGGCGCAGGCCCACAATACGCCGCTGATGTCGTCGTCGGCGCTGCGGTACGCGCGGGAAGTCATCGACTTCAAGGCAAACGAAAAGGAACTGGTGGGCGAAACGCGCGTGGCCGTGGCAACCGGCCCAAGTGAGTTGGTCTACTACGGCATCCACGCGGCGGAACTCTTCTATACGGTGATGGGCCCCGGCATCGCCTGGGTGCGCAACGAGTACACCGACGAGTACGACCTGGTCCACGTGCGCTACCAAGACGGACGCGCCGTGACCATGCAGATCATCCGCACGGCCCGCTACGGCTTTTTGCTCAACGTCTACGGCACCGAGGGCAGCGCCGAAATCGCGGTGCGGGACGCCAACTTCTTTTACGCCGAGCAGATGCGCGCCGTGGTGCGCATGATTCAGACCCGGGAGAATCCCATACCGCATGAGGAAATGCTGGAGATAATCGGCATGCTGGTGGCGGCGGAGCAGTCCGGCAAGACCGGCGAGCGGGTGGAACTGGCTTCGGTACTGTGAGAGTCCGTTCTATGAGGGTTTTTGCGACCGTTCGCGCTGAGCCTGCGGAAGCGCGGGAACAGCGTATTGCTCGTTCGCTCTGAGCCTGCGGAAGCGCCGCAAGAACGTATTGCCCGTTCGCGCTGAGCTTGTCGAAGCGCCGGGTATGAAAGGGCATTGTACGCGCCGAATCAAGACGCGGGGGAATTAGCCCCAAGGGTGTCGCGTTAACGTAGCGCGGGGGCTTGTCCCCCGCCGGAGCAGGTGGGCAGACACGAAAGGGTCTTATCGTACAGAGACGCAGGTTATGCGCACGTCTCGTGCGAACCTGCGCTACCGGAGGTATGAGGGGTGGTTCTTGTTCACGTTGCGTTTACGGCGACAGCATTGGGGGCAAGCCGCCGTGTTACGGTGTGGGAATGATAGACGAGCGAAGAGGCGGGGGACAAGCCCCCGCGCTACGGTGTGGGTAAGATAAACGAGCGAAGAGGCGGGGGACAAGCCCCCGCGCTACGGTGGGGGAATGATAGACGAGCGAAGAGGCGGGGGACAAGCCCCCGCGCTACGATTGGGGAGAGATAGACGGGCCAAGAGGCGGAGGACAAGCCCCCGCGCTACGGTGGGGGTAGAGTGAATAAGGCATACATCGGCAAGAGAGCATTCGCCGCGTTCAAGCGCTTAGCTGGGCTACATAAGGAGAAGCGCCGCAATCAACCCGCCGTTCACCCTTCGACAAGCTCAGAAACTGTCTTAGGTGTCAAGGGGCAGTGGCGGGATTCCAGGGCGAACGGCTGGTCGCACTCACATAAGGAGAAGTGTCATCTATGCGCATCGTTGACGTAAACGTAATTCCCATCGCTCTCAGCGACCCGCCGTTGCGCAACTCGTGGGGCGTGCACGAGCCGGTGGCGCTGCGCGTGATCGTGCGCCTCACCACGGACGACGGCTGCGTGGGCTGGGGCGAGACCTACGGCGGCGAGGAAATGGCGCGGAAACTACAAAGCGCCGCCGCCATCGTGCGGGGACAGGACCCGGCGCAGTTCAACCGGACGCGCATCCTCATCAACAATCCGCCGGTCTTTGCCGCCTACGAGACCGCTATGCTGGACCTCCTGGGCAAGCAAACCGGCCGGCCGGTCTGCGACGTGCTCGGCGGCAAGATACGCGATACGGTGCCCTACTCGGCGTATCTCTTCTACAAGTACGCCGGTGACGATGAGTGGGGCGAGGCGATGAGTCCGGAGCAACTCGTGGAGCAGGCGGAAGTGTTCGTGGAGCGATACGGCTTTCAAACGCTCAAGCTGAAAGGGGGCGTGCTGCCGCCGATGGAGGAAGCCGAGACCATGCGCCAACTGCGCGAGCGCTTCCCGGACCATGAACTGCGCATCGACCCCAACGCCATCTGGTCGGTGGAGACGAGCATCCGGTTCGCCGGCTGGGTGGAAGACCTGGATCTGGAGTACTACGAGGATCCGGCGCCGGACCTGGCGGGCATGGCGGCCGTGGCGCAAGGGACGCCGATTCCACTGGCGACGAACATGGTGGTGACCGCTTTTCCGCACATCCCGCCGGCCGTGCAGATGGAAGCGGTGCAAGTGGTGCTGGCCGACCACCATCACTGGGGCGGGATGCGAGCCTGCCTGGAACTGGCGAAGGTCTGCGAGGCGTTTCGTCTGGGCCTCTCCCAGCACAGCAACAGCCACACCGGGGTTTCGTTGGCCGCCATGACCCACTGGGCGGCCGCCGCGCCAAATCTCATCTACGCGTCGGACACACACTATCCGTGGAACGAAGAGGACGACATCGTGGCGGGCGCGCCCCTGCAATTCGTGGACGGCGCGTTGCCGGTGCCGGACGGGCCGGGACTGGGTGTGGAAGTGGATAATGACCGCTTGCAGGCGGCGCACGAGCGCTACCTGCAGAACAAAGCGGGGGGACGAGACGACGTTTCCGCCATGCAGGAGCGCGACCCGACCTGGCTGCCCATGCGGCCCCGTTGGTAAGGCGCACACACAGAGGAGCAAGTGACACATGCCTGACGACAAGTTTCGCGTCTGCATCGTGGGCACCGGCGCGCGGGGCAATGCCCACGCCAAGGCGTGGACGGCATCCGGCGCGGCGGAGGTGGTCGCCGTGGTGGACGTGCTCGATGACCGCGCGCGGGAACTGGCGGCGGCGTACGACGCGCCCCACGTCTTCAGCGACTACCGCGAGGCGGTGCGGCGGGACGACGTGGACGTGGTCTCCATCTGCACGCCGGCCTACTACCACGAGGAAGTGACAATCTTTGCCGCCGAGCACGGCAAGCACATGCTGAGCGAGAAGCCGATTGCCATGCGGCTGGATCAGGCCGACCGCATGATCGACGTCTTGAACGAGACGGGCGTGGTCTTCGTGATCAACTTCCAGAGCCGGTTTGGCGACGCGCCCGCGACGGTGCGGCAGTGCCTGCGCGAGCGGGCCCTGGGCGGGCCGGTCATGTTCCGCATGCACTCGGCCACCCACATCCGGCCAAAGCTGGCTATGCACGACATGGACCGCGGCAACGGCGGCCCGCTCAACGACTTCATGACCCATTACTTCGACTACTGGCGCTGGCTGACGGGCACCGACCCGGCGCGGGTGAGCGCCCAGGGGTTTACGTTTGCCAAAGACCGGCCGGAAATCGCCCACTTTGCAAACAAAGCGCCGGATACGGCGACGGTGGCGCTGGAATACGGCAGCGGCGATCTGGCGGCGTTCAGCATCTCGTGGGGCCTGCCGCCGGGCGTGCAGCCGCCGGGGCGGATTGACGACATCCTCGGCCCGCAAGGCGCGCTGGCGCCGAGCCGCCCCAGCACGGGCTTCAAGATCCTGCGCGAGGGCGGCGCGGTCGAGGAGTTTGGCCCATATTCCGCCGATACCCAGTTGCTTATCACCCAGCACGCGATCCGGGCGATCCGCGGCGAGGAACCGGTGCAGACCAGCGCGGAAGACGCGCGCATCGCTCTGGCCGTGACCTGGGCGATCTATGAGTCGCTGGCGCAAAGCGGCAAAGCGGTGGATATTGTCTTGTAGCGCCTGCGGTCTGGCGTTCTTGGCTTAGCAAGTAGAAAGCGCGGCGTGTCCGTTGTTGCCGAGAAGAAAGGCCCGCCCGCAGCCGCCATTGCCATGTGAATGGCTGATTTTGGCGGTTTCGCTCCGGTAGCGTAGGTTTGCAACCTGCGCCGGTTGTAGTCATGCCAAGGCAAACGGAAATCCGGAGGCGGGGGACAAGCCCCCGCGCTACGTCAATGTGACACTATTGGGCTTGACCTCCGATCGGTGTAGCGCGGGGGCTTGTCCCCCGCCAGAACAGTAAGCGCGCGGAGTTCTTACAGCCGACGTCGCGCATTGAGCCTGCCACGGACGCAGGTTACAAACCTACGCTACCGGAGTTGTAATGCACCGAGAAAGCCATCCCATGAAGATCGTCCGCATCCGCCGCCAATCCTCTCCCAGTGCGCGCCAATCCGCGCAGCGCTATCACGAATGAAACAGACGCATGGCCGCAACTGACAACGCCGCGCGGCGCTCGCCGCTCTCCGAGCACCGGTACCTCAAGCCGCTCATCCTGTTCTTAACGATATTCTTCCTCAACGCCACCCTGGGCACGCCGGGCCGCTCGCTCTTTCCCGTCTACGTCGAAAAAGTGCTCGGCGGCTCGCCGATTCTCACATCCACCCTCTTCTCGCTGCAGAACCTCATCCGCGTCGTCGTGCTTATTGGCAGCGGCTTGCTGGCGGACCGGGTGGGGGCGAAGTACATTCTCTTGTTGGGCATGACGGCGGTGAGCATCGGCGGGCTGATGTTCATGGTGTCCGACACGCGGCTACTCGTCTTCCTGTCGCTGCTGTACGGCGCGCTCTTCACGCTGCGCACCACCTCGTCTCGCGCGTATCTCGCCCTGGTCGCGCCGTTGGGGAGCATGGGCCTGATGGGGGCGCTCTACTTTACCGGCCCGACCATCGGCAGCGCGCTGGGCAACGCGGCGGCGGGCCCAATCGCGGACAATTTCAGCTTCCGCGCGCTGGGCATCGGGATGCTGGTGGGCAACCTGCTGCTGGTGTTCTTCGGCATGCTCTTCCTGCCGCAGATTCGCCTGGAACAGGTGCAGGATTCGTCGGCGTGGGAGATGCTGCGCTCCTATCAGGACTTGTGGCGGCGGCCGCTCATCCTGCGCCTCATTGGCATCCGCTTCCTGCCGACCTGGTGGCTCGGCACGAGTTCGGTGCTGCTGCCCCTGCTCATCTTTCGCCTGACCGAATCGGTGACGGCGGTGGCCTTGTACGCCACGGTCAGCGCGTTGGTGACGGGGTCAACCGGACTTTTCGTCGGCTGGCTTTCCGATCGCATCGGCCGGGCCCTGCCGGTGATCGCGAGCAGTCTCACGCTCGCTATCGGGCCGCTGGGCTGCGCGGTGTTCGCGGATAACGCGCTGCTGCTGGCGGCGTCGGCGATCTTTACCAGCCTGGGAGGCCAGTGGCTCGCGTCGCTGATGCCGTCGCTCGTGCGCGCGTCCGGGGCGGGACACGAGCAAGGCCGCCTTACCGCCATCACCGAGGCGGCGTGGACGTTCGGCAACTTGGGCGGCACCATGGCCGCGGGGGTTTTGATCGGCCTGGCCGCGCCGATTCCGTTCGTGCTGGCCGGCGCGCTCAACCTTGGCACTGTGCTGTTGGCATTGCAGGCCGCGCGCATCCTGCGGGGGTCTGACCTCCCAACCACGCCGTAGGAAGTCCGCTCGTTGGGCTTCAGCAGCCAGGAAACTGCGTCAGGCGGGGCGCCGGCTTGTTCGGCCACTCTTCCAGCGTAACGGTGACGGTCTCGTTGTACTTGCGCTCTCTGTAGACTCGCAGATCAACGGTGTCGCCGGGCCGCTTGTGGGTGTCGATGTACGCGCTCAGGCCGTCCAGGTTCCTGACGGTGACGTCGTCGATGCTGACGATGATGTCGCCGTCCACCCCGGTGTTGAACGTCTCTTGATTGAGTTCCGAGCCGGGCAAGATGCCGAAGACGATGACGCCGTACTCTACCGGCAGATTGCACTGGGCGGCGAGTTGCGGCGTGATGCTGGCGCCGTGAATCGGCAGCCAGGCGTGCGTGGGCGTTCTGCCCGCCAGCAGGTCGGGCAGGATGCGCTTGATGCGGTCGATGGGGAGGGCTAAGCCGATGCCGGCGAAGTTCTGCGACTGGATTGCCGTATTGATGCCTACCACCACACCGCTTTTCACGTCGATGAGCGGCCCGCCGGAACTGCCGCGGTTTATGGCCGCGTCGCTCTGGATCATGCCGGTTATCGTCCGGCCGGAGAAGGCGTAGGGACGCTCCAAGCCGGAGACGTGCCCTTGGGTCATGGAGTTTCCGTAGACGAAGTACTGGCTGCCGATGGCGATAACCTGGTCGCCTACCTTGACGGCGGCGGAGGAACCCAGCGGGGCAACGACCAGCTTGGTCGCCGGGATGTTGGCCTTGAGCAGCGCCACGTCGGAGCCGGGGTCGGTGCCGACCACTCGCGCCGTCAGCGGCGTGCCGTCATCGAGCGTGACGTACAAACCCTTCGCATCCTTGATGACGTGGTAGTTCGTCAGGACGTGGCCGTCCTCATCGATGACGAAACCGGAACCGGCCTCGCCGTAGGGCTGGCCGATGCCAACGTTGTCGGACCCGGTTGTAATGCGCACCACGCTGCCCACGAGCCGCTCGTATACGACCGCTATCAGATTCTGCGTTTCTGCCGCGACGACCGGCGCGGGGGTCGGCGCGGGCACGGCGGTAGGCACCGCTGTAGGCACGGGGGTGGGCGCGACGGTGGGTATCGCCGTGGGCGCGGGCGTGGGCGCGGCGGTGGGCAGCGGGACTACGGGTTGCCGTTCGCCCGCTACGGCAGCGCTCGGCGCGCCGCTGCCGGCCTCGGCGGCGTCCGGACTATCCAAGAGCCGCATGACGCCAATTACGGTGAGCGTCGTGCCCGCGGCCACGACCAGCAGCAGCGCGGCGATTGCTCCCGGCACCATGAGGCGGCTTCGCCACGTCCGCTTGCCCTCCAGCAGCGGGTCGTAGGGCCTATAGCCCACCGTTGCCCTCCAGCGGCAAACGGGCAATGAACGTGATTCCATCGCCCGGCGTGCTCTCAACCGCGATCGTGCCGCCGTGTCGCACGATCACGTCGTGGGCGAACGGCAGGCCCGGCCGGTGGTCGTTGGCGGCGTCCCCGGCGGGCTGGGAGTGGGAGAAGACGCGCGGGAGGTCGTCCGGCGGGATGCCCGCGCCGGGAGCGGTGACGGTAATCGTCGCGGCCGGCGTGTCGCAGTGCAGGTGTACGGTAACGACGCCGCCTGCCGCGGCTTGGGCGCAGGCATGGTCTACCAGCGCGGCCAGGGCGTGGCGCAGGCTGCGGGGTTCGCCGCGCACCACCGGCTCGCAATTCGATTGAAACGCTATCGGCACGGACTCTTCCACCGGAGAGCCCCCGGCGCGGCAGATTTGCGCGAGCAACGGGGAGAGCGATACGGCGGCGTGGCCCACGGCAGGCTCTTCCTGCGCGCCGGCTGCCCGCGGCAGGCGTTCGAGCCACCGTTCGAGCGCGGCCGTCTGCGCTTCCAGCCACGCCACCACGTCATCGTAGGCCTCGGTCCAGCGGCGCGGATCCGTGCGCAAGAAGCCGTGCAGGGCGTCGCGCTGCTCCGGTGCGAGCTTGCGCGCGCGGGCGCGGTCCGGCCGCAGTTCCGTACGGAGGAATTCGTTCAGACTGCGCTGCTGGACGACCAACTTGCTCAGTTGTTGCTGGACGTGGGCGGCCCACTGCTGCCGCTGAGCGCCGGCGTCACCCGCGGCCGCCTCCGCGTGGGAGACGCGATCGAGCAGCCGGTTGAGACTTTGCGCCAGCCAATGCGGCTCCTGGAGGTGTCCCGGCAGCGCCAGGCGCTCGTCGTCCGCGCCAAACGCCCGGATGCGGGCCGTGGCGCTGGCCACGTCCTCGATCGGCTTGGCCGCGACGTGGGCGACCAACAGGCCGACGCCCACGGCCAGCAACAGGCTGACGCCGGTTCCGGCAACCAGCACCAGACGGAGACGCCCAAGGGTTTGCTCCACCGGTGCCAGCGGACGGGCTACCTGCAAGACGCCGTGGGCGTGGGCGGGCAAGAGCAGCGGCAAGGTATAGACGCGGAAGCGCGCGCCGCCGTGCGCCACGGTTTCATAGGTGAGGGTCTGCGGCCGCGCGCCGGTCGTGCCATAGGCGCTGCCGTGAAGCGGCTCGATGACGCTGCCAGCCGACTGCGCCAGCACCCGGCCGTCGGGGGCGACGAGCCGGAAGACCGCGCCGGAAGGCGCGACGGCTTCGAAGGGCGCGGCGGCCACCGGCGAGGCGGCGTTATTCAGCGGGGAATCCGCGGCGGTGAGAAAGTACTCGCTTAGCTGCCGGCTCTCCGCGGCCAGGTCCTGATCGAGTTGCGCGCGCAGGCTGTAGGCGAGCGCGCCGTAGGCGGCCGCGCTCATAGCGCAAAGAATCGCGGCAAGCAGTCCGGTTGTCACCACCGCCACGTAGAGCCGCGTGGACATGTCACGCTCTCCTCGACGTTCGCTCCCGGCGCGCCGCCCCGCGCCGCCTAGCTTAAAGCTACCACAGTGGTGTGCGACTGGTAAGTAGGGCGCAGCGACTCGTGTGTTCCACGACCGTTGTAGCGGGGGCAAGCGCGGGGATTGCGCGGTGGCGGCCATGCTAGAATAAGGCAACCCTGTAATCTCGTATTGATACGCGCCTGGGATTCACGCCCGCATGTCTTCCGCCGAACCGCCGCTCGCGCCGTCACTTGAACCGGATAGCGCCGCCATTGCCGACGCCTACGGCCCGCGCGGGTTGCTGGCGGAGGCCGGCTGGGAGCACCGCCCAGGACAGCAGGAGATGGCGGTGGCCGTCTGGCAGGCGCTGACGGCAGGCCGTCACTTGGTGGTGGAAGCGGGCACCGGCGTGGGGAAGAGCCTCGCCTACCTCATTCCGGCCGTCCTGGCGCGGCGCGCCGACCCGAAGCGCGGGCCGATCATCATTTCAACGGCCACCAAGGTGCTGCAAGACCAACTCTTCTCCAAAGACGTGCCGGCCGTGCAGGAGTTGCTGGCGCCGTTCGGCATCGAGTTCACCGCCATTGTCGCCAAGGGACTGGGGAATTACGCCTGCAAACTCAAGCTGGATGAGGCGACCGGCAGCCTGATTGCGCCGGAAGGCCTGGCGGGTCTGGTGGAGTGGCTGGGAGAGACGACCACCGGCGACGTGGACGAACTGCGCTTTGGGCTGACGCCGGAACTGCGCGAGCGCGCGGTCGCTTCCGACACCGATTGCATTGCGATGCGGTGCCGCTACTATCACGACCGCTCGTGCTGGTACTACGCCATGCGCGAGCAATTGAGCCGGGCGGACGTGGTCATCTGCAACCACGCGCTGCTCTGCCTGAGCACGCTCGCCGGTATTCTGCCGCAGCACGCTTTTCTCATCATCGATGAGGCGCATCAACTGGAGAACTTTGCCTACGCGGCCTACACGGATACGCTGACGCCGCGCAGCCTCACCCGCCTCATCCCGGATGAATCCGGTCTGGAAGGCGTGCGTGATGAACTCCAACGGGGCGTGGCGGCGTGCTGGGAGCAGTTTACGGCCTTGCTCATGAACCGGGGACGGGGCGATTGGGGCAGCCGCCAGGTAGCGGTACCGGAGACGATGACGTTCGACGGCGGGCCGGTGACGCGCGCGCTCAATCGCTACTACCGGATGCTCACGGAGCGTCTGCCCCAGATGCCGAGCGAGGAGGAAGAGGCGAAACTGGAGAAGCGCATCGAGCAGGTGGAAAACGCGGTCAACCGGGTGGAACGATTTTGCGCGCCGACGCTGCGCGGCTCATTGCGCTACGTGGACGAGGGGCGCGGCGGCGTCAATCTGCACTACACTCCCATCGACGTTGCGGAGCACCTGGCGGCGCTCGCCGAGCGGACGGAGTCCACGGTGTACACGTCGGCGACGCTGGCGGTGGGCGGCCGCATGGATTTCTTTGCGGCGCGGGTGGGGGCCCACGACTATCAGGAACGCATCTGCGCCAGCCCCTTCGTCTTTCAGGAGCAGGCGCTCATCTGGGCGCCGCGGCCGCGGGACCTGCCCGCGCCGCCGTCCCGCTGGGAAGGCGACGCGGCCCACGCCTACCTGGCGGCCTTGGTAGACCGCCTGGAACGCTTGGTGCTGGCTTCGCAGGGGCGCGCGTTCCTGCTCTTCACCAGCTATCGGGCGCTGGAGCACTGCTACCGGGAGCTGACGCGGCGCGTGGGGGAACAACTGCTCTGCCTGCGCCAGGGCGAGATGCCGCGCCGGGAGTTGCTGCGGGTCTTCATGGAGGACGGACACGCGGTGCTCTGCGCCACCAAGTCGTTCTGGCAAGGGGTGGACGTGCCGGGCGAGGCGCTCTCCCTGGTGGTGATCGACCGGCTGCCGTTTGCCGCGCCTTCGCCCTTGTCCCAGGCGCGGCTGGACGCGGTGACCGAGGCGGGGGGCAACTGGTTCCGCGACCTGATGCTGCCGGAAGCGGTCATCGACCTGAAACAGGGCTTTGGCCGCCTGATTCGCGGCCCGGAGGATAGCGGCGTGATGGCGCTGCTGGATGCGCGCATCCACACGAAGTTCTACGGGCGCATGATCCTCAATTCGCTGCCGCCGGCCCGCCGCGCGCGGGACTTCACCGACGTGGAGCGGTTCTTCCGGTAGCGCGGGTGTGCATCCCGCGTCCCATCGTCAGGCCGGTAGCGCAGGTTTGTAACCTGCGTCCCCATCGGTCACCGGTAGCGCAGGTTTGTAACCTGCGTGCGCCCGGTGCGGGCAGCGTCTCTTGCGCGTACACCGTTCCAACCCTGTTACCAACGTAGGGGCGGTTCGCGAACCGCCCCTACACGCCGATGGAATCGTCCCTACGCACGGATGGAACCGCCCCCGCGCACGGATGGAACCGCCCCTACACGCCGATGGAACGGCCCCCGACGGAGGCCTGGATTCCCGCGTGCGCGGGAATGACGGGCCGGAACGAATGCTATTGCTGTAACGGGCCTTGCGGCATGTGGCGCTGCGCCCAGGTGACGATTTCCTGCGTAAGCAGCCGTTCCACGCCCAGGGTCTCCTTGCGGTCGGCGAGCAGTTTGCTGAACGCCCGCAGTTGCAGTTGGTTCAGGATGTGGTCTTCCAGCGGGAGGTCCTCGGCCTTTTCCAGCACCTCGATGATGTGGAAGCCGAAGGGCGTCTGCACCGGGTCGCTGATCTGCCCCGGTTCCATGGCAAAGGCCGCCTGTTCGAACGCGGGCGTCATGACGCCTTGGGGGAACCAGCCCAAGTCGCCGCCGATTTCCTTCGTGCCGGTGTCCAGGGACATCTCGGCGGCCAGTTCGGCGAAGTCCTCGCCGGCGTCCAGGCGTTCTTTAGCCAGCGCGGCGTCCTCCTGGGTCGTGACCAGAATGTGGCGGGCGTTGACTTGCGCCTGGCTGGCGGGCACGCCGGCAATCGTCGCCTGTTCCAGGCGCTGCCGCCACCAGGCGTCCTGCACGCGCCGGTCGAATGTCTCACGCGACATGCCGGTGCCGGCAAGGTAGGCTTCCACCCGTTGTTCCAGCGCCGGCGTGGGCGTGGGGACGAGCGGCGTGGGCGTAGTCGGCGGCGCGGTCGGTTCCGGCGTGGGTGTGGGAGCAATCGCCGTGGCCGTTGCCGCGGCGTTCAGCTCGGCGCGGAGCAGCAACTGGTCGGATTGGGTAATCTCAGCTTCTCCGGGCACGGCCGTGGGCTCGGGCAGCGGCGGCGGAATGAGCGACTCGATACTGATGCGCAACCGCTCCTCGCCGAATTCGTCCAGATAGGCGGCGGTGGCTTCCTCGCGCTCGGCGTCCGTAAACGTCCAGCCCAGCACGGCGGCTTCCTGGCGCACGATGAAGGACTCGATCATCTGTTCCAAGACGAAGCTGGGCAGGAACTGCAATTGCTGTTCCTGCTGTTGCAACAACCGGCTGGCGCCGCTGCTCAACGCGGTGGCGTCGGCGCCCTCTTCGCTGACGAGCTTGGGAAGGAGCTCTTGCACCTGCCGCGTCAGGTAGAAGCGGTGGGAGATGTCCGTGCCTAGGGCCTCGGCGTAGGCGGAGGCGTCGAGGCTCGTCGAGCCGATTCGCGCTACCGTGGCGCGGGCCTGGAAGACGTATTCGTTGAGATAGGCGTAGAGCAGAATGAGGGCGATGAGGCCAACGACGAAGCCGGCGCCCGCCAGCACGGCCCGGCGCTTGAGGCTGTCTTTCTCGCGCCGGGAGAGATGCGCGCCCCAGCCGAATATCAGCGGCTCGCCCTCTTCCGCCGGGTGCTCCAGGGGACGGGCGATGATGCGTTGTGCGCGCCGGCGGGTTTGGCCGGACTTTCTGCGTGGCATGGCAAGACCTTAACGTTGGCGATGCGTACGGGAGACGGAGCGGATGACACGGATTGCGCGCCGGGGTAGACGCCGGTTCGAGGCCGCAGGCCTCCAAGCCGCGCGCTTCACTCCAAGCAAGACGCGCGGCGACATGGCTTACGGCGCCGGCTCCGCGGCGCGGGCCGCTCTACCGCGCCCGCGCGTGTTCCGGCGTGTAGGGCAGCAGGGCCAGCGTGCGCGCGCGCTTGATGGCCGTGGCCAAGCGCCGCTGGTGCTTGGCGCAGGTGCCGCTCTGGCGGTGCCCGACGATCTTTTCGCGATCGTCCAGGTAGTTCCACAGGAGGTCGACGTTCTTATGGTCGATGACCTTGACGGCGTTGCCGCAGAAGTAGCAAGAGCGGCGGCGCCGCGGGCCGCGTCCGCCCGGCCCGCGCCGGCGCCCACCGAAGCGTCCGCCACCGCCGCCGCCGCCAAACCGTCCCGGCGGCCGGCCGCGCGAACCGCGTGAATCTCGATCGATCATTCTCTTTCCTTTAACCTGTTAAGGGTGTGCTGTTAGGTTAGCGCGCTACGAGTGTGATATGCGTTCGCGCGCTACGGATGCGCTCCTGTCCCCTCTCCCTCAGGGAGAGGGTTAGGGTGAGGGTTCGGGGTTAGAAGGGCAGATCGTCCGGGTCGATGTTCTCTTCCGCCTCCTCGGCCGGCGCGCCGGCTTCCTCCGGCGTGCCTCCGGATGCGGCCCGCTCGCCGCGTGAGCCGAGCATCTGCATCTGATAAGCGGTGACCGCCAAGTTGGAGCGTTCCTGCCCATCCTGTCCTGTCCAGCGATCGAGCTTGATAGGCCCTTCAATATAGACCTGTTGCCCTTTGGTCAGGTAATTGGCACAAATCTCGGCCAGCCGATCCCAGGCGGTAACGCGAAACCACTCAGTTTCTTCTTCCTGTTGATCGTCTCGGCCACCCCGGCGGCGACTGACCGCAACGGAGAATGAGCAAACGGGCGTGCCGCTGCCTGTATAGCGCAACTCCGGGTCGCGCCCCAGGTGTCCGATGAGCATGACTTTATTCAGCCCGGCCATGGTTACGCTTCCTCGCTTTCTGCGGTAGCGGCGGCCGCGGGTTCCGGCGGCTGGTCCGGCGTGAGCGGCGGCAGGCCCTCGGCGCGCACCGTGAGATAGCGCAGCACGGGCTCGGAGATCATGAGCATGCTCTCGATCTCGTTCACCAGCGTCGGGGCGTCGGCGCGGAAGTGCCAGAGCACGTAGAAGCCGTCGCGCAGGTGCTTGATGGGATAGGCGAGGCGTTTCCGCCCCCAGGTCTGGCGCGCAACCACCTCGCCGTTGTGGTCGAAAATGGCCCCGACGACGCGGTCGCCGACGGTCGTCAGGGTATCGGTGTCGACCTCCGGGTGGAAGATGACGACGAGTTCGTACAGGCGCATAGAGGTATTTTCCTTCCTCTGGGTTTGCCTCCGGTCGTGCGCGCCGGCGGGGTCTGGGTTGCGCCCTGCCGTCACGCGCCGAAAGCAGAAAGGTTTGGTTGTGGTGCCGAGGACCGGAGTCGAACCGGCACGAGCGTTAGAGCTCCTGGGAGTTTAAGTCCCATGCGTCTTCCATTTCGCCACCTCGGCTCGCCGGACGCGCGCTATGGTTGCGTTTGCGCGCCACTCCCACGCGGGGACGCAGGTCCTTGACTACCTTCTGCCATTATATGTTGCCCAATTGCCACCTGCAACCACGGTCACGGCTCTTGATGCTTTCAAATGGAGGCGAGCATGGGCGCGGAAACGTCCAGGGCTTTTCTGGAGCGTCTCTCGAATTTCCGTTTGAGGATTGAACCCGTGGGAAAGATCAGTACGCGCTAACCACTGTGGTACACTTTGAAATGTGTGGACATGACAAAACGCAAGGAGCCGAGCTATGGCTACACTGGACCAAGAGTATGCCGTCTATGAGTCCAGGCGAGAAGAGTTGGAAGCAAGTCAAGCGGGCAAGTACGCGCTCATTAAGGGCGATGAGCTTATCGGCGCATACGACTCGCTTGACGATGCGCTTCGCGTTGCGGTGCCAAAATTTGGAAGAGGTCCATACTTGATCAAGGAAATCGGTCTGCCCGAACCGGAATCGGTGTTCCCGGTCTTCTACGGTATTCGTCCATGATTGGTGTAGACTGTGGAGCCCCAAACGCCGACCTGCTGGTAGCAGAAGGGCCAATGCTACGGGTAAGAGTGGGGTTTGACCTTGACTACTTCCATGGTGGGTCTGAGTCCCCCTCCTTGCCGCCGACGGATATTCCGGCTTTGGTTGACACTGGCGCAACACTTAGCTGCATTGACTCTAGCCTTGCGGAGCGCCTTGGACTGCCTCGCATTGGAGACGCCCCGGTCGCAGGCGCACATGGACGCTACACTCTTCCAGAATACGCTGCGCAGGTGTATGTTCCAGACCTGGACAGTACGATAACTGGTAGGTTTACTGGGGCGCATCTACATATAGGGGGTCAGAGGTATCTGGCCCTGTTGGGGAGGGCATTCCTTCGAGACATCACGATGGTCTACGAGGGACGTACCGGTAGAGTGTTCATCCACTACTAGCCTTCTCAGCCCCGAATCGATACGCGAATGGTTCAAGGCTTCGGGTAGGCCAGTGGCGGAATGAGCGCGATACTGCAAGAGTTGAGGACGTAAGCCACCGTCTAACGTAGCAATCTGACGTAGTCACACCAGCCAGTGAGCCGAGAATGTTGACGAGACAGCTAACACTCCTAGACGATGACTCTACGTGCCGGACGCTCCTGTTGTAGGGAAAAGCGATAGGATGCGGCGCTAGAGTTGCGCTTGGACGCGGACGAGTTGGGCGTAGGTGCCCGCCGCGCCGGCGAGTTCTTCGTGAGCGCCCTGTTGGGTGACGCGCCCCTCGTCCAGGACGATGATGGTATCCGCGTCGCGCACGGTTGACAGGCGGTGCGCGATAACCAACGTCGTGCGGCCGCGCATGAGTTCCGCGATGGCCCCGCGCACCTCGCGCTCGTTCTCCGTGTCCAGGTGAGAAGTGGCTTCGTCCAGGATGAGAATGGGCGCTTGCTTGAGCAGGGCGCGGGCGATCGCCAGCCGCTGCCGCTGGCCGCCGGAGATGGACGTGCCGCGCTCGCCCACCACGGAGTCGTAGCCGCGCGGGAAGGCCCGGATGAACTCGTCGGCGCTCGCCATCTTGGCCGCATCCTCGATCTCCGCGTCGGTGGCGTCGGGCCGCGCCAGGCGCAAATTCTCACGAATGCTCATATTGAACAGGTAGATGTCCTGGGAAACGAGCGAGACGCGGCTGCGCAGGTCGTCCAGGGTGAAGCCGCGCAGGTCGTGCCCGCCGAACGTAATGCGCCCCTGCTGCGGGTCCCAGAAGCGCATGAGCAGGTGCGCCACGGTGGTCTTGCCCGCGCCGGACGGGCCGACTAACGCGACCGTCTGGCCGGCTTCCGCCGCAAAGGAGACGCCGCTGAGGGCCTGCGGCTCGCCGGGGCCG
The DNA here is from genome assembly GCA_963663275.1 of Chloroflexota bacterium. GTDB lineage: Bacteria > Chloroflexota > UBA11872 > VXOZ01 > VXOZ01 > VXOZ01. Next base: position 1,869,368 of record OY760183.1, read on the forward strand.
TAGTTGAACCAGACGTCCTCGAAGGCGACGGCGGGCGCGGCGGCCGCGGCCGGCGAAACATCGTGGCCGTCGTCCACCGGCGCCGGTTCGTCCTGCACGGCAAAGACGCGGCGGCCGGAACCAAAGGCGTTTGCCAACTCCTTGACGATGCGGGCGATTTCGGCCACCGGCGTAAAGCAGGTGAGCGCCAGCATGGTCGCCACCGGCAGCGCTGCCGCCGTCAGCAGTCCCTCGTTCACCAGGTACGCGCCCAGCATCAGCACCACCAGCGCGCCGACGGCCTGGATGCCCTCGATCGCGCCCTGCTGGAAGCCCAGTTGCCTGCCGTAGCGCACCTGCAAGCCGGTGAGCGCGTCGCTCTTATCGTGGATTTCCCGCAAGCGGCGGCCGTCCTGCGAAAAGACCACCACCTCGCGCAAGCCCTGCACGCTGTCGGCCATGTGGGCGTTCACCTCGCCGAGTTCGGCGCGCAAGCGGTTGCCCAGCCGGTCGGTGTGCCGTCCGATGTAATGGGGACTCAGCCCGACCAGAATGAGGAAGGGCACCAGCGCGAGGGCGAGCAGCCACGACATACTCAAGAGGAAGCCGAGCGCCACCAAGGGCACCATGATAGCCACCAATATCGGCCCGGCGGCGTGGGCGAAGAAGGACTCCACGGTCTCGATGTCCGACGTGACGATGCTCGTCAGGTCGCCGCTGCGGCGGCTGTACATGTAGGCGGGCGCGAGATGGTCTAGGGTGTCGAAGAGCTTGATGCGCATGTCGGCCAGGATGCGGTACGCCATGTCGTGGGAGATCCAGGCCTCGATCCAGTGGAAGAGCGCCACCGTAACCGCCAACGCGAGCACAATCGGGATCATGGGGCCCAGACCGCCGTCGGTGGCCACCCGGCCAGCGAGCATGGCGCTGGCCACGCCGAGCGCAATGGTGGCTCCGGCTTTCACCAGGCCGCTGCCGACGGTGATGGCGAATTCCAGCCACTCCGGGCGGATGAGCCGCATCAGGCGGCTGCTCGTTTCCACAGCGCCGAGCATCACCGGCTCAATGGGCTTGGCGTGGGCGGCGCTGCGTAGGAAGTGGCCGTCTTGACCGTCGGACGCGGGCTCGGTGTGTGCCGCTTTCGCGCCCGCCGCATGGGCTTGGGCGGTATCGCCATTGGTGGCGGCCGCGGCGAAAGTGGCTTCCCCATTGCCCGCGGCGCCGGCCGGCAGCCGCGCTTGCGCCGCCACCAGACGAGCGTAGACCCCGTCGTGGGCCATCAGTTCGCCATGCGTGCCGCGTTCCACGCACGCGCCCCGCTCCAGCACGATGATCTGGTCCGCGCCGGCCACGGTGGAGAGGCGGTGGGCAATGATGATGGTGGTGCGATTCTCCATCAGCCGTTCCAGCGCCTCTTGGATCACCGCCTCGTTGCCGCTGTCCACGTGGGAGGTGGCTTCGTCCAGGATGAGGATCGGCGCGTCTTTGAGAATTGCCCGCGCGATCGCCAGGCGCTGCCGCTGGCCGCCGGAGAGCTTTTGGCCCCGCTCGCCGATGATCGTGTGGTAGCCGGAGAGGAGTTTGGGGATGAATTCGTGGGCGTTCGCCGCCTGCGCCGCGGCCAGCACCTCCGCGTCGGTCGCCTCGGGACGCGCCAGCCGGATGTTCTCCAGCACCGTGCCGTGGAAGAGATACGTATCCTGCGCCACGATGGAGACCTGCCGCCGCAGGGTGTCCAACGGAATGTTGCGCAGGTCATGGCCGCCGAGCAGGATGCGCCCGGCCTGAGGATCGAAGAAGCGCAGCAGCAGGTTGGTGACGGTGGTCTTGCCCGCGCCGGACGGGCCGACGATGCCGAGCGTGGAGCCGGCCGGCACAGTAAAGGAAACGTCTTGCAGGGCCGGATGGTCGCCTTGCTCGTAGGTGAAGGTCGCGCGCTCGAAGTCCACGCGGGGTTCGAGGGGCGCGTCGTTGGCGAAAGGTGTGGCCGTGTTTCCGTTGGCGGGAATGGCGTCGGGATGGATTCCCGCCTGCGCGGGCATCTCGGATGCCCCTTGCGCCGGCGTACGGTCGGCAACGTCAACCACCTCCGGCTGCTCGTCCAGCAGCGAGAACATGCCGATGGCCGACGAGGTGCCGAGCAGGCCGGTGTGGTAAAGCTGGTTCAGTTCCCGCAGCGGGCGGAAGATTTCCACGCCCAGGAAGAGGACGATCATGAGCGGCGTAATGTCCAACGTGCCTTGATCGACGCGAATCGCGCCCCAGGCGAGCACTGCGGCCGCGCCGAGGCTCATGAAGAGCATGCTCACGCCGCCGGCGGCGATGTTGATGCCCAGCACCTTCATGGTCGAGGTGGAGAGGGCGCGGGCGCGGTCGGCCAGCATCCGGCCCCACTCGCCGCTGCGGCCGAAGATCTTCAGGGTGGCGAGGCCCTGAATGGCGTCGATGAAGTCGGCGCTCAGCGCCCGGTTCGCCTGCCAGCGGCCGCGGCTGGCGCGGTAGGTGGCGCGGCGGAAGAACGTCGGCGCGAGATACGTGAGCACGGCGAAGGCCAGGAAGATGATCGCCGATTGCCAGTCGAGGATGGTCATGAACGTGAGAATGCCGATCGGCGCGATACCGGCCACCACCAGTTGCGGCAGGTAGCGGCCGAAGAACGTCTCAAGCTGTTCCACGGAGTCGACGGCCTTCACCACCACCTCGCCGGTGCGCTGCTTCTGGGTGAAGCCGGGGCCGAGGCGCAGCAGGTGCGCATAGAGCTTGGTGCGCAGCTTGACTTTCATCTTGGCCGCCGTCTCGTGGGCGATGAACTGCTGCGCCATGGTAAAGACGATGCGCAGCATGGGCAGCGCGAGCACGCCGAGCAGGATGACGATGATCTCCGTAAAGGGCTTCTGCTCGAAGACCATGGCGATGGCCGTGCCGGAGAGCGCAAGGCGCGCCACGCCGGTGGTCACCGCGCCCAAGCCGAACAAAGCGGCCAGGACGATGCGGCCGCGGACGCCTTGGGTCAAGCGCGCGAGACGCCAACTGGTGCTTACGGAGTCTGTCTTCTGGGCGGTTGCCATGAATTGCCTCGCTCGCTGCCGGGGCGGCAGCGGTTATATTGCGAATTGTTCCCAATAGAGCGTACATACTATACCACGACGCGCATTGCCACACAAGCGGACGCGGCCTTTCTTGTCCCCTCACCCCGGCCCTCTCCCTGGGGGAGAGGGGGTCGGACGGGAGCGTGTCTTGTCCCCTCTCCCGCACTGAGCGCGCGCGGCCTCTCTTGTCCCCTCTCTGAGGGAGAATATTGCGTAACTCTGTCATTCCGAGCGGAACACAGTGCAGCGAGGAATCTAGAGATGCAAATCGTGCAGGGGGCGCACTAGATTCCTCTCTCCGCTGCGCTCCGTTCGGAATGACAGGTGAAATCGACGATGGGCTACCCTTGCCAGCCTAGGAGAGGGAGAGTACGGAAGCACTCCAGCCCCCTCACCCCGGCCCTCTCCCTGGGGGAGAGGGGGTCGGACAGGAGCCTTTCTTGTCCCCTCTCCCGCACTGAGCGCGCGCGGCCTTTCTTTTCCCCTCTCCTTGTGGGACAGGGTTAGGGTGAGGGTTTCCTGGGCGGCGGGTGTCGGATTGTGTCAATGTTTGACGCTGACTACTGTTTCAGATACTATTTGCAATAGTCATAATCAAGGCGGCGTGAGACGCCGCCTTGCGGGCAGGCCGCCAAGCGCAAGAGGGAGTGTACGCGCGCGCCGGCGCGGCCCGGTGTTGGTTGTCCGTTTCGATTGTTCTCAAAGACGCCCGCCGCGCATTGCGCGCGTCAAGCGCCGGGGGCGTTATCTTGAAAGGATTAAGACCGTGAGGCCGTTGTCTCGTTTGTTGAGCGTCTTCCTGGCGCTAATGCTGTTGGCCGCGTCGCTGGGCACGGTGTCGGCGGGTGAGTTTGGCGCTGGCCCCGGCCAGCATGGCGCTCTGACCGTCGTGGACTGGGTCAGCATTACGGTCACCCGCACAGACGACCTCGGGGTTGCGCAACCCGGAGACATCCTGAAGTTCACGATCACCATCGAGCGGCTTATGGATGGGCATGACGTAAAGGTCGGCGCTTTAGGCCCTGCTACGGAAGCTGATGCTACTTTTGACGACGTGGCGGACGTCATTCTCAGCGACACGAAACCGTACCATGCGGAGGAGGTCGAGTACGAGATCCGCGCTACCGATCTGGGCAACGCCGTCAGCCGCACGGTGCCGCTGACGTGGCAGATTGCCAGGACCATTGTGATACAGACAGAGGGAGGCAGTGAACACCAGCACGCAAGGAGCAATTCGCAATTGACGGGTAACCCTCCTTCCGCCACGGTCAACGTTGACGTGACCAAGAAGCCGGACGTGGACGCCGGCGGTACGGAACTGGATCTGGACTTCTCCGGTTCCACCGCGCCCTCCACCATCGAGAAGGGCGCGAGCGCGACCTTCAAGCTGGTCGTCTCCACCGGCAAGCACGATCTGAACAACGCAAAGACGTTGATTGTCAGGAGACAGTTGTACGACGCCGCCGGCGAAAAGGTGGGCAATACGGTTCCCGCGGGCACGATCTCTATTCCGGCCCTGCCGACCAACGCGGTCAGCGATGCGCTGGGAGCCACTCCGGGCAGCTACGCGCTGCTGGAGCATGAGGCCGACGAGATCAACGACGGCGGCAGACTGGAGTTCACCTATGAGCTTACGCTCACCGAGCTCGACCTCGATATCGACTTCAACAATGACGTTGCCTTTAGCGTTGTGACGACCTTGGACCTGAAGGGCACGATCTTAACCGTGTCCGCCCAGCCTGAGCCGACGCCGGCGCCGGCGGCACCGATCGCCCAGAACAGCGCGGTGACGGTGACGCGGGGCCAGGGCGACCGCATCGACCTGGCGTTGGCCGACGGTACCATGGTCTCCCTGCGCCACGGCTGGATCGCCGCCGACGGCACCACCCGCTCCTACAGCGCCCGGGGCTACATCCGCGAGGAGGAGAAGCGGGGCCGGGGCGGCCAGACGTACGCGGTGGTGGAGCGCCAGTCGGACGGGGCGATCGTGCGCGTGTGGATACCGGCCGGCAGCGACTACGTGAACCGCGTGCCGTGGCCGGAGGTGCTGGCCAACTACACCTTCCCGACGGCGGTGGTGGAAGCGATCCCGCTGGACGAGACGCATCCGGTGGCGAACCAACTGGCGCGCTACAGCGGCGATGAACGCATCTACGTCTACTCCGGCGGGGAATGGCGCTGGATACCCGACATTCCGACGTTCCAGTTCCACGGGTTTTACTGGTGCGACGTGACGGCGGCGGACGCCGGGTTCTTCGACCGGGTGACGGCGGGCAACCCGCTGCCGCGCAGCGGCACGCCGGACCGGCCGGGTTATCCGGTGTGCCACAACTTGTAAGAGTTGTCGCAACCTGTTGAGAGGGTTGTCGCAGCCGGTGAAGCCTGTGGAAGGTGTTTGTCGCAGGCTGTAAGGCGCGGCGGCGTAGTAGGGGCGCGGCACGACACGCGCGTGATAGCCGCGACCGGGAAGGCAAAGCGCGATAGCCGCGCGCTAGCGGCCCAGGGGGGCTCTACCATCTCTCGGCGCTACCGCAAGAGCCGGTGTTCTCCATAGGACACCGGCTCTTGCTAATGGTGGTGGTCGTTTGCCACTGCAGCAGACGCAGGTTCGTAGTCTGTTTCCGGTAGCGCAGGTTTGTAACCTGCGTGTTCGGCCGGTTCAATGCATTTCGCTGGAACACTACTTGCAACGGCGGGGGACAAGCCCCCGCGCTACGTAAATGCGACAGCATTGTCCCCCTCACCTCGGGTAGAGCTGACTGAGAGATGTATTCTACACCCGTCTTCTCGTGTCATTCCGAGCGGAGCGGAGCGCAGCGAGGAATCTAGAGTTGCTGATCGTGCAGGGGGCGCCCTAGATTCCTCTCTCCGCTGCGCTCCATTCGGAATGACATGTGAAGTCGACGATGGGCTAGCCTTGCCAGCCCCAGGAGAGGGAGAGTACGGGAGCACTCCAGCCCTCTCCCCCAGGAGAGGGTGTCAGAGCGGAGCGCGTCTTGTCCCTCTCACCCCGGTCCTCTCCCCAGGGAGACTCTCGCGCAACTCTGTGATTCCGGCGAATGCCGGAATCCAGGGTGCCTTTACAACTAACATTAGCATGTAGTCAATTCGTTTCACCCCCATCCCAACCTTCCCCCTCAATGGGGAAGGGGCTATGCAAGAGTCTCCCAGGGGAGACTATTCGCCTCCCAGCGAGATTTCGCAACGGCCTCCGGCGAGGAGGGACGGCGGGCCAATTGACATTCGCGCGGGGTCTGGCGGATAATGATATGTCCGAAAACGATGGTATCCACGGGAAAGGGATTGACGTGGAGCAACCGGTCTCGAACTTGTGGCTGGCGGAGAACCTCTTCCGGCTGGGGGGCGTGCGGTTTGGCGACTATACGCTGGGCCGCACCACCGTGCATTCGCCGATCTACATCGACCCCCGCGTGCTGGTGAGCAATCCGCGGGCGCTGGCCGCCGCCGCGCAACTCATCGCGCAGGAGGCAACCTCCGGGCAGGCCATGCGGCATCCGAAGATTCACCCCTTTACGCTGGTGGCCGGGGTGCCGTTTGGCGGGTTGCACCTGGCTACCGCCTTCTCGCTGGCGACCAACGTTCCCATGATCTACGCGCGCGGCCAGAGCGGAGAACACCGCATCGAGGGGCGCTACGAGGCGGGCGAGACCGTGCTGATCATCGACGACCTGATAACCTCCGGCGGCAGTATCCTGGAAACCGCGGCGATTCTGGAAGAGGCCGGGCTGGTGGCGCGCGACGCGATTGTGCTGGTGGACCGGGACCAGGGCGGCGCGGCGCGCCTGCGGAGGCACGGCTACAGCCTCTATCCGATCCTGCGGCTGGAGGTGATGCTGAACCTCTACATGTCCAAGCAACTGATCGATGAAGACCAGTACCGCCGCAGCCTGGAGTACATCCGCACCCACCGCACGCCGGAGGCGCTGGAGGAAAACGCCCCCTAGCGCAAGAGCGGCGCAAACGGCCCGCTCCCTGCCGCCCATGACTGTTGAACCACGACAAGAAGACTACCGCGCAGCCATTCGCGCGGTGGTGGGCCGGGAGGAGGACTTCCTGCGGCTCACCGCCAGCGGGCAGGCGCGCGGCGGCGCGCCGCCGTGGCGAAAAGTAACGCTGCGCCCGGTGGTGGTGAAGGGCGAGCGGCGCGTGCAGTTCACCTACTTCGACGACAAGCGGGCGCTGACGCGCAACTACGCCGGCGCGGACGTGCCGGCCAAGCTGGATGAAGTGCTGGCCGCGCCGTTTCGGCAGTTTCACGCGCAGGCGACGAACGGCGATCTCCACGTGCGCCTCACGAAGAAGGGCAAGGCGCTGGTGTCGCGAGGCAAGACCGCGCACTCGCAACCGACCCCGGATTTTGCGCACGATCGCGCCAAGCGGCAGCCACTGCCCGTCGGTAAGCCGGATTCTTTCCTGTGGACCTGCGGCATTACCGATCGCGCCGGCAATGTGCGTCCTTCGATGCGCGGCAAGTTCCGGCAGGTCAATACGTTCCTGGAGTTGCTCGGCCAGGTCTTGCCGGATGCGGCGGAGAATGCGGAACGCCCGCTCACTATCGTCGATTGCGGCTGCGGCAGCGCCTACCTGACCTTCGGCGCGTACCACTTCTGCGCCCACCTGCAAGGCCGTTCCACGCGGGTGATCGGGATAGATTCCGATCCGGCAAGCATCGCCAAGTGCCGCCGCCTGCAGGAATCGCTGCGGTGGGACGGCCTGGCGTTTCACGAGTCGACGATAGCGGCGTTTGCGCCGGAAGCGCCGCCGGACGTTGTCCTGAGCCTGCACGCCTGCGACACGGCTACCGACGAGGCGATCGCGCAAGGCATTCGCTGGGGCGGCGGCGTGATCCTGGCCGCGCCGTGCTGCCAGCACGAACTGCACGACCGCGCTCACCATCCGGACTTTCAGCCGGTCCTGCGGCACGGTATCCTGAAGCAGCGCACGGCGGACATCCTTACCGACGCTTTCCGCGCGCTTGTGCTGCGCATCATGGGCTACCGGACGGACGTGGTGGAGTTCGTCTCGCCGGAGCACACGACGCGGAACCTGCTGATCCGCGCCGTGAAGTCGCGCGCGCCGGGCGACCGCGCCGCCGCCGCGGAATACGCGCGCTTGAAGGAATTCTGGAACGTGACGCCGTGTCTGGAAACGCTGCTGGGCGATGCGCTGGCGCCGTATCTTGCCGTCGCGTAGCCGCGAAGACGGATGCCGCGCGGTTGGAGGACGACACGAGAGCGTGAGGATTGAACGGCTAATGTTCGTTTACCACGTGCACGCTCGTCCCCGCTGCCAAGACGTAGGCGGGGGCTTGTCCCCGCCTCTTGGCGAGAGCGGCAGGCATAATCTTGGGCACGGTGTTTAGCGTTTAGCTGACGAGGAGGATAGCGCAATGCGCAAGGTGGTTTTGAGCGGTACGCCGTACGAGATGGGCCGCCAGCAAGGCGAGGCATTTGCCGACCTGGTGGGCGTGGCCATAGACATGGTCATTCCCGCAGGCCGGTATTCCGACGCGCACAAGGCGCGGGTGCTGGCGCAGGTGGAGCGCAATCTGGACGACGTCTTCCCGGAGGCGCTGGAGGAACTGCGCGGCATTGCCGACGGCGCGGGGGTGGATTATGCGGACCTGCTTGCCTACAACTCGTGCCAGGAATTAGGGCGCATCCAGCAGGGGTGCACGAACTTCATGCTGGTCACGCCCGAGCACGGCCTGGTGCACTACAAGTCGAACGACGTGAGCCAAGAGGCGCTGAAATTCCACGTCTATCTGGAGGCGCATCCCGACAGCGGCCGCGATTTCATTGGCGTGACGTGGGCCGGCACGGTGTGGATGAACGCGGGCGTCAACGCGGCCGGCCTTACCTACGGCGGCGGCAGCCTGCCCAACGCCGACGCCGACTGGGAACGCGGCCTCCCCGCCAACGTGGCGCTGCGCTATTTCTTGCAGTATCCGGCCGACGTGGACGAAGCGCTTGCTCTGGTTGAGCGCACGCCCATCATGAGCCACGGCCACAATATGGTGTTCACCGATGCGGCGGGCAACGGCGCGGTGGTGGAGCGCACACCCACCGCCATGGGCGTGCGGCGTCTCGACGACCACGCGCTCTGGGCCTCGAACCATTGCCTGGTGGAACACGTAAAGCCGATGCTGCGCCCGAACAACGAGTCTTTCATGGCCAACAGCCACGGCCGCTACGACCTGCTGGCAAAACTGACGGCCCAGCAGCCGCACTCGCTGGAACAGGTGATCGCGATCGCGCGCGCTCACGCGGATCCGGTGTCGATGTGCCAACACGGCCCGACGATGTACAGCGTAATCGGCTACGTGATGATTCCCGCCGAACGCCGCATGTTGATCGCGTACGGGCGTCCCTGCGAGAACGAGTTTGAGGAGTACACGTTCGCGGCGGCCCCGGCCGCGAGCGGAGTGTAAGCCGGGGGCCTCAGTGTAGGCCGGTGGCCGCGCTTAGACTCCCTCTCCACAGTCTCCTGGGGAGAGGGCCGGGGTGAGGGGTGAGAAGCGCGGTGGGCAGGCGGCGGACCCTCACCCTAACCCTCTCCCTGAGGGAGAGGGGACAAGAGGTCGATCCGCTCACTCGGGGAGAGGGCCGGGGTGAGGGGAGAATCCTCAACGTCTTAGAGCGCAGGTTTGTAACCTGCGTCTTGGCAGCGGGGGATTGCGTCTTGCGTTCCGGTAGCGCAGGTTTGTAACCTGCGACCTGGCGGGCCGCGTTTGCAATCCGCGCCGTCACAACCACTGCGCCGCCGGCCACCACACCCCCTTGCGGCCTATCGGCACGTCCAGCAACTCCCGGCTGCCGGCAATCGGATCGTGCCCATAGGTTTCAACGAATAGGCGCTCGATGCGCTCCGAGAGTTCCGTCGGCCCCGGCAGGGGCACGTCCACCCAGGTGTTCCCCAGCCGCTGGCTCTCGGCCATAGCAAACGAGAGTTCCAGGTCTGCGCGGGCGCCTGCCGGTCCGTACTGCACCGGCGCGCCTTCCGTAATCGCCCGGTGCGTGCCGGTGAGGATTTCCGCCTTGGCCACGTCGTCCAGGCTGCCGACGCCGTACGCCTTGTAGGGGTTCTCCCAGCGCAGGTCCGGCGCGCCGTCCAGGTAGACATAATCCAGCGCCTGCTCGTCACCGACGGTCACGTTGTGCTCCCGTATCGTCTGCTGCTGATCGGGTTCACCGCTCAGCAGCACCACGTCGCGGCCGGAGAGGTGGCCGCTGGAGCCTTCGATTTCCCAGTGGTTTGGGTGGGAGTGCTTGGAGAAGGGCCGCGGCGCGCGCTCGTAGAGGCACATCGAGCCGCGCAGGTACTCGATCCACATGGCCTCCCAGACCACCGTGGTCGCCTGCTCACCGCCGTAGGTGAGGTACCGGTCGGTCTCCGATTCCGTCACGTAGGCCAGCACGCGCCGCACCGAATCGCGCAGGATCATGCGCACGGCGTTGAAGCCGTGGTACGCGCCGCTGGCGTACCAGAGGCGTGACATGGAGACGTTGCCGATGTAGCCGGACGCGACGATTTTGGCCTTGAGTTGCTCCTGCGGCCAGAGCCAGACCTGCTCGGCAATCTCCCAGACCACGCCGTGCTCCCGGCAGACGTCGCGGATGGCGTCGCCGACTTCCAAGGTGATGCCGTAGGGAATTTCGGTGATGATGTTGATGCCGCGTTTGGCCGCTTCCACGGCCACCGCCGACTGGCCGTCGGTGGGCACCAGGATGAGCGCGAGATCGGGCGCGGCCTCGTCGAGCGCGGCGGCGACGTTGGTGAATGACCGCTTGACGCCGTGCTTGGCCGAGATTTCCGCCGCCACCGCGGGGTTGATGTCGCAGATGGCGCAGAGATCGAAGTGGTCGGTGAGTTTCGCCACGGTCTCGATCCAGCCCCGCGCCCGCGCGCCGGGCTCCGATCCCGCGCCAATGACGGCGATACGTAGTTTTTTCATGCGCTTAAGCCCTTTCCGGTATTCCTGAATCGGTCATCCCACCTCGGCGAGAAACTCCCGATACAACGCCAGCGGCTGCGACATGGCGTCGTCCAGCGGCGTGATTGCCAGCCGCGCGTGGGCCGTGCGCACCGTGCCCGGCACGAAGTCGCTGCCAAACAGTGATAGATAAAGCGGGTTCTGCGCCTTCCAGGCGTCTTCCGGGTCGTCGGTGTTGTAGCCGCTGGTCACGGCAAAGCAGTCCTCGGGCCGCGACATCAGCACCGCCGCCACCCGCCGCTCCATATCGGCCTGGAACGCCACGGGCACGGCGTACTCGCGCTGGGGACGAAACTGCGCCGTGGGGTGCCCCATCTCCTTGCGTTCCCAGCGGCCGTCCACGCAGCGCCGCGCCGCGTGCGCGTCCCGCGTGTAGACCAACCCCATGCCTTTGAAGACCGGGTTCTCCTGGGGCGCGACCAGTTCTTCTTCTCCGGGTTCTCTTGTGTAGCGCTCCGTTGCCAGATAGACGTGCGCCAGCAGCGGCGGATCGAAGTAGTTGGAAAGGAAGATCTCGTAGCTCTCATACGTCGCCTCGGCGCGCACCGTAATCGTCAGGTCGATGAGGTTCGGCTCCTTGACCTGATAGACCGCCTCGATGCCCGCAAAGTGCTCGTCGGCCGGCCCCCAGTTGAGCGTCAGCGTATCGCCGTCCACGCTCACCGTGCGCTCGAACAGGCGCGGTTCGCCCAGACCCGAATGGGTCGCGAACAGCCGAAAGAGATTGAGCGCCGAATACTTGGGATGAATGATGGAAACCCCGCTCGGCTTGTGCACGAGGTCGCTGATCCCATGCCGGATGTCCACCTGCGGGTCCGGCGACTGCGCCCGCAACGCGCCTTTCAATTCAGAAGTCTCGAAGGTGTAGACACTGTTCTCGGTGTCGTAACTCAGAGATGCCATTGTGGACTATCCTCATTTCCTAATTGTTGATCAATCGGATAGGGTGCCATAGCCCCTCTAGAGGCAGATAAGACTCATGGCGAAACTAGAGTTCCCATTGCGCAAATGACTCACACTTAGCTCAGTGCAGTATAGCCTAAATCTGAAACAGCGCGACGACTAAGAAAACTTCCAGATGCGTAACCGTATGTGTACGTTGAGCATTGCTGGAACTCTCTCAAGTCAGGATGTTTGCATTCCGATGACGGCAATGGGTTTTATCCTTGACGAGTTCAATACTCTAGAACTTCGGCCACGAAATTGTCAAGCGAATCGTATTCAAGTCTAGTTATAGCCTTGGATGGAAGTCTGTAGCCATTCTCCGCCTGACTTGCTGGCCAAACGCACGCCTGCTGCTTCGATTGCCCTCAACCGATACGGCTCATCCAATGAATGATCGGGTAAATGACTGCACTGAACGGCCCGGATTAGACACTTGATGTTGCAGGCGTCATCTCTAAGCAGAATCCCACATCTCCAGGGTCGCTGAGATAGATCCAGCATTGAGTTCTCAAATCCAATGCAAGTCTTCCAAGTCGCTAACCAACCAGTCGTGTGCGAGTTTGGTGGCCGGCCGAGGTTCGCTGCCCGGCAGGACCTGTTTGCTTTCCCAAAACCTTCCAATGTGAGAAAGAAATTCGTCTCGGGCCGCCTCTAGCTTTCTCTCAGTTTCTGGCCCATGAACCTGGTTGTCAGGTCCAAGCTCAAAATTCACTCCGGATTCGCCGTTGTCGTGCACGAGGCTAGGCCACCACAAAAGCGTCGCACTGCTCCTCTGAACCCCGTCGGGAGGGATATTCAAGCTCAGCACGCCCTCGAGCCTTAGAGGTAGCATGTAGCTCATTTGATGTCGTCTGTTGAATGCAGGGAACCACTGTTCGACGATGTCGTTGTAAATCCTCAGGGCTCCGCCAAAGATTGCCTCGGTTCGCTCTAGCAGTTGTCTCTCGCTGTAGAGCTCATACCAAAAGACGGCTGTTCTGCCTTCAGGCCACAGCTTGTCTTGCCCTGGCCATGGGTCCAATGTGTTGTCGCCTATGCTACTTTGCAAACCTAGAAGCCGCTTTCGGACCCGCTCCAAATCCTTAAGCGTGTGCCTGTGTTGTCCGACAGTGATCGAGGAACCTAGCCCTCGACCAAGCTTTGTAATCCAACTATCGATCCAGTCGATGAGATCGCTAATCCTGGGAACTTTGGACTTAGAGTGCAGATCGTACCTTGTAGACTTAGCCAATTCGCATGCAAATTCCCGAAACCAAATTTCCGATTCGAGTGTGAGACTGTATGTATCCAGCAGCTTTGAAAGTGAAGAAGATAGCTCCTCCTTAGATACAGTCCATGGCCAGACTCTTGTGTGTTCGATGACCGTGCTCCGCCATCGGATCCAGTCCTTGCTGTGCTTGTATGAACGTGGTTCTAATCCCAGCGGCATGTCGACTACTGGGGCCATTTGTTCCTTTCCCACGTACCAGCATGTCTCCACCATTCGCTGTCCCTTGGCGACCGCTAGAGTAGGAATGTCGCCATCTCGGGACAGAGGCCCCACTGCTCTCATCAATGGGCCAAGCCCGTCTTTCCAGTTGACCATCGCCTGGCGATATTTCGTCCCAATCTCTATTGCCGTACCTTCCGGTAGCTGCTCAGGAGTTTCTTCCGCAGACCAGTTGTGCTTGACTTCTTCCAGTACCAAGCCTGAGATGCCTGGGTCTTTACTTGAGATGGTCTCCATGATCTCAGCACCGAGGCTTTCATTCTCTGAGTTGATGGCAATCGCGAGAGGCACTACCCATCTATCAGTGTCAAATTCAATATCTGACAGTGGAACCATTCCCTCCACAATCGCCCTAGCTGCAAACCACTCTCTGAAAATCGCAAGTGCAAAATCGACCTTATCGTCTTTCTCAACCACTAGGCGCGATCTAGCTAGGAGAGCATGCACCGAAGCTCTACGATTTACGGTGGCTTTACTGACACTCTCGCCGGAGTTGGTGCACTCGACTGCGAGTTTCTTTAGAGGCTCTGCCACTTCTTCTGAAAAGTCCTCGGCTTCCGCCAATATCTCTTGAACCAAATGACTGATAATCTGACTAGGAGAATTCCCCAGTGGGTTTCTTGACTCTCTGAAGTGTGTGCCAACTATCACCGCGAAGAGCGGATTCTTTGTCCTGGAAACCTGATAGGGAATCTCGTAGCCTCTAATGGCTCGACCTGCTACTCTTGATGCAATAGAGAGAAACTGCTCGTCGCTGCAATCTGGCAAGGCTTTCGATCCGTCCAGGAATTTCAGCCCAGGCAGCACCCTTGTCATCACAACTGCGGTAACATCCGGAGTAGCTTCAGTAATTGATGCGACTTTGCCAAGCATTTGGTTGGCATCGCTTTTACCCAACTCATCAAGGCCATCGACGATAACCAAGATTCGTTGCGTGTACAAGTTTCCTTGGTCCCCTATAGCATTCTTGATGTGGCCCTCTAGTTCCCCGCTGACACATCTTGCGTCTAGGAACACCGGGAGAGGGTCAACGCGGTTTTGAAGCCTATTCTTGATGGCGCGTTGGTACAACCTCTGTGCCGCCAATGTCTTACCGGAACCCTGGGTGGCATGAACCTGTAGGACTCCACTAGTGGGAAGATCCAGCACATATCCAACCGACTGGTCATTGGCCAGTTTCTTTGCGAGGTCATCGCCTACGCCCAAAGTTGTCCAGAGACGTTTGGTTTCGGCGATGCTGTCACGATATTTCTGACTTAGGTATTGGTCGTGGTTCATTGGCGCCGGATCTTTTGCAGCCCTCAGTAATTCGTCAGTCAGAGCATTCTCGATATGCTCGGGCAGCGTCTCGACGTTCTCCACCTCGCGCCATGTTGAGATGCCCTTGATTCTCTCAATCAACTCCTGCGTCTGTGAATCTCTTTCTTGTGCTGGAAGCATGAATGGAATTAGCCTGCCATCTGCATCAAGACAGGCCACTACCTCTTCGAAGACTGGCGTGGTTGTCGAAGATCCTATGAGCCAAATCACAAAGTCTGCTCGACTCGCCTCCTTGAGATATCTATCGCGCGCAGCTTCTGAACCGGCGGGAGCATCTTCGAAGGCCCATACCCGCGTCAATGAGTAGTTGTCCACAGTCTCTATCGCCAGTTCTCTGGCTCGGCACACTTCCTCATCCTGTCGGCTACTGATAAACACGAGGAGTTTTTCTTCGCTGGCTCTAATTGTCTCTTTGGTCATGTTCTTTACCTGAGATCGCTAAGTACAGTGACTTGGGGTTGTAAGACTACCCGTCTTGCTAGGTATTCAAACTCGTCTCCAGCAGCGTATAGCACTACTGCCCCTCATCTGCTATTGTACGCGTGCATATTCCTGATGGGAATCTCAATTATCCAAGTGCGGTGCCATCTGAATACTATGGACAATCTACCCAAAGCACTTCTTCTCGATCTCGACGACACCATCCTGGACTGGTACACCAGCCCCGATGCGGCGTGGCTTCAGCTCTGCCGCGAGTTTGCCGGCAGTCTGGGAGTCGTGACTGTAGGGGAACTCCAGCGTGCCGTCCTGCAAGCCCGGGATTGGTATTGGAGCGACATGGAGCGTGCGCGCCTGGGTCGTCTTAACATGGTGCAAGCCAGGCGAGACATCTTGCTGAGGGCATTTGACCAATTCAACATTCCCGATTCGCCGCTCGTCACCCGCATGGGTGAGCGGTACAATCAAATCAGGGATGAGGCGATGCGACCGTTTCCCGGCGCCATCGAGACGCTGCAGCGGCTGCAGACGACAGACATTCGCTTGGGTCTGCTCACAAACGGCAGCGCCGAGATGCAGCGCGCGAAGATCGAGCGGTTCTGCCTGGCAGAATACTTCGACCACATTCAGGTCGAGGGCGAGTTCGGGATCGGCAAGCCGGACGAGCGAGCGTTCCGGCACGCCCTCGAATCTTTAGGCGTGGAGTCTACCGAAGCCTGGATGGTCGGGGATAACCTGGATTTCGATATTCGCGGCGCGCAGCAGGTGGGCATCTATGCCATTTGGGTAGACACACAAGGTACCGGGTTGCCGGACGGGACTACGGTCCGCCCGGACATGACAATTGGGGCGGTGTCAGACCTTGTCAAATCGAAAATACGAGACTGAAACGCTGTTCTGAACATCGCCAGGCCAGTACACTCATAGCGGAGTGACCGACGAAAGAGCCGATTGTACCGGTCAAACTCGCACACCCCCAAGGAGCAATAGACCATGCAACAGCGAGAAGTGCGTTGGGAATTGATGTTCCCGGATGAGTTGAATGCGGCGCTGGCGGCGTTTCCGGTGGTGTACATGCCCTATGGGTTGTGCGAGCCGCATGGGCCGCAGAACGTATTGGGGTGTGACGCCTTGCGGCCGGCGGGGCACATGCGCCAGGCGGCGGAGGAGTACGGCGGGATCGTGATGCCGGCCTCGTACTGGCACAATCACGAGGCGGGGACGTCCGCCAATTGGGGGCATCGCACCATCGGCAACAACCGCACGTGGCTCACGTCGGTGCCGCCGTGGATGTTCTTCAAGAACATGAGCTACCACATCCGCGCCGTGGACGTGCTGGGGTTTCACGGCGCCATCATCTTCTCCGGCCACGCCGGCCCGCACAGCCCGGACATTCCGGTGTTCGTCGAGATCATGCAGCGGCACGTGGCCACGCGGCTGCACGTGTTCCACATCGGCATGGGCACTGAGGAATCGCGCTTCGCGGACGACAAGGGCCTGGGCGGCCACGCCGGCCGCGGCGAAACGTCGCTGCTGTGGTCGGTGACGCCGGGCGGCGTGGACCTTTCCCGTCTGCCGCCCACGGACGCGCCCGGCCCGCACTTTGCCATGGGCGCCGACGCTTACGAGTCCGATCGCCGCGCCGGCGAACGGATGCACGCCGACATCGTGGCCGCCCTGGGCGCCGCCGCAAAAGCACTGCTGGCGGAATACGACCGGCTGCAACCCACGCGCAAGCCGCTGACGTTTGCCGACGTGGAGGACATCTGGGAAGCCGACGTGCGCCCGGCGCTCAAGAACTTCAACTCGATGCAGCAGGCCCCGGAGCCGCCGCCGGCAGACTCGCTCTGGCACGCCAACTGCCATATCCCGGACCGGGGCTAGGGCCGGCGCGACGCGCCATATTCGCACAGCCTCGCTGAAGATACGTTGACGAATACCCTATAGGGCGTTGGCGGGCGTTCGCCATTAGCATGACCGCGGCGTACTATGTCTATGGAGTCTCACCGCAACACGGCGCGCGTCATGTTGAACACGCTCATCGGAACTGCGCGGAACATGGGCACAGGAATTCTCGTTGTCGTTGCTATCCTGATTGGCCTTGTCGTGCTGGCGCGCGTCTTGAGGCTGGAAGACGCCTTCCTCTACTTTCCCACACGCGAGACCTACATGACGCCCGATGAGATGGGGCTTGCCTATGAGGACGTGAAGTTCGGAGAAGAGGGGCGCTTGCACGGCTGGTTCGTGCCCGGCCGCACCGACGTGATTGTTCTCTGGTGCCACGGCAACGCCGGCAATTTGTCGGTGCCGGGACGGATAGAGTACATGAAACTGCTGCACGACCGTCTGGGCGTGGGGTTCTTCATCTTCGACTACCGGGGGTACGGGCAGAGTTCCGGCAAGCCGTCTGAGGAGGGTCTCTACCAGGACGCGCGGGACGCGCTGTCCTATTTGCAGAGCCGCGACGACGTGAATCCCGACCGCATCGTCTACTACGGCAAGTCGCTGGGCGGCGCGGTGGCGTCCCACCTGGCGACCGAAGAAGCGCCCTATCGGCTGATCCTGGAGTCCACGTTCACCTCCACGCCGGACATGGCGCGGGTGATATTTCCGTTTCTGCCGCTGGGACCGTTGCTCTATACGCGCTACAGCAACCGCGAAAACCTAGCGGGCATCCACGCGCCCGTGCTCATCATCCACGGCGACCGCGACGAGAAAGTGCCGGCGGAACACGCGGACATCCTCTACGACGCCGCCAACGAACCGAAACGGCGCTACATCGTCCCCCGCGCCCGGCACGACGACGTATTCTACGCCGGCGGCGAACGCTACCTGGAAGTGCTCGCGGAGTTTCTCGATCTGCCGCTGGCGCCGGCATAAATGCAGTGTGGCAGAAGCGCATCGAAAGGCGCCCTACTCCTCCCACAACTCCACGTCCGCGTACCAGGCGGTGACCGTGCCGCCGCTGCCGTCGTGGTGGCGGCTGACGGGCCGGCCGACGATTTCGCCAGGTTGCGCGGCAATGGGCCGGCTGAACATGGGGCCGGCCACGACGCAGGTGTGAAACTCGCCGTTCTCGCCGAGCGGGTCGGTGCCATCAGGCAAGTCGTCCAGGAACGACTGATCGAACCAGCGGCCGGCAAAGCTGCGGTCGAGCTTGGACGTTGGGCTTACCGCTGTGACGATGGCCTTCAGTCCGGCGCGCAGCATGGTCTGCGCCAACTCCGCCGTGGGCAGGCCCCAGACCGGGAAGATGGGGTCAAAACCTGTGCCCACCAGCTTCGATTCGCGGTACGCTCGGATGTCCTCGAGAAACAGATCGCCAAAGGCAACGGTCTTGGCCGTCAACTCCGGCGGCAGACCGCGCGCTTGCTCCAGGAATGCCGCCATCGCCGCTTCGTATTCTTCATTGGAGCACGGATACGGGATAGGTACTTCATAGAGCGGCAGCCCCAGCCGCTCCGCCTGCACGCGCAGCAACTGTATTGGCGTGGCCTGTATCGAGACGCGACCAAAGTGAGGCGTCACCGTGGTGAAAACGCCGCGCACGTCGTACCGCTCCGGCTGCTGTCGCAGGACGTGCAACGCCCAGGCGGAGTCTTTCCCCGATGACCACGAGACGAGCACGGGCTTTGGTGGCACTTCCTATCGTGGCCTTTCCTTGAATCCACTGACGCCGCGTTTGTGGGGTAGAGGCGATTACAACCGACGGGGATTCTGTTGGTCATTTGGAACCAAGTATCACTTCCAGCTGCTGATCGAAGACGTCTCTAAGCTTGGGTAGGAGTTCAAGCATCCATGCCCCAGTTTCCGCCAACTTCTCAGAAGGATAGTCTATGGATCCGTCTCTCCTGATGCAGATGGAGGAGAAATTCCGGTTTTCATGCCTTAACCAATGCCATTCCGGCTTGGGATCAACGACGATGCTCTGTTCAATCTTCACCCGGTCGTCCTTCAATGTGTCGAAAACTCGCTTGGTGACCCCCTTCTCATTCATGTATATGCTCAGGATCACCCAGGCGCTGTCTCTAGATAATTCCGCCGCATACCTGATGCCCGGGTAAAGGTTAGAGCGAAACATGCGGCCGGTGTGGTCAAAGTACTGGACCGGCCTCTCTTCAAAGCCCTTGCCATGCAGCTTAGCAAGTAGCGGCCAAAAGAACTCAGCGTACTTCCGTTTGTCAGTATCCTTCTCTCCCGATTGGAGTGTGGCCTCTTTGCGCCAGCCGCCAGGCCACACGACCTTGCGGAACCTAGGCGAACGGTCGCCACCAGGCCTCTTTACGACCTCGACCTTGACGCCGTAGAACCGGATGCTGTCTTTCGTCCATTCGTTGAGCCGGTGCAGGGCCTGCGCATGTTCGTACACGAAGTCCGGCGCGACCCAGACTGCGATGTGTGCGTCGCGTCCGGTTGCATAGGTGAGCAACTGCCCAAGATGGCCCTGGTCGGTTACCTCTAGTTGGTTCTCAACAGCTACTTTCGCACCATTGCCGGCAATTCTCGCCAAGATATCTAGGGAGAAATGCCCCACCTGCGCTTCCGTCTGGAGAGATTCCAGTTTCAAATCTATAGCGTCGCCCAAGACTTGGAGATTCTCGGCGAGCCAGGGGGTGAAGTCGCGCGCCTCATCCTGCCACATGGTGCGGACACTCAACTGTTCTACCTCATCTTCGCCGTTACCCAATTTGATTTCCTATCGCTTCCCAGTGTCTCCAGGTTTAATCACGAAGTCCCGGCGGTCCCGGTACAGGAGCGCCCGGTTCAGCACATAGTCATCTGTCGCCAAGTCGATATCGGCGCAGTCCGTCATGGTCCAGTACTTGTAATCCCCCAGAAAGAGGTACAGCCGTCTCTGGTTGAAGAACGCGCACTCCACACCCTCCCCTCGCGTGATGCGCTCACAGAACGCGGCCAGCAATTCCTCTTGGCCGTCCTTCTTGATGACAACGTATTCGTGCGGCCACGAATCCTTGAACATGACCGCCTCACGCCAGGGGGCGCGGCGTATCAGAGTCATGATGTCATGTGTATTCATCTGGATTATCCTCTTCCTCGGTGCGTCCTCTATAGCATGCTTAGTCGTCCGCTCGACCTATCGCTTGGCTGCAACTACAGTTAGACATCACACGGCGTGCCGTTCCCGCCAGTAAAGCGGTCATTCCGATGCGGGCCACAATCCAGATTAGCCATCCCCCGGACTTTGGCTTCAAGAATAACACGGGAATACTCTAGAGTTCGATAACAGACGTAGGGGCACGACATGTCGTGCCCCTACGTCTATTGCCTATCCTGCGCAATCTGTCGCTACCACCCACTGCAAGTATCACGAATGCGGCAGTTACGAACTTGCCACTCTAGTACTCGCCGTCACCCAGCGCGAGCGACTGCCTCCTCAATCGCCCGTCCGGCGAACACCGTCGTCAGGTGTTCGCGGTAATCCGCCGAGGCGTGGAGGTCGTCGTTGAGGTCCTCGATGTTGGCGGCGGCGCGTTTGGCGGCGCGGCGGATGACGGCGGCGTCGACGTGTTTGCCGCGCAGGATGCGCTCGGTGTTGCGGGCGCGGACCGCCGTCGGGCCGGCGCCGGTCACGCCAATGCGCGCTGCCGCGCAGGCGCCGTCGTCATCCAGCGTAATCGCCGCCGCCACGCCCACCACCGCGTAGTGGGAGGCCTTGTTCGGCAGTTTCTGGTAAGAAACGCCGGTGCGGGGCGGCAGGGCCGGGATGCGGATTTCGGTCAGAATCTCGTTGGGACGGAGCGCCGTAGTCAGCAGGTCGCGGAAGAAGCGGTCGATGGACAGCGTGCGGCCGGAGCGCGCCGTGGCGGTGACAAGCTCGAAACCCAGCGCCAGCGCCAAAGCGGGGAAATCGCCCGCCGGGTCGGCATGGGCCAGGCTGCCGCCGATGGTGCCCTTGTTCTGCACCTGCACGTCGCCCACCTCACCGGCGGCCTGCGCCAGCGCGGGAATGCGCGCCTGCACGAGCGCCGAATGCTTGATGTCGTGGTAGGTTGACATCGCGCCAATGGCCAGGCTGCCGTCGTCTTCCTCACGGATGAAGCGCAGTTCGGAAATCTTGCCCAGGTCAATCAGGCACTGCGGCGTGGATAGACGCAGTTTCATGATGGGCAGCAGGCTGTGGCCGCCCGCCAGCAATTTCGCCTCGTCCCCGTGCTGCCGCAGCAGCCGCAGGGCGTCGGCAACGGACGTCGGCGCGTAGTAATCGAACGCTTGGGGGATCATGAGCGGCCTCCTCTCCGGCTACGGCCATGTTTCTGCAGTACCCGCCAGATGCGCTCGGCAGTCATGGGAATGTCTACGTGGGTCACGCCCAGGTGCGAGAGCGCGTCCACCACCGCGTTGGCGACGGTGGGCGTGGCGGAGATGGTCGCCATCTCGCCAATGCCCTTCGCGCCCATGGGGTTGACCGGGCTCGGCGTCACCGTGCGGTCGAGCTCGAACATCGGAAATTCCTGAGCAAACGGCATCGCGTAGTCCATGAGCGAGCCGGAAACTAGCTGCCCTTCGTCGTCCCAGACCGCCTGCTCCAGCAGCGCCTGGCCGATGCCCTGCGCCAGGCCGCCGTGAATCTGCCCTTCCACGAGCGTGGGATTGATGACCGTGCCGCAGTCGTCCACGGAAACGTAACGCTTCAAAGAGACCTCGCCTGTGTCCCGGTCGATCTCCACCACGGCGATGTGGGCGCTGAAGGGGAAGGTCAGTCCCGGCGGTTCCCAGAAGGAGACCGCCTCCAAGCCGGGTTGCTCGTCTTCCGGCAGCAACTGGCCGTCGTAGGCTTCGGAACCCACTTCGGCCCAGGTAACGTACTGGTCCGGCATGTCCTGCACGGCGAACAAGCCGTCTTCAAGCGTAATGAGGGTGGGATCGAGCGTATCGCCGATCTTGTCTTCCAGCAGCGCCGTGGCGATGCGCTTGGCCTTGTCCTTGATCTGTTCGTTGGCCTTGAGAATCGCCGTGCCGCCGACGACCAGCGTGCGGCTGCCAAAGGTGCCGACGCCGCGGGCGACGATGCTCGTGTCCCCGTGAATGATCTCGATGTCCTCGAAGGGCACGCCGAGATCGTCGGCCACGATTTGCGCAAAGGAGGTTTCCTCGCCCTGGCCGTGAGGCGACGCGCCGGTGAGAACGGTGACTTTGCCCATGGGGTCCACGCGCACCGTGGCGCTCTCGAACCCGCCCAGTCCGCCCATGGCGGCGGCGGGACCGAAACCGCAGACCTCGGTGGTCACGGTCACGCCGATGCCCATGAGCGTACCGGCCTTGCGCTGCGCCTTTTGTTCCGCCCGCAGGTTGTCGTAATCGGCGATTGCCAGCGCCTTATCCAGCGCGGCCTCATAATCGGCGCTGTCGTACTCCATCTCGGTGGGAGTGGTGTAGGGGAAGGCGTCTTTGGGGATGAAGTTCTTGCGCCGCACGGCCACCGGGTCTTTGCCCGTCGCGTCGGCGATCAGGTCCATCACCCGCTCGATGATGTACGCCGCTTCCGGCCGTCCGGCGCCGCGATAGGCGTCGTAGGGAATCTTGTTGGTGTAGACACCAATAGTGGTCCAGCCGATGTCGCGAATGCCGTAGACGCCCGGCGAGAGCGAAGGCGTGAGCGTGGGAATAACGTGGGAAATCACCTGCGCGTACGCGCCCAGGTCGGCGTAGATCTTCAGCTTCATGCCCAGCAGGGTGCCATCCTTCTTATAGGCGGCTTCCACGTACTGCGCCTGTCCCCGGCCGTGGCTGGTGGAGACGAAGTGCTCCGTGCGGTCTTCCGCCCACTTGACCGGCCGGCCGACTTTCTGGGCAAGGATAATGGCGATCAGGGATTCAGAGTAGGTATTGATCTTGCAGCCGAAACCGCCGCCCACGTCGATGGCGATCACGCGCAGTTTGTTCTCCGGCATGCCCAACATGCGGGCCGCGACCATGCGCTCGATGTGGGGATTCTGCGTGGTGACCCACAGCGTGGCGTTGCCGCTGCTGCGCTCGAAGTCGGCCACCGCCGCCCGCGGCTCCATGGGATTGGGAATGAGGCGGGGCTGCTCCAGGCGCGCTTCCACCACGCCGTCGGCCTCGGCGAAAGCGCGGTCGGGATCGCCGGCCTGGTCGGTGGCCTCGTAGCATTGATTGGTGCCCAAGTCCTCGTGGATGACGGGCTGGCCCGCGTCCACCGCGGTCTCCATGTCCACCACGACGGGCAGCGGCTCGTAGTCTACGTCGATCAGGTCGAGCGCGTCCCGGGCGGCTGCCCGCGAGGCTGCGACCACCGCGGCAACCGGCTCGCCGACGTAATTGGCCTTATCCGCCGCCATGGGCCAGCGTTCCGGATACTTCATGTCGTCCAAGATGGCAAACAGCGGGAACGGTTCCGCGCACCGTTCGTTGATTTCCGCGCCGGTCATCACGCCCAACACGTCGGGGTGGGCCGCGGCCTGCGCCGTATCGATGCTATTGATGCGCGCGTGGGCGTACGGACTGCGCAGCACGGCGAAATACGCCATGCCCGGCAGGATGACGTCGTCCGTATACTTGCCCTCGCCGGTGATGAGGCGAGGGTCTTCCTTGCGCTTCACGCGCGAACCGATCAATTTGGATACCTGGCCAGCGATCATCGCCTCGCTCCTTTACTTTCGCGCCTGGCCTCTGCCAATTTCCCTTGGAATTGCAGAGGGCTGAAACTCTCTGAGAAAAAGCCTCTGTGTTCTCTCCGCAATTCCGTAACGGCAAGAGGCGCGACTATAATTCCCGGTCTGCCTCCCGGCGCATCGTTCTGCATCGCCTCGCCGGCGGTGTCCGCTCGCGGCGAAGGCGTGTGGGCTGTACGTGCGCCGTTGAGAACTACGAGTGCCTCTACGCCTGTTCCTGCATCCGTTGGGCGGCGAATTGCGCCGCTTTCACGATGTTCTGGTAGCCGGTGCAGCGGCAGATGTTGCCGGCCAGCGAGTGGCGGATTTCGTCCTCACTGGGATCGGGTTGCTCCTCCAGCACCTGGTGGAGGGTCATGATGATGCCCGGCGTGCAGAAGCCGCACTGCAACCCGTGCTCTTCCCAGAAGCCTTCCTGCACCGGATGCAGTTCGCCGTCCTGCGCCAAGCCTTCGATGGTGGTCACCTCGCTGCCGTCGGCCTGCACGGCGAGCACCGTGCAAGACTTGACCGCCGCACCGTCCACGACCACCGTGCACGCGCCGCATTGACTGGTGTCGCATCCCACGTGCGTGCCGGTGAGCCCCAGCTCGTCACGCAGGTAATACGCCAGCAACGTGCGCGGCTCGACGCTGCCGGTGTGACGTGTGCCGTTCACTGTCACCGTAATCTCGGGCATACCGCTATCCCCCCCTACGCAAAAGCGTGTCTGCGCGCGCCAAAGAGCGCGATGCGCCAAAAATACTTGGTCTAGTATACCAAGTGTGTTTCAATTGCACACGCGGGTGAATCCGAGTGTTGAGCACGCTCAGTTGTTGAAACGTCCTGAATTGGCCCTATTCGTCAAAGTGGATCCATTCGTCAAAATGGCCTATTCGTAAAGATGGCCCCATTTTTCAAAGCGGCCCTATTCGTCAAGTGGAATCAGCCCAACCGTTCGTGCTGAGCCTGTCGAAGTATGAACGGTTGGGCGGATTCTCATGGGAACGCTGTCGCCAATCCTCTACTCTTGCATGGTTGCGGCGGCATAACCGATTAGAATGCCGGCCGGCATTGGCGGTATCATGGGAGAAACGATAAGCCACACACCGAGCAAGGGAAGAACGCATGAAGGTCGAAGGCACGTTTACGATCAAGGCGGAGAGAGACCGCGTCTGGGAACTGCTGCAAGACCCGGAGGTGCTGGCGGCGTGCATCCCCGGCTGCGAGAAGCTGGAACCGGCGGGCGACGATACCTTTGCGGCAACCCTGAACGTGGGCGTGGCCGGCATCAAAGGGCGCTACCAGGGCACGGTGGCGGTGGCCGACCGGGACCCGCCAAACGGCTACCGCATGATCGTGGAAGGCAAGGGCGGCCCCGGCTTTGTGAAAGGCGAGGGCAGCTTTGCGCTCTCCGAGAAGAAGCCCGGCGTCACCACCATCCACGTCACCGGCGAAGGCCAAGCCGGCGGCACCCTGGCCCGCGTGGGCCAACGCCTCATGCTCCAAGCCGCCAAACTGCTGATGAAGCAGTTCTTCACGCGGCTGAATAGAGAAGCCTCGGCGCGCTAAGAAAAACTCCGTAAGAGGGGTGAGGCTATCTGTCCGCGTAGCTTAGTGCCCTGCAAATGTGCTGTACCCAATCTCGCGCGTATCTCGGGTTGTGCCGATGGACACTACCGGCTGCTCGCCTCTTCATAGGCTTTCGTGAAGACGTCGATTACCCGGGGCGTAATCTCGTGAATGGTGTTCCCTTGTCCAATCTTGAGTGGCTCAATCACCGCTTCAACGAGTTCAATTGAGTTTGGGGCGTGCCGCTTGAAGACGGACCTCCATACCGAGATGTAAGGCTGCTGATTGTCGTTCCAGATAGTCACCAAGCCAGCGTTGTCTGGCATAATTCGAGGCAGCAGCGTGTAGCGGTTTACGCCGGCGAAGGAAGAGAGACGCACGTTTGGCAATTCGGCTATCTGCTCCGCCCAAGCAATTAACTCCTCAAACATGGCGCGGGCTTCATCGGTTGCGCCTACGACCGACGCCCGAAACGCAGCGGAACCATCTGACTCTATGCCTTCGACCTTTTTGGGCGGGCTCCCGCCATCGCTTACAAAGGGTATCGCTGCACTGAGATCAGGTGAGACGCGCTGTGGCAAGGCGACCTGTGCGCCATTTAATTCGTAGACTGTCAGGGTGATGAGGTCAATCGTCAGCGCCTGGATGGTCATTGCGTCCAGGTAAGCAACGAGCCTTTCTAATTCAGCCGGCACTTCGTCCAGCACAAGAACCAGTCTGAAGTTCCCCCGGTCAAGAAACTCTTGCATAGAAGCGGTGAATGAATCAACATCCACTGCACCTTCCTGGTCCTGAGACTGTACGGCATTCAAGATGGACGCATATCCTGCATCTGCGAGGGGCCTCCTGAGAGGTCCTTGCTCAAGTCCTTCGACCGTTAATCCATGTAGGAACGCCGCGTATGACATGATCTGTGACACAATAGCTCGACGCGCCTCCGAACTCTTGGCTAGCTTCACTTCAATGATGGCGGGGCGGCCCGACGACTCTACCGCCACCAGGTCCGCGTAGCCGATTCCCAAATATACTTCGGATCCCAATACACTGAGATTTGGCGAACCGGCGAGTGGCAGAAGCCGAGGGTTCTGTTCTATCAGTGTGTGTAGGGTGGCTTCATCTTCAAACGCCTGGGGCGAACCCAACTGCCATCCTTCCCCTGTGTTCGTCCATATTCCGGTCATACTCATACCTCGTGTGCCACGACTACCCAATTTGCAACTGACCAAATTCGATGTGCAAGTATCGAAGCGAGACGGCATTCCTCAGCCCATTTCTAACCATTCAATTGTACATCGATTCGTCATGAAAAGGCGGCGTTGGGTAGCTTCCAAGTGGCGATTACTGTTGGAGCACTTGGCCTCCGGGTGCTCTGCACTCGGAGGCCAAGTGCTCGGTCAAAAACGGTATACATGGCAAGTTTCAACGCAGATTGCGGCAGGGCTACGCTGCCTACATTCGCCGTGAAGAGGACGGCCCTAGCCTGTGCGTTGTCTTGGAATAGGTAGCTACGAGTCTCGCAGCTACTAGGATGAAGATTCTGCACAATTGCAGCCGACCTGGACGCATGGCGGCCTGCTTGCGCGGAATGCCGTCAGCGTAGATTGTGTATGATGCTAGTGCGCCACTGGGGGCGAGGGTGTGGAGAGAGGGGTTTGCCGCGGGTAGGCTTAGGGCGGTGGCGGCGGGAACTTGGCGCGTGGACGTTGGGGACTTCATCGATATGTTCAAGGAGCAAGGCACATGTCTCAGCCCGTTCGCATTACGGTTTGGAACGAGTTTCGGCACGAGAAGAAGGACGAGCATATCCGGCGGGTCTATCCGCAGGGCATCCACCGCGCGATTGCCGATTACCTGGAGGCGCAGCCGGGCTTCCACGTGGGCACGGCGACGCTGGACGAACCGGAGCACGGCCTGACGGAAGCCGTGTTGGCTGAAACCGACGTGCTCATCTGGTGGGGGCACCAGGCGCACGCCGCGGTGGAGGACGCCATTGTGGAGCGCGTGCACGCCCGCGTGCTGGACGGCATGGGGCTGATCTGCCTGCACTCCAGCCACTTCTCCAAGATCTTCAAGAAGCTGATGGGCACGACGTGCAATCTCAAGTGGCGCGAGATCGGCGAGAACGAGCGTCTCTGGGTCGTGGATCCCGCCCATCCAATCGCGGCGGGGGTGGGGCAATATATCGACATTCCCCACGAAGAGATGTACGGCGAGTTCTTCGACATCCCGGAACCGGATACGCTGGTCTTCATAAGCTGGTTCGCGGGCGGCGAGGTCTTCCGCAGCGGCTGCTGCTACCACCGCGGAAACGGCAAGGTCTTCTACTTCCGCCCCGGACACGAGACTTTCCCCACGTTCTACCAGGCGGAGGTGCGCCACGTCATCGCCAACGCCGCGCGTTGGGCCGCGCCGACGCCCGGCCCGGAACCGCAATTCGGCAACGTGCAGCCGCTGGAAGAGGTGACGATAAGCGAGTGACCGGCGGCAGGAGGCCCGGCGCGCTTACTGCTCTGGCGGGGGATAAGCCCCCGCGCTACGTTAATGCTTGAATGAAACGTAGGGGCGGTTCGCGAACCGCCCCTACACGTTGGCCTCGTTCACAGAAGCATGTCGGTTGCGCCGGGGTACGCTACGGCGGCGTCTCGCGATCACTTTCGACCAAGCGCGTGGCGGTTTCCTCAGCGTCGCCCAGTCCAATCGTGGCTGCCGCCAGCGCCAGCCCGATCTGCAAGAGCACGCCCGCGGCCAGGATCGGCGTAACGCCCACCGCGCCTGTGCCGATTTCCCACCAGCGTTCGAAGACGGACATCGACTCCCAGCGGTCGGTGTAGCGTCCGTCCAACGGCGCGGTATCGTAGTTTGCCGCCAGATGCTGCCAGATGCCCACTGCGGCCATGATGACCGCCGTCGCCGCCATCGCGCGGGCGAGCCGGACCGTCAGTCGTGAAACGCGCGCCAGCAGGGTCGCCAAGCCAACGCAGACTCCGCCGAGTGCCGCCCACGGCAGCGCCTGAATCCAGTCGTGCCAGTGGCGCGCCAACGCCAACTCGCCCGCCGTGCCGATTACGCCGAGCGCCGCCAGCGCCAGCAACGCCGCCCGCAAGAGTTCGGCGCGTCCGTTTTGCCTGATGCGTTGAATCACGGTAAGTGCAACTGCCCAACGATCGCGTCCACGACGCCGGGGCCTGGATTGTACTTGGCAAGCTCAGCGCGCAGTTTCTTGAACTCCGTATCGTCCGCGGGGTAGGGACGGTACTCCACCACCTCGTGCGCCCATTTTGCCGCGTTGCTGATGCCGGCGGCTTCGAAAGCGGCCGCGAGTTCGTCTTCGCTCGCGTTGTTCGCCGACAGCGTTTGCGGTTCACTCTCGCCGGCCGCCGGCGATGCCGCGGTCTGGCTCGCCGCCGTATCTGTGGCGGCGGATTCCGAATCCCCGCCGCATGCGGCGCTCATCAAGACCGCGAACGCCAAGAGTGCGGCCAAGGCGAAACGGCCGAGCGGGATGCGGCGTTCGCCGCCGTTCACGGTGAACACTCGCGCGACGCTTCCGCGCCCCCTGAACGGGGCCACTGCAATGAAACCCATGGTATGACTCCTCGTTTCATTCGTTTCTGCACGGTGATCCTGGCAGCGGGCGCGTGCTGCGCTGTACGGCGCCTCTTCTCGCGCCTGCCTACTGCCGCAGCATCTCCTGCATGGCGATCGACACCTGCTGGGCCGCCTCGGCCACGCTGCTTTCGCCGCTCAAGATCGGCGTCATGAGGTGTTGCATGAACAAGGAATCCAAGTAAGGGGCGAGCAGAGGCGGCACGCCGCGGCTGTAGCCGAGCGCGTTGGCGATGATGGTGGCGTCCTCGATTCTCAAGCTGGGCCGCACCTGCTTGATGCGTTCGCCGCTTACGTTATAGACCGGATAGCCGAAGAAGGACACGGGCAACTGGGAGAGTTCACGGGAGAGCACCATGGCCGCCTGCGCCGCCAGTCCCGTATCCTTGGCCTGCGCGCCCACGCCGATGCCCGCGGTCGGCGCCACTTGCGTGGCCTGGCGCGCGTCGACCGGCAGCGGCGCGGCGTGGATTTGCTCCGCGCCCAGTCCTTGCCTGCCGCCGGAACGCACGGCCGTTGCCAGGCGCGCCGTCGCGCTGGGCTGCGCGCCGCCGCCTCCCCCGCCGCCGCCACCGCCCCGCTGGGGCAGTTCATCGAAACTGAGCACTTGCATGCCGTTGCGGTTGGAACTCATGAAGGCGAAGGAACCCGCCGGCGGATTTGGCGCGATCTGGTGGAACGTCATCATGTCGCGCCACATTTCGATGCCCTTGAGCGCGGCGGGTTCGGAGAGCCGAACGGCGCCATTCTGGGCGTCGAAGACTTCGCCGCCGTGACTCCAGATGAGGCTGAGCAGCATGGGCACGGAGGCGTGGGCATACGTTCCCCACTGCCCGCCATCGTCATCGCTGAAGGTCAGGCTCTTGCCCGCTTCGATCATCTGCGTCCAGGTCCAGGCGCCGGTGGGCGCCGGCACGCCGGCGTCGGCGAGCAGGACCGCGTCGTACGTCAGCGTGTTGATGGAACTGGAGAGCGGCAAGACGAGCACTTGGCCCTGCCAGGTCACGGCCTCCAGCGCCCCCGGGGCAAACGCGGAAAGGTCGATGCTGCCGTCAACGCGGGTGGCCTGCTCGAACGGCTCGATAATGCCTTCCTCGAGGAGGAGCGGCAGTTCGCGTATGGTGCTGATCATCAGCAGGTCGGGGAGCGGGTCGCCGCTGGCCATTTCCCCGCTGGCCGCCGCCTCGTTGAGCGTTTCGGCAATCGGACTGAACGGCGTGGGCGTCGGCTCGGCATTGTTGGCCGTGCCAAAGAAGGCGGCAAAGTTGAACGCCGGCCCCGGCGGCACGACGGTCAGATTGACCTCCATCCGGAAGCCCAGGTTCTGGTCGTTGATTTCGTTGGCGGCCGCTTGGACGTTGGCCAGGATGTTGCCGGCCTGGGCGGCCTGAAAGTTGGCGCCCTGCCCTTGTCCCTGGGCCAGAAAGACCGCTACGCTGACCGTCTTATCGCCGGAATCCCCGCCGACCAAATCTTCGAAGAAGCCGCAGCCGGAAGCGATGCTTGCCGCCAACGGCACGCCACCGGCCACCTTGAGAAACGAACGTCGCGTCATTGCCACCTTGCAGTACCCCCTCGCGCGCAATCGCGCATTCTTGCGGTTACCGACCGCATACTCCTACTCCGCCCGTCTCGCGCGGAGAAACTCTCACACGCCTCAGCGTCCCACACTGCACGTTACACGGGGAATATCAAGAAAGTGTGAATGTGGGCCGGCGGCCCGTGGGAAATGGGACGATCGTTGCCTCAAGCCGGGCGCAAACGCGGGCTTGCCGCCGGAACAATCCGGCCGCCTCACTCGTGCAGCGTGCGTATCATTGCGATTTCGTCGCACTTGGAGAACTTCGGGCAGCGGTAGCATTCCTGCCAAACCTTGATAGAAAGCGTGTCGCGTTCCACGCGGCGGAAGCCGCACTTTTCGAAGAAGCGGGGTTCCAGCGTGAGCGTGAAGACGGTCTTGATGCCAAGGGCGCGGGCTTCGGCGACGCAGGCGTCTACGAGTTGGCGTCCGATGCCTTGTCCCTGGTACTCCGGCAGCACCGCCAGGCCGCGCACCTCGGCCAGGTCTTTCCACATGACGTGCAGGGCGCAGCAGCCGGCCACGGCGTCGTCCTGCCGCCAGACCACGTAGTCGCGGATGCCGCCGTAAAGCTCCGCCAGCGAACGAAAGAGCATGCGGTTCTGCTTGGCGTAGTAGTCGATGATCTGCTTCATTGCGGGCACGTCCGCCACTTGCGCCCGTTCCGCCGTGCTGGTGTCGATGAGCCGTACTGTTGCCACGTTGCCGAATCCTTGAATGCCTGAGAGTTTGTCGCCGGATAAGAGAGAAGAGCCTACCTTAACCATACTAACGCAAGCGTCAACATCGTGAAAGCGAGAGAGGCGCGTTTGGAAATTGACCGAGGCAGGCAGGCCAAGTCTGCCTGATTCATGCGATTGACGCCAATTACACAGGTGTAGGGGCACGACATGTCGTGCCCCTACACCTGTGTATCGGGTCTTGATGGGGATGGTGATCCCATTAATGCCCCGCAACCCATCGATCTCCCAAGAAGGCGGGGGACAAGCCCCCGGGGTACGGGATGGGAGAGCCCCAGGAGGCGGAGGACGAGCCCCCGCGCTACGGGGATGAGAGAGTTCTAGAAGGCGGAGGACGAGCCCCCGCGCTACGGGGTGGGAGAGTCTCAGGAGGCGGGGGACGAGCCCCCGCGCTACGGGGTGGGAGAGTTTACCGATTCAGTGGGAGACTGGGAAGAGGCTAAGGCACTGGGAAGAGGTGAAGGCAATGGTAGTCGGGGGCGCTTAGTTTGGTTCCACGCGGTAGATTGTGACCCGTTCGTTGCGGAAGACGGGGATGATGCCGAGGCCGGCCATTTGCTCGAATTTCTCCAGGCCGGCGCCGGTGTAGTAGGCGCGTTCCAGGTCGCCCAGGTAGACGTAGTCCACGCCGTATTGCCGCAGCAGCGCCAACGCCTGGGAGAGGTCGGCGGTCTCATAGATCGTCTGCACGTCCTGGCGGCGCTGCTCGATCATGGGGCGGTATTCCGCGCGCTGGAGCCATTCGTGGGAATCCCAGCCCAGCACCGCGGGCAGGCCGGTGTGGATGGAGACCCGCGCGCCCCAGCGGAAGTAGGGGATGGTGGCTTCCAAGACCGTGGGCGTGCCATCCACGTGATCTTGCAGCCAGCGGATTGCCTCCAGATCCCACTTGAGGGGGATTTGGCGGTCCTGGTCCACAATCACGGCCTGCTCCATGAACGCCGCGCCGTCCAACGTCCTCAGTTCCGGCACGAGCCGTTGCTCGGCGCGGTCAGGCACGGCCGAGAGCGGGTAGACGAGGCCCACCAGGACCAGCAGCGCGCTCACGGCTAGTAGGGTGCGCCGCGTGATGGCGGATGCGTGCCGCCAGATGAGCGGCAACGATACCGCGGCCGCCAGCGCCAGCAGATTCCAGGCCTGGAGATAGAACTTGAAGACGGTGTTCATGCGCCCTACGTCGCCCTCGATGGCGAGAAACTCAGGAAAGATGCCCAAGAGCGCCGCCAACGCCACCATTCCGGCCACCAGGCGCGCGGGACGCGCCCCGAGGGATGGGGAGGACTGCGGCGTTTTGCGCCGTCGTTTGCCCGAGCGCGGCGGTCGCGCACTGCGGGATTCCTGGGCGGTATGGGGCGCAAACGCCACTACCAGCGCCAGCGCCATGACCACCAGGAGCGCCAGCACGAGCGGCCGCTGCACCAGCCAGATGCCAAGCGCCGCCAGCAGCACGATCAAACCGCCTACCAAGCGCAGATCCACGGTGGCCCGCCAGCGTGGCAGCGCGCACCACAGGAAGACGGCGGTGAAGAAGAGCGGTACGGCGTGAATTACCAGGTACTGCCACAGCGGCGTTTGGTCGTCGATGCCAACGATGCCGAGGAAGAAGGTCTGGTAATGGTCGAGGTAGGGGCCGAAGGCGATGCGCCCCACGAGGAACAAGCCGAGGGCAGCCGTCCCCACCCGCACCCACGCCGGTATCTCCAGGCGCATGAGGCCCCGGCGCTCCACCAACACCACCGCTCCCCCTATCAGCAGAGCGTAGGTGGGGTAGTCCCAGGTATTCGCCGTACGGAGAAAGCCGAGCACGAAACCGCCGAGCAGCAGCAGCGGCAAGGTTGGAAAGCGCAGCAGCGGACGCAGCCACGTCAGTACGGAAGAACCGGCGGCCCGGGCCGCGTCGTCCTCGTCGGTGCGGTAGCTGAGGACGAACGCCAGGGCAAGCGCGGGCATCAGCATGGTAAACGGCAGCGCCAGCACGTGGGGGTGAAGGTCGCCGTAGAGAAAGCTGAAGAAAGGGAACTCGTGGATGGCGCCCTCGATGAGGCGCGTGCTGTGCCAGTAGTCGAAACCCGGCGCCGGGCGGCCCCGCAGGATGTTGCCCAGGGCCTCACCCAGCCAGGCGAGGCCGGCGGGCGCGGCGCCGTCCTCGCCGCGCAGGCGCGCAAACCATTGCAGCGCGCCGTCCGCGTTGCCCAGCAGCGCCGCGAAGACGATTGCGCTGAGTCCGGCCAGCAGGCGCATCTTGCGTTCCGCCTGCCGCCAGACCGCGCTGCCAAACGTGTAGAGGTTCGCCGCGAACAGCGCCGCCACCAGCGGCACGACCAGGTTGAAGGCCACGGACGGCACGATGCCGAGCAGGCGAATCAGCGTGCTGAACACCTGATGCCCCATGTAGTAATAGTTGATGTATCCCCCGGCAAACCAGGGGTCGTAGGGCGGGTATTGACCGGCTTTGACGAGGGCGTTCATGTGGGCGAAGTCCATCGGCTTTTCGCCGCCAAAGTAGGGATGCCAGAGGTCGGGATTGGTCAGGCGCACCCACAGGAAGAAGAGGAACGCGCCACTGAAGACCGCCTCGCTGATGAGTATTTCCGCGCGGTGTTCGCGCAGAAACTGGGCAAACTGCCCCCGCGCGCGCCGCACAAGCCACGCGCCGGCCGCGGCGAGCAGCGCGAAAGTGAGCCAGGTCCCGGCGCGGCCGGCGTTCAGCAGGCCGCTGCTTCCCATCAAGAAGGGCACGTACGCCAGCAGCAGCAGCCCGACGCTCTTTGCCAGCAGATAGCCCCGGTCCGGCATCATGGGCAGCATGGGCCACAGCAGCGGCCACGCAAGCCAGCCAATGAGCAGCACCGCCAGCCACCAGACCAGCCACGGCGCGGCGTTGACGATGCCGTCACGGTTGAAGTAGGCGGACCAGGTGCCCCGCTCCGCGACTTCCGACCGCCGGGCATCGGTGAGCATGAGGCCGTTGTAGGTCAACTGCTGCGGCGAGAGGGCATGGTACAGGGTCGTCAGGTGGGGCGCCAGAAGCGCGCGCACCCGCGCCGGATCATAGGCGGCGGTCTTCTTGAAGAGGTAGACCCCCGGATGGTCGAAGACCTTGAATTGCTCCTCCGCACGGCTGTCGTTGATTTCCCAGCCGAAGAGCCGGGGATAGCCGGTGAAGGCTTGAGCCGGTTCGAAACCCAGGCTGCCGGCGAAGAGATGACGGTAGTAATGCCCCATCATGGGGAAGCGCGCCGGCAGGCCTTGAAGCGTGGTGTGGGTGCGGCCGCTGCTGATCACGACGTAGTCCGCCTGATTCAGCGCCTCGATCATCTCATCCAGCTTGCCGGCGTTGTCCGGATAGAAGACGGGAATCTGGACGTACTTGTACCGCTCCGGGGCCAGTTCCTGCCCCGGCAGCCGCAATGGCAGCCCGTCGTCCCAGTGCTCCACCGCCAGTACCGCGTCGGCCGGCACCACGCGGTAGATCCAATGGCTGGCGCGCACTCGTGTGGTCGGTTCGGCGTAGATGCGGGTGTAGGCAAAGGCCCACGCCAGCGTGCCGAGCAGCACGAGGGCGGCGACGCCAACGGCGAGGTGGGGCAAGAAACGCTCGCGGGAGGATGGATTCCCGCTTTCGCGGGAATGACGGGACGGCGTGGAGTTGCTTTCGCGGGAATGTCGGGACGGCGTGGAGTTGCTCTCGCGGGAGTTACCGGATGGCGGGCTGCCGCTCTTGGAGACGTGGCGGGATGCGGCGTTGCCGCTTTCAGCGGACTGAACAGAGGGTGGGCTATCACTGCCGCGAGCGCGGCGAGAAGGTGGGACCAAGCTGTCGCGGACGTGGCGCGCGTACCGCCGCAGGCGGCGCGCCCAGGCGTGCGCGTTGCCCTGGGCAATCTGGTAGGCCAGCCAGCAGAGGAACACGCCGCCGAGCACGGCGAAGGCCGGGTAGATGGGCAGAAAATAGCGTCCGGGCTTGGCGAACTGGATGGCTTGGTAGACATAATGGACGCTCACCCACACAACCACGGGCACGAAGACGAGCGCGCGATGCCGCAAAACGCGCCAAATTGCCCAGAACAGTCCGAGCCAGGCCACGGCGGCAAAGGCCCACCCCATCTCCCAGAAGAACATCTGTTCGATGGGAAAGAGCGCGTAGTCCGTGCGCGCCCAGCTATATGACGGCGGGAAGTCCACCGTGCCTCCCGCCAGCAAGCGCAGCGTCTCGATATCCTGCGTGTAGCGCTCATCGGGCCGGGGATCCCACCAGAAGGGAGAGCGGAAGACGTAGGGCAACAGCAGGCGGAGGACACCGTAGACCATAATGCCGCCCAGGAGCGCGTGTCCGGCAAGTCGCGCCAGCAGGCGCGGGGTGAGGGCCAACGGCGGGGGCGGATTCGACGCAGCCGGATGGGTCTCGCGCCAGGCCCGCAGCAGGAAGGCCGCGCCGATGGCAAAGGCCAGCATCGCCACGCCGAGTTTGCTCGCCAGCGCCAGACCGGCGACGATGCTGAGGCCAACCAGGTTGTACCAGCGTCCTTCCTCCTGCCAGCGCAGCGCCCACCAGAGGGCGATAGTGGCAAAGCACGTCACCCAGATGTCGGTTGTATAGAAGTGCGCCTGTTGGATCGATTGCACCGCGCCGGCGTAGAGTCCGGCGGCCAGCGCCCCGGCCCAGAGGCCGCCCAGACGCCGCGCGATGAGAAAGACGAAGACGATTGTCAGCACGTCGAGCGCGGCGGTGAGGAAACGGCCGACGAGGTGCGCGCCGTCGTAGACGTCCTTGTCGACCAGCCCGGCCACGGCTTTCGTGACGAACAGGGGCAGTGTGCCGTAGACGAACGAGCCGATGCCCTGGTTATAGGGATTCAGGGGCGAGGTAGCCGCGTCGAAGTACTGCGGGATGGATTCCGGCCACCGCACTTGGGCGGTGGTGATGGTGATGTGCCGCTCGTCCGGGTGGAGATGCGTGCCGGAATCCCAGTCCAGGCCGGTGAAGCGAAACCACGCGCCCACCAGGAGAAACAGGGCGAGCAACAGCCACGGCCCGTACCGGGGAAGCAAGGAGGGGTTGAAGTACGACGTCAGCGGCGGCGCGTCCCGCCGGGAGCGGCCTCTCTGCTTGCGTCGTGCGGCGGAAGCGGCGCGGCGACTCATGTTACCCCTTGCGCGCGGCGCACAGCCTGCGTTGCTGCCGCAAGTTCGGGCGCGCGGTCGTCGTGAGCGATCCGGTTTGTGCGGTAGAGTTCTTCATGCAGGTCAACGGTGCGCTCGCAGTCGAATATGCTTGCTATTTCGGCGCGCGGCTTGGTAAAGCTGGCGGGATCGTCCAGCACCGCCAGCAGCGCCTCCGCCAATGCGGCGCTGTCGCCCGGCGGCGCGATGCGCCCCATGCCGGTCAGACGCACCGGTTGACGACAGCCGGGCAAATCCGACGCCACTACCGGCGTGCCGCAGAGCATGGCCTCCACCTGCACGATGCCGAACGATTCCATGGGATTGATGCTCGGTAGGGTGAGCACGTCGCACGCGGCGTAGAAGGCGGCGAGGTCTTTCCCCTCCTGGTGGCCCAGCAATACGACGCTATCGCCGAACGCCTCGAGGCGGGAGCGCAACTGCTCGTAGTAATTCTCCCCCACCACGTTGCGGTACTCGCCCGCGATGACCAGGCGCGCCTCCGGCAGGCGGCGCTGCACGGCGGCAAGCGCGTCGAAGAGGACGTGGAGGCCCTTCTGTTCGGCAAAGCGACCGGCAAAGCCGATGAGCGGCCCCTCCAGGCCGTGGGCGCGGCGGAAGGCGTCGGCGTCTTCCGCAGTGACGGCCTCGATCTCCACCGGCGGATGAATGACGGCTGTCTTGTCAAGATGGTGAGAGAGCAGGTATGAGTGCTCGGCAAAGTCCCAGGTGTAGGAGCAGAGCCAGTCGGCGCGGCGGGCGGCAAAGCCCTGCATCAGGTTGACCGCGGCCCCCGCCGCGCGGTTGACGATGCCGGCGGGCAGGTGAAGGTCGGTGTGGGCGGTGAGTACGAGCGGCCGGCGTCCCCGGTTCACCAGGGCCGCGTACGCCGCCTCGAAGTACGGCAGGTGGACGTGCACGACGTCGTGGTCGGCCAAGCGCCGGCTCAGCGAGGTGAAGAGCGCGGGCATAACCGGCCCTTTGCTCACGCGCACAAGCTCCGGCAGACGCAACACGCGCACACCCTCCAGCCGCTCCTCCGCCGGCAGCGCCGGGTGGTGCCGGGACGTGAGCGCCGTAACCGTATGGCCGCGCTGGGCAAGCCCCCGGGCGACGCGGTGCATGTAGGCCGTGATGCCGCTGCTGTGAGGCAGATAGTAGGTTGTGAGATAGATGATTCGCATGTTCGCTCGGTGGTGCGCAGGCTCACTCTACGATAGCGTCTTTGGGGTAGCGGTGTCACCTTTCGCGGCAGGCGGACGCTACGCCGGCGGCGCTTGGGACTTGTGCAAAACCGCCGCGCCGCGCCAATGATGGGCGCGCAACGGGTTGGATGGGGTAGACTGTTCTGGGCGGACGGCGCTTGAGCGGCCGGGTGCGCCTTGCTTGTCGCTTCGCAGCGCCTTTTGGGCAAGGTTTAGGCGATTGCCGTTCTTTGCTTTGCGGTTCGAATGGCGAGCGCAATCTGCGTGATCAGATGCTCGGACGAATCCGAAATTGGAAGCGCGCACATTCAATCGTGCGCAGCGCGTCCGGCGGCGTGAAAGTAAACGGATCCCACGATGAACGCTCCCCCCGAGGCGGCGGTTGCCGCGCTTCTGGCGCACGAGATCGATCCGGCGTTCGCCTGCCGGGCCGGCCTGATTCTGCGTCATCTGAGCGCGGCCGGCGCCGGCAACATTCTGGACGTAGGCTGCGGCCGCGGGTTCTACGCCAAGGCCGTTAGCTCGCTCTATCCGCGGGCCGCCGTGGTCGGGGTGGACTATAGCGCCGACCACCTTGCCGTTGCCCGGGGGCAGACCCCGGCAGCGGGTTTCGCCCGCGCCGACGCCCGCACGCTGCCCTTTCCCGATGGGGCGTTCGACGCGGTCGTCTGCTCCGAAGTGCTGGAACACATCGTGGAGGATGACCTGGCGCTCAGCGAAATCGGCCGCGTGCTCAGCGACGACGGGCTGCTGCTTATCTCCGTGCCCCACCGGCGGTATCCGCTTCTCTGGGATCCGCTCAACTGGATACTGGAGCGCGCCTTCGGCAGGCACGTGCCCGCGCACATCTGGTGGCTGGCGGGCATCTGGGCCGATCACGTGCGGCTCTATACGTCCGCTGAACTCACGGGCGCGGTGCGCGCCGCCGGGTTCGAACTGGAAGAGGTGTGGTTTACGACGCCCCGCTGCCTGCCGTTTGCGCACTTTGCGCTCTACGGCATCGGCAAGAATCTGGTCGAACGGGGTTACTGTGCCTCCTGCAACCGCTTCGGCCAAGAGCAGGGAGGCTCCCGCCTCTTTCGATGGGCGCGGCGGCTGTTGTACGCGTTCGACGACCCGCAACCGGCGCGCACCGCCGAGACCGCTTCCGTCGGCATCGTGTTGAAAGCGCGCAAACGGGGCTGAATTCGAGCCGCGCCGCCGGAGCACGGGAATTCCGCTTAGGGCTATGTCTGTCACGCGGGGTAGGGGCACGACATGTCGTGCCCCTACCCCTTTGCCGCCCCTTCTAACCCGTAGCGCGGGGGCTTGTCCCCCGCCTCATGGGAAGCGGTGAGGAGAAGCCTTGTCCCCCGCCTCATAGGCAGCGATAGGGCGAGGTCTTGTCCCCAATGTTGTCGCACTAATCGCTATAAGAGTGAAGAATGTGCCTCCTTCTCCGGTAGCGCAGGTTCGCACGAGACGTGCGCATAACCTGCGTCTTCCGTAGGGTCAATCGATTCCGTTCTCGTGTTTCTTATTCCGGCGGGGGACAAGCCCCCGCGCTACATTTACGCTCATGGGAAGGCGGTAGGGCGAGGCCTTGTGCCTCGCCTCTTGGCGCGAAAATGCTATCACCGGCTTAGAGCGCGCCTGGCTCAGGAAGGCGTATCGGCAGGCGGGTCCGGCGGGAGTTGCCGTTCCTTGACGGTACCGACCTCCAGCACCCCAAAACGCTTGAGCAGCGTAAACTCCAATTCCACGCCGCCGTAGCGCGCCGTAGTCCAGCGCATGACGTACGTGCC
The DNA here is from genome assembly GCA_963663275.1 of Chloroflexota bacterium. Taxonomy (GTDB): domain Bacteria; phylum Chloroflexota; class UBA11872; order VXOZ01; family VXOZ01; genus VXOZ01. The sequence goes on from OY760183.1 coordinate 1,908,924, forward strand.
CGGCTCCAGGACGCCTTGCCAGGTGACGAGCGTGGCCTCCTCGCCGGCGGTGAGTTTTTCAAGCGTGTCCTGCGTAAAGCGCGCCAGCAACTGCTGGCCCTCATTGAAGACTTCGCCGCGGCCGTCCAGGTGCTCGTCCCGGGCAAAGAGCCGGTCGCCGACGTTGCGGGCGACGATGGTGATCTCGGTTTGCGCTTGTTCGTCCAGCCGGACGCTGCTGGCAAACGCCAAACGGCGGTCGTCGTCGCCGCCGAGGGTGCAGCCGGCCAGGAGCGCGCACGCGAGCACGAGGACGCCGAGCAGAACGGCAAGATCCCAGGCGGCGCGCATCCGGCGCGCTATGCGTGAATCTCCGTTGAATTGCATGGTTCTCGTCTCGCCAGCCGCCGCCGCGTGCCTCACAGCGTCACCAGCGGCAGGAGTTCCTGGCTGCTGTCGCGCGGGCCGATGACGGCCAGCTTGGCCGCGTTGTCGGTGAAGACGCGCGCGGCGGCGCGCTGGATGTCGTCCGCGGTCACCGCCTCGATGCGGGCCACGGCTTCGTCGGGCGTGATGAGTTTGCCGTGGAGCAACTCGCGCACGCCGCCCCAGCCGGCCACGCTTTGCGTGCTCTCCATGCGGAGCAGGAGGTGTCCCTTGGTGAACTCCTTGGCCTTGCGCAGTTCCGCCTCCGGCACGGGTTCTCTCATGCCGCGAATCTGGTCCATGATGCAGCGCAAGGCGTCCGGGGCGTGGCCGGGATCGACGCCACCGTAGACCGTGAAGATGCCGGTATCCTGGTGGTAGCCCGCGTACGAGCCGACGCTGTACGCCAGGCCGCGCTTCTCGCGCACCTCCAGGAAGAGGCGCGAACTCATGCCTTCGCCGAGAACCGTGCTGAGCAGTCCCAGGGCGTAGCGATCCTCATCGAACATCGAGATGCCGGGGAAAGAGAGCAGCAGGCTCATCTGCTCCACCGATTCCCGCCCTTCGCCGACCGCGCGCGGCTCGGGAGCGGGGGCTTCCCAGGGCGCGTAATCGGCAGGCGCGCCGTTCGTCCACGCGCCGTAGAGGCGCACCGCGTCGGCGGCCACCTGCTCGTGGGTGACGTTGCCCGCCACCGCCAGCACCGTGTTTTGCGGGCTGTACATGCGGCCGCGGTAATCGTGGATCATCGCCGGCGTAATGCCCTGCACGGTCTCCGGACTGCCGCCGATGTCCCGGCCCAGCGGGTGCCCCGGCCAGCAAATCTGGTCGCTGAGGATGCTCACCCAACTGCGCGGGTCGTCGTGGTACATGCGCAACTCTTCCAGGATCACGCCTTGCTCGCGCTTCAGTTCATCGCCATCCAGCAGCGGGTTGAGGAAGATGTCGGCCAGCAACTCCATCGACAAGGTGTAGTGGGACTGGGCCACGCGGCACCAGTAATCCACGATTTCCCTGTCGGTACTGGCGTTCATGGAGCCGCCGACGCCCTCGATGGACTCGCTCACGATCTGCGCCGTGGGAAAGCGCGCGCTGCCCTTGAAGAGCATGTGCTCGAAGACGTGGGCGATGCCGGCTTCGGCGTCGTGTTCGTAACGCGACCCGGCGCGCACGAGCACGATGACCGATACCGAGCGCGTGTGGGGCAGTGTGGACGTGACGACGCGCATGCCGTTCGCCAACGTGGTCTTATCGAACATAGATTGAATGTCCTTGGGTACTTCGACTTTACTGCAAGAGAGCACGTACGGGATTCGCGCCCGCGGGCGGCACTCTTACGTAGTCCCATTGTACTCTACACCGCGCTCTTGAATGCGCTGCCCGCGGCCCTGCGCGCGCAAGGCTGCATGAATAGGCGTAAAACACCCTTTGCGCCGCTATTTCAACCATGCTACCGTAGGAGAGAGGACGCTACTGCAAGAAATGAAGTGACGCGGCCGCGATTCGGCGGGTAGCGCGGCAGGGTACGCGCCGCGTGACTTTTCTGCTCGAGAGACTTTTCCCTGCTGAACGTGGAGTTGTAGCCAATACTGCGCCGCTAGAGAGGTGATACGGCATGGCAACGAATGGAACCCCCCGAACCGAGGACTTGGTAGACGCGCTGCGCGTGGTGCAGGACCCCGACCTGCACAAGGACATCGTCACCCTGAACATGGTGCGGGAGATGACGTTCGACAAAGGCACGGCGGCGTTTCAACTGGTGCTGACCACGCCCGCCTGCCCGATGAAAGAGCACCTGGAGAACGAGTGCCGCAAGGCGCTGCTGGGCGTGCCCGGCGTGCAGGCGGTGGAAATCGACACCCGCTCGGAAGTGGCCAAGCGCATGGCGCCCGAGGCGGATGATGTCCTGACCGGCGTGAAGAACGTGCTCTTCGTGGCCAGCGGCAAGGGCGGCGTGGGCAAGTCCACCACCGCCGTTAATCTGGCTATTGCCTTGGCCCAGTCCGGCGCGGCGGTGGGGTTGCTCGACGCCGACGTGTACGGCCCGAACGTCCCCATGATGATGGGGTCGCACGCGCAACTGCGCGGCGCGGGCAACAAGGTGATTCCCGCCGAGGCGTACGGCATTACGCTCATGTCCGCCGGCTTCGTCATCAAGCCGGAACAGGCCATCATCTGGCGCGGTCCGATCGTGCACCGCTTGCTTACGCAGTTTCTCGGCGACGTGCATTGGGGCGAGCGCGACTACCTGGTGGTGGACCTGCCGCCCGGCACCGGCGACGCGCCGCTGAGCCTGGCGCAGTCCATCCCCGGCGCGGGCGCGGTGATCGTCTGCACCCCGCAGGACGTGGCGCTGTCCGATGCCCGCAAAGCCATCGGCATGTTCCAGCAACTGCGCGTGCCGATTCTGGGCATCGTGGAGAACATGAGCTATTTCCTCTGCCCCCACTGCGACGAGCGCACGGAAATCTTCAGCCACGGCGGCGCGCGCCAGGCGGCTGAAGCCATGGGCGTGCCTTTCCTGGGCGAGGTGCCCCTGAACGTGGCCATCCGCGAGGGCGGCGACAGCGGCAAACCCGTCGCCGCCACCGAACCGGACTCCCACCTGGCCGCCATCTACCGCGAAGTTGCCGGGGCGGTGGCGCAACAGATCAGCATCGCCGGCCAAGAGGCGGTGGTGATCAACTGAGGCACTGAACCGGCGGTATTCAAACAGAACACAAGGGTGAATGGACTGTTGGAGATTGGCAGATGGCGATAGCAGTCGCAGACACGGGTGCTGAAACCGAAGTTGAGGACATCCTCGGCTCTGAGGAAGAGATTCCTTTCACGTACTCGATTACAAGCTATGGCGCCGACTTTACCCTCGATGGCTTGGTGCGGCGAATCCAGGATGGTGACATCATAGTGCCATCCTTCCAGCGCGGGTACGTTTGGAATCAGAAGCAGGCATCCCTTCTCATCGAGTCCTTCCTGATTGGTCTGCCCGTGCCGGGCATCTTTCTTTCTCAGGAAGAAGATCAGACCTTGCTAGTGATTGACGGGCAGCAAAGGTTACGCACGCTTCAATACTTCTACGAGGGTGCATTCGGCCCGGAGAGTCCCCGCTTCTCTGATAAGGAGTTCTCGCTAAGTGACGTTAGTGAAGCATTCCAGGGCAAGACGTACACGACGCTCTCTCCCCAATATCGACGGCTACTTGACAATTCTCTACTGCACGCGACGATTGTCAAGCAAATTGAGCCAGAAGATGACAATAGCAGTGTCTATCTTCTCTTCGAGCGTCTGAATACGCAGGGAGTTCAACTCCAGCCACAGGAGATTCGCAACTCCATCTATCGCGGATCACTCAACGAGGCGCTCAAGGACTTGAACGACAATCAACCGTGGCGCCATATCTTTGGCAATGTGCACTCTCGCGCTAAAGATCAAGAACTCATCCTGCGGTTTCTTGCCCTTTACTTTTACGGAGAAAACTATTCGCGACCAATGAAGGGCTTTCTGAATGTCTACATGGACAAGAACCGGGACTTGGAATTGAACACGCGAGAAGAGATGACTCGGGCATTCGCGCCTACAATTGAGCTTATCGACAATGTGTTGGGCAGAAAGGCGTTCCGCCCCACGGCAACTTTGAACGCAGCCGTTTTCGATGCAGTTATGGTTGCTACCGCCAGGAGACTCGAACGAGGCGCTATTGCCAATTCAGCAGAGTTCGAGCAAGAGTACGATGGGCTTCTACGTAACGAGGAGTTTATCTCATTTACAAGAAGCGGTACAACGGACGTGGCGCGTGTCCGGCGAAGACTTGACTTAGCCACCACAACACTTGCTGACGTGGAGTGATGCGAGAACGACAAGCGTACCGAGACCGGCTGGACACTCTCTTCAGGCAGATTTCAGACACTTCGGACAACCCTTTTCTTCACTCACACCTTGTCCAGTTTGCCTGCGTGTTAGTTTGCGGATATGTTGAGGTATCGTTGCGCGACATCTTGCAAGAGTACACGCGAACGAGAGCCTCGGCTGAGGTCAGCAACTATGTAAGCAGACGTCTAGACCGGTTTCAGAATCCCAGAATGGGAGCCGTTATCGAGTTGGTAGAAGCCTTTAGCAGGGATTGGGCCGACATTTTGAGAGCCAAGACGAGAGACAGTCTCAAGGATCACATTGATTCGCTCGTGGCCAATAGAAATCAAATCGCACATGGTAGAGATGTGGGACTTAGCCTCGTCCGACTGGAAGAGTATTACCAAAGCGCGAAGAGAGTAATCGAACTCGTAGAAGAACAGTGCAACACTGGCTAACCCCTGTGTGATCACTCGTGCCAAAAGCGGTGCGGTTCTCTTCCGTTAGGGGCGCAAATAGTCGGATTCCACGTTTATTCATGTACTTGACGCTCACATAAGGCGCGGATAAGATTGAATCTGGTGGGGCGTCGCCAAGCGGTAAGGCACGGGCCTTTGGAGCCCGCATACGTAGGTTCGAATCCTACCGCCCCAGCCGCGCGTTTGCGAGCGGCGCAGAAGGAGGCAGGGTGTTGGCAGCGGCGCAATGCGACGGAGAGCCGGCGCGTGACCTTGGCGCGCGGCCCGCGCTGCCGGGCAACCCATGACAGAGAGCGACTCGGAACTTCCGCACCAACCCACTGCCGCCATAATCCTGGCTACCGGCCGGGCAGAGCGGATGCGGTCGCGGCGCGCTGCGGTGATGCACCCGCTGGCGGGCCGCCCCGTGGCCGCCTATGCCGCGCGCGCGGCGCGCAAGGCCGGTTGCGCGCCGCTGGTGGCGGCCTGCGCCCCTGAGACCGCGCAGTTGCGGGATTGCTTTGGTTCCGCCGTTGTCTGCGCGCCCCAGTCGGACGTTAGCCCGCTGCAAGCCGCCGTCGCTGCCATTCCGGAGTCCGCGCGCTCGGTGCTGGTCGTCTCCGGCGCAATGCCGCTCCTCTCAGCCGAGACGCTCTCTCGCCTTATCCGATGCCAGCAAGAGACGTCCGCCCCGCTGGCGCTGCTCGCCGCCCATCGCCCAGGCGCCGCGCACGGCGGCATCGAGCGCGACTCCACCGGTCGCGGCGCGCGCATCCTGCATGAGCATGAGGCGGATGCGGCGGGTTCATCGGTGGAAGCCGTTAGCCTCGGCGTGGCGTGCTTTGCGCGCGCGTGGCTCTGGGAACACCGCGACGCTCTCCAGGCTGACGATGCAGACTGGCTTGCTTCACTTGCCGCGCTGGCGCTCGCCGAAGGGGCGCCGCTCGAGACGGCGCGCCACGCGGGCGGAGATATAGAACTCCTGCAAATCGACGACCGCGCAGACCTGGCTTGCGCGGAGAACGCCCTGCGCGAACGGATACGCGCGCGGGCGCTGCGGCGCGGCGTGACCTTAGCCGATCCGGCGACCGTTTGGATAGACGACACGGTAACGTTCGGGCAGGACGTAACGCTGCTGCCCAACTGCCACCTCTACGGTGACACCGCGGTGGGCGACAACTGTACGATAGGTCCCGGCACACGGTTGCAGGATACGCGGCTTGCGGCTAACGTTACGGTCATGGAGTCCGTGCTGGAAGGCGCGGCGGTTGGAGAGAACGCGCGCATCGGGCCGTTTGCCCACTTGCGGGCGGGCACTGTGATTGAGCGCAACGTGGAAATTGGCAACTACGCCGAACTCAAGAACACCCGCGTGCGCGCCGGCGCCAAGATACACCACGTTGGCTATCTCGGCGATACCGTGATTGGCAGCGGCGCGAACGTGGGCGCGGGCACGATTACGTGCAATTACGACGGCGTGGAGAAGCATGAGACCGAAATCGGCGAGGGCGCTTTCATTGGCAGCGGCACGTTGCTCGTAGCGCCGGTGCGCGTCGGAGAGAAGGCGCTCACGGGCGCGGGTTCTGTGGTCACGCGGGACGTGCCGGCGCGGGCAAAGGCCTACGGTGTGCCGGCGCGGGTGCGCGGCAAACGGGCGCCGGCCCCAGACGCGGAGCAGGAACAGGCGCGTGAAGAGAAGGGCGTGTGAATTGCGGGAAGGGGCATGATTTGGGTGTGAGGGTGTATGATTACGGTGGCGGGGCGGCAGGAAGGGCGTGCTGTAGCAAGGAGCAAATGATTTGGATCCGTCAAGTTGGGGTCAGATTCTCGGCATTCTCATCCTAACGCTCCTCAACGGGTTCTTTGCAGCGACAGAAACCTCGGTTATTTCCGTGAGCCGCGCGCGCATCCAGCAACTGGCGGATGACGGCGCTGCCAACGCGCGTATCGTCCATGGCTTTCACCAGAACATCGACCGCTTCCTGACGACGATCCAGATCGCGATCACCACGGTCGGATTCCTCGCCTCCGCCATCGGCGCGGTGAGTTTTGCCGACGATCTGAGTCCTTTTGTCGGCAACGAGGTGATCGCCGTCATTATCATTACCTTGTCCATCGCCTTCGTCAGCATCGTCCTGGGCGAAATCGTGCCCAAGACCATGGCGATTACTCACGCCGAACGCTTTTCCCTGCTCACGGCACGGGTGATTCTGGTCATCCAGTCGGCTTTCTACCCGCTCGTTTGGCTGATTTCGCGCTCCAGCAATCTCATCACGCACCGCTTTGGGCAGGAGGCGCTGACCACGGTCCCCACGGTGACCGAGGAAGAGATCAAGATGATGGTGGATACCGGCGGCAAAGAAGGCGTGATCGAAGAAGGCGAACGCGAGATGATCCACGGCGTGTTCGAGTTGGGCGAGTTGACCGTGGGCGACATCATGTCTCCCCGTGTGGACATCGTCACCCTGGAGAGTGACAACACGCTGGTTGACGCTATCCGCGCGTCCGCCGACCACGGCTATTCCCGTATTCCGGTCTATGAAGAGACGATTGACAACATAAAGGGCGTTGTCTACGTTAAGGACATTCTGCCCTACGTGGCGGCGGACACGCTCGATACGCTCGTGCGCGACGTGATGCGCGAACCCTACTTCGTGCCGGAGTCGAAGAAGCTGAGCGACTTTCTCCAGGAGATGCAGCAGCGGCGGGTCCACGTGGCCATCTGCGTGGACGAATTCGGCGGCGTGGCCGGCCTGGTGACGATCGAGGACGTGCTGGAGGAGATTGTGGGCGAAATCCAGGACGAGCACGACGCGGAAGAGCCGCAGGTGGAAATGGTGAATGAACTCGAGGCCGTGGTGGACCCGGCAATAAGCATGCACGACCTGAACGACGTGCTGGGCATCAGCCTGGAGAATGAGGAGGTGGATACGCTGGGCGGCGTGATCTACGCGCAACTCGGCCGCATGGCGGATGAAGGCGATGAGTTGCAGATCGACGGCATTACCGTCTCGGTGCTGTCGGTCGAGGGCACGCGCATCCGGAAGGCCCTGGTGCGTAAGGAGCCGCGGGCGGAACCTTCCGATTCGGGCGAAGAAGGCGGCAGTGGCTAGCCGCTTGCGGCGGTGGCGCCCGCATGGCGCGTATCAGGTGAGCGAAGCGGCGAGGCTGTGAGTGAGAAGACTCGCAGCCTTCCGTCATTCACGCGGCGGGCCGGGAACGAGATTTTCTTGCGGCGTGAGAAGGGGGCTTGCCGCTCGTTGGGGTTGTGTTGCACTGTGTTCACCTTGTTACGCGTTTTGCCCAAGGTGGCGAGTGCGATTCTTGGCAAGAAGCAAGGGACAAGCCCCTGCGTTTGGCAACAGGCGGGGGGGATCGGCCCCGTTTCTGTCCCGATAACGTAGCGCGGGGGCTTGTCCCCCGCCGGCGCAAGAAAAGTGAAAACGGAACAGTTGCCTCTACGGGAGACGCAGGTTATGCGCACGTCTCGTGCGAACCTGCGTTACCGGAGGAGCGAGCACAGACTTCATTCTCATCGCCTGTAGTGCGACAACAGGGGATAAGCCCCCGGGCTTGGCAAGAGGCGGGGGACAAGCCCCCGCGCTACGGTGAGGCAGGGTAAATCCGGTTCCACCGCCGCGTGAATGAAAGGCAATTTCACGTGCCGGGCAAGAACGCGGTACGCCGCTAGTCTCTGGCGAACCGATGGCAAAAGAACGAACCTACATTGCGGAAGCGATCGTGCTGCGCCGATCGGACTTTCAGGAAGCCGATCGGCGCTTGACGCTGCTGACGCCCGACCGGGGCCGCCTGAACGTGGTGGCAAAGGGCGTGCGGCGGCCCACCAGCCGCATGGCGGGGCACCTGGAACTCTTCACGCTGGCCAAGGTGTTCGTGGTGCGCCGCCGCAGCCTGGACCTGGTGGTGCAGGCGGAAACCGTGCAGACCTTCCCGCAACTGCGCACCGATCTCAACCGCTTGCCGTACGCCTACCAGGCCGTGGAGACCGCCCATGTTCTGGTCGAGGAAGAGGTGGAGGCGCACGCGGAGTTCATCTTGCTTTTCAAGGCGTTGGCGGCGCTCGCCGCGACCGCCGCCTTGCCGCTGGTCTTGGTAGCCTATAAACTACAGCTATTGGCACTGCTGGGGTATCAGACTCAACTCCACGAGTGCGCGCGCTGCGGCGGCCCGCTCTCTGTAGAAGACAATAGGATGCGCCCGGACAGCGGCGGCGTAGTCTGCGCCCCCTGCGGGGGAGTTTCGGGACAGCCGGTTGAGGTTCGTGCGATCAAGTGCCTGCGCTGGCTGGCGCGCGAGCCGCTGCAAAGCGTCGAACGCCTGCAAGCCGACCCGGCCACCACCGTCCAACTGGAACAGGCCGCGGACGCCTTTGTGCGCTACGTGGCCGAACAGGACTTGAAGACAACACCCTTCTTGAATCGTATGCGCGCGTTGAAGACACAGTCGTAAAGGGATTTGCGTTGGCAAAGAAAACCGACACTATGGAAGAGATCGTCAGTCTGTGCAAGCGGCGGGGGTTCGTCTATCCCTCCAGCGAAATCTACGGCGGTTTCGAGAGCTTCTGGGACTACGGGCCGCTGGGCATTGCCTTGAAGCGCAACGTGCGCGAGGCCTGGTGGCACAATACCGTGCGCACGCGCCAGAACGTGGTGGGCGTGGAGACCGGCGTGGTAATGAATCCCAGCGTGTGGCAGACCACCGGCCACGCTTCCCACTTTGCCGATACGCTGGTGGAGTGCACGAGTTGCCATCAACGCTTCCGCGTGGACCATCTTGAAGGAGAATCGTGCCCCAATTGCGGGGGCGAATTCACGGAGCCGCGCCGCTTCCTTACCATGTTCAAGACGCACGTCGGCCCGGTGGAGGATGATTCCGCCGCGGCCTACCTGCGTCCCGAAACCGCCCAGGGCATGTTCGTGAACTTCAAGAACGTGCTCAATTCGGCGCGGCTGCGGCTGCCCTTTGGCATTGCGCAGATCGGCAAGTCGTACCGCAATGAGATTACTACCGGAAACTTCATCTTCCGCCAGCGCGAGTTCGAACAGATGGAACTGGAGTTCTTCTGCGAGCCGGGCACGGACGACGAATGGCACGCCTACTGGCTGGAGGCGCGGCGCCGATGGTACATTGCTTACGGGGTGAAGGAGGAAAATCTGCGTTTGCGCCAGCACGGGGACGACGAACTGGCGTTCTATGCCAAGTACTGCTGGGACATCGAGTACCGGTTTCCCTTCGGCTGGGGCGAGTTGGAAGGGATTTCGAACCGCACCGACTACGACCTGCGCAACCACAGCGAGGCTACCGGCGAGGACCTCACGTTCTACGACGAGCAGCGGAGAGAACACGTCTCGCCCTACGTGATCGAGCCCGCGGCCGGGGCCGACCGGGCGCTACTGACGTTCCTGCTCGACGCCTACGATACGGACGTTGACGCCAAGGGGGATTCACGGGTCGTGCTGCGCTTCCATCCGTTTCTCGCCCCCATCAAGGCGGCGGTCTTGCCGCTGGTGAAGAAGGGCGGGCTGCCGGACATCGCCAGGGAGATCGTGGCGGAACTGCAATTGCACTGGGATGTATTCTACGACGAAAGCGGCAGCATCGGCCGCCGCTACCGGCGGCAGGACGAGGTCGGCACGCCCTTCGGCATTACGGTGGACTTTGAAACCAAAGACGACAGCACGGTGACCGTGCGCCACCGGGACAGCATGGAACAGGAGCGCGTGCCGATTGAGGGACTCGTAGCCTTCATGGCAGAGCGCATCCGCCCGGAGCCGAATCCTGAGGGCGATGTTGTTAGTTAGCTAATTGACGACATAGCGGAAGGGCTCGCCAGAGCCGCCTCTGCCTTGACGTCTTACACGCTTTTCTTTGATCAATGACCTGAGTACCTGATTGACTCGCTGTTGGTACCCGTTCTGACCAAAAAGCGTTTCAGCCAACTCCCGCTCAGTTCTTCCGGGGTGGTTCCTAATTAGCACCAGGAGCCTGTCAGCAATCGTCTCCATGTAAGGGGCTCACCTTAGGCCTTCAGACTCTCCGCGTACTCGGCGATGAACGCATCAACCTCACCGCCCTTCAAGTCTCCGGGACGGAAGTCGCGCAGCGCCTGCACCGCGTCCGCCGGCGCGTAGCCTGCGTACTTCACCAAGTACCCTGCCAGGACCGTACCGGCCCCGCCGTAACCGGAGCCTCAGTGAATGAGGGCTTTGTCGTCGCGCAGGGCCGCCGCGTGCAGGGACTCGACGGCGGCGTCCAGCGTTGCCAGGTCGCTGCTCGCGCCGCTGAACTGCTCGACCGTCATGCCGAGGCGTTCGATGGTGGCCGTATCGGGTTCGTTGCGGGTGGCGGCAACGACGTGCTTGATGCCCTGCGCCGCCACTGCGCACAATTCCTCTTCGGTCTCAGGGAAGGCGGAAGCGGCGATCTTGCCTTCCTCGAACCACTTGAATACGGCGGGCAGAGACTGCTCCTGCGCAGACATGGGCTTCTTCCTTTCGTAACGGAGTACTGTCTATGGCACTTTGGGCGTAGGAGTGTGAGCCTACTGGAAGTACAGCCTGAGTATCGCAATGATCAAACTCAGCGTCGCCAAGACGACGACTCCGGCAAGACTTCCCGTCATAATCCAGAGTTGCTTGAAGATGCTTGCCTTGAACTCGGCGATTTCCAGCTTCAATGCGGCCAGGTGAGCCGTCATCTTCTTGTCCAGGTCGTTCATCTGACGAGTCTGTCTGGCGTCCAAGTCCCTCACCTGACCCGTCAGCCTGGCGTCCAAGTCCCTCACCTGACCCGTCAGCCTGGCGTCCAAGTCGTTCATTTGGCCCGTGAATTCGCTCCTCAGTTCGGCCATCTGACCGGTGAGTCTACCATCCAGTTCGGCCATTTGGCCGGTGAGTTTGTTGTCCAAGTCGGCCATCTGACCGGTGAGTCTGTTGTCCAGGTCGGCCATTTGACCGGTGAGTCTGTTGTCCAGGTCGGCCATTTGACCGTTGAGTTCACTCTTGTGTGCGCTGAGTTCGCGCCTGAGGTCATCCTTGGTAACCAGGTTGATGGTGATTTCATCCAGCACGGCGACCAAGGCCTCGGCTTGGGGCTCAGTGATTTCCGCGGACGTCAGCGTCTTTACCGCCTTGTGGGTGTCAAACGTCGTTGCAGCCATTGCGTATGCTCCCCCGTGCCCAAGTCTCGTCATGCCGTGCTGGCCGCTGCTGAACCGGCGGCGCGTCGAGCGCCGTCATGCGTCTCGTCAACAATACCAAGAAAACAGGCGGCAAGCAAAGAGCGAACGGCGCGATCGCCGGCTTCTCAAGCCCCCGTGCGCAACTCCCATGCCACGTGCCGCTGTCCGTCCTGGCGTAGGCAGTGCGCTTTCTGGCGCCGGTCAGAAGGCAAGTGCCACGCCAATGGCGGCGCTGACGCCGTTGAGGTCAACGATCTCCCGTTGGGCCTCGTCCGGCGCGTCGGTCGGCTCCACCCGCAGGGATAGCGTCTCCTGGGCGACCGCGGCGCTGTGCGCGCGCAGCATCTCCGCGAGGGCGGCGCGCCCTTCCTCGCCGTCGGCAGCCGCGACGTAAGTCACGATGCGGTCGGAGAGGTCGAAGTCAGCCGCGCGGCGCAGGTTTTGAACGTGGTGTATCAGTTCACGCGCCATGCCCTCCAGTTCGAGCGACGGGCTGACTTCCGTATGGAGCGCCACCAGATAACCTTCCTCAGTCGCCACGCTATAGTCGGCGCGCTCTCGCGCCTGCACGTCCACTTCTTCAGGCAGCAACGCGATTGATTGTCCGTCAACTTCAACCGAGATTGGCTCTCCCCGGGCAACCTGGCGGGCGCCAACCTGGGCGTCGGCCTGCCGGAGCGCCGCCGCGATGGCTTTGACCTGCCGGCCGTACTTGGGGCCGAGCAAGTTGAAGCGGGGCTTGAGTTCGTACGTCACCAACTCCTCTTCCGGCCCCACGAAACGCAGCGACTTGACGTTGAGTTCGCTGAGAATGTGCTCCTGCAGGCGCTCCAGGCCCGCCTGCTCGGCGGCGGTCTTGACGTGGGCCAGCATCTCCGGCAGCGGTTGGCGCACTTTAATCTTGCTGGAACTGCGCGCGGCGCGGCCCAAGCTCACGACCCGCTGCGCCAGTTCCATGTCGGCGAGCAAGTCTTCATCGATGAGCGCCGCCTTGTAGCGCGGCCATTCCGTGTGATGGACGCTCTCTGGCGCGCCGCCATCTACCGCGCGCACCAGGTTCTGGTAGACCTCTTCGCTGAGGAAGGGCATGATGGGCGCGAGCAGGCGCGTGAGCGTGGTAAGCGCCTCGTAGAGCGTGACGTAGGCGGAAAGGGTGTCCCGGTCCTGGCCGGACTTCCAGTAGCGGCGGCGGCCCCGGCGCACGTACCACGTGGACAACTGCTCGATGAAGTCGTTGACCCGCCGCGAGACGGTATAGGCGTCGAACTGGTCCAAGTCGTCGGTCACGTCCCGCACCAGCTTGTGGAGCAGCGCGATGATCCAGCGGTCGAGCAGCGACCGCACCTCCAGCGGCACGGAAACCTTCGTTGGGTCGAAATCCTCTAACCGGGCGTAGGTGACGAAGAAGTTGTAGACGTTCCAGAAGACCAGCAACCGGCGCTTGACGTCGTTGGCAACGCCGTAGCCGAAGTTCAGGTTTTGCTGGGTATTGCTCTCGCAGTAGAGCCAGCGCATCACGTCCGCGCCCATTTGCTCCACGGCGTCGTCGAACCAGATGGCGTTGCCGTGGCTCTTGTGCATTGGTCTGCCCCGCTCATCGTTGACCTTCTCGTAGATGAGCACGCTGCGGTAGGGGCGCACGTCCTCCAGGGTGACGCTCATGAAGGCCAAGGCATAGAACCAGAGACGAATCTGTTCGCGCATCTCGCTCACCCAGTCGGCCGGGTACCACTTGCCCCACTCGGCGCTGCCTTCCAGGTAGCCAAGCGTGGAGAACGGCACGATGCCGGCGTCCAGCCAGCAATCGCCGACCTCAGGGATGCGCGCAGTCTCGCTGTCGCACTGCTCGCAGCGGATCGTCACCTCATCGATCCACGGGCGGTGAAGTTCCGGCAGCGCGCGCACCTTGGCGGCGTCCACGGCCCGCTCTTCGAGTTCCTTTACCGTGCCGACGATGGTGACGTGATCGCAGTCCTCGCAGTGGTAGAACGGCAGCGGCAAGCCCCAGAAGCGCTTGCGCGAGATGCACCAGTCGCCCATGTTGTGCAGCCAGTCGTCCATCCGCTTGCGGCCGTACTCGGGCGCCCAGGCGACCGTTTGGTTCTCCGCCAGCATCCGCTCGCGAATCTCCTCGGCGGAGATGAACCACTCGTCCACCAGGCGGAAGGCCACCTCTTCGCCGCAGCGCCAGCAGACGGGGTAGCGGTGGGTGTAGTCCTCGATGCGGTAGACGATGCCCGCTTCCTCGAGTGCGGCGAAGATCATCTCGTTCGTTTCAGTGATGTTTCGTCCCGTAAGCGCATTGAAACCATCGACGTAGTTGCCGTCGCCGTCGATGGGCACGATGACGTGAAGCCCGTGTTCCTGCGAGAGTTCGTAGTCTTCCGCGCCGCACCCCGGCGCGATGTGCACGATGCCGGTGCCCTCTTCCTCGCCCACGTTCTCCCAGGCGACCACTTTCGTCGGGAAGCCTTGCTGCGCCGGCAGTTCGTGCCAGGGCCCCACGTACGCCAAATCGACAAGCTCAGCGCCTGGAAACTCGCGCACGGCCTCGAGCGTGCCGCGCCCAACGCTCTCCAAAGTGCCTTTCGAGAGGTAGTAGGTGTCGCCGTTCGCTTTGGCGGCTACGTAGGTCAGATCGGGATGCACCGCCAGCGCGGTGTTGGCGGCGAGCGTCCACGGCGTTGTGGTCCAGACCAGGAAGTACTCATTGTCACGGCCCTCGACCGGCAGCCGCAGCGTGATGCCGGGATGGGTGACTTCGCGGTAGGTGTCGGTGCCGACCAACTCGTGCTGCGAGAGGCTGGTGCCGCAGCGAATGCACCAGGGCATCGAGCGCCAGCCCTTGTACAACCAGCCCTTCTCATGGCAGCGTTGCAGGAAGTGCCAAATGTGCTCGATATTGGTATCGTCCATGGTGTAGTACGAGTTGTCCCAATCCATCCACTGGCCGAGCCGGATGGACTGGTTCGTCTGCACCGTGGAAAAGTGCTCGACGCGCTGGCGGCAGGCGCGGGAGAAGTTGTCCAGGCCGAATTCCTCGATTTCGTGCTTGGAGTCGAAACCGAGTTCGCGCTCCACCTCGACTTCCAGCCAGAGGCCCTGGCAGTCGAAGCCGTTTTGGTAACGTTGCGCAAAGCCTTGCATGGCCTTGAAGCGCTGGTAAACGTCTTTGTAGGTGCGCCCCCAGGCGTGATGGACGCCCATGGGATTATTGGCGGTGATGGGGCCGTCGATGAAAGACCAGCGCGGGTTGCCGCGGTTCTTCTCTACGAGTTTGTTGAAGGCATCGGTATCCTCCCAGAATTGCAGGATCCGATGCTCCATACTGGGAAAGTCGAGGTTACTGCTGACTTCCTTGAACCCGGCCACCAGGCGCCTCCTCAGATGCCGTAAATCTACGGGGACGTGACTATGAATATCGTTAGTGTTGTTTGAGGCACGCCACGCATGGGCAAACGCGAAACAAACGGGATTCGCTTCGCTCCAGACCGAGCGACTCGCGATAGCGCCGAAGCGGAAAGGTCGCTCGCCGGTGATTGCGCCGCGCCGATGCACGGCAATCGGACTGAGCGGCCAAGCGCGCGTGCTGCTCCTACGCGTGGCATTCTGTCACGGATTCGCGCCGCGCGTCAAGGCGGAGCGGGTGTTGCCACCGGGCCTTGCCCACGGCGCTGGTACGACATGTAAGGACTGAGGCGCATCGAGGACAAGACGAAACGTAGCGCGGGGGCTTGTCCCCCGCATGGGTGGGGGTGGGCGCGAAAGTGCCATGATGTAGGGCCGGTTTGCAAGAGTGCGATTATGTAGGGCCGGTTCGCGAAAGTGCGAAGATGTTGGGGCGATTCGCGAGAGTGCGGTGATGTAGGGGCGGTTCGCGAACCGCCATAACGCGTAATGGCGAACCGCCTCGCGTATGTAGAATGGGATACTATTCCGGGGTGTTTGCTCGGAGCAAGGGCATGAAATGTCCACGCAACCTGATACGAAACGAATTCTCAACGCCAAAAGGAGCGTTCTGCAATGACCGTGCCAGCGTTTGACTTGACAGACAAGGTTGCCTTGGTCACCGGCGCCAGCCGGGGCATCGGACGGGGTATCGCGAAAGCGTTCGCGGAGGCCGGAGCGGACGTGGCCGGCGTCTCGCGTTCCGCGTCTACCGAGACCCAGTCTCAGGTGGAAGCCGCGGGACGGCGGTATCTGTCGCTGCAAGCCGACCTGGCGACGGCGACGGTTGCCGGCTTGAACGCCCTCGTGGATCAAACGGCGGCGCACTTCGGCAGGATCGACGTCTTGGTGAACAACGCCGGCATCACCTGCCGCAAGACCGCGTTAGAACTCACTGAAGAGGATTGGAACACCGTCTTGCAGGTGAATCTCAATGCCGTCTTCTTCCTCTGCCAGGCGGCGGGCCGCTACTTCGTGCCCCAGGGACGGGGAAAGATCGTCAACGTCGCGTCGCTCATGTCGTTTCAGGGCGGCGTGCAGATCTCGCCGTACGTGGCGAGCAAGCACGGCGTGGCCGGCATCACCCGCGCCTTGGCGACAGACTGGGCCCCGCACGGCGTCAACGTCAACGCCATCGCGCCGGGCTACATCGACACCGACATGACCGAGGCGCTGCAAGAGAATCCCGTCCGCGCTCCCGAAATCCGGCTCCGCACGCCGGCGGGCCGTTGGGGCACGGCGCAGGACATCGGCAAGCTGGCGGTCTACCTGGCCTCGGCGGAGTCCGACTTCATGCACGGTTCGATTGTGCCCATAGACGGTGGCTGGCTGGCGCGGTAGCGGGGGTGTTCGCCTTAGGGGCAATGCGGCTCGCGCGGGCAGGGCGTACGCTTCTTCACGCATCCGCCGCCGCTTGCTACAATGGAGAGCGGACAACGGAACGGTTACGCAAACCACAGCATCGAGAAGGGGCAAATACGGTGAGCGGCGGCACGGACCTGCGCTACCACCTGATTACGTACGGGTGCCAGATGAACAAGGCCGACTCCGAGCGGCTGGGCGGTTCATTGGAGGCGCTGGGCTACGCCTGGGCGGACGAGCCGACGCAGGCCGACTTGGTCGTGGTGAACACCTGCGCCGTGCGCCAGAACGCCGAAGACCGCGCCCTGGGGCAGCTTGGCTGGCTCTCCGGTATGAAGAAGAAAAACCCCAAGCTATCCATAGCCATGATGGGCTGCATGGTGGGTGACGACAGCCTGGAGCGGTTGCAGGCGCGCTTGCCCCAGGTGGACGTGTTCACCAAGCCGGTCGAGTACGAACCAATTCTGGAATTCGCCCAGCAGAAGGCCGGCAACCGGGGCATGTTGGACGAAGGCTGCTTGGAAGGGTCGCCGCTGGCGCTGGGCGGGCCCTGCCGCTGGGTGCCGGTGATCTACGGCTGCAACATGCGCTGCGCGTTCTGCATCGTGCCCATCCGGCGCGGGCCGGAGCGCAGCCGTCCCATTCCCGAGGTGGTGCGCGAGTTGCGCTGGCTGGTGCGCCACGGCACGCGCGAAGTGACCCTGCTGGGGCAGACCGTAGACGACTACGGGCGCGACCTGGCAGGCCGCCCGGACCTGGCGGACCTGCTCACGGCGTGCAGCGGCGTGCCGGGGCTGGAGCGCATCCGCTTCCTCACCTCGCATCCGCTCTTCATGTCCGACCGCATCATCGAGGCGGTGGGCAGCCTGCCGAACGTCTGCGAACACTTCAACATTGCCGTGCAGAGCGGCGACGACGCGGTGCTGCGGCGCATGAAGCGAGGCTATCCCGCCCGCCGATACGTGGACCTGGTGGCGCGCATCCGCGATTTCATTCCTCACGCCTCGATCGCGACCGACGTTATCGTCGGCTTCCCCGGCGAAACCCCGGAGCAATTTGAGAATACGCTCGGCATGTTGGCGCGGCTTGAACTGGACGTGGTGCACACTGCCATGTACTCGCCGCGGCCCGGCACCAAGGCCGGCGAAGAGATGGCCGACGACGTGCCCCGCGACGAGAAGCACCAACGGCTGCTGGCGGTGGAAGCCTTGCAGGAGCGCATCGTGGCGGCCAAGAACGCCCGGCTGCGCGGCCGCACGCTGGACGTGCTGGTGGAAGGACGCAAGCACGGCAAATGGTGGGGCCGCGTCCGCACCGACCGGGTGACGTTCTTCACGGATCCCCGCGAGAACCTGGTGGGCGAAATCCTGCCCGTGCGCATCGACGAGACGACGGCGTATTCTCTGCGCGGCACGGCGGTGGCGTGACCGGGTGCTCTGGTCCGCGTGCGTGCGGCGGAGGTTCGTGGGTGCTTGATGCGACGCTGAACTGCTTCCGTTCATACTTCGACAGGCTCAGCACGAACGGAAGCAGTTCAGCTACTTTGCATGCGCCAATTGCATATTGAACGAGGAGCAATTGCATACCGAGCGGGTAGCTATTGGGTGCTTCAGTGGTACTAACCGAGCGGCAACTGAATAGCGATCGAACGGCTGCAGAGTGTCTGGACTGCGTTTAGCAATAGTGTGGCAAGCGATTGAAACGCTCTCAAACGATACAACTACAATTGAGATCGAGGTAGAGCCATGGACTTGCGGGTAGCCGGTATCGGCGCGGGGCGGCGCGCGCAGGCGCACTATCGCGCGTTGCAGCAGGTTGAGAACGCGGAAGTGGCGGCGATTTGCGACGTGGATGAAGCGCGCGCGGAGGAGGCCGCCGCGCCGTTCGGCGCGCAGACCTACACCGACTACCGCGACATGCTCGACGCCGAACAGCCCGACGCGGTCTACGTCATCACGCCTCCCAATCTGCACGCCGAGCAGGTGGAATACGCCGCCACCCAGAAGGCCGCCATCTTCGTGGAGAAGCCGGTCGCGCTTAGCGTGTTGGACGCCCGCCGCATTCGCATGGCGGTGGAGCAGGGCGGCGTGCTCTGTTGCGTCGGCTACCAGCACCGCTACGGCAGCCTGGCGCGCCGCGCCCAGGAACTCCTTGCGGGGCGCGAACTTGGTCTGGCGCGCATCTGGTGGTATCAGGGCGTGCCGAAAGTTCCGTGGAATCTCGACTCCGCCCAGGGCGGCGGCCAAATCGTGGAGCAGGCCACGCACCTGCTCGACCTGTGCCGGCTCTTTGGCGGCGAGGTGGACGAGGTCTACGCTCAGTTCGGGCAGAGCGCGTGGAAAGAAGATGAGTCCTTTCAGAATTGGGACGTCTACTCCGGCGTCTTTGCCTTCAAGACCGGCGCGGTGGGCAGCGCGGCCACCACCTACGCGCTCTTCTTCGGCCTGCCGCAGAGTTCGGGGCTGGACCTGGTGAGCGAGGAGATGCTGCTGCGCTTCTGTGGGGGAGAACTGCAACAAATCACCCCACGCGGGACAGTGGCGCATGAGGCCGAACCTCCTTCCGCCGAGGCGCGCATGGCGCGGGCATTCCTGGACGCCGTAGACAAGGACGACCCCGCGTTGATCCAGTCGCCGCTGGATGACGCCCTGAAAACCCTGGCGCTTACGCTCGCCTTCAACCGCTCCGCGGCCGAGGGCCGGGCGGTCAGCCCGGCCGAGATCGAAGAGGAGATTTTCGCGTAGTCTTACCCCCTCTCCCCGGGGAGAGGGCCGGGGTGAGGGGAGCTTCCCGCGAGTGCTGCCCTTTCTGCCTGTCGTATCTATACGTACATGCGCCGATTGGTAGAGAGTGGCCCGGAGTGGAGTCCCCCCTCACCCCAACGCTGTCGCATTAACGTAGCGCGGGGGCTTGTCCCCCGCCGGAACAAGAAAAATGAGAGCGGAATCGATTGACCCTACGGAGGACGCAGGTTATGCGCACGTCTCGTGCGAACCTGCGCTACCGGAGAAACGAGCGTAGTTTTCATTCTCATTGCGTTTAATGCGACAACATTACCCCCTCACCCTAACCCTCTCCCCGCAGGGAGAGGGAACAGAGCGCCTTTCAGCGAGGTTTTGCAAAGGTACCTGGCGGGAAAGAGGAGAGACTCTCGCCTCGGCAAGGGTCATTGATGAACCTCCTTTGCATGAACAGGTCTCCCCTGGATGGGTAGTTCTCCACTGGAAGATGCTCAAATGATGCGTGACGCTAAGACCTACCACTATCCCATTACCCTGTTCAACCCGGAGGCGGCACAGGTTGTGCTGGAGCCATTGGCGGCGGGGAACGGCCATTGGGTGGGCGCGCCTTGCGCGTTGTATCTGCCGGATGAAGGGGCGTTCTACCTCTACTACCGGCGGCGGCGTCCGCGCGGGGAGGAGCCGGATCGCGGGTTCGCGTGCTCCGTGGCGCGCAGCGCGGACGGCAGGCAATTCGAGACCGTTTGGTCGGCCTCCAAGGAGGCGTTTGGCGGCTCGCCTTCCGTTGAGAAGAGCAGCCTGGTCAGAGACGCCGGCGGGCGCTTTCTGCTATTCGTCTCCTATGTGGACAGCGCGGACAACCGCTGGCGGATCGATATGCTGGAAGCGGACACGCCGGAGAGGTTCGACGCAGCCGCGCGCCGGCCGGTGTTGACGGCGGCGGACATCCAGGCGGAAGGCGTGAAGGACCCCTACGTCGTCAACGTGGGCGGCCTCTGGCACATGATCGTGAGCTACGCGCCCACTCCCGCGCTGGCGGACGCGCCCGCCCGTGAAGCGATGCACGCCACCGCCGACGTCTACAATACCGGCATTGCCAAGTCGAGCACGGGTCTGGCGGTGAGCGCCGACGGACGCGAGTGGGAGTGGCAAGGCGACATTTTCGCGCCCCGCGAAAAGGGCTGGGATAGCTACTGCAGCCGCATCTCTTCCCTCGCGCGCGTGGGCCGGCAGTGGCTGGCGTTCTACGACGGCTCGGCGGACGTTTCCGAAAATTACGAGGAGCAGTGCGGCCTGGCGCTCTCCGCCGACTTGCGCGCGTTCACCCGCCTAAGTCTTAAAGGCCCGGCGGTACAGTCACTTGGCGGTACGCGCTCCGTGCGCTACGTGGACGCGGTACCGGTTGGCGACGAACTGTACTTCTACTACGAGTGCGCCCGCGCCGACGGCGCGCACGATCTTCGCCTGAGCATCCTGCCCCGCGACGTTTTTTGCCCCGGCGAATGAAACGGCGGACACCCCCCCATCCCCCGAACCATGCGCGCCCATGGTAGGGGCACGACATGTCGTGCCCCTACCATGGGGCGCGGCCGGGTGGGAATCGCCCGAGCCGAGGATAGAATTCGACATGTCGTGCCCCTACCACAGGGCGCGGCCAGGTCGAAATTGCCCGAGCCGAGGATTGAATTCACCACGTCCCGCCCCTGCCAGGGCACGCGAAACCTGGCCACCGCTGTCGTCTGTCCGTTGTGGGTGTAGGGACAGGCGTGCTACTATTCGGAAGCCATGAACTCTATTCCCCTTTGGCGCTACATTGCCGTGGGCGTGGCCGGCGGCACGCTGTCCGGTCTTGCCGGTGTCGGCGGCGGCGTCGTCATCGTCCCGCTGATTACGGCCTATCTGGCGTTGTCGCAGCGCCAGGCGCACGCGGTGAGCTTGGGCGCAATCGTGCCCACCGCCATTGCCTCGGCGCTGGTCTACGCCCTGTGGCCGCGCGACGAGCCGCCGGGCAACGCGGTGCCGGCGTACATAGCCGGGGCCGGTTTCATGCTCAGCGCCGTGCTGGCGGCGCCGCTCGGCGTGCGCATCTCCCACCGCATCAACCAGAGGCAACTCAAGCGGCTTTTTGCCATCCTACTCACCGCCGTCGGCCTCCGCATGCTCTTGCAGCATCCCGTGCTTGGGAACGCCATCTTGATTGCCGGTTTCGTCTTGATGGTAGCCGTGGGGATTTGGAGCTTGGTGTTTCGCCGGGAGGAGACGCAGGAGAAACCGGACGACGCGGCTGACAAGGACACGGAAGACGGAACTGAGGAGGCGGCGGAATGACTCTGGAGCCGGAACTGGCCGTTTTCCTCTTCAGCTTGCTCATCGGCTTTGGCGCGGGCCTGCTCAGCGGCACCATGGGCGTGGGCGGCGGCATCATCATGGTGCCCGCGGCGGTGCTCATACTGGGGTACAACCAGCACATCGGCCAGGGCATTTCGCTGGTGGTGATGATTCCCACCACGCTGGCCGGCGCGATTACCCACTACCGGATGAAGAATCTCAAGCTAAAGCCGGTGTTGCTGATCGCGATTGGCGCGGTCGCCGCCGGTTTGCTGGCCGCCACGCTGGCGCAACAGCTTTCGCAAGCCACCTTGCAGCGCGTGTTTAGCCTCTGGGTGCTGTATTCCGCCATTCGCGCCTGGGGGATAAACGACTGGATAATGCAGCGTTTCTTCGGCCGCCAGCCGGCGGAACATGTGGAAGAAGCCCCGGAAGAGTGATCGGAGCATACGTTGAACTTCGAACGCAGCGCTTTCCCCCCATTCCGCTGGCGCCCCAGGCGCGTTCGCCCAGAGCTTGTCGAAGGGTGAACGTAACGCAGGTAAGGCTATGGCACAGACTCACGACAATTCCGTTCATGCTTCGACAGGCTCAGCACGAACGGGACCTCCTGCGTCCTAACCTGGACGGATTGACAGAGCCGCTCATCAGGCCTACTCTAGTCCGAGCAGGCTCAGGCTGTCCCGGTGGATGATGCCCTCGATCACGTCCTCAGGCACGCGCGGCAGCGCCGTGCCCTCCACGAGGGCGTTCGCGTTGCGCAGTCCGGCCATGGTGTCGGCGGCGCTGAAAAGGGGAAAGTCCGTGCCGAAGAGCAGCTTGTGCGCCGCGCCGTATTCCACCGCAGTCATCAGGGCGTTGTAGTATTGCCACGGGCGGGGGTAGAGGCCGCTGATGTCGGTGTAGACATTGGGTTGCTTGCGCACCACCGAGACCGTTTCGCCGACGCCGGGATGCCCCATGTGCGCCACGATAATCTTCAGGTCAGGAAAGCGAATCGCCACCTCATCCACTTGGTACGGCTGAGCGTACTTCAATGGCGCTTTGCGCACGAAGGTCGTGCCGTGGTGCCACATCACGGGGGCGCCGAGCGCCTCGGCCTTGGCGAACATGGCGAGCGCGCCGGCGGAGAGCGGATCGTACCCCTGGTAGATAGGGCCGATCTTGAGGCCGCGCAGTCCGAGGCTTTTCACCGCGTGCTCCAGTTGGTCGGGGGCGTCCGCGTCGTTGGCGTCCACGCTGGCAAAGCCGATGACGTTGTCGCCGGCCCCGCGCACGTAGTCGGCCACGTACTCGTTGGGCACCACGATGCCGCTGTACGGGGCGTAGAGCGGAAAGACGATGATGGCGTCCACGGCGTCAACCGCCTGCCGGTGTACTTCCGGCGGCGCATCGATAGTATGCCCCTTCCACGACGCGCCCAGATCCGCTTTGAATTCATCCGTGAGGTGCAGCGCGGAATCCGCCATGTGCGAGTGAACGTCTACGATCATGCTGGCTTTCTTTCGTGATTGTTGCTCTCTACCGTTCGTCCGCTAACGCGGTAGCACCAGCATACCACGTCACGAGACGCGGCAATTGGGCCGGCGCTTCTTCGACCAATGGGCATGAGGGCGGAGATGGCGCAGCGGGCGCGTCGCCGGTCACTTTCAGGCGCAGCGTCCCACTGTCATTCCGAATGGAGCGCCCCTGCGTCATGTCAAACGGAGCGTATCGCCCCACTGTCATTCCGAACGGAGCGGAGCGCAGTGAGGAATCTAGTGTGGTGAGCCGATCAGACTTCACGCGGCAAGGACTCTAGATTCCTCGCTCCGCTCGGAATGACAGATAGATGCAGTCGGAATGACAGGCAGATTCGCTTGGAATGATGGGTAATTGTGCCGGTAGTGACAGGTAGCTGTGCCCGTGGTGACGGCAGCTGCGCCCGTAGTGACAGGTAGCTGCGCCAGTAGTGAAGGTAGCTGCGCCCGTGGTGACGGTAGTTGCGCTCTGCATGTGATGAGATGAGGCCTAGTGTGGCGGTCACGTCTACGTATGAAAGACCCCCTCGAAGCAGTTGCTTGAAAACAACGGCGCTACGGCGTACCATAGGAAGCACAGACAGCGGCCATGCAGCGGTCGCTTTCTTTATTTGGGAGCGGCGCAAAGGGACGGCCGGCGTCAGTACTTTGGGACAATGCCGGTTCTCCGCGACGAAACGACTCTGATTAGGAACATAGCGATCTGATGAAAACAGAATCAGCCCGCGCGCACATTCGCGGTTTGTTGGCGCACGCCTTGAGCGTTGCGCAGGAGCAGAACAAGCTGCCGCCGCTGGCGAACACCGACGTGACGCTTGAGTACGCGCCGCCGGAAAAGGCCGATTACGCCTCCAATCTGGCTTTGCGGCTCGCCCGCGCCGTGCGCATGCCGCCGTTGCAGGTTGCCGAGGTAATCGCGGCGGCGCTGCCGGAGAGTGACTATCTGGCCGAGGTGAGCGTGGCGCCGCCGGGGTTCATCAACTTCCACTTGAGCGAGGCGTGGTTGGCGCGCCAGGTGGATGAGATCGTCGCGCAGGGCGCGGCCTACGGCAACTGCGACGTGGGCGGCGGCGCACCGCTCCAAGTCGAGTTCTGCAGCGCCAATCCCACCGGCCCGCTGACGATTGGCAGCGGGCGCAACATCGTGCTGGGCGATACGCTGGCGCGTGTGCTGGAGGCCGCCAATTACCAGGTGCAGCGGGAGTACTACGTCAACGACGCGGGCAGCCAGATGGACACCTTTGCCCGCACTCTGCTGGCCCGCTACCAACAACTGCACGGCACGGACGCCCACGTGCCGCCGGACGGCTACGCCGGCGAGTACATGGTGGAACTTGCCGCGCAAGTCAAGGCAGAAGCCGGCGATAGCATGGTGGAGATGCCGGAGAGCGAGGCGCTGCACGCCCTGCACGAGCGCGGCCTGGCGCTGATGCTGGAGTCTATCCGCGAGGACTGCGCGCTGCTGGGCGTGGAATTCGACGCCTGGGTTTCCCAGGCCTGGCTGGAAGATGAGGGCCGGGTGCAAGCCGCCATCGACACGCTGCGCGCGCGCGGGCGCGTGGCCGAGCGGGAGGGCGCGACTTGGTTCGTTTCGACTGATGTTGAGGAAGATAAAGACAACGTGCTGGTACGCAGCAACGGCGAGCCGACGTACTTTGCCGCCGACGTCGCCTACCATGACTACAAGCTGGAACGCGGTTTTGCCAGTCTCATCGACGTGTGGGGCGCGGACCATCACGGTCACGTGCCGCGGGTGAAAGCCTCGCTGGCGGCCCTGGGCCACGACCCGGAACGGCTTACGATCCTGCTCTATCAACTGGTGCGCGTGCTGCGGGGCGGCGAAGAGGTGCGCATGTCCAAGCGCACCGGCGACGTGGTGACCGTGCGCGAGGTGGTGGAAGAGGTGGGCGTTGACGCCAGCAGGTACTTCCTGGTGGCGCGCTCGCCCGATACCGCCATGAGCTTCGACCTGGACCTGGCGCAGCAGGAGTCGGAAGAAAACCCGGTCTACTATATCCAGTACGCCCACGCGCGCACGGCGAGTATTTTGAAACGCGCGGGGCAAGAAGGCGTTGTCTCTGACGAAGGCGGCGACAGTGACGAAGGCGGCGTTTCCAATGGAGGCGGCGTTTCCAACGAAGTCATCGAGCCGGGCGCCGCCGACCTGGACCTCTTGCGGCATCCGGCGGAACTTGCGCTCCTGCGACTGATGATTCGTCTGCCGGAACTCATCGAGGACGTGGCGCGCCAGCACGCGCCGCACCGGCTGGCCTTTTACGCCCAAGAATTAGCGGCGCTCTTCCACGCCTTCTACCGCGATTGCCGGGTGATCGACCCGGATGACCCTGCGCTTTCCCGGGCGCGCTTGCAGTTGGCGCGGGCGGCTAAGCTGGTGCTGGCGCGCTGCCTGAGCCTGATGGGGATGTCCGCCCCGGACCGTATGTAGACCCGGCCGCCCACTCAGGCCACTTCCGCCAGCACCGCGGCCACGTGCCAGTAGAGATTCCACACCTCGCGCGCGAAGACGAGCCGGTTGGCGTCGTTAGTGGGATAGAGATGGGCGAAGAGAACGAAAGACCGAAACACCACGGTCGTGTGTTCTCCAGCCGCTTCGGCAAGGTGGACAGACTCGCTATAGGGCAGGAAAGCGTCGGCGTGGTCGTGGGCAATGTAGAGCCGGGCGCGCACGTTCCGCACGTCGGCTGAAGGCGAGATGTCTTGCAGCCAGCCGACGAGCGCCGGGTCGCCGGCAAGAATCTGCCGGGTGCGGCGGGGATTTTCATTCGCGTAGAGCGCCAGTAGGGTGCGTCCCCGCTGCGAGAGCGTCGCGGGCGGCGCGGTTTCGCCGGCCAGGGCGGCGCGGAGGCGCGCCCGTTCCGTATCGCTCCCGACGGTTTCCAGCAGCGCGTGTTGAAAGAGGTCGGCGGCCAGTGGGTCCGGCTGCCACGGCACGGCCTCGCCCCCGATCAGCGTCTGCCGCGTCGTCACGGCGCTGAGGACGTTCGCCGCGTCGTAGTAGCCGCCAAAGCTGTGCACGAACGCCACGCGGTCGCGGATGCGGGGGTCCGCCGCCGCCCGCAACGCCAGTCCCGCGCCCACCGAGAACCCCAGAATGCCTACGCGCTCGCGGTCAACCTCCGGTCGGTCGTGCAGATAGAGCGTGGCCTGCACGACGCCTTCGATCTCTTTGGGGTCGATGACGCCCGCTTCCATGCGGCGCGACTGATGCACGAGCACCACGATGCCCTGCCGCGCCAGCCCGCGCACCAGCGCCTGGGCATAGGGGTCGTCCGCCGGCGACGCGATGCCCAGATAGATGAGAATTGCCCCGTAAGGCCCCTCGCCGTCCGGCAGATAGAGATCGCCGACCAACGCCGGGTCAGAGCCGTCGTACGCGGTGCGTTCCTGGCGGATGGGATTGCCGACGAAGCTGAGCGGCTTGATGGGTACCTGCGGCAGCACCTCGGTGAGCAGCAGCGCCGCCTTGAAGACCGAACGCTCCTCAGCGGGAGTCAAGCAGCTAGTCAGCAACAAGCCGCAGGCCAAGAGGAGCAGGATGAAAAGTCGCAACGTGCGCATCGGTCCGCCCGTGTCGCGCGCTATCCGCGCCGGCGCCATAAATCTGTGAACGGTATCCGTATCGCCTCTATTGTATGCTACACGGGCGCTGGGAAACGTGCATTTGAAACAGGAAATCTAGTCGGTTGACGCCGATTTAGCGTGAGTAGTCTTACGGAGTCCGTTCCTCTTCTCCCACGTCGGAGAAGTTGGTGATAGCCACCTCGCCATCGGGAAACTCGGCCACGATCTTCAGCTTGCCGCCCACGGCCTCGATGTAGGCGCGGAGGCTGGACACGTACACGTCGGTCCGTTGCTCCAACTTGGCGACGGCGGGCTGATTTACCCGCAGCATCGCGGCGAGGTCTTGTTGAGTCAACGCGCGCGCCCGGCGCAACTCGTGCAGCGGCCTTTCCGCTAGCAATTCCCGCTTCACGTCGTCAATCCGCCGGCGGCGCTCCGGCGTGAAGTCCTCGGTCAGTTCGCTGAACGGTTGGCGTCCACTCATTCGAGCGCCCCTTCTTTTCTCAGTTCCTCAAGATACTCGACGTAAAGGCCGTCAGCCACCAGCCGAACTCGTCCGCGTACTCCACAAGCCAAGGCATGGATGCATTATATCCCAGGTTCGGAATACTATGGAAGAAATGACCGGAGGCTCCCCGGAGCGTTCGGTCTCCTACCCTTGACTGTCTGGAGAGATTCACCTATACTCGAAGTACAGTGCCTATAGTGCGGGAACGGGCGTGGCGCATTCGTCTAGAGGCCTAGGACACCGCCCTCTCAAGGCGGAGATCACGGGTTCGAATCCCGTATGCGCTACCACAGAGAGGCTTCACGGCAGGCGGTTGGCGTGTCGTGAGGTCTGTTTTCGTGAGAGGTTAATGGCGAAGGGATTGCTGAGAGGGTCCTCATGGACAGTGGGGTATTGGAAAGAGAGACACAGTTACCAGGATAGTCGTTGGCTGGCGCCGCTGCGTCTCGCGGCGACTGCTTTGCCAACCCCAAGAGGTGTCGTTCGACCGCTTTCGTCACGGTGATGGGAGCGGGTTTCTTGTTGTCTGGACAGAGGAATGAGCGTGGAGACCGCACAGAGGCGATAAGAGGGAAAGCGCAAGCATGGCAGAAGCCAAATCGGAAATCAACACGCGGCAGACGATGGCGAAGACCTACGACCCCGCGCCCGTGGAAGGGCACTGGTATTCCTTCTGGGAGGAAGGCGGTTACTTTGCCCCGCGGACCGGCGCCGGGGCCGAGCCGTTCACCGTCATCATGCCGCCGCCCAACGTCACCGGCGAACTCCACCTCGGCCACGCGCTCACGGCGGCCATCGAGGACGTGCTCGTGCGCTGGCATCGCATGAAGGGCGACGCCACGCTCTGGGTGCCCGGCACCGACCACGCCGGCATCGCGACCCAGGTGGTGGTGGAACGGCTGCTGCAGGAAGAAGGCACGTCCAAGCAGGCGTTGGGGCGCACGCAGTTCGAGGCGCGGGTGTGGGAGTGGGTGGGCAAGTACGGCAACGTCATCGACGACCAGCACCGCCGCCTCGGCGCTTCCTGCGATTGGTCGCGGGATACGTTCACGCTCGACCCGGGACCGGCCCGCGCCGTGCGCACCACGTTCGTGCGGCTCTATCACAAGGGCCTCATCTACCGGGGCGAACGCATCACCAACTGGTGCCCCCGCTGCGCCACCGCGCTCTCCGACCTGGAGGTGGCCCACGAGGAAGAGGACAGCCACCTGTGGTACATCTCGTATCCGTTGGTGGACGATGAATCGACGGCGATCACGGTGGCAACCACGCGGCCGGAGACCATGCTGGGCGATACCGCCGTGGCCGTGAATCCGGACGACGAACGCTACCGGCGTCTGCTCGGCAAAGAGGTCTATCTCCCATTAACTGAGAGAAAAATACCGATCATTGCCGATGATGCGGTGGAAGCGGAGTTCGGCGCGGGGGCGCTCAAGGTGACGCCCTCGCATGACATCGCCGACTTCGAAATCGGCCAGCGCCACGGGCTTGAATTCATCAACGTGCTGAACCTCGACGCCGCCATGAACGAGAACGCCGGCGCCGCCTATGCGGGTATGGACCGCTATGCCTGCCGCGAGGCGGTGGTGCGCGACCTGGAGGCGCGCGGGCGTTTGGAGAAGACCGAGGCCCATCGCCACGCCATCGGCCACTGCACCCGCTGCGACATTGTCGTCGAGCCGCTGGTGAGCCGGCAGTGGTGGCTGGAAACCAAGCCGCTGGCGGAACCGGCCATCGAGGCCGTGCGCAGCGGCAAGATCATAATTCTGCCGGAGCACTTCACCCGCATCTACTACAACTGGATGGAGAACATCCGCGATTGGTGCATCTCGCGCCAGCTCTGGTGGGGTCACCGCATCCCGGTGTGGTATTGCGACGCCTGCGAGAGCGTGGCCGTGCCGCCGGTGGACGACCCCAAGCGCGACCCGGAGCATTGCGCAGCGTGCGGCGGCGCGCTCCGGCAGGACCCGGACGTGCTCGACACCTGGTTCAGTTCCGCGCTCTGGCCGCACTCGACCCTGGGCTGGCCCGACGACACGGAAGACCTGCGCACGTTCTACCCGACCACGGTCATGGAGACCGGCCACGACATTCTCTTCTTCTGGGTGGCGCGCATGATCATGATGGGCATCGAGAACATGGGGGATATCCCCTTCCGCACGGTCTACCTGCACGGCCTCATCCGCGACGTGGAAGGCCAGAAGATGAGCAAGACCCGGGGCAACGTGATCAATCCGCTGGTCATGGTGGAGGAGTACGGCGCGGACGCGCTGCGCTTTGCGCTGGTCACCGGCACGACCGCGGGCAACGACATGCGCTTCACCACCGAGCGCATCCAGGCGGCGCGCAACTTTGCCAACAAGCTATGGAACGCCAGCCGCTTCGTGCTCGGCAGCCGCCCGGAAGGGGTTGCGACCGTCGCGCCGGAGCCGGATTCCGCCCACCTCTCGCTGGTGGACCGCTGGATCATCAGCCGCCGCAACCACACGATTGCCGAGGTTACGCGGCTGCTGGAGCACTTCCACCTCGGTGAGGCGGGACGCGCGCTCCAGGAATTCGTCTGGAGCCAGTTCTGCGATTGGTACATCGAAGCGAGCAAGGTGAGCCTCTACGGCGACGATGCCGACGCCAGGGCGGTGACCCAGAGCGTGCTGGAGAATACGCTCGCCGTGATCTTGCGGCTGCTGCATCCTTTCATGCCGTTCGTCACGGAGGAGATCTGGAGTTATCTCTATCCCGATGGCGCGCCGGACGGCGGCGAAAGCCTCATCATCGCGCCTTGGCCGGCGGCCGGCGAGCGCGACCGGGAAGCGGAAGACTTCGTGAGCGAACTCATCGAGGCCATTCGCGGCGTGCGCAACCTCCGCGCCGAGTATGAGGTGGAGCCGGGGCGCTACATTCCCGCGACGATCGCGGCCGGCGCGCAGAGCGGCGCGGTGGCGGCCCACACGGCGGTCATCGAGTTGCTGGGCCGGGTGCGGCCGCTCGCGGTCCACGCGGAACTCGCTGCGGAGCCGGGGCAGGCCGTTTCGGTGCTCACCAGCCGCTTGGCAGTCTACGTGCCGCTCGCCGGCCTGCGCGACGTGGAGCAGGAACGCCAGCGGCTGCAAAAGGAACTGGACGGCGTGCTGGCTAACCTGAATCGCGCGCAGGGCCTCCTGGCCAACGAGAACTTCGTGAACCGCGCCCCACCACCGGTAGTCCAGAAAGAACGCGCTAAGCGGGACGACCTGACCTTGCGCGCGCGGCAAATCGAGGATCGCCTGGCGGGGCTTGCCTGAGCGTGGGTGGCCCATGCCGCGTGCGCGTGTTGAAGACCTACGCTACCGGAGCGGCCCGCGCAGGCTGAAAACCTACGCTACCGAGCGGCCTGCGTGGGTTGAGAGCCTACGCTGGCATTCGCGGTGGCCTTCCGTCGTGAAGGCTGGGATAATGGGGACGGAAGGCTGGGGCCGCTGGCGGGCGGGCTTGGCCGGGGGCGCCCGTGTTTTGTGCGAAACCGGTCTGCGGCGGTGCGATTGGCGCTGGTCGCGGCTTGTGTAACTCCTGGAGAAATGTGCAACGAACACCGGAGCCGAATGGCTTCTAGCGAACCAAAGAGGGATGAGACGATACGATGAATACGGCACGTTTGCCGGCGTTGGTTTGGAATGACGTGGCGGCCACGCAGCTTGTGGTAGCCGCGCAGGAGGCGCAGCGTTTGGCGGAAGTGGAAGCGGAGAAGGAAGCGGCGCAGAGTTGGGCGCGGGCGGCGCTTGCGGCCGCGGTTGCGCTGGAACCGGGCGAGTGCGATCTGGCGCCGTACCAGGCTTTGGCCGCGGCGTTGGCGGCTGTGGACGACGAGCAACTGGCGCAAGAAGCCGCCGACGCCTTGGCAAAGCAGCCTCCGGCATTGTTCGCGCTCGCCGCGGCCGCCCGGGGCAAGAAGTGGGAAGAGCTTGCTAACACCATTATGGCGCGCTGCCTGGCGCAGACCGGCGTGATGGCGGGGCCGGCCGAGTTTGGCTATCAGACGGAGTGGCGGCAGCAGTACGAGACCCAGTTGGTGGAAACGTTGGGAAAAGTGTGGAAGAAGCGCGCCACCCGCAATCTGAGCAAGCAGGCGGTGGCGCTGGCGTCGGAGTCCGAGGAGCTCGACGCCCAGCAGGTGGAGGAAAACCTGAAGGCGCTGCTTTCGCCGGCGGACTTGTGGCCGCGGCCGGTGCAGCGGCGCAAGCAGGCCCGCAGCCGGCAATCGTCGTCAGGCCGTTCGCGCGGCGGCGGCCGGCGGTCGTCGGGGTCGAGCCGCGGGCAGCGGTCGTCTTCCCGCGCCCAGTCAACGCGCAAGGCGGAAGGCGAGTCGTCGTAGTTTCGCGCGGCCCGCGCGCCGCGCCGGACGCATCGACGTACCGCGAGACCCATGGCGGCAGTCATTACTCTCACCACCGACTTTGGCACGGCGGATGGATTCGTGGGCGCGATGAAGGGCGTGATTCTCAGCCTGGCGCCGGACGCGACCGTGGTTGACATCACGCACGACGTGCCACCACACGACATCCGCGCGGGGTCGTTCGCCCTGGAAACGGCGCTGCCGCACTTCCCGCCGGACGCCATCCACGTGGTGGTGGTAGACCCGGGCGTGGGCAGCGAGCGCGCAGGTCTGCTCGTGGAGACCGGGGAGGGGCGGTTCGTGGCGCCTGACAACGGCGTGTTGACGGGCGTGGTACCGGAGACCGGCGCTGCCCGCATCTTCACGTTGGACCGGCCGGAGTACTGGCGGCCCCAGGTGAGCGCGACCTTTCACGGACGCGACGTCTTCGCGCCGGTGGCCGCGCATCTGGCGCGGGGCGCGCGGCCCGACGCGCTGGGAACGCCCCGCGCCGCCATGGCGCGCCTGCCGTGGCCGCGTCCCCGCCGCCGCGGGCATGAAATCGACGCTGAGGTGATCCACGTCGATCGCTTTGGAAACCTGATCACGAACCTGCGCTTGGCGGAACTAGGTCCGGAATTGCAGCGCGCGCGCTTGCGGGTGGGGGATTACACGATAGACGGAATCACGTCCCACTACGCCGCGGGCGACGGCCTGATGGCGGTGGTGAATAGCGGCGGGCGCATTGAAGTCGCCTTGCCCGGCGCGAGCGCGGCGCGTCGGCTGAACACGGGCGCCGGCACGGCGATTCACGTGACCCTGGCGGCGCAGGACGCTGGCGGAGACTAGCGGAGCGCGGCGGCAATTCGGATTTCGCGAAGAAGGAGGCGGCGCGTGACTACGCCCATGCCGGAGCGGACGCAAGCGCCAAATGCGAACAGCGACGCGTTCCTGGCGTATCTGGCGGACTGGCACGCCGGTCTGGAATCGCTCGACCTGGAAGCCGACTGGGCCGCTCACGGCGTTGCGGCGCAGAACGTCGCGGTGTTCGTAGTGGACATGGTCAACGGCTTCTGCCACCAGGGGCCGTTGGCGGGCCCGCGTGTGCAGGGCCTGATCCCGGCGGTGCGGGAGGCGATCGAACGCTGCTACGCGCTGGGCGCGCGCCACTTTCTCCTGCCGCAGGACACGCACCGGCCCGATGCCCTGGAGTTTGCCCAATTTGGCCCGCACTGCGTGGCGGGAGAGCGCGAGGCGGAAACCGTGCCGGAACTTGCCGCCTTGCCCGCCGCCGCCCGCTTTACCGTCGTGCCCAAGAACTCGCTGCACCCGGCGCATGGCACCGGCCTCGAGGCGTGGTTCGCGCGGCATGACGCGGTGCGGTATTTTCTCGTGATTGGCGACTGCACCGACCTCTGCGTCTACCAGACGGCCATGTACCTGTGTCTCTCCGCCAACGCGGCTCAGCGCGCTTGCCAGATAGTAGTGCCGGAAAACTGCGTGCAGACCTACGACCTGCCGGTGGAAACCGCGCAAGCAATCGGCGCGCCGCCCCACGACGGCGACCTGTTGCACCGCGTCTTCCTCTATCACATGGCGCTGAACGGTGTGCGGGTCGTGAAAGCGGTAGAATAGAGGCGTGCGCTCCCCCGCCGGCTGCGAGAGGCGGCGGACGAGCGCAGAATGTCGCAGCGATTGTGAGAGGAAAGAAGTGCCGTGAAACTGGTGCAGTACTATGACGTCGATCAGAGCGTGCGCGTGGGGATCGTGCAGGACGAGCGCGTAATTGACATAACTGATACGGAACAAGAACTCTCGACCACGCTCGACTTTGTGGACGAGGCTCACCGGCAGCGGCGCTCGCTGGACGCGGTGCTCGCGGACCGGCTGGCCGAGGCGACGGGCGGCGCGCACAGCTACGCTGAACTGCTGGACCCGGGCGAACCGCGCCTCACCATGCCGCTCTTTCCGCCGCAGGTGTGGGGCTGCGGCGTGACCTACCGCCGCAGCGCCGAGTTCCGCGACGCCGACATGGAAGGGCCGATGGGCATCTACGACAAGGTCTACCAATCGGAACGGCCGGAGATCTTCTATAAAGGCGATACGCAGCACTGCGCCGGCCCGAACGAGCCGATCGGCATCCGCGTGGATTCCACATTTACCGCGCCGGAGCCGGAGTTGGCCTACGTGCTCGGCTACGACAACGAGATCATCGGCTATACGATCTGCGACGACGTGTCGGCCTGGGACATCGAGCGCGAAAACCCGCTCTACCTGCCCCAATCCAAGATCTTCCTGGGATGCACCTCCCTGGGGCCGACGCTGGTGACGACGGGCGAGATTGCTGATCCGTACCACCTGGAAATCACGGCCCGCATCCGCCGCGACGGCGCGGTGATCTTCGCGGGCTCGGCCAATACCGACCAGATCCGGCACCCGTTCGAGACACTGACGGCCTACCTCGTGCGCAATAACCCGGTGCCGGTGGGCACGGTGGTGAGCACGGGCACGGGCATCATCGTCACGGAAGAAGCGGCGCTGAGGGAAGGCGACGTGGTGGAGATCGAGATCGACGAGATCGGGCTGCTGGCGACGCCGGTGCGTCAATTGACAGAAGCCGATTAGGTCGTGTATAAGATGTAGAGAAGCTACTTGCAGCAAGGGAGAGACGCGCTGCTTCGGCAAAGAAGGACATGCCAGACGCGCCAACCGCTGCATGAATAGCACAGCGAGGCGGTGAGCCATAGGCGAGCGACAACCGATTTGGAGTCTTCCGCCTCAAGCGGTAACCGTCTACTTCATAATCTTTCCCCTGCTTACCTTGACGGGTGTGGCCTTTGTCATCTGGGGGGAGGTGCAAGCGGGCACGGAAATCCTGCCAACAATGGTAGTCGAGGTGTTCAGAGGATCCGCTTCAGTATCTTTCGCATCTGCCGCACTCACATTTGTCTTTGTAGATGGAGTATCCACAATCATGGGACTTGCAACCGCGCTACAGGAACGCCGGGATCGCAAACGGCAAGAAGAATTGGACGAGGCGCGCAAAGAGGAACGCGATAGGGTCATTGCGTTCTACAGGAAGCGAGCCGAGGAGAGCGGAGAAGAATTCGTAGAGCCGCCGGACGAGCCTTCACCGGAAGAGCCTGCGGGCAATCACCGTTACTAGCTTCTCAAGCATTTGGACAAGCCTCGGCTCTTGCCGAGGCTTGTTTGCTTTCAATGAGAGTTCGGTTTGTGGCCGGCCAGCGGGACTTTTCGATACGCTCCCTGCGTGAAAGGCACGGTGATTGCCGCCATGGCCACACTGGAGTTGCCGCCACGTTAAGCGCAATCCGGCCTTAACATCCACCCCTTAGTCGCCATCGGGCGGCTGCTCGTTGCGTCCGCTGAGGTAGAACCAGACCGCGTAGGCGATGGCGCAGCCCACCAGGAGCGCGCCCACGGCTACCTCGTCCCACACGCCCAACGCGCCATGGGCCGGTAGCAGCAGGGGCGCCGTGAACGGGCGCGGACGACCGTCGCGGCGCCGCGTGGCGGTCCGCGCCGCGCGGCGAAAGCGCTTCAAACGCCAAACTGCCATTGAATCCTGCTCTTTGCCTTCTGCGGACACACTACGCCAAAGCGTGGGGGCATGGCATTTCCTATCCCAAGACCGTGCCGCGCATCTCCATTGGCTGGGTCATCAGCCACGCGCCTACGAAGAAGAGGGCCACGATGAGCACGGCCCACGGCGCGAGCGCGCGCATGGCTTCGGCTGCCGAGCGTTGGTCTTCTCGCGCGATGCGGTAGCCGATTGTCAGCGAGACCAGCATCCCAAGCTCCAAGAGCAGCAGTTCGAGCGGTACCAGCCAGGAATCCGGCACGACGGCGGCCAACTCCCACCGCGGAGCGCCCAGAAGCAGTATGCCAAAGTCCGCCAGGAAACTCTGCGTCACGGGTACGGCGGTCAACGCGCCGATGAGAAAGTGAAACCCGTAGTGCGCCAGCCACATGCCGAAGCCGATGGGTATCAGGGCAAAGCTGTAGCGTGTCGCGATTGCTCTCAGCGGTTCGTTCTCGCTTGGCCGGGGCGGATGGATTCCCGCTTTCGCGGGAATGACGGAGCCTTTGGCGGCCAGGGCGCGGCTCAACCAGGCGGCGCCGGTGATGAGCGCGAAAGGCAGCGCCACAAGGCCCGCGATGAAGAGCACGGCGAGCACGACCGGCTCGCTGCTGACGCCGAGTTGCGCGGCGAGCCACTGTTCCAGGGCGTAGACCGGCGCCACCATGCCAAAGGCGTTTACGAACGCCGCGAACACGAGCACGAACACCAAGGCGGCCACGTCGGTGCGATTCAAGAGCGTGCCGACGCCGGAGCGCCACGCGCCCAGTTGGCGAAACTCGCTGGTGGGAGCGCGCAGTTGGATGCCGACGTTGTCGTAAGGGCACGCCTGGATGCAGTCCAGGCAGAAGGTGCAGTCCATGTTGCCGGTTTTGCGCTCCTGGAAGAGCCACAATTCGCAGCCGGATTGGACGAGTTGGAGGCCGGCCGGTCTTGATGGGTCTCCGGCTGAACTTGGTGTTAATGCAGGCGCGATTGGCACTGGCGCTTGCGGATGCTGAACACCGGAAGATGGATTCCGGCTTTCGCCGGAATGACGGAGGCTTTCGCTGCTGGGGGAATGACGGGCCGTGTGCGGCTCGGACTGCGGGGCGTAACGTCCCTTAATGCAATCTTTCGTCGTGCACGAGCCGCAGAGCGCCGGTTGGCGCACCTTCACTTCCAGCGGCGAGACCATGCCGTTTATGAAGTGGAACTGTCCGATGGGGCAGACGTATTTGCAGAAGGCCGCGCCTTTGAAGATGCCGTCGATGGCGAACGCGGCGGCGAAGTAGGTCAGCGCCACCCAGGCGGTCAGCCAGGGGCTGGCCCAGAGGTCGAACGCCTCATACGCCCAGAAGAAGACCAGCAGCACGCCGATTGCCAGCCACTTGTTGCGGATGAACTGCGGCCAGGGTCGGTTGGCGGGCAGGAGTTTCTTGGCCAGGCGGCGCGGCAGCATGAAGGGGCAGGCCATGCAGAAGAGATTGCCCGCTATCAGCAGCGCCAGCACCACGAAGCCGCGCCAGTGCACCCAGGGCAGCACGCCCGCCAGGTTCTTGGGCGCAAGTTGCGGCCCCCAGAACCCGTCGTAGAGGATCAAGGCCGATACCGCCAGCAGCGCCGCCTGCATGGACGTGCGGGCGTGCTTCCAGCGCAGAAACCGCCCGATGACGGGCAGGTCGAGGAGATCCCGCCGCTTCGTCTGCCGGGTCTCCAGCACAGCCACGCTTAGTTGCCTTCCTGGGCTTTGTCGGACTTCATGTCCATCCGCATCTCGCCCTGCACGCCCTTCAGATCGACGCGGTTATGCGCCGTGGTACCGTCGGCCAGCCTGGCGCGCACGATGATGACCCAATCGCCGCCCATGGTGAACGCAAAGCCTTTGGTGGCGTACCTGCCGCCGCCAAGCGCCTCGGTCTCCACGATCACGGGCTTCATGCCGGCGTGGGTCATGGTTCCTTCCACCTCGATGGTCGCGCCCTCAAGTGGATTGCCGTCGGTATCGCGTAATGCCAACGTGAGCACGGCTTCACCGACGGTTGCCGGGTCCGGCGCGACCGAGACAATGGTTACGTCAAGTCCGCCGCTCTGTTCCCCGCGCGGGCCGCAGGCGTTGAGCGCAAGCGCGCCCAGCAGCGCGAACAGGACGATGCGCGCCGCCAGCGCCAGGCGCGGGTGCGGTTTGCACGTGGATCGAATCAAAGAAGCCTCCATGTCCATAGTAACAACAGGCGCTCAAAACCACGAACCGAGGAGGCGACGAAGCAAGGAGTTCACAAGCGGAAGAGTGAACAACCCGTCGTGAGAGCGAGCAGCCGTTCATCCTTCGACAGGCTCAGGACGAACGGCTACCGGCTTTGTGGGCGGATGCAGAACTAGCTACACCAAACTTGGTTGCCTTGCAGGGCCAAACTTCTGTCATTCCGAGCGGAGCGCAGCGGAGAGAGGAATCGAGAGCACAGCCTTGCAAGACCAGCATCTTTAGATTCCGCGAACCCTGTTCGATGCTGCGCTCGGAGTGACAGATGGAGAAGCCGCAATAGGTGTCACCGTGTGCAATAGTCTGCTTATCTCCGCAAAGTGAATCCGAATCTACTACGTCCGGACGGATGCACGCTAGACGAACGGCTTCGGACTGGACAGACGAATGCACACTTAGGAACGGCTATGCGCCTGCAAACACCCGCTTAGTCCTCCGGTTGGAGGACAAGCGCCGCCGCGCCGAGGATGCCGGCGTGTTCATCGAACGCGGCCAGGCGGATGAAGGACTTTACGTCGGGATGTTCGCTGCCGGCGAGGCGCTGGAACCACGCGCGGATTGCCTGGATCAACTGGCCGCCGTCCTGCATCACGCCGCCGCCGAACACGATGCGCTCCGGGGCGAAGAGTTGCTGGCAGATCTGGCAGCCCATGGCGAGCCAACGCGCCGTTTCGTCCCACACGGCTTGCATGGCCGGATCGCCCGCGTCGGCGGCGGTACGCGCGACTTCACCCGTCAGATTCTTTAGATCACCGTTCGTGAGACGCTGCACGATTGCGGAAGGTTCTTCAGCCGCCGCCAGCCGGGCGCGGCGCGCGATGCCGGGTCCGGCGGCCAGCGACTCCAAACAGCCGCGCACGCCGCAGTTGCAAAGCGGACCCCCCGGGCTCAGCAGAATGTGGCCGATTTCCCCCGCGGCGCCGCTGCCTCGCACCACCCGTCCGGCTTCGATGATGCCGCCGCCGATGCCGGTGCCGACGGTGACGTACACCAGGTTTTCCACGTCTCTGCCGGCGCCAAGCGCATACTCGCCCCACGCGCCGGCGTTGGCGTCGTTCGCGATCACGCCGGGCAGACCGTAGCGGTCTTGCAGGAGTGCAACCAGGGGCAAGCGCCGCCAACCCACGTTAACCGCCGACACGGCGATACCTTCATCCCGGTCTACCGTGCCGGGCACGGCGATGCCGATGGCGTCGGGCCGCGCGGGCGTCTGCGCCAGCGCATCGTCAACCGCCGCGCAGATGCTTTCCAGCATCGTCGCGTGGGAATCCTTCACCATGGGCGCGCGGGCGGTCGCCGCGATGCCGCCGCTCTCGTCCACGATGCCGACGGCGACTTTCGTGCCGCCAATGTCGATGCCGATGCCGGTCATGGAAACTGCCCCTATGCGAACTCCGGCGCGCGGTACGCGATTTTGCCGCCAATCAGCGTCAGCATAACGCGAAAATCCTTGCTGAGCACGGCAATATCGGCGTCCGCGCCGGGCCTGATCACGCCTTTCCGGTCGCTCAATCCCATTTGCCGCGCCGGCACGAAACTCGCCATGGCGAGCGCGTGCGGTAAGGGAACTCTGGCTTCCGCGTACACCCGCACGTTGCGATTCATCGCCGATGAACTCCCCGTAATCGTACCATCCTCCCGCGTGGCGAGCACTTCGGAAACCGTTACACTCGCGCCACTCGCCCGCCGGTACGCGCCCGGCGGCAGGCCGGAAAACTCCACGCCGTCGGTGACGAGCGCCACGCGCTCCCAGCCTTTCACGGCAATCAGCAGTTTGCCCGCCTGGGGGTCTACGTGCGCGCCGTCGCCAATCAACTCGGCGGTGATTTGTGGGTGCGCCATCACGCCGCCGACGGTGCCGGGGTCCCGGTGGTGGAGCGGGCGCATGGCGTTGAAGGTGTGCGTGGCTTGGCTCACGCCGCTGCGGACGGCCGCGGCCACCTGGTCGAACGTTGCGTCGGAATGACCGATGGAAGGGACAATGCCCAGCGCAGCCAGGTGTTCCACCAGGGCCAGACCGCCCGCGCGCTCCGGCGCGACGGTCATCACCTTGATCATGCCGTGCGCCATGTCTTGCAGCGCGGAAACCTCGCCGGGGTCGGGCGCGCGCATGAGTTCCACGCGCATCGCGCCCGGACGCTCCGGACTGAGATAGGGTCCTTCAAGGTGCACGCCGAGAAGCTGAGAGCCGGTTGGCGTAGCCGCCGCCTTCACCAGCGTTTCCAGCGCCGCGGCCATATGCTCCCAAGACGACGTGCCGACGGTAGCCAGCAGTCCGGTCGTGCCCGTTTCCGCGCGGTAGGCGCAGATCTTGTGCACGTCCTCTACGGAACCCGCGCCGAATGACGCCCCCAAGGCCCCGTGCACGTGCATGTCGATGAAGCCGGGGCAGACGATGCAGCCGGAGACGTCGATGGTCTCCGTGTTCTCGGCAAGGTCGGCGCACGCCTCCAGGGGCGCTACCCGCGCAATGCGGCCGTCTTCAATGACGACGCCGCACTGGGGAAGTTCTTGCAGTGGTGTGTAAACGGTACCGCCGGCGAGGAGCATCACGTTCCTTCCAATCGTTGACGCTCATGTTATCGTACGGGGGCGGTGAGGGCGGCGTCAATGTATACTAGAGTAACGCGCAATCGGCCTGAAACTGAATGAGGAGAGTGCCATGGGTTCAAAGGTGCGGGTCGGGGTCATCGGCGCCGGCGGCATAGCGCGCGGCGCCCACCTGCCGGGATACGCGAAGATTCCCGATGAAGCGGCGGTGGTTGCCATCAGCGACGTGGACGTGCCCCGCGCGCAGGCGGTGGCGGATGAGTTTGGCGTTCCCAGCGTCTATGCCGACTTCAACGAGATGGTCGCAAAGGAAGACCTGGACCTGGTGAGCGTCTGTACGCCGCCGTTCATGCACTGCGGCGCGACGGTGGCCGCGCTCAACGCGGGGGCGAACGTCATCTGCGAGAAGCCCATGGCCATGAACGCCGCCGAGTGCGAGGAGATGATTGCCGCCGCGCGGCAGAACGACAAGATGCTGACCATCGGCTTCCAGTCGCGCTTTGGCGAACGGGCGCAGTTCCTCAAGCGCCTGATCGAGCAGGGCGAACTCGGCGAAATCTACTATGCCCGCGTGCTGGCGCTGCGGCGGCGCGGCATTCCGTGGTGGGGCGTGTTCGTGGAAAAGGACAAGAACGGCGGCGGCCCGCTGATCGACATCGGCGTGCACACGCTCGACCTGACGCTGTGGCTGATGGGACATCCCACGCCCACGGCGGTGACCGGCGCGGTCTTTACCAAACTGGCCAAGCGTCCCGGCCTGTTTACCCGGGGCCGGGAGGCGGACCAGGAACGGTACACGGTGGAAGACTTCGCCACGGCGCAAATCCGCTTCGACACCGGCGCGGTCATCAACCTGGAAACCAGTTGGGCGCTGAACATCGAGAATGAAGTGAACGCCTATCTCTGCGGCACCGAGGGCGGCGCGACGTTACGCCCGCTCAAAATCCACAAGGAAGTGCCCCATGCCGGATTGCTCGATTACACCCCCGCGCATGAAGAAGGCCGGGAACATAATCACGAAGGCCAGTTCGCCCAGGTGGTGAAGAATGTGAAGGAGGGCACGCCGCCGCTGGTAAAAGCGGAAGAGGCGCTGACGGTGCAACGCATCGTGGACGCGATCTACGAGTCGGGCGAGACCGGGCAGATGGTGAACTTGGCGTAGCGCCGCTGTGCGGGCGGGGCGGAAATTCCCCCTCACCCTAACCCTCTCCCCAGGGAGAGGGGATGCAAATGCCTGCGCCAGGACCGTTCGGTAGCGCGAATTCAGAGGTAATCAATGCGTAGCGCGAAGAGGAAAATAACCGCATGGCGCGTTTGAAAGTGGTCGTGACCGGCGCCGCGGGCTACGTGGCTTCCCAACTGCTGCCCGCCTTTCGCGAACGGTACGACGTGGTACTGCTCGATACGCGAGACAAGACCCGCGACGGCGCGTTGGTCGAGGGCGTCACCCTCACCGACCTCCGCGATCCGGACCGCGAGACCTATCGCCGCTTCTTCACGGGGGCGGACGCCGTCGTGCACCTCGCATTCAACTACAAGCAGGGGCATTCGATGAACGATGGCGACTACTACTCGGAGCGGTCCAATCTCGACCTGGCTTACCACGTCTACCAGACCGCTCGGGAGGAAGGCGCGGGGCGGGTGGTGGTCGCCAGTTCGAACCACGCCGCCGACTGGTACGAACACCTGCTGCGGCAGCGCAAACTGGAGATGCTGGACGAAACCGCGCCGCCCCTATCGGACAATTACTACGGCTGGGCGAAAGCCTGCTACGAGCACCTGGGATTTCTCTTTGCCACCGGCGCGATGGGCCGCCCACTGGAGATCGTGCAGGTGCGCATCGGCGCGCCGCGTTCGATACCGGCGGCCAACGCGGCGGATAACCTGACAGGCTACAAGCGCAACCTAGGCGCGTACGTCAGCCCCCGCGACCTGCAGCAACTCTTCGTGAAGTCAATCGAGACGCCGGACATTCGCAATGAGCACGGCGTCCCGTTCCAGATCTTCTACGGCGTCTCCAACAACGCGCGCGCGTTCTGGAGCATTGCCAACGCGCGCAAGGTCATCGGCTACGCGCCGCAAGACGATTCGGAAGTCGCCTTTGCCGACGACATCCGGCGGGTGCTGGTCGCACAAGAGAGCGGCGGCAGGCTCTAGGAAAACCAATCAGACCCAGATGGGTAACAAACGCTATGAAAAGCTGTGCGCGTCGAGCAAATTGACTCAGGGCAAAGGAGAGGGATAGAATTAAGAAGGTACCCCGGTAGCTCAATGCAGGTAGAGCGCTGGACTGTCGATCCAGTGGTTGCGGGTTCGAGGCCCGCCCGGGGTGCCCTTCTTATGCGCTAATTATCACATTTGCCGAGAATGGTGTCAAGGAGATTTAGGCACTTCTTGGTAAATCCCATCTCTGCCTAATTCTGTTGCTCGTTAGGGAAGTTGCCACAGTAGAGTTAGCGTGGCTTGATTTCTTGTATCCCTGTGCAATTAGCCCACTAGCGTTGGGATTGCTACTCGCTGCGTGTTGCGCTGTGGCCTATAACAAGATTTCAAGCTAGTGCTCCTACGGGTCTGCACTGCCGCAACCAAGCTGTCTTTCGCGGCAAAAGCCGTCAACACAATTTATCGACACGTTCACGCCTACTCATAGACAATTCCTTCGAATATAGCTAGAGGGAACGAAACTGCCGGCCGCTGTCACTGAAGACACGCAGCCGGCAATTCTCGATTACTGTTTTCAGAACCTATTCTACGCGCCGACCAACTCCCGCAGGCCGATCTTCGCCACTGCCGCGTGGACGGCGGCTTTGTCGTCGGGGGACAGTTCGGCCAGGGGCGGGCGCACCGGGCCGCCGGCCAGGCCGATAGCCATCATCACCTCTTTCATCACGGTGACCTCGTAGCCGCGCACCTTGTAGCGGATGTCGTAGATCGGCAGGGTTTCGCGCTCGATCTTCGCCTGGAGTTCGCTGAAGCGTCCCGCGCGGGCCAGTTCCAGCGCCTCGATGGCCGACTTGGGATTGTAGTTGGCGTTGCTGGAGGTATAGCCTTCCGCGCCGGCCGCAAAGTAGGCGTGCACCATGTCGTCGCCGACGCCCGCCAGCCAGAGCAGCTTATCGCCCACGTAGGAGCGGATGCGCTGGAACATGCGCACGTCGCCCTGGCCGTCCTTGAACGCCACGATGTTGGGAATATCCGCGATGCGGTCGACCAGTTCCGGGCCGAGCTTGGCGTGATCGCGGGCGTAGGGGAAGACGCCGAGATTGGTGGCGTCGGCAATCGCCTTGTAGTATTCGTAGAAGCCGTCGTCACTCGCCTGGCCGTAGTAGGGCGGCATGATCAGCAGGCCGTCCACACCGGCGCGCTCGGCGAATTGCGCCATCTCCGCGCCGACCGCCGGATTGACGCCCACGCCCGCCAGCATCAGGCAGCGGCCGTCAGCCGCCTCCACGGTGGCTGCCACCACGTCCTGCCACTCGGTGAACGTCAGCGAGAAGAATTCTCCCGTGCCGCCGGCCGCCAGCACCGCGGGCGAACCCTCACGCGCCAGAAAGTCGACGTTGCGGCGCAGGCCGTCCAGGTCGAGGGAATAGTCGTCATGGAACGGGGTTACGGGAAAGGGGATAACGGTGCGCAGGCGTTCGCGCAGTTCCGCCGGACTCATCACTGGCTAAAGCTCCTTCTCTAACTCTGTGAGCGATTCGCTGCCATTGCCGTTGAATGGACACCAAAGCCTATCGTACCAATGCGTACGCGCGATTTCCACCTGAGCGCGACCGCTACCGTTTGGGAGAGTGGGGCAAGTAGCGCGGATAATGGGGCAATTCTCAGGCAGCCCTAATACTTAGCGCCTATAATGGACGGGGATTTATGATACTACGCAACCCGCACATGGGAGGGGGCCAAGCATGAGGCGACTATTCGCGCTCGTATTCGTATTCGCACTAATTCTCGGTATGGTGGCTTGCGGCGGTGACGAGCCGGAGGTAGAACCGACCGCGGCGCCGGCGGCCACGGCAGCGCCCGCGGCGACGGCAGAGCCAGCGGCAACCCAAGCGCCGGAGCAAACCGATAGCGACGCGGCGGCCAGGACGGTCTTCACCATCGATCCGGCGCGCTCTACCGCCCGCTATCTCATCCG
This sequence comes from Chloroflexota bacterium, assembly GCA_963663275.1. Taxonomy (GTDB): domain Bacteria; phylum Chloroflexota; class UBA11872; order VXOZ01; family VXOZ01; genus VXOZ01. The sequence goes on from OY760183.1 coordinate 1,953,207, forward strand.
CGAGCGTCTTGCCAACGTGGCCTCTCCCGTTGACGCCATCGGCGAGACGATGGACGTTTCCGGCACGATCGTGCTGGACGGGGACGGTAACGTGGTGAGCGACGAATCGCAGATCGTGGTGGGCTTGGCCAGTCTCAAGAGCGATTCCGACCGGCGCGACGGCTACGTCAGCCGGCGCACGCTGGAAACGGGCCAGTATCCCAACGCTACGTTCGCGGTGAAGGCGATTCAGGGGCTGCCTTGGCCGCTGCCGACGTCCGGCGAAGTGACCGTGCAAATGGTGGGCGACCTGACGGTGAAAGACCAGACCCGCGAGGTAACGTGGGAGACGGTCATCCAGGCCGGCGCCAGCGAGTCAACCGGCGCGGCCAAGACCCAAATCACCTTCGATCAGTTCGCTTTGGAAAAACCGAGCGTAGCCATCGTCCTCAGCGTGGTCGATGAGATTCGCCTGGAGCTTGACTTTACCGTCGTGCGGCAGGGTGAATAGACGCAGGTGTAGCTATGCGCCCTGTGTAGAAACAAGGCGAACGTAAGAAGCCCGACCCGTTCGCACTGAGCTTGTCGAAGTGCGAACGGGTCGGGCGTACCCGCTTAGTTGAGCCTACCTAGAGTCCCAGCACGCGCTCGGCGTTGCCTTGCGTAATCGCGTGGTACTTCTCGTCCGAATCGCAGTACTCCTTCAGCAACGGCAGTGTCTGGGACGCGAAGCAGGGGCGTTGTCCCATGCCTTCCCAGTTGCCCTTGCCGTCCAGGCAGTGGCAGTCGGTGGCCCAGAGCAACTGCCGCCAGTGGCGGTTCACGAACTCCGCGCCGAACTCCGGATCGCGGGAAATCGCGTTCAGGCCGGAACCGGCGGAAAGGTCGCCGTAGAGATTCGGGTACTTGGACAGCCATTGGTCGCTCAGGCCGCCGCGCACCACCGGGCCCGGCGGGTAGCTGGTGTAGCCCTCGGCCCGCCAGTCGCGGGGCACTTCGGCGCTCACGTTCGCCCACCAGGCCTGCGCGTGCGCCACGAACATCGTGTCGGGAAACGCCTCCAGCACCTGGTCGAACTGTTCGAAGTTGTAGTTGTAGTTGCGGTACTCGAAGTGGAGCAGCACCACCCAGCCCAGCTTGCCGCAGAGTTCGTAGATATCCATGCTGTCCGGATGGTCCACCGGCAGCCGCACCTTATGCTCGCCGAAGCCCATGCAGCCGGCCTCGTGGTAGCGGCGGATTTCATTCAAGACGTCAGGGTGCAACGGGTCAACGTGGCAGAACGGGATCACCACGTCGGGAAAACGGTCGTAGGCTTGCAGCGCCAGGTCGGTGCGCATGGCCGACTGGCGCTTGCCCCAGTTCTCCTTGGCCATGGCCGTGCTGTTGCCCTCATCGATCGGCAGCACCACCGCCTTGCCGCCGCCGTGGGCCTCGATGTGCGCCACGATGTGCTCGCCAATGCGCGGGTTGCCGGCGTCGTGCTCCGTGGGCACCATCACGTGCTGATGAAAGTCAATCGGCATGGTCTGCTCGCCTTTCTACATCCAGGCAACGCCTGTGTTTCCTGCTCTATCCCTTCGGCGCGGTATCGTGTCCGCGTCCGGCCGGCAAACCGGATGCGCGGCGGCTCATGGGGCAATCTTCTGCGGCCGTCCGGTTTCAATCGCTGTGAAGAAGGCGTGGGCCAGCACCGTGGCGCGGCGTCCGGCGTACTGGTCGGCGCCTATGGCCCAGGGTGCGCCGGTGTTCAGGCCGTGGACGAACTCGGCGAGTTCCTGCCGGAGTCCTTCCGGGTCGTCGTCGTCCGGGGCGCGGCGTTCGCCGGGGTCGGTGACGTTCGCGCCGGAGACCGTCGCCCGGTGGAGGCGGTCGTAAAGTTGCACGCTCGTGCCGTTGTCGAAGACTTCGAAGAAGAACTTGGAAACGGCGTGGCTGTCCGCCGCGTCGCCCTGGACGATGCTCGCCGCCGCGCCGTTGCCAAAGCGAATGACGCCGGCCATGTTGTCGGGGTAGGTCTTGTTCTCGTGGGTGTAGTTGCCGCCGGCGGCGAAGACCTCCACCGGCTCCGACCCGGCCAGGTAGCACACGAGATCGAACGTATGGCAGCCCTGGGAGAGGATATTGCCGCCGCCCTTGACCGGATCCACCGCCCAGCTTGTATCGCCCCAGCGGTTGCACATCATCTGTCCCACCAGCAGGAACGGTTCCGGCACCAGCCGCCTGGTCTCTTGGATGAGCGGCGCGAAACGCAACTTGAAGCCCGTCATCAGGCGAACGCCGGCCGCTTCCACGGCCTCCACCAGCGCGTCGCACTGGGGCACGGTCATGGACATGGGTTTTTCCATGAGGATGTGCTTGCCCGCTGCCGCCGCCGCCACGCCCAGGGTTACGTGGGTGTCATGGTGGGTGGAGATGAGCACGGCGTCGATGGCGTCGTCGTTCAGCACTTTGTTGGCGTCCGCCGTGGCGTACGCGCCGCCAAACTCATCGAGAAACCCTGTGGCGGCGTCCGGGAAGACGTCGGCGTAGCCGTGCAGGCGGACGCCGTCCATGTCCACCGCGTTGTTCATGTGGCTGCGGGCCATGTTGCCGCAGCCAATCACACCCAGCGTAATCATCGCGTCTCTCCCCTGCTCAGGGCTTCGTACCGCCGCGCGGCCCGGGCGCGCTGGTCCGCAAATCAGCCAAGCAGGCGCACGCAGTTCGCGCTTAGTGTGAGCATATCATAGCCGGATGGTTGCCGTGATGCATAACGACGCGGGTCGGCGTCGGGTGCGCCAGTGATTGCGCACAGCGGTCTCCCAGGTAGAGCATCGGTGGACATGGGGAGAATTACCCTCTTGACACGGCGCAATCAACCACAATATGTGGTATGATGGATGTAGTATCGTTCCGGGATTGCTGCCGCGAATGCGGTAATGGTCACCTGGGGAGAGGAAACGTCTAACACATGCCCTTGCCGGTTGAGGACGTAAAGACGCGCGTCTCCGTGGTGGACGTCGTAAACGCGGCGGTGCGGCTGCAACAGAGCGGCCGCTACCTCAAGGGCTTGTGCCCGTTTCACGAGGAGAAGACGCCCTCGTTCTTCGTCTTCCCGGAGCGCGGCACGTGGCGCTGCTTTGGCTGCGGGCGGGGCGGCGACGTGATTTCGTTCGTGATGGAGCGGGAGCAGGCTACGTTCGTGCAGGCCGTGGAGTCGCTGGCCCGCGAGGCGGGCATCGTGGTCTCGCCGCAAGAAGAGCGCAAGCAGAGCCGCTACCGGTTGCTCGCCCAGATCAGTCAAGAGGCGGCGCAATTCTACCACCGCCTGCTCCTGGAGTTGCCCGAAGCGGCGCGGGCGCGGTCGTACCTGGCGGAACGCGGCATCGATCAGGAGAGCATCGAACGCTTCACGCTGGGCTACGCGCCCAGCCGCTACGGCACCGTCCGCGCACATCTGGTGCAATTGGGTTTCGCGCCGGAAGACTTGCTGGCGGCCGGCCTGCTCACCCAGGACGACCAGAGCGACCGCGGGCCGTACGAACGGTTTCGCGGGCGGATCATGTTTCCCATTCGAGACTCGCGCGGCCGGTTTCGCGGCTTTGGCGCGCGCACGCTGAGCGCCGAGATCCAGCCGAAATACCTCAATACGCCCCAGACGCCGCTCTTCGACAAGAGCGGGCTGCTCTACGGCCTGGACCTTGCCCACCAGTCCATCCGCGAGCGCAAGCAGTGCGTCATCGTGGAGGGCTACACGGACGTCATCATGGCGCACCAGCACGGCGAGAGCAACGTGGTCGCGAGCATGGGCACCGCGCTGACCGAGAAGCACGTCAAGGCCGTGAAGAGCCTGACCACGAATCTCATCCTGGCGCTGGATCCCGACGCGGCCGGCAGCGCCGCCACCCTGCGGGGTGTGGAGGTGGCGCGCCGCGCGTTCGACCGGGTGGACACGCAGATTTCCGTAGGCGACATCATGCGGTTGGAGAGTACTCTGGATGCGGACATTCGCATCGCCGTGCTGCCGGACGGCAAGGACCCGGACGAGGTGCTGCGCGAGGGTGGCGGCGCGTGGCAGAACTGCATCAGCAACGCGGCGCCCTTCGTGGACTATGCGTTTCGGATGATCGCGCGGCAGCACGACCTTAGCAGCGCCCAGGGCAAGCGCCGGGCCGTGGAAGCGTTGGCCCCGCTCATCACGGACGTGGGCGACCCCGTGGCGCGGCAGGACTACCTCACGCGCCTGGCGCAGGTGCTCGACCTGGGCGTGCAGAGCGAAGTGCTGGCCAATCTGATGCACGCGCGGCGGGCAGGCGGGCGGCCGGCGGCGTCGAAGCGCCGGAACGGCGAGGAGCAGCCGTCAACGAACGGGCAAGAGCAGGCGGCTGACGGGCTGGAACAGTATTTGCTGGGGTTGCTTAGCGTGTATCCCCAGGCGCACGGGCTCGCAACGGAAATCATCGACGCGCAGGACTTTCGTCAGTTGCTCCACCGGCAAGCGTATGAGCATTTGCTGGAGGCGCAAGAGAATCAGTCCAGCTCGCTGGACTTGCCGGATAGAAAGAATGTGCTCGACCTGCTCGGCCGGTTGCGGGAAGAGCGCGGCGCGGAGCCGTCTATCGACGAAGAGTATCTGCGTCCCGCGGTAGTGGCCGCGGCCTTGCGGCTCAAGCGCCGCAACGTGCAGGAGGAGTACGAAGACCTGCAACTGCTCCTGGCAAGCGAGCGCGCCGACGAGAACAAGGGGCTTAGCACACAGATCCGGGAGGAAATCCGCAGGAACGGCGAGCAGTTGCGCCATATCAACCGGGCGCTCGAGCAGACGAGTTTCATCCGGGCGTCGTAATCGTCACTATTGGCAAGAGACATTTCCAAGACGAAGGTAGCAGGCACAGTTCGCACGGGGAGACCTGTGAAGGAGGAGCAATGGCAGCGCAATCGACCGGAACCGCGGTAAAGAAGAAGACAGGAAAAGAAGCGCCGCCCGCGCAGGGAGCGGCGGCCGCAGAAGCCGAAACGATCGAACTTGAGATTACCGAGGAAGACATCCGCAAACTGGTGAACCGCGGCAAGCGGCGCGGCCACCTGACCCAGGAAGAACTGCTGGAGGCGTTCCCGGACATCGAGGCGGATAGCGAAGAAGCCGAGGAACTCTTTTCGGTCTTTTCCGATCTCGGCCTTCAGGTGATTCCGGCCAGGGAAGTGGAAGAAGACCCTGAAGAGGAAGAGCCGGCTGCGCCCAGCGTGCCGGAGATGGTGGCGCTGGAGCGGGCGGCGCTCAAGGCGGCAAAAGGCGGAGAAGAGGATACGGGAACGCTGGACGACCCGGTGCGCACCTATTTGCGCGAGATTGGGCGCGTGCCGCTGCTCACCGCCGCGCAAGAGGTCATGCTGGCCAAGCAGATGGAGAACAGGCTGTTCGCCGAGGAAAAGCTCCAGAACCGCGAGGGCATGAGCCTGGACGAAATCCGGCGGCTGGAGCGCACCGTGAAAATCGGCGTGGAGGCGCGCAAGCGGCTGACGGAAGCGAACCTGCGCCTGGTGGTGAGCATGGCGAAGAAGTACGTGGGGCGCGGCATGTCGCTGCTGGACCTCATCCAGGAAGGCAACATCGGCCTCATCCGGGCGGTGGAGAAGTTCGACTTCCGCAAGGGCTTCAAGTTCAGCACCTACGCCACCTGGTGGATTCGCCAGGCCATCACGCGCTCGATTGCCGACCAGGCGCGCACGATCCGCATCCCCGTGCACATGGTGGAGACGATCAACAAGCTGGTGCGCATCTCCCGGCGTCTCGTGCAGGAGAAGGGCCGCGAGCCGACGTCCGAGGAGATCGGCGGCGAGATGGGCATTCCGGAGTTCAAGGTGCGGGAGATCATCAAGGTCTCGCAGGAACCGGTGAGCCTGGAGACGCCCATCGGTGAAGAAGAAGATAGCCACCTGGGCGAGTTCATCCCCGACGAGGCGACCATGTCCCCGGCGGACGCGGCCTCTTACCAGATGCTGCGCGAACAGGTGGAAGCGGTGCTCAACTCCCTCTCCGAGCGGGAGCGCAAGGTGCTGCGGCTGCGCTTCGGCCTGGAAGACGGCCGCACCCGCACGCTGGAAGAGGTGGGGCGCGAGTTCAACGTCACCCGCGAGCGCATCCGCCAGATCGAGGCGAAAGCCCTGCGCAAACTGCGCCACCCGGCGCGCAGCCAGAAGCTGAAGGACTACCTGGATCTGTAGAAGACTAGCCGCCGCGCCGCCGGAGTGTTGTCAGGAATCCTATTGGGCGCGCGCGGCGCCCGCGCTGGCAGTCTGAGCCGTGTTTTCCTTTGCGATGTTCTCCAGCCGCGCGCCCGCGACGGGGCGCAACCGGAGGATGCGCGCCGCACCGGCCTGGCTGAGTATGGCGCCGAGGTGTTCCGGCTCCGGATGCAGGGCGATGATGGTGCCGCCGTCGCCGGCGCCGGCTAACTTGGCCCCCAGCGCGCCGTTGTCCAGGGCGGCTTGAATGAGGCGCTCGTTGGCCGCGCCGGAGCCGCCGAGATCCCGCTGGATGGAGTGGTTTTCGTTCATCAGCGCGCCCAGGCGCGTCCAGTCCGCTTCCAGCAGGGCTTTCTTGCCCTCCCGCGCCAGGCGTCCAATGGCCACGTAGGCCTGCACCACCTCCCGCTCGCCTTCCAGCCAGCGTTCGCGGATGGGTCTGTGCACGACCCCGGCGCGGTGTTCCACGCCGGTATGCGCCAGCACGAACGGCAGTTCAGGCACGAGTCCCTCCAAAGATTCCACCGCGGCATACGGTTCGCTGTGCACTTCCCGGTAGAACTCTTTGTCGCGGAAGTCCATGTAGTTGAGGCCGCCGAAGGTGGGCATATAGAAGTCGTGATAGCCGCAGATGACGCCCATGTCGTTTAGCTCGATGCCCCGGGCGGTTTCCGCGAAGAGATACGCGCTCATCGTTCGACCGCGGTAGGCGTTGAGCGCGTACAACGCGGCCACGACCAGCGACGAGGAACTGGAAAGGCCGGAACCGATGGGCACGTCGCTCCAACACGTGAAGTGGGCTTTCATGCCCAGGCACTGCTGCTGGGAAATGACGGCGCGCAACACGTCGAAGTGGTCACCGCGCTGCCGCAGGTCGTCCCGCGTGCGCACGGTGACTTGGCCCTGGTCGGATTCGAGGATCAGCCGGTCCGCCGGGCGGATGGAGACGTAGCCGCGCTGGGGGATGGTGCAGGAGAGCACGCTGCCGCCGTACATGTCGGTGGGGTTGCCGATGATGCCGCAGCGCCCGGGCGCGGAAGCAACGACGGCCGGCGGCGCGGTGTCTTGAATCTCACCAAGCGTCATAACGTTGCCGCTTTGCGCCGCAGGTGCTGGCGCACCAGGTAGCCGTACTTTTCATCGGAGAGCGCGAAGTCGATGAAGGCCTTGAAGTAGGTCTCGAAATTGCCGATGTCGTAGCGCACTTCTTCCGGAGCCAGCGCCACGCAGCGCACCAGTTGCTGTTGCTTGATGAGCACCTCGATGGAGTCGGCCAGCCAGAGTTCGTTCGCCTTGCCGGGCAGCGTGAGCCGGATCGCCTCGAAGATCTCGCGGTTCATCACGTAGCGGGGCACCACCGCGTAGGTGCTCGGCTCCGAGCCGCGCGGCGGTTTTTCCACGATGCCCTCAATGGAGAACTCCCGCTCCGGCGTCTCTTTGGGCCTGACCACGCCGTAGCGGTGCGCGTCTTCCGGGGCCACTTGCTCCACGGCAACCGTGCAGGCGGCGCCGCTGCGCGCGTGGCTCTCGATCATGCGCTTCAGCAAGTTTCCTCCCTTGATAATCGTATCGCCAAAGGCCACCACGAAAGGCTCGCTGCCGACGAACTCCCGCGCCAGGCGCACGGCGTCGGCCTGGCCGGTCTGCACGCTCTGGCGGGTGTAGAAGACGTGGAGCAGGGTATCGAAGTTCGGCAGTTGCTCGCGCAAGGCCAGATCATCGACGCTGCCGAGGCGGTCTTCCAGGTCGGGATCGCGGTCGAAGTGGTCTTCGATCGAGCTCTTCTTGCGTCCGGTGACGAAGAGCACCTGATCGATGCCGGCCTGCTCCATCTCCTCCACCACGTACTGCACCACCGGCTTGCGGCCGACCGGCAGCATCTCCTTGGGCTGAGACTTGGTGGCGGGAAGCAGCCGCGTGCCGAGTCCGGCAACGAGAATGACGGCCTTAGAGACGGGGGAGGGCTGTGTCATGGGAGAAGGGACTCCGGCGGGAGGACAGGCATACTGCCCTTAATCTAGCGCGGCTTTGGCGGGCTGTCAACGTTGTGGTTGCGCGCGCGGTCAGATGTATCGCTTACGCTTCAGCGGTCATGCGTTCCGCGCCGGCGGCTTCAGCAGCAAGGCTTCGAGTTGCGTGCTCCCAAACTCGATACTTGCGGCAAGCGCATTCTCCCATGGGAGACCTTTGCATAACGCTGCCGAACGAGCGAAACTTGGTCGAAACTGCGCCAATTCCCCCCCACCCCGGCCCTCTCCCCAGGGAGAGCTGACAGGGGTAGGCATTCTACATCCGACTTCACGTGTCATTCCGAGCGGAGCGTAGCGGAGAGAGGAATCTAAGGCTCTCGCTGCAAAAACGTCGGTTCTAGATTCCTCGCTCCGCTCGGAATGACACTTGCCTACCCCTGTCAGCCCCAGGGAGAGGGAGTCTGAGCACACGCCGACGAGTTTACGCAAAGGTCTCCATGGAAAGCACAATTGTCAAGGGATGTGCCAGTCGGCTATGATGGGAGTGAAAGGAGAGGGCATGATGGATGTCAATGGAGAGTTCATTATCACGCTGGTGGTTACCGTAGGCGCAATTGCCGGGCTGTTGTGGCGCTTGGAGACCCGTATTTCCGCTGTAGAGTCGCGCCTGGAAACGAGAATATCCGGCGTAGAGACGCGGCTCGGTGATCGTATTTCCGAGGTCTCCGATCGCGTGTCCCGCATCGAGGGACTGCTTGAGGGTTACTTCATGCAGGCGAGCAAGAAGGACTCAGGTGACGGAAACGGCAAAGGAACGGGCAAAGCGTAGAACGACTCATGGCGAAGTCTACCTACATGCTACGCTATCTCCCGCAGAGCCCATCCACGCGCGCCTAGCGGCCCTGGCGCATTCCTCCGTTAGCCGTTGAATCTTCCCCGCAAGAGACGCAAGGTCCAAAGCGCGCGTCCGCGCTACTCCTGCTCGTGATGCCGGCGCATTTCGTCAAGCTGCTCCATCGTCTCCATGATGTAATCGGCCTGCCGCTCCACTCCCTGGCGCGTGCGTTCTTCGCCGGCTTCTCGACTCGCCTTCGTGGGAAATCCCCAAACGCCGCTTGGCGTGTAGTACTCCGTGGGGATCATGTCCACGAACTCCGACCCCAGGTCGGGTGATGAATCGACCACTTTCTCGGTGCGCATCAAATCCGGGTAGGCGTACATGAGGCGCGAGGTCTCGCTCTCGCCGGAGTGCCGATCCTTGCCGGGCCCGGAACCGCCGGCGCCGACGGGCGCGCCCCACATCACCAGGAAGTCCGGGTCCCACATGTTCAGTTCGCGAATGGTGGGCTTGAGAATCCAGTTGCCGCCGTGGGAACTGGTGACGATCATGCGCTTGAACCCTTGGCGTTTCAGGCAGGCCACGGTGTCCTCGAGGATGGCGGCTACGGTGGCGGGCTTGAGGCTCAGCGTGCCCTTGTAGTTGAGGAATTCGCTGGAGGTGCCGATGGGAATCGGCGGCAGAAGGTAGACGATCAAGCCGCGCTTCGCCAGTTCACGCGCCAGCAGGCGGCTGCCGGAGAGGCCCAGCAGCCAATCGGTGCCCAGCGGCATGTGGTACGAGTGCTGCTCGATAGCGCCGATGCAGAAGAGCGCCGTGTCGCAGCCGCTCTCTTGCACTTCCTCGAACGTAGACGCCCAACTCAAGAACTCTTCATCCTGCAAGTCGTCGAACCAGTGATGTTCGCTCATCGATACCTCTTTCGCTCTATGAACCGCCGAACTGAACCGGTATGGATACGCCCTGGAACTCTCCATCCTGCGCGCTGAATTCGCCGACGAGCAGCGTGCCCACGCCCGTAAGCGGCGGAATCTCCAGCACGGTCGAGAAGTAGCCCCACGTCTCGATGTAGTCGGTGGACGTGGCAACGGCGCGGGCAACCTCATTGCCGTCGCCGTCCTGCAAAATGAACACGTTGTTCGCCTCGAAGTGCCGGGAATACCCGGTAATCGTCAAGGAGCCGTGGACGGTTGCGCCGGGCCGCGGCGTGATGAGCACCGTGTTCTTGGCGGTCGCCGGAAGCACGTGTGTTTCCGGACCGTTGGGCGCGACGTCGACCACCAGCCGCTGCGGATCGCGCAGTTCCAGCACGCGCACCTGGTAAGCGCCCGGGATGAAGATGTCCAGGAACAGGCTGCCATCCGGCGCGCGGACGACGTACACGTGCGTGAACCGCGCGAACGTGTCCGGCATGAGCGCATCGGTGACCGCGGTTTCCGTTACCGTGGGGAGATGCACCCGCACCACTCCGTGCCCGTCCGACTTCTCGATCAGCCAGTGCGGCGCCGCGTTGGCGGTCTCTTGGCCCATCGCGAAGTCAATGACCAGGCGCTCGAAGCCAGGATGATGTCCGAACCGGATCTCCGCGATGCCGGCGGCCGGCGCGTCGCCCACGTCTGTCATCGCGGTCGCGCCATCCATTTCCGCGCCGGCTTGGGTCTCGCCCGACGTGGACGCCGGGGTTGCCTGCGCGGCGGTGATCACTTTATCAGACCGCGGCGGCTCGTCTTCGTCAGCCGCGGCGCAGGCGCTCAGCAGCAGGGCGAGCGTTAGCGCCGCGAGACCGGCAAAAATCCACGAACCGGCGCTCGTCCACAGTGACGCTCCCTTGCCGGGCGCATGTACGCGGGAGCGGCGACTGTCGTCATTCCCGCGAATGCGGGCGCCGACTGCCTGTGGTGAAGGTTGGTCTTCGCTTTCGCGGCGGTTCCGGTTGAGAGGCCGGTCGTTGTGCGGCCCAGTAGCGTTCATCTCATCCCTCCTCGGGACGCGGCCCGAACCAGCTTCGTACCGGCCGGCCCGCTTGGTTGTACACCTCACCGGCGCGGACGGTGTAGGTGGCCGCGAGGCGCCGGTCGCCGGTGAGTTCTTCGTCCTCGGCGTCTCGCATCAGATACGGCCCGGTTTCTATGCGCAGCGCCGCGACGTCGGCAACGCCGCCCACGCGCAGGTGGCCCAAAGAGTCGGAACGGCCAATGGCGGCCGCGGCGTTCTTGGTCGTCCGCGCCACCACGTCGGGCACGTCCCGGCCCAGGAAGAGGAACTTCGACATCACGTCGGGCAGGCTGCGCGCGGTGAAGTGGGACGAATAAGCGTGGAGGTCGGTACTGATGGTGTCCGGCAGGAAGCCGTCGTCCAGCGCCGCCCGCGCCACGGCAAAGGAAAAACTGCCCTGCCCGTGGCCCACGTCGAAGGCAATGCCGCTCTGCTGCGCCGCGCGCACTTCCGGCAGCACCGTGCGGCGCTGTTGATCCAGAATCAGCTTGCCGCGTCCCGTGAAGCAGTGGGTGATGATGTCGCCGGGCTTGAGGTACGCGAGAATCTCCGCCACCGGCTGTTCGCAATCCGAAATATGCACCATCATGCGGGTGTTGGTGGCGTCGCGCACTGCCGCGGCGCGGCGCAAGGGTTCCAGGCCGTTCGGCCCGCAGATTTTTTCCGCCACCCGCACCTTCACGCCGAGCGCCACGTCGCGGTTGGCCTCGATGGCCGTGATCGCGTCTTCCACGCCGCAGTAGGCCAGGTTGAGGTTTTCGCCAACGCGCATGTCGGTGATGCCAATGCTGGAGATATTGACGAAGGCGAAGACGCGCGTGCGCGCCTGGCCGATGATGAAGTGGCGGAAGCCGGTGAAATTGGCCCAGCCCGCGCTGCCGGCGTCCGCCGCCGTGGTGACGCCGGCGGGCAGGCAGGTGGCGTCCGGCAGCACGCCAAGATCGGCGCCGCCCCAGTAGAGGTGCGTGTGCAGATCGATGAGGCCGGGCGTGACGAAGTGACCGGCAACGTCGAGGGCGAGCGCGGCGTCGCCGGTTGGAATATCCGCTTCCAAAGCGGCGATGCGCCCATGCTTCACGCCGACGTCCAGCGGGGCGTCGATGCCCTGCGCCGGGTCGAGGACGCGCCCTCCCTTCAGCACCACGTCGAAGGTTGCCATTACGTTTTCTGCTTTCTGATTTGATTGCGACCTGTCGTGAACGGACTGATGGGAATCATGGTAGGCTGTGCGTGGTTACTCGTCAATGCGGGCTGTCCCGGCGAGCCGGAGTCTGAGAAGGACGCGCCATGAAGATCACCGACGTCAAGACCACCGCCGTGCGCGTGCCGCTCAGCGAGCCGGTGAAGTGGTCGGGCGGCACCCGGGGCACGGCCCCGGCGCTGGTGGTGGAGATCGAGACCGACGCCGGCGTCGTCGGTCTGGGCGAGTGCGCCGGGCCGCACATTCCCGTCATCCGCGCCGCCGTGGACGCCGAACTGCGGCCGCTGCTGATCGGCCAAGACCCGCTGCGCACCGAGTTTCTGCTCCACCGCATGGACGAGCACGTCATCCACTGGTTCCGCACCGGCAATCACGCCATTGCCGGCCTGGAAATGGCGCTCCTTGACATAAAAGCCAAGCACTTTGGCGCCAGCGTCTGCGACCTGCTGGGCGGCCGCTACCGGGACGCCGTGGAGTACATGGGTTACCTCTTCATCGACACGCCGGAACGGAACGCGGCCAAGGCCAAGGCGTACGTTGACCAGGGATTCCGCACGCTGAAGGTAAAGGTCGGGCGCAGCATCGCGCAGGACGCGGACAGCATCGCCGCCATCCGGGAAGCCGTGGGGCCGGACGTGCGCATCCGCATCGACGCCAACCAGGGCTGGAGCGTGCCGACGGCCATCAAGGCCATTCGCGCCATGGAACCGTACGGCCTGGAATACGTGGAGCAGCCGGTGACGGAGCGGGATTTTGACGGCATGGCGCAAGTGGCCCGCGCCGTCGAGACGCCAATCGCCGCCGATGAAAGCTGCAAGACCGTGCTCGACGCGCTGCAACTGGCGGAGAAACAGGCGTGCGGCGTGTTCGTCATCTACGTGTCGGAGGCCGGCGGCTTGCTCAAGTCGCGGCAGATCGCCGACGTGGCCTACCAGTATGGCATCACCTGCGCGCTGGGCACCTGGGCCGAACTCGGCATCGGCACGCTGGCGGGGGCGCACCTCATCGCCAGCCACCGCAGTTTCGCGCTCGCCAACGACACCCACTACCCGATTCAGGAAGACGACGTGATCGCCCCGCTCCTGGAATTCGAAGGCGCAATGCTTCCCGTGCCGGATTCGCCCGGTCTGGGCGCAACGCTCGACCGGGAGAAGCTGGGGCGCTATGCGCGCTTTCCGGCCCGCGAGACCGTGCACGGCGACCCGGAAAGCCCGGAGACGATCCTGCGCCGCGGGCAAATCCTCTGAAAGCCGGTTGACGCAAGAACCCATTAACGTAAGAACCGGCTAACGATCAATCTTGCTTGATGATCAATTGGTCTTTGCGAAAACCGTTCGCCTTGAGCTTGTCGAAGGGTGAACGGGACCGCCGCGAAGTTGGAATCAGCCGTTCATGCTTCGACAGGCTCAGCACGAACGGTCTCTAGCGGCCTTGCAGACCCCCATGAGCAGCCACGAACAGGCTCTGGGTATAACGACCTATGCGCTAGGGCTAGAGCAAGGGCAGCGTGTGGCGGCGAATTGGCAAGATGTGGTTCACGCGCCGTACCAGGCGAGTTGATGCTGCACGCTCGACCACGGTTCCCAGGCCTCGACGCGAATGCGGCGCATCGTGTAGAGCGTCTCCGCCGATTGGTGCACGCCGGGTCCGATCGTGACGGCAGCCTCGTAGCCGGCCTCCTGCACCACCTGCCGGATCCGCGCGTTCTGGCGGCCAAGGGGATAGTCGAAGTAGCGGGGCGTCTGGCCGAGCCGCTCCTCCAGGAGTTGCTTCGATATTACGACTTCCGCCAGCACCGCGCCCCAGTCCTTCTTCGCCAGCCAGGGCAGGTCGGCGTGGTTGAGGGTGTGCGACTCCACGTTCAGGCCGGCCTCCGCGATGGCGCCGAGTTGGTCCCAGTCCATGTACCCCTCTTGCCGTTCATGAAAGCCCGGCATCACGAAGAACGTCCCCGGTATCTTGTAGTCCCTGAGCACGGGAAAGACCCCGTTGAACTGGACGTTCCAGCCGTCGTCGAAGGTGAGCACAAGCGGCTTCGCCGGCAGTTCCCACTCTCCGCGCAGTCCCATTAGCGCGTCGTGCATGGAGAGCGGCGTGTAGCCGGCCCTGATCATGCCCAGCAGTTGCGCTTCGAAGAGGCGCGCCAAGGTGGCGCGGTGGTACATGAGGATGGGCAAGACCACCGCATTGGCCGGCAGCGGCGGTTCGTACTGGTACGGCGGCTGCCAAACTTTGGGCGGCTCTTTCTTCTGGGGCGCTGGCGCGGCCGCGGGTTTCACGCCCAGGCCCAGGAACGGGTCTTCATTACCGCTTGGGGTTTCGGGAGGCGCGGGGAGCAGACGGGCCATGGGTATGGCCGCCGCGCCGCCAAAGAGCTGCTTGAGGGTCTGGCGGCGAGTTGCGCCGCCTGGCTTTCGCCGTCTTCGAGGTTGGCTCATTTGGGCGCGCTCCGTCCCTCCGGCGTTCCGCAGCCTCTTTGTCAACGCGATACTCTAACAGTACCATATCGTGCGATTTGCCCGGGCAAAGGACGTTAGTTCCGCGCCAGGGGATTTCTCCGTTTGAGGGTGGAGCGCGGATGGCGGTTTTCGTGGGGTCTTGCGAGAGCGGACGGCGCCCGCGCCCTGCTCCCGCGCCGGCGCAGGTTACAAACGTGCGCTACATGAGGGACGTTGCGACTCCTTGCTACCGGCGCAGGTTACAAACCTGCGCTACCGGAGAGGGGTTGCGAACCTGAGATACCGGTTGCAGGTTACAATCCTGCCCTACCGGAGAACAGAAGCGCGGCGCCGCGCTCGCGCTGGCGCTTGTAATCGGCTTTGCCTTGACCGTACCGTCCTGATTTCAGGTAAGATTGATACAAGGGACGGCAGACCGGCTGGCCGCGGGGCGGTCGAACGTTCGGGCGCGGCGCCGGTGACGCGGGAGGAGGTCTCAATGCTCCAGGCTGTGCGGCGATCCACCTTGCGCGCGCGCCTGCGTCTGCGGGCGCGGCGGCCGTTCTTACTTGGGCTTGTCCTTATCACCGGCGGCATACTGGCGGGCGCTTGCGGCGCGCAAGCCGCGCCGGGCGGCAACGTCGTAAGCGACGCGGACTATGCCGCCTGCCTTGAAAAGATCCGGGGTCAGGCGCTGCCGGCCACGAGCTACATCTACGACCGCCACGGCACATTGCTCGCCACCATCTCCGACCCGGACGAAGGTTTGCGCATCGTTCTCGCCGTCGAGGACATCCCGCCGCTGGTCAAGCAGGCTACCGTCGCCGCCGAAGATCGTTTCTTCTACCAGCATCCCGGCTACGACGTGCGGGCCATATCGCGGGCGTTCGTGCAGAACCAGCAGGCCGGGGAAGTGGTCTCCGGCGGCAGCACCATCACCCAGCAACTGGTCAAGAGCATCTGCCTCACGCCGGAACAGACGTATGAGCGCAAGCTGAAGGAAGTAAACCTCGCGGCGCGCCTCACCGCCCAGTTCAGCCGCGAGTCGATCCTCGCCTTCTATCTCAACAAGGTCTACTACGGCAGCCAGGCTTACGGCATCGAGGCCGCGGCCAGGGTCTACTTTGGCAAGAGCGCGGCAGAACTTGCGCTGCCGGAAGCGGCGATGCTGGCCGGGCTGACCGCCTCGCCCTCCCGGGACAATCCCTACACCAACCTGGACCGGGCCAAGTACCGCCAGCGGTACGTCCTGGAACAGATGGTCGTGGCCGGCTACATCACTCCGGCAGAGATGGAGCGGGCATCTGAGCAGCCGCTGGCGTTCGAGCGTGTGCCGGCGCCGGCCGCGGCGGAAGACGAAGGGGCGGCGGAGGGGGTCTTGGCGCCGCACTTCGTGCAATACGTCCGCGATCAACTGGCGGCCCAGTACGGCCCGGAACGGGTGCGCGCGGGCGGCCTGCACGTCTATACCACGCTCGACCTGAACTTGCAGACCCAGGCCGAAGAGATTGCGCGGGAGCACATCGCCTCACTGGCGGGATTTAACGTCACGAACGCCGCCGTGGTGGCGCTGCTGCCCAATAGCGGCGAGATTCTCACCATGGTGGGCAGCCTGGACTTTCACGATGAAGAGATCGACGGCCAGGTGAACGTGGCGCTGGCGCCACGCCAGCCGGGCTCGGCCCTGAAGCCGCTCTTCTACGCCGCCGCCTTTGCCAAAGGCTGGACGCCCGCCACCACGATTTGGGACATTCCCCTGACTCTTGAGATCGAGGGCGAGCCCGACTATAGGCCGCGAAACTTCAGCGGTGAGTTCCGGGGACCGGTTACCGCGCGCCACGCCTTGGCCAATTCATTCAACGTGGCCGCCGTGCGCATGGGCCTCTTTCTCGGTCTGGATACGGCCATCGACACCATGCAGAGCCTGGGCATGACCACGTTCGAGAACCGCAGCCGCTTTGGGCCCAGCATCGTGCTGGGCGGCGGCGAGGTAAAGCTGCTGGAGTTGACCAACGCCTACGCGGCGCTGGCGCGCGGCGGCAGTTACGTTCCGGTGACGGCTATTCGCCGCGTGGTCGATACGCATGGCAACGTGCTGCAAGGCTACGAATTGCCGGTGGCGGAGGAGGTTTTCGATCCACGCATCGCGTACCAGATCACCAGCATCCTCTCGGACAGGGTGACCCGCGCCGCGGAGTTTGGGCCGTACACGCCGCTGGACCTCTCCCGCCCCGCCGCGGCGAAGACGGGCACCACCGACGACAACCGCGACGGCTGGACGGTTGGGTACACGCCGCAACTCGTAACCGGCGTGTGGGTGGGCAACGCCGACGGCACGCCGACGTGGTATCTCACCGGCATGCGCGGCGCCACGCCCATCTGGAACGCGTTCATGGAGGCGGCGCACGCGGACCTGCGGGTCGTGGACTTCGTGAGGCCGATCGGGTTGGTGGAGGTGGAAGTCTGCGCGCGCACGGGCATGTTGCCGACGCCCCATTGCGGCCCGACCCGCGCGGAAGTCTTCCTGGAAGAGAATCCGCCGCGCCTGGTAGACGACATCTTCGTGCCGTTCCGGGTGCACAAGGGAACCGGCCTGCGCGCCGGCCCCAACGTGCCGGAATCGCAGATCGAGGTAAAGGTATTCATGGTTGTGCCGGAAGAGGCGGAAGAGTGGGCCGCGCAAGAGGAAGTGGCGCTCGCCCCCACGGAGGAATACAACGCTCCGCCGGACGACCCGGTTATCATCGTCTACCCCCGCGAGGGCGATACGGTGCGCAGCATCCTGGAAATTCGCGGCAATGCGTACTTCCCCGGTTTCCATTCGTATGAGGTCGCGTACGCCGGGAGGGAAAACCCGGACCTCTGGGTGCGCATCCACGCCTCCACCCAGCCGCGAGCGAACGCCGTGCTTGCCGCCTGGGATACGGCGCAAAATCCGGACGGCGTGTACATGGTGCGCCTGACGGCGTTTGACGACGCCGGCCAGCACCGCACCCAAACCGTGACGTTCGCGGTGCAGAATGGCAATGTGGCGGAGGAGAGCGCGCCGTAGGCGGAAGTTTTCCCGGCGGCTTGCTATACTAAGGGAGACTATTCGCCGCAGCGGATAGTGGTCTACATTCTTGACATAACCAAAGTAACGATAGCGACAGTCTCTGTTCCAACCGGAGCGGGCGCGGCCATGATTGCCGGCGGCATTGCTTCGGAATTGGGAGCGCGTTCGAGGGCGGCGCAGACGCCGCCCGTCTCAGTGAAGGGAGAGCGGCCTCGTCATGTCTACTAAGCGGACTTCGTCCGCAGTTATCCCCGGCCTTGAAGGTGTCGCCGCGGCGGAGACGCGGCTCAGCTACGTGGACGGTCTCGCGGGTGAACTGACAATTGGCGGGCACCCACTGATAGAACTTGCGCCTAACGCGACCTTCGAGGAGGCCGCGTTTCTCTTGTGGCACGATCGCCTGCCGGACGGGCAAGAACTTGCGGCGCTAAAGTCACGTTTTCAGGGCGGACAAGAACTGCCGCGCACCACCCGGCACGTGCTGGAAGCCGCCGCCGCCAGGAACGCTCCGGTTATCGACGCGCTGCGTATGGCGTGCGCTACCCTTTCACTGGGCGACCCGGACCCCGACGACATTACGCCGGACGGCCAACTGCGCCGGGCGGAGAAGATCTGCGCGGCATTTCCCGTGATTGTGGCGAACTACGTGCGCATCAGAGAAGGCAAGAGCGTGGTTGCGCCCCGGGATGAATTCGGCCACGCCGCCAATTATCTGTATATGCTGACCGGCGATGAACCCCACGCCGACTTCGTGCGCGCCATGGATACCTACCTGGTGACGGCCATGGACCACGGCATGAACGCCTCGACCTTTACGGGCAGGGTGATCGTCTCAACCGAATCGGACCTCTACTCCGCCATTACCGGCTCGATCGGCGCTTTGAAGGGGCCGGCCCACGGCGGCGCGCCCGGCCCGGCGCTGGACATGGTGTTCGAAATTGGCACGGCGGACAAGGCCGACGCGAACATTCGCGAGCGCCTGGACCGCGGCGAGCGCCTGATGGGTTTCGGCCACCGGGTTTACAAGGTGCGGGATCCCCGCGCCGACGTGCTCTCGCAGGCGGCGGAACGCCTCTACGACCAGGCCGGTGACCGCAGCCTCTACGACCTGGCCCGCGCGGTGGAGGAGACGGCGCTGCGCCTGCTGGAGGAATACAAGCCGGGCCGCAACTTGCAGACCAACCTGGAGTACTATACGGCCCTGGTGCTGCACGGCGTCGGCCTCTCCGCCGAACTCTTTACGCCTACTTTTGCCGTGGGCCGCGTGGGCGGCTGGTCGGCCCACTGCCTGGAGCAACTGGCGCACAACCGGCTCATCCGCCCTTCATCGGTTTATACCGGCCCCACAGACCGCCGGTGGACGCCGCTGGAGCGGCGCTAGCGCCCGCGCTCACCCAACCTGCCGGACAGCAGCACCCGCCGCGCCGCCTTGCATGCAAGCGCGTCAAGGGGAGGGCTGTGTGTCACTTTGTTTGCTTGACACAAGTCGTACTTCCTTGCAATCTATAGGGCAGCAGTAAGGTTCACTGGCTGAGAGCGATGGAAAGTATGGGACTTTCCCGCCTTAGCGCGAACCTCAGCGAAGCAGCACAGAGAGGAGCATTTTCTCATGCTGAAGAAGCGATTTTCACGCCGCGCGTTCATTGGCTCGGCGACGGCGGTAGGCGGCGCGGCGTTTTTGGCCGCCTGTGGCGCCATGCCAGCGGCGACTATGGAAGAAGCGCCGGCGGAAAAGGAAGCGGAGGCGCCCAAGGCTGAGGCCGCGCCCAAGGAAGAGCCGGTACAACTCATTTACCTTTCCCGCGATTCGGCCACGACCACCGAAAACGTGCGCAAGTACTTCGATACCTACGAGGCTGAGACTCCCGGCGTCAAGATCGAGCTGCAGAACCTCGCCAGCGTAGCTGAGGCCGAGACAAAGCTCAAGGTCGCCGCGGCGGCCGGCGTGCCCATCGACTTCCTCCGCTGCAGTTGGGGTTCCTATCTGGACCTGGCCCAAGCCGAAGTGCTCTCGCCGTTGGATGATTTCTTCAAGCGCGACGGCCTTTCGCCCACCGAGATATTCCTGCCCGCCACGCTGACCCAGTGGCTGGACAAGGGCGTGCTGTGGGGCATGCCGGCTTCCGGCAATTGCGACGCCCTGCTCATGAACAAGCAGTTGCTCGACAACGCCGGACTGGATGCGCCCTCCGTTGATCCGGCGGACGCTTCCTGGACGATGGACAAATTCCTGGAATACGGCCGGGCCATGACCCAGGGTGACGAGCAGTTCGG
The DNA here is from genome assembly GCA_963663275.1 of Chloroflexota bacterium. GTDB lineage: Bacteria > Chloroflexota > UBA11872 > VXOZ01 > VXOZ01 > VXOZ01. The sequence goes on from OY760183.1 coordinate 1,973,185, forward strand.
TCACACCGGCGGCGTCTCGGCGTTCAACGTCTCCGGCATCGCTACCGGCACCTACTTCGGCGAGTTCTGCTGGAATGTGGAAGAGCAGCGCGGCAATATGGACCACCCGGTCTTCATCGAAGCGCTGCAGTACTGGCGCGACCTGCGCGATAAGCATGGTGTTGTGCCCAACGCGGACCAGTCCGCCGCCCTCAGGGGCGAGCAGCACATCTGGCAGACCGGCAAGGTCGGTTTCCACATTACCAACGGCTACAAGCCGGCGGTGGAATTCGAGGTCATCGGCGCGGCGCTGCCCTACACGGGCGAGGCGCCGAACAAGTCCGGCCGCGCCTGGTACCCGGCCATCCTGATGGGCGTCGGCCCGAAAGTGGACCACGCCTGGAACGTGTTGAAGTGGATGATGTCCGGCGAGAACAGCGTGGGCTACACGCTGGCCGTGCGCCACACCATCAGCCCGGTCGCAGCCGTCTCCACGCTGCCCGCGGAGAAGCTGAAGGCGGATACGGGCTACGATTCGGTTGCCCACGCCAACCAGTCGGCATACAGCGGTCCGGCGGGCTGGGGCTTGCTCCGCTATACCACGTGGGGCGAATGGCGCGACGCCATCAAGCCGGTCTACGCTGAATTCAACGATGGCAACATGACCGCCGAGGAATACGGCCGCGCCGCCACCGATCTGCTGAACGCGATCATCATTCCCAGCTAGCGGCGGCAGGGCTGCGTGTTCTTGGTGAAAGAGAGTGCGCAGTCGCTCTGAATCTGGATAGTAATGAGGCGAGAGGTCATCCCTCTCGCCTCTTGCTTTGTCCTAGGTATCGATCTGTTTGAGCCACGCGACGAACGAGTTGGAACACCAGTGCGGTGGATCAGCCTCCGCTAGCGCCAACCACTTATCGACCATAGGCCGGGCGCGGGTACAGCGGATGGTGGCAGCGCCAATAGCGCCATGGCGCAAGAGGCCCTGTTCAGCAAGTATTGACTCGATTCTTTCGCGTGCCGCAAGACCGATGCTCGGCCATGCGCCCGGTTTCTGCCAGTCCTCAATTTGCTCCGCCAGCCTTTTGCGCCGGTTGGGCGCGGCTCTATGCAGGGCGCGGTCGACCAGCAGGGTCTCCACCAGGTGCACCATGGTGTTGTAGTGAAAATTAACGCCCAGGAAGCAATACGCGACATTCCAGTTATAAAATCTCTGCCAGGGGCTCTCCCGCGCAAAGGCGCGCGGCCCCCACGGACCCAGGCGCAAGCCCGTCGCGCCGTGATTTGCCGTGAGTTCTCTTGCCCGCGGGCCAATGGCCGACACCGAGTGTGTCCCGTGGTCGCTGCGCGCGGCAGCGGGCCGGTGGCGCAACACCTCCGTGATGCGCCCGACGCAGGAAGGCGACGTGGCTATGTTCCAGCGGTCGAACGTTAGATGCCGCTCATCCGGCGGCATGCGGCAGAGGGTGGGCACGACAACGTTGCCGCGAGGGCCAACCGCATCCAGGAATCCATCGATCACCGTGTCCGCGCCGCCGACTACCCACCCCATGCTGCTCAGCGAGCTATGGAACATAACGGTGTCGCCGCACCGCACGCCGACCTCCCGCAGGGCGTTGGTGATTTCCTCGCGGTAGACATTGTGCGTGGTTTCGCCGACGTTGAATGCCATGTACGACTTTCCCTTTTGATTCCGGGCGCTGCACTACCTATTCTACTCGGCGCATGGCAATGCTAGTATACTGATAGTCACGCAGGGGCAGCCGTCACAGCGAGGGAATCTACCGCTTAGCCTCCTTCACAGGTGGCGGCCCGCACCAAAGTGCAGCTATTCAGCGGCTTTTTGCCGATAGGTGGAGTTTGTTTGGAAGGGATGGGCAAGAACATGTACGGCGTTATCTGGACGTATCCCTGGGACGTGGTCGAGGCGGGTATCGACACGGCGTTGGCGCGGATTGCCAACGAGGGCGGGATGCGGGCGGTCTCTCTGAGCCACAGCTACCACAACGTCAAGCACTTGCGGCCCCACAACCCGGGTCGCAAGCTCTTCGTCGCCAACTCGTCGGCAATCTACTTTCAGCCTGACCTGAAGCGCTATGGCGCTGTCAAACCCATCGTCGCGCCGCTAGTCAAGGAAGACGACGTGATGCGCCGCATCCGCGACGCGGTGGAGAAGCACGGCCTGGCGTATCACGCCTGGACGGTCACGCTGCACAACAGCGCGCTCGGCACGGTCTATCCCGAGGTCAACACCCTCAACGCGCTGGGCGACCGCGTGCCGCACTATTTGTGTCCGAGCAATCCCGATGTGCGGACGTACATTACCGCGCTCGTGAGTGATATTGCCGCCAACCTCGCGCCCGCGCAGGTCGAGCTTGAGTTTCTGCACTTCGGTACGTTCGACCACGACGTGCACCACGGGATTCCGAGCGTGGAGTTGGACGCTTTTACCGAATACTTGCTGGGTCTCTGCTTTTGCGAACACTGTCTGGGCCGGGCGCAAGACGCGGGTGTGGACGGCGCGGCCGTGCGCGCGTGGGCGCGCGGCCACGTCCTCGACTACCTGGAGGGCGACGATCTGCCGGCGCTCGGCGGGCTGGGCGATAACATCGCCGGCCACGCGCTGACGTTCCCGGCGCTGGACGGCTACCTGCGCATGCGTATCGAGTCCGTCATGTCGCTGTGGGCGGAATGCAAAGCGGCGCTGGGCGGCAAATCGGACTTCGTGCCCATCGTCAACATGGGCGTCGGCATGCCGGAGCAAGCCAGCGTAATTCAGGCGCTTGACGGCGTGGACATCGGCCGGGCCCTGGATGAGGGTATTCCGAACGAGTTGCTCGACTGCGCGGCGTACAGCCTGGACGGCCTCATCCTGAAACGCGCCGTCCGCGACTTGCGGCGGCTGGTTGACGGTCGCGTGCCCATCCGCGAGGGGCTGCGCCTCATTCCGCCGCAGGTGATTACGTCCGATGACGTGGCCGGGCAAATAGAGAAGGTGCGCGCGCTGGGCATCGACCGGGTGAACCTCTACAACTACGGCCTGATGCGGCTGGCAAACCTGCGCGCGGCGAAAGAGGCTATGGCATAGGAGGTTTGCGGGCGGAATCCTGTGCGACTTTTCAATCCGGGGTAGGGGCACGACATGTCGTGCCCCTACCCCGGGGCGAAGAGGCACGATTGTCGTGCCCCTACCCCGGGGCGAAGAGGCACGATTGTCGTGCCCCTACCCCGGGGCGAAGAGGCACGAATGTCGCGCCCCGCGGGTCCCGAGCGAGAAGCCCAACGCAGGGATAGCCTCAGAAAAGCTATGGTACGCACACTGAGAAGGCACACTATGGTAGCAATCACCCGCTGGAAATTCGGCAAACGCTGGGTCTATTCCACTACCTACGACGAAGTGGTGACCTCCACCGTGCAGAACGGCCTGGCCATTCACGAGCGGTTTGGCGCGCCGGGGCACCTGACGGTGGTGGTGGGACAGATGGGCGAACCGCGTGACGTGCCCAACAGCGGCTACGACGCCACCTACACCCACGTCTCGGTGGCCGAGTGTAAGCGGGCGCAGCGGTACGGCTGGACGGTTTCCTCGCACTCCATGACCCACAACAAGCTGCCCGGCGGCATGGCCGTGCCGGCGAACGCGCGCATCGAGGTGGTGGACTCCGCGCATTTGCTGGAAGAACGGCTCGGCACGCCCGTGACCGCGTTCATCGCGCCCGGCAACGACCACTGCCTGCCGTATGCCTGGCCGCTGGCGGAGGAGGCCGGCTACCTGAGCATGTACGGCGTGCGCGACCAGCTCAACTACCCGGATACGGACATGATGCAACTCTGCCGGCCGGTGGTCTACCATAAGCTGGACGATTACAACCGGCGCTACGATCCCTACCGGCTCGTCTACCTCGCCCGCGAAACGGGCGGCTGGCTGATAGATTACACCCACGCGGTGCAGGACGAACTGGTCATCCCCAACCGCGAACTGACGCCCACGGAACTCGGCAACCGCCTGGAGGCCGTGACCCGCGCCGGCGGGGATGAAGTCTGGCTCGCCGTGCCGGAAGAGGTGGCGGACTACCTCATCCTGGCGCGGGAGACGACCATCGTTGACGAGCGGCGCGCGCCGACCGCTATCACCTATCGCCTGGCGGCGCCAGAGATTCCGGAGCGCGTGCAGTGGCACACACTTACGTTTACCTGCACGATCCCGCGTGAGTGGGTGGATGTTGCTGTGCAGGTTTCGCGCGCGGGAGAAGGCGAACCCGTTGCGCTTGAGCGGTTGGACGATACCACCGTCCGCTACAGCCATCGCGTCTCCGACGGCCAACAGGTGACGCTCGCGCCAAAAGAATAGCGCGCCGCGCGCGTACTTGTGCGGGAAGAGTGCGCGCTTTCGCGTATTCATATCAGGAGCCTTGTCCATGTCATCACAGGACACGTCCGCCGCGGCCCTGGGCGCGATTGCGCGCCAGGCAAGCGGCGCGCGGGACGAAGCGACCGGCTTTCTGCGCCAACTCGTGGCGTGCGAGACCGCTGTGCGCAGCCCGGTGACGCCGGAGTTTCTCAGCGAGACGCGGCAGTGCCGCCAACTGGTCGCGGATTTCCTTGAAACGCTCGGCTGTGAGATTCATGCATGGGAGACGCGGGACGGCTATCCCACGCTGGCGGCGCGGCTGCTGGGCGGCGGGAGCGGCCGGTCGCTGACGTTCAACGGCCACATCGACGTGGTGCCGGTGGGGGACACCTCGGCGTGGACACGCGACCCGTGGGCCGGGGAAATCGAGGACGGCAGGCTCTACGGACGCGGCACGGCCGACATGAAGGCCGGTCTCGTGAGCATGATGTACGCCGCCAAGTGCGTGCTCGCGGCCGGATTTCGTCCGGCGGGTGACGTGTGGTTCCACGTGGTGAGCGACGAGGAGCTTGTCGGCCACGGCACGCGAGAGTGTATTGCCAAGTTTCCGGCGAGCGACGCCGTGCTCGACGCCGAGCCGACCGACCTGACGATTATTCCCACCGAGGGCGGTCTGGAACACCTGCGCCTTGAGATCGAAGGCCGCGAGGCCCACGCCGGCAGCCGCTGGCGCAACCTGGCCCCCGGCGAGAACGGCCCCGGCGTCAACGCGGTGGAGAAGGGCGCGAAACTCGTCACCGCTATCCAGGACCTGGAACGCCAGTGGGTGAACCGCAAGTCGCATCCGCTTTTCCCGCCCGGGTATAACTCGCTGCTGCCGGCCATCTTCATCGCCGGGCCCGGCGGCGGCGCGGACGGCCAACTCAACGTGGTCAACAATCCCGGCACCATGGCGAACTACTGCGCGATCGAATACAACATCTGGTACTACCCGGACGAATCGCAGGAGCAGGTGAAGGCGGAGTTCGAGGCGTTCGTGCGCGCGGTTTGCCAGACTGACGAGTGGCTGCGCGACCACCCGCCAACGTTCACCTGGGGCCTGCGCCACGTGACGTTTCCGGCGTTCGAGACCCCGTCCGACCATCCTTTCATCGAACTGCTCACGCGGAGCGTGCAGCACGCCGGCGTGCGGCCCGAAATCAAGGGGTTTTCCGCCGCCAGCGACCTGGCGTGGTACGCCCAGGAGGAAATGCCCGGCTGTCTCTTCGGTCCCGGCGGCATCGCCCAGGCGCATAGCCCGGACGAGTATGTGTCGCTGGCCGACTTCGGGCGCGCGATTGAGATTTGCGCGGCGCAACTCGCCGGCTGGTGCGGCGTCGTAAAGGCATAGGCGGGGAGAAGCTTGTGGCGGCACAGCGGCCTAATACCCCACCGGAAGCGGATGGGTACGAGCGAGAGACCGTGCGGCGTGCGGCTGTCCGTTTGCCGCTGCCTGATGGAACAGAGGTCGAGATTCCCGTCATTCGCATTTTTGGGCAGCGGCCCGCACCGAGGGTTGTCATCGTTGCCGGCGTGCACGGTGACGAACTGGTGGGGCCGCACGCATTGGTTGAACTGGCGGGCGAGCTTTCGCCCAGAGCGTTGCGCGGTACGGTAGTGCTGGTACCTGGCGCCAATCCGCTCGCCTTCGCGGCCGGTCAGCGCAAGGCCCCGGACGATCTCTTGGATCTCAACCGTATTTTCCCCGGCAAGTGCGGCGGTTCGGCAACTGAGCGGGTAGCAAACGGGCTTGTTAACGAGATTGTTGGCGAGGCGGACCTGGTCGTCGATCTGCACAGCGCCGGCCGCGAAGGCGATTTGCTGCCGCTAAGCGGGTTTCGCGAGGCGCGGAATGATTGCGCAAGGCGTTCGGCGCTGGCGGCCGCGGCCTTTGGTCTGGAGCACTACTGGATGATGCGCTGGGCGCCGGGCACGCTCTCTACGTGGGCGAATCAGCGGGGCATTCCGGCCGTGGGCTGCGAAGTCGGCGGCCGCGGCATGGCCACACGGGAGCAAATCGACCTCTACAAGCCAGGCATTCGCCGCTGCCTGCGCCACCTCGGCCTGCTCGACCCGCCGCTGGAAGTCGCGATGCCGGCGCACGTGTGGACGCAGGAACACCTGACCGCGCCCTGCGGAGGACTGCTGGAGACTCTGGTACCGCTCGGCCAGGATGTACAGGCTGGTGAAACGCTTGCCCGCGTGCGCGACCTCTGGGGAGACGTGTGCGACAAAATCACCGCGCCGCGCGACGGCAGGATCCTGTACACGCGAGTGCAGCAATCCGTGGGCGCAGGCGACAACGTCTTCTGGCTGGGACGGCAGGAAGACAATCCGTGCTATGCATCCGCTTGAAGCGCGAAGTCTGAACCCGGATGCCACTTGATATGGTTAGGAACACCTGTTTTTCAAAAGGGCGTCGACCTCTCGGGCGAGCATTGGGAGATTCGTCTCAACTATGTCCCACACCAAGCGGTCATCCACGTCGGTGTACTGGTGGATCAGGATGTTGCGAAAAGCAATGATGCGTTGGTAATCGCTAATGCGGGCCGCCACCAATGCGTCGACTTTTGCCAATTGACTCATAGCCTCGCCGATGACTTCGAATTTCCGCTCTACCGCGGCGCGCAGCATAGCGTCACGCCCATAATCCGCAAACGTCTTGCCATGCGTAAACTCTGCGAGCAAGTTTGCCGCAAAGTGGATGTCGTAGAGGTACTTCTTAACCTCAAGCCTCATAGACGGACATCCTTGTCGCCTCGATTGCTTCCAAGAAGTACGGATTCTCAATGGCCGACTCGACTACCAGATCCACCGGCCTGTCGAAGAGTTGCTGCAGGGCCTCCAGCAAATCAAAGTACGTGCTGGCATAGGCGCCTGGGGGCAGGGGTTCGAACTCCACCACGAAGTCAAGGTCGCTTGCCTCCGTCAAGCCCCGGCCGGTCGCAGCCGAGCCGAACAGGGCAAGCCGCCGGACGCGGTAGCGTTGGCAAAGCCGCTCCAAGTCGGCAGTTCGGTCGCTAATGACCGGATGCAGCATGACGTCCTTCCGCTGAAATGAGCAGCAGATTATATTCCATGGTTCACTCCCGCCGCTGTCTTGGCCTGCGGTACAGCGAGCGTCAGGTGACCACTTTAAAGTACCCAGCAATGTGCGTGTCGTAGTCGGCGGTGTGCTGGAAGGCCTTGGCGGCCAGCCGGGTGCGCAATGCGGAGTCCGCTTGTCCGGCGGCGAGCGCGTCGAGCACCGGGGTGTAGTCCTGTGGATCGACCACTACCAGCACGGAGCCGGCGTTCTTGGCGGCGGCGCGGATGAGCGTGGGACCGCCGATGTCGATGTTCTCGACGATCTCCTCATGCCCGGCCCCGCTCTCCAGGGTTTCCACGAAGGGATAGAGGTTCACGGCCACCACGGTCACGGGGGCGATGCCGTGTTCGCGCAGGGTTTCCACGTGTTCCGGCGCGTCCTGGCGCGCCAGAATACCGGCGTGCACCACCGGATGCAGAGTCTTCACGCGCCCATCGAGAATCTCTGGAAAGCCGGTCGCGTCGCTGACGCCGGTGACGGGTACGCCGGCCGCCGCCAGCGTGGACTGGGTGCCGCCGGTGGAGACGATTTCGCAGCCGAGTTCGGCCAGACCCGCGGCAAACGCGACGATGCCGGTCTTATCGAACACACTCAGAATGGCGCGCATTTTCTGCCAATCCCTCGACTACTCGTGAAGCGGCGCAGTATGGCAATAGCGGGCCAAATGTCCGCTTGCCATGCGGCGATACGCGCCGCGCGCACGCCGCACCAGCAATTATACACCTGTTGGGGAAGTTTCTTCTCTGTTTCGTCTGCCGCGCACCGCCCGTTTTATTCGACATAATCATGGCTTGTAGGCGCACTTGAAGTCTGACAAGCCAAATTTTGTAACGCCGCCGGAGACTCGACTGCCTACCACACGCACAGTATGATTGTGGCAGTGCAGCGCACGCCTACTTGCTGCAACAGGGTTCCAAGCAACGCTCGCCGCTCGCCGCGAGAATGGAGCGGTTCGCGGGAGCCTGAGCCAAACCAAACAAAAGGATACACGTATGTCCGGCAAGCGCGTGAAACTCGTCGTGCCCGGGGACTTTCCGCCCCAGATTCAAGGGTCGCCGCACCTCGAGCGGCTCAAGCCCTACGGGGACGTTGACCTCTATCTCGACCGCCCGCGGGGCATGGCGGAGCAACTGAAGCGGGTGGAGGGCGCGCAGGTGATTTTGAACACGCGCGGAGCGGTCAAGTGGTTCGCGCCCGCGCTCCAGGCGCTGCCGGACCTGCGGCTCATCGCCACCTGCTCCATCGGCGTTGATTCGTACGACGTTCCGGCGGCGCGGGCCTGCGGCGTGGCCATTAGCAACCAGCCGGGCCGCACCGCGCCGGTGGTGGCCGAGCACATCATCGGTCTCATGTTCGCCGCGGCCAAGCGCGTTGCGTTTCAAACCGCCGAACTCAAGGCCGGACGCTGGACGCTCATGCAGAACGTGATGCTGGGCGGCAAGACCCTTGGCGTGATTGGCACCGGAAACGTGGGACGCGAGGTCGCGCGGGTCGCCAATCTGCTCGGCATGCGCTGTCTGGCGTGGACGTACAATCCCTCGCCGGAGCGGGCGCGGCAGTTGGGGGTGGAGTTCGTCGCTTTCGACGATTTACTGCGGCAAGCCGACGTGGTGAGCCTGCACGTGCGGCTCAGTGACGAGAGCCGGCATCTGATCGGCGCGCGCGAACTTGGCTTGATGAAGCCGGGCGCGATTCTGATAAACGCCGGTCGGGGCGAACTGGTGGATTCTGCCGCCTTGGTTGACGCGCTGCAAGCCGGCCGCTTGGCCGGAGCCGGGCTGGACGTATTTGACCAGGAGCCGATGCCGCCGGATGATCCTATCCTTGCGTGCGATCAGGTGGCGCTCACGCCGCACCTTGCCGACCAGACGCCGGAAGGCATCGAGATGCTCAACGAGGGCATTGTCTCCAACGTCATCGCCTTCCTGGAAGGCCGCCCGCAGAACATAGTTACCTAGACCCCCCCCAGTCTATTGATGATGCCTCATCGCAATAAGATGAGATGTATTCCATGCAGTCTCGCTCCGGTAGCGCAGGCTTGTAACCTGCGTGGGGGCGGGGATTGTGGCGGTGCAGGTGGGGAAGCGGAGGCGGGGGACAAGCCCCCGCGCTACGCGTTCAGACTCCGGTAGCGCAGGATTGTAACCTGCGCAGTGGCGGGGATTGTGGCGGTGCAAGTGGGGAATGCGGAGGCGGGGGACAAGCCCCCGCGCTACGAGTTCAGACTCCGGTAGCGCAGGTTTGCAACCTGCGTAGGGGCGGGGACTGTGGCGATGCAAGCGGGAAAGCGGAGGCGGGGGACAAGCCCCCGCGCTACGGTTCCTGAAGAATCACGATTCTTGAAGAGTGACGGGTTGAGGCCGTGTCATGGATAAACGCCTCGAAACGAACCGGAGAAACTGGAACGAACGGACGCCGGTGCACGCGGCCTCCGGATTCTACGACGTGGCGGGCTTCGAAGCGGGTCGGAACACCCTCAAGTCCATCGAGCGCGCGGAAGTTGGCGACGTGGCCGGCAAGACGCTGCTCCACCTGCAATGCCACTTTGGGCTGGACACCATGTCGTGGGCGCGGCTGGGGGCGCGGGCGACCGGCGTGGACTTCTCTGACGACGCGATAGCTCTGGCGCGGGCGTTGAACGAAGAGGTCGGCGCGGATACGCGCTTTATTCGTGCCGATGTCTACGACCTGCCGGACGTCCTGGATGAAGAATTCGACATTGTCTTCACGTCGTACGGCGTCCTGGTCTGGCTGCCGGATCTCGACCGCTGGGCCGAGGTGGTTTGCCGTCATCTCAAACCGGGCGGCACGTTCTACATCGTGGAATTCCATCCAGTCTTGACGACGCTCAAACCAGCCGCGAACGGCGACGCGCTTCCCACCTATAGCTACTTTCGCGAGGAACTCTACTTCGCCGGCGGTGAGCCTTCCTATGCCGGCGCCGAACACATCGCCAGTCCGAATTTCGAGTGGCAACACAGCCTCGGAGAGATCGTCACGGCTCTCGTCAGCGCCGGTCTCAGGATCGAGTTCCTGCACGAGTTTCCGTTCTGCAACTACCAGGCCCTGCCCACCATGGCGCAAGGTGAAGACGGCTGGTGGCGGTTCTCGGAGAAGAACGACTCTATTCCGCAGATGTTCTCCATACGGGCGTTCAAGCCACAGTACTAACCGGTTTTCATTGGAGTCGTGCGACCGGCCAGACTACCGCGGATCACTCCTTGCTGCCTGGCACGTATGTTACAGAGTGCGCGGGAGCGAAAGTGAAACGAGGGGGCGCGTCGTGGCTAAGCTGGTCAACGGCAGAGATCGCAAGGTAGAGGAACACTTGCGAAACAGCCGCCAATTTGTGCGCCAGGCGCAAGCGGAGTTCGATAGAGGCGACCGGCTTCAAGCCTCAGAGAAGGCGTGGGGGGGCGGCTGCGCACGCGGTGAAAGCTGTCGCGCAGCAACGAGGATGGCGGCACAATGGGCATCGCTATCTCTTTGAAACGATTGATGCCATATACCGCGAGACAGGAGACGCCCAGTACTTGGATCTGTTCGGTAGAGCCAATTCGTTGCACATGAACTTCTATGAGAATTGGCAGACGGATAACTTCGTACAGAGCGGCATTGAGCGCGTGAAGGTCTTGGTGGAGAAACTGGAACGGCTCGTAGTGTGATCTAGAGTTGAGCTATGGCCCATTTGCCGGAACCGGGGGGACGACATACTGCGATCCAGCAACGTAATCCCGCGACGCCTGCCGTAGGAGTCATAGTGCTGGGTTGTGGTTCCAGGTAGAGAGACGTAGCAAAGCGCGGCGCGTAAGCTGACCCTTAGAGGGCGTCTGCGAAGTCAACAAGAACCGTTCGTGCTGAGCCTGTCGAAGCACGAACGGTCTTTGACACGGGGCCACTATAGTCCGTTCGCCCTGAGCGGGTCGAAGGGTAAGCAGATGGTAGTGAGCGACTGCGCTCTTGCCCACACGCCCTTACTGATTGCGCTGGCGGCGGCGTAGAAAGGCCGGCAGGTCCAGGTCGTCGGCCGGCTTGCCTACGGTTTCGATAGTGGGTTCATCTTCCTGCTGCCGGCGCGCGGTTACGCGCTTGGCGCGTTCGGCGGTGAGGCCGGTGGCAATCAGCGTTACCTGCACTTCTTCCTGATTGGCCGGGTCGATCGCCGCGCCAAAGATGATGTTGGCTTCCTCGTCCACCGTGGCGCTGACCACTTCCGCCGCGGCGTTTATCTCCTGGATAGTCATGTCGGGCCCGCCGCGGAAGTTCATCAGCACACCGCACGCGCCGCGCATGGGCATATCGGAGAGCGGGTCCTGCATGGCCTCTTCCACCGCCATCAACATGCGGTTCTCGCCGGAGCCGATGCCCACGCCCATCATGGCCGTGCCGGCGTCTTTCATGATCGACCGCACGTCGGCGAAGTCCACGTTGATGATGCCGGTAGTGGTCACCAGTTCGGCGATGGAGCGCACGCCGTTCAACAGCATCTCATTCGCCAGCGTAAAGGCTTCCCTCATAGGCGCTGAGGCGGGCACGGCGGCGAGCAGGCGGTCGTTGTGGATGACGATCAGGGTGTCCACGCTGCGCTGGAGTTCCTCCATGCCGTCGGTGGCGCTGCGTTGCCGGGGCCGGCCCTCGAACATGAACGGCAGTGTGACGACGCCTACCGTGAGCGCGCCGAAGCGCTTGGCGATGTCGGCGACCACCGGCGCCGCGCCGGTGCCGGTGCCGCCGCCCATGCCCGCCGTAACGAAGACCATGTCGGCGCCTTCCACCAGGCGCTCGATTTCCTGCGCGCTTTCTTCCGCCGCGCGGCGTCCAAGTTCCGGGTCGCCGCCGGTGCCGCGCAGGCCGGTGAGGCGTTTGCCGATGGCGAGTTTTTCCGGCGCGCTCGAGAACTCAAGCGCCTGCGCGTCCGTATTGACAGCGGCATACGAAGCGCCGGCGACCTCGGCTTCGATCATGCAGTCCACGGCGTTGCTGCCGCCGCCGCCGACGCCGATGATGCGAATCTGTATCAATCCCCGCATCTCGCGGGACCGCGGGCCGGATGAGACCATTTCGGGAACCACCGGGCGCGGCCGGGTTGTTTCTTCCATATTCTCCAACCGTTCTGGATCAAAGCCGGGCCGCTTCGACACGGTCTAACACCTCTCTGGCTAGCAGTTGATACGCATCCACAGCTTTTCTCGCGCCGCTGTAGGAAACCACTGAGACGCCGGCCGACGCGGCTTCCAGTATCTTGCTGTTTATGCCGATCTCCGTGGTAAAGACGCGGTCGCCCCAGCGTTCGTGAAGGTATTGCCACACCGCCTGTTCTTCCCGCAGCCGCCGGTCGTACTTGCTGAGCAGCACGCCGAGGACTTCGATCTTGGGGTTGAGCGACGCCACCTCCGCGATGGTCTCTTCCAGCATGTACAGACCTTGTAGGGAGAAGAAGCGCGCCTCGGTGGGGATGATTACGCAGTCCGCCGCCACGAGCGCGTTCACGGTGAGGAGACCGAGCGAGGGGGGCGTATCGACGATGATGAAGTCGTATTGGTCCTGGACGCGGGCCAGGTGTTCGCGCAGGCGCAGTTCGCGGCCAATCACGGCCGTGAGTTGAAACTCCACACTGGCAAGCTCGAGCGACGCCGGCACCACGTCAACCGACCCGCCTCTCTCGTCCTCGATGCGGTAGATTGGCAGGTCCGCCTGACGGTCCCGCAAGGCGGTGGCTACCGAAGCATCCAGCTCGCGCTCCAGGCCGAAGTGGGCGGTCAGATTGGCTTGGGCGTCCATGTCTACCGCCAGCACGCGCTTCCCCATATGTGAGAGGGTGGCGCTCAAGTTGGCAGCCGTCGTCGTCTTGCCAACTCCGCCCTTTTGGTTGGCACAGGCGATCGTGGGCGCTGGAGACAGCCCTTTTGCCGATGACAGGCCCTTCGCTGAAGACAGCGCCTTAGCCATATCGCTTGCTCTACCGCTTTCCGCAACCGCGCATCCCGCCTCGTCCTCAATAGTGTAGCATATCGTCAATGCGCCCACAACGAAACGATTGACGAATTCTCAATCTTTTGGTATGTGACTTGCCCGGCGTTCTCGATTCCGCGCCGGGCAGTGCTATACTGCAATCCGATAGCCCGGCGCGCGGGGCGCCGGTAGACGATGAGAAAGACGCAAAGACGCCGCATCCGCTACCCATGAGCGATACCAGCGATACCCGTCCGTTCGATTTACGCCTCTACGTGGTGCTCGATCCGGCGGTGGCCGGAGGGCGGCCGCTACCGGAAATTGCCCGCCGCGCTATCGCCGGCGGCGCGACCATGCTCCAGTTGCGCGATAAGTGTTCGACCGACCGCGCCTTGCTCGCTACCGCGGAGGCGTTGGCGCGGCTCTGCCAGGCGGCGGACGTCGCCTTCATCGTGAACGACCGGGTGGACATCGCCTGGGCCGCCGGCGCGGATGGAGTCCATCTCGGCCACGACGACCTGCCGCCGGCCGCGGCCCGCCGCCTGCTGGGAGAGCGCGCCATCATCGGCGCTTCGGCGGGCAGCCTGGACGAATTGCGGGCAGTCTTGCCCGCGCGTCCGGACTACCTGGGCGTGGGGCCGATGTACGCCACGCGCACGAAAGGCGACGCCGGCGCGCCGGTGGGGCCGGCTATGATCCGCGCGCTCCGCCAGGCCGCGCCCGGCGCGCCGCTGGTAGGCATCGGCGGCATTACGGCGCATAACGCGGCGGCGGTGCTGGCGGCGGGCGCGGACGGCATTGCGGTGGTCTCAGCCGTGGTGGGGGCAGAGGACGTCGAAGCCGCCGCGCGCGCCTTGCGCGCCCTCTAGCGCATGAATCGCGCCTGTACGCTATCATCCCACGCACCTCTCGCGGCGGACGGCTCGGCGGCGCTTGGCCGTCGTTTCAGGGGCGGAGTCCGCTTGTTTCTCACGTCCCGCGTCGTCTATGCTCGATAGTGAAGGACCGCGCCGGCGATTGCTCGCCCTTATTTGGCTACCTAAGCGGGCGCTCAGGCGGTTTACGGAAAACAATATGAACGGACATCGGCAAACGCCTTACGACGTCATCGTCGTCGGCGCCGGCCACGCCGGTTGCGAGGCGGCCTTGGCGGCGGCGCGCATGGGCCGCGCCACGCTCGCGGTCACCGGCGACCGCGAACGCATCGCCTTCATGCCCTGCAACCCCTCGATTGGCGGCCCGGCCAAGGGTCACCTGGTGCGGGAGATCGACGCGCTGGGCGGCGAGATGGGCCGGAACACCGACCGCACCTTGATCCAGATCCGCTTGCTGAACAGCAGCAAAGGGCCGGCGGTACAGGCGCTGCGCGCTCAATGCGACAAGCATCTCTACGCGCGCTCGATGCGCCGGACGCTGGAGAGCCAGCCAAATCTGACCATCCACGACGGCTTGGTCGAGGATCTTCTCACCACCGTTGGGCCGGAGGGGCGCCGGCGTGTTATCGGCGTGCAGACGAAGGCAGGGGAGGCGTTCCACGCCCGGACCGTGGTGCTCACCACCGGCACCTTCTTGCAGGGCATCTTGATTACGGGCGAGAAGCGCGTCGGCGGCGGACGGGCGGGCGAAGCGCCGGCGCAGGCGCTTTCAGGCGCGTTGCGGCGGCTGGGCTTTCGGCTGCGCCGCCTGAAGACCGGCACCCCGCCGCGCGTCCTGGCGGAAAGCATCGACTTTGCCCTCACCACGCCGCAACCGGGCTCGCCGCAGCCGCTGCAATTCTCGTTCACTCCCTTGCGAGAAGAAGAAATCTGGCGCGACGAGCCGGATCCGGTCTACCCGTTCCAGGTCGAAACCCCCTGGCGGCGGCAGATGGTCTGCTACCTGACGCACACCAATCCGGCTACCCACGCGATCATACGCGACAATCTGCACCGCGCGCCCATGTTCAACGGGACGATTAGCGGTACAGGCCCGCGCTACTGTCCCTCCATCGAGGACAAGATCGTGCGCTTCGGCCACAAGGAAGCGCACCAACTCTTCCTGGAGCCGGAGGGGTTTACCACGCACGAGGTTTACGTGCAGGGCGCGAACACCAGTCTGCCGGAAGACGTGCAGGCGGCCATGCTGCGCACCATTCCCGCGCTGCGGCGGGCGGAGATCGCGCGCCACGGTTACGCGGTGGAGTACGACCACGTGGTGACGGACCAGACCGCGGTAACGCTGGAGGCGAAGTCCGTGTCCGGCCTCTTCTTCGCGGGGCAGATCAACGGCACGTCCGGCTATGAAGAGGCGGCGGCGCAGGGCCTCATCGCCGGCATCAACGCCGCGCGGCGCGCGCAGGGCAAGCCGCCCCTTGTGCTGGGACGCGACCAAGCCTACATCGGCGTGATGCTGGACGACCTGGTGAGCCAGGAGCACCAGGAGCCGTACCGCCTCTTTACCTCCCGCGCGGAGTACCGGCTGCTACTGCGGCACGATAACGCCGACCTGCGCCTGACGCCGCTGGGGTACGAGATGGGGCTGGTTAGTGGTGAACGGTATGCGCGCGTCATGGCAAAGCGTGAGGCCGTCGAGCGCGCGCTGGAGCGTTTGCGGCAACACCGGATACCCCCATCGCCCCGCGCGAACCGCGTCTTGGCGGCAGCCGGCGTGCAACCCATCCGCGGCCCGACGCAGGCCCTCAGCCTGATGCAGCGGCCAAACGCGCGCTACGCGGCGGTCGCCGCTCTGATGGAGGAGCCGGTCGACGCGCTCGACCCGGAGGTGGTAGCGCAAGTCGAACTCGAGGCGCGCTACGCAGGCTACGTGGAGCGCCAGCAGGCCCACGTGCGCAAGCTGGCGCGCATGGAGGCCATGCCCCTGCCGGAGGACGTAGACTACGACCGCTTGCCTTCCCTTCGGGCGGAGGCGCGCCAGAAGTTGGCTCAATTCCGGCCGCGCACGCTGGGACAGGCGGCGCGCATCGCGGGGGTGACACCGGCGGACGTGGCGGTGCTGATGGTGCACGTTCACCGCCGGAGGCGAGAACGCAAGCCTGAAGAGGCGGCGGCGCGCTGAGCGGAGTGCCGGCCGCAACGCAGGCCAAGCGGCGCAGATTGCCTGGCGTTTGCTGGGGGTAGCGTCTACACGCCGTCATCTTTGCCAATGGCGCGCGTGGGCCGCATCTCTTGAGGGGCGCTCACCCCGCGTCACATTGGTTGGAATCCTGGATACCGGCCAGTCGAGACTGGATAGCCGGCGCGGCGGTGTGCGGGGCCTTGAGGCAACCCCGCTCGCCCTGCGGATGGTTCAGGGCGAACGGAGCGGTCAGATCTCGAAACGGAACTTGAAGCTGAGCACTGTACACTTCTCCTTACGCTACGGAGTCACCCTTGCGGCAATGACCGTACCGCAAAGGATTAGTATTCAAATCGCGAGACTCAGTTAACCACACTGCCGCTTCACGTGTCAACCGCGCGGCGCGCCGCCTGTGGCGCAATGGATTTTCTCTCTCCCCGGGAGGCGGCAGACGGGGGCCGGGTTCAGGCCGCGCTCGCCGTCTCTCTCTGCGGCACCCAATTAACCATACTGCGCCGCAACTGTCAAGCGATTGCCAGCATCGCGGGTGTGGTTGCCGTCTGTGCGGCGAGGCTCATGGCAGAGCGCGCGGTTCATCGGCGGCAATCCTGTCCTAAGAAAGTTAGTCAGCCACCGGCGAAAAGTCTAGCTGGCGTGGCGCACGGCCAGCCACAGGCGGCGCAGGCTCATGCGTTGGCCGTAGATGAGGATGCCGGCGCGGAAGACGCGGGCGGAGAGCCAGAGAAGCGCCAACCCGCTGAGGACGGTCACGCCCAAACTGAGGGCGATCTCCCAGAACGCCACGTCGGTCACGCCCAGCCGGATCATCATCGTAGGAGGAGCGGTGAAGGGAATGAAGGTAAGGATCCGCGCAAACGCGCCGTTGGGGACGAGCGAGATGAACGCGGCGAGCATCAGCGGCGCCAGAGCCGGGATCAAGACGATGGTGGAAAGCGACGACGCCTCGCGCGCGGAGACCGTGGCGGCGCTGATGCCGGCCATCACCACCGCAAAGACGAAGTATCCGGCGAGAAAGAAGACGACGATCGCCGCCGCCAGGCCGGGCGAAAACGCAAGTTCGGCGACATCGGGAAAGGCGCTCACGATGCGCGGCGCGAGCACGGCAACGGAAACCAGCCATATCCCCACTTGCAGCAGCCCGGTCGCGCCCAGACCGAGCACCTTGCCGGTCATCAAGGCCAATGGCGAGACCGACGTGATGAGCACTTCGACCACACGGTTCTCCTTCTCCTCGGAGACGCTCTGCAACAGCGTGCCGCTCACCATGTAGATCACCATGATCATGATCCACGCCGACAGGAACGGCACCGTGAAGAACGTAAGGATTTGCCCTTCGTCCTCGGCGGCGACGTCTCCCGCGGGCGTAATCTCGTAGCGCGTGAGATTGAGGGGGTCTTGCAGGCGCGCAAGCCGGTCCACGGATAGGTCGGCGGACGTGAGCGCCTGCAGCAGGAGCGCGCGCATCCGGTCTTGGTTCGCGTCTCCCGCGATGAGGCTGCTCAGGCCGCTATCCGCGTGCAGCCACTCGACGCGGCCGCTTTGGAGGTAGTCCGCGGGAATGATGAAGAGGTCGTCCACGTCTCCGGCCCGCAAGGCGGCGATACCGGCCTGGCGGTCGGCGAAGGCTTGAAAACCGGCGGCATCGCGTGTGGTGAACGCGAGGTCGTTTGAGAGATTGACGACGGCGGCGGCTCTGCCGCTGTCTCCGCTGCCGGCGCCGGCGTCGTCGCCACTGAAGAAGCCGCGCGCCAGCGGCGCTGCCACCGCCAGCACGAGCAGGATGACTACCGGCGTGAAGGTGACGATGAGGAATTGCTTGCGACGGATCTGCCGGCGCGCTTCTTCGACGAGGACGATTTTCGTTTCAGACCACAGTCTGCGCACGTTCTGATTTAATCCTCAGGCTCCGTTGCGACGAATGCGTTGTTCATCAATTCCCGGTGCAGGCTCTGCTCCGCGATTCAACCCCCGGAGCGCAGCGCCAACCACGCCGCCCGCAGGCTCATGCGCTGGCCGTAGAGCAGCAGGCCGGCGCGGAAGACACGGCTTGCCAGCCAGAGCAGGAGCGCCGCCGTAACGAGCATGAGGCCGAGGCTGAGCGCGACCTCGCCCGGCGGCACCCGGCCGGTCGCCAACCGCACCATCATCGACGTGGCCGCCGTAAAGGGCAGGAATGAGAGCAAGCGCGGCAGCCAGTGATCGGCGGAATTCAGGAAGAGCGGCATGGCGTAGAAGGGCGCGGCAAGCGGAATGATTACGAGGGTAGTAAAGGGGCCCGCTTCCGTGACCGAGGTGGTAGCGGCGCCGATGCCCGCCATGAGCGCGGCCGCAATCGCGTATCCGGCCAGAAAGAACGCCAGCGCCAGCAGCAAGAAGCCCACGTCGATGGATATGCCGCCCAGGTCCGGAATCACGCCCGCAAAGCGAGGCACGATCAACAAAACCGCGGCAATCCACACCGCCATCTGGATCAATCCCGCCAGACCCAGCGCCAGCACCTTGCCGGTCATGATGGCCAGCGGCGAAGCGGAAGTGAGCAGCACCTCCACCATGCGGTTCTCTTTCTCTTCAGAGACCGTTTGGAGCAAAATCGTGCCGTAGGCGATGAGGGTGAAGATGAGGGCGATGGCGAATCCCTGCCCGATGATGAACGAGACCGCAACCGCCGCGCCGCTCTCGGCTTCCACCGCGCCGTCCGCGTTTACCGTGAAGTGCTGAAACTGTGGTCGCGCGAGCGCCCGCTGCCTGTGCGCGGGCGACCGCGTCTCTCCCAGGAGCGCGTCCCTCAGTATGAGCCGCAATTGTTGGCGACCCTCACTCTCATCTTCGGTGTAGTAATGCTCGATCGCGCCGGTGGCGACGTAGTCCGGTAGAATCACGAAGAGTTCGTTGATTTCCCCGGCTTTCAAGGCGTCCAGGCCCGGCGCAACTCCGGCGTAAACCTGAAACTCCGCCGCCTGCCCAAAGTCCACGGCAAGGTCGCTCGTCTGCATGACGACGCCGCTGGGAAGGTCGGCAGCGCCTTGTTCCGCTCCGGCCGCGGCGCGGGTTTCCGCACTTGCCTCGTCCTGCACGATTCCTCTAATCACCGGAATGCCGATCCAGATGAGGAGGAGCAGCACGGGAATCGTCAGTGTGGCAATGAGAAAGCCCTTGCCGCCGACCTGCTTGCGCAACTCGTGGGCAAAGACGATGTGAACGCCGTCAAGCGCTGCGGGCACGGCTCACCTCTTCGATGAACATGTCGCGCAAGGAGGGCAGGGCGACCTCGAACCGTTCCACCGGAATGCCGCCGTCCAAGAAGGCGCGAAGCACGGCATTCGGGTCGGCCCCCTCGGTCAGGAGATACTCAAACTGCCCGTCCGCGGCCGCGGCGCGGCTGACGCCGGGCACGTCCGCCGGTTGCTGCGGCGCGGTAACGCGGATGTTCTGGATGCCCCGCGCCCGCTTCAGCGCGTCGAGAGCGCCGTAGAGCAACACCCTGCCGGAACTGATGAGCACCACGCGCTCGCACATCTCCTCAACGTCTTCCATGTCGTGGGAACTGAAGATGATTGCGGCGCCGCGCTGCTGTTGTTCGCGGATGATTTCCTTCATCACCTGCACGTTGAGCGGATCGAGGCCGGAGAAGGGTTCGTCGAGGATGACGAGATCGGGTTGGTGCACCAGGGCGCTGGCAAACTGGGCGAGTTGGTTCATGCCCCGCGAGAGCGCCTGCACCTTCTTGTCGCGGTGCTCGTAGAGGCCGACGCGTTCCAGCATGGCGTCGGCGCGGGCGCGGGCATCTTTGGCGCTCAGGCCTTTCAGGCGTCCCAGGTAGCGCAGCACGTCGCTCAGGGCCGACTTCTGGTAGAGGCCGCGCTCCTCGGGCAGGTAGCCGACCCGCCGCAGCGCCTGCCGCGTGGGCGGGCCGCCAAACAACGCGACCGAACCGGCATCGGGGCGGATGATGTCCAGCGCCATGCGGATGGTGGAAGTCTTGCCGGCTCCATTTGGCCCCACCAGGCCCAGGATTTCCCGCGGCTCAACGGTGAAGGAGACGCCATCGACGACCGTGGTGTGACCGTATACCTTGCTCACGCCGTCAACGACTAAGGCGTTTGTCACGAAGTTACTCTCTTCATGCTGGAGGATTCCGGGAAAGACCGGATAGAGGCTTTTGCATAGCCCGTTTGCCTTTGAGGGAGAAAGTTAGGATGGGAGTGATAAAGCATTGAAAGCATTTGTGATTAACTGTAATGTCAGTCTGGATTCCGGCTCTTGCCGGAATGACGGAGGCTTGCCAACGTCTCCCCGTAAGCGAGGCGAAGCGCGATTTCGTTTGTGGTGGCTGTGCCTCCAAGACCAGCATACCCCGCCGCCGGAGCGGCAGTCCACCGGCGGGCGTGGTGCGGGGAACCGCTGCTTGATCGTGACAATTCAGAAGACCCGGCGCGCTCCCTTGATGGGAAACCCGTAGGTGTTCTGGTAGTCTTGCGGGCATGATGGCAGATACGGTCTGTGACGTGCGCAATCCGCGGGCGCGCTCAGTCCTTCCCACGTTCGAAAGGGTCCTGCCGCGCAGCCAAAGGCCGGTAAGCGCCGCCTCGGCCGCGGTTTTCCGGATCGCGTTCGGGCTGTTGGGGTTGGCGGCGGTCTGCCGCTTTACGATGAAGGGCTGGATCGACGCGCTCTACGTGGAACCGGCGCATCACTTCACGTACGTCGGGTTCGGCTGGGTGCAGGCGTGGCCGGCGTGGGGCATGTACCTGCACTTCGCGCTGCTGGCCTGCGCGAGCCTGGGCGTGGCGCTGGGCTACCGGTACCGACTTTCGATTACGGCATTCTTCCTGCTGTTCACTTACATAGAACTCATCGACAAGACAACCTACTTGAACCACTACTACTGGGTCAGCTTGGTTAGCTTCTTGATGGTATTCCTGCCTATGGAGCGGATGTGGTCGCTGGACGCCCGGCGCAATCCATCCCTTTCCAGTGAGACGATTCCGGCGTGGGTGATATGGGCGCTGAGCGCGCAGGTAGGCGTCGTCTACCTCTTTGGCGGACTGGCGAAACTGAACCCCGACTGGCTCTTCCACGCGCAACCGCTGCGCATCTGGCTCTACAACAGCGGCGACTTGCCGCTCATCGGGCCGCTGCTCAAGGAAGCATGGGCGGCGTACGCCGTGAGTTGGGCCGGCGCGGCCTTCGACCTGACGATCACCGGCTGGCTGCTGTGGCGGCGGAGCCGGCCGTTTGCCTACGCCGTGCTGGTGGCGTTTCACGTGATGACGTGGCTACTCTTTCCCATCGGCATGTTTCCCTGGATCATGATCGCCGCGACTCTTATATTCTTCCCTCCCGACTGGCCGCTGCGATTGCTGGCCCGGCTGCGCAGGCGGCGGCTTGGCAATGTTGTAGCGCTCTCTTCACCCGCAACGTACAAGACAACGTGGCGCTGGCGTTTGGGAGCGGCGGGACTGGCCCTGTTTGCTCTCGTGCAAGTAGCGCTGCCGCTGCGCCACTTCGCGTATCCCGGCAACGTGCGCTGGAACGAGGAGGGCTACCGCTTCGCGTGGCGCGTGATGCTGACGGAGAAGGTTGGCCACGTGCGCTTTTGGGTGACCGATACGGCGACGGGGGAGCAATGGCTGGAGTATCCGGAGCGGTACCTCACCGCGCTGCAAGCCGAGCGCATGGCGTACCAACCGGACATGATTCTCGCTACCGCTCATATCGTCGCCCAAGAAGCCGCAGAGCGAGGCCGCAACGTGGAAGTGCGGGCGGACGCGTTCGTGGCGTTCAACGGCCGGCGCGCGGCGCGGATGATAGACCCTACCGTGGATCTGGCGCGGGTCAGGCATGGGATCGGGCCGAAGACGTGGGTGCTGCCCGCGCCGAACGTGCCTTGAACTAAGCGCCTTGCCTGAGAGCGTGTGTATGTTGCGCGCCAAGCCTGGCCTATGCTCCGATACGGGGAGGCGGGGGACAAGCCCCAATACTGTCGCATTAACGTAGCGCGGGGGCTTGTCCGCCGCCAGAACAAGAAAGATGATAGCGAAATGGATTGACCCTACGGAAGACGCAGGTTACAAACCTGCGCTACCGGAGAAACAAGCGTAGTTTTCACTTTCATTGCGTTTAATGCGACAACATTAGGGACAAGCCCCCGCGCTACGGCTGGTAAGAGTGGCTCCAGGGGGAGTGCGGCAATGGAACGGCAACAGTGTTCAGGCGCTTAACGGGCAGACTCGCCGTTAGCGTGTGCTGTCCCCGTCCGTGTCGCTGAAGCCGACGGAGACGCCCAAGAGGCTGACCACCTCGGTGCTGAGGGTGCGTTGGAGTTCCGCCAGGCGGTCGTGGACGGCCTTCACCCGCTCCGGTTGTTCTTCCAGCGCCGCGCGCAGCGGCATATCCACGGCGTCGATGGCCGCGAGTGACTCCGCAAAGTGCGTACGCATCCGGTCGTCAACTTCGTCGGACAGGTCGCGGACTATGTCCGAAATTCCCAGACCGGCGTTGTCTTCACTGCCCAGATAGACGTCCCTCATGCCCAGAATCTCATTGCGCAGGTCGTCGAGGGCATTGGCGCCGTTCCCGCCGGGGATAGCGGAGGTATCCGCGCCGCCTTCGCGCAGGCCCAGCGCCGCAGCCAGCCGCATGTCCACGATGGTGCGAATAAGGAAGACCTGCGTGCGCACCACGTCGGCGACCGCCTGCCCGGTGATCAGCGAACTGGCCGAACGCCCGGTGAAGAAATCCTGATACGGCGGCTGGCCGTCCACGGACGTCGTCCAATCCTGCAAGATGGCGGCGGTTTCATCCTCGATCACTTGCCCGAGGGCGACCAAGTATTCGCAGCGGGGCGAGGCTTGCTGGGAAAGAAGCTCCAGGGCATCGGCATCGAACAGCACGTACTCGATGGCGCCAAGTCCGCGCTGGGTCGAGGCCAGCCGGTTGCGCGCGTCGGCCGCGGTGGTGGCGGGGTTCTCCGCCAGCATCGCCTCGATGCGCTCCGGGTCTACGTTCGACCAGTCGATGAGGCCGACGGCGCGCCGGTCCATCACCGGGCCGAACCAGGTCGCCTCCGCCCGCATCCAAGGCGCGCTGGCATCACGCCAGGCTTGCCGCGCCTTGGTCAGCGATTCCGCCGACGGCTGGGCGCAGAGTTCTTCCAACGCGGCGCGCAGGTCGCGCGCCTCCGCCGCGACGGTTTCGTAGCCGGGGACGATGACCGAATCGGTAAGACTGATCAGCACCTCGCTCTCGTCCGGCGCGCCGGAGCCGCAGCCGAGCGGGAGAGCAAGCAAGAGCGCAAGACCGATCGAACGTAGCAGAGGTTTCAAGCGGGCAAACACGGCAGCATCATCCTCAAACCCGCGCTTCGCGCCTATAACCGAGAATACTTTACATAAGCTAACAACGGCCAGTCACGCCGCATCGAGGGAGAACCGCGCTGTGCCTCCACGCCGTGTACATGCCGCAATCGACGAAGCGGCGCGATTGCGCGGGAAACGGTCCCAGGTTGCGCCGGCACGGGCCAAGCGCAGCTTTCGCGAGAGCCCGGCGCGGCCTTACTCTTCGCTCTCTTCCTCCGCAGCCCCCTCTTCGCCTTCCTCGCCTTCCACGCCCTCGCCCTCTAGTTCCTCGTCCTCTTCCGGCGTCTCTTCCTCGATCACGCGCGGCCGTTCCGCCCGCACCACAAGGTCGTCGAATTCCGCTTCTATGGTGACCCCCTCCGGGGTCTCCAGGTCGCTGACCAGCAGCGCGTGGTCTATGTCGGCGAGCACGCTCACGTCGACGACGAAGTTCTCAGGAATGTCATCCGGCAAGGCGGAGACCGACACTTCGTTCATGTGTTGGATGACAATGCCGCCGAGTTCCAGCGCGGGCGCTTGACCGACAATGGCCACCGGCACCAAGGCGCTGACCGGCTTCGTCAGGTCTACCTGCAAGAAGCTCACGTGCAGCACGCGGCTGGTCGGCGGGTCGTGCTGCACCTCTTGCACGAGCACCGGCAAGGAGTCCGCGCCGTTGACCGCCAGGTCGATGACGCCGGTGCTGCCCGCGCGTTGGTGCACGGCGATGAATTCACGCCCCTCCATCGTGAGCGGAATCGGCTCCATGTCGAGGCCGTAGACGTTCCCCGGCACTAAGCCGTCGCGGCGCAGCCGCCGCACTTGCTTGCCAAAGGTCTCGCGCCGATCCGCTTGTAGCTGTTCGTGTTGTCTGGCCATGCGCCCCTCAATCTCCTGCGCCGCCTCGCGGCCTGTCTTTGGTTGTTCGCTGTCCGGTTACGATAAAGAAAGGCACGCCGCTCTCCGCGCTCAGCCACAGGTCTGCAAACGCACCATCTACCTACTTTACATGCTTGGCAGCCGCACGCCAAGTTGTGGGAAGGCATCCACGGCGCGGCGCAGGCCGCTCGGCATAGCGATTTCCTGGCAGTGTTTGCCAGCACAGTCGCAGATCGTTGCATGGGATTTCGGTACAATAGGTAGGGTGCGAGCGGTGTAGAGTGAACAGTGAGATTCTGTCCCTCAGGGCGTTGGCAATGGCAGGTACGGTAAAGAAAGCATTCTTGCGGGAACTGACCGCCCAGTTTGGGTCGGTTGAACGAGTGAATCGCAGCCAATCTCTCTACGTGGTCGGTGACGATGCGGCTCGAGTCTACATTCGCTACTCGAAAGTCCATAATGGCGATCGCGCATTCTACGGATTGAGGGAAGAAGACCTGCGCGAGTTAGCGGGACACCGTTCGACAATATGCTTTCTGTGGGAAGGTCAGGTTGAACCGCTATGTGTGCCCTTTGCCGAGTATGAGGAAGTATTCCATGCGGTGTTGCCGGCTCGAGACGGCCAGTACAAAGTAATGGTCTATTTGGAGGAAAGCAGCACAGAACTCTACATAGCTGGCGCCGGCAGATTCGACGTCGCCGGTGACAGGGGCTGGCAAACGCTGGGCGCCTTGATCGATGCGGATAGGCTGCGCGCGCAGCCGGACCTGTCGCATCCACAGGTGCAAACGCTGCTTGGGGCAATTGGCAGCGCAAAAGGATTTGACGTTTGGATTCCACAAAGCGACCGACCAAGAATGGATTGGTCATTGACGTTGCCTTTCGGCGTCCGGGAGATTCTGCCACTTGGATATGATGCGGTAGCCGCCACGCTGGCGGAAGTGGACGTCATATGGATTAGCAGAGGCGCAGACGTGCTGCAAGCGCTTTTTGAAGTAGAGCACACGACACCCATATATTCCGGCTTGTTGCGTTTCAATGATGTGCACTTGACAGCACCTAAATTGCTTCCTCGGTTTAGTGTCGTATCAAGGGTCGCGCGGCGCGATCTCTTTGCACGGCAGTTAAGGAGGCCTACGTTTCAGACCAGCGGGCTATATAAGCTGTGCACGTTTCTGGACTATCGCAACGTGCTCGAGTGGCACAACCGCATTGCTCGACAAGACTGAGGGGTGTAAGCGTCACTCCGAATCTCTCTAGGGCGAAGAAGAAGGACCATGAAGCAGAAAGACAGACTCGATAGACCCCTGGTCGGCATTATCATGGGTTCGCAGTCCGATTGGGAGACGATGCGCCACGCGGTGGAGACCCTGGAGGAATTGGGCGTGCCGCATGAGGCGCGGGTGGTCTCGGCGCACCGCACGCCGGACCAGATGTTCGCGTATGCGGAGACGGCGGCGGAGCGCGGCATCGAGGTGATCATCGCCGGGGCCGGCGGGGCGGCGCATCTGCCCGGCATGACGGCGGCCAAGACCAGCCTGCCGGTGCTGGGCGTGCCCGTGCAATCGCGGGCGCTCAACGGCATGGACTCGCTCCTCTCCATCGCGCAGATGCCGGCGGGCGTGCCGGTGGGCACGTTGGCGATCGGCCGCGCCGGGGCGGTGAACGCGGCGCTGCTGGCCGCCGCGATTCTGGGCGCCAAGCACCCGCAATTTCGTTCGGCCTATGAAAAATATCGGGAGCGGCAGACCGGCGCCGTGCTGGCAGACCCGGTTCCAGGGAATCCCGTTCATGCTTCGACAGGCTCAGCACGAACGGATTTAGCGCCAGGAGATTCAGCCCAAGCGGGTTAAGCACGAGTGGGTTAGGCAGGAGCGGGGTCGGCGAGAGCGGATTGAGCACGAATGGATTCGGCCCGAGCGGGTTGAACACGAACAGATTTAGCGACTACGGGTTCAACACGAGCGGATTCAGCGAGGACGGGTTCAGACCGGATGGTTTCAGCAAGGATGGGTTCAACGAGAACGGGTTTTGTGGGAACAGGTTCGGCATGATGGTTGGCATTCTGGGCGGCGGGCAGCTTGGGCGGATGCTGGCGCTGGCGGGGTATCCGCTGGGACTGCGGTTCCGCGTGCTCGAAACGTATGCGGACGCGCCGGCCGCGGACCTGGCCGAATTCGTCGTGGGGGAGAGTTACGACGACCGCGAGGCGCTGGCGCGATTTGCCGGCGGCCTCACGTTGGCCACCTACGAATTTGAGAACGTGCCGGTGGCGGCGGCGCGCTTCCTGGCAAGCCGTGTCCCGGTCTACCCGCCGCCGCAAGCCCTGGAGGTTTCCCAGGACCGCCAGACCGAGAAGACCTTCTTCCGCACGCTTGACATTCCCACGCCCGATTTCAGGGCGGTCGATTCCCAAGAAACGCTTGAGACCGCGTTGCGCGCGCTGGGAACGCCCGCCGTGCTCAAGACCCGGCGGCTGGGCTACGACGGCAAAGGCCAGCGCATCCTGCGGCGGGCGGCCGACGCCCAAGAGTCCTGGATTGCCCTCCAGGGACAGCCGCTCATACTCGAGGCTTTCGTGCCGTTCGACCGGGAAGTCTCGCTGCTCTCCGTGCGCGGGCGGGACGGCGGCACGGCATTCTATCCGCTGATTGAGAATTACCATCACGAGGGCATTCTGCGCCGTTCCATCGCGCCCGCGCCGGCAACGCCGCCTACGCTCGAAGCGCAAGCGGAATCGTACGGCCGGCGGGTGCTGGAGGCGCTGGATTACGTGGGCGCGCTGGCGATCGAGTTCTTCCAGGTCGGCGACCGTTTGCTCGCCAACGAGATGGCGCCCCGGGTGCACAACTCCGGCCACTGGACGATCGAAGGAGCGGAAACGAGCCAGTTCGAGAACCATCTGCGCGCCGTGCTCGGCCTACCCCTGGGCGCGACTACCCCGCGCGGCTATTCGGTCATGCTCAACCTCATCGGCGAGATTCCCGACCATGCCGCCATGCTGGCGCTGCCCAACGCCCACCTGCACCTCTACGCCAAAGAGCCGCGTCCCGGCCGCAAGTTGGGGCACATTACCGTGCGCGGCGATGACGAGCACGCGACACGCAGCGCGGCAGCCGCGCTTCAAGACGGCTTGGGGCTGCGCTGAACAGCGGGCCGGCGAGGCACGCCTCCTGTGCCGTGCGCATTCCGGGCGGCATTGGGCTATAGTGAGAATCAGAACACCGGCCAGAACGAAGTCGAGGAGAATCGCTCTATGGACGTTCAGGTATACGGCGTCAATCACGTCGGCATCGAGGTGGACGACGTGGAGAAGGCGGTGGCTTTCTACGAGGACGTCTTCAATCTCGAAATGCTGCGCGGCGGCGAGGGCGCGGCCTGGTGCCAACTGGGGAACCACCAGTTTCTGGCGATCTTCGAGGTGGAAGAGTTGCAGCCGGAGCGGTCGCGCCACATTGGCATCATGGTGCGCGATGAGGAGCAACTCGCCAGCGTGCGCGACAAGCTGCGCGCCAAGTACAAGCTGGACGTCATGTCCAACGACTACATTCGCTGCGACTTCCGCGATCCCTGGGGCAACCGCATCCAGGTGGTGGACCTGCACGACGAGTCGCTGGTGTGGCTGCTGCCCTACCAGGAAGTGCAAGAGGCAGGCATCGTCTTTCCGGCGCCGCAGGCTGACGCCGGGGCTGATGAATGAGGAGCAGGGCATGACCCCGGCAGACGTACGCGCGCTCTTTCCCATTCTCAGCGAGCGGGCGTACCTCTTCAGCGGCGGGATCGCGCCGGCTTCGACGCCTATGCTGGCGGCGGTCAGGCAGCATCTGGCCGCGCTCACCTACAATACCGGCGATCTCTATCCCCGCTTCATGGACGAAACCCGCGTGCTGCGCGAACGCTTTGCGGCGCTCATGGGAGCGGATGAAGACGAAATCGTGGTGAACGACAGCACGTCCGCGGGGTCGAGCCTCGCCGTCAGCTTGGTCGAGCCAAAGCCCGGCGGCAACGTGGTGTTCGACGGGTTTCCGTATCCCTCCAGCGTCTATCCCTGGATGCTGCCGCCGCGCGACGCGCTGGAGCGCCGTTTCGTCGCGCCGCGGGACGGTCTCATTCACATGGAGGACATGGAGCGCGCGGTCGACGACGATACGGTCGCGGTGAGCGTCTCCCACGTTACGCCCGCGCAGGGCTTCCGCCACGGCATGGGCGCGCTGGCGCGGCTGGCGCATGAGCATGGCGCGTTGCTCATCGTGGACGGCGCGCAGTCGGCCGGCGGGCTGAACATCGATCTCCACGCGAGCGGCGTCGATTTCTTTGCCACCACCGCCATGAAGTGGCTGCTGGGGCCGGCCGGCGTGGGCTTTCTCTACGTGGCGAAACGCCATCTCGACCGGCAGCCGCCGACCGCCGGCTGGGTAAGCACGGTCAGAACGGATATGGAAGAACTGCGCTTGCTGCCCAGCGCGGAGCGGTTCCAGCTTGGAATGCCGAATTTGATGGGCGTGGCCGCCGCGCTGCCGGGCATCGAGATCTTACTGGAGACCGGCATGGCCGCCGTGGAAGCCCACGTGCTTGAGCTAACGCAGTACTGCATCGATGGGCTGCGGGAAAGAGGAATCACCGTGCGCACGCCGCAGGATCCCCTCCGGCGCGCGGGTGTGATCGCCGCCGAGATCGAAGATGCGGGCGCGGTGCAAGCCTTCCTTACGGAGCGCGGCGTGGATACCTATTTCCTCCGCAATCTCTTTCGCGTGGATCCGCACGTGTTCAATAACCGCGCGGACATCGACCGCTTGCTGGCGGACATCGACGCTTTTCGCGCGGGCTAGGGGGGCGCGGGAATGTCCGCGCGTCGGGCAGAGAACGCAGTCGTAAAGGAGAGAGTTATGCGGGTTGGTCTTGTCGGCGCCGGACACATGATGCAGGTCACGCACCTGCCGTCGCTATTGCAAATCGCCGGGGTTGAATTGGTTAGCCTTGCCGAGTTGGACTGCGCCCGCGCCGAGAAATTGGCCGCGGCCTATCGGATACCGCGCATCTACGGCAGCGCCGATGAACTCGCCGCGCACGCGGATGAAATCGACTGCGCCGTGGTGGTG
This sequence comes from Chloroflexota bacterium, assembly GCA_963663275.1. Lineage (GTDB taxonomy): Bacteria > Chloroflexota > UBA11872 > VXOZ01 > VXOZ01 > VXOZ01. The sequence continues at coordinate 2,002,981 of OY760183.1, forward strand.
ACGTTGAAGGAACACCACGCCGCCGCCATCATCCCGCTGTTGGAAGCCGGCGTGCCGGTCTTCACCGAAAAGCCGCTGGCGGGCACACGTGAAGACGGCGAGAAGATTCAAGAGGCGAGCGTTCGCAGCGGCGCGCCAGTGATGGTCGGCTACATGCGCCAGTTCGATCCCGCCGTGCAACGCGCCCGCAGGCTGCTCGCGGAAGGGCGCATTGGCCACGTGCGCTTTGCCCAGTTCCGGGATTTTGGCGGCAACTGGCACATGGGCGCGGCGGCGCTGCACACGCTGCCCATCGGCCCGGAACGGCAAGCCTCCGCCGCGCCGCCGCCCGCGCCGGCTCCCCAAGCGGAGTCCCACGAAGGCGCCTTAGTCGAGTTGATTGAGGTCTGGGTGCACGACGTCAATCTCATGCGGCATCTGCTGGGCGAGCCGAGCGGCGTGCGGTACGCCAGCCTGGGGCCGCCGCGATTAGCCGTGCTCGACTACGGCGCGCATGAAACCGTCTTGGAAGTCGGGAAGTTGTCGTATGCCAACGCTCCCTGGGACCAGGCGGCCACCATCTACGGCACAGAAGGGCGCATCGAACTCGTGCACCCGCCGCCGCTGCTCTTCCGCCAACCCTCCGCCGTCATCCTGCACACGCCGGAAGGCTCCACGCGCCTGGACGTGCCGGCGCGCGAGGGCTTTACTGAAGAAATCCGCTACTTTCTCGATTGCGTGCGGCAGGGCGTAACTCCCACCCCCGACCCGGCGGAAGGCTTGGCCGACATCGCCCTCTGCGAGCGGATCGTCGCCGCGGCTCCGCGGCCTTAATTCAGTCTCCCCTGCACAGCGAGTTTCCCGCTCAATCCCCATCGGCAGTTGAGGGAGCGCCGCGCCGGTTGGGGGACTTGCATCCTGTCGCGCATTAAGCTACCATTGCACATTGTCTACATTCTAACTGTACAATGTTGAGAATGGAGCACGGGGCAGTCGCGTTCTCCGCAATTGGAGCAGCGCCGCGATTACCGGCGCGTTGCAGGCGTTCAGGGAGCGCGAACCGCGCGCAAGACGCCTCAAGCGCAGGTGATGTGCAGTACCGGCTCAATTTGGGAGACGGCACGCCCCGGAGATAGAACGAACGCGCGTCTCAGGATTACTGCTTCGTAATGCAAGCAAGAGAGGAGATTCTCATGTCCGAGCAGTCGAGAACGCTAACGAGACGAAAGTTCATTGGAGCGGCGGGCAGCATTTCTGTCCTGGCCGCCTTGGCAGCCGCGTGCGGCACGGTCTCCGTGACCAGCCAGGTGGCGGAGGAGGCCGCCAAGGAACTGCCCGTTTCCACGGCCAATTACGAAGTATGGGCCATGGACCAGGTGAACAACATAACGTACATAATCAACCCGCAACTCGAACTGGTCGAGACGGTTGACTTCTTGCCCGCGGGCCTCGAGCGCACGCACTGGATCAACTTCACCAGCGACCACAAGTACGCGTGGATCGCAAGTACGACCTCCGCCAACACGGCGGTTGTCCGGGCCGAGGACCGGAAGGTCATCGCCACGTTCGAGACCGGCCCTTCCAGCCACGCCGCCGACATATCGCCGGACGACAGCCGCATTCTGGTGTCGGCAATCGGCACCGGCGAATTGGTGGAAATCCTGGCGGATCACGCCACGGAGACGTTTTCGATCGGCCGGACGCTCAAGATAGCCGAGGATCCGGCGATACAGGCGCGCGCCGCCGACTTCGGCGCCACCGATGAAAAGCCGCCGACGGCCAAACCGATTTCGGCCACCTTCACGAGGGACGGCCGGTACGCCTACGTCACGCTCGGTCCGGCGCTCAAGGACGGTGGGCTCGTGGTCGTGGACACGGAGACGTATGCGGTCGTCAAGGCGTATCCGGCGAGCGAAGTGCGGGCAAACCTGATGGGCGTGCTCTCCCCCGACGGCAGCAAGATGTACATCAACGGCGGCGCCAAGGACTCAATAAGCTTCGTGTATGTGTTCGATACGGCAACGCACGAGCTTATCGGCCAGGATTCCACACGGGGAGCCGACTCCCACGGTATGGCGCTGACCCCGGACGGTTCGGAGTTGTGGGTCACCAACCGCTGGACCGGCAACCTGGCAATCTTCGACACCGCCACAGACGAGTTCAAGGAGAGGATAGCGTTCGTGGGTGAGTCGCCGGACCTCCTGGCCATTTCGCCGGACGGCGTCTTCGCGTTCATACAATTGCGCGGCTCGGGCGGCACGGGCATCATGGCGGCGGAAGGGGAGTCGCCGGGCATCGTGGTGGTAGCGGTCGAGACCCGGGAAATCGTGAGCATCTTGCTCGAACCGGAGGCGATGGATGACGGAGAACTGCCGAAACTGGACTACCACGGCATAGCGATTCGGGAGTTGTAAACCGCTTAGCATCTGTTCAAGCGGATAAGTTGACAGCGCGGCGGCCTGAGACTAACCTCAGGCCGCCGCGCGCCGCATTCCGGACCGTGGCTGCCGTGCCTGTCACCGGCTCTGAATATCGGCCTGCCGGGGCACATGTGCCCTGGCGGGAATTGCGGTAAGCTAGGGAAAACGCTTGCATGGCAGGAGGGTATGGCGTGCGCACACGGAAACTTGGCAAGAACGGCCCGGCGGTCTCGGTGCTGGGCTTTGGGGCGTGGCCGATTGCGGGCAAACTGGGGCCGGTAGCGGAGCGTGACGCGGTGACGGCAATCCAGCGGGCCGTGGACGGCGGCGTGACGCTGATCGATACGGCGGAAGCGTACGGCTTTGGCCTCTCCGAGGATCTTGTCGCCAAGGCCGTCGGCCACCGCCGCGGCGAGGTCTTTATCGCCACCAAGGTCTTACCGGAAAACTGGCGCCGCACCGACCTGCTCGAGGCCGCCGAGCGCAGCCTGCGCCATCTCCAGACCGACTACATCGACCTCTACCAGATCCACTGGCCCAGCGACGAGATGGACTTCGGCGAAAGCATGACGGCCATCGACGACTTGATACAGCAGGGCAAGGTGCGCTACGCCGGGGTCTCCAACTTCTCCGCGGAGCAGATGCGCGCGTGCCTGGAGGTGCGGCACGTGGACTCGGACCAACCCCGCTATAACCTGCTCGACCGGGAGATCGAGGAAGAGGTGCTGCCGTTTTGCCAGGAGCAGGGCATCGGCGTGCTGGCCTATGCGCCGCTGGGACAGGGACTGCTCACCGGCAGCTATGAGGAAGACCACGTGTTTAGCGCGGACGACATACGCAGTGGGAACGAGCGGTTTTCCGGCGAGCAGTTCAGGCGCACGATCCGCATGGCGAAGAAACTGGCGGCCTACGCCGCCGACCACGGCCATACGCTCATCGAACTCGACATCGCGTGGGTGCTGGCGCACCCGGCAATGACCACGGCGCTGGTTGGCGCCAAGAGTCCCGCGCAGGTGGAAGGCTGGCTGGGCGCGGGCGACTGGGAACTGACGCCGCAGCAGATGCGGGAGATCGACCAGATTGCCGCCGGGGCCAGGCTGTAAGCGGGCGCCGTATTGCCCGGCGTCGCGCTAGGAGAGCGGCCAGGCGTCCGGGTCCAGGCCTAAGTCGCGGGCTGAATTGCAGATCTTGCCCCACGTAGTCTCGTCGATGGGGATGCCGGTCTGTTCGCGTTCGCGCTGGGCGTAGTATTCGGGCTCGCTCGCAACCAGCACCTCGTCCACGCCCGGCGCCGGGCGGCTTGTCTTGACGTGGCCGATAAGCGTATCGATCTCATCGTAGAAGAACTCGGGATCCACGAACTGCCCGATGTCGTAGGCGGTCATGTGAACGCCGTTGCTGTCCACGCGCATGTCGCCTTGGGACATGCCTTGACCGCTCAGTCCGCCGCCGCAGATTTCATTCATCATGCTGAGCGCGGTGCCCTTGTGCCCCAGGGGGCCGCCCAGCGGCAGCACGGCCCCGCGCGGTTCCCTCCAGTAGTCGCTGGGCTTCGTGCTGGGGTTGCCTTGAGAATCGACGATCCAGCCCTCGGGCAGCGGCTTGCCTTGATTCTCCGCCACGCGAATCTTGCCGTCGGCCACGGTAGAGGTTGTCAAGTCTACAAAGAACGGTGGGGCGTCGCGGCGGGGGGCGGCGAAGGCCAGCGGATTGGTGCCCAGCCGGCCGTCAATCCCGCCGAACGGCGCCACCTGAAAGCCCAGCCGTCCCGCGTTGACGAAGATCAGGCCGATCATGCCGGCCTGCGCCACCATGTGGGGATATTCGCCCACTCTGCCGATGTGGCTGGTGTTGCGGAGCGATACGCTGGCTATGCCGTGCTGTTGCGCTTTCTCTATCAGGATGTTCGTGGCAAAGACCGCGCCTACCTGACCGAAGCCGTTGTGCGCGTCCACGACCGCGGTGCACGGGTGTTCGCGCACGATTTCCGGCTGCGCTTGCGGGTCCACCACGCGCTCCTCGCGCACGGCGCGCCAATACTGCTCCATGCGCACCACGCCGTGGGAGTCGTGGCCGTAGAGGTTGGACTGCACCAGGTGATCGGTGACGACTTGAGCGTCAGTGGGACTACAGCCCAGAGCGGCGAAGAAATCGTAGCCAATGCGGCGCATGGCGGCGGCGGTAACGGTAGGCACGAACGGTTCCTTTCGACTAAGTTGAAGACTTCCCCTCACCCCGGCCCTCTCCCTCAGGGAGAGGGTGTCAATCTGCGGCCAGGCCTGCTGTGGCAAGGCTCCTCAAACCATTACTGTCGCCTTAACGTAGCGCGGGGGCTTGTCCCCCGCCGGAGCGTGCAGCACAAGTCGCGATCACCGGCGGTTTCGCATACGGCAAACCGATTCTACACATTGGCCCCACTTGCGCGCAGGTTGCAAACCTGTGCTACCGGGGATGCGTGACGCGGCATTTTCGCAATGAAACTCAATGCGACTGCGTTAGGCGTCACCCCGGCCTTCACGCCTGCTAGGGGGTGTATATTCGCTTGTCGGGCGCGGCGGCGCGTTTCCGGTGCGCGGTGTCCCGCTATGCGAGTTTCCAGGTGGTTGGATTGAGACCCAGTTGACGGGCATACGCGCAGAGTTTCTCCCAGGTGGTATCGTCGATAGGAATGCCCGTTTGCGTTCGTTCGCGTTCGGCGCGGTATTCCGGTTCGCCGGGAACCACAATCTCGTCTACGCCGGGCAGCGTGCGGCTGGTCTTCATGTGGCTGAGCAAGGCTTCCATCTCGTCGTAGAGAGTCTCAATGTCCGTGAACTGGGCGATGTCGTACGCCGTCATGTGGACGCCGTTGCTACTCACGCGCATGTCGCCCTGTGCCATGCCCTGGCCGCTGAGTCCGCCCCCGCAGATTTCCATCATCAAGCTCAGCGCAAAGCCCTTGTGCCCCAGCGGGCCGCCCAGCGGCAGCACGGCGCCGCGCGGTTCGCCAAAGTAGTCATGCGGGTTCGTGCTGGGCTTGCCTGCCGGATCGATGAACCAGCCCTCAGGCACGGGCTTGCCCTGGTTGGCGGCGAGGTAGATTTTGCCGTCGGCGACGGTGGAAGAGGTCATGTCCACCAGAAACGGCGCGGCGTCGCGGCGGGGCGCGGCAAAGGCCAGCGGATTGGTGCCGAGCCGGCCGTCCATGCCGCCAAAGGGCGCAACTTGAAAGCCCATGCGGCCGGCGTTGACGAAGATCAGGCCAATCATGCCCGCCCGCGCCGCCATGAGCGGGTACGCGGCGACCCGGCCCACGTGGCTCGTGTTGCGCAATGAAACGCTGGCCACGCCGTATTGCCGGGCTTTTTGAATCAGGAGTTTTGCGGCGAATGTCGCCGCTACCTGGCCGAACCCATGGCCTCCGTCCACCACGGCGGTGCAGGGATGTTCGCGCACGACTTCCGGTACCGCCCGCGGATCCACCCGGCGCTCTTCCCGCGCGGCGCGCCCGTAGCGTTCCATGTGGATGACGCCGTGGGAGTCATGGCCGTAGAGATTGGACTGCACCAGGTGGTCGGTGACAATCTTGGCGTCTTCGCGGCGGCAGCCCACCGCGGCAAAGAACTCGTAGCCAATGCGCCGCAGGGCGTCGGCGGTCACGGTAGGCACGATTGGCTCCTTTCGGCGGCGCGGTGCCGGCGGGCGCGCGGCTGCGAGAGTCTAACGGCTGTCATGGTGTTTTCGCCCGCGCCGGGATCGCTAGCCGCCCGGGTAGTCTGCGACCTTCTCCACGAGGGCGTCCACCGCGGCCTCTTCCATGAGCAACTGCGGCCCGTGGGGAAAGTCCGGGTGCTTGGCCGCGCGCCCTCTCCGTTCCAAGGCGCACTCCCAGCCGTCGTCATTGTGTTCGGCGCGGGTTATCTGAAGCACGTAGCCGTTGGCAAAGGGCACGGTGTAGCGTTCGTTGATGCGGAGGCACCAGTCGTTGGGCAACTCCTTGCGAAACGCCCGCCACCGGAGATCCGGTTGCCAAACTCTCTGTCGCACTGCCATTCGTTTTGCTCCCTGTCTCTGTTTCCCCTCACCCCGGCCCTCTCCCCAGGGAGAGGGGGTCTCCGCGCCTGGCGGCGCGGGCGTTGGATAGAGGCCTGTGGCGCATGTGGGGATGGGAAAGCCCGATGTGCTCACGAGACTATGATACTTTGCTGGGGAGCGGGCGTATAGTCGCAGGTTGGAAACGTGCGCTACGGGAGAGGAAGTGGAGACGCAGGTTACAAACCTGCGCTACTGGAGGGGAAGCGGAGACGCAGGTCGGAATTCTGCGCTACCGGGACGGGAGCGGAGACGCAGGTTGGAAACGTGCGCTGCCGGAGGGGAAATGGAGACGCAGGTTACAAACCTGCGCTACCGGAGGGGACGAAGAGACGCAGGTTGGAAGCGTGCGCTATCGGGGAGGGGATATGGAGGTGCGGATTGGGGGCGTGGGTGGGGGCTGAGCGCGTGTGGTTTTGCTCCCACGCGCCGCGCGGGATAGAATAGAGCAAAGTAGTAGTGCGCGACCAAGAAGCAGCGGGCGACCAAGAAGCAGCGCGTGACTAAGGAGCAGTGCGCGACCAAGGAGCAGTGCGCGACCAAGTAGCCGTGCGCGGCCAAGAAGCAGCGCGCGACCAAGTAGCGGTGTGTGACCAAGTAGCCGTGTGCGACCGAGTAGCGGTGCGCGACCGGCGCACGATTTGTGTGCGACTTCCGTAGGGAAAGAGCGGATATGTTCGACATCGGCCTGCCGGAACTTATGATCATCTTGGTGCTGGGCCTGGTCCTGCTGGGGCCGGAGCGGCTGCCGGGCGTGATTCGCCAGTTTACGAGAGTTATCCGCCAACTCCGCTCGGGCTACCGCGACGCGATCGCTACGTTCAAGGATCAACTCGGCGACGTGCAGGAAGACATCGACGCCATACGGGGTGAAATATCATCGATCCAAGGCGAAGTCCGTTCTACCGCGGAAGACGTGCAGAAGGACGTGGAGAAAGTGGAGGGCGAGGTCAAGACTGCGGGCGAGGACATTCAGCGCGGTCTGGACGAGACGGCAAAGGAGGCCGCCGGCACGCGCCCGGACCAGATGGGCGCGGAAGCCAATGCGCCGCCGGTTGCCGCCGCCGCGTCCGCCGCGCGGCCCAATCTGAAAGACCGGGGCGCCGCCTGGACTCCCCAGGCGGCCCAGTCCGGCGGCGGCTCGCCGCTGCAACAAGACCTCTTTGCCGGGCTGATGCGCAGTCTCCAAGCGCGGCTCGGTGACGATTGGCTCAGCGAACAGGCGGAAATCTATCGCGATCTCGGCGCGCGCGCCGCCGAAAGGAACGCCGGAGACGAAGAGGGCGTAGCGGCGCTGGTGCGCTCGTGGGCGGACATGCACCGGAACTCGCTGCCCGACGGCAGCCTGCAAATCATTGAGACGGGCCGGGATTACCGCGTGCGCATGCGCCAGTGCCCGTTTAGCTTTGCCGAGACCGACGACGTGGCGCTCTGCCGGTCGTGCGGCGCGTACGACCTGGCATTCCTGGAAGAGCGCGCCGCCGAGGTGACGTGGGAATCGCACCTGACGGCCGGCGATCCGTGGTGCGAATTGGTCTTTGCCAAACCACCCCCGCCGCCCAAGCCGGAACCGGCGGCAGCAGATGAAGCGGAAGCCAAGGGCGCGGTAGGCAACGGGGATGCGGGGCCTGCCGGCGATGACGCGGCGCAGTCTCCGGAGCCAGAGAAAGTAGTGGCGAGCGCGGTGGAATCCGCCGCCGACGGCTCGGAGTTTCGCGCCGTCGCGCAGGCGTTCGGCGGCGCTAAGGACGAATCGCCCGCGCCGGACGGCCCGGCTGCGGAGGGAGAGCAGTCCGCCGCAGCCCCGGCGGAGGCGCAACCGGCGGACGCCCACGAAGAATCCGCGCCGGCGGCCGTTGCGGAGCAGCCGGCCACGGCCGGCGAGACGGACGGCCAAGCAGACTCCGCCAGGAAAGAGCCTGCCCCATGAAGGTGGAGACCTTCGTGCGGGGACCGCTCCTCAACAACGTCTACCTGCTGTGGGACGAGCGGAGCAACGAGGCGGCCATCATCGATCCCGGCATCGGCAGCGACGATCTGCTGCGGAACATCGAGGACAAACAACTGCAACTTCGCTATATCCTCAATACGCACCGCCACTTCGACCACGTCGATTGCGATGAGGTATTCCGCGAGCGGACCGGCGCGCCGATCGTGCTCCACCGCTACGACGCGGCGATATTAGAGGAAGAATTGGGAATCAAGGCGGACGTGCTCCTGGCCGGCGGGGAGGAGTTGCCGTTAGGCGGTCTTTCGATCCGCACGCTGCACACGCCGGGCCACTCGGCGGGCGGCATGTGCTTCCTGGTGGAGGACTGCCTCTTTGCGGGCGACACGCTCTTTGCCGGTTCGGTGGGCCGGAGCGATTTTCCCGATAGCGATGGGGCGCTCCTGCTCAAGGCAATCGCCGAGAAGATTCTGCCGCTGCCCGACGCCACCCGCGTCCTGCCAGGCCACGGCGAAGCGACGACGGTAGGCGCGGAACGCGCCCACAATCCCTTCCTACTCGGACACGCGAGCTAGCGGATACCACCCAATGCCGACGGGAAAGACTCTGGCAATCGAGAAGAGGAGTACTATCCGGCATGAATAGCAAAGAGACGCACGAGCACGACCACGATCACGAGCATCACCAGGGGCGCTCGCTCATTGCCCGGCAGCCGTATCGTCCGCCGCCGTGCGAGGCGGATGAGGACGAGGCAGGAGCGGCCGGGGCGGGCGAACCCGGCGCGCTCGCCCACGGCGGCGAGACCCACGGCCACGCCGGCGACCGCGACCATGTCGAAGAACACGACCACGGCCACGCTGGAGAGCACGATGCGCACGGGCACGACGAGCATCGGCATGGGGACGCGGCGGAGGCGCACAGTCACGACGCGGCGGCTGCGTCGTCGTCACCGGACGAACATCGCCAGGCCGGCGCGCGGCAGTTTCCCTCAATCGAGTGCGCGGTGATAACGGTGAGCGACACCCGCACGGAACTCGACGACAAGTCCGGCGCGCTCATCCAGAGCATGCTGCAAGAGGCCGGGCACGAGGTCGTCGGCTACCGGCTGGTGAAGAACGACGCGCAGCAGATCACCCAGGCGCTGACGCACATGCTGGCGGGACGGGCGCGGTTCGTGATGCTCACCGGCGGCACCGGTCCCGGCACGCGGGACATTACGGTGGAAACCGTGCAGTCGCTGCTGGAGAAGGAACTTTCCGGCTTTGGCGAGTTGTTCCGCATCCTGAGTTACGAGGAGATCGGCGCCGCCACGATTCTGAGCCGCGCCACCGCCGGCCGCATCGGCAACAAATTCGTCGTCTGCTGCCCCGGTTCGTCCGGTGCGGTGCGCCTGGCGTTGAGCGAGATCCTGATCCCGGAGTTAGCCCACATTCTGCGTGAGATGAACCGGTGAGGTAGGCACATGCGAGCTTTGTTTCTCGGCACGGGCGCCGCTGAAGGCTATCCGGCGGTATTCTGCGAATGCGCGCACTGTACTGCGGCGCGGGCGCGCGGGGGGCGCAACCTGCGCCGCCGCTCGGCGCTCATGGTGAATGACGACCTTCTGATAGACATGGGGCCCGACTTTGTAGCCGGCATGCATGGGACCGGCGCAAACTTCGGCCGGGTTGCCACCATGCTGATCACCCACGCCCACGGCGATCACTTCTACCTGCCTAATCTCTATATGCGCCGCAGCAACTTCTGCGCCACCACTCCCGCGCACATGGAGGTCTACGGCACCGGCCCGACCGTGGCGGCGATTACGTCTGAGGCCAAGGCGCGCGACCTACGCGAAGAGGAATTTCACCTGAGCCTCCACCGCATTCAACCGGGCGACTCCTGGCAGGCCGGGCGCTATCGGATCACAGCTTTTCCGGCGGCGCACGCGGAAGAACTGGTACCGGTGTTCTTCGCGTTGGAACAGGATGGCCGCACGCTGCTCTACGCAACGGACACCGGCCCCTTCCCCGATGAGACGTGGCGGCAGTTGCGGGACTTTCGCTTCGACTGCGCCATCATCGAATCGACGCTGGGAATCGGCCCGCCGGGCTCCCAGCATCTCTCGATGCACCAGTGCGCGGAGCACCACCAACGGCTGGCGGACGAGGGTCTGCTGCGGCCCGGCGCGAGGCGCTACGCCACGCACTTTTCCCATAACCGCACGCCGCCGTATCAGGAGTGCGTGGAGTTCTTCGCGCCGCACGGCATCGAGCCCGCGTATGATGGCTTGGCGGTCCAGGTCTAGGCAGTGTCCGCGACGTTGGGTGAGGCGAGGGAAATGGGCATATCGCGCCGCAAATTGCTCAAGGCGGCCGGGTCGCTGACCGCTTTGCCGCTGCTGGCGGCTTGCGGCGGCAGCATGCCGGATTCTATCCGGCCCGGCGGCGACTCCAACGTGCCGACGGTGCACGTGGTGGCACCGAACATCACGCTCATCTCCGCCACCAACCTGATTCGCGCCATCGAAGCCTGGAACGACGGCGGCATCGATCCGGACGGTCCGCGCGAGCGCTTCCGCATCTCGCTGCAGATCATCAAGGCGCGTGAAGACGGCGGCCGGCCGGCCGGCGGCGCGCCGCCGACGTGGACGTACTTTCGCCGGGGCATCGACGCCGAAATTGCCGCCGGGCGTCCGGCGGACGTCGCCATGCTCACCGGCGGCATCTTCACGCTGCCGGGCATTGCCAGTCCGTTTTTTGGGCCGCTCAATGACTTCACGCAGCGCGACCGGGGCTTCTTGAACGAGTTTCTGCCGCAGGCGGTGGCGGCGACGACGTTTGGCGGGCGCGTGCAAGCGGTGCCGGTGGTGCTCGGCGCGGGCGTGATGGCCTGGAGCCCCGATCGCTTTGACGATACCGACCTGCCGCCTCCGCCGGAATCGTGGACGTGGGACGACCTGGCGGCGCTGGGCCGGCAATTCATGGAGGCGGCCCGGGCGCGCAACAAGCGTGACTGGTGGGCAATCGGCGAGGGTCTCCACGCCGCCCTGTGGGCGCACCTGATGACACAGTCCGGCGGCGGCGTGCTGGACATGGAGGAGGGGCGGCTGAGCCTGACCGCGGAGAGCAGCCGGGCGGCGCTCCAACGGTGGCGCGACCTGGCGCACACCCACCGCATCATGCCGACGGGCGCGAACATGTCCTACCACGACATGACGCGCCTTGTGCCGCGCAGCAATGCCGCGCTCCATCACGCCATGGTCTACTCCGGCGAAAACATCGGCCGCGGCTGGAAGATACAGCATTCGCCGGCTTTCGCCGGGAACGCGCGAAGCTCGCTCTACGTGATGGACGTAATGGGCATCCACGGCAAGTCGGTGCAGACCGATTTGGCGTACGAGGCTATCAAGGCGCTGGCGCCTTACGTGGCGCGGCGCTCGATGGCGCCGGCGTGGATCCCGGCCCTGAAGTACGTGGAGAAGCCATCGGGCGAACGCCCGGAACTGGCAATGGTGGAAGAGCGCGTGCCGGTGGTGATGGAGGCGCTGCGCAACGGGCGGGGCACGATGACTCTGCCCTGGACGGAAATCGGCGCGCTGCTGACGCGAAACATGATCGAGCCGCTCTACTCCGGCGAACTCGACGTGGCCGCCGCTACCGAGCGGGGAACGCGGGCCGTGGCGAACGCCCTGCCGGGGGTGCTGGTCTAGGAGCGGCCGGTCAAGTAACCAGCGGCTCCAGCTTCTGCAGCAGGGCCTCTACCCGCTCGATGCCCTCTTCCACGAACTCATCCGTCTGCCAATTCTCGTAGAAATTCATGTGCAACGAATTGGCTCTGCCGAAGAGGTCGCGAATCCGAGGATCGTTCGTTTCGTGATAGATTCTATCGATTGCCTCAAAGAGAAACCGGTGCCCGTTGTGCTGCCACCCGCGCTGCTGAGCCACGGCCTTGACGGCATGAGCGGCCGCGCCCCAGGCTTTCTCCGAGGCTTGCAGCCGGTCGCCCTGGGCAAACTCCGCTTGCGCCTGGCGCAGGAATTGGCGGCTGATGCGCAGGTGTTCTTCCACTTTGGGGTCTCTGCCGTTTACTTGAGTCGCCACAATGCGCCTCGCATTCCGCTGCTGCCTTGCCAGTCGTAGGTGGACTTTCCTTGTTCCATTCTACTCCACTTGCTCTTCAGTCGTTCCAGCCAGCCGGGCGCGTGCCGTCGGCGACTGCCGCCAGACGCTCCAGGTAGCGTTCCCAGCCTTCCGCGTGGATGTCGCGCTCCATGGCCGGCGCGGCGGCGAAACCGGTTTGCCGCAGGCATAGCGCGGTCTCATTGCCGGCGCGCTCGAGCGTGAAGCGCACGTGGAGCGGCGGGAACGTCCAGTCCGGATGATGCCAGGTGAAGCCAAAGCGGGAGTCCGCGGCAAATTCGGTTACTTCACCGAAAAACACGCTCACCGAACCGTTGTCGTTGAAGAAGACGAATTCCACCGCGCCTCCCGCGCGAGGCTCGATACCGGAAACCTGCGCAAACCAGAGGGCAATGCGGTCGGGGTCGGTGAGCAGCCGGAAGACGCGCGCCGGCGGAGCCGCGATGCGCAGCGAGATTTCAAGCGCGTCCGCCGGAGCGTCTTCCGCGGCGGCGCCGTTGGCGGTGGTTTCTTGCATGACCGTGCCTATTGGCAATCCAGCCCCCACCGGAGAGTATACCGCGCCGCCGCCATAGTTGTGTTTCTGGCGCGCAGGACGAGCGGTAGGAGCGGTTCGCGAATCGACCCTACCAATGGAAATCTAGCCCCCATCGGAGAGTATACCGCGCCGCCGCCATAGATATGTGGCCGGCGCGAGGGACGAACCGCCCCAACGGGAACGGCGGCTTTGCGGCAAGGAGTTTAAAGGCGGCGCCGTCTATTCGTACACCGTTTCGCCGGTCTTATTGGCATTGATGAAGTCCCAATCGAGTTCCACGCCCAGGCCGGGGCCCTCCGGCACCGCCACGCAGCCCTCGGCGTCCACCGAGTAGAGTTCGTCGCGCCACTTCGGATCGGCGTAGACCGGCGCTTTGGTGTGCTTCACGTTGGGGTGCACCAGGCCGAGTTCGTAGTAATTGGTATTGCGGATTGCGGCCATGCAGTGCCGGTGCGCCAGGCCGCCGCCGTGCAGTTCCACGTCCAGCCCGTAGGCTTCCGCCAGCACCGCCAGTTTCATCACGCCGGTGATGCCGCCGTCCCGCCCGCTGCCCGCGCGCAGGTAGTCAACCGCGCCGGCATGGATGGCGTCGGCTTTGGTCTCCAAACCGCGAATGTGCTCGCCCATCAGCAACGGCGTCTTGATGAACTGCCGCATCTTGGCGTGCACGAACTGGGAAACGCCGCCACCGCGAAAGGCGTCCTCGTACCAGAAGTATTGTGCCTCATCGCAGGCGCGCCCGACTTTCAACACGTCGTCGAAGGTGCCGAACGCCCCAGCGGGATCGAGCATGATGTCCATGTCGTCGCCCACGGCGTCGCGGATCGCCAGCACCGCCGCCACCTCGCGTGCAATCGGCGCGCCGATCCAGCCGTGGATCTTGAACGCCGGATAGCCGTATTCTTCTTTGCACCGCAGGGCAAACTCGCCGTAGTCTTCCGGCGTGCTCAGGCCGCCGTTTTCGTCGCCGTGATACGTGCTGGCGTAACAGGGCAGGCGGGTGCGCCAGCCGCCGAGCAGCGCCGATATGGGCACACCGGCCAGCTTGCCGGCAATGTCCCACAGGGCCACGTCGTGGTCGCCGGGCGGCGTGGAGGTGCTGCCGCGAAAGAGCCGCTTGAGGTCTTGCCAGATTATCTCGCGTTCCAGCGGGTTGCGCCCCAGCAGATAGTTGGCGGTGCGGGCGTCGATGCCACCGGGCGCCTCACTGCGCACGCCCGCGTCGGTCTCGATCTGCAAGATGCTCCCGCCGCCGCCCAAGCGCGCGCCCCCCTGGTAGACCATGTCGAAACCGTAGGCGTCCTCCAGCGTAAGGTTCTCGATCTCGTGCGCGTAGTGTGTGACCACAATGCGCGTAATCTTCGGCGCTGCCATGCTCTTTTGCTCCTTGATGCTCCACGTGATTGCCGCGTTCGCTAGTTAGAGTACCATCTTGCGCGGCGGTCTTTGTACTGTGAGATGCAATCTCCCCCTCACCCCGGCCCTCTCCCCAGGGAGAGGGAGCTTTTCCAGATAGACGGTATCTCCCCGGGGAGAGGCGGTCTATCCAGAGAGAGGGATTCTTCCGGCTGGCTGACTAAGACTTCGATACAGTCTCGCCGGGAGGCCGGAGCGAGCATCTTCTCCGGTAGCGCAGGTTACAAGACTGCGCCCGCGCGCCGCGCGGCAGTGACCGGTTTCTGTGCTACAATGAGCCTAATTGACCGGTAGATTCACGCAATACGAACACATCTGACATGCGGAGGCGTGGGAGAACATGAGCCAAGCGGAGGAGCCGACGACGAGTGCGGTAGAAACCCCGGCGGACGCTCCGGCGGAAGGAGCACCAGCGGAATCCCCGGCGGCAGCCGCCCCAGTTGATGCCCCGGCGGACGAAACCCAGGCGGAAGCAAGAGCCGTGTCGGAAGAGTACAAGCCGCAGGAATTCGAGCAGGACTGGCAGGCGCGCTGGCGCGATACGAACCTCTACAAGACCGCAGAAACCGAGGACAGCCGCAAGACGTTCTACTGCCTCGACTTCTTTCCCTATCCTTCGGGTGACGGCATTTCCGTCGGCCACTGCCATAACTATATCCCCACGGACGTTATTTCCCGTCACATGCGCATGAAGGGGTTCAACGTGCTGCACCCCATGGGCTGGGACGCGTTCGGCCTGCCGGCGGAGAACCGCGCCCGCGACACGGGCATCGCGCCCCGGCTGACCGTGGACCAGAACACCGCCAATTACAAGCGCCAACTCGACCTCATCGGTTGCTCGTTCGACTGGGACCGCGAGATCGACTCCAGCGCGCCGGAATACTACAAGTTCACGCAGTGGCTCTTCCTGTTGATCCACCGCCGGGGCTTGGCGTATAAGGCCAAGGGCCAACAGTGGTGGTGCCCCTCGTGCCAGACTATCCTGGCGAATGAGCAGGTCCACGACGGCCGCTGCTGGCGCTGCGATTCCCTGGTGGAGAAGAAGAGCCTGGAGCAGTGGTATTTCAAGATCACGGACTACGCCGACCGCTTGCTCAATGACTTGGAGAAAATCGACTGGCCGGAATCCACCAAGGAGATGCAGCGCAACTGGATTGGGCGCAGCGAGGGCACGGAGGCGGTCTTTCTGACGGAATTCGGCGATGAACTGCGCGTCTTCACTACCCGCGCGGATACGCTCTTTGGCGCGACCTTCATGGTGCTGGCGCCGGAGCACGAACTGGTGGACAAGCTCACGAAGCCGGAGCAAAAAGAGGCCGTGGACCGCTACGTGGCCGCCGCCGCGCGCACCGCGGAGACCGAACGCCAGTCTACCGAGCGCGAGAAGACCGGCGTCTTCACCGGCTCCTACGCCGTCAATCCGGTAAACGATGAGCACATTCCCATCTGGATCGCCGACTACGTGCTGGTGACCTACGGCACCGGCGCGATCATGGCCGTGCCGGCGCACGATCAGCGCGACTTCGAGTTTGCGCAGAAGTTCGGCCTGGACGTGCGCGTGGTGGTGCAACCGCCGGACAGCGTGGACTGGGCCGTTGCCGACGCTTATGAAGGCGAGGGCGCGCTGGTCAATTCCGGACAATTCGACGGTGAAACATCTCCCATAGGTGGGACAAAAATAACGGAGTGGCTGAACGAGCGTGAGTTGGGCGGCGCGAAGGTGCAGTACCGCATGAGGGACTGGCTGATTTCGCGCCAGCGCTACTGGGGCGCGCCGATTCCGATGGTGAAGTGCCCCAAGTGCGGCTGGGTGGAGATGCCGACGCCGCAACTGCCGGTGCTGCTGCCCGAAATCGATGATTTCGAGCCGACCGGCGACGGACGCTCGCCGCTGGCCAAGGTGGGCTCGTTCATGGCCACCACGTGCCCGGACTGCGGCGGCCCCGCCGAACGCGAGACGGACACCATGGACACCTTCGCGTGCTCCTCGTGGTACTTCCTGCGCTTTGCCGACCCCCACAACGACGAGTTGCCGTTCGGCCTCGATAAGGCGCGCCACTGGCTGCCGGTTGACCTCTACGTCGGCGGCGCGGAACACGCCACCATGCACCTGATATATGCGCGTTTCTGGACCAAGGTCATCAAGGACGCCATGCTCATCGACTTCAACGAGCCGTTTACGAAACTGCGGCATCAGGGCGTCGTCCTGGCCCCGGACGGGGTCAGAATGTCAAAGAGTCGCGGCAACGTCATCGGCCCGGATGAGATGGTGGATTTGTACGGCGTTGACGCGCTGCGTGTGTATGAACTCTTCATGGGCCCATTCGACCAAGACATCAGCTGGAGCACCGAGGGTATTCCCGGCGCGCGCCGCTGGCTGGTGCGCGTTTGGAACATGCTGCTGGGCCGTATCGAGCAAGGCAGCGAGCCGCTGCCCGTGGAGAAGGCCGAGCCGGAACTGGCGCGCTGGATAAACCGCGTGGTCAAACGCGCCGGCGAGGACATCGACGCGCACAAGTTCAACACCATGATCGCCTACTTCATGGAGTTCACCAACTGGCTCTACAAGGTCTACACGCTGGAGTTGGCGGCTACGGATTCCTGGAAGCGGTCCATGGAGCGGTTCCTCCTGGTTCTCGCGCCGGTTGCCCCTCACCTGGCCGAAGAGATCTGGGAACGCTGGGGGCACGAGTACTCGGTGCACCAGCAGGAGTGGCCGGAATACGACGAGGCGCTCATCGAGGAAGAGACCTTCACGCTGGTCGTGCAGGTGAACGGCCGGGTGCGCGACACCATCGAGGCCAGTGTCTCGCTGGATGAAGACGGCGCCCGCGCGCTGGCGCTGGAGAGCGAGCGCGTGCGGCAGTTCCTGGACGGACAGGAAGTCAAGCTGGTGAAGTATGTGCCCGGACGCCTGATCAACATAGTGGTTGGCTGACGCGCTGGCGCGATGGGCAAGGTGGTTGGCGCGGCGCGTACGAAATCTCAGGCGGATTCGAGTCCAAAGGGAGCGTAGCGATGCGAAGACGACGATTGCTCTACGGCATGGCTGCCGGCGCCGCGGCGGTTGGCCTCAGCGCGTGTGACCTTTCGTGGCTCACGGAACGGAGCACCGGCGATGAGGCTCTCGCCATTACAAGCCTTCCCGTGCTCGGCAAAGCGCCAGAGATTTCTTCAATGACCTGGATCAACTCGAAACCGCTGACGCTGGCGGGCTTTCAGGGGAAGTCCGCCGTTGGGATTGCCTTCTGGACTTACGGCTGAATTAATTGCCGCAACGACATCCCCAGTTTGGTGGATATCCATGAGAGATACGCGGACAGGCGCTTTACGCTGCTCAGCATCCACACGCCCGAATTCGTCCACGAAAAGCAAGTGGAGAACGTGCGCAACGCCGTGGAGCGGCTGGGTGTGCCCTATCCGGTCGCCATAGACAACGACTTCAAGGTGTGGCGGGCGTTTGGCAACCGCGCCTGGCCGACGCTCTACCTGGTGGACCGCCGCGGCGACGTGCGCCTGGCAAAGGTCGGCGAAGGCCGTTTCGACGTGGTGCGCCAGGCCATCCAGTACCTGAAGCGGGATGACGCCTAGCCGGGCGCGCTCGCGGCGCGGCTGCCTGGACTAGCGCGCGCCGGGGATGGCCCCTTCTTGCTTCAGCAGGTCGATGGTGCGGTCGAAAGCGGCCGCGGCTGCGCGCACGTCATCCTCAGTGTGCGCGGTGGAGAGCATGCCGCCGTCGCCCATGAGGTCTACGCCGTTGACTTGCAAGCCCCGTTTCATCTTGCCGTAGAGCGCCGCGTCGGCGTCCCGCATGGCGAGGAAGGGCTTTGCGCCGGCGCCGCCGTAATCCGCAAGGTTCATCTTCTCGTGTGGATTGTGCGGGTTGAAGAGCAGGATGTGGAACATAGAGTACGTGCCGTAGACGCAGCCGGTTAGGCCGTGGGCGTCCATGACCTGGTTGAATTCGTCGCGCAGCATGGCCGCCAGGTCGTTCACGTGGCGGGCGGGCCAGCCCTCGGCGACGATGCTCAAGGCGGTTGTGCCGGCGGAGGCCGAGAGCGGGTTGGCGTTGAAAGTGCCCTGGTGGCGAATCTTCTTGCGGGCGTTCCACTCCGGCTCGTCGCGGTATTCCAGGTGGGCCAGAATGTCGGCGCGCCCGGCCACCGCGCCGCCAGGCAGGCCGCCGGCCAGGACTTTTGCCAGGCTGGTTAGGTCGGGGATGACGCCGGTGGCCGCTTGCGCCCCGCCCGGCGCGCAGCGAAAGCCGGTGATAACCTCGTCCATGATGAGCAGTACGCCGTAGTCCAGCGTGATCTTGCGCACGGCCGCCAGGAAGTCTGGATCGAGGGGGTACGAGGAGTATCCCGCGCCGGTGGGTTCCAAGATGACGGCGGCAATGTCCGGATCATTCCGCAAGACGGCTTCCAGCCGCTCGACGTCATGCACCGGCAGCACGCGCATCGAGTCGGCGGTACCGGCCGGGACCCCGGCGGGCGGCGGCGCGGGCGGCTCGTCCACCACCACGTAGTCGTGCCAGCCGTGGAAGTGGTGCTCGAACTTGACGGTCGTGCTCTTGCCGGTAAACGCGCGCGCCAGCCGCAAGCACATCATGGTAGCCTCGGTGCCGGAGGCGGTAAAGCGCACGCGCTCGGCTGCCGGCACCAGCCGCTGCACCCAGCGACCCCACTCGACTTCGCGTTCGTGCGCCGCGCCGTAGTGGGTGCCGTGCCGCATCTGCTCACTGACGGCCGCGACGACGGCGGGATGGCCGTGCCCCAGCAGCAACGCGCCGTGTCCCACGAGAAAGTCGATGAAGCGGTTGCCGTCGAAGTCCCACTTGTGCGCGCCCTGCGCCCGCTCGATGTAAAGCGGGAAGGGCTTCTGGGCGCGGCTGTCGTGGGTCGCGCCATTGGGAAAGATGCCGACGGCTTCCTGGAAGCGCGCGGCGGAACCGGCGAATTGCCGCGTGAATTGTTCATCGAGCGTCAGCTTGGTAGACTCGACCGTCGTGCTCATCGCGCCCTCCCTGGGATACAGAAGCTACACGTTCTATTGTAGCGAAAGTGCGCCGTGTGCGTGCGTACGTCCACGAGGTGATGCCAAAGAACGTCGTGTGACGTGGCGTTTCCATCCCTTGCCAAGAGGCGGGGGACAAGCCCCCGCGCTACGTCAATGTGCCAAGAGACGGGGGACAAGCCCCCGCGCTACGTAGACGTGGCAAGAAGCGGGGGACGTGCCACAATGCCGTTGCACTATATTCTGGCTTAGGCAGTCACGGCGAAGCGGCGCTGTTAATGCGCTTGACCTGTTGTCAATCCGGTGTAGGGGCACGACATGTCGTGCCCCTACACCGGATTGACAAGCCGTGTAGAGGTCAATACTCTTGACTCTCCACTCTTCAGCACTGGGGTGAGGGGAAATCCCTCTAATTGGGCGCGATTCCCTGCTCCGCCAGGATAGCTTGCAGTCCGGCAAAGGACTCGCGGCTCCCTTGCTCAGCCGAGCCGTTCTCCGGTTTATAGTGAGTCTCCAGCGAGACCACACCCGCATACTCGTCATCCGCCAGCGCCTTCATTTGTCCGGCGTAGTCCACCTTGCCCGCGCCGATTGGTTTCCACACCGACTCGCCCGCGGGACTGAGCACCGCGTCTTTGACGTGCACGTGCACGATCCAGGGCTTCACTGCTTCGTAGCCGTCCGGATAGGGGCGCGTCTCGCCGGAGACGTAGGCGTTTCCCGGATCCCATATCACGCGCAGATTCGGCGAGTCGATGGTCTCCATCAGGCGGGCGGTTTCCTCGCCCGTGCCGATGTTGCACGAGCGCACGTTCTCGAACGCCAGCGTCACCCCGGCGGACTCCGCCATGCGCACCGGCAACTCCAGGCGTTCGAGAATGGTATCCCAGTGGGCTTCCAGGTCGTCCTCCCGCCAGAACGAGAAGCAGCGCACGAGTTCGCAATCGAAGAGCGGCGCAATCTGAATTGAACGCTCCAGTATCTTGACGTGTTCGTTGTAGGCGTCCAAGTCGTCGATGGGACACCGCAGGAAGAGCGAGGCAATGTCGCACACGGCAAACCCCCGCCGCCGCACCATGTGCAAAGCCTGGGTCAATTCGTGGCTGTCCAGGTCGCAGATGTTCTTGTCCCACACGTTGTGCAGTTCGACGGTGCGCACGCCAAACTCCTCGATCACGTCCAGCGCGTGCGCAAGGTCCTGAGAGATCTCGTCGGTCATAACGCCAAGTGTGAACATAGCCTACCTCGTGCTACTGCCGTCTTCGCGTATCTCATTGCGGTAGATTCTATCCCGAATAGAGCAAATCCAGAAGCGCAACGCTCGTGTCCACCAGGCGTCCGGCGCTGGTGGGGGCGACGGCGGCGGGGAGGTTGTAGTGGAAGTGGGCGCTATCGACCTCGTAGCCGCCTTCGGCGTAGGCGGCGGCGGTGGGGATGTAGCCCACGTCGCCGTTGGTGTAGCCCAGGTACATGGTGTGGCCGAAGGGCGAGCGTTCCTGCACCGCTTGGGCGAGTTCGATGAAGACCTCGCCGGCGCCGCCGACCAGGGCCACGTCGCCGACGCGGAGCGCCTGTACCTCGAACTCAACCCGGCCGTCGTTTGTCACCGGCGGCGTCCAGTAGCGCAGGGCCGGGGTGCGTCCGCTCAGGGAGTCAGGCGGTTCGTTCGGGGTGTGCAGGTCGAGGGCGAGCGTCTCGTTTGCCGCGCCGAGCGTAGGGGCGAGTGGTTCCACCGCGCCGAATGCCGCGTGCAGTCCATTGAGCGAATACACTTCCAATGCCGCCGCGCCCAGCGCGCTGCCCACGCCCCACAGGCGCTCCCGCATGTCGATCTCGGCGCGTTGGCCGATGGGGTTGATGTTGCCGCACGCGCCCTGGAGAAAGAGCATGGTCGCGCCGCTGGCAGCCTCGAAGAGGCCGCGCGCCACGCCCACGAAGTCGGACGAAACGGCCAGGCTGGGCGGTTGAATCACCACCGGATGGCAGGCGTAGTGGACCAGGGCGGCCAGCGGTTCGCCCGCGGCGGTATCCACGCGCAGCGCCTGCACGGTCCTATCGATCGCGCCGGCCGCGTTTTCGCCCATGCCCGCCCAGCCGGCCTGGCTGAGGAGGCGACGATTGACGTTGACGGCCGCGCTGCCCGCGCCGTGGGTGATTTGGCAGGCTTCCAGGTCTTGCTGCGCCATCTCGACCGTACCGGCAATCGTGTGAATGAGCGTCGTGCTGTAGGCCCGTTCGTGAGCGTGCATGTCGTCGTGGATGCTCGTGAACGGTCCGGAATGCGTGTGGGAGGTGTTGATGAGGACGTGCGCGCCGGGGATGCCGGTACGTTCCGTGATCAAGGCGCGCAGTGCGGCCACTTGCTGCGTTGGCAGACCGCAGACGTCGCAGGTGACGATCGCGACGGCGGTCTCATCGTTGGCGAGCACGAGCGTGGTGGCGTAGAGGTCGTCGAGCACCGCGTCGCAGCCGCGCTCACGCCCGGCAAAGCCGCACAGCCACGTGCCCAGCGGCGGGGTAATCGTCGCGCGCCCAACTCCGGCCCGCAGCACGTCAGCCATCAGCACACCCCTTTCTCCGCCAACGCGGCCGTTTCAAACACACCAATGGTTCAGACGGTTCTTGTCCCGTGCAGGTAGACCAGCCCCAAGAGCCTCACCGCGTGGGTTACGGCACATTATAGCGAAAGCGACCGGTGTGCGTTCCTTGCGGTTGCGCGTCCTGGCGTATCCGCATTCGCACGTCCCAAACGAAACGCGGCAGGCGCGCCCACGCCTGCCGCATTGCTCTTTTCAATTCTCCGCCTACGGCGCCGCTTGATTGCGCGCCAACGTGAGGGCTATTCCTCCTTGACCTCCTCGTACCAGCCGGAGCCGAAGTACAGGCCGTTGTGCTTGCGGAGCCAGGTGTGCTTCAGCATCTCCTTCTCCGTTTCCGGATTCAGGAAGACGTAGTCGATCCACGTGCCTTCCGCGGTGGCCTTCAGGAAGTCGGCGCCGTAGTCGTAGCCCCGCGCGTCGATGCGCATCTCGCGGGTGCGTCCAATGTGCTCCGGATTGTAGTGCCCGATGGTGACCTGGTTCTCGTCCAGGACGAAGACGTACCACTGGCCTTCCACGCTCTCGGGCGAGTTGAAGTACTCGAGCGTGGCCTCCAGGCCCTGGGCATCGTACCGCTGGATGGCGCGGTGCACCACGAACTGGGTATAGGTGGCGTCGTCCACGTCCACGTCGCGTTCGTACCAGCCGGAGGCGAAGATGTAGCCGTCGTGCTTGATAGCCCAGGTGTGCTTCTGGTCCTCGTAGCCGGTCTGTGGGTTCGTGAAGAAGTAGCTTACCCACTTGCCTTCTTCATCGGCGGTGACGAGGTCGTAGCCGTAGGCGTAGCCGGTGATGTCGAGGCGCGTCTTGGACGAGGTGCCCCTGATTTCAGGCCGGGTGGGATGGATGATGGTGTTCTCGTTCTCGTCGATGATGAAGATGTACCAGTCGTCGTCCACGCTCTCGGGGGTGTTGTAGTAAGCGAACGCGGCGTCCCGGCCAACGGCGTCGTAGAGCCGGATGGCCTGCTGCACGAACTCCTGGGTATACGCGGCCGGGTCGGACTTGGACGGCCCTTCCTCATACCAGCCGGAGCCAAATAATCTACCTTCGTAGCGCAGCACCCACGTGTGCTTCGATTGGAATGCGTCCGCCGCCGAATTGTAATACGTGTACGAGGTCCAGGCGCCCTCCTCCGTGGCCGCCGCGGCTACCTGCGCCCCGGCCGGATAGCCGCCCGGGCCGAGGATGTCCGCGAACCGCATTCCCACGTTTTCCGGCACGGAGGCGTGGGCGAGCATGACGTCGTTCTCGTCACCGATGAAGACGTACCACGGGCCGTCCATGCTCTCAGGCGTGTTGTAGTAAGCGACGGTCGCCTCGAGTCCTTCGGCCCGATAGTATTCCAATGCTTGCACCACGAACGCCTGGGTA
Source organism: Chloroflexota bacterium (assembly GCA_963663275.1). Classification (GTDB taxonomy): domain Bacteria; phylum Chloroflexota; class UBA11872; order VXOZ01; family VXOZ01; genus VXOZ01. The sequence goes on from OY760183.1 coordinate 2,026,464, forward strand.
TAGGCGGCGGGGTCGGACTTATCAGGAAGCCCGGGATCTCCTTCGGCAATGACTTCGTACCAACCGGAGCCAAATATCCACCCGTCGTGCTTGACGACCCAGGTGTGCTTCGATTGGAATTCACGTCTATCCGGATTGCGGTGAAGGTAGTCTACCCAGATTCCTGCCTCGGTCGCCGCGGCCAAGGCCTCGCCGTATTTGAAGCCGACGATGTCCACCCGCTCGCGGACATTCGTGCCCACGATGGCCGGTATGGTGGGGTGGGCGACGAAGGTGTCGTTCTCGTCGATGATGAAGACGTACCATTGGCCGTCCACGCTCTCCGCGGAGTTGTAATACTCGACGGCCGCGTCGCGCCCGTTGGCCTTATAGTAGTCAATTGCCCGGTCAACCAGGTGCTGCGAATACGCTGCCGGCTCGGTGTTGGGATCGGGAAAGGGCTGTATGACTTGCACACTGCACGAGACGGCAAGCATAAGCGCCGCCAACGCTACAATTGCCCCGATACTTCTGTGTATTCGGGTCTCCACGAAGACTCTCCTCTCTGAGGTCACTGGCTGTAACGACGGTGAACCAAACTGTCACTCTTACATTAAGAGTATACCATTTGGCGCACTCTGGTTCCGGCGCTGCCGCCTCTCCGCCGCAGTTTGCCAATGCGCCGCGCCAGCGCCATTCCACCAGCGTTTCGGACTATCGACACGGAGCGAGTCCCCGCGCGGCAAGTGAACGCCAACTGCGGCGCGGCGCTTACTCGGTACCCTCGTACCAGCCCGCGCCGATGACGTAGTTGTCCCGCCGCACGACCCAGGTATGCTTGGGCGTGGGCTCTCTGGTCTGGGGGTGGGTACCGAGGTAGCTTACCCACTCTCCCCCTCCGGTCTCGGTGACGGCCGCAAAGGCTTCGCCGTAGTTGAAATCGTTGGCGTCGATGCGCTCGCGGGTCGTGCCCACTAAATCGGGGTGGTTGGCGTTCGCGACCGTATAGAGGTCGCCGTCACGGTCTTCGAGGATCCAGACGTACCACGTGCCGTCGAGGCTCGCCGGGTCGTTGTAGTGGGCGAGCGTGGCCTCAGGTCCCGTGTCGTCGTAGCGCGTCAGGGCGCGCCCAACCAACAGCCGCGCGTACTCGGCCGGGTCGTCTTTCGTCGGCGCCGCCGTATACCAGCCGCTGACGAAGATGAGATCGTCGGCGCGCACGGCGTAGTAATGCTTCACTTCCTCGCTGGTGTGGAAGGGGTTCTGCTCATCGACCGTCGGCACGCCGATGACGTCGCGGACGAAGAGTCCTTCTTCAGTCGCCTCAACCAGGTCGCGGGCGTAGAAGTAGCCCGCGTCGTCGTAGGCTTCCGAGCCGGTCAGCAGGCTATGGCCCACGTAGACCGGGGCCGGATGCGCCAGCATAACGCCGTTTGCCACGTCCATGATGAAGACGTACCAGCGGCCGTCTACGCTCGCCATGGAGTTGTGGTAGTCAATTGCCGCATCGCGGCCTTCGGCGCGGTAGCGGGCCACCGCGCGCTCCACCGTTGCTACCGTATAGTCGATGGGATGGCACTTCGTGGGCAGCAGCGGGTGCGCCGCGGCGTTCTCATACCAGCCGGAACCGATGATCACGTCCCCGCGGCGGACGGCCCAGGCATGCTTGAGTTCGCAGGCGCCGCTGTTGGGATTGCGGGAGTAGTATGAAATCCAACGGCCCGCCGGGGTGACTTCCAGGAACTGCGGGCCATGCCGCGTGCCCGCCAAATCGAAGCCGATGGGGCCGAGCAGGCTCTGCCCCACGATTTCCGGCGCAGTCGGGTGAGCGATGATTGTGGCTTCCAGGTCGAGCACGTAGATGTACCAATCGCCGTCCACGCTCGCGGGGTCGCTGTACTTCTTGATCAGGGCGTCCACGCCGCCCACGTCGTAGGTGTTGACGGCTTCATAGACGAACCATTTCGTGAAGCCGGCCGGATCGTCCTCTTTGGTGGGCAGGGGAACCAGGTTTTCGTACCAGCCGGAGGCGAAGATCAACCCGTCGTGGCGCACGTGCCAGGCGTGCTTCTGGCCCTCGGCCACGGGCCGCTCACCCTCGTAGGTGCGGTAATAGTAGCTGACCCATTGGCCTTCCTCGGTTGTGCTAAGCAAAATCGGGCCGTAGAGGAAGCCGCGCGGGTCGCGTCGCTGCGCCGACTTCGCGCCAAGGAGCGCCGGGTTCGGGTGGACGACGAGCGCGTCGGCCTCGGCGTCGACGATGAAGAGGTACCACTGGCCCACGGCGCTCTCAGGGCTACTGTAGTGCGCGAACGTCGCCTCGCGCCCTTGCTCATCGTACATGGCGATGGCTTCGGCCACGAATGCCTGGGTGTAGGCGGCGGGATCGCCATCGGGATCGGGGGGAGGTGACTCTACCTGAAGACTGCAAGCGGCAGCGAGCAAGAGCACCGCCGCCGCGAACATGACTGCAAGACTGCCGCGAATCCGTCCGGACATGATCTACCCCTCCTCATTGAGGTCGCTGTCGCAGGTGTCGGGCCATGCGAGATACTTCGCTCTCTTCCAATTCTACTATAGTCGGCAAGGATATTTGCGAGTTCTCGCTCGCGTCAACGTAGAGTAGTTTTGGATGGGCGCACGGGTGCGGGAGCGCGGTAGCGCGATGCGGGTTCGGCAAGGCGTGTCCGCGCAGCGCCCGGCCTAGAGGATGCCTCCCCCGCGCGGAGCTGACAGGGGTAGGCTTCTACATCCGACTTCTCGTGTCATTCCGAGCGGAGCGCAGCGGAGAGAGGAATCTAAGGCTTTCGCTGCAAAAACGTCGGTTCTAGATTCCTCGCTCCGCTCGGAATGACACTTGCCTACCCCTGTCAGCCCGCGCGGAGTGAGGCGGCTGCGGGCATTTCACCTGGGACTAAGGGGGGACTCCCGGCAGGCTTGGCGTTGCGCCGCTACCAGCCGGCGATGAAGGACTCGCAATCGATGCCCGCCGGCAGTTCGTTGAAGTAGTAGCGCATGGGGACGGCCTGGAAGGCGGGCTCGAACACGTCCTCGTCGCTCTGGAGCGCGGCGTCGATGCCCGCGAACCGGCGCCAGAGGGTTGCCGCTTCCGCGGCGGCGAAGCGTGAGGCGAAGTCCGGCCCCCAGTTGAGGGTAATGGGATGCGACGACTCGACCCACTTGTGCAAAGCGTCCGGCGGGCCGCGATTGGGATCTTTCAGGATTTGAATCTGCATTGCCGCCTTGGACAGATAGATCGTGAGCACGGTGCGTCCGTGCGGCCCCGCGCCCGGTTGCAGGGTCTCCAGCGCGTCGCGGTAGCCGGCTTCGTCCTTGGCGATGACGGCGCGGAGCGCGGCCTCGGTGGCGTCCTGCATACGTTCGCCGCGCGCGGCGAAAGAATGGAATCGCTCACGGGCCCACGGCGCGACGTGCTCCAGAAAGCCGAGTTCCGGGTAGGTTCCGTAGACGGCGTGGCCGCCGTGGAGCGTGCGCCGCCGCTTGGTGGTGTAGTTGCTGCCGGTGTGGTTGAGAAAGTTGATGTAGACGACGCCGTCGCCGGCCTTCAATTCCACGGGGATGCCGCCGGTGACCGGCGCGGCGCGGTCTTGGAGCAACTCGGCGTTCTCCTGCGCGGTGTTGCGCCGGCGATGGCTGCCGGGAATCACCCACAGCACGCTGTCGTCATAGAGCGGCACGTTCCACTGGGTGTATCGCGGGCCGTTTTCCATCAGGTCCGCGGTCAGCGCGTCCAGCGGAGCCATGTCAACCGGATGGATGTCCCGGTGCCAGCCGGTGCCGCCCGGCCAGTCGCGCACCGGATTGCACATCATCATCATTTCGCTGATGCAGGGCGTGGGATTGCAGAGGAGTTGGCTAACGATTTCCAGGGTCTCGTCAGCGATCCAGAAGTCCTCCACGACGTTGGCGGTCTCCGCGTCGATGAGGCCCGGGCGCATCATCATGACGCGGGGCTGGCGGACTTTCTCGTATTCGCCGCCGGGCGGGTCGTCCGGCCCGCGCTCCCGCGCCCAGTTCGCCTTTTGCCGCTCCAATATCGTCTCGCAACCGGCGCGCATGGACTCCAGCTTTTCCGGAGGAATGAGGCCGCGGATGATCAGATACCCTTGATCCATGAATTGATCGCGGTCAACGTTCACGATGTGCTCCTCGCGCTGCGGCGCGCCTTTGGGAGACGCGCCCGGTTGGATACGGCAAATCGAGGCAAATCTAACCCAAAGTCAACGGTCTGTCAAACGCCTGAAATCATGCGGTGTAGGGGCACGACATGTCGTGCCCCTACACCTGTGTTGCGGGAGGGCGGGCGCGGTATGCGATTGTGCGCGGGAACGTCAACCTAACCGCGGTCGTAGCGGAATAGGTGCATCTTCCAATCCATGAACGGCATGATGCCGGTGGCATTGAACAGCGCGAGCGCGCGGCGCGCGTTGATCGGCTCGCCCGCGTGGACGGCGTTGCACTGGAAGAGGTACGTGAGACCGCCGCGTTCCTCTTCCGCCGCGTACTGCTTCAGGTAGCGCAGGTAGTCGGGACGGGAGAGATCGAACGGGACCCAGCCCGTGCTGGAGAGCACCCCGCCGTAGCTGAACTCGGGCACTTCGTCGCACAGCCGTTCGGCCCGCTTGCCGTAGCGCGACGACCCCCCGACGAATACCACGCCGCCCGGCGCCATGAACCGCCGGGCTCCCTTGAGCACTTCGCGGCGGAAGCCGAAGCCGTCGTCGTCTTCCGTGGCGGGCGGATTGGCAAGCACGAAGTCCACCCGCCTCTCCAGCGAGTCCAGTCGCTGGCGATCATGCCAGTCCACGGGCGTGTATGAGTCGGAGACGAAGAACGACGTCTTGTCGGTGACGGCGTTGTTCAAAGCATTCTCGCGGGCGATTGCCACGCTGGTTTCAGAGATCTCGAGGCCGGAAATGTGATGCACGGTGGGGATTCTGGCCGCTACAATTGCCAGACACCCGGAACCGGTACCCCAGTCCAGCCCAACGCCCTTGAGCCGGCTCTGGTTGCCCACAATCGCGTGAACTGAAATCAGGCTGGCCGGCGACAAGGCGAACGTTCCCGGGGGATGCAGTATGCGAATATCCCCCAGACCGGACATCATGTGCCCGGGCAAAGACGATTCATTGGCGGTCCGAAGGGCGGCGTTCATTGGCCTCCTCCCAGTGCTGCGTGGACACTCTTACGGCGCGGCTTTCCCCTCGCGTCCCCCCTCCCGAAATGTTGGAGTCATGGTACATCACTTTTGGTAGAAAATCCAGAGTTTTCGGCAAGAAAATCCTCAGAAAATGAGAGCGATGAATCGTTGCCAGCATAGGCGTGCCGCCGTACTTGGCGCAGGTGGATTGAGGGAGCTATGGCGGTTGGTAGTATGTGCAATGTCCATACCGATTGACAAACCGCCGTTTTCAACGGCTCCGGGTTGGCGGGCAACGACGGACTGGCGATGCGCTTCCGATGGGTTCTTGACGGCGTTCGCGCGGCCGGGAGCGCCTGTCTGTACCGATGCCGTCGGAGACCCTAACCTACTTCCGTCATTCCGGCGAGAGCCGGAATCCGGAACGCCACTACAATACAATATAGTGTAGTGGCAATCCTTGTAAATCCCGTGCCCAACTCTTTCCCTTGCGAAGTTGCCAGAGGTTTGCAAGTGTCATTCCGAGCGGAGCGCAGCGGAGAGAGGAATCTACGGCATGGCCCTGCGGGACCACCGCTTCTAGATTCCTCGCTCCGCTCGGAATGACACGTTAAGTCGGAGGTAGAATGGGTACCCTGAAAGCCCTAATGGAAAAAGGAGTTTGGCAATGTCTCCGGCGATGATGCTGCTAGTCGAGCGCGGCGACGATCCGCTCGGCTGCCATCAGCGTCGGCAGGTTGGTGTTGGCCCGGGGCACGGTGGGCATGATGGAGGCGTCGATGACGTGGAGGGCCTCTGCTCCGTGAACCTTGCCTTGCGCATCGACGACGGCTTCCGGGTCGGCAGCCGGGCCCATTCTGCACGTGCCGACCGGATGGAAGTAGTGCAGGCTCTTGCGGCGCAGATCTTCGGCGGTTACTATGCTGGCCATTTCGTCAAGTTCCTCGCCGATGAGCGCGGCAAGGCGTTGTTGGCGGGCAATTTCCCGGGTCAGCGCGACGCCGTCAAGCAGCGCCGCCAAGTCGCGGTCGCCGGGATCGGTGAAGTAGCCGGTGTCGATTATGGGGTTGCTGGCGGGGTCCCGGTCGCGCAGCGCAAGCCGGCCGCGGGACTGCGGCGCCATGTTGGCGACGTACATCTCGCACACCCAGCGTCCCGCCGCGTTTGGCGCCGCCGCGGTGATGGGAGCGACGTGCAGGTCGAACGCCTCGCCGCAACCGCCGCTGCGGGCCTTTGCCAGGCTCTGCTCGGTGTAGACGGTCTTGCCCACGGCGATGAAGTCTTCCATGAGGGAGTCGAAGCGGGGCGTGCCTTGGTGCAGCATGGTGACGCCCGGATGGTCGTGGAGGTTGCGGCCGACGCCGGGCAGATCGAGATTTACGGCAATTTCCAGCGCGGCGAGTTCCGCTGCCGGACCGATGCCGGAGCGGAGCAGGATTGAGGGAGAGCCGTACGCACCAGCGCAGAGGATGATCCGCTCCGCCGCGACCGTCTCCCGTTTCCCCGCGATGATGACGTTCACCGAGACCGCGCGCGCGCGCCGCAGGTTCACCTTATCCGCCAGACCACCGCCGACCACGGTCAGATTGCCCCGTTCCCGCGCCGGGTCGAGATAGGCGAACGCCGCGCTCCAGCGGATGCCGTCCCGGTTGTTCACCGGCGCGAGCGCCGCCCCGGCGTTCTCGTCCAGGTCGTTCAGGTTGGCCGAGCGGGGGATGCCGGCGCTAATCATCGCTTCCAGGCACGCGCTGTGAAAGGGGGTGGCCTCCTCCGGCGTGAAGTCGCGCACGCGCAGGCGCGCCGCCGCCTGACGAAAGTAGGGCAGCACGTCCGCCGTGGACCAGCCCTCGTTGCCCGCGGCCGCCCAGCCGTCGTAGTCGGCGGCGCTGCCCCAGATGGCAATGCAGCCGTTGTGCGCCGAGCAGCCGCCGATTACTCTGGCGCGCTGCAGGGCGTGGCGCGGCTGGCCGTGAGCCGCGGCGCTGGTGAAGCCCCAATCGTGTGTGCCGGCCAGCGCGCGGCCGTCCAGTAGTTCGCCCGGCCAGCGGCCTGAATGGCGGGAGCCGTAGTCCGGGCCGGCCTCGAGCAGCAGCACCGAGCGGTCGCCGCGCGCGGCGAGCAGGCCGGCGACGGCGGCCCCGGCCGTGCCGCCGCCGATGACGACCGTGTCCGCGTAGCGTGGCAGCTGTGTTGGAGTAGACATAATCAAAAAGCAATTCCGGTGCTGCGGCCAGGATCGATTTGCCGGTTCAAGCCATCGATGGCGGCGCCGTCGGGACGGCAGCATCATAATCCCACTTTGGCGAGCCGGTCAACCCAAGCGCCTGTGTCGATAGTACAGCACAACAAGAACAGCCGGTGTCATTGCACACGCTTCGTTCGGTATACTATCGCCAAGAGACCTTGCACACATGAGGAGGAGGCCATGGCGCAGCGGCACAGCCAAGGGGGAGTTGCAATCGCCCCGGACGGAGAATCTTCTCTTTCAACCACCGAGACGGCCAAGCTATTCGAAGAATCCTCTCAATACATGCCGGGCGGCACGTCGCGGCTGCACTACTACTATCAGCCGCATCCGATCTACGCCCAGGCGGGCAGCGGTTGCTACCTGACCGACGTGGAAGGCGTGGAGCGCATCGACTATCTCAACAATATGACCGCTCTCATCCACGGCCACGCCAATCCGGCCATAAACGCGGCGATCATCGATCAACTGCAGCGGGGCACGGCCTTCTCCGAACCGGCGGAACCGGAATTGCGGCTGGCCCGCCTGCTGGTGGAGCGCGTGCCGTCTTTGGACAAGATCCGCTTTGCGAATTCGGGCACGGAGGCGGTGATGCTGGCGGTCAAGCTGGCGCGCGCCTACACCGGGCGCAGCCGCATCGCCAAGTTCGAGGGCTTCTACCACGGCTACTACGACTACGCGCAGGTGAGTTACGCTTCCCAGCCGGATAGATGGGGTCCGGCGGATGCGCCGCACAGCGTGGCCAGCAGCGGCGGCCTGGCCGATTCGGTGGAGTCCGACGTGCTCACGCTGCCGTACAACGATAAGGATGCCGTGGCCCGCCTGCTGGACCAGCACGGCAGGGACCTGGCCGCCGTGCTCTACGACCCGCTCTGCAACCGCGCCGGCTTTCCGCTGCCGCAGGATGATTTCCTCTCGTTCCTGCGCGAGATTACGCGGGATTACGGCATCGTGTTGATTTCTGATGAGGTGATCAGCTTTCGGGTGAGCTACGCGGGCGGGGCGGCGCGCTTTGGCGGCGAGCCGGATCTGACGGTCTTTGGCAAGATTATCGGCGGCGGGCTGCCGATTGGGGCCGTGGGCGGCCGCGCCGAGGTCATGGCGCTGCTCGATCCCACGGCAGGGCCGCCCGCGCTCGCCTCCGGCGGCACGTACAGCGGCAATCCGCTCTCGGCCGCGGCCGGCTATGCGGCGCTGATGCAACTAACGCCCGACGTGTACGCGCGCCTGGAGACACTTGGCGACGACTTGCGCGCCCGCGCCAACGCGGTCTTTGGCGACGCGGGAGTGCCGGGGCAGGTCAGCGGCGCCGGTTCGCTCATCCTCGTCGCGCCGACGGACGCGCCGATCGTCAATTACCGCAGCCTGCCCAAGGGGCCGGCGGCGGAGGCGCTCATGCGCGGCCTGCATCGCGGCCTGATGGACGCCGGCGTCATTGTTTCCAAAGAGGGCCTGGGCGCGCTCTCCACGCCGATGGGGCAGTTGGAGATCGACCGCTTCATTGCGGCCCTGGAACAGGCGGCGGCGCGTGTTGCCGGCGCGCATTGAGTCTCCCAGCGAGCGCGCGTGATGTCCTCTACTCACCGTTACACCGCCGTTCTCAGCGACATTGACGGCACCCTCGCGCCCTATGGCGTGCCGCCCCCGCCGGCGGTGGTTGAAGGGCTGTCCGCCGTAGCGCGGCGGTGTAACGTGGGGCTCATTTCCAGCCGGGACCTTCACTACGTGGCCGCCATGGCCGCGCGCTTCGGCCTGGCGGGGCCGCAGGTGTCCGACGGCGGCGCGCGCATCTTCCGCGCCGAGACGATGGAAACCCTGGATTGCGTCTATCTGGAACCGGCGGACGCGCAAACTCTGCTGGACGCCGTGACGCGGAGCCCGTATTCCTTCTCCGCCGTGGACGACACCGCAGTAGTAGAAAGTGTTGCGGACGTGCTCCATTGGCGCATCACGCGCATCACGGTGCTGCCTGTGCCCACTGCCGACCTGCCGCGCTTCGAGCGCCTCTTTCCGCCGGAACGGCCGGTACACGTGACGCGCTTTCCCTACGAGCCCGGCAAAACTTGGGGCGTGGACGTGACCCACGAGCGCGGCACGAAAGCCACCGCCGTCCACCGCTACGCGCGCCTGCTCGGCGCCGAACCCGCGAACATTATCGGCATTGGCGACGGGCCGAACGACGTGGAATTTCTCCAGGAGTGCGGCCTGCGCATCGCCATGGGCAACGCCCACCCCGACCTGAAAGCCATCGCCCACTGGATCGCGCCGGACGTCACGGAAAGCGGCATCGTGGCGGCGCTGGAACGCTACAGCGACAATCTGGCGTAAGGATTCGCTCCGGGGGTGACATGCACATAGGGCCGGGCATCCGTCAGGCGAGGGCTGAAGAGAATTGGCTTGCCGAGAGCAGTTTGGCTGGTGGACCGAACGTCCATACACGTGCTGTCACTGCGCAGACTGCTCCGCCCGCCTCAGCAATGCCGTTATCTCGGCCGCGCCGCTCTTGCGCATGCGCTTTGCCGCCATAGCCGGCGTGTTTCCTTTGGCGTTCCTGGTCGTTGGGTCCGCGCCCCGTTCCAGCAACAGCGCAACGGCCTCTACCCGGCCCGCGCGCACGGCGTCGCAGAGCGGCGTCTCGCCTTTTTCGTCGGCCGCCTCGATGTCCGCGCCGTGCGCCAGCAGGACCTCCATGCTGGCCAGGAAGCCGGCGGTGGCGGCGTGGTGGAGCGCGGTCTTGCCCTTGTAATCGCGGACGTTCACGTCCGCCCCCAACTCCAGCAGCGCCTGGATCTTTTCGGGATGCTCGCCTTTGTCGCCGCGGCTCGCGACCACCAGCGGCGGCCAGCCGGGGCGGCCGGTATTGACGTCGTAGCCGTGTGAGACTGCCAGTTCCGCCAGTTCGCGGTTCTGGGAGGGGTCCGCCAACGGGAGTTGGCCGGCGTCAGCGCCGCCCTCCAAGAGCGTTTGCGCCATGTCGAGGCGGCTGCGGCCTGCGGCGATGCCCAGCAGACGCGCGCTATGCGGGCGCACCGCCGCCCCCCGCGCCAGCAGCAAAGACACCGTTGCGGCGCAGCCGCCGCTGACGGCGTAGACGAGCGGCGTGGCCCAGTCGTTGGGCATGAGGTCGAAGGCCAGCCGCGCGCCTTCTTTGCGCATCGAGTCGTGCTGCGGCTGTGTCCGTTCCAGCAGCGACGGGTCGGCATCCAGGAATGCGCGCACCGCCGCCGTGTCGCCCAAATAGGCGGCGGTGTAAATGTCGATGCGCGCCCCTTGCGCCAGCAGATAGTCGGCCAGCGCGTGCCGTTCCTTGACCCGCGCCGCGCAGAAGCAGCTTATTTCGACGTAGTTTTCGCTGTAGTGGCACGCTGTGGCGTTCACATCGGCGCCCCGCTCGACCAGAAACTCGGCCACGGCGAGTTTGCCCCGATACGCCGCTTCCCAAAGCATGGTGCGCCCGTGGGAGCCGACAGTGTGCAGCCACCGGGGGTATTGTTCCACGAATTCCCGCACCGCTGCCAGGTCGCCGCGTCCGGCGGCCGCCACTATGATCTTCAGAAAGTCGCTCTGCTTGCCGGTGAGCCGTTTCGTGACCATGGCCGACCTTTCGCGTGCTTTCACGGGCTAGCCGCCGCAGCCAACGACGTGAAGTTTCCTAATGGCTCAACATTACCGACTTTGGGACTCCCCCCTCACCCTAGCCCTCTCCCCGCTGGGAGAGGGAACCGGAAGAAGAGCCGGAAGGCTTAGCGGCCCGCCGCGCCCACAGGGAGCGCGCAAGCATACCGGCCAGGTAGAGAGCGCAGAGCGCCGGGAACCAGTCGCCCGCGCGTGTGTAGGGCGTCCCCGAGGAATCCGGCAGGGGCACGGCGGCGCGGAGCACTGTGCGCGCCGGTTCCAGGGCCGACGTGCCGGCAATGATCTCGCCGCTGGGCGCAATCACCGCGCTGCCGTAGCGCCAATCGGCCTTTACGATGGTCACGTTGTTCTCAGCGGCGCGCTGCGCGCTGGCCGCCACCTGGAACGGGCTCATTTCCTGCCAATCGTGGCTGGTGACGGCAATCAGTTGCGCGCCGTTGGCGGTGAGCGTGCGGGCCACGTCGGGAAAGTCGGAATCGTACGCCATCATCGTAGCAAAGGTCCCGAGAGAAGTGGCAAACACCGGATGCTCGCCGCCGGTCACGCTCTGCTCCCCCACGTAGATAATGGGGTAGTTCTTGGCGTACATTCCGAGAAACTCGCCTTGGGGTGAGATGAGCACCGCTTCATTGCGGAAGCCGCGCGGGTCCGTGTCCACGAAATAGGGCACGAAGAGATAGGCGTTCATCTCGCGGGCGAAGGCGGCCAGCCGCGCGCGGGCCTCGTCGTCGGCCTGTACGTCGCGCCAGACCGTCGCCTCCGGCCAGACGATGAGGTCCGCGCCCTGCGCCTGTTCGCGCGTGAGCGTCTCCACGTCGAGCCAGGCCAGGCCGTAGTAGTCGCGCACGCCCCGCGACAAGGCCTGGTCGAAGTAGTCGGACATGTCGATGCCGGTCTGCACCAGCGCCACTTCTATGGTCGAGGGACCGTTCTGTTCCCGCTGCCCGGCGCTCGCCACTTCCTCCGGCGCAGGCAATTGCGCAGCCGCGAACAGCAGCGTACTGCCCAGGACAAGCGGGATTGCCAATGCTGCCGCTCCTGCCGCGCGGCCGGTACGGCGAACCAGCAAACGGGTGACGGCGACGGCTAGCAAGAGGTTCACAAGCACGATGCAGAACGTGAGCAGCCAGGGGCCTCCAAGCTGGGTTATCGCCATGACCCCCGGTACGGTGTGCTGCGTCGTGAAGAGATTTCCCCAAATGTGGCCAAGCTGCAAGCGGTACCGCACGTACTCGGTGAGCGTCCACACGGCCGGCGGCAGCAGCCAGAAGTAGGGTCTCGCCTGCGCCAACGCAACCGGCGGACCGATCGGCACCCGCACAAAGTAGAAGAGCACAAAGAGCGCCGGCAGCAGCACTAGGCTGACGAACAACGCCGGAGAATCCAGGAATAGAATGGGAGGAAAGTCGCTGCCCCGCCACGCCCGGGAGGTAAGCCCGGGCGGGAACGCCTGCCACAGGAGCACGCCCATGTAAAGCACGAACGTCAAGGCGGCCGCGGCACGGGCGGCCCGCGGCCGCGGCGTGGGCAGCGCCATGACAACAAACATCGGCGCCAGCGCCACCCACGCCAGAAACCACAAATTGAAAGGTGGAAACGCCAACACCAGCAGGATGGCAGGACCGATGGAGTGTACGAGAGTGCCAATCAGACCGATGACTATGGCGTTTTTGCGCATGGTTCCTCTCGCCGGTGACGCGCGCGGCCCACAAGCGCCGCGCGCCGGACTGCCGCTGCGTTCGTTCCCTCTATTCTAGCCCGCCGCCGCTTCTCGGTGCAGGCTGCTGCAACGCTCGCCCAAAAAAGTGTTTACTCTTCGCGCCAAGCATGCTCGGTGCCCCGACACCAGGAGGCGGGGGACAAGCCCCAATGTTGTCGCATTAAACGCAATGAGAATGAAAGCTACGCTCGTTTCTCCGGTAGCGCAGGATTGTAACCTGCGTCTTCCGTAGCGTCAATCCATTCCGTTCTCATTTTTCTTGTTCCGGCGGGGGACAAGCCCCCGCGCTACGGGTTGTCAACACATATCGGCCTTACTTTGGTAAGAAACCGTTAACCGCGCCGGGGGCTTGCGATTAGGAAGACTCTATAGAAACTAACCACATGAGCGGACGGCGCGTCAAAGCCGTTCGCGTCAGTTGGCACGCGGGGAGCCGCGCTCCATCCTGCCATAGCCGTGTTAGGCCGGGCCAGGCGTGTGTGTGAAAACCGCTTGTGCGTGACGTGCGGTGAAGTGTCCGCGTACTCTTACAGAAAGACGCCTGCCGTGAAAGCGTAGTATCCTAGAGTATAGGGCAAGCGACAGTTTGGCCGGGGCGCACATGGGGCATTTGACCGTGTGAAGGGCCGGCGCCAGTGGGCGATGGTGTCGTGTAATGATGCAATGCATGTCGTTGTTTCACCAATTCTTGAGAAAGGGATGGGCGCGCACAGCCGTTCGCCTTGAGCCTGTCGAAAGGTGAACGGTGGGTTGGTTGCGGCGCACTGTGCTACCCGTTCATACTTCGACAGGCTCAGCACGAACGGGTAGCACAGTGCTCATTGGTCGCATGCGACAACAATGGCGTCGGTGGGTGGCAGGCGCGATTCTTCGCTGCCGGAGCCTGCGTTTTTGCTGTCGCCAACAGACAGACCATTGAGCCAATTCTCTTTGGTTTGCTCCAATTGAGAAAATCGAGAAAGAGGTAAGACTGCATGGGCGCACAGGGTTCGGCAAGTCGCGACCGTTTCGATGAACTCTATCTGGCGACGTACGCCGATCTGACCGGGGACCGTTATACGGTGCCGGAGGTAGAGGCCATCGAGCGATTGCTCGAATTGCGCCCGGGCTCGACCTTGCTCGACCTGGCTTGCGGCCAGGGACGCCACCTGATTCAACTGGCGATTCACGGCTACTCGGTGATTGGGTTGGACCGCTCCAGTGTGCTCATGCGCCAGGCGTACAAGGACGGGCAGGTGCGCGGCTTGGACGTCAACCTGGTGCAGGGCGACATGCGCGCGCTGCCGTTCGAGCGGGCGTTCGACGGCGTGGTCAACTGGTTCACGGCGTTGGGCTACCTGGAGAGCGATGAGGAAGACCAGAAAGTGCTGCACGACGTAGCGGCGGCGCTGCGTCCGGGCGGCCGCTTCGTGATGGAGATGGCGAACCCGATCCAGACCTATCAGAAGCACGAGTGGGAGGATTCGGAGATGGCGTCCACCGGCTACGCCATGGTGAACCGGAACCGCATGGACTACGAAACGGGACGCCAGCATACCAGCCGCGTCATAATTACCCCTGACGGCGAGCGCATCGAGCGCGAACTCAACGTGCGCGTCTACCTGCCGCACGAACTGGAGCGGATGTTGAACCTCGCCGGCATGGAGCGGCTCGACTTCTTTGGCGGTCTGGCCGGTGAGCCGCTGGCGCCGGAAAGCGAGCGCCTCATTCTGACCGCCAGGCGCATTAGCTGACATCGGTTGAACCCAATCTGACGGCATTTACCTCTTGAGTGACGAGACGAACGATGACGCAGAGAATAAGCGTATGGAAGACTCTCGCCAGCGGCGGCGGCATGGGGCTGGCGGTTCTGGTTGCCGTGGGGATCCCCAGCGGTGTCATACCTAACCCGTACTTCATTCGCCCGCTCGAAGCGCGGCCCAGCGATTATCTCTTTCTTGGGGTCATCACGATTCTGGCAATTGCTTTGGGCGCAACCTACGGCGCTCCGGCCGTTTGTTCGTCGCGCGACGCGTGGTCGTCGCAGGACTCTAAGGCGCTCGGCGGCGGACTGCTGCTCTTCATCGGCATCGGCTGCCCGGTGTGCAACAAGGTGGCGCTTGCGCTGGTGGGCGCGAGCGGCGCGCTGACGTATTTCGAGCCGATCCAGCCGCTCTTTTCACTGGCGTCGATAGTCGTGATGTGTGTTGCGCTTACGCTGCGCCTGCGCGACGTCAGGCGCGCGCTTGGTGGAGGAAGTGGCTTTGGCGCAGCGGCCCCGGTTCGCCGGCCGCAAACGCGGTAGGCCCGCTCCGCCCACGCGGCCGCGGCGTCGTTGGCCTGTGGCCGCAGTAGCCTAAGGCAAGTGTGAGACTTTGGCATCCTGGGAAGGAGACCTAGTGAAGCCCGATCGCTTCGCGCCCGCGCCTGCGCAGGCGCTCGTGTTGGCGCTTGTGCTGGCGCTGACGGCGTGCGCAACAGCGGCGCCTCCGCCACCGCCGGACGCGCCTGCGGAACCGACCGCCGCGCCCGCCGCTACGGTAGCGCCGGTGTCTACGCCTCAGGCGTTTCGTCTCACCATCCTGCACAACAACGACGCCGAGTCGCGCCTGCTCAATGCGGGCAGAGGGCGCGAAGACTTCGGCGGGGTGGCGCGTTTCGGCGCGCTGGTGGCGCAACTGCGGCAGGAAGCGATCGACGGCGGCAGCGGCGTGCTGGTGCTCTCGGCCGGCGATAATTTCCTGGCGGGCCCCGAGTTCAGCGCCAGCCTGGCGCGGGGCACGATGCCCTTCTACGACACAATCGCGCTCGACCTGATTGGCTACGACGCGCTGGCGCTGGGCAATCACGAGTTCGACTTTGGCCCGGACGTCCTGGCGGCCGCCATCAGAGGCTCCACGTCGCAAGCGCCGTTCCTCAGCGTGAATCTCGATTTCACCGATGAACCGCGCTTGGCCAGACTTGCGGCGGCCGGCCGCATTGCCCGCAGCGTTACCCTCACCGTCGCCGGCGAGCGCATTGGCGTGATTGGCGCCACGACGCCGGGCCTTCCTTTCATCTCCAGCCCGCGCGACGTGCGGGTAGACGGCGACGTCGCGGCGCGGGTGCAGCAGGAAATCGACGCGCTCCAAGCGGCGGGCGTGAACAAGATCATCGTCATCAGCCACTTGCAGGGCGTTGCCGGAGACCTGGCGCTTGTGCCTCTGCTGCGGGGCGTCGACGTCGTGATTGCCGGGGGCGGGGACGAGTTGCTGGCAAACGAGGGCGACGTGCTCCTGCCGGGGGATGAGGCCGAGATTTTCGGGCCGTACCCGCTCATCGCCCAGGACGCCGACGGCAACGACGTGCCGGTGGCGGTCGTGCCCGGCGGCTATGCCTACGTGGGTCGCCTGAGCGTCGCGTTTGCCGCCGATGGAACCATAGCGGCAATCGACCCCGCCAGTGGGCCGGTGCGCGTGGCCGGCGGTGCATATCCGGACGCCGTGGAACCGCATCCGGCGATTCAGTCACAGGTGGTGGCGCCGGTAGCGGACTATGTTACATCGCTGGCGGGCGACGTCGTCGGCGTCACGGAAGTTCCCCTGGACGGGCGGCGGCACGCGGTGCGCTCGCAGGAAACCAACTTGGGCAATCTCATGGCCGACGCGCTGCTCTGGCAGGCGAACGCACTGGCCGAGCGCTTCGACGCGCCGGCCGCCACGGTCGCAATCCTGAACGGCGGCGGCATCCGCAACGACTCGGCGCTCCCGGCGGGACCGGTGTACGCGCTGGACGTGTACAGCATGGCGCCGTTCGTCAACTTCATCACCGTTGTCCCGGACATTCCCGCGGAGCAGTTCAAGGAGATTCTGGAGAACGCCGTTTCACGCGTCGAGCAAAGGGCCGGCCGCTTTCCGCAGATTGCCGGTTTCACGATGACGTGGGACCCCACTGCTACCGCGCTGGTTCTGGATGAAACCGGAAAGGCGGTCACGCCCGGCGCGCGGGTGCGGGAGGTGCGGCTTGCCGACGGCACACTGATCGTGCGGGACGGCGCGGTGGTTGAAGGCGCCGGGCCGGTGCACGTCGCGACGCTCGACTTCATCGCGCGCGGCGGCGATCAGTACCCCTATCGCGGCGCGCCGTTCGTCTCCCTGGGCGTCACCTACCGCCAAGCCGTTGCCGATTACATTGCGCAAGCACTCGGCGGCGTGGTGACCGCTGAACGCTATCCTGAGGTCGGCGAGGGCCGCATCGTTGCCGACGAATCCTCCGGCCAATAGTAAGAGCGGCGTTGGCGGCGCGTTGCGCGCTTGCTCGACACGCTCGGCAGCAGCGACGGACGCCAAGAAAGTGCGCAGGCCTCCCTAAGGGGAGACCTGCGCACTTTAGTGGTTCGCGATGGTTCGGTTGGCCGCTCGCTCCGCCAGGGGGCGGCCGCCACGGCCTAAGCGACTGCTGAGACTACTCGATGGTAATCCGCTCGGGCTTCTCCGGCGGATCCTTGGGGCCGGTCTCGATGCGAATGTCCACGCCGCGGCGGATGAAGTCGAGGATGGCGTTCGCCTTCCGGCTCAGCTTCTCTTGCAGGTCTTCGAACGCCCCGCCGGGCGAACTGCGCAACTCGATGGTGACACGAAAGAATGGCTGCTCCGGCGAACGCCGCTGGGCGTCCCCGTTACCGGCATTCTGGGTATTCTCCATGATGCTGTGCTCCTTTCTTGCAATCGCTTTGCGTGACACGCGCGCCGCGCAACGGCAGCGTACCGGCGAGACCCCCAAGGCGCTGCCCGCTTAGCCGCGCAGTAGTCACTAGTTATCCAATCTCTGAGTTCAATTATAACTCTATCGCATCAGATAGCGCAAGAGAATTGAAAGATATTCTTTAAAGAAAGTTATCCGTTGTCCTGTGGGCCGGCTGCAGAGCGCCTAATCCGGCGCCGGAGCGCCGCGTATTGCCGCGACTTTGGCGAGGACTGCCGCCGCTTCTTCCTCCAGGGTGAGCCGTCCGCTATCGAGCACGATGGCGTCGGGGGGTTGCGTAAGCGGGGCTGCGGCGCGGTCGCTGTCGATGCGGTCGCGCTCCGCCAGATTCTGTGCGACGGCTGCTTGTGAAACTTCCATCCCCCTGGCCGCGAGTTCCCGTTGGCGGCGTTGCGCGCGGGTTTCCAGTTCGGCGACCAGAAATACCTTGACCTCGGCTTTCGGACAGACCACCGTGCCGATGTCGCGTCCCACCATCACCACGCCCTTCCGCCGCGCCAGGCGTTGCTGAAGGGGAAGCAAGGCGGCGCGCGCTTCAGGCTGGGCCGCTACCGGCGAGACGCCGGCGTCAACCGCCTGGCCGCGAATCTCCCAGGTGACGTCTTGCCCCTCGAGCAGGAGCGTGGACTGGCGACCGTCGGCTACGGTCGGCGGCTCCAGGCGAATGTCCAGCGTCCGCGCCAGCGCCGCCAGCGCCGGGCCGTCGCGAACCGAAACCCGGGCGCGCAGGGCGGCTAAGGTCAAGGCGCGGTAGAAGATACCGGTGTCAACGAAGAGGTAGCCGAGTCGCGCGGCGAGGAGGCTGCCCAGCGCGCTCTTGCCTGAGCCCGCGCCGCCGTCGATGGCGATTGTGAGGCGCGGCTCAGTTGCGGGCACGGCGGTGCGTCCTGTGTGTGCTGCCCGCGAGGGGGCGCTTGCCTGCCGCGGTCGTTTCCACCGTGGGGCCGCGCTGTGGCAAACGGCTGCGTGCGTGCTCGGCTGACTGCGTCGAATCCGCGCGAATTGAGGGCGGGTCTGGTTGCGTTTCGCTCCAGTGGGCGATTTCGGCTGCCGTGAGGGGCCGCACTCTGCCCGGCGCAAGATTGTCCAGGCGCACGGGCCCGATGCGGACGCGGATCAAGCGCGTCGCGCGTTTGCCGATCGCCGCCAGCATGTGACGAATCTGGCGCTTGCGCCCCTCGGTCAGGGTCATCGAGAGCCAGGTGTCCCCGTTCTCTTCGCATTCCGTCGCCTCTACCCTGACAGGATTGAGCCGGTATCCGTCTATGGTCATAGGCGCGCGCAAAGTCTTGAACTGGTGGGTGGTGAGCCTGCCGTCCACCAGGATCGCGTATTCTTTCTCGCCGCCGTAGCGGGGATGCGCCACGCGGTTCGCCCACGCGCCGTCGTCGGTGAGGAAGAGCAGCCCCTCGCTCATGAAGTCCAAACGCCCCACCGGTACCAGATGCGCGCATTCTTCAGGCGCTAGGTCGTAGATGGTTGGCCGCCCATAGGGGTCGCCGCGGGTGGTGAGGTAGCCGGCCGGTTTGTGCAAGGCGAGATAGGTGAGCGCGGCCGGCGGCGCGAGCGCCTTCCCATCCAGCGCAACCGTGTCGCGCGCGGGATTCACCTTCGCGCCCAGCGTTGTGACGGCTGCGCCGTTTACGGTAACGCGGCCTTGGCTGATGAAGACCTCCGCGCGGCGGCGGGAGGCCGCGCCGCAGCGGGCGATGTACTTTTGCAAGCGTTCTTCCATCATGGGCTCTAGTATACAGAGTCTCCATGCGGCTTCGGAGCCAGGCAGGGACCGGCGGAGCGCCTTGCCAGACGTCGTTTCCGCTTAGCGATGAGGAGCGGGGGACTTGCCCTAATGTTATCGCGTTGAAAGCAATGAGAATGAGAACTGCGTTCGTGACTCCGGTAGCGCAAGTTCTTAACCTGCGTCTTTCGTAGGGTCAGTCCATTCCGTTCTCAGTTCTCTTCCTCGGGCGGGGGACAAGCCCCCGCGCTACGTTAAGGCGAATGCATTGGGGACAAGGCCTCGCGCTGCGTTGACGCGACAGCCTTGGGGACAAGCCCTCGCGCTACGGCTTGCGACAAGGCTCGACAATACCCGGGTAAGAGCCCTTTGCCCGATTTTAGGCGCTTTTGGCGACTTCCGGTATTGTGCCGTCCGACCTGCGCGCGATTGGGAAGAGCCGTATTGAACTCTAGCTCCTGAGACCTGTCGGCCTTCCGCGTTGACAGCGTGCGCAGCCGCGTGCTACGTTCAGCCAGTCAGCTTTGCGACAATTCTGCACTGAGCGTAAGCGCGCGCGTGCGTGCACCAGCGAGAAAGAGGACTCTGGTGAAAGTTAGACTTGGATGCTTCAGCCGGCCGTGGACCAAGTATGCGTTGGAGGTTTCCATGGAGGGCACGGCGCAGGCGGGCTTTCAGTACTTTGGCTTCATGACGGCGGGGGACGGCCTGCCTTTGCCGCCCAATGCCTCCGCGGATCAGGTGAACAACCTCGCCGGCTTGCTTGAGAAGTACAACCTCAAGAACCTGGAAAACTACACCAGCATCCCCTGGGGCGATGAGAACGAGGCGCGCTCGGCGCTGCACAGCTACGTGGACAACAGCCACACGCTCGGCGCGACCTTCATGCACAATAGCGGCACCAACGACGAGGCGCTCTACGACCAGTTCCTGGAACTGATGGAAGAAGCCGCCGAGTACGCCAAGAGCAAGGGCATCGTGGTGATGATGAAGCCTCACGGCGGCGTGACGGCCACGGCGCGGGGCCTGGTGGCGCTGATGAAGCGGATCAGCTCCGATAACCTGAAGGTCTTCTACGACCCCGGTAACGTGCTCTTCTACACCGGCGAGCGGCCTGAGGACGACTTCGAGGAACTCGCGCCGTACGTGGCGGGCATGTCCATCAAGGACGAGACCGGCGGCGTCAACGGCTCGGTGGACGTGACGCCGGGCGACGGGGACGTAGACTTCAAGGCGCTCTTCACGATCCTGCGCGACCACGACTTCGACGGTCCGTGCATGATCGAGCAACTCGGCGAAGGCACGATCGAGGAGGTGCACCACGAGGCCACCCGCGCCCGTGCATACTTGCTCGGGTTGCTGGACGGACTCGGCGCGGACGTGGAGTAGCGGCGGCTATACTGATCCAAGAAATTGGCATTGAGATTGGCGCGGCAAGTACGCGCCGCGAAGGGAGTATGGGAACGCGTGGGAAAACTGGATAATATGGTAGCCGTCATCGGCGGCGCGAGCACCGGCATGGGCGCGGCGACTGCGCGGCTCTTTGCCCAAGAGGGAGCCAAGGTCGTCGTGGCGGCGCGCAGCAGTGAGAAACTGGCGGCGTTGGTGGATGAGATTGCCGCGAGCGGCGGTACCGCCATGGCAGTGTCCGTGGATGCTACCGACCGCGCCGCCGTGGACGCTATGGCCGCACAAGCGCGGGCGCAGTTTGGCACAATCGACGTCTTGGTCAACAGCGTGGGCACCAACATCAAGAACCGCGCTTTCACCGAGATGCGGCCTGAAGACTGGGACATGATGATCGCGCACAACCTTACCGTGGCCTACAACCTGGTGGACGCGGTCTTGCCGACCATGCGTGAGCAGGGCGCGGGCACGATCATCCACTATTCGTCGGACGCCGTGCAGAAGCCCAACGTGGTTTCCGGTGTTGCCTACCAGGCGACGAAACACGGCGTGCGCGGCCTGGCCCACGGCACGATGATGGAGGAGCGGGAGCGCGGCATTCGCGTCTCGGTGGTCTTTCCCGGCCCGTGCGAGACGCCGCTGCTGGAAAAGCGGCCCGAGCCGCCGCCGCCCGACGTCTTTCCCAAGTTGCTGCAACCGGAAGACGTGGCGGACGCCGCTCTCTTCATTGCTTCCTTGCCGCCGCGCGCCTACGTGCCGGAACTCGTGCTCGCCGCGAGCCTGATGTAATGCGGGGGACTGCCTTTCGTCCGTAACGAGACTATCGCAGCGGGTAGGAACGCCAAGCGGAATTGTGAGCCAACTTCATGTCAGAGGCCGCGGCTCCAGCCTCCCTTGTCGCGCTCGTGGGCGCGACGGCTCTGGGCAAGACCGCGCTGGCTGCGGCGCTGGCGGCGGAGTTCAATGCGGAGATCGTCAGCGCCGATTCCCGCCAGGTTTACCGTGGTCTGGACATCGGCACGGCCAAGCCTACGGCTGAAGAACGCGCCCACGCCCGGCACCACGTGATCGACGTGGTTTCACCGGACAGCACCGCATTCTCCGTGGCAGTGTGGCGCGGCCATGCTGAAAGAGCGTTTGCAAGCCTCAGCGCGCGCCGCAAGCGGCCGTGGCTCGTGGGCGGGACCGGGCTGTACGTGCAGTCGATTGTCGAAGGGCTTGAACTGCCGGACGTGCCGCCTCAGCCTGCATTGCGCGCCCAACTGGAACAAACGATGCGGCATGGGGGCGTGGACGCTCTGTATGCGCGGCTGCAGCACGTAGACCCTGAAGCCGCGGCGCGCATCGACCGGCGCAATCCCCGGCGGCTCATCCGCGCCCTGGAAGTCTGCCTCGTTTCCGGCAAGCCGTTCTCCGCGCAGCGCGTCCGGCGTCCGCCGCCGTATCCGGTATTGCAGATCGGTCTGCGCGCGGACCGGGAGACGCTTTACCGGCGCATCGACGAGCGCGTCGATCGCATGATTGCGGCCGGTTTGCTGCAAGAGGTCGCGGGTCTGCTCGACCAAGGATTGACGACGGATCTGCCGAGCATGCAGAGCGCCGGCTACCGGCAACTTGCCGCGCACCTGCAAGGAGCGTGCACGCTGGCCGAGGCTGTCCAGCAGACGAAATACGCGACCCACCAACTGGCCAAACGCCAGGAGACTTGGTTCCGCAAGCAAAAGGGCATACAATGGATAGACATAGACGCCGCTGAAACTGATACAGTGGCAACTGCAAGGCATTGGGTAGAAGGCTTCTACGAAGAGTGCGAGCGGACGCGGGGCCTGTCCGCCGCAAAAGGAGCGGCAAGCGGTGGCGGTGAGAGACACGCATAAGGCGTTCCAGCGTCTTACCGGCGCGGGGTACAGCAAGGAGATGACGGAAGCCTTGCTGGAAATCCTCGGTGAGTCCGGGGATGACTTGGTGACCAAAGACTACTTGGACATGCGCATGCGTGAATTGGAGTCTCGCTTGGAACTGCGCCTTACGCAGCGTTTCGGGGTAATGCTGGCGGCTGCAGTCAGCGTGATGATTGCGGTTCTGCTGGTGCCGGAACTGCTGGGGGCGCGTTAGGTTCAATTGGAAGGCGGTTTCCTAGGCGCTTTAAGATCCTGCCTGAGTAATGAAAGAAGCGGGCTGAACGAAAGAAGGCGAGTGTCGGGATAACCTCGCCGATGCAAAAGGAGTAAGAGACGGTGGCAGTGAAAGATACGCATAAGGCCTTCCAGCGTCTTACCGGCGCGGGCTGTAGCAAGGAAATGTCCGAAGCCTTGCTGGAAATCCTGGGTGAGTCGTGGGACTCAGTAGCCACCAAGTCAGACATAGCCGGTATGGCCACCAAAGCCGACTTGCGCGAACTGGAGTCCCGCTTGGAACTGCGGCTTACGCAGCGCTTCGGGGTAATGCTGGCGGCCGCAGTCAGCGTGATGATTGCGGTGCTGCTGGTGTTGGAATTGCTGGGGGCGCGTTAGGATTACGGACGGGCAAGCAGCGCGTGACCGCGCATAGCGCAAGGAGTTGGGAGCACGCGATGGCACAAGACTTAGAGTTCATCAAGATGCACGGAACGGGCAACGACTTCGTGGTGGTGGATGCCCGGGCGAATGGTGAGCGGGCGTGGGCCGGCCTGGCGCCCAAGCTCTGCGACCGCAACTTCGGGATTGGCAGCGACGGCCTGCTGCTCATCGACACGGACGCGGACCGGGGCTACCGGTTCCGCATGTTCAATCCCGACGGCAGCGAGGCCGAAATGTGCGGCAACGGCATCCGCTGCTTTGCCAAGTATCTCTACGACACCGGCGAAATCGGCGAAGGCTGGCTGGGCGTGGACACGCTGGCGGGGGCGCTCCAGGTGAACGTGCATCCGGGCGACAACGAGCGCTTTGCCGTCTCCGTGGACATGGGCCCGCCGTATCTGGCTCCGGCGGAAATCCCGGTGCTGGCCGATACCACGCCGGTCAAGGACATGCCGCTCAGCGTAAATGGCACAGAGCTTGCGATAACGGCCGTTTCGATGGGCAATCCCCACGCGGTGACGTTTCTCGACGACATCGCGGCCTTTCCGCTTACTACCATCGGCCCGGAAGTAGAACATCATCCGGCGTTTCCGCAGCGCACCAACTTCGAGATTGCCCAGGTGGTGGCGCGCGACCGGATCGAGGTCAAGGTGTGGGAACGGGGTGCGGGGCCCACGCTGGCCTGCGGCACCGGCGCGTGCGCCACGGCGGTGGCCGCCCGCCTGCACGGCCTGACGGACGAGACCGTCACCATCGGTCTGCCCGGCGGCGATTTGACCATCTCGTGGGACGGCGAGGGACACGTGTTCATGCGCGGCGCGGCGCAGACGGTCTTTGCCGGTACCTGGTTGCAGGGAGACTAGTCCATGTCCGACAGTACCAAGCGTCTCCTTGTCATAATTCTCGCTCTGCTGCTTGGCATCGTCTCCATCGCCCCGTTTGGCAGGATCAACCGCAGCGAACGCGCCGGTGTGCTTGCCGCGGTGGCTACCGCTCTTGTGGGCTTGATCGCTTTCATGCGGCGCGAAACGGAAGGCGAGCTCTTGGGCATTCCCTATAGCTTCAGCCCGCCGACGCTCGAGCGGCTGAAAGGGCGGCTGTGGAACGCCGACGACCCGCGCGTCTTCACCCCGCATATCTTCGGCTGGGGTTGGAGCGTGAACTTCTACCAGATTGGGAAGCGCCTCGGCCTGATTTCCTAACGTTCTACTTTGCAATGCGGTAAGCATCTTCGACTTAAAGGTCAATGCGCATGGGGACGCTGGTCGGCGTAGACATCGGCGGCACGTTCACGGACATGGTCGTGCTCGACGAGACGCGCCGCGAACTGCGGATTGACAAAGTTGCCACCACTCCCGACGATCAGTCGATCGGCTTCATCGCCGCCTTGGACGGCATGGGGGTCTCGTACGCCGACATCGATCTGGTCACCCACGGCACTACCGTCGCCACCAACGCCGTGCTGGAGCGCGACGGCGGACGCTGCGGCCTGATCGCCACGCGGGGCTTCCGGGACATTCTGGAGTTGCGCCGCCGGGACCGCCCCCACATGTACGGCCTCACCGGTTCGTTCGAGCCGCTCATTCCCCGTGACCGCCGCCTGGAGGTGACCGAACGCATTGCCGCCGAGGGCGCGGTGGTCACACCTCTGGATGAGGAGGAGGTCTTAGAGGCGGGAAGATCATTGGTAGCGCAGTGGGTGGAGGCGATCGTCGTCAGCTTCATGAACGCCTACGCCAACCCCGAACACGAACTGCGCGCCAAGGAGATCCTGCAAGCCGAATGGCCCCATCTCTACGTGGTGACGTCCAGCGAGACGCTGCCGGTCTACCGCGAATTCGAGCGCACAAGCACGGCGGTGGTGAACGCTTACGTGCAGCCGAACGTAGGCGATTACCTGGAACAACTGGAGGAACGCCTCCAGGCGCGGGGCTACGCCAGCGACCTCTTCATCATGCAGTCGAACGGCGGCATGATGTCCGCGGCCAGCGTGCGCGACTTACCCCTCAATACGGTGCTGTCCGGTCCGGCGGCCGGCGTGATTGCCGCTACGCGGATTGCCGCCGAGGACGGCTTCACCAATCTGATTACCTACGACATGGGCGGCACCAGCCTCGACGTATCGCTGGTGCAAGAGGGCAAGCCGCTGCCGTCGAGCGGCATGGACCTGGAATTCGGCATTCCCCTCATGGTCTCGATGATCGACATCCATACGATCGGCGCGGGCGGCGGCAGCATCGCGCGCATCGATCAGGGAGGCTTGCTGCAAGTGGGGCCGCAGAGCGCGGGCGCGGATCCGGGCCCGGTCTGCTACGGCAGGAACGGCACGGCGCCAACGCTGACCGACGCCAACCTCATTCTCGGCAGGATCAACCCGGACTACCCGATTGCCGGCGTGGCGGGCGCGTCTTTCGACGTAGCGAGCGCCCGGTCGGTAGTCGGAGAAGCGATCGGCAAGCCGCTGGGGCTTACCGCCGAGCAGGCGGCGCAGGCAATCGTGACGGTGGCGAACAACCGCATCGCCGGCAGCCTGCGGCGCGTCTCGATCGACAAGGGCCACGATCCACGGGAGTTTTCTCTCTTCTCCTTTGGCGGCAGCGGGCCGTTGCACGCGGGCTTTCTGCTGCGCGAACTGAGCATCGGCCGGGGCATCGTGCCCTACTATCCGGGCATCGCCTCCGCCTGGGGCTGCGTCATCGCCGACCGGCAGCATGACTTCGTGACGATGCAGAATGCCCTTCTCAGCGAACTGGACATTGCGGACGCGGAGCGGGTCTTTGCCGAGCACCTAGCGGCGGGAGAAGAGATGCTGGCGGGTGAAAACGTGCCGCTGGAGCGCGTCAGCTTGCTGCGTGAAGCCGACATTTCCTATGAAGGGCAGACCCACGTCATTCGCACCGCCCTGCCGGCGGGCGAACTCAGCCATGAGAACATCGCGGCCAGCTTTCGCGGCGCCTACTTGCAGCACTACGGCCGGGTGGAAGAGGGGTTTGGCGGTTTGGAGGAATTGCTGGCGCGGATTCCCATGCGCGTGCTCAACCTGCGCACGGCCGTCATCGGCGTCCGCGCCGACGTGCGCTTGAAAGACTACGTGACTGCGCCGGAAACGACGCTGGCGGAGGCGCGCAAAGAGGAAAGGCCGGTGTACGTGGACGATGGATTCGTAACCTGTCCAGTCTACGACCGCGCCAAGCTGCCGTGGGACGCCGTGCTTACCGGTCCTGCCCTGCTCGAGCAGCCGGACACGACGGTCTGGCTGGCCCCCTGGTGCCGGGCCACCGTTGCCCCCGGCGGCAGTTTGCTGATAGAGGTGGTGTGAATTGAACATCGATCCGATTACCCTCGCGGTCATTCGCGGCGGCCTGGAGCAAATCGCCGATGAGATGGATGCCACCCTGGAGCGCATGGCATTCTCGCCGGTGATTTCGGACGGGTTCGATCGCGCCAGCGGCATCTACCACGTGCGCGACGGCGAGGTGATCATGCAGGGGCCGCGCGGCCTGCCGAACTTCATCTGCGTGATGGAGTTCACCGTGCGCTCGGTGATCGAGCGTGTCGAGAACCCTGCGGACGGCGACGTCTACATCGTCAACGACCCCTATCTGGGCGGCACCCACTTGATGGACGTCAAGATGGTCAGTCCGTTCTTCTACAAGGGCAAGCTGAGGGCGTTCCTGGCGAACAGCGGCCATTGGCCGGACATCGGCGGGCGGGTGCCGGGCGGTTTTTCGACGCGAGCCACGGAAATTTACCAGGAGGGCTTGCGCCTGCCGCCGGTACGCATCATGGATAGGGGCAAGTTAAACCAGGACGTACTCGACATAATCCTGCATAACGTGCGCGTTTCCGCCGAGCGCCAGGGCGACATCATCGCCAAGATCACGGCGCTCAACCTGGGCGCGGAACGCCTGACGAAGTTGCTCGACCGCTACGGGGAAGAGACGGTCTTTGCGGCGGTGGACGAGATGAAGGCGCGCTCCGAGCGGCTCATGCGCAGCCACATCGAGACCATTCCCGACGGCACGTACGAATTCACCGATCACATCGACAGCGACGGCGTGGAGTGGGAGCCGCTGGCGCTGCGCCTGAAGCTGACGATAGACGGCAGCGACGTGCACGTGGACTTTTCCGAGAGCAGCCCGCCCTGCCGGGGGCCGCTGAACAGCGTCTTCAGCACCACGTTGGCCGGGGTGTTCATCGCGTTCAAGCACATCTTTCCCGACGTGCCCATCAATGCCGGCTGCTTTGCGCCAATCACGGTCAATATCCCGCCAACGACGTTCCTACACGCCCAACCGCCGCGTCCGGTGGCCGGCTGCGCCGCCGAAGTGTGCCAGCGCGTAATCGACGTGATGCTGGGCGCGCTGAGCCAGGCGATACCGGATAACGCCTACGCCGCGCCCATGGGGACGGTGACGAATCTCTCGGTCGGCGGCGAGAATCCGGACCGGGGCTACTACGTCTTCTACTCGTTCATCGGCGGCGGCTACGGCGGCAATTTCGCTACCGACGGGCTGATAAACGGCAATCCCACCATCGCGGTGGCGCGCACGCAGGCGCTGGAAATCTTCGAGTTCCGCTATCCGGTGCTCTTCACGCGCTACGCCATTCGCGAGGGCTCCGGCGGCGCGGGCGAGCGGCGCGGCGGCTACGGCGTCATTTTCGAGTTCGAGATACGGCACGGCGACGCCAGCGCCTCGCTATTGGGTGAACGAGGGCGGTTCGCGCCGTTTGGAATCCTGGGCGGTCAAGCGGCGCAACCGGCGGAACACGTGTTTACGCTGCGCGGCGAAGAGTACAGGCCGGAACACATTACCAAAGATGAGGGCGTGCACATGGTGCCCGGCGACGTGCTCAGCTTGAGAACGCCGGGCGGCGGGGGCTACGGCGATCCGTACGAGCGGCCGGCGGCGCTTGTGCTCCAGGACGTGCGGCGCGGCTACTACGACCGCGCCGCGGCTCTGCGAGACTACGGCGTGCGCATCCAGCCGGACGCGTGGGTAGTGGACAAGGACTCGACGCGGATGCTCCGCCGGGGCAGGCGCGCGCGAGAGTAGGGCGAATGACGCTCTGCCCGTTGCCAGTTCGGAGAGTCGCAAGAGTCTGCATCTTTTTGTCTACGATCTTCATTGGGCGCGCGGCCGCGTGTGGGCAATTGGGCAGTGTCTTACGCAAGCCTTGCCCGTCTGCGGGATTATTCGGCTATGGCGGCGCTTGCCACGATTCGCTAGAGTAGAGGCAGGCGCAATGGGGTAGAGCCAAGTTTGCGACTATTGCTAGTGGAGAGGAGCGCGCGCGTGAGCGTGTGGGGTAGAGTTCTCTTTATTTGCTTACTGGTGGCTGTAATGGCTGGCTGCGGCGAATCTGCGGCGGTTGAGGTTGACGTCGGGCCCGAGACCGCGACAGAGACCCAGTCCGCGCCCACTGCCGAGAGTGTTGCGGAAGCGGCGCCAACGGCAACCCCGTCACCAGCGCCTGACCCCGCGCCCACGCCCGCGGTTGAAGCCGACGCCGACTCAGACGCCGCGCCTGAGGAGCCCGCGCCGACGCGGACGCAGAGCATCATCCTCTACGACCTTACGGAAATTGAGAAGACCTGCCCGGGGTACCAGGAGTTCACTGGATTCCGGCAGACCGTTTCCCAGGTGAAGATAACGTGCACCAGTCCCGGCGTGGAGACGGTGTATTTCGTGGACTTGGACAACCTGGTGGTTACGGGCATACGCGTGCCGCTGCTCGAGCCGGAGATGCCGTAGCGGCCCGGGCGGCCCGGCCTGGGAGAAAGCGCGCAATGGCTAAGCGGGGCGTGACGTGAAGCAGCCGTGCCGTTTCCTGCTGGTGGTTCTCAGCGTGGCGCTGGGCGGCTGCGGCGGCGTCATTGCGGAAGTCAGCCGACCGGCGGCGGAAAGTACGCCGCTGCCGACCCCCACCGCGGCCCCGCGTCCCACCCCGTCGCCGGCGCCTGCGCTCGGCCTGCGCACGCACGGGATCATATTCCACGACCTCACGCAGAGCGAGCGGATTTGCCCCGGCTTTGCGGAAATCCTGTCCCCGTTCGAGATGTCTCCGGACCAGTCGTCCGACTCAGCCACGGAGGTCGTGCGGCAGGTGCGGCTGGTCTGCACCAACGACGCTACGGGAACGGTCTACGTGGTGGACCTGGAAAACCAGACCATCACCGCCACGCGCAAGCCGCCGCCGGTCCCAGGGATGCCATAAGCCAATGAATGCGCTCTTTCGCTTGGGAATCCTGCTCTTGAGCCTGGCGCTGGCCTTGGCTGGGTGCCGGAGCGCGCCGCCGGCGCCAACTCCGCAGCCCGCGGCGGCCGCGTCAGAGCCGGCGCAGCCGACTCCAACACCCCGGCCTTGGGCGGAGGGCGTGCTCTTCTTCGAGATCGAGGAACCGGAGCAGACCTGCCTCGGCTACCAGGAGTATCTCTCCCTGCGCGAGACGATCACGCAAATCAAGATCGTCTGCACGGTAGAAGGCATCGAGACCGTCTACTTCATCGACACGGAGAAGCAGACGGTGACCGTGGTGCGCATTCCGATACCGCTGACCGTAAAGCCGCAAGAGTAGGGTCTGCAATGACGTGCTCGATGGCGCGGAATGGATTAGCGCTTTACAGAGAATACTACGTGGCTACCGGGGATGAACGGCTGGGGCTGTTCACGCTTGTGGCTGAGCGCTTCGGCTGCCGGAGCGCGCTCTATCCGGGCAGTTTTGCTCACCTGACGCCGGCGTTTGTCTTTCCTCTCACCTGCTTTGCGGACATGGATAGGCGCGCGGCGGGCTTCTTTGCTGAACCGGGTGTTGGCGACCTAGTGGCGCGGCGGAAAGTCTACGCGCAAGAGCCGCGCATCCGGTTTCATCAGGCCGACTATGAGAAGGGCTTGGCGGAAGCCGAAGAGAGTTTTGATCTCTTGATTTCGCTGCACGCGGGGTTTGTCTCACAGCACTGCGAGCGGTACCTGAAGCCAGGCGGCATGCTGTTGGTCAACAACAGCCACGGCGACGCCAGCATGGCCCGGCTGGACGCGGACTACACGCTGGCAGGGGCGATCAGCCGCCGGGGCGAGCGCTTTCGGCTGGTGGAGCAAGACCTAGACTCGTTTTTCGTGCCGAAGCGGCAGCGAATAATCACCCGGGAGTACCTGGAGCGGACGAGGCGCGGCGTTGCCTTGAACCGGCGCGCCTATGCCTACGTGTTCCGGAGGGTGCGCTCGTAGCAGCTACTCTTCAGTGATGTGCGCCGCCAGCTTGTCCACGAGTTGATTCACTCGTAGGATGCCGGTTTGCACGAACGTGTCCGGTTGCCAGCCCTCGTAGAAGTTTTGGCGCAGGGAATTCGCTATATGGAAGTGAACATGGAATCCGGTGTCACCAGTCTCGCTCGAAATTCTGCTGACGCCTTCGAAGAGGCGCGCATAAGTACCGTGCTCCCAGCCTTTGTGCTCGGCTGTGGCTTTCACGGCTTGCGCTGCCGCGCCCCAGGCCTTTGCCGATGCTTGCCGTATGTCGCCGGCCGCGAAATCGGCGTGCGCCTGTTCGATGAAGCGGCGGCTGGTTTGCAGATATCGTTCCACGGCCGCTTCTCGCCCATTGACCACCACTATGACCTCCCAGAAGATTTGCCAGCCCACAATTCTAGCATGGATCGCAACAACGCGACACTGCTGGAACGGCATTCAAGATAGGGCGAAATCCTGACATGGCACTTCTCCGCCCAATTCGGCTACCGTATCGAGACCAGGCTGCGGACGCGGCGCGCTCTACAGGAACAAGCCAGGCGTCGGCTCGGTATCCGCGCTGGCCCAGACTTTGCGGACGCGGTGGTTGAAGGTGTCGGCAATGTAGAGATTGCCGGCGATGTCCACCGCTACGCCGAGGGGATAGTGTAGGGCGGCTTGTCCCGCCGGCCAGCCGTCGCCGCTAAAGCCGAAGCGCTCGCTGCCGGCCACCGTCGTAATGCCGCCCGCGGGCGTGACCTTGCGGATGCGGTGGTTGAACGTATCGGCAATGTAGAGGTTGCCCCGGCTATCGAGAGCGACACCGTAGGGGGCGCGCAGCGTGGCCTGGGTGGCGTCGCCGCGATCGCCGTTGAAGCCGGAACTGCCGGTGCCGGCGACCGTCCTGATGAGGCCGTCCGCGTCCACCAGGCGTATGCGCCTGTTCTCCCGGTCGACGACGTAGAGCTTTCCGTCAGCGGAGACGGCCACGCCGCGGGGGCTATTGAGGCGGGCGAGCGCCGCCGGGCCGCCGTCGCCGTTGAACCCGGCCGCGCCCGTGCCCGCTACGGTGGTGATTGTGCCGTCCGCCGCCAGTCTGCGCACGCGATGGTTGCCGGTGTCGGCGATGTAGAGCGCGCCGTCGGCGGCTACCGCGATGCCGGTGGGGTAAGCGAGCATTGCCGCCGCGCCGGGGCCGCCGTCACCGGCGAAACCGGGGTCGCCCGTGCCCGCCACCGTGGTAATGACGCCGGCGGCGGTCACCTTGCGGATGCGGTGATTGTAGGTGTCGGCCACGTAGAGCGCGCCCGCGGCATCCACGGCGACGCCGAGCGGCCTGCGCAGGCGGGCGTCGCGGGCCTGGCCGCCGTCCCCGTCAGCGCCGGCCTCGCCCGTGCCGGCGACCGTGGTGATGACGCCGTCCGGCGCGACGCGGCGAACGCGGTGGTTGAAGGCGTCCGCGACGTACACGTTGCCCGCGGTGTCGATGGCAAGGCTGGCCGGCGTGTTGAGCGTGGCCTCTAAAGCCGGCACGCCTTCGCCGCTGCCGCCGGCGATGCCGTTGCCGGCGATCGTGGTGATGATGCTGGAGCGGGTGACTTCCGATTCGTGTTGTGCCTGCGCCACCGGCTGTGCCTGCACGGCAGCGACGGATTGCGGCCCGGGGAGAGCCAGAACGAGCAATGCCACCGCCGCGTAGAGCGGAGCAGTGAGCGCCCGCAAGAGCAGCGCGGCACGTTTCAATGGTCTTCGGGTTTGACGAAACATGAGCGTTCGGCAAATACTGTGTTCAGAGCATTCAACTTCCAGCGCTCGCGTTTACCCATTATACGCCATGCTCGCGTATGAACGGGGACGCGAGGCGTATGCGGGATGGTGACCGTTGATAAGAGTGCGTTATGCCGCCGCCGTGGCGCTTGGCTGCCTGTGCTTGCTGCTGACGGCGTGTGGAGAGGACGAGCCGGCCATCGACGCCGCCGTTGAAGCAACGGCCACCGTTCCCTCGCCGCGCGTCACCCAAACGGCTGCGCCCGCGGACGCGCCGCCCACGGCCGCGCCGCTCGCGCCCACGCCAACCGAGAAACCGGCGGGGTCGGCGGCCACACCCGACGTTGCCCCCACCGCCGCGCCCACGCCGGATCCGCTGCCTACGCAGGCGCCGTCACCAACGGCCCTGCCGCTGTCCACGCCGGCGCCGGCGGCTTCACCGGAGGCTGCTCCCGCGCCCGCGGCGACCCCGGTTCTCGCCAACGTGTCGGCGCTTCGTTTCACCGGAGTGCGCGTGCTGCTCAACGAGCCGAGCCAGGTGCAGGCGGTCTTCTCGCTCCGCGACCAAGAGGGCAACCCCGTGATTCTGCCGGCGGCGGAGTTGCAAGGCGCAACGCGCATCTACGAGCGCGGCGGCGACGCGGCGGCGTGGGAGGAAATCGACTACACGGAGACCAACTTCTTCGTGCACTCCGCGGAGCGCTTCGCGTTGGAGGTCGTGTTCGTCCTGGACTTCACGCGCAGCATGACCACCTGGCGGCTGCCCGACGGGACGGCCGGCAGCGCGCTCATGCGCCAGGCGTTGGCGCGCGCGCTGGAGCGCCTGCCGGAGGCCCATCGCGTTGGGGTCGCGGCCTTTCACGATCGCAGCGCGGAGCCGGTGATACTGGCTTTTCCCACCACGGACCGGGACCTGATACGCACTGCCGTGGCGCAGTTTGCCGAATCGGGTTTCGACTCCGGTTCCAGCCGCCTCTGGGACGCCGTGGCGCGTGGACTTGCAATGTTCCAAGCGGAGGAAGACGCCTCACTTGACATAAGCCGCGCCTTGGTCTTTCTCTCGGACGGGCGGGACACCAGCAGCCTGCGCACCCGCGACGACGTGATCCAACTGGCGCAGGCTGGCGGCGTGCAACTCTACCCGCTCGGCCTGGGGGACGTTTACCAGGAGCCGGAATTGCGGTCTTTGGCGACGGCGACGAACGGCGCGTACTACGCGGTGGACGCATTGGCGCGGCTGGAAGCGCAGTTCAATGCGTTGGTGAACGACCTTGCCGGCCAGTATAAGCTCAGCTACACCACCCTCCGCCGCGGCGGAGAGTACGCGGTGCGCATCGAGACCACGTTGCAGGGGGTGACCGGCGTCTTTACCAGCGGTGCGCTGCCCGTCGGCGACGTGTACAGCCCGGATACGCAGGGGCGCATCGCGGTGGATCCGCCGACGCTTGACGTGGAAGAGCAGACCGCCGCCACGTTTGTGCGCGCACTCCACGTGCCGCGCAACATCCAGCACTTCCGCTTTACAGTGCCTCTGGACCGTCCCGTTGAAGTCTCACTGGTGCCGGCGCGCGCGGGCGGCCTGCTGGCAGGGTGGGAACTCTCCCCGCCGGATGAAGCGGGTTATTGGAGGGCCGAGGGGCCGGCGCCGCTGTCGTTTGGCAACTTCGGCTTGCTCTTCAAGGTAGTTGTGACCGGCGTGAGCGAGACGGACTTTGCCATTCCCATCGTCTTCGACAACAGCGGCTATGGCGGCAATAAGCAATTCGTCGTCGTCTCCGGCGGCGCCGAACGCCTGGCGCGGCTCGCCTTCGCCAGCCTGCGCGACGAGAATTGGGAACTCTACGCGGTGTACGCGGACGGCAGCGGCTTGACGCGCCTGACTAACGATCCGGCCAACGACGTGGCGCCCAACTGGTCGCCGGACGGACGCCGCATCGCGTTCGCCAGCAACCGCGCTGGCAACTTCGACATTTTCGTGATGAACGCCGACGGCGAGAAAGTTACGCAATTGACGGACGCTCCCGGCGACGACTTTGCGCCCCGCTGGTCGCCCGACGGCCGCCGGCTGGCGTTCTACAGCGAACGGGAAGGCAACGTGGACATCTACGTGATGAACGCCGACGGCAGCGGGCAAACGCGGCTCACGTTCGACCGGGGGCGCGAACTCACGCCCTCTTGGTCGCCCGACGGGGTGAAGATCGCCTTTACCAGTGACCGGGAACGGAACTTCGACATCTTCACGATAAACGCCGACGGCAGCGCGTTGACCCAGGTGACCAGCGACCGGGCGGCGGATACGGCGCCGGCTTGGTCGCCGGACGGGCGCAGACTGGCCTTCACGAGCAAGCGCTCCGGCAACTGGGAGGTCTACACGATCAACGCCGACGGCAGCGGGCTGACCCAGGTGACGACGCACCCGGCCGACGACTTCGCTCCCGCGTGGTCGGCGGACGGCAGCCGCCTGGCATTCTACAGCATCAGGAATCTCAACTACGAGATCTACGTTATGAACCTGGCCGACGGTTCCCTCACGCGCCTGACCGAGCACCCGGCGCTGGACGCCGATCCGGCGTGGTCGCCGTAGCCAGGATAGACGGAGGAGGTTCATGGCAGGCCAACGAGACCCGAGTAAGGTTACACAAAGATAAAGAGTCTTACACGTTCCTCGCCGTGTAGATTGTTTCCACTACAGAAAGAGTGACGTGAGAGTCAAATCTAGCCCTGGGCAAATCCAAGATACTCGGCTAGTTCTTTGTGCTCGATGACTATGTTGGTGTCTGTTACCCGGTTCAATTCCCTGGCTCCCCCAGGAAGCAACTTCCCGCTCCGTTCCTTGAATACGACGTTAGCAACCAGTTTTCCATAATCCTTGATAAGCTCGATTGCCGGAACATAGTCTTGATCTCCTGAAACAATCACTGCCACGTCGTAAATGTCCTTGAGGGAGGCCATGTCACAGGCTAGCTTGACGTCTACCGACTTTTCTTCACCTAATCTGCCTTCAAACAGGTTGTACCGGACAACACCCGACCGCCGAAACTCTATCGCATCATGTTGAGCAGCAATGCCGTCTTGCACCTTAATCTGCCCGTCGAACCGGCGCTGCACATTCGCTTGCTGCTCCTTCAAGAGTTGCACCATTGCTTGCATCTTGCTGTTCAACTCTTCGCTCTCGGTGATTTGATCTAACTCTGCTCTATAGCTGGGATGCTTTGACAATACAGTCCGCAATCTGCTCGGGTCTCTCGCAAGCTTATTCAGACTGTACGGCCAGAAGGAAACGGCCCGAACCACATACCAGTACGTCCTAACGCGCAGGCCGCCGTAGCGGGGAGCACAGGCAAGTCGCTCAAAGAACTGGGTCCATGCAGCTTGCCTTGGCAAGTAGTTTATCTCTCGGAACTCACTCTTGAATAGCCTAACAATCGAGTGGCGAAAGTTCTCACCATCTACAAATACACAGACTCGGTTCATCGCATTCACCACATAGAAAGAAGCGGCGAACCCGCAGTTCGCCGCTTACATAGGCAGCGAACGTGTAGGTTC
Organism: Chloroflexota bacterium; assembly: GCA_963663275.1. Lineage (GTDB taxonomy): Bacteria > Chloroflexota > UBA11872 > VXOZ01 > VXOZ01 > VXOZ01. Next base: position 2,062,173 of record OY760183.1, read on the forward strand.
GCCGCGAAACACGGCGAACCCGCAGTCCGCCGCAAATGATTCAGCCTAGGAACACCTAGACGCTTCTACGTCCACATGTTACTTGAAGCCGGCTCATGAGTCAAGGACTTGCTAGTCTCTTCGCAAGACGTGGGACACTTCCATCTTCTTGGCTGGATGTTCAACAATGAGTTTGCTTCTTCTCACGCGCTGACAACTCTTGCGAAACTCTCCAGTTCGTTGAACTAACGAGGCCACCGAGGAGACCTGACTGGCGGACTGAACTATCTCTCAGCCTTCGTTTCGTGATACCGTATACTGCGACTGCTTTGCATTACGGGGAACCTATTCTTCCCCTTTACGATAGTTTGAGCACACGCGCGCACGAAAGAGGATGGACTCATGCGTTTTGCGAATCGGATAGCCAAGTTGCCGCCGTACTTGTTCGCCGAGGTGGACCGGCGGATTGCGGCCAAGCGGAAAGAAGGGGTGGACGTGATCTCGCTGGGGATTGGCGATCCCGACTTGCCCACGCCGCAGCACGTGATCGACGCCCTGGCGGCGGCCGCGGCCAAACCCTACACCCACCAGTACCCGGAATACGAGGGACTGCCTGAGTTCCGCGAGGCGGTGGCGGCGTGGTACGGGCAGCGGTTCGGCGTAAAGCTGGACCCGGAGACCCAGGTGGTCTCGCTCATCGGCTCCAAAGAGGGCATCGCCCACTTTCCCGTGGCGGTGGTGGACCCCGGCGACGCGGTGCTGGCCACCGACCCGGGCTACCCGGTCTACCACACCGGCACGCTCTTCTCCGACGGCGAGACCTACTACGTGCCGCTGCGGGCCGAGAACGATTTTTTGCCCGACCTTGGGGCGATTCCCAACGACGTGATAAGACGCGCCAAAATGCTCTGGATCTGCTATCCGAACAATCCCACGGCGGCGGTGGCGCCCCGCGCGTTCTTCGAGGAGTGCGTGGCGTTCGGCAAGCAACACGACCTCATCATTGCCCACGACGCGGCCTATACCGAGGTCTGCTTCGACGGCTACAAGCCCATGAGTTTCCTGGAAGTGGACGGCGCGATGGACGTGGGCATAGAGTTTCACTCGCTCTCCAAGACCTACAACATGACCGGCTGGCGCATCGGCATGGCCGTGGGCAATACCGACATCATCGAGGCGCTGGGCCGGGTTAAGACAAACATCGACTCCGGCATCTTCCGCGCGGTGCAGGAGGCCGGCGTGGTGGCGCTGAACGAGACGCCGCAGTCTTGGATCGACGAGCGCAACGCCATCTACCAGGAACGCCGCGACCTGATCCTGAACGCCCTGGCGGGCATGGGACTGAACGCGCAGACACCCAAGGCCAGCCTCTACGTGTGGTCGCCCACACCCAAGGGCATCTCGGCCATCGACTTCTCCGTGCGGCTGCTCGACGAGGCGGGAATCGTCATCACCCCGGGCGTGGGCTTCGGCGACGCGGGCGAGGGCTACTTCCGCATCTCCCTGGCCTGTCCGACGGACCGCCTGCAAGAGGCGATGGAACGCTTGGCGGCGGTGAATGTCTGAGTGAGCCGAGCCCGGTAGCTTGCTGTGCCTTGCGCCAAGAGGCGGGGGACAAGCCCCCGCGCTACACCTTAGCGGTCTTTGCGGGGAGCGGCGCGGGGAGGAATTCAGGCGCAAATTGCCAGACCGTAGGGGCACGACATGTCGTGCCCCTACCGCGAAGAGATCTTTTCATTCCCCTACGGCGAAGAGGTCTAGGTGGCTCGTTCTGGCAATCCGCCTGGTAGCGAAAACTGTTGGCTGTAGGCGCTTCATCTGGATGTGAATGTGGCTGAAATGAGGGAACAGCACGTTTCCCGCGCCGCTCGGTTGGCGGAGACTATAGCCGACGACTTCTATAGCTCCAGGCTTGACTTGTCGGCGAGAGGCATTGAGACAATCGATCCTTGGTCGCAAATGCCGGAAGTGGCGAGCGCGAAGAGGCTGCGCGCTTCAGGAGCCTCGGATCGGCGGTTGCGGTTGTACCTCACGTTCAATACAGCGATGGATCGTGCCCGGGATTCGAACCGCCTCTGGCGGAACGCTTTCGCAATGTTCAAAGCGCGCCCAAGCCTCTATGAGCCTGATGTCGTTTCGGACGTACCGCTCGACACACTGCGAGAAGTCCTCACTCACTTTCACGTTAGCCAGCGCCACGGGCCTGATTCAGAGGCATGGAGAGACATCGCCCAGAGCCTGGCCTCCAATGAAGGCCCAGTGTATCGGGTAATCGAGGAAGGTGTGGGCGACGCCGACGAATTGCTCCGAGATCTACGTAGCCGGAGTGGGGGGCGAAATCGCTTCCCATCACTCAGAGGGCCAAAGATTCGCCCACTATGGGTGCGCACTATGGCGAGCCCCGGCGGGGCTGCCATCAGTGGAATTGATAGCATTCCGGTCGCGGTTGACGTTCACACAAGGCGCGTGACTGAAAACCTTGGGGTGACGGATACGCGTGAATTCAGCATGGAGAAAGCGAAACCTATCATCCACGCGGCGTGGCATGAGGCGGTTGCGGCGGCGAATTTCGGCGGGCCGCCGGGCATAGAAGGCACGTGCGCCGCGCTGGACCCGGCGCTGTGGTTCTTTGGAAAGTACGGTTGCAGTTTCTGCGAGGAGAAGGGAGAACTGCTGCCCATCAGCCGGGCGTGTGACGGCTGTACGCTATTCGATCGCCGCTAATTGAAGCGTCTACGTCTGTAGCTACTCTTCCAGCAGCCGCGCTTCGGTGAGAATGGCGCGCACCGCTTGATGCTGCTCCGGCGGCAGCGGCGCCAGTGGGAGGCGCGGTTCGCCGCCGTGGTAGCCGCGAAGGGTCATGGCCGCTTTGAGGCCGGCAACGCCGAAACGGGTCGTGACGGCGGCGTTGGGCGCCATGAGCCGGTACTGGAGCGCACGCGCCTCGTCCAGCGCTCCCTGATGGCAGCGTTCGAACAGCCGCACGCACTCGCGCGGCGCGAGATTCGCCAGCGCCGCCACGCCGCCGGCCGCGCCTACGCAGAGTGAAACAAAGAGAAAACTCGCCGATCCCGCCAGCACCGCGAAGTCCGCATCCCGCGTCTGCCGGATGATTTCCGTAATCTGCACGATGTTCCCGGAGCTATCTTTCAGCCCCAGGATGCGCGGATGTTGCGCCAGGGGAACGGCCACGTCCGGGCCCAGATTGACGCCGGTATTGGCGGGCATGTTGTAGAGCAGCAGCGGCAGGTCTGCCTCATCCGCCAGTGCGGTATAGTAGGCGCGCAGCACGTCCGACGTGAGGGCTGACTTGTAGTAGGAGGGCGGCAGGACGAGCGCGGCCTGCGCGCCGCGCGCGGCGGCCTGCGCGATGAAGGCCAGCGCCTGCTTAGTCGATTCGTAACCCACGCCCACGATCACCTGCGCGCCGCCGAAGGCGTTGGCAACCACCGTCTCCAGCGCCTGCAACTTCTCCGCTTCGGTCAGCGCGGGCAGTTCGCCGTTGGAGCCGAGCGCCACAAATCCGGTTAGGCCCGTGGGAGCGAGTTTGCGTACGTTTGCCGCGAGCAGGTCGAGCGCGAGTTCTTGGTTGACAAAGGGCGTTGCCAAAGGCGGATAGATGCCGGTCAGTTGCATGGGAGTTCTCCTCAGCCTGAGTTCGTTCACGGGCCAGTATAGTCCGCAGCCGCCCGGTAGACAATGACTACGGTGAAGCCATTTTTACCTGGCGTAAAGTGTGCGCCGCATGCCCGGTAACGTAGGTTTCTAACCTGCGCATTGCCGCCGTGGCGCGGGCGCAGGTGGAAGAGCGGAGGCGGGGGACAAGCCCCCGCGCTACGGGTGTGCGGTAGGGTAGGTTTTCAACCTGCGCGTGACCGCGTGGGCGCAACTTTGTCTTTCATCTCCCAGCACGTACAATAGGCAGTGAATTCGCCGGCGCGTGCGGCGCCGGCGCATCTACCGTGTTTAGCCTTGCGCAATTCAAGAAGGGAGCGAGTTGCCGTGTCTGTGAGAATTGGGATTATTGGGGTTGGCGGACGGTCAATCCGCGAGATGCGGGACCTGGTGAAGATACCGGAAGCGGAAATCGCCGCGTTGTGCGACATCGACGAGCCGCGCTGCGCGGCGGCCGTGGAGACCATAAACGGCTCCCTGCCGGAAGGCGCGAGTCCCATACAGCCGGGTCTCTTCTCCGATCACCGGGCGATGTTGGACGCGGTGGAGTTGGACGCGGTCTACATCTCGCTGCCGACGTTCGCGCACGGCCAGCTTGACCACGACGTGATCGCGGCCGGCAAGGCGGTTCTCATTGAAAAACCGATTGCCATCGAGCTTTCGCTGGCGAAAGAGATCGCGGCGCATATTGCCGAAAAGGGGATTGTGAACTCCGTCGGCTACCAAATGCGGTACGCGCCTTCCGTGGGGCAGACGCGCGCACTGTTGGATGGCGTGCCCATCGGCATGGTGATCGCCGTGCGCTGGGGCGGCCTGCCGGGCACGCCATGGTGGAAGGTCCAGGAGCAGTCCGGCGGTATGCTCATCGAGCAACATACGCATGGCATCGACCTGGTGCGGTACTTCGTGGGCGAGCCGGACACCATCTACGCCGCGGGCGACACGGTGCTGCTGACGGACGAGCCGGGCCTGACTATCTTCGACGTGAATGCGGCGACGGTGCGCTTCAAGAACCGCGCGGTGGGCATGATTGGCAACTCGCCCGCGGCCCACGCGGGCGTTCCGCCGAACGTCACCAACGTGCTGCACATTCTCGCCAAAGACCTGACCGTGACGGCGGGGTTCGACAGCACGACGGTCTGGCGGCCCGGCCAGGAAACGGAAACCATTACGTCCGATCAGGATTCTAACTTGCTGCTGAACCAGGCGTTCGTCAACGCCGTCGCCAACAACACGCAGGAAGGTATTTTGTCTCCGTATTCCGATTCACTGCGGTCGTTCGCCTTCACGTACGCTGCCCAGAAATCTGCCGAACTGCGGCGTGAGGTGCAAATCACCGATGATCTTGAGGTGGTGCCCCAATGAGAATCGGCACACGCACGGGTTCAATCGGCGCTGAAGGAGAGCGGGCTCTGCCGGTGGCGGCAACGCTGGGCTTTGCGGGTGTGGAATTTTCTATCAGCGCCCGCGACCCGGCAGGAAACATCCTCGCGGAGCAAGACGGTTGGGACACACTGAAGCGCCAAGCGGCGGAGACTGGCGTGGTGGTTTGCTCGTTGTGCGTCGGTAATCTGGGCGTGATGCTGACGGGGGACAGCGCGGCTCGCCAGCAGGGCATCCGCGTGGCGACGAATGCGATTGCGGCTGCCGCTTACCTTGACGCGCGCCTGATCCTCTGCGCCATGGACGCCCCGCCGGAACAGCCCTACGAGGAGTCTTTCGACCGCTGGGTGGACGGCTTCAGCGAGATCATGCCGGCTGCGGAACGCGAGGGCGTGATCATGGCGCCGGAGAGCGTGGGACGCACGCATCCGCAGTCGGTGGAGCGTTTCCGCCGCCTGGTCGCCGCCATCGATTCGCCGCAGATTGGGGTCTACTTCGACGTTGGCAACGCCCACACGCAGGGGTTCGACCCCGCAGCCGATTTGCGAGATCTTGGCGGTCTCGTCAGCCAAATCCACACCAAGGAGCCGGACCAGATACCGCTCATGGGTTCCGGCCCGCTGGACTGGGACGCAATCTTCGCGGCCATCGACGCCATCGGCTACGACGGCTGGCTGGTGCTGGAGACTTCCACCGGCGATGATGCCCGCGCCTCGGCGGTGTATAACCGGGAGTTCTTGGAGCGGCGCCTGGGTATGGCGTGACGGCATCGACGTGGCGCGAGTCTCTTGGAGGGTGCGTTCAGGCCGTTCGTGCTGAGCTTGTCGAAGCATGAACGGCCTGAACGCGGCGGGGTTTCGCTTGGCGTCATGCATTGCCCTTCGACAGGCTCAGGGCGAACGGTAAGGATTCAAGAGCGCACGGCTGCCGCTGCAAAGCGCACGGCTGCCGCTGCAAAGCGCACGGCTGCCGCTGCAAAGCGCACGGCTGCCACTGCTGGGTTGACTAGCGCGGCTCGTCCGGTTTGAAGACCGCGCCCAGCACGGGGCTTGGGCCCCACTCGGTCGCCAGGCACTCCATGTAGATCACGTCCCAATACTTGCCGCCCATGAAATGGCTTTCGCGGCGGCGGCCGAACTCTTTGAAGCCGGCTTTCGTATAGGCGCGGACGCCGGTGGGGTTGTACTCGTGGACGAGCAGCATCACGTTGTGGAGGCCTTGCACCGTGAAGGCGTAGTCGAGCATCAGTTGCGTGGCTTCCGTGCCGTAGCCCTTACCGCGGGCGTCTGGCTCGCCGATCGTGATGCCGAATAAGGCCGTGCGGTTGCGATGGTCGATGTCGTGGAGACCGGTAGTGCCAATCGGACGTCCGGTGTTCTTCTCATAGATCGTAAACTGTACGACCGCGTCGCCGCGCGTGTTGGCGCGTTCGTACCATTGCTCTTCTTGTTCCAGGGTGAGCGGCCGGGGCATGGGTCCCAACATCCGCGTAGTAGTAAAGTCATTGAACCAGCGCGTGTACAGCGGGACCAGGTCTTTGCGCAGCGGGCCCAGCGCGACCTTTTCGCCAACGATATTGACGAGCGGCAGTTCATTTGTCGATGATTCTGATTGTCGTTTCGCGTCCATTTGCGACCTACCTATGTACTCAGCGTAGTCGGATTATACGCACACTGACGATCCACCGTTCGAACTCTTTGGGCTTCGCGGAGGCCTTGTCGATGTATTCGCCGCCGTGAGCCTCAATGTCTCCATGATTTGCCCTTCGACACGCTCAGGGCGAACGGTAAGGGTTCAAAAGCGCTCGGCTGCCACTGCAAAGCATTTGGCTGCCACTGCAATGCACTTGGCTGCCTCTGCAAAGCGCACGGCTGCTGCTAGGTTGACTGTCGCGGCGTGTCCGGCTTGAAGACCTCCGCCAGCACGGGACTTGGCCCCCACTCGGTCGCCAGGCATTCCATGTGGATCACGTCCCAGTATTTGCCGCCCATGAATTGGCTTTCGCGGCGTCGGCCAAACTCTTTGAAGCCGGCGTTCGTGTACGCGCGGATGCCGGCGGGATTGTATTCAAAGACCCGCAGCATGACGTTATGCAGGCCGAGCGCCGTGAAGGCGTAGCCGAGAATAAGCCGCGTGGCCTCCGTGCCGCAGCCCTTGCCGCGGGCGTCCGGCTCGCCAATCATTATGCCGAATTCGGCCGTGCGGTTGCGATAGTCGATGCCATGGAGACCGCAGTTGCCAATGGGGCGTGCGGCGCCCCGCTCGTAGATCGTAAACGAGACATTGTCCGCGCTTTCCGCGGACTCGCGCTCGTACCACTGCTCCTCTTGTTCCGCGGTAAGCGGCCGGGGCAGAACGCCCATGGTGCGCAGCGTGTGAAAGTTGTTCATCCAGCGGGTATACGTAGGCACTAGATCTTTGCGCAGCGGGCCCAGTGCGGTCTTTTCGCCGACGATATTGAACAGCGGTGTTGCACCCGGTGAATCTGCTTGTGGTTTCGCTTTCATTTGTGACTTGCCTGCGTGAACTTTTCGACCGAATTCGTTGTGTGCCCCGAATCTTTCTGTGATGCCTTGATCACTCGGTAAGACCTAAACTTGCTTAACCTGAGCTTGCATAGTATCCAGGCGTGAACGGTTGTGAGCGCAGGGCGAAATTTCATTCCTGGTTTCACCCTCTGACCGGCTCAGGGCAAGCATAGACCATTACTGGGAGGACGGGCGCGGCTCGTCAGACTTGAAGGCCTCGGCCAGTATCGGGCTTGGGCCCCGCTCTGATGACAGGCACTCCATGTGAATCTCGTCCCAGCGCTTGCCACCCATGAGAATCTTCTCTCTGCGACGCCCATACTGCTTGAAGCCGGCTCTCGTGTAGGCACGGATACCGGCCAGGTTGTATGCGTGGACGGTTAGCTTTACGTTGTGTATGCCGAGTGCCGTGAACGCATAGCCGAGCATCAGTTGCGTCGTCTCCGTGCCATAGCCCTTCCCGCGCGCTTCGGGCTCGCCAATTGTAATGCCGAACTCGGCAGTGCGGTTGCGATAGTCAATGTCGTTGAGACCGGTGTTGCCGATGGGTCGCATGGTGTCCCGCTGGTACACGGTAAAGGCTATTTCGGTCTCGCCACGCTGAATCACGCGCTCATACCACTTCTCTTCCAATTCCACTTCAAGTGGGACCGGCATTGCTCCCAGCGTACGAAGCGTATTGAAGTCGTTGTACCAGCGCGTATAGGTTGGAATCAGACTTTTGCGCAATGGGCCGAGCGCGACTTTCTCGCCTACGATGTTGACGAGCGGCAGCGTGGCTGCACATGTTTCTGATTGTGGTTTCGTGTCCACTTGAGACCTACTTGCTAACTCTCTTTGAGCGGGACCAACGCGCAGGCCCGTCGCTGCAAATCTGGATTGTGCGCCTTTAGTTCGTACTGAGCTTGCCTTGCTGAGCCTGTCGAAGCATCTAAGTGTGAACGGTCGCTTTCGCATGGACTTTCAGAGGCGCCACTTGCTCTTCGCCCCCTGGCTGTTTACTGATTCGATGCCATTTGGCCATAGCAACTATCGGCTAGAGGGTCTTAGGGTACGTGCTAGAATAGCATAGGTGTGTCCGCTTGAGCGCAATTGAGCGGCGAAATATCAACAAGGCCTCCTGCCCATTCGTGCACCGTTCAATTGGGGTAGACTGGAGCCGGTGTGGTCACCGTTGCCGGCAGGAGAGCGTTCAACCCACAAAAACCGCATGGAACCACGTATGCCGCCATGAGTGCGATTTCCGTACAAAACCTCTCCAAATACTACGCAGTCCACCAGAAAGAACCGGGACTGGTCGGCTCGCTCAAGTCGTTCGTGCGGCGCAAGACCTACGACGTGAAGGCCGTGGACGACATCTCGTTCTCCATCGAGCCCGGCGAGTTGGTCGGTTTCCTGGGCCCGAACGGCGCGGGCAAGACCACCACGCTCAAAGTGCTCTCCGGGCTGCTCTATCCCACCGGCGGCGAGGTATCCGTGCTGGGCTACACGCCGTGGCAGCGCCAGGCGGCCTTTCAGCGGCGCTTTGCCCTGGTGATGGGACAGAAGAACCAGGTCTGGTGGGACTTGCCGCCCATGGAGACCTTTCTCATCAACAAGGAAATCTACGAGGTGCCGGACGCGCATTTCCACGAGACGCTGGACGAACTGGTGCAGATCCTCGAACTGGAGCAGGTTATCAACGTGCAGGCGCGCAAACTCTCGTTGGGCGAGCGCATGAAGTGCGAGTTGCTGGCCGCGCTGCTGCACCGGCCCCAGGTGCTCTTCCTGGACGAGCCGACCATCGGCCTGGACGTGGTGATGCAGCAGAACATCCGCAACTTCGTGCGCGAGTACAACGCCCGCTATGGCGCGACGGTCATCCTGACGAGCCACTACATGCGCGACGTGGAGGCGCTCTGCGACCGGGTGCTCATAATCGACCACGGCCATCTCGTCTTCGACGGCGACCTGGATACGGTCGTGCGCCGCTACGCCGACTACAAGTTCATCACCGTAACGTTCGCCACGCCGGTGGCGGAAGCCGCATTGGCCGAGTTCGGCGCGGTGACCGCCTACCGCCCCCGCACCACCACCCTGCGCATTGCCCGCGACGCCGTGCCGCAGGTCTCCGCTCGATTGCTACAGGACTTCCCAGTGCTGGACCTGAACATCGTCGAACCCGAGGTTGACGAGGTGGTGCGGCAGTTCTTCTCCGGTGAACGGCCCGCGTATGCAGAAACTGTTTCGTAAACTACGCGCGGCCTTTCTCTTTTCATGGCAAGATGCCCTCATATATCGCACCGAGGGTTTTATTTGGTTCATCAACGACGCCGTTATACCGCTCGTGATGATTGCGCTCTGGCTGGCGGCGTACCGCACCGTTGATCGGGTTGGAGCGTACGCGGTCGAAGACATGGTCCACTACTACGTCATGTTCTTGGCCCTGAGCACGATTCTGACGCCCTATCCGGAGGGGTACTCAAGCTACCTCATTCGCAATGGCGCAATCTCTCTGCACCTCGTGCGGCCGTTCCCGTTCCAACTGTGGCTGCTCGCAGGTGAAGTCGCTGGAAGAGTCGTCCGGCTCTTCTTTCTCATTCCGCTCATACTCTTGATTGTCCTCACTCTTGGGTGGGGCCTGCTGGATGCGTTCGCGCTGACGTGGGAGACTACGCCCATCCTGCTGGCGAGCATGGTGCTTTCCTTTTTGCTAAGCTACTGCCTCAAGCTGTCCATCGGCCTGCTGGCGTTCTGGATAGGTCGCATTGATGGAATTGCCCAAGTGTTTATTATTGTCAAGATTTTTCTGGCCGGGAACATCATGCCTTTGGACTTGATGCCGCCGGCAGTGGAGCGAATGACGTTCTTTCTGCCGTTTCGCTACCTCTATTTCTTCCCGGTGCAGTTGCTCCAGGGCCGGCTCGACTTTCTGTCTGCGCTGGGCGGGCTCGCTATACAGGGCATGTGGTTGGTACTGGCGTACCTGCTTATGCAATGGGTGTTTGCCGCCGGGGTGCGCCGCTACGGCGCGTATGGAGGCTGAATTATGCGACGGTACGTGCGGCTCTATCGCGCCTTTGCCAAGAATTCCATCCTGGACTCGCTGGAATATCGGCTGAGTTTCACGATCTGGAGCATTGCCACGGTCCTCCTCGCTGTGGTCTACGTGCTATCGCTCCAATTCATCTTCGGCCACGTGCGGACGATCGCCGGCTGGCGCATGGAGCAGATGCTGGTGCTGGCGGCCACCGTGATGATCGTGGATGGCATCGTGGAGTCGATCTTTGGCGAGAATATGAACGGGCTCTCCGGGCTCATTAATCGCGGGGAGCTCGATTTCGTGTTGAGCAAGCCGGTAAGCTCACGCTTCTACGTTTCAACGCGGCGGTTTGATTGGGACCCGTTAGTACAGGTGGTTACTGGATGCGCCGTACTATGGTACGCAATTGGTATGCTCGCGCAGCCGATTGCCTGGCATGGCGCGCTGCTCTACGTGGGGTTGGTATTGTGCGCGAGCTTGATGGCCTATTCCCTCTGGTTTATGGTCGTGTCGGTCACGTTCTGGGCCGGTAGACTCAATAACGTAGCGAATCTCTACTACAACTTCATTGAGATTGCCCGCGTACCCACCGACGTCTTTCGCGGCTCGCTCCGCATCGGCCTGACGTTTGTGCTGCCGGTGGCTTTCATCGCCACGGTCCCCAGCCAAGCCCTCATGGGCCTCCTCAGCCCCGCATTCGCCCTCACCGCCTGCGCCATGACCGCCGCGCTCCTCATCCTCTCCCACCTCTTCTGGCGCTTGGCGCTGACGAAGTACTCCAGCGCGAGTAGTTAGGCGAGTTTTGTATGCAGAAACTGTATTCGAAAGCACGCGCGGTGTTCCTTGCCTCCTGGCAAGAGTCCTTGATGTATCGCGCCGAGAGTCTCGTCTATTTCATCGGAGACGCGGTGCTGCCGCTCGTGATGATAGCCCTCTGGACGGCCGCCTTCCGCACCGTTGATCGGATTGGCGCATACGCCGTGCAGGACATGGTGAACTACTATCTCATGTTCCTGGTGTTCAGCACGCTCTTGACGCCTCATCCGGAGTGGAACACGAGCGCGCTGATACGCAGCGGCAACCTCTCCAAGTACCTCGTGCGCCCGTTTCCCTTTATGCTGGAACAGCTTACGGGAGACGTTGCCTGGAGGGGCGTGCGCGTCTTCTTCCTGGCGCCGATGCTGCTGGTCTTCTTCTTGATTTTCGGACAGAGCGCGCTGGACAGCTTTGGGATCAGGTGGGAAATCGTGCCTATTCTACTCGTAAGCGCGGCGCTTTCATTCTTGCTGAGCTACTGCCTGAAAGTGACCCTGGGCTTTCTGGCTTTCTGGATCGGTCAAGTGGACGGTATCATCGAGGTATATCTCATCGTCACGATGTTCCTGGCCGGCAGCATCATCCCCCTGGACCTCATGCCTGGCGCGGTGGAGCGCCTCACGCACTTCCTACCGTTTCGTTACCTCTACTTCTTTCAAGTGCAGTTGATTCAGGGGCGGCTCGATCTTGCGGCGGCTTTGGGTGGACTGGCGGTGCAAGCGGCGTGGCTGGCGGCAGCTTATTTGCTGATGCGGCGCGTGTTTGCGGCCGGATTGCGCCGTTTTGGCGCGTACGGGGGCTGAAAGATGGTGCGATACCTGCGGCTCTACGCGGCTTTTGCCAAGAACTCCATCCTGAACGCGCTGGAATACCGGCTGAGCACCGCGGTGTGGAGCGTCTCCACCATCTTCTATGCCGCCGTGTACGTCGCCTCCATCCACTTCATCTTTGGCCACGTGCAGACCATCGCGGGCTGGCGCATGGAACACATGCTGGTCCTGGCGGCGACGGTGATGATCGTGGACGGCATCGTGGAGACGATCTTCGGCGAAAACATGAACGCGCTCTCCGACCTGATCAACCGGGGTGACTTGGACTTCGTGTTGAGCAAGCCGGTCAGCGCCCGCTTCTACGTCTCCACCCGCAAGTTCGATTGGGATCCGCTGGTGCAGGTTGCGCTCGGCGGGGGCGTGTTGTGGTACGCGGTCGGCTTGCTCGCGGAGCCGCTCACGTGGGGTGGCGCGCTGCTCTATCTGGCGCTGATCCTGTGCGCGTGCTTGATCACCTACTCGCTCTGGTTCATGGCGGTCTCGGTAGTATTCTGGACCGGCCGGCTCCGCAATGTCGCCTACCTCTACTACAACATGATTGAGATTGCCCGCATCCCCACCGACGTCTTTCGCGGCGCGCTGCGGATGGGCCTGACGTTCGTGCTGCCGGTGGCTTTTGTCGCAACCGTTCCCAGCCAGGCCCTCATGGGCCTGCTCAGCCCCGCCTTCACCCTCGCCGCCTTCGGCATGACCGCCGGACTGCTGATTCTTTCCCACCTCTTCTGGAAACTGGCGCTGACGAAGTACTCCAGCGCAAGCAGCTAGTGACATACCTAGTGTCCCGCCGGCGTAGTGCCGGGCCGAGCGCAAGCGAGGAATCTCAGGCAAACGTAGCGCGGGGGCTTGTCCCCCGCCTCCGGTCTTCCATCGGAGCCGACGCCACGGCAAGATGCGCAGGTTAAAAACCTACGCTACCGGACAGGCGAAGTGCGGGGGCTGGCCCCTAATGTTGTCGCATCAAACGCAGTGAGAATGAAATCTACGCTTGTTTCTCCGGTAGCGCAGGTTTGTAACCTGCGTCTTCCGTAGGGTCAATCGATTTCGTTCACACTCTTCTTTACCGGCGGGGGCTTGTCCCCCGCAATGTGAAGTGGCTACGGGTCGATAGCGGTTTGCAACCCCCGCTTCTCGTCGATTCTGGTTTTGTGGGATTGCACGTGCTACCCTTAGTAGCGGCAATTGTTGTTCTGGAATCCATTGTTGCGCAGGACCGACGGCGGACGCCCGCATAGATGAACAAAACCGCGGGCAGAGTGCGAGATGTCAAGGGCCGCTCCCATCGAGTCTCTCCAGGGACCGGGAGAGTGGCATGCAGCGGGCGGCCGCCGGTGGCCGGAGCTATTTCACACAGGGAGAAGTGGTATGGAAAATGTGCTCGATGTGCTGAGCAGGCTGATTACGGCGCGGCCATACGTTACGATCCTGGTCGTCATCTTGCTCACCGTGCTGATGGGCGCGGGGGCGACGCGGCGGGAGATGCCGGCGGAGTCCGAGGCGTTCCTGCCGCCGGAGAGCGACGTCTCCCGCGTGATGGCCGAGATCGACGAGTTCTTCGGGGATTCCGGCGAGGTTATCGTTGCCACGCTCGTGTTTCGCGGGGAGGCGCTGAATCCCAATGGGCTTGCCCAAATGGACGCTTTGCTCGCCAAGATCGCCGATGATCCGGGCGTCACGGACCTGCTGGCGCCGGCTAATGCGGTCATCGCGCCCGCGCTGCTGATCAAGCAGGCGCTTCAAGCGGACAGCCTGGCGTCGATCGCGCAGGAGCAGATCGAGTCCGCCCGCAGCCTCCCGCAGATCCAGGAGGCGCTGGAGGCGATGACGGGAACCGACACGGACGGTACCTCGGTCGCGATCGCCAACGTCCACCTGCGCGACACGGGCGACGAGCAGGTAGAGGAAGCGCAACGTCGTATCCACCAACTGGCGATCGAGGATGAAGGCCCGCTGCAAGTGAGCACCATCTCCCCAATCGTTGTCGAGGATGAGTACAAGCAAGCCACAGAGGAGGGGATGCTGCCGCTGGTAGGGGTGGCGCTGCTGCTCATCATGGCGTTGCTCCTGGTCTTCATGCGCACGTTCTCCGATCTGCTGCTCACGTTCTTGGGGCTCATCCTTTCGCTGATTTGGGTCATAGGGCTGGAGGGTTGGTTCGGCCCGAGCGCTCTGGGTCTGATTGGGCCGCCTAGTTCCCTGACCATGATGATCCCGGTAATTGTAATCAGCCTCACGGTGGACTATGCGATCCAGTCAGTCGCGCATTACCGCGAGCAACGCGCCGCCGGCGGGCCGGTGCTCGAAGCGGTGCGCAGGGGCTTGCGCACCGTCACCGTTCCGCTGGTGCTCGCCGCCGTTACCACCATCGTGAGCCTGTTGGCGGGCCTGATTTCCCCAATCGGCGTGATTGGCGACTTTGGCGTCGTCGCGGGGCTGGGCGTGGGAAGCAGCCTCATCGTGATGCTGACGTTACTGCCGGCCGGCTGGCTTATCATCGACCGCCGGCGCGAGGCGCGCGGCACGTTGAAGCCGCCCCGGCTTGTCATGAACGCGCTGCCCGGCATTGGGCGGGTAGCGGCGCTGATGGGAGCGTCGGTCACGCGCAGGCCGGTACCCTACTTCGTCGTGGTAATTGCATTGACGGTCTGGCTTGGGTACAACGCCACCAGGCTCGAGTCGGAGTTCACGATCCGCGAGATCCTGCCGCGGGACGGGAGCGTGATGGCGGATATGGAGACGCTCGACTCAGCCGTGGGCGGGTCAACCGAAGTAGCCAGCGTGCTGGTGAAGGGCGAGGCTACGGAGACGCGCACCTTCCTGAACGTGCGCGATCTCACCAACGCTTTCGAAGATAAAGAGCGCCGCCCGCAGGCGGCGGCAGGGCCAATCCAGTCTTCCTATGAGATGATCGTTCGGGACTGGATCCATGACAGCGGGGAACCCGGCGACAAGTACGACCCGGAGTTGGCCGCACTCTACCGGGAAGCCACCGCGGGCGCTGAATTCGACGCAGAGCTGATGCAGGAGTTGCTCGACCGCATCCAAGCCCAAGATCCCGCTCTGGCGCGCAACTTGGTGAACAATCCGGACGGGATAGACGCCATGCTGCTCCAGTTCCCCATGCACATTGGAGACCCCGAGGGAGCGAAGGCCGTTCAAGAGGAAGTCGAGGCTCTCTGGCTCGGCGACGACAACGCGATTACGGCAACCTCGCTCGACATAGTCCTGGTGAATATCACGGACGAAATCACGGCGCGCCAGACTGAGGCGATTGGCGCTACGGTTACGGTGGCCTTGACGGTGCTGGCAATCTTCTTCTGGGTGACGGCGCGCCAGCCGGCGCTGTCGATCATCGCGGTGGGCCCCATTGTCATCGCCGTCATCTGGGTGCTGGGCACGATGGCGCTGTTGGGCATCCCGTATACGAACGTCACGTCCTTGATCACGGCGCTGGCGATCGGCATCGGCGTGGACTACACCATTCACATGATTCACCGGTACCGGGAAGAATACTCCCGGAGCCGCAATCCGGAGCAAGCGGCGACGGAGACGCTCGCCACCACCGGCTCGGCGCTGCTCGGCTCCGCGTTGACAACGGCGTTGGGGCTCGGGGTGCTGGTGGCCGCGCCGCTGGCCGCGTCCCAGCAATTCGGCATTACGGCGGCGATTACGATCGCCTACTCACTGCTCGTCTCCATCCTGGTGGTGCCGCCCGCGATGACAATCTGGGGCGCATTCCAGAACATGCGCCTGCGTTCGATGATCAAGCGTGAGTGGGATGAGCTTGACGTGGCAATCGAGAACATACATCAGCGCCAAAGCGCTTAGAACCTGTTTACTATCTGCTTATGAGGGAGTTTGCAAAGTCGATAGAGACCGTTCGTGCTGAGCCTGTCGAAGCATGAACGGCTATATGCAACCTTGCGGTGGTTCCGTTCACCCTTCGACGCGGCTCAGGGCGAACGTTCCTCGTGCAGACAGAAAGATCGTAAACAGGCTCTTAGTGGAGTCTACCGCAGAAGGCGCAGGAGATTGACGGCGGCAGACCGCACGCGGCCTACCGCCGTCAATCTCGTTAACGAAGGGCCGTTTGGAAAGCGCCGCCGCGTCAGGCGTAGAGCTCGCGCCGCTGCTCGGCGACGACGAACTTCAGCTTCTTGCTCGTGCTCAACGTCGGAAACGGGTCGATCTTGAGCTTGTAGTTCTTGGGAGCAATCTCGAACGTGTAGTAGTGCACCAGCATGAGCAGGTTTACGGCCAGTTGCAGTTCTACCCACCGGAAGCCGAGACAGGTGTGCGTGCCCAGCCCGTACGGGGCATAACCGGGACTGCGATGCTCATTGCGCGGCGGCAGGTAGCGGTCGATGTCGAGCGTGTGCGGCTCGGGGAAAACTTTCTCCATGTAGTGGGATGCCGTCTGGGCAATGTAGATGCGCGACCCTTCATCGATTTCGTAGCCCTCTATCGTGAAAGAGTTCATCACGTGCCTGACGGATATGGGAATGGTTGGGTAGAGGCGCATGATCTCCATCAGGAAACGGTGGGTGACGTCGATTGCGTCACCCCTGATGTCTTTGGGATCCGGGTCGCCGTCCGCAAACAGCGCCTCGGCCTCGGCCCGGATTCTGTCGTTGAGTTCAGGGCGGGAAATCAGGGAGTAGAGCGCGAAACTAAGGGCGTCGCTCACGTACATGCTGGTGATCAGCGGCGCCACCAGATGAAAGCGCAGGTTCGCCTCTGGGAAGAACTGCGGGTCGCTTTCGTACAAACTCAGGAAGTCGTCCGGCAGGTCGCGCGGACAACCGGCGCGTTGTGCGGGCGTATGGACGCTGTTAATTCGCTCCAAGAGCTCGCCAACTTTCTTGGAGCAGCGTTTCATGCGCGGTGTATGCATCATGAATGGAGGCAAGACCTTAAGCACACCCGTGCTAAGCGCCCGCTGCTTGTAGGCGATCAGGTCGTCGATGAGGTCTTGCGATTCAACGCTGATGAGGATCGGCGAGATCTGCGCGTTTATCAGCTTCAGGCACGCGTTGCTGGCGGGAAGGACGTCGCCGACCTTCCACGTGGCCATATGAGACCGGGCAAGGTCGTACAGACGGCCCATCTGGCCTTCCAATCTCTCGCGGGAGAGGCTCGGCTGGGAGGCCTTGCGCAGCCGGAAGTGATCGGCGCCGTCCAGCGCGGGCAACATGCCGGACGTGCCGAACACTTTTTCAAACCCTACCAGATAGTCCTTAGACCGCAAGTGCATGCGTCCGTTGCGGCGGAACCACTGATTTGTGCGTGCTCCCGCCAGGAATGTCAGCGGTTTCGCGAACGGCGGGCGCAGTTGATAGACCGGGCCGTACTCTTCCGTGAGATCCGCAAAGAGCGCGGGCAGGTTGCCGTTGCGAAGGTGTCCGTTCAATAGCATCCGGTGGAGCGGGACCGTGGGAATTGTCCTTGAAAAAGCGGACCGCCGGAGCAGGTGCGCGGCGAGGTTTTCGCTGACCGCGCTGGCAACGGCACGGCCGATATCCGACATCTTGCAGATTGTCTGAATGCGCTGCTCCGACTCTTCTTCGAGCGGATAGATGAAGCGCACGACGTCGCATGTATTGAGGAGGCAGATGACGATGACATCTCTTGGGGAGGGGATTTCATCGTCGAAGATTGCCCGGCCCACGCGCGACTTGACGAAGTCCGCCTCAGTGCCTTCAAGGGAACCGTCCCGCTGGCCGCTCCGCCAGGCAGTGCGGGACATCGTCCAGAATTCGCCGTCGTGGTAATCGAGAATGTTCTCTTCAGCCAGGCGCTCCAGCGTCTGTTCGAAGATCGGCCCCGCGCGAAAGACGAGCCGTTCGATCCAGTACTGCGCATTGTATTGCTCCGGCTCTTCCACGATTTTCGCCAGAATGGAATCCACGACTGGGTCGCCCGTCTCGGTCGGGTCCAGCACAGTGAGGGACTCCATATCCGTGTCAATCCGAGACTGCAAGAAGAGTTCCGCGAGTACGGCGCCAATGATAGCGCAGTTCAAGTCCCAACCGGGCACCTGCCGGAAGTAGCCGGTCTCCTCATTGAGGAGCATCAGGACGAGTTCCTCGGGTAGACTTAGCCGGTAGACCGCTTTACCTGCCTCAATGAGACTCATATGCGCTTGCCTCCGCGTGTCGCTGCTTGAACTGGCCTTGCATTGGCGCCTTCCCCACTCCAGAGTTTGCCTTGCGGTGAGGGCAACCCGAACAGGAGCAAACCGGAGAGGCCCCAGTTGTACGTGAAGGCAATCCTGCTGAGATGCAAAGGTACCGCACTCCTCACAAACTGACCATACAATAACTGACTATACAATAGTAGCATACAATACACACCGGCTGGTATCATTATCAATGAATTTCGCGTATAGTAAGTTCTTGAGTTCTTGAGTGATTGCGGAGAGCGCCAAACGATGTCGACTCCACTCACACAGCCTGGGGACGCTTCATCGCTGTATCCGTTTCCCGAGGGCTGGTACTTCATCGCCAGCCGCGGGGCCATAGAGCGAGAGAAGCTCATCCAGAAGACCTGGATGGGCGAGAACATCGTTGCCTATTGTGATGAGAATGGGCGCGTCTGCGTGGCCGGGGCCTACTGCCCCCACTTGGGCGCAGACCTTGGCCCGGCCGCCGGCGGGCGCGTGCGCGAAGGGCGGCTGGTCTGCCCTTTCCACGGCTATGAATTTGACGCCACCGGCACGTGCGTCGCCACTCCCTACGCGCCGCCGCCCCGGCACACGGGGCTGAGCGTATTCGAGACGCAGGAAATCGCCGGCATGATCTTCGCCTGGTGGGGCATCGAGGGACGGGAGCCGCAGTGGACCCTGCCCGCGGATTCCATTGACGTAGAGGGATGGTGCGGCCTGGAGATGCGGACGGTTCGCTTTGCCGGCCATCCCCAGGAGACGTCGGAGAATGCGGTGGACCTGGCCCACCTGCGGTACATCCACGGCTTTGGCAACGTGGAGCGCGTCGAGCCGGTGTCGGTAGACGGGCCGCACCTCAGGAGCCGGTTCAACTTCAAGTCAACCCGCTCGATCGCGAAAGTCGGCTCTCTTACCTTCGATCTCACCGCCGACACCCACGTCTACGGGCTGGGCTACTCGTTCGTGGACATTCGCGAGCGCTCGATCGGCATGGACATGCGTCTCTGGGTGCTTGCGACCCCGGTAGACGGCACCCTCATAGACGTGTGGCTGGCATCGCAGATACGGGAGTTGCGCAAGCCGAAGCGGTGGCTGGCCGGGCTGGGGTTTCTGCCCGTGGGGCTGCGCGCGCCGATCATGAATAAGTTCACCGCGTCTCAACAACAGCGGGAAGTCTTGCAGGATGAGGTTATCTGGACCCGCAAGCGGTACCAGCCCCTACCGCGCCTCTGCCGCTCCGACGGCGAAATCACCCGGTACCGCCGCTACTGCGCCCAGTTCTACCCCGACGCTCAGGGTAGCAACTGACCCTCTACCGGGAATCGTATTCTCGATTTTCCCCGCGCACGGTGTAGTTCACACTCGTTGCGCATTGACTCGCCGTGTCAGGCGGCGCTACGCCTTCCTGAAGCGCCAGCCGTACATGATGCTGCCGTAGTGATTGAACGTCCGCCTGGCGGCGGGATCGTCGAATGGGTAATCCGCGCCGAGTTGCCGCGCGGCGGCGAGCCCGGTGATGAGGCAGGTCTCCTGGCTGTTGATCAGCGTGTGCGCGCCGCAGTGCCACGAACGCCGCTTGCCCTGGATGAAGCGGAACAGGTTGACCAGCCAGGCAACGTGGCGCACGTCGTGCACCACGTGCTGGAACCACCACCTCTTGATGATCTTCTCCTCATCGATACGGCTGATGGGGTTATAGGTGACCAGGCACGGCTTGTCGGAGCGCTTTGCCCACGGCTGCTGGTTGTGCATGATGTAGGTGATTTCATAGTTGTCCGGCCGGGCGCCGTACTGTTCGATGTGGTTGCTCCGCGTGGTCAACGGCTTCACCGCGTTGTCGGGCAGCACCGAGGCGTCCGAATGCACGACGGTATGGTTGTGGAGTTCGCTCTCGTAGCGAATGGATGAGAGAATGTAGCGCTCCATGAAGGTGGGTCTATCGAGCATCATCAGCGTCTGGTTGGCGTTGCAGGCGAAGATCACCTGGTCGAACGCCTCCCGCACGCCGTCCTCATCCTCCACCACCACGCCGGACGGCTGCCGGTACACCTTGCGCACCGGCCGCTCCAGGTAGATCTTATCTTGGAAACCCGCCGACAGGTTCTTGTAGATGCGCCGCGTTCCCTGGTCCCAGGTGTTCATGGGCGTCGCGGATTCGATGTCGAAGAACTCGAGATACCGCGCGAAGAGCGCCGCCGGCATGTCGAACACGTTAGTCGCCATCAGAAAGTTGACGAACATGGGCTTGAGGATCTTGTACCGGAAGTCGCCGGAGTATCCACCCCAATTCAGGACCGTGCCCATGCTGACGTAGTTGAATGGGTTGATGGCGTTCAGCAACTTCGATTGGGCGCGGGTAAGCCCGCCAAACCAGTGCAGACGCCGCAAGAGTCTCTGAAACTGGGCAATCTCGCTTTGCAGTTGCGCTCTGATGTCGGAGTCGAAGTCGTGGGCGTACACGCGGCCGCGGTACTTCACGCTGTAGCTGAAGCGGGTATCGATCAGTTCGATGCCGAACTGTTCCATCAGCAGCAGCATGTGCTCGTACACCGACGGTATACAGGCCGTAACGGAAATGTCGAAGGGAATTGAACTGCCGTCGGCCTGAGGCATATCGGCCGTGATCGCGTTGCCGCCAATCCGATCATTGGCCTCGAATAACCGGAAGTCAAAGCGGTCCGGATGGTGGTGCAGCGCCCAAGCGGCGCCCAGCCCGGCAATGCCGCCGCCAACGATGGCTATTCTCTGGGTCATTGTCCGCGCATCCTCGATGAAGACGGCCTTGCCGCCGAATTGGCCTGGCTAATCCTGTCTCCGCCGCCGTTTGAGAGCCGGTCGGCGGTGTCGGCGCGGCGACGTGCGCGCCCGGCGCTCTCTCAGTCACGCTAAACTTCCCGCTGCCGCAGAGAACGTCGAGCGCGGAGCGACGGTGTGAGAATGCTCGCTGCCCCCGCCACCCGCTATTGTACACCTATGCCACAGCACGGGGCCGCGCCTGATGCACGCTCTCGGGGGTTTCGTCGTTGTAGGTTGTGAGCGATCCCGCGTGCGTGTGGGACGTGTTTATCATCACGTGCTCCGGCGGGATACCGGCGCGCTCTTCGATCAGCCATCGCACGTAGCGAACTTGCTGGATGGGGAGCGCGCAGAGATCGCGGGTGACCAGGGCAAACGTAATGTCGCCGTCCGATGACTCCGGTGACCTCATCGCGAGCACTAACGACGTGGCGTAGAGGTCATCGCGGACGGCATCCGCGCCGTGCTCGCGGCCGCCGTAGCCAACGAGCGGCGTGCCGAGCGGCGGCGTGAGAGCGGCGCGACCGACACCGGCGTAGAGCATGGCGTTGTTCTCCTGGGTGTAGAGCGTCGATTTTGCAGCGTTAAGCGAGTTTCGCGAGTGGCGTCCGCGATTTGTGCCGCGAGGCGGGGGACAAGCACACATGGTGTCGCATTGAGAAGTGGAGAGTTTCGAATAGGATCTGTCTAGACGGTGTGTCACCCGGTGTAGGGGCACGACATGTCGTGCCCCTACACCGGCGCGCGCCGCGTTGCAAGAGGCGGGGGACAAGCCCCCGCGCTACGGCTGACCCGAAAAAAGAGCGCGTCGGGCACGGCCAAGCGCCTCGAATACCGGCAACTGTAGTCTATCAATCAGTCAGGAATAGTTCAACCACCGGCGTATGCGCGCCGGGGCGTTGGATGGGCAGTTCCAGCGTGAGCGTGTCCTCTCCAGCGCTGGGATAGCGGTGGTGCTGGGTAAAGTCGAAGGTCTTGACCTCGGAGCCGTCGTGCAGGAGTTGGGCGTAGCGCACGCGGTTGCGCAGGCCGGGCAGGTGCAGGTACTTGAGCGGCCACGTGAAGACGTGCAGGTAGAGGCGGTTGGTTGCCGGGTTGTAGGTGTAGCGGCAGTCGGTGGGCGGCGTAAATGGCGCTTGGGTGCAGCCGTAGATAGCGCGTCCGTGCTGCCGCATCCACGCGCCGATTTCCGCCAGCGTGGCTTGGGCGCGGGGATCGAACTCGCCGCGGGCGGTTGGCCCCACGTTCAGGAGCATGTTGCCGCCCTTGGAAACGCAGTCAATAAGCATCTCCACGAGCAGTTGCGGAGACTTCCAGTCCAGGTTGTCCCGGTGGTAGCCCCAGGAGCCGTTCAGGGTCTGGCAGGCTTCCCAGTTCACCGGCTTGCCGTCCACGTGCAGCCAACTGGGCGGGATGAACTGCTCGGGCGTGTGAAAGTCCTGCTCGATTTCGCTGCGGTTGTTGACGATGATGCCGGGGTTTATCTCCCGCACCATCCGGATGAGTTCCGCGCTCTGCCAGTCGTCTTTGCCCTTGCCCTTGCTCCAGCCGTAGTCCTGCTGCGAGTACGAGAAGTCGAGCCAGAGGAGGTCGATGGTACCGAACATGGTAAGGATTTCGCGCACTTGGCCGTGGAGGTACGCCGCGTACTTGCGCACGTCGCGGTCTTTGGTGGCCTCCCGGAACGCCAGGTCGTTCGCCTGGGGATGGACGCCGTCCACGGGAAATTCGGGATGGTGCCAGTCGATGAGCGAGTAGTAGAAGCCGACTTTCAGGCCCTCGGCGCGAAAGGCCTCGACGAACGGTTTCAAGAGGTCGCGCTTGGCGGGCGTGTTCGTGGCTTTGTAGCCGGTGAGGTGGCTGTCCCACAGGCAGAAGCCGTCGTGGTGCTTGCTGGTGAGGACGACGTACTTCATGCCGGCCTCCCGCGCCGTGCGCGCCCAGGCCGCCGGGTCGTAGAGATCGGGGTCGAAGTTATCGAAGTACGGCTGGTAGTCCGCGTCGCTGATTTCTTCGTACTTCTTCACCCACTCGTGGCGGCCGGCCAGCGCGTAGATGCCCCAGTGAATGAAGAGGCCGAAGCGGTCGTGGGTCCACCAAGCAGTATTGCCCGGCGTCGGCTCGGGCCGGGGAATGGTCGTGTTCTTCATCGATGCTGCTCCTCTCAGGCGCTTCCGTCCTTTCTCCCAAGCATAGCAGAGGCCGCGCGCGGCGGTTTGACGTGTGGAAAGTGTGTACTCTAAAATCTTTGTATTGTATAGGTACGTTCACTTTCCCGGTGGAAGCCGCGCCGCTGGCGTCCGGGTGGGGACACGTCTTTGCCAGGGTAACGGCCGGATGCAAAAAGGGAGAAACAATGTTCTCGGCTCACTTCGACTGCATGCGTAAGGCTGCTGTGTACGTGGCGGCTATCGGGCTAATTGCCGTGCTTGGGGCAGCGTGCGCGGTGCAGCCGGTTGCGGTCCCGGCGCCGCCGGCCGCACCGGACGAGGAAGCGCCCACGCTGGCGGAAGTGCCGGAGGATGACGATGACGCGCTCACCCGGGCCTTCGTGGAGAATGCCATCGCATACTACAAGGAGAACGGGCTGGAGGCGACAATCGAGCGCTACAGCGACCCAAGCAGCCGGGAGGGCGAACGCCAGTTGGACCTGCTCGACGCTGAGACGTATGTCGTGCTGGCATCGCCCGTCAACCATTTGATAGGGAACATGTTCGATTCGCACGCTCCCGGCGGGCCGTTCCACGGAGAGATAGAAAAGACTGGGGAGGAGGGCCGTTGGTTAGATGGGCTGATACCCAACCACGCGGCCGGGGGACAGCTGGAACCGGCGAGGATTTTCATAATGGTCCTGGACGGGCTGGTGTTCCGGGCGAGGCACTTCGTGGTGATCGAGAACGTAGCAGACACCACCAAAGAGTACGTCAACCGGGCCATCCGGTATTACGACGACAACGGCCTCGACGCTACGATCGCCTACTACAACAGCCGCGAAAGCTTCGACGGTCAGTTCTACCTGTTCATGATGGACGAGAACGACATCTATCTGGTGCATCCATTCCTGCCGGACTTGATTGGCACGGACATCAAAGCGGTGACCAGTTCGGACAATCCCCAACTGGGGCCGGGAGATAGCGCAGGCGACCGCGGAAGGAATCTGGGTTGAGTACCTGTGGCCGAGCCCGGTCTCGCTGAACGAGGAGAGCAAGGTAACCTGGGCTGTCCGGCACGACGGGAAGATATTCGCGTCGGGGTACTACGCCGGCAGGGAGGATCCCGAGACCCCGCCCTGGGTGGGAGCGGATCCGAGAGAGTACACGGTTGCGTACGTGAACCGGGCGATAGAGCGATACGAAGAGTTCGGTCTGGAGTCGGTGAAGGCGTACTACAACAGCGTGGCGAGTATCGAGGGCGAGTGGTATCTGTTCGCGACGGACGCCAGCGACATCTACGTGATACACCCTGTGTTCAGCCGCCTCGTCGGAACAGATATCAAGGACGTGGTGAGTTCGGACGGGTACGAGCTCGGCAAGGAGATAGCGCAGGCGACAGAGGAAGGCCACTGGATAGAGTATCCGTGGCCGCACCCGATAACGGAGGCGGAGACCCCGAAGGTGTCCTACGCCAAGAGGCACGACGGATACATTTTCGCATCGGGTTACTATCCGCTGCCGGATGACCCCGAGGGATACACCCGGAGTTACGTACAGAAGGCGATAGACATGTACGAGCGCGAGGGGCTTGAGGCGACGGTCGCACATTACAACAGCCGCGAGAGCATAGACGGCCAGTGGTACATGGTCATCATCGGCGAGGACGGGGAGACCTTAGTTGACGCTCGCCTTCCGGGCCACGTGGGGAAAGACGCAAGGGATTACGTTACCTCAGACGGATTCAACGTGGGCGAGGCGATACTGAAAGCTACCGAGGACGGCTACTGGTTCCAGAGGAGCATCGTCACTCCGGAGGCTTCCACCCAGATGAATGTCTGGGCAATCCGGCACGACGGGCTGGTCTTTTCGTCGGGCTACTTCGGCCAATAGGCGTCCGTTCCGATTGCATCCCCTGTCTCTGACTGGATCGGCAGGGAGATCAAGGACGTGGTAGGTGCGGAAGGTTTCGAGTTGGGCAAAGCCCTGGCTACGGAGGCGGACGGCGGGCGCGGGAGACGAACCCGCGCCCGGTCGTAAGGAGACTTTTCCATAGCTCCGTCACTCCGGCGAAAGCCGGAAGGTGGATTCACATTTCAAGTGCAACACCTGGTTGATGAATACTTCGGCTGGCGTTTGGAAGTCAAGACACTTGCGCGGGGTGTGGTTGTAGGCGTGGACCAGTTGCGCAAAGCGTTGTTGGCTCACCTGTGCCAGGTCGGTCTTGCGCGGCAGCCGGCGCCGCAGGCGGCCGATGGCGTTCTCGATGCCCCCTTTCTGCCAGGGCGAGTGGGTATCGCAGAAGAAGGTTTGGATGCCCAAGTCATGGAGGCGGTAATGCTGTGCGAACTCCGTGCCATTGTCGAACGTGACGGTCTGGCTGCACGCTGGGGGCAGCGCGGCGAACAGGTCGTGCAGGATAGTGGCGATCGGCGCTGCCGCCTTGCCGGGCGGTCGCGCGGCCAGCAACAGGCGCGAGTGGCGCTCGTGCAGGGTCAAGACTGCTTGACCGTAGGTGCGAAAGAGCATCAGGTCCGCCTCCCAGTGGCCGGGCGTTTGGCGGTCTGCCGCCGCCTGGGGCCGTTCTGCCAGCGGTCGGCGCTGGGCAATGAACGAGGCCGGACTGCCGCCCTTTCGCCCGCGCCAGCCCCGTTTGGACTTGGCGCGCGGCAGGTAATGCCGCCAGTTACCGTCCTTCGTGCGCGCCTGCTGCCCGTAGATGAAGCGATAGATGGTCTCGTGAGAGACGACCGGCGCGCCGTTCTCCCGCGCCAAACGTCCGGATACCTGCTCCGGCGACCAACAATCCCGCAAGTATCCCAACACCACCTCCCGCAACTCGGCATCCCGCTCCAGCTTGCTGCCGCGCCAGCACCGCGCCCACGCCTGATCATCGGCATACTTTGGCTCATAGCCTGCCGATTGCGATCCATTTCGTTTCACCTCCCGCGAAATCGTCGATGGCGCGCGACCCAGAGTTGCAGCGATTTGCCGGTGCGAGGTTCTCGCGGTGAGAAGTCGGGCAATTTCACACCGCTCTTCAATGGTAAGTTGTGTGTATTGTTTTCCCATGGCAACACCTTAGCAAAGTGTTGCACTTCGTTTGTGAGTCTAGGGAATCCAGACCGCACATACAACTAAGAGCAGCTTGCTTTCAAGCTATTTCACCCCCATCCCAACCTCCCCACTCAATGGCGGACAGGGGTAGGCATTCTACATTCGACTTCACGTGTCATTCCGAGCGGAGCGCAGCGGAGAGAGGAATCTAAGGTTTTCGCTGCAAAAACGTCGGTACTAGATTCCTCGCTCCGCTCGGAATGACATTTGCCTACCCCTGTCAGCCCTCAATGGGGAAGGGGCTTTGCGGGGGCATCCGGAAGGATCCCCGAGCTTGGCGGACGCCGTGCAATGCGCGCTCGCTAGCCGAACTCCTTCAGCTTCTGCACGGCTTCCACGACCGTCTCGAAATTGCCGCCGCCGAATTTGACGAAGCGGATCTGCCCTTGCCGGTCGATGCCGTAGAAGGACGGAAACGCGCGGTTGCCGAACGCGTTCCAGAGCACCAGGTCGTTGTCCACTACCACCGGATAGGTGACGCCTAGGGCATCGGCCTGCTCCTTGATTTCGCTGATGTCATTGGAAGATCCGCGGTACGGAAAGTGGATGGTGATCAGCTTGAAGCGGTCATCGTGGTAGGTATCGAAGAGGTCCACCAAACTGGGGACTTCGCTGCGGCAAATCGGTCAGGTGTACGTCCAGAACACCACCATGGCCGCGGCCTTGCCCTCCAGGCTCGAGAGTTTAATGGGCTCAGAGTTGAACCAGCTTGTAAGATCGATTTCAGGCGCTTTGCCGAGCATGGGCAGGTCGAGTTCCGGCGCGGCGTCCGCCTGCTTCTCCGGCGCCGCCGTCGGCTGCGCCTGCGCCGGGGCCGCGGTGGGATCCGCCTTTGGTTGCGCTTTGCTCTCTTGTTCGGAACCGGCGGACTGCTCTTCTGTCGCGTCCGCTTCGTCCGATCCGCCGCCGCAGGCGGCCAGAGCGGTTACGGACGCGCCGCTGAGCAGTAGTGAAAGCATCGAGCGTCGTAGCATCGTTCTCGTCTCCTTGCTAATGCCGCTTCGTAGTCGCCATTGGCTGCGCCGAGCGGTTCAATTCAACACCGGTAGCACGTGCCGGTTGGCGCCCGCGCCGGCGAGCGCCGGTCACGCGCCGCTAACCCAGTGAGTATATTCCCAGAATACCACTAACGTAGGCGAGGAAATTTGTCGCGACCGCGATGCCCATCAGGATCAGGAAGACCCCACTCGCCCGTTCGACCGCCAGCATGTGCGACCGGAGCCACGCGAGCACCGCCGTGGCGCGGTCGATGGCCGCGGCCATTGCGAGGAACGGAATGCCCATGCCGGCGGCGTAGATGGCCAGCAAGATGCCGCCGCGCAGGACGGTATCGGCGCCGGCGGCCTGCAGCAAGATGCCCGACAGGATCGGCCCCACGCAGGGCGTCCAGCCGGTGCCGAACACGAGACCGATCAGGAAAGAGGTGGGCGGGCCGGTCTTCTCGGTATCGATGCGTCCCAGCGGCGTACTGCGCAGCGAGACTTCCCGCTGCAATATCTGCTGCAGCCACGGGATGCGGAGGAACCCCAGAAAGCTCAGGCCAAAGACCACGAGCAACGCGCCGCCGACCAGCCGCATGGTGGGCAGGCCCTGCTGAAAGGCCAGACCCACAAAGGTGATGGCGACACCCAGCGCGACGAAGATGGTACCGAAACCGAGTATGAAGGCAAGGGCGTTGATGAAAACTGCGCGCCGGGCGGGCTTATCGTGGCGCACGGCATTGACGTGGCGTCCGCCAAGATACACGAGATAGGCCGGCACCAGCGGCAGGAAACAGGGCGAGAGAAAAGAAAGTATTCCCGCGCCGAACGCTATGCCAACGTCGATGATCATGTCCTCTGTCCGCTCCTCTCTGCACGCCGTCTGTCACGTCTGATTTCATTATACCGCTAAAGGGAGAGTCATTCAGCAGGCGCGCGCCAATACGGACAGGCTGCGCTTGCCGCGGGGGCCTGGGACTGGGAAGGCGTTGAAATGAGGCGTCGCGATGGACCCTCGGTGTGCGCTCAAGTGAGCAGGTAGAGGCCGCTCACCGAGGATTCCTGGTGCACGCGGTCGATGGCTTCGGCAAAGAGTTGCGCCACGGAGAGAATTGTCATATTGGCGGTGCGCTTGTCGGGCGGGATGTGCACGGTATCGGTGAGAATGACCTCTTGGATGAAGTCCTGGTGCAAGCGTTCCGGGGCGGGGCCGGCAAGCAGGCCGTGCACGGCCGCCAAGCGCAACCGGGGTTGCGCGCCGGCGTTGATGACGGCGTGGGCGGTTTCCACGATGGTGCCGCCGGTGGATATGATGTCGTCGATGATGATGGGGTACTTGCCCGCCAGGTCGCCGATCATGCCGACAATGCGCGACGTGGTGGCGGATTCGCGGGCTTTGTGAATCAGGGCCAGAGGCACGCCCAGGCGCTCCGCGTACTTCTCCGCCAGCTTGGCGCGGCCCACGTCCGGCGCGACGATAACGGAATCCGTGAGGTCTTGCTGCTTCAAGTAGTCGATGATTAGGGGCACCGCCGAGAGTGTCTCGAAGGGGATGTTGAAGAAGCCCTGCATGGCCGGCGCGTGGATGTCGGTCACGACGATGCGGTCAACCCCCGCGGCCTGGAGCATGTCCGCCACGACCTTGGCGCTGATTGGCTCCCGTCCGTGCGCCATCCGTTCCTGGCGGGAGTAGCCGTAGTAGGGTATGACGGCGGTGATGCGCTTGGCCGAGGCCCGCCGCAGGGCGTCTATCATGAGGAGCAGTTGCATCAGGTTGTCGTTGACGGGCGCGGAGGTGGGCTGCACGACGTACACGTCGCAGCCGCGCACGCTCTCGTTCACTCTCACCAGCGTCTCGGAATCCGGCGCCTCTTCAATGCTGACGTCGCACAGACCGGTGCCCAGCAGGTCGGCGATCCGGGTAGCCAACGGCACGCTGGCCAGGCCCGAGAGAATCTTGATGTCCCCGTTTACCATTGCGGCCGCACCTCTTGATTCCGCGTTTCTACAAAGGCACACGTCGTCTTTGGGCCGATTGCCCGTCGCGCTCGTACCGCGGCCCGGCGTACCTTTAGCGCGCGGTCTCCTGGTCGCTGACTTCCGCGTGGCGTTCTTGCGCCAGCCGGATGAGTTCGTCCAGCAGCGCCGAATACGGCAGCCCGGAGGCTTCCCAGAGTTTGGGATACATGCTGATCGGCGTAAAGCCGGGTATGGTGTTCACCTCGTTTACGTAGGCGGCGCCGGTCTCGCCGTCGATCAGGAAGTCCACCCGCGCCATGCCGCAGCACTCCAGGGCCTGGAACGCGCTGAGCGCCAGCCCCTGCAACTCCTGTGTCAGTTCGTCCGGAATGGGCGCCGGCACGTGCAGCGCCGAATCGGCCTCGTACTTGGCGGCGTAATCGTAAAACTCATGGGCCGCCACGATCTCCCCCGGCACGGAAACAAGCGGCGCGTCGTTGCCGAGGACCGAGAGTTCGATTTCCCGGGCGTGGGGCACGGCGGCTTCGACGATCAGCCTGCGGTCGTAGCGGGTGGCCGTCTCGAACGCCGGAGCCAACTCAGCGCGATCGTGGACTTTCGATATGCCAATGCTGGAACCGAGTGTGGCCGGTTTGACGAAGAGCGGGTAGGAAATGTGCGCTTCGACCTCCGCGATGCACTTGTCCGGCAGGGCCTGCCAGGCGCGCCGCCGCACTTCCAGGTGCTCGACGATCGGCAGGCCGGCGTAGTGGAAGAGCCGCTTCTGCACCAGCTTGTCCATGCCCAGCGCCGAACTGAGCACGTCGCAGCCGACGTAGGGCATGCCGGCGAGTTGCAGCAGGCCCTGGATGCTGCCGTCTTCGCCGTTGGGTCCGTGAAGGATGGGTAGAACAACGTCGAGCGCGGCGATTGGCGCAGAATCTGGCGCGGCCTCAGACGTTTCGCGGTGGGCCAGGGCAGCCGGAGGGCTGAGAGCGATGTGCACGGAAGAAGCGTCGCTCGCCTGGGACTCCTGGTCCTCCAGCGCGCGCTGCGGGTCAGCGTCCAACAGCCAGCGGCCGTCGCGGGTGATGCCGATGGGAATTACCTCGTATTTGTCCGCGTCGAGCGCCGCCAACACGGAGCGGGCGGATACGACCGATACGTCATGTTCGGCTGAACGTCCGCCAAAGAGCAAGCCGACCTGGAGCTTTTCGCCCATAATCGATGAGACGCTCGGTACCCGTATGCTATGCTGACGTGAGGTGGCATCATTATAGCAGGTTGGCGGAGACTCTCCTAGAGCCTGCGGCACCCTGGTTCGAAGGCTTCGCAGCAACGTAGCGCGGGGGCTTGTCCCCAATGCTGTCGCATTAAGGGTGAAGAGTCACGAGTGTGAGCCTCTAGGCGGCTTGTCACGCGGTGTAGGGGCACGACATGTCGTGCCCCTACACCGCGTTGACGAGAGATGAAGCGCATTAGCAGCGCGGGTACTGCGTGGTTGCCTAAGTCAGAAGCTAATGCGACAGCATTGGGGCTTGTCCCCCGCCTCTTGGCGAGAAATGCTATGGTTTCCCTTAGCGTCGCACAAACGTAGCGCGGGGGCTTGTCCCCCGCCTCTTGGCGAGAAACGCTATGGTTTCCCGCAGCGTCGCACTAACGTAGCGCGGGGGCTAGTCCCCCGCCTCTTGGCGAGCAGTAACGGCCCTGCCGGGTTGACCGCTCAATTTCCGCCTCACGCCGCGTCGAATGGGCCGCTCCATGCGCCTGGCGCGTGCCATGCCGCGCTCAGTCGCAAACGCCGCCTCTCGTTGCGATGAGCCTTCTCCCGCGCACACTTCTCGAGGAGCGAATTCCGTTGTTCATGCTTGCCGACCTCTACCGCGCGCTGCGGCGCGCGCCGCCGCACCCGGCGGCGGACATCGTTTGCGCGGGACTGTGCCATGATTCACGCATTCTGCGGCCGGGCGAGGTCTTTTTGGCGCTGCGCACCGGCCAGCGGGACGGCCATGCATTCATCCCGGACGCCGCGGCCAAGGGCGCCGCCGCGATCGTCTGCCAACGTCCGCGTGACGACGTGGGCATCCCACAGATTCGCGTGCGCAATCCGAATGACGCGGCCTGGAAACTCGCCGCCTACCTGGTGCGGCAGCGCCCGGAACTGCGCATTGTGGCCGTGACGGGCAGTTACGGCAAGACGACGACGAAAGAGGCGATCGCGGCGGCGCTGGCCGAACGCTTCGCGGTCTGCAAGACGCTGGGCACCGAGAACAACGAACTCGGCATTCCCCGCACGGTGGCGCGCTGTCAGCCGGATGACGACGTGCTCGTGCTGGAAATGGGGGCGCAATGGCGCGGCGAGATTGCCGCCTACTGCCGCCGGATTCGACCGCACGTGGGCGTGGTAACGGCGGTTGGGCCGGTGCACCTTGAGTTATTTGGGTCGCTGGACAAGGTGCGGCAGGCCAAGGGGGAACTGGTCCAGGCGCTGCCGGCGCGCGGCGCGGCGGTGCTCAACGGCGATGACTCGCGGGTCAGGGGCATGGCCGCCCGCACCCGCGCTGGCGTTATCTACTACGGTACCGGCGGCGAGACGGACGTAACGGCCCGCAACGCGACTCTGCTGCCGGACGGCTGGACGCGGTTCGACGTGAGCGTTGGGGCGGAGCAGGGGCAATTGCGGACGCGCATTCTGGGCAAGGCCGGAGTCTACGCCGCGCTGGCGGCAACGGCCGTGGGCCGCGTGTTTGGCCTGGGGCTGGCAGAGATTGAGGCGGGACTGGCTAGCGTCCGTCCCGCGCCGGGCCGCCTGCACGTGCGGGCCGGGCGCAGCGGTACGATTCTGCTTGACGACGCCTACAACGCCAATCGCGTTTCCGGCATTCTGGCGTTGGAGTCGCTGTCCCAGTTGGGCGCGGGGAGCACGCGGTTCGCGGTGCTGGGCGACATGCTGGAACTGGGAGAGTACGCGGCGGAAGAGCATCGTCTCTTGGGAGAGGCCGCGGCGCGCTGCGTCGACCGCCTAGTGACCATCGGCAGCGAAAGCGCCGGCATCGCGGCGGGCGCGCGGGCAGCGGGCATGGACCCGGCGCAAATCACCGAAATCCCGGCGGACTATGTGGACGCCGCCGCGTTGGACGCGGCCTTGGACGCCGCCGAGAGCTTCTTGGCGGCGGAAGCGCAGCCGCGAGACGCGATTCTGATTAAAGGCTCGCACGGCATGGGCCTCTTCAAGCTGGCGGAGCGCTGGGCGGCTTCTTGAGACGTTTCCCAGCGGCGTTCCGGCTTGAGGCGGCATGGCTGCGCGGCGGAATTGGCTGCCAGCACAGCCGCTTCGACTCTATTTCACCGCGCCGGCGCGTTGCGCTCTTGCGTCTTGGTTGAACTCTTCTTAGTTGAGGACACGCTCTCGGGCGCGTATTACGTTGGCCTCAAGGTTGCCTTCTTCAACTAAGACCCTGCCCGCACTAAATTGGCTTGGAGAACGAGACTATGCTGGCGCTGCTTCTAGCGATCATGTGGTTCGGGATTGTCATCGACGAGGAGCCGACGGCGGGGCAATGCGCCCAACTGGACGCGGCGCGGCAGGAATTGAAAGAGGCGGGTTGGCACGGCGTTGACGCCTTCTATGCGGCCAACTGCGAGCCGGCGCCGACCAGGCCCAGGCGGACCTACATTGCCGGCGTGTGGCTCACGATAGCCCCGGAATCCGACGGCGGCGTGACCTATGGCCGTTGGATGTACGAGCAGGGCGGCTGGGACGACCATGACGGCGACGGCTGCGATACCCGTGAGGAAGTGCTGGCGGCCGAGGCGCGGACGTTTGCCGATGACGACGAAGCGTGCGTGCCCGGCGGCGTGTGGTGGTCGTGGTACGATGAGAGGACGATCACGACGGTGACGGGCGTGGACATCGACCACGTGGTGCCGCTCGCCGAGGCGCATGAATCCGGCGGCTGGCGGTGGCCGTACGCGCGGCGCTTTGCCTACGCCAACGACCTGACTCTACCGCAAACCCTCACGGCGGTCTCGTCCGCGAGCAACCGGGCGAAGGGCGCGCGCGATCCGGCGGAGTGGCAGCCGCCGGCGGAATCCGCCTGGTGCCAGTACGCGCAGGACTGGATTGCGGTCAAGGTGTATTGGGGGCTGAGCGCGGACGCCGCGGAGGTCAGCGCGCTGCGGAAAATGCTGACGGAGTGCGACGAGCGGCCAAGGATCGTGTTCCCCACTCCCACTCCTACTCCTACGCCGACGCCCACACCCTCACCGACGCCGGTTCCCACGCCCATTCCGACACCGACGCCGATACCAACGCCCACGCCAGCGCCGACGCCGACTCCAACCCCCGCGCCTTCCCTTACGCCAACGCCTACGTACGAGAATTGCGCCGCGGCGGAAGAGGCCGGCGAGGAGCGCGTGCCGGGGAGCGTGGGCGACGGATGGGGTTACCCCAAGGCTATGGTGCCCAGCGCGCGGGACGGTGACGGCGACGGCATCGTGTGCGAGCAATAGAGACCCGCCGCCCGCCTGCGCATGAGCGTGGATCCTCGTGCACGCGCCTCGCCGTGCGTCACTGCGCGCCAGCAAGCGACTATACTAGGCGCAAGAGCGTTTTCCGTGACGCCCGCTTCTTGGGCGCCGGCTACTTTGTATAGGCGGATTCTTCCAGCCCATGCCCATGACCACGTACGCTTCCACGTTCATCCCCGGCATGGGGGAGGTAGTCGCCGCCGCGCTGGAGCAGGCGCTGGAGCGCGTGGAGATTGACCTGCTGCTCGACGGCCTTGCGGTCTACCGCGCGGAGGCCCGGGCCGCGGACGTGCGGGCGCTGCGCTTCTGCAACAATAGCTTCGTCTGTCTCATGTCGTTTGACGGGCTGGGGCGCAATCCCATCGGGCAGATGAGCGAGACGGTATTGGCGGACGGACGGCTCTTGCAGCGCCTGGCGCCCTATCTGCCGCGCAAGAGCCTCTCGTACCGCTTCGTGGCCTCCCACGGCAACCAGT
Source organism: Chloroflexota bacterium (assembly GCA_963663275.1). GTDB lineage: Bacteria > Chloroflexota > UBA11872 > VXOZ01 > VXOZ01 > VXOZ01. The sequence continues at coordinate 2,096,574 of OY760183.1, forward strand.
TCGTCTCGCTGCCGCAACGCACACGGACGGCGCTTGAACGGACGCTTGCGCCCGACCGGCGGCTTAGGCCGGATCACAGCAATCCCGACGTGGAGATCTGGCTGTTTTCCCGGCGGGAGGGAGTTGGCTTCGTGGGTTTGCGCCTCACCCGGCACACGGCCTACGAAAAGACCTTGGCGCAAGGCGAGTTGCGCCCGGAACTCTGCCACCTGCTCTGCCTGATGTCGGAACCGGCGGAGTCGGACGTGGCGCTCGATCCGTTTTGCGGTTCGGGGGCGATTCCACTGGAACGCGCGCGGGCATTTCCCTACCGCGCGCTGCTCGCCGGCGACATCGACGCCAAGCACGTGAAAGGCCTGCGAGCCAAAGTGCGGAAACTCCGCTGGCTGCAGCGCGGGCAGCGGCGGAAGTTCGTCATCGGCCGGTGGGACGCCTTGAACTTGCGCACGTTCGACCCGGGCTCCGTGGACAAGATCATCACCGACCCGCCCTGGGGCTTCTACGGCGGTCAACCCGCCGACCCGGAACGGTTCCAGCGAGAAATGCTGCGCGAGTTCCACCGGATCCTGCGACCGCGCGGCCTTGTGGCGCTGCTGGTGGGCAGACCGCAACTCCTCGAGCGGGTTCTGCGTGACTTCGAGGGAGAGTTGACGGTCTTGAAACGCTATGACGTCCTGGTCTCGGGCAAGAAGGCGAGCGCGTTCAAGATAGAGAAGACCGCATAGGCGCGCGGGCGTTGCCGGAGTGCGGTCGCTCACACCGCCGTCCGGCATTGTGATACGCTGCGCGCAAGGGCGGCGCGGCCCGGCGAGCGTGGCGGGAGCGCCGGCTCATGGGAGTGTAGAACGGACGGCGCAGGCGCGTAGATGTACACAATTGGCACAGCGGGACACGTAGACCACGGTAAGTCAACGCTGATTCAGGCGCTCACCGGCATCGACCCGGACCGGCTGCGCGAAGAAAAAGAGCGCGGGCTGACGATCGACCTGGGTTTTGCGTGGCTCACCTTGCCCAGCGGCAAGGAAATCTCGATAGTGGACGTGCCCGGCCACGAGCGCTTTATCAAGAACATGCTGGCGGGCGTGGGCGGCATCGACGCGGCCTTGTTGGTCATTGCCGCCGATGAAGGCGTGATGCCGCAGACCCGCGAGCACCTGGACATTCTCGACCTGTTGCGCGTTCCTGCCGGGATCATCGTCTTGACGCGCTGCGACCTGGTGGAGGATGAAGAGTGGCTGCGCCTCGTGGAGGAAGAGGCGCGCGAGACGGTGGCGGAGACCGGGCTGGCCGAAAGTCCGGTCGTGCGCGTCTCCGCGGTCACGGGCGGCGGCCTGGACGACCTCCGCGCAACTCTCGACGGTCTGCTTGCCAAGACGGCGGCGAAGCGAGACGTCGGCCGTCCGCGCCTACCTATCGACCGGGCGTTTTCGCTCACCGGCTTCGGCACGGTTGCCACCGGCACCTTGCTGGACGGCCAACTGCGCGTCGGCGATGAGGTACAGGTTGTCCCCGGCAACGTGGGCGGCCGCATTCGCGGCTTGCAGAGTCACAAGCACGCGGTGGAGTCCGCCCTGCCCGGCAACCGCGTTGCCGTGAACGTCGGCGGCATCGATACGGACGACATCTATCGCGGGCAGGCGCTCTCGCTGCCGGGCATGCTTACGGCGACGCGCTTTGCCGACGTGCGCGTCCGGCTGCTGCCCGCCGCGCCGCGGCCCCTGGCGCATGGGACGGTGGTCTCCTTCCACAGCGGGACCATGGAGACGCTGGCGCGCGCGCGCTTGCTCGACCGCGAGGCGATCCCACCCGGCGCGGACGGCCTGGCGCAACTGCTGCTCGTGAAGCCTGCGCCGCTCCTTAAGGGCGACCTCTTCATCATTCGCCAGCTTAGTCCGGCGTGCACGCTGGGCGGCGGTGAAATCCTTGATTCATACCCGCCGCGCCACAAACGCTTCGCGCAAGACGTCATATCGGCGCTGGACACACTGGAAAAGGGCTCGCCCGACGACGTTGTGCTTCAAGCAATCCGCCAACGGGAGCCGTGCGCGCGCCAAGAGATCGGCGGCGTGCTGCCTCTCACCCCGGCGGAAGTGGACGAGATACTGGCGCGGCTGCTGGGCGCGGAGCAGGCCATCGACCTGGGACGCTCGCTCTACTCCGCCGCCGGCTGGGCCGAGCTTACCCGGCGCGTGACCGCTCTGCTTCAAGGGTTCCACGAGCGGTATCCGCTCCGCAACGGCCAGGGCAAGGAGGAAGTGCGGCGCAGTCTCGGCCTTTCCAGCCGCGTGTTCAGCGAGGTCATGCAGCGCCTCAGCGCCGATGAGGTGATTGCTGAAGAGCAGGGCGCGTTGCGGCTCTTCGACTTCCAGGTCGCGTTGAACGCGCTGCAAGAAGAGGCGGCGGCCGCGTTGCTCGAGGCGCTGGAGCGAGAGCCGATGGCGCCGCCGAGCCTGAGTGATTTGCGCAAGCATCTGGATGAAGGCGAGATTAATGGTGAAGTGGACGACTTCCTGAACGTGCTGGCGGCGCAAGGCCGGATCGTGCAGGTCGGGGACGACCTCATCTATTCGCGCAGGGCCTACGCGCAGGCGGTGGCGCTGGTGCGCGAACTCCTGGCCGGGGAAGAGCGGGTTACGGTGGCCCAGGTGCGCGACGCCTTTGGCACCAGCCGCAAGTACGTGCTGCCGTTGCTGGAGCGGATGGACAAGGATAACGTGACCCGGCGGATTGGCGATGAACGCACGCTTGCCGAGTGACCCGGCGCATCTTTCGGCGCAACGAGAGCAGAGCGCCACCGGGGGCGAGCAGGAAACGGCGCTGCCTGATCGCCGCGAACTGCGGCGGCTGACGGAAGAGGTGGGCGACGCGCTGGCGCGGCGCGGAGAGACGCTGGCCGTGGGGGAGACCTCGGCCGGCGGCGCGCTGGCCGGCGCGCTTCATGTTGATGGCCAGCCTAGAACACAGTTTCGCGGCGGGTTGGTTCTCTATGCCGGCAATGACGCGCCGCTGGCGCGTGAAATGGACGGCATAGCGAGCAAACACGGCGTCGTGAGCGAGGAGTACGCTGCGGCATTGGCGCGGTATGTCCGCGGGACGTTCGGGTGTCAATGGGCATTGGCGGAGAGCGGTATTGCCGGCCCCCAGACCGGCCGCCGCTCGGCGAAGCCGGTGGGAATGGTGTGCCTGGCGGTGGCCGGGCCGGTTGGAGAGGGGAAATCCGCGCAAGAGCGCGGGACAAGGCCCGGCGCAACAGGACATCCGATCGCCAAGTCTCCGGACGGGCGTGCGCGGGGGACAAGCCCCCGCGCACCAGGGGAATCGGGAAAGGTCTCACAAGACCCGCAAGGGCGGGGGACAAGCCCCCGCGCTACGGGGGATTGGCAGGAAGAGCGGGAGCAAGTGTACACGGCCACGCGCCTGATGCCGGATTGCGGGCGCGAGGCGAATCAACGGCAATTCGCGTTGGAGGCTTTGCGTCTCCTCCGGCGCGCGCTGCTGGCGCGACCTCAGGAATAGGGATGGTCGGTTCCAATTGGAGCAGCGAAGGGACGCATCGCCGAAAGACACGCCAGCCGTAGCGCGGGGCTTCTTCCCGATGTTGTCGCGCAAACGTAGCGCGGGGGCTTGTCCCCCGCCTCTTGGAGAAACCGGCGGACTACAATCACTGTTGCGGGCGCGGCGCGGGCGTGGTATAGTTACGGCGTTGGACAATTGAAGAGTGGCGTGATAGGGGTGTCCGGGAGTCCGGGCTGAGACGAGAGACGCGCGTATGTCCTCAAACCCTTGCACCTGATCAGGGTAATGCCTGCGGAGGGAATGCACTGCTGAGCCTGCATATCTTGGGCGTGCTGAATCCGCAGCACGCTTTTCTTCGTTAAATCAGCTTTCCTGGATGTTCCAGGCGATTACCGTAGGCGCGGGTTTGCAGCCTGCGCTCAATGCAGGAGGTTTGCACCGATGCTCGGTTCGTTGTCCAAAATTCTGCCCAGGGTCGAAGTGCCGCCGGAGTGGGGTGTGGAGCCGGTGCCCCCGGCAGAGCGCCGCATGTCGTTTCGGCAGCACTTCGTGCTCTGGTTCAACCTGGGCATCGGTCTGCTCGTCATCCTGACCGGCGCGCTGCTGGTGCTGCCGGCGGAAGACCACGGCCTGGGCATGGCGCCCCGGCAGGCGTTGCTGGCGGTGATCGTCGGCAGCGCGATCGGCGTCTTCCTGCTGGCGCTCATGTCCTATGCCGGCGCGCGGGTGCACGTGCCCACCATGGTGCTGCTGCGTCCCGTGCTGGGCATACGCGGTTCCTACGTGCCCAGCGTCTTCAACTTTCTGCAACTCGTCGGCTGGACCGCGTTCGAACTATGGGCCATGGCGTGGGCGGCCAACCACGTCGCCAAGACGATGTTCGATTTCGACGCGTACCTGCTGTGGCTGCTGGTATTCGCGGTCATCTGCACGTCATTCGCGTTGGGCGGCCCGATAGTGGTGGTGCGGCAATGGATGGAGAAGTTCGGCATCTGGGTGATGACGGCGGCCTCGCTCTGGCTGACCTACTCGATCGTGAGCAGTTTCAACCTGGGCGACGTGCTTTCCCAAACGAGCACCGACGGCGCGCCCTTCTGGGTGGGTGTGGACCTCGTCATCGCCATGCCGATTTCGTGGATACCGCTCATCGCCGACTACAGCCGTTTCGGGCGCAGCGATACCGGCGCGTTTGCCGGCACGGGGCTGGGGTATCTTCTGGCTAACTCGTGGTTCTACGGACTCGGCGTGCTGCTGGTGGCGACGGTAACCCTCGGCGACCTGAGCAATCCGGCGGTGGCCATCGCCGGCGCGATCATCGTCTTCACCGCCGGCTGGCTGGCGCTGCTTGCTACTTTGGCCGTGGAAACCGACCAGGCCTTCGCGGACATCTACTCGGCGGCCGTGACCGCCCAAAACGTCTTTTCGCGCGTCCCGCAGCGGGTCATCGTCGTGATCGTCGCCGTGATCGGCCTTGTGTTGGCGTCATTCCTCAACATGGTGACGTACGAAATCTTCATGCTGCTCATCGGCTCAATCTTCATTTCGCTCTTTGGCGTGATGGCGGCGGACTACTTCGTGGTGCGGCGGCGGAGGTATGAGACGGAGGAACTCTATGCGCGGGACGGCGCGTACTGGTACCGGGGCGGCGTCAATTGGCTCGGCCTGCTCTGCTGGGCGGCCGGCGTGAGCGTCTACCACACCCTCAACCCCAACCTCTTGAGCAATTTCGTGGATGGCGTTGGAGGCCTGGCGCCGGACGCGCTGACCGGCTACGGCGGCTCGCTGCCGTCGTTCATCGTGGCGTTCGCGCTCTACGCCGTGCTCAGCCCGCTGCTGTTGCGGCGCACGGCTGAGGAAGAATAGAGGAGAGCCTTCGCCCTCCGATAATGTTCCGATGGCGTCTCGTGCCACACGTGCACGTTCCAATTGCATCTCTACCGACCCCAACTAAACGGAGCGTGACGGGAAGAGTGAACAGAACGCGATAGGAAGCGTGAACGGAACCTGACAGGAAGAGAAAGCACACTGTCTGCCGTTCGCCCTGAGCTTAGTCGAAGGGTGAACGGCAGACAGTCTTGTTTGACGGACACGGCCGCCGCTCTCCGTTCATGCTTCGACAAGCTCAGCACGAACGGAAAGACTGAATCTCAATACGGCAAGAATAGCGCGAACGGAGGGTCTGAGCATCGATTGGGCGAGCTTAGCGCGTACGGTTGGTCTGACGTTCAATACGACAGGTTCTGCGCAAAGGGAGGGCCAAAGCCCCTGTGCGGCAGGCTCAACGCGAACGGGAGTTCCTGAGTGAATTCTACAAGCCCGGGCGCTAGCGGCCCTTATAGAGCGCGTCGGTCTTGGCCGCCATGATGAAGTCGTTGCGGTGCAGGCCCTTGACCTTGTGCGTCCACCACGACACGGTGACGCCCACCCACTCGGTGAGAATGGCCGGGTGGTGGTCCTGCTCTTCCGCCGCGGCGGCGACCGCGTTGGTGAAGGCCAACGACTGGGTGAAGTTGGGGAAGGGATAGACGCGCTCCAACTGCGAAATGCCGTCCCGCTCCACTATATTCCACTCCGGAATTGCGGGCTTCAAAGCGGCGATTTCCGCAGCGGTCATGGTCGGCGCGCCCACGCGGCAGGCCACGCACGTTTCAGACTCTAGCGACGCCATGATTACCTCCACTCAAGCATGAATCCCATCGGAGACCTTTGCATAGCTCCGTTATTCCGGCGAAAGCCGGAATCCAGAGCGCTTTTACAACTAAAAATAGCATGATTTAAATCTATTTCACCCCCATCCCAACCTTCCCCCACTATGGGGAAGGGGTTATGCAAAGGTCTCCATCGGGAGTGCTCGGTTCGCGATGGCTGCTACCGAAAACGACAGCACAGCAGATGCGCTGCCGTGCGAAAGCTCCTATTGCGGCACGAATTGAAACACGGTGATGAGAGCGGCCAGGAACACAACGCCCGCGACCACAAGTCCGCCAAGCCGCATGAGAATGCGCAACTCCAACGCCTTCAGCTTGGCATCGAGCACGGCCTCGGTTACAAGGTTTTCTCGCGGGTCGGCTACCACGTCCACCATTGCCTCGGCCTGGTCTTCCGGCACGCCTGCGCCCGTTTGCGTTTTCACCGCCTCGCGCGCATCATGATCTGCCATTTCCGCGCGTCTCCTTGTGGAGCTATCCGCGCTCGTTTTCTAATTCTTCCACAGCGATCGGCGCCTTGTAAAGGACTCATGAACTCTTGGCGCGTGCCATCGCAAGGGACACGTCGCGGAGACCCACGCGTGGCTGCGCTTGCCCGCGCACACATTAGCCGCCAGCGCCGCAATCTTGCTTGCGTTGGGTCAAGGGTGTATAGTCTTTCATGTCCTTGGGGCGCCAGGGAACGAACGACGCAGCATCGAAGAGGAGGCGAGCGATGCGTCAAAGTAGGGCTACACGACGTGGCGTGCTGGCCGGCATGCTTGGAGGGAGCGGCGCGCTGCTGCTGGCGGCGTGCGGACAGGCCACAACGATGGGCGAGCCGGACGCGGACATGGCAGAGAAACCGGCCGCGGAAGAGAAACCGGCGGAGCCGGAGACGGTCACGCTCAACGTGATCTGCTACACGGAAGCGCAGGGCGGCGACTATCAGCGGACAATCGAGGGCTATCGGGCGGAGGTCGGCACGGAAATCGACCTTTCGATCGACGTTACCGCGTGGGGAGAATATTGGCCGAAGCTCAAGACCTCCGCCGCCGCGGGCACGCCGTTCGACGTGATGATCATGAACGGCCCCAACATCATGTTCCACGCGGCGAACAATATTCTCTACGACCTCTCGCCCTACGTAAAGGCCGACGGCATCGACATGCTGGAGACCTTCCCGGCGTATCTCGTGAATGTCTATACGCTGTTCGGCAAGGTCTGGGGTCTACCGAATTTCCACGCTACCATCGGTATGTACTACAACCGCGAGCACCTGGGTGAAGCGGGACTGGACGAGCCGGCGGAGGACTGGACGTTCGATGACTGGCTGGAGATGTCGCAAAAGCTCACAATCCGCCAAGGCGAAACCCCGGAGCGCTGGGGCACGTACGTCTCGGTTTGGGGGCAGACTGAAGGGTACAACTACGTCCTGGCGAACGGCGGCGAAATTCTGAGCAAGGACAAGACGGAGTTTCTCTTTGGTCAGCCCGCCGGACTGGAAGCCTTCAACTTCATGCACGGTCTCATTCACCAGCATGGCGTGGCGCCCACGCGCCCGGAGGCCTCCGACGCCGGCGGCAAGCGGAACATGTTCCACAACGGCTTGCTTACCTTCCGCGCCAGCGGCCCGTGGGAATTCGGCCACTTGGCGCCGCTGGACCACATCAACTGGGGTGTGCAGTACCTGCCACGGAACGTTCGCCAGGCCAACGTGGTCCATGGCTCGTCGTTCGCGGCCGGCGACCAGGTACAAACGCCGGACCACTCGTGGGCGTTCATCAAGTACGCCACCACGTCCGATACCGGCGAGAATTCCACAGCCGAGTTCACCATGCCCGGCAGTTGGAAGGGTTCCCGCAATTGGACCGCCAACAACGACTTCCCCGAACTGGCGCAGAAGTTCCTCGACTCCATGGACTGGGGCTTCGACTACCCGCAGTCGTACTCCACCCTGGAATGGAACAGCGCCATCCCGGCTGAGCTCAACAAGGCCGTGGACAACGAGGTGACAATGGATGAAGCCGTCGCCACCGCCGTCGCCATCGGCAACAAGATCCTGGATGAGGAGCAGGTAGAGCTAAGGCGGCTGGGCGTGATTAGCTAGCCAAAGCAGAATAGAGGGCAGTCCTAACATTGGGTGCTTCCTTTGGAGGCACCCAATGTGGATTCTTCCCATATGTTCTGCCTTTAGACGCACTTTGTGACGAAAGGTGCGAATTCACCACAGTTGTGGTGAAATATGACCAACTGTGCGAATTGTCCGGTGGTTGCCCCTCTGCAATTGGGCAACCCTGAAGGCTACCATGGAAGATCGCTTCTTTACACATCCAGTTTTGAATCCTCCCTACGAGTACCCATCGAGGCACTGGGAACTCGATGACGATGGTCAGCCGACGCATCGCATTAACGCGGGCAGACGGCCGGCTGAGTTTCGGACTCCTATTCCCCAGCCGAAGAAAACCAAGGGGCAGCCTGTCCAGGAAAGACTTGCCGTCGGTGAAGCCGGTGGCAGCCCCGAGGATGACCAGCAGTCAGATATCGCCGCGAGGGTGGGGGAAATTCGAGGTTACGTAGACTTGTGGCGAGAAATGCCCGGCTCTGACAATTGGGGAGTCACCCCGGAGACTGCCCGGCTGCTCCAACACTGGCGCAACTATGACTTTAGCAGCTACCGCCCATTCTTCTGCCAGCTAGAAGCGGTCGAGACGATGATCTGGCTGACGGAAGTTGCGCCAAGGGAAAGGCCGGAAATCAGGGCCTTGTTGCGTAGCCTCGACCAAGCCAGCACGGACGCAAATCCTAATCTATTGCGCATGGCTCTCAAGCTGGCAACCGGAGCGGGCAAGACCACGGTAATGGCCATGCTCATCGCTTGGCAAACCGTCAACGCCGTGCGCCGGCCTGCCAGCAGAAACTTCACGCGAGGCTTCCTGATTGTCACGCCCGGAATCACCATCAAAGACCGCTTGCGCGTACTCCAGCCGAACGATCCGGACAACTATTACGTGTCCCGTGAACTCGTGCCGCCTGACATGCGCGAAGACATCAAGCGCGCCAAGATCGTCATCACCAATTACCACGCGTTCATGCTGCGCGAGCGCATGGACATCTCATCCGGCGGACGCGCCCTTCTGCAAGGCCGGGGCTCTGACTTGCTCACTCGAGAGACAGAGGGCCAGATGATCCAGCGCGTTATGCCCGACCTCATGAGTTTGAAGAACATCCTTGTGATGAACGATGAGGGACATCACTGCTACCGCGAGAAACCGGAGACCGAGGAAAGAACTCTTAAGGTCGAGGAAAAGCAAGAGGCAAGAAAGAATAACGAAGCCGCGCGCGTCTGGATTACGGGCCTGGAATCCGTCAAGAAAAGAGTTGGCGTCCGGCGGGTGATCGATCTCTCGGCAACGCCCTTCTTCTTGCGCGGTTCGGGCTATGAGGAAGGCACGCTGTTTCCCTGGACGGTAAGCAACTTTTCGCTGATGGACGCCATCGAGTGCGGAATTGTGAAGCTGCCGCGCGTGCCGGTCTCCGACAATATCCCCGGCAGCGACATGCCGACGTATCGGGCTCTTTGGGAGAACATCCGCAGGGATATGCCGAAGAAGGGACGAGGCAAGGCGAAGGGGCTCGAGCCCCTGGAGTTGCCCGTCACACTGCGGACCGCGCTGGAGGCGCTCTACGGCCACTACGACAGAACCTTCGACCTTTGGCAAGACGCCAAGATCCCTGTACCTCCGTGTTTTGTCATCGTCTGCAACAATACTTCCACGTCCAAGCTCGTCTACGATTTCGTCTCCGGTTTCGAGCGAGAGGATAAAGCCGGCGCCAAGCATGCAGTTTCAGGCCATTTTGCCCGCTTTTCCAATTACGATGAATTTGGGACCCGATTGGCGAGACCCTATACCATCCTTATCGACAGCGAGCAGCTCGAGTCCGGTGAGGCGCTCAGTAGAGACTTTCGCACAATGGCTGCCGCCGAGATCGAGCAATTCCGCAAAGAACGGGTCGAACGTACCGGCGATCGCAGGGAGGCGGAGAACATCACCGACCATGACTTGCTGCGGGAGGTCATGAATACGGTTGGCAAGGAAGACCGTCTTGGCGGCCAGATTCGCTGTGTCGTCTCAGTATCCATGCTGACAGAGGGGTGGGACGCCAACAACGTGACCCACATTCTGGGCGTGCGGGCGTTTGGCACCCAACTCCTTTGCGAGCAGGTGGTGGGCCGCGCGCTACGGCGCCAGTCGTACGAATTGAACAAGCAGAATCGCTTCAACGTCGAGTATGCCGACGTGCTCGGCGTTCCCTTTGACTTCACCGCGCAGCCGGTTGCGCCAAAACCGCAGCCGCCGCAGCGCCTGCTCCACGTCATGGCGGTGCGGCCCGACCGCGACGCCTGCGAAATCCGCTTTCCGCGGGTGGCCGGCTACCGGATCGAGTTGCCAAAGAGAGAACTATCCGCTCGCTTTACCCAGGATTCGAAGCTGCCGCTCACGCCAGAGTTGGTCGGCCCGACGCGCACGCGAAATGAAGGCATCATTGGCGAAGGCGTCGACCTCAACCTCGTGCATACGCAGGTTCTTCGACTGCCCACAGTGGCATACCACCTGACCAAGCACTTGCTCCTCACAAAGTGGCGGGAAGACGGCAATGAACTGCCGGTAGCGTTCTTTGGCCGCCTCAAGCGCGTCGTTACCCAGTGGCTCGAAGAGTGCCTGGTCTGCAGCGGCGGCACGTATCCGGCGCAGCTTATGTATCCGACTATCGCGGAAATGGCGTGTGAACGGATCATGGCAGCGATTGTCAGAGCGAGTTCAGAAACAGCCGCGTCCAACGGGCAAGGGAATCAGATGCCCAAGGTGCTGCTCGACCCCTTCAATCCCACGGGCTCCACCGTGCACGTTAACTTTCGCACGTCGAAAGTGGGCTGGCGGTCGGATCCCCGCAAGTGTCACGTGAACTACGTCATCCTGGACGGCGATTGGGAACGGGAATTTTGCGAGGTCGCGCAAAGGCATCCCCGTGTTCTGAGGTATGTCAAGAATCACGGCCTCGGTTTGGAGGCCCCGTACCACCTCGGCGGTATCAAACGCACGTACCTGCCGGACTTCATCGTCGTGCTCGATGATGGGCGCGGCGCGGACGACCCGTTGCGCCTGGTGGTGGAGATCAAAGGCTATCGCGGCGAAGATGCCAAGCAGAAGAAAGAGACCATGGAAACGTACTGGGTGCCTGGGGTCAATGCGCTCGGCGCCTACGGCCGTTGGGCCTTCGCGGAGTTCACGGACGTGTTTGAGATAGAGGAGGAATTTAGTAGGATAGTGAGTGGAGAGTTGCCAGTGGCCGGTGGGCGGTAGCCGGTGAGGAGTCATTTCCGGCCCCCGGCGGCTGACCACCAACCACCAGAGAGGTGCGGCATGAACAGAAATGGGACGCTGGAGTTGCTGAGGGAGCACAAGGCCACGCTTGCAGCGCGCTTTGGCGTCACCGGACTTGCGCTCTTCGGCTCGCTGGCCCGAGATGGAGCGGCAGACGGCAGTGACGTGGACATCTTGATCAGCTTTGACGGCCCGGCGGACTGGCGGCGCTTCTTCGGCGTCCAATTCTACCTTGAAGACCTTCTGGGAAGGCCGGTGGATTTGGTGACGGTCAAGAGCCTGCGCCCGGAACTCAGGCCATACGTGGAGCGGGAGTCCGTGCGTGTCTGAATCCCGTCGAAGAGAGCGAGAGTGGCATTTCTACGTCAACGACATGATTGCGTGCTGCGAGAGAGTCTTGGCGTATACGGCTACCCTCGAACAGGCCGAATTTGTAGCCGATAGGCGCACCTATGACGCTGCGCTCTATAATGTTCTGCTCATTGGCGAGGCGGCCGCAAACCTTCCCGAATCTGTTCGCTCTGAGCACCGGGATGTCCCCTGGCGCGCACTGGTCGGTGCGCGCAACCGGATTGTCCATGGGCATTTCGCCGTTGACGACGATGTCATCTGGTCAATCATCCAGGACGCAATCCCTCTCTTGTTGCCGCAGTTGCGTGGGATCATCGATAAAGCGGAATAGAGGCAGTCTGACACCATGCCCAAGCGAAAGAAATCCGCCAGGTCCGTGGAGGCGCTGACGCACACGGAGGAGAGCCGCAAGAATCTGCCGAGCGCGGAGCATCAGCCGCTGCTGCGGGAGGAAGAGCGGAACCCGTATCCGGTGCACTATGAGCGGCGCAACCGGGATCTTGACCCGCAGCTTGTCTGGCGCGGCAAGGATGAGCAGGATCTCGCGGATCTCGTCGTCAACGTGCCGCCGCTGTATATCCAGGAGCGGGTGCACCCCAAGGCGCTGGTTGACGACTTGCGGCGGTATAGTGACCGGTTGCCGGTAGCCGGCGGCCGGTCGTCAGCGGCCGGTGGTCAGGATGCGGGGGAGCAGGTGGCGCAGGGCAGTTTCGCGGACTTCTTTGCCGACTTCAACGGGCTGCCGTCCCCGGCGGCGGCTACCGAGTTCTACCAGCACGACGCCAACTGGTCGAACCGCATGATCCTGGGCGACTCCTTGCAGGTGATGGCCTCGCTGGCGGAGCGCGAGGGGCTGCGCGGCCAGGTGCAGTGCATCTACCTGGACCCGCCCTACGGCATCAAGTTCAACTCCAACTTCCAGTGGTCTACCACCAGCCGCGACGTGAGGGACGGCAAACTGGACCACGTCACCCGCGAGCCGGAACAGGTGAAGGCCTTCCGCGACACCTGGCGCGACGGCATCCACTCTTACCTGACCTACCTGCGCGACCGCCTCACCGTCGCCCGCGATCTGCTGACCGAATCCGGCTCGATCTTCGTGCAGATCGGCGACGAGAACGTGCACCGCGTGAGGGCGCTGATGGATGAGGTGTTTGGGGACGAGAGATTCGTCGCAAACATTGTCTTTCAGAAGACTTCCTACAAGACTTCGAATACGCTTCAGACTACCTTTGATCACATCTTGTGGTACGCGAAACGCCAAGACCATATCAAGGCGAGGCAACTCTATTTCGCCAAGATACCTGGTGGCATCGGTGCTTCTGGCTACTCTCAAGTAGAGTTGTCGGACGGCAGAAGAGTTCGCGTCAATGACTCCTTGTCCTTGAGAGACTCTGAAGATTCAAAGGTATTTGAGCTCACGTCCTTGATATCTGGAGGCGGCTCCTCCAAAGAAAGCAAATTTGAGTTTGAGGGAGAGGGTTTCACCCCTGGTCAAGGCCAGCACTGGAAGACAACTCTGCCTGGGATGCAACGCTTGGCACACGCGAATCGCGTAGTAAAGTCTGGAAATAGACCGCGCTTCGTTCACTATCTTTCGGACTATGCTGTTTCGCAACAGACTGACAATTGGCTTGACACAAGGCTGTCTAGTTTTGGAGACGAGAAGCAATACGTGGTTCAGACTGGCACCAAAATTATTGAACGCTGCATCCTCATGACCACCGACGCCGGCGATCTGGTACTTGATCCTACGTGCGGTTCTGGCACAACGGCGTACGTTGCTGAGCAGTGGGGGCGGCGCTGGATTACGATAGACACGTCGCGGGTGGCGCTGGCGTTGGCGCGGGCGCGCATCATGGGGGCGCGCTACCCGTACTACCTGCTCGCCGACAGCCCGGCAGGGCAGGCCAAGGAAGCGGAACTCACCGACAGGGCGGCGTCGGAGGCCGATACCTACGGCAGGCTGCGCCAGGGCTTCGTTTACGAGCGGGTGCCCCACATCACGCTGCGGGCCATCGCCAATAATGCCGAGATTGACGTGATCTGGGAAGAATACGAGGAAAAGCTGGCGCCGCTGCGCGAGCGGTTGTCAGAAGTCAGTGGCCAGTGGTCGGTGGCTAGTGGTCAGGAGGAACCGGCCACGGGCCGCCGACCACTGGAAGAGTGGGAAGTCCCCCGTGAACGCCCTGGCGACTGGCCACCGGCCACTGACTCGCTGCTTGCCGCCTACTGGGAACTGCGCATCGCCCGCCAGCAGGAGATCGACGGCTCCATTGCCCGCAACGCCGACTACGAATACCTCTACGACAAGCCCTACGAAGACCGCAGCAAAGTGCGCGTGGCGGGGCCGTTCACCGTAGAGAGCATCTCGCCCCACCGCGTGCTGGCCGTGGATGAAAACGACGAGTTCGTAGAGGGTGTAGCGGAACCGAAGGGCGAGTTCGGCGAGACCGTGGACTTTCCTTCGGTAATCCTCGATAACCTGCGCGCGTCCGGCGTGCAGCAAGCCCACAAAGAAGACCGCATCACGTTCACCTCCGTGACACCCTGGCCTGGCCGCATGGTCTGCGCGGAAGGAAGGTATGAAGAAGTGGCTAGTGGGCAGGGGTCAGTTGCTAGTGAAGAGAGCGGCGAGGGGTCAGTGGCTAGTGGGGAAAGTGAAGAGCGTGGAGTGGGACTAGCCACCGGTCACTCGCCACTGACCACTTCCCGTCGGGCGGCCATCTTCATCGGCCCCGAATTCGGCACGGTCTCCCGCGCCGACCTATTCGAGGCAGCAGTCGAGGCCGCCGACGGCCGCTTCGACGTGCTCATTTCCTGCGCTTTCAACTACGAGGCCCACACCACCGAATTTGAAAGTCTTGGCCGCGTGCCGGTGCTCAAAGCGCGCATGAACCCTGATCTCCACATGGCGGACGAGCTCAAGAACACCGGCAACGGCAATCTGTTCGTGATCTTTGGCGAACCCGACATTGACATCCTCGACGCCGACGACGGACAAATTAGGGTAAAGATCAACGGCGTTGATGTCTTCAATCCTAGCAGCGGAGACGTGCACAGCGATGATCCGAACCGTATCCCCTGCTGGTTCATTGACACCGACTACAACGAAGAGAGCTTCTTCGTGCGCCACGCCTATTTTCCCGGCACCAACAACGATCCGTACAAATCGTTGAAGACCACGCTCAAAGCCGAGATCAACCGCGAAGTCTGGGAGACTTTGCGCAGCGACACGTCGCGCCCGTTCGACAGACCTGAATCGGGGCGCATCGCCGTGAAAGTTATCAATCATTTGGGCGATGAGGTGATGAAGGTGTTTAGGGTGTAGTTGCTACTCTAGCCACACCAGGAGACCATAGTGCGCGCGAAGATGCGGGTGAGGTCGATTAAGTCCTCCACGTAGATGTACTCGTTGGGGGCGTGGGCGTTGTCGCCGCCGACGCCGACGGTGACGACCGGGGTGGGGCTGTGCAGGTTGAAAACGTAGCCGTCGGAGGCGAAGGGCGCGCCTTGGACGACGTATTCCCGGTCTGACGACGCGTACGCATCCTCCAGGTGGTTGAAGATAGGGTGCTCCGTGCTCGTTTCGCTGCCCGGCAGGAAGCGCAGTTCCAGTTCATATTCGGGGTACTCGCCGTCGAAGCCCTCGATGCCGTCGAGGTAGTTGTTGACGAACGTCTTGACCTCGTTGACGTGTTCTTCCTCCGTGGTGCCGGGGTAGACCTCGCACCACATGTTGGCGTAGCAGGAGGGCGGCGCGGCGCCCTGGTCCTCGGCAAACGTGTCGCCGCCGCCGCCGATCTGCGAAACGTAGAGCGGCAGGCCCGGCTCGTGGGCGTAGAGCGTCGGGGTGGGAATCTCGCGATTGCGCTTGAGGTTGTACTGCCGCAGCGCCTCGATGACCCAGGCGATCTTGTACGACGAACTCACCCGCTCCACGCCGCCCAGCGCCATGCCCGCCTCGCCCTGCACGGTTATCCTCCACTGGCCCCCGCCGCGGGTGGCCGCCGCCACGTGCATGTTCGTCGGTTCGCAGTTGATGGCAATGTCGGCGTTGTAGCCTTTGAGGCGACAGGCCAGCGTGCCGTGTGAGCCGCCGAATTCTTCATCCGAGACGCTCTCGACGATGACATCGCCTTTCTGAGGCAGTCCAAGTTCGCGCAGGCAACGAATGGCAAAGAGCGCGGTGGCGATGCCGGCCTTGGTGTCGTAGGCGCCGCGGCCGTACATCTTGCCGTCGATGATGTCGGCGCTAAAGGGCGCAGCTTCCGTCCAGAGCGCCGGGTCGTCCGCGCCTACCGTGTCGATGTGACTTGACATAAGGATAGACTTGCCGCCGCCGGAGCCGCGAAAGACCCCGACGACGCACGGGCGGTCTTCCAGGTTGCGGGGCATGTCTCCCCATACCGGATGGTAGACGGGGTGCTCGGTAAGGCCGGGCACGTCAATCGGATCGAAAACGTCCACCTCCGCGCCGGCCTGGCGAAACGCCTGGGCCACGAATTCCTGCGCGGCGGCCTCGTGTCCCTCCGGCGGAAGCGATTCGGACGGGATCCGCACCAGTTGCTGCAGGAATTCCACGAGTTCCTCACTATGCTCTGCTACCCAGTTGTCGATTTGCTGCGCCGTGCCGGCCATTGGTTGTCTCCTTACGCTGTGCTGTCGTCATACGCGCTGCTCGCGCCGCCGCGGCCCGGACCGAGCGGCCCGGCCGCGCGCGGGCTGCGAGGAGCGCCGCGTGGTTCTATGGTATCGTATGGATACTACGTGTCAACGAAGAGGGAAGGTGAGGCGAACATGACGAGCGCGGCACAGGCGACAGATACGATGGCGGCTCCGGCGCTGGGCAAGCCGCTTACCATAGACGACCTCGATACGCCGGCCATGGTGGTGGACCTGGACCGCTTGCAGGCGAATATCAACGAATTGCAGAGCTATTGCGACGCCCACGGCCTGAACAACCGGCCCCACATCAAGACGCACAAAGTTACCTACATCGCCAAGATGCAACTCGACGCCGGCGCTACCGGCATCGCGTGCCAGAAACTGGGCGAGGTGGAGGTGATGGTGGAGGCGGGCATCACCGGCGACATCATGCTCTGCTACAACGTGATGGGCCGGCAGAAACTGGAGCGCCTGCGCGCGGTCTCGCAACTGACGGACATCACGCTCACGGTCGATTCGGAGTATACGGCGCGGGGGATTTCCGCCTTTGCCGACCCCAATCATCCGATCAACCTGGTGGTGGAACTCGCCATGCCGAATTTCGAACGCACCGGCGTGGCGACGAAAGAAGACGCCCTGGCGCTGGGTAAAGTCATCGACAAGCTGCCGGGCGTGCATTTTCGCGGTCTCATGATGTATCCCACGACGAAACCGGAACAGCAAGAGGCGGCGGCCGCGGCGTGGGAGTACTTCAAGGAGCAGGGCCTGCCGCCGGAGATCGTCAGCGGCGGCGGCTCGGTGGACTTCCACGACCTGCACCGGATTCCTCATGCGACCGAGGTGCGCGTCGGCACGTTCAACTACGGCGACCGCAATACCGTCGGCAACGGCGTGATGACCTACGAACAATGCGCCCAGCACTTCATTTGCACCGTCGTAAGCAAGCCGACGCCGGAGCGCGTCATCCTGGACGGCGGCACCAAGACGTTCACCAGCGATATGCCGCAGGTTGGCGATCCCCGCAGTGTGTTCTGCCACATTTTGGAGTACCCGGAAGCACGCATCTTCGCCCAGTCCGAGGAGCACGGCCACGTGGACGTGAGCCAATGCGCGCGCACGCCGGAAATCGGCGAGCGGGTCTCCGTAATCCCCAACCACGCCTGCGGCGCGACCAACAACTTCGACGAGGTGGTGATGCACCGCAACGGCGAGGTGGTGGCAATCTGGCCGATCTGGGCGCGGGGGAAGATTCGCTAACTGGAAGTGTCACTCCGGCGGAAGCTAGAGTCTATCGGGGGAGACATTTGCATTACTCCGTCATTCCGGCGGAAGCCGGAATCCAGGGCGCTCCTACACCTAAAGATAGCATGAAGTCAACCCAGTTAACCTCCAACCCAACCTTCACCCTCAATGGGCTGATAGGGTTATGTACTCCAAAATCGACTTCACTTGTCATTCCGAACGGAGCGCAGCGGAGAGAGGAATCTGATGCGCAGCCCCGCAAAACCAGCATCTCTAGATTCCGCGAACCCTGTTCGACGCTCCGCTCGGAATGACACTTACAGACCCCTGTCAGCCCTCAATGGGAAAGGGGCTATGCAAAAGTCTCCGTGGGTCGAGCGGATGGATTCCGGCTTGCGCCGGAATGACGGACTCCGCTGACAATCTCCGTGTGAACAATGCGTTTGCAACGAAGGAAAGTATCGCTAAATGGTCGTAGACAAGAACGTCGCCTACGCCGGGGGCTGGTACCCGCACCACAACGATCAAGACCTGGAAGAAATCAAGGCCGCCGGCTGCACCTCGATCAACATGACGCTGAACGAGAGCGACTGGTACGTCTTTCGCGCGGCCCGGGAGCGGATCGTGGCCAAGGCGCGGGAGTTGGGGCTCAAAGTCTACCTGAATTGGCACGGCTTTGGCGCGTTCGCCTCCTACATCCAGTCCACGCGCTATCTCCAGGAGAACCCGGACGCCGCACAGTATTTCTCAAACGGCGTTCGCTCCACGGAGGCGATGGCGTGTCCGAACAACCCGGCATACGCCGCCTGGATGGAGGAACGGGCGCGGGAGATCATCGCGCACTTCCAGCCGGACGGCGTTTTCTGGGACGAACCGCACTTTTCCAGCGACAGCAACTTTCCCAACGTGTGGGCCTGCCGTTGCGCCTCATGCCAGGAGGGGTTTTCGCGCCGCTACAAGCGCGCCATGCCCACGCTGCTCGATGACGACGTGCGCCAATTTCGCCAGGATTCGCTGCTGGTCTTCCTGACGCGGCTCTTGCGCGTTGGCCGGGAGGTGAGCGGCGGCGAGAACGTGCTCTGCCTGATGCCGCTGGACGAGAGCGGCAACCATCCGGCCTCGGGTCCCGGCTGGTACGGCGTGGACGATTGGGAGCCGTTCGTCGCGGTGCCCGAGGTGGACGTGTTCTCCACCGATCCGTATTGGATCCATCGCCACGGCGGGGACTGGGACTACTTCACGCAAAACACCCGCAAGGCAATCGACCTATCGCACAAGTACCAAAAGCCCTGCCAGATCTGGGTGCAGTCCATCTGGATACCGCCCAACAAAGAACCCGAAGTCAAGCGCACTATCCTGGCCGCCGCCGAGATGGGCGCGGACATGCTGGCGGTGTGGTCGTTCCTGGGCGAACCGGGCGGCACGCTCTACGACTGGGGCGGCGATCCGGCGCTGGCGTGGCAGAACGTGGTAGAGGCGTACCGGCAATTGTAAGAGGGAGACGCCGTGGCCGCGGCCCAACCGAACATCCTGCTCATAACCACCGACCAGCAGCGTTACGACGCCTCCGGGGGCGCGGGTCCGTCATTTCTCCGCACGCCGCACTACGACCGCCTGCGGTATGAAGGTGTCGAGTTTACCAGCGGCTATACCGACGATCCGGTGTGCGTGCCCTCGCGCATGGGCATCATGACCGGCAAGCAGGTGTTTTCCCACGGCATGACCGGCAACGGCATTACGTCGCGGATTCTCGGTAGACAGGGCACGCTGCCGTGGTACCTGCGCGAGTTGGGTTACCAGACGATTGCCATCGGCAAGATGCACTTTGGGCCGGAGCGGGCGCGGCACGGCTTCGACGAGATGATCCTGCCGGACGACTACTACCGGCAGATGCGGCACTCGGGCAACGACCTCCAACCCATGCGGCACGGCCTGGGACAGAACGAACTCTATCCGGGCATGGCCACCGTGCCGGAAGCCTTGACCCTGACCTCCTGGATTGCCGAGCAGTGCGTGCAGTATATTCACTTCCGCCGGGATCCGTCGGTGCCGTTCTTCCTGTGGTGCTCGTTCACCAAGCCGCACCCGCCGTTCGACCCGCCGGAGCCGTACTACTCGATGTACCGCCAAGAGGCGATCCCCGAACCGGCAATTGGCGATTGGCGCGATACGGACGAGTGTCCGCCGGCCTTCGCCAAGCAACAGAAGCGCCGTTCTTACGACATCCTGCCGCCGGAGGTCATTCGCGAGGCGCGGGCCGCCTACTACGGCTTGATTACGCAGATCGACTACAACCTGGCGCGGGTGTACAGCGCGCTGGAAGACCTCCGGTTGTACCACGACACGCTCATCATCTATACCTCCGACCACGGCGAGTTTCTGGGCGACCACCGCGCCGGGGCCAAGAGCCACTTCCACGAGCCGTCGGCGCACGTGCCGTTCGCCATGCGCATGCCGAGCAACTGGGACAACCGCTGCCACGGCACGCGGGTTACGACGCCGGTTACCCATGCCGACATTCTGCCGACGCTGGTGCGCGCGGCCGGAGGCGAGCCGCCCGCGGACACCGACGGGCAAGACCTGGTGGCGGTGGCGCGGGGCGAGCACGATTCGCCGCGCCGCTACCTGGAAGGCATGAACGGGCCGGGCCCCACGGGCAAGGACCTGCGCCTGGATTGCGTCTATCTGGCGATTACGGATGGACGGTGGAAGTACATCTGGTATCCGGAGGGTCCCGCCGAGCAACTCTTCGACGTGGAATCCGACCCGCAGGAGCGGCGCAACCTGGCTCATGCGCCTGAAGTCGCCGCCGTGAAGGAAGAACTGCGGGACGAACTCATGAGCCGGCAGCGGGAACGCGGCGGCGGCTACCTGGAGGATGGGGCGCTGCCGGAACGCCCCGCGCTGCACGTGCCCGAAAACGAGATGCGCAATCAAGGGCAGCCCGGCGCGCATACGGAATACTGGCCGATAGACGTACGGCACTGAGGGCTTGCACAAGGCGCAAGGGTGAGGACTATGCCGAGCGTGTTCAGCAGAGCGCGGGCCGCGGCTTCCAACCTGGGGACGGGTCTGGCCGGCATCCGCCGCATGAAGAAGCCGGACTTTAGCTCCGTGGACGCGGACATGCGCGGCAAGGTCTGCGTTGTCACGGGCGCGAACTCCGGCATCGGCAAGGAAACGGCGCTTAGCCTGGCGGCAATGGGCGCGACGGTGGCGCTGATTTGCCGGAGCGAGTCGCGGGGTACTGAAGCGTTGAATGAGATTAGGAAGCGCAGCGGCAACGACGCCGTTTCGCTCGTGGTGGCAGATTTCAGTTCCCAGCGGCAGGTGCGCGACGCGGCCGCGGCGATTCTCGAGCGGTTCGACCGCCTCGACGTGCTGGTGAACAACGCGGGCGTGACGCCGTGGGAGCGGCGGGTGACGGCGGAAGGCGGCTTGGAGCTGATCTTCGCGGTGAACCACCTCGCGCCGTTCCTGCTGACGAATCTGCTGCTGGAGCGGCTCAAGGCCAGCGCGCCGGCGCGGATTGTGACCGTCAGTTCCGGGGCGCACCGGCGGGTCGCGCTCGACTTCAACGACCTGCAGAACGAGCAGAACTACGTTCCCTTTGACGTCTACAGCCAGTCGAAACTGGCGAACGTGTACTTTACGTATGAGTTGGCGCGCCGCTTGGAGGGGACGGGTGTGACGGCCAACTGCCTCCATCCCGGCGTGGTCTCGACCGCGCTCTTCCGGCATTTGCCGCCGTTCCTGGGGTTCGCGGTCGCGCTGGCGCGCCCGTTGCTGCTCACGCCCGCGCAGGGGGCCGATACAACGGTCTACCTGGCCGCGGGGCGCGAGGTCGGCGAGGTGAGCGGCCGCTATTTCGAGCGGCGCAAAGCGGTGGAATCGTCACCCAACTCCTACGATACGGACGCGGCGCGGCGGCTTTGGGAGATCAGCGAGGCGCTGACGGCGCGGTCTGAGAGCGCAAGCGACGGTTAGTTTCGATAGACGCGGTGAAGAGTGGACGGCCTGGGTTGGCCGCTCTCGAAGCCGATGTAGTAGAGGAAGTACGATGGAATTGCACAGGCGGCGTTTCCTGCGCTTGGCGGGCGCCGGTCTTGGCGCGCTTGCGCTGGGCGGCGGCGCGGCGTGCGGGCGCGTGGAATACCGCGAGACGGCGGCTGAACCGCGGGCGGCGGGGCCAACCACCCCGCTCAAGCTCGGCCTGCTGCTGAACTTCAGCCAAGGGGCCACGGAGCGGGCAATCGAGCGAGAGCGGGCCTTCGAGTTGGCGCTGGCGCACGTCAATGCTGGGGGCGGGGTGTTTGGCATGCCGGTGGAAAGCGCGGCGGCGGACACCACCCGCGACCCGGCGGTTGCCATGGCGGCGGCGCGGCGCTTGATCGAGGAAGAGGGCGTGCACGCCGTTGTCGGCCCCAACTCCAGCGCGAACTCGCTGCCGGTAGCGGAGCAGGTGGCCGGGCCGGCGGGCATTCCGCTCATCAGTCCTTCCGCCACGTCGCCGCTGCTGACGAACGCGGCGGACAGCGATTTCTTCTTCCGCACGGCTCTTTCGGATAGCGCCCAGGGCCCGGTGCTGGCGGGCGTCACGTGGGAGCGCGGCTTCACCAACGTCGGTGTCATCTACTATGACGACGCCTGGGGCCAGGGCTTGGCCGGCGCGTTTGCCGCCGCGTGGGAAGGCGAGATCACCGTTGTGGTGTATGACCCCGAATCGACTACCGTGGCCGACGCGGTGCGTGCCAGCGGCGGCGCGCAGATCCTGATTGTGATTGCCTTCGAGGAGGCGGCTGAGGCCATCGTGCAAGAGGCGCTGGCGCAAGGGTTGTACGACCAATTCGCCTTTGGCGACGCCGCGAAGAGTCCGGCGTTGGCGCGGGCCATTGGCGGCGAGCGGCTGGCCGGGGCCTACGGCACGTCGAGCACGTCCGCGCCGCAGAGCGCCTCCGCCGCCGCCTGGGATGCGGCGTACGCCGCCGCTTACGGGGCCTTGCCGGAGTACGCCTACGTCAAAGAGTCGTACGACGCCGCGATTGCGCTGGCGCTGGCGGCCCAGGCCGCCGGCAGCGTGGAGGGCGCCGCCATCCGCGACCGGCTGCGCACGATTGGCAGCGCGCCGGGCACAGTGGTCACCGCCGGGGCGGAGAGCATCGCCGCCGGCCTGCGGGTGTTGGCGGCGGGCGGCGCGGTCGATTACGAGGGCGCGGCCACTACGCTGGATTGGGACGAAAACGGCGATCTGCGGCGCGGCCACGTCGGCGTCTGGCGCTTCACGGCGGACGCGCGCATCGAGGAAGTCGAAACTGTCCCCATCGAGATGCCGGCGCCTTAAGTCCGATTTCCTGTCCTCTCTCCCTGGGGAGAGGCCGACAGGGGAATGTAGTCAACAATCGGCATCATGTGTCATTCCGAACGGAGCGCAGCGGAGTGAGGAATCTAGAATACAGCCCCGCAGAACCGGCATCTCTAGATTCCTCGCTCCGCTCGGAATGACAGATGCCTACCCCTGTCAGCATGGAAGAGGGTTGGCGTGAGGGGATTCTTCACCGCCCGGCGCGGTTGGCGCCGCAAGAACGAGCAATCTACCTTGGAAAGAGTGAAAGATGAACAGTTTTCACGGCGTCCTGGCGGTTCTCCCGACGCCGTTCTTGCCGGATGAATCGCTGGACTACGACAGTTTGCGCCGCTTGACCGGTTACACATTGTCAGAGGGAACCCATGGCGTCGTGTGCCTGGGGCTCGCCAGCGAAACGAACCGCCTGAGCGAGGCAGAGAAGCGGCGGGTAGTGGACACGGTCGTGGCGCAGGTGGATGGGCGCGCGCCGGTGATTGCCGGGCTGCAGGCGGCGTCCACGGTGGAGGCCGCCCGCATGGCGCGTTGGCTGGCGGAAGCGGGCGTGGTCGGCCTCATGGTCTTGCCGCCGCCCGGTCCCGTGGACATGGCGGGCGTCGCGCAGTTCTACACGGCGGTAGCGGCTGCCGCGGACGTGCCCATCATGGTGCAGGACTGCCCGCAAGTGGTGGGTTACGGGCTCACCGCCGACATAATCGGACAGATGGCGGCGCGCAGCCCGAATATCCGATACGTCAAACTGGAGGCGCAGCCCGCTTGGCCCCTGATGGAGGCGCTGCGCGCGCAACTTGGCGACCGCCTCGAAATGCTCGTGGGCTGGGGCGGCATCGGCTTCATCGAGGCGCTGGAGCGCGGCGCGGTCGGCTGTATGCCGGGGGCCGACGCCATCAGTCCCATGGCGCAGGTTTATGAACGGTTCGTCGCCGGAGACGTCGATACGGCGCGCGCCATCTATGCCGCTGTCTTGCCGGTGCTGGTGACAAAGGGCGCGAGCGTGCAGACGTTCATTCAATCCGCCAAGTATCTGCTCGCGTGCGCCGGGGCGATTGACCACGCCACCGTGCGGCAGCCGGTCACCGCGCTGGACGCGCAGTCGCTGCGCGAACTCGAAACGTGGTCGCGCTTGGCGGACGAGGCTTTGGGTCAATATGCTGCCGGTGTGAATCTGCCGTGAAGAGATTATGGAGGACGACGAACTGCCGTGTTGCCGCACGCGCGCTCGGCTGAAATGTGCCCGCCGTAGCGCGCTTAGCCGGAACGTCGAGCCTGGCCGCGGCGCGGGGCCGGCGTTCCTGACGTTCATTGCAAGGAGAATCGCATGAACTCCCGCCGGTATATGTTGTTCGAACCGAACGAATTCGCCACCAGCGAGCAGCAGGTTGAGTTTCGGGGGCAGCACTACCAGCGCGCGGGCGCCGACCTGACGGTGCAGACGCGCGGCTGGCGCACTGACCGTCCCTACGGCCTGTGGCTGGGCGTGTCGCCGCATCCGGCGGAAGAACGCTATTTTGAATTGGAACTCGATGGCAAGAGCGGCCGGGTGCGCCTGGATGCGCAGTTGCGGCCTGAGCCTGTGTGGACGCGGGTTGCCACCGTGACGCTGCGCGAGAGTTTCCTGCAACTGCGCGTCTCCACGCCGGGGCCGTCGCTGCGGGGCTTCTGCGGCGTCGTTCTCAGCGACGACCTTGCTTTGGAAGTACCCGAGACGGTGCGGACCGAGGCCGACCTGCACGCGCTCTTCAGCGACCCCAGCGGGTTCAGCGAACTGACGCCGGATCGGGTGGTTTCCTGCTCGCGCCACGAATTCCGCATGACGTACACCGTGGGCAAAGAGGGCATCGCTGTCGGCGGCGGCATCCTGGCGTTCGTGGAGGATTTGTTGTGGGGCAAAGATCACGTTCCGCAGACCGATGATCCGCGCGGGCCGGGCTACGTGGCCGTATCCCATGAACGGAGCGGTCGCGTTGACATAACCGAGATCGTCGAGCCGGTTACCGGGCTGCACGACCGTGAGTATGGTGTTCGCGTCACCGTGTCTGAGGCGCCGCTGCGGCCGGGCGACACTATCACGCTCGTCTTTGGCGACCGCAGCGGGGGCGGCCCCGGCGCGCAGGCGAACGTTGTCTGCTGGACATATACCCACAACTACAAGCGCGCCTGGTGGCACCGCATGCCGGTGCTGACGGTCTGGGTGGACGCCCGCGCCAACGAGACGTTTCTGCCGCTGGCGCGCGACCACGCGCACACCTTCACGGTGGTTACCGGCAAGCCCGCAAAGCTCGTGGTTACGGCCAAGGCCCATGCCCAGGCCGGCGTGCCCCACGACCTGAACGTAGCGGTGGTGGACCGGTATCAGGCGCTCGCCCAGCCGCCGTACACCGGGCTCGTGCGCTTTGCGTGCGACCGGGACGACGTGGAACTCCCTGAAACGGCTTGCTACCTGCGGGAGGGAGACGGCGGCCACTGCCGGGTGACGTGGACGCCGAAGGGCGAAGGCACGTATGTGATCACGGCGGAGACCGACGACGGCCTTTCCGGCGCGTCCAATCCGGTCGTAAGCTCCGCGAAACTGCCGGAACACCGCGTGTACTTTGGCGACATTCACTCGCATTCCCTGTATTCCGGCGACGCGGTGGGTGAGATTGAAGCACAGTACGAGCACGGCCGCGACGTGGCAAACCTCGACTTCATGTGCGCCTCGGAACATGCCGAATACGAGACGGACAACCAGTGGACGGCCAACCAGATTCTCGTGCAACGCTACCACAAGCCGGGCGAATTCGTGCCGATCAGCGGCTTCGAGTGGGCGTACTCGGACGCGGATGGTGAGGGACACGGCCTGGGGCACCGCAACGTGTACAGCGAGAACGACTATCATCGGCTTCTGCGCGGCAGCGACGTGGCCACGGCAAATCTCGAGCGCGTGTGGCAGCATCTGGAAGGCCGTGAGGACGTGCTGGCGTTTGGACACCATCCTTTGATGGCGCTTCGCTGGCACCAGCACAATCCCAAATACGAGCGGTTGTTGGAGATGTACTCCGGTTGGGGCAACTCGGAGATTCGCGGCAACCCGCGCCAGCCGTGGAAGGGCCAGAAGGGCCTCTCCTTGCAGGAAGTGCTTGCCATGGGCTCGCGCGTGGGCGTGATCGCCGGCAGCGACAACCACGACGCGCGTCCCGGCTATGCGGGCATCGGCGAGCAGTTCAGCAAGTCGGTGGCCGACGTGATTTGGAAGCCGTCGGGACTGGCGGTGGTGTGGGCGACCGGCCTCACGCGCAAGGAGATCTTCGATGCCTGGCGGGCGCGGCGCACGTACGGCACCTCCGGTCAGCGCATTTTGCTCTCGTTCAAGGTGAACGGTCACTGGATGGGATCGGATATTGCCCTTGCGGCCAGCGACCCGCGCCGGCTCGTCGCAAACGTCATCGGCACCGCGC
Organism: Chloroflexota bacterium; assembly: GCA_963663275.1. GTDB lineage: Bacteria > Chloroflexota > UBA11872 > VXOZ01 > VXOZ01 > VXOZ01. Next base: position 2,123,224 of record OY760183.1, read on the forward strand.
CGCTCAGCAGCGTGACGGTGATCAAGAACAATGAAGACGTGCACGTGTGGGAGAATCCGGTTCACGGGGCTGACCTGGTGTGGGAAGATTCCGCTGAAGCGAGCACGGGAGATTACTATTACGTGCGCGTGACGCAGGAGGATGAGGAAATGGCGTGGTCGAGCCCGGTGTGGTTAGATGTGACGTAACCGGGCGGGTGTCTTCGCTTCGAGTTGCCTGGAAACATCACGCAATAGACAGCGGGACTTGACACACAGCGGGCACGCTTTTGGCAGCGGGGACTCGATAGGCAGCGGGGATGTGTGAAACTTCCGCTCCGCCGTCGGCCATTCCCTTTCGTGGGCTGACAGGGCCAGGCAATCTTGAATAAGCTAAACGTGTCATTCCGAGCGGAGCCCAGCGGAGAGAGGAATCTAGAGTGGGGACCCGCAGATTAGACAATTCTAGATTCCTCGCTCCGCTCGGAATGACAGTTGCCGACCCCAGTCAGACTCTCGTGGGGGAGTAAAGGATACCCTCTACGCTGTCGGCAATTCCCTCTCCTGGGGGAGAGGGTTAGGGTGAGGGGGAGTCTTATAGAGCTTCACCAGCATGGGAAATGCAGCCCTGAGCGAGAAGGCGTAATGCGGCAGCAGCAACAGTCGCGGCTACCCAAAGCACCACAAGGAAACCAGACCAATGGCAAACCCAATACTTCCTCCGCTCCCTAGTTACACCTGCCGCCGCGCCGCGTCACCGCTCACCATAGACGGCGCGCTGGACGAACCGGCGTGGGAGCAGGCTGAGCAGATGCATCTCGTCGAGACCGTCAGCGGCGATGAGCCGCGTTATCCCACGGTGGTGCGCGCGCTCTGGGACGACACGTACCTCTACGTAGGCTTCGAGTCGGAAGATCCCTATATATGGGGTACGTTGAAAGAGCGGGACGAACCTCTCTGGGATGAGGAAGTGGTGGAGGTCTTTCTGGACGACGACTGCGACGAGTGGTCGTTTCTCGAGTTTGAGGTCAGTCCGAACAACGTGATTGTAGACCTCGCCGTCTTCCGGCGCGGCGGCAAGAGCCACGAACTGCTCTGCTGGGATTGCCCGGACCTGCAAACGGCGGTGCAGGTGGACGGCGAGGTAAACTCCTTCAACGGGACCGACACCTCCTGGACCACCGAAATCGCCATCCCTTTCGACCAGTGCATGACCGCGCCCCACATCCCGCCCCGCCACGGCGACCGCTGGCGCGCCAACTTCTACCGCATCGACCGCGCCCACGACGCCGACGAATACACCGCCTGGTCCCCCACCGGCGAAATCCAGTTCCACATGCCGAACCGGTTCGGGTACGTGGTGTTCAGCGAGGAGTAGACCCCAGTGTTGCTTCCTGGCCCATGTAGCTAGCCACCGCGCCAAAGCCGTTAGACATCATGGCGACTTTCGTCGTCTGTCAGAGGTACGAACATGAGTGGGGAGTGAAAGGGTTGGTCTTTCTTATGGCCACGCTTAGGCCGACAGTGTTGCTGCTCGCACTATTGCTGCTCGCAGTGGGAGTTGCGGGTTGCGCTGTAACGAATAGCAGGCAAGCCGCTACCGGAGAAGAGGCCACCCAAGCGGAAGAAGCCGCCAGTGAGAAGCAAGAATCTGATCAGGATAGCAGTTCCTCTGCTGCGGAAAGACATAGACAGTCTGTCAATTTTAATCAATGTGGACCCCTAATGACTGCTGGTTGGTCTCCGAGGCCAAGTACGATGTTCCTGAGCTGGACACCGGACGGCGCCCACATCGTCTTCGCTTCAGAACAGGAAGACTGGACATATTCCGCAGGCCAGACCGCGGCCGGGATCTTTGTGGTGGACGCCGAAGGATCGCGTTTGCGCAAACTGGTCGACGCAAATCCTGTGAAGGGTTACGGATTTGCGTACGGCTTTCATGCCGACCTTTCTCCCGATGGCACGCGGATTCTCTATACCTCCTGCGAATTCCCAACGGTAGTTGGCACAGACGGAAACCCGACAAGGGAAGCATCACGAGCGGACTTCAACTATGAAATTGCCGTCATCAATCTGGACGGATCCGGGCAGCAACGGCTGACGGAGAATCAATTCCTCGACCAATTTCCGGTGTGGTCGCCTGACGGCAGCCGCATCGCGTTCATCTCAGATTTTGCGCCTGGACGAACTACGGACCGTTCTAGTCCCCGGGCGCTCTACACCATGGCGTCGGACGGCACGGACGTGCAACGTGTGGAACCTTCCGGTATAAACAACGTGGCCTTCGCGCCGCCTCTGTGGTCAGCGGATGGAGAGTACTTCGCTTTTGTGACCAGGGACTGGCAGCTATTTGTCCTCAACACTATTTCCACGGACGGAGCCGGGGAGCGGATTCAGATTGCCCCGGTATTGCATAAGCCGACGCGGACACTACAAGACATGCCGGCTCCCCTGCTGTCGTGGTCGCCTGATGGGAAGCAACTCGCTTATGCGACAGTAACGGCGGAGGGTAGTCCCGACGCCGTCTCCACCGTCTATACGGTCCGTCCCGACGGCTCCCAAACGCAAGAGTTGCTGAAAGTCCCCGGAAACGTCTCCCACGTCTTGTGGTCGCCAAGCGGGGAACATCTTGCTTTGGTGGCGTGGACGTGGCAAGACCGTTTCAACGGCCCGAATTACGTCCATATCGCCCGCGCCGACGGCACGGAACTCGGACGCGTGCAGTTGCAAAGTCCAGAGTATCCCTGGTTTCTTCCACACATCTCATGGTCGCCCAAGAGGCCGGAATTGCTAGTCGTTGACGTGGCATTTAATCACGTCTTCGTCGTTCTGATAGAAGACGACAGTTTGCACAAAGTGGACCTGAGACGTAACCCTGAGGTCCGTTTCGCTGGGTTGGGCCCAGAAGATGCTCCCGTGCTTGCCGCCTGGTCGCCGGACGGGGAGCGCGTCGCGTACTATTTGCAGGTTGGATCCCCCAAAGCGCGGACACGGCTCTCCACGGTGGCGCGCGATGGGACAGACTGGCGCGAGTTGGTGAAGCCGGACGCCGACGGCAACGTCGTGCCAGCAAACCCGCCAGAATAGGGTACGCATCGACGATCGTTGGCACGCTAAACTGGGGAAGGGAACCCAGAGACTCTCTTGGGATTTGGATGCCGAGCGGATATATTGGTCGGCAGTGTAGCATAAACCTGGTCCCCCAACGGCGAAATCCAGTTCCACATGCCAAACCGTTTCGGGTACGTGGTGTTCAGCGAGGAGTAGTAATCCGACCCCGGCCGCAAATAAAAATTACTGCGACACTCGCATCCGTAAAACTGAGTGGCAATACATTAAAATGTGAACACTCAATTCTTGGGGGAGCGTCATGATGCAAAGTCGAGTGCTTCAATGGTTGCTGAGGTTGCTCATGGTTGCGTTAGCTGCAAGTCTTGCTGGCTGCGAGACAAATACCCTTGGATATGTGGAAGATTCAACCACCGATAGGGTTGCAGAAGGGCGCAATGGGCGTATAGCAGATCTGTTCGGGCCTTGCGGCCCTAGGCATGAAGGTGCAGGCAGTTACTATTTTGAGCAGACTATGCAATGGACGCCGGACGGCGCGCACCTCGTTTTCGATCACCTCGGGACGATACTAGTAGTCGATCGTGAAGGTACCCGGTTGCGTACGCTTGTCGATGTGGCTCCTCGCTACCCTATGTGGAAGCGTGAACCAAGTGTCTACTTCCCTCACGGAATCTACTTTGACGTGTCGCCGGACGGCGCGCGCGTAGTGTATACGTCGTGCGAATTCAGAAGGGAAGCCCCGCACGTAGATCCGGAGCGCGGCCAGGACTACTATGACTATGAAATCGTCGTGATAAACCTGGATGGTACCGGCAAGCGGCGTCTAACGCGTAATGCCGAATTCGAACACTATCCAGTCTGGTCGCCAGATGGCAAGCGCATCGCCGCCATTGGAGAGGAGATTATTACGATATCAGCGGACGGGACCGAAGTGCGGCAGGGGGTAGCACTCACGACATATGTAATGAGGAGGGAGAGCACCACGGACGTCGCTGTAGATGCGGAAATGTCGGATGTACGACAGGGAGAAGCGATACCAACACCTTCCCTTAGGGAGAAAGCCTACTACGTAACCTTAGTGCAGGCGCCGCCACAGTGGTCGGCGGACGGGGAGTACTTGGCAATCATGGCGGCCTATGAAGGGGTTCGTCTCTACACGATACGGACCGACGGGTCAGACTGGAGACGGGTCGCCGGCACGGTGGTTGGCGAAGCACCGCATCTTGCCCAATCGTTCAGGTCGCTGAGGGGGCCAGTATTGCCGATGTGGTCGCCGGACGGGGAACTTCTGGCCTTCGTGATGGCTGATGAGGAGGGCGAGCCCGCCGGCGTCTACACGGTGCGTCCCGATGGCTCCGACAGATTTCAGGTGCTGGAAGGGCAAGGCACCGGGTGGCACGTCTCCCAAGTGTTGTGGTCGCCGGATGGTTCGGAACTGCTGATTGGCTCTGATAGTCACTTCTTCCTTGTCGCGCGTGACGGCAGCAACGCGCGCCGTGTGGAGCTTGCAACTCCCCTTGCCAAGGCTTGGCGCGTGGGGGCGTGGTCTCCCGATGGAGAGCGTATCGCCATTTACGTTCCAGGTGAATTCCATCTCCGATTGCCACCCCAAATCTACACCATTACCCGGGAGGGAACGGACTTGCGCGCCTTGGTCAAAAGAGGAGAAGACGGCTTCCTGGCGCCAGCAAATTCATCACAATAGGTGCAAGCAAGGATCCTTGCTTGCACCTTAGAATCTAAGTCGGTGAGTCGGGCAGTTTGCTTGGATTCTAATCTTAGCAATGAAGAGTTGGCGTTAGGCTTTGATTGACATTGGAGTAAAGGCGCTAGACATGCTGGATGCAAATGAGGATCTCCAGATTTTCGGCGGGACGCCCGCGGTGGCCGCGGGTACCGTGCAGCCGTGGCCGCGGGTGGCGGCGGCGGACAAGGCGGCGGTGATGGGGGTGTTGGAGCGCGGCGTGCTGTGGGGGGCGGCGGCGCCGGAGGCGACGGCGTTGCAGGAGGAATGGGCGGCGTACGTGGGCGCGCGCCATTGCCTGGTGACGAACAGCGGCACGGCGGCCTTGCACATGGCGGTGGCCGCGGCCGGCGTGCAACCGGGCGACGAGGTTATTACCACGCCCATGTCGTGGTCGTCCACGGCCACGTGCATCCTGCACCACAACGCCATTCCGGTGTTTGCCGACATTGACCCCGCGACCTACACGCTCGACCCCGCGGAGGTGGAGAAGAAGATCACGCCGCGCACGCGGGCGATTCTGCCGGTGCACCTCTACGGCCTGCCGGCCGACATGGACGGCATCATGGCGGTGGCGGAGAAGCACGGATTGAAGGTGATCGAGGATTGTTGCCAGGCGCAGGCGGCGCAGTACAAGGGGCGCATGGTGGGCACCCTGGGCCACGTGGGCGCGTTCAGCTTCAACGGCAACAAGAACCTGCCCGGCGGCGAGGGCGGCGCGCTGGTGACCGATGACGAGGAGGCCTGGGACATGGCGGCGCGGGTGCAGCAGTTTGGCGAACGGCGGCGCACCGACGGCGAGCGCGAGTACAACGTCTACGGCATGGGCTGGATGTACCGCGGCACCGAAATGACCAACGCCTTCATCCGCTCGCAACTGACGCGCATCGACGAGACCACGGCGCATATCCAGGCAAACGCGGCCTATCTGGATGAACACCTGGCAGGGATACCGGGTTTGCGTTTGCCCAAGGTACCGCCCGACCGCACGCATGTCTACTTTCGGTATGTAGCGGAGTTTGCGCCGGAAGAGGCGGGTCTGGACGTCGAACCGGGACCCGCCAGCGAAAAGGTCAGAGAGGCGCTGCGGGCGGAAGGCGTCGGCCTCGGCCGCGCGGAGTTCCTGCTGCCGCGCATGACGCTCTTCCAAGAAAAGGAAGGCTACGGCCGCGGCTGTCCTTGGACGTGCCGCTACGATAGCACGATTGAGTATAAGCCCGAGGACTATCCCCATGCTGCCAGTGCCGTGGATAGAATCATTCCGCTGATGGGGCTGACCCCGCCTAACGATGAAACCCTAATGGCGGGCTACGTGCGGGCGTTTGAGAAGGTGTTCGGTCAGCTTGAGCGGGTGGTCACGATTAACGATTGCGGATGAACGGAAGAAGCGACGTTGCTGAACCCTACGCTTATCGTAATCTCCGGCGCGCCGGGTACCGGCAAGAGCACGCTTGCCTGCAGGCTTGCCGAGGCGTTCCCTCTGCCATGTCTCACCAAAGACGACATCAAAGAGCGGCTGTTTGACACGCTTGGCTGGAGTGATCGCGCTTGGTCACAGCGGCTGGGAGCAGCAAGTAACGAACTATTGCTGTACATGGCACGGCAGATGATGGCTACTCAATCGCACTTCATTCTGGAGAGCGCATTCTGGGCAGAAAAGAGCCGGCCACAGTGGGCGCAGCTCGTCCAACAGTACCGCTATGCACTCCTTGAGATTCACTGCACTGCACCGCCTGCAGTGCTTGCTCACCGCTTCCATGAGCGTGCGCCCGATCGTCATGCGGGCCACGTTGACGAAGCCGCCCACGATGCGGTGATGAAGCAAATACACGGCGGCGTCTATGCTCCTCTCCGGCTTTCAACCACGGTAATAGAGGTAGATACTGCCGATTTTGCGCGTGTGGACTATACCGCCATCGAGAAAATAGTCCGAGCGCACCTGGAGCGTCCGCAAAGTAATGTGGAAGGTACAGTGCTAGCTACGGAGCAGGCGCCATCAAGTTGCCGGAGATTCGGCTGAAAGAGCGCACGCAACGTGGTTGGCCGGCTAAGGAAACTGAATGGGCTTGCCGCTGGCGGCTGAACGCTGGGCCGCATCTACCACGCGCATCGCTTCATGGGCGTGCCTTACTTTGACAGCCGGCTCCGCGCCGGTGCGCACGCAGTCCACGAAGTGCTTGACCTCGTGGAAGATAGCGCCGACGTAGTCCTCTCCCAGCGTCGGGCCGTACCACGTATCGTGGGTTTCGACCTCCTGCTGAGAAATGGTCATGCTCGTAGCGGGCGCGCAATCGATGCGGATCATCCCTTTCGTGCCGACGGCGTCGAGGCGCGCGTCCAGCGCCCGGTAGTTCTGGGCGGGCAGGGTCCAGGCGTGCTCGAAACTGGCAACCGCGCCGGAGGCGAATTTCACCAGCGTGAATACTGCGTCATCGATGCCGAGATCCGTCGCCAGCGCCTGGTGGGACTCCGCCGTTACGCGCACCACCGGCTCATCGACCATTGAGAGCACATACTCGATGTCGTGAATGCCGAGGAATTGCAACACCGTCGTGTTGCCTTCGAACTTCTCAGCACTATCGATGGGATTGTTGCGGCGGGCGTAGACGTGAATCACGTCGCCGATTGCGCCGCGCCGGTAGTCCTCCAAGGGCATGGCGTAGCGGGGGTCGAAGTGAAGGGTGTGCCCCACCAAGAGCGTAATTCCGGCGCGCTCCACGGCGGCGACCATGTCAGCGGCGTCGGCGACCTTGATGGCCAACGGCTTCTCAAGCAAGATGTGCTTGCCGGCCTCCGCCGCGGCGATCACCGCGTCGCGGTGCAGCCAGTCCGGCAAACAGATGCTTACCGCCTGAACGTCGTCACGGGCAAGAAGGTCCCGCCAATCAGCGTACACCGCCGCGCCGGCCGGGTCGGCGGCGGCGTGGGCGGCGTGGGTATTGAGGTCGGCTACCGCTCGCAGTTGCACCTCAGGAAGCTGCCGGTAGACGTTCGCGTGCCGTTGTCCCATCTGTCCGGCGGCGATAACGCCGATGCCGATTTGGTTCATTTACCCGTTCCTCCATTAGATGAAGAGAGGGCGCAATCACGCCCCCGTAGTGTCACTCTATGGTTTTTTGGGGCTACGCCGTGCTCTATGCCTTTGGCGTTGGCCGAGCAAGTAAGCGATTCTTACAGCTCCACGCCGGGACTACGCCTGCATGTGTTCAGCGATAAGACGCGCCGGTTCGACCGGCAGACCGGTCTCGATGGAGCGTTCGGCGGCTTCGATCATGGCAACCACCGCCAAGCCGTCGCGGGCCGGTATCGCCGGCTCGCCGCCGTCCAGCACGCAGTCCACCATGTTCCGCATGGAGTTGCCCCAGGAGTGATCAGTCTTGAAATACGACCACATCTTGGGCCGGATCGTCAGTTGGCGTTCTTCCGTATCCAGCGTGAAACCGCGACTGGAACGGTCGAGCGCGACCTTGCCCTTTGTGCCGTAGAGCGAAAGGTACTGCTCGACGATCGCCGGATAGCCTTCCGGCACGATCCAAGAAGTCTCAAAGGTGATGGTGCAATTCTCGAATTCCACCATCGCCTGCACATAGTCATACGCATCCACGCCCTTCTGGGGCAGAAGGCGCTTCTCGCCGCGCGCGTAGACGCTGACCGCCTCCTGGCCGATGATCCAGCGCATGTAGTCCATCGTGTGGGGAAAGAGAAACCAGTGAGGGCCGGATTGGCTGCCCCACGAGAGCATTTGGGTGGGCACCCACACCGTGTCGGAGAGGCGCGAGAAGCCAAAGACCGGCTCGCCGATTTCACCGCTTTGCACGCAGTCGCGCAGTTCCTGGATGTCGCTGACCCAACGGTTGCCGAGGCTCACGCTGAACAGGCGGTCGTTGCGCTCCGCCGCCTGCACCATGGCTACCGCGTCGGCAACGCTGGTGGCCAGAGGTTTCTCGACCAGCACGTGCTTACCGGCCTCGAGCATAGTAACGACTGCGTCGCGGTGGGCAAAGTCGGGCGTGGCCACGCTCACGAGCGCCACGTCGGACGCGGTGATTGTCTCAAGACTGGGCGCGGCTACGCTGCCCAGGCGCTCCGCCACCGCCTGCGCGCGGTCGGGATTGGCATCGTAGACAAACGCAAGGTGGGCGCGGTCATAGGCCGCATACACGTCGGCGTGCTGTTCGCCAATCAAGCCCACGCCGACAACGGCGGCGCTCAGGCGGTCGCCAGCCATGGCGGTCTCCCCGGTGCGCGGCTACCTGATTTCGAACTCTTCAGACCAGGAAATCTGGCCTTCCTCGGCCACGGCCGTAACTTCGATAATGTACTTGCCCGGTTCCAGGCTTTCGGGCACGGTCCAGGTCCAGCGCACGAAGCCGTCCTCTCCCGCCAACTGGGCCGTAAACTCCTCGATGGCGATCGTCTCCTCGCCGCGCATGAGCACGGGGGTGACTTCTGCGCCTTGCTTGGACGCCGCATGAAGAATCGCGGTTTTCCCACGGTGGACGACTTCCGAATACGTGAGAATGCGCAATGGTATGAACTGCGCTTCTTCCGGCGGCGCGTCTCCCACGCCGAGTTGACACGCGCTGAGCATGGCGCCGCCTGCCACTACCAAGAAAACTCGTCTTCGCATTAGGTTCCTCCACTTACCGGAGCGTTATACACGGGCTCTCCACCACAAGGACTGTTGCTCCCGACCGTCGCGCAGTAGACCGCACCGGCGCTAGCCGATGCGAACCGGTCGTCCTTCCTCGATGGACTGATAGGCGGCCAAGATGGCTTCCACCCCGGCGCGGCCGTCTTCCCCTGTGACCAACGGAGAGCGTCCCGCGATTATGGCCTCGCAAAAATCCTTAAGCAAATAGTAATTCATTGACTCTGATGTATCAATCGACGAGATGGCGCCGCTCCGCGTTTCGGTACGCACAACGGCTTGTCCCGTGATTTCGATCTCGATCATGCCGCGCGTGCCGAGCAGGCGCAGGTAGACGTTTCCCCACTTCGACCAGTTTTCCGGGCGGTTCCAGGAAGGGTCGGTGGAAGCCAGTATGCCGCCTTCGAACGTCTCGACGAGAATCGCCACGTCGTCCACGGCGATGTGCGGCCGCTTGAGGGTGTCGCCTTCCGCGTACACTTCCACGATCTCCTTGCCCGTGAACCAGCGCATCAGGTCGGTGACGTGGACGATGTGGTCGCGAATCGTGCCGCCGCCGGAACGCTGCGGATCGATGAACCAGCCTTCCGTAAACGGCCGGAGATGATTGGTGCCGTGCATAGCCAGGATGTCGCCAATCTCGCCGGCGTCCACGCGCTGCTTGGCCTGCCAGGCGACGGGGGCAAAGCGGCAGGGATACGCCGTGCCCAGGTAGACGCCGGCATCGCGGCAGGCGGCGATCATGGCGTCGGCCTCTTCCAGGGTGATTGAGAGCGGCTTCTCGCAGAGTACGTGCTTGCCGGCCCGGGCCGCGTCGATGGTCATCTGCGCGTGATCGGCGTTGGCGGAACAGATGGAAACGGCCTCCACCTCCTCAAGCTCCAGGAGTTCGTGGTAATCGGAAAAAACCTTGACCACCGGGGCATCGGGACGCGCGGCGAGCATGGCATTCATGCGGTCGAGTTGCTCAGGGATGGAATCCGCGGCGGCGACAAGCTGGCCGGTCGGCAGATCGAGCAGCGCCGCGACGTAGCCGTTCTGGTGGCCGTGATCGAATGAAATCACGCCGATGTTCAAGGCGCGGGTTGCGCTCATACTGCCACCGCCTCGTTGCGCTCGATGCTCTCTACGGCCGCCCAGTAGGCGCGGATGACGGGCATGGGGCTGGGGAGATCCGCGTGAGATTCAGGTTCCGCAGCCAAAGACCCCGTGTAGGCGGCAACCATCTTTTCATAGGGCGTGCGGTGGTACGCCTCGGTCTGCGTTACGCCGCCCTCCGAGGCCAGCCACATACTGCGAGCATTGGAATCGTACTCCACCATGCCGTCGCGCCCGGTGACTTCGATGACTTCCTTGCTGTAGCTGGCGGGATAGGCGGCGCTCACTTCACCGTAGAAAATGGCGCGGTTGGCGTAGCGGCCATTGCAGAACACGGTGTCGGTATCGGGTGACGTCAGGGCCGCGGCCCTGACGTAGACCCGCCGCAAGGGTCCGCCCAGCAGCACGAGTGCCTCCATGAGTTGGAAGAGGCTCTGTCGCCACGCCTGGGCCGGTGGAAAGACGCGAATGGCGCGCACGGTGATGATGTCGCCAATGCCGGAGCGCGCGGACTGGGCGGCGGTTTCGTACTTATGGGTGTAATGGATCGGCAAGGCCACGCGCACGGCGCCGCCGGCCGCGGCCAGAATGGCCTCCGCGTTGGCGCGTGAATCGCCAAAAGGCGGGTGGATGATCGCCTTCATGCCGCTCTCCACGGCCCGGCGCGCGGCAACCGCTCGCGCGTTGACCTCACCGGCGATGTCCGCAACTCCGCCGTCCTGGCGCGGCCACTCGTGCGCCACCGGCACGCCGAGAAACGTGTTGCGTCCCTCGCTGGCGCTGTCGGGCCGCAGGATGGCAATGTCTTCCGGCGGGTAGAGGCGCTTGTACGCTTCCACGCGCTCGGCGAGATTGTCCGCGCCGATGAGGAGAACAGACTGGTTGGCCATTACTTGCTTCTTCTTGCAATGGATTCCGGCTTGCGCCGGAGTGGCGTCGTTGTGCCGGGCGGTGTCAGGTTGGCAGCCAGCCGCGTTGGGCGGCAAGGAGCACGCTTACCGTCAACGCCGCCTCGGGCCGCCGGCCGTCGAGCACCTGCTGCAACAGGTCTTTCACCGGCACCAGTTCAACTTGCATAATTTCGAATTCATCATGCTTGGGTGCATGATAGTGAAGTTCGGTGGCAAAGTAAAGACGCATGGTGAGCGGCAGCAAAGGCGTGCTGGGATGATAGCGGCCCAAGGGTCGGATATTCCTCGCGCGGTAGCCGGTCTCTTCCTCCAGTTCGCGCAGCGCGCCGGCGGCCGGATCTTCACCGGCTTCGAGGGCGCCGGCGGGCGCCTCCAGCGTGGCCCGGCGCAGCGGATGGCGGTATTGGCGCACGAGCACGGCCTCGGCTTTGGCCGTGAGCGCGAGCACCGCCACCGCGTCGCGGCGGATGTCCAAGTAGGTGTAGAGCATCCGCCGGCCGTCTGCTTCCGCCTCCAGCAGGTCTTCGCGCACGGGAAAGCGCCCGCGGTAGGCGACTTTGGATTCGACTACTCGCCATCCCAGCGGCGGCTGGGAGTCTTTTTGGGTATCCTTGCTCACGAGCTTTCCTCAATCCGGGAGTGCGCCGGGCTTCACGAGGTCAGTTGGGTTCCAATTGGATTTGGCGCAGGCGCAGCCGCGCCAAGCGCAGTTCTTCATATGTGAAACTGTCGTCCAGGCGCTCTTTGACCGGCGCCAGCAGGTAATCGCTGTTGGCGGCGTGGAAGGCCTCTACAATGCGCGCATAGCGAGGCTCAGGGGGCAGCACGTGAGTCAGTTCGAGGACTTCGCCCGATTCCACGATGCGCTCCAGGTGTCCGATCACGGTTCCGAGCGCAAGGCCGCGCCGCGCGGCAATTTCATCAATACCCAAACCCTGGCGCGCCAGATCCAGCGTGCGGGCATGGGTCTGGCTGAGCGGCCCGCGGTAGGCGGCCGCTTTGCCGGACGGCGGCGGCTCAGCCGCCGGGACGGCATTGCAGGATTCTATGCCGTGTTCTTCCGCGTAAGCGCGAATCGCGGCGATGAACCGGTCGCCGAACTGCTCCAGCTTGTGCGCGCCCACGCCCTTGATTCTGAGCAGCGCGTCACTCTCCGTGGGGAAGTAGGCGGCCATCTGCCGCAGCGACTCGTCGCTGAAGACGACGTACGGCGGCACGTTCAGATCCATGGCAATTTCGTAGCGCAGTGAGCGCAGTTTGGCAAAGAGGACGCCGTCGGGTTCTCTTGGCTCGTTCTCCTGCGGCGGCGTGGATGCGACGAGTGTCAGGGTTTCACGCTTCTTCAGGAACGCTCTACCGGCGGCGGTGACGTAGAGCGTCGGATATTCGCTGGCGGTATCGCGTGCCAGCAGCGCCTTGTCGATGAGCTGATCGACGATGTCCTGCAACTCCTCTTTGGCGAACTCGCGGGCGATGCCGTGCACGGGCAGCGTGTCGTGGCGGAACTGGCGCACGCGCCGCGCCTGGCTGCCGCGCAGCACGTCCACGACGTGGTTCGCGCCGAAGCGTTCGCCCGTGCGAATCACCGCCGACAAGACCTTCTGGGCGATTTCGGTGGCGTCGTAGGTGTGGGCGTCGTCCTGTTCGGGCTGCTCCGATGCGGCCAGGCACACGTCGCAGGCCCTGCAGTTCTCATCTCGCCACTCCTCGCCAAAGTAGTCCAGCAGGAACGCCCGGCGGCACGACCGCGCTTCCCCGTAGGCGACCATCCTCGACAGTTTGTCTCTGGCGTGGGCGCGCTCGGCGTCATCCTCGATCCGGTCGATGAAGTACTCCTGGCTCATCTTGTCGCCATAGGAGAAGAAGAGCACGCACTGGCTGGGCTTGCCGTCGCGACCGGCGCGGCCGGTCTCTTGGAAGTATCCCTCGATCGACTTGGGCAGGTCGTAGTGCGCGACCAACCGCACGTTCGGCTTGTCAACGCCCATGCCGAAAGCGATGGTTGCCACGATGATCGGCGTTTCATCCCGCAGGAACCGCTCCTGGGCTTCGCGGCGTTCCTCATCTTCCAATCCGGCGTGGTAGGGCAGCGCCTTGAAACCCCGCGCCGCCAGTTCAGCGGCAAGGCTTTCGGTATTCTGCCGCGTAAAACAGTAGACGATGGCCGAGCCGCCGTTCAGGTCGCGCAACAGGGCGACCAAGGCTTCCAAAGTCCGCCGCTTTGGTCTGACGCGATAGGTCAGGTTCGGGCGATTGAAGCTGGCGACGAAACGGTCGGCGCCGGTCATGCGCAGTTGCGCCAGGATGTCCGCCCGCACGCGCTCCGTGGCGGTGGCGGTGAGCGCGATCACGGGCACGTTGGGAAAGTTGTCGCGCAGCGCCTGTAGGTTCCGGTAGTCTGGCCGGAAGTCGTGGCCCCACTCGGAGATGCAGTGCGCCTCGTCGATGGCGATGAGGTCGAGTTTCAGGGCGTGGAGGAAGTCGCGGAACTGCGGCGTTGCCACGCGCTCCGGCGCCACGTAGAGGATGTCCAGTTGGCCGTTGTAGGCGGCCATCTGGGCGCGCCGGTTGTGCGCCGGGCCCATCATGCTATTGACGCAATCCGCGGCAATGCCGCGCGCTTGCAGGGCGTCTACCTGGTCCTTCATCAAGGCGATAAGCGGCGAAACGACGAGCGTGACGCCCTCCTGGCAGAGAGCGGGCAGTTGGTAGCAGAGCGACTTGCCGCCGCCGGTAGGCATCAGCGCCAGCGCGTCCTTGCCCGCCAGCACGCTGCGCATGATCTCTTCCTGCAACGGCAAGAATCGATCGTGCCCGAACCGCGACCGCAGGACGCTCAATAGGTCTTCTGACGACTCGCGCTGCTCGTTGGGATTTGCCGCCATTGCGCCGCCTCTACTCTAGCTTTCTGGCATGGACGCGGCGCGGGCGCCCCGCAGGAGTTCATGGCCGTGCAGGTCGCGCAACGTCCGGACGAACGGAACGCCGGCCGGGGCCGGCGCGGTGTCCCGCCTGATGAGCAGCGCGCTCATGCCGGCGGCGTGGGCCGGCTCCACGTCGAACTGGGGACTATCGCCGACGTAGAGTACCTGGCCGGGCTCCAGTTTCGCCTCCGCCAAAGCCATTGTGAAGATCGCGGTATCCGGTTTTTCCACGCCCACGCAGCCGGAGATGACCTGCGTGGGAAAGTAGCGGTCCAGGCCCAGGTGGGTCACCAGTTGCGCGCCCCAGGCTTCCCAGTTGGAGATGAGGCCGAGTATGAACCCCTCATCCGCCAGCCGCTCCAGGGTAGGCAAAACGTCGTCGAAGAGCGCGTAGCCTGCCGGTTGGCTCAGTTGCCCGTAGACGCGCCGGGCAAGCGCCTGTCGCTGTGAGCCGGGAATGCCGAGTTCTGCCAGGATCGACTCGTAGAGTGACGTCCAGAAGGCGTACGACCGTTCGTGAGAGAGCGTCCAACCCCACCGGCTTTCGTCCGCAAAGACGCTGCCGCGCTCGTCCACGGCTCTGGCGGCGGCTTGGCGGGACACGGTATAGCCGGCCGCGGACAAAATGCGGGCAATGCGCTCGCTGAGCGGCGGGCGCGGCTCGACCAGCGTGCCGCCAAGATCGAAGAAGATTGCTTTGGGAGCGTCCGGCGTCATGGGTTGGGGCTACGTCTCAAGCTGCGGCGGGGGGAGGAGTTGATTTACGTGGGCCATGGCGACGTCCACGTGGCGCTTGCCGTCGCGCAGGCTGAAACTCACGTGGCCGGGGAAGAATTGCGTAAACTCAAGCTTCGCGAAGCGCCGCACCGTGGCAATGGATTCCTCCAGCGAGCAGTCCCAGATGTTCTGCAGCAAGATGCGGCCGCCGAAGAAGAGCGCGTCGCCGCTGAAGAGCGCGCGGCGCGCGCCGTCTGTCCGGTTCGAGTCGTCCGGCTCTTCAGCCAAGCCGTCAACCAGAAACGCCAGGTGGCCGCGGCTATGGCCGTCTGCTTTCACCACGGTCACCGTGAGCGCGCCCACGTCGACGACGTCGCCATTGGCAGCGGCAGTCGCGAAATCGACCGGCCGCAGCCGGTTCTCTACCGGATACATGCCGGTCCGCCGCGCGGCGACCAGGCTGGCAGCCTCTTCGTCGCCGCTCTCCAGCCAGCCGGCTACGTCTTGCGAAGCGATGATCTCCGCGCCGCAAACCTGCTGCAATTCCGCCGCGCCGCCGGCGTGATCAAGGTGCAGGTGGGTGATGAAGATTGTGCCGACGTCCTCGGGAGCGAAACCGGCCGCCCTGATCTCCGCCAGAATCGCCGGCACGTCCCGGCCCACGCCGGTGTCGATGAGGGCCAGTTCCGCGCCGCCGTCCAGCAGGTAGACGTGGCAATCCAGCGGATGCGTGAGGCTAAAGCCGTTCTGCCCGCTGCCGACGAGGTGGACGTGCTCCGTGAGTTGCATGAAGTCATTCCTCGCGGCTAGCGGCGGATAAGCCTGAAGAGCACGTAGCAGAGGCCGATCACCAGCCCGCAGATGGCCGCGCCGCGCGTATCGAGAAGGGTATTGACGTTGCCGTTCACCCGGCCGCCCACCACCACCACGCTCGCTACTTGCTCCGCCTCGATCTGCCCGCCGACGATCCACTGGGATACGGAGTAATTGGTATCCACGCTGCCGCCGAGCACCAGCCAGGTGGCCCCCTCGGTCACGCTGACTTCATGGCCGGCGGCGATACCGGTCAGCCCTTGCTGCAATGAAGCGGCTTCCGCCTGCACCACTCCCGTGCCCGTGTTCTGCATGTCGATGTCGTCCGCCACCACGTGCCGCACGAGGCTGTTGGTAATCTGAAAGCGCTCGTCGGCGTCTACCGCATCGCGCGCAACGCCATCGTCGACCGCCGTTTGCTCCGCCTGTGCCTCGGAAGTTTCCATCATCGACACCTCTTGTTCTCCGCTGCTGTTCTTGCCGCCGCACTCCGCTGCGCGCCGCGTTCGCGCTCACATCCCTATGATAGCAGCCCGCGCGGGACGGGGGATATTGGCGCTAATCGGCGGCGCGGACGTAGTCCATGACCTCTTTTACGGGCACGTCCGCCGCTTGCGCCACCCGCAGACAGTCCTCGTACTCCGGGCCGCGGTTTACCACGTTACCGCGCCAGAGCGCCGTCTTGCGCCGCACCGCGCCCCAGGGGGTTTCGACGCGCTCCAGCCGCCGTTCCAGTTTGACGCGCTCGACGCGATGCAGGCGCACGCCGATGGTGGTCGTCTCCCGAAAGATAACGTCCAGCAGCGGCGCGTGGTCGGCGCTCTCGGTCAGCACGCTGAGCACGTGTCCCGGCCTGCCTTTCTTCATCTGCACCGGCATCAGCGTCACGTCCAGCGCGCCGGCCGCGAACAACCGCGCGGCCACGTGACCGTACAACTGCGGGTTCATGTCGTCGATGGTGGTCTCGATCACCGTTGCCGCGCCGTTGATCTCGCCGGCGGCTTCCTCTGCCGCGCCGGAGTCCTCGCCAATGATGAGGCGCAGCACGTTGGGAATGGCGGTGTCGCGCATTCCGGCGCCGTAGCCGATGCGTGATACGCGCATGGGCGGGATGGGGCCGAACGCCGCCGCCAGTTCGCTGAGCAGGAGCGCGCCGGTGGGGGTGAGGGTTTCGCCCATGTCCGCCGCGGCGTAGACCGGCTTATCCCGCATCAGATCCAGCGTGGCTGGCCCCGGAATCGGCCACCAGCCGTGGCGCGTCTGGATAGGCGCGCTGCCGCCAACGTTTACGGGCGAGCAGACGACTCGCTCGATGCCGAGCGCCTTCAGCCCCGCGACCGCGCCGACCACGTCGAGAATGGAATCGACCGCGCCGACTTCATGGAAGTGCACCGCTTCCGGCGCGACGCCGTGCATACGGCCCTCCACTTCCGCCAGCCGCGTGAAGAGCCGCGCGCTCGCGGCCGCCACGTCTTCGTCGAGGGTACTCGCCTCCAACAGGCGCAGAATGTCGTGAAGATTGCGCTCGACGGTGTGTTCGCGGGCGTCGATTTCGACGTGAATCTGACGGGCGCGCAGCAATCCCTTGCGCACCTCTTCCTGCCGCACGGCATAGCCGCCGAGCGGAATCGTGGCGAAGGTTGCCTCCAGGTCGGCCAACGCCCAGCCGCTATCCACCAAAGCGCCCAAGATCATGTCGCCCGATGCGCCGGCAAAGCAGTCGAAGTAGGCGATTCTCATTGGCGACCTTACTCACCGCCGTTTGCGGCAAGGCGGCAGATCAATCCGGCCATGTAGCCTGCGCCAAAGCCGTTATCGATGTTGACCACGGCCAGGCCGGGCGCGCAGCTATTGAGCATGGTGAGGAGCGGCGCCACGCCGCCGAACGATGCGCCGTAGCCCACACTGGTGGGCACGGCAATGATTGGGCACTCGACCAGTCCCGCCAGCACGCTGGGCAGCGCGCCTTCCATGCCGGCCACGGCAACCACGGCGCGCGCCTGTTCCACGGTCTCGAGATTGAGCAGCAGCCGGTGCAGGCCCGCCACGCCCACGTCCGTGAGACGGTCCACGCGGCAGCCCATCAGTTCCGCCGTGAGGGCGGCTTCGGCGGCTACCGGCAGGTCGGCGGTGCCCGCCGCGACGACGGCAACCCGATGCTGGGCGGGCGATTGCGCATCCGGGCGCTCTTCCGCTTCGACGCGGACGACGATGGCGCGGGCGTCTTCGTGGTACTCGGCGGCAGGCAGCCTTGCCCGCACCGCCGCGTAGAGTTCCGGCGCGGCGCGGGTGGCCAGGACGGTCTGCTCGTGCGCCAGCAACTCCTCGGCAATGCGGATCACGTGCGCCGGGGTCTTGCCGGGACAGAAGATGACCTCCGGAAAACCGACCCGCAATTGGCGCTGCGCGTCGATCTTGGCGAAGTCCACGTCCTCGTAGGGCGCTAAACGGATGCGGCGGACAACCTGCTCCACGTCTATGGCGCCGCGTTGCAGGTCCGTCAGCAGGGCGCGCAGTGTGTTCGCGTCCATTGGCGAAGGCCTATGCTCCCATAGCGGCAGAACTCTATTTCACGATTGCAGGTGGCCCGGCGGCGCGCGCAACCCTCCCGCGCAAGCCTCACAGGAATGGATACGGCGACGACCCGGCATAGACCGCGGCCGCGCCCAGTTCATCTTCAATGCGCAGCAGGCGGTTGTACTTCGCCACCCGGTCCGAGCGGCACGGCGCGCCGGTCTTGATTTGCCCGACGCCGGTCGCCACGGCAATGTCGGCAATCGTCGTGTCCTCGGTCTCGCCCGAGCGGTGCGAAATAACCGCGCCCCAGCCGGCCTGCCGCGCCATGGCTACGGCATCGAGCGTCTCCGTCAGCGTGCCGATCTGGTTGGGTTTGATGAGAATGGCGTTGGCGGCCCGCCGCTCGATCGCCTCTTGCAGGCGCTCGGTATTGGTCACGAGCAAGTCGTCGCCCACGAGTTGCGCCTGCCCGCCCACCCGCGCCTGCAAGCCGATCCAGCCTTCCCAATCGTCCTCGGCCAGGCCGTCTTCCAGGCTGATGACCGGATATTTCTCGGCCCAGTCCGCCCAGAAGGCCACCATCTCCTCGCTGGAAAGCGTCCGGTTCTCCCGTTCCAAGACATAAGACTCGTTCTGGTAGAGTTCCGTGGTGGCCGGGTCAAGGCCGATGAAGATGTCCTCGCCGGGACGGAATCCCGCCCGCTCGATGGCGGTCAGGATCGTCTCGACGGCGGCTACGTTGGTGGGCAGCGACGGCGCAAAGCCGCCCTCGTCCCCCACGGTGCTGCTCAGCGACTTTTCTTCGAGGATCGTGTGCAGCGCGTGGTAGGTCTCCGTCCCCCAGCGCAAGCCCTCGCGGAAGGTCGGCGCGGCCACGGGCAGGATCATGAACTCTTGAAAGTCAGTCGAGTTAGCTGCGTGCTTGCCGCCGTTGAGGATGTTCATCATGGGCACGGGCAGGGTGTCGGCAAACGCGCCGCCCAGGTAGCGATAGAGCGGCAGACCAACGCAAGCGGCCGCGGCTTTGGCGACCGCCAACGAGACGGAGAGCAAGGCGTTGGCGCCAAGATTGCTCTTCGCCGGTGTAGCGTCCAGCGCAATCAAGGATTGGTCGATGGCCGCTTGCGCCAAGGCGTCCTGGCCGATCAACGCCTCGGCAATTGCGCCGTTGACGTGGCCGACCGCGCGCTGAACGCCCTTGCCGCCGTAGCGCGCGTCGCCGTCCCGCAGTTCCACCGCCTCGTGCATGCCGGTAGACGCGCCGGAGGGCACCCCGGCCCAGCCGGCCGCGCCGCAGTCCAGCCGCACCTCGGCTTCCACCGTTGGGTTGCCCCGTGAATCGAGAATCTCCCGCCCATGAATGGCCGCAATCGCGCTTGCGCTCACAGTCTGCTTCCTCCCTAGAGCCTTACGCCAGGCCGGATTGGCGGCGCGCCGCTCGAATTGTATTCGCGATGAGCATAGCATTCGTCACCGGTCCCACGCCGCCCGGCACTGGCGTAATGGCGCTCGCCACTTCCTTCACGGCGTCGTAGTGCACGTCGCCGACGAGGCCGTCGGGCGTGACGTTGATGCCGACGTCCACCACCACGGCGCCCGGCTTTACCATGTCCGGCGTGACGAAGTGGGCCCTGCCCATCGCCACCAGCAGAATGTCGGCCCGCCGGGCGTGGCCGGCGAGGTCAACCGTGCGGCTGTGGGTCACGGTCACGGTGGCGTCATGGGCAATCAGCAGCGCCGCCAGCGGCCGCCCCGCCACGTTGCTGCGGCCAATGAGCACGGCCTGCTGGCCGCGCAGCGGAATCTCGTAGTGCCGCAGCAGATGGATGACGCCGGCGGGCGTATTCGGCACGAGCGCCTCCTTTTCCAGGAACGAGCCGCCGAGAAAGACCCGGCCGGCGTTCAAGGGGTGGAGGCCGTCGACGTCCTTGCGCGGATCGAGCGTCATGGCCACCGATTCCGTGTCCCATTCCGACGGCAGCGGCCAACTGAGCATGATGCCGGTGACGCGCGGGTCCGCATTGAGGCGGCAAATCCGACCGATGAAGAGATCGCAGTCGGCTGCGGCGCTTTGCGACGCGGCCGGCAGCGCGTGCTCCTGAAACTCCATGCCCATGCGCTTGCACAGACGCTTGATCTGCCCAATGTAGCTCGCCGACGCCTTGTCATCCCCGGCGCGCACGACCGCCAACGCCAGGGGATGCCCCAAGCGTTGCTGGATGTCCGCGATTTCGGCGCGGTGCCGCTCCGCTAACGTGCGCGCGATGCCGCGACCGTCAAGGATTTGTGCCATGCCGATCTATTCTCTTTCGTGCGTTGCGTGCTCACGTTTGCCGACGGCGGCGTGTGTTCGGCGCAATGACGGCCGGTCGAGCTTAATCCGTTGGCCGGCGCTGCGGTGAGCCCGCGCAGGGTACAAACCTACGCTACCGGATGCTGGCCGACGAGTCTGCGCAGGTTACAAACCTGCGCTACCGGATCAGGGCCAGCGCCTCGTTGCGCGCTTCGGTGACTTTCTCATAGGCGGGGAGGCGGGCGCGCATCGCCTTCACCTCCGCCGGGTCCTTGATGAAACCCAAGCTTGACCGGATGGTCGCCGCGCTTCCCTGCGCCGCGGCCTCCGCCAGGAGCACTGCCATGATAGCATCAGCCACCAGATTGGGGTTGCCGTGCCGCGCGAGCCACAAGGCATGGCCGCTGGCGTCCACGCACGCGTCGGCGATGGCGAAGAGCACCTCCGTGGCGTCCACCGAGGCGCGCTGGATGTGGGCCGAACGCGCCGCGCGCTCGGCCTCCGTGCCGCGCGGCATGGCGAATCCCGCGCCCACCGCGCCGTAGGCGTCGATGTCCTTTTGAATCAACGCTTCAAGCGTCTGCTGGGTCTGGTTCAATTGCCCGATCCGCTCGTCTACCTCAGCCGCGATGGCGGCGTATTTCTTCCTGCCCCGGGTAAAGTTGGCGACCATCGCCGCCAAACCGGCGGCCAGCGCGCCGACCAGGGCCGCCGCGCTGCCGCCGCCGGGCGTCGGCTCACCGGCGGCCAAGGCTTCCAGGTAGGCATGAAGGCTCTGTTCCGTAATCAACGCGCTCACATCCTTTCCGTTCCTGCCGGCCTACGCCTCGGTCCACCAGAGCGCCGGTGTCGCGCCGGCTATGCGCACTCGATCATGCTCCACGCGCACCCGATCCTCGGCGAACCACTGCACCACCCGGGGCAGCAGGCGGTGTTCCTGCGCCAGGATGCGCTCGGCAAGGGACTCCACGGTATCGTCCATGAGCACCGGCGCCGCGGCCTGGGCGATAATCGGACCGGCGTCTACCTCATCCGTCACAACGTGCACCGTGCAGCCGGCGATCTTCACGCCGGCCGCCAGGGCGTCTTGCTGCGGTTTGGGGTTCATCCCTCCGGCAAAGGCCGGCAGCAAAGAGGGATGAATGTTGATGATCCGCCGCGGGTAGGCGCGCACCCAGTCCGCGGAGAGAATGCGGTCGAAGCCGGCCAGCACGATCAACTCCGCGCCGTGCCGCTGAACGCTTGCCAACATTGCCCGCTGCTGCGCCTCGCGGGAGGCATAGTCGCGCCGCTCCGCCGCGACCGTAGGGATGCCGGCAGCGCGCGCCCGCTCGATGCCCGGCGCGTCGGCGTGGTTGCTGACGACCACGACGATTTCCGCGTCGAGGCGTTTCGCGCCAATCGCGTCGATAAGCGCCTGCAAGTTGCTCCCGCGACCGGAAATCAGCGCCGCGAGTCGTAAGGAGGTCTTCTTCGTCACTGATGATTGGCTGCCTCTCCGCTGCCCGCGCGATGAACGCCGGGCTACAACACGCAGGTCAACGCTCGATGACGACACGCGGCTCAGTGTCACAGTCCTCAATTGCGCCTATGCGGCAGATCGCCGGTTCGCGTTCCAGCGCCGTCGCCGCCTCGCGTTCATCGCAGATTATCACGAAGCCGACGCCCATGTTGAAGACGCGGCACATTTCAGCGAACTCCACGCGCCCGCGCTCCTGAATGAGATGAAAAACCGGCGGCACGGGCCACGTTCCCCAGCGTATGCGCGCCTGCGTTCCCGGCGGCAGGACGCGGGGAATGTTGTCGCGCAGCCCGCCGCCGGTGATGTGCGCCATGCCCTTTACATCCACTGTCTCCAGTAGCCGGTGCACCGGGCGCAAGTAGCTGGGATGCACGGCCAGCAGGGCGTCGGCCAGGGTAGTCCCCAGGGACGGCACGGGGGTCTCAAGCGAGTCTTCCGCAAAGACTCGGCGCGCCAGGGTATAGCCGTTCGTCTGCAAGCCGTTGCTCGGCAGGGCCAGCACCGCGTCTCCCGGCGCGATGCGCTCGCCGCTGACGATCCGCGCCTGCTCCACCACGCCCACGATCATGCCGGCGAGGTCGAAGTCTTCGCCGGCGTAGAGGTCGGGCATCTCCGCCAGTTCGCCGCCCAGCAGCGCGCAACCGGCCGCCGCGCACGCCGCCGCCGCCCCGGCCACAACATCGCGCATCGCCTCAGGCGACACGCGGCCCACGCCGATGTAATCGAGAAAGAAGAGCGGCCGCGCCCCCAGGGTGAGAATGTCGTTGATGCAGTGGTTGACGATGTCCTGGCCGACCGTATCGTAGCGTCCCAGCAGCGCGGCGAGCTTTACCTTGGTGCCCACGCCGTCGGTGCTCGCCACCAGCACCGGTTCCGTGTAGTGCGCGGGAAAGCGGAAGAGACCGCCAAAACCGCCGATGCCGGTGAGCACCTCCGGCCCGTGGGTGGCCTCCACGTGGGGCTTGAAGAGGCGTACGGCCTCGGCGCCGGCGTCGATGTCTACACCGGCCTGCCGATACGTCGTAGAAGGGGGCTGAAGGTCACGCATGGCCCTGCGACAGCCAATCGAGGAGCGACGCCTTTACATAAGTGGCAGCCATCCGGCGTTTCCAGTCGGCGCGGCAATGCAAGACCCGCGCCTCATGTGCCAGGGGCCTCATGACACCGGCGCTCGCAGTTGCTCTAACGAGAGCTTGTCGAACTCCATCTGCACCGGTACCGGGTAGTCGCCGTTGAAGCATGCCAGGCAGAATCGCCGGTAGGGGAGGCCCACGGCCTTCACGATGCCCTCGATGCTCAGATACCCCAGGCTATCCGCCTGGATGGCGTTACCGACGGCGGTTTCCGCCTCTTCCTGGGACTGAAACGCGGAAGCGATGATCTCGCCGCGCGTCGGCATGTCTACGCCCAGGAAGCAGGGATGGCGAATGGGCGGGGCGGCAATCCGCACGTGCACCTCGGCCACACCCGCCTGGCGCAGCATCTTGACGATTGGCAGAGTATTCGTGCCGCGCACGATCGAATCGTCAACCACCACCACGCGCTGGCCTTCCAGCACTTCCGGCATGGGATTGTACTTCATGAGCGCGCCTTGGCGGCGCAACTGGTCGGTGGGCTGGATGAAGGTGCGGTGGATGTAGCGGTTGCGCACCAGGCCGTCGCGGAGCGGCAGGCCGCTCTCCTCGGCGTAGCCCTGGGCCGCGGCAATGGCGCACTCCGGCACGCCCATTACCAGGTCGGCGTCCGGCGCGGGCCGCTCGCGCGCCAGTTGGCGTCCCATCTCGCGCCGGGCATGGTAGAGCAGCCGGTCCTCGATGTACGAATCCGGCCGGGCAAGATACATGAACTCGAACATGCAGACCGCCCGCTTCTCTACCGGTTGGATGCGATAGGACCGCAGCCCATCATCGCCGGCTGAAATCAGTTCGCCCGGCTCCAGTTCGCGCACGAATTCAGCGCCAACGGTGTTCAAAGCGCAACTCTCGGAAGCCACGACCCAGGAGCCGTCCATCGTTCCCAGGCACAGGGGGCGATTGCCCAACGGATCACGCGCCGCCAGCAAGCGGTCGGTTGTCGCCATGACAAAACTATAGGAACCCACCAGCCGGGGCAGCGTATGCTGGAGTTTTTCAGTCCACGTGCCGCCCGGCGCGAGGGCAATCAGCCAGGCCGCAATCTCGCTGTCGGTAGAGGACGTGGGGCGCACGCCAAGGTCATCAAGATCGTCCAACAGCCGGTCCGCGTTGACCAGGTTGCCATTGTGGGCCAGCGCCAGAGGGCCGAGCGGGCCTTCCACGAATATGGGCTGGGAGTTATCCTCGCTGCTGGAGCCTTTGGTGGAGTAGCGCGTGTGCCCTACGGCCAGAATGCCCTGCAAGTCTTCCAAGATTTCTTCGGAAAAGACGTGGGAAACCAGCCCCATCCTGCGGTAGACCTGCATCTGCTTGCCGTCGGCGCTGGCAATGCCGGCACTCTCTTGCCCGCGGTGCTGGAGCGCGTGCAGGCCGAAGTAGGTGAGTTTGGCTACGTCCAAGTCACGGCCGTAGATGCCGAAGACCCCGCACGCCTCACGGGGAGAGTCCGAATCGGCTTGCGCTGGTTTACGACCCATAGCGTGCCTTGCCCCTCTCTACCGCAACGCGCTCATCCACCGTCCGCCGCCAGTGCTTCCGGTATTCCATTTTGCCACGCCCGGCGCGCTTGCGCCAGTGGCACGCGCACCGCGTCGCCGAGCGCCAGGTCGTCACCGCCTACCCGTCCGATGACGACGCAGGGCACACCGCGCGCGGCGGCGGCCGCGTTCACCGCCGCCAGGTTGCGCTCCGGCAGGCTGACGACGATGCGCGACTGGCTCTCGCCGAAGAGCAGTCCATCTATCCGCCCGCTGCCCGGCAAGTCCGCCCGCACGCCCAGGCCCCCCGCGATGGCGCTCTCGGCGAGCGCGACGGCCAGGCCGCCCTGGGAGCAATCGTGGGCGCTGCTCAACTGGCCGTCGCGAATGAGTTGCCGGCAGACGGCCTGCACCCGGGCTTCCACGTCCAGGTCTATTGGCGGGGCGCGGCCCGCTACCCTGTCATGGATTACAGTGAGGTACTCGCTGCCGCCAAGATCATCGCTCGGCGGGCCCAGCAGCGCGATGAGGTCGCCTTCTTGTTTTAGGGCCGGCGTCGCGCTCTGTTTCGCGTCGTCCAGCTTGCCCACCATGCCGACCATGGGCGTCGGATAGATCGCTTGGCCGCGGGTCTCGTTGTAGAGGCTGACGTTGCCGCTGACGACCGGCACGCCCAAAGCCTCGCAGGCCGCGGCCATGCCGCGAATCACGCCCTCCAACTGGTAGTAGACGTCGCTCTTCTCCGGATTGCCGAAGTTGAGGCAGTTGCTAAGGGCAAGCGGCTCCGCGCCGACGCAGGCCAGGTTGCGCGCCGCTTCCGCCACGGCGATCGCGCCGCCCGCGAACGGCTCCAGATAGCAGTAGCGCCCGTTGCCGTCGATGGTGACGGCCAGTCCCAGCGGCGCACCTTTGACGCGCAGCACGGCGGCGTCTCCGCCCGGGCCCTGAACCGTATTGACCTGGACGCTATAGTCATACTGCTGATAGACGCTCTCCTTACTGGCGATGTTTGGGCTTGCCAGCAAGGAAAGCAGAACGTCGTTGTAATCTTGCGGCTCCGGCAGGGAATCCGGCTCGAAGGCGCGGGTCTCCCGCAAGTA
The DNA here is from genome assembly GCA_963663275.1 of Chloroflexota bacterium. GTDB lineage: Bacteria > Chloroflexota > UBA11872 > VXOZ01 > VXOZ01 > VXOZ01. Next base: position 2,149,172 of record OY760183.1, read on the forward strand.
GGCGGGCGGCGCGCCCTCCCGCGCGTAGGTGGGGGCGTCGGCGAGCAGGTGCGCGGGAATCTCCGCCGCCGCCTCCGCGCCGTGCCGCACGCGCACCACGCCGTCGTCCGTGACGGTGCCGATGACGGTGGAGTGCAATCCCCAGCGGGTGAAGATGGCCTCCACCTGCGCCTCCGCGCCGCGCCGCACGATGGCGAGCATGCGCTCCTGGCTTTCGCTCAGCATGATCTCGTAGGGAGTCATGCCTTCTTCACGGCAGGGCACACGGCTTACGTCGATGTCCACACCGCTTTCGCCCTTGTGCGCCGCTTCCACCGCCGAACTGGTCAAGCCGGCCGCGCCGAGGTCTTGCAAACCTACCAGGTAGTCGGTCTCGCCCAACTCCAGGCAGGCCTCGATGAGCAGTTTTTCCATAAAGGGGTCGCCCACCTGCACCACGCCCCGGTGCGAAAGCTCCGGGTCGTCCAGAGAGGCGAACGACGCGCCGTGAATGCCGTCGCGTCCGGTCGCCGCGCCGACCAGCATCAACGTATTGCCAGCGCCCCGGGCCCGCGCCCGAATGAGCTTCTCGTGGGGAATGAGGCCGACGCACATGGCGTTGACGAGCGGGTTGCCGTTATAGGACGGCGCGAAATTGACCTCGCCGCCCACGTCCGGGATGCCGACGCAGTTGCCGTAGTGGCTGATGCCGCCGACGACGCCGTTGAAGAGATAGCGGTTGCGCGCCTCCGCGAGCGGGCCGAAGCGCAGCGAGTTGAGCAGCGCGATGGGACGCGCGCCCATGGTGAAGATGTCCCGCACGATGCCGCCGACGCCGGTGGCCGCGCCCTGAAACGGCTCGACCGCGCTGGGATGATTGTGGCTCTCCACCTTGAAGACCACCGCCAGGCCGTGGCCGATGTCCACCGCGCCGGCGTTCTCTTCGCCCGCGCCGATGAGCACGTGCGTACCGGCGGTAGGCAACAGCTTCAAAAGGGGCCGGGAGTTCTTATAGCCGCAATGCTCGCTCCACATCGCGCCGAACATGCCCAGTTCGACGCGGTTCGGCGGGCGGCCAAGCTGGGCGCAGACGCGGTCGTACTCGCCGCGGGTGAGCGAGACTTCCCGCAGGTCGGCATCGGTTACGGCACTTTCCACTTGAGACACGCAAATCCTCACGGCGGCAATGGCAGGTCAATCAACGCCGGCGCTCGCGCCGGTGTGTTGGCGCCGCGCCAGACGGCAGCGATGGTTCATCTATGCGCCAGGGGCGGCGCGAGCGCGCAGGCGACTATGCCCGCAACGGCGCCGGGGTACGCGCGGCGGCCAGCGCCTGCCAGATGCCCAGCCCGTCGGCGCTGCCCAGCGCAGCCTCCGCGCAACGCTCCGGATGCGGCATCAAGGCGAACACGTTGCCGGCCTCGTTGCAGACCCCGGCGATGTTGTCCACGGAGCCGTTGGGATTTGCCGCCGGCGTGACCGCGCCCGCCGCGTCGCAGTAGCGCAGGACAATCTGGCCGTTGTCCCTCATGCGGCTGAGCGTTTCCGGATCGGCCACGTAGTTGCCGTCGCCGTGGGCAATCGGCATGCGCAGCACTTGGCCGGGCCGATAGTTTGCCATGAACGGCGACGCCGCGCTTTCCACGCGCACATGCGTCCAGCGGCAGCGGAATTCGAGCGACCGGTTGCGCAGCAAGGCGCCGGGCACGAGTCCGGCCTCCGCCAGTATCTGAAAGCCGTTGCAGATGCCGAGCACCAGGCCGCCGTCGCGCGCGAACGCGGTTACGGCCTGCATCACCGGAGAGAAGCGCGCAATCGACCCGGAACGCAGGTAGTCCCCGTAGGAGAAGCCGCCCGGCAGCACCAGCGCGTCGTAGGGAGCGAGGTTTGTTTCCTGGTGCCAGATCAGATTCGCCTCTTGCCGCAGCACGGAGCGGACGACGTGGAGGCAATCGTAGTCGCAGTTGGAGCCGGGAAACTGGATGACGCCAATGCTCACGGGCCTGTCTCCAGGTCGAAGCGGTAGCTTTCGATGACCGGATTGGCCAGGAGTTGGCGGCACATGGCCTCGACTTCCGCGCGGGCCTGCTCGGCATCGCCCGTGCCCAGTTCCACCTCCAGGTACTTGCCCATCCGCACCGAGGCCACGTCCTCGAAGCCCAGGTGGTGCAGCGCGGTACGGATGGTGTTGCCCTGCGGGTCGAGCACCGTCGGCTTGTACGTGATGTAGATACGCGCCTTCGTCACCGCCGTACAAACCCCGTCTCTATTCTATCAAGCAAGAGGTCGCAATCCGCCTGGCGCGCCACCGTGCCCGCGCCCCGCCTACTCATCGTCCTCGATGCGCCGTTGCAACTCTTCCAGGAGTTGCTGGTTCAACTCGAGTTGGTCTTGCATCAGCTCGTTCTGGCGTTGAAGGGCGTCGAGCAATTCCTGAACCGGCGTGCCGCTCGACGGAGTGGCCGACGGCGGGGGCGTGAGTTGTTGCGCCGGCGGCGTGGCCCCGGCCTGAGGCGTCACCGTTGGCTGGGCCGCCGCGGTCGGCGTCGGCAAGACAACGGGAGCGGGTGTGGCCGTGGGCGCGGCGGGAGTAGGCGTAGCGGCAGCGCCCGCGCCGCTGCCCGCGCCGCTGCCGCCGGTTGTCGCGGCGGTTCCAGTGAAAATCTCCTCGACGCCCGCGCCAAACAACTCTTGCAGTCCTTGCAGCACGCTCTCCGCCATCACGACGTTGGAGCCGTTGGCGATAATCACGCGCTTGAGTTCCGGCAACTGGCCCTGCTCAGACTGGAGGTAGATCGGCTCCACGTACAAGTTCGACTGGCCGATCGGCACGACCAGCAGGTTACCGCGAATCACCCGCGAACCGCCCTGTCCCCAGAGCGTAAACTGCTGCGAGATCGTGGTATCCTGGTCGGCCCGCGCTTCGATCTGCATCGGCCCGAAGATCAGCTTGTCCTTGGGATACTTGAAAGCGAACAGCGAGCCGTAGCCCTCGGGGTCCGACCGGGCGGCCAGCCACGCTACCATATTGTCCTTCTGTATCGGCGTGTACGGCATGATCAGAATGAACTCTTCGCGCGGGAACTCGGGTAGCCGCATGATGACGTAGTAAGGCCGCACGGGCACCTGGCCGCCGCCGTAGAGTTCGCGCGGCCGCGAGAACGCGTCCTCGCGGTTGTAGAAGATGTCCGGTTTCTGCATGTGGTAGAGCGAGTACAACTCCACCTGCACCTGGAACAGGAACGCCGGGTAGCGAATGTGCTGCAGGAGCGACGGCGGCATTGCGCTCAGCGGTTGGAAGAGGTCCGGGAACGCCTGCGAGTATGCCTGCAAAATCGGTTCGTCTTCCTCCACCGCATAGAGGCGGACGGAACCGTCATACGCGTTTACGGTCGCCTTCACGCTATTGCGGATGTAGTTGAACGCGCCGGCCAACGGCTGCGAGTACGGGTAGCGGTTGGTAAACGTATAAGCGTCCACAATCCAGAAGAGTTGGCCGTCGGCAACGACGATGTATGGATCCTGGTCAACGACGAGAAACGGCGCGACCGTAGCGACGCGCTCGCGCACCTGGCGGCGGTAGAGAAGTTGGCTATCGGGCATAAGCTCATCCGAAAGGAGGATGTTCACGTCCTTGAAGTGCCAGGCGTAGAGCAACTTGCGCAGATAAGTGCCGACTCCCACACCCGTGCGCGACTGGTAGGTGGAGCGGGCGTTGTCGTCTCCGCGCGGATAGTCGATTTCCTGGATGCGCGCGTTGACAATAACATAGTCGAACGTCTTCTCACCGTAGTAGATTTCCGGTCGCTCGATGTCCATGATGCCGGTGGGCGGCACGTCCTTGAGGAAGAAAGCCGGCAGACCCTCCGGCGAAACCTCGTTGACGGGGCTCATCACCACGCCGTAGCCATGGGTGAACTGCAAGCGGCGGTTGACCCACGTTTGCGCCGAGCCGGGCAACTTCTCCGGTGAAAGCTCTCGCGCGCCAACCATCACCTGCCGATACTCGCCGTCCACGTAATAGCGGTCCACGTCCGCGTCCAGAATGTCGTAGTAGAGGCGGATGCTCTGCACCTGGTTATACGTGATCAGCAGCGGTTCGGGGTCCCACAGGCGGAAGTTGCGGACGGTGAGGGGATTGCCCACCAACTCTTCCTGCGTCACCGCGGGCTCGCCCGGGTGTTCCATTTCCACAATGCGATTGAGACCGTAAGCCTCACGGGTAAACTCGATATTGTTCTCGATATAGGGGCGCTCGCGCTCTAATTCGTTCGGTTGCACTTCGAAGCGATGCGCCAAGCCGGGGTAGGCCCATCCGCCCACGACCAGCACCAGCAGCCAAAGTCCCAAACCGCCGACCGGCAACCATTGGAGATTGAAAACGGCGCCGAGCACCAGGCCGATTGCGGCTATCACTGCCAATACAATGAGCACCTGCTGCACCGGCTGCATGATGTTCGCGTCGATGTAACTCGCGCCGTAGGCCGCGCCGCGGGTGGAAAACTCCAGCGTGTGGAGGCTCAGCCAATGGCTCCACGCCACCAGCAAGAGCACGAAGAACCCGAGCACGGCAAGGTGAATGCGAATTGGCGCTCCGGCGACGATGCTGCGGGGAATCTCGCGCCGCTCGCCTTCGTCGTCTTCAGGCGAGATCATGTACGGCAGCACCAGACGGAAGCCGTAGGCAAAGACCGCTACTACCACCACCACGATGAAAGCGCGGATGAGCCAGCCTTGGGCAAATTCCAGCAGCGGAAGCGTGAAGACGAAGAATGAGAGGTCGCGGTTGAAGAGCGGATCGGTGATGTTGAATGGAATCGAGTTCTGGGCGCGCAGCACCGTATCCCACTGCCCGGCGGCAACCAGCCCAAAGATAACGGCCGCAATCACGCCTACGAGACCGGAAATGATCCGCGAGGCCTGCTCGGTCCGCCGCGCAGAAGTAGAGAGGAAATCCTCGCCGGTCGAGTAGGCCTGGCGCGCAACGATCTTCCGCACCAGGGCCATGTTGCCAAAGTACAGCACCCCGAAACCGACTAAACCCGCGGCAAAGAGGCCGATCTGCAAGGTGATGATGCGGGAAAAGACATCGGTGCGCTCCAGACTCTGGTACCACAGCCAATCGGCGATGATATTCGGCACGACGAGCACCAGCGCGATGAACACGACGATGCCAACGAACACGCCGCCGATCACGGTATTGCGCTGCATGGACTGTCCTCACTGTCTGCGTCGCGAAGCGGTTGATACGGTATGCCGCATACCCGGCGCGGCGAAAAACGGCGCACTATCCTCATGCTCTTCCGGCACGCTGATAGTGCGCCCTAATGAACCGGACGTATAGCGTCTCTCGGCGCTATTGCGAGTTTGAATCTTTCGAGGTTTCCTCGCCGGACTCGGCCTGGCCGTCGGTTGAGCCGGACGGATCGCCGTTCGAGCCGGGCGACTCCGCCGGTCCGTTCGTCTGCTGGCCCAAGGCCAGGCCTCCGGCGTAGCCGGTGAGCGCGGCAACGCCCACGGGTTCGCGCTGAGGCTGGTGCGCCTCGATAATCTCCATGACTTCCTCGCCGTGCAACTCCAATTGCTCCAGGAGACGCTCGGCAATCACGTGCACCTCGTCGGCGTGTTCCGCCAGCAGTTGCTTCACCTCGCGGTACTGCTCGTCCAACAAGGCCTCGATGCGGCGCTTGGTGTCCGGGTCGATGCCGCCCAGGCCGGCGGGCATCGCCAGATAGGAATAGAAGCTGTTGCCCATCCCAAAGTAGCCAAAGTACCCCATGGCCAGGCGCGTGGCCTGCTGCAAGTCGGAGGTGACACCGGTGAGGCCGGTCCCCAGGAAGAGTTCCTCGGCGGCGCGGCTGGCGAGCGCCACCTTGATTTCCGAAAGTATCTCTTCCCGCGTCTGCGTATAGCGCTCTTCCAGCGGCGTGCTCGCGGCCAGACCCAGCGCGCGGCCGTAGCGGATGATCGTCACCTTGGAGAGCTTGTTCTCCGGCTGGAGCAGCGCCATCGCGATGGCGTGGCCGGTCTCATGGTAGGCCAACCGCCGCCGTTCCTTTTCACTCATGCTGCGAATTGGCTGGCGCAAGCCCCACTCGTTCGTCTCGCGCGCCTCGCTGAAGTCCTTGTAGGAGATGTAGTCCCGGCCCTCGAAGTGCGCCACCACGGCCGCCTCGTTGATGAGGTACTTGATGCTGACGGGCGTATAGCTCACCGTATCGGCGGCAATCTTGTCGATGTCGATGTCCGGGTCGTGCCGCACCTTGTCCAGGTAGTATTGGATAACGTCCTTGCGGCCGTCGAAGTCCGGCGCGTCGATGGTAATTTTCCGGTCGAAGCGACCCGGCCGCAGCAGGGCTTGGTCCAGCACTTCGGCAATGTTGGTAGCGCCAATCGTGAGCACAACCGGCTGCACGGCCTTTCCCCGGCGCAGACCCAACCGGCGCAGAATGCGCGCCTTCATACTCGTATCCACGTTGGGTGGATCCATCTCGAGCAGCAGCGTGTTGAGCATGCCCATGCCGCCGCCGAACATGCCGCCCATCGCGCCCATGCCGCCGCCCATCTGCGAGGTGCGGGCGGTGCCAACGGCGTCAATCTCATCGATGAAGATGATGGCGGAGCCGTACTTGCGCGCGAGCCGCCGCGCCTTGCCGTAGAGCATCATGATGCGCAGGTTGCCGACGCCCATGAACATGTTTTGAAAACCGGGCGCGGACGCATACGCGAACGGCACGCCGGCCTCGGTAGCGATGGCCTGCGCCAGGTAGGTCTTACCCGTGCCGGGCGGGCCAATGAGGAGCAGGCCGCGGGAGACCTCGCCGCCCATGCGCTTGAAGTCGCGCACGCCGCGCAACAGGGTCACAATGCGCGCGGACACTTCCAGCACCTGCTCGTTGCCGCGATAGTCCTTGAACGATATGCCGGTTTCGCCGCCGGGCATAATCCAATAGACGCGGCCTCTTCCCAGGAACCAGAAGAGCGCCACGAACTGTATCAGCACGAAGAGAATCGCAAACGCAAGCTGGAAGAGCGTTGCGAAGATCATGAACAGTATGCTCAGGACAGTGGGCGCGCCGAAGGTGGCGAGAGACCACCAGAAACCAAGCGCGACGACTACCCACAGCAGGATGCCGCGCCAATGCCGACCGATGAACCCCAGCACTCCGCCAATCATAGTCTCACCGTGCCTTCCATGCGCTACGAGGACAGGTTGCTATCACTGTACCACTTTTGCCGCCTGGCGCGGTTCTGACACCGCCAGTCCGCGCGTGCGCCCCCAAGCATAACTCTGATTGCCATTATAGCACGCGCAATCAAGGCGATTGCCGCTCGCTTCACAACAACTGTAAGAATTGCCTAAGAGTCTCGCGTTCATAGCAGGGGAGATCATGCCGCCGCCGGTTGGATCCCGCATAGCGAGCGCAGGCGCGCCCAGCGCGCTTTTCCGCCTCTCCCCGTGCAAAGGCGTTGCGCGGCGCGGTATAGTGGCACGAGAGTTTCACCCGGCCGGGCACGGCCATGTTCTCGCGCCCCGCCGAGACGATCGCAGGATTTTCCGCATGACGGTAACCACGTCCGACATCCGCGCGGGACTGGAAGTGCTTGGGGTCGTATCCGGCGACCTGCTGCTCGTCCATAGTTCGCTGCACAGCTTTGGCTACGTGGAAGGCGGCGCCGACGCGGTGATCGACGCGCTGCTGGAAGCGGTTGGCGACGGCGGCACCGTGCTCGTCCCCACGCTCACCTTTTCGATTCTCAAGTCCCGGCCATACCGCTTCTCGGTCAGCGGCACGCCGTCTTCGTCGGGGCGCATTACGGAGACCTTGCGCCAACGCGCGGCGGCCCTGCGCAGCCGCCATCCCGTCTCGTCGGCCGCCGCCATAGGAGCGCAGGCGGCGTACCTGACCGCCGCGCACGATGACACGCCCTGCGGCCCGGGTTCGCCCTACTACCGCCTCTGCGAGCGTGGCGGCAAGGTTGTCTTCTTGGGCGCGTCGCTCGGTTCCAATACGGTCTTCCATTGCGCTGAAGAGATTGCGCGACCCGCTTACTTGGGCTTCGCGACGATCGAAAACGCCATCGTGGAGGACGCCGACCGCCGCCGGCGCGCGGTGACCGCCCGCCGCTATGACTGCTTCGACCGGGGCGTTATCCGCCACTTAGGCAACATGGAGCCGGTTTTCCGGGAGCGCGGGCTCCTGCGGCGCGCGGTAATTGGGGAGTGCCGCGCGTACCTCATCGACGCCCAGCAAAACGTCGGCGTCTCCTGCGAGGTTCTGAAGACGAACCCGGAGTACATTCTCTCGCCTCTGCCCTGACAAGACCGGTACCTGACCCATTTGGCAGCGAAGGCAATCCCTCTCCTAACGGAAGTCGAGACGGTGTAGGGGCACGACATGTCGTGCCCCTACACCGGTGTGCGCGTTGTTCAAGGAACTTAATGGGGCGTCGCCGTCACCGTTCGTGGCCCGGCGAATTCTGCGACAACGATGGGGCTTAGGGCTAACCCTGCACTCCGCCCTGCTATCGCCGGCGCGCCACCCTCACGCGAATGTCCGCCTAAAACACCATCCTGTGCCGTCCGTGCTTTATGGAAACAACATAGTGTGCTATAGTATGACTGTCTCCCGGTGGGCGCGCATTGCCGCTGGGCAGGCGGTTTCCGCCGGATTGGACGGATTGAAAGAAGCCTACGGAGGCACAAGCATGCGCTGTCCTCGGTGCGCCAAGCAAGATACCCGCGTGGTTGACAGCCGTCCGGAAGAGTTGAGTATCCGCCGCCGCCGCGAGTGCGGCAATTGCGGCCACCGCTACACGACGTACGAGCGCCTGGAAGTGCTGGCGTGTCCGCACTGCGAATCAAACGAGTCCCGCGTCTCGTCGTACCATCTGCTGCGGGCGGGCGCGCGGCGCTTTCGTGAGTGCCTGCGCTGCGGGCGCGACTTTACCACCACCGAGCGGGTGGATCCGGTGCCGCTGACGGTGGTGAAGCGGGACGGACGCCGGGAGGAGTTCAACCGGGGAAAACTGCGCGAAAAGATCAGCACGGCCTGTTGGAAGCGCCCGGTCGGCTCGAAGCAGATTGGCGAAATCGTAGAGGGCATCGAGGGGGACTTGCTCGCAATCGGTGAACCCGAGGTGGAGTCTACGGTGATTGGCGATAGAGTAATGCAGCGGCTGCGCGTGCTCGATGAGGTGGCCTACGTGCGCTTTGCCTCGGTCTACCGCCGCTTCGAAGACATCGACAGCATCGCGGAAGAGATTGCCGAATTCCAGCAGTGGAAACGCAGCCGCGCGCAGCCCGACCAGATTGCGCTGCTGCCTGAAGAATCTTCTCTCTCCCAGTAATCCGACACTGTGCGGAGGACGCAATCCGTCCACGCCGCCGCCAGCGGCCATGCCCAACGTAATCCGCCGGCCCGACGCGCGCGGCCGGCGCACCCGGAACCCACGCTCAAATGCGCAATTTTCTCGTCTACTGGCTGCCGCCGCTGCTCTGGATGGCGTTGATCTTCTACGGCTCGTCGCAGTCCACGCTGCCGTCGCCTTCCAGCACACTGCTCAACGTGCTGCTCAAGGCGGGCGGACACGTGGTGGAGTACGCCGTGCTGGCCGTGCTCCTGCACCGGGCAATTGACGCGCGTTTTCAGCACCCCGCCATTCAGCCGCTGGCGCTCGTCATGGTCGCCCTCTACGCGGCGAGCGATGAACTGCACCAGTCGTTTGTGCCCGGCAGGGTGGCATCCTGGAGCGACTTTGCCCTTGACATAATGGGCGGCGCGGGCGGACTGCTGCTGTGGAACATGGCGCAGCGGTGGCGCGAGCGCGGCCTGCCGCTGCCGGGGCGCAACCAACGCGAGCCGTGATCCGGCGCCTGCGCCTACTTGCCAATGCAGAACTCGCCGAAGATGCGGTCCAGCAGGTCTTCCGTCGCGCTTTCGCCGGTGAGTTCGCCAAGCGTGTACAGGGCGGCGCGCAGCCCAATACAGACGAAGTCCTCCGGCAGACCCTCGGCCGCGGCTTGCCGGGCTTCCACCAGCGCGGTGCGCGCTTCCGCAAGGGCGGCGTGGTGGCGGAGCGAGGCGACCACGGCGCTTTCGGGCACCAGCTTCTCTCGCAAGAGCGTCTTCCCAATTGAGTCGCGCAGGGCGCGCAATCCGTTTTCGGCGAGGGCCGAGGTCAGCGCCACCGGGCAGCCGTCCAGCATATCTGCTACGTCTCGCGGGCGCAGCGCGGGGGGCTTGTCGGCCTTGTTCAGCGCGATAATGGCGCGTTGGTCCCGGTCTGCCTCCAGCGCGCGCTTCACTTCCGCAATCACGGCGCGGTCCGCGGGCTGGAGCGTCATGCTGCCGTCCAAGACCACGATAATCAGGCGGGCCGCCGCCAGCGACGCCCGGCTGCGTTCCACGCCAATCCGCTCCACCGGGTCCTCGGTCTCCGCGATACCGGCGGTATCCGACAGTATGAGCGGTATGCCTTCGACGTCAACCGTCTCTTCCAGCACGTCGCGGGTGGTGCCGGGAACGTCGGTCACGATTGCCCGGTCGGCGCTGAGAAAGGCATTGAGCAGGCTCGACTTGCCCACGTTGGGGCGTCCCACCAGCACGGCGCGCACGCCGTCGCGCAGGATAGCGCCGCTCCGCGCGGTGGCGAGCAATCGCTCCAAGCCGGTGAGCGCGGCATCCAGCGCCGCCAATACCTCTTGCGCCGGTACCGGGGGCACGTCATCGTCGCTGAAGTCGATGTTGGCTTCCAGGCGCGCCAGGAGGTTGAGCGCCTGCCGGCGAATGCGCCGCACCTGCCGCGACAAGCGGCCGTCGAGTTGGCCGAGCGCGAGCGCAAGGCCGCTGCCGGTGCGCGCCCGCACCACGTCCATTACGGCCTCGGCCTGCGCCAGGTCCAGCTTGCCGTTGAGGAAGGCGCGCAGTGTGAACTCGCCGGGCTGCGCCAGGCGCGCGCCTTGGCCGAGCAGCAATGCGAGCGCGCGCCGCAGCGCCAGCGGGCTGCCGTGGCACGAAAACTCGACTACGTCTTCGCCGGTATACGAGCGCGGCGCCCGCATGAAGGTGCAGAGCGCCTGGTCCACGGGCGCGCCGCGCTCCGGATCCACCAGCAGACCCACGTACACGCGGTGACTCCGCCAACTGCCGGGTCTCTCCCGCCGGAAGCAGCGCCTGGCGATTTTCAGCGCCGCGCCGCCGCTCATGCGGACGATGCCGATTGCGCCCTCGCCCGGCGGCGTCGCTATCGCCGCTATCGTATCCTCGACGTTCACGCCGCCATTGCCCGCTGCCATGGAAAGTTAAGGCCCGTTTCCTCCGGCGCTGCCGCGTTGCAGGGCGCCTAGCCCTCGCGCCCGGCGGGATTCACGCCCAAGTCCTCGATGGTGAAGATAGCCCGATAGGGGAAGCCGGCCGCGGCAATGGCGTCGGCGCCGCCCTGGAGGCGGTCCACCAGCGTCCAGATACCCGTAACCACGCCGCCGGCCGCTTGCACCGCTTCTGCGGCGCGCAGCACTGAGCCGCCGGTGGTCACCGTATCCTCCACAATCGCCACCCTCATGCCCGGCGCCAATGGGCCTTCCACCTGTTTGCCAGTGCCGTGCCGCTTGGCGCTGCTGCGCACGATCAGCGCCTGGACCGGCGACCCCGCGTCAAAGCTGGCGATGGCGATGGCCGTGACCACCGGGTCGGCGGCTACCGACATACCGGCTACCGCGTCCGGCAGCGCCGCGCCCAGCGCCCGCAGCATCACGCGCCCGGTCAGGAACGCGCCTTCCGCCGACAGCGTCACCAGGCGGCAATCGATGTAATAGTGCGCCCGCTGGCCGGAACTGAGGATGAAGTCCCCTTCCTCGATGGCTTCGGTCCGCAGCAGCGCGCGCAGCCGTTCTTGCTCCGCGTCCACAGCCGATTCCTCTCAGATTTTATTGAGTGACAAACCAGAGACGATTCTACTGAACCGTTGGCGCTCCGACCAGGGGAATCCAAGCGGGTGAACGCGGCAGAAGGGTCGAATGCGCCGGCCTGGCGGCAGTAGACTCGACACGTGGGCTACGGAGTGAACTCGCGGGCGATCTGGGCGTAGACCCCGGCGCTGCGGACCACCTCGGTCAGGTCGATGCGTTCGTGGTCGGTGTGGGCGTAGCCGATGTCGCCGGGGCCATAGACGATGCAGGGCACGCCGGCCTTCACCTGGAGTTTGCTCGCGTCCGTGCCGTAGGTGACGCCTTGCGGTTCGGGCGGTAGATCGTGCGCCCGGAGCGCGCGCATGGCGGCTTGCACGATTTCCTCATCCTCCGAGGTATCCAGCGGCCAGTCGCCCAGGTCGCGGGAGGCGACACTGGGATGAACGTCGGGATTGGCATCGGCTATCTGCCCCATGGCGTCTTCGAACTCCTGGATAGCGCCTTCCGTAGTCTCACCCGGAATGATGCGGCGGTCAACCACCACCTGGCAGGTTTCCGGTATGACGTTGGCGGCGTGGCCGCCGTGGATGATGCCGATGGCCCACGTGGGATACCCCACCAGCGGATGCGAACGCGCCGCAAAGCGGGGATCCAGCGTCTCGCGCAGGTGGCGGATGATGTCGACCATCTGGTAGATGGCGTTGTTGCCCTTGTGGGGCTGGCTGCTGTGGGCCGGTCTGCCCTTGGTTTGCAAGGTGAAGCGCACCGCGCCCTTGGTGGCGGTGACCAAACCGAGTTGGGTCGGTTCGCCAATCACCGCGGCCGTGACGTCGATTCCCTGATCGAGAAAGCCGAGGATGCCGCGAAACTTATACTCCTCGTCCACCACGCCCAGCAGCCCGATGTCCACGGCGAGTTCGTCCGGGTGTTGCGCCAGTTCCCGCAGCGCCAGCAGCATACCGGCCAGGCAGCCCTTGGCGTCGCAGGAGCCGCGCCCGTGGAGGGTGGTTCCCTCCTGGCGGGGTTCGAGGGCCTCCGGCCCCCAGGTGTCGATGCCGACCGTGTCCATGTGGCACTCGAAGAGCAGGAGTCCCCGCGAATTGGGCACGCGCAGGCGGCCAAAGACGTTCGGGCGGCCGGGCAGCGGCTCGTGTTGGGCGGTTTCCATGCCGAGGGCCGCCAGTTGCGACTCCACGAAGCCGGCCATCGCGCTTTCGCCGCCGGAGCCGTCGGCCATGAAGGCCGGATTCATGCTGGGAATGCGCACCAGTTCGGAGAGTAACTCCGCGGTCTCTTGAATACGGGACTCAGCAACGGCGCTCATAGAAGGTTGTTTCCTGTGGGTTCATGCTCGGTTTACCGCCACGTCTCGCTCCATAGTAGCAGATTCGCTGATGGCGGGAGCGGGCATGAGACTCCGCTAAGCGCGTTGCCTCAGACGGTGTCTACGTTTCGCGCTAAGAGGCGGGGGACAAGCCCCCGCGCTACGTGCGGTCGGCCAAGAGGTGGGGGAGAAGCCCCGTTGGAGAAGATGGGCGTCGTCGTGTTTGCGTGGATGGCTCGCGCCTGCGCGCGCGGCGCTGGCGTGATGCCGGCCGTCAGTGCTCGCCCCGGGCCTCCAGGGTGATGAGATCGAGCACGTCCTGGTTGGTTAACGCGCCCAGGAATTTCTCGGTTTCCCGTTCCATCACCGGCAGGATCGTCAACGAGTTTTCCATCATGCGTTGGAGCACGTCTTCCACCGGCTCGTCGGGCCGGGCCTGCGGCGTCTTGCGGCGCACCACGTTCTCCAGGGGCGTGTCCGACCAGGATTCCTTGGGTAGGTAACGCAGCATGCTCAGCGAGACGATGCCCGTGAGGTCGCCCTTGTCCACGATCACGTAGTCGTGTTGGTGGGGGAGAATCCACTGGTCGACGAAATTGCGCACGGACAGGCCCGGTTTGGGATAGGTACGCGTCCGGTCGAGGATGTCGTCGACCGTGATGTCGTCCAGCGCAAAGCGGGCCAGGGAAGCCGGCAGGGGAATGGGCATCGCCACTTCCTCCGCCGGCTTGGCGCGGTTGATGGCGAAATTGATTATCGGCGGTCCAAAGAGGATATAGGCGAACATGATCAACACGAGCAAGGAGAAAACGTCGGTACCGAGTATGCCGGTTTCCAGCATTACCAGCAGTAGGGCGACTTCCGCGACGCCCTTGGCCATCAGGCCGGTGGCCAGCGGGAGGGGCCTCTCCAGACGGGAGACGAACGCGCCAATCAGGGAACCGGCGAACTTGCCCACGAGAGGCACCACCACCAACGCCGCGATCGTCAACGGGGGCAGCGTGGTGAACGACATGCTCAGGTGCAGCCCGGCCGAGGCGAAGAAGAGCGGCACGAAGAGACCTTCGGCGGCGCTTCTCATGCCGGGCCCGATGTCCCGGCGCAGTTGGTGGGGCAATCCTGAGAGGGCAGCGCCAAAGAGCAGTGCCCCCAGGGTGCCGTGAATGCCCGCCACTTCAGACGCTCCCACTACAATGAACAGACCGCCGATGATCAACCCAAAGGAAAGCTGCGGCGCTTGCAGCGTGCGCTGCAGGATTACGATGAGCCGCGGAATGACGTATCGGGAAAGCAGCCAGGTGGCAACGGAAAAGCCGACGATCTTCGCGAGCAGCGCGAGCACGCTCGGTCCATTGAATTCCGTCACGTGCTCGCCAATCATGAAACCGACGAGCAACAAGGCCAGTAACTCGGCGATGAACACCGTGACGAAAATCTGAATGCCAATCGGCTTGCGCAAGTGGCCTTCGTCCACCAGGACCTTGCTGACGAGGCCGAGACTGGAAAGAGACAGGATTCCCGATAGCGCCAGCGCCTCCGTAAAATCGAGGCCGAGCCCAAAGTCGTAGAAGACGTCCGTGGTGACGGTCAGGGAAAGGAGCAGGGTTATGACGACGGAGAGGCTGGCGGCGACGAAGAATCTTCCGCGGATGGTGGCAATGAAGCCTTTGATGTCGATCTCGTCCAACCCGATGAGGAAGAAGAAGAGGAAGATGCCGACGCCCAGCAGAATTCTCAGTTCGGTGGTGGGTTCGATGAGGCCCGCCACGGGACCCAGCGCCAGACCGGCCGCCGTGTAGGCCACGATGGAATTGAAGCGGAAGCGGCGGAAGACACCTTCCGCCAGCTTGGCGACGATTATGAGCAATCCAATGGAGAGCAAAGCTTCGTGGAACATACCTACTCGTGCCGGAAGCCATCGCTTGATTCGTTCAAGCCAATATCTTACATGAACTGGCAGACATTGTGTAGGTCAGCGAATCTTTGGGCATTCCGCGCGGGGGCCTGCGAGCCGTGCCATGGGCGCGGCGCGTGGCGCGCAGCCGAGTGCGCTACAAATGCGCTACAATTGAGAAACGCCACGCGCCGCCGGGACTTGCCGCGCGGCAGCGCAGCGATTGGCGAAAGGGGCTGATTACATGGCGGCGGATCTGCCGGAATTGCAGGTGGGAGTCGTCGGGCTGGGCGTCGGCAGAAGATTCGTCGAGGCGTTTGCCGCGCATCACCACACGAGCGTCACGGCCATTTGCGGTAAAGAGCCGGATGTTCTCGCCCCAGTTGGCAAAGAACACGCCGTGCCAAGAGTCTATACGGAATTCGCGGACGTCGCCGCCGACCCGGACGTGGATCTTGTGGTGATTGCCACTCCCCACGCGCTCCACGCCGCCATGGCGGTGGAGGCCTTGCGCGCGGGCAAGCACGTGATCGTGGAAAAGCCGATGTGCGTTTCGCTCCAGCAGTGCGAAGCCATGATTCAGGCGGTCGAGGAATCCGGCAAGCTTTTGGCGGTCGATCAGGTGCTGCGCTTCTATCCCTATTACCAGTCCATCAAGGAACACGTGGCGAGCGGCGGCCTGGGCGAGGTCTACTACGCCGAGGCCGACTATCTGCATAACACGGCGCACCTCATTCGCGAGCGCACGGTATGGCGTGGTTCGGTCGAACACTCCCACTACCCCATTCTCGGCGGCGGATCGCATTCGCTGGACATGCTGCGCTGGCTGGTGGGCGAGGTCGACCGGGTGCATTGCGAGGCGGCGGGCCGCGCCCTGCCGGACTTCCCGTTCCCGGACTGCATGGTGGCGACCCTGCGCTTCGCGAACGGGGCGGTAGGGAAGTGCACGACCTCGTACGGCCTGGCGCGGGACACGATGCACAACCTGGTGCTGTTCGGCACCGAGGGCACGCTCGAGCGGGCGCGGGGCCGGCATGATCGGGACAAGCAGTTTCGGGCCGCGGCAGGGCACGCGTTCGCAGAAGAACAGTGGCCCGTGCCGTTTCAACCGCCGGGCGGCAAGCCGATCGCCGCCGTCGTCGATCACGTGTACCAATGCGTCGTGAATGGCGAAACCCCCCTCACCAACGTCTGGGAAGGCGCGAACACGGTGGCCGTCGCGCTGGCGGCGATTAAGTCCTGGCAGACCGGCAAGCCGGTGCGGCCCGCGCGTTTCACGCCGGCATGATCTACGTCGCCGGTCAGGTCATCGGCAACTTCGTGTTTGCCATGTCTCTGCGCCAGGCGCGGAGCAGCGGCTACAACTACCTTGCCGTAGGCACGATCAACTACGCGATAGCGGCCGTGATTGCCGTAGTCTGGGCGGCATGGAGCGGCATCCCGGGTTTCAGCCTGCCCGTGGTGGTCCTGGGCGCAATCAACGGGCTTCAGTACCAGGTCAGCTTGGTCGTGCTCTTCTGGGTGGTGAAGCTGGTCGGCATTGGCATCACCTTCGGCATCGTGCGCCTCTCGATTGCCTTGCCGACGCTGGCTTCGATCTTCCTGTGGGGCGAGCAGCCGACCGCGCTCCAGGTCGTAGGCATGTTGCTGGCGTTCGCCGCGCTGCCGCTTCTGGGCGCGGACGCCCATCAGGCGGCGCGCGACCGGCCCGGACGCTCGCTGCGCACCTGGGGCGTGCTGGTGGCGGTGCTTATTCTCTCCGGGGCCGGATTTACGGCGGCCAAGGCGTTTTCCGTGTGGAGCACGCCGGACTACCAGCCGCTCTACAACGCCTCCGTATTCGTGGCGGCTACTCTGTGCGCCGCCGTCATCTGGCCGCTGCGCACGCGCATTCGCCTGCCCGATTGGGGCGGCGTTTCGCTGCGGCGCAACATCGGCCTGGGCGTGGTGATGGGCGCGACCAACCTCTTTCAAATTGCCATGCTGTTGCGCGCGCTGGAGGTCTTGCCGGGCACGATCGTCTTTCCCTTGACGGCAACGGTAGGATTGGCGACGACGCTGCTGGGCGGCATGGTGCTCTTTGGCGAACGGTTCGGACGCATAACCGCAATCGGCATCGTCCTGGCGCTGTTCGCTATTGTGTTCATAAACATTCAATGAGAGTAAGGAGCGCGGCGTGCTTGGCGCGATTGCGGGCGACGTAATCGGCTCGGTTCACGAATTCGTTGGGACGAAGACGAAGGACTTCCCGCTCCTTGACCCAAAGTGCTTCGTTACCGACGACTCGATTCTCACCCTGGCGCTGGCTGACGCGCTGCTGCACGAGCTTGACTATGCGGTCACGCTCAAACGCTACTACCGGCGCTATCCCCACGCCAGTTACGGCGGTTCGTTCCACCAATGGGCGCAGTCGGAATCGTGGGCGCCGTACAATAGTTGGGGCAATGGCGCCGCCATGCGGGTGAGCCCGGCGGCGCACGCGGCGCAGAGCTTGGACGAGGCGCTGACGCTGGCCGAGCGCAGCGCCGCCGTTACCCACAATCATCCGGAAGGCATTCGCGGCGCGCAGGCCACCGCCGCCGCCATCTTCCTGGCCCGCGCCGGCCATGAGAAAGGCGAAATCAAGCGGTTCGTGGAATCCTCGTTTGGGTACGACTTGCAAAGAACGCTCGACGAAATCCGCCCGACGTACTTCTTCGACGAGTCCTGCCAGGGCACGGTGCCGCAGGCGATTACGGCCTTCCTGGAGGCGGCGGACTTCGAAGACGCAATTCGCAACGCGATTTCGCTCGGCGGCGACGCCGACACCCTGGCCTGCATCACGGGGTCTATCGCGGAACCCTACTTTGGCGGCGTGCCGCCGGACGTGCGCGAATTCGCTCTCCGGCGGTTGGATGAAGAACTGCTGACCGTCTTCACGGCGTTCGAGCGGCGCTTCATGAACCGCTGACGGCGCCGCGAGCCGTGCGCGGCGAGTGGGACGCAACGTTCCAGGCGAGCCGGAAGTGGCGTTCGTAGTGAGCCGGTCGAACCGCGCGTGGTGGGCCGGACAAGACAAAAACGGCGACTACTGGAGTCCTTCTTGCGCGACGTCCGATGGTTCGGGGGTCTCCTCGGTCAATGTGGGACCCACCAGCCAAAGCTCGCGCCAGGGGACGAACTTGCTCCAGAAAGCGTCGACGTGGGTCTCATCGCCAAACGCGACGCTTCTGCGGATTACCGTCTCGATGCCTGCCGCCGCCCACTCGATTTGCAGGCGCTCGCCGGCGGGCAGTGATGGATCGACCTTGTCCGGCAGGGGCGGTCCGGGCGCGACCGGGTTCTTCTCCACGACCGGCAGCATCTCCACGGCGCGATTGAGTTCTTTGCCGCGCAGCGTAAACGAGAGTTCCATTGCTTTCGTGTCAACGTGGGCCTGCAACAGGATGGGATGCGCTGAATCGTTGACGAAGCGCAGATCAAGCCCCGGATTGTAAATGGTGGCGTCGAAGCCCGGCGGGCTGCCGTCCGACTCGTAGTAGCTTACCCGGTACAAGTGCTGGTGACGCTCCGTTATCGGCAATCCGGCCCAGAACGCGGCGCGGAATACGGTGGTAGAAACCTGGCACACGCCGCCGCCGACGCCGCTGACGGTGCGATCAGCCCAGATGATGAGACTTTCCTCGTAGCCGGCTTCTTTCGTAATCGGGCCGAGCGCCTCCAGGAAGGAGAAGGTCGCGCCCGGTTCGATCACGTAACCGTGGAGTTTCGACGCCGCCAGGGCGATGTTGTGCACACGTTCGTCGGGCGAGCCGCTGAACACGGAAGCGCCTTCGGCAAAGAGATAGCCGAAGCGCAGCGACTCTTCATTCGAATCGGCATCGACCGGAGCGGGGCGTTCATTGCTCAGGTGCGGCAGTCGCGCCGCGGCCGGCACTAGGTCGAACTCCTTCAACAGGTCGCCGCCCAGGACGGACGTCACGTCGCCTCTCGCGGCAATCCCGGGCACGTCTTCCACCCAGTATTGAAGCGCCACGCGCTGGAAGCGCTGGCTGATGAACGCGCCAAACGCCTGCGGCTTCGACATGGGCAGGCCGTAGAGTTCGATGGCCGCGTCCTCGCCGCCCGCGCTGAGAAAGCGTCGTTTGATGGCGTCGTGCGTGAGCCAACCGAGGCGCGTTGCCTTGGCTTTGGCAAAGTCGCCCGCGGAGCCGTCGTCGGTGATCGGCTCGGGGATGCCGCGCGCCAGGAGCAGGTCGTCCAGACCGGCCTTTTCAAGTATCTCGAAGGTGTTGGCGAGGACTACTTTCCCAAGGACGGGATGATACTGGAGCAGCGCGCCCTGCGTAACCAGGTTGATGAGACCGGCCTGCTCGTAGCGGCGCGAGGCCGGATAGCCCAGCGTCCGCACGCCGCCCAGCCGGAGAAACGCGCTGTAGAAGGCTGTCCCCTCCGGCCCATTCCAAATTGAGAAGCCCAGGTTGCCCCGTCCGCCAAACCCGTTGGCCTGCTTGTAGAAGTGACCGCCGCTGATCGCTCGATCGTGCGTATGGGTTGCGCTGAGTGGGAGAGCGGCAAACAGCAGATTGAGGACGAGGACCAGTGCCAGAGTAGCAGTTAGTCTGCCGAGGCGAAGACGCACGGGCATTTTCGTTAGTCCCGCTGGGATGGTCTTGGCAAGATAGCGCGGTGAACCGTTGCACTTAATCATACACTGTTACGGTGCGCTTGCAAAGTCAAGACACGGGAAGGGAAGCCCGGCGCGCGAGAGGGTTCAAGTATGCGACGTGGAGAGAGTCGTCCTCGCCGGAACCCCTGTACGGCGCTACGATGAGAGGCCGAGCACTAGGTGAAGAACCTACTCCCAAGGGAGACCTTTGCATAACTCTGTCATTCCGGCGAAAGCCGGAATCCAGAGTGCTTTTGCAACTAAAGATAGCATGAAGTCAATTCATTCCCCCCCCCCCCCCATCCCTACCTTCCCCCTCAATGGGCTGACACGGGTGTGTATTCTATGATCGACTTCACGTGTCATTCCGAACGGAGCGCAGCGGAGTGAGGAATCTAATGCGCAGCCCCGCAAGTCAGCGTCTTAGATTCCGCGAACCCTGTTCGACGCTGCGCTCGGAATGACATTTACATACCCCTTTCAGCCCTCGATGGGGAAGGGGTTTTGCAAGGGTCTCCAAGGAAACGGGCGCCGCCGCCCGTGCAGCCCGACTCGGAGGCAGTTAGGCAAACCGCCAGAGTCGGAGCGCCGTCTTGCCGAGCACCCACTCGAGGTCCGCTTGGCTGAAGAACGGCATCTCGTCGCGGACGGCGGTGAGGCGCGGCAGGTAGCCGGCTTTGTCGAGCAGCATCGGCCAGTCCGTTCCCCACATGAGTCGCTGCGGGCCCCAGGCGTCCTTGGCCATGCGGAAGAAGGGATGCGTGTCGGCGTAGGGGTACGGCTCTTGGCTGTAGTGCAACATGCCGGAAACTTTGGCATAGGTGCGGGGGTGGTCCGCGAGCGTGAGCAAGCGGCTGAACGCGGGATACGGCGGCTGTTCGGCAACGTCGATGCGCCCCATGTGGTCGATCACCACGTCCACGTTGGGGAAGCGCCGCGCCATCTCATCGACCATGGGCGCGTGAGCCAGATCCATGAGGATGCAGACGGGAATGCCCAGGTCGGCGGCTCTCTGCCAGATGCGCTCGGTCAGCGGCGCTGTAAACCACTCCGCGCTGTCCGGACGCGCCGCGTGGAGCCGCACGCCGTGGAAGCCGCGCTCCTTAATCCAATAGGAAAGCTGCTCCGGCGCTTGCTCATCGAGCGGGTTCACCAGGCAGACGCCGGCAAGCCGCTCCGGATGGCGCGCGATGCAGTCAGCCAGGTAGCGGTTGTCCCATCCGTACGTGCTGGGCTGCACCAAGACTACGTGATCGACGCCGGCCGGCGTCGTTTCCGCCAGCAGCATCTCGGCGGTGGCGTCGGTGGTTGGCGCCGGCACGTCGGGCAGCGTGGGCGTAAACGGATATGCCGTGTCTTGCGTCCAGACGTGGACGTGCGATTCGACAATTGGCATGGTCGTGCCCTTTAGCCCTGTTGTCCTCGCAACAACGCCTTGCTCTACCGCCTTACCCTCACCCTAGCCCTCTCCCACAGGAGAGGGGACAAGAGCGGACGAGAGAGTGCTTTTCTCTCCGGAAAACTCCCTCTCCCCAGGGAGAGGGCCGGGGTGAGGGGGTGCCTTTGCCGGTTCAGCCCATCAGCGGCAGCGCCACGGTGCGGCCCTCCGCGGCGGAGATGTCGGCGGCGAAACACGCTTCGTGCGTGTTGATGGAATCGAAGATGTCGGCGTAGGAGTCTTCATCGTTCAGGATGCAATCGACGATGTGGTCGATCTCGCCCTGGAACGGATGGTGCGCCACGTCGCCGGAATCCGGCGGCACCGTGGGAATGTCCATGAAGCCGGTCAAACCGGGAAAAGCCGTTGAGTAGATCTGGTTGTTGCGGGCCGTGCCGGCGTCGCCTTGCAGCGACATGTGGAAGACGTACGGCATGTGGGCTTCCATAGTGGCCGTTACGCGGCCCACGACGCCGTCTTCCATCTGCAACACCGCCGCGCACGTGAGCGGAAAGTCGAAGCCCTTCTCTTCCAGGCGCACCGGTGTGGCATAGGCGGACACCGATTCAACGTTCTTGCCGGTGAGCCAGCGGATGCAGTCCATGGCGTGGCTGCCGCCGGAGAGCATGGCGCTGCCGACGTTCTTCTGGTAGCGCCCCCAGTGGCCCGGCGGACGCAGGTAGCCCACTTCGTGCATGTAGTCGGCTTCGGCATAGACGATGCGGCCAAAATCGCCGGCCTCGCGCCGGTGGTGGAGCGTCTGCACCAAGGGATTCCAGCGCAGGACGAAACTCACCACGCTCTTCACGCCGGCCTTCTTGACGGCGGTTACGAGCCGCTCTAACTGTTCAACGGAGATTGCGATCGGCTTCTCGATGACGAGATGCTTGTTCGCCTCGGCGGCCAACGCGCCCTGCTCGGCATGGGCGAAGTTGGGCGTGCAGATGGAGACGATGTCCACGTCGGGATCGGCGAGCATCCGCTCGTAGTCGGTATAGGGCTTGGCGTCCAGCTCGAACTCGTCGATCGCGCCCTGCGCGCGGGCCAGGTCGCGGCTGCAAACGGCGACCATGCGCGTGTGCGGATTGTTGTTGAAGGCGCGTATGTGCTCGCTGGCTACCCAGCCGGGTCCGATCAAGCCAACACCCATCACGTCTGCCATGCCGTTACCTCCTCCGGACATGCGCGCGTCTCGCGTGACGCTCGGTTTGTTTCAATAAGATTCCTAACAGTTCCCGCATTGCCGACACTTGGGTTTGAGCCAACACTGCCTGCTCCTGGAAGCTGCCGGATACCCTTTCCCTTCGCCGGTAGGGGCGGTTCGCGAACCGCCCCTACGCCGCAATTGCCCTTGCCCGTTTGAAAAACGATAATGCCGATCACCCCATGCCTGCCGTTTCCGCGGCAGCGCTTGGCGCTAGAGTACGCTACACTACGGCGCATTGCAAATGGGGCGGCGTTGCGGTGCGCAGCCGTTAGGAGTCTCGTTCCAAGACGAAGTCGGCCAGCGCGCGCAGCAGGCGGCGGTAGCCGCTCTCAGGAACGGCGTCCAGGTGAGCGTGCGCCTGGCCGATGTACGACTGCGCCAGCGAACGCGCGTAGGCGATGCCTCCCAGGTCTTGCAGCAGTTGCGTGGCGTCCGCCACCTGCGCGCCGGTTGCCGTGCGGTTGCCGAGCACGCTCAGGAGGCGGCGCCGCTGGTCTGGCGCGGCGCCGCGCAAGGCCGCCCAGACGATGAGCGTGCGCTTGCCCTCGCGAATGTCCGCGCCCACCGGCTTGCCGGTGACCGCCGCGTCGCCGACCACGCCGAGCACGTCATCCTGTAGTTGGAAGGCAATGCCGCAGTTGCGGGCGAATGCAGCCAATGCCGCAACTTCCGGTTGCTCCGGCTGCCAGGCGTCGAGGCCGATGCACGCTCCGGCGGCGGCGGCAAAGGCGTAGAGGACGCCGGTCTTCTTCTCCATCATGTCGAGAATGTCGGCCTCGGCAAGCGCGCTCATCTCATGCGGATTCTTCACGGCAGCCAGGCTGAACTCCACGTCGAGGGCCTCACCGTCAACCAGTTGCGATTCCACGCTGCCAAAGAGTTCCGCGATGAGATGCAGCGCCAACGCGGGGTCGGCGCCCCGCCGCGTAGCCGTCTCCGTCAGCAGCGCCGCCGACCACCCTTGCTGCACGTCACCGGCCAACAGGGCTTGAGTCAGCCCATAGTGGGCGGCCGCTTCACCGGAAAGCCCCAGTTCGAGGCGCGCGCGCTCGCTGAAGGCCGCGTGCACGGTAGGCCGGCCCCGGCGCACGTCGTCCCGGTCGATGATGTCGTCGTGCACCAGCGTCCACACGTGATAGAGTTCGACCGCGGCCGCGGCGGGAACGGCGCGCTCTTCATCGCCGCCGGTTGCGCCGCAGCAGAAAAGCAGGATGCTGGAGCGCAGGCCCTTGCCCGGGTGTTGGACGTAATTGGCAATCGCCTCGCCCAGGTGGAGCGAGCGGAGGGCATGGCGGCGCATGGCCGCTTGCAGGTAGTCGTAGACCCGTTCGCGGCGCGAGGCAAGCGCCGCAAGCAACGGAGCGCGCGCGTTCTCGGGGTTCACGTCGCGGCATCCGTTTGGTCGAGATCGAGGCTGCGAAGGTAGTCCAGCAGCCCGGGACGCAGGTCCGGCCGCTTGAGCGCAAGGTCGATGGAGGCGCTCAGGTAGCCCACCTTATCGCCCATGTCGTAGCGCCTGCCGGTGAACTCGCAGGAGTAGACCTGGCCTTCTTGCGCCAAAGCGTTGATGGCGTCGGTGATTTGGACTTCACCGCCCGCGCCGGCCGGCGTGCGGTCGATGTAGTCGAAGATTGCCGGTGTGAAAACGTAGCGCCCCACGATGGCGAGATTCGACGGCGCTGCGCTGGCGGGCGGCTTCTCGATGAGGCGGCTGAGCCGCCGCACGCCCGCCGCCACCGGCTCGCCTTCCACGATGCCGTAGCGATCCACGTGGGCGCGCGGCACGGGCATGACGGCCACGACCTCGCCGCCGTGGGTGTGATGCGCGTCGATAAGCTGGCGAATGGCCGGCGGGTCGCCGCCGATGACGTCGTCCGGTAGAAAGACGGCGAACGGCTCGTCGCCGACGACGCTGCGCGCCGCGCGCACGGCGTCGCCGGTGCCCAGCGGCGCATGCTGGCGCACGCCGATGACGGCGCCCATCTCTTTGAGCGCCTGCAACTCAGCAAGTTCGGCGTGCTTGCCCCGGGCGGCCAGACTCTCTTCGAGACGATACGCCGTGTCGAAATAGTCTTCGATGGCCTGGTTGCCCGCGGACGTGACAAGGATGACCTGCTCGATGCCGGCGGCGACCGCCTCTTCCACCACGTAGTGGATTGCCGGTTTGTCGGCAAGCGGCAGCATCACTTTGGGAATCGACTTCGCGGCCGGCAGGGTGCGGGTACCCAATCCGGCAACCAGAAAGACCCCTTTGCGGACGTTCATATCTCGTGCCTCGCGCGGAACGATGAATCGGTGATGAGCCTGTTGGCAACGGCCCTGCTCACCGGAAACTGCGCTCTGGCCGCGCGCCCGGCGGTGGCGCCTCTTTTTGCGGCGGGGACTGGCGTAACCCGGCCCGCGGCGAACGCCCGCGCCGCTACCAGTGGACGGCTCAATTTCACAGCGATTATACTTTTCCCAGGGAGCGCGTGACAAGAGAGACCCGCTGCCTACTTGTGCGGACAACGCACAAGGCCGCGGTTGTGGGTTGGTTTGTGCATTGAGGATTTTCACGCAGGCGTGGTGGAAACGGAACGTCTCTTTCTCGCAATCGAGCTGTCCGAGAGCGCCCGGAACGGCTTGACAGAGCGCGTGCGCGTGATGAGCGCCCGCGCCGCAAAGGTGCGCTGGACGCCGGTGGACAACATACACGTCACGCTCAAGTTCCTTGGCGAAACGCCGCCGGAACGAAAAGCGGCGGTCGTGGAAGCGATGGCGCGCGCGGCGGCCAACGCGCGTCCGTTCGAAGTTTCTATCGCCGGCGTGCGCATCATACGCAGGCGCGGTGCGCCGCGCATGGTCTGGGCAAACATAACGGACGCTCAGGATCAACTCCGGCAGTTGCACGACAGGACGGAACAATTGTTGGAGTGCAGCGGCTTTCCTCGCGAGGGGCGGTCGTTCTCGCCTCACGTCACCCTGGCGCGGGTGCGCGACGGCATCGCGCCGTGGGAGCGGCGCTTGCTGGACGAGTGGGCAAGCGCGCAGCGGAGTCTCGCGCCGATCGCCCTGGCGGTGGAGGACGTCGTCCTCATGAAGAGCGAACTGAAGCCGGGCGGCGCGCAGTATACGGTCTGCAACCGCTTTGCGCTGCAAGGGACGTGAACGCGGCAGGGCAGTACCGACTCTCTTCTCACATGTTGGATGATGGCGGCGGGTGACAGTCCGCCTGAGAACAAGAGAACGTAAGCGGTAGGGGAGCACGAAAGTGGCGGTTGTCTATCTCGGTCTGGGCAGCAATGCGGGCGATCGACTCGCGAATCTGCGGCGCGCGGCGGAACGGCTGCACGCCCAGATTATGCTCACGCGGGTGTCGTCGGTCTACGAAACCGAACCGGTGGGGTACGCCCGGCAGCCGTGGTTCCTGAACGCCGTGCTGGAGGGTTACACCGAGTTGGAACCGGTGGAACTCTTGCGGTTTGCTTTGGACATCGAGAGCGCGCTGGGCCGGACG
This sequence comes from Chloroflexota bacterium, assembly GCA_963663275.1. Taxonomy (GTDB): domain Bacteria; phylum Chloroflexota; class UBA11872; order VXOZ01; family VXOZ01; genus VXOZ01. Next base: position 2,175,069 of record OY760183.1, read on the forward strand.
CGGCCTTTTCCCAACGCGCCGCGCACGATTGACATCGACATTCTGCTCTACGGCGAGCGCAAAATCGCAACCCCGTCGCTCACCGTGCCGCATCCGCGACTGACCGAACGCGGCTTTGCGCTCTGCCCTCTAACGGAGATTGCCCCGCACGTGGCGCATCCGGTGACGGGGGAGACGATGGAAAGCACCCTGGCGGCGGCAACCGGCCTGGAAGAGACCCGCCACTTTGCCGACCAGAATTGGTACGCGGGGGACGCGCCGGAGGTTCTCACCTGAAACGCGCGCCGCGTGTTCGCCAGGGTTGCCCGGAGACTTCCGGCGCCGACGGAAGCCCTAACCGTCTTTCCGCTCCAGCAGTTCGATTTCGTAGCCGTCGGGGTCGTCGATGAAGGCCATCTTCCTGCCGTCGGCAAATATCTCGCGCCAGCCGTCGGGCCAGATTTCGATGCCATTCGCTTCCAGTTCGGCGCAGCACGCGATGAGATCGGGCACGCCAATGGCAATGTGCATCAGGTCCTCGGGCACGTTGAGGTCATAGTCGTCGGAGTAGGTGAGTTCCAACGTATGCGCGTTGCCGGGCAGTTCCAGGTGTGCGATCTGGTTGCCGTCGGGCGAGCGTGCGCTGCGGCTGAGCACTTTGAAGCCCAAATGCTCGCAGTAGAAGTTGATCGAGTTGTCCAGGTCGCTCACGCGCACCCGCGTGTGCAAGAAAACCGCCATGATTAGCTCCCTTTCGCTGTTGCTGCCGCACGTTTCGGCTTGCGCATCCGGCCTGCGCGCACGCTGCGCCCCGTGGCGCGCCGCGCTTGGATTGCGCCTCTCTTCAGGCAATAGTAGCAACCTCAGAGAGTTGAAACAAACCGCTGCTCTGAACTGGGGTCGCGTTTACGGGAACGGTCAGCGGGAACCGGCGGGAGCGACGCTTAGACCCGCTTCCAGAGCCGTGATGAGGCGGACGCAGACCTCGTTCGCCAGGAAGCAGCCGTCCGCAGTGAGGCGTATGGCGGAATCGTCCACCGCTACCAGGTCGGCGCGGGTCAGTTCGGCCAACTCTGCGCCAAGCGGAATCACAGGATCAACGCCAAAGCGCGCCGCGAACTCCTGGCGCGCGATACCTCTCTTGAGCAAGCGCAGGTTGAGGAAGATGCTCTCTTCCATGGCCATGGACGGCGTGACGGTCTCCGCGCGCTGGATTGTCGATTCTCCCTGGAGGCCCCGCTCGATGTACTCACGAGGCGCGCGAATCTCCTGCGTGCGCGCGCCGTGCAGAAAGCCATGCGCGCCTGCGCCCAGGCCCAGGTATGGCTCGTAGCGCCAGTAGACTTGATTGTGCCGTCCCTCGTTGCCCGGCAGCGCCCAGTTAGAGATTTCGTAGTGTTCATAGCCGGCCCCGGCCAAGCGATGCTGGGCGTAGGCGTACATGTCGGCCGCAACGTCATCGGCGGGCAGCCGCACGCGCCCGTTCGCTACCCAGCGCGCATAGGGCGTGGTGGGTTCCACGGTCAGGCAGTAGAGCGAGAGGTGTTCCGGCGCGAGGGCGAGGGCGGCGGCCACGTCATGACGCCAGTCGGCCAGCGACTGGTCGGGCACGGCGTACATGAGGTCGAGGCTGAGGTTGCGGAATCCGGCTTGCCGGGCCAGGCGCAGGGCGCGCTTGGCCTGCGCGGCATTGTGGTCGCGCCCCAGAGTCTTGAGGAAGCGGTCCGAGAAACTCTGCACGCCGAACGAGAGGCGGTTGACCCCGGCGGCGCGAAATCCGCTGAAGCGCGCGGCGTCGGCGGTAACCGGATTGGCCTCCAGCGTAATCTCGCAGTCCGCCGTGAGCGGCAGGACGGCGTTCACCGCTGCGATAATTTGGGCAACGTGTTTGGGTTCCAGCAATGATGGCGTGCCGCCGCCGAAGTAAATCGTGCGTGCCGCCTGATAGCCGCTCTCCGCGCCCCGCCGTGCTATGACGCGGCATAATGCTTCAACGTAGGCCGGGATGAGCGACTGGAGGCCGGCGTACGTGTTAAAATCGCAGTACGGACACCGCACGCGGCAGAAGGGAATGTGCACATAGACGGCGAGCGCGTTCTTGACTTCCACACCCATGTCTTTCCCGCAGAAATCGTGCAGGCGCGTGAGCGGTATTTCGCCAACGAGCCCTGGTTCGAGACGCTCTACGCCGCGCCGCGCAGCCGCTTGGCGACCGCCGCCGACCTGGCGCGGGCTATGGAACGTGACAGTATTTCCGCGGCGGTGGCGCTGAATTTCGGCTGGCGCGACCCGGGACTCTGCCGCGCGACGAACGACTCTATTCTAGATGCTCTGCGGCCGCATCGCCAGATTGCGCCGTTCTGCGCGGTCGCGCCGGGGGATGCGGGCGCGGCGCACGAGATCGGGCGCTGCGCGGCGCTAGGCTTTCGCGGCGTGGGCGAACTCAACGCCGACGGCCAGGGCTTCGACGTGACCGACGAGCGCACGATGCGGCCCGTCATCGAGGCGTGCCGCGCCCACGGCATGGTTTTGCTCCTCCATGCCAGCGAGCCGTTGGGACATACGTACCCCGGCAAAGGGACTACGACGCCGGAGAAGTTGGTCCGCCTGCTGGCAATGGCGGAGGACGTGCCGCTGGTGTTGGCCCACTGGGGCGGCGGTCTGCTGTTCCACGAACTCATGCCTGAAATCGAAGAGTTGACGCGCACGACTTTCTACGATTCCGCGGCCACGCCGTATCTCTATACGCCGGAGATCTATGAGATTGGCGCGCGGCTTGGCGGTTCACGGCTGCTCTTTGGCAGCGACTACCCGCTCATGCCGCCGCGCCGCGCGCTTGCGCACGTGGACAAGGCGCAATTAGGCGTTGAAGACCGCCGCGCGTTGCTCTGGGACAACGGCGCGCGCTTGCTGGGACTGACGCCGCGTGCGCAGCCATGACGGTGCGATGCTTGCAGGGCGTGCTCACCCGGATGAAACCTCTAGGAAACCCCGCAGAGAGGCGTCCAGTCCCCTCTCCACGGGGGAGAGGGTTAGGGTGAGGGGGGATTGTGCGAGGACATGCGCCCAAGTCTTGCGTAATCGGGAGGAAACAGAGAGGATTCCCCTCACCCCGGCCCTCTCCCCAGGGAGAGGGGGTCTATAGGCCGGTCTGGGTTGCTCACAGCGTGGCCCGTACGGGATGCGGAGATCTCCTAATGGACCTCGGCCAAGGCGCCGCTCAGTTTGCCGGCGTGGGCGGCGATTTTGGCGAACGCGGCGGCGTATTGGGCGATCAATTCATCCGCCGGACGGGTGAAACTGGGAATCCGGATCGTATCGTAGGGGATTTCCGGGTCTTCCGTAACGGGCAGCCTGACGTTCGCGTAGTCTACCCGCGTGGCGTTCGGTCCCAGCACTTCCCAGAGGACGTCCCCGGTGCCGTGTTCGTTGCCCTGAAAGACCGGATGCTTGTGGAGCATGTGAGTGAGACCGTTGGCGTGGGGCGTGAGCGTGTCCTTCTGCGCGGGAGAAGAAACCTGCGCGCCTTCGGCCTGGAGCGCCTCCAGCAGCCGCCTGCGGGTGATGCCGCCAAGCGCGCCGGGATCGAACGTGATGCGGCCGCTGGAATACGGCGAAGGAAAGTAATCGGGAAAGCCGGGCGCGGAAAAACCGTCGATTGCAGCTATGGCCGCTCCCAGCTTGTCGGTGTTTGCATGCCGCACGGCGAGGCGTTCTGGCCAGTATTTCATCTGCACCACGCCAATGGCCGCCGATAGGGTCGCCATGCGGTATTTTTCACCGAAGCTGAAGCCGGTCATGGCGCGCCACTTGGGATTGGGCAATTCGCGCAGGCGTTCGTAGTGTCCCAGGCATGCGGCGCGTTGGTAAACTTCTGTGTCATTGGTCATAAAGACGCCGCCCTCGCCGGCCGACGTGCTCTTGCCGTGCTGGAAACTGATGGCGGCGGCGTCGCCAATCGAACCCGCCATGCGCCCGCGATGGGTCGCGCCCTGGGAGATGCAGTTGTCTTCCACAACGCGCAACGAGTGGCGCGCCGCGATGTCCATGATGGCGTCCATGTCCGCCGGACAGCCGGGCCAGTGGACGACCATGATGGCTCTGGTGCGCGGCGTGATCTTGCGTTCTACGTCGGCCGGGTCGAGGGTGAGCGTGAGAGGATCGATGTCGGCGAAAACCGGCACGGCGCCGCTGCCGACAATCGGCAGACAGTTGAAGGGATGGATGGCCGACTGGCAAATCACCTCGTCCCCAGACAGAACGCCAACGCCAAAGAGCGCCGCCCGCAGCGAGGCCGTGCCCGACGAATGCGCCAGCGCGTGCTTGACGCCCCACGTTTCCGCCACCATCCGCTCCAAGTCCGTGATCGGCCCCGGCCCGCCAAACTGGCTGGCAAGGGCGTGGTTGCGAATGAGGTTCGAAACGACTTCTACTTCTTCCTCGGTGTAGATCGGCCACTGGGTGTAGTAATTGTGGTCGATGGTCACGGCGGGTTCGCCGCCCAGAATCGCGGGTAGTGGTGTCATGCTCCTGCCTCGCTGGTAGACTGACCTTCTCTTGCCGTACGGCCTTCTCATGCTACGTTTGCAAGCGCCGCGCGCACGGACGGGCTATGCGCCGTGGGGAATGCCCAGTTCCGCGCAGATGCCCTTTACATAAGAGAAGTCGGCCTTGGTCTGCTCGATCAATTCGTCGTGTGAGAGGCTCTTCCACGAGGCGCCGCCTTGGTATTCGCTGTGGAACGAGGCGTAGCCGTCGTAGCCAATCTGCCTGAGGTAGCCGAACGCTTCCGGATACGGCGTAAAACCGCGTTCGACGGGCACCAGCCTCCGATGCCACTTGTGCGCGCCGGTCTTGGGGTCTTCTTCCCAGAACTGGCCCATGTTCTTCAGCGCGAGCATGACCAACCGGTCCGACACTAAGTCCAGACCCTGAATCCAGCCGCCGTAGCTGCCCTCCACGCCCATGTGTCCAAAATCGCCGTAGACGCCGATGGCCTGCGGGTCGAAGTCCTCGATGAGCGGAAGTACGATAGTCGCTACTGCGGACATAAAGGGTCCGGAGTGGATGTGCATGCCGCCTTGGACGTCATACTTGTGGCAGAGGCGTTCGATGCTGCGCACCGCTTCCCGCGTCTCGGCAAGCTGGCGCCTGAGATTGCCGAAACCGTCGTACTTGTGGTAGCCCAGCTTGAACTGGGTAATGCCCAGGTCGCTGGCGGTTGCCAGGATGTCCGCGGCGTGGGGGGCGTCGGCGCTGAAGATGTTCGTGGTAATCCAGCCGATTTCCAAGCCCCGGTCGCGGATGGCTTTAGCGGCCTTGGGCAGATCGGTTTTGACGTTTTCGGGCAGCACGTGGCCGGGGCTGCGCACGGTCAGGTCGACGCCGTCCAAACCGATGCCGGCAATCGTATCCGCAAGTTCCGCGTAGCTGAGGTGCTCGAGATGCTTGGAGAACATGATGAACTTCATGCGGTGAAGACTCCTTGCCTAGGCGGGAAATAATTGACTGCTGCGCGCTAGTGTAGCGGTTTCAGTGGGCGCTGTCTATCGGGATACGGCGGTTGGAGCGGCCGCGGGCCGCTTGCAGAGCGGCTTGCGCGAGGCGCTGCGTTCCCTTAGCGGTCAGAACGCAATGCCGTTGCGCAAGACCCGATAGGGTAGTTCAGCCCGCTGGAACGTTGCGCTTCGGTAGGCTCAGCGCAGGCGTGTCGAAGCGTGAACCGGCAGGGCAAAGCGCCGCATCCAATTTGCCCGGTCACTCGTCAACAGGCTCGAGGCGAACGATGTGAACACAGACTGTCCAGAAGAGTGACGGGATGGCCGCTCGCTCGCCTCAACGCAACTGGCTCCGGACGTGGAGCACGCGCTGCACCGTGGTAAGCAGCGTCAGGATGGCCAACAGCCAGATGACGATTTTGAGCACGATCAGCAGGTTGGCGGGGAAGAGCAACGCCAGGCCGAGCGCGATCACGCGCTCCGGACGTTGAAACCAACCGACGCTGCACTCAAGGCCCAACCCTTCCGCCCGGGCGCGGGTGTAGCTCACCATCTGCGAGCCAACCAACATCAGCGCCGCGCCCAGCACGGTCAGATCGTCCTGCAAGCTGAGGAAATACCCAATCAAGCCCAGGCAGATGGCGGCCTCCGCCAGCCGGTCCAAGGTGGAATCGAAGAAGGCGCCGAAGGTCGTGCGCCGGTCGCTGACCCGCGCCAGCGCGCCGTCCAGCATGTCGAAGGCGCTAGCCACCAGCACAAGCACGGCCGCCCACGGCCACAGCCCTTGCCATACCGCCGCGGCCGCCACGAAGCTGAGCGCCAAGCCAACGGTCGTGACCGTGTTCGGTTGTACGCCCAGGCGCGCCAGCGGGCGCACCACCGCCTCCATAGCCGTTTGCGCCCAGGCGCGCACACCGGGATGAATCATGACGTAGCCATCTCCATTGAATTGCCGTCGAGTGCGGCGCGCGCTCGCGGCGAGCGGCCGTACCTCACGAAACTTTATCCTTCTTCCACCGCCGTATGCGCGCCCAATTGTAGCGGGGGCCGCGCGGCGCGGCGTTGGCGATGCTTTCCTCATAGAAACCGATGATCTGCGCCGCGACCTTTTCCCACGAGTAGCCTTGCGCCGCCTGCGCTCCCTTGGCGCCGGCCTCCGCGCGCAGCGATTCGCTATCGAGAAAGCGCAGCAGGGCCTGCGCCAGTGCCGCGTCGTCTTCCGGCGGCACGAGCGCGCCGGCGCCGGTGCCCGCCAACACGCCCCGGTAGCCTTCGATGCCGGACGCCACCACCGGTTTGCCGGCTGCCATGGCCTCCAGTAACACGATGCCCTGGCTCTCCCCGCCCGTAGAGGGCGCGCAGAAGACGTGGCACGACTTGTAGTAGCGCACCTTCTCTTCCCGGCTCACGAAACCCACGAACATCACGTTGGCCAGGCCCAGTTCCACCACAATCTTCTCGTAGTCGGCGCGCTGTTCCTCCGTGAACGCCCCTACCACAATCAGGCGCACGTCTTGCGCGCTGCGCTCCTGCACCGTCCGCAAGGCCTCCAAGAGGTACGCCAGGCCTTTGCGCTTCTCCAGCCGCCCCACGAACAGGACGTTCATCATGCCGTCGTCCAGTTCGGGGAAGGGCGGCAGGGCGCTTTGGAAGAGCCGCATGTCGATGCCGTTGGGGATGATGTGGTACTGGGACGGAAAGTACCGTTCGATCAACTCCCGGGCCGCCGCCGATACCGCGATGCGCCCCTGCAAGCGGTTGAAGTACCGCTTCAGCAACGGCTTGCCGTAGAGATAGGCAAAGTGCGAGCGCCGGTAGGTGTGGAAGGTGCCTACGTTTACCGTGCGAGAGTGGCGCAGCACCGTAATCGGCAGTGCCGGCGCCAGCGGCTCGTGCAGGTGCACCACGTCGAACCGCTCGCCGCTGAGAATCTCCTTCACCTGGCGCGAAAGCGTGAGCGAGAGCGAAATGCGCGCCACCGAGGCGTTCGTCGGCACCCTGACAATCGTCTTGCCCACCCGGTATAGGTTGTCGTAGGGCAACTCCTCTTCCGGCTGGGATGAAGGCGCGAGAATGCGCACCTCGTGACCCATGCGCCGAAACTGCGCGTTGAGATGGCTGATGTGTTCGGTCACACCGCCTGGGTAGGCGTAGTCGTAGGGCGAAACCAGGGCAATCTTCACGCGCCGCCTCACTTCCCAAGGACCAGCGTTTCTCCCAGCCAGTCCGCATACCGCCGCATCTTGCGCCGGAAGTAGAGCATCGACTCTTCCAGATCGAAGTAGCCGCCGCCGGCCAGCGTCGTCTTCTGCGCGATTGCCAGCCGCACGTCATCGGCCGTCTTGCCGGGAAAGAGGGTGTGCGCCTTGCCAATGCCCTCCAGGATGTGGGCGTCGCTGCCGCCAACCTGGGGAAGACTGAGCTTCCGCTGGAGTTCCAGCGCCTTCTCGTAGCTCATCTTGCCGGCCGGACTGGCGTTCATCACCTCGATCGCGTCGAAGCGGTAGCCCTTCCGTTCCAGGCGTTTCAGGGTGTGGGGCATGAAGCTAAGCGTCAACCAGGACATGGGATGCGGCACCACGACCAGTCCGCCTTGTTCGCGGATGGCGTCGATCGTCCATTCGGCGCTGCGCAGCACGGGAAACGCCGTTTCTACCCAAAGACCGATGAGGTGGCCGTCGAACGTGGATACCTCGATACCGGGAATCACTTCCACGCCGGGGAACTGGTCGGCGAGCGCCGCGGCCTCCAGCGCGCCGTCGATCTCATCGTGATCCGTGACGGCCAGCACCGCGATGTCAGTCTTGGCGCTTACGTAGTCCAACATCTCGTAGGGCGTGAACGTGCCGTCGCTCGCCTTCGTGTGAATGTGCAGGTCCGCTATGCTCAAGGACGCCGGAGTTGGCAATTCTGCCGGGGACGGTTGCACGTGCGCGACCCTCCTATTCAAGCGCGGCCCGCGGTGGAAGCGTCGCCGGTCAACGGCTGGGGCCACATGCGGCGAAACATGTACCACTGCTCCGGGCAACCCCGCACGATCTCTTCGAACATGCTCGCCAGTTGCTGCATGACCGCCTGGATGTCCTGTTTCTCATCGTCGCTCCGCGCGGTGTAGAGCGGCGGGTAGACGGTGACGGCCAGGCCGTCGCCGTCGCTGCGCCGGCAGTCGCACATCACCAGCGGAGCGCCGGTGCGCAGCGCCAGCGCCGCCGGCCCGGCGGGCAAGTACACCCGCGTGCCAAAGAACGTTACGGGCACGCCCTGCGCATTCATCGGCCGGTCGAAGAGCAGCCCGACGACGCGGTTGGCGTGGAGTTGCCGCAGCATGGCGCGCAAGCCCCGTTCCACCGGCACGGTATCGAAACCCAATCGCTCCCGCACCCGGCGCACGACCCAATCCAACGTTCCGCTCTGCAGGCGGTCTACCGGAATCAGCACCGGAAACCGCTGGGCGAGCATCGCGCCGCCCAGGTCCCACAGGCCAAAGTGCCCGGAAACGAAGATCACCCCTTTGCCGGCTTGCAGGGCTTCCGCTATGTACTCTTCGCCGTGAAACTCCCGTACCCGCTTCTGCAAACGCTCCGGCGTCATCCGCAGCCAACTGAGGAAGTCTGCCAGATACCAGCCGTAGTTCTCCATGGACTTCCTGGCCAGCCGTTGCGTCTCCGGGTCCCGCTCCGGTTTGCCCAACACGTGGGACATGTTGGCAATGACGTTCTCGCGTCCCGCGCTCCAGACGGTGAAGATCAGGCGGGCCAGCAGGCTGGCGGCGCGATACTTGACCGCTTGCGGCAGGACGCCGTCCAACGCGGCGCCCGTCACCAACAAGAGCCGTCCCATTACCCCGCCGAACGTCATGTCGCGCACATCTCCTTACGCGGGGTCGTCGCCTTGGAGAACGTGTCCCGCGTCATCGCCGGTTCCGGCGATGAACGCTTCCAGCATTTCCCGCGCCCGCTCGTCGGCAATCTGTTGCGGCGGCGACTTCATCAGATACGCCGAGGCCGCCACCAGCGTGCCGCTCAGATTTCGGTCCAGCCCGATTTTGGCCAAGCGGACGGCATCCAGCACCACTCCCGCGGAATTCGGTGAATCCCATACTTCCAGCTTGAGTTCGGCGCGCAGCGGCACGTCGCCAAAGGACCGGCCGTTCATATAGATGTAGGCCCACTTGCGGTCTTGCAGGAACGGCACGTGGTCGCTGGGCCCGATGTAGACGTTATCCGCGCCGGGATCGTAATCCAACTGCGAGGTGACCGCGTTCGTCTTGGATTCCTTCTTGGAATTGAGGCGCGAGCGTTCCAGCATGTTGAGGAAGTCGGTATTGCCCCCCACGTTGAGCTGGCTGGTTTCCTCCAGGCGCACGCCGCGCTCCCGGAAGAGCCGCGCCAGCGCGCGATGGACGATCGTGGCGCCCACCTGCGACTTGATGTCGTCGCCTACGATGGGCACGCCCGCTTCGTGAAAGCGCCGCTGCCAATACGGCTCGCGGCCGATGAAAACCGGAATGCAGTTGACGAAGGCGCAACCGGCCTGCAAGACCTGCTCCACGTACCACTTCGTCGCCTCTTCGCTGCCGACCGGCAAGTAGCTGACGACCACGTCGGTGCCGGTCTCTTTCAGGATATTGACGATGTCGTCGGTAGCGCCGGGCGCTTTATTCACCACGCCGCTGAGATACTGGCCGATGCCGTCGTGGGTCATGCCTCGATGCACGGTCACGCCCAGCGGTTCCACCTCAGAGAACTTGATCGTGTTGTTCGGCGATTCCCACATCGCCTCGCTGAGGTCCTTGCCAACCTTGTTTTCGTCCACGTCGAACGCGGCTGAGAACTCCACGTCGCTGACGTGGTAATCGCCCAGGCGCACGTGCATGAGACCCGGCACGAAATCCGAATCCGCCGCGTTCCGGTAATAGCTCACACCCTGAATTAGAGACGACGCGCAGTTGCCCACGCCAACAATCGCCACCCGTACCGTACTACTCACCGATTCAACTCTCCCTAGCGCTGCTGCAATACTTCTCGCTAACCTGCCTTGCCCGTAGCGCGGGGGCTTGTCCCCCGCCGTCCTTCACTGTCTTGGGGGCTTGCGCCCCGCCTTCCCTCACCGTAGCGCGGGGGCTCTTCCCCCGCTGACCTTGACTGTCTTGGGGGCTTGCCCCCCGCTTCTCCTCACCGTAGCGCGGGGGCTCATCCCCAATGCTGTCGCATTAAACACAATGAGAGTGAAAACAACGCTCGTTTCTCCGGTAGCGCAGGTTTGTAACCTGCGTCTTCCGTAAGGTCAATCCATTCCGTTCTCATTTTTCTTGTTCCGGCGGGGGACAAGCCCCCGCGCTACGTTAATGCGACAGTATTGGGGCTCATCCCCCGCTGACCTTGACTGTTCCCGGGGCTTGCCCCCCGCTGTCCCTCACCGCTGCGCGGGGGCTTCTCTCCCGCGCCAACCGCCGCGCCTGCCCATGCCTTCAACGTCCATGCCGCGCGTGCGGTTTCCGCGCTCACCTTACGACGAACCCGCCGCCTGTTCCGCCAAGGCCGCCTCCTCTTCCTGTTCCACCGCCAGCAAGTCCTCCAGGCCTTGGGCGACCTGCCGGAAGCCGGCGCGATTGATCGTGTAATGCACTTGCCGCCCGTCTTTGGCCGCGTCCACCAGGCCGGCGCGGCGCAAGATGCTCAGGTGCCACGAGAGCAACGGCTGGCTGATGCGCACGTGCTCCCGCAGTTCCGTCACCGTCATCGTCTCTTCAGCCGCCAGCACCCGCAGAATCTCCAAGCGGGAACGACTGGCCAACGCCCGCAACTGCCTGCTTAGCTCACGCACCGATCTCTCCTGCAAAGGCATCGCTGCTCCTAACCAACCTGCCGCCTGACCAACAATATATCAAATATCGTTGAAGTGATTTTTCTTTATATTATCCTGTTCTGTAGCTTAAGTCAACAGATCCTGGCGTTGACGGTGGGCTGCCTGCGTTGATAGACTAGGATTGCACAGAATCTGGGATAGTTCAATCAGTCTGTTTGCCCAAGTGAGTAGAAGGTAGTCATTGCGGAGAGCCATCTATCTGGACTATGCAGCAACTACGCCCGTCGATCCCCATGTAGCAAGAGCTATGATGAGGTTCTTGGGAACTGACGGGACGTTTGGCAATCCAGCATCACGTACACACCGCTTCGGTTGGCAAGCCGAGAAAGCGGTTGAAAACTCCCGGCAGGAAGTGGCGGAACTGATCAAAGCGGAACCGGATGAAATCATTTGGACTTCGGGAGCCACGGAGTCGGACAACCTAGCAATCAAGGGCGTTGCCAATGCCTACGCCGACTGTGGCAAGCACATAGTCACTTCGGCAATTGAGCACAAGGCCGTGCTGGACTCATGTCGATACTTGGAAGGTCAAGGGTATGAGGTTACGTACATTGAGCCGAGTGCTGAGGGGATTGTTTGCCCTGAGGAAGTAGAGTCGGCCTTGCGTTCTGATACAATCTTGGTATCTTTGATGCACGTCAACAATGAGATTGGAACCATTACTGATGTCAAGGCCATTGCTGCGATCACTCGCGAACGCAACATTCCTTTCCACGTTGACGCTGCACAGAGTGCCGCACGCCTGAAGTTAGATGTGCAGAGTATGCAGGCCGACCTCTTGTCTCTAAGTGGGCATAAGATGTACGGTCCCAAGGGAATCGGGGCGTTGTATGTTAGGCGAAATCCACGGATACGACTAGAGGCCCAGATGCATGGTGGGGGACACGAACTTGGCATGCGTTCAGGAACTCTACCCACTCACCAAATTGCAGGAATGGGCGAGGCTGCCCGTCTCATTGAAGAGCGACGTGAGTCTGACGGCGCCAAGATTGACTTTTTGTCGAAGCGCCTTCTGAGCCGCTTAGAGAAGATTGAGCAGTTATCAATCAATGGAAAGCGTACAAGTTGCGTGTCGGGCATCATAAATGTGACCATTCCATCTGTCGAAAGTGAATCGCTAATCATGATGCTTAGAGGCAATATAGCCATATCTACTGGGTCTGCGTGTACTTCGGCAAGCGTGGAGCCCTCTCACGTCCTGAGAGCGCTTGGAATGGATGTAGAAGCCGCACACAGTTCTCTCCGGCTGAGTTTGGGTAGGTTTACGACTGCTGAAGAGATAGACTATGCTACTGAACAGATCAGCGGCGCCGTAGACGAATTGCGCAGCATTTCTCCCAATTGGTTGGAGCATCGCAAGAGGATTGAAGCATGAGTACTTCCTACGCGGACAGCTGCGGGCAAGCTACCCAAAGTATCGCCGCCCACCTCGCCTCCGTGTCTGAAGTAATGAAGGCTGAGTATCGCAAGAATCACTCCGATCCCTGGATTGTTGCCTATTCCGGGGGCAAAGATTCGACGTTGCTGATGCAGTTGGTTTGGGAGATGCTCTTGTCGCTTGATCCGGAAGAGCGCCGCCGCATGGTTTACGTCGTAGCTAACGACACGCTGGTCGAATCTCCCCTTGTCATTGAGCATTTGAAGCAGAGCATTGATGTCATTCGCCAAACGGCGGACGAGATGGGATTGCCAATTACCACTCAGATTACCAAGCCCTATGTAGACCAGACATTTTGGGTCAATGTCATAGGACGCGGTTATATTCCACCGACACGCAACTTCCGTTGGTGTACAGACAGGATGAAAATCCAACCGACGAATCGCTTGATAGAGGAACTCGTCGCCCGACATAGACGCGCAATACTGCTTGTGGGTACGCGCCGCAGCGAATCTCAGAGCCGCCGCCGCAATATGCAGAAGCATCGCGTGAGAGCCGACAAGATGAATCCGCACAGTTCTATAAAGGGCTGCCGGATGTTCGCGCCGCTTGCGGACTTGCAGGACGATGATGTGTGGATGATTCTCATGCAGAGAAAGCCGCCGTGGGGCGGCTCGCATCGTAACCTGATAACGCTCTATCGCAATGCGGGTGGGGGCGAGTGCCCGCTGGTACTAACCAAAGAAGATGCCCCGTCATGCGGCACAACTTCACCACGGTTCGGCTGCTGGACGTGCACCGTCGTCACGAAGGACCGCAGTATGCGCGGGACGATTGATTCCGGACATGCCCAGCAGGTGAAGTTGGAGGCACTATTCAGTTTTCGTGAGTGGCTAATTGAACTCCGTGAGGACAACGATAACCGTTTGCCGGTACGCCGTGATGGACGTACCAAGACTCGTGTGGATGGCTCTCGTGTTTTTGGCCCATTTAAGCTTGAAGTACGCAAGCAAATCCTGATTAGGTTGCGTAAGATGGAGGAGCAAATCGAAGAGCGGCTTGTTTCGCAATCTGAGATCATGGTCATTGAGGACATTTGGTGGCGTGATAAGATTCGCGAGCAGGGCCGTCTTTCCTTGCTTGAAAAGTTGAATGTGTAGATTCTATGGTGCTTAGCTACGATCCGACAACGGTTGTAGAAGCAAGGGCTTCTACCTTATCCTCACTACTCTATAAAGGTGAGTTCGAGGTTCCGTGGCATCAACGAAACTACGACTGGACGAAAGAGGATGTCGAAGAGTTCTTGCAGGACTTAGACGAGGCATTTAGAGAGGAAAGGTCATCCTATTTCCTGGGAGCTATCGTATTGGTCAAGAAGCTGGAAGGCAAGTGGGAAATAAACGATGGGCAGCAACGTATGGTGACCTTCTCGCTGGTTTGCGCTCGGCTCGTTCGTAAATTCGCAGATGGTGTCGATTCCCGGTGCGAAGCACTAGCACTACGCGTAATTTTCAATTTGAGTGAGAATCACATACGTGAGCTCTCGGAAGCTGAAGATCTCAGACCACGAATAACCCCACCTCAGCACGACAAGATGAATTTTGATTCGCTAGTACGTGGGCAGAACATCGGCACAAATGGCAAGCTCAAGACTGCTTGGGACGAGATTGACAGACATTTCACAACCATGAGTGCTGATGAGGCAAAAGGTTTCTTGGAATTCATACTCACAAGGCTAGAAGTGGCCTGTCTATTTGTTCCAAGTGAAATCGACCCCAGTGCCGTATTTGAAACGCTGAATGCGCGCGGAAAGCCTTTAGATGACTTAGACCTGATAAGGAATCATCTCTATTCGTTCTTTAGCGGAGACTCCATGAAGACCAAAAGGGAGACTGCACACGAGAACCTGGAGAGATTTCGTGCCCAGCTTCGGAGGCAAGAGGAGCCGGCAGAGTACCTGCGTTGCTTCTTACAGTGCAGATTTGGTTACTTGAGGAAAGATCGCTTTTACCGAGACGTCAAGAGCAGAATAAAGACCGCCTGCGGAGGATTGCTCTCGCCAGATTCACCCGAGTATGTTTTTGGCCTGATAAGCGAGTTTTCCGCACTAGACAAGGTCGAACTCTTCCGCTCCATTGTCTCACCTAGTGAGGATGCGGACTTAGTCAAGAGTTTCTTGCGATATTCAGGACAAGCTAATTCTCCTAGGAATCTATTTGCGTTCTTGAAGGAACTCAGGAGCTACAAGATTACAAGACCCATCGTATTCGGGCTACTTTACCACTATGTTCGAGAAGCGGATGGCAGAGAGAAAAGGCGAGTAGCAAAGCTCGCACACCAACAATTGGACCTGCTATCGTCCTTTGTAATGCGGACAGCCACGATCACGTCAAGATTTGTGCCTTCTCAATTCGAGAGTGAGTTCTCGAACCTAGCAAGTACGATCATGCACGCTAATTCTCTTGATAACGTCAATATCGTGAATGCCTTACGCGCAAGAGATGATGCCGGCGTTTTTGAGGACTCAGTTTTTGTTGAGAGGATGGCACAAGTGCAAATTCGCAACAACACAAAAGCCAGACGAATTTTGCTAGCCCTAGCTTATTTTCATCAATTTGACGACCTTGTCATGAATGAAGAGCGGTACACAGTGGAGCACATTTTGCCCGATTCAGACAAGCACCTAATCGGCTGGAAGAGATTCAATGAGCGAGCACATACGGAGTATGTTTCTCGCCTCGGAAACCTTACCTTGCTCAGCAACGTGGACAATCGCCCTGGAACAGCCGACAACCAAAGTTTCACTAGGAAAAGAGAGATATTTGAAAGTAGTGCAATTCGACTTTCCCGGGCGATTGCTGGATGCTCAGACTGGTCGCCCGAGGAAATCCAGAAACGGCAGTGTCGATTAGCTAAGTTAGCCTCTCAAGTGTGGCGTTTACCTGATGTATAATGGAGAAGCATACAAGATCATTATCGCCGTGGTCATATCCTACCCTTTCACGTGTTCCAGATGAGATTACCGGTGTCTATGCGTTCTGGTGCAGGGACAACGGAAAGTGTATCTATGTCGGCCAAGCGAAAGAGCGGTCGATTAGGGAGCGCCTAAGAGACCATTGGCACGGCTCGCACAATGAGATCTTGGGGTTGTGGATAAAAGTTTACGGTGAGACGCTGGACGTGTGCTACCTGTCTGTTGAGAGAGACAGGATCGACACACTTGAGAGACGCCTAATAAAGGTGTGGAAACCTGAAGCGAACAAGCAGCACAGCCAACGGTAAAGGAAGCAGCGATGCCGACAACTCTACCAGCCATGAAAGCCCGGTTGGGCAATACTGACTACTATATCCTTTCAATGAAAGCTCAGGAACTGTCTGACAGAGTCAAGATCCCGCGGGAATTGGAAGGTTGGGAAGACATGTCGGTCGAGGAGCGCTATCAGCGCGACCTCAACTATAGCCGTGTGAAAAATCAGATTGCCCCATACTTCGCTAACGACGAGTCACGGTTCTTCGGGGCAGTCATCGTCGCAGCGATGAACTTCGACGACCAAGATCAATTTGAGCCTCTCTCCGACATGCTGACGAGGGGAGTACCCAATTTGTACAAGACGGCAGCAACTTCGATAGGGTTTCTCACATTTAAGGGAGGAGAGGTCCTAGTTCCTCTTGACGGGCAACACCGCATCAAGGCGATTGAATTTGCGGTTAGTGGACTTGATGAACGAGGTCGTGAGATTACGAGCATAGAAACGCCTTGCACGGGACTCGCTCAGGAAGATGTCACTGTTATCCTTGTCCCCTACGAGTCTAGAAGTGCGCGTAGGATTTTCACACGAGTAAATCGTTACGCCAAGCCCACGACAACCGGACAGAACATCGTAACTGATGACGATGACATCATTGCGGTCATAACCCGTGAAATCTCCAACGACCTAATAGGTGCAAGGCTAGTTAAATTCAGCACCAACACTTTGAATAGAAGTGATCGGCACTTTACGACTCTTGCGATAATTTACAATTGCAACGCGGCAATTATCGCAGACAATTTCCCAAAGGGGAAAGTTGACAAGACCCGTTTGCCTAGCTCAGAGAATGTAATCCTCTTTCGCAAGAAGGTGTACGAGGTTTGGGAGCAGTTGCTTGAAAGTGTAGAAGTGTTTAAGGACGCTCTGGCTGATACCGAGAGCGGAAGCGATGAAAAGCGGCGCAATATTCGAGAGTCCAATTTGCTTGGCAAGCCGGTTGCTCAAGAGTGTCTGGTGCGCGCCTTTGTGCGCCTGGTAAGTCCGCCGACCAACCTCTCAATGGATGATGCCTGCGACAACCTAAATCGCTTGCCTTGGGCAATCACAGAGGAGAACCTCCAGGTTTGGGACCGAGTGCTTTGGACCGGCGGTGTGGATGGAAGGATAATCACTAAGAACCGGAACCTAGCAACCAAGTTGATTTCCTATCTCGCAGGCGAAAAGCTTGGTGATGATGTGATATCAGAGTTGCTTCAAGACTACCGAGCGCAATTCCCGGAAAGCGATCGGATTAACAAGCAACTGCCAGATGTGCCCAAAGTTTGAGCCGCAAATAGCTAAAGATCTTTGACACTCAACTCAGTGTGTCTTCCTGCGCGTGGCACTTGCTAGCATAGTACCAACATGCGAGTGGCACTGGCGCACGATTACTTCTATGCCCTGGGAGGCGCGGAGCGGACCGTGGCGGTTATGCGCGGGCTGTGGCCGGCGGCGCCCGTGTACACAGCTTTCGTTGACTATGGGACGTTTCCGCGCCTGCGGGGCAGTGCGCTGGACGTGGCGGCGTGGGACGTGCGCGCGTCGTTCCTGCAGCGGGTTCCGCACCCGGCCCGCTACCAGAAGTATCTCACGCCGCTCTACCCGCTGGCGTTTCGCGGCATCGACGTGGGAGCCTACGACGTGGTCGTTTCCTCGGCCAGTTTCGCGGCGAAGGGCATTCCACGCCATCCGTACACCCTGCACGTGTGCTACTGTTACACGCCGCCGCGCTTCCTGTGGGGCCTGACGCCGGCCACGGACCGCGGGCGCATGTCCTGGCCGCTGCGCGGGCTCGACGCGCTGTTGCGGCCGCCGCTGCGCCGGTGGGACCGCTGGGCCGCCGCCCAGCCGCACCATCTCGTGGCCATCTCCCAGACCGTGGCGGCGCGCATCCGCAGAGTCTATGGCAGAGAATCGACCGTTATCTATCCGCCCGTCGCCACGCGCCGCTTCCAGTCGCAGCCCTGCCGCGATGAGGGGTATTATGTATTCGTGGGGCGGCTGGAGGCGCACAAGCAGGTTGACGTGGCGATCGCGGCGGCGCAAGCCGCCGGCGTTCCCCTGCGTGTCATCGGCGACGGCCCGCTCCGCGAGAGCCTGGTACGCACAGTGCCTTCCAACGTGACTATCCTCGGCTGGCTGCCCGAGCAGGAGTTGAGCGCACAACTCGCCGGCTGCCGCGCGCTTCTCTTTCCCGGTGAAGAGGATTTCGGCATCGTCATGGTCGAAGCCCTGAGCGCGGGCAAGCCGGTGATCGCTTACGGCGCCGGCGGCGCGACCGAGATCGTGCAGCCGGAGGTGAACGGCGTGCTGGTGCCCGAGCAGTCGGCAGACGCTTTCGCTCAGGTACTGCGGTCATTCGACCCCAACCGTTTCTCACCGGCGACGTGCCGGGAGACGGCAACGCGCTTCGATGAATCAGTCTTTGCCGGTCAATTCAAGGCGTTCGTGGAAGAAAAGTGGACGACATTCGTGCAGACAAGACCGACCGGCTAGCCAACGGCAGCGCCCACGTGCCCGCTAGCGCGGATGCGCTGGGCGTGCGTGTGGACTGCGTCTCCATGTGCCAGGCGGTTGACCGTTGCGCGCAATTGCTCGACACGGCCGGCCACCACCAGGTGGTGACGCTCAACCCGGAGTTCGTGATGCACGCCCAGCGCGACGCGCCTTTCCGCGCGCTGGTGCGGGAGGCCGCCCTGGTGGTGCCGGACGGCGCGGGCATCGTCTGGGCTTTGCGCCGCCAAGGCGTTGCCACCGTCGAGCGCGTGACGGGCATCGACTTGATGCGGGAGCTTTGCGCCCTTGCCGCGCAACAGAGGATGCCCGTCTTTCTGCTCGGCGCGGCGCCGGGGGTGGCGGCGCAAGCGGCGGATGCGTTGCGGCGGGAGTTTCCCGGCCTCACGGTCGCGGGCACGGCCGTCGGCGCGCCGGATCCGGCACAAGCGCCCGCGCTGTGCGCGCAGATCCGCGAATCGGGCGCGGCAGTCCTCTTCGTCGCCTTTGGCTGTCCCGCGCAGGATTCTTGGATTCAGCGGCACCAGCAAGAGTCCGGCGCGCGCCTGGCCATGGGCGTCGGCGGCAGTTTCGACTACATCTCCGGCAAGGTCGCGCGCGCCCCACTTTGGCTGCGCCGCGTGAATCTCGAGTGGCTCTTTCGTCTCGCGCGCCAGCCGTGGCGGTGGCGGCGGCAGCGCGTGCTCGTTGTGTACCTGTGGCGCGTGCTGCGCCAGCAAACGCCGCGTTAAACCCCATGAATTGACCCAATGAGTTGACCCAATGAACTCACCCAATGAACGGGGACAATTCTGCCGCACGACTCTCTCCCTCTCCCTGGGGAGCACGTCTCGTTCCCTCTTCCTGGGGAGCGCGTCTCGTTACCTCTCCCTGAGGAGAGGGTTAGGGTGAGGGGTAAATCTTCCCAACGCTCCCCTCTTTGGAGATACAGTCGGCACGAAAGCCGGTTGCCGCTCAGGATGGGCGCAGGTTGCAAACCTTCCCTACTGAGGAGGTACGAACAAGAGGCGCATAGTGGCTGACACGAATGACAGCACCCGGATGAACGACCCGGCCGCTGACGGCGCGCGGCGCTATGACGTGCTGGTCGTCGGCAGCGTCAACACAGACCTAGTGGTTTCCGTGCCGACGCTGCCGCAAGCCGGCGAAACCGTGCTGGGCGGCGACTTGCGGCGCATTGGCGGCGGCAAGGGCGCGAACCAAGCCGTAGCCGCCGCGCGGCTGAGAGCGCGCACGGTCATGATCGGCCGCGTTGGCGCCGACGCATTCGGCAAGGAACGCGTTAAGGAACTGAAGTCATACGGCGTGGCGGCCGGCGCAATCGTAGCGGACGACGCTCGGCCGACCGGCGCGGCGCTCATTCTTGTGGACGAAGAGGGCGAGAACGTCATTGCCGTCTCACCCGGCGCCAATGCGGCGCTCGCGCCGTCTCACGTGACGGACGCTTCTGCGCTCTTCGCGCAGGCGAGCGTGCTGGTTTGCCAACTTGAAGTACCCCTTAGAACCGTAGAAACCGCCTTGGCGCAGGCCCGTGCGCATGACGTGACAACCATCCTCAACGCCGCTCCCGGCAACCCGGAGGCGGCGCACCTGCTCGCGTCAACCGATGTGTTGATCGTAAACCGGATCGAGGCCGCCAGCCTGACGGCGCATCCGGTAGAGTCAATAGCCGCCGCGCGCGCCGCCGCAGCAGCGCTTAGCGAGGAAGTCCGGCGCGCGGCAATCCTCACGCTGGGCGCGGAGGGCAGCATTGTCGCTGCGCACGGCAGTGTAGCTCACGTGCCGGCGTGGCGTGTAGACCCGGTTGACGCTACCGCAGCCGGCGACGCCTTCGTCGGCGCACTGGCAGCGGCGCTCTCCGGTGGGGAGAAGCTAGCGGACGCCGCGCGCTTTGCCACCGCGGCCGCGGCGATCGCGGTGGGCCGGTTTGGCGCGCAACCCTCGTTGCCTACCCGCGCGGAAGTCGATTCCTCTCTCCAAGACCCTCCTGTTGCCGCGCACGCCACAACCTGCCACGATGGGGAAGGCAACGACCCGTGAGCCGCAACACCGGAGGCGCAGCGATGCGCACACGTTCCTGGCACGACGCGCTGGCGCGCTTTACCGCCCAGCGCATCCTCGTCATCGGCGACATGGTGGCCGACGAGCACATCTTCACCCGCGCCAGCGGCATGTCGCGTGAAGCGCCGCTGCCGGTCTTGCACTATGTTGACCGCAAACTGGTGCCCGGCGGCGCCACCAACGTCGCCCGCAACGCCCGGGCGCTCGGCGCGGAGGTCTGGGTCACGGGCGTTATCGGGGACGACGGCATCGGCCATGACCTGCGCCGCATGCTTGAAGACGACGGCGTTCACTGTGATGACCTCCTTGCCGCCAACGACCGCGCGACCTCGACCAAGACCCGCATCTGGGCCGGCGGCGACCAGCAGCCCGTGCAGCAGCAGGTCTGCCGCTTGGATCGCGTCGAGCGCGTACCCGTTTCGCCGGAGCTCTGCCAGCAGGTCATAGCCGGGCTTACCCGCCGCATTCCCCAGGTAGACGCCGTCATCGTCGCCGACTACGAGATCAGCATGATCGACGATGCCGTCATTGAGACCGTCCTGCGCCGCGCCCGCGCCGAACACAAACCGGTCACGGTAGACTCCCACGGCAACCTGACGCGCTTTCCGGGGGCCGACACGTTCACGCCGAACCAGCCGGAAGTGGAGTTCACGCTGGGGCGCGCGTTGCAATCGCAAGAAGCGTTAGAATCGGCCGGCGCGGAGTTGCTCAAGCGGCTTGAAACCACGGCGCTGCTCATCACGCGCGGCAGCGAGGGCATGTCGCTCTTTTCCGCCGGCGCCGCGCCCTACCACATACCGGCGTTGGGCGACGACCGCGTGATCGACCCCACCGGAGCCGGCGATACCGTTTCAGCCGTGCTCACGCTGGCGCTGCTCGCTGGTCTGCCGCCCCCCCGCGCTGCTATGATGGCAGCGGCAGCGGCGAGCATCGTCGTGCGCAAACTCGGCGCGGACGTTGCTACTCCCGCCGAGATCCTGGCCGTGTTGGCATCCACAGAAAGCCAAGAGCAAGAGCGTGACCGCACGGAAAGTCCTGACTGAAAAGGCGCTCCGCGACCGCTGCAGCGCCTCAAAACGGCGCGGCCAGACGATCGTCTTCACCAACGGCTGCTTCGACGTGCTGCATCCCGGACACGTCGTCTATCTCGAGGCGGCGCGGGCGCTGGGTGACGTGCTGATGGTCGCCGTGAACAGCGATCGCTCCGTGCGGTCTTTGAAAGGGCCGGCGCGGCCCATCACGCCGGCGTGGGACCGGGCGCGCGTGCTGGCGGCGCTGGCCTGCGTGGATTGCGTTACGGTGTTCGACGACAGCACGGCCAAGAGACTTCTGGGAACGGTGCAGCCGGACATCTACGTCAAAGGCGGCGACTACCTGGAATCCGAGCCGGTGGAAGCCGCCGTCGTCAGAGCCTATGGCGGCAGCGTACGCATTCTGCCGTTCACCCCCGGCTACAGCACGACGGCCCTGGTGCGGCGTATCGTTGCCGGCGAGCAATCCTAGCGGCTCCATTTCCGTCATACCATTCAAGGAGGAGAACACACCGTGGCGCAACGCACCCTCATCATCGTCAAGCCCGACGGCGTGCAACGCGGACTGGTCGGCGAAATCCTGGGCCGCTGCGAACGGCGCGGCCTCAAGATTGTCGGCCTCAAGCTCATGGCGATCGACCGGGCTCTCGCCGAGACGCATTACGCTGTGCACAAAGACAAGCCGTTCTTCAGCGACTTGATCGAATTCATCACCGCCAGCCCGGTCGTCTGCTCCGTGGTGGAGGGGCCGGAAGCGATCGGCCTCGTCAGGATGCTGGTGGGCGCCACCAGGTTCACCGAGGCCGCGCCCGGCTCGATCCGGGGTGACTTCGCCCTGGACCTCACAATGAATCTCATCCACGCTTCCGACGCGCCTGAAACGGCGGAGAAAGAGGTCGAACTCTTCTTTCAGCCAGGTGAACTCGTAGACTACGCGCGGGAGGGCGATCGCTGGATAACGAGTGAGGAGTAAGACCATGAAAGATCAGCGACCGAACATCATACTCTACACCACCGACCAGCATCGGGGCGGCCATCTCGGCATCGCCGGACACCCGGTGATCGAAACGCCCAACGTGGACGCATTCGTCGAGCACGGGGCCTACTTCCCCAACGCCTACACGGAGATTCCCTCCACCACCGGCGCGCGGCGCTGCCTCCACGGCGGCCAGCGCAGCTATGACTGCGGCCTGGTCGGCTATTCGGCCGCCGAGTGGCACGAGCCGAACACGCTGGCGGCGGTGCTTGCCGACGCCGGGTATCACTGCATCAACGTGGGCTGGCGCAACATGCACCCGCGCCGCAAGCTCTACGGCTTTCACACCGTAATCCCCCACGATCTGCGCCAGGGAGATGACGATTACTGGGAATGGCTGTGCGAGGAGCTTGGCCCCTTTGCCCACGAGCGCATCGCCGGCTCCGACGCCAACGGCTGGCTGGGACGGCCCTGGGCCTACGAGGAGCGCTACCACGCCACCAATTGGACGGTGGATGTCACCATAGAACAGATCAAGAAGCGCGATCCCACCCGTCCCGTCTTCGTTTGGTGTTCGCACCTCCGGCCGCACTCGCCCTACGACCCGCCGCAGTTCTTCTGGGACATGTACATCAATCGGCAATTGCCGGAGGTTCCCGTGGGTGATTGGGCCGAGCGGTACAACGTGCCCCAGCCCAGCCTGCCCCGCCAAGCGTGGCACGGTCGTCTGACCGACGAACAACTGCAGCGCATGCGCGCGGCCTACATGGGCTGCATCAGCCATATAGACTATCAACTCGGCTATCTGTTGGAATTGGTCCAAGGAGAACTGGATCGCAATTTGATGATGGTCTTCACGGCTGACCACGGCGACATGATGGGCGACCACAACCTGCTGCGCAAGACGTATGCCTACGAGGGTTCGGCGCGCATTCCGTTCGTTGTCAAGTATCCGCGCAGCCTCGATGCGCCGTCGGGCACGTTCGACCATCCGGTCGGTTTGCAGGACGTGATGCCGACGATTCTCGAGGCGACCGGCACGCCCATTCCCGACTCCGTCACCGGCACGAGCGTCCTGAAGGCGGCGCGCGGCGAACCGTGGCGCGAATACGTTCACGGCGAGCACTCGCCCTGCTACAGCGCCGATAACGCGGTGCAGTACCTCACCGACGGCAAGGAAAAGTACCTCTGGTATCCGGTGCGCGGCGAGGAGCAGTTCTTCGATTTGGCGCACGACCGCCAGGAACTTTACGATAGATCCGGCGATCCGGCTTATGCCGACCGCGTAGCCCTGTGGCGCAACCGCCTGATCGCCCTACTGGGTGAACGCGGCGACGGCTTCTCCGACGGCGAAACGCTGCTCGTGCGTCCCGAGGGTTACGGCCCGCAGGCAGTGCGGCCTGAGGCGGTCTGAGCGCAGTATCCAAAAGACCGATTGTGGAAACCAAACTGCCAGGTGAAAAACTTCCTCTCCCTGGGGAGAACCGGTAGGCGAGAAGACTCCCTTTCTCTGGGAAGCGGGCCGGGCTTTGGGTGGCACTTTTCCGCATTAGAACTCCCTCTCCCTGGGGAGTGTACAGTCCGGGGACATGGGTAACAGTTATTCAGGGAGATAGGTTACACATTTTGTTCACTGAGGTCTACCGTTCTTATCGGATTGACAGCGAAGTATACGTTCCAGACGCCGTCGGTTTGCGTGGGTCGCAGGGCGACGCGGGTGTGGGCGAAAGCTCGCCCCACGCGGAGGGTCTTGCCCTGGAACGAGATGCGGCCGCTGACGTCGACGGCGCGCACCTGGTCGTCGGGAGCGTAGGTGATGGGGGGCAGCGTTTCGGGAAAGGGCTGTGGACTGGGCGTGTACCGGCTGACGGGCGTGTTGAGCGTGAGGGCGTGGTGCGGGCGTTCCCGGTTGTAGAAGTGCCGCCAAGCGTCGAAGGCGCGCTGGCAGTGCTCCAGGTTGGTGAAGGTGCGACCGGCCAGGACTTCGCTTTTCAGGGAGCGGTGGAAGCGTTCCAGCTTGCCGAGGGTCTGGGGATGGTAGGGACGGCTGTGAAGCACCTTGATGCCCAGGCGCATGAGCCAGACGGTGAGCGGCGTGAAGGGATGGGCGCTGTCGTTGCCCCAGGGGGCGCCGTTGTCCATGAGCATGGCCGCAGGCAGGCCGTAGCGCCGAAAGACGCGGGTGAGGCGCTCCTGGACGGTCTGACCCCGCTCGTCGGCGCAGGCCTCCACAGCCAGGTTGTAGCGGGAATGGTCGTCGAGCACGGTGAGCGGATGGCAGCGGTCGCGAGACATGGCGAAATGCCCCTTGAAGTCCATCTGCCAGAGTTCGTTGGGCAGCGGGCGCTCAAAGCGAATGAAGGGCATGCGCTTGGCGCTCTCGGCCGGGTCGATCAACCCGTGGCGCTTGAGAATGGCGTTGATGGTGCTCCTGGCGGGCACGTCGGCGTAGCCGCGGTTCCGCAGCATCCGGCCCAGCGCGTCCGCGCCCTTCCCCGGATGTGCCAGGCGCAAGGCGATGATGTGCCGCTCCATCTCTGGACGCGTGCGCTGTGGGCTGGTGTGCGGACGCCGCGACCGGTCCCCCAGGTTCTCCATCCCGCCCTGCCTGTAGCGCGTGCGCCACTTGTAGCCGGTCTTGCGGCTGATGCCCATACGCTTGCACAGTGCGCTCATGCTCACCTCACCCGTCAGCATCACGGCTATAAACTCTTCCCGCTCAGACATAGGTGTACTCACTTTCCACGACATGGTCGTCCTCCTCTAGTGACGAATTCCCATGCCTTATGGTGTAACCTATGTCCCTGAAAATGTGTTACCTATGTCCCCGGGCTCTACAGGGAGAGGGCCGGGGTGAGGGGAGAATGAACGCCGATTCAGCCCCTTGCCGCAAGACTTGGGCTATGATTCGCTGCAAATCCCCCCTCACCCTAACCCTCTCCCCCAGGAGACCTTTGCATAACTCTGTCATTCCGGCGAAAGCCGGAATCCAGACCGCATTTACAACTAAAAATAGCCTGTTTTCAATCCTTTGCACCCCCATCCCAACCTTCCCCCTCGATGGGGAAGGGGTTATGCAAAGGTCTCCCCAGGGAGAGGGAACAAATCGCCTTTTAGCGAGGTTTCACCAAGGTCTTCCCCCTGGGAGGCGGCCGGCCTGGCAGTGAAGACACAGCAAGACCGCGCTATACTGGGTGTGCGCAATGCAACCGGACGCGAGCGCAACCGCATTCGGGCCGATACACGGAGGTTCCGCCAGATGGCCGCCACAGCCGCATTCGACCCCATCACCTTCGAAGTCGTGCGCCACGCGCTGACCGAGGCTACCGAGGAGATGGCGGTCGCCCTCCGCCGCAGCGCCTATTCGACCAACATCAAGACCCGCGCCGACTTCTCCTGCGCGTTCTTCGACCGCGATCTGAACGTGGTGGCGCAGGCGTTCTGCCAGGCGGTGCATCTTGGATCGCTGGTGCACCTGGCGCCGATTGCCGTGCGCGCCTACGGCCCGGAGAACCTCGGCCCGGGCGACGCCATTCTCTGCAACGACCCCTATCTCGGCGGCGTGCACCTCAACGACATCAGCCTCATTTCGCCGGTCTACTGCGACGGCGACCTCTTTGGCTACGTGGCGAACATGGCGCACCACGTGGACGTAGGCGGCGGCGCGCCGGCCAGTGTGGGCGCGTTCCGCGAGGTCTACCAGGAAGGCGTCATCATCCCGCCGGTAAAGTTGGTGGCAGGCGGTGAGATCGTGGAGGACGTGTTCCGCCTCATCCTGGGGCAAATCCGCTCCAAACGCGAGACCGCCGGTGACTTTCGCGCCCAGATGGCCGCCAACGCCACCGGCGCGCGCCGCCTCGCCGAGCTTACGCGGCAGACCGGCATCGAAACCGTCAATCGCTACATCGAGGAATTGACGGCCTATGCCGAGCGGCGCACCCGCGCCGAAATCGCCAAACTGCCGCAAGGCGAATTCACCGCCGAGGGCTACGTGGACACCGACGGCTATACCGACCAGCCGGTGCGCCTGGCCGCCAGAATTCGCATCGACGATGACGGCGTGCTCTTCGACCTCGACGGCTGCGACCCGCAGCGGCGCGCGCCGGTGAACTCCACCTTTGCCCAGACGTATTCCGCCTGCGCCTACAATCTGAAGTGCCTTATCGATCCCGACATTCCGCCGAACCAGGGTTTCTATCGCTTCGTGCGCATTGACGCGCCGGAGGGCACGGTGGTCAACTGCCGGCCGCCCGCGCCGGTGGTGGGCGGCTGGGAAACCCACGCGCGCCTTAACGACGTTATCTTCAAGGCGCTGGCGTCTGCGCTGCCGGAGCGCGTGCCCGCGGGCGGCAAGGCGATGCAGTGCCATGCCGGGTTCGGCGGCATCGACCCGCGCAACGGCGAGTACTACTGCTTCCTGGAGACCCTGGCCGGCGGCTACGGCGGACGCGCCCGCAGCGACGGCCCGGACGCGGTGCAAACTCACGGCCAGAACACCGAGAACGCGCCCATTGAAGAGACGGAACGCTACTATCCGGTGCGCATCCTGCGCTACGAGTTGGTGGACGACTCGGAAGGGCCGGGCACGTACCGCGGCGGACTGGGCCTGCGCCGCGATTACGTCTTTCCCGATCACGAGGTCACCTTCACCGTGCTCGCCGACAGAGATAAGGAGGGCCCGTGGGGCCTCTTTGGCGGTGAAGCCGGCCGTCCGGCCTTCTACCTGCATACGCGCGACGGCGAGACGGAATACTTGAGTTCCAAGACAACGCTGGACGTGCTTCCCGGGGAGGTGATTCGCTACGAGACCTGCGGCGGCGGAGGCTTCGGCCCGCCTGAGTTGCGCGATCCGCAACTGGTGCTGCGCGACGCGCGCCAAGGCAAAGTCAGCGTGGAGCGCGCGCGTACGGTCTATGGCGTGGCCGTGGACCCGGAGAAGTGGGAAGTAGACAGCGCCGCTACCCAGGCATTGCGAGAAACGACGCGCGCCAACGAAAGCGGTTCAGAAGGAAACGGAACGGGGAGCGGGCTGTGAGTGAGGCGAGATTCCGGCTCGGCGTAGACATTGGCGGCACCTTCACCGACGCCACGTTGGTGGACGAAAGCAGCGGCAGCCTCTGGAACGCCAAAGTCTCTTCCACGCCGGACGACCCGGCGCGGGGCTTTCTCACCGTCACGCGCCAAATCCTCGACCACGCCGATCTCGCCCCGGAGGCATTGCGCTACGTGGTTCACGCCACCACCGTGGCCACGAACGCCATCATCGAAGGCAAAGTCGCGCCCACCGCGCTCATCACCACCGAGGGCTTTCGCGACATCCTGGAAATCGCCCGGCAGATTCGTCCCTCGCTCTACGACACCCAATTCGAGAAACCAAAGCCCCTCGTGCCGCGCGACCGCTGCTTTGGCGTGCGCGAACGGCTGGACGCCGCCGGCGCGGTCTTGACCCCATTGGACGAAGCCGCCCTGCCGCGCATCGCGTCCATCATCCAGGAGGCGGGCATTGAGTCCGTTGCCGTCTGCTTCTTGCACTCGTACCTGAATCCGGAGCACGAGCAAGCGGCAGGAGCGATTTTGCGGGCGCACGCGCCGGATGTCGCCATTTCGCTCTCCTCGGACGTAGCGCCGGAGATTCGCGAGTATTTTCGCGCCAGCACCACCGTCATCAACGCCGCGCTTCGCCCCATCGTCTCGCGCTATCTCGAAAACATTGAGAGTCGTCTGCGCGCGCAAGGCATTGCTTCGGAACTCCTGGTGATGCAGAGCAGCGGCGGCCTCATGACGTTCGGCGACGCGCGCCGCCGGCCCGTTTTCATGGTGGAATCCGGCCCGGCCGCGGGCGTGATCACGGCGGCGCACCTGGGCGAAGCGTTGGGCCACGAAAACGTCATCTCCTTCGACATGGGCGGCACCACCGCCAAAGTCGGCCTGGTGCAGGATGGCGCGCCGCGCATCACGAAAGACTATGAGGTCGGCTCCGTGGCCCAGCCCGGCAGCGGCGGCTTTCGCGCCGGCGGCTATCCTATCCGCACACCGGTGATCGATCTGGTGGAGATCGGCGCCGGCGGCGGTTCCATCGCCTGGATCGACCCCGGCGGAATCTTGCGGGTCGGACCCCAGAGCGCCGGGGCCGACCCCGGCCCGGCCTGCTACGGCCAAGGCGGCACAGAACCGACGGTCACCGACGCCAACCTGGTGCTTGGCCGCCTCAATCCCGGCTACCTGCTCGGTGGAGATCTGAAGCTGGACAGCGCCTTGGCGCACCAGGCAATCGAGGAGCGTATTGCCAAGCCGCTGGGATTGGACGTGGTGCGCGCCGCCCACAGCATCGTCGAGATTGCCAACGTGGCCATGATTAACGCGCTGCGTCTCGTCTCGGTGCAGCGCGGCCACGACCCCCGCGACTTTGCGCTCACCGCCTTTGGCGGGGCCGGGCCGCTGCACGCCAACCGCCTGGCGCACGAGATGAACATCCCCGTTACCGTCATTCCCACCAGCCCGGGCACGGCCTCGGCGCTGGGCCTCCTTGTCACCGACATTACCTACGACTACGCCACCACGCTGATCGAGCGAGTCGACCGCTTAGCGCCGGGAGAAGTGGCGGACGTGTTCGCGGACCTGCGGCGGCAGGGCGCGGCGGCGCTCGGCTCGGCAGGCGTCGCGCCGGACGACATGGCGTTCGCGCAGCACGTTGACGTGCGCTACGTTGGGCAGAGTTACGAACTCTCGCTGCCGTGTGCGGATGGCGCGGCCGGCGGTCTGGTCGTGGACGACCTTCTGGATCAATTTCATAGGGAACACCACCGGGTCTACGGCCACAGCGTGCCCGGCGAACCGGTGGAGACGGTGAACCTCCGGCTTACGGCTCTGGGCACGATCGTCAAGCCGCCGCTGCTTGAAAAAGACGCCGGGAAGCGCGATGCGCACGCGGCGCAACAGAGCACTCGTCCGGTCTTCTTTGGCGAAACGGACACGTTCGTGGATTGCCCCGTCTATGATCGATACCTGCTCGGGGCGGGCGCAAGCGTGGCGGGGCCCGCGATTGTGGAAGAATACGATTCCACGACCGTAATTCACCCCGGCTACTACGCAGCGGTGGACCATTACGGTACACTATTGATAACTCGCGCCGGCGCAGAAGAGCCGGCGTAGCAAGCAGACACGAGAGAGACCCGGCACGTATAGAATTCCGATGAAAGCGAGGAGCCACGTGGGCGAGACGGCGGACGTTGTCGTTGTAGGCGGCGGCAGTACCGGTACCAGCATTGCCTGGCGCCTGGCGCAGATGGGCGCGGGCCGGGTCGTGTTGCTGGAACGGCGGGGTCTCGCGGCGCAGGCCACGGGCGTGACCGCCGGCATCGTGCGCACCCACTATACCCACGAGACCTTGGCGCGCATGGCCCTGCGCGCGCGCCGGTTCTTCGAGAACTTCGGCGATGAGACCGGCGGCGACGCCGGATTCCGGCGGGCCGGTTTCCTGGCCTTGCTGGGCCCGGACGACGTGGAAACCGTAGCGGCCAACGTTGCCATGCACCGCGATCTCGGTATCAACGCCTTCATCCTCTCGCCCGACGAAATACGGGAAATCGAACCGCGCCTGGCCTTGTTCGGCATTGGCGCGGCCGCGTGGGAGCCGGAGTCCGGCTATGCCGACCCGGTGCGCGCGACCCTGAGTTTTGCCGACGCCGCCCGGCGGTGCGGCGCGGAACTCCGCGTAGGCGTGGGAGCGGACAGCATCGATACGGATGGAAGTAGCGTTACCGGCGTGGCGACGAACGCGGGCTACATCTCCACCCCGGCGGTCGTGGTCGCCAACGGCTTCTCCTCCCGCGCCCTGGTAGCGCCGCTGGGCATCGACCTTCCCCTTACGCCGATACGACACGCCGTGGCGCTCATGCAACGCGCCGCGCACTTCGGCAAGCCGCATCCCATCATCTCCGACCGCGTGCAGGGCAGTTACTACCGCCCCCGGGATGACGGCCAGACCATGGTCGGCAAGACCGCGCCCTACGACGGTGATGAAGATCCGGACGCCGACGCCTGGCCCGCCCCACAACCGGCTATACTGCAAACCCTGGCCGCGCGGTACCGGCGGCGGTTCCCCAACCAGGGCGCGCCCGCCGTGAACAGCGCCACCTCCGGCCTCTACGATTGCGCGCCGGACCTCCAGCCGCTGCTCGGACCGGCCCCGGACGTGGCGGGCCTGCATCTCGCCGTCGGTCTGAGCGGCCACGGTTTCAAGTTGAGTCCCATATTCAGCCAAATGCTGGCGGAGCAGATGCTCACCGGCCGTAGTTCGCAGTTTGACATTACCCTGTTCAGTCCGGCACGCTTTATCCAGGAACGCCGTATCGTGCCCCAGCACGCCTACTCGGTATCGACTCTGTAGGCAAGTGTGAGAGAATAGCCGCGCAAGAACCATTCAACGTACATCCTCTACCGGAGCAGCGAGCGGGCAAGAGGGAGAGAAAGGAGGGCCATCGAGAGAAGACGCAAGCGCCCGCGCAAGACCAAATGTGATGCAATCTGAGTGTGCCGAGCAGCATTCTTGGCGCACCTGCAGGAGACCACGGGAGGTCAAGAGCAATGGCAACGGGCAACGGATTTACGACACGACGCCGGTTCCTGGGCGGATTTGCCGCCCTGTCCGGCGCGGCGCTGGCCGCGGCGTGCGGCGCGATGCCGGCCGCGCAGACCGGCGAGATGGCGGAAGAGAAGGAAGCG
Source organism: Chloroflexota bacterium (assembly GCA_963663275.1). Classification (GTDB taxonomy): domain Bacteria; phylum Chloroflexota; class UBA11872; order VXOZ01; family VXOZ01; genus VXOZ01. The sequence goes on from OY760183.1 coordinate 2,206,385, forward strand.
GAAGCCCCCAAGGAAGCCGAAGCGCCCCAGGCGGAGGTCATCGAGGTGGTGTGGGCCTGCTACGACCTGCAGGAGCATCGCAACAAGACCCTGCGAGAAATGGCGGAGGTCTGCAACAACGCCCTGGACAATCGCGTTACCAGACTCGAAATCGTCACCGAGAACTTCCTGGAGAAGATCCGCACCGAGTTTGTTGCCGGCACCACCACCTACGACATCGTCGTGAACCAGATCAACTGGGTGCAGGCCGGCGCGCGCACGGGCATGTTCCTGCCTATCAGCGACTACATGAAGCGCGACGGCGTATCCCGCGACGACTACCTTGACTCCTCTTCCTGGGACGTCAATGGTATTATGTACGGCCTGGCCTTCCTCGGCGGCGGCGACGCCATCTACTACAACAAGGAAATCTTCGACAACGAGGGCGTGCCGTATCCGGAAATGGGCACCACGCTGGAGCAGTTGCTCGACGGCGCGACCAAGATGACGAAGCGCACCGGCGACCAGACCACCCAGTGGGGCTATAACTTCGGCTACGCCTCCCTGGAGGTCAACCTGGGCAGCTTCGTGCTGGACCATGGCGGCCAGGTGCTGAATGAGGAGCGCGACAAGGCGCTCTACGGCGAGGACCAGAACGCCATCGCGGGCGCACAGATGTACGTGGACATGATCCTCAAGCATCGTGTGGTGCCCTGGGGCGAGGAACGCTCTGAGTTGCGCAAGGAAGGCGGCGGCGGGCGCCACATCGGCACCGGCAAGTTCGCCATGTCGCAGATCACCTTGATCCCGCTCAAGGGCGCGTATGAGGTGCTCGGCGACCGGCTCGGCATCGCGCCGATCGGCACCGGCCCGGCGGGCACTCGCAGCCCGGCCACCGGCAGCAACGCCTGGAGCATCATGTCGCTCACCGAGGTGCCCGACGCGGCCTGGGACGTGTTCCACGTCCTGTGCCAGAAAGAGGCGCAAGACCTCTACGCCGTGCACGCATTTCCCGGACTCTTTGCCTCGGCCAACGTGTTCCTGGACAACTACCCGGGCATGGACTGGGACATCGTCCTGGACCACTGGCGGGACGACGGCCGCGACTTCTTCCTGACGCCGGAAACCGGCGAATTCTGGACGACCGCGAACCAGAACCTCCAACCGATGTACACCGGCGAGAGTACCGTGCAGGAAGCGATGAAGACGTCCGCCGACGCGGTGAACGCCCTCTTCGCGGAACGCCCGGACGACTGGAACTAGCCTGGTTGGCAGCGGGGTGCGCTATGGCGCGCCCCGCTATTCCTTGCCGACATTTGCATTGCTGATGAGTCCCTGTTCGGATCAAACAAGATAGGGACAGGTGGTACCAAAAAGCGAGTCCTCTCGCAAAGTCACGCATGGTCTCGCCTAACCTGTGATTCCCGCGTAGGCGGGAACCGGGGGGACCGCTCGTCATTTGTATGTTGTAGATACGTGTCATTCTGAGGAGCGTAGCGACGAAGAATCTATTGCGCGCGAATTCTAGATTCCTCGCTGCGCTCGGAATGACATGACATCCAGCAATGACATGATCTCCTGCAATGACAAGAGTCCATTTGAGCAAGAGAACGTGGCTGATTCCACTTAATCCTTTCGCGCTAATGTTCATTTAGTAGCAAACGTGAGTGTCTATTCACACTCCAACCCCGCTGAGGCCCTTCAATGACACTCCGCGAACTCTACGAAACCGCCATCGAACTCGGCATCGCCCTCGATCCGCGCAGCCGCGCGACGCTCGACGCCGAACTCGCCCGGCGCAAGCAAGAATTCGACGCCTTGCCGGACTGGAAGAAACCCTACTTCGACCACGAGCGCCTGCGCAATCCCTACGGCGACGTGCGCATCGTGAACGGCCCGGAAGACGCGGAAGTGCGCACGGCGCTGGCTGGCATCAACATCGGCACGGATGAATTTCTCATCGCCGACCGCCTGAAGGACAAAGGCGTGCCGCTCGACGCGATCATCGCGCACCACACCAGCGGCACCGGCATCGGCCGCTCGCACATCGACGACATTACCCTCATCAACATCGACATCTTCGAGCGGGAAGGCGTGCCGCGCAAGGATGCGGAGAAAGTCCTCTTGCCCTGGATCGACGAGTGGCGCACCGGCTACGACGACATGCCCCACCGCATGGGGCCGGACATGGCGCGGCTCTTCGAGATTCCCTTCATCCAGATTCACACGCCGCAAGACCTCTATATCGGCGTAGGCATCAAACAGGTGTTCGACGAACTTCAGCCGCGGACGCTCGCCGACGCCGAGGAGGCGCTCATGACTATACCGGAGTTCCAGGGCGCGGCCCGCCACGGCGCGTACTCTATGGTGCTGGCGGGCGAACCGGATACCCCGCTGGGACGCTACCTCATCCAGGACGCCGGCGGTTGGCTCTGGCCGCCGACGGCGCAGCCGCTCTTCGCCAAAGCCGGCATAAACACCGTGCTGCAAATCGGCGCTTCCCCGGCTGTGGCCAAGGCGGGCGCGGACGTGGGCGTGTCGATAGTCCGGCTGCCCCACGCCGCCGCCGACAATCTCGGCATCAACCTCTTCTACGACGAAGTCGAACGCCGCCACGGGCCGCTGGACATCATCGCCTGCAACTACTTCGAGCGCATCAGGCACACGTAGCAAATTGCCCACCTGTGCATCACGCCCACTTGGACATACTGTCAACCAGCAATTACTGTCAGCCAGTACTCACTTTCAACCTGAGCTGCCGAATTGCCAAGGCTTCCATCTGCCCATATCTCTGGGGGAGTCTCTTGCGTTTCCTTGGACGGCGCGCGATGAAACTCCCTCTCCCTGGGGAGAGGGCCGGGGTGAGGGGGAAAAGACTGGGATGAAGCCACGACGCTGAATCGGCATCTAGCTGTCGCCCGACCTGTGTGCGACTCAATTGATAGCGAAGGAGTAAGAACCGTGCGCCGCATCGAACTCTCCGGTACACCCTACGCGATGGGCCTCCAGCACGGCGCGGCGTGCGCCGCGGCAATCAATACCGCCATCGAGCGGGTGGTCTATGGCAGGCAAATCGACGCCGCGCACCGCGAACGGGTCGTGCGCCAGAACGAACGCAATGTCGATCGGGTCTTCCCCGAGGCGCTGGAAGAGATGCAAGGCATCGCCGACGGCGCCGGTCTCAAGCGCGACGACATCCTGGCCTACGCCGCCTGCATGGAGGTGGGCCGCGCCGCGCCCGGCTGCACCAACGTTGCCGTACGCATGGACGAACACGGCGTGGTGCATTACAAGTCCAACGACGTGGGCAAGGAATCCCTCGGTTCATACCTCTTCTGGGACATCCGGCCCGACAAGGGGCATCCCTTCATCTGCGTCTCCGGGCCCGGCGCGCCCTGGATGGGGCCGGGCGTGAACGACACCGGCCTCACCTTTGGCGGCAGCAGCATCATGAACACCGACCAGGACTGGGAGCGGGGCATTCCCACGAATCTGCTGCAGCGCTACCTCTTGCAGTATTGCGCCGACGTAGACGAGGGCATTGCGCTCTGCGAAAGCACGCCGGTCATGAACCACGGCATGAACATCATGCTCACCGATCCCGGCGCGAACGCGGTGGTGGTGGAACGCTCCGCCACGCGCCTGGCCGTGCGGCGCATGGAGAATGACGCCATCTGGTGCGCGAACCACTACGTGACGCCGGAGATGCAACCTGTCGATGGCAGGACGAACGCAGACTTCCGCGCAAACAGCGAGGGCCGCGCGGCGCTGCTGGCGGAACTGACTGAGGAAAGACCGCATACGTTAGATCAGGTGAAGCGCATCGCGCGCGCCCACGCCGATCCGGTCTCGATGTGCCAGCACGGGCCGATGCACAGCGTCTTCGGCATCATCGCGATCGCCCGCGAGCGCACGCTGCTCGCCAGCGACGGGTATCCCTGCCAGAATGAGCTTGAAGTCTTTACTATGGACGCCGCCGTCACCGCGGTAAGGAATTGAGGAAAGGCCATGAACCAGCCAATACTGCTCCTCTACGCCGATGATGCGCTCACCACGCCCGTCAGCGCCGAAATTCTGCGCTGCGAGGGTTTTCCCTGGCTGGAAGCGCGGCCGGCGTCAGGCTTCACGGACGCGCCGCCGGGGGCAGAACTCCTCGTCGTGGCCGGCAGCGGCCTGAGCAACGAAACCGCTGAACGCCTGGCCGCGGCGGTGGCGGGCGGTACGTCCCTTATTGCCCTCGCGCCGGATCCCGCCCTGCTGCGCGTCTTCGGTGTCACTGCGGGCGAGACCGTCACCGACACCTGGCTTACGGTTAAGCAACTGCCCCGCTGGGAACACGGCAGCCTGCCCTTGCTCTGCCCCGATGACGTTGCGCAACCCCTGAACGGCGGCGAGATTGTCGCCGAACTGCGGGACGCGGCGGGCGCGCTCTACGGCGCCGGCATCGTGGAGGCCCGGCTTGGAGAAGGCACGGCGTGGCTCTACGGCTACGATCTCTGCCAGGCGGTCGTTACCTTTCGCCACGGCGACGGCGACCTCCACGAGCGACCCTTGCGCGACATGGGACCGCTGAAAGGCCCGCGCCACCTCTACAGCTTCTTCGCACTCTCCGAGAAAACCACCCGCGACGTGCCGGTGGCGGACGTGCATCAAGATATTCTGCGCACTTTGGTTGCCGAGGCGTTGGCCGACACGCCCTTGCCGCGCCTCTGGTACTTCCCCGACGCCGCGCCGGCTTTGTGGTTCATCAAGGGCGACGGCTGCGGCGAGCAAGGCGCGCCGGTGCTGGTTGACATAGTGGAGTCCTACGACGCGCTGCTCACCTTCTACCGCGCGCCGTTCAGCCGCTACGCGGGCGACCTGATGAAAGAGTGGCACGCGCGCGGGCACGCCGTCTCCATCGAGGTGGACCTGACCAGCATCACGCAGTACGCCGTGCAGGAAAGCGGCGCGCAGGTGCGCTACGGCCGCACGCCGGAAGACCTGAACGAAAACTACCTGCCCGCTCTCCGCGCCAACTTGCAGGAGTCGTGGGACGTCTTTCGCCGGGAGACCGGCCTGGACGTGGAGACGATTTGCAGCCACGGCTGCCAGTGGACCGGCTACCCGCTGCTGCAGATCATGCTGGATTTCGGCTGGTACACGCCCACGCACTTCGCCTCCCACGATCCCCGAATGAGGCGCGACCGCAACTACGGCCCCTACATGATCGGCACCGGCCTCTGCATGCCCTACTTCCAGCACGGCGTGGGAATTACGGACATGTGGCACATGCCCGCCCAATGGGACGAAAGCCAGACCATCGGCCGCCACGCGGACCTGCTGGCCGGCCCCATGGCGGACGCGCCGGACCGCGTGGAGGGCATGGTGGGACTCACCTCAGAGGAGTACGGCGTGGAACTGGCGCGCTTTGCCGAGTCGGCGGCCACCCGCTGGCACGTGATGCAGATCGCCAACTTCCACCCGGTCTACGCCGCCGGCCCGCAGGACCACGTGCGCGCCTCGCGCCACGCTTTGGAACTGGGCATGGAAGGCGCGGTTGCCGCCGGTTGCCGCTTCGAAAACCAGGAGAACTATTCCGCCTTCTCCCGCGCGCGCACGGGCGTGCGCCTGACCGAGTCCTACTCTCAGGACGACACCCGCTTCATCACGCTCGAGGCCGGCGCGAACATAACCGGCCTCACCCTGCTCCTGCCCGAAAACGTCGCGTCCGTGCAAGCAAAGGACACGGGCGCGGCGCTGCCCATCCAACAGGTAACGCTCGAAAGCCGGCAGCAGCGCGCGGTGACTGTCGATCTCAACGCAGGCGCGCCACGTACTCTGTGCTTTAAATCAATAGCGTAGCCAAGGCTAGTAAGAGCCGCGTGACCCTATGCCTTGGACTGCTCTGTTCTAAGAATGTCGTCCCTTCACGTACCGTCCCGCCGGGCATGACATCAACGGCTGAGTATATTGCCCATCCCTGTCATCACGTTACTGGGAATAGATACCCACTGTTTCTTAGGCACCGCTTGCGCCAGACGCTGGCTGTACCCATGCTGAGCAGTGATAAGATAGACTTCCACCTCTTTAGCCCGCAAGTCGCGTATGAGATCTAGGAAATCGCCATCCTGGGTAATCAGGACAAGGACTGTGTCCTGCGGTTCTTGGCCGCAGTCACTTCTAGCCTGGCTCACAATCTCGTCATCAATGTCCTCATCATCTTCCCAGACGCGCCATCCTCGCTTTTCGAGCTCATTCGCCGCCAAACTTTGACTGGGACTGGCAAAAGCCTTGAAGCGTCGATAGGATGTAGACGAAAAGCGTCTGTCAAACTCTTGTCTAATCCAAGCGTTCACGGATTCCACTGCGATAAGTGGAACCGTCACGTTCTGAAAGTCCCACATAGCAAGTAGGCGAGAACGCCCCTTTGGTTTCTTGGGCACCGGCCGCCTCCTCTTGAAGAAACTAATCTGACATTTGTGCTCCATGGCGACGGAATAGATGGCTGCCAGAGAATCTGCATCCGGCTTTGTGGCACCAGTTTCCCACCGGGAAAGGGTATTAGCCGGCACGCCAAGAAGTTTCGCCATCTTTGCCTGAGAAAGCCCTAACTTCCCGCGTAACTGCGCGAGGGTTTCAGGCTTATACTCATACTTGCCTGCCTTAACCGGCGCCATGGATAAAGCTAACCCCGCTTCTGTGCCGACCTGTTCCCCTGGCGAGAACTATTGAAACTGCCATTGTTAGGGTTTAGCTGGTTGCTTCGATTGTCCAGCGCAGCCTTATGTGACCGGTTGTTGGGGTTCTTGACATTTGCCCGCTGACTTCCGGATGCGTTCTTACCACTCTTGCTCTTAGCCATGTTCACCTCCAAAGCTGAATATCATGGCTAGAGTATACCACACAGATACATGGACTACAACCGAACTGTAGATTACACCATCTGTGTATTGGCAGAAATTCGGGTCTTGGGGTTAGTCGTGCGCTGGCCACTAGTGTCTCACCGCTTGGAACGCAGAAGGATGCACTTGGCAGAGAATTAAGTACGGAGGCTTGTGCCAGCCCAAATGGAACAAAAAGAGCGCAGGTTATAAACCTGCGCTACCGGTCGGATCTGGCGGGGCATACTTAGGTCACGGGTTTGCGCAGCGCGTAGATGATGAAGTTCGGCACGCGGATTTCGTCGGCTAGGCCCGGATTCGCGGCGAGTTGCGCCTCAGAGGGCGTCGGCTCGTGGAGGCCGTCGATGACGAAACCGGCATCCACAAAGGCGGAAACGTAGCTGGCGAGCGTCCGGTGCATGTTGATGAACGTCTCGCCCCACCATTCGAATTCGCGGGGACCTTCGGTCGTGTAATTGTCAACGGGGTAGAAGAACTTGCGGCTGCCCTGCCTGATCCAGCCGTTGGGCTGCGCCATGCGCATTGGGTGCACGTTGCACACGATGAAGCGCCCGCCGGGCCGCAGCACGCGATACGCCGCCTGGATCGACCGCCGGTAATCGAGCACGTCCACCAGCACGATGTACGAAACCGCCAGCTCGAAGCTGGCGTCGCCGATGTCCGCAAGGTCTTCGGCGTTGCCGACCAGATAGGTCTCTTCGCCGCGTGCCAACGCGCGCGCCGTCTCCACCAGCGCCTCGGTGAGGTCGATGCCGGTAACGTCCGCGTCGAGACCGGCCAAGACGCGGCAGAAGCGCCCCTCGCCGCAGCCGATGTCCAGCACCCGCCGGCCCGCCACGTCCCCCAGCGCGTCCAGTATCCAGGAGTCGAGCATACCGGTGCGCACGGTCTGGTCTTGTTGCACCCAGTCCTGGGCGTGTTCGACCCACTGCGCGCGCAGTTCTTGTTCTAAGCTCATCGAGTGAGAGGACTCCCAACAAAGACGGTGGTGGTGGTTGACGATTGGCTCCGCGGCGAGGACTCGAACCTCGAACCAGACGGTTAACAGCCGCCTGCTCTACCATTGAGCTACCGCGGAAGGTCGGTGATTCCAGTGTACCAACGCGGGGCGCGAATGGTCAACGGCGGCGGGCGGCCCCCTTCACCCCGGCCCTCTCGCCAGGGAGAGCTGACAGGGGTAGGCAAAACATTACTGTAGCTATGGTCCGTCCGGCCTCCACCTGTCATTCTGAGGAGCGCAGCGACGAAGAATCTAAAGTCTATGCCAGCGCAAACCTACCGCCTTAGATTCTTCACTCCGCTCCGCTACGTTCAGAATGACAGTAGCCAAGTCGATTTTCCATCGATTGCGAGTAGGCCGATAGCTGAATGCCTACCCCTGTCAGCCCCCAGGGAGAGGGGACTGTTCGCCTCTCAGCGAGGTTACGCACACGCTTCCTCCAGGGAGAGGGAGGTTTCTCCCCAGGTAAGGAGGCTTCTCGTCTGCGGGTCTCGGTGTGGAATGGGTTTACCTCAGACTAGACCCGCGCGGTCTTGGTTCAGGCGGACGCGCGCCGTTTGAATGGCGGCCTCAACTTGCGCGGGCGCCGTGCCGCCGGGGAGGTCGCGGGCCGCAAGCGAACCCTCTACCGCAATCGCGTCGAACACGTCCGCGGCAATGCGGTCGGACACTTTCTGGTACTCCGCCAGCGTCAAGTCCGCCAGGCCGCAGCCGCGCTCGAGGCACAAGCGCACGATGTTGCCTACCACCGTGTGCGCTTCGCGAAACGGCAGGCCCTTGCGCACGAGGTAGTCGGCGAGGTCGGTGGCCGTGGAAAAGCCGCCCTGAGCGGCCTCGGCCATGCGCGCGGCATCGACGCGGAGCGTGCCAATCACGGCGTTCATGATGTCCAGGCACGCCGCCGTGGTGTCCATCCCGTCAAAGAGCGCCGCCTTGTCTTCCTGGAGGTCGCGATTGTAGGTGAGCGGCAGCCCCTCGATGAGGGTAAGCAGCGCGAAGAGGTCGCCGAATACGCGGCCGGCCTTGCCGCGCGTCAGTTCCGCCGCGTCCGGATTCTTCTTCTGGGGCATGATGCTGGAGCCGGTGGCGTAGGCGTCGTCAAGCTCTACGAAGCCGAACTCGGCGGACGACCAGAGGATGATCTCCGCCGCCAGCCGGGAGAGGTGCGCCATGATGAGACTGCACACGTGCAGCGCCTCGATTGCGAAGTCGCGGTCGCTCACCGCGTCCATGCTGTTCGCGGCAATGGCGTCGAAGCCAAGCTCCCGCGCCACGAATTCGCGGTCGAGCGGATACGGCGCGCCCGCCAGGGCCGCCGCGCCCAGCGGCAGCACGTTGACCCGCGCCCGGCACTCCCGCGAACGGGCAACGTCGCGGGCGAACATCTCCACGTAGGCAAGCAGGTGGTGGCCGAACGTCACCGGCTGCGCGCGCTGCATGTGCGTGTAGCCGGGCATGGCGGACGCAGCGTGCTCAGCGGCCCGGTCGAGCAGCGTCTCTTGAAATTGACAAAGTTGTAGACCGAGCGCGTCGAGCGCGCCCCGGAGCCACAGGCGCGCGTCGGTGGCCACCTGATCGTTGCGGCTGCGGGCCGTGTGCAGTTTGCCCGCCACCGCCCCGACGCGCTCCCGCAAGAGGTCTTCTATTGCCGAGTGTACGTCCTCCCAACGCTCCACGTCCGGCGTGATCGCCCCGTTCTCGATCTCGTCAAGTATTGCCGCCAGGCCCGCGCAGATGGCGTCGGCTTCCGCCTGGGCGATGATGCCCTGCTTGGCCAACATGCGGCAGTGCGCCCGCGAGCCGATGATGTCCTCGCGGTAGAGCCGCCAGTCCACCGGCAACGAGCTCGAAAACGCCAGCATGTCGCCGGCCAGCGCCTTGCTGAAGCGCCCGCCCCACAACGTGGACGTTTCTTTGGTGTTCTCCATGCGAAACTGCGCCTAATGTCCGTTGGCAATCGTAGCGCGGGGGCTAGCCCCCCGCCGGGCCTGCAATCTTGTGTAGCGCGGGGGCTCGTCCCCCGCCAGGCCTGGGAAACTGTGTATCGCGGGGATTCGTCCCCAATGCTGTCGCATTTAAACGCGATGAAAAGAGAGACTACGCTTGCTTCTCCGGTAGCGCAGGTTCGCACGGGAGGTGCGCGTAACCTGCGTCTTCCGCAGGGTCAATCCATGCCGTGAGCGAAGCTCGTCTTCCGGCGGGGGACAAGCCCTCGCGCTACGCTAATGCGACAGTATTGAGCACTGTTCCCCGACGGGCCTGGGAAACCATGTAGCGCGGGGGCTTGTCCCCCGCCAGGATTGGAAATCTATAAATCAGAGGTGTCCACACCAAGTCGAAGAGGAGAAGATGGATTCCCGCTTTCGCGGGAATGACGGACCGACCGCTGCCGCCCGAAAGGCGCCGCCCGGAAGGCGGGCGCGGTTATTCGTCTTCCGCTTCTTTGGCCTCGAGCCGTTTGGCCTGGGGCAGAAGCGGCACGTCCTCGCCGTGCAACTGCTGGCGCGCCTGCACCTGGGTGCTCAGGCCCCAGATCTTTACAAAGCCCTCAGCCGCGCGGTGGTCGAACGCATCGCCGCTCAGGTACGTCGCCAGGTCTTCCCGGTAGAGCGAGTGCGGCGACTGCCGTCCGACAACCGTGGCCTGACCGCGGTAGAGTTTCACGCGCACCGTGCCGCTTACCGAGCGTTGGGTGCTGTCCACGAACGCCATCAGGTCGCGGTTGAGCGTGGAAAACCAGAGGCCGCCGTAGACCAGGCGCGAAATCTCTTCCGCCACCACGCGCTTGAAGTGCGACTGGTCGCGGGCAAGCGTCATCTGCTCCAGCGCCTCGTGGGCTTTGAACAGAATTGTGCCCGCCGGGCATTCATAGATTTCGCGGGACTTGATGCCGACCACGCGGTTCTCCACGTGGTCCACCCGGCCCACGCCGTGCGCGCCGCCCAGGTCGTTCAAATCCTGTATCAGATCGACACCGTTCTTCTCCTGGCCGTCGATGGCCACGGGGATGCCCTCTTCAAAGACGATTTCGACGTAGGCCGGCGTGTCCGGCGCTTTCTCCGGCGCTACCGTCCACTCGTAGGCGTCTTCCGGCGGTTCCACCCAGGGGTCTTCCAGCGGCCCCGACTCGATGCTGCGTCCCCAGAGGTTCTGGTCGAGGCTGTACGGCTGGCGCGACCCTTCCGGCACGGGAATCCCGTGTTCCTTGGCATAGGCTTCTTCCTGGTCGCGGGTCAGTCCCCACTCGCGCACCGGCGCGATTACCTGCAACTCCGGCGCCAGCGCGTGTACGGAGACGTCGAAGCGCACCTGGTCGTTGCCCTTGCCGGTGGAGCCGTGCGCCACCGCTCCGGCGCCCTCTTGGCGGGCCACGTCCACGAGGAGTTTTGCGATGAGCGGCCGCCCGAGCGCGGTCGCCAGGTAGTAGGCGTTCTCATACACGGCGCCAGCCTTCAACCCGGGCCAGATGAAGTGATCGATGAACAGATCCCGCGCATCCACCACGTACGCCTTGCGCGCGCCGGTCTGTGTGGCCTTGCGCTGTATTGCATCCAGGTCCGGCTCGTGGCCCAGGTCGATCGTCAGCGTGACCACGTCCATGTCGTAGTGTTCTTGCAGCCAGCGTATGCAGACGCTGGTGTCCAGGCCGCCAGAATAGGCCAGGACTACGGTAGCCATAGTGATATTCCCCTCTTCCTAGACGTCAGGTAACGGACGTGCGCGAAAGTGCGCTCAACAGTGAACACTGAATGCGGAGGCTGCGCGACACGCCAAACCTGCGCGCAATGCCCTTAGAGAATTCCGCCCAGCGTTTTCTCAACCAGCGCCAGTCCTTCATCCGCTTCCGCGTCGGTCAGCGTCAGCGCCGGCGCCATGCGGATGCTGGGCGGAGCGACGCGGTTTACGATGAGGCCGCATTCCAACGCGTGCGCCAGGAACGACTCAGCCCGTTCTTCACCCAGATCGAACGCCAGCAGCAGCCCTTTGCCGCGAATGTCCGTAATTGCGTTGCCGTGGCGGGCGCTGATGCCGGCCAGCCCGGCCTTGAGGCGTTCGCCCTGGCGCTCCGCGTTCCGCCATAGTTCGTTCTCGATCACGTGGCCCACCACCGCCGCCGCGCCCGCGCAGACGAAGGGATTGCCGCCAAACGTGGAGCCGTGATCGCCGGGCACGAAAACCGCGGCGCGTTCGTTGACCATACAAGCGCCGATGGGCAAGCCGCCGCCCAGCGCCTTGGCCAGCGCCATCACGTCCGGTTGGATGCCGTAGTGCTCGTAAGCGAAGAAGCGTCCGGTGCGTCCGATGCCGGTCTGCACCTCGTCCAGCGCCAGCAGCAAGTCGTTCTCGTCGCAGAGCGCGCGCAGCCCCTGCACGTAGTCCTGGCCCGCCTCGTACACGCCGCCTTCACCCTGGATGAGTTCCACCAGGACGCCGGCCGTTTTCGGGCCCACCGCCGCCTGCGCCGCCGCCAGGTCGTTGAACGGCACGCGCACGAAGCCCTCCGGCATGGGCACGAAGTCTTCCTGGTAATGCGGGTTCGCCGTGGCCGCCACGGAAGCGATCGTGCGTCCGTGGAAGGCGTTGGTCATCACGATGATTTCATAGGCCCCGTCGCGGTTCAGCTTGCCGTATTTTCTGACGATTTTGATGGTGGTCTCCAGCGCCTCCGAGCCGCTATTCACGAAGAAGACCCGGTCCAGCGCGGAGTTTTCCACCAGCAACTCCGCCAGCTCGTACTGCCGGGGCACGTGGAACAGCGAGGAGGTATGCAGCAGCGTGGTCGCCTGCTGCGCAATCGCCTTCACCTGTACGGGATGGGCATGGCCGAGCGCGTTGACCGCGATGCCCTGCAAGAAGTCCAGGTAACGCCTGCCGCGATCATCCCACACCCACGAGCCGTCGCCGGACACCAACGTCACCGGCAGGCGGTTGAATGTGTTCATGTAGTACTGCTTCTCTTTGGCAGGCCAGTCGGTCATGCCGTTCCCTTCCTTCCCGCGATGCTGAAAACACACGTAGCCTAGTATAGCGCAGACTCAGGCGGTTTTGTACCGTGCGAGCGCAAAGCGACTGAAGTCGATTGACGATCTCTTGTCAGTGAATGCAGAGTCATCGTTGACGAGACGTGCGCGGGGCTTCATCTAGACGCGGCCGCCTTGGGAATTGGCACATGCCGTTGGCCCTGCAACTCGCGTGCAAAGGCCACGGTGAATGCCAGACAATTGGCAAGGCGATCTCCGATGTTCCCGCGAATGCGGTGATCCCTTTGCGCCGCGCGGCTGTACTCAGGCTTGCGCTCGCTGCGAGGCCGGCTGCGGGAAGCGCCGGGGCGCGGTCACCCTCACCCTGGCCCTCTCCCTCGAGGGAGAGGGGACAAAATTGCAGACCTGCAGACTGCGCGCGGGCCGCCGCTTTAGAGGAATGTCGGGCTTCAAGCGCAAGCCAAGGCGTTGGCTGGATTACGTCGCTGCGCGGGAAAGTCAGCCAGCCGCGCTGCGCAGCAATTCCGCTTTGTCGGTAGCCTCCCAAGGCGCGTCGATGTCGGCGCGGCCAAAGTGGCCGTAGGCCGCGGTCTGGCGGTAGATGGGACGCCGCAGGTCCAGGTCGCGAATGATGGCCGCGGGACGGAGATCGAAGTGCTCCCGGATGAGGGCAACCAGGTCGTCCGCCGCCACGCTGCCCGTGCCAAAGGTGTCCACCATGATGGAGACGGGATTCGCCGTGCCGATGGCGTACGCGATCTGGATTTCGCAGCGGTCGGCCAGACCGGCCGCGACGATGTTCTTGGCCACGTAGCGCGTGGCGTAGGCGGCGGAGCGGTCAACCTTGGTCGGGTCTTTGCCGGAGAACGCGCCGCCGCCGTGGCGCGCCATGCCGCCGTAAGTATCGACGATGATCTTGCGGCCGGTCAGGCCGGCGTCGCCCATGGGGCCGCCGGTCACGAACCGCCCGGTCGGGTTGACCAGGAAGCGCGTATCGTCGTCCAGCCACTCGCTCGAAATTACGGCGCGGGCGCAGTGCTCGATCAGGTCGCGCCGGATCGTCTCCTGGTCGACGTCCGGATGGTGCTGCGTGGACAAGACGACCGTGTCTACCCGCGCCGGCTTACCGTCTCGGTACTCGACGGTCACCTGCGACTTGCCGTCGGGCCGGAGGTACGCCAGCGCGCCGGCGTGCCGCAGCGTGGCGAGTTGCTTGGCAAGCCGGTGCGCCAGCATGATGGGCGCGGGCATGAGTTCCGGCGTCTCGTTGCAGGCGTAGCCGATCATCATGCCCTGGTCGCCGGCGCCGGTGGCGAGGAGGTCGTCGCCGTTTCCTTCCCGCGCCTCAAGGGCCGTGTCAACCCCCTGTGCGATGTCCGAGGATTGTCCCTTGACGGAGACCGCCACGGCGCAGGTCTCGCTGTCGAAGCCGGTGTCGCTCGACGTGTACCCGATGTCTTGCGCAACGGAACGGGCCACTTTGGCGATGTCCACGTCGGCCTGCCCTGTGATCTCGCCCATGACCAGGATGAGACCCGTAGTCGTCGCGGTTTCGCAGGCGACCCGCGCCTGCGGGTCTTGGCTGAGATATGCGTCCAGCACCGCATCCGAGACGGCGTCGCACATCTTGTCGGGGTGCCCCTCGGTCACCGACTCCGACGTGAACAAGACGCTCGCGGATGAGCCTATGCCCAAACTCATGACTTTTGTCCCTTCTCTTCCTCACGTGCCTGATAGTTTCGCGGCGGCTTGCATTTAGGCGCGGCCGCGCGCATCATGTTCCTTCTTCCCAAGACGACATGTATTTCTCTTGATCCGGCGTGAGCTTGTCGATGGTGAGCCCCATCGAATCGAGCTTGAGGCGCGCCACGCTGGCGTCGATGGCGGCGGGCACGGTGTACACCCGGTCATCCAGTTCCGCGTGATTCGCCACGACGTACTCCGTGCTCAAGGCTTGGTTGGCAAAGCTCATGTCCATTACGCTGGCGGGATGGCCCTCAGCGCCCGATAGGTTGACCAAGCGCCCGTCGCTGAGCAGTGAGATGCGTCTGCCGCTCGGCAAGCTGAACTCCTCCACCTGATCCCGCACCATGGCAGACGAGTCGGCCAGTTTGCGCAGCGCCGGGATGTTGATCTCCACGTTGAAGTGCCCGGCGTTGGCGATGATCGCGCCGTCTTTCATGGCGGCGAAGTGCGCGAGGTCGAGCACGTGCCGGTTGCCCGTCACCGTGATGTAGACGTCGCCGCGCGACGCGGCCAGATGCAGCGGCAACACCCGGAAGCCGTCCATGGCGGCTTCCAGCGCGTTGAGCGGGTCAACCTCGGTCACGATAACCTGCGCGCCGGCGCCCTTGGCCCGGGCGGCGATGCCGCGTCCGCACCAGCCGTAGCCGCACACGACCACGGTACGGCCCGCCAGCAGAATGTTCGTCAGGCGCAGAATGCCGTCCAGGCTGCTCTGGCCCGTGCCGTAGCGGTTGTCGAAGAGGTGTTTCGTCTTCGCCTCGTTGACGGCGATGATCGGATAGCGCAGGACGTTGTTCTCCTCCATGCTGCGCAGGCGCACCACGCCGGTGGTCGTCTCCTCGGTGCCGCCCACCAAGGTGTCCAGGAGCGCCGGCCGCTGCTTGTGCGCCACGGTCACCAGGTCGCAGCCGTCGTCCATCGTAATGTGCGGTTCGTGGTCCAGGGCCGCGTCGATGTGGCGGTAGTAGGTCTGCTCGTCCTCGCCCTTGATGGCGAACGTGGGGATGCCGAAGTCCTCGACCAGCGACGCGGCAACGTCATCCTGCGTCGAGAGCGGGTTCGAGGCGCAGAGCACGGCGTCCGCGCCGCCGGCTTTGAGCGTGCGCATGAGATTGGCGGTCTCGCTGGTCACGTGCAGGCAGGCGGCGATGCGCATGCCCGCCAGCGGCTGCTCGTCCGCAAAGCGTTCGCGGATGAGTTGGAGCACTGGCATCATGCGGTCGGCCCACTCGATGCGCAGTTTTCCCTGGGGGGCGAGGCCCCTGTCCTTTACATCGCTATTGACGGTTGCCGTAGCCATTGCGTCTCTCCTTGATGAGACCGGACTTAATTGAGGGTATCAAAATGCGTATACGAGATGAACTCGCGGTAGCGCCGCTGAATGTCTTCCCGCGTTACGTCCTTCAGGCGGTTTACGCTGAAGTCTTCCACCGTGAAAGAGGCGACGACGCTGCCGTGAATGAGCGCGCGGTGAAGGCCGCGTTCGCTTTCGCGCCCATGGTGCGCGATGTAGCCGAGAAAGCCGCCAGCAAAGGAATCTCCCGCCCCGGTTGGGTCTACCACGTCCTCCAAAGGGTACGCGGGAGCGTAGTAGTAGCCGTCCCGGGTAACCAACGCGGCCCCGTGCTCGCCCTTCTTGACAATGAGCGCGCGCGGCCCCAGCGCCAACACCTGACGCGCCGCTCGCAACAGACTGTGTTCTCCGGTGTATTGTCGCAACTCCTCGTCGTTGACCATGATGAGATCGACCCGGCGCATCACCGCGGTCAGCGTCTCGCGTTGCGTCTCGATCCAGTAATTCATCGTGTCCAGCACGGTCAATGTGGGCCTTTCCATCTGGTCGAGCGCGTTCAATTGGATGGTTGGATCGACGTTTGCCAGGAAGACGAACGGCGTCCGGCGGTAGGCGGCGGGCAACGTGGGGTTGAACGTGGCCAGCACGTTGAGATCGGTTGCCAGCGTATCCCGTGTGTTCATGTCGCGGTGGTACTTGCCGGCCCAATGGAAGGTCTTGCCTTCCTGGACTTCAAGACCCTCCAGGTCGAACTGCCGCTCCTGGAGATACGCCATGTAGTCCGGGGGAAAGTCCGCGCCGACAACACCGATGATCTGCACCGGCCCGTAGAGGCTGCCGGCGGTGGCGGCGTAGACGGCGGAGCCGCCCAGCACACCCTCAGCGGACGCGGAGGGCGTCACAATGTCGTCAGTGGCGACGGTGCCGACGATCAACATGCTCATGTGCTTCTTCCGTGCCTCCGGCTCATTCGCTCAATTCAAACACGGGCTGCGGCGGGACCACCCTGGCGCTCTTGGCAGTCTTCGCCGCGCTTTTCAGGGTCACAGGTACTTGCCGACAATCAGGTCTAACGCGGCGCGTTGCGCCGGCGGAATGCTGTCCGGCGCCGTGATGACGGCGTTGGCCAGCGCGTCCGGGCAGGGGCAGCCGGTTCTTTCCTGCGGCAGCGCGGTGACGGCGCGCCGCACGATCTCCTTGGCATGGTCGACGTTCCGCTGGAGGTTCTCGACCACCATCTCGACGGACACCTCGCCGGCCGTTTCGTGCCAGACGTCGTAGTCGGTGACGCAGGCGAGCGCGGCGTAGCAGATTTCGGCTTCCCGCGCCAGCTTGGCCTCCGGTACCGCCGTCATGCCGATCACGTCCATGCCCCAGCCGCGATAGACTTCGGACTCGGCCTTCGTGGAGAACTGGGGGCCTTCAATGCAAATGTACGTGCCTCCGTTGTGCATCGCAACCCCGGTCGCCTGGCCGGCCTGATAGAGCGTGCCGCTTACCACGGGGCAGTACGGCTGCGCCAAGCCCACGTGGGCCACGATGCCCTCGCCAAAGAAGGTGCTGACGCGCCGCTTGGTGTGGTCGTAGAGCTGGTCCGGCACGAGAATGTGCTGGGGCGCCAGTTCTTCCCGCAGGGAGCCGCACGCCGAGATGGAGATGAGAATCTCGACGCCGAGGCGCTTGAAGCCAAACACGTTGGCGCGGGCGTTGAGGTCGCTAGGCTGGATGCGGTGTCCGCGCCCGTGCCGGGGCAGGAAGGCGAGCGAAACGCCGTGCAGCGAACCCAAGGTGAAGGCGTCGCTGGGCGGGCCGAACGGCGTAGAGACATGCACGTCCCGCCGGTCTTGCAGTCCTTCCACGTCCGCAAAGCCGGTACCGCCGATGATACCTACTCGCGCAGCGGGTTGCATCCCCATCAGGCGTGTACGCTCTCCTTGGGCGCGTCCGCCGGAGCGAACGGCGCTTGTTCCCGCTGATTTTGCGCTCGGCGGGCAGCGTTTACGGCCGCGGCCAGCGCCGGACCGTAGGGCGGCTCCAGCACCCCGGTTTCGGTGATAATCGCCGTCACGAGCGCGTGCGGCGTCACGTCGAAGGCGGGATGCGCGGCGGGCGTGCCTTCCGGCGCGATCTGAATGCCCGCGAAGCGGCGCACTTCGCCGGCCTCGCGCTCTTCTATGGGAATCTCGCTGCCCGTGGCTATGCCGCGGTCGATGGTCGAGGCAGCGGCGGCGACGTAGAAGGGAATCCCGTGATGGCGCGCCAGTACGGCAAGCGGGTACGTGCCAATCTTGTTGGCAACGTCGCCGTTGGCCGCGATCCGGTCCGCGCCAACGATGACCTTCCGCGCGGCCCCGCGCTGCATGAAGTGTCCGGCCATGCTGTCCGTGATGAGCGTGTGGGGAATACCGAGTTGGCAAAGTTCCCACGCGGTCAGGCGCGCCCCTTGCAGGTAGGGCCGGGTCTCGTCCACCAGCACGTGTATTGCCTTGCCCGCCTCGTGCGCGGCGCGAATGACTCCCAGCGCGGTGCCGTATTCCACGCAGGCCAGGCCGCCGGTGTTGCAATGGGTCAAAACGGTGTCGCCGTCGGCGAGCAGGTGTTGCCCGTGTGCGCCGATTGCGCGATTGGCGGCCGCGTCTTCACGCGCGATTGCTTGCGCTTCCAGCAGCGCGGCATCGCGCATGGCCGCGACGCCGGATGCCGCCGCCGCCGCCACCGCCCGCATCACGCGCGCAATCGCCCAAGTGAGGTTTACCGCCGTGGGCCGGGTTGCGCCCAAGACCTGCGCGTCATTGTCAAGCGCCGCCAGGAGCGCGTCTGCAGAGGCCGCGCGCTCTTGTTGCGCGCCCAAGGCGAGGCCGTACGCGGCGCAAGCGCCAATAGCCGGCGCTCCGCGAATCTTCATCTCGCGGATTGCGGTGGCCACCTCTGCCACGGTGCGGCAGACCGTGACCTCCAGCCGGTGCGGCAGTTGGCGTTGGTCGATGAGGCGAACGCCTTCAGGAGACCATTCAACGGTGCGCATAGTGTCTTCAACTTACACTAAGCTAACGGGTATTGACGTGTGGTACTCCGGCCACGCCCGCGCATCCTAGTCTAACGAAAGCGGGGCGCGGAGGGCCGGTTTAAACCGAATGCCTTCCCATGCTTGCACGGGAAGGCGCGGAAGGGTTCTTAGGTTTGGTATGCGATTACTCCCCGTCCGTCTGCGCGGCGCCCCGGCAATGCTGCGGCGGGACGCCCGGAGGTTCGGTTCTAGCCAAGGCGCGGCTCTGCGCTCGCGGCGGCCGTTTGCGGCTCCTCAACGTGCGGTTGGGCCGCCTGTGGTTCCGCCGCGGGCTCCTGTGCTCCTTGCGTTTCGTGGAGCCGCGTTTGCGCCTCTTCCGCCATGGTGCGTCCCCGCTCCACGATGCCTACGGTGCCTCCGCGCGCGCGTTCTACGGCGTCTTCAGCGCCTTTTCGCAGGTCTTCCGTCTTCTTACCAAGGTATTCGCGAGTTTCTTCCCCGCTCTGGGGCGTCAAGAGCATCGCTAGCACCACGCCGCAGAGGGCGCCAAAGGTCAAGCCGAAAATGAAACTTCCCGTATTGTTAGGCATAACATAATCTCCTGCCTGCGCGTGTAACGGACCGTTTTGATTAGTGGTCTTGTACTCTTAAATTGTATCAACTGCGCACGTAATCCGCAAGATAGAGCAGGGTAACACACACCATCGACGCTTCTCCGGCGTGGAGGGTGCCGACCGGCTGAAAGACGGCCCCAACGTACGCGGCCGCAAGGTGGCCGAGCCAGAATCCCAGACAGCCGATCCCCAGGTACCAGAGGGTGGAACGGTCTCCGCGACCGAACAGGACGTGGTAGGCAACGGATTCAAAACTCGCCAGCAGGAAGCCGAGCAGCAGCGCCGGCGGCACGAGCGCCAAGTAGTCGCGCAGCGTGTGAGAGAGAATCTCAAGGTCAAGGATGTTCATCGTGCGTGCTGTCCGGAACTGGCGGCGCCATGCCGGTAGGCCGGGCAATGGAGGCAGTGGCGTCGCGCTAGAGTATAGTGCATGCCGCTGTCTCCAAGAATCTTGAGCAATTGATGAGCATGCGTACAGCCGTTCGCCTAGAGCACTTCGACAAGCTCAGCACAGGCCTGTCGAATTGTAAACGGCGGGTTGGCTATGGCGCACGGTACAACCCGTTCATACTTCGACAGGCTCAGCACGAACGGCTAGCACCGTGCGCATAGTCCTAGATGAGCATGCGTACAGCCGTTCGCCTAGAGCACTTCGACAAGCTCAGCACAGGCCTGTCGAAAGGAGAACGGCGGGTTGGCTGTGGCGCACGGTACTACCCGTACATACTTCGACAGGCTCAGCACGAGCGGCTAGTACCGTGCTCATAGTCTTATGCGACAAAACTGAACCGTAGAAGCGGCCCTCAGTCATCCGCGGCAAGCGATAGCCGTGAAGGCGGCGCGCCGGTTTCCGCGCGGACGGCATTCACAGCGCCGGCCAGGATGTCTAGCGCGTCGTCGATGTCCGCGTGGGTGGTGTCCTTGCCAATGCTGAAGCGGAGCGCGCTGGCGGCGAGTGCCGTAGGCTTGCCCAGGGCGCGCAGCACGTGGGACGGTTCGACCGTGCCGGACGTGCACGCCGCGCCGTTCGAGACGTCTACGCCGGCGAGGTCCAGGCGCAGCAGCAGCATTTCGTTCGATGCGCCGGGAAACGATACGTTCGCTATGCCGGCCACGCGCCGGGTCGGGTGACCGTTGCGCTCGCTCCAGGGCAAGCGTTCCTCGATGCCGCGCTCCAGGCGCTGGCGCAACTCCAGGGCGTGGGCGGCGCGGTCCGAGCGTTCGGCTTCCGCCAGGCGCAATGCCTCCGCCAGGCCCACGACGGCGGCCACGTTTTCCGTGCCGGGACGCTGCTCCCGCTCCTGCCCGCCGCCGGCGAACAATGGTTGAAACGGCACGCCGTGGCGCAGAACGAGCAAGCCGACGCCTTTCGGCCCGTAGCACTTGTGGGCGGTCAGCGAAAGCGCGTCCACGCCCCAACCGGCGAGGCGCACGGGCAGATGGCCGGCGGCCTGGACCGCGTCGGTGTGCATCGGCACCCCGCGCTCCCGGCAGATGGCCGCAATCTCCCGCACCGGCTGGATGACGCCGATTTCATTGTTCACGGCCATGATGGAGACCAGCGCCGTGTCGTCGCGCAGCGCGGCCGCCACCGCCGCGGGATCTACCAGGCCGTCGCCGTCAACCGGCACGTACGTGACGCGAAAACCCTCTTGCTCAAGCTGCTCGCAGGCGTGGAGCACGGCATGGTGCTCGATTTGGCTGGTTACGACGTGGCCGCCCCGGCCGGCGGCGCGTTGCGCCCGGGCGATGCCGAAGACGGCGCTGTTGTCGCTCTCCGTCCCGCCGCTGGTGAAAAGAATCTCGGTTGGCTGGCAGGCGAGCAATTGGGCGATCTGTTCGCGGGCGTCCTCTATGGCGCGGCGGGCGCGGCGGCCCGTGGCGTGGAGACTCGAGGGATTGCCGTAATTGTCCGTGAGATACGGCAGCATCGCCGCCACCACGCGCGCATCGAGCGGGGTCGTGGCGGCATAGTCCAGATAGATCCTGCGCCGTGGCTTCACTGTTTCGATACCGGAATGCGAGGTTCGCGCCATGCTGGGTGAGACGTGGCCGCTTGGCCGGACGGAAGGAGAGGGTCAAGCCGAGGACGCGCTCTGCGACGCGGCGAGAGCCATTTCAGTACAATGGGAACGGTTGGATGAAGTGTTTTCCTACTATAGCACGATCCGCCTGATTGGTGTACGTCTACGCTTCGTGGAATTGAGATGAATGTGGAGGATTGCAGATGCGCGCATTTGTCATTGCCGGAAACTGGAAGATGAATAAGCCGCTGCCTGAAGCCGTGGCGCTGGCGGAAGGCATGAAAGCGGAATTGAGCGGCATGTCGGAAATTGACATAATCATTTGCCCTCCCTTCATCGCCCTCGACGCGGTGCGCGGCGCGGTGGAGGATACGGCGATCGCCGTCGGCGCGCAGAACATGCACTGGGAGGCCGCCGGAGCCTACACGGGAGAGGTCTCCCCCCAGATGCTGCAAGCCCTGTGCAGCCACGTGATCATCGGTCATTCGGAGCGGCGGAGCCACTTTGGCGAGACCGACGACGTGGTAAACCGCAAGGCCATCGCGGCCATCGCGCACGGGCTGACCCCCATCGTGTGCGTCGGCGAGACTGACGCCGAGAATCGCGCCGGCGAGACCCAGGCGGTGCTCACCCGCCAGACGACGCGGGCGCTCGCCGGATTGTCGGCGCAACAAGCCGCGTCGGTTATCGTGGCGTACGAGCCGGTGTGGGCGATTGGCACGGGCCGCGCCGCCGCGCCGGAGGATGCCAACGCTACCATTGGGCAGGTACGGGATGTGATCAGGGGCGAGTTCGGCGCCGGCGCGGCGGACGCGGTGCGTATCCTCTACGGCGGCAGCATCAACCCAGGCGTGTGGCCGGACGTCATCGCCCAACCGGAAGTGGACGGCGGCCTGGTCGGCGGCGCGAGCTTGAACGCCGAGGATTTTGTGGCGTTGGCCGCACAAACCCGGGCGGCGTCTTGCGCGAGTTCTAGCTAGCGCCCTTCGACCGGAGTGGTGGCTTGCGTGGCGTGTGCCGAAACGCGCGCCGCTCTAGCCTGTGCGCACGTGCAAGACCGCGAACTGAGAGGGACCCAAAGAGGTGATGATCAGGTTTTCGCGGGTGCGAACGGGCGCGCCGGACCACACTTCCTCTACTGACAGGCGTGCGCTGCCGGACACTCCGGGCGCTAGCTCGATTAAGATTTCCTGCTCGTTGTCAGCGCCGTTCAGCAGGAGCAGAAGCATCTCTCTGGAGCTCTTCAGCCAGTAGCCGTAGAATGTGCTCGGCGGCTGGACGATGAGACGCTCTTGGTTCCGCCAGTAGGGATGCCAGTTCGCATTGCCGAAGCCCAAACTCAGGCGCAATTCTTCCAGGCGGGCCAGGCTCTCGAGGGGAGCGGAGGGTCCGAGTTCTTCCGGCCAAAGCGACGTGTTGTACACGGCCGCCAAGGCGAACAATTCCTGGTCGGTCGTCAGTTCTGCGCGTCTGTAGATTTCAAGGGGCGCGGGTAAGCGCGCGTCTGCCGCGGACATCTGGAAGAGCGTTGGCACGCCATGGATCACGTGACCGTAGAGGTAAGGTATCTGCTCGGGTTGCCAACGTCTTGCAAGTCCCTCGCCGCCGAGACCGCCGAAAGTGATGGACTTGTAGATGTTGAATCCCGTGACAAGCAGATCGGCAAAGCCGTGAATCATGCTCCAGGGCATGGGAGTGTGCACTATCACGATCCCGTCCTCATCTCGTTCGCGCAGACCGCCGTGGAAGAGCGCATAGATTCTTTGCAACAGGTCGCGCCGGCCATGGATGTCCAGCGCGCCCTCCGTTCCCGGCTGGCGTTCACTCTGAAGCAAAATCCGCGCGGACGGTTCGCCGATGTGCACGCTCACGCCATCAATCGGAAACTCCGTAGCAAACGCGCGGATTGACTCTTCGAAGAACGCCGCCGATTGTTCCGTATGGAACAGCAACGGCGCCACATCGTCTGGCGGTTGAGGCACGTTCGCTATGGACGTGTGGAGCGCATGCGGCGTGTCGGCTACAACCTTTGCCGCGCCGGGGACGCGTACGGAAAGGGAGTCCGCGGAGATAGAGGGCAGCACCTTCAGCCCTACGTCATGGGTCAGATCAACCATCTCGCGAAAGGCGCGCTCATTCTCAGCGTTTTCGAAGTATGGAAACCCCGGAACGTCCGACCACCCTTCGTCCAGGACGATGGCCTCGGCGCCTTGATCCCGCAGAGACTCCAGCGTTTGGCGCGTATCGGTTGTCGTATCCATCGGGTACTGCGCTATCATCCTCTCGTCTTCCGGCCACCACTCCACGCGCACCGGCTTGACGGCGGTCTTGCTACTTACATTTGGGATTACGGGTGTTGGCTGAATGCCAAAGTCGAGATGGATCGTATCCGGCATGTCCAGAGGGCCGTTGACGAGTTCAACAAGGAGACGCATTGCACCCTCAACCGGACGCAACTGTACCAGGGTGAGCGGCTGCCGGTCCTGCTGTAGAGCGATCTTGTCGGTGAACCAAACGATGCCCCGCTCTGGATTGCCCACCCAAAAGTGAGGGGTTGAGTCTCCCGACCAACCGTTATCGGGAATGCGCCCGCCACCCCAGACTGCCCTTGTGTCTCCCAAGAACGCTCGTGAGGCGAAATCGATTGGGCCGGGACCCAGCAGGTGGTGGGCGTAGTGGGTGGTGTGCTCGCCGAGTATAGGCACGTCGAGCAGGACGGAGTCGATGGTGATGACGCCCTGGGGGATGAGGCTGACGCGCATGCGGCACATGCCGTCGTAACTGATGGTGACGCGGGCCTGGGCGACGAGATCGCCGGCGTTGCCCCGCGCCAGCAATTCTACCTCGGTCGCGTCAATCGAGATTACACGCGCCCGCTGCCAGGCGAGCAGTTCGTCCTGGATGCGCACGTCCAGCTTGACCGCGTCGAAGAGGAACTCGGCGCCGTTCACCTCCAGGCTGGTGGGCAGCGGGCCGGCGTCGAACCGGTAGCGGTGCCCGGCGACCTCGACCGCCGTGCCCCGCACGACCAGCGGTTCCCAGGGCGGCGGCAGGGGAGACTGCCCCAAGCCCTGCTGGACGGACACGAGCGGATCGTGGCCGCGGGCCGGTCCGCCGCAGGCCGCTAGACCGAGAGCGGCCCCACCGGCGAGCACTGCGCGGCGGCTGAATTGAGGGGCGGGTGGCGCCATGGGTCTTTGCCGTTCTGGCTCCTGCTTCAAATTGCTATGCGGTTACGGGCATCCTGTCCGCGTGTTACGCCGCGTGACCGTGCGCCGCGCGCAGTCAGCCGACTTCGGGATGGGCGCTCCACGTGGTAAACGGCGCGTCTGACGCCGGAAGCGTGATGTCGGCGACTTGACCGGGCGCAAGGTCAACCGGCGTCGTCGGCCCTAACTCGGTCCCATTCGATAGATGAACTTCGACCCGGACCTGCCGCAGCGTCGCGTCGGTGGTGTTCTCCACCGTGCCCATAAAGGCGTTGGCGTCGGCGTCATACGCCAGGATCAGCCGCGCGCCGGCCCGCACCGCATCGTACGTCTCATCCAATGCGAGCTGGGTACCGGCCTCTTCTCCATCTTCGCGAGACTCGGAGCCGCCGTTGTGCTCCCGGGACTCCCCGGCGTGCTCACCCGATTCGCCGCTCGCGCAGGCGGCAAAGGCCAGCGCCACGATGAGGCCGAGCGCCGCGAGAAAAAGCGCGCAATTCCGCATTGATGAATCCTCTTTCGTATGGCGCAGCCGCGGCGCCGCTGGAGAGCGCCCGTCGCCCATTGACCCCATCTAGTCCGTGGATAGCTCGCAGTCCAACTGCCAGTTGATGCCGTATTTGTCAGTGCAGGAGCCGAAGTACGCGCCCCAGAACGTCTCCTGCAGCGGCATCGTCACCGTGCCGCCCGCGGAGAGCTTGGCAAACAGCGCATCGGATTCCTCTTTGCTGGACGTGGAATAGGAGAGCGAGAAATTGCTGCCTACGGTTGGCGGCGGCGCAAAGCTGGCCGGCATGTCGCTGCCCATGAGAATGCTATCCCCGATGGACAAGGTGGCGTGCATGATCTTGTCCCGGTCCGATTCCGCGATCTCCATGTCGGCTGGGCCGTCGGCGAAGGTCTGGATGATCAGGTACTCGCCGCCAAACACGGTGCGATAGAAGTCGAAGACTTCACGGCAGTTGTCGGTGAAGGTCAAGTAGACGTTGAGCGGCATGGGTTCCTCCAGGTGGGATTGACGGACGCAAGGTTTGACCGCATCGGCGCAGTTCTCAGCGCGCTTATCCGGTCAACCCGCAACCGGAACGTGAGGGAATTGGACCCTGGCCAAGCACATCCGGACAGCGCGCCCAGTCCACCTGCTGGCGCGGAGTTCCAGAGTTGCTACGCCCGCCGGTGCGCGCGGTCTCGAGGCGAATGTCCCTATGAATCAGTGTACCCCATTCGCGGCGGCTGTGCGAGACGGGAGGGCGCAAAATTGAAAGTTGAGTAACTCTCCGTCCGGGACTCTCTTTGCGCTAACTCCGTTGGTGTGCACGTCCTTGGGGCCGGTTTCCACCTGGCAAGAGACGCTCGATTCCTCGAAGAAGGTAATGGACAACTCGTGAAATATCGCCTACAATGAAAGGAACCGGCGCCCTGATTGGCGCGCCGTTGCTTTTCACTGTCGGACTATTCGCAAAGGAGCGTACACATGTCTGACCGTCCAGAGGCGGAATCTTCTTACACGATGGGCTATGGGGAAGATTTTCTCCAGCTACTTCACAAACGGAGCGCCCAGACGAACGCCGCGGGGCTGCTGCCTCATCTCAAGCCGGGCCAACGGCTGCTGGACTTTGGCTGTGGGCCGGGGACGATCTCGGTGGGTCTCGCCAAGGCGGTGGAGCCCGGCGAGTTTCACGGCATCGACATGGAAGAGTCGCAGATCGACATTTGCCGGGCCGCCGCCGCGGCGGGCGGCCACGACAACGCCGCCTTCCACGTGGGCGACGTGACCAAAATGCCTTTTGAAGACAATTACTTCGACGCTGCCTTCTGCCACACCGTGCTGACCCACGTGCCGGACACCGCGGCGGCCGTCGCCGAGGCGAAGCGCGTCTTGAAACCGGGGGGTCTGCTCTTCAGCCGCGAACTGATCGTCGATTCCTCGTTTCTCGAACCCGGTGAGGAGGATACCCGCTCGGCGTGGGATACGTTCGCCAAGCTGCTCCAGGGCAACGGCGGCCATCCGAACATGGGCAAAGAGTTGCGGGCGGTCTTCCACGAGGCCGGTTTGGCCGACGTGTGCGCCAGCGCCTCATTCGACTACTTCGGCACCACCGAGGACGCCACTTTCTTCTGTAACTTCATCCTGGATTGGTTCTGCGCGCCTACGGTCATCGGCGCGGCGGTCAAGTACGGCGTGGCCACGGAAGAGCAGTTCGACGAGTGGCGGCGCAATCTGGAGGAGTGGAAGACGATGCCGGGCGCGCTGGGCGGCATGGCGTTTGGCGAGTGTATGGGAACCAAACCGTAGGGCGCGCGCTCCGCGCGAAGTAGCTCTGCATGGCGTGGGGCTGTTGCGGCCCAGCCTTTGGTTGAACCCAAAGTCCGGGACCGTGGTGCGGGAGCTCGCGCTCAGTTGGGCCGGGTGTGCGCCAATTTCCCGGTCGTCGGCGCGGGGAACGTGGCGCGTCCGGAGCCAGCGTAAATTGCGGGCCGAACGCGCGCTGGACAAGTCTGCGCCGCGTCGCGGGGGAGAGACCGTCAACCCCGCGCGAATGAGATGCCTCAGGCCCTATTCGCCGGTATCCGTCGTCATCGCGTCTTAGACTCTTCCCGGAAAGGATTGATGACGCGCAGGCCAGCGTAGTCTTGGTCTGCGCTCAGGTCTTCGGAATAGACCGCTTCACAACCCAAGGCACGGGCCGCAGCGAGTATCGCTCCGTCCCAATATGAGATTCCGAATCGGCGGCTGATTGTAATCCCGGCATGGAAAACGTCGAGAGTGACTGCCTGAATGGGAAAGCGCCTGAGGGTCTCGATGAATTGCAATGCGTGTTCCGAGGTGATTGCCTCGCGGCGGGAAGCGCGCGTTGACTGGTGATAGAATTCCTGCAGAACTTGCACAGAAAGGGCGAGGTCGTTCGAATTCAACAACGCTACGGCTCTACGCCGTTTGTGGGTGTCCTCTGACAGCGCGCTTACTGCATATAGCAGGATGTTGGTGTCAACGAAGCGCATCGCGCTCACCCGGGTGCCGGTTCTTGTGGTTCCATGATGGCCGTCTCTTGGGCTTCTCGCCTGGCTCGGGAGCGGTTGTAGAGTTCTTCACGCTGCACGTTCTCGGCCATGCGCAAGCCGCCGCCATTGGCAGTGATTTCCTCAATCACCTCGTTCATGCGTTTTCGTTGCACTTCAAACGCATCCTCCGGCGTTCGTTGCAATGCCCTGTGCTCCTTGGACTGCTCAACGGCCAGGCGCTTGAGATAGCCGCGCACGAGGGCCGAGACCGACGTATCCAGTTCCGCCGCCCGGATGCGGGCGCGCCGGTGGGTCTCCTCGTCAACGGATACGGTAATGTTCTTCATGGGCACAGTCTCACAGTTTCTGTGAATCACAGTATACCGGGACCGGCGCGCTATGCTCAAGAATGCCGGCCGGCGCGGACTCTTTCCGGGCGCCATCAAATGCCGGTTGCTTCCAACGGGTGTTCTTGTGCAAAGGCATCAGGAGACTTCTCTGGGAAGCGTGCCGCCGCCGCGCACCCCCAACCTGCCCGACGCTGCATCGGCAACTAGCCTCGTGCGGCACTCCGCCGGCAGTTCGAGCTGCCGTTTGGCAGGATCAATAGTTACATCCACCCCGACGGTGGCCTTGTCAGGAAACCTTACTTCTCGGTCAGCCGGCCGGATAGGTACTTGTGGATGACGCTGGAGAGCAGTGTCTGGTAGGGTATGCCTTCTTCCCTGGCCCGGGCGTGAGCGAGATTGTAGTCGCGCTCGGTTACCCGCAAGTTCACGCGCTTGGTCTTGTTGAACGTATTGCGCGCCGCCTGGCGAGCCGTCTCAAGTTCGCGTTCGGCCTCTGGAGCGGATTGCAATGTGCCGTGCTCGAAGCGCTCGAGTATGTCGCGCTCTTCCGCGCTCATCTCCTCGCTCATGATAGCTGCTTCCTCCGGTAGTCTCTCGTCGCCTTCCGGCTGGGGATGATCGTCTTCAGAAAGCGGGTGCCGTCGGTCTGCGTCACGAAAGGCACCAGGTAAATGTACTCATCGCTTTCAACAACGTAGATCATCTGCCCCGGGTAGCGATCCTGGTTCGGGTGCTTCAGCACGACTACCAAACCAGTCCACGCCGGAAGGTCGGTAGTGGGCTTAGGTCGGTTGTAGCATGGGAGATTTCATGTTTGGTCAGGTCGGAATTGCCAGCCTCTTTCGCTGGCGCTTCGGGCTAGCGTTTTTCCCACTTTCTTTGACATATTGCCTGATAGGCCGGCAAAATCAATGTAAGCATGCTCTCTGTAAGGCTCAGAGTCGAGGACTACCTTTCTGCCATGAGCGACGCATTCTCCAACCGTCACAGCCATCACCCCATCGGATTGGTAGCCACACTCCTGTGTAAAGTGATACCAAGAGTCCTCAGCGGCAATCTGATCTCCGTCGTATACGGAGAGCCTACCCTTGTCCTTGTCTGTAGGGGTAAATGCTTGGGATGAGACTCTATTTCCCCTCACAAAATTAGGGTGAATTTGCCGGAGAAGCAAAGTGCTATCATTCACTCCGCTGTTGACCCCAATTCACGAATTTCCCGATATATCCACCCCCATGCGGCTTCATCATCAAGACCTAGAGCTTGTTCGCTGCTAAAATTGGTCTGCAAGTTGACGCAGTGCCACTCGGCAATGTGACTGGTGAGGTCTACTTCCAAGCTTACTTCATTGGCACCCAGAGACCACTCGGCTTGCACCCCACCCTCCGGCGTTGGATAGAGGTAAGGCCGTGGGAGACTGCGGGCATAGTGAGCGTGGAACTGCACGGCTAACCAGTCGAGACCTTTGTGACTTGGTGCTACTCCGTATTGCTCGCCCCATTCAGTGGCAGACTGCATGCCATCTGCCCAACCATCCTCTAGGTACTTCATGTCCTCCAACTGCCGAGCAATATCCAATGCGTCGGCAGCCGAAGTATCTTCAAGACTCTGGTCTTTCGACTTCTGTTGCCAAAGGTCTTCCAATGGTCCTACGGCTGCAACTCTCCACACATCTGTTCCTGAAGTTAGTTGGCTATGGCTGTGGGGAGTCGTGAACACAATCTCGACAACAGGAGTCTGCGCCTGTTGCCGAAGGGACTCTATAGCCTTGTCTACGTTAGCGCCCCAACGATCAAATCTAAAGTAGAACTGGTTAGAATTGGGTCGAGCTAGCAACACGATATCGATCTCTGGCTCGATCACAGGATCATTCCAGTCGCAATCCACCGCATTAGCCGTGAGTGTGCTGATATGCCCATGCGCATCAGTGTTCCGACCCGCCAACGTGGAGCGAAAGTCGTGGCGGAAAGAACTCAAGACTGGGTCGGACCAGAGCGCATCTTCACCCTTCCCTGTGGTACCTTTAGGGGCTTTAGAGGGATTACCGCGTTCCTGGGAAGCAGTAATGGCTTTCATCGCGTTCCCTGATCCAATCGAGTGGCGAAACTGTTGGCCTTTTCCCAAATCTCCTGAAGATCTCGGCTGATCTCATCAACATCGGGGATTCGATGTTCTTGCCTATGGTAATTCACGGCCATGAATACTCGCGTCGCACTTTCCTCACCGAATCTTGGCTCAACCCGCACGGTCCACCGTCCAGTGGGAGAATCGAGCAGAATTTGTCCCAATCCGCCGGCTAGCTCCATGTCACCGTTGACTAAAGCAACCCTATCAAAGAGCCGTTGGCCGAGATACTGGATGGCTGATTGCCCAGAGGTCTGGTTATACACCAACTCAATGTTGTAACCAAACGCCTGAGGACTTTGACCCTGAGTATCTGTGTGCTTGAGGGCACAGCACACGATATCAGACAGTCTCTTCAAGTCTGCTTTGGCAGGGTATTCCCGCTGAATGGTCGTACGCGCGGAGGAAGATTCCAGAGACACTCTCTCTCTAGGCAAATCGAATTTGCGACCAGCTTCCAGGGACACATCCTGTAGGCCCAACACAACCGCCCCCGCCGCACTTCGAACCTCTGCGTTGATTGAATTCTGGAAATCCTCGAGCTCCTTCGGAGTGTTGAGCAATCCAATGCCCAACAAGACTACATTCGCATTCAATACATCCTGTATTTCCACAGTCACGGTTTTACTCCCAGAGTCTGGCTTTCATCAGCAAATGAGGTGCAGTGGACGCGAACGTCAATATGCTATCTAGTGAGTTGCTCCGTCCCAATACAATAGCATCACTCTTGACCACCAACAACCTCTGCCAGCAAGCCTTCGGTTTCCTTCTCTAATTCCAGTATATCACCCCGGATTCAATCTAGCGGGTGGGACTTGGGCCATTTACCACGTACATCCCACTACGCCTCCGGCGCGGTGACGCGGACGGTGATGACGTCGTTGTCTTGATACTGCTTGTGTTCGACGGAGTCGGCGAATCCGCGCAGCAGGCGCAGGGAGAGTTCCTGTTCGATAGGGGTTTCCGAGTCGTGTTGCTGGAGTTGGCGGATGCGGTCTTCCAGGTTTTCGTCGTCCCCGCCGCCGATGAACTCCAGGTCCGCCACGAGCCCATCGCTGGAGGCCAGCACGACCAATTGCTTGCCATCGTCCTCTTCTTCTTCCTCATCCAGGTCCAGGTTCAGCGGCGCCAGGGTCAGGAGGGTCTCTTCCGCCACCGCCATCAGCCGTTCGGTCATAGCGGTGTTCCATCCCCTGCTATTCGAAAACCTGGTGACGAAGTCGTTGAGATCCGGCAGCGTGTCGATGTGGAGTTGGGACTGGAACCTCATGCTGCGGTGGGAGGTGAACTCCAGGAAGAGCAGCATGATAATGGCGAGGAACCCGCCAGTGGAGATGCCGCTCTTGAGCAGCGTGTCCAACACCGGGCCCAGCGCCGGCAGGGCGAAGAGCTTGAATTGGAACGCGGCGCCAACCCAGAAGGCGACGCCCGCCACGACGACTTTCTGTCGATTCTGCTCGCTCTGTATCACCAGTTGCGCGCCGTCGACGAAGAGCGTGCCGGTTACCAGGGTCAGGTAGCCGGCCATCACGGGGCCGGGAATGGTGCTGAGCAGGCCGGAGACCTTGGGAATGAAAGCCATGAAGATGAAGAGCGCGCCAATGAGGTAGCCGACCCGGCGGGAGGCCACGCTCGTCACCTGCGTAAACGCCACCGTGCCCGGATGTATGATGATGGGCACCGCGCCCGCGATGCCGCTCAGGATATTGCCAATGCCGCCCCCGGCCAGGGTGCCTTGCACCTGCCGGAAGTCTATTGCGCGAGGCTCGCGGCTGGAAACCCGCTGGAGGGCGATCGATTCGCCGTTGGCCTGTATCGAGATGATGATGCCCAGGAAGATGAACGACGGCAGGATAGTCCAGAAGGGGATGCCGAAGTTGGGGGTCAGATCCGGCAACGCGCCAGGCAGTCCAATCCACGGGGCTTGCAGCACCCGCTCGAATTCGTACGTGCCGAAAGCGGCGGCGGTCAGGCAGCCGACGACGATGCCGATTGGCGCCGCCCAGAGGCGCAGCGCCGGCGATCCCCGAAAGGTGAGCACCGCGACGACGAGCAGCGTCACCAGCGCGGTCGCCGTGGCCGCCGTCGGCTCCTCCGTGGAGGCGGCGTCCAGCAGGCCGAAGACGACGGAAGCCAGCGTGATGGAGAGGATCATCATCACCGTGCCGCCCACGGTCGGCGTGACCAGGCGGCGCAAAATGAAAAGCCACTTGGAGATGATGAGTTGGCAGATACCGGAGACGACGACCAACATGCCCAGAGTCGCCGGCCCGCCGTCCACCACCGCGGTGATGCAGAACGGGATGGAGAAGGCCGCCGTGAACATAGGCAGCACGGCGCGGCCGCCCACCGGCCCGATGCGCCGCACTTGCAGCAGCGTCGTAATGCCCACCACGACCAGAGAGGCAAAGACCATCCAAATCAGGTAGGAGTCGTCGCGTCCCGAGGCCTTTGCCACGATGACGGGCGTCACCAGCAGCGTGGCGGAGGCAAGCAAACTGAACTGGAACCCATACCCCAGACTTGCCAGGAAGGGCGGGTTTTCGTGCGCCTCGTAGCGCGGGTTTTGAGAAACTGTTGCCGCGATAGCACGTGCCTCCCGGTGCGGATTGCGTCAGCGAGTGGGGAAGGCGCTACGCAATCCTTGCGTTGGCTCTCTCATTATAGTATGCCCGCAGGGAATCACAAATGGCGGCAATGCGCCGGACTTGCGCGGTAAACGGAACGCGCGGCTGCCAGGTGTTTGCGCTTGCGTTCAGTCCCGTTCGTTGTCTCGCAGGCGCTCTTCCAGCCGTTGCAGCGCGTCTTGCGTGGCGCGCAGTTCATCCAGGAGTTCCTCCCGCGATACCGGACTCTGTAATTCGCGGAGACGATCCAGCTTGGCCTCGTCCAGGTTGTTTATGATGATGGCGATGAAGAGGTTGATCACGACGAACGTGCCCACGACGACGAAGCTGACGAAGTAGACCCAGGCCAGAGGATGCAATTCCATGGCCTTGAACATGACCACCGTCCACCCCTCCAGCGTGATGATATTGAAGAGCGTGAGAACCGCCATCCCCAGGTTGCGCCAGTTTTCCGGATCGTGGGCGCTGAAGAGGTGGTAGCCGATGATGGCGTAAATGTACACGATGATGCTCATGAGCAGCATCACGTGCCCCACGCTGGGAATCGAGTGCACGAGCGCGGTGACGATCAGCCGCAGGTCGCGAATGGTGGAGACCAGCCGCAGCACGCGCAGCAGCCGCACCAGACGGGCAATGGTGGCGAACTGTCCGGTCACCGGTATCAGGGCGAGCGCGATCACCAGAAAGTCGAAGACGTTCCAGCCGTCTCGAAAGTAGCCGGCGACCCGCGGAGAGGACCCGGCCATCTTGAGCAGCGCCTCCAAGACGAAGATGGCTAGCGCTACTTCATAGGCCCGGTTAATCCAGTCGCCGTATTGCTCATCGATCGAAGGAGACGTGCCGACACCGAGCAGCGCGGCATTGACGATGATGACCGCAACGATGCCCGCTTCAAACGCGCGGGCGTTCGTAACGCGCTGTGCAAAGTCTGCGAATCTGTTCACTGTCGCACGTCGCTGCCAGTTTCACTTGCACGGCGGGAACAACGGGCCGGCTGCCCGGACATGCCGCTCGCATCCCCCAGCGCGCCCACGTACGAGGCTTCTCGAAGCAGAGGAACCTCTTCGCCGGAGATGTGGGCGCCGCTTCTATATTCGTTTGCGTCAGCATTATGCCATACCTTGGCGGTAACGGCAGCGGCACGGCAAAGCGAGACGTCGCGCGCAGCGCAATGGCTACGTGCAGTTTTGCGTTAAGGACTATCATTGCTAATCCAAAGAGTGCTATTATAATGACAGCAAAAGCATAGATCTGACCCCGTTAGGCGATTCTGCGCTCTGAGGAAGAGGATACCAACTGCTATCTGGTCGAGCGGTAGATCTGGCGTTGGTTGCGTCAGCACTTTGCCGCGGCTTCAGGCAAGGTCGGCAGAGTGGGGGCCAAGCGCGAGATTGGCAGACTGTAGCCGTCCGCGAACTCTCAGGATGGTGTAAACTTGCAATTGAAGAGAGTGCGGTCCCGGTTAGAGACGAGGTGGCTCAGGAGCACAACGCGCGCAGACGGCAGGATGCCCTTGCGACTAAGAGCAGGCGGATGAGGGGCACGGCTGGCCCGGATACCGAAATGCCATGGCGCGCAGCGCGGCTATGGCAAAAGCGTCAGCACAACACGCAAAGGGAGCCCGCAGATGGTGGATACACGTTCTGCAACACCCGACTATACGATGGGCTTCAGCGGCCCTTATCTCAGAGCCATTCGCAGTTCCACTGCGGAGTCTAATGCCGCCTATCTGCTCCCCTATCTCCGGCCCGGCCAGCGCGTGCTCGACTTTGGTTGCGGTCCGGGCACCATTTCTATTGGGCTGGCCGAGGCCGTAGCTCCCGGTGAACTGCACGGCATCGACATGGAAGTGTCGCAGATTGCCTTGGCTCGCTCCCTGGCCGAAGAGTCTGAGCACTCTAACGCTACATTCCACGTAGGCGACGTGACCGCACTCCCTTTCGCGGACGGCTTCTTCGACGTCGCCCATTGCCACAACGTGCTGATGCACGTGCCGCAGACCCACGCCGTGCTGAGCGAGGTGAAACGAGTATTGAAGCCCGGCGGCATTCTGGCCTGCCGTGAAATGATCTGCGAGTCGAGCTTTACACATCCAGACTTTGGCGCGATTCGAAAGTCATGGGAGTTATTTGAAGACTTGCTCGCCTCCGATGACGGACATCCCCAGATGGGCAAGGAAATGAAGGGCCACATTCTTGCCGCCGGCTTTGCGCACGTTCGTCTGACCGGCTCGTTGAGCACGTACAGCACGCCCGAAGAGACCGGCTACGTCGTTGAATTAGTCAATGGGTGGCTCTTGTCGCCCGAGATTGCGGATGCGGCAATCAAATACGGGGCGTCGACCATGGAACTGTGCGACAGGATACGCATCGCCTACGAGAAGTGGAAATCGCACCCCGCAGCCTTTGCCGCAATCGCGTACGGCGAAATGGTGGCCAGGAAACCTTCCTCACCGGATTGAACGCAGCGCCGCGGCCCCGGGTAGCCGGTCCTTGGGCAAACTCGACGCGACGGAACCGCCCCGGTTCCGGATTCTGATTCCCCTATTGCCACCGTTGTCGTCACGTATCGAGGGACGCTGTCGTTGGAGGCTTGTCATCCTCGCGGAACCGGCTGAGCCGGAGGAGGGCCGGCTTCGAGAACTGGGCACGTTTCCGCTAGGATAGATTACGTCGCTGGAACTCCGGTTGGCGGCGCCCGATACCCCACCCGGTCTTTCAAATAGAGGGTTGCCATGAATAACGTGCTTGGCGGGCTGAGTTGGCTGGTTACGGTTCGTCCCTGGATCACGCTCCTCGTTCTTCTCCTGATAACCGTTGCGCTGGGCGCGGGAGTGCGGGTGCGAGAGCCTCTTGCGGATGCTGAATCATCCCTTCCCGAGGGCAGCGCGACTACCAAGGCCATCGAGGAAATCGATAGGCTCTTTGGAGATTCCGGTGAAGTCAGAGGGGTGACGCTGCTCTTCCGCGGCGATGCGCTCACGCCGGCGGGGCTGGCGCAGATGGCGGCCCTGCTCGACGACATCGCCGCCGACCCGGCCGTGGCGGACTTGCTGACGCCGGCCCAAGCGATGGCCGCGCCTTCGTTGCTCGTAAAGTCCCTGCTTCAGGTGGATGAATTCGAGACTGTCACGCAGGCTGAGATAGACTCCGCCCGCGAAACGCCGGGTGTGCGGCAGGCGCTGGACGCGATGACCGGGGTGGACGCGGAAGGAGTTCCGGTTGCGGTGGCCAGCATCCGCTTGCGCAACACGGGCGACGACTTCCTCGAAGACGCGGAGTGGAAGATCTATGATCTCGCGCAAGAAAGTGAAGGGCCGCTGCGTGTAAGCAGCATCTCGTTTGAGGTGTTGCTGGAAGAATCGAGAGTGGCCGCGGAGACCGGAATGCTGCCGCTGGTAGGCTTGGCGTTCGTGGTGATTGCGGTGCTGCTCTTGCTCTTCACGCGCTCGATTCTCGATGTGCTGCTCACGTTAGCGGGCCTATTCATCGGGGTGATCTGGATCATTGGGTCCGAAGGCTGGATCGGGCCGGGGGGCTTGGGCATTACCGGCCCGCCAACCACGCTTACGTCGATGGTGCCGGTCATCATCCTCAGCCTCACCGTGGACTACGCTATTCAGACCGTATCGCATTACCGCGAGCAGCGGAATGAAGGCATGGCCGTAATCGGGGCGGTCCAAACTGGCATGCGCAACGTCACAGTCCCGCTGGTGTTGGCTGCCGTGACCACGATTGTGAGCTTCCTGGCGGGCCTGTTTTCCCCCGTAAAGATCGTTGGCGACTTTGGCATCGTCGCGGGCATGGGCGTGGGGATGAGCCTGATCGTGATGCTGACGCTGCTCCCGGCCTGCCGGACGATCATCGACCGGCGGCGTGAGGCGCGCGGCACGTTGCGGGCGCCGCGCTTGATTTCGACCTCATTGCCCGGCGTAGAGCGGGCGGCGGAGTGGCTGGGAAGAGAGGTCACGCGCGCGCCGTTGCCCTATCTCCTGCTTGTCGGGGTGGCAACCATCGCGCTTGCGTTCTCTGCCAGAGGGCTCAGGGCGGAGTTCAGCATCCGCGACGTTCTTCCCAGAGATGGAAGCGTGCTGCGGGACGTGACGACCCTCGACCAAGCCATCGGCGGCACAACGGAGATGGTCAACATCCTCGTCTCGGCTGAAGCCACCGACACGCTCACGTTTCTGAACCTGCAAGAATTCGCGGACGCATTTGAGAACGAAGATCTCCGCCCGAGCGCGGCGGCGGGCCCCATTCAGGCATCGTACGAGTTGCTGATACGCGACTGGATCAACGACAGCGGCGAACCCGGCGACAAGTACGATCCGGAACTCGCCGCACTCTTCAAGGAAGCATCGCTCAGCTTGCAACTTGACACGCAGCTTATGCAGCAGATCCTCGACAGAATCCGGGAAATGGATCCCGCGCTCGCGCGCACACTGGTCGACAATCCGGCCGGCGACGACGCCATGCTGCTGCAATTCCCGGCCTACACGGGCGTTCCCGAGGCGTCGAGGACGATCCAGGAAGACATCGAGGCGCTGTGGCACGGCGACGATAGCGCCATCACCGCCACGTCGGATACCATCGTTTCATTCGTGGTTACGGACGCGATCAGGGACCGGCAGACGGAGTCCATCGGCACCACGGTCGCGGTTGCCCTCGGTGTCCTGGCGCTTTTCTTCTGGTTGACTGTGCGCCAGCCGTCGCTGGCCGTCATCGCGGTGGGGCCGACGTTCCTCGTGCTCATCTCGGTGCTGGGCACGATGGCGCTGCTGGACATTCCCTACACAGTCGTCACGTCGATCATCACGGCGCTTTCGATCGGCATCGGGGTTGACTATACCATCCACATAATTCACCGCTATCGTGATGAGTACACGCGCCGGCGCGACCCGGAACAAGCGGCGATACGGACGCTCGCGACCACGGGTTCGGCGTTGCTGGGCTCCGCTCTGACGACGGGGCTTGGTATCGGTGTAATGATCGCGTCCCCGCTGCTGGCGTCGCAGCAGTTCGCTATCACGGCCGCGATTACGATCGCGTACTCCCTGATCGCCTCCATCCTGGTGGTGCCGCCCGCGATGGCTGTCTGGGGCGCCTACCAGAACACGCGCCTGCGCTCGAACTTGCGGCACATGGCAGACGACCTCGATCGGGAAATCGAAGCCGTGTTCCAGCGCCAAGGGCAGGAAACGTAGGCGACGGCGCTGGGAACGTTGTGGAGGATTGGTTTGGTTGGCGGTTGGGAGCCAGGCTACCACGTCGTCCGCGTCTTCCAGGCGCTGACGAGCCGGTTCTGCACCGAGCGCACGCGCACTGCACTTCGTAGCCTACGGCGCCAGTGGCCCCGGACGGCCGGTCCCACCAGACCTGGAGCGAGCCGTCCTGATACTGCGCGTCGGCGCTCACCGGGTTCCCGATGGGGCGTGCCCACACGCGGAGGGAGCCGCTCTTCTCGGCCCGCGCGCGCAGCGCCGAGATTGGGTTGGCGGTGGTGGACGTAACCGTGGCGGTCACGTTCGCGGTGGTGGAGGGGTTGCCATTACCATGGCACGCACCGTCGATGCGAGACTACGGCGCGCTTCAGAGGCATTGATGGTGGACCGAGGGGGATTTGAACCCCCGACTTCTGCGATGCGAACGCAGCGCTCTCCCACTGAGCTACCGGCCCATTTGCCCTCACCCTAACCCTCTCCCACGGGGAGAGGGGACAAGAGCGGAGTTTCGGACTGCCAATCAATCTGAACGCTGCCCGCCACGTTCACTCGGAACTGGCGCCAATACTGGGAACTGGCGCTACCCCTGGGGCACGATGATGGCGCGCTTGGTGTCGCGGCCAAAGGTCTGAAATCTGACAACGCCGTCCACTTTGGCGAAGAGAGTGTGGTCTTTGCCGATGCCGACGTTTTCGCCGGCGCGAATAGGCGTGCCGCGCTGGCGCACCAGGATGTTGCCGGCGCGGACGAACTGCCCGTCGGTGCGCTTGACTCCCAATCGGCGTCCGGCGCTGTCGCGACCGTTGCGGCTGCTGCCGCCAGCTTTCTTCTGTGCCATTGTTTACATGCTCCCAGTTTCCTCGTACTCTTTTCGCCCTCACCCCGGCCCTCTCCCGCGGGGAGAGGGGGTTCTTTGAAGAGGTTGCTTGCGGCGCTAGGCGTCGATGGAATCGATCTCGAGTATGGTGCGCGTGTGGCGGTGGCCGGAAAGCCGCCGGTACCGGTTCTTGGGCTTGTACTTGAACACCAGCACCTTGTCGTCCTTCTCTTCCCGCACCACCTGGGCGCGGACGCTGGCGCCGGCAACCACCGGCGTGCCCACGGCGACGCCGGCGTCGGTGGACGCCAGCAGCACGGAATCCAGCGTAACCTCACTGCCCGGATCCGCGTCGAGTCTCTCTACGGCGATGCGATCGCCGGGGCTGACACGGTACTGCTTGCCGGCGATTTCAACGACTGCGAACACGGCGCTCCTCATCGATCCCTGTGACGTGCAAACGTTTGTATTCTCACTACGGGCCGAAAGCGCGCCTACCCAAAGGCGCGCATTGCCCCGCATTGCTTAGAATAGCAAGCGCGCGGCGCGGCGTCAACAACCGGCTTCGTCGCTATGGCTAGCAGGATACGTCAGCGCGACTACGGCAGTTCATGATGGAGCGACGTGAGCTTGTCGGGATTGAGCGTCACGCCCAGGCCCGCGCCGCGCGGCACCCGCAGATGCCCGTCGTCCCATTCCCACGGCTCCACCAGCACGTCGTCGGTGTACATCAGCGGCCCGATGAGGTCCGACGGCCAGTCTACGCGCCACGACGACGCGGCGAGGGCCAGTTGCGCCGCGGTGCCGACGCCGAGTTCAACCGTGCTGCCCAGCAGGACGTGCAGTCCGGCGGCCTCGGCGACCGCGATGACCTTCTTGGCGCGGTAGATGCCGCCGCAGCCCACGGTGGATACGTTGAAAACGTCCACCGCTTCATTGCGCACGAGTTCGAGCGCGTACTCCTGCGTGCTCACGTGCTCCAGGATGGGCGTGTCTATTGCTTGGCGCACCTGGGCCATGCCGGCGACGTTTTCCTTGTCGATCGGCGTCTCTATGCCTGCCAGGTTGTACTTCTCCAGACGGCGCATGTTGGCGATGGCCTCGTCCACGTCCCAGGCGGCGTTGGCATCCAGTTTGAGATTCAAATCGTCGCCGCCGATCTCGCGAAAGAGCTTGATGCGCGCTTCGTCCAGGTCGATGTCTCGGCCTACTTTGAACTTGAACGCGTTGAAGCCCTGCGCCAGCTTTTCCTCGATCTCCGGGACCATGGCTTCCGGCGCGCGGATGTAGGCCACCCAGGAGACCCAGACGCTCTCCCGCAGGCGACCCCCGGCCAAGGCGGTGGCGGACGCGCCGTAGGCCTTGCCCAAGATGTCGTAGCAGGCGGAGTCTATCGCACAATTCACGAGCCCGCCTTGGTCCACTTCCAAAGTAAGACGTTCCTGGTCGGTCGGGTCCCGTCCTACGAGCAGCGAGCGCAGTTTCGCGGCGACGTTTTCAGCCTCCATCGGGGAGCCGTCAGTGAGGCGCGATCCTGGAGCGAAGTCGGAAATCTCACCGAGGCCCACGATGCCGGCGTCGGTTTCGACTTCCAAGATGTGGAAGTACGATAGTTCCACGGGTTGCGCGTCGGGATTCTGGCGACCCTCTTGGCCGCCGGAGGTGAGCGTGCCGTACTGCCGCGAGACGGCAACGGGATGGACGCGAACGTCTACGATCTTCACAAGCCTTCCTCCTCGCGCTACTCGTTTCCTTCCAGCCAGATAGGATTGCTCCAGGCGCGCCGCCCTTGGAAGTCGACGCACTCCAGGCGGACGTACGTGTGTTCCTTCCGCAGCGAATAGTGGGCGGAGGTGAGGGGATCGCCTTGCGGCGAGGGAATTGCCAGCCCGTGCGCGCGTTCGGACATGAAGGCAATCGTGCGCACCGGCGAGGTCTTGGCAGAAGCCACGCCGTCCTCGATGCGAAAGTCGTAGATCTCCGGCCCCTGCGTGGCGTAGAAGTCGCCGGCCGCGATTGCCGCCAGGATAGCGTCCGGCGTGCACGCGGCGGCTTTTGCCATGATCCAGCCGCCGCCGGCGTCCGGCAGTCTCCAGTGGGTGTCGTCCACGGCAAGGCCGAACAGCGGTCGCTTGCGGTCGAGCAAGCCGTCCCAGAGATACGTGCTGTCGCCCTTGTTGATGCTGACGTGGGTGCCGTAGTTGAAGACTTCGAGGCCGGTAGCGCCTTCGAGATGGGTGAGGTCGGTGGTGACGTGTCCCAGCCAGTAGGGATGCGCCAGCACCGCCAGGCCGCCGTCCGCGCGGATGGCGTCGATTGCGCCCTGGGCGTCGAGGTCCGGCGGCTGCTCGTGCATGTCGCGCAGTCCCAGACCGACGATGTGATACCCGCCGCCCGCCCGCGCGTCGTCGCCGTTGAGTTCCATCCCCGGAATGAGCACGGGGCTGCGCTGCGGCGGCTCGTCGAAGAGGGTCAGGGTGCGGTGGTCGGTGATCGAAAGGAAGTCGTAGCCCGTCGTCCAATACCACAAACATACCATCTCCGGCGGATAGAGCCCGTCGGAATTGGTGGAGTGGGTGTGGAGGTTTCCCTTGTACCAGTTGCCGGGCTTCTGGAAGACGGTTTGGGACATGGGCGCTCGCTTTCTCTCCGTGTGAGGCGTTCCGGTTCTGTTCAGCGGTTTCCGCCTCTATTCTAGCGTATTGTCCTGCGCGTTGGATTCCAGGCGCGCGCAGCGCCGTGTAGAGACCTGGATGCTGCCAATTCGAACTTGGCGGCAATAGGCGCCGCGCCTCTTGTCCCCGGCAGCGCAGGTTCGCGCGAGACGTGCGCGCAACCTGCTACTGATGCAGGGTCGAATGAGGTCGTAGTGATCATACCGCGCGGTTTCCGTAGGGGCGGTTCGCGAACCGCCCCTACGCCTCAGCCGGCGAGATACATGGGAGAATGGGCCGCGCCGGAAACTAGGCCACGCGGTACGCGACCAAGGCTTCTTCATTCAGCGTGATGCCAAAGCCGGGCCTGTCCGGCGGCGCGAGCATGCCGTCTTCGTCCAACATGAGCGGTTCCTGGAACGTCTTGCCCCACATGGGATCCACAGTATCGCGGTAATACTCGAGGATGAGCCCGTTGGGTATGGCGGTGACCAGGTGAACGTGAATCTCCTGCGAGCCGTGGGGCGCGACGGCCAGATCGTGGGCGGCGGCGAGCGCGGCGATGCGGCGAAACTCGGTGACGCCGCCGCAGATGTTGGCGTCGGCGTTGAGGATACTGGCCGATTGGTGCTGGATCAGGTCGCGGAAACCGTAGCGCGTGTACTCGTTCTCGCCGGTGGCGATGGGGATGCTGGTGGACTGGGCGACCCGGGCGCAGCCTTGGTAGTCATCCGCGCCCACCGGCTCCTCGAACCAGTAGATGTCGTACTTCTCCATCTGCGCCGCGATGCGGATGGCTTCGTGGGCGGGATAGGCATTGTTGGCGTCCACCATCACGCCTACGTCCGGGCCGACCGTCTCGCGCACCACGCGCACGCGCTCCACGTCCTCGCGAATGGGCGCGCCGCCGATCTTCATCTTGACGGCACGCGCGCCCAGGCGTAGGTTTTCCGCCATTTCTTCCGCCAATTCGTTGAGGCCCTTGCCTTCTTCGTAGTAGCCGCCGGCGATGTACACCGGGATGCGCGCCGCGTAGCCGCCGAGCAGTTGGTGCACCGACTTGCCCGTGGCTTTG
The DNA here is from genome assembly GCA_963663275.1 of Chloroflexota bacterium. Taxonomy (GTDB): domain Bacteria; phylum Chloroflexota; class UBA11872; order VXOZ01; family VXOZ01; genus VXOZ01. The sequence continues at coordinate 2,248,992 of OY760183.1, forward strand.
CCGATCAGGTCCCACAGGGCAATGTCCAGGCTGGAGATTGTGCGGGTCTCCGTGCCGCGCCGCCCAACCAGCTTAGGCACCCAGAGGGAATGCCAGATTCGTTCCACGTTGAACGGGTCTTGGCCGACGAGCAGCGGCGTGAATTGCGCCATGAGGGAAGGGTTGACGCCGCCAAGTCCGAGGCCGGCGATGCCGGCGTCGGTCTCGATTTCCACCACGGAGAGGATGACGTCGGTGTAGGTGAACATGCCGTTGCGTATGGGTACGCGCCGGGGCCAGCGGTACTGGCGATGGGAGACGTTGGTGATCTGCATGGTCTGTCCTTTCAATAGGCCGGTTGATTGAAGATGGCGATCAACGTGCGCAGCAGGATGCGAATGTCGAAGAAGATCGACCAGTTTTCGATGTAGTAGAGGTCGTACTGGGTGCGCAGTTCGATGGGCACGTCGCCGCGCAGGCCGTTGACCTGCGCCCAGCCGGTCATGCCGGCCTTCTCCCGGTGGCGCTCCATGTAGCGGGGGATTTCGGCGCTGAATTGCTTTACGTACTGCGGCTGTTCGGCGCGGGGCCCGACCAAGCTCATGTGGCCGATGAGCACGTTGATCAGGTTGGGCAACTCGTCGATGGAGAAACGCCGCAGGAACGTGCCCAGGCGGGTGCGGCGCGGGTCGTTGGGCACGGTCCAGTCCCGGCCGGAACCGTCCTCAATCATGGTGCGAAACTTGATGAGCGGGAAGGCCTTACCGTCGTGGCCCACGCGCTCCTGGATGAAGAACGTCGGGCCGGACGAATCCAGGCGAATCAGCAAAGCAACGAGCAGCATGGGGCCGGAGAAGGCGACCAAGGTGGCGGCGGCGACCAAAACGTCCATTGTGCGCTTTGCCGCCCGGTGCCAGCCGGCGAGGCGGGGCTCCTTGACCGTGAGCAGAGGCAGGCCGGAGATTTCATCGACTTGGATGGTGGTGACGAGAAACTGAAAGAGATCCGGGTGCACCCGGATGTGGACGTTTTCCGTGGGACAGAGATCGAGGATGTTCAGGAGTTCGCCGGTATTGAGCGCCGGCAGTGTGATGATGATCTCGCGCACGTCGTGTTCGCGGATGACGTGCGGCAGCGTCTCTACCTTGCCCAGCAACGGGTATTGCAGGCGGCGGAGGCGGCCGTCGGGGTCGTCATCCAGTATGCCGATTACCTCGTAGCCAAGGTGCGGTAAGCGCCGGAGATGGCCGTGCACGATCTCGCTGCCGACGCCGTGGCCCACGATGACGGTGCGCACCGTGCCAATGTTCCGCTGATGCAGCGCGCCGCGGATGAACGAGAGGATGACGCGCTCGCCGGTGAGGAAGAGAACGCTGAGCGCCGCCGTGTAGCCAATGAGGAGGCGGGAGTAGACGAACCCCTCCCGCCAGAAGAAGGTAGAGACGCCAACGGAGATGACCGTGCCCAGCGCGACGGCGGCGAATGTCTTGAGGAGGTGCTCTTCCGCCGCCACCTGGCGTTCGGGACGGTACAAGCCATAGATGAGCAACATGCCCAGGTACGCCCCGGTCAAGAGCAGCCACAGCCGGTAGTAGACCGCGAGCGCGTGGATCTCTTCCGGCGGCGGCCAGCCCAGCGTAAAGCGGACGTAATGAGCGCAGAGGAATGCAAGCGCGATTGCCAGCGTGTCGAATGCCAGCCACAGCGCTATGAAGATGACGTTGAGCGTTCTGCGCGACACGGCGCTTCTCCTCCCCGGCTAGGGCCTGATAGGAGTATGTATTCTATATCCAACTTCACGTGATTGTCCGACCTCACGTGTCATTCCGAACGAAGCGCAGCGGAGAGAGGAATCTAATGCGCAATCCTGCAAAGCCAACATGCTTAGATTCCTCGCTGCGCTCGGAATGACACACAAATGTCCCTGTCAGCCTGCTAGAGCCCGGTGAGACGCGGCGCTTGCCCGGATTCACGCCGCAGCCGGAGCCGGCACATTGCAAGCGCGCAGAAGAGCCAAATCGCCATAAAGACCAGCACATTCAAGACAGTCGGGTTGCGATGCGCCTGGTGCTTGGCGTAGAACAGGTGCATCGCGCGAAAGAACTCGAACGTCATGCGGCCGGGCCGCTGGCGGCTGCTCTCGCCCTTATGGTGACGCACGGCGACTTTCGGCCAATACCACACTTGCCATCCAGCTTGCTTGATGCGGTAGCAGAGGTCAAGGTCTTCGCCGTACATGAAGAAGGCGTCGTCCAGCGGCCCCGCTTGGTCGAGGGCTGCGCGGCGAATGAACATAAATGCGCCCACTACCGCGTCCAGGGGGTAGCTTTCATTGGAATCGAGATAGGAGAGATTGTAGCCGGCCGTGACGCGCGACCGGGGAAAGCGTCCGGCGAGGCCTGTGGCTTTCATGAGCGCGTTCCAGGGGGTGGGAAACGAGCGGCGGCAGGCAAGGTCCAGGCTGCCGTCGGCGCGTATGAGCTTGGGGCCGACAATTCCCCATTGAGGATGCCGCGCCATCACGTCGTAGAGTTGCGCGAGCGCGGTGGGCGGGAGTTCCGTGTCCGGGTTGAGCAAGAGAACGTAGCGCCCGCGGGTGCGCGGCAAAGCCAGATTGTTGCCCGCCGCGAAGCCAATGTGCGGCGAGCCCAGGATGCGCCCCGCGTGGGGAAACTCGGCCGCCACCATGTCGAGCGAATCGTCGTCGCCGTTGTCCACGACGAATACCTCGAAGCCGGGCGCGAAGTCGCTGGCATAGAGCGAGGCGAGGCAGGCGCGCAGCAACGGCAGAACGTTGTGAGTAACAATGACGATGGAGAGTTCCATAGACGCCGGGCCTAGCGGTTTTGTCTATCTTGCGGTGAACGGCCGCGCGGCAGCGTACGGCTGTTTCGCAAGCGACGCCAGCGCCACCATACGCCCACCGGATAGCCAAGCATCTTGGCGACGTCGCCCACAACGCGTAGACCTAGGATACCGGTCAGCGTGGGAAGAAGACTCGCCGTGCCGCGCGGCGCGGGATCGGTCAGCGTGCGCATCAGCGGCTTGCGGACGGCGGCGACAGCGGCCAGCGCGAGTACCGCCCACCATGCGGGATGCCGCCGGCCGCGCCACAGCAATGCGCTCCCGAGCAGGTACGCGGCATAGCGCAGGGCGTGGCGTTCCGGCCAGAGGTTCGCCTTGCCGTCGCCCCGGGCGTACCGGTAGTACTGCGTGAAGAACGCGCGCAGGTCTGGGCGGGGACGGAAGCGCACGCTCGCCGCCGGTTGAAAGACGACGCGCGCGCCCGCCGCCTGGCAATTGCGGTCGAACACCACGTCTTCGCAATAGTCGAGCCACTCCGGGTAGCCCCCCGCTCGTTCCCACAAGCTGCGGCGGAACGCCACCGTGCGGCTGGAGGCGAGGTAGGACTCTTCCCGCACTTCACTCACCAGCGGCAGCGTGGTGGCTGCCAGCAGTTCCTCGAAGCGGGTCTTTGGATCCGCGCGGGAGTACCCGGCAACCATGTCAACCTCCGGCCGTTCTTCCAGCGGACGCGCGAGTTCGGCCAGCCAGTACGGAGGCAGGGAAACGCCGGCGTCGGTGACGGCGATTACGTCGCCGCCGGCGGCCTGGATGGCGGCGTTGCGCCCCTGGGCGATGTTGGCTTCCGGGAGTTCGAGCAGGACGACCGGGCACTGGGCTCCGGCTTTCGCCGGAATGACGGATTCGGGCCGGCCCGCGGCGAACGCGCGCAGCAAGGGTATGGTGCCGTCCGTGGAGCCGCCGTCGGCAATGACAATCTCGTCCGGCGGGCGCTCCTGCGCCGCCAGCGACGCCAGAAGCGCGGGCAACGCCGCTTCCTCGTTGCGCACGGTGACGATGAGAGAGACGCTAGACGTGGGCATGGCTCGGCTCCGCGAGGCGCTCGTAGAAGTCAAGCAGGCGCGGGGTAAAGCGCCGCCAGTCGTAGAGTTCCTCCGCCAGGCGTTTGGAGGCCCGGCCTTGCTCTTCCGCCAGCAGGCGGTCGCGCAGCAGTTCAAGCGTATGCGCGGCAAAGGTTTCCGGCGTATCGCCGATGCGTACGTGTTCGCCCGGTAGCGCCGCGATACCCTCGATGCCGATACTCGTGGTCACGACCGGTTTGGCCCACAGGAAGGCTTCGAGAATCTTGACGCGCATACCGCTTCCCGCCCGCAGCGGCACTACCGCCACCCACGCGCTGCCCAGCGCCTGCGCAAACTCCCTATCGTCCAGGTAGCCCAGGAGGCGTATCCCCGGCTGGCGGAGCCAGAGGCTGCCCCGGCCCGCGCCGGAACCGGCAATGATGAACTCAGCCGTGGGCGCTTCGGCGCGAATGAGCGGCCAGACCCGCGTGCAGAACCAGCGCAAGCCGTCCCGGTTGGGGCGGTAGTCCAGCTTGCCCGCGAAGAAGAGGCGCGGAGAACTCGCCAGGGGCTTTTCCGGCGGCTCGTGCTCTTCCGGCGAGACGCCGATGGGAACGACCGCGTGGGGCTTGCCGCCAGCAAGTGGCTTCAGCGAGGCCGCGTCCACGTCGGAAACGGCGATCCAGCCGTCGCTCGCCGCAAGCGCCTCCGCTTCATACGACCGCAGCCGCCGCGCCTGCTCCCGCGAGTACCAGCGTCCCACGGCGCCGGAAACGGCGGCTATGCGTTCCTGCAATACGTACTCCACGTTGTGCTCGTCGAGCACCAGCAGACTCTGAGGGCTGTGTTCTCTGGCCACGGCGAGGTACGGGGCCATCTCCAGTCCCTCGCACTGCACGACGTCGAAGCGCTGATTCGCCAGCATGAATCGCAGCCGCTCGGCAAAGGCCTCGCTCCGCAGGCGCAGCGCCAGGTCCGGTTCGGGGCTCCGCAGCAGGTTCATTGTGCGGTCGAGCCGTGTGGGATGAGGCCGCGCTACCCACCCGGCCCAGTTGCATACTTCATCGAGCGCGCTCAGGTCCGTGCCGGCATCGCCAAAGCACAGTACGTACACCTGGTGCCGGGTAGCGGCGCCGGCGATGAGTTGATAGTTGCGGATGGCCGGGCCGGCGTGAGGCGGCCAGGGCGGTTGCGGCGTGAGGAAGAGCACGCGCATCAGTCAACCTCCGCCGGCTCCGGCGCGGACGCCGCCTCACGATAGACGGCGAGCGTCCGCTCAGCCGTTGCGCGCCAAGAGAACCGTCGCGCGCGCTCGCTACCCGTGGCTATGAGGCTATCCCGCAGTGTCGAGTCTTGCATAAGGGTCGCAATGCCGTCCGCAATCGACTCCGTCACGTTGGGATCCACCAGCACGGCGGCGTTTCCGGCAACTTCCGCCATGCTGCCGCAGTTTGACGTAAGCACCGGGCAGCCGGACGCCATTGCTTCGAGAATTGGCAATCCGAATCCTTCGTAGCGGGATGGAAAGAGGAGAGCAAGCGCGCCGGAGTAGAGCGGCGGCAAATCGGCATCGCTCACGTGCCCCAGAAAGCGCACCTGGTCCTCTACGCGCTGCGCTTGCACCGCTTCCAGGACTCTATCGTACTGGTAGCCCCTGCCGCCGGCGAAGACCAGGTGGGGGAGGTCGCCGCGCGGCAGCGAGGCGTAGGCCGCGATGAGGCGTTCCAGATTCTTGCGCGCCTCGATTGTGCCGACGACGAGAAAGTACGGATGAGGAAGATCGAGGCGGCCGCGCATATTCTCAACAGCGGACGTAGGGTGCGGGAAATAGGCCGGATCCGCCGCCAGGTGGACTGTCTCCACCCGCTCCGGCGCGATCGAAACGCGATTGAGGACTTCCTGCCGGGTAAAGTCCGATATGGTAATCACCTTGGCCGCGTGACGCAGCGAGCGAAAGACCTGCGCGTAGTAGCGGAGGCTCTCGGGACTATAGGCCTCCGGGTGGGCGAGGAAAGCAAGGTCGAGTACGGAAACGACGCTTTGCCAGCCCCGGCGGTGGGGCGCGACATGGTCGGGACTATGCAGCACGTCCACGTTGCTCGATCCAACTTCCGCGGCCAGCAGCCACCGTTCCCAGCGGTGGTGCGCCGGCGTTATGACCCGCCGGCGCATCATTGGCGCTCGCGCCAGCGCCTTTCGATCCCGTCTGCTTTGAAAGAGAATCAACTCCGTCCCGGCCGGGGCGCACTGGGGGAACTCCTGTACGAGGTTGCGAATGTAGCGGCCGATACCGGTGCGGTTGTAGTAGTGGAGGCGGCAATCGATGCCAATTCTCATGCGCTGATGCTCGGCCCGTGTGGGATTCTAGGCGCTTGGCGAGGCTTCAAGGGATCCTATGATTCAGCAGACTGCTGCTCGGAAGCGGTCAGCCCTCATCATAGCATCCCCGCGCCGGCGTCGGCAGCGTCGCGCGGGCCTCGCCGCGACCAGGCCGCGGCTGCGCCCAGTCCGGCGGTGAGCCAGAAGAGCGTTGCCATGTGCGGGAAGGCGACATAATGATGATCGAACAGTCCGGTAACCAGCGCCCCCAGCAGCCCGGCAATCGCGCCGAGCACAATCCACTCGTTCGCGGAATCTTCCCCGGACTTGGTGTCTTCTGCCGTATTGCTCGCTCCGCGCGCGCGCCAGTCTTGCCACACGCTCCACAGCACGGCCCCAACCGCCAGGCAGAAAGCGCCGAGGGTGAGGATTCCGCCCAATTCGGCCAGTTGCAGGTAGATGCTCGAGACGCCGACAAACGTGTCTATCGTTGGCGGCGGGCCGAAACCCACGCCGAGCAACGGGTAGTCCTGGATGAGTTGAAACGACTTGGCATATTCATCGAGGCGCATTGCCGCCGCCCGATCCTGCGCGCGCAAGCCGGAGATGAGGTGCATGAGCATGGCGCGCGTTTGGGGCAGGGCGACGATTGCCAGGCCGCCGAGCGGATAGAGCCACAGGAGGGCGCGGTAGCGCAGCACGGTCAGCGCCGCGATGGCCGCGGCGCTGCCCAGCAAGGCGGCGCGGGACCGGGTGAGAAGGAGGCAGAGCAGGAACAGGCCCAATACGCCGAGCAGCCACCAGCGCCGGGGTTGATGCGCCCACAGCGCCACGCCAAAGGCAATGGCGAACACTAGCGCGCCGCCAAGCATGTTGGGGTCGATGCTGGTGCCCGTCGCGCGCAGCAAAGGAGTGTCGGCGATATAGCGCAGCACGCCGCCGCCGACGGGATAGCCAAATCGCCCCAACTGGGAGAGGATGCTCACGGCGCTGCCCGCGGGCAGGAAGTAGAACAGCACGCCGAGCAGCGCCTCGACGGCGGCGCACGCCAGGAACCACGCGGCCGCGCGCCGGATGGCTATCGGGGACTGGAGCCACGACGTGAGCATGACGAAGAGGAGCGCGCTGGAGGCCAGCTTGATCGAGTGCGTAACGGCGTCTTCGGTGAGGCCGAAACGCAGACCGTTGGCGGCCGCCACCAGCAGCAAGAGGGCATAGAACGCAACGGCGATGACGGGGACGCGCGGCGGGAGCGACGCGCGGCGCGTGCACACCTGCCAGGCAAAGAGCATGAGCAGCGCGCCGGTGGCCAGGTCCAGGAAGCTGAAGCGAAAGCCGATGCGGAACGGCAGCGTGCCAAAGGGCAGCAGCCAGACTATTGCTATCAGCCCGATGAGCGCAAATCCCGGCTGGAAGGCAACGGCAATGGCGCCAACCAGCCCGGCAAGCAGGAAGAGCAGCACGAACGGCGAGAAGTTGACCGCTCCCCAGCCGATGCCGACGCCGAGCAACACGGCAATGACGACGACGAGCAGAGTCCATGACTTGCCGGCGGTAGCGCCGCGCCGCAGGAGAGCGGCCGGCAGTCCTGCGTTCATTCTGGGATCTCTCTAATCCGCCGTGGGATCTGCGGCGGCGTGGTGCTCTTCAGCCGTGATGAACGTGCCGCCCTGGATGTGGCGGCTCTGCTCTTCATACTGGAGGTTGTAGTGAATCTCGATGCGCATGTGCTGGAAGCACGTGTCGCTGCGGCCCATGGCGTCCTTGTAGAGGCTGTAGCCGGTGGGCGCGTCGCCTTCGCCGGAATCCTCGAATTCTTCAACCAGGTCGTATCCCTTGCGCGCCATGATTGCCACGGTCTCGCCGCAGCGGTTGCAGCGCACGTAGTACCACAGCAGGTCCGGGTCGACGCCCGGTTCCGCGTCTCCGTCCGGGCCCCCAAGGAGGCGTTTGAGAAACTTCATTGGCAAAGTGGCTCCCTCGATTGCGCTCGATGCGTCATGCCGATAGGGGTAGTATAGGGCAGTCGGATTGTCTTGCAAGTGAATGCGGCCAGCCGAAAGATCTTCTCTTGGTCAGGCATGGACGTACCGCGAGGCGCGCCAACGCCGCTTACCGCTCGAGCGGCAGAATCCACGGGCCCATCAACCGCTCGATGCGCGCCAGGTCTCTTGTTCTCTGCCGCTGGATTGCGCGCCGTTTGCGCAGCATGGCGGGAATGAGAAGGAGACTGGCAAGCTGTCCGCGCAAGCGCGCCCGCGCGGCCGCGCCCCGAAAGCTGCGCGCGGCCTCGAGCGCGATCGCCAACTGCCGCGTGACGATGCGCCGCCAGTGCCGCCGCCACAGCGGGCCGGGAATGTTCTTGACGGCAACCGCGATGGTGTTGCGACCGCTATAGTAGCTCGCCAGCGGCCCGCCGCCGGTGGCGGAAACGTGGTGATAGACGCGGGCTTCCGGCACGTAGAGGCAGTGGTAGCCCCGCAGGTTGGCGCGCCAATTCAGGTCAACGTCCTCGCAATAGGAGACGAGGTCTTCATCGAAGAAGCCGATAGTCTCCAGCAGGTTGCGGCGATAGGCGCAGGCGGCGCCCTGCGCGCCAAATACCCAGCCGGGCGCGCTGAAGGCGGGCCCGTCCTCTTCCCAGACGCCGCGGTTTCCCGGCATACCGTCGGCGCCGCAGTAGTCGCCGGCCGAGTGCAGGCGTCCTCGATCCTGGAGCAGGAGGATCTTGCAGGCAAAGGAGGCGGCCTCCGGATAGCGATTGGCCGCGCTCGCAAGCTCCGCCAGCCACGTTGGCGCGGTTTCGGTATCGTTGTTGAGCAGCACGATCAGGCCGCCTCTGGCGGCGTCGTAGGCCGCGTGCACGCCGCGCGCGAAGCCAACATTGCGCTTGAGGGCGACGACGCGCACCCACGCAAACTCCTCTCGCAGCATGTCGAGCGTGCCGTCGCGCGAGCCGTTTTCCGCCACCACCACTTCGAAATCGCGAAACGTCTGCCGCGCCAGGGAGTCCAGGCAGGCGCGCAGCAATTCCCTGCCGTTCCAGGTGGGAATGAGCACACTGGCGGCAACTGCGCCGGCGCCGGGGCGGGCTGGCGGGCCGGTATCCGGCGAGGCGCTTGTCTTGTTGGGCGCTTGCATATATAATCGGAGCGTTTGTCTATGGCGAATCGAATTGCAGGAAGGGCGGATTGCACGAACTCGTGCTGCTCATTGCGCCCCTGGGTAGGCGGCGTGAGGGAAAATGCCGGAATTTTGCCCTTTTCACCGTGTAGAGGTAGTGAAGTCGCAGACGCTTGTGTTATAGTAGAAGCGTGCGTTGGCTGTGAACTATCCCCTGGTTCACGTCAAGTATAGCACTGCTGCCGGTGTTTCATGCTTCCACAGCCCTTCCTTCGTAGGAGCAGTACGCCCGCAGTCAAGACTTCTCATTACTTGCCGCACGTTGCCGCGCCCTTGTTTGTCTTTGCGCGGCGGTGCATCCCTTCCATGAGAGGCGAAGAGATATGGCACAGATCATTGGCGCTGAACGCAGCCGCTTCAAACGCTACTGGGAGCAGCAGGCTATCCAGTGCGCGGCGCATCACCGCTGGGCCGAGGCCGAGAAGATCAATCGCTCGATCGTAAAGCTCGACCCGCGGGACGTTGACGCGCACAATCGCCTTGGCAAGGCGCTCTGGGAGTTGGGCTTGCTGCAAGAGGCCCAGGAAAACTACCGCCGCGCGCTGGAACTCGACCCGTTCAACGCGATTGCCAAGCGCAACCTCGCGCGGCTCGAGTCCTGGTTGGAAGCGCCGGTGGACGTTGACGCCGCCAACGACGTGCAGCACGTTCCGGCGGACATCTTCATTGCCGAGCCCGGCAAGACGAAGATCGTCAAGGCGCTGCCCGTGCCGGGCACGCGCAGCCAGGCGCTGCCGTTGGCCGGCGACCCGCTGCAATTGCAACAGCGCGGCGGCGTTATGCGCGTGCTGAGCCGCAGCGGTCAAGCCTTGGGGCAACTGACCGCTTCGCTATCGCAACGTCTGATCTACTTGATGGACTCCGGCAATCGCTACGCCGCCGCGGTGGTGGGCATTCAGGGCCGGGACCTCTACGTTGTCATCAAAGAAACCTTCCAGCATCCCAGCCAGGCGGGCCAGCACTCGTTCCCCGGCCAGAGCGGCAGCCAGTTGGATAGCGAGGAGTATTGGCAGGAGGTCACGCAGGCCGCTGAGGGCGAGCCCGCCGAAGAAACCGGCGACGCCTATGCGTGGGCCGATCTGGAAGGTGAAGAGATCGACCAGGAGGGCGTGATGGCGATGGAAGACGACTTCTAGCGGATCGAGCGCAGATTGATGCGGTGGTCTAGGTTAACGCGATGATGAAAGCGGGTCGGGTGGGGAGAGCGCTGGCTCTCTGCGTGTTGCTGACCGCATTCGGCCTCGGCTGCGGCGAAACGCCGCCGGACGCAACCTCGTCCGCCGCGCCAGCGGCGGAGCAAAGCCGAGCCGACGACCGCATCGAGCACATCTCTCGTGACGCCATTCTCATAATCCGCCGTCTCAACGTCAACAACCTGGCGTACCTGCAAGACTCCTTGCCCACCCGGAAGTACCGGCGGGCGCTCGAATTTCTCATCCCTGAGATTCAGCACCTGGCGCAGCAGGTGGTAGACGTCAATGCCGCTCAAACCGTGCCCGGAGCGGCCGGGCTGCTGGCGGCAGTCGATCCTCTGGCGCGAGCCGCCGGCGAATTTCGCCGCTACCTCGACACCAACCAGCAAGATGCCCTGGCCGCGGCATACTCCCAGCTTAGCCTCGCGGAAACCGAGTTCGATTCTTTCCTCGCCAATACCGCTCTGACGGACGGCCCCGCGCTGCGCGAACTCTTCTTCCAGGCCGGGCGGCTGCAAATCGCGGCCGAGCCAATCGCCGTCTCGCGCGTTGCCCTGGGACCGTTTGCCAGTGTTGAAGAAGCCCAGCGCGTGCAAGAAGAGGCGGCCGCGTATCGCGCCGCGCTCAGCCGGGACAACCCGCCGCTGGTTCTACTGGGACCCTTCATCTCTGCCGCCGAGGCGAGAGCGGTGGCGGCGCAATGGCGTGAGCGCAACATCGAGGCCGCCATCCGTGAGGATACGGTCTACGACTTTCGCGTCACAGAAGTGTCGCCTATTCTGGGCCGCACCTGGTTGGAACCGGTCTGGGCGCGCGTCTTGGAGCAGCCGGCCCACGTCATCGCGTTGTCGCCGGAAGGCGGCGCCGTGCTCGGCAGCGACACCAGCGGCGTGATCCAACGCTGGACCGGAGAGGGGGAGCGCGAGTGGCTCCGCAGCCTCTCTCTGCCGACGTACGACCTTGCGGTAGCGCGAGCCGGCGAGGCGATCTTCGCCGTGGGCATTGGCGCGCAGGCGCTCGCTCAGGACGGCACCCCACGTTGGAGCGAACCGCTGGCTGAACATGCGGTAATTCTTGAGAACGCCGCCATTAGCAGCGACGGTCGGACGATGGTCGCCTCCACTTCGAACGCGGAGGGGTTGGGCCGGGCCTTTGGATTCGATGTATCCAAGCTGGTCTGGTTTACGTCGCTTGAATACCAGGCCTTGCCGGGCCTCAACAGTTTTCATCTCTCGCCGGACGGCGATCGGGTTGCGTTGGGAGGGATTGGCGAGGGCCGCTTTCAGGTGATGGTGGTCAACGAACGCGGCGAGAAGATGATGGGCTCGGACTTCAGCGAGCCCGTGGTTGACGTTGCGCTCGCCGGCCTCAACCGCAAGGTAGTCGCCCTTACCGAACGGCACGTCAGCCTCTTCGACATTGAAAGCCAGGAACTTGAGTGGCATACGCCCGCCCGCGGCCGCGCCCTGGCGGTATCCCAACCCGGCGACATCATCTACGTCGGCGGCGTGCACGGCATCGCGGCGTACTATCAGGACGGTTGTCAACTGTGGGTGCAGGATGCCATGCCGGTATCGCAGATCGTAGCCAATCGAGACTACCTGGTCGGCCTCTCGGAGAATATCCGGCTGGTCGTGCTCCGCTTCGACGGCAGCATCCTGGGTACGGTAAGCCCGCTGGCGCCAATTCGCGACTTTGCCGTGGCAACCGAGGGCAACCTGCTGGTGGCGCTCGATGAAGAGAGCGGCCTGACCGCCTGGCGCCTGCCGCCGCCCGACATCGTCGAGACGCCTTATCCGTGCGGTTAGGATTGGCGCTCCGCGCCTGCCCGCCGCCGCCGCAGTCCGTTCAGCCCGGCGTCCGGTAGCGCGCCGCGATGAACAGGCCCTCTATCTTCTCAACCGTCAGGTTCTCCGCGAATGGCTCCAGCACGCTCGTGAGGCCGTCCACGCCGTAGTAGACCTTGAGGGCGGGATGCAGCGAACCGTCGCGCAGGGGGCGCTGCTGGACTTCGGTCTCCACGCCGTCCAGCGACGGCAGGCTGGAGTCGATGATAAGCACCTCCTCGCCGGGGCGCACCGTCTGACCCACCGCGGCCAGCAGCGGGCCGACGTCTTCATGGGGCACGTGGCTGAAGAAGAAACCCATGAGGCAGCCGTCCACAGCCCTTTCCGCGAACGGAAGCGCATAGGCGCTGGCGCGCACCAGCGCCGCGTCCACGTCGTTACGCGCCAGCCGCTCGCGGCACTGGGCCAACATGCGCGGGCCGTAATCGAAGGCGACTACCTCCCGGCCCGCCTGCGCGAGCAGCGACGTCCACCAGCCGATGCCGCAGGCAACTTCCAGGATTGGTCCCGCGCGGCGTTCGCCAAACGCGGCAACCTCCTCTTCAAGGCGGCGCAAGCCATCCAGAAACGGCGCGTTCGTTTCCGGCCGGTCGTAGAGCCCGGTGCGCAGGAACCAGTCCACGTACTCGCTGGCGCGCTCGTCGTAGTAGACCTGCATCGACTGCTTGAGGGTTTCGTCGTCGAGGTCTTGTTCCCAGGCTGGATAGTCGAAGCCTGTGCTCTTTCCTGTTTCTGGCTGTTCAGACATGGGGCAGTGGATTTTCGGCTAGTTCGGTTTCCGCTTCGGAGAGGTCCTTGGCCGTGTCGATCGCCCGCCAATACGCGGTGGACTTATGCGCGCCCAGCGTGCCTTCACGGGCAAGCCGCGGAAACGTGCTGCGTTCGTGATCGCCTCGATCCGGCAGGAGCGCGCGAACACTCGGCGAGAGGGCGTAGATGCCGGCGCTCAGCCAGTAGGGCAGCAGCGGCTTTTCGCGGAAGGCCGTCACCTTGCGCGCATCATTCGACTCGACAATGCCGTACGGACTCTGCAACTGGGTAAGCGCGATGGTGGCGAGATTCTCGTCCGCTCGATGGGCGTCCACCATGGGCGCGATGTCCACGCCGGTGAGCGTGTCGCCGTTCGCGGCGAGAATGAGAGGCTCTGCCGGATCCGCGTAACCCAGGGCGAGTTTCAGGCCGCCGCCGGTGCCGAGCTTTTCACGCTCGATCGCGTAGGCGATGGAGACGCCGTAGCGCGCGCCGTCGCCGAACCAGTCCTGGATGACGTCGTGCCGGTAGCCGCAGGAAATGATGAAGCGGTCTACGCCGCTGGCGCGCAGCCAGGCAAGCTGGTACGCCAGAATCGGCGCGCCCGCTACCTGCACCATCGTCTTTGGGCGGTCCAGTGTGAACGGCCGCAGCCGCTCCCCTAGTCCCCCGGCGAGAATGATCGCCTGCATACGTGTCCTTTGCGCTCTCTGCATCTATGCCCGATTGCCGGTACCAATTGTATAGTTAACCGGCGCGGCGGGCAAAAGGCGGCCTCTGGCCGAAAAAGCCATCTTCCCACTCTAGGCCGGACAACTCAACCTTCGCCTGGAGCCTACGGCGAGAAGAGAGAGGTGCGTATCGAAAAGCCGGTGAACATACCCGGGCGCGTGACGTGTACCGTGATCTGGCGTTGGTCGCGGTCGGTGTACTCAACGTCGGCCGTGATGATGTACTCGTAGGTTGGCGACACGGTGAAGGCGTCCAGCCACAGGGGTTCGTTGGCGCGGATGCGCACCCGGGTGACCGTGTAGCGCCGGATGGGGTAGTAGCGCACGTAGGTGGGCAGGGTATTCCGCGTTTCGACGATCTCGATGTCCTGTTTGGGCAGGCCCTCGGCCTGGACCAGGATCGCATCCAGGATGTCCTGCGGCCGCTTGGTGACGACGGCGGTGTTGCGTTCGTCGATGCGCGGATCGTAGACGTGGTTGCGCGGCGCGGTCATGATCATGAGACCCAGGCCGATTATGCCCGAGACCGCGAGGACGAAGAGCCACGTGAGTTTCTGCTTCATTGTGCGTTGTGCCTTGCGACTGATTTGCTCGACGGCTCGCCGGCCGCGCCGCCCGCGACGCTTGCAACTCGGCCTCGGCGGGCGCGCATTCTGGCGAACCACGTACCCACAGTATATAATGCGAGGGAGGAATAGCAATCGCGCGGCTGGCGCGGACGGCGCGGAACGCGCGCAATCGGTAAGAATTCGACTGAACAGGAGAACACTTGGTGGCGTATACAATTACCCTCATTCCGGGCGACGGCGTTGGTCCAGAAATCACGGAAGCGACCTGCCGCGTGGTGGAGGCCCTGGGCCTCGACATAACGTGGGACGTCCAAGAGGCCGGCCTGCACGTCTTCGAGCAGACCGGCGAACTGCTGCCGCAGTCGGTGATCGACTCCTTGCGCCGGAACAAGGTGGGCATCAAGGGGCCGATTACGACACCGGTGGGCACCGGTTTTCGCAGCCTCAACGTCACCTTGCGCAAGGAATTGAAGTGCTACGCCAATCTGCGGCCCTGCAAGAGCTATGCCGGTGTGCAGTCGCGTTTCGATGACATCGACATCGTGGTGGTGCGCGAAAACCTGGAGGACCTCTACGCCGGCATCGAGTTCGAGGAAGGCGCGGGCAACGCCCTGGAGCTTATCCACTTCATCCGCGCCAATCACGGCAGCAGCATTCCCATGGACTCCGGCATCACGATCAAGCCGATCTCCGTAGAGGGTTCGCGCCGCATCGTCAAGTTCGCCTTCGAGTACGCGCGGGCGAATGGACGCAAAACCGTGACGGCGATCCACAAGGCCAATATCCAGAAGCACTCGGACGGCCTCTTCCTGCGGGTGGCCCGCGAGGTCGCGGAAGACTATCCTGAAATCGAATTCTGGGACATGATCGTGGACGCGACCTGTATGCAACTCGTGCGCAGGCCGGAACAGTTCGACGTGATGGTCATGCCCAATCTGTACGGCGACATCTTGTCCGACCTCAGCGCCGGTCTGGTGGGCGGCCTGGGCGTGGCGCCGGGCGCGAATATCGGCGACCAGATGGCGCTTTTCGAGCCAATTCACGGCAGCGCGCCCAAGTACACGGGCCAGAACAAGGTGAACCCCATGGCCCAGATGTTCTCCGCCGTGATGATGCTGCGCCACCTTGGCGAACGCGAGGCCGCGAACCGGATGGAAGGGGCGCTGGCGGACGTGATCGCCGAGGGCAAGCACGTGACGTACGACATGAAGCCTGACCGCAACGACCCGACCGCGGCCGGCACGTCGGAAGTGGCCGACGCCCTCATCGAGCGGTTGCGCTAGCGCTGTCGCTTGCCGCGACCGCCCCGAAGACGCGGATGGCTGCGCCGGGCAAGGCGTAACGACGGGCAACGAGCACGTGAGTGCGGGCCTGCTAGGTTGCCGCCAGTTGTGGGGATTGACTACGGCGCGATGGGATGGCATGGAGCTTTGGGTAAGCCGTTGCGGCGCGCATAGCCATGGCCGCTCTTGGAATCGACTATGTGCGGGCTAAGGACCTGTTTACTGTCTGCTTGGAAGGTGTTTGCAAAGCTGATGTGAACCGTTCGTGCTGAGCCTGTCGAAGCATGAACGGTCGTTCGCCAACGTGCGGCGGTTCCAAACACCCTTCGACAGGCTCAGGGCGAACGTTCCTCAATGCAGACAAGACGATCTTAAATGGGTTCTAAGGAGTTGAGCAGCGTGGACGAAAGCATGAAACTCGTGGTCGCCATCGTCCAGGACGAGGACGCGGGCAACCTCGTTGACAGCTTGGTGCAGGCCGGCTTTGGCGCCACGCGCATCAATACGGCGGGCGGATTCCTGCGGCACGGCAACGCCACCGTGCTCGTGGGTGTGGCGGAAGAGCAGGTGAGCGAAGTGCTCGTGGTGGTCCGGCGCAATTGCACGACGCGCATGCAGTACGTCAATCCAATGCCGCCGGCCATGGAGCCGGGCGAGTTCTATATGCCCTACCCGGTCGAGGTGCAGGTGGGCGGCGCGGTCATCTTCGTGCTGGACGTCGAGCGGTTCGAGCGATTCTAGCGAATAACTCTCCTGCTACTTTCCTTGCCGAGACATCCCGTTGAAGCTTTGCGCGATTCTGTGCGCTGCTGCACGCAACAGGCTATACACGGCGTCGACGCCGCTACCGGCGGCCAGTTACGTTGCGGTGAGGGTTTTTGAAGTCTCTGCGGCGCGTCGGATTCACGTCTAATGCCACCACCTGCGGGCAACCTCTCACCACGGACGGATGATCGGAAAGTCGTTGCTTCCCGCTTGCGTCGCATCGTCGCGGCGCTGGCGGCCAGGGTGGCGGGGGCCTTCACCCGCCGTCTGCGGCGGGGCGGCGGCACGGCCCTTCCCGGTCTGGTGGCCGAGCGGGTTGCGCCGGACTTGCTTGGCTACCTCTTGAGCCAAGTGCCCGGCGGCGCCATCTTCGTTACCGGCACCAACGGCAAGACGACCACGGCCGCCCTGCTGCGCAACGCCCTCGCCGCGGACGGGCGTTCGGTTTTACATAACGCCACGGGATCAAACCTGACGCGCGGCGTCCTGAGCATGCTGCTGGAGCGCGCGAACTGGCATGGCCGGCTGCGTCTCCCGCCGGAGAGCATCGGCGTCCTGGAACTGGACGAGGCCGCCATCGTCCAGGCGCTGCGGCAACACCAGCCGTCCTGCATCGTGGTGACCAACCTGTTTCGCGATCAGCTTGACCGCTATGGCGAGGTGCAGACGATCGCCGCGGGTTTGCGGGCCGCGTTTGCCGAACTTGGCCCCGCAACGGCGCTGCTGCTCAATGGGGATGATCCGTTGGTGGCAAGCCTCGGCGAGGGCTTTGGCGGCCCGGTGCGCTACTTCGGCCTGGAAGATCCGGGCTTGACGGGCGAGGGCGTCGAGTTGGCGGCGGACTCCCACTACTGTCCGCACGACGCCTCGCCCTTGGCGTATGCGGGCGCGTACTACGGACACTTGGGCGCGTATGCCTGCACGGCGTGCGGCTGGCGGCGGCCTGAGCGTGACGCGCGCGCGGAGAACGTCGTTCTGCGCGGCTTGACTGGGGCGAAATTCACCGCCGCGCTGCCGGATGGAGACCTGCGCCTCAACCTGCGCGTGCCGGGCCTCTATAACGTCTACAACGCGCTCGCCGCAGTGACGGCGGCGCGGCACGTGGGCGCTGCCCGGGGCGCGATTGCCCGGGGGCTTCGCGCCACCATTCCCGCCTTTGGACGCGCCGAGCGCATCGAGGCCGGCGGGCGTCAGGCGTGGCTGCTTCTCATCAAGAATCCCGTCGGCGCGAATCAGGTGCTGCGCCTTCTGACCGCTGAAGAAGAGCCGGTGCACGTGCTGGCGCTGCTCCAGGACCGCGCGGCGGACGGGCATGACGTTTCCTGGATTTGGGACGTGGATTTCGAGCGCCTGGCGTCGGCGGCGCTCACAGCCGGCGGCCGCCGCGCGGAGGACATGGCGGTGCGCTTGAAATACGCCGGCGCGGACTCCGTTGCCGTGCTGCGCGATATAGCCAGTGCGTTCGACCACGCGCTCGCCGCCGTGCCCGCCGGCGGCACGCTCTTCATTCTGGCCACGTACACCGGCATGATTGCCATGCGCCGGGTGTGGGAAGAGCGCGGGATCGTGCGTCCTTATTGGGAGACACAGGCATGAAACTGGTGATCGGGCATCTCTATCCGCGCCTGATGAACATGTACGCGGATCGCGGCAACGTGATCTGCCTGGAGCGGCGCTGCAAGTGGCGCGGCATCGCGGTGGAGGTGCGGAGCGTTGGCCCGGGACCTCTGGACAAGGCCGGTGAACTCGATCTGCTGCTGGTCGGCGGCGGGCAAGACCGCGAGCAGTGGCTGGCTTCACAGGACCTGGTGGAGACGAAAGGCCCGGCGCTGCGCGACGCGATTGACGACGGCCTGGTGGCGCTCGCAGTGTGCGGCGGGTACCAACTCTTTGGCGAGTACTATCGCGACGCCGCCGGCGGCGAACTGCGCGGCATCGCGGCGCTGCCGGCCTATACGCTGCATCCCGGCGAGGGCAGCGAACGCTGCATTGGCAACATCGTTACCGAATGGCAGGGCAGGAAACTCGTCGGGTTCGAGAACCACGGCGGCCGGACGTATCTCCACGAACCGGCGGCCGCGCTCGCGACCGTGGTGAAGGGGTTTGGCAATAACGGCTCGGACCGCACGGAAGGCGCGCGGTGGCGCAACGTGTACGGCACGTATCTCCACGGCTCGCTGCTGCCCAAGAACCCGGCCTTTGCGGACCATCTGATCCTGCAAGCCCTGCAACGGCGCTACGGTACCGCCGCATTGCCGCAGCTGGACGACGCGTTGGAAGCGAGCGCGCATGAACGGGCGCTGGACATCACGGGCGGCTAGGGGCGCTTGCGGCTGTTCGCGAGCGTAGCCTGTGCTACACTGCCACACGTGAGCGGCCGCAAGTTCGACGTTCTAACTTGACGTAATAACACTGGAAACGTACGGGAGGTGTGCGCCGTGTCGAGTATCCGGACTATGGTTGACGTCAACGTGCCGATGCGGGATGGGACCGCTTTGTCCGCCGACATCTTTCTGCCGCCGGACGCCGCGCCCGCGCCTACCGTGCTGATGCGCACGCCGTACGGCAACAACACCGACCTCTTGATCGAGAAGGGGCGCTCCCTGGCCGGCCGGGGATATGCCGCCGTCATGCAGGACGTGCGCGGCCGCTGGGACTCGGAAGGTTCCTATTACCCGGTAAACAATGAAGCCGACGACGGCCACGACACGGTGGAATGGATTGCCCAGCAGCCGTGGAGCGCCGGCAAGGTCGGCATGGCGGGCGGGTCGTACGTTGGCATCACCCAATGGACCGCCGCCTGGCGGGGCAGCGACCACCTGACCTGCATCGTGCCCCGGGTCGCCCCCTGCGACTTCTACGATTCGCCCGGCTATACCCAGGGCGCTCTGCAGATTGGCGTGCTGGCCACGTGGGGCTCGCGCACCCATGGCCGCACGGCGCAGAACATCGAGTACGAAGACTGGGGCCGGGTCTTCCGCACGCTGCCTGTGGACGAGATTCCCGCGGCAATTGGGCGAGATCTGGAGTTCTGGAAAGACTGGGTTCGCCATCCGCACTATGGCGAGTACTGGGAGAAATCCAGCAACAGCGCAAACTGGCAGACCGTCAAAGCGCCGGCCTACAACATGGGCGGCTGGTTCGACCTTTACTCCAAGGCCACGTTCGACAATTGGAACGAACTGCGACTGCGCGGCGGCACGGCGGAGGCGCGGCAGAGCCAACTCATCATGGGCCCCTGGCCGCATACGCTCTCTATGTCACGAGTTACGGGCCAGGTGGACTTTGGCGCGGACTCGATGGTTGACCTGGATGGTGAAGAGTTGCGCTGGTTCGACTACTGGCTGAAGGGAGAGCAAAACGGCATTCTGGAAGAACCGCCGCTGCGCCTCTTCATCATGGGAAGCAACGAGTGGCGCAGCGAGCGCGAGTGGCCGCTGGCGCGCACCGACTGGCAGCGATGGTACTTCCACTCTCGCGGCGCCGCCAATACGCTGAACGGCGACGGCGGCCTCTCCACCGATGCGCCGGCGGACGAACCGGCCGATGGCTTTACCTACGACCCCATGGCGCCGGTGCCGACATTGGGCGGCAACAACTGCTGTTCGCCCCACATCGTGCCCTGGGGGCCGTACGACCAGCAGAATATCGAGATGCGCCAGGACGTGCTGTGCTATACCAGCGAACGGCTGGAGCACGACCTGGAAGTTACCGGCCCGATCAAGGTGGTTCTCTACGCCGAAACCGATCAACCGGATACCGACTGGACGGCCAAGCTGGTGGACGTCTATCCGGACGGCCGCGCCTTCAGCCTTTGCGATAGCATTGTGCGCGCGCGCTTCCGCGAAGGGCGGGAGACGTCGTCACTCATCCGGCCCGGCACGGTCTACGAGTACGAGATCGACCTCTGGGTAATCGGCAACGTCTTCAAAGCCGGCCACCGCATCCGCGTCGAAGTCTCGTCCAGCAACTTCCCGCGCTTCGACCGGAACCTCAACACGGGCGCGGAGAACAACGGCCTGGACGACCAATGGCAAACGGCGCGGCAGGCAGTCCACCACAGCCGGGCCTATCCTTCCCACATCCTGTTGCCTGTTATTCCATCCGCGTGAGGCACGTTGAGGGAAGGCCCTGGATTCCTCGCTGCGCTCGGAATGACAGTGAATCAGGAATAGTGATATCCAGCCTGCGCCGGGGGTGGCGCGGGGTTCGCTCAAGGCACGGCCTGGGCGGTCGGCCCTGCCATGGGAGACCTTTGCATAACCCCTTCCCCATTGAGGGGGAAGGTTGGGATGGGGGTGCAAAGGCTTGAAAACAGGCTATTTTTGATTGTAAATGCGGTCTGGATTCCGGCTTTCGCCGGAATGACACAGTTATGCAAAGGTCTCCATGGGAATAGCGTGGGATAGCAGTAACTCAAAGTCGGCCTCTGGCGGCCGGCTTCACCAATGGGGCAACGACAGCTACGTCAGGCGGCTACTGGCCCCGCCGGTTTATGCGTTTGCGCAGGAACGTCGGCACGTCCAGGTCGTGCTCGGTTTCCATTTCCCGCACCTCTTCCTGATCGATCGGAATCACCGACGGTTGCTGCGGATCTTCCGCTCCGCGAGGCTCGGGGGAGGAACGCATGTTAATGCGCCGCAGTTCTTGCTCATCGAACCCGGTCGCGATGATCGTAATCTTGAGGTCGGAAGTCATCGAGTCATCGACCACCGAGCCAAAGATGATGGTCGCGTCCGGGTCGGCGGCTTTGGAGACGATCTCAGCCGCTTGCGAGACTTCGTGCAGGCTCATGTCCGGCCCGCCGGTGAAGTTCAGCAGAATGCCTTTGGCGCCGTCGATGGACATTTCCAGTAGCGGATTGGCCAGAGCGTCGCGCACCGCGTCGGACGCGCGGTTTTCGCCGCTGCCGTAGCCAATGGCCATGTAGGCGGTGCCGGAATTCTGCATAATCGTCTTCACGTCGTTGAAGTCCAGGTTGATGAGCCCGGGCTGGGTAATGAGGTCGGAAATGCCCTGGACGGCCTGGCGCAGCACCTCATCCGCCAGCCGGAAGGCCTCCGCAATGGGCGTATTCTTCGGCGCAATTTGCAGAATCCGGTCATTCGGTATTGTGATGAGCGTATCGACGTGCTCGCGCAGTCTGCGGATGCCCTCTTCGGTGATGCGCTTGCGCGGCACGCCCTCCCAGGTGAACGGTTTGGTAACCACGCCCACGGTAAGAGCGGCGATGCTGCGTGAGATTTCCGCGATGACGGGAGCGGAGCCCGTGCCGGTGCCGCCGCCCATGCCAACGGCGATGAAGACCATGTCGGCGCCGCGCAGGGCGTCCTGGAGGTCTTCGTAGGCTTCTTCCGCCGCCTTCTCTCCAACCGCGGGGTCGCCGCCGGCGCCGAGACCCTTGGTCAGCTTGTCGCCAATGCGAATGCGCACCTCGGCGTCGGAACTCATCAAGGTCTGGGCGTCGGTATTGACGGCGATGAACTCAACGCCGCTGACGCGACTCTGGATCATGCGGTCGATCGCGTTGCCGCCGGCGCCGCCGGCGCCAACCACCTTGATTTGCGCCCAAGACTCCTGCCGCTGCCGGGCGCGCTCCGTGTGCGATTGATCAGACGTATCCGGCTGATCGGACGGTCCCGGTGACAACCGGGAAATGCGGTTCTCTGAGCCTTGTGCCATGTGCACCACCTACATTGCGTTAACTCATTGGAATGAACGGTCGCATGATTGAACTAACTCTCGCTGCCACCGCGCCGATGGCGGCGCTGAACGGGCGCCGCCTCCGCGCTCGCTGGAGACGAGCCGCGTAGAGCGACAACCCCACGCTGGTGGCAAACTCCGGCCGGGAGATTTCCTCGTCCATGCCTTGCAGGGCCGGCGGCACTCCCTGGCGCACCGGCAAGCCCAGCACCGCGGTGGCCAACTCTTCCAGGCCGTGCAATTCGGAGCCGCCGCCGGTGAGCACCACCCCGGCCGGCAGCACGTCGAAATACCCCGTGCGCCGCAACTCGTCTTTGATGAGTTCGAGGAGTTCCTCCATTCGCGCAACGACAATCGTGGCCAGGTCTCGGCGCGGGATGACCGACCACTTACCGGGATAGAGGCCGGGAGCATTGAATTCCGTATTGTCTTCCAATGCGCCTTCTCCCACCGTCCCGCAGCGCAGCTTAATCTCTTCGGCTACGTCCTGGGGCAGCCTGAGGCCATAGGCGATGTCCTTGGTTATGCTCATGCCGCCGACCGGTATGCTAGCAGTATGCCACGGCAGGCCGTCCATATACAGCGCGATGTCGGTCGTGCCGCCGCCAATGTCCACCAGCACAACGCCAAGCTGCTTTTCATGCTCCGTCAGCACCGCCTCGGCCGCCGCGAACGCCTGGGGCATGATCTCCCCATCCACCTCGAGTTCCGCCGCGTTCACGCAAGACGTCAGATTGCGAACCGGCCCCACCGCGCCCGTAATCACGTGCACCTCCGCGCCCAGCACGTTGCCGTACATGCCGGCGGGATCGCGAATGCCCTCGGTGCCGTCGAGGATGAAGCCGACCGGGAATGCCATGAGCATCTGGCGGTCTTCCGGCAGGGAAACGCTGCACGCCATCTCTATGACGTTGTCGATTTCGGCCGGCGTAATCGATCCTCTGGCCTGCTTCACCACCGTTTCAACCCGCACGATTTGCGAACTGACGGTGCATCCACTCACGCTAAGCTGCGTCGCGAGCGGTTTCTGCTCGAGCGACTGCTGGAGATGACGCAGGCAGGAATTGATTGACCCTGTCGTTGCCTCCATGTCAATCACGGCCCCGCGCTTCACGCCGAAGGTTGGCGCTATGCCAGCGCCAAGGACTCGCAAGCGGCCATCCTTCGCGGCTTCACACGCTAGCGCTCGGGTCCGGGTCGTACCCACGTCAAGGCTGACGAGAACATTCTTCTTGGCCACTCCCCCACCTATCTACCTTTGGAAAAGGACTAATACAGTATACCTTGCAGGTCGTATTCCGGCAAATCCCGAATCAGGTAGTTGTCAAGTACCTTTGTCCGCATTGCCGGTTCATGTGCGAAACGTTGGACTCCTGATCGCCTGAAGATCGATGACGGTCATTGGGATCTGCTGCTCCTGCGCGAACTGCAAGACCGCCAGCAGTTCCCGGGTCTTCTCAAGGAGGCGATCGGCGCTGCCGTACTTCGCTACCCAACCGTCTTCAGCCTCGACCGACAAACCCTCTTGCGCGGAGTACCGAAACGCCTTTACGCGCAGCCCGGCGGCTATCAGAAGGTCGCGCAGGGAAAACGCCATCCGCACGGCGCTGGCGTCAACGCGGTCGCCGGCGCCGAGAGGGATTCCGGTTGTATCGATGATAGTTATCGGGAGATCGGGCGCGTCGCCGCTGCCCAGAATCTCACCGTCGTCCGATACCAGATAGACGTGGCCGCCGGCGATCCAGCGCGCCTTAGGCTGTCGTTCGGCCATTTCGACGATGGCCTGGCCCGGCAGCACCAGAAAGAGCCGGGCATCGGCCACGGCGGGCAGCCGGGAGATTTCCTGGCTTAGCTGCCCGGGGTCGAGCAGGAAGATCGGCCTGCCCACAATGCCGGTAAACGACTGGATGCGTACGAGGGATTCGTCTCCGGCCAGCGTGGGCGGCGTGATGCGGCGTATTGCAATGCTGGACACATAGAATTCAGGCGACGTGAGCAGCCCCCAGAGCGCGAACCCAAGCAACCCGCCCAGCAGCAGTGAGAGCCACCGGTAGCCAAAGCCAACCACGCCTTTTACCGCCAGGCGCAGCACGCCGCGAACCGACCTGCGACGCTTCCGGCCGGAAGTTCCGGGCGGCTGCGCCGGGGACGGCGCGCTCTGTGTGAATCCGCTCGGGGCTACCATGTGCTTACTGTTTCCATGAACCGAAAAACTCGACTTCACGTTGTAAATCTACGTGCAGGCGGCTCCGCACGGCTTCTTCGATTGTCCGCACCAGGGTTGCGACGTCATCCGCCGTGGCAGCGCCGCCGTTGATGATGAAGTTGGCGTGCTTGTGGGACACGTGAGCGCCGCCCACCGCTTTACCGCGCATTCCGGCCTGATCGATGAGTTCCCAGGCGCTGCGGTGGGCCGCTCCTTCCGGTGTTCGTGGATTGCGAAAGACTGAGCCCGAACTGGGCGCGGTGGGCTGGGTGCGGTGGCGCGTCTGCAGGCGCTCTTCCACCGCGGCGAGGATGCGGGGCGCTTCCCCCGGCGCGAGCAGCATCTCCGCTCCCAGCACGACGGCGTATCCGGGCCGCTCCTTGATCGTGCTCGTGCGATAGCCGTAGCGCATCTCAGCCGGCTCCATCCAGCGTTCGCCGCCGCGGTCCAGCACTTTGATGCGCGTGACGGAGTCGGCCGCGGTCCAGCCATAAGCGCCGGCGTTGTTCACAACCGCACCGCCTACCGTTCCCGGAATAGTGGCGGCGCCTTCTAAGCCGGAGAGACCCAGGCCGGCGGCCCAGCGCGCGGTGCTGATGAGTGAGCATCCCGCGTCCGCCCAGATCGATACGCCGTCGGCGCGGCGGCGGCGCTCGCCGCCGTGGTTGCGTATGACCAACCCGCGCACGCCCGCCGGCGCGGCAATGAGATTGGTGCCGTCGCCGATGACGCGGAACGGGAGGGATTGACGGTACGCCTCGGCGACTATGGCCCGCAGCCCCTGCCGGGAACGCACGCGGATCAGGAGGTCCGCCGGGCCGCCTACGCGCACGGACGTATGTTTCGCCATCGGTTCGCTCCACGCCGGTTTGAGATTGAGGCCCAGACGCGCGGCGACGGCGGCGATTGTCGCGAGATTGCTTGCCGCCAATTCCTCGGCAGTCGGGTTCGCGCTGTGTACTGTGCTTGCGGTCATGCTGAACTCTCCACCGGTTTGCGCGCGCTGAGGCCCTCGAGGACGGGATCGCAGAGGAGCGTCACGTCGCCGGCCCCCATCACGATGACCAGATCGCCCGGTTCCACCGCCCGCATCGTCTGTGCGAGCGCGTCGGTGAGCGTGGCGGCATAGCGAGCGCCGCTGGGTTTGTCGATAGCGTCGGCCAGGTCGGCGCTGGAGAGCGTCAGCGGTTCGTCCCGTCCGGCCGGCTGGTAGATTTCCAGCAAAATGAGTTCGTCCGCTCCCCGGAAGGCGCTGCTGAATTCGGCGAAGAGGTCGGCGGTGCGGCTGCGCAGATGCGGTTGATAGACGCAGACGACGCGCCCGGCGTGCCACTCCCGCGCGGCCCGCAGCGTGGCGCGGACGGCGGTGGGGTGGTGGGCATAGTCGTCCACAACGGTGACCCCGTTGGCGTTTCCGCGCACTTCGAAGCGGCGGCGCACTCCCCGGAAGTGATTGAGCGCCAGCGCAACCGAGTGGGCCGGCACGTCCAGCGCGTCCAGCGCCGTTACGCACGCCAAGGCGTTCAGTACGTTGTGAATGCCCGGCTGGGCCAGCGAGAGGCGGTGGCGTTCGCCGGTGGCGCTTTCGATTTCCGCCTCGATGCCGCCGCCGGGCAGCGGCGCGAATTCCCTGCCCACCCAATCGGCATTGCCGCGCAGAGACCAAGCAGCGAGCCGACGCTTGGCGGCGGCGCCGTCAGCCGGCGCTCCGCCGGCGGCAAGGTCGGTGGACACGCGCCGGCAGGCGGCGCTGTCGGCATGGATCGCGACCGTCCCATCGGGAGGCAGCCTACTCGCGAACGCTCTATAGGCGCTTTCGAGGCTGTCCACGGAGCCGTAAGTATCGAGATGGTCGGCTTCGACCGCCGTCACGACCGCGACGGTTGGATGGAGTTCGAGGAAGGCGCGGTCGAACTCGTCGGCCTCGGTCACCAGAATTGCGCCGCCGCCCCAGTGGGCGCTATGGGGGAAGTTCAGCGGGTCGCCGCCTATCATGTACGACGGATCGTGTTTGGTGACGCGCAGCGCGTGCGCGATCATGGCGGTGGTGGTCGTCTTGCCGTGGGTGCCGGCAACGGCGATCGTCGTCTTGCCCAGCGTGAACGCGCCCTGCACGACCGCGCGCTTGACCGTGGGGAACCGCTGCCGCCCGGCGGCGGCGAGTTCGGGGTTGTCGGGCGCTATGGCCGAACTGTACACGACCAAGTCGGCGCCGGCGACGTTGGCGGCGGCGTGCCCAAGCTCTACGGCAACTCCCTGCCCGCGCAGGGCAGCGAGGGCGGGCGCATCGGCCGCGTCCGAACCGCTGACGCTATGCCCTTGCTGCGCGAGTATGCGCGCCAGGCCGGACATGGCCGCGCCGCCTACGCCAATCAGGTGGACGCGGCGCGGTTGGCTTTCCAGATACTCGTGTAATTCGTGGGCGTTCACTCTTCGTCCTCTAGCCGCCGACCGGACGCCGCGACGGAGCGGACCGGTTTGGCCCGGTGTTCCAGCGGCGACGGCGTTTCTTCTTGGTCACGGTTACAGTCTGAGTCGAGATGTTCAAAAGCAGACCCATGGCAATCGAACTCGCCAGCAGCGAAGACCCGCCGGCGCTCAAGAAGGGGAGCGGTATCCCCGTAAAGGGCACTAAACCGGTCACGACCGCCATGTTCAGCAGCGCCTGTCCGAAAAGCCCGCACGTGAGACCGAGGGCGAGCAATTGTCCGAACATGTCCGGCGCTTTGGCGGCAATGCTGAATCCCCGCCAGGCGAGCAGCACGAATAGAATCAACACCGCCAGCGCGCCAATCAGGCCCAATTCTTCGCCAATCACGGCATAGATGCTGTCCGTGTGCGGTTCCGGCATGTAGAAGAATTTTTGCATGCCTCTGCCCAGGCCGACACCGCTGATGCCGCCTGAACCAAATGCCAGGAAGACCTGGTACGTGTGCAGCCCCACGTTGTCCTGGTACGCCGGATTGAGCGGGTCCAGGAAGGCGACAAGCCGCTGCACGCGATAGGGATACATGGTGACGGCGTACCACACCGCGAGCGGCACGGCGGCAAACAGGCCGAGGAGGTACAGGACAGGGACGCGGGCGGCGATGAGAATCGAGAAGCCGATGAGCGCAATCATCAGCGCGGTGCCAAGATCGGGCTGCTGCGCAACTATGGCGGCTACGGCGCCGAGGATGCCAATCGGCAAGAGAAAGAAGAGCAGTCTGTTCCCCTCAGGATTGCGTTTGGCAAGCAACTGGGCCAGATAGAGGGCAATGATCGGTTTCGCGAATTCGCTAGGCTGCATGCTGAAAGGCCCCAGGCGAATCCAGCGGACCGATCCCCTGGCCACGTGGCCGATGTCCGTGACGGCCATCAGAATCAGGACCATCACGATGCCGGCCAACAGCCAGAAGGCGACGTTGACGCCGCAGAACTGGATGCGCTCGAGCCAGTGGTAGTCAATGCGCTGCATCGTAATCGCCGCCGCCAGGCCGACGATGAAATACATGAGTTGACGCCGGAAGTAGAAGTGCGGGTCGCCGGTTTCCGCGTAGGCAACCGCAATGCTGGCGCTATACACGGCCAACAGCCCGACTAACGGCAGCGCCAACATGAGGACCGTGAGCGGCACGTCCGGCCAGCGCGTACGCTTGGCGTCGTCGCTTACGGGTGCGGATACGGCTCGCGGCAGAATGCGTATCATCGGCGTTGGCCTGCACTCTCACGCTTGACAAGGGTTTGCGCGGCGGTTGAGGGCGGGATGTGATAGTAGAGGAAGAGTTCGGAGGCTACTGCGCGGAACACGGGCGCGGCCACCAGAGAACCCCAGGGTTCCAGCGTTGGCCGGTCGATCTTGACGAGAATTACGAAACGGGGGTCTTCCACCGGGCCAAACCCGATGTACGAGGCAATCGTGAACTCGTCGTCATAACCGCCCGTTTCCAGAGGAATGGAGGCCGTGCCGGTCTTGCCGGCAACCGTGTAGCCCTCGATCAGGTGCATGCTGCTTTCGGAGCGCGTGCTCGCGTCCACGAGCATCGAAAGGAGCGTGCGCGCGGTCTCCTGGCTAACCACCCGGCGCACGGCCCGTGGTTCGACGCGGTGGACACCGTCGGTTGTGTGAATCTCCTGGACGACGTGCGGCTGCATGAGCACGCCGTCGTTCACGATTGCGGATACGGCGGCCGCGAGTTGGAGCGGCGTCACGGCGATGCCTTGCCCGAAGGCGTTGGTGGCAAGGCTCGAGGGATACCAGGCGCGTGAATTGGGGTCAGGCACGAAGCCGCCCACTTCGCCCCACAGGTCGATTCCCGTTGGCGCGCCAAAGCCGAAAGCGGAAACATATTCATAGAAGAGCGCCTTGCCCAGTTGGTCGCCAACGAAGACCGCGCCCACGTTGCTGGAGTGGGCGATCAGGTCGGTCATGTCGCTGCGGCCATGGCCCTTTTCATCCCAATTCTTGATTTCAACGCCGCCGTAACGAACGGAGCCGCCATCGTAGAATGGAGTATCCGGTGTGATTCTCCCCGCGTCCAGCGCCGCGGCCAGGGTAATGACCTTGAAGGTGGAGCCGGGCTCGTAGACCTGGCTGATGACCGGATTGGCGTAGGCGTCGCTGTCCGGGCTGTGCGCCTGCTGATAGGTGTTGGAGTCGTACGTGGGCCGGCTGGCCATGGCGATGATCGCGCCGGTCCTGGGGTCCATCACAATCACGGAGCCGCTTGACGCGCCGTAGTAATCCAGCGCCGCTTCCAGTTCACGTTCCACCACGTGCTGCACGGCGCCGTCCAGGGTGAGCACCAGGTCGGCCCCCGGAATGGCGGGCTGTAGTACCTGCGATGCGCCGCCGGTCTCTTTGCTGAAGGGTGCGCGATACGTCAACCGCCTGCCCGGTTCGCCCCGCAGCAAGTCCTCGTAATGCCCTTCCAACCCGTACTGGCCGCTGCCGCTCTGGCTGTAGAAGCCGATGACGTGCGCGGCGAGCATGCCGAGGGGATAGATGCGATGCGCCGCGGGGGCGAGGGTAATGCTGGGCGCTTTGCCGGAGCGGATGAGCGACTTCAGGCGTTCGCTGACGGCCGGCGAGACTCCCTTGGCCAGCAGAGCGTAGCGGCTGTCCGGCTGGTCGAGCAGCGCCACGATCTCGGCCTCAGACTTGCCCAGCAGCGGCGCTAGTTCGCTTGCCATAGCGTGAATGGGCGCGCCGCTGTCGTGCACCGCGTTGGGCGCCGCCTCCACGTTGTCAAGATACTCCGCGGTTGCCAGCGGGACGTGGTTCGCATCCAGGATGTTGCCGCGTTCGGGCAGAATCTGTATGTCGTTCTTGTACTGCGTCTGCGCCATGGCGGACAGTTCGTCACTCTTGATGGCCTGGAGCCACACGAGCGAGAGCGCCACGAGCAGAGAGCCAAGCAGCGCGATCGCTTGCATGATGCGAATGCGGGCTACGCTCACCGTTTCACGAGGCATCGTCGCCCTCCTCGCTAACTGTTGCGCCGCCTCCGGCCAGGACGCTGAGTTGCTCGCGTAGAATGTCCCAGCGACTGCTGAAGGGATAGCGTATCTCGTCTACGCCGGTTTCCTGGGGCGGCTGCAACTGCTGGGCGCTATCCGGCATCAGCGCAAAGTGCACGTAACGAGCCGGCGCCATGCCGTGCCGCTTTCTGGCGGCCGCTTCGATCGCCCGCAGATCGCCGGCCTGGGCAATCTGCGTGCGCAACGTCTGGTTCTCGCGCTCTACGTGGGCGATGCGGCGTTCCAACTCCAGAATGCGGAAACTTGCGTCCGCCACTTGTCCGGTGGGCATCAGATAGAGCATCGCTACCAGGAAGAGCACGAGAATGCCCATGTCTAACGCTACCAGCGGGCTCAACTCGTAATACCACGGCCGGCGCTCGGCGCCGCTCGCCCGCCTGGCCCGACGGGGTCGTGCGCCTTCGACGAAATCAGCGTCGGCGACGAGGTCGGTGTCCGGGACAGAGCCGGCGCCCGCGACGAGGTCGGCGTCGGCATCTGCGACGAGGTCGGCGTCTGCGACGAAGTCGGCGTCTGCGACGGGGTCGGCTGTTTTTGGCTGCGCCACGTGTCGCTCCTGGACCGTCAGATACGTTCGGCGATGCGCAGGCGCGCGCTCCGGCTGCGCGGATTGCGCGCGACTTCCAAGTCGTCCGGGCGAATGGGCTTCTTGGTAAGCACGCGGAGCGTCTCGCACGGATTGCACACGCAGTCCGGGACGCCCGCGGGGCAGACGCACCTGCCGGCCGCGTGCCGCATGAAGCCCTTGACGATACGGTCTTCAAGGCTGTGAAAGGCAATCACTACCAGGCGGCCCCCGCGAACGAGCAGGTCACGCGCCTGCTCCAACGCCGTGTGCAGGTGGTCGAGTTCCCGGTTTACGGCAATGCGCAGCGCCTGGAAGGTGCGCGTTGCCGGATGGATGCGGCGGCTTTGTCGCGGTTTGCGATCCCGCTGGCCGTAGGCCGCGCGCGCGATGTCCGCCAATTCCGTGACCGTTGCCAGCGGCTGCTTGCGCCGCCGCTCGACGATGCGCCGCGCGATGCGCCGGGCGTGCCGCTCTTCTCCATATTCCCAGATGAGATTGGCGAGATCTTCCTGATCCCAGGTGTTCACGATGGTAGCCGCGGTGAGGGGCTGCGCCGGATCCATGCGCATGTCCAGGGGGCCTTCTCGTTGCCAGGAGAAACCGCGCCGGGGATTCGCCAACTGCAATGACGACATGCCGAGATCGAACAACACGCCATGCGCCTGGCCGAACCCGATGCGCTCCACGGCGGCGCGTAACTGGCTGAAATTGCGTTGCAGCAGGTCAAGCCGGTTGCCAAACGCCCGTAGGCGCGCTTTGCACCGCGCCAGCGCCTGCGGGTCAACGTCCAGCCCGAGCAAACGCCCGCCGGGTGTGCTGAGGGAGAGAATCGCTTCCGCGTGCCCGCCGCCGTTTGCGGTACAATCGATGAAGCGGCCGCCGTTGCTCGCCTGAAGCCCGGCAAGCACCTGGGAAAGGAGAACCGGTGTATGCTCGGATTCGGGGCTTTCGCCAAGGCCGGCTGGCGCTGACACAGAGAGGCTCCTTACACCGTATGGCGTACTGGCTGAATGGGAGCGGGTGAGCGCGCTCGCTGCTGGCAAGAGCGCGGCATGGGGAAATGCCTTCCAACTGCCGGAATGCCGGTTTAGATGCCCAGATCCGCGAGTTGCTCCGCCAGACTGCCGCCTTCCGCTTCGGTAGCGGCTTTGACGGCGTTCCAGGCTTCGAGTCCCCAGACCTCTATGCGCTGGTGAAGGCCGATGACCGCCACGTCGGATGAGATGGCGGCGTAAGCGCGTAAGTATTGCGGCAATAGTGTGCGCCCCTGGCTGTCGAGCGTGAAATCCACCGCTCCGGAGAAGAGCAAGCGGCTGAGTGTGCGCACGTGCCGTTGAGTTTGAGGCAAACGGCTGACTTTGTCGGCGAGGGCGTCCCACTCGCCGCGCGGATAGATGACGAGGCACTTGTCAAGACCCCGCGTAACGACCGCGCCGGCCGCCAATGCCTCCCGGAACTTGGCAGGGATGGCGAGACGGCCCTTTTGGTCCACCGTATGCTGAAATTCACCGAGAAACAAGGCGAGCCTTCCACAACGCGGAACTTTTCCACACTTCCCCCCACTTTTCCCCACTTTTATCCACAGATAGAATTATATCTGTGGCGGGCGGCGGCGACAAGACCGCACAGCGGCGGTTTCGGTGATGGGTTTTCGGCGTAGTGGCGCGGGTCTACGCCCTTTCTCGCGCTGAGATACCTTAGAATTTTCTGAGAGAATTTTCCGGATCCCACGCCCGTGCTCGCTCCGCGCCCGGCGACCGGCGCGTCCGAGCGTGCTGGCTGCCGAAGCGTTGACGGCGATTTCCTCGCTTCAATCCAATCCCTCAGTAGGGAAATTGAGACCGGCGCGGCTTGTGTATGCATTGACCGACGTTTTCTATGTGCTTAATTGGAATCGCTCGTCTATGGGGCGCGTCGCGCCGTCCGGTTGCGCCGCCGGAGAGCAGATAGCACAATGCGCCGATGAGACCAAACAGCGGAAAGCCGGGCGCGTCTGCGCTACACTGGGAAGACGGCGGGCGCGGCGAGAGTGTGTGCGGCACAGGGAATGTCCCCAAGAGAGGCATTGGCCCCTCGCGCGGGGGAGCGCATGTCGATTACGCTAGAGATCAAACAACTGGCGCGGGAACTCGGCTTTACGCCGGTGGGCATCGCGCCCGCGCACCCGTTCACGGAGACTCGCGCCGCCGCCCGCGCGCGGCTGAAGGCGGGGCATCTCGACGGCATGTCGTGGTATACGGAGGCGCGCGTGGAGCGCGGCACCCGCCCGGCGTGGCTGCTGGCCGAGGCGCGCTCCATTGTTGCCCTGGCCTTGCCGTACAACGTGGGTGAGATGGCGCAGGAAGACCCTCGCCCCGGCGAACCCCTCGGCATCGTCTCCCGCTATGCCTGGGGCCGCGACTATCACAACGTGCTCAGGAAGAAGCTCAGGAAACTGGTTGCTTTCCTGGAGTCGAAACACGCCTCCGCGCGCTTCTTTGCGGATACCGGGCCTGTGCTCGACCGGGCGGCGGCGTTCCGCGCCGGCGTCGGCTGGTACGGCAAGAGCACGATGATACTCACGGAGGAGCAGGGCACGTGGGTCTTCCTGGCCGAGGTGATTACGGATCTCGCGCTGGAATACTCGAAGCCGCTGAAGAAGAATTGCGGCAGTTGCACGCGCTGCATCGACGCGTGTCCCACCGGCGCCATCGTCGCGCCCTACCAAGTTGACGCCCGCCGCTGCATCGCCTATCTCACGATCGAGAATCGCGGCGGCATCCCGCGCGCGCTGCGGGCCCAGATGGGAACCCGGGTCTTTGGCTGCGACATCTGCCAGGAGGTCTGCCCGGTAAACCGCTACGCCCCGGCCGACGCCGATGAGGACTTTCTCCCCCGCCCGGGCGTTGGCCCCAGCATTCCGTTGCTGCCGTTGCTGGAGATTACGGAGGACGAATTCAGGAGCCGCTTTCAGGGCACGCCGCTCATGCGGGCCAAACGCGATGGCCTGCGGCGCAATGCCATCGTCGCCTTGGGCAACGCCGGCGATGCGGCGGCGATTCCGGCCCTGCGCCGCGTGCTCCTGGATCCCGGCGAACCGCCTATGCTGCGCGGGCACGCGGCTTGGGCCCTGGGGCGTTTTCGCGCGCCTGCCGCGCTTGCGGCTTTGCAGCAGGCAAGAGCGGAAGCACTTGAATCCGAAGTCCGCGAGGAAGTTGACTATGCTTTGCGGCAGTACAAAGAGCGGGCAGGTGACATTCTCGTAGCAGCGGAGCCGGCAGCTTCCACGCCCCCAGCGCCGGAGGCATAGAATCGCCCCGTTCCCGTCCGGCTCGCCCTATGCCTATGGAGACTCTTGTAAAACCCCTTCCCCATTGAGGACTGGCAGGGGTATGTACACTATAGTCAACTTCACATATCATTCCGAACGGAGCGCAGCGGAGAGAGGAATCTAAGGCGCAACCCTGCAAATCAGGATCTCTAGACTCCTCGCTGCGCTCGGAGTGACAATTGCATACCATTGTCAGCCCATCGAGGGAGAGAGTTGGGATGGGTGTGAGATGAGATTTCTCATGCCACCCATAGTTGCAAGAGCACCCTGGATTCCGGCGAAAGCCGGAATGACGGAGCTATGCAACGGTCTCCTGAGAGACTCGAATGGTAGGGGTGGACCGGCAGGCTCCCTGGACTGCGCTCAGGAATCGATCTCGTCATTCCAGCGGATGACGGTGAAGGGATCGTGGACGAAGTGCTCGACGACCCGGTTCTTGTCCAGGTGTTCGGAGACGATCGTGCGCACGTCGCGGGGCATGATCCGGCAGTAGAACGTGCCCTCCGGGAACACCTGCACCGCCGGGGCGCGCGAACACTGGCTAAGGCAGGTTGATGTATAGACCTCAACCCGCTTCTTCAGTTTGTGCCGCTCGATCTGCTTCTTGAGTTCCGTCAGGATGCCTCGGCTCTTCTGTTCGCTGCAGGAGGAGCCGATGCAGACGAAGATGCGTCGCGGGCGCTCGATCGCGCCGTCATGAAACGCATCGACGCTATCGAGGTCGTTCGGGTCTGCTGTGCCCCGCGTTGAGGTGTCTGCGGCGAAACCGGCACGGTCGCGCCGGCCGCGCCTTGGCGGTTCGCGGTAATCATCATCGGGTGCGGATTCGTCATCGTCCATAGTGTAGTCCTTCGACCCCTGCGACACGGTCAGGGGAAACGATTCGGTTGCTCTTTCGCCGGCCTGGTTAATCCCAGCCGGCCGCGCGTTCATCCAATTCGGAGGGCAACAGCCCCACGCCCTTCTTCTCCCAGAGCGTAGGTTTCCTCCAGGTAGCGTTGCACGCCCGCCGCAGCGGGACAAGACTTGGACGCGCGGGCTCTTGCTCCCGCTTCTTCCAGTTCATGGCGTAAACTTCGCCAAACGCCCCGACCCGGCCTCCGGCGCTTGTTGCCGTTAAGTATAGCGTTCTCACGACCGGACTGTAAACAGCGCATTTCGAATTAGCAATCGGATGCGCGGGCGCAAGGGAGAGGATGCCAGCGACGCGGCGCGCCGGAACAGGGAGCGGTACCGCGCCGTAGGCTTGCGGTTGAGGCAAGCGTCACAGTCGAGTATCTTAACCAACAACGTACACGCCATGGCGTTCTTGCCAGGAGAAGCCGTCATCACCTTCGACTACATAGTCATCGGCAGCGGCATCGCGGGTCTCTATGCCGCGCACTACGCGCGTCAATTTGGGTCTGTGCTCATTCTGACGAAGGGCAGCCTCTCCCAGTCAAACACCCGCTACGCCCAGGGCGGCGTGGCGGCGGCGGTGGCCGCCGAGGATAGTCCGGCGCTCCATTGGCGGGACACGATGGTTGCGGGCGCGGGGCTGTGCGACCCCCGCGCCGTGATGATACTGGTTTCCGAGGGCCCCGCGTGCGTGCGCGAACTGATGACCTTGGGCGTCAACTTCGACACGCTGCACGGCGAGTTGACGTTGGCAAAGGAGGGAGCGCACTCGGCGGCGCGGGTGCTGCACGCGCGCGGCGACGCCACCGGCGCGGAAATCGAGGGCGCGCTCACCCGGCACACGCGCCGCTCGGCCGTGACGATTCGCGAAGGCCACCTGGCGACCAAACTGCTCGTGCAGGGAGACCGCTGCGTCGGGGTCGAGGCGCTGGACGAACGCGAAGGAACATTCCACACCTTTCACTCCCGCAACGTGATTCTCTGCTCAGGCGGCGCCGGCCAGCTTTTTGCCTACACGACAAATCCCGGCATTGCCACAGGCGACGGCGTCGCGCTGGCATTCGCGGCCGGGGCGGGCATCGCGGACATGGAGTTCTTCCAGTTCCATCCTACCGCCCTGCGCATGGCGGGCGCGCCGTCCTTCCTGATCTCCGAGGCGGTGCGCGGCGCGGGCGCCCACCTGCGCAATAGCAACCGGGAACGCTTCATGCCGCGCTACCACGCGCTGGCCGAGCTAGCGCCCCGGGACGTGGTGGCGCGCGCCGCCGTGCGCGAGATGGCGCGCACGCGGGGCGACTGCGTCTACCTGGACCTGCGACACCTGGATCCGGCGGAGACCCGCACCCACTTTCCCACGATTCACGCGCGCTGCCGGAAGTACGGCATCGACATAACACGCGAACTCATTCCCGTAGCCCCGGCGGCGCACTACATGACCGGCGGCGTGCTCACCGATTACTGCGGGCGCACCGCCGTTCCCGGCCTCTACGCCTGCGGCGAGGTGGCCTGCACCGGCGTGCACGGCGCCAACCGCCTGGCGAGCAATTCGCTGCTCGAGGCGCTTGTATTCGCGCGGCGCATCGTGCTCAGTTCGCAGGGCCAATCCGTAGAGGAGTACGCCCTGCCGCGCCGGCGGGAATCCGACCTGGCGGCCAATACGCGCCTTGTCATCGATGTGCCCCAAGCGCCGGTGGGACGCAAGCGCGCCGGCGGCGCGATGCCTGCGCTCAAGCGGCTGATGTGGCACAATGCAGGCATCGCGCGTGACGAGCAGGGCCTGGGGGAAGCGGAAGCGCAGTTGCGGGAATGGCTGGCGCGCGCTCCATTCGGGGCTACCCGCCGCCGGCATGAGTACCGCTCCGCGCTGCTGCTGGGGCTGCTATTGACCGCCGCGGCGCGGGCGCGCACGGAGAGCCGGGGCGCGCACTACCGGGAAGACTATCCGGATGCCAGCGACGCCTGGCGGCATCGCGTGGTTATCTATCCGAAGAAGACCGGCGCCGCCTAAGTCCTCAGCGCAAGAGTAGAAACGCGCGGCAGGATGCCGGGCCGGTTGCGTCGCGACGGAGACTGTCATGTCAACGCCCGAACTGCCATTCTCCCAGGCCCACGTGAACGCTCTCCTGCGGCGCGCTCTGGCGGAGGACGTGGGCGCGGGCGACGTGACGACCGAGGCGCTCGTGCCACCGGAACTGCCGGGGGCGGCGGCCGCCTATGCCAAGCAGGCGGGCGTGCTGGCGGGTAACTCGATTGCCGCGCGGGTCTTTACCCTCTTGGACGGCAGCGTGGAAACGACTGCGCTGCTTGCCGACGGCCAGGCGCTCACACCGGGCACACCGTTTCTGCGCGTAAACGGCTCGATGCGGGCAATTCTCACCGGAGAGCGCGTGGCGCTCAACCTGCTGCGACACCTCTCCGGCATTGCCACGCTCACGCGGGCGTTCGTGGACGCCGTGGAGGGCACAGGCGCGCAGATCGTCGATACGCGCAAGACGACGCCGGGTCTGCGGCTCTTCGAGAAGTACGCGGTGCGCATGGGCGGCGGCCGCAATCACCGCATCGGGCTGTTCGACGGCGTGCTCATCAAGGATAACCACATCGCCGCATGCGGCTCCATCGCCAACGCCGTAGAACGGGCCAAGTCCTCGGTTCACCACCTGCTCAAGGTCCAGATAGAAGCAGAAACCCTGGAGCAGGTAGCGGAAGCGCTCGCGGCGGGCGCGGACGGCATCTTGCTGGATAACATGCCGCCGGAGATTATGGCGCGGGCCGCCGCGATGGCTCGAGGCAGGGCGTTTACGGAGGCTTCAGGCGGTATTACCCTTGAAACGGTGAGGGATGCCGCGCAGAGTGGTGTAGACTTGATCTCGGTAGGCATGTTGACCCACTCGACGGCAGCCTTAGACATCAGCTTGGATATAGAAGGGTAGTTGCAGCGCCTTGAAACGGAACGAAGCCACGGCTCTGGTTTTCGAACGGCAGTACCGCACCCCATCCTCGGAAGGGTATCGCGCGTTGAGGAACGGCGCGCGGCTGGCGCATGTTGAGTTGCACTTTGCCCACGCGGTGGTCTACTGCACGTTGATATTGTTCCAAGACCTCAGCGAGCACGAGCAGTTCGCCGTCATCGAGGCGATCGACGATCAACTGGTTCTCTCCGCCGAGGTGGCGCGGGAGGACCTGATGGTGACCGTGTTCAAGGGCCGGGAAATTGGATTCTACAACGACGACATGTTCAGCCACGCGCACGCCGAGGAGCAGAGAGGGAACGCGCCGCCAAGCGTGGATGACCCAGGTTCGATCGGCAATTAGCGGTCCGACAATGTGGTGGCGGCGGGCGCTTGGCTTGTCGTCGCTGTTCGGCAGTGGGGGAACCGGGCGCAGGTTAGAGACTTACGCTACCGGAGTAGGGCGAGATACTACGCTGTCAGGGCGCAGGTTGAAAGCGTACGCTACCGGAACATGGTGAGAGCCTACGCTGCCAGGGCGCAGGTTGGAAACCTACGCTACCGGAGGCGCTGGGCGCGACTGGGCCAAGAGTGACGGTTTCCGTGAAGGGATTGGCAGCTAGGGTGTCGCTATGGACTCGAGCGAGCCTTCCAGCGCCAGCAGGCGTTCCTTCCAGGGCAGACCCCGGGTGTACCCGCCAAAGCTGCCGTCGCTGGCGATCACGCGATGGCACGGCACGATGACCGGAAGCGGATTCTGTCCCAGCGCATTGCCAACGGCCCGGTAGGCTTGCGGACGTCCAATGCGCTTGGCGATGTCCCGATAGGTCGCGAGACTGCCGTACCGGATTGTCTGGGTCTCCTCCCATACCGCTCGCTGGAACGGCGTGCCGCTCAAGGCGACGGCGACGCGAAAGCCCGCGTCCCGGCCCGCGAAGAACGCCAGCAGTTCGCGCACGGCGGCTTCCGCTACGCGCTCCGCGCCGCCGCCGTTGTCCGCGTCTTCTACGACGCGGCCGGATTCCAGTTTCTCTTCCAGCGCCTTACCGGCTTCCAACGCGTTGTCGTGTCCGAAGGTAGCCGCGCAGACGCCGCGCGGCGTGGCCGCTACCGCGAACCAGCCCCACTCCCGCTCCGCCTCCGCCAAACGCACGGCACAGCCCTTAACGGCTAACCGATGCGCGTTGGCAACGCGAGAACGCTGAGCGTTTGGCGGCTGTGCAGTAATGCTTTCCATAGAGATCCTCTCGAAGTGCGCAATCTCCATTACGATGAATGTGCCCGGCTAACGCGGAGCCGTTCTTATACTCTGGCGCCGGGCACCGGCACGGATTCCAGCAGTTCCAGCACGACGTCGTTGGTGCTCGTGTTGCGGACGCCGGCGCCGGGGCTGACGATCAGGCGGTGCGCCAGCGTCGGCACGGCCATGTACTTCACGTCGTCCGGCGTGGCGTAGTCGCGGCCCATCAGCGTCGCCCGGGCCTGGGCGGTATGGTCCAGCGCCAGGCTGCCGCGCGGGCTCGCGCCCAGGTAGACGTCCGGATGCTGCCGTGTGGCGTTCACCAGTTCCACGATGTACTCGCGCACCAGGCGGTCAACGTAGACTTCGCGCGTGCGCTGTTGCATCTCGATCAGTTCGCTTACCGCCACGGCCTGGCTGAGTTCGTCGAGAGGCTGCGCCCGTTGCTGGGTTTCGAGCACCGACATTTCGTCGGCTCGGCGGGGATAGCCAAGCTCGATGCGCATGAGGAAGCGGTCCAGTTGCGCCTCGGGCAGCGGGAAGGTGCCTTCGTACTCGATGGGGTTCTGGGTCGCGAGCACCAGGAATGGATTTGGCAACGGGAACGTCTGGCCTTCCACCGTCACGTGCCGCTCCTCCATGGCTTCCAATAGCGCCGATTGGGTCTTGGGCGTGGCGCGGTTGATCTCGTCCGCCAGCACGATCTGCGCCATGATCGGCCCGGGGCGAAACTCGAACTCATTGGTCTTCTGGTTGTAGATGAAGACGCCGGTAATGTCGCTGGGCAGCATGTCCGGCGTAAACTGAAGGCGCTTGAAGCTGCATCCAATCGAGCGCGCCACCGCCTTGGCGAGCGAGGTCTTGCCGACCCCGGGCACGTCCTCGATCAAGATGTGTCCGCCGCAGAGCAAGGCGATGAGGGTTAGCTCTACCTCCGCGTGCTTGCCAATGATGACCCGCTCAACATTGTCGATTACGCGCTCAGCGAAGTCCTGGATCACTTGCATTGTGGCGCCTTCACCCTTCTGAAACCGCTACACGAAACTCTTCACACCAGTATACACGCCGCAATTGCCGGTCTACCGTTTGCGCTGAGCGCCTCGACAAACCCAGTACAGCCCTGCTGATGCGGCGCGAGCAGCCGGCGGCCATTGCGCTTGCCCCCGCGTTCGTAGAATCCGAGCCTGTGCGCGGCGCGCGGCTTGCTTACCTCTATTGTAGCCACTATGCTGAAGAAAAGCTGAGAAAGAGCTGAAGGAGCAGCATAGTGACCGTTGAAAAGATCGGCCTGCGGCGCAGAATTGCACGCAATGAAACTCTGTACGGCGTGTTCGTGGACGCGCCGACGATCTCCCACGTGGAGACGCTCGCCATCGCGGGTTTCGACTTTGTCATACTCGATCAGGAACATGGGCACATCAACGCCGAAAGCCTGGTGCATCTGGTGAGCGCCTGCGATCACTTTGGCATCGCCTCCCTGGTGCGCATTCCCACGCTGGCTTCCTGGCTGATCGGCCCCGCCCTTGACTGCGGCGCGACCGGCGTGCAGGTGCCGTTCGTATCCACTGCCGCCGAGGCCGAAGCCGCGGTTGCCGCCGCGCGGTTCGCGCCCGACGGCGAGCGCGGCGTGCACATCTTCTTGCGCGGCGGTCAGTATGGCGCGCTGGGCGCGGAAGGATTCTTCAAGACCTGCAACGAGAACCAGGCAGTCGTGCTCCAGGTGGAAGGCGCACAGGGTGTGGAAAACCTGGAGGCGATCGCCGCCGTGCCCGGCTACGACTCGATCTTCATCGGCCCCTACGACCTCTCCCAGTCGCTTGGGGTCGCCGGTCAGACCGGGCATCCGAGCGTCGTGGAGGTGATCGAGCGGACGATTGCGCTCTGCGGGCAACACGGCAAGGTGGTTGGCACGTTCGTGAACACCCCTGAGGATGCGGCCGTGTGGGCCCAGCGCGGCGTGCGGATGATTTCCGTTTCTTGCGACACCAACATCTTCTATCGGGCGTGCACCGACTTGCGCCAAGCCATCGCCGACGCTGCGGGCGCGTAGGTGGGCCGCTCAGAGCGGTACGCGCAGGAACTCTCGGCCCAGGATGATTTCGCCGCTGAATTCGGTAGCAACCTCAGCTACCGCGCGTTCTGCCCGCCCCGGTTGCGGCGGGCCGAGCGTCTCCGCGCCAATGGCGTGGGTGTGGTGCACCAGCACCAGACGCTTGACGCCTGCCGCTTGCGCCACCTGGCCGGCGGTGATCGTGCCAAGATTGGAGTCCAACTCCTCCGCTCGCACCTCTGCGCGAGCCTTGTGGCACATTGCCACCAGCGTGTCGGCGCCTTTCGCCAGGGTTATCAGGTCTTCACTGGGGCCGGCATCGCCGGTGAAGACGATGGAACCCTCGCCGCTATCGAGACGATAGGCGAGCGATTCCAGCCACGGCTGCACGTGCCGGGTGGCGGCGCACGTCACCTCCCAGCCGCCGCCGGAGCACACTGGACCGGGCGCAACGTCACGCGCGGACACCACCGGCGGCGTGCGCGGCAGTGTCCCGCCGCGCTGCCGGAAGCCCCGCGCGCTCACCGGATGATTGATGCGCGCGCGTACGTCCGGGGCAAACGCGCCGGTTTCCGGGTCTATGAGCCGCGCCGTAAGCTGCCCGGTGTACTCCGGGCCAAAGACCCGCAATTGCTCCACCTCGCCGTAGCCGGTATCCCAGCGCGAGAGCAGGAAGCCCCCATAGTCCGCGTTGTGGTCGTAGTGATGGTGCGTGAAGAAGACGTAGCCAATCTCCGCTGGCGCTATGCCCATCTTGAGCAGCTTGTACGTGGTCGCCGGCCCGCAGTCGAACAGCAGGCGCTCCGCGCCCACGCTCACCACGTAGGCAGAGCCATACTGGGTGGCGCTCAAGCCCGGGGTTCCGCAACCGAGAATTGTCAACTCCATCGCCGTCTCCATGCGCGTCCGGCCAATTTCAAGGGCGATTAAGGATGTTCTTCTACTTAGGCGCGTGCGAGCCGGTAGGACTGCCTATCCAAGCGTGTCGTGGGAAGATTCCCCCTCACCCTAACCCTCTCCCCCAGGAGAGGGAATGGAAAGACCGTGAATTCGTGAGATGGCTCCCTTTGGCACTAGAGTAGGGAATGGCGGCGGGCGCAGTTCTTGACCCAATACTACCGGCGCTATTACTCATCGATTCACCCGGCTTAGACTGCTAGGCGCGGAACGTGACCCGAGCCTTCGTGCCGCCGCTGGGCGCGTCCTCGATTTGAAACGTGCCGGAAAGCTCATGGGTCACGAGTTGCTCGATGATGCTCAGGCCAAGCCCGCCGTGCTTCTTCAAAGAAAAGCCGGGGGGCAAACCCTTGCCGCTGTCCCACACGTCCACGGTGATCGAACCGTTCTCTTGCGTCGCCGTCATGCGAATGTGACCGCCGGATTGGCCGGCCAGGCCGTGCGTCACGGAGTTCGAGACAAGTTCATTCAGAACCAGCGCGAAGAGCGTGGCGCGCTTGGAACCCAGCTTGATCGGCGCGGGCGCGATGGCGAACTCTATGCGCTGGCTGGGCGGCGCCATGTCGTTGACCTCGATCTCCATGATGCGACGGGCAATCTCCTCCACCGTGGCCGAACCGATGTCCTCATCCGACAGCAGTTCGTGGACCGCGGCAATGCTCTCGACGCGGGTCGCGCTTAGTCCCAAGAGTTCGGCGGCTTCCGCGGATTCCGCCCGCCTCATCTGCAAGGAGAGCAGCGACGCCACGGTCTGGAGGTTGTTCTTGACGCGATGATTCAACTCGCGCATGAGCACGGCCTGCGCTTTCAGCGCCCGCTGCGCTTCCTGGTACAGCCGCGCGTTCTCGATTGCCAGCGCCGCGTCGTGGGCAAAGGTGGAGACGAGTTGGATCTGCTCCTCGCTGAACTCGTGGCGCTCCCGCGTGTAGACGCTGATGCCGCCCAGCACCCGATCCTGGAAGAGGAGCGGCACGCAAAACATGGAGCGGATGCCTTCCGCCGCGATTTGCGGATAGACGGCCGCCAGCACCGGATCGTCCAAGGCGTCTTCCACGCGCACCGGCGTGCGTTCCGCCACGGAGCGGCCGACCGTGCCTTCGCCCACGGCGACGCGCATCGTCATGTACTGCTCGCTAAGGTTGTAGCCCGCCACGATCATGAGGTTCTGCGCCTGCTCGTCCACCTGGAAGATGGCGGCCTTGTCGGCGCTGGAAAGTTCCGCGGCGTGGCGCACGATCATGTCGAGCACCTGATTGAGGTCCAGGCTGGACGCGATGGACGCCCAGACGCGCTGCAGGGTGGTGAGTTGGCTCACTTTTTCCCGCAGCTTTTCATCGGTCTGTTCGTAGAGACGGGCATTGTCGATGGCAATGGCGACTTGCCCGCAGACCGTTTCCACGAAGCCGATTTCCTCGTCTGAGAACTGTCGCGACAGGCGCGTCTGCACGTTGAGCACGCCAATGAGCTTGTTTACCGTATAGAGGATGATGGGAACCGAGAGCATTCCGCTTAGAGATTCTTCCATGAGATCCGGAATGTGCAGGAAGCGAGGGTCATCCCACGCGTTCTCCAGGGCCACGGGCTCGCCGTGCTGCGCCGCCCACCCGGTAACGCCTTCGCCAAGACTGAGAGAGACGCGCCCGACGGCATCGGGGTTGAGACCGGTCGTGGCGCGCAGCGTAAGGCGGTCCAGCCTCTCATCGAAGAGGTAGATGCTGCAATCATCGAGTTGGAGGGCTTCATTCACGGCTTGCACCGTCAAGTCGAGCACCTGCTCCAGGTCCAGCGTGGAGTTGGCGACGTTGTTGACGCGCTGGATCGTGAGGAGATGACCGACGCGCGCCCGCAACTTGGCAGCGGTAGAGCCATCGTCCGCCGGATTGCGTTTGCGTATGCCGTCCGGGGCGGGTTCTTCACCGGCGTGACGCCCCGCCGGATCGAACTCCCGCAAGCGCGCCAGCAACGCGCCGTTGACCGCCTGCGAGAAGCAAAGCAACTTGGTCGCGTTCCTCTCAGAGCAGTAGGGAGCTAACAGGGCGACCCGCTCGCCAAACGTCTGCAATGCATCGATCACGGCGGGCGCATCGGG
The DNA here is from genome assembly GCA_963663275.1 of Chloroflexota bacterium. Classification (GTDB taxonomy): domain Bacteria; phylum Chloroflexota; class UBA11872; order VXOZ01; family VXOZ01; genus VXOZ01. The sequence continues at coordinate 2,292,965 of OY760183.1, forward strand.
AAGAGCGTCTATGGAAGAGTCGAGTAAGAGAGCCGTATAGGGTTCCGCCGCGTCTTCGATTGTCTCGGCCAGCGCGCCAAGCTCTACCGCGGACGTCGTGACCGCGCTATCGAAGAACCAGCGCGCGACATCAGTCGTTGGGTACTTCAGGCTCATCTGGCAGTATGCCTCGCTGTGAAGCGGCGCCGGACCGATTTTCCAGCGCCTTGACCGGCTTTCCGCTCTGATTGGCGCGCCCCTGCGCTTCCGCGTCGGCGCTATCCTGGAATGCGGCGCGCCCTCGCGCCCCGCCGCGCCACCCTTAATCTGATACTATCATGCCAGTGTGCGGGGCGGCGTGTCACGCGCAGGAAAGCGCGCCCCGCCGCACCAGACCGGCGCGGAATCAAGGGACTTCACGATGGGCCGGAACTTCGCCTGGGAGCCGTACGGCGAGTACCTGACACGTTCGCGGGTGCGCGACTTCATGGAACGCCATGACATTCCGTCGTGGCAGGCGCTCATCGAGCGATCGCTGCAGGATATTGCCTGGTTCTGGGAAGCGGCCTTGGCTCACCTGGGCGTCGAGTGGACGACGCCCTATGACGCCGTCTACGATGACTCCGGCGGTATGCCGTGGACGCGGTGGTTCCCCGGCGGGAAACTCAACATTACGCACAACTGCGTCGAGCGCCACGTGCGCGACGGGCGCGGCGGGGCTGTGGCCCTCATCTGGGAGAGCGATGAAGGGGAATTCCGCACGGTCACGTACCGGGAACTGTATGACAGCGTGTGCGCGCTCGCGGCCGCCATGCGGCGGGCGGGGATCGCTCCCGGGGACGTGGTCGGCCTGTGCGCGCCGGTCTCGCCGGAAGCGGTCGCGGTCATGTTCGCGGCGCTGCAGATCGGCGCGGTCTGCATGCAGATCGCCGCCCGTGCCGTGCCGCGGGAGGTGGTCGAATGCCTCAATCGAGGCCGCGCGCGGCTGCTCTTCATGAACGACGCCTATCCGCGCGGCGGCAAGTGGACCGATTGCGCGCCCACGCTCCGGGCCGCGATTCAAGACGTGCCCACGCTGGAGCGCGTGGTGCTCATCCCGAGGCGCGGCGACTCCGGCGAATTGCCGCAGAAAGCCACGTGGTGGTCGGATTTCATTGCGCCAGGCGACCTGCGGGCGCACATCCCTTCGCTGGCGGTAGAATCCGAACACCCCAGCCTCATCCTCTTCTCCTCCGGCACTACCGGCAAGTCGAAAGCCATCGTGCACACCCACGGCGGCGCGCTGGCGCAAACAATAAAGGAAGTAGGCTACGCCTTCGATTGCCGGAGCGCCGATCGCTTCTGCTGGTTCACGAACTTCGGTTGGATGATGGCGCCCTGGGAGCTCATCGGCGTGCTCTTCTTTGGCGGAGCGGTGGTGCTCTATGAAGGCACGCATCTCTATCCCACGCCCCACCGGGTCTTCGAGTTGATCGAGAAGCACGGCATCACGATTTTTGGCTTCGTGCCGACCGCGCTGCGGCAGCTAGCCGCCCTTTCTGAGGACTTCAGCGCGCACGAGTTATCGTCCCTGCGTATCCTCGGTTCCACCGGCGAGATTCTCGACAGCGAAACGTGGTCGTGGTACTTTGACTACTTTGGCCGGGGCCGCTGCCCGATTATGAACATCTCCGGCGGCACAGAGGTCATCGGCTGCCTCCTCTCACCGCTGCCGGTGATGCCGCTGATGCCGGGAACGCTGGGCGGCCCGGGTCTGGGCATGGATCTGGCCGTGGTAGACGATCAGGGTGAACCGGTAACGGATGGGCCGGGACACCTGGCGTGCCGGCAGCCGTTTCCATCCATGACGCGCGGCTTTCTGGATGAACCCGATCGGTACCTGGAGACGTACTTCCCGCACGGGCCGAATCTGTGGCTCCACGCCGATCGCGTGGAAGTGGACGCGGACGGCCTGTGGTATATCCTGGGCCGCAGCGACGACTTGATCCTGCGGGGCGGCATCAACCACGATCCCGGCAAGATCGAGCAGGCCTTGCTCGGCTATGCGGGCCCGCCGCGTGTAATCGAGGCGGCGGCGATTGGCGCGCGCGACCCGGAGTTGGGCCAGCGCATCGTCTGCTTCGTCGTCGTGGAGGATGCGACCGGCGCGCCCGACCTGGCCGGCCTCGCGCAGGCGCTGCGCCGGCACGTGGGCACGGCCTACGACCGCGCCGGCCGTCCCGATGAAATCTACTTCGTGGACGCCTTGCCCAAGAATCTGGCGGCCAAGATCCCGCGCGGCATGATCAGGCGGGCGTTTGAAGGAGAACCCCTGGGGGACGTGTCCAAGCTCGACAACCCGCAGGCGCTGGCAGCAATTTCGTCATGCCGTTCCGCGTGCTTGCGCGGGAGTCCGGCTTCACCGAGCACGTGAGGAGAAATCAATCGATGCAAGCCGACGCGATACGCAGCGCCGCCATCGTGGGCGCGGGTCTCATGGGCGCCGACATTGCCGTGGTGCTCTCTCTTGCCGGCATGGCAGTGACGCTTGTTGACATAAGCGAGGAACAGTTGGCGCTGGCACGCACGCGCATGAGGACGAGCATGACGACGCTGCGCGAGCACGAGCTTACGTCTGCCGCGCAGGCCGCCCGTGCGCTGGAGAACGTGAGCGGGACAACCGACCGCGCCGCGGCGGTGGAGCGGACGCAATTCGTGGTCGAATCGGTGCCGGAAGACCTAACGCTGAAGCGGCAGATCTTCGCCGCGCTGGATACGGAAGCGCCGCCGGAGGCGATACTCACGAGCAATACTTCATCGCTTTCGATTACCGCTCTCGCCGCCGCTACGCGCAGGCCGGACCGTGTGGTGGGCAGTCACTTCATCCTGCCCGGTACGGTGCTGCCGCTGGTGGAGGTGGTGCGCGGCGAGCGAACGAGCGACGAGACCATGCAGGTGACGTATGACGTGTGGCGCCGCGCCGGCAAGCAACCGGTGCGGGTGGAAAAGGACATCCCCGGGTTCATCCACAACCGGCTGCAGCACGCCCTGAGCCGGGAGGCGGTTGCGCTCTGGGCGAGCGGCGTGGCCAGCGCAGAGGAGATCGACGCGGTGGTCGTGAACGGCTTCGGCCTGCGGCTGGGCCGCGTGGGGCCGCTGGCGCAGCGCGACCTGGGCGGCATGGTGATGAACCTCGCTATTGCCGCTTCGCTCTACCCGTCGCTGAGCACGCTTACCGACGCGCCGGATGCAATGAAAGAGCTGGTTGAGGAGGGCGCTCTCGGCGTGGAAGCGGGACGCGGCTTCCATGACTGGAGCGAGTCCGACCCCCGGCGCGTGCGGCAAGACGTGGAACGTCTGCTCCTGGCGGACCTCTTGCATCGCAAGCGCACGGAAGGTGAGCTGCAAGGCTAGGGCAGGCATAAGGGCAAGTAAGAGGGCAGGTACAAGACCTGCCCCTACAGGGGAGACGTAGGCCCATGGCACAAGGCCGTAGCGCGGGGGGCTTGTGCCCAATACTGTCAGGTTTACGTAGCGCGGGGGCTTGTCCCCCGCCGGAATGAGACAGAATAGAACGGAATGGATTGGACCTACGGAAGACGCAGGTTACAAACCTGCGCAACCGGAGACGGGACGGCCGTAGCGCGGGGGCTTGTCCCCCGCTTCTTGGCGAGGGCAGGTACAAGACCTGCCCCTACAGGGGAGACATAGGCCCTTGGCACAAGGCGGTAGCGCGGAGGCTTCTCCCCCGCCGGAACAAGATGAATTAGAACGGAATGGATTAGACCTACGGAGGACGCAGGTTACAAACCTGCGCTACCGGAGAAGGGATGGCCGTAGCGCGGGGGCTTGTCCCCCGCCTCTTGGCGCGAATGCAGAGCGCAACGTGAAATCGCCCAAGGCGAATCGGATGTCAGGACGGCGGGCGGACGGCTTCTGGGTGGAACTAGGCGTCTTCCAACGCGGCGACGCCTGGCAGCGTCTTTCCCTCCAGAAACTCCAGTGTCGCCCCGCCGCCGGTTGAGACGTGGGTGATTGCCTCCGCCACGCCGCAGGCTTCAATCGCCGCGACCGTTTCGCCGCCGCCAACGATTGTCGTTGCCGTTGAATCCCCAAGCGCCAGCGCGATGGCGCGGGTGCTGCCCGCGAAGCGTTCTTCCTCGAAGAGTCCTAGGGGCCCGTTCCACAAGACCGTGCGCGCGGCAGCCAGGCAGTCCTCGATTGCGGATACCGTTTGCGGTCCCACGTCGCCAATCATCAAGTCCGGCGGCACGGCCTCGCTGCCCACGACCTGCGCCGGGCCGGCCGGGCCGCCAATTACGCCTACCACAACGTCGGTGGGTAGCAGCACGGCCACGTTGGATTTCTCCGCTTGCGCCAGAAAGTCCCGTGCGACCGGGATCTGCTCGTCTTCCACCAGGCTCTTGCCCACCGACGCGCCTTGGGCTTTCAGCAGCGTATTGGCAATGCCGCCGCCGGCAACGAGCACGTCGATCGTATCCAGCAGATGCGTCAGCACGCCGATCTTCGTCGAGATCTTGGCGCCGCCGATCAGCGCGGCGAACGGATGCGCCGGCGCATCCAACAGCCGCGAGAGGGTGGCGATCTCCCGCTCCATCAGCAGCCCGGCGACGCTGGGCAGGAAGGCGGTCACGCCCACCGTTGAGGCGTGCGCGCGGTGCGCGGCCCCGAACGCGTCGTTGACGAATACGTCCGCGAGAGACGCCAGCCGCCGCGCGAAATCCGGGTCGTTCTGCTCTTCTTCGGCATGGAAGCGCACGTTTTCCAGCAGCAGTACGTCGCCCGGTCGCAGCGCCTCCACCGCGGCTTCCGCCTCCGATCCCACGCAGTCCCGCGCCGTCTGCACCGGTATATCGAGCAACTCGGACAGGCGGGCGGCCACCGGCGCCAGGCGCAGTTCTTCCGCGACCGCGCCCTTTGGCCGTCCCAGATGGGAAATCAGGATGACCGCGGCCTGGCGCTCGCGCAGGTAGTCTATGGTGGGCAGCGTGGCGCGCAGCCGCGCATCGTCGGCCACCGCGCCGCTCGCCAAGGGTACATTGAAGTCTACCCGCACCAACGCTCTCTTATGCGTTACGTCGCTGTCGCGCACGGTCTTCTTCATGGCGCTCCTCACGCGGTTCCGGCGTCCTTGTGTTCCGGTGTTCACAGGCTCATACAGCAAAGAAGCCGTGGGTTACGCAACCCACGGCTCTCTCACTGAAAACTGAGGTTCCAATCTCCCGCTTGGATGCCTATACCGCGGCCTCTTGCGGAATCGTCTGTGCCACGCGGGCGGTCAGGTCGGCGATGCGGCAGGCATAGCCCCACTCGTTGTCGTACCAGGAGAGCACTTTGACGAGCTTGCCGGAGACTTGCGTTGACGGCAGGTCTATAATCGAACTCCGAGAATCCCCCTTGAAGTCCATACTGACAAGCTCCTCACCGGAGCAACCGAGAATGCCGTTCAGGTCTCCCTGGGCGGCGGCGGCAAAGGCGTCATTGACGGCTTCCACCGTCACGTCCTGCGTCACCTCGCAGGTAAAGTCAACCACGGAAACGGTTGGCGTCGGCACGCGCAGAGCGAAGCCGTCGAGCCGGCCTTTGAGTTCGGGGATCACCTGCACCACGGCCCGGGCCGCGCCGGTGGTGGTGGGAATGATGTTGAGCGCGGCCGCCCGGGCGCGGCGCATGTCCTTTTGTTCGAGATCCAGAATGCGCTGGTCGTTGGTGTAGGAGTGGATGGTATTCATGAGGCCCTGCTCGATCGTGAAGGTGTCGTGCAGCACCTTGACCACGGGCGCGAGGCAGTTGGTGGTGCACGAGGCGTTCGAGACGATGTGGTGCTGGGCCGGGTCGTACGCGGCGTCGTTGACGCCCAAGACCAGAGTCACGTCTTCATCGGTAGCCGGCGCCGAGATGATCACCTTCTTGGCGCCCGCTTCAAGATGCTTGGCGGCGGAGGCGCGGTCGGTGCCGACGCCGGTTGACTCGATGACGACGTCGATGCCGAGGTCCCCCCAGGGCAAGGCCTCCCAGTCGCGCTGGGAAAGCGTCTGCAAACGCCGACCGTCGATTACGAGCGCGCCGTCGCTCACGCCGACCTCACCGTTGAATCGGCCGTAGTTGCTGTCATATTTGAAGAGATGCGCGTTCGTATCCGCCGCCGCCAGGTCGTTCACGGCGGCCGTTTCAACGTCGGGCGCGCGTTCCAGAATTGCGCGCAGCGCCATCCTGCCGATGCGACCGAAGCCATTAATTGCTATCCGTGCCATGTATTTCTTCCCTTGCTAATGCAGACGCAGAGTGCGGAGGTGTTTATCTCGGTCAGGAAACTTTCAATGCGCCGGACTCAACGCGCCTGCGATCGCGCTTCGTCGCCCCGTTGTCGTGATAGAGGCTCATCGCGACCTGGGCGAGCTTGACGGCATCATGCTTGTTGGGCATTTCCACGTCGATAACGTCGGCGCTGACGATGGGGAGGCCGTCGATAATGGCTTGCTGCGGCGAGTGTTCGACAAGCTCGTAGGAACCATTCGCAGAAGGTACGCTCGTGCGGTCGTTTACCAGCACCACCGAGCAGACACCCGGCGGCGCATGGGTGCTGATGGCCTCGAGATGCTCTTCCACGCCGTAGTGCGCCGTTTCTCCCGGCTCGGTGGCGACATTGCAGACGTAGAGCTTGAGGGCCTTGGAATCCGCGGCCGCCCGTGAAATCTCCGGCACAAGCAGGTTGGGGAGCAGGCTCGTATAGAGGCTGCCGGGGGCGAGGATGATGTAGTCCGCTTCGAGAATTGCCTGGCAGGCCTCATCGTAGGCAGTGGGATGCTGCTTATCGAGATAGACGCGCTTGATGGACGAACCCGCATCGCCAATCGCGGATTCGCCGGCGATGGTGCGCCCGTCTTCAAGCTCCGCGCAGAGTTTGACACTCTCAAGGGTTGAAGGCAGGATTTGACCGCGTACCGCCAGCACCCGCGAGAGTTCGCGAATACCGGATTCGAAGTTGCCGGTAAGGTCGGCCATGGCCAGCATCATCAGGTTGCCGAGGCTGTGCCCTTCCAAGCCGCTGCCCTTGCTGAAGCGGTAATTGAGCAGCCGGGTCATCAAAGGCTCGGCAACGGCCAACGCGCCGACGCACTGGCGCACGTCGCCGGGCGGCAGCGCGCCGAATTCGCGGCGCAAGCGTCCTGACGACCCGCCGTCATCCACTACGGTCACGATTGCGGTCAGATTATTCGTATGTTCCTTAAGCCCACGCAGGAGCACGGACTGTCCGGTGCCGCCGCCAATCGTGACGATCTTTGGTCCCGTATTGAGAATGCGTCGTTGATATACTAAGTCCACTAACCGCCCGCGCTGGTTGGGCGCGCCGACGACTTCCATGAGCGAAGCGTTGAGTTTCCAGATCGCCAGGACGGTCGAAATCAGCCCGAAACTGCCCACGAGGATTTCTCGATAGGGGTGCGGGATGAATTGGAGCGTTGCCGCTTGGACGGGTTCGGAGAACGGTTGAACGAAATCTACGTTGCGGTAGATCCAGGCGAGGCCCATGGCGCCGGCAAGGGCAAGCGCCATGAATCCGATTATCAGCAGCGCAATCCAGCGCTTGACGTGCATTCCGGGGTAGAGCCACTTGCGGGAAGGTAGCATGGTGTGTTGGCCTTTAGCGGGACTGGGGCATGGAGGCGCTGACGGCCTCCCGCCTGAGGGTACGACGATGATTCAGCGCCGCACATGTGCGCGGCGGCAAATCGGCTGGGATGGTTGTTGGGACGAGGCCGGAGCCAATGGATTGAAGAACGGAGGAATGCCTTTGCCGACAGTGAGAGCGCCCAAGCGCGCTGCGGAGTGCCAGTGTGCGCAATACTGCCCTCATTTCGCTCTGAGCCGTTGATTGACGATAACTGAGACAGCCGATGGATACCGGCATTCGTGTCCCGAATCGGAGACCGACGGGCGCGTAATCATCTGCGCACTAGCGAGCGTCTACAAAGCCAAACGCCCGCGCTTGCGGCCTACGGGCTGTCAGGGGCGCAGGCGGTGCAGATGCCAGCAGAACAGACGACTACGTCTTCGCCCTCGAGCGAAAACCGCCTGCTACCCGCAAAGCGACTACCGCGAGCGGGGAGACGGCCTCATTTGCAGCGAAATCGGCTCGGGCGCGCCTTCGTTCTCGCAGGCGCGATCGAGCGGCACGTCTGTTGCTTCGTCGCTGGCTTCAACGTAGCCGTGCGCGATGAGCCAAGCTTCCACTTCCTCGCCGGACACGTCGCTCAGGACGTGCTCGTCGACGGCAACGGAAGGTTGCATCGTCTGGCCGGTGCGCTGCACCATTTCGGCAAAGTGCGCGGCGTTGTTGATGATGTCGCGGTCGTCGTAGGCAAGGCCGTACTTTTGAAATACGGCGCGCACTCCATTGCTCCAACCGCAAATGGGCTTCATCCACGCAACGATGGTCGGGCTTTCGGCCTTCTTCCCGCGCGCTTCAATCTCTGTCTGAGCCATCACGTCGATCCTTCAGGCGCTGCTTGCTTGCCGGTTCAGGACTGCATCTATTCTAACACAGTAGCGGTCGGCATTCCACAGATACCGCCTCTGAATAGAATGGAATCTAGGCTTTCTCGCTATCGATCCACACCGGGCTCGACCAGGCGGCGTTGCCGTCGGCCTGCAACACGCGGACGTAGTAGTAGCCCGGCGGCACTGCCGGACTGTCGCGCCAGACGTGTTCCAGCGCCGCGCCGTTGCCCGGTACGGAGTGCGCCTCGCGGCCGTCGCGGATCACGTCTATGCGCGCGAGATTGCCGGCGCCGATCACCGCTACGTCTATCGTGAATTCTGTGGCCGGTTCTATGGCGCTGCCCATGCACGCGCCGTTGACGGAGAAGTCGAGCAAGATGCGCTCGCAGGTGGTGGCGTACGTCCGGCGGGCCAGCAGGGCTTCCCAGAGCGACTCGCGGGTGCACTCGCGGGCCAGCACGGCGGTGAGGCCGCCAACCGGGCGCAGCCGGAAATCGATGCCGCCCATGGTGTCCATGCGCGATCCGGGATGGCCCCGGTGGTTGTCGGTGCCGCCAACGAAGCCAAGCCGCAACCCCTTCGCCAGCGCGCTGCGCGCCGACGAACCGTTTTCTCCCAGGATGACCGGCCCGCCGATTTCCTCCACCTCGAAGGAGCCGCGCAACTGGCAGATCTCGATATGGCGCTGGAATCCGGGGTGGTGTTTGTTCCAGTCCGTTGGCTGCCAGCGGCCAAAGGTCGTGCCGCCTTCCGAGTGCGTGTTCGGGTGGTGTGGGATGACGAGCGCGCGGCCTGGCGGTAATTGCTCCCAGAGATCGTTCGGGTCGTCGGGCGTGGGACAGGGCATGTCGTCGTCCAGGAAATACACGTTGCGGTGCCCGTACGAGCCTGCCCTGCTGTACTCGTAGGCAAGAAACGCCGTGAACTCGCCGGGCGCGTTGTACCGCTTGGCGCACGCCTGGCTGTGCGCCCAGTCCTTGCCGCCCTCGTGATCCGTAATCGCCACGAAGTCCAGGCCGCTGATGTGCCGGGCGTACCAGTAGGCGTCGTCGATGTCGCGCACGCCGTCGCCGGAGAGGTTGGTGTGATTGTGAATGTCGCCCCAATAGATGTTGTAGCCGCTCGGCTTGAAGTGCGGCGCGATGGGCCTACTCTTGCCGATGACGCCGCTCCGCTCATCCCGCGCCCGCACGAGATAGACGCCAGGCTGCTCTGGGACGTCAATCTGCGCGGAGGCAAGGCCGCGTTCTCCGGTAGACGCGGTAGCTTCGGCGTTCAGCGCGCCGTCGCTGCCGACCGTCTCCAGTTTGAGCGCGCCTTGAAAGTCGTCACAGACGTTCCCAAAGGCGTCCCGGGCATGGATGAAGACCCGCGCGTTTCCTTCACGTGGGTTAAAATGCGGCACGCTTACGCCGAGCGCCGCGGGCGCGGCGGGCAGGATGTCTAACGCCGGATGCTGCTGAAGCGGAAAGTGGCGTCCCCCGCCCCGCACCGGGTAATCCAGGTTGCTATAGTCGGTATTGCCCTCGATGTCCACGCCTACTTCGAACGCGCTGTCCACGCTGATGATGTCCTGCGCCTGCGCCGTCTGGCGAAAGCCTGAAACGTAGCTGCCGGGATGCCCAAGCGTGACGGTGAGCGTGTCGCCGCCGCGCAGCGGCTTGCCCTCCAGCACGGCGTAGACTACGGGGTACTGCGAGTGATGATAGGAGAGCGGATGCCCATTCACGACCTTCACCCTCACGCTCGTGCCGGGCACGCTGGTAAACGCCACCACGTTGCCCACGTCCCACCGCTGCTTCTCCTGGCGCGGCGGCGCAATCCGCACCCCGCCCCCAATCGCGATACCCTGCGCGCCTACGGTCACCGCAATTTCCCACGTCCCCCGCTGCCCGACGGTGATCGGATCGTCCGGCGTTATGCGGGCCGTATAGTCGGCCGGCGCTTGCCCGGCGGCCTGTTCGTGAATGGAATCTGACTTCATGGGCTGATTTACTCCGTAGGCGTTGGGGCGCCGTTCTCACTTTGCTGGCTACTCGGTATCACCGGCAGGATAATGTGCGACGGGCGCGCCGGTTCGTGGTAGACGGTATTGTGCGCTTCTTCAAGGCGGGTGTGGCGGCCCAGAGGTTCGCCGGTGTTGGGATTGACGTCGAAACGGGGGAAGTTGCTGCTGGATACGTCCAGCCGGATGCGGTGTCCCCGCGCAAAGACGTTGCTGGTGGGATACATCTCGATGGTGATGGGCGTGGGCACGTTTGGTTCCAGGAACTCGGCCCGTTCGCGGCTGTTGCGGTAGCGCGCGCGCTGGATGCTGTCGGTGACGTTCATGGCAAAGCCCTGCGGGTAGTCGCCGTTGGGCGGATGCACGTCGAGCAACTTGACCGTGAAGTCGGTATCCACGGCGGTAGAGCTAATCCAGAGTTTGACCGTGAGCGGGCCGGTGACCTCGATATCCTCTTCCAGCGGCGGAGTCTGGAAAACCAGGACGTCCGGCCGGGCGGCCAGCGGCAGGCTGCCGGTGTAGCCGAAGAAACGCTCGTCGCCGCGTTGATCATAAGCCCCGGCCACGAGCACCGGATCGCCGGCAGAAAGATTACCGCCGATGGTCGGCACCGGGTTGGCCGGGTCAAAGGTGAAGGCGCTGGCCCGTCCGCCGGGAGACGGTGTGTCGGGGTCGAGCGCGCCGTCGGCGTGCAGGTAGTAGGGCGTCCAAGCGGTACGCGCCAGCGGCCACTCGTCTTCCGCGCGCCAGTGGCCGCCGTGGTCCAGGCGGCCGTCGCTGTTGCGCGCGCCGCTGCCGCCGCCCATGACGAAGATCTGCACCGGCTTGGTCTGCGCCGCGCCGGTATCCTTGCCTTTCAGCCAGTGGTCGAACCAGCGGAGCCGCAGTTCGTTCATGTCGTAGATCGCCGCCTCGCGGCCAAAGTCCACGTCGCCGGCGTGGGAGACCTCGGCGCTGCCGGTGCCATGGGTAAAGGGACCCATGATGAGGGTCTGTGGCGAATCTTTCCGCTCGCTGAGCTCGACATAGTTGGTGCACGTCGAGCGCGCATACGAGTCGTACCAGCCGCCAAAGTAGACCGTGGGCACGTCGGCGTGCTGGTCGTAGAAGAGTTCCGGCCCGTAGCCGGGACGCTCCCAGTATTCATCCAGGTCACCGTGGGTGAGCACATCCAGGTGCCACTGCTCATAGCTGGGCAACTCGGCCAGCGGCGACGCGCCTTTCTTCAGCGGCGCGTTCTGCACCCACTGCGCCACGTTGGCGAAGGCGCTGTCCAGGCTCTGGCGCAGGCGCGGGTCGCTGAGCGCCTCTTTGCTGGTGGTGGCCATGCGGAAGGCGTAGATCATGAAGCGCATCTCGCAGGCGCCGTTGTGGCGCATGGAGGCGGTGTGGTAGTTCCACGGCCCCTCCTCGACGAACATGCCCGCCAGCCCGGGCGGGTCCAGCGACGCCAGTGCGCTCTGGGTGCACCCGGCGTAACTGCACCCCGTGGTGGCGACCTTGCCATTGCTCCAGGGCTGCTCCACGATCCACGCGCAGGTGTCGTAGCCGTCCGGCCCCTCGTCGCCAAAGGCGTACCACTCGCCCTCCGACGTGAACCGCCCCCGCACGTCCTGGATCACCACCACGTACCCCCGCCGCGCATAATAATGCCCCTTCCGCCGCAAGCCGAGACCCGTCTTGTCATACGGCGTGCGCTCGAGAATGACGGGGAACGCGCTTTCGATTGCTTCCAAGTCGTCCCCGGCGAGCCCGACGCTTCCCGCTCTGCCATCCCTTGGCAGCGCCGGTCGATACACGTCCGTCCCGAGCTTGATCCCATCGCGGGCGGTCATCATCACGTTTCGATCGACTACAACGCCGTACTGTTGTGAGGAACCTCGTTCGTCAGTCACGGACATACCTTTCGTTATGCAGCACATTAACGGAGCGCATGGTGCCGCAAGAGTTGTCACTGTTTCGTCTACAGTGTGCCAGAAATCGGCGACACCGTGTGGCAGAGGCTGCCAAGTCAAGTGGAAGACTACTGAAATCGGACTGCGGCAGATTGCTGAATCGACGCCAACCGATCAGAAGTAGCCGCAGAAGCACCTAAAGGGCTGGGTTGTTGCCAATCCAGCTCAAACCCTCGTCACCCAGACGGGGCTGCTCCACGCCTGTGCCACGCGGCCGTGGACGAGGTCGCGTTGGCGCACGCGGGCGTAGTAGATTGCGCGGGCGGGGGGATTGTCGTCTGTCCAGTCGAGGCTGAAGTCGAGGGGCGCGCTGCTGCCGGGGAACCACTCCTGGTGAACGACGCTGAAACCGGCATCGGGTTGGTCGAGGTCGGCGCGCAGGACGTGAATCCAGCGTAGCGGGCCGGTGCCCAGCGCCTCCACGCGCACGGCAACCGGCTGGCCGGCGGCAATCGTGGTTTCGCCGCCCATGGGCTCGCCGTTCACCGTGAATTCCAGGTAGATGCGGGATCCGGTCGTGCCGTAGGTGCGGCGGTCGCGGATGGCGTCGAAGGCCGCCTCGCGGGTCAATTCAGGCGCCCAGACCGCCAGTGTGCCAAAGCCCTCTTTGCCCGGCTGCGCGCCGTGATTGTCCGACGACCCGATCACGCCCAGTTTGAGGCCCGCCAGCCAGGCGTCCACCGTGTAGTTGCCGGGATCGCCGGGGCCGTTGAAGGTGAAGTCGGAGACGTCCATCGAGAGGGGATGATCCGGCGCGTGCTCCTCGCTCAGGCCGTGTGACGAGTAGATTTCGATGCTGGGGCGAAAGCTGGGGTTGTCGATACGCCAATCGTGCTTCACACCGCCGCCCGGCCGGGCAAAGCCGCCGGTGTGGTGGGGAATCGTGAACATCGCGCCCGTCAGGTTTTCGCGTTCGCCTCGCCGCCAGATGTCCTCCAGGGTTTCCTCGTCATTGTAGTAGAGCGGGCCCTCGCCGCCGCGGTAGTAGACGTTGTGGTGGCCGTAGGGCGCGCCAAAACTCGCCTCATAGCCCAGAATCGTGGCGAACGCGCCCGGCTCGTTCCACTTCTCCGTGTAGGCGACGTTCTGCCGCCAGTCGTCCTGGCTCATGCTGCGCCGGTCGTTGTGGTCGGAGGCGCAGTAGACGTCAAGCAGGGAAGCGTAGCGCGCGTAGCGGAAATGGTCGTCCCGCGTGCCGGTGCCGTCCCAGGAATACTGGCTGTGGGAGTGGATGTCACCCCAGAAGAGGCCGGTTTCAGGCGTCTCTTCTGACGCCTCTGCGGAAGCCACCACTTTGCTTGGGTTGGAGAGACCGTACAGCCTGCCGTCATGGGATGTGCCGCGTATCCGCAGCGCTCCTGATTCCGTAGGCGTGACCCAAAACTCTTGGCATCCCCAGGTGCTCGCATTGCCCAGCTTAACCGGATTTTCCGCAAGCGTAGCCGCGCCTGATTCGACCACTAGGTGAATAGCGGTTTCCGGCGCGGGCACGGGATTGTGAAATTCGTCCAGCGCCACCATGCGCGCGCGCATCTCTCTGCCCACTGCGGCGCGAGACTCCAGCACGAGCAGCAGTTCCACCGGCGGCCCCGGCTCGTTGTTGAGCCAGGGCAAGGCGCCGTCCGGCAAGAGCGTGTACTCACCCTCGCCGGTCGCGTCCACCGCCGCACGCACTCGCTCCGGCGAGCCGCTCCAGAGCGGCGGCGTGAAGCCGCGACCGCCCCGGCTCACGTCGCCGTAGACCACGTTGATGGTGTCGCCCGCGCGCAGCGCGCCCTCTGAAACCGTCGCGGCTACCGTCCAAGCGTACCGGCTGCTGGGTGGGTAGCCCACGTTGGCGCGGAAGGTCTTGACGTATTCGGCGTCGCTGGCATCGACGACTTCGCAGCGCAGGCGGACGCCGGGCCGGTCGGCATGGGCGGTGACGTAGAACGGCGCGGTGGGATCCACGCTTTGCACCCGGCGCGCCGAGTTGCGCCACCACTGGTGCCACCGCTCCGGCAGCGCGACCCGCAAGCCGCCGCCGGTGGCAATGCCCGCCGCGCCAACGGTATACGTCACCACCCACGAGCCCCAATCGCCCGCGCGGCCGGTGTTGGGCGCAATCGTAAGCGCGCCGGTTTCCGTAGACGATTGAGGGCTATTCATGCATTGATCGCTTTCTTTGCCACTTGACGTATGGTGGGGCGCATGTGCGGTCCGGTCTCCGCGCCGCATTTGACATTCACCGACCACTACGCACAATAGCAAGTAGCGCGCATTCGCACAATCACAAACTACATGGCGCGGTGTATCACGGGAGGTATGTAACCGGCGTGACGGAGCAAACGCTCAAAGCAATCGTCGCGGAGTTCGTGGGCGGGTTCTGCTTCTTCTTCATCGCCGCGGGTGCGGTGGTCACCGATGCGTACATCGTGGCGCGCGGCGGGCAAGGTCTGGGCCTCGTCGGCATGGCCCTGGCGAGCGGGCTGGGGCTGGCGGCGCTCGTCTGCGCCTTCGGTCACGTATCCGGCGCGCACTTCAATCCCGCCGTAACCGTGGCGGCCGCCATCGGCCGCCGGATAAGCATTCGAGACGGCGCTCTCTACGTTGTCGCTCAATTGCTGGCGGCGGCGCTGGCGGGCTTCACCCTGCGGGCGATCTTTCCAGCCGACGCTTGGCAGTCCGTAAATCTCGGCGCCCAGGCGGTGGCGGCGGATGTCTCATTCGGCGCGGCCGTCATGATAGAGGCTATCCTCACGTTCATTCTCGTAATCGTTATCTTCGGCGCCGCCTTGGACGCGCGCGCCCCCGGAGCCGGCGGATTCGCCATCGGCCTTACCGTGGCGGCGGGCATTCTCGTGGGCGGCCCGCTCACCGGCGGTTCCATGAATCCGGCGCGCACGTTCGGCCCGGCGCTGGCGGCGAACTTCTGGGATAGCCACCTTGTGTACTGGCTTGGCCCGCTCATTGGCGCGGTTTTCGCCGGTTTAGTCTACGGGTGGTTCTTCATGAATCCCCAGCGGGAGGAAGGCCCGGCGTAAGCGGATGCGCCGATGTGGTAGAATTCAGTGGCGCGACTTTGTGAAGCGCCGCACAAGCGGGTTACGTTAGGTGTGATCCTTGGCTAAGACATTGATTGAGCAATCAGCGACGGAGCCGGCGCAGTCCCAGGGCCGCGTCGTCATCTACGATACGACGCTGCGGGACGGCGCGCAGGCCGAGGGGCTTTCCTTTGCGGCCGCGGACAAGCTCAAGATTGCCCGGCGGTTGGATGAACTGGGCGTGCACTACGTGGAAGGCGGCTATCCGGGTTCCAATCCCAAGGACCAGGAGTTCTTCCGGCTGGCGCAGGAGATTGAGTGGAAGAACATCACGATAACGGCCTTCGGCAGCACGCGGCATAAGTCCACCAGCGTTGAGAACGATGCCAGCGTCAAGGCGCTCATCGGCACCGGCACGCGCGCGGTGTGCATTGTGGGCAAGGCGTGGGACCACCACGTGACGGCGGTGCTCGATACCACGCTCGCGAATAACCTGGCGATGATTGGCGAGACCATTGCCTACCTGAAACGCCATGGGCGGGAGGTCTTCTTCGACGCGGAGCACTTCTTCGACGGCTACCGGGCAAATCCGGAGTACGCGCTGGCCGCCTTGCGCGCCGCCCAGGACGCGGGCGCCGACTGCCTGGTGCTCTGCGATACGAACGGCGGCAGCATGCCAAACGAAATCAGGGAGGTTACCCGCCGCGTGCGACAGGAGTGCGACGCGCCGCTTGGCATCCACGTGCACAACGACGCCGATCTGGCTACCGCCAATACCCTGGCCGCGGTGGAGTGCGGCGTGACGCACGTGCAAGGCACGATCAACGGCGTGGGTGAACGCTGCGGCAACGCCAATCTCTGCACGGTAATCCCTAACCTCCAACTCAAGCTGGGGTACACGGCCATTGAGGACGACCAGTTGCAGCATCTCTCCGACGCGGCGCGCTATGTGAGCGAGATCGCCAACATGGCGCTCAATCCGTTCATGCCCTACGTCGGGCATTCCGCCTTTGCCCACAAGGCCGGCTACCACGCCGACGGCATGGCGAAGAGCCGCATTGCCTACCAGCACGTCGATCCGGCGCTGGTCGGCAACGAGATGCGGGTGCTCATTTCCGAGTTGAGCGGGCGCAGCAGCGTGCTCTCGCGCGCCGAGCGGCTGGGCCTGCGCCTCTCGCGCCAGAGCGAAGGCCTGCACGGCCTGGTGGAAGAGATCAAGGATCTGGAGCAGCGGGGCTTTCAGTTCGAGGGCGCGGAGGCGTCGTTCGAGTTGCTCATCAAGCGCCGCCAGCCGGACTACGCGCCGCCGTTCACGCTCTTGGATTTTCTCGTTCTGGTGGAGACACGCGGCGGCAGGAGCATGCTCTCAGAGGCTATGGTCAAGATCCGCGTGGGCGATGAAGTTCAGCACACCGCGGCGGAAGGCAACGGGCCGGTAAACGCCCTGGACGCCGCCATGCGCAAGGCCCTGGTTTCCGCGTACCCACAACTTGAGCACGTGCGACTCTTGGACTACAAGGTGCGCGTGCTCGATGAAAGCAGCGCGACCGCGGCCGGCGTGCGCGTGATGATCGAGAGCACCAACGGCCATGCCGAATGGAGTACGGTGGGTAGTTCCACAAACATCATCGAGGCGAGCTATTCGGCGCTGGCGGACTCTTTGGAATACGCAATCCTCGTGGCAGACCGATAGCCCTGGTACGAAGGCAGGCGCATGCCGCGTGCTCAATCTCAACGCCGCACCACTGACTCTGCGGGCGCGACAGAGCCTGGCCCGGGGGCTGCGGAGACCTTCGATCTGGTCGTGTACGGCGGCACGTCGGCCGGCGTCGCGGCCGCCGTCCAAGCAAGCCGGATGGGCGCGTCGGTTGTGCTTATTGCGCCGGAGCGCCACCTGGGCGGCCTCTCCGCCAGCGGTCTCGGTTTTACGGATGCCGGTAACACGGCCGTAATCGGGGGCCTCGCCCGCGAGTTTCACCGGCGCATCTGGGAGCACTACGAGTCCCCCGATGCTTGGAAGTGGCAGACGCGCGCGGAATACGGCAATCGCGGCCAGGGCACGCCCGCCGTCGACGGCGAGCAGCGGACGATGTGGACCTTCGAGCCGCACGCGGCGGAGAAGGTCTTCGAGGATCTCGTAGCGGAGCACAGTCTCGACGTGCGGCGTGACCAATGGCTGGACCGCGAGCACGGCGTCACCGTTCAGGAAGGCCGCATCCGGCGCATTACGACCGTGAGCGGGTCCACCTTCGCGGGCGCAGCCTTCATCGACGCGACCTACGAAGGCGACCTCATGGCCGCGGCCGGCGTCTCGTACCGGGTCGGTCGCGAAAGCGCTGCGGATTTCGGCGAGCAATGGGCGGGCGTGCAGAAGAACGCCCGCCACCATGGCCACCATTTTCCCGATGGGGTGGACCCCTATCTCGTCCCCGGTGATCCGTCCAGCGGCCTGCTGCCGCGCATCAGCGCGAAACCACCCGGGGCAGACGGGCGCGGGGATCGCCGGATTCAGGCCTACTGCTTCCGTCTGTGCCTCACCACCGTGCCCGAGAACCGCGTGCCCTTCGCCAGGCCGGACGGCTACGACCCGCGGCAGTACGAACTGCTGCTCCGGGTTCTGGATACGGGCTGGCGGGAGATGTTTCGGAAGTTCGACCCGATTCCAAACGCCAAGGTGGATGCGAATAACCACGGACCCTTCAGCGCCGACAACATCGGGATGAACTACGCGTATCCGCAAGGTACCTACGAGGTCCGGGAGCGGATCGTTCAAGAGCACGTGCGCTACCAACAGGGATTGCTCTATTTCCTATCCAACGATCCCCGCGTGCCGGAGGACGTGCGCACGTCCTGTGCGCAGTGGGGACTTGCCCGCGACGAATTCACGGACAACGAAAACTGGCCCTACCAGATCTACGTGCGGGAAGCGCGCCGGCTGGCAGGTGAATTCGTCATGACCGAGCACGAATGCCTCGCCAAACGGGAAACGCCGCAGCCGGTTGGGATGGGCTCGTACACCATGGACGCGCACAACGTGCAACGCTACGTCACAGACGAGGGATACGTGCAGAACGAAGGGGATATCGGCGTGAAACCGTTGCGCCCGTACGGCATCGCCTACGGTTCGCTGACGCCAAAACGTGATGAAGTGCAGAACCTGCTCGTCCCGGTCTGCGTCTCCGCGTCGCACATCGCCTATGGCTCGATCCGCATGGAACCGGTGTTCATGATTCTGGGGCAGTCCGCCGCAACGGCGGCGGCAATCGCCATCCGGCGCGGAGTCCCCGTGCAGGAGGTCGACTACACAGAGTTGCGCGCCCGGCTGGCTCAGGACGGCCAGATTTTGGAGTTCACACCTGGGCAGCCGGCGTAGGCGCTGGGGGAAATCGCGCGGAAGGACTAAGTGGTAGCCGGCCGCTGCGCACCGGATGTGCCGGCCGGCGTTACGGCAGCGCCGCGCACGCCCTTCATGCGGGCCACCCATTGCTCAGGCGCGTTGATTTCTTCCAGCGTCGGCATGGCGTGCTCGGATTCCCACACGCGATTGAGGAAGGGCATGTCCTCCTCAGCCACCACGTGGCGCACGAAGCGCTCTCCCAGTCGGTATTGCGCCAGTTTGAGGTCGAAGCCGAGCAAGCGCATCAAAGCCCGTTCCAGTGAACCGCGTTTGCGCTCTTCCAAACGCTGGCGCATGTCGGGAAAGCCCGGTATCAGTTGCTCGCCGAGCGCATCCATGACGTAGTTGCCGTAGCCTTCCACCAGACTCATCACGCCCTGCACGCGCACCAGCGTGTCCCGCTGTTCCGGCGTGGTGAGCAGGTCCATCAGACCGCCCAAGCCCTCGCCTCCGCCGGTGTCGTCGGCTCCGGGCAGCAGCATCGCGCGCAATGGGTGCGGCGAATCGCGCAAGAGCACGCGAAAACTCTCCACGTAGGACTCGATGAGGCTCCCTAGGTATTCCGCCAGCCACGGCGCTACCTGGAATTGGATCGCGTGGGTGGTCTCGTGGAGCGCGATCCACAGTCGGAAAGCGTCCGGCGGGATTTCGAGGCGTTGCTGCAAGCGGCGGATGTTGGGCTCCACGAAATAGATGCGGCTATCCTGCGCGCTCAGATCGCCCTGCGCGGAGGACAACTGCGTTGCGGACGGCGGCGGCGCCAGGAAGGGCATGTCGAACTGGCCCAACACGTGCCGCGACAGAAAGCCCAGCACGATGCCCATCTGCCCGGAGAGCGTCAGTTGCATGCCGCCGTGGGCCAGCCGGAACAGGGTGCCGCTTTGCGCGCCAACGGTGTCGAGATAGACCTCTTCCAGGGGCAGCAGCAGGCGTTGGACGACTGCGAGATTGCGTTGCACCCAGAGAGGGCGGTCCAGCACCTCGACGACGTGGCGGTCTGAGGCCGCGGCGATTTGCAAGAACGGGACAATCCGCTCGTGACTCAAGCCCACCAGCGCCTGGTACTCATCCAGGAGGGCTGCCCGCGCCGGCGCCGGCAGCACGCCGTCGGGGTTGCGCGCGGCCAGGCGCAGCGCAATCCTCTCGGTTCGCTGCCAATCGATGATGTCCGGCTGCACCCGCGCGGCGATGCGGCGGGCGAGAATGTATCCCCCGCTGAGCAAGAGGCCGATGGCGCCGCCGAGGAGGACGGCTTTGCGCTGTCCGGGCGTCATGGGACGACCGCGGGCGGCGCGGCGGTTTGCGGCCGATGGAAGTGTCTATCGTGTGTCACGTCGGAACCTCTGTGTCTTGCAAGTCGCCAAGACTATCATACCCGCGTGGGGCGCGGGTATGATCTTCTCTCTGTAACCGCTTACCCGCCCTCTCGCTCTTCGTGGCGGGAAGGCAGGATGCGGCGGAACATATCACGCACTGTGCCGGTCATGATTGCGGTTCACGTGGGCGCGGCTACGGTCTCCTTGCCGGTGGCGGCCTTCACCCGCTCGGCCAACTCGCCGTCCGTGCCGGCCTCAACCGCGATTTGCGTGAAGGCCTCCGCGCTCAGGCCGAGATCGCGCAGCACCTGCTGGTCCATGGGGCACGGATAGATGTATTCGCCGATGTAGCCGTCGTGTTCGGCGCGGGCCTTGTCGGCCATGCGGCCAATCCACTCCAGCCCGTCAATGACAACCTCGCGTCCGCGCGGTTTCCATTCCTCTGCCATCGTTCGCTCCTTCTTTACATTGCGGCGGTCAACGACGCGCGCCCAAACACCGCGGCGATCAGCGAGCGTACCCGCTCTGCCGGTGACCCGCAAGCCAACGGGAAGAGCGCCAGCGCCAACGCCTGATCCAGCTTCCGCCGCATCGGTGCGCGGCGGCGCTCCGGCGGCCCAGTCTGACCCTGGAGCATCAGCCGCAGCGCCTGACTCCACAGCAACAGGTGCTGCATGTCCAGGTGCGCGCTTTCGATGTATCCGTTCTCACCGTACCACTGCGGTTTGGCATGGGTCAAGAGTGATTGGGGCGCCTGGGCCGGGTCGGAGAGACTGGCCGCGGCGGCGTATTGGGCCAAGCGCGCTTCCGGCCAGTCGAGACCGACGACGGCAAAGTCTACGAACCAGACGGCGCTGCCGTCGGTCAGCACGTTGCGCGGCGTGCAATCGCGGCCGCCAAATGTCAGGCGGCCGGCGGTGAGCGCCTGCGCAAGTTCCGCCCAGGCGTCATGCAGCGCAGGCTCCCATCCGGACGGCGGCGTTACACCGCAGAACGCGGCCAGTTGCGCAAACGTCTCCGGGGCTTGCCGGCAGCGGGCGCGCGCTTCCGCTTCGCGGCGGCGGCGTTCGTCCGTTTGTTGCTGCCGCGGCAGGCGGGCGGCAAGGCCTTGAAAGGCCGTTTCCAGAGCGGTTGAACCCTTGATCAGCGCGTGCGCCACGCTGGGCAGACCGTTTTGCCGCCCGGTTGGCGATGGTGGTGCCGCCTGGATTTCCGCCGCGAGGGTGCGCTTGCCCACCCAAGCCGTCACCAAGGTGCGCTGGCAGGGATCCCAGTGAAGCGGCTCGGGCACCGGCGCGCCGAGCCGGTAGAGCATCCGCAGCACGCCAAACTCCACCTCTCCCGCGCCGGCGTGGGCGTGGCGCTTGACCGCCGCCTGCTCGCCGGATGCCAGCACCGCCCGCCACACCGCCGCACCCTGCGCGCCCCCTCCGGCTACCGGCCGCAGCGAGCGCACCGGGCCGAGCGTGGCAGCGACGTATTGCCGCAGCGCCTGAGTCTCTTCTTTGTTCTTCGAATCGTTCACCGTGCGTCTCATTCTTCACTCTGCCGCAGCGCTCAGGCTCCCGCGCCTGGGGTAGATTGTGCGGCAGGCGCATTTCGATCACCGACCGGATAGGCAGGATAAGCCGCTGTCTACCCATGCCCCTTTTGTGGGCGCATGGGCGCTATGGTATCATCACAGGGATGAACGCGGCGGCAGAAGTAAGCACGAATCAAGTGTAGGCGGCACGGCATGGAGATGCGTGAACTCATCGAACGTTTGCAGTCGATTGTCGGCCCGGAGCAGGTGGTGTACCGGCCGGAAGACCTCATCGTCTTCGAACGCGACGCTTCCATCGACGCCCAACTGCCTGCCGCCGTCGTCCTGCCGCGCACCACGGCGGAAGTTAGCGAGATACTGGCGGCAGCGAGCGAATCCAAGACGCCGGTGGTGCCTAAGGGAGCAGGCACCGGCTTGTCCGGCGGCGCGGTGCCGGAAGAGAACGGCATTCTGCTCTCCCTGAGCCGCATGAGAGACATTCTGGAGATCGACGAGCATAATCGCACGGCCTTAGTGGAGCCGGGCGTCGTAAACCTGGAACTATCCAGTGAAGTAAAGCACCTTGGCCTGTACTACGCCCCCGATCCATCGAGCCAATATGCGTGCACGCTGGGCGGCAACGTTGCGGAAAACTCCGGCGGTGCTCATTGTCTGCGCTATGGCTGTACCATCAATCATGTATTGGGGCTGGAGGTTGTCTTTCCCGGCGGCGACGTAGCTTGGATTGGTGGCAAAGCGCCGGACGCGCCGGGCTACGACCTGATGAGCGCGATCATCGGCTCCGAGGGCACGATGGGCGTGGTGACCAAGATTCTGGTCAAGCTCCTGCCGCTGCCGGAAGCGGTCGAGACCTATCTCGCCATCTTCGATAGCGTGCCCGACGCGTGCCGCGCGGTTTCATCGATCATTGGCAACGGCATCATCCCGGCGGCCTTGGAAATCATGGACCAGGTGGTAACCAGAGCCATAGAAGAGGCCTACCACATCGGCTATCCCGCCGATGCCGGCGGTGTGCTCATCATCGAGATCGACGGCATGCAGGAAGAGCTTGACGAGCAACGGGATTCCATACTGAATCTATGCCGGGAATCCGGGGCGCTTGAAATCAAAGTGGCGCAGACGGACGCCGAGCGGGAAACCGTCTGGAGAGGCCGGAAGGGCGCGATTGGCGCGCTGGGGCGGCTGGCGTCGAGTTATTACATCCAGGATTGCGTCGTGCCGCGCACGAAACTGCCGGAAATCATGCGGTTCGTGGAAGACGTGGCGGAACGCTACGACATCATCATTGCCAACGTCTTCCATGCCGGAGACGGCAACCTGCATCCCAATCTGCTCTTCGACGTGCGCGACGGCGACCAGGTGCAGCGCGTCATCGCGGCGGGAGAAGAGATCATCCGCGCGTGCATCGACGCCGGCGGTTCCCTCTCCGGTGAGCACGGCATCGGCACGGAAAAGCAAGAGTACATGTCGTGGCTCTTCAGCGAAGACGACTTGGAAGCGATGCGCAAGCTGAAGCGCGCCTTCGATCCCGACTGGCTCTTCAATCCCACCAAGGTTTTCCCCACCGGGGAAGGCCCCCACGCCGCCAAGATTCATATTGGCAAGGCCCCGGCGGTTTCGCCCAAGACGCCTCACGCCACCCCGGCCGCGGTCTGGAAGTAGGACGCAGATACGCCTTGCTGACTGAGACCATCCACACCCACCTCGCGCGGGTCGTCTCTGACGAGGCGCTAACGGACGATACGCCTCCAATCGACGGCATCCGGCCCGGGCTGGCGGTAACGCCGGGTTCGGTGGAGGAGTTGGCTGCCGTGGTTGCGGAATTGGCGGCGGCCGGCGCGCCCACGGTCGTCATCGGCGGCGGCACCATGCTCGACCTCGGCACACCGCCTTCCGCCGCTGAAGTGGCGCTCCGCACGAGCGGCCTCGATGCGATCACGGAGTACCAGCCCGCGGACCTCATCGTGACGGCCGAGGCGGGAGTGACGGTAGCAACCCTACAACAGACGCTCCGCGAGCACGGCCAGACGCTGCCGCTGGAGACGCCCCGCCCGCACGAGGCAACCCTGGGCGGCGCGCTGGCGGCGAATGCGCACGGCCCGCTGCGCTTTGTATTTGGTACGGGCAAGGACCTGGTGATGGGCATGCGGTTCATCCAGGGCGACGGCACGCTGGTCAAGAGCGGCGGCGAGGTCGTTAAGAACGTAGCGGGCTTCGGGTTGCACAAACTTCACGTGGGCGCTCTGGGCACATTGGGCGTGATAGCCGCGGTGACGTTCAAAGTCTTTCCACTCCCCAAAGCCGACGAAACGGTGACGTTCGCCTTTGCCGACGCCAAGGCCGCCTTCGACACGGCCTTTGCCCTGCGCGAGCAGTTGCCCGCGGCCGCCGTGGTCCTGAATGAAACGGCGCAAGGGCGCGTGCTGGGTGAGACGCGGGGAGCGCACGTGCTGGCGGCCCGCTTCATGGGCGCTCAACGCGCCGTCGAGCGGCAAGTGCGCGAAGCGTCGAAAGCGGGAACCGCGGCCGGCGCAATCGCGGTGGATACGACGCCAACCGCGGACGGCCCGGCGCTGTGGCAAGAGAGCGTGGACATGGGTTGGGAGGCCGCCGCGCCGCCGGCGTTGATCAAGGCGAGCGCCGTGCCTTCGGAACTGCGCCACGTCTACGATGCCTTCGATCAAACCGCCGTCTCCGAAGAAGGCGCGGCCGGTATTGTGGCCGATGCGCTCGACGGATCGCTCCGGTGCGCCGTCTTGCCGCCCTTAGAACAGGAGAGCGCGCGGGACGCGGGGCAGTCCGCCGGGCAGCCATCATTGGCGCAACTGCTGCGCCTGCTCGTGCACGCTCGCACGGCCAGCCAGGAGCACGGCGGCCATCTGGTGCTGCAGCGCGGTTCGCCGGCGCTCAAGGCCGCCTTTGACGTTTGGGGGCCGCAGCCGCAGGGATTGGCCGTGATGCGCGCCCTCAAAGAGACCTACGATTCCAGCCACATACTCAACCCCGGCCGCTTCGTGGGCGGCATCTAAGGGCAGATTGTAGCGAGCAAAGCCAGCGTGAATACCGACGTGGACCAGCCCGGGCTGGTCATTCCCAAGGACGATAACGGGCGCGTACGCTTCGAGGGTCTGACCGATGACGACCTGGCGCAGTGCGTGCATTGCGGCCTCTGCCTCAACGCCTGTCCGACGTACCGCGAGACCGGCCTGGAGATGGAGAGCCCGCGCGGCCGCATCTATCTGGTAAAGGCGGCCAAGGAAGAGCGCATTCCGATCAATGATACGTTTTTGCAGCACATCTTCCTCTGCCTGGACTGCCGGGCGTGCGAGACCGCCTGCCCGTCCGGCGTGCAGTACGGCAAGATCATCGAGGCGGCGCGGGGCGAGGCGATCACGGCGCAGCCCGGAGGCGCGATGCCGCGCTTCCTGCGTTGGCTCGTCTTCAAGCAACTCTTCCCGTATCCGAGAAGGCTCGGTCTGGCAGCCGGATTGCTCCGCTTCTACCAGAACTCCGGATTGCAGGCGTTTGTGCGCCGCCGGGGAATCTTGAGATTCTTTGGTGAGTTTGGCAAGACCGAGGCCTTCCTGCCGCGGCTCTCGCCCGCGTTCTATGCCGCGCCGCCGGCGGAAGTGGTTCCGGCGCGGGGGGAGACGAAACACCGGGTGGGCTTCGTCACCGGCTGCATCATGCCGTATTTCTTCGGCGAGACGAATCGCGCCACCGTAAACGTGCTCACCCGCAATGGCTGCGAGGTGGTCATTCCCAAGAAACAGCGCTGCTGCGGGGCGCTGGGCGTTCACGCCGGCGCCCGCGAGACCGCCAAAGACCTGGCCCGGCGCAACATCGACGTTTTCGAACAACACAACGTGGACGTTATCATCAGCAACGCCGCCGGCTGCGGCACCGCGCTCAAGGAGTACGACGTCCTTCTGGAGAATGACCCCGCGTATGCGGGACGGGCGCGGGAATTCTCGCACAAGGTGAAGGACATCAGCGAGTACCTGGCCGAAATCGAGGTGGATACGAATTTTGGGCCGGTGGAGAAGCGCGTCACCTATCAGGACGCTTGCCACCTGGCCCACGGGCAGCGGGTGCGCGAGCAACCCCGCGCCCTACTGCAAGCGATTCCGGGGCTTGAGTTTGTGGAAATGAAGAACTCCGATCATTGTTGCGGCAGCGCGGGCGTGTATAACATCGTGCAAGCCGAGATGGCGCAGCGCGTTGTTGCGCCGAAAGTAGTCAATATCGAGGCGACGGCTGCCGAACACGTCGTGGTGGGCAATCCCGGCTGCATGTTGCAGATGGACAGCGCCCTTGCCGCGGAGGGTGTCGCCACGCGGTCGCTCCACACGATGGAGTTGCTCGACGAAGCCTACCGCGCGGCCGAGAAGACAGCGCCCACCGAATCTGATTCAGTCAAGCACGACGGCGCGTGAGCGCCATTGAAGACAATCAGCGCATGGTTGAAGACGTAGAGCGCATGGGGGAATGAGCCGTCGTCTCGCCTTCGAGGACGATTGCGGACGACCGGCAGCCGAACACGAGTCGATTTCTTAGGAAGGAGTCCTGCGTCATGGAAGAATCAGGCGACAATGGCGTGAAAGACCTGACGATCATCGGAGGCGGGCCAACCGGGCTATTCGGGCTCTTCTATGCCGGTGTGCGCGGCCTCGACACGCAACTCGTGGAAGCGATGGACGAACTCGGCGGCGCGCTCTCCGCGCTGTACGGGGAGAAATTCGTTTACGACATGGCCGGTTTTCCGGCCATTTTGGCGAAAGATCTTGTTGCCGTCATGCACGAGCAGGCGGACCAGTGGCAGTATCCCATCCATCTCTCGCAGAAGATACTCGACTTCGAGGAAGTGGACGGCCACTACGTTCTCCGCGCTCAGAGCGGCGAGGAGTTCAAGAGCAAGGCAGTGCTCATCGCCAACGGCAACGGCGCGTTCGCGCCGCGCAAACTGAGGATCCCCGGCATCGAGCCGCTGGAGGACAAGCAGATATTCTATACCGTCAAGAATATGGACTCCTTTCGGGGCAAGCGCGTGTTGGTAATCGGCGGCGGTGATTCGGCCCTGGACTGGGCGCTGGCCCTGGACGAGATCGCGGAGATGGTGACGCTCATTCACCGTCTGCCGGTGTGGCAGGCGCATGAGGCCACCGTCAAGCTCATCTTCGAGTCGAACGTAGACGTGCACTTTCCCCGCCACGAGGCAAAGGAGTTGCACGTCAGCGACGGCATACTCACCGGCGCTACGATCATCAACCTCCAGTCGAAAGAGACGTTCGATTTGGAAGTGGACATAATCCTCATTTGCATCGGCTTCCTCATGGATACCACGGTCATACGCAAGTGGGGCGTGGACCTGGCGGGCAAGAAGGGCATCCAGGTAGACCCTTCGACGATGGCGACCAGCCGGCCCGGCGTCTACGCGGCCGGCGACATCGCCGCCTACGAGGGCAAGATCAACCTGATTGCTTGCGGCGCGTCCGAGGCGGCAATGGCAGTGAATCAGGCAGTGCGGTATATTAACCCCGACGCGCGCTTGGCCCCGGGCCACAGCAGCGACATGGACATCTTTACCAAACGGGACGAAAAGTAGGCGGAGCCGCCAGTCCACAGCCGGAGCGGAGGAGCGCCATTGGCCACACAATCGAGAAAAGCGGGAGGCGTCGAAGTCGCGGAAGGCGCAGCCGCCAGGTACGCGGCGCTCGCCCGTGAAATCGAGGACTGCGCGCGGGAGCCGGGCACGACGCTCGACATGCTCCATGCGGTGCAGCGCCAGTTCGGCTACCTGGAACCCCAGGCGGTGGGCATGGCCGCGGACGCGCTGGGACTGACCAAGGCGCAACTCTATGGCGTGGCCACGTTTTACACGATGTTCTTCTTCGAGCCGAAACCGCCGGTCATCGCCCGCGTTTGCGTCAACCTCTCGTGCCACCTGCGCGGCGCGCAGGAGATTCTGCATACGCTGGAAGAAGCGGCGGAGGCGGAGCCCGGCGGGTTCGAAGTGGAAGAGGTGATGTGCCTCGGTCTGTGCGAGCAGGCCCCGGCGCTGCTGGTCAACGAGAAAGCCGTGGGGCTCGTGTCACCGTCAGAGGCGCTCTCACAGGTGCAAGCCAGCGTCGCGGCCATCGAGGACACCCGGTAGGGCGCATTCATAGCCCGGCCACCGCGAGGAGCGAACGGCATGGAACAGGTCTGTCTGCGGCGAATACACAACGAGAACTCCCAGGACATTGAGTCCTTCATGGCCCACGGCGGCTATGACGGCCTGCGCAAGGCCTTGACCGAGATGACGCCTGAAGCCGTGCACGAAGAGGTGCGCGCCTCGAACATGGGCGGCCGCGGCGGCGCGGGCTTTCCCACGGCGATGAAGTGGAACTTCCTCGTTGGCGCGAAGGGCGAGCCGAAATACGTGCTCTGCAACTTCGACGAGAGCGAACCGGGCACCTTCTCCAACCGCATCATCGGCGAGGAAGATCCGCATCTCCTGGTCGAGGGCTGCGCGCTGGCAGCCTACGCCACCGGCTGCTCCATCATCTTCATCTACATTCGCGGGGAGTATTTCCTGGCGTACGAACGGGTAAAGCGCGCCATCGAGCAGGCGTACGCGCGCGGTTTCCTGGGGCGGAACGTGATGGGCACGGACTTTTCCGTGGAGTTGTACCTGCGGCGCGGCGCGGGCGCGTACATCTGCGGTGAAGAGACCGCTATCATGAATTCCCTGGAAGGCAAGCGCGGCTATCCGCGCGCGCGCCCGCCGTTTCCCGCCAATGAAGGGCTGTTTGGCAAACCGACGCTCATCAACAACGTGGAAACGCTCTCGAACCTACCCGATATTGTCCTCAAGGGCGGGGAGTGGTGGAGCAAACTCGGCGTCAATGAAGGCGCGGGGCTGAACATCTACTGCGTTTCCGGCCACGTGGAGCGGCCCGGCGCGTACGAACTGCCCATGGGCACCACCGCGCGCGAACTGATCCACGAACACGCCGGCGGCGTCTGGCAGGGACGGGAACTCAAGGCGTGGAAGCCGGGCGGCGCTTCCAGCGCCATCCTGCCGGCAGACATGATCGACCTGGTGCTCGACTTCAAGCCGGTACAGGCGGCCGGCACCATTCTCGGCACGGCGGGCGTCGTTGTCATGGACGACCATACCTGCGTGGTAGACGCGGCCATCCGCGACGCGGGCTTCTTCGAGGAAGAATCCTGCGGCTTCTGCTTCCCCTGCCGGGACGGCACGCGCGTGCTGCGGATGCTGCTCGAACGGGTGCGCCACGGCGTGGCATCGCCCGATACCATCGACCTCATCGAACACGCCTCGCAGGACATGATGGGCGCGTCGTTCTGCGGCCTCGGCCAGTTTGCGCCGTGGCCCGTGGTGAGCACCGTGCGCAACTTCGCTAAGGAGTATGAGTCCCACATACTCGGCAAGGAGTGTCCGGCGGGCGTGTGCCCCATGGACGGCGTGGAGCCGGACGAGCACGTCGACCGCCGCACGCTGCAAGAGATGCTGGTGGCGCAAAAGGGCGGGGCTTTGGCCTAGCGGTTTCTTCGTCCGTGGTGCTGTGCGGCATCCCCGCGCAGCACCTGATTAACGTGCTTCGCCTTCGTAACCCTGTTCCGCGCTGCCGTCGTGTGGTCTTTCCCCTGCGCCTTCGTGCTTGCTTAGAATCCCTATTGCCTAGGGCGCAACCGCTTCCGCGGCGGCGCCGGCTTGCTCTCTGCTGTAGACTTCCGGCACCTTCAGGATGATGAGCGCGCTCAACGCGAAGAATACTGCCATCATGACAAAGACGGCCGGGTAGCCGAGGAGTGGCTCGATGCCGTTGAAAGTGTCGAGCACGATGCCGGCCGTCAAACTGCCCAGCGCGTCGCCGCCGGCGGTGGCGAGATTAGTAAGGCCCATGTAGAGCCCGGGCGCTCGTGGATCGGGGATGAGTTCCATAGCCAAGGCCCAGTCGGCGGTGACGAAGATGCCCACGGCCCCGCCAAGCAGGGCAAAGCTCACCAGCAGCATGGGGTAGTTCGTCGTAAAGATCAAGACCAGCGAACCCACAATCGCGATGCCGCAGGACACGAAGATCAGCGTGCGCCGGTCCGTGCGGTCCGATATCCAGCCGGCCGGCAAGGTGAGGATGGTGGAAATGATGATGAAGACGCCAAGCGCCACGGTTACGGCGGCGCCAGCGTTGTCGGTGATGCCCAGCCGCTCGCGCACGAGGAAGAGCAAGATCTGATCGCCCGCAAGCAGCCCCATGAAGAAGAACAGTCGGGAGAAGAGCACCCACGTGAACCCCGGCCTGGTCCGCAATTCGGCAAGGCGGGTACGCAATTCTATCACGACCCCGGCGAATTCGGGTTTCTCTTGCAGCGGGTCCTCGCGGATCGTCAAGGCGGAAACGAGGGCTACGGTGACGAACACACCGGCCGCGACAACGAGATAGTAGTCGGGCACCATTTGATCGAGAAACCAGCCGGCCACCAGCGCGCCGACCAGAAAGCCGATGTTCTTGGAAAGTCCGAGAAAGGCAGAGGCCCGGCCCCATTGGCTGCTCGGCACGCGATCGGGCACGATGCCTTGGTAGGGTCCCAGGGCGCTGTTCGCGGCAATCTGAATCACGATGATCATGGCAAAGAGCCACGCGTAGGAAGTGTCCGCCGCGATCAGCAATATGAACAGAGCGGCGACGAGCGAGCCGACGAGCATGAAGGGCCGCCGCCGGCCCCAGCGCAACGTGGAGCGGTCGCTCACCGCGCCCATGACCGGCTGCACGATGATCGCCACCACCAGACCCACGGCGAGCATCACGCCGAGAGCGGTACCCTTCTGCGCCGAGCCTACCTGCATCTCTACTCGATCAGGCAGGTAGATGAGGTTCATGCCGCCCCAGACGATGTTGAGGCCAAGCCAGTAAAGACTAAGCTGGGCCAGGTACAGCAACGGGACGCGGCGGGACGTTTCAGCCGACATGGATCCTCCTCGATTTGTGCAAACCCCACGCGGGGCCGCGCCCGCGGCTCTGCGGGTAAACCTCGTTCAACATGCTCTCCTCACTCCGCGCGCGGCCTGGGGCCGCGACTTTTGACGGTCTTGCCTTCACGTTGTCGTGGTTTCCGATTCAATAGTCTCCCATTCACGCCGGTCTTGCAGCAGCCGGCCGCCTCTGTAGAAGAGGTAGCAAGCGCCTATCTGAATGACGTGGTAGAGATCGTTGTGGTTGAAGTGGCGATGGAGCGCAACCCGCCGCTGCTGGACGAACGCGCCAACCAGCGAAACGAAAACGCCTCCCAGAATATAGCGTGAACTTTCCGCGCCTTTCCGCCGCTGCCGGCCATGAAACGCGGCAACGCCCGCCATGGCCGAGCCGTAGTCAAGCATCACATAGATGAACCGGTCGCGGGACGCCATCCAGCCCCAGTAGGCCAGCAACTTCGCCAGCGTACCGGCGAGCAACCAACGCTGCAACGGGCGCGGCGCGGCGGCGGTCACCGTGCTGGCAAGCATACTGGCGCTCATGCCGCCTGCGGCCAGGAGCGTCCCCTTCCACAGCGCGCGCCGTGCGGCGGGAGACTGCTCGCCGACGGCATGTGAAGTTCCGCCAAGCACCGCCGCGACGGCGGCCGCTATGAAGCCTGCGCCCCACAATACCTGGGACCATTGCCGCTGCGCCCGCCCGCGCCGGAGCAGTGCGACACCCCACCACGCGTTGCACGCGCCCAACGCCAGGTCGGTCAGAACGGTCGCCGGTTCGTTGATTCTAATGCGCCCTCGCTCCTCGCCTTATGATACCACCTCGCCCACTACATCCGAAAACATCGCGGCGTAGTGGCGATACCAGTCGCTCTGGAAGCGCCCGGCTGGGTCGTGCTTTTGCTTCAAACGGAGAAAGTCCGGCAACTGCGGATAGCACCGCTCCACCTGCGCGCGCGCGGCGTGCCTGTGATAGGTCAGATAGTAGCTGCCGCCGTAGGAAATTGCGCGGTCGATCAGGCGGCGGAAGGCCGCGGCGGCGCGCTCCTGGCCTGCCGGCGTGTGCGACACGTGAAGATTGAAGATGACGCAGGCGAAATCCTCCCGCGCCCAGGCGAGAAAGCTCTCCTCGTCGCGCTCCACCAGGCGGATGGTGCCGTAGATGACTTCGGTCTCGTGTTGCCGAAAGTCCTCACGCGCGTCATACATGAACGGCGCTAAGGACTCGCGCGGCACGTAGATTTCGGTGATGACCTCCGTCGCGGGCGCGGCGGCCCCGAGGTGGCGATCGAGCGCGCGGTGGTAGTCTTCCTCGTAGTAGCCGAGTTGATGCAGGTCCGACCAGTAGATTTGGCCGTCCGTGGCAAGGTAGTGGTCAACGTACTCCGCGTAGGCCTGGGGCTTGTTCGCGTGAGCGTATAGGATCAAGCGCCGCCAATCGTCAACGGTCAATTCTCGCTGGCCGTCGGGAATTGGCGTATCCGCCGCCGCGGGCCGGTAGCAGGAGAGCACACCCTCGGTCAGATAGTGCGCGGATGAGTCGTCGATCGAGTACTGGAAGTCGCCGTAGAGGAAGCCGTCCGCGATGCGCCGCGCAAACGACGGCATGAGTTCCTCGATGTTGATGACGCTGACGGCGCGTTGGAGTTTGCGGCGCGGCGCCAGGCGGAGCGTCACGCTGTAGACCACGCCAAAAAGGCCGTAGCCGCCGACGACCAGCCGAAAGAGGTCGGCGTTCTCCTGGCGGCTGCACTGCCGGACGTTCCCACTGGCGTCCACGAGCGTGAACGATTCGACATCGGCGATGATGGGTCTCATGCGCAAGCCGCGGCCGTGGACGTTGGCCGCCAGCGCGCCGCCGATGCTCATGCGGTCGCCGCCGGTCTGCTTCTGCGCGATCGCCCACTGTGGCCCGTCGGACGGGGTGGCCCGCCGATAGCCCGCGATGAGTTCCGGCCAGTAGATGCCGGCTTCAACGGTGATCAAGCCCGCTTCGGCGTCGAAGGCGAGCACCCGGTTCAGCGGTTCCGTATCCAGGAGAATTGTGCCGCTGCCGAACTGCTGGCCGCCCATGGCGTGCCGTCCGCCCGCGATGGAGAGCGCCTTGTCTTCTTGCTGCGCGGCGGCGATTGCTGCCTGGATGGCTTCCAAAGAGTCAACCGGCACGACCTGGGCCACGGTGGTGGGATTGAGCTGGGAGTGAATGTCGTTGACGCGGACACCGGTCATGCGAGCATAGTCTCCTGTCACCGGCCGCCGCGCAACAACGTAGGCGTGAAGCCAGGAATCTCGTCAACCAGCGGGAAGTAGGGGCGCGGTACTTTGTGGTACGTGAAGCGCCGCAGCGACGGCGGTGTAGCGCCCGGCGTATCCAAGATGAATTCGGCTTTGGCAATCTCATTGTAGGTCTGGCGGTAGTTCATGGGATTCTTCGCTACGATGAACTTGGCGCCCGCAATGTCCATGCCCAGCGCGCGAAACTGCTCGTCCCGAAACTCATAGGTACCGTAGGTCGTGACCAGGACCTGGGCGCTGCCGCATTCCAGCACCGCCGTGGGGCCCATCTCCGCCCACTCTTCCGCCCAGATGCCGCCGGTGTATTGAAACCGCCCATCGCTTACTGCCCGGACAACGCCGGTCAGGGTGAGCGGACTGCCCCATTGGGGATCGATCTTGTGTCCCAGCGTCAGCGTGACCGTGTTGCCCGCGCCGGCTTCATGGCAAAGCGCAGCCGCTTCCGGGTCAACCACCGGCACGATGGCAAACCCTTCCGCGAGATCCATGAGAGCGGGCAGCGTTGCCACGCTGTCCCCGGCCGCGCCGCCGCCGACGCAGTCCGCGCACTCGACCAGGACTATCAGGCCGCCGGCAATCTTCAGTCCCGCTGCGACCGCCGCCTGGGGCGTGAGGGTATCCGGTTCCAGGTCAAAGCGGTTTTCCCACATCAAGCGCGCGACCTGGTTCGCGAGTTCTACCGCCAGATCTTCGTCGTCATCGGTGACGACCAGGCCGCCGCCGCCCATCTCCGGCACGTCGAGCGTGGCATGGGCGTGAAACGCGCTGGTGGAGAGCACGCCCGGCCGCTCTTCAAAGGACTTGGCCACGCGCATCACGTCGGCAAAGGGGCCTTCTCCCACGGTACTGGCATTGATGGCGCTCGTCAGGATGGGCACTTTCGCCATCGCCATGGCGGGCTTGTGCGCGCCGTCGAGCGTTCCCAGCAGCAGCCGCGCGCCGCGCACGCCGGTGGTGAACGGATCGACGTGGGGATAGGTTTCCCAGGCCACGAGGCCGTCCGCGTTACGCATCATCTGTGAGGTGACGTTGGCATGCAGGTCGAGGGTGCCGACGATGGGCACGTCAGGGCCCACGAGGGCACGCACGGCCTCTAGCAAATCACCCTCCACGTCGTCAATCTCCGTCGTGACCGCCGCGCCGTGTAACGCAAGGAGTACGCCGTCAACGGGCAGGGCGTTGCGCAGGTCTTCCAGCAAGTCCGCCTTTAGTTGCGCGTAGCAGTCCTGGGCAATCGGCCCGCCGGGATAGGCGCTCGCCACGACGAGGGGCACGGTATCGGTGTCGCGTTCGCGCAAGGCGTGGAGCATACCGCCAACCGCGCCGCCTTCGATTGACATAACATCCTGGCCGCGCGCTAGTTGGCTGCGGGCAAACTCATCGCGCTCGATCAGCTTGCCGCCAAAGTGGTTGCACTCGGTCAGGATGGAGCCGACGGCAACCCGGTGCGTCTGGTTCATTGCTGGCCTCTCCGGTCTGTTCACAGTTCCATTACATCGGCCAAGGCGGCCATGCTCGGCTCTTCCAGATGGGGCGCGGCGGGCACAAGCTGATCGATTACGTCCGGCCACTTGACGCCGGAGCCGGTGATGACGCACACGACCGTTTCGCCCGGCTTGAAGTAGCCGTCCCCGTGCAGCCGGTACAGGCTGGCGATGGTGGCGAGCGAGGCGCTCTCGAAGAAGAAGCCGCGGCGTGCCATACGCCGGATGGCCTGGCGCAATTCGTCCTCTGTGACCGCCGTAGCCGTGCCGCCCGACGCGCGGAGCGCCCGCAGCGCGTGCACGCCGCAGCGGCCTTCGATGATAGACGTAGCCAACGATTCCGGTTCCGGCTGCGGCTCGATTTCGCTGCGGTCGTGGGTGAGGGCGTGGAGCAGCGGGTGCGTGGCCTCGGTCTGGCAGCCCACCATGCGCGGCAAGTTTTCGATGAGACCCATAGCGCGCAGGTCGGTCAACCCGCGCCAGACGCCGTAGAGACTGTCCCCACCGCCGGTAGGCACCAGGATTGAGTCCGGCGCCGCGCCGAGGGCGCTCGCAATCTCGTAGCCAATCGTCTTATATCCCGTGACGCCGTAGGGACTGGCGAGCGGGTTGGGGTCGGAAGAGCCGACCGGCAGCCAGCCGTGTTCTTCCACAAGCTGACGCATAGTCCTGCCGATTTCGGCCTTTGGCATCGTCACGACGGAAGCGCCGTGGATCTGCATCACCCGCCGGAGCAGTTCCGACGACGTGGGGTAGCCGATGATGAGCGCGCGCAATCCGGCGAGCGCCGCGTAGGCGGCGACCGCCTGGCCCGCGTTGCCGGTGGATGATGCCACCACCTTGGTGTAGCCAAGCTGGCGCGCCAGGGTGATGTTCACGGCGGCGTGGCGGTCCTTGAACGACCACGTGGGGTTCATGGTCTCATTCTTGACGTAGACCTTGAGGCCAAGCTCATCACTCACGCCATCCAGAAACGTGAGCGGCGTGCCGCCTTCGTGCAGGCTCAGCGAATGTTCCGCCGCCGGCAGCAGGTCTCCATAGCGCCAGATGTTGTGCCCCGGGCCGGCGTCCCAGGCCGCTTGAAAGCCGGCCGGCGCGCCGCCGTCCAGGTTCACGCGAAAGTCCAGCGGGCCTTCTCGTCCCTGCTGAAAACAACTGGGGCACCCAAATTGATACGCCCCAATCGCAAACCGTTCGTCGCACCGCACGCACTGCAACCACTGGAAATCTGCGCTCACCGCCGTCACGCGCCTGCCCTTTCTCTAGGAATCTGCTTATGATCTGCTTTGGGGGTGTCTGCGAAGCCGTAGCAAACCGTTCGTACTGAGCTTGTCGAAGTATGGACGGCTTTTCGCCAACGTGCGGCGGTTCCGATCACCCTTCGACAGGCTCAGGGCGAATGTTCCTGGTGCAAGTAGAACAATCGTAAACAGGCTCTATGAGAACCTGCCGCCCGAATCCGCCTCAAAACGGGTCTTATGCTGAAGCCTGCGCCGGCCGCCATTGCGCGCTAGGCCGCAAGCAGGGTCTCGTTGATGTCCCGGTTCGTGGCTACCCAGCAGCCGCCGGGCTTAGCCAGCGCGCGGCGCAGCACGGTGTCCAGCATATCACAGTGGGGGTCGCGGGCGGCGAGGTAGGAGGGGTGCGCGAGGAGGCTAAGGATTTGTCCTTTCTCGTAGGCATGGTCGACCGCGTACTCTGCCAGGTGAATGTATTCCCAGCGGTCTAAATCCAACGAGCGAAAGGCAATGGCGTCGCTCAGGCCCATCATGGGGATTTCAGGGAGGCCGTTCGGATAGCGATACGGTTGCAAGGTGTCGAGGCTCTGGCGCACCGCGGCTTCCAGGTCGCCGCGCGGGGGATGCCACGTGCGCTCCGTGGGACAGTTGTAGTGCGCGGAGGCAAACCGGAACCCCTCCTCTTGCAGGAGCGTCTGCACGGCCGGCGAGTCTTCCAAGCCGTTGGGGAATGCGCCTGGCGTGCGGAAGCCGGTCGCCTCGACGCCCAGCCGCTGCCGGAGGCCCGCGCTCGTTTGCCTGATTTCGTGGCGCAGGCACTCGAGCGGTGAGAGACTGTCCGCCCGCCACGGCGCGCGTTTGTACCAGGGATGCAGGTCTTCCACCCGTTGCGCCTTCACTTTCACGTGCCGATACGTGTGGTTATCGAGAGCGTGCCCTTCGGCTACCAAGCGCTTGAGGTAGTCGACGTCCGGATCTTCCAACGCGCTGCCGACGACGTAGAACTGGAGTTTGACGTCGTATTTCTCAGCCACGTCCAGCAGTTGGTGAACGTATTGCTTCACGTGGGGTTCAATCGCGCCGTAGTCGGCGTAATCGGACGTCCAATACGGGAAGTTGTAGGACATCTCGATGTCGAACGTCAGGCTCAGGCAGAACTGCGCGCCGCCGGGATACATGCCGTGCAACTCCTATCAGGCAGGCTAGCCGCCAGCAATGCTAGCACCGTTCGGCCTGAGCTTGTCGAAGGCTGAACGGGAAAGACTCGTGCGAATTCGTTCCCCCTGCACCGGCCGTTCATGCTTCGACAGGCTCAGCACGAACGGCCTACTGATGCGCTTACAGCCAATGAATCACGTATTGTCTCATTCCCTGATCGGAACGAACCCTGGCTCGAAACTGGATTGAAAGAGGGCTCATCACTATGAACGGGACATTTGAGGCGCTCAGGCGACTCAGCTACTCCCCATGCAGCCTTTGCAGAACCCCTTTCCTCGTATCGAGGATGGCTGGAAAGGGGATCAAAAGGCTTGACGGCAAGCTTTTGGAAAAGGTAAACGCACCTCTGGATTCCGGCTTTCGCCGGAATGACGGAGCATTGCAAAGGTTTCCTCTTGGAGCGACCAAGCTTGACCGGCCTTATGCCCGATACCGATCCGTCACCTTCGCCAGGATCGTGGCCATGTCCTCCACGTCCCGGTCGGTGTACTTGTCCGTCCAGTTCCAGCGGATGGTCGTATCCACGTGCTCCTTGGCAACCGGCACCATGTCGGCGCTGTATTCGATGTCCCGGGCGAACTCGTTCATGGGGTGGTCCCACGGCCACTGGGATTCACCGGCTACCGTGGTCTTGGTGTGCAAGAAGGTGTGGCTGTCGGGCACCAGTTGCCAGGGGCCGGGCTCCGCTTTGAGGCCCTCGGCCATGAGCGCGTCGGACAGGTCCCACAGGCCGCAGGTGAAGGCGTCCGGGTCAACCCGCAGGTAGTAGTACCAGTAGATGTGGTCGGCGCCCTCAGGGATATAGGGCGGAATCAGCCCGGGAATGTCCTCTACTATGCGTTGGCTCAGGGCGGCGGTGGTCTCGCGGCGGCGCTGGTTCTGACCTTCGAGGATGTGGAGCATACCCAGCACGAAGGCCGCTTCCAGTTCGCCAAAGCGCATATTCAGGCCAAAGCGCACGTGCTTGCGCCCGTAGCGTTCCACCGGCACGCCGCCGCGCGACACGCCAAATAGGTGCACCCGGTCGGCGATGTCCTGGTTGTCGGTGAGCAGCGCCCCGCCGTGGCCGCCAGAGAGGTGTTTCTCGGCGTCGAACGAGAACGCGCCCACGTCACCGAGGGTGCCGGCGTTGCGGCCCTTGTACTTGGCCAGCGGCGCTTGGCACACGTCTTCTATGAGCAGGATGTTATGCCGCTTGGCGAGCGCCACGATGTCGTCCATCGGACAGAGGAGCCCGTACCAGTGGACGGCGATGATCGCCGCCGTGCGTTCCGAGACGACCTTCTCGATCGTCTCGGCAGTAACGTTGCCGGTGCGGATGTCCACGTCCGGAAAGACGGGAATTGCCCCTTGCGCCATGATGCCGGCCACCGAGCCCAGGTCGGTGATGGGGTTTACGATGACCTCTTTGCCCGGGCCGATGTCCATTGCCGCGATGATGGTATGCAGCGTGGCAGTGCAGTTTGCGAGGGCGACGCAGTACTGCGCGCCGTTGACTTCAGCAAACTCCTGCTCGAAGCGCGGCAAATAACCGGAAGTCAAGCCCTTCTCCAGGACTTCTCGAATGTTGTCGTAGGACTCCTGCGGCACGTCGCGCGGGAAGATTCCCGGCAGAGGATCATCCGCCGAACGCACCGGCGTGCCGCCTTCAATCGCGAGTCGCGTATCAATCGGGGTCTTTATCGCCATGGCTGATGCTCCTTCACATGCCATAGCGGCAACAGGCACCGGAAGAATTGGCGCCTGTCACCACACGTATTTCTTCAAGTGCTATGTGGTAGCTTAGCAGATGCAGCCACCCTCTTGAAGCGCGATTTCCGATACCTGATGGGCCTCAGCGATGGCCTCTGCAACGGTCTTTTCGCCCGCTTCCATCTGTCCCCAGAGCTCTGACCAGGCGGCGTTGATATCGGCTTGCTGCACCGCCTGGCGCAGCGGCACGCTGACATCGGCAATCGCCTTGTACGTTTCTACGTTCTCAAAGGGGTATTGCACCGCCGGCGTGTAGGTGCGGTTTGGCGGGAAGCGACCGCCGCCCAGGTTCGCCCAGTCCGGCTGCACCTCTTCACTGATGAGGTACTTGTAGAACCCCCACGTGGCATCGGGCTGCGGCGAACTGCGGGCGATCCAGAAGGCGTTGATCAACAACGGTGTGCCGCGGCCGGCAGGACCTTCCGGCACGTTCGCCAAATCGACGTTGAAGGGCGTCTGCCCCTCCACAATCTCCTGATTGATGGTCCGCGTGTACCAGGGACCGGTCAGGACCATGCCAAGCTTCTGCTCGGTGAAATTCGGCGCAACGTCGGTTTCCTTCCGATTGAGGGGCGGGTGCACCTGGTGCTTGACAACGTGGTCTAGAACGGTTTGCACGGCCTCGGCCGCTTCGGGCGAATTAATGGCCGGAGCGGTAAAGTCCTCGGTCCACCAGTCAGCGCCCCATGAATGCAAGGCGATCACGATACTGGAAATGCCGCTTCCACCGAAATTGAGACCCCACCGCGTCACGTTTGCGCCCTCACGGGTAGTCAGCTTTGTCGCCAACTCGGTAAGCGAGTCCCAATTCAGATTGCCAGCGGCATCTAGGTCGGCCGGAGAAGTCAGACCCTCACTTGTCATCATGTCGTCGTTGTACCAAATGGACCGTGCGCCAAGGAACCAGGCAATGCCATACAAATTGCCGCCGATCCGCTCCAGGGCGCCTTCGTAGAATTCGGACAGATCGACGTCCGCATCCTTTGCAATGAAGGGGTCGAGCGGCTGGATGATGTCCGCCGTGGCAAACTGGCTGATGTAGCCGAACCAGCCGTAGTACATGTCATAGGGAATGCCCGCGGCGCTGGCGGCCACGGCTTTTACCGCCACGTCGGTCAAGGGCCACGTCACAATGTCGAGCTCAACCGTAACGTCCGGATTGCGCTCTTCATAGCGGCCGATGACCGCGCCGTAGGTGTCGTCCCACACTTCCTGCTGGGTTGTGAAGTGCATGTACTTGATGACCGTCGGCTCCATGGCCTCGGGTACCGCCGTGGGTTCCGGCTCCGGTTCCTCTTTCGCTTCGGGCGCATCCGCGGGAGCGGGCGCCACTTGTCCGCAGGCGGCGAGTGCCGCGCCGCCGACACCAACACTTGCCATGCCGGCCAGAATAGACCGCCGGGAGAATCGCTTTGCAATGCGCATTGTGCTCTCCTTGCCTGTTTCTGCAACGGAACTGGCTGCATCGTACATCCCCTCCCTTTTTCTGTCAACCTCTGTGGAGCGGGGCGGGCTTGCGGCGCCTGGCGCAATGAGCGTCCGTTCATCCTTCGACTGGCTCAGGACGAACGGAAACTCGCTTGGCTCAGGATGAACGGAAACTCGCTTGGCTCAGGACGAACGGAAACTCGCTTGGCTCAGGACGAACGGACGCTCGTTGT
Organism: Chloroflexota bacterium; assembly: GCA_963663275.1. Taxonomy (GTDB): domain Bacteria; phylum Chloroflexota; class UBA11872; order VXOZ01; family VXOZ01; genus VXOZ01. The sequence continues at coordinate 2,333,310 of OY760183.1, forward strand.
AGACATCCGCTTAGACGGGCTTGCCTCGTCGTCCGTGCACAGATACCGCTCGCGCTCAACGCGCTCGCCGGTCTTGCCGGAGAATCCCGGCAGCGGTGAGGCTGCGCGGAATCATCATTCTGCGGTATACTGGAAGAGTGAACCGCTTGCCCATTGCCCCCATCGTCTAGTGGACTAGGACGCAGGCCTTTCAAGCCTGAAACGTGGGTTCGATTCCCGCTGGGGGCGCCATGGGTTGCAGCCGTGGCCGTTCGGCATCCCACGAGTAAAGGGGCCTGCGAGCGGCGGCGCGGAGACGCGCGCCGTTGACCGCAGGCACGACAACCTGATAGTATACGCATGACTGGAAAAGAGCGACCGGCTTAGGGTCTCTTTTCCGTCATATTCTTTTTATAGGAGGGTGCGGGCATGGCGGAGCAGCATATGCTGACGCCTCAAGGCAGAGACAATCTTCTCCACGAACTGGAGGAGCTCAAGGCCGTGCGGCGTCCTGAAATCAGGAAGCGGATCCACGAGGCCATGGAATTTGGCGGGGATCTCTCCGACATGGGCGAGTACAACGAGGCGAAGCAAGAGCAGGCCTTCGTGGAAGGCCGCATCATCGAAATCGAGCACATCCTCCGCGACGCGGTGGTCTCCGAACACCACGCCAGCGCCGAAGTAGACTTGGGCGCGACGGTGGTGGTGATGGATGAGGACGGCAAGAGCGAGACGTTTACCATCGTCGGCGCGCCGGAAGCCGACCCGCTGGAGAACCGCATCTCCAACGAGAGCCCCGTGGGCCATGCGCTGATGGGCCACCGCATCGGTGAAGAGGTTACCGTCGAGGTACCGGCCGGCACGCTGACGTATACGATTCAAGAGGTGAAGTAGCCACGGAATCGTCTGACTTCGCCAATGCCGCAGACCGTTCGCGCAGTTCGGCAGTTGACTTTCGGCTCCGCAAGCTCGAAGCCTTGCGCGCTCAGGGCATAGAGCCGTATCCTCTCCGTTTCGACCGCACCCATACGGCGCAAGAGGCGCTCGACCGCTTCGACGAAATTGCCGCCTCGGGGGAGACCGTACGCCTCGCCGGCCGCATTCTCACCGCCCGCAAGATGGGCAAGGCCTCATTCGTCCACGTCGGCGACGCCTCCGGCCGCATTCAACTCTACCTGCGCCTCGATTCCGTGGGCGCGGAGTCGTATGCGAACTTCAAGGACTTGTACGACCTCGGCGACATCGTAGGCGCTGAAGGGACGCTCTTCCGCACGCGCACCGGCGAGCGGTCGCTCGAGGCGCGCCGCATCGTCATGCTGTCCAAGGCGCTGCAAAATCCGCCGGAAAAGTACCACGGCCTGCGGGATACGGAAACCCGCCTGCGCCGCCGCTACCTGGATATGGCGGCAAATGAGGACGTGCGGCAGACGTTCGCGGCGCGCAGCCGCGTGGTGCGTGAGGTGCGGACCTTCTTCGACGCCCGGGATTTCCTCGAAGTCGAAACGCCGGTCTTGCAGCCCCTCTACGGCGGGGCGTTCGCCCGGCCGTTCATAACCCACCACAACGCGCTCGACCAGGACTTCTACCTGCGCATCGCCACGGAACTCTACCTCAAACGCTGCCTCATCGGCGGCTTCGAGCGCGTCTATGAGATCGGCCGCACCTTCCGCAACGAGGGCATGGACCGGGACCACAATCCCGAATTCACCATGCTGGAAGCCTACCAGGCGTACGCCGATTACTCGGATATGATGAGTGTGCTTGAAGAGCTTTACCACGCCGTTGCGCTTGCCGTGCACGGCTCGCCTGAGGTTCCGTATGGCGATCACGTGCTGGACTTCACGCCGCCCTGGCAGCGCATACGGCTGCACGAGGCCATCGAGACCGCTACCGGCATCGATGTCTACGCCCATCCGGAGACGGACGCCCTGCTCGCTCAGGTGCAAGCACGGGGCATTGGCGTGCCGGAACGGGTCACGTGGGCTACACTAGTGGATGAACTGCTGGCGGAATGCGTGGAGCCGACACTCGTGCAGCCGACACTCCTACTCGATTATCCGGTGGCGCTTTCGCCGCTGGCCAAGCGGCGGGAGGACGACCCCCGTCTCGTGGAGCGGTTCGAGGCGTTCGTGGGCGGCCTGGAGATTGCCAACGCCTTTAGCGAATTGAACGATCCGCTGGATCAGCGCGCCCGCTTCGAGGAACAAGCGCGAGAACGCGCCGCCGGCGACGAAGAGGCGCAGCCCCTGGACGAGGATTTTCTGCTCGCCCTGGAATACGGTATGCCGCCGACCGGGGGAATCGGCATCGGCATCGACCGCATGGCGATGCTCTTTACCAACAGCGCCTCGATTCGCGACGTGATTCTCTTTCCGCCTGTGCGCACCCGGGAGGACGAATGATGCTCAACATACGCCGCATCCGTGAGCAACCGGAGGAAGTAAAGGCCGGCCTGGCGCGGCGTGGGGAAGATGCCGGTAGTATTGATCAGCTTGTCGCGTGGGACGCTGAGCGTCGCGCGCTGCTGCAAGAGAGCGAAACGCTGAAAGCGGAACGCAATCGCGCTTCGAAGCAATTCGGCGCTGCCCAGGACAAAGAAGCGCTGAGCGCCCTGCGCGAGCGGATGCGCGCGGTCGGCCAGCGCATCAAGACCCTCGATAGCAACGTAGCGGCAATTGAAGAGCGCATCACGGCGGCGGTACTGGAAGTTCCCAACGTCCCCCACGGCAGCGTGCCCGCCGGAACGACCGAGGAAGAGAATGTCGTGCACTCGGAGTGGGGGGCGCGTCCGCAGTTTGCCTTTGAACCGCAAGCCCACTGGGACATCGGCGCAACGCTGGATGTTCTCGATTTTCCCCGGGGCGCGAAGATCGCCGGCGCGCAATTCGCGCTGTTCAAAGGCGACGGCTCCCGCTTGCTGCGCGCGCTGGGTAGCTGGATGCTCGACTTGCACGTGCAGCAGCATGGCTACGTTGAGGTCTGGCCGCCATTTGTCGTGCGGCGCGAGGTCATCACGGGCACCGGGCAACTCCCCAAGTTCGAGGAGGACATGTATCGGACGGAACCGGACGACCTCTTTCTGGCGCCGACCGCCGAGGTGCCGGTGACGAACATCCACCGCGACGAGATCCTCGATGCCGACGCGCTGCCGCTCAAGTACACCGCCTACACGCCCTGCTTCCGGCGCGAGGCCGGCGCGGCGGGCAAGGACACCCGCGGTTTGCTGCGCCTCCATCAGTTTGAAAAGGTGGAGATGGTCAAGTTCGTGAGGCCGGAGACTTCGTACGACGAGCTTGAGACTCTGCGCGCCGACGCGGAGGAAGTCTTGCAACAGCTTGAACTGCCGTACCGCGTGGTGGAACTCTGCGGCGGCGAGCTAGGCTTTGCCGCGGCCAAGTGCTACGACCTAGAGGTCTGGTGCCCGGGCATCGAGAAGTGGCAGGAGGTTTCCTCGTGTTCCAACTTCGAGGACTTCCAAGCGCGCCGCATCAACGTCCGTTACCGCCCCGGCCCCCAGGCGCGCCCGGAATTCGTCCACACCCTCAACGGCTCCGGTCTGGCCTTCTCGGCCCGTCTCTACGCCGCCGTGTTGGAGAATAACCAGCAGTCAGACGGCAGCGTGGTCATACCGGAAGTTCTGCGGCCCTATCTGGGCGGCATGGAGCGGCTGGCGCCTTCCGCTTGAGTAGACGCTTCGTTACCTACTCGTCGCTCGGCCAACGCCGAAGGTTAACCCGGGATTGCTCCGTACTGAGCGCCGCGAGTTCTTGGAGATAGCGCGCATGGAGCCGTTGGGCGATATCCGGATTATCCCCAATCACATTCCGCTCCTCGCCCGCGTCCGCTGCCAGGTTATAGAGTTCGGCACACTCCAGGCCGCGATTGCCGGGATCCATGAGCGTCCATTTCCCATCGTTGACCGTGCTGTACACCAGCGTTTCTTCGTCCCTCGGCAACAGCGGCGAACTGATGGCGGCGTCGCGGTGGGTGTCGGTGTCGCCGCGCAGCACGGGAACCAGCGAACGACCGTGCAGCCCATCCGGCAGCGGCACGCCGGCCAATTCCAAGACCGTCGGCATCACGTCAATCGCCTGCACGAGCGCATCGGTACGCCGCGCCGCCACGCCCGGCACGTGCGCGAGCAGCGGTACCCGCGACACCTCCCGGTACATCGGCCAGCCCTGTTTGGGTTCCAGCACCGTGTGTTTGCCGATGTAACCGTGTTCGCCGATATAGAAGCCGTGGTCGGCGTTGAAGACGATCAGCGTGTCGTCCCACAGGTCGAGGTGCTTGACCCGTTCGATGAAGTGGCCGAACCAGGTATCCGTCAGCGACACCGAACCGGCATAGAGCGCGCGGGCGTGATTGAGTTCCGGCTCAGTCAGGTAGTCGCAGCGGTCGTAGCGCGGCCAGAAGATCTTTTCGCCCTCGTAGCCGGGATCGTACATGTCGGTGTAATGCTGCGGCGGATCCCAAGGCTCGTGGGGTGTGAAGGTATCGACGTAGAGGAAGAACTTCTCGTGGGTGTAGTTGCGCTCCAGCCAATCGGCTGCCTGTGAGAAGGTCTGCGCCACGAAGTGTTCGCGCTCATGCGTGCGGTAGTAGACGTTCTTGAGGTAGATCACGGCCTTGTCGGGCATGCGAATCTTCTCCGGCGCGCACGGCAGTTCAACCGGCACCGGATCGGTGATGTACGGCTCGCCGGCTTGGCCGCGCACCGCTTGCCAGCCGTCGAAGCCCGCGTGAAAGTTCATGCCCGGTCGAAAGAGTTGCACGTGGTCCACCACCATCTGGTTGACGTATCCCTCGCGCCCCAGCAGCGTAGCCAAGGTCTCCTCTCCCGCCGCCAGCGGCGCCCAACCGCGCGTTTGATAGACATAATGTCCCGCAAGCAGGTCCGTGCGGTGCGGGATGGTGGGAAATGAACCCACGTAGGCATTGTCGAAATTGACGCACTGTGCCGCAAACGCATCCAGATGGGGCGTGCGAATAGCCGGATTGCCGTTCGCGCCAATGTGGTCGTACCGGAAGGTGTCGGAAACAATCAGAATGATGTTCATGCCTGCTCCTCACGGTCTTCATGAAACGCTCGGCGTGGCGCCGAATCCGCTCTTGAGTCTTCTCTCGTAGACTGCGCGGCCGCACACGCCAGTCCCGTATCAGCCATCAACTGCAAATCATGGTATCCTAGACCCGCGAATCACTCAATGGCAGATTAACGTAGCGCGGGGGCTTGTCCCCCGCCTCCTGGCAGGATAGCGTAGCGCGGGGGCTTGTCCCCCGCCTCTTGGCAGGATAGCGTAGCGCGGGGGCTTGTCCCCCGCCGCCTGGCAGGTAACCGTAGCGCGGGGGCTCGTCCCCCGCCGCCTGGCAGGGCAGCGTAGCGCGGGGGCTCGTCCCCCGCCTCCTGGCAGGATAGCGTAGCGCGGGGGCTTGTCCCCCGCCTCTTGGCAGGATAGCGTAGCGCGGGGGCTTGTCCCCCGCCGCCTGGCAGGTAACCGTAGCGCGGGGGCTTGTCCCCAATACTGTCGCATTAACGTAGCGCGGGGGCTTGTCCCCCGCCGGAACAAGAAAAATGAGAACGGAATGGATTGACCTTACGGAAGACGCAGGTTACAAACCTGCGCTACCGGAGAAACGAGCGTTGTTTTCACTCTCATTGTGTTTAATGCGACAGCATTGGGGCTTGTCCCCCGCCGCCTGGCAGGGCAGCGTAGCGCAGGGGCTTGTCCCCCGCCTCTTGGCAGGATAGCGTAGCGCGGGGGCTTGTCCCCCGCCGCCTGGCAGGGCAGCGTAGCGCAGGGGCTTGTCCCCCGCCGCCTGGCAGGGCAGCGTAGCGCGGGGGCTTGTCCCCCGCCTCCGGCTTGCGACGCGCACGACTTGCCGGAATATGACCAAAACCGCCCCAAGACGATACTGTCGTGAAAGGCAACGCAGTGGCCGACATTCAAATTGGCATTCAAGCCAACGCGTGGCTCCGCGAATTCCCAATCGCGGAGAACCTTGATAGCGTGCTTCAACAAATCGCGGAATCCGGCTACAGCGGAGTCGAGATTGGCTACCACTTCCTGGCGGGAGGACGATTCAACGCCTTGCGCCCCGGCGGCGCGCCGCCGGCCGGCGACAGCGAAGAGACGACGATGCCGGATCCACAAGAGGTAGGCGCGCTCATCGCGAGTCATGGTCTTGTACTGGCGGCTCTACACACCGGCGGCGTCTTCTACGAGGATGAGACGGCCCGGGCGCAGACGCTGCCCAATCTGGAAATCATCGCCGCCTTTGCCCAAGCCATCGGCTGCCGCAACGTCCTCATCAGTCCCGGCGCCAAGCCGGGAGCGGCAAAGACTGCCCAAGAACTCGAGACGCAGAACCGGTTCCTGCAAGCAGCCTGCGCGCTCTTCGCGAACCACGGCGCGCACTGCTTCCATCACACGCACGGGCCGGAGCTCGAGGACGACTTCCGCGAAATGCGGCAGATCCTCGAACTGGACCCGGCGCACATCAGTTTGGCGTATGATATTGCCAATGCCGCCCGCGTTATCGGGCCGCAAGCTGCCGTGGACTTCATCGGCGCTTTTCGCTCCCGCATTGGCTACGTGCACTATAAGGACTGCCGCGCCGACGGCGTGTTGGTCGAGGCCATCGGCGACGGCGCGATTGATTGGCAGGAGGTGGCGCGCCTCCTAACCAGCACAGATTACGGCGGCTGGGTGGTGGTGGAGATCGAGCCGGGGCACGGCATGGAGGCGCACCGCTCGGTCAAGGAGGATGCGGCTCTGAGCCGGCAGCGCATCCGCGAGACTCTCGGCGTGTAGCCAGGCAGGGCGCAATGGCATACCGACGGTTCATCGACGCGCACGTGCACTATCCGCAGGCCGCGTTCGACCCCACCGGCTCGCAGATTCCGGTGGATCGCCAGCTTGAAGACCTGCTGGCGATGGAGCGCGCGCTGGGCTGCCGGCGGCTGTGCCTGCTCTCCACCGGAAACCCGCCCACCCACGAGGCGGTGGCGCGTCTGATAGCGGAATTTCCCGATTTCGTCGTTGGCTTTGGCTACGTCCGCCTTGGGGTTGACGCGCCAAACGTTGTCGATAAACTCGGTGACATGGGTTTTCGCGGCCTCAAGACGATCAGCCCAACCGACAATTACGACAGCAAGGCCTTCTATCCGATCTACGAGCGTGCCGAAGCGCGGCAGATGCCGTTCCTGTTTCACACCGGTCAACTCTTTCGCGCCCCGGGCAGCGGCTCCCGCGCCGAGGACGTGAGCACCGCCCGCATGATGCCCTGGATGCTCGATCCGATCGCCCGCGCCTTTCCCAAGCTCACGCTCATCGGCGCGCACCTCGGCTCGCCGTCGTTTGCCGAGGCCGCGTGGGTGGCGCGCTGGAATGAAAACGTCTACTGGGACCTGAGCGGCCCGATCACGATTCGCTACGGCAACCGCGCCATCGTGCACGACATGATGTACCAGGCGGTGGCGGGCGCGGGCATCGCCCACAAACTGGTGTTCGGCTCCGACGTGACGCCGCCGGAGATCCCAGACGTGGTTATCGCCTACGATGCGTTTCTGGACCGCCTTGGCGCCGATTCCCTGGACAAAGACCAAGTGTTCTACGGCAACATGGCGCGCATCCTCGGCTTAGAGTGAGCGAGCAGTCTATGACCGATTACGCCTTCGCGGACATTCCCATGCTGGAGCGGCCCGGCAAGCCCCGGGCGGCCGGCCAGACGATGATGATCGACTTCGGGCTGGGCCTGCGCCAGCAGGAGGACATCCTTCAGCTTACGGGCGCATACATCGATTCCGCCAAACTTGCGGTAGGTGTCGCCCGGCTCCTGCCGCGCGAACTCGTGAGGCGCAAGATCATGCTCTACCAAACGTACGATGTACTGCCGTATCCTGGGGGGCAGTTCCTGGAGTACGCGGTGCTTTGCGGGAGCGTGGACGCCTATCTGGCGGAAGCGCGGGCGCTTGGCTTCCCGGCAATCGAGGTTTCCGACAATCTCCTCTCGATCACGCTGGATGACAAGCGGGCCCTCATTGCGAAGGCAAGAGAAGTGTACGGCCTGGAGGTCTTTGGCGAAGTGGGCAAGAAAGAGGGTCTGGACGTCACCGTCAGCCTGGAAGACGACATTCGCGCCTGCCTGGCGGCCGGCAGCGGTAAGGTGCTCATCGAAGCGGCGGAAATCTTTTCCCATGGGCGCGACAGGACCGCGGTGACGGGCCTCAAGGAGGCGGCGCCGCTTGAAAAGCTCATGTTCGAGCTTACGGGCCCGTGGATCGACGGCACGGCGTACGCCGAGCCGGACACACTCGCGCGCTGGCTGATGGAGACCTTCGGCCCCAACGTGAACATCGGCAACGTCCAGCCGGACAGCCTGCTGCGCATAGAGACCGCGCGCAGGGGCCTGGGCGTGAACGCGGGCGGCGAACTTCCCGATGGACTATCTCGCGGGAATGCCGCTCAAGAGGACTGACGATGAACGAAGAAGAGGCGCCGCTCCCGGTCACCGGCGCCTTTGTCCGGAAGCCGCGGCGCTAGCCCAAGGCGCAGCACCCTAAGGGAAATCTTGCATTACTCCGTCATTTCGGCGAAAGCCGGATTCCAGGACGCAACTATAACTAGAATTAGCTTGAAGTCAAGCCAATTCACCCCCATCCCAACTTTCCCCCTCAATGGGGAAGGGGTTATGCAAGGGTCTCCTAAGTTAGACCCCCATCCAGCAGCGCGGGCAGGTCCGTAAGCGCGGCAATCTGCCGCGTTCCCGCCGGCAGCGGCTCATCGTCGCGGTTGAGCAGGACTGCGAAGAGTCCCGCCTGCCGCGCGCCGTGGTAATCGTTGCGCACGTCGTCACCGACGTAGACGGCGTGCTCCGGTTTTGCCCCAAGCCGCTCGAGGGCCGCGTGGAAGATGACTGGGTCCGGCTTGGTAACCCCTATGTCGGCCGAGGAGACCACCACGCTGAACCAGTGCCTCAAGTCGAGTTGCTCCAGGTAGTCGTCCAGCATCGCGTTGAAGTTGCTCACCACGCCCAGCGTCAGCCCGCGCGCGCGCAATGTGGCGAGCGCCGGCTCCACGTCGGGAAAGACCACGAAGGGAAAGAGGGCGAGCAGGTGCTGGCGCATGCGCTCCCGTGGAAACTGTGTGAGCGCAAGTTCCGCCAGCACGAGATCGCTCACGTCATCTTCCAGTTGCCGCAGTTCGCGCTCGTTCCGAATGAATGGGAAACGCTTCTGGTAGACGGCAATCTCCGCGTAGAGCGCCTGTTCCGCGCGCTCCGGCGCCACGCGCACGCCGTCTGCCGCCAGGAGTTGGCAAAGCTGCGCCGCCGGTGAACCGAATGCAACCGGCGCGAACAGCGTGCCGTATGCGTCCAGCAAGACAAGCGGCCGCCGCTTGCTAATCGCAGGCTCCCGCAGGCGGGCGCTTGGCGCAGCGCCGCCGGCGGCGTCGGGCGCACTCATCGCTTTCACGGCTGCAATCCTTCGCGCTTGCCGGCCGTCCGGCTGGGATTTACTCATCATAGACCGGACTACCGTTAGTGATGGCCGAAGTCTTCCTACGAGGCAGCATCTCAAAACCCGCGTTGGAATGCAATTGTCCTGCCGCGATTTGCGAAAAGGTACTTGACCAATAATGCATGTATCGGTTACTATTGTCTCGCTGGGTGCTATTGCATAGTACAATGGTCATAAAGTGGGGGATAGTTGGTAATCACGCCTGTAGAAAGCGCTGGCACAATGAGCGAACCATTGCTGGAGGAGGAAATCTGGGGGCCGACCGCCGACTATCTCGGTGGCAACGTAGCCGGCCTGTCGAACGCGGTGACGAAGGGCATAGCGATGCAACTCCAACCATTCGCGCTTACGCCAATCGAGTTCGCGATACTTGGCATTTGCTATCGCTCCGGCACCACAACGGTTTCCCGCATGGCGCGGGTGATGCCGGTTGACGCCGGCCGCATGAGCCGCATTGTCAACAAGCTCTACGAGCAGGGCCTGATGACCAGGACCCGCCTGAAGAACGACCGGCGGGTGGTGCACCTTGGACTGACTGAAGAGGGGCTGCGTCTGGTACCCGAACTGATCGAACGTGTCCAGGAGCAGAATGCCATTCTGGCGGAGGGCATCACGTCGGAAGAGCGTGCCGTGTTCATTGCGGTGTCCGAGAAAATTGTCTCGAACTTCGCGCGCAAGCGGTTGGAAGAGAACGCCGGTCAGAGGTTGGACTAGGCCGGGAGTGCCGCGCGCTTCTCGGAAGCCCGGCGCGGTAGCCTTGCGCGCCCGGCGCAACGGTATCACGCCGTACGGCGCAGTCACGTCGTTGGACGCTTCGACAGATCCGCAGGCTTGCTCATCGTCTGCAGGATTGCCAATCGGGAAGGCGCGCACTCGATGCTGAGCGTAAACCGGCTTCAGGCGCGACGCTACCACCAGCGCCACGGCATGGGGTTCTCGTAGTAGCGCACGGGCACGTTGGGCAGCATTGCCTGGAGTTCCTGGGCGTACTGGGCCAATCCGGGATTCTCACTCACCTCGTGGCTCGTTTCGATCATGGGCACGCCGGATTCCCAGGCGAAGTGCATGCCGTAGTTGTCGCTCTCACCGGCAATGAACACGTCGCAGCCGTACTTGAGCAGCGACTGCATGTAGCCCACGTTCACGAAGAGTCCCAGACCGCCCCAGGGCAACCCGGCGCGCCGCACCGGCGCCGCCGGATCATGCGGCGTGGCCCGCACCGCCGCCATCCCCAGCGCGGACTTGACCCGCTCCACCAGTCCGCCAAACGTGGTGTCCGCCGGCAGGTCGTACGCCTTGAGATAGGGCCCCTCGTCCACCACCGGCGCGCCAAGCCCCAGTTTCGCGGCAAACGCCGTGAAGATGCGGTGGCGATCCAGCGTCCCGTGTACCCGCATGACCGCAATCCCATGCTGCGCGAGCAGTTTCATGCGGCGTTGGTTGACGCGCCAACTCAGATAGTCTACCGGCGCGCCGCTGTTCTGCGGCCGCCACGACGGAAAATAGAGATCCTCGTGGGCGATGATGAGATTGTCCCCCGCTTTCCCGGCATGGCGGATTGCGTCCAGGCTCGCCATCCAGCACACCTGAACGCCGGTGACCTCCTGCTCCCGGTCGCCAAAGAGAATACCCTCATCGCCTCCCAGCGCGCCGCATGAGTCGACGATGACCTGTAGGACGTCTGAAGTGCGCATTCTTCCACCTTTCTCTATGGCCTGACTTGCGCGTTCGACCCCACTGCATCATCATAGCGAATAGTAGCGACAGGGAGCAGTCGATGAAAGACTGGACGAATCGAGCGGACGAGCCGCTGCCGGAACGCCCGCCGCTGTGGGTGGGAGCCGCTAAGACGCAGATCACCCCGCCAGTCGGCAGTGTGCTCCAAAGCGGCATGACGATCACGTCAACCGGCGTGCTCGACGACCTCTATAGCACCGCGCTCGTGCTGGACGACGGCGCAACGAAAGTGGCGCTGGTCGGCAACGACGTCATCTACATGGAAGCGCCGATGGCGGCGGCGATACGGGAGCGCGTGGCCGCACAGACCGGCATTCCGGGTGACAACGTCCTGCTGAACGCCTCGCACACGCACTCCGGCCCTAACATCTGCATCCTGTCCCCCTATGACGTCGACATGGAGTACCGCGAATGGCTGATCCGGCAGATTGCCGATACGGTGGCGCGGGCCGACGCCGCGCTGGAGCCGGCGACGCTGGCAATTGGGGAGGCGGAGGGCGAGTTCGCCGTCAATCGCCGCAAGGTGGTGGACGGCGCGTCCAGCATGTTGCCCAACTACGCGGCCACGGCGGACAACCGCGCGCGGGTCTTGCGTTTCGACCGTCCGGACGGCTCGGTCATCGCCATCGCATTCTCCATTGCCTGCCACGGCACCGGTTTCGACTATCGCGGCGATGATCCGCTGATTGGGGGCGATTTCATTTCTCCGGCGAAAGATGAACTCGAGCGGTCGTTTGCGGCGGAAGGAGCGCCGATTGCGGTCTTTCTCACGGGCTGCGGAGGCAACATCCGTCCGCGGGTGCTCACGCCGGACGGCGACCGCTTCCATCCGTGCACGGCGGCAGAGATCCAGGCGCACGGGCGCGGGGCCGGGGCGGTAGCGGCGCGGGCGGCGCGGGAGAGCCACATGGCGGTGGGCTATCCTATTGCGGTTGCCAGGGAGCAACTGCCGCTGCCTTTCCAAGACCCGCCGACCATCGAGGAACTGCGGGATTTCCGCTGGCGCTCCGGGCGCGCGCGCTGGCACGCCTGGGCGGAACACCTCATCGAGAAGCTGGAAAAGGGTGAGGAATTGCCGCGCACGGTGGACATGGAAGTGCAGGTGGTGCGGCTGGGCGGCGTCTGCATCGTCGCCATGGGCGGCGAGGTCTTCGTGGAAATCGGTCTGGCGATCGAACGCGCCCTGCAAGAGAGCCACCAGGCGCAAATGGCCCTCACCCTCGGCTATAGCAATTCGGAAGTCGGCTACGTCTGCACCGCCAGCGCCTACCCGGAAGGCGGCTCCGAACCGGCGGACTTCTACCGCTGGTTCTGGTATCCGGCGCCGTTCAAGCCGGAGACGGAGGACTTCGTCGTGCAGCGGGCGCTGGCGCTCGCCCGGCAAGTGATTGCGCCGGAGGGATGAGAACCACGCCGCGGCAGATACCGAGCATTCAGCAATGAAGGAAGGCGCATAATGGCAGCGAGCGTTCGCATGGGGGCGGCAAAGGTCAACATCACCCCGCCGGTGGGTACCCATCTCGGAGGTTACGGCAATCGCCAGCGCCCATCCGACGACATCCACGACGAACTCTACGCCGCCGCGTACGTCTGTACGGACGGCGACACCACCGTTGCCGTCGTTGGCGCTGATCTCGTTGACATTTCTCTGGAGCGCACGCGCGCCGTGCGCCATAAGATCACGGCGCTGACCGGGATACCGGGCAGTCACGTCATGCTGGGCATGACCCACGCCCACAGCGGCCCGAATACGAAAGATTGGGGAGCCGGCCTGCCGGGCGCGGGCGTGCCCTATCCCGGCGGCATCCCCGATGAAGAACTGACGTACGCGCTGCCGATCCTGGACCATGACTACCTGGAAGAACTGGAAAACAAGCTGGCGGGCGTGGTGGCGATGGCGATGCAGGGGTTTCAATGCGTCGTGGGCGGCATCGGTACCGGGCAGTATGGCCTCGCCATCAACCGCCGGGGCGAGCGGGACGGGCACGTGGTCAACTCTCCGCGCCCGGAGGGCCTCGTGGACCACTCGCTGCCCGTGCTGCGCTTCGACAATGAGCGCGGCGAACCGGCCGGGATCGTCTTCAACTACGCCTGCCACCCCACCAGCATGAGCGACAATTACGCCATCAGCGCCGACTATATTGGCCCTTCCCGCGCCTTTGTGGAAGACGTGTACGGCGCCGACTGCGTGGTGGGCTTTCTGCTGGGCTGCCACGGCGACATTCGCCCCAACTACACCGACGCAACCGGCCGCAGTTTTCGCTCGGCAATCTTTGCGGAATTGGAACGCGAAGGGCGCATCATGGGCGCGGAAGTGGTAAAGGTGCGGGAGGGCATCAGCCCCCAACGGTTGGACACCGTGGCGGCGGTAAGCACGCCCATCGTCGCGCCGTTCGCTGAGCCGCCGGCCGCCGACTACCTGCGCGCGGCGCTGGAAACGGGCGCGTTTCCCGATACCGGGAGGCAACTCCCGTTCTGCAAGGCCCGCTGGGCGCAGCGCATACTCCGCCAGCTTGAAGCGGGCACGTTGGCCGACGGCCTGGAAACCGAACTCCAGGTCATTCGCGTCGGGCATCTGGTGTTCGTCGGCTTCCCCGGCGAGTTCTTTTTGGAATACGGTATGGAAATTCGCGCGCGGGTCAAGGACATCTACGGCCTCGACGTGGTGCACGTGAGCATGGCGAACGACATGATCGGCTACGTGGCGTCGGACCGCGAAATCCCGCGCGGCGGCTACGAGGTCGGCTCTTACCAGGACGACGAACTGGCCCCGGCGCACTACGCGCTGGGAACCCAAGGACTGTTCGTCAACCGCGCGCTGGAGCTTGTCGGAGAAACGTTGCCAGGCGAATGAATTGCGCTCGGCCATCGCTGAGGCAGAAGGCCGCAGCCACATCGCCCTTCCTAATTTCGCGGCTGCCAATCTCTTTCATTCCCTCCAAACTCCCGGTTTTATTCCGGTAGCGCAGGTCTGTTACCTGCGCCTGCGGTAGAGCGCGTTTGTCCCCTTACGCCTCCGGTAGCGCAGGTTTGTAACCTGCGGGCCGGGCAAGAGTCACATCAACATAAATGTACGTCCGCGAGTGTGCGCTTCGGACAGCGCCAACGTCTTTCCGGCGCGCGCTACTTGAAGACCCCGCCTTCCCATGCTATCGTTAGCCACGTCCTCCACCTAACCACCAGCCACCAAGTCTTCGTATGGCCGCCACCGATTTACGCCGCGCGCAGACTCCCATCGAGCCCGGCATTCACCTTCCCACGCTGGATCTTTGGCTTGACTCACGCCGGGTGAAGCCGGAGGGGTACATCTCGCACGCCCACAGCGATCACTTGGCATCGCACCACCTCGTGCTGGCCACCGCCGAGACGATTGCCTTGGCCGCGCAGCGCATGAAGCTGAAGCAGGCGCTGCCACTGCGCTACGGCGAGCCGCTGGAGCGGGACGGCTACACCCTGACCCTCTTTTCCGCCGGCCACTGTCTGGGTTCGTCCCAGGTTGCCATAGACGTGCACGCGACCGGCGAGCGCATCGTGTACACCGGCGACCTGCACCTGGGGCCTGACCGCTTTGGACAACCGGCAGCGCCCATCCCCTGCGATACGCTGATTCTGGATGCTACCTTTGGGCATCCGACGTACACATTTCCGCCTCGTGACAGCGTGATCGAAGAGGTGTGCGAATGGGTAAGCGAGACACTGCGCGACGGCGAAACGCCCGTGGTGCTCGCGTACAGCCTGGGCAAAGGGCAGGAGGCGCTCCATCTCTTGCTGGAGGCGGGCTTCTCCGTGCAGGTGAATGAATCCACGTACACGATGACGGCAGTCTACCGGCAAATGGGAGCGCGCTTCCCCGGCCAATTCACCCGTTGGCGCGGCACGCGGGAGGAAGGGACGGTGGTGCTGATGCCGCCCCACGTGCGCAACCGGCGCGATACGCTGGCCCTCATGCCGTACCGCACGCTCCTGCTCAGCGGGTGGGCCGTCGATCCATCCTGCAAGTACCGGATGCGCGTCGATGAGGCGCTTCCGTTGAGCGACCACTGCGACTGGCAGCAACTCAACGACTACGTGGAACAGGCGTGGCCGGAACGGGTGTTCACGATGTTCGGCCCCCATCACTTTGCCGCGCACTTGCGCAATCAAGGCATGGACGCCGTACCCCTCGAGGCCCGCCAACCGTCGCTCTTCTGAACGGAATTGCGTCGCCAACGCCCGCGCATGGTCTTCTGCTGGAACGCGCCGATCACTTCCCTAACTGCGGGCCTTTAGGGGATAATGCACAGGAACAGGCGTCAGGCGCGACGCGAGCGCGGCCTTATGCTCGAGGCGCTGCAGGGAGCGGCTGCTAGTGGCCGCCAAGCAGGTATGCGTAATCGCAATTGAATTGAGGAGGTAGAGAAGTGGCTCAGGCACCAACCCTCGTAACAGACGAGGAACAGGCATTCTACGCGGAGAACGGCTATCTCCTGATCAAAGGCCTGGTCTCGGCGGAGGAAATTGCCGTCCTGAAGGAGCGGCTGGAGGCGTACATGTACGACCGCCAGCCCGTGCCGGATGGGGTCAGAATTCAGGTAGAACCCCGTGTCGAGCGCGGCGAAGTGCCCTGGCCGGAACGGCGCGGCGACGCGTACCGCAAGATCGACCGGCTCGTCATTCACGACGACTGCTTTCGCGCGCTCGGGACAAAGTCGGAAGTGGTGGAGCGCATGCAGGCCCTGATCGGCAGTGAGAATCTCAAGCTCTTTCGCGACTCGGTGCTGATGAAACCGGCGCAGGTGGGTTCGGCCAAAGGGATGCACCAGGACTCTCCCTACTGGCCGATCGAGCCGATGGCATTGAGCTCCTGCTGGATGCCCTTCGAGCCGGCTACCCCGGAGAACGGCTGCATTACGGCCATCCCCGGCAGCCACAAGCGCGGCGCGGTGCCTCATGAGCGCGTGCCGGACGACTTCATCATCAACGAGAAGCACTACGACACCGCCGACGTGGTCGCCGTGCCGATGGAGGCGGGCGACGGCCTCTTCTTCCATAGCCTGCTGCTCCACGGCACCGCGCCCAATCTCACGGCGCAGTCGCGGCGGGCGATTACGATGAGCTACATGGCCGCAGAGTTTCACTACACCGGCCAGCCGCCCAAGCCGGACTATCTGCGGATCTGCGGACAAGACGTCCCCGGCGGGGTTTAGGAAACGGATTTCCTGGCTTGCCAGGAGAGAACGCCGCGGCGCAGTTCAAGCTGCTTGTGCCAGGATTGCGTCCGCATTGTGCGCCACGTCTGCCCAGTGACCCGACGCGAGGAGGCGGGGGACAAGCCCCCGCGCTACGTTAGAGCGACAGCACTGGGGACCAAACCCCGCGCTACGTTAGTGCGACAGCACTGGGGACAAGCCCCCGCGCTACGGCGTGTTCGCCTTGACGATTGTAGACTGATGCGTAGACGCCAACGGAGTCTCGGCGCTTAGACGGCTGAATGGAGAATACCCTTGGCTTCAACCTCAACCCGCTTGAACGAGAACATCCGCTACGAACCGGACGAGCGCTGTTCGCTAATCGTAGCCGCGGCCGTCGGTGCGCAAGGCGTCCTGATCGTCGTGGCGCCGGCCGTGCTGATCGTGGCGATCACCGCCGTCGCGTCCGGCCAGGATGAGCGCTACTTGACGTGGGCGGTGTTCGCCTCGCTCATCATCGGTGGGGCCGCTACCGCGCTCCAGGCGGCGGGAATCGGTTGGCTGGGAACGCGCCATCTGCTCATAACGGGCACGACGCCGAACTATGTCGCCGTCTCGGTCCTGGCGCTCCAGGCGGGCGGCCCGGCCGCATTGGCGAGCCTCATCGTCCTTTCATCGTTCTTCTACTTGGCAATTGCGGCTTGGCTGCCCCGGCTGCGCCGCATCATCACGCCGGCCGTCTCCGGCACGGTACTCATGCTGATCGCCACCATGATTCTGCCCGTCGCGTTCGACCGTTTGAAGGAAGTGCCCGCGGGCACGCCGGTCATTGCCGGACCGGGTGTGGCAATGGTAACGCTCATCGTCACCGTCGTGCTGGCCCTGCGCGCTCCGGCGAAGTGGCGGCTCTGGTCGCCGCTGCTCGGCATCGGGGCCGGCTGCCTGGCGGCGGCGCTCTTTGGCATGTACGACCTGGAACGAGTGCGCGCGGCGCCGTGGATTGGCGCTCCCACTGGCGGCATTCCGGGTCTTGATCTCACGCCAAGCGCGGCGGTCTGGGCGTTGCTGCCCATGTTCCTGATCGTGACGCTGGTGCAAGCGATCAAGACGATTGGCGACGCGGTGGCCGTGCAGCAGGCGTCCCAGCGCAGACCGCGGGCGCTCGATTTTCGCTTAATCCAGGGCGCGCTCTACGCCAACGGCTTGGGCATTCTGCTGTCGGGTCTCGCCGGCACGCCGCCCTCCAGCGCCTATTCGTCCTCCACCGTCTCGCTCATCAATCTCACCGGAGTGGCTGCCCGCCGGGTGGCCTACGCCGTTGGGATCATCTTCCTCATTCTGGCGCTCTTTCCCAAGGTGACCGGCCTGCTGCTGACGATTCCCAATCCCATCATGGGGGCGTTCCTGTTGGTGGCGATTGGGATTCTCTTCTTCGAGGGCATTCGCACCATCGCGCGGTCTGGCCTCAACTATCAAGACGCCCTTGTCGTGGGCTTATCGTTTTCCATTGGCGTCGGATTGCAGCACCAGAACATCTTCGAGGGCATTCTGAACCCGCCGTGGGATACGTTGATCGGCAACGGCATTACCGTCGGCGCGGCGGTGGCCATTGGGATGACCGTGTTGCTGGATCTGACCGGCCCGCGGCGCAGACGCCTGGAGGCGCGGTTGGACATGGCAGACCTGCCCCGGATTGACGCTTTCCTGCAGGAGATTGCGGTCAAGTTGCGCTGGAATGAGGCTTCCACCGAACGCCTGCGGGCCGCGGGTGAGGAGACGCTGGCAAGCCTATTGCAGCCTGGCAATGCCTATCCCACCGAGAACGCGCCGCGCCTGCTCATCGCCGCGCGCCCCGAGGGCGCCGCCGTGGAAATGGAATTCCTGGCGGTTTTCGACGAAGAGAATCTGGAAGACCGTCTCGCGCACCTTGACGAACAGGATGAAGCCTCAGACGAAAGGGAAATGTCCTTTCGCCTGCTGCGGCACCACGCCGACGCGGTTCAGCATCAGAAGTACCACGGCATAGACATCGTTACGGTGCGCGTTGAAGGCGCGTAGCGGCGGAGAACCGGGCTGCCGCGAGGTTGGGCCGAAAGGAAAAGAAACTAGGCGTGCTCAATCTGAGCGACGAACTCACGCACGACCGCGGCGCATTCTTCCGGTTGCTCTAGCTGGAGAAAGTGCGTGGTATCGGGTAGGAAGTCGTAGTCCACGCTCAGAATGTCGGAGAGGTCGAGTGTCGGGAGGTACGAGTAGGGCAACGTGGGGTCGGCGCCAATGACCTTGATGGGACACTGGAACTTTCCAAAGTCCACGAGCACGGCGTACGGGCTGGCGTAATCGACGATCTGCGCTTCATACTCCCTTGGACATCGCAACTCGTACCCCGGCTCCCCTGCGCTCTTGCGCAGCGTGGCGCTAGCCACAAGCTCGATCGTCCCGGGCACGGTATGTTGGAACGTCGGCGAAAAGCCCAGGAGTTCCACGAAATCCTCCCGGCTCTTGAACCGAGCCGTGCGGCGGCGCGCGTGTCCCGCCGTGCGCGTCGCCGCCGCGTCGAAATCTTCATAACTGGCACCGGGCTTGCACAGGGGTGGATCGAAGAGGATCAAGGCTGCGTGGCGGCTTCCCTTGGTAGGCGAAACCAGCGTCGAGAGGGAGGATACGGAGTGGTAGACACCGATCGGGGGCTTTTCGCCGAAGTGGCAGTCGAGCGCATCGAGAATGAGATCGTGGTCGTGGGCGAACGTGGCGATGGTATGCTCCCGCGCCGACGTGACGGCATTCCAGCCGTGGTTTCGCAGGTCGTGGACGATCACGTCGAACTCGTCGCACAGGAGCGACCAGAAGGGATAGTAGAGGTCGATTGCCAGCCCGTTGCCGTGGCTGAGCACGAGCCGGGGGCCCGCCGGATTGCCGTGGCGGCGCAGGGTGATGACGGTTTCGTCATCCACGCGCACGTCCAGCGTGGAGATGGGGTCAGGTACGTTCCAGTTGGATTCCGCTTCCGCCATCGAACCCCTAGTCTTTCAGCGCCGGGGTTTCCGACGCTGTATACGCGACGGCTGCCGCGAAATCACGATTGCCGAGGTCCTCAACGTGCCAGATGGCGCCGGACACCTGGGGCAATCGCATCGTGCTCTTTCTAACGCCGCGAAGCATAGGCGGCGGCATCTTAATGCGGGTCGCGTCCAACCGGAACCCCTTTCCCAGGGCCTTGAGCAGCGCCTCTTTGAGCGTCCAGAGCTTGAAGAACAGGTAGACCCTCGCGCGTCCTTGGGCCGCGGCCAGCGCGTCCTGTTCTTCCTTGGCCAGCACGGTCTCGATGAGCAAGTCTAGGTTGCGCTGGGGGTCCCGCTCCTCCACGTCCACACCCACCTGCCCGGACGGGGCAATTGCAACCAGCCCGTGCCGTCCACTGTGGCTCACGTTGAAGCTGATTGCGACCGGTTCCCCACGGATGAGGGCAAACGGTTTGCCGTGGCGGGCGATCCCGAAGGCAAGGCGCTCGTTCTCGCAGCCGAGTTGCTGGCAGAGTTCGGCGCGGAGCGCGGCGCGGCATAGCGCAAACCGGCGGCGCGGCCCGTCAAACGCAAACCGCCGCAACCGGGACTGCTCTTGCTCATCCAGCCACGCCAGCGCCGCCGCTTCCCGATCCGTGTGAGGCGATAGATCTACGTGAAACACGTCTACCCGCCCACTACTGACAAACGGAACCGACCACTCCTCAGATACCGGCGCGCGTGACATAGCTGCCCCGTCTCCGGGTGGACTATTGCTCCCGAAGTTAGGCGACGCGCTGCCGCATTGCTGCCGTCGCGCGGGTTTCAGTTCAGCGCGCCTAGGAGTCGAGAAAGTCGATCAACTGTTGGAGGTTCTCGATGCTCGGGCAATCTTCGGCCGT
Source organism: Chloroflexota bacterium (assembly GCA_963663275.1). Taxonomy (GTDB): domain Bacteria; phylum Chloroflexota; class UBA11872; order VXOZ01; family VXOZ01; genus VXOZ01. Next base: position 2,353,621 of record OY760183.1, read on the forward strand.
GAGCGAGACGTTGAACTCCTGAGCGACCACCTTGCCAAATGACAAAATGTCCATGGACGATACGCCGGCGTCCGCCAGGCTGGTTGTCAGGTCCAGCGAGGCGCTGAGCGGCTTGCCGTCCACTTCGAGATTATCTGCCACGAGTTGTCGGATGCGTGCCTCAGTTGAAGCCATGAAAGGCCCTCTCCTCAGTGTAGGTACAGGATACACAGTTTGGTACTACTGGCAGAATAGCAAGAGAGTCACGCGTAGTCAACACTGCGTGACTCTCCCGCTATCCTGCTTCTCGCTTGCGCAGGCCGCGCTGACCGGATACCGGAACCGACCTACTCCTTGCAGAGGCTTTCCGGTCGCGGCGCGCTACCGAGACTACTCGTTGTAGAACGCCTGGATATCCGGTTCCTGGAGCACGGCGTCCCAGCGCGCGGCAACGTTGTCGAGCGCGTCGCGGGCGTCGAGTTCACCGGCGCCGGCCTTTGCCAACTCTTCCAGGATGATCGGGCGCATCTTGTCCCAACCCGGAATCGGCTGGCGGCCGAGGCCCACGTTCTGCAGGTTGCTCAGCAGACCTGAAAGGTATGTGTTTTCCTGCACGTAGGCCGCTTTTCCAGCCACGGACACGCGCGGCGGCAGGAAGAACGTCAATTCGTCATAGGCGATGAGCACGTCGTCCTCATGCACCGTCAGCAGCAAGTCCCACGTCACATCGGGGTTCTTGGTGGCGGCGGCCATGCCCAGCCAGTCGTTGAACGAGAGGCTCACGGCACGCTGGTCGCCCATGGGCTCCGGCGCCACGAATATCTCGTCGACAATTTCCGGCGCGTCAGTCGTTACGCGGCGGCCAATGGCGGCGTTGCCCCAAATCATGGATACGTAGCCGCCGGCGTAGCCGGCGCCGTAACCGCTGAATTCCGGTCCAACGTACGACGACCCGTGGGGATTGAAGCCCAGCTTGCGGCGCAACTGGAATTCCAGACCCGCAATCGCTTCCGGCCCATTGACGAAACCGGACGCCTTGCCGTTAGTGACCCACTGCACGCCGTTAGACTCGACGATGCCGTTCAACTCGGCTTCTTCCGGGTCGCGGCCGAGATTGCCCGGGCTGAAGCCGTAGCGCTCGATCTCCTTGCCGAGCACCTTCCACTTTGTCATGGTGGTGGCAAAGTCGGATTGATCGTCCATCGTCCACGCGGTGGGCGGCGTGAGACCGGCCTCAGCCATGTGGTCGTGGCGGATCCAATACGAGCGGTTGGCTGCCATCATGGGCATGCCCTGCAACTGCCCTTTCACGCGCACCGTATCCAGCGTGCTGGGCAGGAAGTCCGGCTCCATGCCCCACGTGGCAAAGTAGGGATTAAGCGGAATGGACAGGCCCGCCATGTAGATGGAAGGCGCGATGGCCTGTCCCATCTTGAAGAGATCGGGCATTTGACCGGCGGCCAGGCCGACCGAGAGTTCTACAAACGTATGCGCTTGCCCGCCCGTGCGTGGGGTGAAAACGACCTTGCCGTTGGGATACCTTGCCTGGAAGCGTTCGTTCAGAATGCCTTCCACCCAGGGCTGCCAGCGGCCGCCGTCCTGGACGCTGAGTTCCACGGCCTCGGTCTTTGGGCCGGCTTCCGCCGCCGGTTCGGCCGCCTTCGGTTGGTCGCCGTCCGTCTCACCGGTCTGCGACTGCACTTGTCCGCAGGCAACCAGCAACCCAAAGGCGCTTGTGGCAGCCCCTGCGCCCAGTAGACCGCGGCGTGTAATGCGCATGTCTCGCATCGTGCATTCCCCCTTCTCTAAGGTGCGCTGTAACTCTCCAATCCCAAAAAGCGGCATTCCACTCCCGTGCGGCTCTTGCCGCCTTGCGCACACTGTACACAGCTTTGCGCTAGCAGGTCAAGTGTCTGAACACCGGAGGGGTATGGCAACAGGACCGCCCGATTGTAGTACCGAAAAGGCCTCCTGGCCTCACGTGAGACCATCGACAGTAGCACTCCCGGCGAGGCAAATGAACCCCTCTCCCTGACTGACTGGGATATGCAAATGTCATTCCGAGCGGAGCGAGGAATCTAAGATGCTGATTGTGCGGGGCTGTACTCTGGATTCCTCACTCCGCTGCGCTCCGTTCGGAATGACACGTGAAATCAGTCATTGAATACATACCCCTATCATCCTCTCCCCGGAGAGAGGGCCGGGGTGAGAGGGAAATGGCGTCCAACCGGCGGTTTGCCACTGCGGAAGCGCCCTGCTACACTCATGCCAGCATTTCACGTTTGCAGACTGAGGAGTAACCGGACATGGCGGTTCACGCCTTTCAAGTGTCTACGGAAGTGCGCAGCGGCCCCGGCGCGGCGGCGGAAGTGGGCCCGGCGCTTTCCGCCCGCCGTCACCGCAATATCCTGGTTGTCACCGACGAAGGCATCGTGAGCGCAGGCTTGGTTGCTCCGGTAACGCGCTCGCTGCAAGCCGCCGGCGTTGCCGCGACAGTCTTCAAGGATGTCGAGCCGGATCCGGAAGAGCGCATCGTCGAGGCGGTGGTGGAAGCGTATCGCGGCGGCGGGTGCGACGGCCTGCTGGCCGTGGGCGGCGGCAGTTCGCTCGACGTGGCCAAAGCCGCGGGCGTGCTCATTTCCAACGGCGGCAACGTGGCGGACTACGATGGCTTCGACGCCTTCGAGAACGACTTGCCGCCCCTGTACGCCGTGCCGACGACGGTGGGAACGGGGTCTGAGGTCACCTTTGCCGCGGTCATTACCCTGCCCAGCCAGCAATTCAAGATGTCCATCCTCAGCACGCGGCTGGCGCCGCGGGTGGCTTTCCTCGACCCGGAGTTGCTGACAACGCTGCCGCCTCACGTGGTAGCGCACACCGGCATGGACGCGCTCACCCACGCGGTTGAAGGCATGACCTCGCCCCTTTCGACACCGTTCACCAATGCCTTCAATCTTCACGCGATTCGACTCATCAGCGAAAACCTGCGCGCCGCCGTGGGCAACAGCGGCAATATGGACGCCATCGGTAACATGCAGGCGGCGGCCTGCATCGCCGGGGTTGGCTTCGCGCATTCGCGGCTGGGCATCGTGCACGCCATGGCCCATCCGGTGGGAGCGTACCATCATCTGCCCCACGGCCTGAGCAACGCGCTGCTGCTGCCCCACGCGCTCGACTTCAATCGCATTGGGTGTGAACCGCAACTGGCGGTCGTGGCGCGCGAGTTCGACGCGGCCCGCTCCGGCCAGAGCGAGCGAGAGGCGGCGCTGGCCGCGATCGAGGCGATTCGCGCCCTGGAGGCCGACATCGGCATTCCGGCGTCGATGGGCGCGGCCGGCGTGACCGACGAGCATTTCGACGCCATCGTCCAGGATACGTTCCGCAGCCGCAACGTCGGCATCAACCCCCGCCGCGTTACGCCGGATGACATCCGGCAGATCCTCTACCGGGCGCTATAGGCAAGTACGATGGCTCCGGTAGCGTAGGTTTGCAACCTGCGCCGCGCCGCACAATTCGCAGGCAGCGCAGGTTACAAACCTGCGCTGCCAGAAGACGCTGAATGCCAACCTTCGCTGCTAGAGGCTATGGACTATGGCACTGTTTACATAATCTGCGGCAAGGCGCGCCCTGCGCCCCTTCCCGTCAGTCCAGCCGCCACTTCAGCGTTCTCACCACAATGGCCAGCGAGCCCAGGCCGAAGAGCGCCAAAATCGCCAGGTCGGTCAGCAGCGCGACGGTGATGTCGGGCAGCAGGGCGGCGCGAAAGGCCTGCGCCGCGTACGTTGGCGGCAGGATCCTGCCCGTCCATTGCAAGACGGTTGGCAGTCGATCCAGCGGGATCATCACCGGCGCGAAGAACATGATGAAGAACATCGTGGCCTGCGCCACCAGGCCCGCGACCCGCCAGTTGGGAATTCCGAGGCCAATCGCCGCGCCCACGCCGGCAAGCGAGATCGCGCTGAGCGGCACGACGGCGAGCATCAGCGGATTGAGCGCCAGGGAGAAGCCAAAATACCAACTGCCTACCAACAGCGTGATGATCATGCCCGGCACGGCGGCCATGCCGTTGCCGGTGACAACCGCCAGGATGAACGCCGTCTTGCTGATCGGCAGGGAGGCGTAGTAGAGGATCGCGCCGTTGCGCCGCGATTGCGCCATGTCCTGGGCCACCATCATCACGCCGAGGGTGACCAGCGACATCACCGCCGCGCCGGAGACGAAGTAGCGTCCCAATTCGGGATCGCGCGAACCGGATATGAAGGAGAAGGCGAACACCATACCGAGATTGAGCAGCACGGAGATGGAGAGAATCATCGTAATCCACTGGCGAAACTCCAGCACGATCACCGCGGATAGGTGCAGGTAGTTCTGCCAGAAGCGCTTGAAGCCTCTCCACGCCATGAGCGGACGCGCGACTTCGGTTACGGCCATGGAAATCCCTTGCCTTATGCGTGCTCGACGGCTACCGGCTCTTCACGCGGCGCGTGCGCGGTAGCTTCGCGTTCGGATTCATCCAGGGAACGGCCCACGAGTTCTACGTAGACGTCTTCCAAAGAGGCGGTCGCCAGGCGAAAGTCCTCCACCGCGTCCGCGCCAATCTCGGCCAGCACCCGGTCTATGATGTTGCCGACGCGCTCCTGGGGCACGCGCAGCAACAAATGGCGCGGCCGCGGCTGACGCATCGCGCCCAGCGCGCCCAGTTGCGTTTCCTGCGCTCGCGTCAGCGCAAACCCTTCCCGCAGCCAGAGTTCCAGGCGGATCGTATCGCCCAGACGACTCTTCATGGCGCCGGGCGTGCCTTCGGCGAGCACGCGCCCCTCGTCGATCAAGGCAACTCGATCTACGACCCGCTCAGCCTCCAGCACGTTGTGCGTTACCAGGAGGCAGGCGGAACCGTCATGCACCACCACCCGGCGGATGGCGTCCCAGACCGACCGCCGCCGCAGGGGATCGAGGTCGTTCGTCGGTTCGTCGAGCACCAGCAGCGGCGGACTGCCAAGCAAGGCCATGATGAAGCCCGTCAACCGCTGCATGCCGCCTGAGAGTTGGTTGATCGGCTTGCGCCGGATCTCATCGACCTGGAACTCGTCAATGTAGGAGTCGCGCTGGCGCAACGTCTCCTTATGGGAAAGGCCTTTTAAACGGCCCGTGAAGTAGATGGCCTCTTCCGCCAGCAGGTCGCGCATAGCAAACGACGTCTGCGGCATGTAGCCGATCATGCGTTTGACCCGTTCGGGGTCGCGCTCGGCGTCCACGCCAAAGACGGAAACCCGGCCCGAGGTGGGCCGCACCAAGCCCATCACCTGCTGCACGAACGTGCTCTTGCCGGCGCCGTTTGGACCCAACAGGCCATACACCTGGCCGCGCCGCACCGCCACGTTCAGGCGGTCGTTCGCCACCACGCCGTTGCGATAGGTCTTCGACAAATCGACCGCCTTTACGGCAAGGCCGCGCGCCGCCGCATCTGGTATTCCGTGGGAGCCGTCCTCGATCACGTGACGGTCTCTGCTTTCACGGGAGATAATCTTCACTGCTGGATTCACCTTGCCAAAGACATGAAAACTGGATTGTGCGGTCAGTCACGGCGCGGCTGCGCGGTCTCACCCCACGCGAACCGGATGAGGCAGCGGTTGGTTGAAGAGATACCCTTTCACATTGAAGGGAATCTCATCCGGCTGGGTGTTGCCCGCTGTGTCCGTAGCCCGGGTCATGAGGGTGTGCTCACCGCTTGGGGCATCCCAGTCGAATTCGAAACGCGCCCACGAATACTGGACCTGCGGCGCGAGCACACTTGCCTGATTCCAGTGTATGCCGAAATCCGTGCTCCAGTCCACCCGCGCTATCGGGCCGAACGGTGAATGCGCGTAGCCGTGCAGGCGGCGCGGGCCTGGGGACAGCGCGGCGGGCCACGGCAGCGCCAGCGCGCTCTTGATTGACTGCGTGGTGAGCGGCTTGCCCAGCGCCTGGCCTTCCGGCGGATAGGCGTCGCCGATGAGCACGTAGGAACTCGTGTTGTTGCGCGTCCAGAATTGCTCGCGGGAGACGACAATGCGGCTCAGCCACTTCACACTGGCGCTGCCCACCCAGCCGGGCACCAGCGCGCGCAGCGGATAGCCGTGGTCTTGCGGCAGGTCCTCGCCGTTCAGCCCATAGGCCAGGAGCGTATCGGGGTCGAGCGCCTTCGCGATTGGCAAGGCCCGCCGCCAGCCTCCCTCCGGCGCTTCAGAGTCTTGGCCGACTAACAGCACGCTGGCCGCGTCCGCCGCAATCCCGGCCAACTCGAGCGCATCCCGTAGCGAAACGCCGGTCCAGACGCCGTTGCCCACCGCGCCGGTCATCCATTGCGTGCCTTGCGCCGCTTGACCCTTGACCTTATCGAACATGGCGCGCTGGTTGCCGGCGCACTCCAAATAGGCGACAACGGTGCGGCTGGGCAGGCGGCGGATGTCTGCGTAGGAGAGTTCCCGCGGCGTGATGACGGCGTCGCCTTCGAGCGAGAGCCGCCACTCATCGACGTTCACCTCGATGCTGGCGGCGTTGTTGCGCACGAAGAAGAGGCGGTTGGGTGTCAGGAAACCCCGCATGTCCTCCAGGCGCGACTCGAGGCCCTTTGCGCCGTGTTGGATAAAGGGCGCCGGGTCCTTGAAGAAGGCCGCCGGCTCGGACGACCCGCTTGCCGGCGCTTGCGCCTTCGCGCAAGCCATCAGGACCGCCGCCGCGCCTCCGGTTCCCAGCAGCCGCAAGAGCGCGCGCCGCTCGATGCCGCTGGCTTGCGCGAGCGCGGTAAACCAGGCAGGCGGCGTGGGGTTGTTGCCCGTCATGGAGATTCTCGCTTCAATGGTTGTAGCGGGTTCTTGCTTCTCAACTAACGTAGTCTAACTTCACACATAAGAAAACCCCCAACCTGTGGGGGCTCTAGGCAAATGCGAGTTGTCAGTCTCAGGCGTCCCGCGCCCACCGCGCCAGCGCCTTTTCGGGCGAGGCGAGTTCCTCGATGCGGGTGTAGTAGTAGTCTTGCCAACTCGCCTCAGGCAGACCGGTGAAGAGCATCAGGTTCAAGGGGTACATGCCGCTGTCGGTCGCGGAGCGCAGGTCGTCGCGGAAGAGAAACGTGGGCTTGCCCAACGCGATCGCCATGCCCAACTCGACCATCACACCTTCGTCGGGAGGCACGCCATTGACGACCGCGAAGATCCCGTCGGAGTTCCGCACGTCGCGAAAGTCGGCCTGGCCGATCTCATACGCCCAGCCCGGCGCGGAAAAGTCTACCTGGTTGTTGCGGTCAAAAGGCTCCCACACTTCCAGGCCAAGCTCTTCCAAAGCAACGACAAGCTGCGGCAGCAACAATGTCTTCTGCTGAACGGAGAAACCGTACGGATTGGCCAGGTAGACGGTCTTTGCCAAGTCCGCGCCTCCTCAAGCTGAGAGCGCCAAGTCCCCTACGCGGCGTCGCGCCAGAGCCGGAGGCCGGTGGAGTAGAGCAAGAGCGGCAGGGTCACGTCGATCAGGACCCACAATTGGTTGTCGCTGGTGGCGGGGTCGGCCCACTGGACGCCAAACCAGTTCCACAGCAGCGCCAGGAAGAGCGCGGCCGTGAAATAGAAGACTACGTTCGCTTCCAGGTACTCCCGGCTGACCGCCGCATTAGGCGCGTCCGCGTCCAAGTTGCGCTTACGCCCATAGGCGACGACGAGCACGATAGCCAGGCCGATCACTTGCAGCGGATTGAGGATCTGCCAGATGGGAAGAGAGGCGTCCACCCACTCCGGGTCATAGAACCGCGTAATGAGGAAGTGCAGGGCGATCGCCCCGCCTACGGCGAATACGTAGAGCGACGCCAGGCGCTTGAGCGCTGCCATGCCGAAACCTCCTCAAAGTATTGAGGCGCAGTCGGGCCGATGAACAGAGAAACTGGAAATGTGGTAGCGGGGGAGGGATTCGAACCCTCGACCTTCAGGTTATGAGCCTGACGAGCTGCCACTGCTCCACCCCGCGTCATGTGTTGAGTAGACCGATAAGCCCCATTCTGTCGCGGACAGCCATCTATCTTGGGCAACGGCTTGCGCCGCGCCTCTTTGCGGCCTACCCGGGACTCCGCGAGCCGCCTCAACGTCCCTGTCTTGGCCTTGCTCCGGGCAGAGGTTACCCTTTTCACTCCGGCCCGGCGCGGCAACCGCCGCAACCTCTGGCCGGCCTTGGTCTCTGTGGCCCTATTCCGCGCCTCGCGGCGGACGGGTGTTACCCGCTGCCCTGCCCTGTGGAGTGGGGACTTTCCTCACGGCGCGCACACGCTGGGCGTGTACACACTGCGCGGCTGTCTAGTCTACTCGACATTTGTCAGTATAGCACGGCATTGGGAAGCGCACAACCGCAGCACAGAGAGAGGAGAGTATGGATGTGAATCTTTGCCAATTGGGACAGGGCTTTGGATGTGCCTTACAAGGAATCTCCCCGCCATTCCGGTCGTTCCTCCACCACGCGCGCCAGCACGGCGCGGGCGTCTGCAAGGATCGGTTCCCCGTGGGATAGCAAAACCGTGTCGAGCGGCAGCGTTTGGAGCAGGCTTGGCAGGAGCGCGCAGAATTCGCGGCTGCCGAGCCAGAGTCTGCCGTCGGGCGTGCCCCACAGCGCATCCGCAATCACGAGCGACCGCGCTGAAGAGAGGTAGAAGACGACCTCCGGATGCGGCGACGTGAGAAAGTAGAAGCGCACATCGCCCGGCAGTGGGTCTTCCGCGCTAAACGTGTGCGTGGGCCGGCAGTTGAGCGAATCCCGCGGCATGGCCTCGTGGACCCGGATGCTGGCGCCGTACCGGCAAGCGTAGCGATCGAAGACCGCCTGCGCGCTGCGGTCGTGCCAATCGGTGCTGAGGAGCACCGTTACCGGCTGCCGCTTGCGCTCCACCGCAGCGTCGAGCGCCTGCCAGAATCGCCTGCATTCCGGTGAGGCTGGCGGCGGCGCAAGCGGGTCGATCAGTACAAGCTCTGATGGAGCCTCGTAGCAAACACAGCCGACCTGCCGCGACCAGCCAAAGCCGGTCTTCTCTTCAGGGTCGTACGGAGACCAGTCCGGATGCGGCGCGGTCCAGCGCCATAGTCCTGGGATGATGCAATCCATCACGTCGGCAAGGGACATTAGAGTCTTCCCAATACTGCCAGAAGTGGGGCGACCTCATCTGATTGACCGCGTTGGCCGGCGTGCCGGTCTAGTGCGCCTTGAGTTTCAACGAACCTTTGCCGGAAGCACATATGCGTAGGGGCACGACGTGTCGTGCCCCTACGCATATGTGCTTCCGCAGCGACCAGAGGGTTTAGAGAAAGAGCGAACGCCCTGCCGGTGAGGCGGGGCGTTGGTGAGTAAGGTGGCTAATTAGCAGGAGGAGGGTGATGAAGGGGGGTGTGGTTAGTAGGAGGTTAGGGAGGTAGTTGTGGGGGTATGGAGAGGTGTTGGGAAAATATCCCTAGAAAGGAGGTGATCCAGCCGCAGCTTCCGCTACGGCTACCTTGTTACGACTTCACCCCCATCATCGGCCCCACCCTCACGACGCGCGTCCCCGGAGGGTTTGCGCCAGCCGCTTCAGGTGTTGCCAACTTTGGTGGTGTGACGGGCGGTGTGTACAAGGCCCGAGAACGTATTCACCGCGGTATGCTGACCCACGGTTACTAGCAACTCCGTCTTCAGGGAGGCGAGTTGCAGCCTCCCATCCGTACTCCCGGTCGGTTTTAGGGGATCCGCTCACGCTCGCGCGCTGGCTTCCCGTTGTGCCGACCATTGTAGCGTGTGTGTAGCCCAGGGCAATACAGGCCATGCTGACTTGACATCATCCCCACCTTCCTCCGCGTTGCTCGCGGCAGTCCGACTAGAGATACAACTAGCCGCAGGGGTTGCGCTCGTTGCGGGACTTAACCCAACACCTCACGGCACGAGCTGACGACAGCCATGCAGCACCGGTGTGCGCGCTGCGGGGTTCCCCCCACAGTCCCTTCCCTTTCGGGTTGGTAAGACGCACATGTCAAGCCCTGGTAAGGTTCTTCGCGTAGCCTCGAATTGAACCACACGCTCCGCTGCTTGTGCGGGCCCCCGTCAATTCCTTTGAGTTTCAGCCTTGCGGCCGTACTCCCCAGGCGGGGTGCTTAGCGGGTTACCTTGGGCACTGCGGACGGAAGAAAATCCGACCCCAACACCCAGCACCCAGCGTTTACAGCGAGGACTACCGGGGTATCTAATCCCGTTCGCTCCCCTCGCTTTCGCGCCTCAGCGTCAGAACAGGCCCAGGCCGCCGCCTTCGCCACGGGTGTTCCTGGCGATATCTACGTATTTCACCACTCCACCGCCAGTTCCGCGACCCTCTGCCTGCCTCCAGCAGTACCGTCCCGCTTGGCCTCTCCTGGTTGAGCCAGGAGCTTCCACAAGCGGCTAGAACCGCCGCCTACGCGCCCTTTACGCCCAGTAAATCCGGATAACGCTCGCCCCCTCCGTATTACCGCGGCTGCTGGCACGGAGTTAGCCGGGGCTTCTTCCTGGGGTACCGTCTGCTTTCTTCCCCCAGAAAAGGAGTTTACACCGCGAACGGCGTCTTCCTCCACGCGGCGTCGCTGCGTCAGGCTTTCGCCCATTGCGCAAGATCCCTTCATGCTAAACCCCGTAGGGCTCTGGACCATGTCTAAGTCCCAGTGTGGCCGACCATCCTCTCAGACCGGCTATCCGTCATCGCCTTGGTAGGCCGTTACCCCACCAACCAGCTGATAGACCGCAGACCCCTCCCAGCGCGTCTCGAAAGAGACTTTCACTACCGGCCCATAGACCGGCAGCGCTATGCGGTATTAGCCCAGGTTTCCCCAGGTTATCCCCCACGCCAGGGTAGGTCGTCTACGTGTTACGCACCCGCACGCCGCTCGTGTTCCACCAGTGCAAGCACCAGTGGGCACGCGCTCGACTCGCATTGATCACGCACGCCGCCAGCGTTCATCCTGAGCCAGGATCAAACTCTCCACAACAAAACATCTCATGCTCAGTTGCTCTGTCTCCACCACTCCCATCCACCCCAAGTCCCCCCGGCTCTCCTCTTCCCTCACCCTTACCTTCATCACTCTTTTCCTGTTAATGTGCCACCCGCCCAAAGACAGGCAAATTTCATAGTACCACCCACGCTATCTGCTCGTCAAGTGCCGCCGGCCTCTTCAACGCTCGCATCGCGAGACTTCCTCGACGAGGAGCCGGCGTGGCCCGCAACTGGTTGCGGCACAGGCGCGCTCACCCTGGCTCTCAAGCAAACCTGGAGAGATTACCGTTCACGCAAGGCGAGCCAGACCGGAAGGCGCCCGCTCTGTGCAAAGCATGACCACGCGCCGCAGTCACCATTGACGAACCGGCGAACGGCTTGCTAGACTGAGCTAGTAACGCTCTCCAACGCGGTGGCTGTAGCTCAACAGGTTAGAGCTCTGGACTGTGGCTCCAGCGGTTGGGGGTTCGAGTCCCCTCAGCCACCCCAATTCCCGCCCTGTCCCAATCTATTCGGCATGGAGCGTCAGGCAATGGCCAACGCCACGTATGAGACACTCAAGGGCCGTTTGGATCGCGGTGACGTGGTCATCCTGGACGGCGCAATCGGGACCGAACTCCAGGCGATGGGTGTGCCCATGGACCCGGCTTCGTGGTGCGGCCCCGGCAACTACACCCACCCGGCAACCGTGCGGCAGATGCACGAGCGTTACATCCGGGCGGGGGCCGACGTCATAACCACTAATACGTTCAACACGTTGCGCCCCGCGCTGGAGGCGTCCGGCTACGGAGACTTGGTGAGGGAAGTAAACGTCCGTGCCGTGGATGCGGCGCGGGAGGCCAGGGACCGGGCCGCCGGTGACAAGCACGTGTACATCGCCGGCTCCATCTCGTGCCGCACGCCCATTCGCGACCACCGCACCGGGACGCTCTTAGGCGGCACCGGTTTTGGCTATGGCGCCAGTCTCTCGGCGGAGGAGTTGCGATTTCACGCCGGAGAGCAAGCGGACGTCCTGGCCGAGTCCGGCGTCGACTTCTTCCTGATTGAGAACATGTGGGCCGACAACGAGTCCCGGGCGATTGCCACTGAGGCGGCGCAGAGCACGGGACTGCCGGTATGGGTGGCGTTTACGGCTTCCCTGGCGCCCGACGGACAGGAAGTCAGGATGTGTTTTGCCGGCGAGCGCACGTACAGCGTCGGCCTGGGGGTACCGATGGGAACTGAGTCGTGGCGGGCCGTCGATAATGACATGACCTTGGCCGCCGCCGTCAGTGAGATTGCGCGGCTGGAGCCGGACGCGCTCGGCGTCTTTCACAGCAGGCTGAGCGAGACCACAACGGCGCTTCAGGTCGTCACCGATACATGGAACGGCCCAATTGTCGCCTATCCGGACGCGGGCAGGCCGGACTACCTCGATACCCAGCGGGACAGCAGCATAGTCAACGAAGATTCCGCCGCGGAATTGACGCGCGAGGCCGTCGCGTGGGTTGGCATGGGCGCCCAGGTGATCGGCGCGTGCTGCGGCTTCGGTCCCGAATATGTCCAAGCCCTGTCCGGCGCCCTGCCGGGTCGAATCTCATCGCCGCGAGCGGGTTCGTAGGCAAGTCTCCGCCGGATTTTCCCGGACATGCTCAGTCGGTACGCAGGCCAGGCATTCGGACTGGCGGGAGGGCTCTGGCATGGAATCCAAACCATTGGTGATCGTAGGCGCGGGCGTAGCCGGGACGGCCGCCGCGATTGAAGCAGCGCGCGCTGGCGTGCCGGTCACCCTCATCGACGAGAACCCCGTCACCCCATCCATGATGGGGCTGGACGTACCGCAATTCTTCGGCAAACGGGCGGCGGATTCGCTAGGCGATAGGGACAAGACGCTCCGGAGCGTGGCCGCGGCCAACCCCGCACTGGCGGAGGCTGAAGCGGCCGGCGTCGACGTGCAGTTAGGGACGTGCGTCTGGGGCGCTTTCCGCAATACGGAAAACAGTAGGAATCTTGATGGCCCGCAGCTTGGCTTGGCCGACGACAAGCAGTCGTGGGTGATAAAGTACGAGCGGCTCATCGTGGCGGCCGGTTCCCGGGACTTGAACCTCTCCTTTGCCGGGTCGCATATGGCGGGCGCAACGGGGGCCAGCGGCGCTCACTCCCTGATGCACCGGTACAAGGCCTTGGCGTCGGGGCGCATGGTGATCCTAGGCTCCGGCAACCTGGGACTCAACACCGCGAGAATGGCGCTGGACAACGGGGTAGAGGTGGTGGCTATTGTAGACGTTTCCCCCTCCGCGCGCGGTGACGAGGCGCTGCTGGCCGGTTTGCAGGCAGAGGGCGTCGAACTGTACACCTCCCATACCGTAAAGGAAGCGGTTGGCACGGACGACGGCATAGAGTCCGTCGTGCTGGTCGCAATCGACGAGAATAACGAGCCAATTGCCGGCGCCGAGAAGACTATCGCCGCCGATACCGTCTGCTTGGCTATCGGCTTAGTGCCGAACATAGAGCTACTCAGCCTCCTGGATTGCGACATTCGCTTCGCGTCCGAGCTTGGCGGATACGTGCCGGCGCACGACGAGTGGATGCGGACCAGCGTCGCGGCCGTATTCGTCGCGGGCGAAGTAGCCGGGTTCCACGACGGCATGATCCTCGACCCCGGCATTGCACGGCATCAAGGCCGCCTCGCCGGACTAGCCGCCGCCGAGTCGCTGGGCGCTATTGACAGTGCGGCGGCCCGCGCCCGGCGGGCCGAGTTTCAGGCCCAGACCGCCGCCGCGGCGCCGTCCGAAGTACATTCGGGCTGGCAGCAGTGGCTTCAGTCCTTTGCCAGTGCCGGCGGGCCGGATGTTCTTGCGTGCGCGTGCGAGGAAGTCACCAACGCTGAACTCATAGACTTGCAGCCGCCGCGGTACTTGGATTGGCGCTCGGAGCAGATGAGCCGTCGGAACCTGCAGACCCAATTGCGGGACGGCCCCGTCAATCCCGACCAGGTCAAGCGCCTGACACAGGCCGGCATGGGCGAATGCCAGGGCCGGCGGTGCCGCGAGCAGGTATCGCTGCTGCTGGCCGCGGAGTCCGGTACCGACATCGCCGACGTGCCCTTCATGTCCTACCGGCCGCCGGTACGACCTCTGCCGCTGAGTGTCATGTGGCCGCACGATGAGACGGAGCAGATGCGCGAGAATTGGGTCAAGTGGTTCGTTCCCGTGAGTAGAGTGTTGGGGTAGGCGGAAACGCAAGGCCGGAGCAGCGGAGTAGCACCATGGCAATTGGCAGTGCGGATGCAGTCATCATTGGGGGTGGCATTTCGGGCCTCAGCACAGCCTATCATCTGGCCAAAGCGGGCAAGGTTGTCGTCGTCATCGAGAAAGGGATCGTGGGGGCCGAGGCTTCCGGGCGCAACGGCGGGATGATCAGCGAGCGCACCGACGAGCCGGACTTGGTGCCCTTGGCCGTGGCGTCCGTGAAGAACTGGCCGACGCTGGACGAGGAACTGGGCTATCCTACCGAGTTCACGCAACAGGGCAGACTCCAGGTTGCCGTCTCGGAAGCGGAGATGGGCCGCTACTTGACGGAAGTGGAGGTAGGGGCGCGCTTCGGCGTGCAGGTAGACCGGGTAGACCGTGCCCAAGTACGAGACATGATACCCGGCATCACCGATCGGACGCTTGGCGGGATCTTCTTCCCCAATGGCGGCCACGCCAATCCGCAGCGGTCGGTGCAGGCGTTCGCGTGGGCGCTTCAGGACAGGGGCGGCAGGCTCTACCAGCATACCGCCGCCACGGGCTTCAATCTCGCTGGCGGCAGGGTTACGTCGGTTGAGACGACCGCCGGCGCCATCGAGGCGGACGTGGTGGTTTGCGCCGCCGGGCCGCAGACGGCGCAGTTTGCGGAAATGGTGGGTGCGCTTGTGCCCGCGGCGCCGGCGCGAGCGGAGATTATAGCGACAGCTCCTTACGAACCGCGTTTCAAGATGGCCCTTGCGGGAAACGGACTCTACGGGCGCCAGGCTACCAGGGGCAATCTGCTCTTTGGCGGCGGCCCCCACGAATGGGTAGACGTGGGTCTGACCGCTGATCCGGGCAAGCCCAACACCCCCCTCATTCGCAACATCGCCAGGCGGCTTGCCGACCTGCTGCCGGGGGCGGCGCATACACCGGTCATCCGCAGTTGGGCCGGCGTGGTGGAGCAGGCCCCGGACTCTCTGCCCATCATCGATAGGCTGGACCGCCCCAGCAATTTTGTGCTGGTTACCGCCTCAGCCCACGGCTTCGCCATCGCAGCCGCCACGGGCAAGGTCGTGAGCGAATTGGCGCTCCACGGCGAGACGAGCATCGACATCAGCGGCCTGCGGCTGAACAGATTTGCCGGCTTGGGTCCGAATTGGCGGGAAGAGCTTGGCTGGAGTCCAATCTCTGTATGACACAGCAAAGGTTCAAATCTGCATCCAAGAGTTCCTCCGGCGCGGAGATTTCTCACGGATACGATCCTCAGTACCCTACCGTACCTTTTACGGACTTCAAATCGGTTACACCCAGAACTGCGCTGGAGTCGCTGAATCTCAACTGGCGGGAGACAGATTTGCCGGAGCGGATTCGGACGAAGCACGTTCACCGCCTGCACCCATACCTTGGAAAGTTCGTCCCACAGTTAGTCGAAATCTTCCTGCGCAAGTTTGAGCCAACGACCGTATGCGACCCATTTTGCGGCTCGGGCACAACGCTGGTCGAAGCAGCAACACTTGGTATAGATGCGGTAGGGTGTGATATTTCCGAATTCAACACGCTTATGACCCGGGTAAAGACGGGCAAGTACAACGGCAAGTTGCTCGAGTTCGAAGTCAGCGACATTCTTAGCAAAGTGTTGTCGCTGCCACAGTTGACGCTACGAGAAGAGGGGGTGCTTTATCATGCGAGTGACTACCTCAAGTCGTGGTTCGCGCCAAAAGCACTGACATCACTTCTGGCCTACCGAGATCTGATTCCAAACTATACGTACAGCGACGTACTGAGATTGATCCTGTCACGAGCGGCCAGGTCCGCGCGCCGCACAACCCACTTCGATCTTGACTTCCCCAAACAGCCTCAAACTGAGCCCTATTACTGTTACAAACATGGCCGGATTTGCAGGCCAACAGAGAGTGCGGCGCAGTTTCTCAAGCGGTACAGCAACGACACACTGAAGAGAATACGAGAGTTCACGGCCATGCGGAGGAATGTCGCCATATCAACCATTACCGAAGATTCCAGGACCGCGCATTTCCCCAAATTCGATCTTGTCGTCACTTCTCCACCCTATGTTGGACTTATTGACTATCATAAGCAGCACATGTATGCATACGAGTTGCTGGAGTTGGAATGGAAGGCTAAAGAAGAAATAGGGCCGGCTGCCAAAGGAAGCTCACGTCGTGCGCAAGCTGAATATGCTGACAACATGGCCGAGTCTTTCAATAACATCAAGAAAGGCCTTTCAAGAGATGGGCGCATGGTCGTGATTGTAAACGACAAATTCGGCCTTTATGACGAAATTCAAGAGCGAGTTGGAATGTCTCTCGAGACAAGATTGGAGAGACACGTTAACAGAAGAACAGGAAGAAGGGCCGGAGATTTCTACGAGAGCATTCTCGTTTGGGTCGCAAAGGGGAGCTGAAGTGAGATTAGCGACGGAGGAAGCTGTCTACGATGTTCTACGAGAGTTTGCCTTTAGCCAAATACCGAAGCTGAGCAAGTGGACCCTCGCTGACATCAGGCAGGGGTACCCATTCCACCAACTTTTCTTTCCTGAAGAAGCTATCCTAGCGGCGAGAGTTGAACGAAGTGTGGTGACATCGATGGGAACAAAGCTGTATCCAGCTTTGGCAGAAGCTATTGCAGGGAGTCGCTTCAGAAAGGTGTTTGTTGAGCACGTTGTTGAAGGCCCGGTCAACGATGCGGCCATAAATATGATCGAGCAAATCGTGACTGAACTTCGGACTTCTCCAAGTAAACGAGAAACTCCTCGACAGCCTGACCATGACGGGGAAATGCGCGATATCCTGAACTCACGAGGCGGTGGGCAATCGACTAGAGCGGTCACTGCCGACGTATACATAGAAGATTTTGATGACGGCCCACTGTTTATAGAGTTGAAGAGCCCACTCCCGAATCTGGATATTGCCGCAGAGTCAAAGAGAAAACTCCTCTATTACTTGACCATCATGCACAGAAGAGGAATAAGCACATCGAAGGCATTTCTCGGCCTGACATACAATCCTCACATTACACGCGACCAGTACAACCATCCTTTCACAAAGAGGATCATGGACATGGATAAGCAAGTGTTGATTGGCAGCGAGTTGTGGGATTACATCGGCGGCTCCGGAACGTATGCCAGCCTGCTTTCGTTAATCGAGCGAGTTCGTCAGGAGTTGCCCGATTCCACTGGTCTGTAGCCTCTCTGCGACCGGCTGGGCTCGGCAAAGAACCATTCGTTCTGTCAAGCGGGGGCTTGTGTGCAGTCTTCTATGTTGCAGAAGATTCGGAGTGGCGGCTCCGTCCGATGCTAGTTCCTTCAATCCTGAGAAGTAGCACTCGCTGGTTCGATCAATACTAGGGATACCGCCAAGGTTCCGAACTCCATCTGGCTTCAGAGTATGGAAGCAGTGAACGACACCAAACCATGTCGAATCAGACCGGCAAATGAGATCGATGTACAATCAGTCTTGGATTTGTCGCGGCTGTGGGCCGAAGAAGGCTGCACGACCGGCTATGTCCCGTGTACGGCTCAGCACCTTCAGCCCTGGCTTGACGGCGGCTATTTCTTCGTGGCCGAGATTGAGGACGCGACCATAGCGTACGCCGCGGGAGTGGTGAAACTGGGAAAAGGCGCAATCTATAGGCCCGAGGGCGAGCAGTATTTGAATGTTGATGAAGTCTTCGTCCATGCCGACCACCGGAGCGGCGGCATTGGCGCGCAACTCATGCAGGCCCTCCTGGATAAGGCGGCATTGGCAGGCGTGGCGCGCTCTATGGTTGGCTCGAACAACGTGGACTGGTTGTCCACATTTCGCTTCTACGAACGGCATGGCTACCGCATGTTCGCAATCCAGATGTACAAGTAGCTGATATGAGGGGGTCGCAAGCCGGCCAACGCTTGAGGCTGGCGAGCGTCAGGCCGTCCCGCTTGCGCCTCCCAACGTCGCTGCGCTTGCGGATACAACCCGGACGCTTCAAGCGGACGTTCAGTATGCACAGCGGTTGCCTTGAATTGGAGGAGCAACCTGTTGAAAGCTTCAATTCGCTTGGACATTGCGCACACCGTCAGTGAGATCGACCCGCGTCTGTTCAGCGGATTCCTCGAGCACTTAGGCCGGGCCGTGTACGAGGGGGTTTACGATCCGGCAAGCCCGCTGAGCGATGCCAATGGCTTCCGCACGGACGTGGCCGCGACGCTGCGCAAGCTGGGTATGCCCTATGTGCGTTATCCGGGCGGCAACTTCGTCAGTAACTATGACTGGCGCGACGGCGTGGGACCGCAGGCAGAGCGACCGGTGCGGCCGGACTTCGCGTGGCGCAGCATTGAGCCAAACACATTTGGCGTGGATGAATTCATGCGCTGGTGCCGTTGGGTGGACACCGAGCCGATGATGGCGGTCAATCTCGGCACGCTGGGACCCCGTGAAGCGGCGGAGCTTGTCGAATACTGCAACTTGCCCGGCGGCACACACTGGTCCGACGCCAGGGTACGAAACAGCAGCGCCGAACCGCACGGCATCAAGCTCTGGTGCCTGGGCAACGAGATGGACGGCCCGTGGCAAGCGGGCCATTGCTCGGCAGCGGAGTACGCACTGAAAGCGCAGCAGGCCGCCCGTCTCATGCGCGGGATCGACACCAACATAGAGCTTGTGGCGTGCGGCTCCTCCGGGCGTTACATGGCTACCTACCTGGAGTGGGACCGCGTCGTCCTGGAAACCTGCTGGGAGGATATTGAGTACATTTCCGCCCACCGCTACAGCCGCAATTACGATGATGACAGCGCGTGGTTTCTGGCCGAGGGCGTGGAGATTGACCGCGTATTAGACGATTACGCCGGTCTGCTCGCTTACGTGCGCGGCATGAAGAAGAGCGACAAGAGGGTCTACATCGCTTTCGATGAGTGGAACGTCTGGTATAAGGACCGCCAGGGAGACGGCGCCTGGAGCCGCGCGCCCCACTTGCTGGAAGAGGTCTACAACCTGGAGGACGCCCTGGTCTGCGCGCAGTTCTTGAATAGCTTCCTGCGCCACGCCGATACTGTGAAGATCGCGTGCCTGGCGCAGATCGTCAACGTCATCGCGCCCATCCTGACACGGCCCGACGGCTTGCTCATCCAGAGCATCTACTATCCGTTTCAGCTCTTCTCCCAACACGCGCGCGGCGTCTCGCTTACGCCAATTGTGGAAGGGCCGACGTATGCGGCCGGAGCCAGGGGCGAAGCGCCGCTGTTGGACGTGTCGGCAAGCCATGACCCCGAAAGCGACTCCATCAGCATCTTCATCGTCAATAGAAGCCAGTCGGACGATGTGGAAGTCCACGTTTCGTGTGGAGACTTCCGGGCCCGGCCTGATGTCGAGACGGCCGTGCTCACCGGCAGCGGCCCCAAGGCCCACAACACCTGGGAAAGGCCGGACGTTATTCGGCCAAGACCTGGCGCCGCTACGGTAGACACGGACGGAATCGTGCGCGTGACGGTACCGTCGCTGGGGTTGTCCGTCCTTGGTGTGCAGCGGGAAGAGCAAGCCTGACTGCATAGGCCCTCAAGACCCGCGACTCGCGGGTCGCGGGTGAAGGTTGGCGCTTGTCCTATGCTTCCTCTCACGTCTGGACAGCGTACGTGCTGATGCTGCTGTTCTCTTCCTGTCCGCGCGCTCGAGCGTCCGGCTTGCCAAGCGACTCCTTCTCGTGATACATGAAGAGGAGCAACCAATCGAATGGAGACTGTCGGGAGAGTAGAATGGCGCTGCGCGTGCACATACGCTGCGATGGAGTGAGCGCTACGGCAACGTTGAACGACTCGCCCACCGCCCAGGCGGTTTGGGATGCGCTTCCGCTTGAAGGCAGCGCCAACGTCTGGGGCGATGAGATCTATTTCCGTATCCCGGTGTCACTTGCGGAAGAGGATGCCCAGGAAGTTGTGAAACTCGGCGCTCTCGGCTACTGGCCGCCGGGCAACGCCTTCTGCATCTTCTTTGGCCCGACCCCGATGAGCCACGGCAACGAGATCCGGCCCGCTTCGCCGGTGAACGTCTTTGGCGCGATTGACGGCGATCCGACCGTCTTCAAGCGGGTGTCCGGCGGCGCCCAAGTCACAATCGAGCGTAATGAGCAGGACTAACGGTTTGCGGTTGACCCATCACATGCCAGCGAGGAGTGTCGGCTATGCCCTACGCATTGGAAGACGAATTTGGCGACATAATCGGTAAGGCGCGGCGGGGGTTGGGGTTGAGCGCCGCTGACGCGGCGGAGCGGGTGGGCGTCAGTGTTGATGACCTTGAGACGATGGAAAGCTATGAGCTAATTCCCGATCAGGCGGTAATCAACCGCATTGCCGCCTTGCTCGGCTTGCAGGAGGCGCGCCTGGGCGCGATCGCGCGGGAAGAGTGGGAGCCCGCGGCCGCCATTCTTGCCGCGAGCGAAGACGTTGCCATCGAGCGCTTTCTCGTTGAGGCGTACAACGCGAACGTCTACCTGCTGGTCAACGCCAAGACTGAAACTGCCCTGCTCATCGACGCGGGCGGGCTGGGCGAGGAGGTGGCGCGCCACGTCCGCCAGGCCGGGCTTCGCCTGCTCGCCATTCTCTTCACCCACGGGCACGGCGACCACACGGAAGCGGCCGGCGTAGTGCAGCAGGAAACCGGCGCTATCGTCCACGCCCACGCTGCCGACGAACGCCTCGCCAAGGGAGCGTATGACGGAGAGATTCAGGCGTTGAGCGGCAATGAGACGTTGGAATTCGAGGGCTTCACCGTGCGGGTCGCGTCAACGCCGGGCCACACGGCCGGCAGCGTTACCTATGGTATCGGCGGCGCCGCCTTCACGGGAGACACGCTGTTTTGCGGTTCCATGGGGCGGTGCAGCCTGGACTATCCCAGCATGTTGCAGTCTATCCGCGACAACATTCTCACGTTGCCTCCCGCCACCGGCCTCTATCCGGGCCACGGACCGGCCACAACCGCGCAGGAAGAGCGGGACCACAACCCGTTCTTCAGCTAAGACGGCCACTTCGTCAAAGGCTTTGACTTCGATCAAAATGCAAGGTAATCTTGGCCGAAGTCGAGGTTTGAGGACGAGAAGGTAAGTGGAGCGCCGTTGGGCTTCCCTCTTAAGGGACGGCATTGGCGGCGCGCGCGCAGGCGTTCTGCGATTGAAGAGAGTAGACCAAATGAGAAGATCATCACGCGGCCTGATGAAGCGACGTGATCTCCTGGCTGCCGCCGGCGCGGCCACAATGGCTCTTGCGGCCGCCACGGCCTGCGGGCAGGAGGCAGAGAACACTCCCGCTGGGCCGACAAGCACGCCCGCCGCTACGCCGCAAGCGGAAGCCGCGCAGCCCACACCCTCGCCGGCGCTGCCGGACAACCTGCGGTTCTCCACTTTTGGCTGGCGGACCGATTTTTCCAAGCACAGTGTGCCGCTGGATGAGATCAGCTCGGGGGGCGTGGGGAGGGACGGGATTCCGCCAATTGGCGAGCCGACGTTCATCACTCCCGCGGAAGCGGCCGCGTACCTCGACGACAACAAACCCGTAGTCGTGGTGGAAGTGAACGGCGAAGCGAAAGCCTATCCCATCGAAATCCTCGTATGGCACGAGATCGTTAACGACGTGATTGGCGGCGTGCCGGTGACGGTGACCTTCTGCCCGCTCTGCAACACCGCCATCGCCTTCGACCGCCGCCTCGAGGGCGTCACGTACGACTTCGGCGTGAGCGGAAACTTGCGCTACAGCGACCTCATCATGTACGACCGCCAGACCCATAGCTGGTGGCAGCAGATCACCGGCGCGGCCATCGTCGGCGAACTCACCGGCAAGCGACTGACCGTGCTGCCGGCCGCCATCGTCTCATTCGGGGACTTTCGCGGCACGTATCCGGAGGGCGTGGTGCTGTCCCGCGACACCGGCTATCCCCAATACCTGACACGCTACGGCCACAACCCCTATCCCGGCTACGATGACATATCGCGGTCGCCGTTTCTCTTCCACGAGCCGGTCGATGGCCGCCTGCCGGCCATGGCGCGGGTGGTCACGGTATCGCTGCGTGGAGAGGACGCTGCCTATCCTTTCTCCGTGCTGGCGGAGCAAAAGGTGGTTGCGGATACCGTCGGCGGGGAGCCGATCGTGGTCTTTCACCAGCCGGGCACGGTTTCGCCATTTTCCCAGGGCGCGGACATTGGGGCGGCCGGCGTCTTTTCGCCGGCGCTCGACGGCAAGACCTTGCGATTCACCGTGGACGATAACGGCGAAATTGTGGATACGGAAACTGAGTCGCGTTGGAACGTGCTCGGCCTCGCGGTGGCGGGCCCTCTGGCCGGCAAGCAACTGCAATCCGTGGTGAACGGCAACCACTTCTGGTTCGCCTGGGCGGTCTTCAAGCCCGATACGCGCGTGTTTGGTCTGTCTGAGTAGACGCCCCGTCAAGCTATGGAGCGAAACGAGACCCGGCAGCCGAGAGGTCTCCCTCTCCCTTTGGGAGAGGGCCGGGGAGAGGGTGAATCCTAGACGGCTTCGCCCCATTTCGTAAGTCTAAGGTATGAGACGCCGCACTATTTCCCCCTCACCCTAACACTCTCCCAGAGGGAGAGGGGACAAGAGGCGCGCGCCGGGGTCGGTCGGCTCTCTCCCCGGATACGCAAAGGTCTCCAAAGGGAGAGGGAACCGTTCGCCTCTCAACGAGGTTTCGCAGGGGTATCGCTCTGGGAAATAGTGCTGGCTGTGGTCTGTTTCTATAGCAGTGATGGCGCAATGTCACCATGGCTCAGCGCCGGAATTCCCAAATCTTGTGGGGTTCCAGTGGGATACAGGCCGGCCGGTCTCGCCCGTCGTAAGAAAATCCTTGATGATCTCGGCGGTGATCGGCGCTTGTTGGATGCCCAGCTTGTGGTGGCCTACGGCGTAGTAGTAACCGGCAAGTGCGGAAGGGCCAACGAGCGGATAGCCGTCCGGGCTGAAGGGACGGAAGCCCGACCACAGTTCCGCGATGGTACCGGCGGCAAGCGCGGGCACGGCCTGGATGGCGGCCTGGAGCATGCCCTGTATCGCGCCGGCCGTATTGCGCCGGTCGTAGCCAACCAGTTCGGTCGTCGCGCCCAGCACGATGCGGCCGCTCTTGCGGGGGATGATGATGAACTGGGGCAGGTTGATCAGGTGGGTGAGCGCGACGGATTCCGCGCGCAGCGCGAGCATTTGGCCGCGTTGCGGTTCCACCGGGATACGTTCCGGCGCGCCCCGCAACGTGCCGCCCCAACTGCCGGCCGCATTGACGACCGCGCCGGCGTTGAACAACTGGTTCGCCGTGCGCACGCCGGTCACTTTGCCCCGCTCGACCTGGAGTTCCCGGACGTCGCTGCCGATGAAGACGTCTACTCCGGCCCGCCGCGCGCCGGATTCGAGGGCGCGCAGCAAGCGCCGGTTCTCGATGTTCGCGCAGGGGGTCACCATGCCGAGCGCGACCGGCGCCGTAACGTCCGGCTGCCTGGCCCGCACCTCGCCGGGATCGATGAACTCGCAGCCGAGACCGGCCCCGTCCAACTGGGGCCGCAACGCGCGCAGATTGGCTTCGTCTTCTTCGCTGAAGGCGAGATGCAGAGCGGGATGGCGCACCGCTTCAACGTCAATGCCAGTCTCGTCGGCCAGAACGGGGGCCAATGCCAGCAGCATTTCGCTGCCTTCCACGCGCAGCGCAAAGTCGGCCACGCTTTCATAGGCATAGGGCCTGCTCATCAACACGCCGGCGGACGCCCAGGAAGCCTCTTTGCCCACCTCGCCGCGCTCTAGCAGGGCAACGGAGAAACCGGCGGCGCGCAGCGCCCGCGCGGCCATCAAGCCGATGATGCCGCCGCCGACAATGACCGCGTCGTATGCTTGCATCGCGCCGCTCACCCTCTTTGTTGCAGTGCCGCTTGCGGCCCGCTCTCTCCGCCGCTTCACCATTATACTGAATTCGCCTGCATCCCAGGCTTGCTTGGCAAGGGTTGTGGCATAATTCAACGTGGGAACCGGAAAGTTCACTCAGCCTATAGCGCGCCGCGGCCAAGCGGCGTTCAAAGGTAAACCGCTGTATGCCCACAAAGGTGTTGTTCGATACGGACATCGGCACCGACATCGACGACGCGGTGTGTCTGGCCTACTTGCTGGCGCAGCCGTCATGCGAGCTATTGGGCATCACCACGGTGAGCGGTGAGGCCGCCAGACGCGCCATGCTGGCCAGCGCCGTGTGCCGGGCGGCCGGCGTGGACATGCCGATCTACCCCGGCGCGGAAGAGCCGTTGCTGATATCGCAGCGGCAACCCCGAGCGCAGCAGGCCGACGCGCTGGGCGGTTGGCCGCACCGTGATTCGTTTGAACCGGGGATGGCGGTAGAGTTTCTGCGCCGCACGATTCGGGCGCATCCTGGCGAGATTACGCTGCTCGCCGTAGGCCCGCTCACCAACGTCGCGCTCCTCTTCCGCGCGGACCCGGAGATCCCGCGCCTGCTCAAGAGCCTGGCGCTGATGTGCGGCCAGTTCTTCGGGCGCGCGGCGGGACGCGGTCCGGTTGAGTGGAACGCTGCCTGCGATCCCCACGCGGCGGCGATTGTCTACCGGAGCCCGGTCGCCAGCCATCGTTCGCACGGCCTCGACGTCACGCGGCAGGTTGTCATGCCGGCCAACGAGGTGCGCGCGCGTTTTCAAACGCCGACGCTCCTGCCGGTGGCCGCGTTCGCGGAGGTCTTCTTCCAACGCCGTGATGAAATTACCTTTCACGATCCGCTCGCGGCAACGACGATTTTCGATGACACTATCTGCACGTTCGCGAGCGGCAACGCGCGGGTGGAACTGGATAGCCCCCAACTTGCGGGCTTCATGCACTGGCAACCGGATCAGGCGGGCCGCCATCAGGTGGCGGACACCGTTGACGCCGCTCGTTTCTTTGCGCACTATTTCTCAGTTTTCGCTTGAGGAGATGAAGCATGTTCCATGGCAAAGTTCTAGCAATCTATACCGCCCCGGCCCGCCGCGAGCCGATGGTTGCGCACCAGGAAGTGCGCGTCGTGCCGGGCAAGGGCATCGAAGGCGATCGCTATTACATCGGCAACGCGACGTACTCGGATCGCGCCGGGCCGCACCGGGAGTTGACGTTGATCGAAGAGGAGACCCTCGACGCGCTGGAGCGGGAATACGGCTATCGCCTGAAGCCGGAACTGTCCCGCCGCAACGTGCTGGTTTCCGGCGTACCGCTCAACCACCTGATCGATCGTGAATTCACGATTGGCGGCGTGCGCTTGCGCGGGCTGCTCCTGTGCGAGCCCTGCGCCACGCTGGCCGAGACCAGCGGGCACGCGCACATCATCAACCATCTCATGCACCGGGGCGGCCTGCGCGCCGAAATCCTCACCGAGGGCACGCTGAACGTAGGCGCGGACGTCTTGCCGGGCGGCGAAGCGTAACGCCCGCGGGCGCTCTTGAGCAATGGCTGGAGTCAAGCGCGCCGCCGGCAGCACACGCGCGGCTAGGCGGTCTTGTACCCCAGCGTGCCGCCGCCGTCGGCGTAGAGTTCCGTGCCGGTGACGAATGACGCCTCGTCGGAAACCAGGAAGAGCGCCGCGTTCGCCATCTCTGCCGGCGAGGAGATATAGCCGAGCGGGTGCCGCGCGGCCACGCTGGCGCGCATGGCGTCCGGATCGGGCTGCAAGTTGATGAAGTATTCCATCAGCGGCGTGGTGACGCTCGCCGGACAGAGGGTGTTCGCGCGCACGCCGTATGGGGCGCAGTCCAACGCCAAAGCGCGGGTGAAGGCGATCACGGCGCCTTTGGACGTGCAGTAGGCGATCGAGTGCGGTTGGGCGTGCACACCGACCATCGAGGCGACGTTGAGTATAACGCCTTTCGTCTCTCTCAAAGCCGGCAGCGCGTACTTGCACGTCCACAAGAGGCTCTTCACGTTGATGTCCATGATGCGGTCCCACTCGTCCTCGGTCGTGCCTTCGACGTCCTTGTCAACGAAGATGGCGGCGTTGTTCACGAGTACGTGCAGCGCGCCAAACGCCTCCTGAGACTCCGCCAGCATGGCGCGCACGTCGCTTTCACGGGCAACGTCGGCCACGATGGCGCGGGCCTGACCACCTGCGCCCCGGATGGCGTCCGCCACCCCGGACGCGCCTTCCTGATTTACGTCCGCAATGGCGATGGCGGCCCCTTCCGCCGCAAAACGCCTGGCCATCGCTTCACCGATGCCGCTGCCGCCGCCGGTTATCAACGCCACCTTGTCCCGTAATCTCATGTCTATGCTCCTTCGCGTTCGTTGACTGCGAGCCGCCGCGCGCCGCACGCGCCGCGCCGTTCGTGAGACTGCCTTCCCCAATTATAGCGAGTGCCGGGTGCTCCCACGCCGCGCGGACTTAGGCTGTGGTGTTGGGGGAAATTGACGCTAACCCGTGCAGACAGTAGCATTCAGTGAGGCGGCCTTGGGTTAGTGGCGTGCGTACCTTCCGCGACATACTGGACATACCATGAGTGGGACTCTCATCGTCGGACAGTCGGGCGGCTCCACCGCCACGCTAAGCGCGACGCTGGCGGGCGTGCTGGAGGCGGCGTGGCAGAGCGAGTCCATAGACCGCGTGTATGGGATGCGCAACGGCATTGAAGGCCTGCTGCGAGAGGACTTGATAGACATAACGAATGGTTCGCCGCAACTCGCGCGCGCGCTCCGCAGGACTCCCAGCGCCGCCCTGGGCTCGTGCCGCTATGCGTTGGAGGATGCGGACGGCGAACGGGCGCTGGACGTCCTGAAGGCCCACGACGTACGCTACTTCATCTACATCGGCGGCAATGGTTCGGCGCTTACGGTGCACGCAATCGAGCGGTGGGCGCGAGCGGGCGGCTATGCGCTGAACGCAATTGCCGCGCCGAAGACGATCGACAATGATCTTTGGGGCACGGACCACACGCCCGGGTATGGCAGCGCGGCGCGGTTCGCGGCGCTGGCCGCCATGGACGGCGGCGCCGATTCCTGGGCGCTGCGCACCCACGACCAGGTGAAGATCCTGGAGACATTTGGCCGGAACACCGGCTGGGTCACCGCCGCGACCGCGCTGGCCAAGCGTGAGGAGGCCGATCCGCCCCACCTCATCTACGTTCCCGAACGCCCGCTGACCCCGGAGCGCTTCTTGCGGGACGTCCAGGCGGCTTACGATCGCTACGGGTACGCGTTCGTCGCCGTGTGCGAGGGACTGCGCCGGCCGGACGGCAGCCTGCTCTTCGCGTCGGAGCGCGCCGTGGACCAGGACGCCTTCGGCAGGGGACAGCTAGGCGGCGTGAGCAGCTTGCTCTCGGAACTCGTCGCCAGCGAGTTGGGCCTCAAGAGCCGCACCGACAAGCCCGGCACCATGCAGCGCGCCTGCATCTCCCTGGCCTCTTCGGTAGACCTGGAGGAGTCCTATCGCGTTGGCACAGCGGCGGTGGCGGCGGCAACGGCCGGCGAGACGGGCACAATGGTTACGCTGGAACGGGAACCCGGTCCGGCCTATGCGGTGACGACCGGACTCATCGGAGTCGATGAAGCGGCCGGCAAGGAACGCCCGCTGCCGGACGCTTTCCTGAATGACGCGGGGAACTTTGTAACCCCGGCGTTCCTGGATTACGCGCGCCCGTTGCTGGGCGAGCCGCTGCCGGAGTACGCCCGCCTGCGCGCGCCGGCCGTTCCCAAACGTGTCTGAGTTACGCTCCTGGCGGCGGGAAACGCCTGGTAGTGCGCTCTGCTGTTTTGGCGGGCCGTCATTCTTGCCCACCCAGTGGGCGGCCAATGCGCGCTCGGCGCGTGATTCGCGTCTCGCAAGAAGGCCGCAGCGCGAGAAATCTTGTTCAACCGTAGCGCGGGGGCTTGTCCCCCGCTCCCTCTTATCGGGCAACGAACAGATTCACTCTCAGGAGCGAACACCGTCATGAAAGCAACGCATTGCCACCGGAAAGCCGCCACACCGTGCAGGCGCTGACACTTCTCGCAAAACCCGCGTCGGGATTGCCGCGAGCCGCCGTCATCCTCAGCGCGGGTTTCTTCTTCGTCTTCATGGGCGCCAGCGCGTTTCAGCAGTTCCTCATCCCCTATCTCACAGACAAAGGCGTCGCGACCGCATTTCAGGCCTCGACCGTGCTGGCGGTAGTGTACATCTCGTTCCTGTTCTGGCGCGCCGTGGTCGCCTACACGCTCTACTACCTGGGAGAGTACTGGAGCACGGTGCTGGGAGCGGCCACCTACTCGCTGTTTGCCGTCGGCGCTTTCGTGCTGGACCGGTTCGAGTTCCTGCTCATTGCCGCCGGGATTTGGGGCTGGGGCGCGGCGGCGATGTGGATCTCCAGCACAACCCAACTCTTGGACGCCACCGCCGATACCCACTACGGGCGCGCCAGCGGATTGCTCTACACGGCCACCACCGGCGGGCAAGCCATCGGCGTGCTCTTGCTCGGGGCGCTCATGAGCGTGGCGGGCGTGAGCTTTGGGCCGCCGGTGGCGGCTGCGGTAACGGCGGTCGGCGTGGCGACGTTCCTGTTCCTGCCCTACCAGCACAGCAAGCGCGTCAAACCGCGCCTGGCCCCCATCTTTCGCGTGCTCACGCTGCCGCGCACGGGTCTGGCGGCGCTCTTCCTCTTCCTCTCTTCGCTGGCCTTCGGTCTCATACTTGGCAGCTTCAGCCAGATCATCGGCGGCCCCCAGGGTCACGGCACACTGGCGCTGATAACGGCCGGCTATTGGATTGTGCGCACATTTGGCAGTTACGCCGCCGGTTTCGTGGCGGATTGGCTCGGCCGGGAGCAAGTTCTCGTACTCTCATTCGGCCTGGCGGGACTGGGGCTGCTGCTGCCGGCGTTCAGTAGCGGTCTGCTGACCATGAGCATCGCCGCGCTCGCCATGGGCTTGCTCAACAGCGCCGTGCCGGTGGCCACCAACGCCATGATTGGCGACCTGACCGACTTCAGCAACCGGCATCTGGCCATCGCGTCGCTCTTCGTGTGGCGCGACCTGGGCGTTGGCATTGCCATTCTGGCCGGCGCGGCCATCATCACGTTCTTTGGCAGCGAACAGATGATCTTTGGGCTTTTCAGCGCGGCCTTTCTCGTCTCGGCCGGTTTCGCCTTCTGGCTCAAGGGTCAGCCGCTGGTGAAGATGACGTGACTTAGCGGCGCATTCACTGGCTCTGGCTGTCCATCCATGGAAAGACCGTTGCCGCCGCATGGTTCCCTGTCGCGGCAAGCGGGGGACAAATAGCAAAGGACAGGACGGTCCTCGCGGTGACCGTTCTGTCCGGCAAATCGGCGCTTTGTTTGTGGATGGCGGCGAAGGCTACCGGCAAGTCGCTCCTCGCAGGGACGCTACTTCTCCTTGGCGGCGGACTTTGGCTTCCCGCCGGATTCCTCTTTGGCGGCCCCGGCGGCCTTGGCTTCCTTCGACTTCTCTTTCGTTGGTTCCTTGGGTTTCGGGCTGCCGTTCTTCTCGTTCTTGCCGGTATCCTTGCGGTTATCGGTCACGTACCAGCCGCTGCCTTTGAAAATCACGCTGGCGGGATGGAAGACCTTGCGCACCGGCCCGGCGCACTCCGGGCACTGCGCGACCGGCGGGTCGCTGAAACGCTGCTGCCGCTCAAAACGATGACTGCAATCATCACATTCGTATTCATACAACGGCATCGAAACCACTTACCTCCGCAAGCAAAGTCAACGGGCACTCCCACAAGTATAGCACTCTCGCAGCGCGCGGTTGTGCGACGACGGAAACGGCGTCTTCAATGAAATCGGCTCAGCGAGACGTTTCCGGCAAGTGCAGGACCAGCGTTTCCAGGGCCAGGCGAGCATTGACGTTTGCCCTGATCCAGTCCCGCGCCTCATGGATGCGCTTGATTGCGGTCACGATTTCATGGAGGGAGAAACGGAGTCCGGCGCCGCCAAACTCCTGGCCGGTCTCGGCGAATTCGCCGTCTTCTTCAATGTTGCGGCCTTCGTCAGTGAGACCGTCTTCAACACGCGGTTGCGGCACACCCGTGTGACCCAAGAGGCTCGAGCGCCACCACTCGATCCAGAGATCGAAGAGGCGATCGAGGTCGTCCGCTTCATCCAGCAGTTGGTCCACCACCGCCGTGCGCGCGGCCCGGTCCGCCCGGAGGCTCTCCACCAGCGCCCGCACCAGCGACTCTTCCTGCCCGCGAAGTTCCGGATTCGCGGCGGCGTCCAAGGCCCAGCCCATGCGCCCAAGGCTTGCCGCCGCCAGGAACGCCGCGTCCTGCCGGGGCGTCCCGCGCTCTTCCAGCGCGGCCTGCACCACCCGGCGCGGCAGCGCCGTAAGCCGCCACACCTGGCAGCGGGAAAGCAGGGTTGGCGGCAGCAGATGCGTGGACTCCGCCGTGAGCACCAGGGTATTGTGCGGGGGCGGCTCCTCCAGCGTCTTGAGGAGTCTTTGGCTCGCTTCCGGCTGCAAGAGGTGCGCCTCGAGCATGAGCGAGACGCGCTGCCCCGCCTCGTACGGGCGCAACGCTACCGCCTGCTGCAACGCCGCGATCTGCTCCATGCGGATCGACTTGCGGCCTTCTTCCAACTGCACCAGGTGAAAGTCGGGATGCTGCCGGCGCAGCACCCCTTTGCACTCCCGGCACTGCCAGCAGGGATCTCCGCCACCCTGGCCGCACAGGAGGCCCGCGGCGAGATCGAGCGCCAGCGTAGTCTTGCCGACCGCTGCCGGGCCGGCCAGCAAAATGGCGTGACCCAGCGCCTCCCGCGCGATTGCGCGTTGGAGGAAGCGCCGCACGCGCTCATGTCCGATGGTGCGCCACACGTCAGGGTCTCCGCCTGGGGGTTACGGCACTAATAGTCTGCAGATGAGCAATGGATATCCGCCAGGAAATCCGCCCAGCCCGCATATTGCTGGGATTCCGCAACGTATCCATTGAGCACGTCCCCGTAACCGACGTCGTTCCATCTGCCGGTTGGACCCCAGAGCGCCTCCCAGAAGGCGGCTTCCACCCGCAGGCCCCCGGCCACAAGCCGTTTACACGTTTCGGGAGATTGCTCCAGCGGCACTGGGGAGAGCGACCGCGCTTCAAGGTAGGTGGCTATGTGAGCCAGCACGGCGGCTACCGCCTCCACGTTGCCCTCTCGCAGCGCGGGATGGAGGTAGATCAATACCCAGTCGCCGATGTACAGCGCCGCGGTATCCAGCACATCCGGGGCGTAGCCGATAATCGCGCCGTCCAAGTAGGGCACAAGGCGCGCGGTAACCGGCTGACCGGCAAGTAGCGCCCTGATCTCAGCCAGCGTCTCAGGTTCGAGCGGGATGTCCGGATCCGGCTGCGGCCGCAGCGCATCCACCGGAATGAGGCCGGCCTCTTTCAGCAAGTCTCCGGCAAACACCTGGGTCACCGTGCCGGGAACGGGCAGGCCCGGAATTTCTTCAATCCAGCGTTGGAAGGCCGCCCGTTGAAAGCGCTGCACCATGAACGGCCCAATGCGCTCCGGTAGTGACATGGGCAAACCATAGAGCAGGATCGAAATTTCCAAGTTTCCCGGCTGCAAGGGGTTTTGCAAGAAATAGTCGGTAATCCCCTCGTCGGTCAACCAGGCGAGGCGAATTGCGCGGGACTCGGCGAACGTCGAACCGCCGTCATCCTTGATCGCCGCCGGTATGCCTCGATGGTAGAGCCAGAGTTCAAGTCCCGCCGCGTCGATCAACTCCAGGACGTTGGCGAGGGAGATTTCGCCGGTATCGCTGTGCCAGTGGAGGAGCGCGCGCTGCAATGGCAGGTATACGTCGCCGCTCCCGGCAACCGGATACGCCGACGCCACCGGGTAGCCCAGCACCGCCGGGCCGCCAAGCTCCTGAAAGGCGGTGTAGAACTGGGGCCCGCCGGGCACGTCGGCGACGATGTAGCCAAATCCCTCACCGTAGCCTGAGGCCTCACTATAGAAGCGCTGTTGCGGCTGGGTGTCTGAAGCCGTGGCATCCTGGGCGCTGGCAGCCGCCCGCAGCGGCGAGGCATTGAGAAGCACAAGTATC
Organism: Chloroflexota bacterium; assembly: GCA_963663275.1. Lineage (GTDB taxonomy): Bacteria > Chloroflexota > UBA11872 > VXOZ01 > VXOZ01 > VXOZ01. The sequence continues at coordinate 2,385,836 of OY760183.1, forward strand.
AGCGCCAGTACGGCGCCGGCGGCCAAGCGCCGCCGGTTAACCGGCAAGTGACTTCGCGGCATTGGGATCATCGTTGAAAACTACACCCACTACTCGTGCGTCGATTTGCTCCAACATTGCCTTGGCGCGCTGTATTTGGTCCCGCCGGGTCTGGTTTGCGCGCACCACCAGGAGCACGCCGTCAACGGAGCGCGCCAGCGCGGCGGCGTCCGCGGCCAAGAGGATCGGCGGGGTATCCAGAATGACGTGGTCGCGCTCGCGCGCTATCTCGCCGATGAGGTCTGTCATGCGTCGAGACGCGAGCAGTTCGGGAGCGTGCTCAGGCACAGTCCCGGCGGCGAGCAGGTTCAGACCCTCGGCGCCGCAGTCTTCGTGATAGGCGGGAGCGCCCGCCGCGCCGCTCAGGTAGTCGGCGAGACCCGGCTCCTGGGAGACGCCAAAGGCGCTATGCAGGCTGGGCGTGCGCACGTTCGCGTCGATGAGCGTGACGCTGAGCCCCATCTGCGCCAGCGCGGTCGCCAGGTTGGCGGCGACAAGGCTCTTCCCTTCTTGCGGCGCGGCGCTGGTCACGAGCAGCGACTTCCGCCCGTGTTCCTCCGCCTGAAATCGGATTGTGGTGCGCAGCGCCCGAAACGCCTCGGCCGCGGGACTCGCCGCCTGACTGAGCGTCGGGAGCGGCACAGTTGGTACCGTCATGGCTCTCCTTGTCTCATTTCGCAAAGCGCCGCGCGGCAGCCGCGCCGGCGGGAAATCACGATTACGTGTCGGCCTTGGGCACTGGCGGGGCGCACGCAATGACATTCATGCCCAGAATCTGCTCCGCTTCCTCCCGCGAACGCACGCGCGTGTCGATGAACTCGATGGCAAGCGCCAGGAAAACCCCGACGAGCGTGCCCAGGACGAGCGCAACGGCTACGTTGAACCGCAGGCGCGGGCCGATCTGCCCGGCGCTGCTGGCGTGGTCGAGCACCCGCGCCCGCAGGAAGATGTCGCCGCCCGGGCCGCTGCTCTGCTCGGATTCCGCCAAGCGCACGAGTTCATCGGCAAAGCCGTTTACCACGGCAACCGCTTGCTGCGCGGATGCGCTTTCCGCTTGAACCACCACTTTGGAACTCGCCGGCACAATTACCATGCGCAGACCGCCGAGCACCGCATCCGGCGGCACGTCGAGTTGGCGGTTTGCCACCACCCGCGCCGCGACTTCCCAGGTCTGCACGCGATCGACGTACGTGCGCAGCAGGCGTTCCATGGCCTGGTTCGTCCAGTAGTCGATTACGTTGGGCGTGACCGAGACGCTTACTCCCGCCTGGTAGACCGGTTGCTGGCGGCTGCTGTAGAAATAGGCCGTAAGAGCGGCGACAAGCGCGAGCACGAGCACAAGCCAGTACCGCCGGCGGATGACGCCGGTATAGTCTCTCAGCCTGATTGGCACAATCTCAAGCATCGGTCATGCCTTGTTACCCGGGCAACTCTGCGCTACCCAGCAGCGGTCTCTGCGGAACCCGAAGCGGGCTTGTCAGATTCAGGGATAGTTGGGACGGTCGCCAGCACCGGCGCGCGCAGCGCCTCTTCAATGTCCTCCCGCGAGCGGAACTGGCCCGAGAGGATTTCCAGCACGAAAGCAAGCCCGGTAATGAGCAGAAAAGCAACCAGCGTGCGCACAATGACGTCCAGGCCCAGGCGCGCCAGCGATGCGGCCTCCGGTTCGGAAGCCGGGTCCACGATCTGTACGCTCACCAGGCCCTGGCTCACGCTGGCGGAGTATGTGGCCGCTTTGGTCTCGAAGATGGTCTGCGCGGCGTCCGCCAGAGCTTGGGCGATTAATGGGTCGCTGTTCGTATAGGTGAGTTCCAGGATGCGGTGGCTCTGGGTCGCCCTGAGCGATTGCGCAATGTCCCTGGGGGTCATCCGCACGCCGTACCGCTCGTCCAGAATAGCGGCTACGTTGGCCGCAAAGGCCCGGCCTTCCACAATCTCGGAGAAGTCCTCGATATTGAATTCGGCGAGAATCTGCCGGTAGTATCCCTGCGAATAGTAGAATCCGGCCGCCTGATCGCTGGGCGGCGGCGCCGGTTGCACGTGCACCCGCACCGTGGATTCATACGCGTTCGGCCAGATGAGTGCCAGGAGCACGCTGCCGATGAACGCCGCGAGCGTCACACCGAGAATGAGCTTCTTCCGCGCCGCCAGGATTCTGAGATAGTACTGGATGATCATAGCTGCTCTTGAATGCTTGCCCAATACCGTCTCATCATAGCAGATTCTCGCCCAGGAGCCGCCAAGCGGGGTGTCAGGGGGCGTCAGGGCAGCCGCGGGCGCGGGGCCGGCTTCAGCCGTGTTGCGTTCTCAGCGACGAGCGCCTTCATCTTCTCTTTGAATACGCTCGTGTCGAACGTGGCGGCATGTGCGGTGATTCGCTTCGCGCTAAACGTCTGATCCTCCAGGCGTGTAACGGCATCACAGAGCGCGTCCGGTGTTTGCTCCGCGAAGAAGAGGCCGGTTTCACCGTCTATTACCGTGTCGAGCGCCCCGCCGGCGGCATAGGCGACGACCGGGCGGCCGGATGCCTGCGCCTCCACGGGCACGAGGCCGAAGTCTTCTTCTCCGGGAAAGATCAACGCACGGCATTGGGCAAGGTGGCGCTGCCGTTCGACGTCGTCCACGTACCCCAGAAAGCGCACGTTCGGCTGGGCCATTGCCTCCAGGCGCGCCCGGTCGCGGCCGTCGCCGATGATGCGCAGCGGCAGGCCCAGGCGATTGAAGGCTTGCACGGCCAGGTCTACGCGCTTGTACGGCACCAGGCGCGAGACCAGCAGGAAGTAGTCGTCGATACGGTCCGCGGGCGCAAAGCGCGTGGTGTCAACCGGAGGGAAGAGGATGGTCGAGTCCCGCCGGTAGAATTTGCGTATGCGCGCGGCCACGACCCGCGAGATCGCGGCGAAGTCGTCCACCCGCGCGCTCGCGGTCACGTCCCACGCGCGAATGCGGGTGAGCGTAGCGGGCAGCAGTTTGCGCGCCAGCCAGCCGACCCGCTCTCCGGCCAGATACTCGTGCGTGTTCCAGGCAAAGCGCATCGGCGACAGGCAGTAGCAGAGATGCCAGGTGTCTTCGCGGGTGATGACGCCCTTGCACCAGGCGCTGCTGTTGCTGATTACGACATCATAGCCGGTGAGGTCGAGATGCTCGAAAGCAATCGGATAGAGCGGCAGTAGCTTCTGATGGCGCGGATAGCGCGTCAGCGGGCCAAACTTCTGCAAGAACGTCGTGCGAATGTCGAGTTCTTGGAACACCGCCGGCATGGCCTCAGGCCGGTAGAGCGACGTGTAGATAGGCGCGTCCGGGAAGAGTTCGTGGAGTATGAGCAGCACGCGCTCGGCGCCGCCCATCTGGTTGAGATAGTCGTGGAGAATTGCGATGCGCATCATGGGCCTCGGCCCTTTGGGGAGGCCCTCAATACGCGCCGTCACGCCGTATGACGGCCGGGATCGTGCGCAGAATGAGATTGACGTCGAGGCCGAGAGACCAATTGTCGATGTAATAGATGTCCATCATTACCATCTCTTCGAACGGGACGTTGCTCCGTCCGTTCACCTGCCACAGGCCGGTGAGGCCGGGCTTGACGCTGAGCCGCTTCCTTTGCCAGTCCTCGTATTGCTCCACCTCCGCCGCCAGCGGGGCGCGCGGGCCGACGAGGCTCATGTCGCCCCGCAGGATGTTCCAGAATTGCGGCAGTTCGTCCAGCGATAGCCGGCGCAGCCACGCGCCAACCTTGGTGCGGCGGGGGTCGTTCGCCATCTTGAAGAGCGGCCCATCGGCTTGATTGCGGTCCGCGAGGGATTCCCGCAACTGTTCCGCGTCCCGGCGCATCGAGCGGAACTTATACATGGTGAACGGCGTGCCGTTCTGGCCGACCCGCTCCGCCGTGTAGAACACCGGGCCGGACGACTCCAGCTTGATGGCGAGCGCGATTAGCAGGTAGAACGGGCTGCCCACCAAGAGGACGGCGGTCGAGACAACACTGTCGAGCAGGCGCTTCAGGAACGAGTCCCAGCCCACGATTGCGCCGTCCTTTAGCCCAATTATGGGTATGCCGCCGATGGAATCCACGTCTACCGTGTTGAGTTGGATTTCGAAGAGGTCCGGAATAAGGTGAAACTCCACCCGGTGCGCCTTGCACTGGTCGATTGCGTCGGCGATTGAGCGGTGTTCCGTGGCGGGCAGGGCGATGATGACGCTCTCCACGCCATGGGCCTGGACGGCGTCGGCCAGCCGCTCCACCGGCCCCAGCACCTTGATGCGGCCAAAATCCGCCCCGCGCGCATAGTGCCCGTCGTCCAGGAAGCCAACCAGCCGGTACCCCAGGTTCGGCTGCGTGAGCACCTGCTGCATAATCATCTTGCCGTGCATGCCTCCTCCCACCACGACCATTTGCTCGAGGAGGAAGCCCCGCCGCCGGAGCGCGTCGACTCCGAGGCGCAATACCACGCGGCTAAGGCTGATCATGAACGGCGTGACCAGCCAGAGCAGTATGAATAGGCCGCGCGAGTACCCGGCATAGCCGGGCAAGCGAAAGAGGTAAGACATGACGAAGAGAGAAAAGACCGCCAACGTAGACCCCAAGCAAATCCGGCCTACTTCCTCTACCAGTCCGGTGGACTTGCGCAGGCGGTATACCCGCGCGATTTGGAAAGCGATGAATACCAGCGCGAGATGCGCGAGCAGCACGGGTTGGTAGTAGCTGAACGCCAGGTACTGGAAGTCGGTCAGGTCCGGGCCGATGCCCATTTCATACCGCAGCCACCAGGAAGCGTAGACGGCCAGGCCGGCCAGCAACATATCGAGAAAACCGATTAACAATTTCATGGTGAACCGGCTCCTACGCTTGACTACCGGCGGCGCAACCTTCGGCGCGGTCATCGTCTTCATCGCGGCGTCCCTCACGATCCCAGGGTACGATACACGTCCAGGCAGACACGAACGGAGTCGGGCCAGGAAAAGCGCCCGGCCTGCTCTATGCCGCGCTCGCGCAGGCTGGCCGCAAGCGCGTCATCCGTCAGTACGCGGCTCATTGCGGCGGCAAGTTGCGCCTGGTCGCGGGACGGGGCCAGCACACCGGCGTCTCCCACCACCTCCGGCAATGAGGAGGTGTTCGACGCAATCACCGGCACGCCCGATGCCATGGCTTCCAGCGCGGGATAGCCGAACCCTTCATACGAAGAGGGATAGACAAGCAGGTCGGCGCAGCTATACCACATTGGCAATTCCTCCCGCGCCACGTAGCCCGGCATGAGCAGGCGGTCGCCAATCTTCGATTCCGTGATGGCGGTTTCAATCGCCTGGGTCATCCAGCCCCTGCCGCCAACGAGAACCAACTTGTGCGGCAGCCGCTCCTGGCGCATGGCGTCTCCAAACGCGCGGATCAACACGTCGACGTTCTTGCGGGGCTCCAGCGTGCCCACGTAGAGCACGTAGCGCGGCGGCAGTCCCTTGGCCGCGCGAAACGCCTTGATCTCGTCCCGCGAGCGCGGCTGGAAATCACTGTCCGCCGCCGAATAGACTACGTGCACGCGCTCCGGCGGCACGTCGAGCATCTCCACGACGTCGCGCCGCGTGCTCGCCGAAACCGTGATGATAGCATTCGCGCGGCGAGCCGACCAGCGCGTGAACAGTTGAAGATACCACCGTTTGTACTGCGGAAACAGCCGGGGATACCGCAAGAAAGAGAGGTCGTGAATGGTCAGGACCGTGGGACACGCTGCCGCCAGGGGCAAAACGTTGAGCGGGCAGTGCAGTACATCTAGTTTACCACGCCCGGTGTGCCATGCCAAGACCGTTTGTTCCCACAGAATGCGCGGCGCCGGACGCCCGGTGGGGAAGCGGCTGGAAATCACGGTGGGCTTATAGCGCGTGCTCTCCCGCCACGCCGGCATGAGGTGGTTGGTAAAGAGCGTGTAATCGTTCTCGCCGTCGATATTGAGCAGATGGGTCGTCAATTGCCGGATGTAATTGCTGATGCCGGCATTGCGGTAGTCCTGGGAGGTGTAGAGTTTCAGGGCATTGATCCCAATTCTCACGGCCTGAACCTCGAGCTACTCCACACGTCGCCGGGCGCGTCTTCCGCTCCTACCGTCATTGTAGCGCGTGGCCCTCCCTGCCGCTCAGGCGCGGTGACAGCGCGCGTGCGAGGAAAAACTGTCTTGGGGAGTCCATTCGTGCTAGCATGAACGGGTACGGCCATTTGCGAACTTGCCATGAGGAGCGGAGCACGCCATGCGTCTTGGAATCGTGACCTACAACATTGCGGCCGATTGGGACATTCCGGCTATCCTTGCCAACTGCGAAGCGGCGGGCATTCTTGGGGTGGAACTGCGCACGACCCACGCGCACGGCGTGGAACCCGCTCTTTCGGCGCACGAACGCCGCGAGGTGCGGGCTAGGTTTGCCGACTCGCCGGTCTCGATCATCGGTTTGGGCACCACGTGCGAGTTCCACGCGCTGGAAGAAGAGACCGTGCGGGCGCACGTGGAGACGGCAAAGGAGTTCGCCCAACTTGCCCATGACCTCGGCGCGGGCGGCATCAAGGTGCGTCCCAACGGCCTGCAACTGAAGGCGGGCATTCCCAAAGAGCAGACCCTGGCACAAATCGGTAATGCGCTCCATGCCGTTGGCGCCGCCGCGCAGGACCTCGGCGTTGCGGTCTGGATGGAGATGCACGGCCCGGACACGGCGGAGCCGGAGAACGTCCAGGAAATTTTGGAGCGCGCCGCCCACGCCAACGTGTTTGCCTGCTGGAACTCGAATCCGCAGGACGTGAAGGACGGTTCCATCGCCAAGAGCTATGCCCTCGTCCGCGAGAAGATCGGGCACGTCCACGTCAACCGGCTCTACAGCGACTACCCGTACCGCGAACTCTTCAGCCTCTTGCAGGAAGACAACTACGCCGGCTGGGCCTGTGCGGAGATCCAGGCATCGGCCGATGCGCTCACCCTTCTTCAATACTACCGCGCGCTCTTCCATGAGTTGGGCGGATAGACGGACGGGCGCGGTTGGCGCGCACGCAGTGTCGTAGTTCGCCAAACACGGTATAATTGGGAGTGGCCGCCCACAGCGCGCGGCGCGATGCGAATTAGGTAACCCATACCCTTGACATAATTGGGAGAGAGGAACCGGGTCGGCAGCAGGCGCTTTCGCCACCGAACGGGAATGAGTTCCGTAGGAATCGCTACGGGAATGAGCTCCATAGGCGTCGATGGCGCGCTCCGACCATGACTATGGCACGCAAGAGACGCAAGTCAAGCGGCCAGCGCCGCAAAACAACGCGGACTCGCGGCGCAGTGCGTTCCCGCGCCGCCCCGCCTGCGAGCGGGCGCACAACCGGCGCGGAGACAGGGTTGGCCGAGCCGGCCTTGACCGCTCCTTCAGAAGCCGACGGCGAATCCCCACCGATTGCAGCCGCCGCGCAGCCGGTCTCGGCGCCGACCGCGGCGCCCGTTCAGGCCCAATCACAGACTTCGTGGCCGACGCGGCGCAAGCGGTCGCAGCGCGTTGACCTGCCGTTCTATGAACTTGACCACGTGAGAGGCGACCTGGCGCGGATCGGCCTGCTTTCTTTGGGCATGGTCGCCGTGTTGGTAGTCCTTACCTTCGTGTTGCGCTAACGCTCCCGCTGCCGGGCAAAACGCGCCGTGCCGCACGTCGCAGGCAAGCGGCACGGCCTCGACCGGCGGCATGGGCGTGAGCGCAAGGTGCGATTACCCACTTAACGGATACTATGTTCGAGCAAGGCACAACGCTTTCGCAAATCATCGGCACGTCTCTCGCCAGTTTCCTGCTGGCGCTGCTGTATCTCCGTATCTACCTTCCGTTTGCGCCCAAGCGGCCGGGCCAGCCGATTGGCAGGATACGCTTGGGCATCCGCGAGAAGATCCTCATCTTTCGCCCCACGCTCATTCCGCTCTTGTTGCTCCTGTTCGTCAACCAGATTCCGGTATCGGGCATCCAGTTTTCGTTCATGCTGCCGGGCACCGAACTGATGATCATGCTGGCGACCGTCATCGCCGCGCTGGTGCCCGTCTCGTACATCTTCACAACCGAAGGCTACTCGCTCAGCAACGGCCAGACCCACCGCTGGGAGAGTTTCCGCCGCTACGAGGTGGATCGCGGCGTGGTGGTGCTGGAAGGCAAAGGCGAGCGCCCGCTCAAGCAGAAACTCTACATCCCGGCTGAAAAAGAGAACGCCCTGCGCACCGTGCTGAAACGATTTGTCGCCTAGCGGCTGCCTCGTCTCCATAGACGCACCCCAAGCCGAAGTCCGAATGATGACCCTGGGCAGTGTGGACGGCAAGCGACAAGACTCCCTCTCCAAGGGCTGACAGGGGTATGTACTCCAAGATCGACTTCACTTGTCGTTCCGAACGGAGCGGAGCGAAGTGAGGAATCTAGAGGGCAGCCCTGCAAGATCATCACTTCTAGATTCCTCGCTCCGCTCGGAATGACTTTTACATACCCCTGTCACCTCTCCAAGGGGGAGAAGGCCGGTGTGAGGGGAAATCTGCACGGTCCAGCCCCTATTCCCAATTGGACTGCAATCTTGCTCGCGATAATCTAACGAATGAGCGACACGCCGCGCAGAGAAAGGCGCTGAGGCGATGAAGCGTCGATCGCGTCAAGAGAACCCGCCTCCCTCCCTCTTACCTGATTCCCCGGGGCGCTCCGGGGCGGAACCGTCCACCGGCGGCTTGCCTGCCGCCGCGTCCGCCGCGCCCTTGGCCACGCGCATGAGGCCGTTGACCCTCGACGAGTACGTGGGACAAGCCCACCTGCTTGGCGAGAAGGGCGTGCTGCGGCAGGCGATCACGGCGGATCGCGTCCCTTCCATGATTCTCTGGGGTCCGCCCGGCTCGGGCAAGACCTCGCTGGCCGCCATCATTGGCCGCGCGGCCCAGGCCACAATCGCCAGCCTCAGCGCCGTGAGCGCCGGCGTTGCCGATTTGCGCAAGGTCGTCGAGGAGGCCCAGGCGCGGCTTGAACTCACCGGCCGGCGCACGATACTCTTCATCGACGAAATCCACCGCTTCTCCAAGAGCCAGCAGGACGCCATCCTGCCCTACGTGGAAGACGGCACGGTAACGCTGATCGGCGCGACGACGGAGAATCCATCGTTCGAGGTCAACGCTCCGCTGCTTTCGCGCGCCCGCGTCTACAAGCTGGAACCGCTCACGGACGCTGAAGTGATGACGCTGGTGGAGCGCAGTCTGGCGGACGGCACGCGCGGGCTGGGCGCGCAGCAGGTGGCGGCGCAGCCGGAGGCTCTGGAGTACCTGGTGCGCATGGCCGGCGGCGACGCCCGGGTGGCGCTCAACGCGCTGGAGTTGGCGGTGTCGTTGGCGGCGGCGGACAACGGCGGCGCGCGCTCGGTCAGTGAAAACGACGTGGCGCAGGCCCTGCAGCGGCGGGTGCTGCCCCACGACAAGCAGGGGGACTTTCACTACGACCTGATCTCCGCTTACATCAAGAGCGTGCGCGGCAGCGATCCCGACGCCGCAGTGTATTGGCTGGCGCGCATGTTGGAAGGCGGCGAAGACCCGCTCTTCATCGCGCGCCGCATGGTGATTCTTGCTTCGGAGGACATCGGCCTCGCCGACCCGCAAGCGCTTGGCGTTGCCGTGGCCGCGCAGCAGGCGGCCCACTTCATCGGCATGCCGGAAGGACTCTATCCGCTCACGCAGGCGACGCTCTACCTGGCCGCGGCCCCCAAGAGCAACTCGGCGCTGCGCGCCTACGCCGCAGCCCGCGAGGCCGTGCAGGAAACCGGCAACCTCAGCGTGCCGCTCCACCTGCGCAACGCCCCGACCGGACTGATGGCGGCCTTTGGGCACGGCAAGGACTACAAGTATCCGCACTCATACGAAGGCAATTGGATAGCGGAAGATTACCTGCCGGAGCCCCTGCGAGGCCGATGCTTCTACGAGCCGGGCACGGTCGGGTTCGAGCGGGAGTTGCGGGAACGACTGGACGAACGTGAAGCCCGCCGCGCGCGATCGGCTGAGCAGGACGGCCAAGGCGGGCAACCGTCACAGGACGAGGAACCGGACTGACCCACTCGCGTGCGCGCTAGAACAGTCCTCGCAAAGGCCGCGCATACCCGGTGAGTTCGGCATAGCCGTAGCCGACGGCGTCCCCGCTCACCCGCACGGCGCCCTCCCAGTAAGTCACGCTGCCCACGAATTCTTGCTCCGCCAGCAGCGGCTCCAGGAAGAGGCGCAGTGGCGCGCCGCCAGCCTGAACGACGATCTCCCAGCCGGCGGGATAGGTAGCGCCGCTGCGACTGCTCCGCCACGTGCGTGTCGGCGTAATAGCGAACGCCGCCGACGAGAGATTGACAGTCCGGCCGTCAGGAAACACGAGCAGGCCGCCAAAGAACGGTTCCAAGTTGCCGTCTTGGAAGCGAATCTGCCCTACCATCAGGTCGCGGCCGTCATCCAGGTGCACCGCGAACCAGTCCCAGCCCACCGCGCCCGCGCTCAGCGCGCTGGTGCCGAATTCCCGGTCCATCCAACTTGCGCCGCTGACCGTAAACGCCTCATCCCCAATGGTCACCGTGCCCGTCGTGGCCAGGCGCGTGAGCGAATAGTAGTAGCTGGCGTTGCCGGGCTCCGGGCCTTTTTGGCTGAGGCCGCTGTCGCCTTGCAGCGCGGGCGGTTTGGCGGCGGTGAGCGTCAAATCGATGGCAAAGCCGTCCGCCTTGGCAACAATCCGCATTTGCGACGCCGCATCGTCTACGCCTTGCGCCGACCAATCTTCCAACCAAACGCGGTAGCGCGGGATGCCTTCAGCGCCCGCCAGGCCCGCCGCGCCCCGGCTAAACCGCTCTTCCTGGTAGAACGTCTTGCCTGCCACGTCGCTGACCGTAAAGTGCGCCATGTAGATCTGGTTCGTGTGCCACTCCGACTGCGTTTCTCGTTGTTCCGGTGTGAGAGCGCGCCGAAAAATGGTGAACTGGTAACCGAACTGCCGCCCGGACGCGGTTGTCACGTTGCCGGTGTAGTACCACCATTCGGTCTGGAACGCCGGATGCGGCCCGTGGTCGTGGGGAAACTCCCACTGCCAGGGATCTATGGCCCGCGCGAAGCCGTCGGCAGCGAACTGAGGCGGCAGAATGGTGGTCTGCGCTCCGAGGGACGCCGCCGGCCGGTTGAGCGTCCACAGGACACCGCCAAGCAGCAGGACGAGCGCGCCGGCGACAATGAGGAACGGCAGCATCTTCTTGACATAAGGCTTATTCATTGCGGATGGCCTCCGCCGGCACCAAGCGCGCGACCCGCCACGCCGGGTAGACCCCGGCCGCCAATGCCGCCACCAGCGCGATCACGACCGCTTGCACCAAAGAGCCTGCCGACACTATGTAGGCGAAGGTCCAGCCGAACGCGCGCACGTTGATAACGTCGATGAGCAGCCTGGCCAGGAGCAGGCCGATGGGCAGCGCGAAGAGACCGGCGGCCAGCCCCATCAAGCCGGTGATCAGGAACGTAAGCCGCCACAACTGCCCCGCGGTCAGGCCGAGGGCGCGCATGGTTCCCAGCGTGCGCTTCTGATCCAGTTGCAGCGCCATCAGCGCGCTGAGGATGCCGATGAAAGCCACAATCGCCACCAGACTGCGCAGGGCGGCCGTGATGGCGAAGGCGCGATCGAAGATGGCGAATACCTGGTTGCGCAAGGCCCGCGTGCCTTGCACGACCAACCCCTGGTCGGCCACCAGGCGGCGGACGTTCTCGATGGCCGATTCACTGTTCGTCCCCGGCGCCAGGAAGAGCACGAAGGAGGAAACCCACGGATCGGCGTAGAGTTCACGATAGACGGCGTCCGCCATGAGCACGATTCCCTGGTCGGTGCCGTAGTGGTAGAAGACGCCGACGATGGGGAAGTCGCGCGGGCCCCGGTCCGTGAGCAGCGTAAGGGTGTTCGCCTCCTCGGTAATCCGGCGGCGATAGGCGAACGACTCGCTAACGATGATGGCGCCGTCCTGCATGGCGTTCCACAGTTCGTCTTGATTCACCGTGAGCCAGATGAAGCGTCGCGCGGGCGTCACCTGCTGTGGATTCGTGCTGATTGCCACCAGGTTGACCGGCGGCAAATCGGGGTAGTCCGGCGCGAGGACCGGCACGTCGCGGCCGGTGGCAACGTGCGTCACCCCCGGCGCCGCTTGCAACAGCGCCGTGAGGCTTGGATCGATGTTGGTGGTCTCGAGCAGGCCGCTCGACGGGGCGGAAATGTACACGTCGGCGGCGAGCGCGCCCTCGAGCCAAGCCGTGACCGTCCCTCGAAAACTCCCGATCATCACGCTCACCCCCACGATCACGCTGACGGCCAACGCCAGCGCCGCTACCGCCACGCCCGTGCGGCTGAGCGAGCGGACGACGGCGCGCGGCGCAATTCGCCCAAGCGTGCCAAAGAGGAGCCCGCTCACCGGCTGCAGGACGCGCATCAGTAGCAAGAGCGCGGCCGGTGTAAAGAGTATGCTGCCCATGAGGATGAGGAAGAGCGCGCCCAGCCCAATGAACAGGCTGCGGGGTTGCAGTTGGGTGACGACGATGCCGGCGGCCAGCGCCGCAACGCCTGCCGCTACTGCCACGTCCACGCGAGACCGCGTCGCTTGCTCGGCGTCCGCGCTGCGCAGGGCGCTGGCGGCGGTGACGCGGGTGGCGCCAAACGCGGGAATCAAGGCCGCCCCCACACTGGCGATTAGCCCCGTTGCCACCCCTTTGGCAATGGTGAAAGACGAAAGCGCAAGCACCTGCACTTCCACCCGATAGTAGAGGTCGGTGATGGTTCTGGTTACCGCACCCACCAGGAAACCGCCGAGGAAGTAGCCCGCCGCCACGCCCAGCAACGTGCCCGCTACGCCAAAGACGAGCGCCTCGAGCAGGATCGACCCGAAGATCTGGCGGCGGGTTGCGCCAATCGCCCGCAACATGCCAATCTGCACCCGTCGCTGCACGACGCTGAACGACATGATGTTGTAGACGAGAAACATGCCCACCACCAAGGCGAGCAAACTCAGGGCTTGCAGATTGAGCGTAAAGCTGTCGCTGAGTTGCTGGAGGGTCTGCCGGTTGCTCTCCGCCGGCCGCATGATCACGCCGGGCGGCAGTTTCTCCTGGATTTGCGTCAGCGTCTGGGTGTCGTTTAGGATCAGGTCGATGCGCGTCAACACGCCGGGAGCGCCGAGAAACTCCTGGGCGGTGGCTATGTCGGCAATCACCAGCGATGACAAGGCCTGCCGGCTCAGGTCGTTCCAGGGACGAATTGTGCCGGCGAGGGTGACCGTTCGGCGGTTCTGTGTAGTAGAGAGTTCGAAGGTGTCGCCGGGCGCAAAGCCGAGACGCGCGGCGACGGATTCCGAAACCAGCACGGCATTCGGCTCGGTGAGGAGTCTGAGCAACGCCTGACCCGCCGCGCCGGTAGCGTCGGCAACGGCGGCTTCCGCCAGGTACTGGCGCATCTGGGATTCGGCGAAGGGGTCTATGCCCATGAGCGTAAGCGCGAGGCCGCTCCCGTCCGCGCGCACCGTGCTCTGGACCACCGGCGCGGCGGTGCGAATGCCAAGCTCTACGCGCAGCGTGCGGTAGAGCGCAGTGGGTACGCCGCTGGGGCCGCCGACAATCTCGTGCGTGGCATTGCCCTGGAGGCTTGCGGTACTGAGGGCAAACGCGCGGCGGGCCGACTCCGCGGCCACGTCTACGCCCACCACCAGCGCAACCCCCGCCACGATGCTCAAGACGAAGAGCCCGCTTTGGAATGCGCGGCGTTGCAGCGCGCGGTAGGCGAGACGGCTGAGAACCGTGACGGACATCGGGTCAGGGCGCCGAAACGACGGCGGAATGGCTCGACTGCGAGGCGGCCTGCGTCTGCGACGCCGTGACCGTAAGGGTACCGCCGCTAATGCGGCAAATGCGAGAAGCCTGCCGGGCGATCTCGTGGTCGTGCGTCGCCATCAGCAGCGTGCGTCCGGCCTCGCGCGTCAGTTCGAGCAGGAGCGCGAGCACACGCCCGCTGTTCTCCGCGTCCAGATTGCCGGTCGGTTCGTCGGCAAGCACCACGAGCGGCTCATGGGCCAGGGCGCGCACGATAGCCACCCGCTGCTGCTCGCCGCCGCTGAGCCTATCGGGAAACGCACTCGTGCGGTCGTCCAGCCCCACGCGCTTGAGGAGCGACGCCGCGTGGTCTCTGCGTTTCGAGTCCACAGTTCCCTCTAGCTCCGCCGGCAAGAGCACGTTTTCCCAAACGGTGAGCGTAGGAATGAGGTTGAACAACTGAAACACCATGCCGACGCGGCGGCGGCGAAAGCGGGTGCGGGCGGAATCGTTGAGCGCGGTCACCTCATTGCCGTCGATGGCAATCGCGCCGCCGTCGGGCGTGTCGATGCCGCCAATCAGGTTGAGGAGGGTCGTCTTGCCGCTGCCGCTGCTGCCCAGGATGGCGACGAATTCGCCGCGTTCGACCTCCAGGCTGATGTTGTCCAGTACAACGCGCCGCTGGCCTTGGTCGAAATAGGACTTGCTGACTGCGCGGAGCGCGACGAAAGAGGGATGCTTGTTGCTCATTGCGCGCGACCAAGCGCTCCCTGCACGAGGGGAAAGATACACCCCCAACGGCGGCATTGGGCGGTACCGATTACCCTCAGGCCGCGCCGGTTCTTGTCCTGGCTTACACATGCATCTTCGCGAGTTGCTTGCATGCCGTGGCTTCCGGGCCTTCTTCAAGGCGCTGCCGAATGGTGTCAGCGCACTCCTGTGGACTCAATTGCGCGGTATCGACCTCAAGGTCATAGATGCCGGGGATATGGACTTCACGCTGCCAACGACGGATGTGTTCGTCCAATCCACGCCTGGGGTTCCACGAATCTTGCCGCCGCTCGACAATAACGTCTACCCGACAGCGTACTCCCACAAAGAGCACGGGCAAGCCAGTCAAGCGCCGCGCGCTATCGTAGAGGATGCCGCGCGGCGTTGAATACCCGTCGTGATGGCCGACGTCCACGACGACGTTCACGCCCAAGCGACTGTGAGCCGCAATCGACTCGTACATGGCCGCATACAGCAGGGGAACGACCGGTTCGACGGTATCGGGCAGTTCTCCGCCCGGACGCAGACCGATCCCCGGACTGTAACGCTCCGACGTCATTCCCTTGAAACCGTCAACGCCAAGATTGATCCACACGCCTGGGAATGTGTCCAGGATTGCCTTGGCAATGCTCGACTTACCTGCTCGCGGCGCGCCGTTCAGAATGACAATCTGTCCCGGCGCGGCAGCCTTCACACCGACCTCCGCTGTTACGAGAGACGAAAGCGCCTTGCCTCCCCATTGGAGAGCGGTCTGTCTGGCGGGTGAAGCTGCCGACAATCTGCTTCCAAGACGGTAGTCAGTAGCGTTTGGTACCCCCAGGGCGACTCGAACGCCCGCACCTGGCTCCGGAGGCCAGTGCTCTATCCACTGAGCTATGGGGGCTTGTCATCTTCTATGATACCAGACCGGCGCGCGGACACCATGCGGGAAAATACTTCGACACTCACTCGAAGAGGATTGGGGCGAACGGTCTACGGCGAGAATGCCAGCTTGCCGGCTTCTTCGAGGGCGGTTTGCGCCCACTCCACGGCGCCGGCGGGATAGATGCCGAGCACGAGCGTGCCAATAGCGCCAATCGCGATTACGACGCCGACGGCGGTGGAGGCGGGAACGGCCAGCAAGCGCGGTTGGCCCTCGACCATGTACATGTTCACCACCACGCGCAGGTAGTAGTAGGCCGAGACCGTGCTGGTGAGCACCAGCACCACCGCCACCCAGGTCAAGCCGCCGTTCACGGCCACTTGCAGAAGATACAGTTTGCCAAAGAACCCGGCCGCGGGCGGGATGCCGGTGAGCGAAATCATGAAGACGACCATGGCGACGGCCAGGAAAGGCGAGGTGCGGCCCAGGTTCTGGAAGTTCTCCATCTCCGTGCCGCCGGTGCGCCGTTCAACCGCGAAAGTCACGGCGAACGCGCCGAGCGTCATCAGGGCGTACACCACGGCGTAGAACATCACCGCGGCCACGGCGTCCCGCATGAGGCTTCCCGCCTCCGATTGCGCGTGCACCACCGCGACGCCGACCAGCATGTAGCCGGTGTGGGCGATGGAGGAGTAGGCCAGCAGGCGCTTCACGTCCCGCTGCCAGATGGCGACGAAGTTGCCCACGATCATACTGGCGACGGCGATGGCCACTACCACCGGAACGACCATGTCCTGCCAGGGTTCGAGCCCGTGCACGACTACGCGCAGAAGTCCCGCCATCGCGCCCATCTTGGCCCCGGCCGCCAGGAAGGCCGTGGAGGGCGTGGGCGCGCCCTGGTAGGCGTCCGGCGTCCACATGTGGAACGGCACCGCCGCCACCTTGAACGCCAGGCCGACCAGCAGCAGGCCGAGACCCAGCAGGAACCACGGATCGGTAGCGCCTTGAGTCTGCACGTACAACGCCATGTTGGCAAGGTTCGTGGTGCCGGTGAGGCCGAAGAGCCAGGCAATGCCGTAGAGCAGGACGCCGGAGGCGAACGCGCCCAAGAGGAAGTACTTCAGCGCGCCTTCCGTGGCGCGGAACCGGTCGCGCTTGATGGCAACGAGCACGTAGACGGGGATGGACGTGAGTTCAACGCCGAGGTAGAGCGTAATCAGGTCGCCGGTCGCGCCGAGCAGGAGCATGCCGACCGTGGCGAACAGGATGAGCGCCGCCAGTTCGGCAAAGGGAATCTCCCGCGCCTGGGCGTAGGCGAGCACAATGCTCAATGCGGCAATGGCGATGAAGAGCGCCTTGAAGAACACCGCGTAGCCGTCCGTCAGCACCAACCCGCCAAAGGCCGTCCCGCCATCGGCGCGGACGACGACACTGACGGCAATGGCGGCAATGCTGCCAACCACGACCAGAGCCAGCAGGCCGCGATGCGTGCGCCGGCCGCCAAAGGCGTCTACCATGAGCACGCAGGCGGCGACCAGCGTGATTATGATCTCCGGCAGTATGCTGATAAGGTCTTCGGTTTGCACTCGCTATGTCCTCACTCTTGCCGCAAATACGTTCCACCGACCACGAACAACCGTCGCCATTCGCCAACACCGTAGCGCAGGGGCTTGTCCCCCGCATTTTCCACCCCGGCGGGGCACAAGGCCCCGCGCTACGCCGAGGCGGGGCGCATGGCCCCTCGCTACGTCTGGGCGGGGCACTAACTGCCGCGCACTCGTATCACCGTACACGAACACCCGTAGCGCGGGGGCTTGTCCCCCGCATCTTCCACCCCCGGCGGGGCACAAGGCCCCGCGCTACGCCTCGACGGGACACAGGCCCCGCGTCTGGACAGGACACAAGGCCCCGCGTTACGTTGGACCGGCGCGGGCGGCTATTCCGCCGGCGCGCCCGCCACTTCGGCTTCCACTATTGCTTGCACGATGCCGCTGGTGTCGGCGCTGAAGAGTTCGATGAAGGTCTGCGGTTCCACGCCCGCCCAGACCACCACGGCGGCCAGCGCCACCAGCACCGCCGTTTCCAGTCTTGTGAGATCCCCCAGCCGGCGATGGGCCTCTTTCAATGACCCAAGCATAACCCGCCAGTACATCCAAAGCATATACGCCGCCGAAAGGATGATGCCAAAGACCGCCAGCACGCCAAAGATGCGCGTTCCCGCCATGAACGCCCCGAGCAGCACCATGAACTCGCCGACGAAACCCGACAGGCCCGGCAAGCCAATCGAGGCCAGCGAGAAGAAGAGGAACAGCGCGGCAAAGACCGGCCAGCGATGCGCCAGCCCGCCCAGATTGGCAATCAGCCGGTCGTGGGTGCGCTCGTAGAGTTGGCCGACGCAGAGGAAGAGCGCGCCGGTCACCAGGCCGTGGCTGAACATCTGCATGATGGCGCCGTCGAGTCCCTGCTGGGTAAAGGAGAAGATTCCCAACGTCACGAACCCCATGTGGCTGACGGAGGAATAGGCGATGAGTTTCTTCAGGTCCGTCTGCATCAGGGCAACCAACGCGCCGTAGATGATTGCGACCACGGAGAGCACCAGGATGGCAGTCTGCGCCAACTGGCTGGCGTCGGGAAGAAGCGGCAGACTAAAGCGAATGAAGCCGTAACCGCCCATCTTCAGCAAGATGCCGGCCAGAATCACGCTGCCGGTAGTGGGGGCTTCCACGTGGGCGTCCGGCAGCCACGTGTGGAAGGGCACCATCGGCACCTTGATGGCAAACGCCAGGAAGAAGGCGAGGAAGGCCCAGAGTTGGAAGCGCTCGCCATAGGTTCCCTGGGTCAATTCCAGAATGTCGAACGTGTAGACGCCCGTGGTATTGCCATGCACGAAATAGAGCGCCAGGATTGCCACCAGCATGAGCAGGCTGCCAAAGAGCGTATAGAGCACGAACTTGACCGTGGCGTACACCCGGCGCTCGCCGCCCCACACGCCAATCAGCACGTACATGGGAATGAGCATGATTTCCCAGAAGACGTAGAACAATACGAAATCCAGCGCCATGAAGACGCCCGTAATGCCCACTTCCAACAAGAGCATGGTGAAGAGGTACTCTTTCACGCGCTCGCGCACGGACGCCCAGGCATAGACGATGCACAGGAAGAAGAGAAACGTGTTGAGGAGCACCATCAGCAGGCTGATGCCGTCCAAGCCAAGTGCGTACTTGATACCCAGCGACGGCAACCAATCGAACGATTCCCGATACTGCATCCCCGCTCCGGGTTCGAATCCGGCCCACACCGCCACGCTCAGCACGAGCGACAGGAGCGTTCCCGCAACCGCCGCGGCGAACATGGCGCGGCGGTCGGAGAGAAACAGCACGATTACGGCCGCGAGGAGCGGCAACCAGAGCACAAGGGAAAGAATGGGGAATGACTCCACTGGGTCTACCTCAACGCATCATGAAGATGTAGAAAGCCAGCACGAGGGCCGTGCCCAGCACGACGCTAAAGGCATAGTTCTCCAACCGTCCAGTCTGCATGCGGCGGAGACCGCCGCCAACGCCGTTGACAACCAATCCGATGAGATTCACCACGCCGTCCACGACGTTCAGGTCGAACCAGGCAAAGAGCCAGCCCACGGCGCGCGTGCCTCCCGCCAGGACGGTGTCGTAGAAGTCGTCCAGGTAGTACTTGTGCACCAAGAGCGCGTGCAGGGGCCGCGCCCTGCCGGCAACCGCCGCGGGCGAGGGCGCACCACGCATGTACATATTGTAGGCGATGAGAATGCCCAGAAGCGCAATCAGGGTGGACACAGCCATCAACGTGAGCACGAAGGCAGTGGACGGCTTGTGAATCAGACCGGCGTACTCCGCCGCCAGGAACGTATCGTGCAGGTAGTTGTGGATGAGGCCGTGCTCCGGCGGCACGCCGACGAAGCCCGCGAACAACGCGCCTACCGCCAGCACCATGAGGGGCACGGTCATCGTGCGCGGCGACTCGTGCACGTGCGCGAACCGCTCGGACTCCATGCGGGTCTTGCCAAAGAAGGTAAGGAAGATCATGCGGAAGGTGTAAACCGCGGTGAGCAGCGACGCCAGCGCGCCGAGGGCATAGAGCAGATAGCCGGCTCCGCCGGCGAGCAGCGCCGCCCCAAGCAACTCATCCTTGCTCCAGAAGCCCGCCAGCGGAATGATGCCGCTCAGCGCCAGGCCGCCGATGACGTACGTCGCGCCGGTGACGGGCATCTTGCCGAAGAGGCCGCCCATGCGCTGCATGTCCTGCTCCTCGTCCGTGCCGTGAATCACCGAGCCGGAGCCCAGAAAGAGGAGGCCTTTGAAGAAGGCGTGGGTGGCCAGGTGGAAGATAGCCGCCGCAAACGCCCCCACTCCCAATGCCATGAACATGAGCCCAAGCTGGCTCACGGTAGAGTAGGCGAGAACGCGTTTGATGTCGTTCTGCGCCAGCCCGATCGTAGCCGCAAACAGGGCGGTGAACGCGCCGACGATTGCCACCACCGTCATCGCGCTGGGCGTGAGCACGTAGAGCGGATTGAAGCGGGCCACCATGTAGACGCCCGCCGTCACCATCGTGGCCGCGTGGATCAGGGCGCTCACCGGCGTCGGGCCTTCCATGGCGTCGGGCAGCCAGACGTGCAGGGGAAACTGCGCCGACTTGCCCATTGCGCCAACGAAGAGCATCAGACAAATGAGCGTGAGCATGCCCGGCTTCGTTGCCGCTACGGTCGGGGCCTGCGCGAAGATTTCATCGTAATTCAATGAGCCGAAGACGTACCACGCCAACAAGAGGCCGATCAAGAAACCGACGTCGCCGATGCGGTTCGTCAAGAAGGCTTTGATGGCGGCCGCGGACGCTGACTGCCGCTCGAACCAGAAGCCAATCAGCAGGTACGAACATAAGCCGACCGCTTCCCAGAAGACGAACAGCACCAGCAGGTTGTTCGCCATCACCAGCATGATCATGGCAAAGACGAAGAGCGGCAGGTACGTGAAGAAGCGCCAGAAACCGGGGTCGCGGTCCATGTACCCGATTGAGTAGACGTGCACCATGAACGAGACGCTGGTGACCACCAGCAGCATGACCAGCGTCAGGGCGTCCACTCGCAGCGCCACGTCCAGCGCAAAGTCGCCGGATACGGCCCACGTCCAGAGGTAAACCGCCTCCGGCTCCGCGTGGCCTGACTGTGAGAAGAAGAGGGCCACGCTGACGACAAGCGCGCCCAGCACGCCGGCGTTCGCCACCAGGCCGGTGCGTTTCTTCAGATAGGCGCGTCCAAAGAGGCCGTTGATCACGAAAGCGACGAACGGCAGCAGTGGAATCAGCCAGGCAACCTGGGCCATGAGCGCGGTTCTTCCTTAACCCTTGAGTGTGTCGATTTCATCGACGTTGAGCGTATCCCGGTGGCGCGCAAGCGCCACGATGATGGCAAGCCCGACCGCGGCCTCCGCCGCCGCCACCGTCAACGAGAATATGACGAAGGCTTGCCCCAACATATTGTTCAAGGCCACGGCGAAACCCACGAAAGTGACGTTCGCGCCGAGCAAGATCAGTTCAATTGACATAAACACAACAAGCAAGTTGCGCCGCACCAGCACACCGAGCAGCCCGATGATGAAGAGCGCCGCGCCCAGCACCAAGTAGTATTCCAAGGCCGGGATGATCATCGTTCCGGTCACGCTCCCTGGCGCGGCTTGGCCGGCGTCTGCTCGCTTCGTTTCGCCTTGGCGTACCGTTCCGCCATCCACTCGCCGACACCCATCTGCGAGGACGAGCGCGGCCGCCGCGGCCTCTGCCGCGCCAGGACGATCGCGCCGACGACGGCGGCCGTCAGCAGGACCGAGGCGACTTCGAAAGGCAGCAGGTAGTCGCGGAAGAGCACCTGGCCGAGCGCCTGCACGTTGCCCCCCTGTCCCGCGACCCACGCGGGACTGTGCGGCCCTTGCGCGCCCACCGTGATGGCGGCGCCGGTCAGGACGATGAACTCGATCGCCAGCAGGACGCCGATGACAACCGCCAGCGGCGCTTGCACGTGGAACTGCCGCGCGCGTTCCACCACGTTGAGGTTCAGGAGCATCATGGTGAAGAGGAAGAGCACGATAATTGCGCCGGCGTAGATGATGATGTGCGCCACCGCGAGAAACTCGGCGCGCAGCAGGATGAAGATCCCGGCCAAATGGAAGACCACGCCCACCAGCGCGAGCGCGCACTGCACCGGATTGCGCAGCATGATGACAAGCACGCCGAATACCACGCACGCCAGCGCGAGATAGGCAAAGATCAGCGTGAGCACGGTCTCGCTAGTCAAGCGTCGCGACCTCCTTGCCCTGCTTGTCCACCAGGTCCATCAGGCGGTCGACGTCGTAGATGAGGGTGCTGCGGTCGTCGGTGGAAAAGTCATACGCGTTGGTCATCTCCAGCGCCTCCACCGGACAAGCCTCAACGCACAGCGAACAGAAGAGGCAGCGTCCCACGTCCAGCGTATACGACGTGACGACCTTCTCCGTCGGCTGCGCGGGATTCGACTCCGTGGTGATGGTAATGCATTCATTCGGGCAGGCGGTCTCGCAGAGGCCGCAGCCCACGCACTTCGGCCGGCCGTCCGGCCTGCGCCTCATGCCGACCGCGCCGCGATAGATCGCCGAGAGCGGCCGCTTCTCTTCCGGGTAGCGTATGGTCACCGGCCGGCGAAAGAACTCGCGGAGGGTAACGCTCAGACCCCTCGCGATCGGCGCCAGCGAACCGAACCGAAAACCCATGGCTTCTCCTTTCCCGGTTGATCCCTTAGGCGTAAAGCGTCAACTTGAGTACGGTTGCTACGGCAAGATTCAGCAGACCCAGTGGCAGGAGTACTTTCCAGCAGAAGTTCATCATTTGGTCGTAGCGAAAGCGCGGCAGCGTGGCGCGCAGCCAAAAGTAGAAGAAGAGGAAGAGAAAGACCTTGGACACCATGAAGAAGAGCGCCAGCAGCGTCGCCGGAAGATGGCCGATGTACGGCTCCAGGAACTGCGCCGGCCAGCCGCCGCCCAGGAACACGGCGGCCACCAGGAACGATACCAGCACCATGTTGGCGTACTCGGACAAGAAGAAGAAGGCGAAACGCCAGCCGGAATACTCGACGTGATAGCCGGAAACTAGCTCGGTTTCCGCTTCCGGCAGGTCGAAGGGCGCGCGGTTGGTCTCGGCCAGCGCGGCGCAGACGAAGACGAACGCGCCGATTATCAACGGTATGGCGTAGGGCACCTGCTGTTGCCGCACGATTTCGGGCAGCGAGAGCGAACCCGCCAGCACCACCACGCCCACCAGCGCTAGGCCGAGCATGATTTCGTAGCTGATCATCTGCGCGCTCGACCGCAGGCTGCCCAGCAAGGCGTACTTGCTGTTGGAGGCCCAGCCGGCCATGACGATGCCGTAGACCGCGACGGACGTGAGCGCCACGATGTAGAGCACACCCACGTTGAGGTCGGTGGGGTAGAGTCCGATGGTGCGTCCGAAGATCGTGACTTCCGTGCCAATCGGCACCACGGACCAGGCCATGAACGACGGCACCAGCAACAAGAACGGCGCGAGCACGAAGAGGACGCGGTCCGCGCCGGCCGGGATCATGTCTTCTTTGCCCAAGAGCTTGACCGCGTCGGCGAGGGTTTGAAATACGCCGAACGGGCCGACGCGGTTGGGGCCCAGGCGCGACTGGATGCGGCCCAGCAGGCGGCGCTCTGCCCAAATTAACGGCGGCACGGCCAGCAGGGGAATCGCAAAGGCGATAGCGGACTTGATGATGACGGTGATGACGAGCTCGGTCATGGCTGGCTTTCTCGCTCGCGGCTCTCTTCTCCAGCGCCGGGGCCCGCGGCGCGCACCGCTACCGGCGCCGTGGCTTCCGCCCCCAGCAACGCGCCCACCGGCGCGTCCGGGAAACCGACCGGCAGGTAGACCACGTGTTCCGCCAACCGCTCATTTGCCTTGGCGGTCACAGTCAGGTCCGTCCCATTCGCTTGAATGCCCACTTTTGCGCCGTCCTCTACCCCGAGGCGCGCCAACTGGGCCGGGTGCAGTTCGGCGACCGGCTCCGCGACGAGACGGCGCAGGTTGCTGCTGTAGCGTCCCGTAACGCCGGGCACGAAGAGGTGGTCTTGGGTAACCAGGAGCAGATTGCCGTCGCCGTTCACGCTCAGCAGCGCGGGCGGTTCCTGCCACGCGAAGCGCGGCGCGCTGTGTGTGACGGGAATTTCCGCCAGCACCGCGGCAATCTCCTGGGCAACGGAGTCCGGATTGCGGAACGTCCAGCGCGCGCCAAGTTGCAGGGCGAGTTCGGCAAATATCTGCCAATCGGGCTTGGCCTCGCCCACGGGTGGAATTGCCGCCTGCGCCCGTTGCGCGCGCCCTTCCAGATTGGTATACGTGCCGGTCTTTTCGGCAAAGCTGACGGCCGGCAGCACCACGTCGGCGTACTCCGCCGCCGTACTGTTGACGAAGAGGTCTTGCACCACGACGAATTCCGACCGCTCGAGCAGCGCCTGCGCCTGATGGCGGTTGCGGGCGCTGGCGGCGAGGTCTTCGCCAATAACGTAGAGCACCGCCAATTCCGTTCCGGCGAGAAGATCGTCCAGCGTGCGGCCCGGAGCGTCGGGCAGCACCACGTCCCACAGCCGCCCCAGGGCGCTGCGGGCCTGGGCGTCGTCCGCGCCGCGGAAGTTCGGCAGGATGTCGGCGCCCGCTCCCATCTGCGCCAGGCCGCGCGAATTCGCTTTGTTTGCCAACGGGAAGAGTTCCGCCTGCGGCAGGGCGAGGGTAAGCTGGGCCGCGGCCTGGGCGAAGCGCGCGGCGGTGCCAATCAGCCAGCCGCCAAGCCCCCACACAATGCCGACTTTGCCTGCCTGGACGAGTTGCGTTGCCGTCTCGCGCAGTTCCGCCGCTTCGACGCCGGTAGCGGCCGCGGCGCGTTCCAGGGTGTAACCGCGCAAACCGGCCGGCCCGTTCTCACTCCCGGTCTGGCGAGCGATCTCGGCGGCAAGCCCCTGGAGCAGGTGCTGCTCCGCGCCGGGGCGCGTGCGCAGGACGCGGCGGGCAAAGCGGTCGTCCTGCCGGCTCGGCAGGCTGCTCGCTTGAATGAGCAGTTTGCCCTCGTCGCGTACCCACTGGCGCATCCTCATGCCGAGCACGTCGTGGCTCTCCATAATGTCGCCGCCGACGACCAGGAAAGCGTCCATCTGCTGCATCTCGGCAATCGTGAAGTCGAAGACGGCCGGCCCCAGCGCCTCAAGCGTGGGAATGAAGGTCCAGCGTTCCGTGCTGTCGATGTTGTTCGTGCCGACCACCTCGCGCATGAGGCGCATGATGAGGTAGTTTTCCTCATCCGAAAGGCGCCCGGACGTAATCGCCGCGACGGAGTCCGGTCCGTGGCCCGCTTTCGCCTCCGTGATCCGGGCCGCTACCGTGCTGAGGGCTTCGTCCCAACTTGCCGGTTGCAGTTCACCGTTCTTGCGCACCAGCGGCTGGGTGACGCGCCCGTCGTCGTGGATGTAGTCGTAGCCAAAGCGCCCGCGCGTGCAGAGCATGCCGTCGCCCGGGCCGCGGTCGCGGGTGTTGACCGGCGTCTGGTCGCGCAGCGCCGGATTGGCTTTCGTGCGCAGCACCTCGCCCATGCGCGTCTCCACGTGCATCTGGCAGCCGACGCTACAGTGGTTGCAGACCGACTCGCTCTGGTGCACCTGCCAGGCGCGTCCGCTGTGCATGAACGGACGGCTGAGCAGCGCGCCCACCGGGCAGACCTCAATGCACTCGCCGCATTCCACGCAGTCCAGCGGCTCGTCGAACTGCGTGCCGATGTAGCTGTGGAATCCGCGCAGATTAAAGGTAAGGGCGCTGTCGCCGACGCGCTCGTCGCAGATGCGTACGCACTTGCCGCAGTAAATGCAGCGGTTCGGGTCCCACTCGATCAACGGGCTGAATTCGTGGTCGGGTTCGTTGGGGTTGTCGCTGCCCAACTTGCTGCGGTAGACGCCGACCTCGTAGGCCGTGTGCTGCAAGTCGCAGACGCCGGACTTATCGCAGTAGGGGCAGTCGAGTGGATGGTGTTGCAGGGTCATTTCCATGATGCCCTGCTGGGCGTGCACGACCGGCTCGGTCTTGGTGCTCACCACCATGCCGTCCATGGCCGCGGTATTGCAAGACGAGAGCGATTTGGGGGCGCGTTCCACCTCCACCACGCACATGCGGCACGCGCCGTAGGGCTTCAGGAACGTATCGAAGCACAAGGTAGGAATATAAATGCCCGCCTTGCGGCACGCGTCGAGAATCGTCGCGCCGTCGGGTACCGTTACCTCTTGCCCGTCAACTGTCAGTGTTACCGGCATCGTTTCCTCTTCTCACCCACCGCAACTGTCAGGAACCGTCCGCCTACTTTGAAACCCACGCTTATCGATCAATCTCGCCAAGCACAATGTCAATACTGCCAATCACCGCCACCACGTCGGCCAGCAGCCGCCCTTTCACCAGGTACGGCAGTGACTGCAAGTTCACGAAGGAAGGCGAGCGCACGTGCATGCGGTAGGGTTTGCCGCTGCCGTCGCTGACGACGTAGAAGGCCAATTCGCCTTTGGGCGCTTCGATCGCCGCATAGGTCTCGCCGCGCGGCACCGGGAAGCCGTGGATATACATCCAGAAGTGGTTGATCATCGCTTCCATGTCGGTATAGAGGCGCGGCGTATCCGGGCGGGCGACGCGGGCGTCGTCGGTCATGACCGGACCCGGCGGCAGGCGCTCGATGACCTGGCGCAGGATGCGCACGCTCTGGCGCATCTCTTCCAGGCGCAAGATGTACCGGCTGAAGACGTCCCCTTTGCCGGTGCCGGTGGGCACGTCGAACTCCACTTTGTCATAGGCGGCATAGGGTTCCGCCTTGCGGATGTCCCACTCCACGCCCGAGCCGCGCAAGCACGCGCCGGACAACCCCATCGCAATCGCGTCGTCGCCGGAAATCACGCCCACGTCCACCGTGCGGCCCAACCAGAGTTCGTTCTTCGAGAGCAACTTGTCGAATTGGTCTATCTCCCGCAGAAAGTAGTCGAGGTTGTCCTCGAGTTTGCGGTAGAAGGGTTCGCGCGGCTCTTCCAGGAAGCCGCCCGGGCGCATCACGCTGTGGGTCATGCGCGCGCCGCAGAGTTCCTCGAAGAGTTCCAGCACGGTCTCGCGGGCGCGAAAGGCGTAGAGGAAGACGGACATTGCGCCGATGTCCAGCGCGTGGGTGCCGATCCACACCAGGTGCCCCGCCAGCCGCCCCAGTTCGCCGACGATGCAGCGCAACCACTGGGCGCGCTCCGGCACCTCGATACCGGCCAGCGTTTCCACTGCCACCAGCCAACCCAGATTGCTGGATGCCGCGGCGGTGTAGTCCATGCGGTCGGTGTAGCCGAGAATCTGGGTATACGTCTCGCTCTCGGCGATCTTCTCCGTGCCGCGATGGAGATAGCCAATGATAGGCACGGCTTCCTCGATGTACTCGCCGTCCATCTTGAGGACGACCCGCAGCACGCCGTGGGTACTGGGATGCTGCGGCCCCATGTTCAGGATGAGGCCCGAATCGTCTTCACCGGCAATGCGTTCAATTTCAACCGTCGCCATCAGCCGCTCTCGCTACTTCAAATGAAGGCCCTCTCGGCAATCTCTTCCGTGCACCCAAGGCGCCTGTCAAGACTTCTCCCTCTCCCTGGGGAGAGGGCCGGGGTGAGGGGATTCCGGGTACTCGTAAGAGTTGCCCGCAGATCTCTCTTGGTATTGGCTGTCACACTCACAGTCCCTCGCGGGGAAAGTCCTTGCGCAAGGGGTGGTACTCGTAGTCTTCATCCATCAGAATGCGCCGGAGGTCCGGGTGATTCACAAACTGCACGCCCATCAGGTCGTAGACCTCGCGTTCCGGCCAGTCCGCTCCCGGCCAGACCTGCGCCATGGATTCCACCGCTTCGTTCGCGGCAATGCGCATTTTGACGCGGATGCTGCGATTCTCCGGTATCGAGCGCAGGTGATAGACCACCTCGTATTCCTGCGTCTCGCCAGGCCAGTGCACCGCCGTCACGTCGCCAAAGTAATTGAAGCGCAGTTCCGTGTCATCGCGTAGGGCGGTTGCCACCGCCAGCAAGTCCGCCGCCTCAATCTGAATGGTCAGATAGTTGCGTTTCGTGTTGGCGTCAATGAGCTTTTCGCCCAAGACCGCTTTCACGCGCTCGCGGATGGCGTCGGCGGCGACCGGCGGCGGAATGCTCACGGATGCGGTTACTCCTTTGCTCCGGCGGCCCGCGCGGTGAGCAGCGCATCTTCCGCGCCGGCCCACTCGCCTTGCTTGATCTTCTGCTGGAGGAGCATCAGGCCATCCAGCAGCGCCTCCGGCCGCGGCGGGCAGCCGGGCACGTAGATGTCAACCGGCACGGCTAGGTCTACGCCTTGGAGCACGCTGTACGACCGGTACGGCCCACCGCAGGTAGCGCAGTTGCCGTGGGCGATGACCCAGCACGGCCGCGCCATCTGCTCCCACAGGTTGCGTATGATCGGGGCCATCTTCTTGGTCACCGTGCCCGCTACGATCATCACGTCCGATTGCCGGGGCGTGGCGCGGGGCGCCATGCCAAACCGGTCCATGTCATAGTGCGAGGCGAAGAGCGCCATCATCTCGATGGCGCAGCACGCCAAGCCGAACGTCATCGGCCACAGGGCGTTGGCCCGCCCCCAATTCAGCACCTGGTCGGCGGAAGCCAGCACGAAGCCGGAAGCGCCCGTCTTCTGTCCAGCGGCCTGCGCCGCGGGCAGGGAAAGCGTATCTTCTACAACCCCCAATCGAACGCTCCTTTCTTCCATGCGTAAACGTAGCCTACAAGCAGAATTCCAATGAATATCGCCATTTCAACCAGACCGAAGAGGCCGAGCGACGTGATGATGACGGCCCAGGGAAAGAGGAAGGCGAGTTCGAGGTCGAAGACGACGTAAACGATCGCGACCATATAGAAGTGGATGCCGTGCTTGCCGCGCGTATCGCCGACAACCCCGCTTGGGCCAATGCCCGATTCGTAGGGAACCGTGCGCAAAGGGCCCGGCTTGAAGCGTGGCCGGATGACCGAGGCGAGCGCCAGGGAGATGATGCCAAAGGCGGACGCCGCCACGAAGAGCACCAGAAACGGAATGTAGCCGACGTAGTACTCCATCTTCCATCCTCCAGGCCAAGCGGCTTTCCGCCAAGCCCGCGCTGTCCGCGTGTTGCGGTCTATGATGACCGATATCGCTTCTCTTTACAAGGCGGCTCCACCGGCGGCGCGTGTCAGTCCGTCGTCAGAGTGGGAACGCCGGCAGCGCCGGCTTCCGGCGCGGCATCATCGATGAAGCCCGCGTTCTCCGCGACGCTCTCCCGCAATAGGTACGAAAGGTACTCTACTTCAATGGAAAGGTCAACGCTGGCCAGGTAGACGTGAGACGGCACCCGCAAGGCCACGGGCGCGAAATTGAGCAAACAGCGCACACCGGCCTCGATAAGCTGTTCGGTAACCGCTTGCGCCGCTCTGGCCGGCACGGCCACCAGAGCCATGGAGATCTGGCGCTCTTGAATGGTCTCCTTCAAGTGATCCAGCGGCTTGACCACCACGTCCCGGATCACCGCGCCCACGCGGCGGGGATCGGAATCGAACGCCTCGACGATACGAAACCCCTGGCGCGGAAAGCCGTCATAGGCGAGCAGCGCGGAGCCAAGATTGCCAACTCCTACCAGCGCCATCGGCCATCCCTCGCCAATCCCCAGGATCTTCTGCACGTGAGCGCGCAGCATATCGACGTCGTAACCGACACCGCGTCTGCCGAAACTGCCAAAGTACGCCAGGTCCCGGCGCACCTGGGCGGCCGTGGAACCGGTCAAGGCGGAGAGGCGC
Source organism: Chloroflexota bacterium (assembly GCA_963663275.1). Classification (GTDB taxonomy): domain Bacteria; phylum Chloroflexota; class UBA11872; order VXOZ01; family VXOZ01; genus VXOZ01. Next base: position 2,415,244 of record OY760183.1, read on the forward strand.
TCGGAGGAGACGCTCTCGACCCCCTGCTCTTGCAACACGGCCAACGTACGATAGTACACAGAGAGGCGCCGGATCGCCATTTGCGGCGCATTTCCGCGCAGTGTGCCAGACATTGGCGCTCCCCGTTCAAGCGGCATCGGCCACGTGAAACATATCACAAGCTTCTGGCGCACGCAACTGGAGATTGCGCCCATTTGGGAGCGGCGCGCCAAGCAAAGAGAAGCTACCGAGGGGCAATGGGGAAGTCCGCCCGGCGCCGCCGGCCGTCATGCCCAGCCGCGAAGGCCTCCGCGCGGGCGCGGCGGCGGTCACGCCTGTTCCGGCGGCAAATCCAGCTTCGTGCCAATGGCCCAAAGCTCCTGCATCGGCTTGTAGCGGCTGCGGAAGCGGTCGAAGCGGGTCTCGCCGTCAACCACGACCTCGCGCTGGATCTCGGCGTCCACGCCGTCAACCGCCCACTCCACTTGCTTGCGCTCGCCGAAAGGCAGTTCGGGATCCGGCTTGTCCGGCAGCGGCGGCCCGTGCTTCACCCAGTTCTTGGCGATTGCCGGCAGCATACGCACCGCGCGCTTGGGGCCGCGGCCGTGCAGCGCGAACTTAAGCTGCATGGCTCTCTTGTCAACGTGGGTCTGTATCAGAATGGGATGCTCTGAATCGTTGACGTACTTGAGATCGACACCCGGGTTGTAAACGGCGGCGTCGAATCCCGGCGGGCTGCCGTCCCGTTCGTAGTAGCCCACGCGGTACGTGTGCTGGTTGCGTTCCGCAATCGGCAGTCCGGCCCAGAAGGCCGCGCGGAACATCGTGGTGGAAACCTGGCAGACACCGCCGCCGACGCCCGGCACGGTCTGATCGCCGAAGATGATGAGGCTTTCCTGGTAGCCGTCTTTCTTGGTGATTGGGCCAAGCGTATCCAAGAAGGAGAATGTCTCGCCGGGAGGAACAACGAAGCCGTGGAGTTTGCCCGCCGCCAAGGCTATGTTGTGGGCGCGCTCGGGCGGGGAACCCCTGAACAAAGAGACGCCTTCCGCAATCAGGTTCTCAAAGTCCCACTGCCCCATATTTTCCGCGGTGTACGACGGTTCTTCCACCTCCGCCGGCAGATAGAGAGCCGTAACGCCTTGGCGGATGGCGGCCTGCGCGGTGGCGAGAACGGTGTCCGTATTGGTGCGATAGCCGACCGCGGCCGGCTCCGCCACGGTCACGGTGTCGCCGCGCACGGTAAACCGCGCATTCTTCACGGGGCGGGCGGCCTCGGCGGCAATCGGCGCCAGCCACTTCTGCAGTTGCTCCGGTTCCCCCACCACTTCCAAGCGGCCTTGCTCAGGATCCTGGTCTATGTGCAGCCACGGCAACAGCGCCTTGCCGGAAAGCTGCCACGACTTTTCCTCCAGCCCAAAGCGCAGCCCCTGCGCCACCAGCCGTTCGAAGATGGCCCTGACCGTTTCCGCTCTTTGCAACGTGATGGGAGGCGTGACCGTGACCACCGGCAGCGCGATGCTCTGGCGCGACGGCGGGTCGGCCGGCAAACGCATCTGCCTGATAATCGCATTGCGGTCGAGCCACTTGCCCTCGGCGCCGGGCACGACGCGCACGCGGTCGGCCTGGCGGTCCAGAAGTGAACTAACGGCGGGGCGATCGATCTTGGCGCCAATCGTATTGAGGAAGCCCAACGCCACCGTGGAATCCAGCAGAACGGGCAAGGCAACCTGGTTGCGCGCGCTCAATCCCAGGAACCAGGTCCACATGCGCCGCTTCTGCGACTCGAAGACGCTCCCAATCGCCCTCTCGATGTCAACCAAGATGCCAACTTCCGCCGCCGTTGGCGCCCACCTGTTTCCCTCGTGGGCGAACACCACCGGGCTGTGTAGGTAGTCCCGCCATAGCCCCTGTACCCGCGCCCGCGCTTCCGCCTCCGACAGGCCGGAGACGTCGATGGAACCGACGAACGTGCCCGGCAAAGCGTACTTCCCCGCCTGGGAACGCAGCACGCCGGAGGCGGCCCCGCCGGCCAAGGCCGTAAGCGGGACGGCGGCAAACCCCAGGAAGACGCGCCGGGATACGAACCGCGAACCGGCTTTCCAAGCAAATCGCGATTGCATGGGCATATCAACGCTCCGGAATAGTAACTGCCGCTACCGCGTCCAGCGCAACCTGCCTGCGCATGGCTGGCGCCGGTTGGCGCGCGCGTCCGAGGTCTTGGGCGAGCCGGCCCTGCCTGCCGGCATCATCCGGCGGGACTGCGCTACCGCGCACAGGAGTCTGTCTTCCACTTCCACGCCCGCTTCTCGGCGCAAATCCTTGAATCCTAACGCGCGAGCCTGGGCATTGAAGACGGCTAGGCGAAAGAATGTCCGGCCGATCCCGCACATTGTCTGCCAATCCCAGTTCGAGGCGCTGCGGAGACTGGCGTTCCAACGGAAGGATTTGGCACGGAGGGCTGGGCAAACGCGGACAAGCCGGCGGCCGAGGTTCGGCAGGGAACCCGCAGGCGCCGCGCGGCAGATGATGAGTCAGGCGCGAGCACCTTGGCTGCATCATGCGGTAGACCTACGTCAACTAAAGCTGTGTTGTCTCCTTGCTCTCCACTATAGTATAGCACCGGCGCGCGAGAGTGTCTTGCCCTGCATCGCAAAAGACGCCGAGCGTCCACAGTCCTCGAGCCATGCGGGCCGGGCACGTTCCCCTAATCGAACACGGCAATGGCGTCGATCTCTACCAGCCAGTCCTCGCCGGAGAGCGCGCCGATTTGCACCATGGTGGCCGTGGGATAGGTCGGCGCGAAGATCTCGTTGCGGATGCCGGTGACGACGGCGCGGTAGCGGATGTCGGTGACGTACATGTTAAGGTGCGCCACGTTGGCCAGGGAGCCGCCGGCCGCTTTGCAGAGCGCCTCGATGTTGGCATAGACCTTGCGGGTTTGCGCTTCGATGTCGCCCTTGCCGACCAGGTCGCCGTTTTCATCCACCGGAAACTGGCCGGCGATGAAGAGCACGCGCTTGATGCCGTCTATCATCAGGCCCTGCGAAAAATTGCTGAAGGGCGGGCACACGCCCTCACCGAGAACGGTCTTCTTCTCCAATGCCATGTTCCTTGGCCTCCTCATGTGTGAACTCTAGATTTCTCGCTGCGCTCGAAATGACAGTGGTGGGCTTCTGCGCAAGTCTCCATCAACGGTAGCGCGGGGGCTTGTCCCTAATGCTGTCGCGTAAACGTAGCGCGGGGGCTTGTCCCCCGCCGGAGCAAGCAAAATGAGAACGGAATGGATTGACCCTACGGAAGACGCAGGTTTGTAACCTGCGCTACCGAAGAAACGAGCGTAGTTTTCATTCTCATCGCGTTTAATGCGACAACATTAGGGCTTGTCCCCCGCTCTTCGTTTCACGTGAAAGACAATTAGGCAGTGCGCTCTCTGTACACCTGGCCGGATGCTCTTGTATTCTACAAATTCCGGTTTTCTCGCTGCGCTCGAAATGACATAGGAATTCGATAGGGTGCAAAGTGCAGCCATACGAGCGACGATACTGCGGCATCAAACGAACGATCGCCCCCTCTCTGGCGAAGGAGGGGGCGATCGTCCAATGGAAACTAGACCATCGAGAGCGCGCCCTAGCTCTTATTGGCGTAGTACTCGTCAATCATCGCCTGCATGATCTTACCGGCGCTCTGCATGGCTTCCGGTACGGTCATCTCCTGGTTCCACGCCATGTTCATGTGGTCCAGGTAGACCCGGCGAATATCAACATAGTTGGGGTAGATTTGCGTCATGAAGCCGTTGCCCTCGCCAATTGGCTCCGTGATTGGGGTCAATTCGCGGGGCGGACGAGCCTTCTGCGCCGCCAGGCGGGGGTCGTCCCACGCCGACTTCACCACGGGCATGCCGTAATTGAGCAAGGTGGTGACGCCGACCTGCACCTCGAGGTCGGTGCTGATGAACTTTATCAGTTCCCACGTGGCGTCCGGAAACTTGGCGCCCGACCACATGTACTGCACCGGCGTGTAGCTTCCCACCGCGTTCGAGTTTTCGCTCGTGACGCTGTGGGCCGGGAAGCGCCGCGCCTTTACCGGCAATTCCTCGACGCCCGGCACGTTCCAGCCGGACTCAGTGTTGAACCACGTGTGGAATACCGCGGCGCGCTGGTGCACGAACGGTGAATCACGCCGTTGTTCCGCCGGAATGGCGTCATTCAGCGCGGCGACGTCCTCCCTGGTCGGCTTCACACGGTACCTGAACTCAAGGTCGTACAGGAACTGAATGACGTCGATGAACTCCGGTTCGTGCAGCCGGAAGCGGGCGTAGTCGTCACTGACGAAATTCGTGCCGTTTTGGATCAGCATCGTCGGCACTTCGGTGGTGGAATCATTGCGGCTATAGAATCCCCAAATGGGATTCTGATCGGCGCTGGAACGCTGGGTGATCTCACGGGCCGTCTCAAGCAATTCGCCGCCGTCACTGGGATTCCAGGATTTCGGCGGTTCGTTGATGCCGAACCTGTCGAGAAGGGCCGTGTTGTATATTTGGATAGTAGCGAGCACGCCGTAGGGGAACGTCCACAGCTTGCCTTCCGGGTCCTGCAGCCAATCGATTCCCACCACGTCGGCAAGCGCCGCCGCATCGCGCTGGACAAAGGGCGATAGGTCAGCGATATAGCCGGCGTCCCGATACTGGGGATAGCGGGTGGGTTCCGGCCCGAGGATGTCCGGCGACGACCCGGCAGCGAGCTCCACGACCTGCTTTTCCATGAGCGCCCGATACGCCATGGACTGCCAGTTGACCGTAATGTTGGGATGCAGTTCCTTGAAGGGACCGAGGACGAGATCCTCGAACGCCCCCGCGTTCTCATGTATGTTCACGACCCAGTTAACGCTGACCGTCGCTTCTTCTACCGCGGGCATGTCGTCGGACTTGGGCGCCTCTTCCTCTGCCTCAGGCATAGCAGCCGGCGCCTGGGCTACGCCGCAGGCGGCAAACACGGCCATCGTCCCCGCGCCCGCCGTCGCTGCCAAGAGTCCGCGACGCGTGATGCTTGTTCGTTGTCCGGTCATCTTTCGTTTCCTCCAGAAATGACTGCGAACCACACACGTGCGCCCGTGGCTGATCTATTTCACGTTCTTCGGGCGCAGATTGCTACTCCCCAACATTGACCTCCTTTCCACCCAGCACTCGCTGGGCTTGGAATATTTTTAGCTAGGCTGTGTCAATTCTAAACCAAGGGGCGATAATTGACAATCGCCCCTTGATGACACCTCTACTCCTTACCGGCCCAATACTCGTCAATCACCGCCTGCGTGTGCTTGCTGGCGTTCTGCATGGCTTCCTCAACGGTGAGCTTGTGCTCCCACACCAGTTTCTTCTGCTCGTTGAAGAATCCCAAGTGCTCCCGCCAGCCGGGGAAGATTTGGGTGATAAAGCCGCGGCCTTCCCGCAGCGGCGTGGCAATGGCGTCAATTTCGCGGGGCGGACGCGATTTCGTCGCCACCAGACGGGGATCGTCCCACGCCTGTGCATTTGCCGACAGACCGTAGTTGAGCAGCGTCGTCACCGCCACACCGAACTCGATGTCCGACATGGCGAACTTCATGAACTCCCAGACGGCATCCGGGTGCTTTGCGCCGGACCACATGTATTGCACCGCGGTCCAACCGGCAACCTTATTGGAAGTTGGCCCTCCCTTGCTGTTCTCCAGCATGGGCACAGCCTTCATGGGCAGGTTTTCCACGTCCGGGTGGGTCCACCCGCTCTCGGCGTTGAACCATGTATTGTTCATCGCCGCGCGCCCGTGCACGAAGAGCGCGTCGCGGTGCCGGCCCTCGCCCAAGGTCTCTCTGAACGCAGCCTTCTCTTCGGCGGTCGGGGCCACGCGGTACTTGAACTCCAGGTCGTACATGAACTGGATGGCCTCGATAAACTCGGGTTCGTGCATGGTTGCCCGCGTCAGGTCGTCGGAGAGGAAATTGCCGCCGTTCTGCACGACGTAGGTACTCAACTCGGTTGTGTAGTCGGCGCCAGTGTAAATTCCCCAGATCGGGTCCGGTTCGCTGCTGGACCTACTCGTTATCTCCCGCGCGACGTCAATGTACTCGCCGCCGTCACTGGCATTCCACTGCCTTGGCGGCCCGCTGATCCCGTACTTGTCGAAGATGGACGTATTGTAGATGTGGATGGTGCCGAGCGCCGTATAGGGCATGGACCAGAAGCGTCCCTGCGGGTCAACGATCCAATCGAGCGCCACGGTGTCTCCGAGTTGCCCCTGGTCGCGCTTGTAGAGGTCGGTGACTTCCCGCACAAACCCCTTGTCCGTCCACTCAATCCACCGTGTAGGATCGGGAGTGAGGATGTCGATGGCCTCGTTAGCGGCCAGTTCGGCCAGCATCTTGTCGTAATGCGCTCGGTACGGCGAACCCTCGTACGTGAGGTCGATGTCGGGGTGCATTTCCCGGAACCGGTTAATTACCCCGTCCTCGAACGCTTGCGCGTTCTCCGCGACGTTCACGATCCAGCGCACGTTGACCGTGGCCTGCTCCATCTTGGGGGTGTCTTCAGACTTTGGAGCGTCGTCATCAGATGCCGGCGCCGCGGTCGGAGCCTGGGCCACACCGCAGGCGGCAAGAAGGGCGGCCCCGCTGAAACCTGCTGCGCCGGCGAGAAAGCGCCGTCTGCTTAAGCTGCTGAATGTGCTACGCATGACTATCCTCCTGATGGGTCTCCTTCGCGTCCACTATTTCACGCCCCCCAAAGCGATTGAAGGCACGACCTCCTTTCCGTACTACGCCTGGCTAAGCGGGCGAGAGGGCTGCTCTGAATTCTTCCCCTGTGGCGGTAAGAGCGCCGCCGATTTCCAGCCAATGAATGAACGCTTTGGTCATTAGGTTCTCGTCGGTAGACCACGCCGTTTCCGAGGCGGCGGTACAGTCCCGCAGCACGATGGCGCGATAGCGGTTGCGGGTCTGCAAAATGCCGCCGGGCTTCATGAGCAGGCAGAAATTCAAGAGAAAGCCGACGTAGATGAGGTTGAGGATTTTGCGTTCTGCAAGGAAACGCTCGATCTGCTGGGGCTGTGAGAAGAGGTGGTCGCGCGGGTCCGGTTTGACGCAGTCGGCAAAGTCGTAGTTCTCCCGGACCGCGCGCCACGGCTCCTCGTAGCCGGGGCCAAAGACCGTGCTGTAGTAGTCGTCCAGCAGTTCCTGGCGGAACTCCAGCGGCGGCCAGTCGGGGGTGTCGCTGTCCGTTTGCGTCGGAGGCCCTGGAACTGGCGGGTCATACCCGGGATAGCGCGCCAGGATTTGAGGCGGTTCGTTGTGAATGACCGGCACGCCGGCTTCACGCGCCGCCTCCAGCACGGGCACAATTCCTTCTTCCATGATTGTGCCCGCTCGCTTTGCCACGCCGTGACCGCCCATGTAGTTGTACTCCCAGTACTTCTCCACACCGGGAATGACCGGCTCGCCGTCGCCGCCGAGGTTCCACATGTCTATGGCAATGACGGCCGTGTTTGCGGTATCGAGTTCTACGGTCTTGTGCACGTGGCCGTAGTTGCGGTCGTCGTACGCCTGCCCGGGCAGCGGATAGACCCGATAGGAGCGCACCGGCAATTGAAACGTGCCCATCGCAAGACCTCTCGCCCGTTTACACTCTCACTGGACCCCATGTTCGCCCCATGCCCAGTATCGCTAGTAGGGCCGGTTGAACGGCACGGTAGCAGCGGCAACTTCCTCCGATACCCGTCCGGCGTCCCGCGCGCGGCGCAGTTCCAGCAGCGTATCCTCCACCGCTTCCAGCGTTTCCGCCACGTCGTCGTCGCTGTGGGCGTAGAGCACGTTGTTCCAACCGCCCTTGAGCAGCACGCCGCGTTTGGCAAGGCCGGCATAGAAGAACGACCCAGCGCCGGCGGGCAGCGGCTCATCGCCGGCAATGAAGCGAATGCCGAATAGCGCCGGCGGGCCGAAAGACTCCATGGGGATGCCCACGCGGTGAGACACTTCCTCTACACCGTCCATGACAGCCTGGGAAATGCGGTTGATGTGCCCGGCCACGTCTTCGTCGCGGCAGATCCGCAGGGTGGCGATGCCCGCCGCCAGAGAAAGCGTCTCACCGCCAAATGTCAGACTGATCAAGCAATCGGCGGTCTTTTCCATGATGTCGCGCCGGCCGGCCACCGCGCCCAGCGACATGCCGTTGGCCATGCCCTTGGCGTAGGTGGCAATGTCCGGCTCCACGCCGTAGTATTCCTGCGCGCCGCCCAGAGCAAACCGATAGCCGGTCATGCACTCGTCGTAGATGACGAGCGCCCCATGCCTGTGCGCCAGCTCCTTAAGGTCTTGCAGGAAGCCCGGATCCGGTTCTTTGGCCGGTTCCGCGCAATCGAAGGAAACGGCGGCGACTTTGCCGTCGTTGAGCGCGAAGAGTTCTTCCAGATGGTTGAGATCATTGAAGCGGAATTGCTGGTTCAGGGTGTGGAACGCGGCCGGCATGCCGCCGTCGTTGCGCCAGTAGTTCCATTCGTCCGCCCAGCCGCGGTAGCCGTTATTCAGAACGATCTCGCGCTTGGTGTACGCGCGGGCAATGCGCGTGGCGCACAGATTCACGTCCACGCCGCCCTTGAGAAACCGCACCATCTCGGCGCACGGCACGGTCTCGATCACGAGCTTGGCGCATTCGATTTCCGGTGTGGAAGGGGTGCTGAACAGCATCCCTTTTGGGATTTGCTCCGCTACCGCCCGATCAACGTCAGGATGGCAATAGCCCAGCAAAACACCCCCGGAAGCGCCGTAGTAGTCGATGTAACTATTGCCGTTCACGTCCCAGAGCCGTGAGCCCTCGCCATGGGACATGAAAATGGGCATAGCGCCGTACAAGGCGGGATTAGGGCGCTTGCCTTTGGTCTGCGAGCCGCCGGGCATGAGCCGCACGGCCTCCTCGTAGAGTTCAACGGAGCGCGAAACGTCGAGCTTGGTGGCGCTAGCCATGTGGCATTCCCCTTACAGTGCAAACAGCCGTTGAGCGTTAGCGGAGAGCATCAGTTCTCTCTCTCTAGCGGTGATCTCCGCGTGTTCGATGCTGAGTTTGGCGGACTCTGGATAGAATATCGGGCAGTTCGTGCCAAAGAGCAGGTGGTCGGCGCCTACCTGCGCGCAGAGTTGCTCGATGTCGTCCACCGGGCCCTGCACGCGGGATACGTCGAAGTACAGGTTGTCCCGCTTGTACGCCCGCCGCCAGATGTCCGTGATGTGGCCATGGCGGCCCGTGCACACGAGAAAGCGCACGTCGGGAAAGGTGCAGATGGCTTCCACCGCATCCGTAGTGGTGACCGGCGGCACCTTCACGTGCCAGTGATGCCAACGCGAATCTTCCAGGGTCAGGGTGAGGAGCACCACGAGGTTGTTTGCCTTGGCGCATTCGAGCAGGGCCAAGGCGTTGCCGGTGAGCATGTGGTACTGGGCGTACGCTTCCAGGCTGGCGTCCATGACCCGCGTGGTGTGGGGTTCCAACAGCGTAAACTGGTGGTAGTTGGGATGAATGCGCAGGTTGCGCATTCCGAATTCCTCCAGGCAGCGCTGCAAGTCCAGCTCCCAGCACGGCATTGCCGAATTGATGGTATAGGCCGGTATGAGCCGGTCGGGATGCGCTTGCACGATGCCGCGCAACTCGCGGTTGCCCACCATCACGTCTTTGTAGAAGACGTTCTCCAGCCGCGAGACGACCGCCTTCTCGATGCCGAGGGCGTCCATCTTGCGCAGCAGCGCGTCGGGGGCCGCGTGATTGAGGCGGCGAAACGGCCACTCGCCAATGTATGCGTTTGCGTCAATCATGGGATCTGCCCTGGTTGATGTGCCTCACGTCGGCCCGGATGCAAGACTGGTACTTTGTCTTTCTGCCCGTCATTCCCGTGAAAACGGGAAACCATCTTCTCTTTGGCCTCTGGACTCCGGCTTTCGCCGGAGTGACGGAAAACCTCTCGTAAACTCCTACCGCGCAGCCGCCTCCCGATGGCGATCGAATTGGCTCCAGGCGACCGACTGCCGGGAAAAGATGCCGTGGGCGTTCCGCCAGAAGATCAACTCTTTCTCTTCATCGGGAATGGCCGCGCCGTAGACCTTCGCCAGTTGGGACATGAACGAGCGCGGCGCGTTGAGGTCGCTGCCGTAGACCACGCGGTCCGCTCCGGCGTGCTCCACCAGGGTCTCGGTGTAGCCGTTGGTGGCGTCGCCGCCGCCGATGTCCATGAAGAGGTTCGGCACGCCCTGGGCGGCCTTGGCCCCGTACTCCATGTCGCTGCCGGAGTGGCCGAAGAAGAAGCTGACGTCGGGGTGCTTTAGCCCCGCCTCGCGCATGTCGAAGGGATTGGTCTCGCCGGGCATATTGCCGGTCACCGCCATATACGTGTGCTGGAGCACCGGCAGTTTGTGTTCAGCAAGAAGAAGATAGATGCCTTCTAAACGCGAGTCATTGGCTTTCACACCGGTCCAGAGCTTCGCGCCCTGATGGCCGTCCCAGGCCTTTACGCGGCGCTTAAGCTCAGTCTCCATTTCCTGCGGATGGTAGGGATTGAGATACCACATGGGTATCACGCAGTCGGGGTTGGCGGAGGCTACCTTAAAGGTAAGGTCGTTGCAGGCGGAGACGTACTCCGGCGTGGGCAGCGTGGGGGGATAATTGTCGTTGGAGTTAAGCACATTGATGCAGAGGATGACGCCGTGCCGCCGCGCCTTGCGCAACGAGACCGTGATCTCGTGGTCGTTCTTGACGTGAGAATGTACGTCAATAATCACCCGAGCCTCCTCCCCCAGCCGTCCCACTCACACGAACGCCTCGCCCCTAGCTTATATGTTCCTGTCATGCAAAGTCAATAAACTGCGGAATTAGTAGCACTAGACTTGGCAGCTATGCAGGACCGCGCTTCTGTCATTCCGAGCGGAGCGAGGAATCTAATCGTCCCCGCACACGAGATACTTCGTCGCTGCGCTCCTCAGAATGACAGATAGAAAAGCCGCCTTGGGTGTTGCCGCGAGCAACTGTTCGTTTGCCTGCGCAATGTAAGTCCAAATCTACTAAGTCCGATAAACTGATTTGCTAGGCGCCGATATTGGCCAGCGCCGCCTCTATGCACGCAATTGCCGCTCTGTCCGCCTCCAAGGCGCTGCCAATGCAATCGCCCGCCCTGGCGCGGTTTGCTGAAGTCCATGCGCCCCGCTCGCAGGCCTCGTCGCAGAGTGCGTGCAGAGGATTCAGCGACTTCATTTCGTGAGCGTAGTGGCTTGCCGCCGCTTCAAGCTGTCTGCCGGCTACCGGGAAGACCGGGACGAGGTCGCGCAGATAGGCCGCGGCGGCGATACGCCGTGCCATGAGTATTTCGACGTGGTGATGGGAGGTATTGACGGGAACATCCTTCGACTCGAATGCCTTGCGCCAGAGTTCGTAGGCGGCGAAACCGTGGGGCGTTGTCCGCCGGTTGGCATTGCGTTCGTCGTCCTCTGCAAACCTGGTCGCGTGCGCAATTGCTACCGCCGTTTGCAGCGCCTCCAGGTGCGTTGTCTTTTCATCCGCCGTGCTTGGGCGGCAATAGACCTTCATGTATATCGACTCTATCGCTTCAGACTGTCCCACCTCGTCGTAGCGAACGGAGTACGTTTGTTCGACAAAAGGGTGACGGATAGTGTACGTCTCTGCAGATTTGCTGTAACCGACGATGAGTCCCCAGCACACGCCGTGGTGGTGGCTTTCTCTCATCGCCCGGCTCATCGGAGACCAAACCAGCGTGGGAGCTCCGCGTTCCAGAGCGTCGCAGACGGCCGCTCTCGCCTCTCGCTTGAGCGGCGGAAAATCGACGTTCTCGTCGTTCTCATCGGCCATGAACGTACGAAACTCTGCGATTCTTGGAAGGATATCCACGGCGGGGCCCCAGTCGAGGTGGTCGTGGTTGACGTGTCGGCCCCCCTCTTTCATATCGAACTGGAACGCATGTCCCAAGACACCCTGAAGCCGTGCCATCGTCCACTCCGGGCGGCCGACGGCCCGCATTAGCGGACTAAGGCAGGATGCAAGGGTTGTGCCCTGGTGGGGCATCGAAGGGCTGACATCTACCATGACATTCATGGATTGGGCTTTGTTCGGCATACTGCCTATCCTTCAATCAAGAGTCATTGGCTGCAATGCATGACTGGAAAACCTGCGGATTCCTGCGGAGCCTTCCTGCTTTCCCAAGACTTCCCAATCTGGCACGATCTCTAGGAGTGGGAACGGGTGCGCGCCGGCAATTCCGGCGTCGCCGGTACCTGCTGCTGCGTTCCGCTGAACCCGGCCTCCGTGGCGCAGAGCGCGGCCTGCATGCTTTGCACCGCGTCCTGCGTGCTCACGATAGGCGCGTGTCCCGCGCAGGCGGAGCGCACGAAATTGGAGAAGATGTCCCGTTGTTCGGGAAGGTCGATCAGCTCTTCCGATTCGTCCCAGCGGTAGAGCCACACCCGGTTGTCGTGGGTGATCTCCGCCTGCCCCTGTGTGCCCAGGATTTTGAGGCGGTTGTCCATGCGTCCGAGGCTTGGCGGCACCAGGCGGTGGTGTTCCATGACGGCGCTTACCCCTCCGTCCAAGCGGAAGAGCATCTGCCCGACGTTGTGGTAGTGGGGGTCGTCCGGGCGGCCTACGTTGCCTTCCGTACCGATGACGCTCTGATACTCGAGGCCCGTGATCCAGCGCACGATGTCGATGTCGTGGATGAGCAAGTCGAGCACCGGCCCGGCGGAGAGCCGCCGGTCGAAGAACCACTCCGGCCGCACGCCACGCCGCTCGGTGGCCGCGATGAGGGCGTAAGCCAGCGCCACCTCGCCGATTTGGCCGCTCCGCACCACGTCGCGCACGGCGCGATATACGGGGTTACCCCGCCGGCTGAAGAGTTGCCCGACGTGGAGAGAGGTGTTTTCCTGAAGGATTTCGATGACCCGGTCGAGTGCCTCTTGGCGCGAGACCATCGGCTTCTCCGCCAGCACCGGATAACCCGCTTCCAACGCCGCGATGACGGTCTCCCCTTGGTGAACCGGCAACTGAAAACTGGCAATCACGTCCAAGTCGTCCCGGGCCAAGAGTTCGTTATAGTCGTCATAGATGGCGGCCTGGTACTTTTCCGCCAGCGCCGCCCCTGGCTCGCCGGCGTTGGCGACCGCGGCCAGCGCAATCTCAGAGTCATTGTCCACCGCGCCGAACACGCGCTCGACGTGTTGCTCAAGTCCGATCAGACCCACACGGTACGTCATGTTCGCCTCCTGTTTCTGCCTGCGCTACTGTCGCCCCCACTCAAGTTTAGAGGCCTGCGCTGCCGTCGTCCCCCTTCAAGTTTGAAAACCTCGGCAACCGCCGCCTGTCTCCATCAATGGAAAAGTGTCGGCCGCGCAATCGAGCAACCTCTTATATTTACATAAGCTAGCCATGCGGCGCGCTGGGTTGATTGTCGGCTGAGAAGAGTAGCCTGTGGCGGGCGTCTCCTACATCCCCAGTTCAGCCACGATCTGCCGCACGTAGGCCACGTCCTCTTCGAGTTGCGCCAGCAACTCAGGGTTGGATAGTTCCCGCCAACTCCATGCGCCCTGGTATTCAGTGTGGAACGACGCGCAGCGGTTGGCGTCTGCCCCGACGCCGTAGCCGATTTGCTTCAGGTACTCGAACGCCTCGCGGTACGGCGTGATGCCTTCCTTTAAAGGTACGAACTTGCTCTCCCAGGAAACCACACCGGCGGTCGATTCAGAGCGCGCGCCGTCCTGTCCCGGTCGCACGTGGGAACGGCGGCCGCCGTCGTCCTGCGCGGTATAGGGGAAGAGACCCACATTCTTGAGCGAGAGCATGATGAGGCGCTCGGCAATGAGGTCCAGGCTCTGCACCCAGCCGCCGTACGCGCCTTCCAAGCCCATGTGGCCGAGATCGGCGTAGACGCCCAGCGCGGCCGGTTCGAAGTCGGCCACCAGGCGCTCCACCTGCATCGCCTCGGCGGACAAGCAGTAGCCGGCGTGAACGTGCACGCCGGCCTGGATGCCGTATTCCAGACACAGCCGCTCGATGCTTTCCAGGTCGCGGCGCATCTCGTCCAGTTGCCGCCGCAGGTGGCCGAAGCCCTGGTAGTGATGGTAGCCGAGTTTGAACTGCCGAATGCCGCATTCACTGGCAACGGCGATGACCTCGCGGGCGTGCGGAGAGGCGGCGCTGGTAATGTCCGTGGTGATCCAGCCGATTTCAAGTCCATGCGCGCGGCAAACCTCTACCGCGCGGGGGAGGTCCGCGCGCACCCGGTCCGGCGTCACGTGGCCGGCCGTGCCCGCCGCCGCTTCCGGCAGGGCATGACCGGCGCCGCGCACGGCAAGCTCGAAGCCGTCCAGGCCCAGTCCGGCAATCGTCGCCGCCATTTCCTCCAGTGAAAGGTGTTCGAATCGCTTTGAAAAAACTATGAATCTCATGCCCACGTCCCATCGGTTCAAGTGTGCCGCCAGCCGCGCGCAGCGTCTCCGCCTCGTGCACTCGCTACTACTGCGGCCGGCGCGCCGGTTCATGTGCCGCTCGAAGGATACATGAGTGACTATACGCTACTGACATGTCATTACACAAAGTGACCACCGGCTCGTGCGTCAGACACTGCGATTTGAAGGATGTGGCATCTACTCCTGTCGAAAAGTACATAGCGTCTACATTGTCCCGCGACGCCGGCAGCGCAGGTTTGCAACCCGCTCGATTAGCGTAGCTTTGCAACACCCTGCGGTAGCGCAGGTTTGTAACCTGCGGGCAGCGTAGGTTTGCTACCTGCGCCGCTCGTTTCGACGCGATTGTCTGAGGCAGCGCAACCGGAGCGCGGCACTGCCCGAACTTTTGGCTTGCTGTGCTACGTGGCAGATGGCCGCCAGTGCCCGGCCTATTGCCCCCGCGCGGCGCAGGGGAGTATTATTGGCAAAAGCAAGAAGACTCTCAAAGGAGCGCCTGTGGCACTTTCTACAAATCGCACGCGCGCCTTGGTTCTCACGTTGCTCTCCGTCGTGGGGGTCGTCCTCGTCTTGGGGTTTGCCGGCGCGCTCGTGGACCGGCTGCGCGGCGTGCCTGACTACGCGGCGCCGGTGCTGGAGATGAGCGAAGACGGTGAGCCGACGGTAAGCGTGCTGCCGGGGCGCGCCCAGTTGGGCGGGACGGTCTTCATTACCGGCGCCCACTGGCCGGAGGGCGCGCTGATACGGCTTCAATTGACCTATCCGGATGGAGAATCGGCGGTTACCGTCGGCCACATCTGGGCGGACGCCTACGGCACGTTTCGGGTGCCGTTCGTGCTGCCGGAAGACCTGCCGCTGCTCGGGGAAAACGACCTGTTCGTGGAAGCCCGGGGCGAAACCCCCCGCGGCCGCGAGCACCTGCACACGCGCCTGCTGCAAGTGACCCGCACGGGCTGGCCACTGGTAGTGAGAGCCAGCGTGGGTGACGGCGAGCCGGTGGCCGGGGCGCACGTGACCCTGTACGACGCCATTGGCCAGTTGCTGGCCGAAGCGTTCACGCGGGAGGACGGCACGGCCACCATCGCGGACGTGCCGCTGGGCGCGTACACGATTGGCGTGCGCAAGCTGGACCACGCCTTGGCCCGCGCGGAAGTAACGGTATCCCGCCGGGAAACTGAAGTGCCGGTGTCGCTGGAGCCGCGCCCCGGCGGCCGGCTGTTCGTCGGCGGCCGGGACGACTCACTCACGCTGATCGACACCGCCAGCAATCTGCCGATCACACGCTACGAGGAAGTCCCGCCCACGTTCAATCTCGTTCCCAGCCTGGATGGACGCTACCTCTATAGCGGCCGCTACGGCAGCGCGATCGTCCGCTTCGACGCCGCCACGGGCGCGGTAGACGAGACGTTCACCATCGAGAGCGGCTACGGCCAGCCCACAATCCTCTCGCTGCGTCCTTTCAACGAAACGACGATGTTCGGGCTCATCAGGTTCCAGGGCGACAATGACGAGCGGGTCTTTCGCATCGTGGCGATCGACATGGAGTCCTTGCAAGTCACCAAGAGCGTGACGGAGATTCCGTCGTACGGGCAGCTCATCCTCACTCCCGACGCCAGCCGCCTCATACACGTCGGCCACCAGAGCAAGACCATTACGGTGCTGAGCACGAATCCGCTGGCGGTCGTGCGCACCATTGACGTCCGGGAGAATCCGGGCCGCAGCGTAATGGCCCGGGACGGGACGCGCCTGTTCACCACGCTCATCGAATCCGGCACGCTTGCCATCGTCAACATCCGCGACGGCACGGTGGAGCCGGGGGCAACCACCAGCGCCGGGTCAATTGCCGTGGCGCTGCACCCGCATGAAGAGCGGCTCTACGTGCTCAACGAGTCGCTCGGCTACTGCCAGGTGCTTGACCCGACGACGCTGGCGGTGGACGACACCATCCCGGTGGGGCAGCGGCCGCGGGGTATGGCGCTCTCGAGCGAGGGACGGTACCTCTACATCGCCGACGGCAGCCTGCCGGTGATCCACGTGATCGACACGACGACAAATCAGCAGGTCGATACGATCACGCTGTCGAGCAGAGCGCGCACGCTGGAAGTGCCCAGCTAGGCTGCATTGCTTCCGCGCTCCCCTGTACCGGGGAGTCCGATTGGGCGCGCTGCCGGTCGCTCCCCGCCACTTTCTTCGATAATCCCGTCCCAAACCCTTGCGCGCTCCGGCCGGTCGTGCTATAGTAGACGAGCAAGACCTCATTTTTCGTCTTTCCCTTTCGTTCTCGCACTCGTTCTTCTCCCTTTGCCGAATGGCGTATGCAGTCTATTCGCGTCTCGATTCTCTCGATCCTCTTCGTTTTCCTTGTCGCCACCGTAGGGCTACCGGCCGGCTTCGTGCAGGCGCGGGGGCCGCTCGCTGGTAAAGTCATCGTCATCGATCCCGGCCATGGCGGGGAAGATCCCGGCGCCGTGGTGAATGGCTTCAGGGAAAAAGACGTCAACCTGGCCGTTGCCCTCAAGCTCAAGGCACTCCTGGAAACAGCGAACGCGGCAGCCGTGTACACGCGCACAGACGACTCCACACTTGGGAACGGTCAGCAGAGTCGCCGCGCCGACCTGGAAGCGCGCGTGGAAATTGCAAACCAATCTCAGGGAGACATCTTCATTTCCATTCACGCGGACTCCGTGATGGATGCGTCTCGTTCCGGCGTGGTGGTCTACTACGGAACGACCAACGGCTACGTCTACCCCGAAACCCGCCCGCCGGAACTCGTCGCCCAGAGCCGGAATCTTGCCGCAAGCATTAGAGACGGCCTCATGAAAGTAGCGAAAGCGGATAATCGCGGCGTGCGCACGGCGCCCTACTACCTATTGGGCAAGGTAGGCATGCCGGCCGTGATCGCGGAAATAGGCACCTTGACCAATCACGCCGAAGCCTTCAAGCTGAGCGACCCCTTCTACCAGCAACGCGTGGCGGATTCCCTCTATAGCGGCATCCTGGCGTATTTCATAAATCCCGACGCGCGATTCGTCGAGGACTTGACGATACCGGACGGCGCCGCGATTCCGGCGGGAAGAAGCTTCACGAAGACCTGGAAGATCATGAACACCGGGGGAATGACCTGGAACGGCGACTTTCGATTGGTGTTCAAAGGCAGAAACCGCTTTGACGGTCCGCAGAGCGTGCCCCTGCCGCCCCTGCGACCCGGCGAAACCGGCGCGGTAAGCGTTGATCTGCGAGCGCCGCAGTCATGCGGCGAGTGCATCGGCGTCTGGACGATGCAGGGTCCAGGCGGAATGCCCCTGGGGGATGATCTCTGGGTAAGAATTACCGTGCGCGACCGGCTCCCCACCGACCCGGTCCCGCCGAGCAACAATCCCAACGCCCTCTACTTTGCGCAAACCGGACATAACGTGCAGGGCATATTTCGGACGTTCTTCGAGGCGAACGGCGGCTTAGAGATTTTCGGCTATCCCCGCACGGAAGAAATGCGGGAGGGCAACCTGACCGTGCAATACTTCCAACGCGCCCGCTTCGAGCATCACCCGCAGTTCACGAATACGATTTACGAGGTGCAACTGGCGCTGCTGGGCAACGAGATTCGCAGAGGCGAGCCGCCTGCGCAGACCGTGCCGCCGCTGCCGACAACGGAGTTTCAGGAGTACTTTCCGCAAACCGGACACTCCGTGCACTACGCGTTTCTCAAGTACTTCCGCGAGAACGGCGGCATCTACATCTTTGGCTATCCCATCACACAAGAGGTGATTGAGAATGGCAAAGTCGTGCAGTACTTCCAACGCGCCCGTTTCGAGTATCACCCGCAACACGCCGGCACGCGCTACGAGGTGCAACTGGGTCTCCTGGGAGACTTCATCCTGCGCCAGAAGGCGCTGCTCTTCGATTGAGGTTCTCTGACGTGTTCTCCTAAACCCTGAATGTTCGTGTGCGCCTTGCGCGCATGCGCATCCTTCCCTCCTCCTTTTTCCTGATGACAAGCCGCTCGTACGCCCGGGCGGCTTGTCATATTAAGCGCCGGCCGCTTCACGTGCGCCGCGCACGCCGGCCTGAGCGCCAGCGGACTTGGCGACCCGGCACGAATAATCAATGCGGGCTTCCGGGCTTGCCCGCGCGCCAAACTGCTTGCGATTAACGGGCATTTCATCCAGAGAAACCGCTTTCTTGTGTTATCTTCCACACCTGTGTATAATGAGACTATCTTTGGCGTGATAGTATAGTTGATATGGAGACACTCAACTTCTTTGCTGGAGATAGTAGCCTTCCTCCATAGAGAAATTACGAGGACACACTCGTATGGCTGAGCAGCCCGACCAAAACCGAGACGCGGAAGAACTGCCGGACGATCACGAGCAACGATTGCGGCTGCCGGTGGTCGTCCTCACGGATTCTGTCGTCTTTCCGTACATGACGGTGCCCCTGCGCCTGGAAGACGACGCCGCGTACAAGGCGGTAGCGGCCGCGCGGGAGCAGGACAACAAGGTCTTGCTGCTCACGCCGGACAAGGAGTTTAAGCTGCACGTGCCCAAGCGCGAACATGCCGGCGCCGTCGGCACCATTGCCGGCGTCGGCCAACTCATCCGCCTGCCCGACGGGAAACACCAGGCGCTGTTCCAAGGCCAAAAACGGGGCCGTCTCATCAAGATTTGGAAGAAGAAGCACCTGGTGGCCGAGGTAGAGGCTGTAGACGAAGTAGCCGAGACCAGCCTGGAAACCGAGGCGCTGGTGCGGAGCGTCATCAACCAGATAGAAACCTACGTCGAAAAAGAACCCCAGGTGCCCCGCGACGCCGTTGCCGTCGCCCGGGGCATGGACGACCCCGGGCGGCTCGCCGACCTCTTCGGCTATGCGCCGGAACTCACCCTGAAAGAGCGCCGCAGGCTGTTGAGCATACTCGATCCGGTAGAGCGGCTGCGGCGCGTCTACCGCATCATGGCGCGCCAATTGCAGATTTCCGAGGTCAAGGCGCGCATCCAGGGCGAAATCCAGCAGGGCATGGAAAAGGCCCAGCGCGAATACTATCTGCGCGAGCAACTGAAGGCGATTCACCGGGAACTGGGCGAGGCCAACCCGCAACTGGCTGAGATCGAGGAGATCAAGAAGGCAATCGAAGCCTCGGACATGCCGGACGAGGTGAAAGAGAAGGCGCGCCACGAGGCCGGGCGGCTGGGCAACATGCCGTCGGCATCACCGGAAGTCGGCATTGTGCGCACCTACCTGGAGTGGCTGCTCGCCTTGCCCTGGGCCGGCGACGCCCCGCAGGAAGTAGACATAAAAGTAGTCAAGTCCGTGCTGGATGCGGATCACTACGGACTGGACAAGGTAAAGGACCGCATCCTCGAATACCTGGCGGTGCGCAGCCTGGCCAAGCACGCGCGCACGCCCATTCTCTGCTTGATTGGCCCGCCGGGTGTCGGCAAGACCTCTCTGGGCCGCTCGATCGCCCGCGCCCTGGACCGCAAGTTCGTCCGCATCAGCCTGGGCGGCGTGCGGGACGAGGGCGAAATTCGCGGCCATCGCCGCACGTACATCGGGGCGCTCCCAGGCAGGATCATCCAGGGCATGCGCCAGGGCGGCGTCATCAATCCGGTCTTCGTGCTGGACGAAATCGACAAGCTGGGCTACGACTTTCGCGGTGATCCGTCCAGCGCCATGCTGGAGGTGCTCGACCCGGAACAGAACTTCAGCTTCTCCGATCACTATCTCGAAGCGCCGTACGACCTCTCGCAGGTACTCTTCATCGCCACCGGCAACCTGGTGGAGACTATTCCGCCGGCGCTGCTCGACCGCATGGAAATAATCAACATCTCCGGCTATACGGAGGAAGAGAAACTCCATATTGCGCGGGGCTATCTGGTGCCCCGGCAGTTGCAGCAGCATGGACTGCGTCGCTCGCAGTGCACGATTACGGATAAGGGTCTGCGCAAGATAATTCGCGGCTACACGGCCGAAGCGGGCGTGCGCAACCTGGAACGCCAGATTGCCACGATTAACCGCAAAGTCGCGCGCATGATCGCGGCCGGCGAGCAGAAGTCGGTGCGCGTCGGCCCGCGCCGCGCGCAGGACCTCCTGGGGCCGGAAAAACTGAATACCAAACTCGATAAGCGTAAAGACGAAGTTGGCGTCGTAACCGGCCTGGCCTGGACCGCGGCCGGCGGCGAAGTCAGCACCGTGGAAGCCGCGCTCATGAAAGGCAAGGGCAACCTCATTCTGACCGGCCAGCTTGGCGAAGTGATGCAGGAGTCCGCCATGACCGCGCTCTCCTTCGCCCGGGCCAAAGCGCGCTCGCTGGACATTGCGGCGGACGTGGTTTCGGGTAACGATCTCCACGTCCACGTGCCGGCCGGCGCCGTGCCCAAGGAAGGGCCTTCCGCCGGCGTGGCCTTGGCAACGTCGATCATTTCCATCCTCACACAACGGCCGGTAAGCAAGGACGTGGCCATGACCGGGGAGGTCACCTTGCGCGGCCGCGTCCTGCCGGTGAGCGGGCTCAAGGAAAAGCTGCTGGCGGCCCACCGCGCCGGCGTGCGCTCGGTAGTGTTGCCCAGCAAGAACAGGCATAGCCTGGAAGACGTGCCGAAAGAGGCGCTGGAGGAGTTGCGCATCATCTGGGCCGATACGATGGACGACGTGCTCGACGCCGCCCTCCTGCGAGGCGCCAGCAATACAGGCAAGGCGAAACGCCCCAAGAGAAAGCGGCGAGTTCCCGCGAAAGAGCGTATTCCCACCCCAACACCGGACAATCTACCGGTGGGTACACCCATTGGGCCAACCATAGCTGAGGAGGCATAGCACATGGGCAAGATTATTGGCATAGACCTTGGCACCACCAACTCCGTGGTCGCGGTAATGGAAGGCGGCGACCCGGTGGTAATCCCCACCACGGAGGGCGGCGACCTCTGCCCGTCGGTGGTGGCGTTCACGAAGAGCGAGGAACGCCTGGTGGGCCAGTTGGCGCGGCGGCAGGCCGTGCTGAATCCCGAAAACACGGTATCGTCCATCAAGCGCTTCATGGGTCATCGCTACGACGAAGTCCAGAACGAGGGCAATCGCGTCGCCTATTCGATTGCCAAGGGGCCCAAGGGCGAGGCGCGCGTCGCCGTGCCCGCGCTGGGCAAGGACTTCACGCCGGAGGAAGTCGCGGCGATGATTCTGCAGAAACTCAAGGGCGACGCCGAGAAGTACCTGGGTGAGGAAGTGACCCAGGCGGTGATTACCGTGCCGGCGTACTTCAACGACAGCCAACGCCAGGCTACCAAGAACGCCGGCCAGATCGCCGGCCTGGAGGTGCTGCGCATCATCAACGAGCCTACCGCCGCGTCTCTGGCGTATGGTCTTGAAAAGAAAGCCACGGAGACTATCCTGGTCTGGGACCTGGGCGGCGGCACGTTCGACGTTTCCATTCTGGAAGTAGGAGACGGCGTGTTCGAGGTAAAGTCTACGGCGGGCGATACCCATCTGGGCGGCGACGACTACGACGACAAGATCGTCAGCCACCTGGCCGAGCAGTTCCAGAGTGACGAGGGGATCAATCTGCGCCAGGACCGGCAGGCGTTGCAACGCTTGATCGAAGCCGCGGAGAAAGCCAAGATCGAGCTTTCCACCATGCTGCAAACGGAGATCAACCTACCCTACATCACCGCCGACCAGAACGGGCCGAAGCATCTCTCCCAAACCCTGACCCGCGCCCGGTTCGAAGATCTGACCGCGATATTGACCGACCGCACCCAGCGTCCCTTCCAACAGGCCCTGAACGACGCCGGGCTCAGCCCCAACGACATCGACGAAGTGGTGCTCGTCGGCGGCGCCACCCGCATGCCGGTGATTCAAGAGTTGGTCACGAAACTCATCGGCAAAGACCCGCACCAGGGCGTCAACCCGGATGAAGTCGTGGCCGTCGGAGCGGCGATTCAGGCCGGTGTGCTGGGCGGCGAGGTGCAGGACGTGGTGCTGCTCGACGTCACCCCGCTCAGCCTGGGCGTCGAGACGCTGGGCGGCGTGTTCACGAAGATGATCGAACGCAATACCACCGTGCCGACGCGCAAGAGCGAAATCTTCTCAACCGCGCAAGACGGCCAGAGCGCGGTGGACATCATGGTCTTCCAGGGCGAACGCCCCATGGCGAAGGACAACATGCTCCTCGGCCAGTTCCGCCTGGAGGGCATTCCGCCGGCGCCGCGCGGCGTTCCCCAGGTCGACGTCACCTTCGACATCGACGCCAACGGCATCCTGAACGTGACCGCCAAAGACCTGGGCAGCGGCAAGGAGCAGAACGTCACGATCCATGCCTCTACCACGCTCAGCAAGGAGCAGGTGGACCAGATGGTCAAGGAGGCCGAAGAGCACGCCGACGACGACCGGGCGCGGGCGGAGGAAGTGGAACTGCGCAATCGCGCGGACACGCTCCTGTATCAGACGGAACGCTCGCTGAAAGACCTGGGAGACGACGTGCCCGCGGAAGACCGCGCGGCGGTGGAAGCCGCGTTGGAGAAACTGCGCGAGGCGCTGAAGGGCGACGACACCGCCAGCATCGAGGCGGCGGAGGAAGAGGTGCAGCAGGCGTCGATGAAGATTGGCGAGGCCATGTACGCCCGCGCCGGCGCGGCCCAGGGCGAGGACGGCGATCCGGTCGGCGCTGCCGCCAATCCCCAAGGCAGCGCCGCGGACGGCGGCGACGACACGGTCGTCGACGCCGAATTCCGCGCCACTGAAGAGTCCGACGCCCACAGCAAGGAAGAAGCGACGGACGGTGAGAAGCGCTAGGCGGGGGGCGGCGCGCAGGGCCGCCTCTCTACGAGAGGATTGTGACTAGTGGCACAAGCCAAGAAGACCGCCCAAGCGGGTGGCGCGGAGAGCGAGACCGATGCCGTTGCCTCGACTGAGGAGCGGGATGGTCAGGTTGCCCAGACTGCCGCGGACGGCGGCGATGAAGACCTCGATCCGTCCGCTCCAGAGGCGTCGCTCGAAGAGCAACTGGCGGCCGCCGCGCAGGAAGCCGAGATGTACCAAGACCGGTTCTTGCGTGCCCGCGCCGACCTGGAAAACTACCGCAAGCGCTCGGTCCAGTTCATCGCGGAGGGTGTCCGCGACGCGCAGAAGCAGACGTTCGAAGCGCTTCTGCCCGTCGTCGATAACCTGGAGAGAGCCATCGCCTATCAGGAAGAGCACCATGCGGGCGCGGTGGATGGCCTGCTTACCGGCGTGCGCATGACGCTGGTGCAGTTTCACGACGTGTTGGAGCGGCATGAGGTGAAGCGCATCGCTGCGTTGGGAGAGCCGTTCGATCCCCGCTACCACGAAGCGGTGGAGGTGCAGCCCGTTGCAGACGGCGGGGCAGCCGACACGGTGACAGGCGAGATTCAGCCCGGTTATCTCTTCGGTGACGCCGTGCTCCGTCCCGCGCGCGTGCGCGTGGCGCAGGAGCGCCCGTCGCCGGAAGAACCGGCGGACGCGCCCTGACCGGCGGCGGTTTCCGCAGCGAGAGTCCGAAACGTGCGCCGTAGAGTGAGTTAGATGCAGTTCAAGGACTACTACAAGGTACTGGGCGTCTCGCCTAAGTCTTCCTCAAAACAGATCAAGGAGACGTACCGGCGTCTGGCCCGCAAGTACCACCCGGACGTGAACCCGGGCGACGCCGGGGCCGAGGAACGCTTCAAGGAAATCAACGAAGCGTACGAGGCGCTGCGGGACGAGAAGAAGCGGGCGCGCTACGACCAGGCGCGCGCCGCCCACCGCTCCGGACGCTCCTGGCAGACGCAGGCGGGCACGGGCGGCGGCTTTCCCTTTGACCTGGGCGGTCTGGGCGGCCTGGATTTTGAAAACATTGGCCGCGGCAACGCCCGCTCCGGCGGCTTCTCCGATTTCTTCGAGTCGCTCTTTGGACGCACGCAGCAACCGGGAGAGCAACAGGGACGGGACCTGGAACAGGAAGTAGAGGTCGCCTTGGCCGAAGCCTATACCGGCACGTTGCGTACGTTCAATTTACAGGTGCCGGGAACGTGCCCCGCTTGCGGCGGCGCCGGGCACGACGGCGCAACCGTGTGCACGATGTGCCGGGGCAGCGGCAGCCGCTTGCGGCAACGGCGGCTGGAGGTGAAGATCCCGGCCGGCGTGCGCGCCGGCTCCCGCATCCGCGTCGCCGGTGAAGGACACCCCGGCAGAAACGGGCAACGCGGCGACCTCTATCTCGTCGTCGCGATCGCGCCGGATCCGCGCTTCGAGTTGCGGTCCGATGACTTGCACGTGGACGTGCAGGTGGATCTCGTGGACGCGGTGCTGGGCGCAGAGGTCCAAGCGCCGCTCCCCGACGGCAAGAGCGTCGTCATGCGCATACCCGCCGAAACGCCCAACGGGCAAGTTTTCCGCCTGGCCGGCCAAGGAATGCCGCGCTTGAAGAGCCAGGCGCGGGGCAGCCTGTTCGCGCGGGTGCAGGTGCGCCTGCCCAAGGGGCTGACGGCCCGCGAAAGAGAACTCTTCGCCGAACTGGCGCAACTGCGCAAAGGCAGCCCGGTTACGGCCTAGGCCGCCGATAGAGAGAACGCTGAGCCTCACCGGGGAAACAGAGGACAACCATGAACATACGCTTCAAGAGCGAGGGTCCGTTCTTTGCCATCGGCGTTGTGGCCGCGGAACTGCGCGTTCATCCCCAGACGCTGCGGCACTATGAGCGCCTGGGATTGGTCAAGCCCCGCCGTTCCAAGGGCAACGTCCGGCTTTACTCACAGGCCGACTTGGAGCGAATGGAGCAGATTCAGCGCCTCGTCAACGATCTGGGCGTCAATCTCGCCGGCGTGGAAGTGATATTGAATCTCACCGAGCGCATGGAGCGGCTCCAGCAAGAGATGGATGAGAAGCTCGACGCGCAGCGCGAGCAGTACGAAGCGGAGATTGCGCGCCTCAAGGGACTGCTGCAACGAGTGACTCAAAACTACCAGGATATGTAGGCACTGGGAATCCACACCGTAGCGCGGGGGCTTGTCCCCCGCTTGGGCCAAACCGCACCGCATCCGGCGCAGATGGCTTCCGGCTTCCGCCGGAATGACAGACGGAATCTACACCGTAGCGCGGGGGCTTGTCCCCCGCTCGGCACAAACCGCGCCACATCCGGCGCAGATGGCTTCCTGTTTGGGAATCTTGGTATAAGGACGATGGAACATGGCGTGGAATGACCGTTTCACCACTAAGGCGCAAGAGGCTCTGGCCAAGGCCCAGGAAATAATGCTCCAGCACAATCACAATCAGCTTGACACCGAGCATATCCTGCTGGCGCTGCTGCGGCAGAGCGATGGTCTCGTGCCCCAGATGTTGAGCGTCCTCAACGTCGATCCCGCGCAACTCGAGCAGCGTCTTGAGATGTCGCTGCGGCCGCGGCCGCAGGTATCGTTCGGCCAAAGCGGGCAGGCGTCCTACTACATCACGCCGCGCGCCCAACGCGTGTTCGATCTGGCCGGGGAAGAGGCGAGTCGCCTCAAGGATGAATACGTTGGCACGGAACACCTGCTGATTGCCATCTCCGCCGCCGAGGACGGCCACTCCCACCGCATTCTGCAGGAAGCCGGCATCGAGCGCGAGCAAATCTACCAGGCGATGGAGAAAGTGCGCGGCCAGCACCGCGTCACCGATCCGGAGGCGGAATCCAGGTACCGCATGTTGGAGCGATTCGGTCTCGACCTCACGCAATTCGCCCGTGAAGCCAAGCTCGATCCGGTCATCGGACGCGCCGACGAGATTCACCGCGTGATGCAGATCCTCTCCCGGCGCACCAAGAACAACCCCGTCCTCATGGGCGAGCCCGGCGTGGGCAAGACCGCCATCCTCGAAGGACTGGCGCAACGCGTCGAGAGCGGCGACGTGCCCGAGCAACTGCGCGACAAGCGCGTGATCGCTTTGGACATGGCCGCGCTGCTGGCGGGGGCAAAGTTCCGCGGCGAGTTCGAGGAACGTCTCAAAGGCGTGGTGGACGAGGTACAGCAGGCCAAGCGCGAGGTCATTCTCTTCATTGACGAACTCCACACGGTGGTCGGGGCCGGCGGCGCCGAGGGCGCGATCGACGCGGCGAATATCCTCAAACCCGCCCTGGCGCGCGGCGAATTGCAGGTCGTCGGCGCGACCACTCTCGACGAGTACCGCCGTCACATCGAGGAAGATTCCGCGCTGGAGCGCCGCTTCCAGCCGGTGTACGTTGAAGAACCGTCCGTCGAGGACACGATCGCCATCTTGCGCGGGCTGCGCGAGAAATATGAGAGGCACCACGGCCTGAAGATCAACGATAGCGCCGTGACAGCCGCCGCCAAGCTGTCGCAACGCTATCTCACCGAGCGCTTCTTGCCGGACAAAGCCATCGACCTCATCGACGAGGCGGCGGCCAAGGTGCGAATGGAGATTTTCAGCATGCCGGCGGACATCAAAGAGCTTGAGAAACGGCTGAAGCAGTGCGAGCAGGAAGAGGAAGCCGCCTGGCAAAGCCGCGACTACGAACGCGCCGCCACCTGCCGCACCGAGCATCTGCGCGCGCAAGAAGCGTACGATTCGGCCCGCCAGGCATGGCTTGGCAGCCAAGAGGTGCGCGAAGAGGTTAGCGCCAAGGACGTGGCGCAGGTGCTTGCAAAATGGACCGGCATTCCGGTGGCCCAACTCTTTCAAGAGGAAGCCGAAAAGCTCCTGCAGATGGAGGCGGAACTGCACAAGCGCATGGTCGGACAGGAAGAAGCGGTCGCGGCGGTTTCCGAGGCCATTCGCCGCTCCCGCTCAGGGCTGGCGAATCCCAAGCGCCCGATTGGCAGTTTCCTCTTCGTCGGCCCCACCGGCGTCGGCAAGACTGAACTGGCGCGGGCGCTGGCGGAGTTCATGTTCGACGACGAGGACGCCCTGGTGCGCATCGACATGTCCGAGTACCGGGAGCGGCACAGCGTGAGCCGGCTCATCGGCGCGCCGCCCGGCTACGTCGGCTACGAAGAGGGCGGCCAGTTGACCGAGGCCGTGCGGCGGCGGCCCTACCGGGTGGTGCTCTTCGACGAAGTCGAGAAGGCGCACACCGACGTGTTCAACACGTTGCTCCAGGTCATGGAGGACGGCCGCCTGACGGATGGGCATGGGCACGTGGTGGACTTCCGCAACACCGTCATCATCATGACCTCCAACGTCGGCGCGAACGTACTGGGCGCCAATGGCGCGCTCGGCTTCCAACCCGGCGGCACGGATGAAGACCGGGAAGACTTCGAAGCAACCAAATCCAAGCTGCATCGAGAATTGCGGCAGACGTTCCGGCCGGAATTTCTCAACCGCATCGACGAAATTATCGTCTTCCACTACTTGAGCAAATCGCAGTTGCAGGACGTGGTGGAACTCATGCTGGCCGAAGTGCGGCAACGCCTGAAGGACCGCTATGTTACTCTGGAAGTACGGCCCGCCGCCAAGGCCTGGCTGATCGAGAACGGCTACGACCACGACTACGGGGCACGCCCGTTGCGCCGGTTCGTGCAGCGCGAGATCGAGAACGCGCTTGCCAAGATGCTGCTCGGCGACAAACTGGCCGAGGGTTCGCGCGTGACGGTGGACGCGCAGGAAGACAGGCTGCGCTTCGGCGTGGACGCGCCACAGACCGCTGAGCCGGAACCGGCCGCGGTATCGTAACTGGAAGAGTTTCGCCTACACCACAATGGTACTTTCCATTAGACTACCGAGCGAGGTGCACCTCACGCTGCCCCGTAGTTCCCGCTACCGGGGCAGTGGCACTAACGCGCTGCCCGGCGCTCCGCTCCCCGGAGACCGTAGTCCCCGCCTCTAGCGCGGCGCAGTGAGCCTGATCAAGGCCAATGACCTCATATCACACGCCCGGCATGGTCGCGGCTGCTTGGCCGTGTCCAAACTACGCCCAGGCTGGGACTGCGGAGAGAAATGAAACAGAGAATTGCCTCGGTTGTCCTGCTTGCAATGACAACCGCTTCCCTTGATTCAAGGAGACAGATTTCGTGAGCGCACCCTGGAAGCGCACCCATACGTGCGGCGAGTTACGTGAAGAGCACGTCGCACAGACCGTTACGTTGAATGGCTGGGTCCACCGCCGCCGGGACCACGGCGGCATCGTCTTCATCGACCTGCGCGATCGCTACGGCATTACGCAGGTAGTCGTAGACCCCCAGGCCGCGGCGGACACGCAGGCCGCCGTCGCCCAAGTCCGCAACGAGTTCGTGCTGAGTCTCACAGGCGCGGTGCAAACGCGCCCTGAAGGCACGCGCAACGCCAGCTTGCCGACCGGCGACGTCGAAGTGCATGCGGCCTCTTTGCAGATTCTCTCGGTAACGCAGACTCCGCCGTTCGACCTCAACAACCCCGCCTTGGAGGTGGACGAATCCATCCGGCTGCGCTACCGCTACCTGGACCTGCGGCGCGAAGAGATGCAACGCGCGATGGAACTGCGGCACAAGCTGATCAAGGCCATCCGCGACTTCATGGACGCGGATGGCTTCTGGGAGATCGAGACGCCCATCCTGCTTAAGAGCACGCCCGAGGGCGCCCGCGACTACCTGGTGCCGAGCCGCGTCCATCCGGGCCGGTTCTACGCCCTGCCGCAATCGCCGCAGCAACTCAAGCAACTGCTCATGGTCTCCGGCATGGACCGCTACTTTCAGATAGCCCGCTGCTTTCGGGATGAAGACCCGCGCGCCGACCGGCAGCCTGAGTTTACCCAGCTTGACGTGGAAATGTCCTTCGTCGAGCGCGACGACGTCATGGGCGTGATCGAGCGCCTCTACCTGGAACTTGCGGACACGCTCAGCGGCAAAGCGGTGCAGCAGCGGCCCATTCCCCGCATCCCCTTTGCCGAGGCGATGGCAAAGTACGGCACCGACTGCCCGGACCTGCGTTTCGGCCTGGAACTGGTGGACGTGTCGGACATTGCGAAGGAGTCTGACTTCCGCGTCTTCAAGGACGTTGTGGCCGGGGGCGGCATCGTGAAAGGCGTGCGCGCGCCGGGCTGTGCCCACTACTCGCGCAAGCAGGTGGACGAGTTGACGAATCTCGTCCGCTCACTCGGCGGCAAAGGGATGGTGACGATTGCCCTGGAAGACGAGCAGGTGCGTTCGCCGGTCCTGCGGCACCTTGGCGAGGAGTCCACGCGGAGCATTGCCGAGGCGCTTGACGCCCAGGCGGGCGACCTCGTGCTGATCGTCGCGGACCAACCCGACGTGGCCAACGCCGTGCTCGCGCGCCTGCGCTTGGAAATTGGCGACCGGCTCGGCCTCCGCGATCCAAACACCCTTGCCTTCTGCTGGATCGTGGACTTTCCCCTGTTCGAGTGGGACGAAGACGAGAGCCGCTGGAGCTTTGTTCACAATCCCTTCTGCGGGCCTTTTCCGGAGGATGAAGACCTCGTCACCTCTGACCCGGGCCGCGCCCGCTCGCTGCAATACGACTTGGTCTGCAACGGCTGGGAAGTCGGCGGCGGCAGCGTCCGCGCCCACAAGCGGGAACTGCTGGAGCAAATCTGGCTGACCATGGGTTACACGAAAGAGCAAATCCACGAGCAGATCGGCCACATGCTGGAAGCCTTTTCCTTTGGCGTGCCACCCCACGGCGGCATTGCCATGGGGCTGGACCGCACCATCGCCATCTTCGCCGACGCGGAGAGCATCCGGGAGACGATTGCCTTTCCCAAGAACCAGCAGGCCGTAGACCTCATGACACAAGCGCCGTCGCCGGTCGGTGAGGCGCAACTCAGCGAGGTTCACCTAGCTCTGCGGTCGCAGGAGGAAAAGCCGATCGCGCCGTAAGCGCCCCAGCCAAGGCGAGAGACGATAGGGAAGCCCGTCGCCGCGACCATGCGCGGCGGCGGGCTTGACCGTTCGTGAGCTTGGCGGCCGCGCCAGGCAATGGGTAGACCCCCGACGTGGGGCAAGAAATCTGGATTCCGCAATCGCTCTCTGTTAGGCTTACTGCGTAAGCGGCCGGTTAAGTTCGTTCGTATCCGGCTTGCCGCGCAAGCGCGGGCTGCCCATCAAGCAGCGATAAGCGCGTACACGTCAGACGCACACTGGGAGGCATCCCCTTGAAGATTTACATAATGACCGATATGGAAGCGGTAGCAGGCGTTGTCGATTCAGGCAACTACTGTGCCAAGACCTCGCGCTATTACGAGCGGGGACGCGAACTGACGACACTGGAAACCAACGCCGCCATCGAGGCGTGCCTGGAAGCGGGCGCGACGGAAATCCTGGTCGTGGACGGGCACGGGCATGAAGCGATCGACCCGGT
Source organism: Chloroflexota bacterium (assembly GCA_963663275.1). Lineage (GTDB taxonomy): Bacteria > Chloroflexota > UBA11872 > VXOZ01 > VXOZ01 > VXOZ01. The sequence continues at coordinate 2,445,967 of OY760183.1, forward strand.
GCTCCTGCACCCGGAGGCCAAGCTCCTCGCCGGCCGTCCCATCGGCTACCCATTTGGCTGCGACGACAGTTTCGACGCGGCGCTCAGCATCGGCCAGCACGCGAAGTCGAACACCGACGGCGGGCACCTGGCGCACACCGGCTCGTTCAACGTGGAAGACCTCACCATCAATGGCGTTTCAGTAGGCGAGATGGGGTGCAACTTCCTTTTCGCGTCCTATTTTGGCGTGCCGACGATCTTCCTGAGCGGCGATCAGGCGGCCGCCGACGAGGCCAAGGCGCTGGTGCCCAACATCGAGACCGCCGCCGTGAAGGCGGGGCTGCGGCGCGGGGCGGCGGCGGGTCTTTCCGGGGACGAGAACCGGCTGTATAATGGCGCCGCGATTCACCTGCATCCCACCAAGGCCCGGCAACTCATCAAGGAAGGCACGCGGCGCGCGCTGGCGAAACGCAGTGAAATCAAACCCTTCTGGCTCGAACCGCCGTATGAGCTTGTCAGCGTGGCCCGGCCGGACGGCGATATCCCCAGTAAGACCGCGCGGGCAACCGCCGACGACCTGCTGGAACTGCTGACGAAACCGCGCACGTATGAATTCGCCCACGCCGTACCGGCGCGTTGACGCGCCGCGGCGAGAACTCGCAGTCGTAGGACGCGCTCATTCTGCCTGCTGTACAATTCAAGGGTAGAAGCCGGGCGCAAGCGGCGAAATCGTTGACCCGGCGGCGTACGCGCCAGCCGGCCTCGCCGTAGCAAACGCTGCGGCGCGAATAGGGTTCAGTCTCATGCTCATCCTCGTCGTGGACGACGACCGCAAGATTACCGCGCTGCTCAACCGCGCCCTGACCCATCAGGGCTATGAGGTGGTAGTGGCGCACGACGGCTTTCAGGCCATTTCGCTCGTTTCGCAGCGGCGGCCGCAACTTGTCGTTCTCGACATCCTCATGCCGGGACTGGACGGCCTGGGCGTTTGCAAACGCATCCGCCAGGAGAGCCAGGTTCCCATCCTCATGCTCACTGCCAAGGATGAGGTCTCCGACCGTGTGGTCGGCCTGGACAGCGGGGCCGACGACTACCTGGTCAAGCCGTTCGAACTGGAGGAACTCTTTGCCCGCATTCGCGCGCTCTTGCGGCGCAGCGCGTCGCCGGACGACGAAGTGCTTCACTTCGCGGACCTCTCGCTGGATACGGCGGAACGGCGCGCCGAGCGGGACAGCCGCGTCATCGAACTCACCACCACCGAGTACGAACTGCTCCTGCTCTTCATGCAGAATCCCCGGCGCGTTCTGCGCCGCCACCACATCATGGAGCAGGTGTGGGGGTTTGATTTCGAAGGTGAATCGAACGTGCTGGAAGTCTACGTCGGCTATTTGCGGCAAAAGCTGGAGGCCAGCGGCGCCACGCGCATCATCTACACCGTGCGCGGCGTCGGCTACGTGCTGCGCGAGACTTAACCCATGTCATTGCGGCTCCGACTTACGTTCCTCGCCGGGAGCGTCCTCGCGCTCACGCTCGTAGTCTACTATCTCTTCACCTACATCCTCATCTCCCGCGCCATCTATGGTGAAGTCGACCAGGCGCTGGAAGCCCAAGTGCGCGAGGCTCTGCTCTTCACGCAAGTCCTGCCGACATCGCAAGGACTGGAAATCAGGCTGCGCCCCGAGTACAGCGATGTCTTCATCCACTCCGGCACGTTCGTGCAAGTGGTCGGCGGCGACGGCAAGGTCTTCTCGCGCTCGGCAAGTCTGAGCGACGAGCACCTGCCGCGCGGCGCCGAGGTGCTGGAGCGGGCGCGCGAGGGAGAGCCATTCATCGAAACGGCGTCGGTTCGCGGCGCCTTGCTGCGCATCTATCACCATCCCTACCTCGCCAGCGGGCGGCTGATTGGCATCCTGCAAGTGGCTCGTTCGTTGGCCGACGTAGAAGCGAGTTTGCGCCAGTTGCGCGCGATTATCCTGGTTGGCGGCGGCGCGATCGTCTTTGCGGCCATGGGACTGGCGTACATCGTCGCGCACGCCGGTCTGCTGCCGCTGGAGCGCCTGGCGCAATCCGCGCAACGCATCGGACTGACGCAAGATCTCAGCCGGCGCGTGCCGCAGGCCGGCGCCAACGATGAGGTGGGCCGCCTCGCCATGACGTTCAACGCGATGTTGGACCGCCTGCAAGGCAGCTACGCCCGGGTCGCCGAGGCCTTGGCGGCCCAGCGCCGCCTGGTGGCCGACGTTTCCCATGAACTGCGCACGCCGCTCACGGTCATAAGCGGTAACGTGGCGCTCTTGCGCGACATTCCCGATTTGCCGCCGGAGGAGCGCAAGGCGGCGCTGGACGACATTGCCGCGGAAGCCGAACGCATGAGCCGCCTGATCTCCGACATGCTGGCGCTGGCGCGCGCCGACGCCGGCCAGACCGTGCGGCGCGAGCGGGTCGATCTCAACGCGATCGCGGCGGACGTGTGCCGCCAAGCGCCCTATTTCAACGCCATGGTCTCGGTGCGGATGCTGGCCGCCAGCGAACCCGCGTACGTGTGGGGCGATCCGGATCTGCTGCGCCAGCTGGTCTTGATTCTGATCGACAACGCGCTCAAGTATACGCCCGCCGGCGGTTCGGTTACGGTAAGCACGGCGGACTCGCGCCATGCCGCCTCCCTCACGGTGCAAGACACGGGCATCGGCATGCGCCAGGCGGACATTGCCAGCGCCTTCGATCGTTTCTACCAAGCCGACAAGGCCCGCCGGTCGGGCGGCTTCGGCCTCGGCCTTTCGATTGCCAAGTGGATTGCGGAAGCGCACGGCGCAGATCTTGACATTGAAAGCGCCCCCGGGCAGGGCACCACCGTGCGGGTCAAGCTCCATCGCAGTGTGCCTACTTCAGACGCTGTCTCCACGGCGGCAGCCGCCACGCCAGCGGCGACCGGCGCCACGCCGGCGGCTCCGACCGAAAGCAATGGCGAGAGCGCCGCCCGCGCCGATCGCACGACCCACCGCACGTAAGCCCCAAAGAACCCTCCTCACCTCGACTCGCCTCCAATTGCCTCGACTTGCGCCCATCCACCGTAGCGCGGGGGCTTGTCCCCCGCACCTTGGCGCACAGCCGGTTCGCGTTCTCCTGTTTCGATCCACACCGCCTCTTGGCGCGCAGAAAGAGCGCAATCTCAAGCGAGGCGCACAGCGCGCATCCGCGATACATCTCCTCCAGGAACTCCCCTTGCAAGGTGCGGTACACTGGTAGAAGGTGTTTGCAAGCAAGGAGGCGCGGCCATGGCTGGAACCTCTTTTTCCAATGGTTCAGAAGACTTTGACAGAGACGCGGACTACGGCAACGCGGGCGGCGAAACACGGCGGCCTGGACTGGGCCTTGTCATAGTGCTCAGCGTGACGGTCGCAACGCTCACGGGCGTTGTCGCCGGCAGTCTGGCGGCGTGGTTGATCCTGCGCGACGCGCAAAGGGAGCCCGTACCCGTCAACCAGGCGCCAGTGATCACGTACGTGCAAGAAGCCGAGGCAAGAGCGTCTGCCGTCTACCAGGCCGTTGCGCCCAGCGTCGTTACCGTTTACGTACGGGACGAGGATCAACCGCGCAGGATGGGTGTCGGCACGGGCATCATCATCGATGGTGACGGCCACATCCTTACGAACAACCACGTCATCAGCGAAGTTGAGCGGGTGCGCGTCGAGTTGCTCGACGGGAGCACACTCTACGCGGAAGTCGTTGGACGCGACCCGAGCACCGACCTGGCCGTGATCCGCGCCAACTTTCCCCAAGGCTTGGTGCAAATCGCGCGCTTTGGCGATTCCGGTTTGGTTCAGCCGGGTGACCCGGTCTTCGCTATCGGCGCGCCGTATATGTACGGCCACAGCATCACCGCCGGCATCGTGAGCGCGGTGGGCAGGGCTTACAATAGCGATGATCGGCGCGTGAGCGGCCTCATTCAAAGTGATACCGAAATCAACCCCGGCAACTCCGGCGGACCGCTGCTCAACGACAACGGCGAGGTCATCGGCATTACCACGGCCATCCTGACGACGAACCGGAGTTTCATGGGCGTCGGCCTGAGCATTCCCTCGAATTTAGTGCAACAACTGCTGCCGCAACTCATCGCGGGTGAAGGGATCCGCCGCGCGTTCCTGGGCATCATGATGAGCACCGTTACCCCAAAACAAGCCTTGGACGACGAACTCGGCATCGGGGGTGGCGTTTCGGTGGACCGGGTCACGCCGGGCAGCGCCGCGTCCGCTGCCGGTATGCGCCGCGCCGACATCATTACCGCGTTTGACGGCGAGGCCGTCAAGAACGCCAACGACGTCATCGCGCTTATTCAGTCGAGGGGCGTGGGAGACACCGTCACGATCACGGTCTACCGCGACGGCGAGACGCTGGAACTCACGGCAACCCTCGGCGAAAGGCCGGCAGAGTAGCGGCGCCACCTTTTCCATCGATCGGCAGCGCCGGTTTGCGGCCTGCGGCGTCTCGACCTTCTGCCGTCCACACGTGCCAGATTCCACGGAGGGATAGACTGTGCTAAGCCAAAACCCCATGGCCACGCCGGATAGGCCGGCGTTGCCGAATCTGCCGACGAATCTGCCCGCCGGCGTGGAGGAAGACGCCGTGCTTACCGTTGTCGACGTGCGCGCCGTCGCTGTGGCCGGCTTTGCGGCGGGAGCGCTGGTGCCTTGTATTCCCCTGGTGTTGTTGGGCGTCGTTGGAATCGTCGCCACGCTTCTTTTGAATCGCGGCACGATAGACTTCGCCACTGGCGCCACGTCCGCAAGCGGTGTGTCTCCATTGCTTGTGTTCACGCTCTTGTTGGCAATCCTTGGCAGCGGAGCGTTGGGCGCGATCATGGGAGTGGTGCGCCGCTGGAGCGTGCGTCGAGGGATTTCGTGGGGTTTGTTGGTCGGCTCTTATTTTTCATCGCATCCCGGCCCGCAGTCGGTGATTTCCCTCGCCGCAGTGCCAATTCTCGCTGCGGCCTTCTTGCACGCTTTGAGCGTCGCCGCTGGCTACTCCGTGAGTTTCGCGCCATTGTTCTTCCTGATATTTCCACCCGCTTGGATCCTGGCCGGGCTGACGTTCGAGTCGGCATGGGAAGCCCTCATATTTGCCATGCTCCGAACTACGGCGGCAGAACCCCTGAAGTGGCTCGTGCGTGAGGCCGCGCTCTTTCGCCTGTTGAAAGACGACTCATACCTCTTCGACTGCCGCCTGCACACGGTCCGCATCAGTGCGGAAACCGGCGTGGCCCACATTCAGGGCGATTTCCGCACGCCGGACCAAATGCGCCGGGTGCGTGAAATTGCCGTGCGGGTGATTGGCGTGCGCGAGGTTGACGTCGTCCCTACGCGGCCCGCGCAAACGAAACAGATGCCAAGTGGAACGTAGCAACCATGATTGTAATGTCAAGGGCAATGGCGCATCCCTTCAGCGCCCTGGCAGTGCGCCGGAGAGAACCGTGACCAGGCGCGCGTGGCTCGGTTCCGCGCTCGTCGGGGGGCAGGTCTTGCTCTTGAGTTGCGGCGGCGATGATGATGAAGAGCAACCCGCGCCAGCGGAGCCAAGTTCCCGCCCGGGCGCAGCAATCGAAACGCCAAAGGAGTCCCAACCGCTCACGCTGGCGGTCTTCGACCATCCTCTCACCGTCACGCCCGGCCAGAAAGCCGTGCAGGAGTGGGAGAAGGGCAATGTTCCCGGCGCGCCAGAGGGAACGTCGATGCGGTTCGTCAAGGCTCCCGCGCAGGGCGGAGCCAGCGACGTGCTGGCGTCACTGGCGGCGGGAGGAATAACCCCGGACTTCATCTGGCTGCCGCACTGGGAGGACATTCCCGCCGTCTTCAAGGACGGGCTGCTTGCGCCGCTGGACCGCTGGTTGCAGGTGGATACGTCCAATCCCTTAGAGGACTTTGCGGAAGAAGCCCGCCGCCTGGTGCGGTTTCGCGCTCAAACGCTGGCGTTGCCGCTGGCCGTCGCTCCGGTTGTGCTGGCCCACAACGCGCCCCGCTTCGAGAGCGCCAACGTAGCGCCGCCCACCGGCGAATGGACGTGGGTAGACTTCATCGAGGCGGGCAAACGTCTGACCGAGGACGCCAACGGCGACGGCGCCACCGATCGCTGGGGCTTCATGGCGCCGGGGCAGTTCCCGGAGTGGCTCGCCTTCTTGCAGCAAGAGGGCGGCACGGCCATGGATCTGGACACCGGCACAGTCGGCATGGCGGAACCGGCCAGCCTGCGCGCCCTCACGGCGTGGGATGAATTGGGAAGCGTGCACGGCATCCTGCCCCATGGGCCAGACGTTTCCGTGGCAGGACTGCGAGGCTCCAACGACTTCCGCCAGAGAGGAATGCACTTCTCGCTCTTCTTTCATCGCCTGCCCGAGCAGTGGCGAGCGGTCACGCCGCTGCCGACCGGGGCCCGGGCCATCACGCCGTTGGCGCTAACGGAGGCGCTAGCAATCCCGGACGCCGCGCCGGGCGAACGCGCTTACGAGGCCCTTGTGCCCTTGGCGCGCTGGATTGGCGAACGCCGCGTGCTGCCCGCCGCCAGCGCCGGCTGGCAGTATATCCGGCGGCCGGATCGAGAGCACTTCAACCTGGTCTTTCCCGAATCGACGCAGGATACGCTGACACACGCGCTTGCTCACGCCAAGGCGTCCTACGTGGCCAGCAGCCCGGGGCTGTCCCAGGCGCTCTTCAATATCGTCACGTACCGCTTGGCGCGGGGCGAAGTGAGCATTGAGCAGGCAATCGAGCAGGCAGCGAACTGGCTGGAGCGGTGGCTCCTGAACGAATAACGTGAACAACGTGCCCGACGAGACCTTTGCATAACTCCGTCATTCCGGTGAAAACCGGAATCCAGCGTGCTTTTACAACTAAAGCTTGCATGAAGTCAAGCCATTTCGCCCCCCATCCCAACCTTCCCCCCATCGGGGAAGGGGTTACGCAAAGGTCTCCAACGGCGGATATTGCTTGACATAAACAAAGCCTGCCGCGCGTGCGGCAGGCTCCCTTGTGCTTTCATAGACTGTCAGGCCGGTCGCTCAGCCGGGACTAATCCGCGCGGCCGGGCACGAACCCTTCAGAGCCAAGCAACTTCTGGGCCTCTTCCAGCGTCTCATCCGGCGGCGGCAGAATGACATCCGACGGCACGATCTCGTCATCCGGCAGCGGCGTCCCTCTTTCGGTCACCAGGTCGTGCATCTGTTGGAGCAACTGTTGAAAGGCCTCGTTGTCGGACCCGTCTACAGACTGCTCGATCGCGTCATCGAATTGCTGAAGTTCCGATATGATGTCGTCGTCAAGGCGGAACTGGCCCAACGTGGCAATGCGGACAATCATGCGCGGTCCTCCAACTGCTTCTTTTCTTTGCCTGCCAGTTGCCGTTTGAGCGACGCCAACTCGTCGTCCACACCGCTTTCGGCGCTGAGTTTGTTGAGTTCACGGTCCACGAAGTCGGAGCGCGAGCCGGTGGAGTCCTCGAGCACGCCGGTGTCCACCAGTTCGTCGATTGCCAGCGCCCGCGCCTGGAGCGATTCCGTGCGCTCTTCCGCCCGCTCCACCAGCAGCGAAACGTCGGCCATCTCCTCGGATAAACCGGATACGGACTCGCTAATCCGCGTCTGCGCCTCCGCCGCGCTGTACTGGGCCTTGATGACCTCTTTGCGCGTGCGAAAGTTCTCCACTTTCGCCACGAGTTTCTGCTCGGTGAGGGCCAGGCGTTCCTGATCCTGCTCCAGCGCATGGACCTGCTGCCGCAGTCCTTCGGCCTGCGTCACGATCAGTTGCTTGCGCTGCAGCGCGATGCGCGCCAGGTCTTCACGGCCGGCTTCGATGGCGCGCTGGGCCTGGTCTACCAGTTTGGCCTCGTTGCTCTCCAGCTTGGCCGCCTGCATTTCCAAGCGCCGTTTGGACGTCACCACCTCTACGATGCCGCGCTTGACCTTGTGCAACTGCTCAAGCTGCCGTTCGTACGCGTAGTCCAACGTCTCCGCCGGGTCTTCACTCCGGTCCAGCAATGCGTTTATCTTGGCGCTGAGCACAGCGCCCATCCGCGAAAATACGCCCATTCACACTCCTCCGGAATCGTGGCCGCTCGCATTCCCATCGTCCGCTGCCCTTAATTCAAGTATCCCACACGCCATTTGCTCGGTCAAACCATCTTGCAAAGCGCCACCGGCCCATCCCCGTCCGCACGAGGGAACCGGCGCGGAGAGCCAAGTATCCTATTTGACATTTACATAATACTCATATAACCTATAGATGCCGCGACCAGGCGTGGGGACGCAGCGCGAACCCGTTGGCGGGTAGAGGACAATTGAGCGGCGTTCACCGTAGGCTTGGCCCACCACAAGGGCACTTCCAGTAGCCGACGCGAGGCCCCGACGGAATAGGAGAGAATCCCGTGACACGACGCGAGTGGCTTGGCAATATGTTGCTCGGCGGCGCGGTCGCGCTGCTGGCAAGTTGCGGCGGCGACGAAGATGAAGAGCCGCCGCCGGACGCAGAGCCCACGCCCCGGACCGGGAACGTCGTCGCAGCCGCCAAGGAGCCCCAAGCGCTTCGGTTGGCGTGGCTGGAGCATCCAAACGCAGTCAATCCTCCCAAGCCAAGCATTCTCGGCCGTGAAGCGCTGCGTGGGTGGAATGACGGAAGCATTCCCGGCAGGCCTGACGAATCCACGCTTGAGCACACTCCAATTCCGCTGAAGAGGGACGAGAATCAGAGAATCCAGCTATCCATATCAGTCATGGACTTCCTCGCCGCCGGCGCGGCCGGCGGGGTTGCCGCGGCGGACGTTGTGTGGCTACCTCGCTACGCGGACATCTTCTTCCTCATCCAGACAGAACTGTTCACTCCCCTCGACCGCTGGCTGCAGGCGGACAAACGGGCACCGCTCGACGCTTTTGGGGAAGAAGCCCTGCGTCTTGTGCGGATCAATGGTCGGACGCTAGGCCTACCGTTGGCGGTAGCCCCGGGCGTCCTGGGATACAATGCCGACCGCTTCCAAGGCGCCAGCGTGCCCCCGGCCGCCAGCGCATGGACCTGGCAGGAATTCATAGACGCCGGTAAGCAGCTCACCCAGGACGTCGATGGCGACGGCGCTCTCGATCAATGGGGCTTTGCGGCGAACTGGGACTTCCCGGATTGGTTGCCGCTGTTGCTGCAAGAGGGCGGCGAGGTGGTAGACCTGGACACGGGCAGGATAGAGATGGATGCGCCGGCCAGCGCGCGGGCGCTCACGGCCTGGGATGAGTTTGGCCGGGTTCACGGCATCCACCCCTACGGGCCCGAAGTCTCAGGAGACGACCTGCGGGGCTGGGGTGACGCTCAGCAAAGCGGCATGCGCTTTTCGCGGTTCGTGAAGCAGGCGTGGCACTATTGGCCGGACTTTGCGCCCATGCCGCGAGGGCCGCAGACGACCACGCCGCTCGGGCTCGAGGAAGCGCTGGCCGTGCCGGCCGCGGCGGCGGAGGACAGCGCCTATGCGGCGCTCGTTCCACTCGCACATTGGATTGGAGAGCGGCGCGTCTTGCCGGCGGTGACCGCCGGCTGGCAGTACATCGAGAACCCCGATACCGACCACTTTGACTTGATCTTCCCTGAAGCAAATCAAGAAGTTGCCGTATACGCTTTGGAGAATGCGAAGGCTTCATACGCTGCCAGCAGTTCAGCGATTTCCTACCACCTCTTCCAACAGGTCACCCTCCCGCTCGCGCGCGGGGAAGTGGGTGTGGAACAGGCGATCGATCAGGCAGTGGCCTGGCTGCAAAGTTACGTGACCGAATGAATGCCGCCGTTACCCGACCGAAAGAACGCCGCCAATAAGTTCCGAGAATGTATCTTCTCGGAACTTATTGGCAGCCACCATCCCGGCCCCGCCGTTTCTCCGTCCACGGCAGCGCAGCGCGTTCCCTGTGCTCCGATAGCGCAGGTTTGTAACCTGCGTCTCTTCTTCCCCGGTAGCGCGGGTTTGCAACCTGCGCATTCTCTCCTCCGGTAGCGCAGGTTTGCAATCTGCGCATTCTCTCCCCCGGTAGCGCAGGTTTGTAACCTGTGTATTCTCACGTCCGGTAGCGCAGGTTTGTAATCTGCGTCGAGCGGCTAGCTCAAGAGCGGCAACTCGCCTTTGGAAAGTCGCCGGCGCGCGCCGCACCTGGTGTAGGGGCACGACATGTCGTGCCCCTACACCGCGTGACGAGAGCCCAGCCGTATTTCAACAGTGCAGATTCGCCTTAATGGCCAAAGTCAGGAATCGGTGCGACGAAACTTCGGACAATGCTTCCGTGCCACGCTGCCCATGCGGGGGACAAGCCCCGCGCTACGTTAGCGCGTAAAGCACTTGAGACAATTCCAACTCAAAGCGTATAGGCGGAATAGCCATTCGCGCACGGGTTGCCGTAGCTCACGTGGAGCCGCCCTTGAAGCGGTTCCATGACGTAGGAGGCCACGGTCTCGATGCTCTCCGCCGTGCCGTCGTTATGTCTACAAATGCTGTGGGGATGTCCCTCGTGATCCGACATCATCCGCATCACGTCGTGCGCGGACACGCGCTTAGCCACCGAGACGAGTTGCTCCGCCCGCTCGCAGCGCGGCGCCGAATCCGGCAGTTGCTCCCGAAAGGTGTCGAACTCCTCAAGTTCGGGGGAAAGGATGTTATTCGTGTGCGCCAGGGTACCGTCGGCGGTCTCGATCACGCCCACACCGTGGGGCGCGGCGATTTCGGCATCCGCCAAGCGGTTCTCGCCGTCCACCATAAGGTAATTGCCCGCGGAAGAGAATGTGGTCTTGCTCATTATGTCAAGAACTTCCGCCAGGTTGCGGCATTCCAGAATGCGCCGTTTGAGCGGATAGTGCGAAACGCCCACCCGCCAACCCTCGGTGTAAAGTTGGTTCTGCACAAACGCCACGCCGTGCTCGTTGAAGCCGGGATAGCCGATGACCCCCGCCCACGTGAACATGATGAACGCCGGCTTATTCTGTGGCGCGACCCGCAGCACCACGCCCACGTCCTTCATCCAGTCCCCCACGTCCTGATTCTGCGCAATGATCGTGCTCTCGTTGTCCGTGCGGCTGGTGAGGAAGCCGAGGGAACTACAGCCATCGCTCAAACCGGCGTCGCCCAGGGTAAGCTCGGTGCGCACGTTGAGCAGCACGATCTCGGCAAACGAGACGTTCGCGCCGGCGGCGATGCCTTCCATCTCCTCGAGCGCGTCGGGAATGAACCCCCGGATCGACGGCACGAACGATTCCGCCCGCGCGCGCAGCGTTGCCCGGTCCTGGCGCTTGTGTTGGCCGATCGACTGGTACGAGTGTTCCAAAAAAGTATGGATCTGCTCGCGGCAGGCCTCACCGTGCTGGCGCCCCAGTTCGCGCGGCGTGCCCGCAACCTCGAAGAACGGATAGCGTGCTGACTGTCCCATGGAGTGATTCCTCTTATGTAAACCTTCACCTCTTCCGCGCTAGCCTTGGCGGCCAGGCCGGTCATCCACATCGTACGCCGCCCGCCGCGCGGCGGCAAGCGCTCGTATTGATTGCCCAATAGTGCCATACTGGCGCCAGGGGCATTGAAAACGCTGCCAATCTACGTGCCCGCTAGGCCTGCCCCGCGCGACGAGATCGGGAAGCGGGGCCAAAGCTCCAATGCTGTCGCGTAAACGTAGCGCGGGGGCTTGTCCCCCGCCTGAACAAGAACAATGAAGACGAAATCGATTGACCCGACGGAAGACGCAGGTTACAAACCTGCGCTACCGGAGAATCGGGCGTAGTCTTCACTCTCATTGCGTTTAGTGCGGAAGAATCAAGGACTAGCTCCCACGCCACGGGTTGGTAGACTAGGCGGCGGGGGACGAGCCCCCGCGCTACGGGTCGGTAGACTGGGCGGCGGGAGACTAGCCCCCGCGCTACAGGTCGGTAGACTAGGCGGCGGGAGACTAGCCCCCGCGCGACGGATCGATAGACAAGGCGGCGGGGGACAAGCCCCCGCGCTACGGGTTGGTAGATAAGGCGGCGGGGGACAAGCCCCCGCGCTACGGGTTGGCAGCGAATTGACCGGCGTAACTTGCCAGGACTACACGAGAGGTGACGCAAACATGGAATCACTCGACATCTATTTCACGGCTAAAGACACGGTCGCCGTACAGCGGCAGCCAGTCCCAAGACTGAAGTCCGGTGAAATTCTCGTACGGTTGCGGCGTTCTCTCATCAGCACCGGCACCGAGTGCATCTGCCTGCAGCGCAATTTCGCGCCGGGCACGCACTGGGACAAGTGGGTGCAATACCCGTACCGGCCGGGGTACAGCGCCGTCGGCATCGTAGCGGAGGCGGCCAACGACGTGGCAGCCGTCGGCGTGGGCGATCGAGTGGCGATGCCTGTCAAGCACGGACAGTACGCCGTGCTTGACGCCGATCGCGCCGTCAAGATACCGGAAGCGGTCTCGGATGAGGCCGCCGCCTGGTTCTACCTGGCGTGCATCGCGCAGAACGCCGTCCGCCGCTCGGAGCACCGGCTGGGAGACGACGTGGTGGTGATCGGCGCCGGTATCCTGGGACAGCTTGTCGTCCAATACGCCCGTCTGCTGGGCGCGAGGCGCGTAATCGTCATCGACACGGCGCCGGCGCGGCTTGCGTTGGCGGAGTCCCACGGGGCCACGCACACCCTGTTGCTTTCCTCCGCCGACGCCGAAGCGGCGATCGCGTCGCTTACCCACGGGAGGCTGGCGGACGTGGTTTACGACATCACCGGCAACGCCGCGGTGTTGCCCACGGCCCTGCCGCTGGCGCGGCGCTTTGGCAAAGTTATCCTGCTGGGCGACACCGGCGACCCGTCGGAGCAACGGCTAACGGGCGACGTCATCCGGCGCGGCGTAACCCTCATCGGCGCTCACAGCACCAATCCGCCGCCCACCGCCAGCGACTACGAACACTGGACCCACGAGCACATGACCCAACTCTTCTTTACGTACCTGGAGCGCGGCGAGATGCGCGTGGAAGACCTCATCACTCACCGCTACGACCCGCGCGAAGCCGCCGCCGCGTACGCTATGTTGACGCAGGATCGCTCTCAGGCCATGGGCGTGCTCTTCGATTGGACCGGTCTGCCGTAGGCCAAGGTCTATGGCAAACGCAAGGGCGGTCTATACGGCGCTGCCCGCCAGGCGGCTGACGCCGAGGCCCAGCAGCACGCACGCGATGCCCAGCACGTTGCTAAGGAGCAGATACAAGAGCGCCAAGCGCAGTTCGCCGGCGCGCAGGAGATTCACGCTCTCGATGCCGTAGGTAGAGAAGGTGGTGAACGCGCCGAGCACGCCGACCAGGAAGAACGTGCGCGCGTGCGGCGGCAGCGCCGTGTGCGCCAACGGTTCCCACAGAAGACCCACGGCAAAGCAACCAAGCAGGTTCACGCCCAGAGTTCCCGCCGGAAACGCGCTCTCGAAGTAACGGCTGATGAGGCCGGAGAGGACATAGCGCAGCGTAGCGCCGAAAGCGCCGCCCAGCGCGACGAAGAAGATTGTCGTCATCGTTTCGTCCGACTATGCGCCAGCGCGCCGCGCAGAAGCGGAGATGAGAGTCCGATCAACGGATGGGGATTCTGACTGGCAGCATAGCACGGCAAATGGGCCAGTCCGGTGCCGAAGGCGGGATTCGAACCCGCACGGGTGTTACCCCACTGGTTTTTGAGACCAGCGCGTCTTCCATTCCGCCACTTCGGCAACTCTACAACGATTCTAGGGAATGCGACCGATAGCGGTCAAGCCAGGATCCCTGGGCAATTGAACGTCAATGCCGCGTTCGGGCGCGAGGGCGCGCTACCCCGCAAAGTCGGCAAGGATGTTCTCCGCCACTTCCTGGCCCAGCCGAATGCTATAGTTGATGCCCCGGTCTTCCGGATAGATGAGGGTGGTATTCGCCAGATACAGCTTGGAAATCGGCGTGCGCAGGTCCGGTTTCTTCTTCTGGTAGCCCACCTCGATCAAGGGCTGGGCAAACGGATCGCCGCCGGACCACATGTTCTTCACCATGTCTGGTGAGAAATTCGGATACACCTGCTGCAAGTACGGCAGGTAGTAGTCGAAGAGCGCCTGGGTTTCCATGCGCATCAGCGGATCGCGCGGCGACATGTAGCGCGCCACGTAGAGCAAGTGGCTGCCGCCGTAGGCTTCCGGCGAGACCAGGTTCGTCTGTTCCACCAGGGCCGTAAACGGCGAGTCCTCCGCGCTGATGTTCAGCCAGTAGTAGGGCGACATGCGCCGGTCGAGTTCCAGCAGCAAGCAGGAAGCGCCCTTGTACTCGATGCTGCCCAGCCGTTGGCGGTAGGCGTCGGGCAAGTCCGGCGCGAGGTGCAGGAAGATAGGCGTGTGCACGGCGGCCAGCACCAGATCGAAGTCGCGCCGTTCGCCGCCGGTGACGATGCCGCGGGCCTGGCCGTTCTCGATGATGATGCGCTCCGCCGGGGCTTCCAGGTGTATCTGCCCGCCGAGTTCCTCGATGCGGCGGGCGAAACCGTCCACGAGCGTGCGAAATGAGTTGTGGAAGTAGCCCAGTTGCTCTTTAGCCATGCCTTTGGAGCGGGAGGCGGCGCGCACGTGGATGCGTGCCCAGAGCCACGCCATGCTCACGCGATGCCAGTCCTCGCCAAACTTCGCTTTGAGCAAGCCGCCCCAGATGGTGTCGAACACCTTATCGCCGCAGAACCGGCGCATCCAGTCGGCGGCGCTCACGTCCTGAAACGGCTGCCACCGCTTGCGCCGCTGCAAGTACAGCACCGAGAGGCCGAGCCGAAAGCGTTGCACGAGATTGAGAGGCTGGAAGCGCAGCACGTCCGCCGGACCGTTGAAAGGAAGGAGTTTGCCTCCCCAGTAGAAGCCCATCGTGGAGTCAACCCACGTCAGTTTGTCCGCGACCCCCAGGCGTTCCGCGGAGGCGAGCAGGTAGCTATCGCTGCCGAAACAGTGGTGATAGTAGTACTCCACGAAGGTATTGCCAATGGCGCGGGTGGCTACCTCGCCGCCAAGCTGCGACTGCTTCTCGAAGACATGCACCTGCGCGCCGCCGGCCAGCAACGCTTCGGCGGCGGCCAAGCCGCTAAAGCCGCCGCCAACGACGGCGATGCGCGGCGGAGCGTCGGACATTCTTTCCTCTGACGCTGGGGCCGTCTGTGTTGTGGTCTGCGTCGCGGTCTCCGACTGCGTCGAGATCTCCGGCTGCACTGAAGTAACCGTTGTCGGCGCTGCTGAGGTCTTCAGAAAGGTCTGCCGTTCCATGTGCTTTCCTGATGAATTGCCTATGATGTCTCCGGCGCGGACGCCGAGGCCTGGCCGAGGGGCGTTCGCGGGGCATCCGTCACTTGCAGCGGCCACCAGCGTTGCCGCCGCCGCCAAGCGAGAGCGCCGCCCAAGACGATTACGGGCAGCAGCAGGAGCGCGTGCATCAGCAGCAAGTACGCAATCGCCAATTCGGCCGCAATGCCAAACTGCATGAGCACCAGCTTGCCCGCAAACTCGAAGGGGCCGATGTACCCGGGTGACGACGGGAGCGCCGAAAAGATATTGATAACGCCCATCGTCAAGAGAAATACGAGCACGGACTCGTCCAGTCCCATGCTGTACGCCACTACGAAGTACGTAAGTCCCTCGATTACCCACGACACCATACTCAAGACAATGATCTCCACCAGCCGCCGCGCCGAACTGAGGCTTTGAAAGCCCTGGAGGAAGGACTGCATCATGCCGACGATGCGGTGTCCTAATCTCCCCGGCAGCAGGAGCGCCAAGCGCAAGGGCAGCGACGTAAAGTAATCGCGCGCGATGACGGCAGCGCCAAAGACCACGATCAACAGCGCGACGCTCGCTCCGGCCAGCGGCAGCAGGAGCCCGCCGGATGCCAAATGCCCAAACTCCGCAAAGGCGGTCCCGATCAGAATGCCAAACAGCGCGGTAAGCGCAAGGGAGCGCCAGACTACGCGGGCGCGGCCAATCCCGCGCCGAGAGCCGTGCGTGGCGACCAGCACGAGCAGCCCGGCCGCTACCAGCGAGGCCACCGCCGCCACGCGCAGGGCCGTGATCAAGGGCGAGGGCCAATGCAGGAATATCGTGCACGCCACGATGATGGCGAGAATTGCCAGCACGTCCAGTAGGCGTTCCAAGAGAACCGTTGCCAGTGAGGCGCTCTTGCGAATCCCGGTCTCCCGGGCCAGCAAGAACACCCGCATGACGTCGCCCATGCGCGCCGGCACCACGTTGTTCACCGTATAGCTGACGATGAGGAGCGTGACCGCCTGGCGCACCGGAATGTACTCGATGGGCAAGAGGAGGCGCTGCCAACGCCAGCCGCGTACGGCCACGCCGAGAAAGTAGAGCGGGATCGCCGGCAGCAGCAGCCAGTAGTCGGCGCCGCGCAGCGCCGCCCACATCTGCCCCAAATCGAGTCCGCGCAGCGCCAGCCACAGCAGCACACCGCTGATGCCGATGCCGGCTGTGGCTTGAAGCGCGCGCAGGCGTCCGGGCCGCCAGCCCGCGCCAACCCGGCGAAGACGCCGCATGCGTGTCAGCATTGCATTCCCCACAATCCGACTGGAACTCGCACTTCTTCACGGGCGCAATGAACGCCCACGCAGTCAAGCATAAGGGTCCAATTCGCGCACCGGAGCGTGCGCGTTAGCGTCCGCTGGTTCCTGACAGAATGCCTCTAGCGTATTTGAAGTGACCGGCGGCGTCAATTTGCTTCGCTTCCACCGGCATTCGTCGCGTCCAAGCCGCTGTAGGCCGCAAACCTTAGCGGTAGTTTATATAGCTTAACGCGCCTTCAATTCTTCTTGCATTCTCATTGCCCGCCCTAGGGCCGGGCAGGAAGCGGCTGCGATGCCGCCGCGCCCCGTCGAACGCCCGTGTCAACGCGAGACTCCTCCGAGGGAGCGCAGGTACTCCGCCGCCGACCTGGCGGCAGACTCGGGATCGGGCAACAGGCGCCAGTAGGCGCGCGGCATGCCCTTGAATGGGTTGACGTATTCATACAATACGTAGCCGTCGAACCCGCCCCGCTGCAACTCCCCAATGACCGCTTTCCAGTCGATGTCGCCTTCCGGCAGTTCCGTCCACTCGTAGCCGTAGACCTCTTTGGGCAGGTAATCGATCTCTCCCGGCGGGCGGCGGCGCACGTTCTTCACGTGGAGCATAGCGACGTGGGGCGCCAGGCGCCGCGCTTCAGACAGGACGTCCCGGCCTTCCATGTAGAGATTGGCGCCGTCCATGACGAGATCGAGTTCAGGCCCCACCGCGTCCCGCACCGCCAGCAACTCTTCCGCGCTAGCGGTCGTGGTATTCTCATTCGTCTCGACGATAAGCCTGACGCCACGCTCTTTGGCATACGGCAGCAGTTCCTTGAGAGCGGCGACGTGCAGGTCGCGGGCTTCACCCGGCGACAGCGTAATGTCCGGCGCGGGCTCCAGCGCGTTGCCGATGCTGCGCAGCCAGCGGGCATCCAGAGCGGCCGCCAGGTCTACGTAGTCCCGGTTGAGCGCCATACTCCGCTCGCGCAGTTCGCCCGGCGGATAGGTGAGCGGACAGTAGCAGGAAAGACAGGCAATCTCCAGCTTCTTAGCCTTGAGCACCCGGTAGAACTCGTTTCTCCCCGGCTCGCCTATGAGCCGCGGGCTGACCATGTCGTAGCCTACCGCGTTGTAGTGGCGTTCCACCGGCCGGGGCACGTCCAGCGTGTACCCGCGCAGGCTGATGCCGTGGTAGTCGAACTTCCCCGCCCACGCCAGCACTTTCGCCAGGCCAAACGGGTGCTGCCAGCCGACGCCGCCGTATAGGGCCAGTTTCATTACTCCACTCCTCAGACGGCTCGCCGGTTATGGCTGCCAACCGGAGTACTCGGGGCGCAGCATGGGGCGCGCGCCCGTCAGGTATAGCCGCCGCCGCGCGCGCCGGGCGTTTCAAGGCGCGCTTCCAAGATGAAAGGGCGAGCATCCGCATACGGATACTCGCCCAATGGCCGTCGCTTGGCAGGAGCGGAGGGACTCGAACCCCCGACCGCTGGTTTTGGAGACCAGTGCTCTTCCAACTGAGCTACGCTCCTCTGCCCGCCGCGCCATTGCGCCGTAATTCTATCCTACTGGAAGATGGAAATGCCGTCAATGCAGGGCATGAAGCCGGATAGGCGGGGACGCCATGAAGCGCTCTCATGCTGACTATTGGCCAGCCCACGGCGCGCCGGGTTGCGGTGCGGTCAGCCGCGCGCCAGCGCGTGTGGACAAACGCTTGACGCCACTGTATGCTGAACCGAACGGAACGCGAATGCGGTTTGGCGCTTTGCCGCGCTTCCGCGTCCAACCGCCGCGACGCCCGTGTTCTCGTGCCCAGGGCCGGCCGAGGGCACAAGACTTCGAGACCGACGTTTGCACACACCACAAGGCGCAGACACCATGCCACAGAACACTTCGCCAATTGTAGTCATCTGGGATAGCCAGACCGCCGCGCGCCTGTCCGGCTACGTGACCGAGATCTTGCACGTGGAGGGCTACAACTGGTTCGCGGTTCACGATCTCGCGTCCGCTCCCCTTACGCTCGCGCAACTTGCCCGGCATCAGATAGTCCTGCTGACCGACGTGGTCGTGTCTGAAGAGGCGCAAGCCGCCATTCTCACGTATGTCGATCAAGGGGGCGCTCTCATCGCGCTGCGTCCTTCCGAAGCGCTCGCGTCCGCTTTGGGCCTGGCTCCCTTCCACCGCGACATTGCGGATCGCTATCTCGCCTTGAACCCAACCTGCGCCCTGAACGACGGCGTGGACCTGCCGCCGTTGCAGTTTCACGGCCAGGCCGAACTGTATCTCTGGCACGGCGAACCCGCGCACGTGATGGCGTATTTCGCCGCCTCTCCCGATTACGTTACCAAGCACCCCGCCGTTACCGTTGGCAGGCGCGGACAGGGCGCGTGGGCGGTCTTCGCGTACGACCTTGCCGAAAGCACCGTGCTCCTGCACCAGGGACGGCGCGAGCAGGCGAGCACCGGCGCGTATCCCGATTACGACGGCGACCGCAGCTATAAGCCCAACGACCTGTTCGTCGGCCACCTGGATCCCGCCCTCTGCGCCCTGCCCCAGGCCGATTTGCAGCAAGACATGCTGGTGCGCATCCTCGAGTGGATGGCGGCGCTCAGCCAACCCCTGCCGCGCCTGTGGCACTTTCCTTCAGCCGCGCCCGCGGTGGCCTTCATCAACGGCGACGGCGACAGCATGGCGCTGTCTGACCTGACGCAGACGATTGCGACCGCGGACCGGTTCCAGATTCCCTATACGACCTACATCAAGATGGACGACCATCCGAAAGTCGAACCGGCCTACGCACGCGCGCTTCGCGGGCACGGGCATGACTTCGGCCAACACGCCTTCGCCGGCGCCAAGCCCACGCTGGATGAGATGCGCGGCCGGCTGCGCTACGAGATGAATGCTTTTCGCGCCCGCTACGGCCATGAGTCCGTCACGTACCGGGGGCATAGCGTCATCTGGGTCGGCTGGACCGAGATGGCAACGTACCTGCGGGAGAACCAGGTGCGGTTGGACACGAATTTCGCCGCGGCGCGCTACCACCACGCCGGTTATGTTAATGGCAGCGGCCTGCCCGTCAAGTTCATGGATGAAGAAGGCAGGCTGATCGACCTCTACGAGCAGACCACGATGTCCACCGACGACGGCTGGACCACCGATAAGATCTTCGCGCCGCCAATGAGCACCGCGGAGTGTATCGCGCTTTCCATGGAGCAGGCCGACGACGCCATAGACCGCTATCACACCGTCTATCACCCGTACTTCCATCCGCTGCGCACCCGCGCCGGGCCGACTTCCTCGCAGACGTGGCTGGAAGGCGTCCTGCGGCACTGCCGGGAACGCGGCTTCCACTTCGTCAGCGGTGTGGATTGGGTCGATTTCAACGACGGACGGCGCGCGCTGCAACTGGCGGCGTATGAATTCGAGCCGGAGTCCCTGACTCTGCGGTTCACCCTGGAAGCGTCGCTTACCGCGCAGGCCCTCTCGCTCGCGCTGCCTTACGCCTTTCGCGGCGCGCCCATGCGCAGCGCGACGGTGAACGGAGAGCCGCTGCCGGTTCACGCGCGCGAACTGGAGGGAAGACCGCAGGTTCTCTTGCCCGCCGACTATGCGGCCGGCGCGCACTACGCGTGGGAGATCCGGTGGAGTACGGGAATCGACTAGCGGAAGCGGCGGTGACCCGGCTGGGACTCGAACCCAGGACACCCTGATTAAAAGTCAGGTGCTCTGCCAACTGAGCTACCGGGTCGTACTCCCAGTCTAGCAAACTGCGGCGTGCCACCTCAATGGCATAGTCCCTTTGGCGTACCGCCGACTTGCCCCGGAAGACGCCGGCCCGCGCGAAACGATGCAATCGAAATCTGCCTGTCGCCGCAGGAACTCTCAAGGCTGCCAGTAGAGCAGCCCGGCGATTGCGCCCGTCATGCACGTCGCCATGGTGCCGGCCAGGATGGACTTCAGGCCCAGGTTGGCGATTTCCAGCCGCCGTTCCGGCACGATCGCCCCAATGCCGCCAATCATGATGCCCAGACTGGCAAAATTGGCGAAGCCGCAGATGCTGTAGGCCATGATCAGCGCGCTGCGCTCGCTCAGGCTGCCCGGCGGCAGTTGCGACATCTGCACGTAGGCTACGAGTTCGTTGAGGATTACCTTCGTGCCCAGCAGTTGCCCGGCGGTCGCCGCCTCAGCCCAGGGCACGCCCAGCGCCCACACCACCGGCGCGAGAATCCAGCCAAGGATGCGCTGCAACGTCAGCGCCTCGCCCTGCACCAGCGGCGCCAGGCCCAGAATGATGTTCGCCAACTCCACCAGCGCCACCAGCACGATCAACATGCCGATGATGTAGGCGAACAGCCGCAGGCCGTCGAACGTGCCCCGGGTCAGCGCGTCGGCGCCGTTCTCGTAGAGGCGCTTGAACTCGACCCTGGTTTCCTCTACTTCCTCACCCGTTCGCGGCACCAGTATCAGCGCCAGCATGATGGCCGCGGGCGCGCTGATGATGGAGGCCGTCAGCACGTGGCCGGCCGGATCGGGGATGATGCCCTCCAGCAGCGTGACGTAGAGGGCGAAGACCGTGCCGGCGATGGTGGCCATGCCGCCGGTCATGACGATGAAGAGTTCCGAGCGGGTCATGCGCTCCAGGTAGGGCCGCACCAGCAGCGGCGCTTCCACCATGCCGATGAACACGTTGGCCGCGGTGGCAAAGCTGGTGGCGCCGCCGATGTTCAACGTCTTGCTCAGCACCCAGGCAAAGCCCCTCACCACCCAGGGCAAGACGCGATAGTGGTAGAGAATTGCCGAGAGCGCCCCAATGACCACCACCAGCGGCAGGGAGCGAAAGGCGAAGACGAACGACGCGCCCGGAAACGACTCCTCGAAGGGAAGCGCGCCGCCGCCCAGAAAACCAAAGACCAGCGACGTGCCGGCCTCGGTCGCGCGCACCAGCGCGTCCACGCCGTTGCCGATCCAAACGAACACGATCTGGGAGTTAGGGACTTTCAAGAGCAGCAACGCGAGGCCGAATTGCACGGCCAGTCCCACCAGGGCAGCGCGCCAGGGAAAAGCGCGGCGGTTCTCACTGACGGCCCACGCCAGGGCGATAAGTCCCAGTATCCCAATGACCGCCTGCAGTATCGCCATGAAGTGCCCGTCCTCTCCGGTTTTCGTTCGGCCGCTGCGGCAAACGGCATATAGACGAAAGTGCGTCGTGTCCACAGTGTAGCAAATCCGGTTCGCCTTCTCAATGGCAGAGCCGCGCACCCGGCAGGTCCGCTGGCGTGGGCCAGCCGGGCCGCTTCCAGTGCGGCGGAGCACGGCGCGAATCTCCGGCCTCTCCCTTGCGGAAACGCCTTCACCAAGCGGCCGTGGACGACCCCGCTCGTCATAGAGCGTTGGCCCGCTATCCTGTAGAATTACTAGTGGAAAGCGCGCTCTGCCGGTAAGCTGGAAACGGCAGCACGACAACGAGAAGGATGAACTGGGTGAAAGCGCCGCCGGCCCGCGAGGTGGAACTCTTCGACCGCGACGCGGCCAACTTCGAGGCCTATCTCCAGAGTCCGCTGGGACGTCTGCGGACCGAGCTGATCTGGTCCGGGCTCGCGCCCCTGGTGGACGGGACGGACGCGCCGCACTACGTGTTGGACGTTGGCGGCGGCACCGGCGCGTTTGCCCTCCGTCTCGCCGCCCTGGGACACCGGGTGCTGCTGCTGGACCCGGCCCGCGCCATGCTGGAACTCGCGGCGGCCAAGGCCAAGCGCGAACTGGAAGCAACGGCTCGCGCCAACCTGCAAGCCCAGCAAGGGACGATCGCGGATCTACGCGCCCGCCCGCTGTCGCGCAAGTTCACGGCGGTGCTCTGCCACAACATCCTCGAGTACGCCGTAGGCCCGCAGCACGTCCTCAGCCGCATCCGGCAACTCATCCGCGACGACGGCGTCGTGTCAATCGTCGCGGCCAACCGGGACGCCGAACCGCTGCGCACGGTGGTCAATCAACAAGACCCCCGCGCCGCGCTGCGGTTGCTCGCCAAGACCGTACACCCTTCCACGCTCTTCGGCGGCTACCGCCGGGTCTTTGCGCTGAGCGAACTGGCGGCTATGCTCGACGAGGCGGGATTTTCTAGCGTGTCGCTGCGGGGCGTGCGGGTGGCGTGCGACTATCTCTCGCAAGACTGCCTCGAGCAGCAGGAGGGGTGGGACGCCGCCTTTGCCCTGGAGCAATCATTGATAACCCGCACACCGCACAAGTATCTCGCGCGCTACCTGCACCTCATCGCGCGGCCGCGCGCCTGACCCCAACCGCTGAACTCCATGACGACCATTGCGCAGCATACGCTCAAGCGAATCTTCCAGCCGCTCCTCATCCTGGTCTTTATCGCGCTAGCCGCGGCGTCTGCGCCGCCGCGAGCGCAGGCGGACGCGGCCGGCTTGCCCGACTGGGTGATCCCGTGGGGGCACTTCTACACGCAAACGAGCGGCGGCGCTGCCGGCGACGCCCTCGGCTACGCCGTGGTCGATGACGAAGATGCGCCGTTCTGGACGTCGTTCCAGCGGTTTGGCGGCCTGGCGGCGTTGGGCTATCCGATCTCGCAACGCTTCGAGCATCACGGCATGGCCGCCCAGGCCTTTCAAAAGGGCATCATCCTCTGGGACGCCCGCTCCCAAAGCGCGCACCTGATGAACCTCTTCGACGAACTTTCCGCCGCCGGGGCGGATCCGTTCCTGGAGACCCACCGCCTCATCCCGCCGTCCGCCGACTGGTCGCAGGATGACGGGCAGCCGTGGGGGGTGGTCGTGGCCAATCACCTGGCGCTGCTGGAAGCCGACCCGGCAATCAAGGCGGCTTACTACGCGGGAGAAGCGCTGGGACTTGACGCGATAACGCTTAACGGTCTGCCGATGAGCATCCGGGAGTACGACGCCGTGATCGTGCTGCGCGCGCAACGGCGGGCGTTTCAACACTGGAAGAGCGCCACGCCGTGGGCGCAAGCGGGACAAGTAGTGGTGGTGAATGGGGGCGAACTGGCGAAAGAGCTCAATCTCATCCCGGTGTCCGCGCAAGCGCCGGCGCCGGCCCCAGCGCCGCCGTTTGGCGCCGGCAATCCCGAATTGGGCGCCGCGCCCTACCACGCCGCCGGCTGCGTGCTTTGCCACGGAACGCGGGCGGAAGGCGGCATCGGGCCGGCCCTCGTGACCGTGCGGCTGGACTTTCCCACGTTCGTCACCACCGTGCGCGCGCCGACCGGCGCCATGCCGTCGTATCTGGAGGAGCACGTCTCGGAGCAGGAGTTACGCGACATCCTCGCGTACGTCCTGTCGCAGGGCGCCGCTCCCCAAGCGGACGCGCCGCAAGATTCAGAACAGTAGCGCAGGAAGTCCCCGCCGTCCCCTATGCCATCGGCGCTGCCCGGCCTGGCCTCTGGACTCCCTCTCCCTGGGAGACCTCTGCAAAACCCCTTCCCATCGAGGGCTGACAGGGGTAGGCACGTGTCATTCCGAGCGGAGCGAGGAATCTAGAACCGACGCTTTTGCAGCGAAAGCCTTAGATTCCTCTCTCCGCTGCGCTCCGCTCGGAATGACACGTGAAGTCGGATGTAGAATGCCTACCCCTGTCAGCCATCGAGGGGGAAGGTTGGGATGGGGGTGAGAAAAACTAACTCACTTTATCTCTAGTTGCAAGAGCGCCTTGGATTCCCTAGACTCACAAACGAAGTGCAACACTTTGCTAAGGTGTTGCCATGGGAAAACAATACACACAACTTACCATTGAAGAGCGGTGTGAAATTGCCCGACTTCTCACCGCGAGAACCTCGCACCGGCAAATCGCTGCAACTCTGGGTCGCGCGCCATCGACGATTTCGCGGGAGGTGAAACGAAATGGATCGCAATCGGCAGGCTATGAGCCAAAGTATGCCGATGATCAGGCGTGGGCGCGGTGCTGGCGCGGCAGCAAGCTGGAGCGGGATGCCGAGTTGCGGGAGGTGGTGTTGGGATACTTGCGGGATTGTTGGTCGCCGGAGCAGGTATCCGGACGTTTGGCGCGGGAGAACGGCGCGCCGGTCGTCTCTCACGAGACCATCTATCGCTTCATCTACGGGCAGCAGGCGCGCACGAAGGACGGTAACTGGCGGCATTACCTGCCGCGCGCCAAGTCCAAACGGGGCTGGCGCGGGCGAAAGGGCGGCAGTCCGGCCTCGTTCATTGCCCAGCGCCGACCGCTGGCAGAACGGCCCCAGGCGGCGGCAGACCGCCAAACGCCCGGCCACTGGGAGGCGGACCTGATGCTCTTTCGCACCTACGGTCAAGCAGTCTTGACCCTGCACGAGCGCCACTCGCGCCTGTTGCTGGCCGCGCGACCGCCCGGCAAGGCGGCAGCGCCGATCGCCACTATCCTGCACGACCTGTTCGCCGCGCTGCCCCCAGCGTGCAGCCAGACCGTCACGTTCGACAATGGCACGGAGTTCGCACAGCATTACCGCCTCCATGACTTGGGCATCCAAACCTTCTTCTGCGATACCCACTCGCCCTGGCAGAAAGGGGGCATCGAGAACGCCATCGGCCGCCTGCGGCGCCGGCTGCCGCGCAAGACCGACCTGGCACAGGTGAGCCAACAACGCTTTGCGCAACTGGTCCACGCCTACAACCACACCCCGCGCAAGTGTCTTGACTTCCAAACGCCAGCCGAAGTATTCATCAACCAGGTGTTGCACTTGAAATGTGAATCCACCTTCCGGCTTTCACCGGAATGACGGAGTTTTGCAAAGATCTCCTGAGGAGAGGGCCGGGGTGAGGGGACGATGTTGTCGCATTGCGGTTGCGTTAGGGCTAATCCCCTGAACCGGCATTTAGTACGGCAAGCAGGTCAGCAGCAGGCGCAGGTTGCAAACCTGCGCTACCGGAGGTTTGGTACACCGAGACAGCCAGATTTCATACCAAAAGAGCCAGTGCGTCACCGGCAGCGTGAGGGGGGAGCGTTAAACCGGCCGCTTTTATCGATGCGGCGCAGCAATGCCGGGGCCGGGTACCGCCTTAGCTCTGTTCTCGCGCGCGGCGGCGGGCGGCTGCGCCCGTGATGCGCGAGAGGAGAATGCCAACCTCGTAGAGCAGGTACATCGGTATGGCTACCAGCGCCTGGTTGAACGGGTCCGGCGTCGGCGTAATGACCGCGGCCACAATCGCGCAGATGACGATCACGAACGGCCGCCAACGAGAGAGCCGCTTCGTGTCGACGAGGCCGATGGCTGAGAAGAAGTAGATGAAAATGGGCATTTGGAAGACGAGACCGAGCGCGAGCATCATTCTGGCAACGAAGTCAATATAGAATCTGACTCCAAGTGTGGTCTCGATCTGTTCGGAAACGAAACTCTGAGCGCCGGTGAGAAATCCCAGCGCAAACCGCAGCACGACAAAGTAGCAAAAGGTCATCCCCACCAGGAACGCGAACGACGACGTAGGCACCAGCATGTAGAGGTAGCGGCGCTCGCGCCGCGTAAGGCCGGGCAGGACGTAGGCGCCAATCTGATACACCAGCACGGGCATAGCCCCCGCCACACCCACCATGAGGGCTACCTTCATGAATGTAAAGAGACCCTCCGTCGGCGAAAACTGGTGTAGTGGAAGGTCCGTGGGCAGCGGCTGCCGGAGGAATACGATGATGGGATCGATGAAGATAAAGGCAATTATCGTAAAGAACAACACCGACAGCGCGGCAATGAGCAGACGCCGCCGCAACTCGGAGAGGTGCTCTCCCAGCGTCATCTCCATGTCGAGGTCGGCTACGTCGTCGGGATGTCTGCCGTCGGGCAGTGTCTCCGGCGCTTTGTCGGAGCCTGCGGTCTCTTGCGTCGCCATGCGTGTATTCACTTCTCCTGCACTATAGACTTCACTCCTTAAGCTACACTGCGCGCGCGGGGACTTCAAGTAAGCGGCTCCGGGGCGCGCGTGCCTTCAGCGCCGGAGCAATGCTCCGGGCGATAAAGCGCGGTCATTGCCAAGGGACAACCGTGGCAATGACCGCACGTTTTCCAATCCGGATCCGTCCGTCCTTATCCCGCCTTTGCCACCGCTTCCACCAGCCGCGGGCCGTGCTCAACCACCTTGCGGAAGGCGGCGGCGTTCTGCTCCAGCCAGTCGCCGCTGGGGTCGACCGGCGTGGAGAGCCAGAAGCAGGTGTCGTGGACGCGCTCGCTCACCGGCAGCGAACCCCGCTTTAGCGGTCTACGCGCGTTTGCGGGCAGATCGCCCCAGGGACCGCCTAGTCCATCGAAGGAAAACTCATTGAAGAGCGGCTCCAAGTGCATCACGCCGTAGCCAAAGGGCGTGATGGCCGGCGTGGTGCTGACGCCTTCGGCGACCAGGGCCTGGAGCACGGTATTGACCGGCGCGCCAATCTCCGCGGGATCGATCACGCCGGCGTAGAGCAGCAGTCCGCCGCGCACCGCCGCCGGATAGGTCTTCTGAGGATAGATGCCCGCAATCGGCTCCAGCAGCGCGTCGAGCTTGTCGAACCACGCCAGGCGCTTGTCGTTCAGTGCCGGCAGCCGCTCCAGTTGCGCGCGCGCCATCGCCATGGCCAGCGGGTTGGCCCGGTACTTGACGCCAAGGCCGATGTTGTGCAGCGGCGTGAAGCGCTCGGTTTGCCACATGCGCTCGGTGCGCCCGTAGTGCCCCAACGCCAACATGCGGTCGTACAAATCCGGACTGTCCGTCGTCGCGACGCCGGCCTCGATGCCCGTAACCGCCTTGCTGCCTTGCAGGCTGAAGCAGCCAATATCGCCAATTGAGCCGACCTGCCGCCCGTCCCAGGTGCCTCCGTGAGCGTGGGAGGCGTCCTCGATCAACGTGATGTCGGTGCCTGCCACGATTTCGCGAAAGGCGTCCATGTCCGCCGGGTTGCCGTAAACGTGGGTGACGATGATCGCGCAGGTATCCGGCGTAATCTTGCGGCGTACGTCTTCCGGGTCGGCGCAGAACGTCTCCGGATCGACGTCGCAGAAGACAGGCGTGGCGTTGCAGTGCAGAATGGGCGTGATGCTGGCGTGCCAGGTCACGGACGGCACGATTACTTCCTTGCCCAACCCCGCGCCGGAGGCAAAGACCGCCGCGTGAATGGTGGACGTGCCGTTGCAGTGGGCCAGGGCATAGCGCGTGCCGACGAAGTCCCGGAACTGTTCCTCGAACTTCTCGATTTCGTCGTAGGCGCTGCCGTAGTCATCGAGCACGGCATTCACGTACTGCTTTTCCAGTGGACTGACTCGTTCCCACGTGTCGCCGCTCGCGGCGGTAACGGCCTTAGGCCCGCCCTCGAGCGCCAGCGCCTCTCTGCTTACTACCTTCGCCATGGCACACTCCTTCGTGACAAGAAGCTACACGGACACTACCAAGCCGAAATCATCCGATTGCCGGTCTCACCAAGTGTAGCACGCTTCAACACACAAAGACAGGAGGCAGCGGTAATGCTGCCTCCTGTCTTTCGTGGCTATCTAAGAGCGCACCCTCGCTGAGGGAACTGCTCTTACATCTCCATCTTCCACTCTTCCGGCCGCTGGCTGAAGAGCACGTTCATCTCTTCGGCAGACTGGCGGAACGCCTCAGGCACGGTCACCTCACCGGAGATGGCCTTGCGCGTCCAGCCGATGTCGATGCCCCAGGCCTCAGAGCCCTCAGGCACGATCATGGCGTCGTGTCCGCCGGAAATCCAAACGTCCACCACGTCCGTTACGCGGGTGCCCTTGAAAGGCTCCAGCCATACCGGATGCGTGGCGTACTCGATGACGGGCGGCCAGGCGATAGAACCGAAGTGCGGGGTTTCCAGCATGCTCTCGTCGGAGTGGAACCACATGAGGAAGTCCCATGCCAGATCCTTCGCCTCGGAGAGGCTCAGGATGGAGTAGGCGTTGCCCAGCACGGTTACGCGCTGATCCAGGCCCTTCGGCGGGGGCAGGAAGTCCAAGGCCTCGCCCAGGTGCGGGCGAATGCCGTTGTGGCGGTAGATGCCGTTATTCTCCATCGCCGCAAACTGGTTCTCAATGTGATAGGTGCCCTTGGGGAACTCGACGCCAATCTCGCTGGCGCCCGGGGCGATCACCTTGTGCTTGAGCGCCAGGTCGATGTTGAACTGCGCGCCTTCCAGAGACTTGGGATCGGTGCCATAGAGCGCCTTATCCTTGGTCTCGTTGAGGATCTGGCCGCCGAAGTTGTACATCCACGTCCCCATCATGTAGAAGACGTAGTTCTGGTAGATGACCAGAGCCCACTTGTTCTCTTCGGCATTGGTGAGCTTGCGGGACATCTCCAGCAGGTCGTCGTAGCTCCAGTCCGGCGGAGGCATGTCCACACCGGCCTGGGTCAGGAGGTCTTTGTTCACGTGGAAGACTTCGCCGCCCGACTGGAAGGGCACGCCGTACAGGTTCGGGCCCCAACTCCAGTTCACCAGCTCGCCGGCAAAGTAGTCCTCTTTGCTGCGCGGGCCTTTGGCGAAATAGGGAGTCAGTTCCTCGATGACGCCGGTGAGACCCCACTTGAGCGCCCAGTTCACCTGGTTGTAGGTGATGTCCACGCCGGCTTCACCGGCGGCAAACTCGGTATTGCGCTTGGCAAAGACACCGCCGTCGAACGTGCGGTCCGGCGTTGCCTCGATAGTGATGCCAAGCGACTCCTCGCCAACTTTGAAGGTCTCCGAAAGGGCCTTCCAGCGCGGATCTTCCTCCGCGTGGTAGTTGGAGATCTTCAGGACCGGCTTCTCTTCCATCTTTGGCGCTTCGGCCTCTTGCTTAGGCGCCTCGGTGGTGTCTTCCGCGGGCGCGCCCGTGGTTGTCGCCGTGCCGCACGCTGCCAAGAACGCAGCGCCACCGGCTGCGGCCCCGGCGCCGAGCAAGGCTCGTCTCGTCAAACTCATGGGGAACACTCCTTTCTGGTTCTTTCCCCAGCTAGAACTTGCCTGCGGATGGGCCAAATCCAGCGGCCATCACACGCCCAGCCGCGTCGCAAGTCCACGCACAAAATCCAATAAGCCGTTCGCACTCTACTTGGCTAGGCTCGCAACGATTATAAACGTTTCGTCAAGGTGGGTCAAGGATTTTCCCAGAACTGAGAAATCCCCATCAATCTCTATGAGAGGCCGGAGGGCCGCCACCGGGCGGCTTAGCCGTACCATTCACTCGCCGCTGCCTGCGTCCGCCGCACATGCCGGCAAGTCTTGGGGCGAGGCCCGCGTTCAAAGTGAAGCCCTGCCAGCCAGGAGAATGAGGCGTTGAAGAGCCGCGCTCTCGTCAAGTCCTTCAAGGATACGCGCGGCAAAGCGCCGTCATGGCTGCGGCCGCTCTGGACAGACTTACTCTTCCACCTCAATCGTAAAGAACTGCCACTTGGGCGTGCAGCGGTCGCGGAGCGTCTCGTCTTCCAGTACCAATTGATAGCAAGGCCAGATTTCCCATTTGCCCGCTGAATCGAGGGCTATGACCACTCCGGTCTTGAACTTCTGGTACCGCACAACTTCCACCCCTTCATGGACTAACCCAAAGTCCTTCTCTTCGCCGGTGGGATGGTTCGTGGCAACGAACGTTCGCTTTAGCTCAATGGGCGGCACGCGCAGGTTCTGCACCGTAAACTCGATGTAGATCTCCTGACCCACCTTAAAGGGGGACTTATCGGCGCCGATGCCATGCCCCGGCGGACCGTAGGCCGTCAGTTCCATCAGCCTGAAGGCATCGAAGTTGGCCACCGACGTGCCAGCCTCGTAGAAGACCTCAAGCTCGCCAATGTTCTCCGGCGTGGCTTCCGGCTCGATGAGCGGCAGGTCGGCCACGTCGGCAGCCGATTCCGCTTCTTCGTCACCCTTCGCCGCCGCCGTTGCCGTGCTGCTCACCTTGATGGTCGCGCCGGCGTCTTCCGGAGACTCAGTCTCGGAGGCGCCGGAAACCATGAAGATTACGGCAACAAGGAGCAAGACCACGCCCACCCCCATGGCGCCCACGGAAGTTTGCGGGCGGCGGCCCGCAATCTTGCCTATCACACCAACGGCCAGGAGAATGACGCCCAGAAGACCAAAGACGATTGTAAGCGGAGGCATGCCTTTAACCTCAGATTCTTGATTTTGAGCAACGGCTCGTTCGCCCAAGCCGCCGCAAACTTCGACTGCTCGTTGGCGGAGAAATCGGCGGCCCAGCTTCTCCATAATCCCCGGGCTGTCGCGTGAAGGCAACGGCCCAATTGAGACGATTATAGTAAGCGGTTGTCCACAGAGTCAAGGGATAAATGCGCGTCGCGGCAATTGCAGCGCGGTGGCGCATTAGGTACGGTATAGCGTACTGGGTGGTTTCCCTGTATGTGACGCCAATCTTGCTGCGACTGCCGTTGTTCGCAGGTGTTCGGACTTTGCGAGAAAGGATTATGTCGATGAGTCTTCTTCACAAAGCGGCCGCCGGCCTGGGCTATCACGCCATGGTGGCGGACGGTCATCCCTCGCTGGAGCGCATTCGCATCGCGGTCTTGCGGCTGGCCCCCGGTGAATCCTACGCCGGCGAAACCGGACCATGGGAATCCGCGCTGGTGCTGCAAGCGGGTGAGGGCACCATTGCCGTCGAGTCCCACGGCATTGACCACCATTGCCAACGCCAAAGCGTCTTCAGCGGCCCCTCTTCCACGGTCTTCGTCGCGCCGGAGCAGTCGTGGGAAGTCCGCGCGCAGGGACACGCTACCCTGGAACTGGTTATCTGCAGCACGCCGGGCAAGCCGGGCATGGCTTCCCAGGTGATTACGGCGGACCAACTAAAGCTGCGCAAGGTGGGACAGGGCAACTGGTACCGCACGATCTACGACATCATCGACGCGCCTTTTCCGGCGCACTCGATGGTGCTCGGCGAGACTTATAACCCACCGGGGTTCTGGAGCAGCGCGCCGCCGCACAAGCACGAGGTGGACGATCCGCCCCACGAGTCGTTCCACGAGGAAGCCTACCTCTTTCGCCTCAATCCGCCGCGCGGGTTCGGCATGCAGCGCGTCTATACCGACGACCGCGCGCTCGACGCGGCCTACGCGGTGGAAGACGGCGACGTGGTGGCGATCCCGCGCGGCTACCACCCGGTGGCGGCGGCGCCGGGCTACCAACTCTACTACCTCTGGGTGCTGGCGGGCAACCAACGGGTGCTGGCGCCGCGGGACGATCCCGACCACGCCTGGCTGAAGGAAAGCGAGGCGGTGATTACCGCGGTGGGCGGCCTGGTCACGCCCGGCGCATAACGACCGGCTAGTCCTCTCCCCGCAAGTGAGAGTACGAAGGCCGGCCAGCCCCTTCTTTCTGCCGGTAAGCGTCCGGTGGCCGGTCAGTCCGGTCTTTCTGCGTGAGAATTTGATGGCAGTCCAGTCCCCTCTCCCCGTGGGAGAGGGTTAGGGTGAGGGTCGCCTTCTCGCCTGTGCGCCACACAGTCAACCACCAGGAAAACCCGTAGCGCGGGGGATCGTCCCCCGCCGGTTAACAAAAAGCCGTAGCGCGGGGGCTTGTCCCCCGCATGGTAGCAAAAAGCCGTAGCGCGGGGGCTTGTCCCCCGCATGGTAGCGAAGAGCGGCAACGAAGGGTCTTGCCATCCCCCTCTTTGCGCGCATGGCGACAACCACCTGAACCACGGTGCTTAGCAAACAGGGAGAATGAACGAGCCTTGGATGAACGCTTCGACCTAATCGTCCTCGGCGGCGGCAGCGCCGGTTACGCCGCCGCGCGCACGGCCGCCGACCTGGGCGCCAGCGTGGCCGTAGTTGAAAAGGGCCCGCTGGGCGGACTCTGCATCCTGCGCGGCTGCATGCCCAGCAAAGCCGTCCTGGCCTCCGCCAATCGTCTCTATCACACGCAGCACGCGGCGGAACTGGGCATCCACGCCGGCGCGCCTTCCGCCGACCTCCCCGCCATCATCGCCCGCAAGCGGCGCTTGGTAGAGGACTTTGCCGCCTACCGCATCGAGCAACTCAAATCACCGGAAATCACGCTCGTCGAGGGCGCGGCGCAATTCCTCTCCGCCGAACGCGCGCAGGTCGGAAAAAAAATCCTTGCCGCGCCCAAGTTCGTCATCGCCACCGGTTCCGTTCCTTTCGTGCCCAAAGTCCCTGGCCTGGAAGAATCCGGCTACATCACCAGCGACGAGGCGCTGGAGTTGGAAACGTTGCCGGAATCAATCTGCGTGCTCGGCGGCGGGCCGATCGGCCTGGAGTTGGGGCAGTTCTTTTCACGTCTCGGCGCGCGCGTCACCCTCTTGCAGCGCAGCGCCTGCGTCCTGAGCAGCGAGGACGAGGCCGTGGGCACGGCGCTGGCGGGCTACCTGCGGGAAGACGGCATGGATGTTCGCTGCGCCACGCGGCTCACGGCGGTAGAGCAGCGCAACGGCAAGAAGGTGCTTCACCTATTGCAGAACGACGCGGAGAGCGCAATCGAGGTGGACGAAATCCTGGTCGCCACCGGGCGCGCGCCGGCGCTGGCGGGGCTGAACCTGGCCGCCGCGGGCGTGGAGAGCACCGCGCGCGGCATCGCCGCCGACACCGCCATGCGCACGTCGAACCCGAGCATCTTTGCCGTGGGGGACGTGACCGCCTCGTTCGACATCGTGCACGTGGCAATCCAGCAGGGCGAGATTGCCGCCCACAACGCCCTGAGCGCCGGCCCGCCGCAGTACATGGACTACCGCATCGTGCCCATCGTCATCTTCACCGAGCCGCAGTACGGCCGCGTGGGCATGACCGAGAAGGAAGCCCGCGCCAAAGGGCTGCCCATCGTCGCGGCCTCGTATCCGTTCGACGACCACGGCAAGGCGCTCTGCCTGGGCGAGACGCGCGGCTTCGTCAAGATGATCGGCCACGCCGAGACCGGCGAACTGCTGGGCTACCAGGTGCTGGGGCCGGAAGGCGGCGAACTCATCCACGAGTGCATCGTGGCCCTCCACTACCGCGCCACCGCCCAGGACTTCATGCGCATCCCCCACTACCACCCCACCCTGGCCGAAATTCTCACCTACCCCGCCGAGGAAATCGCCGCCCAGGTCGAAGGCGTGAACGGGCCATGAGCCGTGCGTTCCGTTCGCACTGAGCCTGTCGAAGTGCGCCCTCCCCTTCCATTCGCGCTGATCCCGTCGAAGTGCGCACTCCCTTTCCGTTCGCACTGAGCACGCCGAAGTGCGCCCTCCCCTTCCGTTCGCACTGAGCCTGTCGATGCGAGTGCGCCCTCCCCTTCCGTTCGCACTGAGCCCGTCGAAGTGCGCCCTCCCATTCCATTCGCGCTGAGCCAGTCGAAGTGCGCCCTCCCCTTCCGTTCGCACTGAGCCTGTCGAAGTGCGCAGACAGCGCCGGCATTACGGAGTTGAGTTGAATTCCTGTTTAGCGCCTACCACCTCGTAACTCGCCACCGCAACCGTTCGTACTACGACAGGCTCAGCACGAACGGTTGCGTGGCTTGGCGGTATCGCCGTCTAGTCCCGCCGCCGTCCCGCTGCTAGAATAAAGGCCACGGGGACGTGTCGGAACTGGAAGACGAGCATGACTTAGGATCATGTGCCGCAAGGCGTGCGGGTTCGAATCCCGCCGTCCCCACCAGCCACCAAACGAAGCCGGACGGGTATCCCCTGCCCCAATCACCCACGCCCACAGGCTCTCACCGTACCCCCGCCGCGCGTCCGACCAATTCCCCACCGCCATTTCCGTAACGCGCGGGCCTGTCCCCCGCATCTTCTCACCCTACGAACTGCCATACCGTAGCGAGGGGGCTTGTCCCCCGCATCCTCACGCCCAACAGACTGCCATACCGTAGCGCGGAGGCTTGTCCCCCGCATCTTCCCGCCCAACGCACACCCCGGCTCCGACCTGGCGCGACTCTGTCGCAAGTTTTGGCGCAAGTTTGGCGCAAGTTCACCTGAAGTCATCCACAAGCACGTACTCCAGCCGGTTCGTGCCCACCCGGCGGTGCAGCAAGCCTTTTTCCACCAGGACGCGCAGGTCGCGTTGGAGCGTCCGCCGTGAAACCTTGGGGATAAGCGCCTGGCATTCCGCAATCGTAATCCGGCCGTGTTGCAGCGCGTGGCCCAGCGCGCGGGTTTGCCGCTCCGTCAAGCCGTGGCGGCGCGCCAGCGTATCCTGCCGGATAGCCAATTCTCCCTGCTGCTTGACCTCCGCCAGTTGGGTCGCCAGGCCGTTCGCGAAGAACTCGATCCAGCCGGTCAAGTCCATCTGCGCGCGCCGCACGCCTTGGAGCGCGCCGTAGAAGGCCGTCCGGTCCCGGTCGTAGTACTCGCTCAGCGTGAAGAGGCGCTTGAAATCGTAGCCCGCCCGGTAGAGGCACAGCGTCGAAAGCAGGCGGGACGTGCGCCCGTTGCCGTCCAGGAACGGGTGAATGTGCACCAATTGGAATTGCGCAATGCCGCTCACAATGACGGGATGCGTATCGCTCGGACGGTTCAGCCACGCCACCAGTTCCGCCATGAGCCGGGGCACGTCCGCGGTGGGCGGCGGCGTGTAGATGGTCGCGCCGGTCGCCGCGTCGATGACGTAGTTCTGCACCCGCCGGTACTCTCCCGGCGCCGCCGACCCGCCGCGCACGCCGGCCACCAACCGCCGGCGAATTTCCAGGATGAGCCGCTCGGCAATTGGCCGCAGTTCACCCGGCCGGCCGCCGTCGCTGAAATAGGCGCTCACGAAAGCGAACGCCTCGCGGTAGTTCAGCACCTCGCGGGCGTCGTCCGGGTCCGCTCCCGGCACGTCCCGCCCCGCCAACACAGCCGCCGCGTCCGCCAGCGTCAGGCGCGTCCCCTCGATGTGCGTCGTGTGGTGCGCCTCCCGCACAAACGCCGCCGCCCGCATCGCCTCCACCCACGCATCTGCAAGCGCCGCCCCCTCCAAAAACCCCCGCGCCCGCTCGATCTCAGCAAGAGCCGCGGTGATGGCGTTCGTAATGGTAAATCGCGGTTCAAAGGGCATTGTTCAACTCGCTATATACGGTAGACACGATGCTCAGTATGTGCGGGGTCATTCGAGGCCGCGAGCACACCCGCATCTTCTCGTGACAAATGAAAGAGCCTGCATTTTCAAGGTCATATCGGGGCAACACTCCACGTCCAAAGTCAGGGCTGCTGGCTCCATTTAGGCCATGGAAGTTCCCGGAGAGCGAGAAGGCAGAATTGTCCAGGCTGCAACAGGTCGACATGGGTGTCATGGGGGAGGAAGCGGAACTGTAATTCCACCCGTACAGAGGCTTTCGGCTAACCCTGGATGGCAGGCTCTCCCACCCAACGGACCCGACGCACAACAGGACTCGCCGCCCGGTAGAACTTCTCATCGGCGGTCCACAGGTCACAGCCGAGCGCCTCTGCCAGAGCAAGGTAGTGGGCGTCATAAGCCGCGCCTTGTCTGAGTTGGCTTGCCAACGCCAAAGCCCTGCCGTAGAGGCGCGGCGGCTGATGTAACTCGAGGCCCGACGACAGCAGACTCTCAATGCGCTGTGTCGCCGCCTCCAGTGTCAACTCGCCCCGCCTCACCCTTTGGTGAAGGACATTGGTCACTTCCACAGGCATCAGGTACGGCGCCGCGATGCGGGTTCCCTGGCTGTTCCACAAGCGGCCAAGCGCATTGGCCTCGGCAGTGAGTATCTCCTTTACCAGCCACTTGCACGCCAGGCTCGCGTCCACCACAACGTAACCGTTCAAGAGTTGCTCCTGGACGCGCGCGCCTGCCTTATCAACGCAGCCCCGTCACCCGGCAGAACCTGGTCGCCAAACGCCTCCTCTTGCAGGGCTACCAGCCTCTCGATGTTGAAGCTGCCGGCGAACGCGCCGTTGGCCTCGTCTTGCGCCAGTTCCTTGTCGATGGCCGCCAGGCAATACCGTCTCATGCTGATCCCCTTCAGCGCGGCTACCGCCTTCAGACGCCGCTGCACCGGCGGGTCGATGTCCAATGTGAGTCGCTTCTTCTTGGCTTGCATAGCACTTCTCTCCTCAAAGTGGCGGCCAAGTTTGAGATTAGCGTAAATACGGAAACACGTCAATCTCGAAAGGGCGGTGGCGGCGCGACTCGATCCTCAGTGAGAGCAGCGGTGATGGCGTTAGTAATGGTAAAGCGAGGGTCAAAGATCATTGGCAAACTCGCCGGGTACTTGGGATGTCTCATTCAGTATGAGCGGCTTCAAACCAGCAGGGCCAATTCGCTCTGCGTAGGGTCCCCAATGTGCATCGTGTGCTACGCTGAGAGAGACTATCAAACACGATGTACTCCTACTTGAGTGACTTTACCAAAAGGTGAAAGACCTCGATATGTCCTGGGAACCCATGCATGAAGTCCGAGTCGAACACGATTGGCAAGAGACTGGAGAGAGACGGTTAGAATCCGGTGCCCAAAAGATTTATGTGAAGTGTCGGAATTGCGGCCAAGAGCGTACAGTAATAGACTTGGGTAGAGTTTGTGAGCAGAGCCTCATTGAACTTCCAAAGGAGGAAAGGAAAGCCGAGTTTAGGAAGCTCAGTAAGATGGGAAGGGACTTCCTAGAAAACATCGCCAAATTAGACCGTTGGGTCGTAAGTGGTTCAAGACATGATGATATTCCTAGCTTGCTGGAAGAGATTGAGAAGAGATACCCTCATGCTTTGAGTGCTGGCGAGATGTCCTATAGATACCTAAGATTGTGGGCCGAAAAGTCCAACAGGAAGTCGAAGCGAAAGCTGCTTCTTCTCATTAGGCAAGGTTTTGTCTGCAACAGATGTCATCGAATTGTACCTTCATCAGATTTGCTAACAGAAGATCACATTACACCGAGGAGTGCGGGCGGCGAGAGTGTCTTGACCAACCTGCAGTTGCTTTGCAGAAGATGCAATGAGGAAAAGGGCAGCGAAGATCCAGATGGTCGGGACATTTCGCCCTTTCGGTGGAATGGCCCTAGTTGTATTCACCGAGTTACATGCTTTGAGATAGACGAATTGCGACGGCTCTACAAGCTCAGGGAAGAGAATCCTCGTTGAGTGCATTGTCTAACTCAGGAGTTCACGACAAAGCTCTCTAAGTCTTGAATTCCCCATGCTTTGCCAACCACAGTGAGTAGGCCTAGTTTACGTTCTTTACCATTCTTCATGATTGACATGTACTCATGCTACGTGAAGGATGGGCGCACGGCTAGATTGATGTTGTTGGTGTGGCGCACCTGTGCTTATCACCTGCATGCGCTGCCCTAGCGGTCGATGACGCTTTCAGTTTCGCCGGCGGTAGGGGTGCTTCTCTTCGATTCAGAAGAAGATCGGGGCAGCATGGCCTAAGTCGCGCACGAGCGGTGTGCTTAACTCCCGATCCCAATAAAGCCCTTAACCACATCCAAAAGTTCAATGTGGCCGAGAATAGTCAGTAGTGCTGCGGCCACAGGGATCAATACAATCATCGCCTTTAGGAGACGTCCAAGTATGCTGGATTCCGCCTTGTCGGCATCGAAGCCAGCAGCACCAATGAGACTAAAGGGTATGCGAACAACACCCCTAATCGCCTTGCCTGTCCACCATAGTGGATTGATTGTCCTAAGCATTGAGTATCCTCTATTACGCAAGTACACTCCTATCGCACGCTCCAACGTGTCAACTACATACTGTGAGTGGACATTCGCTTGATCAAGAATGAACAAATCTTGAAACAAACTTGAACCTTGCCTGCGCTCACCCAAGAAACCTTGTTCTCTCCGAGTAATCACGACTGGTATACCAGACGCTTGAACTACATCGGTAACTCTAGAAACCGTCAGGTTGATGTTGAAACGAAGATTTGCCAATTCCTCCTCATCAATGTTGCATTCTTCGTTAGTCTGAGCGATTCGACCATTCACGTAGGCCATATAGCGGTCTCGGAATATAAGCAACTCCTTAAGTCTTCTTTGGTTCTCCCAACAGGCAATCTCTCTGTAATACTTCACGTTGACTGTCCTAGTAGAAAACTACCTAGAATTAGGAATGACCCCCAATTGGAGTCGACTAGTATAGTACAGTGGAAGTCAAATCTCTTTGACTTCCGCCCATTGAATGGTTCAGTCCTTGGACTAAGCGTTGCGCCAAGAAACGTGCTCCCATTAGGCAACAATTACCATTCTACATTACATGGAGACTCTTTGGACGGCGGCATCTTCTACACCTAGACCTCTAATCGAGGAACTAGGAACCACTTTAAAACGGCCATCTCCAGTGACGAGACCAGGGACCAGCTAGATTGTCACGAAAGATTCAGCATCGCCGGCGGTTAGGGCGTTCATGTAGGTGAGGGTCAGGCTTTTGGTGCGGAAGGATCCGTTAGTGGATTGGTCTTGTGGCGTTGGACTATGGGGAGGGTTTCGAGGATTGAGGGGGAGCGCACCTGTGTCAGAGATCGCGAATCTCAAGGTCTTCGGAGGTAAATTCGCCTGTGCTCAACCGCTCCCTCCTCTGTTGATCCACTTTGCGACCATCATCGAGTATGTACAGCAATTGCTCTACGCCACCCGTTCGAGGTAAAGGAGGGAAGGGAATCGCTGATTCCAAGTAGTGAACTGCGACGGCGTTGAGTACGGCTGCGATAGACTCCAAGGCGTCGGAGACTTTCGCGCGACTCGCCTGCTCTAGCGGTTTCGAAGATTTCCCCAACACTACCGCAAGATCGCGGTGAGCGATACGGCGATTCCTCAGGTCGGTACAGAACTGAGACGCCTTCACCGCTCGGTCTGTAAGGCGGCAGACGGATTCACTGATGCTCGGATCCACTGCCTCAGGAAGAAGCCGGATAGTCATGTTCTCTTTACCTCTGGTCTTCGTTCGGTCAACTAGCCTGGCAATGCTCAGTAGAGTGTCATCCAAGAGAACATCGTGAATCACATTGAAAAAGAACCGAGCGGTACTGTTCAACAGCTCAACCCGCTCGCGACTAGTACCGTACAACTGGACGTACTCGCCCCACCTGACGTGTAGCAACGCTACGTCCTGCCAGAGGGAGTAGTAGACCTCACCAAGATAGCTGCCCATGGAGCAAATATAGTAGTCTTTCAGTTCGGGGCCGGTCCTATTTCGCGGCATCGTCTATCACCAATCTGCGACTCGGTGGACTCGTGCTCATCAATCAAGATCCTATGACGTCCAGGCATCCTACCGTCTATTCCAAACGCCAAGCAAGGCACTCACAGAATTACTTGCGTTGAACTTGACCATCTTCGCCGATCATTCGACGTCAATCGACCAACTGTGCCGATAACTCGCCAATTTCGCAAGTTCATCCCCATTCATCCTCCCCCCCCCCCCCCCCCCCCCGAGTCGTACAAGGACGATGAGGCACAATCCTATACTTGACTCATCATATCAAGTCTTTAATTGCATCGCACTGGAGACTTTGGCTTCTTGCAAGAATCCTCAGTCTGGTCGAAAGATGGTCATAGTGCGCCGTCCAACTAGAGATCAACGATGGTTGTTGTGTCGCCCGCTTGGAGGGCGTTCATGTAGGCGAGGATTAGGTTTTTGGTGCGGTAGGTGTTGTGGGTGGATTGGTCTTGGCGTTGGACTATGGGGAAGGTATCGAGGATGTAGGCGGCGTCGGTTCTGGTGATGCCGTAGAGGATGAAGTAGAGGGCGTCGAGGCGGGCGCGGAGGTGGCGGCGTTCTTCGGCGTTCCAGATGAAGGGCGGGCCGGCGTGGCCCAGGTCGCGGGCGAACGGCGCCAGGTCGTGGGCGGTGTAGGTGAGGCGGAGCACGTGGTGGCGTACGAGGTCGCGGGCGGTGGTCCGGCCGAATTTGCGGTCGTAGGCGGCGGGGGCGATGACGGGGAGTTGCTCGACGATGTACCAGTTCATGTGTGTGCCTTGAGCTTTCTTCCTTGCGACGAAATCAAGGCAGAAGGAACACAGATTTGCTAAGAGGCACGCAATCTCAGTTGCGCCGAACGGCGAGGCACTATCGCGTGGAGTATCACCGACGGAATCAACCTGGTCAGCGGCGAGAAGAATCGGCAAGGTGTTACCAAGTCCCGTTCGGGGAACGACAGACGCCACCATTGTCCTTTCGTTCGTGGGATTTGTTATGTCACGGAATCCAAGCGCGTAGGCGAGACTATCTGGTATAGTCCGCGTTACCTCTCTCGAAGGCACCCAATACTGCGCTTGCGGTAAGAAACCCGGGTCGGCGTGCTGTGATTCACTAACTTCCTCGCTCAGATATGGGTTGTGGGTACTCTCCGGATTGAGCCTGACCGAGTTATTTCGGTGGTCGAAGTGCCAGATCATGCGGCCTTGGTAGAGGGGTAAATATAGTTCCTCGCCTCGTTTCCACCGATTTCCTTGTACGGGATAGAAACCCTCCTCGTCCAGTTGCGCGGCGGTGCGGAAGAGGTGGGAATCGTTGGTCATGTGGAACATATTGTGGTACTTGACCGGCCAGGTTTTGGTTTCATTGCCGTCGGCGCGGTCGACGAGCACCGGGTGGTTGGCGTAGACGGCGCGGGTGATGTCGGCGTCGCGGCGGGAGCGGAAGACGGGCGCGGTGCCGGTGTTGGGGTTGACGCGGGCGAAGTCGGCCGGCGCCAGCGGGAAGCAGCGGTCGGCGTCATCTTCGATGGTCTTGGTGTCGTGAAGGAAGAAGGCGCAGGCGGTCTCAGCGAACCGCCGCTCCACGCCCCCGACGATGAGGGCGCAGAACTTGAAGCGCGAGTCCACGTCCGGGAAGAACGGCGGCAGATCGACGCTGTGGCGACGATTCTCGAAATCGTACAGCCCGGCCACACGGCCCTTGGTCGATACGCTCTTGAAGAACCTGGCGGCGGTCTTGTCGGCGTAGATGCCGGAGGGAGTGAGCAGGCCGACCAGGCCGTCGGGTTTGACCAGGCGGGTGGCGCGCTCGACGAAGAGGGCGTAGAGATTGACGTCGCCGCCGCCGAGCAGGGGATAGTGGCCGGAGGCGCGCACCAGCTTGCCCAGACCGTCGGCGCGGGCTTTGGCGCGATCGAACGCCGCCGCCAGCGGGTCGCCCTGGGCGCGCAATTCGCCGATGGCTTTGCGGCGGGCGGCCGCGGTGGGGGCGCGGGCCAACTCCGGCGCGCGAGTGGCGAACCACTCGACTTCCTGCAATTTGATGCGGTCCCAGGGCGGGTTTCCGATGACGGCGTCGAACCCGCCGGTGGGTTGGGCGTCCTGCCAGCCGCGCCAGACGCCGGGGAAGGCGGCCTCCCAGTGGAGGAAGGTTTCGCGGTCGGCGATGGCGCGGGCGCGGCGCCAGAGGGTGGTGAATTCGGGTGCGGACGCGGACGCAGGTTCCAAACCTGCGCTACCGGAGGGAGCGGATTCCCCCTCACCCCGGCCCTCTCCCCCAGGAGAGGGTGCAAGATGAGCGCGGCTCTTTCTTACGGGAGAAGAAGCTTGATCGCTGCGATTCTCTCCGCTGGGAGAGGGAGGCGGCCCGCCGTGGGCGAGGAGGGTGTAGGCGTCGTTAGGGCGTTGGCCGAGGGTGTCGAAGAGCGGGGATTCGAAGACGGTGCGGTCTTTCTTCCTCAGACCCGCGGTGAGCCAGCGGAGGCCGCAGAGCGTATCCAGCAGGCCGCGGAGGCCGGCGGTGGTCTCTTCTACGCCCTGGAAGAGCGCCGCCGATTCCCGCACCTCGGCCACGTCGGCATCGGAGAGCGCCTCGATGCGGCTCATGCCAGCGGCCGCGGACTCGGCCCCGGCAATCGCCGACTGCGCGCCCAAACCGCCCAGCCGGTTCATTTCGCCGATCGCCTCCGACACGCGTAGGCCGAGCAACGAGTCGCCGCAGCGCAGGTGGTGGTCCAGGAACGAAAGCGGCGCGCCGACGGTGAAGCTGTGCAGCCAGAGGGCGACCTTGGCCAATTCCACCGCCAGCGGGTTCTTGTCCACGCCGTAGATGCAGCGCTTGAGCACCATGCGGCGGATGATGGCCTGGTCGGTGAGTTGGGCCGCGTCCAGCGTCCATTCGGATGCCCGCGCCCGCTCCAGGATCTCCTGCCGCATGGCCGCGATGCGCGCCACCAGGGGCGATTCATAGGGTTCGGCAAGCCAGCCGGGGACGGCCGGCGCGAATTCGACCAGGTCGGCGATGTGGTCGGCCAGAAAGTCCACCGCCGTCACCAGGAAATGACCGCTGCCCATGGCGGGGTCGAGAATCTTCAGGTCGAGCGCGGCCACCGCCGGGTCGAGGGCTTCCAGCGCCTTGCGGCGCTCGGCCTGGGGCCGGCGGTCGCTCTTGAGTTGTGCCGCCCTTTCTTCAAACGCTTGCAGGCGTTCTTCAAGCAACGGCTCAAGCGTCTTTTCCACAATCAAATCGACGAGTTCCTGGGGCGTGTAGAAACTGCCGCTATCCTTGCGGGCGTAGGGATTGGGCCGCATGGTGATGCCGCCGCCTTCCGCGCGAACCGGCTCCTGCTCCAGCAGCCGCTCGTAGATGGAGCCAAGCTGCTGGACGGACATGTCGCGGTAGTTGACGAATGAGCGCCCGGACGTGTTCTTATCCGCGCCGCGGGTGTGGCTGAGTTC
Organism: Chloroflexota bacterium; assembly: GCA_963663275.1. Taxonomy (GTDB): domain Bacteria; phylum Chloroflexota; class UBA11872; order VXOZ01; family VXOZ01; genus VXOZ01. The sequence goes on from OY760183.1 coordinate 2,488,987, forward strand.
GTAGATGATCGGCGCGACGACCGCATCCGGCAGGCGGACGTGCTGGAGCAACGGCGCGGCGGCGGGCGCAAAGAGACCGCCGTTGTAGGGCGGCAAGCCGATGGAGGGATCGCCTTGATCTATCAGTTTGAATAGGGTGGCAAGACGGTCGTAGTAGTTGGTGGCGACGCCGGAGAAGGTGTCCTTGACCGCCATGCGCGCGGCCATGTCGTCGCGCACCCGCTTGCGCAGGCCGTAATCGTCGTAACGCCTGTCGTTGACCGGCAGCAGGTTGCGGTCCTCGGCGTAGAGGATGAAGAGGAGGCGGTAGAGGAAGATGAGAGCCGCTTCGCGCGCCTGGGCCAGACCGGCGCCGGCGGCCGCGCCGCTTTGGGCCGCAAGCGCGGCGACCAAATCGGGGAAGACGCGCTGGAAAACCACCTCCGAGAGGTCCGCCGCCACGCGCTGCTCGTAACGCCGGCCCTCGGCAATGGCGTCTTCCAGAAAAGTGGTCGCGGCGCCCTCCTGCCGGATGAAGGCGGCGCGCCGGAAGAGCAGGAAGAAGGCGCGGAGGGCGTGGTCGTCACCCTCTTTCAGGAACGCCCGGGGGTCGGCCTCGTAGAAGCCGCTGGCGCGGGGGCGGGCGCGGTAGTCGTAGAGCCGCCAGACGGCGCCGTTGGTCAGGATGCCCCAGCGGATGCGTCCACCGGAGGCGCTCTCCGCCGTGGCCAGGTAACGGAGAATCTGGCCGTGCGGCGTGCCGCGCTGCACCACGTCGGTGGGGTCGCGGTTGTCCAGCGGCAGGTCGAACCGCTTGCTCTCCTCGATTGCCAGCGCGTCTTGAAAACGCTCCTCGGAACGCTCGCGCCCCGCCGCCCGCGCTTTGTCTGCGTCATTGCCGAAGAGCAGGTGGTCGGGAATGTCCTCGTTGCTTTGGGAGCCCTGCTGCGGCAGGTAGTCGCTCCAGCCAAGCAGTTCGAGGATGGGCCGCACGACGGCTTGCTCGGTGAGCGATTCGTTCGGCGCGGTGGAGCGGCCGGCCGCGGCAAAGATTTTGTGAAGAGATTGCTTGAAGGCGGCGAACGTCTGCACGCGCTGCACGGAGTCCCGCCAGGCGTCGGTGGCCGTGATGCCCTCGGTGAGGAAGTATTGGGTGAAGAGTTGACCGTTCATGGCGGCAGCCTAGCGCGGTAATTGGTAGATGGATGCATGGACGGCAATCGCGGGCGTTTGCCCACGGCGGCGGCTCATTTGCGGCGCAGGCCGGGTAGGATGAGCCACAGGAGGTTGGCGAGGGCGATGGCGGCGGCGGCGAGCACCAGCACGGTGCCGCCGGTGGAACTGCGCTGCAAACCCACGCCTAACCCGATGTAGAAGACCGCGAGCGCCACCAAGAAGAGCAGGACGTGAAGTGTGATTTTGATCGGCCTGGGCATTGCCGAGTTCTCCTTTGGTTGCGCCGAGGCGCGGCGGCGAGGGTGGATGATGGGAGTATGGTACCAAGAATGGGAGGGCGAGGCTACGTGAGCGAGCGGCGGAGGTTGCAGGATTTTGGCGCACGCGCAGGTTGCAAGCCTAAGCTACCGGAGCGGCTGGAATGGCATGCCGCTTGCGCAGGTTACAAACCTGCGCTATCGGAGCGGGGCGAAAGCCTCCGCTGCCCGCGCAGGTTACAAACCTGCGCTACCGGAGCGGGAGGCAGGCCTTGGCTGCCTGCGCAGGTTACAAACCTACGCTACCGGGTCGGGGTGCGAGCCTTGGCTGCCCGCGCAGGTTACAAACTTACGCTACCGGATTGGGTTGAATGCCTAAGCTACCTGCGCAGGTTACAAACCTACGCTACCGGAGCGGGGGGCAAACCTGCGCTACCGGGGCATTTTCGTTTGAGGGCGAGAGTCTGTGGGGCGCGGGCGTTCTTGAGGTGGACGACCTAGACTTTTCTTGGCGGGAGCAGGCTCATGCGGACGTCCACCTCGAGGATGCTGCCGACGAAGCCGTGAAGCACGCCTTTGGAGGGCGGCACGTCCTGATAGTCCCGGCCGACGGCAATGGTGACGTGGCGGGCGCCCACGAGCGCGCAATTGGTGGGATCGAAGCCGATCCAGCCGAGACCGGGCAGCCGGCACTCCACCCAGGCGTGGGTGGCGGTTTGGGGCGCTTGCTCACCCTTCCGGCCGGTGACGTGCACGTAGCCCGAGACGTAGCGGGAGGGCACGCCCCAGGAACGCGCGATGGCGATCATGACATGGGCGTAGTCCTGGCAGACGCCGCGCCCGGATTCCAGGATGTGGTCGATCGGGGAAGCCGCCGAGGTGCTGCCGGGCACATAGTCGAAAACGCGGTGCAGCGTTTCGCAGAGCATAATCACGGCTTGCAGGGGATCATCGGCCGGCCGGATGCGCTCGCGGGCGATGAAGGCGGCGAGCGCGGGGGACGATCGAGCCAGCGGGCTGTCGCGGGTGAAGTCCCAGAGCGCGAAAGAATCCCGCCAGGCGCGGATTGTGTTCCATGCGCCGGGAGCGGCAGCCGGGGGAAGGGGAACCGCGGGACCGACTTTGACCGTGGCGCGGGCCATGATCTTGAGGAATTCATGCCGCCGGTGCACGCAGACGACGTGCTTCGTATTGCCGTATGGGTCCGCCGCCTGGCTGTACGCGGCAAGCGGCTCCGTGGCCAGAGAGAATGCCAAGAGTTGCTGCCGCGCGCTTTGGCGGGGCCGCACGCAGAGCGACATTACGGAGAACCGCGCCGGAGACGAGTAGCGGTAGTGGGATACGTGCTCGATCTCGAAGCGGTTCGGGCCGGCCGCGCGGTCCGGCGATTCCGCTTGACCGGACGCGACGCCGGGCGCGGCAAGACGAAAAGACCTCGATCCGGCCATGGCGTCAGTACATGGGAGAGTCTTCGACCGGGTAGTCGAAGTAGGTCTGGGTGATGAGGTCGTGGAGGTCGCGGCAAAACGCGCCCATCGCGCGCAGGGTCTCCTCGCGCTCTTCCAGGTCGGGCCATTCATAGTGAATGATCGAACCCAAACGACCGGCCAGGCGGCGGGTAGCGCCGCTGGAGTCCGCGCTCGGCCCCGGTCCGATCGCGTCCAATTCGGCGCCGGCAACGTCCAGCAACTGGCAGAGAGAGTCAGGGAGGAGCGGGTCCGTGACCAAGAGATCCAACACGTGAGCCGGTTGCACTTCCACGCTGTACGCGCGGTTGTAGACTTCTTGAGCGTGGTACGCGCGCAGCAGGCTGATCCAATCGGCGTCGGAGGACTCTTCGAAGTGGCCGGCGGCGGCGAGTTGCGCCAACAGCAACGCGATTGAAAGTTGGGCCCGCTCGATCAAGCGGCCGAGTTGCAGAAAGTGCCAGCCTTCGTCCCGGTACATGGTGGCCGCAGCCACGCCCATGAGGGTATCGACGTCCGTCGATACGCCGGCGTAGAAACTCTCCGGGGACGTTGACCAGATGTCCTGAATGTCCCGCTCTTGCAGGCGCAGATAGGCGAGATTGAGGTGGGACCACATTTCGGCGCTGATGCAGTTGCGCGTCTGGCGGGCATTTTCCCGCGCGGCGGCGAAGCAACTCCAGACAGAACCGAAATTAGAACGCTCGAAGGTGAGGTCGTCGGCGAGCGTGTAGGAGTCCGCCAGCGTGAAGTCGTCGCTGTCGGTGAACTCCAAGCCGCCGCCCGGTGGAGGCCGGTCAACACTTATGTAAATGCGGATCCAACCGAAGTAGATCTCCTGGACCGGGCGGTCCACCAGAGCCGCCGTCTGCAACCGCAAGAGACGGCTCAGGTGTTGCGCCCGTTCCAGATACCGCCCCATCCAATAGAGGCTTTGTGCGCTCTGTGCGAGCATGCGCTCTCAGTCCCTCAGCACGCGGTGGCTTCAGTCTTCGTCGTGCTCTTCCGGCATGAGGACGAATTCGGGGTAGGCTTCCAGGCCCAACTCCGCGGTGTCCTGGCCGAGCCGCTCAACCTGGGCGGAGACCCGGATGCTGAGCACGAGCGCCAGTATCTTCCAAAGGACGAGCGAGACGGTGAAGACGAACGCGCCGATGGCGATGATGCCGATGGCTTGCACGCCAACGTTGCCGCCCGCGACGATTGCCACCGCCAACGTGCCCCAAATACCGGCGAACAAGTGGGCGGGAATGGCGCCAACCACGTCGTCGAGCTTCACCTTTTCCAGCAACTTGAGGCCGAGCGTGCAAATCACGCCGCCAATCGCGCCGATGATGACGGCCCAGTAGTGCTGGGTGATGTCGGGGCCGGCCGTAATCGAGACGAGCCCGGCAATTGCGCCGTTCAAGCCGGCGAACAGATCGGTGCGTCCCAGGAGAGGCCGGGAGATGGCGAGCGCCGCCATGACGCCGGCGGCCGCGGCGAGGTTGGTGTTGACCAGGATGTGGCCGATCGAGACGGCGTCCACCGCGCTGCCCAGCGCCAGTTGCGAACCGCCATTAAACCCGAACCAGCCCAGCCACAGGATGAAGACGCCCAGGGTGACCAGGAGCACGTTGGATGGCGGCGTGGGCCTGACGGCGCCGTCCTTGCGGTACTTGCCCAGCCGCGGGCCGACGATGAGCACACCGGCCAGCGCCGCCCAACCACCGGTGCTGTGCACGATGGTGGAACCGGCAAAGTCCTGGAATCCCATGTCAGCCAGCCAGCCGCCGCCCCACGTCCACGCGCCGACGATGGGGTATATCAAGGCGGTGAGGACGACAATGAAGAGGAAGAACGACCACATCTTGACCCGCTCGGCCAGAGCGCCGGAGATAATCGATGCGGTGGTGGCGACGAAGACCATCTGGAAGAACCAGTCGGACATTACCGAATAGCCGCTCTCGATAACGGCAGCCGCCGCGCTTTGGTCGCCGTCCAGCATGGCGACCTCGTCGGCAGACGGGCCGTAGAGCACGCTGAACGAGCCGATCAGGCCGCCAAGCCGATCAGGACTTACGTCAACGTACATGAGGTTGTAGCCGACGAAGAAGTAGGCAAGGCCGGCGATGGAATAGAGGCCGATGTTCTTGAGGCAAATCATGGAGGCGTTCTTAGTGCGTACCGCGCCGGCCTCCAGCATGGTAAAGCCCGCGGCCATCCACATCACCAGGACACCCCACATGAGGAACGCGAACGTATTGAGAACGAACGCCGTTTCGCCGTCGGTCGCGGCGTGGGCGACCGCCGGCCGGAGCAAGAAATAGAGAAACGTCAAGAGGATCACCGCCGCCGCGACGGCGATGCGGCGGTGACGAGCAAGTACGTCCGTTATTGGCATGGGTTACCTTCTCCTGTGGCTGCGAGCGCGCGGCCGCGCCCACGACAATCTCATTACTCTCCCACTACTCATCCAAAACCCAAAGGTCTTTACCGCCTCCTCCTTGACTAGAGTTTACGACCAGGCTGCCCCGTCGCAAGGCGACGCGGCAGAACGCGCCGGGCACGATGCGCGTCTCGCGGCCGTGCAGCACAAAAGGACGCAAGTCCACGTGGCGCGGTTCGAAACCGCCTTCGATGAAACAGGGCGCCCGCGAAAGGGCGAGCACGGGCTGGGAGATGAAACCAGCCGGGTCCGCGCGCACCTGCGCGGCGTACTCCCCCCGTTCCTCAGGCGTTGAATGGGGACCGATCAACATGCCGTAGCCCCCGGACTCGCCGACGCGCTTCACCACCAGGTCTTGCAGATTGTCCAAGGTGTACTCCAGGTCTTCGCGGCGGCGGCAGAGGTAGGTCTCGACGTTGGCGAGGATCGGCTCCTCGTTCAGGTAGAACCGTATCATCTCCGGCACGAAAGCATAGACGCTCTTGTCGTCGGCCACACCGGTGCCGGGGGCGTTCACCAGGGCCACGTTGCCTAGCTTGTAGGCGTGCAGCAAGCCGGGCACGCCCAGCAAAGAGTCCGGACGGAATACCAGCGGGTCGATGAAGTCGTCGTCCACGCGCCGGTAGACCACGTCCACGCGCCGCAAGCCGGTGGTGGTGCGCATGTAGACGAAGCCGTTGTTCACCAGCAAATCGCGGCCTTCCACCAGTTCCGCGCCAATCTCCCGGGCCAGGAACATGTGCTCGTAGAAGGCGGAATTATAGACCCCGGGCGTCAGCAACACGATGGTGGGATCGGCCTGCCCGCCCGGCGCGAGTTCGCGCAGGGTCGTCCGCAGAACCTGGCCGTAGTTCTCGATTTCCCGCACGCGAGACCTGCGGTAGAGGCGGCGCATGCTCTTCTTGACCGCTTCACGGTTGGCCAGCATGTAGGAGACGCCGGAGGGCACCCGCAGGTTATCTTCCAGCACGCGGAAGCCGTCGTTCGTGCGCACGATGTCCGTGCCGCAAATGGCAACCCACGTGCCGTGCGGAGCGGAAAACCCGCGCATCTCCACGCGGTACTGCGGGCAGCCGCGCACCATGTCTACGGGAATGATCCCTTCGTGCACGATGCGGGGCTCGCCATAGAGGTCTTTCGCGCGGGACGGCCCATAGACGTCTTCCAGGAAGTGGTTCAGCGCGCGCAACCGCTGGGTCAGGCCCGTCTCGATGTGCTCCCACTCGCTGCTGGAAAGCACGCGGGGCAGCGAGTCAATCGGAATGATCCGCTCTTCGGCTTCCTCGTCGCCGTACACCGTAAAGGTGATGCCTTCATTCAGGAAAGAGCGCGTGACCCGATCCTGAATGCTGCTCAATTCCTCAGCGGATAGGCCGCACAAGAACGTGTAGAGTTCCTGGCAGTGTTCCCGCGGAGCGCCGTCCGGCAGGAACATCTCGTCGTAGATGTCGGAGTTGAGCGTGTAGTTCTCGAAGTCCACGGCAGTAACTCGTTTGTCAGGCGCCTCTCGGCTTACGGTCGCCTTGCAGGCGCGGCTTCCTCTAATCGTCTGACGTGACTCGGCTACCCAAGTGAGGAAAGGGCGAAGCGCGGGTATCGGCTAGGCCTCGACCGCCGCCTCGTCCGCTTCCTCGGTTATAACCACCGGCGCCAGCGGTATCTCGATGATCATCTCCGTATACTCGCCCGGTTCGGATTCGACGCGGATCGAGCCGCCATGCCGGCGCACGATGTCGCTGGACATGGCCAGGCCCAAGCCGGTTCCCTGGTCGGTCGGCTTGGTGGTGAAGAAGGGATTGAAAATCTTTTCGATAACGTCCGGCGGAATGCCGGTGCCGTTGTCTTTGATGCGGATTTCGGCGTGCTCTTCTCCCCGGCGGGTCGAGAGCCAGACGGTTGGGCCGTAGTCCGCGCCGCCGTCCGCCTGCTCGATGGCCCGGCGTCTCTCATCGGTGGCGTCGCAGGCGTTGCTGACCATATTCAGGAAGACGCGGCCCATGTCTTGCGGTATGACCTCGATTTCGCCCATCTCCGGGTCCAGGTCTTGCTTCAAGTCCAACTGGAACTCTGTGTCGGCGGCGCGCTTGCTGTGGTAGGCCAGCCGGGCGTGTTCATCGAGCAGATTGTTGATGTTGATAGCTTGCTGTCCGCCGGTGCCCCGGCCCATGGAAAGCATGTCGTGCACGATGCGGTTGGCGCGTTCGCCGTGATTGCGAATGCGCTCCAGGTTGCCGGTGAGGTCGCCGGAGATTTCCTCGATGTACGACTGGTCGTCCTCGCTCAGTTCGCCGTCACTCTCGTCGAGGATTTCCTTGAGTTCGTCGAGCAGGTCCTCGGACGCCTCGGAGAAGTTCTTGACGAAATTGAGCGGATTCTTGATTTCGTGCGCCACGCCGGCGGTGAGTTCGCCGAGCGCGGCCAGTTTTTCGCGCATGACGATCTGGTCTTGCGCCTTGCGCAGGTCGGCCAGCACGCTCTCTAGCTCATCGTTCTTGCCCTGCAACTCGTTGGCGAGTTTTTCCACCAGGTTGAGGCGTTGCACTTCCAGCGCGTGCCGGCGGAAGACTTCCAGCGCCGCGGCCATCTCCGCCACCTCGTCCCGTCCGCTGATCTCCACCTGGGACTCCAGGTTGCCGCCGGCCATCTCGCGCATCCAACCGGAAAGCATCTCGATTCGGTGCACCACCACCCGGCCGACGAAGAGCCAGACGATCACGAGCGCGCCGAGAATACTGATGAGGCCGATCGCGAGCAGCAGGATACGGCCGGTGAGTATCGCCTGGGTGGACGCTTGCGTGGCTTCATCCACGCTCTGGGAAGCCGCGTTTACCAGCCCTTCAACCTCGCCCAGGAGCTCATTGGCCAGGTCGCTGTTGCTCGCCAGCAGGCCGTTCCGATGCTCGACCAGCCGCAACTGACGCGCGCGCAATTCGAAGACGCTCTCCAACGCGAACAACTGCTCGAAAATCGGGGAGAGTTCGGCATGGAACGGTGAATCCACCAGCGCAAACAGGCTGCGTTCGACGCGGCTCTGGGCCGATTCGAATCGCTCTTTCAAGGGCTCGATTAAGGAAGACTGCGAAACGACGTAGGAGTTTGCCAGGAGTTCGGTGGCAACGTTGGCCTCTGTCTTCAAAATCTGGAGGTGATAGTAGCGAAAGATCTCCTCATCCGTGAAGTGCTCTTCGCGGGGCGCGGCCGCTGCCCCAAGCGCGCTGTATCCCGTAATGATGTAGAAGATCTGATTGTCGATTACCGGGATCAAGACGTCTTCCACGTCGCTCCGCACCTTCGTCAGTTCGCCCCGCAAGACATCGCTCTCTTCGTTCAGCGCGAACGACTCGGACATTCCTTCCTGAACCGAGTGGATGTTGGAGAAAAGGGCGTCGGCAAGTTCTTGGACGCGGGCAAACCGTTCGTCCCCGGCGTCGGCCTGCTCGAGGATGGCAAGCTGGGACTCGAGGGCCTGGTGCGACTCCTCGATGCCGGCGGCGACGCGGTTGAAGTCTTCCGTCGTGACCGCGTTCGTAAGGCGAGGCGCGGCCGCCACGAGGGCGTTGCTGTATTGCGCGACGCTAAACGCGGCCACCATCTCCGGCACGCGGCCCTCGTTTACACGCCGCTGCACGTCCCCTACCTGGTTGAACGAGAACCATCCCACCAGGCTGGCGGCGATGACGAGCGCCACCGCGCCGCCAATGCCCAGGTAGAGTTGCGTGGAAATCCGGTACCGGGTTTCGAGCAATCCCTTGAAGCGATCAATCACCGCTCTACGTCCCGCAATGTGCTCACGGACTGATACGCGCCGTCCGAACCGATCATCGTCAAGAAAACTGAATCCGAGCCCTGATTATCTTCCATTCCGAAGAGGAGCGGGAACCCATTGAGATCAATCATGCCGGCGTTGCGCAAGCTATCCAGGAAGCAGTCGCGGGTAGGCTGTGGGCCGCAGCGCTCAAGGCCCTCGATTGCCAATCGGCCGGCAAGATAGCCTTCTAGTGAGACGAAACTTGGATCATGCCACCCGGACAGTTCGCGCACGGCGCGCAGGTAATCCTTGACAATTTGCACAGAGTCATCCGTGGGAAACGGCACCACCTGCGTCACGAACACGCCGGCGCCGGCCGGCCCGAGTTCCTGCGCCAAGGCGTTGCTGCCAACGAAGGAGACGGTCATGAAAATCGGGTCGAAACCGGTGTGCCGCGCCCAGGCGATGAAAGCGGCGACCGGCTTATACGCGCCGATCATGATGACCGCTTCGGGTTCGCCGCGGCGAATGTCCAGCAGCGCCGCCTTGACGGCCGTCGTATTGCGCGTATACACCCCGATGGACACCATTTCCATATCGCGCTTCTCCAGCGCCAGCCGCACGCCGTTATAGCCCGCGCGACCGTAGGAATCGTCCTGGTACAGCACGGCGATGCGCGTGACGCCCAAGTCGGTGGTCAGGCGTTCCACCATCTCTTCCGTCTCTTGATAGTAGGAGGCGCGCAAGTTGATTACGTTGACCAAGGCCTTATTGCGTAGAAGCTCAGCGCCGGTGAAGGGAGCGATATAGGGTACACCCGCATCGAAAGCAACCGGCACCGCGGAGCGCGACGTTGGCGTGCCAACCGCGCCGATGAGGGCAAAGACATTCGTATCCTCGATGAGACTGAGCGTGTTGGCGATGGCGGCTTCCGGCTCGTAGGCATCGTCGAGGGAGTAGAGGATCAACTCGCGCCCGTGCACGCCGCCGCACGGCCGGGTCTGCGTTTCCCCTTCGCGCAACGTGGGGCAGGGCTGGTTGGCCTCATGGAAGGCCGCCCTGATGCCAAACTCCATGTTGATGCCGAGTTCTTCAGCGGGGCCGCTGAAGGCCGCGGACTGGCCGAAGAGGATTTGCTTCTCGGAGACACCCGGGGCAAAGTCCGTGATTTCGGTAACGGTCCCGGGAGTCGGTGTCGCAACCACCGCCGTGGACGCGCCGTCTGAATCGGAGGCAGAACAACCAACCAGAAGGATGGCTACGAGAAGTCCCGCAACCGCTTTGATGCCGACGCCAATCAGCCGGGCGGCCGACGGGCGGGAGACCTTCATCATTTTACTAAGCTCGTAACCATGGTCAGGTGGTTCTTGCCCTGCTCCCGCCGGTACTGCACGTCGTCCATCATCGTGCGCACGAGATGGACGCCCAGACCGCCAATGTGCCGGTCTTCAAGCTCGGCGTTCACGTCGGGCTCGGGAGCGTCGTGCAAGGGGTCGAAGGGGCGGCCGTCGTCAACGACCTCGATCGTGAGGGCGCTATCATCCGCGGTGAGATTGATCTCAATCTCATGCCGGCCGCTTTCGTGAGCGTAGTTCATGACGTTGATGACGATCTCTTCCAGCGCCAGATTGACCTTGAATACAAGGTCGAGGGGCCAGTCCGCGCCCATGCCGAATTCCTCGACCGCGGCCGCGACGCTTTCCAACTCTTCTTGTCTGTTCTCGACCTTGAGGCGCAATTCGGTACTCAACGCTTTCACTCGCTCCGGCTCAGTGCTAGGCAGGTTATGTCGTCGGACTGCGGCGTCTCGCCGGCAAACTCCCTGACGGCGGCAAACACGGCCTCGTTCGCCGCTTCCGGGTCCTGGGGGGCAACGGTGGCAAACACCTCCTGAAGACGGTCTTCGCCAAACTCTTCGCCGTCGGCGTTCATCGCCTCCGTCACACCGTCCGTATAGAGAAACACGGTCTCACCGGGCGCCAGTGTTACGGAAGACTCCTGGTAAGGGAGACCGGGCATCACGCCCAGCGCGATTCCTTTTGTCAAGGGAAGGAACGTCGAACTGCCGTCGGGTCGAACGATAAGGGGACTGTTGTGGCCGCCGTTCGCGAAGGAAAGCTCCCCGCTCAGCGGATTGTACACGGTGTAGAAGACGGTAACGAACATGCCGGCGTCGTTGTCCTCTTCCAGCAATTCGTTGACCTCGCCGAGCACTTTGCCCGGGTCGCCGATGCCAATGGCGGAACCCTTGAGCAGCGTGCGCGTGGACATCATGAAGAGCGCGGCCGGCACACCTTTGTCCGATACGTCCGCGATTGCCAGGCCGACGAAGCCGTCTTCCATGTGAAACACGTCGAAGAAGTCACCGCCCACGTTGCGCGCGGGATCCATGCTTCCATAGATGCGGTAGTTGTCGCCCTGGGCAAACTCGGTGGGGAGAATCGACTGCTGAATCTGGCTGGCGACGTTGAGTTCGTTCTGCAGCGCGACCAGCTTATCGCGCGACGAAAGCGCCTCGCGCCACTCCGTCATGTGGTTGAGCGTTCTGTCGATCGTGATCTTCAGGTCCGCGAAGTCCAGCGGCTTGGTAACGAAGTCGAACGCGCCCCGGTTCATCGCCGTGCGGATGTTCTTCATGTCCCCGTAAGCGGAGACGATGACAGAGCGGATGTTAGGATCGACTTTGGGAATCTGCTCGAGCAGCGTCAGGCCGTCCATGCGGGGCATATTGATGTCCGACAGCACCATGTCGATGGTGTCGTCTTCAGTCAGGCGCTCCAGCGCCTCGATTCCGTTTTGCGCAAAGACGAACGTATAGCGACCCGCGCGAATGTGGCGCCGCATACGCTGCAGCATTAGGGGTTCAAGATCCGGTTCGTCATCGACGACGAGGATCTTATACGGTGGCTCCATCATTCCCCTCTTAAATGCAATTCTACGCTCGGCTCGTCAAGCGGCTTCGCGTCGCGTACTCGCGCCGCTGAGTGCATCGCCGGCCAATTAGTCGGCAAGTACGACGCGGGTTTGTTCAGCCCTGGAGTGCGGAAATGGCGTCGGGCGGAGAGTCGTGGACGGGAATAATCTGATCGAACCCGCTAATCTCGAAGATTTCGCGGATCGACTCCGAAAGCGAGCACACGGCAAACTTCGCGCCCTGCTTTTGAAGAGACTTGGCGGTAAGCAAGATGACGCGCAAACCGGCGCTACTAATGTAAGAGACTTCCTCAAGATCCAGAACCACAGCGCTCTCGCTCGCATCGATCGCGGCATCCAACGCATCCTGGAATTCACGGGCATTGGCCCCGTCGATGCGACCCTCAGTCTTGGCTATCAGCGTGTTATCCTGCCGCTCGGTGGTGACTCCCATTGGGCATGTCTCCTTAGAAAAGCTACGACTTTGCTCCCTGCCAACCGCAATGCTCGATCTGCACCATCGGCTATCGAACCGCCTCTGCCACGACTAACCCACAGGATCTCGCCTCGTAGGATACACAATTGCTTGGCGCCCTTAGCGCCGCCGCCGCATTGGATTCCTACCCAACGAGTATACTATATCACTTTCGTTAATATTTCTCCGCAAGACCCAAGGGCCGCCGTGTGTTCACAGAGTCGTGACGGCATCTTCTCGTTGGCTTTGTCTGGCGCAGCATATTTGCGCCGTCTACCGTGGAAGTGCCGCACAGTGACCGTACCAAATTGCTTGCTCCGTGTCAAATATATGCTGTGTCAATAGACTCGCAGGTCACCGCGCGCGTCTTATAGGAAATTGCGGTGTCGCTTGAGGCCCGGCGGTGCTTCTAGCGCAACCCACCTCTCCGCCGGCCGCCGCTGCCCTTGCGCCGATGATTCCCTCCCGAGCCACCCGCCGGGAGAGACAGGGGGCAAACCTGAGCGGCCGCGCCCCCAACACTGTACACTGCTATGGAACCGGCGCGTGAACGCGGTTCCGCAAAGCGGATCAGTCCCAATTCTTGGAAAGCCAGGTTCTCACCCGGGTGACATGCGTATCCTCATTACCGGAGGCAACGGGCAACTCGCGCGCGACCTGACTCGCGCGCTTGTCGACCATGACGTGCGACCGCTCCCCCGGCAAGCGTTGGACATCTGCGACCACGCTCAAGCGGCCGCGGTGGTGCGCTCTATCGCGCCGGACGCGCTGATCAACACGGCGGCCTTCCACCGGGTTGACGATTGCGAAACGGAGCAAGAGGCGGCCTTTGCCGCCAATGCCCTCGCCGTGCGCCGCCTGGCGCAACTCTGCGCGGAACGAAACGCGGCGTTCGTGCACTTCAGCACGGACTACGTCTTTGGCGGCCAGCGGAAGCGCGCACCGTTGACCGAGGAGGACCCGCCCGCGCCGCTCTCAGTCTACGGCGCTTCCAAGTTGGCCGGCGAATACCTGGCGGGACTCACGTGGCGGCGGTCGCTGATAGTCCGCACCTGCGGCCTCTACGGCGCGGGCGGCAACTTCGTCCGGACGATGCTGCAAAAAGCCCGGGAAGGCGCCGCGCTCAGGGTTGTGGACGACCAAGTGTGCACACCCACCTCTACCAGAGACCTGGCGGAGAAGGTAGCGTGGCTGCTGGCGCAAGAAGCAGCCGGAGTCGTGCACGTCACGAACGCGGGTTCGTGCACGTGGTACACATTCGCCAAAGCAATTTTCGCCACGGCGGGCATCAGGGCAAACCTCACGCCCGCAACGTCCGGCGAGCACGCCGCCCCGGCGGCGCGTCCACCGTACTCGGTGCTGGCCCACGCGCGGCTCGCCGCGCTCGGCCAAGACGATATGCGCCCCTGGCAAGATGCCCTCGACGCTTACTTGAAAGCGGCGGGAATCTCTTGGACTGAGCAGTCCCGATAAGAGGTTCAGCGGTGATTCAGTCGAGGCGATAGGGATAGCAGACCGGCTGCCGGGTGACCGGATCGCTGCCAATGCGCGCCCCTATCCCGAATACTTCCCGCAGCACGTCTGCCCGGATCACGTCTGCCGTCGGCCCGTCGGCGTAGACGCCGCCCGCCTTCAGCGCGATCAGGCGCGGGCAGTAACGCGCCGCCAGGTTCAAGTCGTGCAGCACGACAATGACGGTAATCTTGCGCGTTCGGTTCAGTTCCGCGATAAGGTCCATTACTTCCAACTGATGGCCGAGATCGAGGAACGTGACCGGTTCGTCGAGCAGCATTACGCGCGGCTGCTGCGCGAGCGCCAGCGCAATCCACGCCTTCTGCCGTTCGCCGCCGGACAAGGCGGACAACTCCCGCTCAGCGAAGTCTTCGAGCCGGCAGGATTGTATCGTCTCGTGGATGACCTTACGGTCGCGCATCCCAAAGCGTTGTAGCCAGGAGATGTGCGGATAGCGGCCGTAACCCACAAGGTCACGCACGGTGAGCCCCGGAGGCGCCGCGGGCGCTTGCGCCATGACCGCCATGCGCCGCGCAACCCTCTGCGGCGGGTACGAGCCGATGTCCTCTCCATCGAGATGGACCGCGCCGCTCCTGGGCTTCACCAGCCCGCCCATGACCTTGAGCAGCGTGGACTTGCCCGAACCGTTGCACCCGATGACGCCCACCATCTCACCGGCCGCGACGTGAACGTCTACGTTCGCCAGCACCGGGTCCTGTGCATAGGCGGCGGTGACGCCCATTACGCTGATTTCAGTTTCTGACGCGCCCACGTCAGTCCGCTGCCTTAACCGTCGCATTGCGCATTGCTTGAAAGTGCCTCTCCACAGACCCGCCGGCCAACATGCTCCCTATCAGGACAAGCCAGAGCACAAAGGCGGTCCCGTTGATTGGATGCATGAAGGTGGCGGCGTCAATCCAAATGAACTGCATCGCCAAGCCGACAATAGCCGATACGGGCGAGAGGCGGCGCAGTTTGCCGCCGCCCTTCCATTGTTGCCGCGCCGCGACCAGCAATGCCAGTCCGGCCAGCGCAAAACCGATCTTGCCGGCTAACCAGCGGAAGAGGTCGATAGTCTCGGTCGCGGCGCCGGTCGCCAGGAGCGCGGGGTCGGACGCGGCGGGCGCGGTGACCGCCAGCGCCGCCGCCGAAGCCCCCGAGATCGCCGTGAACACTCCCGATACGACAAAGAGAGTTGGTACCAGGGACGCGCCCCAGCCTTCGCGGACAATCCACGTTTTGGCAAGGAAACGCGCCCCGGCAATTAGCGTAATCGCCGAAACAAGCCGCGCCACGCCGCCCGCACCGTAGAGAACCCAATTCTCCGCTATGACTTCCAGCGACTCCGCCAGCGTAGGCTGGTCGGCGTCCGCGGCGACACGCGCCGCCACCGCCAGCACAGTGGCTGCCGCCATGAGGATGAGCAGAATACCGGCAACGCGAGCGGCGGGATCTCGTGCCAGTCCCGCCTCGCTCTCCCGCAGGCCTCGAGACTCCGATTTCTGCGAATCTTCCATTTCGCCAGTCTCCAGTCGGATTGGTGTTTAGTGATGAATCGCTTCCTCGATTGCCGCGCGGCGCCGTCCGAACCGCACGCGCTAAAGATTTCTGCCTCCGACGAAGCGCGCTCTATATAGCATAAATACGAAGAAGGGGCCGCCGATGAGCGCCGTGATGACGCCCACCGGCAATTCCAGCGGCGCCAGCACCATGCGCGCGCCCAGGTCCGCCCAAACGATCAAGGCGGCGCCGCCGACGGCCGAGGCCGGCACGAGATAGGCGTGATTGCGGCCGCCCAGCAGCCGCATGACGTGAGGCACGATGAGACCGACAAACCCTACAAGCCCTGCCACGCTGACGGCGGAGGCAGCCAAGAGCGCCGCCATCGCCATTGCCAGGAAACGGGCTCGTTCGATACGGACTCCAAGCGACTGGGCGGTTTCGTCGCCCAGTTGCATGACGTTGAGTTGGCGGACGAGCAGGATTCCGCCAACAATGCCGATTACGCTGTAAGGCCAGACGAGTTCGAGATGGCCCCAACTCCGTCCCACGAGATTCCCCGCCAGCCAGAGCACCACCGACTGGACGCGGTCGCTGAACACGGTCAACATGCCGGTGGTGAACGCGCCCAGCATCGTCGTCACGGCCACACCCGCCAAGACCATGCGCACGGGCGACGTGCCGGTTCCCGGCTGCCAGGAGAGGAGATAGACCAATGTCGACGACGCCAAAGCGCCGAGGAAGGCAATGGGCGGCAAGAGCGCGCCAATACCCGGCAGCAAGATCAACACCACCGCGGCCGCCAGACCGGCCCCGGCCGTGACTCCCACGATCGTCGGGGCCGCCAGCGGATTGCGCATAATGCCCTGGAGGAGAACCCCGGCCACGGCGAAATTCATGCCTACCAGGCCGCCGACGAGAGCGCGAGGCACCCGCAAATTCCACACGATCTGGCGCGGAACGTGCTCCGAGTCTCCAAGGAGGGCCGCCCACACCTCGCCCGGCCCGATGGGGACCGCTCCCAGCGCCAGCGACATCACCATACCGGCGATGAGCAGCGCCAGGCAAGAGCCGATGATTGCAAATTGCCGGACGCTGCGAGGCTGTGGCGGGGGCGGCGGTGGCGGCGCGTCAACGCCAGTCGCATCCTCTGGGCTCATGCCCTACTCCCGCGCGTCGGGGTACAGCAGCGGACGCAACTCTTCCATGGCTTGAATTACGCGCGGGCCGGGGTACAGCATGAATAGCCACTCGGATAGTTCGTGCACGCGCCCTTCCTGGACGGCGCGCAATCCCTCCCAAGCCGGATTTGCGTACAACTCGGTAAAGTCCGCTTCGCGCGCGTCACTCGGGCTCGCATGGCGAACTACCAAGATTATGTCTGGATCCCGTTCTACCACTTTCTCCAAACTAAAGGGCGTAAAGCCCGGTTGCGGCACGCCGCGATACGCGTATGGTGGATCGCCTTCAGTAGCCAAACGCCCGCGCAAACGCGCGACGATGTCTCCCAAATAGGACTTAGCGGTGAATGCCAGGAACGCCTCGCTGGTGCCGAAGACGCCAATGACAACCGGACCATCTGCCGGCAGGCCTTGCTGCTGCTCCGCTATCTTCTCTTCCAGCGCCGCACGGGCCTTCCGGGCCTCGTCTTCGCAACCGGCCAGAGCGCCGAAGACTTCCATCTTTTCCAATATGCCCTCAACGCTGCTTAAGTCAAAGATCAACACGGGAATTCCGAGCGCGGCCTGAACCGGCCCGGCAAACCTGGCAAACGTCGGCGAGGTGAGAAGCACGTCCGGCCGCGCCGCCGCCAACTGCTCCAGATTGGGGCCGGCGGAATGGTTGATGGCAACTACCGGAATGTCCTGCGCCTCAGGCGGATAGATGTACTCCTCCGGAATCTGCGGCCTCGCAACCGGGGTGTGGCCGCAGGTCAGCAGCAACTCGACCATCCAGGCGTCAGTCACGGCGATGCGCAGCGGCCCGCCGGGAATTTCCACCTGTCTGCGGGTGTCATCCGTCACCGTGCGCGGGGCCGGTCCCGCCTCTGTTTCGGAATCGGCAGGCGGCGCCGGTTTCTCAGTGGACGCCTCTTCCTGCGACGCCGCGGGCGCGGGCGCCGTGCCGGCCGTTCCATAGGCGCAAGACGCGCCCAGCAGAATCAGCGCAACGCCGGCGAGCGCCAACAGGAAGATCGTTCTTCCGATTCGTTTCACAGCGTTCCGCGGTCGTTCGTTCCTGGCTGACATCGATACGTAGCCTCCTTAGATACAGTAAACGATGTGGCTGTCGCTGACTACGGTCATTCCTTCCAAATCTGACGAAAAGTGAAAATATGCAGAGCAATGAAGCAATTACCTCCTGTGGCAATCGCCCTGCATTCGCGATCTGTTGAATCGTGCGGGAACATCGGCGCGCAGGCGCCGGCCCGGCTCAGTCTCCCGGCGCCGGCAGTGAGTCCGCGTCCGGTTCCGAGTGATGGTCTTCACTGAAAGCCTCGTGGAACACCTTGGGTATCTCCACGCCGCTTTGTTGTGAATCCGGCCCAGCGGCCTCGCGCGATTCTCCCTTGCTGACGTAGATAGGCAGTTGCAGGTGCAGGGCGAGCGCGATAAGCTCGACCGCATCCGCGCGGATCCACACGGCGCGTCCGTCTTTGGACAGGGAAATCGCGGCGCTGGCGCCGCACCCGTCATCCTTGGTGAGAAGCACCGCCTCAAGCGCCCCGCCAAGTTGCTTCACGCACGCGAGCAACATGTTATAGAGCGGACACCGGTCATTCAGCCCATGCGCTTCCAAGGCCAAGACCCCCGCCTTATGCCAGGGGAGATTGAGCGTGATCTCCTCCCTGCTTTCCGTCGCCTCCATGAGCAAGACGGTTTGCTGGGATGCTGTGTCCTTATAGAGCCGCGTAACCGCAACACGTTGCACCGCAAGGCCTCCCACAGTCCTGAACCCGCACTGCGCGCCGCTCAGGACTACACTGCAATCGACTCACGCTGAGTTAATGCGCATTAACTATAGTGAAGTCCAATTACTGCGTCAAGGGCTCGCGCCCGCTTTGACGGGAATTGAGGAAAGGCGCTTCAAGAGTCTCTTTCAGGCGCGGGGAAAGTGCCGAGACGCTGTCTCTGAGCCGTGGTTGCCTGGCTCGTTGCATGAGAAGGCAACGCCAGCACGCGCAACGCGGTTAGAGATGAGGCCGCTCCAACGCGAGAGAAACTTCCGCGAGGCGCGGCAATGCGCTGGCCTGCCGGCTGCCGGGCAGCCAAGCGGAAGCCGCCAGGGGGCGGCGCGTTGCGGGGCATCGACTTAGGTTACGGGACCGGAAACGCGGATGCACTGCGCCCACCGCGCGGGTACGTCGACCGTCCGCTGCCTTACCTCCAGCGTCAGATGTCCGCCTCTCAGGTCGATCTCTTCGACCGTAACCGGCGACCCCGGCAAGAGTCCATGGTCGTGGGCAAAGTGGAGAAGATCGTTCTCGTCTTCGCCCTCTTCCGTGATGCGCAGGAGGGTTACGCGTTCCCCTTCCAGCGTCTCCGTCAACTTGCGCGCTCCCAGCAGCCGCTCCTCGTCGGGCGAACCGGGGAACGGATTGCCGTGGGGGCACGTGGTCGGATGGCCGAGGCTTTCATACAAATAAGCCTCGAGCTTGGGAGAGAGCGAATGCTCCAGGCGCTCCGCCTCATCGTCGGCGTCGGCCCAATCGAAGCCCAAGGTATCGACCAAGAGCCGCTCGATCAAGTAGTGCCTGCGGATAATCGACTCGGCGATTCTGCGTCCCTCGGGCGTCAACTGCACGCCCCAGTCCTGGTCGATCACGGCCAGGCCCTGCCGCTCCATGCGCTGGAACGCCTGCGTTACCGCCGAGGCGGAAACCCCCAGGCGCTGCGCCAAGCGCGAGCCAACGACCCGAGACTCTTCCCGCAACATGGTGTACACGCGAATCAGGTATTCGCCTTGCACCGAACTCATTTCCGTCTGAGCGGGTTTTTGCGACATTGTTCCCAACCTACGCAGTCAGTTTTCTTCCGCTGTACCTATCCTACACCATTGCGCGCATGCCCTATAGTGCGGGGCCGGCTCTGGTGAAGATCTTTACTCTCCGTCATAGTCCGCGAGACCGGTCATGCCTAGAAGGAGGGGAGTCTCCCCAAAGACTCGGTGAACGACTGGAAGACCATAATCGGTATCGAAAAGAGGCCGGCCATCCAGCCGAGGAAGAGGCCGTTGCGCAGATTGAATGTCTCCGCCCCTTCCTTAATGGATAGCGCCAGCGCAATCGGCAAGAAAGACAAGAACAGCCCGCCGATGAGCACGAACAAGGCGTAGTCCTCGGCGGAACCGCCGATGAGGCGGTCCAGGTTCAGAAGCGGCCGGGTCGGTTGCGTAAACCGCTCCAGTTGGGGCACGACGTTCAGGAGCAAGACGCCAAGCGACCACAGCCACGTGGTGGAGCCCACCGCGCTGCACATCACGCCTCCCACCAAACCGCCGAGAAAACCCAAGGGATCATTCTCTTGGACCTGATGCTCAGGCCGGTGGTCGGGCAGTCTTTGGGGTCCTTCTTCGGTCTTAGCCATGGGTCGCGCCGCCGAAACCGATTGCGAATAGTCTACCTATTCATTATTGTACCGCTGCCGCCGCGTCCGCGTCCAAGCGGGTAGCCCGCCGCCCGGTAGTGGTATACTAATCGGCGGACACCTACCCACCCTAGCTGTACTATCCCTGGTTAGAATTGTGCAACCGGCTACCGGCACACTCTTGCTTGCGCTGCTTTCCGCCGCGGCGCTGGCCCTGCTTCTCACCGCCGCGGCGCGGCGGCTGGCCTGGCGTCTGGACTGGCTGGACCAGCCCGGGGAAGGGCGCGTGCACGACAAGCCGGTGCCGCGCATCGGCGGTCTCGCCATTTTCGCCTCGTTTACGCTCATTCTGCTGGTGACGATCGGGCTGCGCGAGGACTTGATGCTCGATGGGAAGTTCCTCGGTTTGCTGCTGGGCGCGGGCCTCATCACATTGGTGATGCTGGTAGACGATGTGCGCGGGCTGCCGCCGCTGCCCAAGTTCGTTGCCCAAATCGGGGCGGCCGCAATCGCTATCGGGTTTGGCGTCTCCATCGAGTTCATTCGCGACCCCTTTGGCGGGAACGTCGCTTTCCCCGATTGGCTTGCCAGTTCGATAGAAGGGCACATCTTCTTCCCGGTGTGGCTGGCGATTCCGATTACGCTCTTCTGGATCGTGGGCATGATGAACGCCATCAATTTCGTGGACGGCTACGACGGCCTGGCCGGAGGGCTCTCGTTCATCGGCGCCGGCGTGCTCTTCTTCCTCAGCATGTCGTTGCAGCAGTTCAGCATTGCCTTCCTGCCGCTTATCCTGGCCGGAGCGATACTTGGCTTTCTGCCCTTCAACGTGTACCGCGCGCGCATCATCATGGGCGACAGCGGTGCGCACTTCCTGGGCTTCGCCTTGGGCACGATCGCCATCATCGGCGGCGCAAAGTTAGCCACTACCTTGCTGATCTTCGGCGTACCGGCCATCGACGTGGCGTGGTCGATCATCCGCCGCACATTGCAGGGCGGCCGCTTCTACCGCCGGGACACCAGCCACCTGCATCACCGCCTGGCAGAGCTTGGACTGCCGCCGCTGGGCATCGCCGTCGTCTATTGGTCGCTCTCCGCGATACTCGGCGCGATTGCGTTGCTGCTCCCCACGCCCGTGCAGAAGATGTACGCGCTCGGCATTGTCGGTGTCGTCGTGGCCGCCGTGCTCATCGTCATCGCGCGCAGCGGCAAGGCCAAAGCGCCGCCGGTTTCCGCTCCTAAGGAGAAATGATGCGTTACCGCGTCCTGATTACGGACTACGTCTGGCCGACGCTCGACCGGGAACGGGCCGTGCTCGAGCCGCTGGGCGTGGAGTTGGTTCCGTCGCCCAGCGGGGACGAAGCGACGTTGGCAGGGCTGGCCGGGGACGGCGTAGACGGCATCATGACCTGCTTTGCCGACGTAACGCCGGCGGTGGTGCGCGCTTCCGCTCGCCTGAAGGTCGTGGCGCGCTACGGCATCGGCGTGGACAACATCGCCGTGGACGTTGCCACCGGCCGCGGCGCGGTGGTAACGAACGTGCCGGACTACTGCGTCGAGGAAGTCGCCGAGCACGCCCTCGCGCTCATGCTCGCCTGCGCCCGCCGCCTGACGCGCTACGACCGGGCCGCGCGCGCCGGCCGCTGGAACAGCAAAGAAGGCATGCCGCTCTATCGCGTGCAGGGCAAGACGCTCGGCATCGTCGGCTTTGGGCAGACCGGCAGGCGGCTGGCGGTCAAAGCGCAGGCGTTGGGGCTGAACGTCCTCGCCCACGGGCCCCGCCTGGCGCCCGGCGAGGCAGAGGACTTGGGCTGCAAGGCGGTTAGCCTCTCAGAACTTTTGCGCAGTGCCGATTTCGTCAGCCTGCATCTCCCCCTGACGCCGCGGACGGCGCGGATGTTCGACCGCGAGCGCTTCGGCCAGATGAAGCCCGGCGCGATTTTCATCAACACGGCGCGCGGCGGCCTGGTAGAGAGTGCGGCGCTGGCAGAGGCGCTGGCAACCGGGCACGTCGCCGCCGCCGGCATCGACGTGCTGCCCCAGGAGCCGCCGGACGTGGACGAGCCGCTTTTGCGGCAAGAGAACCTCATCGCCACCCCGCACGTCGCGTTCTACAGCGAGGAGTCGTTGGCGGAACTCCAAATCCGCACGGCCCAGGCGGTCGCGCACGTTTTGCAAGGCGCCATGCCGGAGAGCGTCGTCAATCCGGCGGTCCTGGAGCGCGTAACGCTGCGGGCAGGCAAGAATTCTTGAAGTATGCGCTGGAAGCGAGCAGAAACCATGTATGACTTTGCGGGAAAGGTAGCCGTCGTCACCGGCGGCGCGCTCGGCATCGGCGGCGCGACCGCCAGGCGGCTGGCGGCCGACGGCGCGCGCGTGCTCATCGCCGACATCGATGAGGCGGCTGCCGGAGAGAATGCGTCCAGGATCCGCGAAGCGGGCGGTGAAGCCGACGTGGTGCGGGCGGACGTGGGCTGCCACGCCGACGTGCGCGCGACGATCGACCGCGCCGTAGAGAAGTGGGGGCGGTTGGACATTCTGGTAAACAACGCCTACTCCCCCACGGCAGCGCACGACACCGACATCCCCGAGACGACCGAGGAAGCCTGGGACTCCGGCTTGGCGATTATGGCGAAGGCGCTCTTTCTTGCAACCAAGTACGCCGTTCCGCACATGGCAGAGAACGGCGGCGGCGCCATCATCAACATCTCGTCGGTGCACGGCCTGCTGCAAGCGCCCGGCTTCCTCGTCTATGAAGCGAGCAAGAGCGCCGTCATCGGCATGACGCGCCAGATGGCCGTAGAGCTCGGCCCGCGCGGCATTCGCGTCAACGCCATCTGCCCGGGCCACATCGTGACCGAAAACATCCAGGCGCACATGTGGGACGACAACCCCAGCGGCTACGCCTTTTTCGAAGAGCAGTATCCGCTGCGGCGCTGCGGCAAGACGGATGATATCGCCAACGCCATCGCCTTTCTCTGTTCCGACCAGGCGAGTTTCATCACCGGCCACGCCCTGGTGGTGGACGGCGGCCTGAGCATCCAGTTGCAGGAGAACCTGGGCGTGCGCCTGGCGCGGTACGTGCAGGAAAATCCCGAGACGAAGTTGCCGTACTAGGATTCTTGCCCGATACGGACTATGCGGTTGATAACAAGAAGCGGGGGACAAGCCCCCGCGCTACGGCGTGCCAGGACGGATTATGCGATTCAAACAAGAAGCGGGGGACAAGCCCCCGCGCTACGGTGTGGCAGGAATGATCGAGTGTTTACCTTGATTCGGATCGCAATTCTTGCGCGGGAGTAAACGTAGCATGGATACACCGCCGCGAATCGGCTTGATTGGCATCGGGCAGCGCGGCCTGCAACACCTGGAGGCGCTCTGGCGCTTGCAGGAGATGGGCCTCGCGCGCATTGCCGCGCTGGCCGACGCGCACGAGCCGAACCTCGATGAAGCGAAGATCCGCCGCTTCGTGCCCGGCTATCGGCAGGACGAAATTCGCCGGTACGCGGCGTTCGACGCGCTCATGGCCCACGAGGAGCTTGACGCGCTCTACGTGTGCATACCGCCGAACCTCCACGACGGCGAGGTCATCGCCGCCGCCGAGCGCGGCCTGAACCTCTTCGTGGAAAAGCCCATGAGCCTCGACCTGGCCGAAGCGCAGGCCATGAACGCCGCCATTGCGCGCAGCGGCGTCATTGCCGCCGTCGGTTTCCAGCAACGTTACGACGCCTGGAACGCCGCCATGCGCGGCTACTTGCGCGGCAAGCGCGTCGTGATGGCAACCATAGTTCGCACCAGCAGCATCGAGAGCCATGCCGTCAAACACACGCCGACGGAAGCGCTCGGCGGCCCGGCCGGCCGGATCTGGACGGCCAATCGCGCCTGGTCCGGCGGCAGCGTGGTGGAAGCGGGCATTCACCAGACCGACCTGCTGCGCTACTGGTGCGGTGAGATCGAGACGGTCCAGGCGCGCTACGTGCAGCGCGGCTCCGAACTCGCGGCGACCGAGGGCGACAATCCGCTGGCATATAGCGTGACCTACACGTTCGCGAATGGGGCGGTGGGACACCTCATCATGTCGCGCTTGGCGCGGGTCTTTCATCAAGATGACTACATGCACGTCCTCTGGGACCACGGCCACCTGGGATTGGAACCGTCGGGGCCGGTGGCGTACTTCCATGAGGGCGCGTACCCGCCCGCGGCGCGGCCCGCCGCAGACGCCTTGCGCCACCCACTGCCCGTGGGCGCACGGGGCGATTCGACCCTGGAGATAAGCCGGGCGTTCCTCCAAGCGGTTGCGCGGGCCGACCCCGCCCTCGTGCGCAGCCCGTTCGCGGACGCGATGGGCAGCCTGGCGGCGGTGCTGGGGGCGAATCTCTCCGCCGCCCGCGGCGGCGAAACGGTTTCCACTGCGGAACTGCTGCGTGATTCCGGCTGAAGACCGGCAATTAAACCGGAGATTCGCCCGGTTTTGTAGACAAAGCCAAGAGATTGTGAAATAATGCACATGCGCGTGGACGCTTTGAGGCAAGCAAGAGCGTATGCTATACTTGCTTGACGCGCAGAGGACGACCATGCCGCCGCAGTCCAAGAAGCGCATAGAGATCGGGCCCCTGCGAGCGGGGATGTACGCGCTCCAATTTGGATTTGTGGTTGGCGGGTTCATGCTCGGCGGCATTTGGGCCGGCAACTACCTGGACGAACGGTTGGGCACGTCGCCGTTGCTCGTCATCGTAGGGATGCTCGTGGGGCTGCTGTTTAGCGCGGGAACGCTGTACCAGCTTTTTCGCATGCAGATTTAGGCAGGGCTATGGATTTCCTGGAAGTCATTGGCTTCAAAGGGCTGCACATCTCGCTGGCGGCCGAGCCGCTCTTCCACATCGGTCCCATTACCATTACCAATACCATCTTCACGGCGTGGATCGTCATGGCGCTCCTCATCGTCGTCTCGTTCGTTGCCACGCGCAAGATGCAGGTCGTGCCCAGCGGCCTGCAGAACTTCGGCGAAGCCATTGTGGAGATGCTCTACGACATCGTCGAGAGCGTCCTCGGCGCGCGGGCGCGGATCGTCTTTCCCATCATCGCCACCTTCTTCATCTACATCGTCGTTGCTAATTGGATGGGACTCCTGCCGGGCTTCAACAGCCTCGGCGTCTGGGGAGACGACGGCAAGGGCCACGAGATCTTCATACCCATCTTCCGCGCCGCCAACAGCGACCTCAACATGACCATCGGCATGGCGCTCATCGCCTTCATTCTCATTCACGCCGGCGGCATCATCGTCCACAAGCCGCTCGGTTACCTCAAGCACCTGGCGGGCCCGCTGCCGATACTCATCCTGATCAACGTCGCGATTGAGTCGTTTGTGCCGGTGTCGCTCTCCGTGCGGCTCTTCGGCAACATCTTTGCCGGTGAAGTCTTGCTCCTGGTCATGCGCATGCCGGTAGTCGGCGCCGCATTCATGGTATTGGAGGTGCTGTTCGGTCTCATTCAGGCGCTCATCTTCACCATGCTTTCGTTGATTTTCCTCGGCCTCGCCATGAGCGGCGAACACGAACATGAGGAGGCCCACGCATAGGGTTCAGTTTACGCGCGAGCAGTTGAGTAACACGTACCGATCCAGTAGCGATCACAGTAAGGAGAAGAGGAATCCATGGAACCGGAATCTGCTGCAAAGTTGGCCGCGGGCATCGCGATGGGCGTCGGCGCCATTGGGCCCGGTCTCGGTATCGGCATCGCCGTGCGCGGCGCAATGGAGGCCATCGGGCGCAACCCGGAGGCCGCGAACGACGTCCGCAACACCCTGATTATCGGCGCGGGCCTGGCTGAGGCTATCGCCATCTACTCGTTGCTTACCGCAATCTTGCTGATCTTCCTGGGGTAACGCACAGCGGACGTGTGCCGGCGGCGGCACACAGACCCACGGCGCCTGCGTGAGGGACGGCTTCGCCGCAGACGGCGCCCGCGAGATTCGCAACGGTATCTCGCACGAGAACAAATACGGCAAAAGGGAGAAGGTTTCGCTATGGGCGAGTTGGGCATCAACCCGACGTATCTCGCCTTCCAGATCATCAATTTCCTGATCCTCGCTTTTCTGCTGCACCGCTTGCTCTACCGCCCCGTGCTCAACATGCTGGAGCAGCGCAGAGAGCGCATCCGGGAAGGCCAGGAGGCGGCGGAGCGCGCCCGGGCCGAGGCGGAGAACATGCGCCAGGAGCATGAGCGCCAACTCGAAGAGGCCCGCGCCCATGCCCGCCGGATCATCGAGGACGCTACCGCCGCCGCGGAGCGCCTGCGCGAAGAGAGCGTCGCCAACGCCCAGCAGGAGGCGGAGCGCATTCTCGAACGGGGCCAGGAGCAACTCCGCGCGGATGTCACCCAGGCCCGCCGCGAATTGCGGCAGGAAGCCGCCGCGCTCTCGGTGGCGGTGGCCGGCAAGCTCATTCAGGAAAGCCTCGACTCTGAAAAGAACCGGCAGCTTGCCGCGCGTCTCGTTTCAGACTTGGATGACTCTTCCTAAGAGCGGCATTCGTGGGTTGATTTCATGAGTAGTACCCGACACAGTCGCAGTTTTCAAGAGCAGGCTCCGTGAGCAGTTCCATCAACGTGCGCCGCTACACGCGCGGCGTGCTGAACTACGCGCAGCAGACGAATACCCTCGACCGGTGGCGGCAAGACCTGACCGTGCTGCTCACCTTGGGCGAGGATCGCGCCATCCGGCACTTCCTGGAAGACCCGCGCCTGCCGGTGGCGGAGCGCATGGCGGTTGTGAGCCGGGCGGTGGGCGACAGCGTCTCCGCCGCCGGCCAAGACCTCTTGGCCATCCTCATCGAAGACCGGGCGGTGCGGGTCCTGCCCCAGCTTGCGCGTCAAGTCCTGCGCGAAGCGGATCGCATCCAGGGCATTGTCCGCGTCCACGTGACCAGCGCCGTGCCCTTGACCGACGACCTGCGCAGCCAATTGCGGCAGTCGCTGGCCGGGGGCGGATCGTCCGCACAGCCGGCTTCGTCCCAGGCGCCGCGCACGGTTATCTTGGAAGAATCGGTAGATCCCGCAATCATCGGCGGCTTCATCCTGCGTGAAGAAGACCGCCTCTTAGACCTTAGCGTTCACGCGTCGCTCAAAGCGATGGAGGAGCAGTTGGCGCGCATTTGACGCTTCGCTCCCAGCGCGTCGTTTACCGCGCGCGCCGTCCGCGAAAGCCAGCGCGCACCGAAAGGAGAAGAGGGCCTCTTGAGCATCAAAACAGAAGACATCGCCTCCGCGCTGCGCCAGCAGATCGAGGCGTTCGACCGTCCCAGCGAGGCGGTTGACGTAGGCACGGTGGTGGAAGCGGGCGACGGCATTGCCCGCGTATTCGGCCTTTCCGGCGTCATGAGCAGCGAAATCCTGGAGTTTGCCAACGGTGTCTACGGTTTGGCCCTCAACCTGGAGGAGGACACCGTCGGCGCGGTCGTCATGGGCCCTTACGAGGAAATCCGCGAGGGCGACGAGGTCCAGGGCACCGGGCGCGTCATGTCCGTGCCCATCGGGCCTGAACTGGTCGGCCGCGTGGTCAACTCGCTCGGCCAGCCGGTAGACGGCAAGGGGCCGATCAACGCCGCCGAAACCAGCGTAATCGAAAAAGTAGCGCCCGGCGTGGTTACGCGGGAGAGCGTAAACGTACCGTTGCAGACCGGCATCAAGGCAATCGACTCCATGATTCCGATCGGCCGCGGCCAGCGCGAGTTGATCATCGGCGACCGCCAGACCGGCAAGACGGCCATTGCCCTGGATACCATCATCAACCAGAAGGGCAAGGGCGTTACCTGCATCTACGTCGCCATCGGCCAGAAAGAGTCGGACATCGCCAACGTGATGACGATTCTCGATCGCAACGGCGCGATGGACCACACCATCATCGTCGCCGCCGGCGCCTCTGATCCCGCCGCGTTGCTCTACCTGGCGCCGTTCGCGGGCTGCACGATGGGCGAATACTTCCGCGACAAGGGACAGGACGCGCTTGTCATCTACGACGACCTGAGCAAGCACGCCTGGGCCTACCGGCAAGTGTCGTTGCTGCTGCGGCGTCCGCCGGGCCGTGAAGCCTACCCGGGCGACGTCTTCTACCTCCACTCGCGCCTGCTGGAGCGCGCTTCCTGCCTCAACGAAAACTACGGCGGCGGCACGCTGACCGCGCTGCCCATCATCGAAACCCAGGCCGGCGACGTCTCGGCCTACATCCCGACCAACGTCATTTCCATTACGGACGGCCAGATCTACCTGGAGCCCGATCTCTTCTACGCCGGACAGCGCCCGGCCGTGAACGCCGGTATTTCCGTCTCCCGCGTCGGCGGCGACGCCCAGATTAAGGCGATGAAGCAGGTGGCCGGCCGTCTGCGCCTGGACATGGCGCAGTACCGCGAACTCGCCGCCTTCGCCCAAATCGGTTCAGACCTGGACCGGGTGACCCGGCAGCAATTGGAACGCGGGCAACGGGCGATGGAAATCCTGAAGCAGGCGCAGTACGTGCCGCTCCCGGTTGAGAATCAAGTGATAACCATCGCCGCGCTCAACGCCGGTGAACTCGATGACGTTGGCGTCGGCGACATCAGCCGCTTCGAGAGCGAGTTGCTCCAGTATATTGCCACGAGCCACCCCGAACTGACCGATGAGATCAGGGAATCCCAGTCGCTCTCGGATGAGGGCGAGGAGAAGCTGACGGCGGCCATCCAGCAGTTCAAGCGGGACGTCTTCCAGCCCAGCGCGCAAACAGGAGCAGCGTAAGTGCCGAGCATTCGTCAACTGCGGCGGCGCATCCGGGGAGTTCAGAACACCCGCCAGATAACGCGCGCGATGGAGCTTGTGGCCTCCAGCCGCCTGCGCCGCGCGCAGGAGCGCGTGTTGGCTTCGCGGCCCTACGCGGAGCGCATCCGGCTGGTCATCAGCAACCTTGCCGCGGTCAGCGGCGCGCGGGAACTGCATCCCTTGTTGCAGGTGCGGCCGCTCTCCCGGGCCGCCCTCATCCTGTTCACCACCAGCCGGGGACTGTGCGGCAGCCTGAACTCCAACATGGTGCGCGCCGCGGTCAGCTTTACCCTGGAACGGGGTGTGCCCGTTGACATCTTTGCCGTGGGCACGAAAGGCCCGGCGCTCTTGCGCTCGGTCGGCCTAAGCGACTCCGTCTCCGCACAGTACGAGGACCTGGGCAACTACCCCAACCTGGCCGACATTCTGCCGATCGCGCGCAGCGTGGTGGACGGGTTTACGCACGCGCAGTACGATGAAGTCTACGTGGGCTTCTCGCAATTCGTGAACCTGATGCGCCAGGAGCCGACCTTAACCCGCATCCTGCCGATCACGCCGGACGAGATTGACACCAGCGAGGCGCGGGCCTACCACCAGGTGGACTACATCTACGAGCCGGGACCGGACGACGTGCTTTCCACGCTCTTGCCCCGTTTCATAGAATCGCAAGTCTACCGCGCGCTGCTGGAGAGTATCGCCAGCGAGCATAGCGCCCGCATGATCGCGATGCGCAATGCCACGGAAAACGCGGAGGAAATCCTCAACGACCTGACCCTCACCTACAACAAGGTGCGGCAGACGGCGATTACCAACGAGGTCATCGAGATTGCCACGGCGGCGCGAGCCATTGCCGGGGCCTAGAAGATAATGGACAATAGCTGCGAGCGCAACCGAGGAGCGAAAATGCCATGGCAATAGAAGCGCAGGCCGGGGCGAAAGGACGTGTCGTCCAGGTGCTGGGAGCGGTGGTTGACGTCGAGTTTCCGCCGGCGCAACTCCCCAGCATCCACAACGCGATTGAATTGACAGGCCCGGACGGCAGCCGGCTCGTGCTCGAAGTCGAGCAGCATCTGGGCAACGACTGGGTGCGCTGCGTCGCCATGGGCCCCACCGAAGGCCTGCGGCGCGGCGTTGAAGTGGTGGATACCGGCGGCCCGATCCGCGTGCCGGTCGGCGAACAGACCCTGGGACGCATCTTCAACGTCATCGGCGAGGTGGTGGACGGCGGCGAGGCGGTGGAGACCGAGGAAGACTACCCCATCCACCGCAGTTCGCCCAGCTTGGAAGACCAGAGCATCGAGGCCGAAGTCTTCGAGACCGGCTTGAAGGTGGTGGACCTGGTCTGCCCCTTCCGCCGCGGCGGCAAGATTGCGGTCTTTGGCGGCGCGGGCGTCGGCAAGACCGTTATAATCATGGAATTGATCCGCAACGCCGCCGCCGAACACCAGGGCTACTCCGTCTTCTGCGGCGTGGGCGAACGCACCCGCGAGGGCAACGACCTCTGGAACGAGATGCGGGAAGCCGGCGTGCTGGACAAGACCGTCATGGTCTTTGGGCAGATGAACGAGCCGCCGGGCGCGCGCCTGCGCGTCGGCCTCACCGGGCTGACCGTCGCCGAGTACTTCCGCGACAGCCAGGGCTTGGACCTGCTCCTCTTCATCGACAACATCTTCCGCTTCACCCAGGCCGGTTCGGAAGTTTCCGCCATGCTGGGGCGCATGCCCTCGGCGGTGGGCTACCAGCCCACGCTTGCCACCGAGATGGGACAACTCCAGGAGCGCATTACCTCCACCAAGCGCGGCGCCATTACCAGCCTGCAAGCCGTCTACGTGCCGGCCGACGACTACACGGATCCCGCGCCGGTTACGACCTTTGCCCACCTGGACGCCTCTATCCGCCTGGAGCGCGCCATCTCCGAGCGCGGCATCTACCCGGCCATCGACCCCCTTGGCTCAACCTCCCGCGTCTTGGACGCGAACGTCGTGGGCGAAGAGCACTACCAGGTAGCGCGCCAGGTGCAGCAGGTGCTCCAACGCTACCAGGACTTGCAGGACATCATCGCCATTCTCGGCGTGGAGGAACTCTCCGAAGAGGACAAGCTCACCGTGGCGCGCGCGCGCCGGATGGAGCGCTTCCTCTCCCAGCCCATGTTTGTGGCGGAAGCCTTCACCGGCATTCCCGGCAAGTACGTGCCCATCGCCGAAACCGTGCGGGGCTTCAAGGAAATTCTGGAAGGCAAGCACGACGATTTGCCGGAGCAAGCCTTCTATATGACCGGCGGCATCGATGAAGTAGTTGAGAACGCCGCACAGATGCAGCAGGATTCATAGCCATGGCCGCGCTGAATGCGACAAGGGCGCTCCGCCTGGAAATCATCACCGCCGAGCGCATCGTCCTCACCGAGGACGCGGTGACGTCGGTCCAGGTTCCGGCGGCGGACGGGCGCGTGGGCATATTGCCGCGCCACGCGCCGCTGATGACGACGCTCGCCCCCGGCGAACTCATCATGCGCAAAGAAGAGGAGTCGGAGTCCTTTTTTGTGACCGGCGGTTTCCTGGAAGTGCGCAACAACCACGTAGCCGTCTTGGCGGACGCTTCCGAGCGGGCCGAGGAAATCGACGAGGCCCGCGCCGAGGAAGCGCGGCGCCGCGCCGAGGCCACGCTCAGCGAAAAGAAGGATCGGGCGCAACTGGTAGCCGCCGAGATTGCCTTGCGCCGCGCGATGATACGGTTGCGCCTGGCGCAGCAGGCCCGGCGTAGGCGCGGTTCGACTCCGGCGCGGTAGTTGCGGCGCGGGCGGGCCGCAAGCGAGCGCGACCGGTGCTTGCTAAAGGGCCCGGCAGGATCGACGCAGCCGCCTTCCTTACACGCGAAAGAGGCGCTGGACCGTCCGTCTCGCCGCCGCTTGGGCTACCGGCCCGGCGTCGCCGGACAGGCGATGAATCGAATCTTTCGCAGGAGCAGCCCCACATGCCCGACGTGGTTGGAGACGCGGCCTTGGCGCAGCGGACGCAAGCGGAGACGGCTGTCATCCATGGCGGACGGCGCCTGGCCGGTGAGGCGCGCGTGCGCGGTTCCAAGAATTGCGCGCTGCCCCTCATGGCGGCGGCTCTGCTTACCAAAGAAACCTGCGTACTCCACAACCCGCCCTTCATCCGCGACATCGAGGCCATGGCCGCCCTGCTCACCAGCCTCGGCGCCCGTGTGGAAATGGATGAGCGGCAGCGCACGATCGCGATCACGGCGGATACGATAACTTCCACGCAAACCCCCGCCGCCATCGCCGCCAGTTTCCGCGCTTCGTTCCTCGTGACCGGCCCGCTGTTGGCCCGCGCCGGGCAGGCCTCGTCGGTGCACCCCGGCGGCTGCAAGATTGGCGAGCGGCCGGTGAACGTGGATCTGCTCGGTTTCGAGGCCATGGGCGCCGCGGTGGAGCGCCGGGAGGCGGGCTACCGCCTGGCCGCCAAGCGCCTTAGGGGCGCGCGCCTCTACCTTGACTATCCCAGCCACACCGGCACTGAAAACCTGATGCTCGCCGCCACGTTGGCCTCCGGCACGAGCGTGATCCGCCACGCTTCCGCCGAACCGGAAGTGGTCGCGCTGGCCGACTGCCTCAACCGCATGGGCGCGCGCATTGCCGGCGCCGGCACGAATACCATTGAAGTCGAAGGCGTGGACGCGCTTCACGGCGCGGAGTGGGACGTCATTCCCGATCGCCACGAAGCGGGCAGCTTTGCCCTGGCCGGGGCGATTACCGGCGGCGAGGTGACAATCCACAACATCGAATACGACCACGTGGAGCCGGTCTTCTACAAGCTGGCGCAGTGTGGTGTTACTATACAAGGCACCGGGGATCCGATCACCGTGACGGCAGACCGTCCTTTGCGCCCCGTGGAGGTGCAGGCCATTCACTTTCCCGGGTTCCCCACCGACCTGCAACCCCAGATCTGCGCGCTGCTGACCCAAGCACACGGCGAAAGCGTCATCCACGAGCGGGTCTTCGAGTCGCGGTTCAACTACGTGGAAGAGTTGCGCAAACTGGGCGCCGACGTGCGCGTCGCCGGTGAGAAAGCCTACGTGCGCGGGCCCGCCCCTTTGCGCGGGGCCGAGGTGCGCGCCCTGGACATTCGCTCGGGCGTCGCGCTGCTGCTGGCCGGCTTGGCCGCGGAAGGCACGTCCCGCGTAACGGGCATGCATCACGTCTTTCGCGGCTATGAGTCGCTGCCGGAAGACCTCATCAGCCTGGGCGCGCACGTGACGATCGTGCGTGAAGATCACGCGGAATAGCTTGGTTCATGTTTGGCACACAACAAATCGGCATCGATCTGGGAACGGCCAACGTGCTGGTGTACGTGCCGGGAAGGGGCATCGCCGTTAACGGCCCCTCAGTCGTTGCCGTTTCGACCGAAGACAACCACGTGGAAACTATCGGCGATGAAGCGCGCCAGATGATCGGCCGCGCGCCGGACAACATCGCGGTTGTGCGCCCCATGCGAGAGGGTGTTATCGCCAATTACGTCGTAACCCAGGAGATGATCCGCCACCTCATCCGGCGTGTCTGCGGGCGGGTGCGCTTCTTCAAACCGGACGTGATGATTTCCGTGCCTACCGGGGTGACGAGCGTGGAACGGCGGGCCGTGCACGACGCCGTAGTCGCGGCCGGCGCCGGCAATGCCTACCTCATCCAGGAGCCGCTGGCCGCCGCCCTGGGCGCGAATTTGCCTATCTCCTCGGCCAGCGGCAGCATGATCGTGAACATCGGCGGAGGCACTACGGAAGTTGCGGTGCTGTCGCTGAACGCAATTGTGGTCTGCAATTCGGTGCGCGTAGGCGGCAGCCGGATCGATACGACTATTTTTAATTATGTCAAGCGGCACTACAACCTCCTGATTGGTGAGGGCACCGCTGAAGAGGTCAAGATTTCCATCGGCAGCGCGCTTCCTTTGGAGCCGCCCCTGTCGCTGGAAGTGCGCGGCAGAGACCAGGTGGCGGGACTCCCCCGCACCATTACGATCACGTCCGACGAGATTACGGAAGCGATACAAGAAACCGTCGGCATCATCGTCAAGTGCGTGCGCGACGTGCTGGAAAAGACGCCGCCGGAACTTGCTTCCGACATCATCGACCGGGGTATCGTGATGACCGGCGGCGGCGCTCTGCTGCGGAACCTTGACGGACTGCTGACGCAGGAGACCGGCATTCCCTGCTACGTCGCCGACAATCCCCTGGTCTGCGTCGCGCTCGGTACCGGCGCGGCGTTGCAATACTTCGATACGCTGAAGCGCAACCTGGTCACCACCCGCTAGCAATTCCCCTGTCGCGCGGATCACTGGAGAGATTCTACAAAACCGCCCGGTCGTCTGCCTGCCGCGCCACGCCTCCTTTGTCCGCCATTCTGCCGTAGCCCGGGGGCTCGTCCCCCGCCTCCTGGCGCGCCGTGCGAAACGCCACTCCGGGCACGTCGTTTAGGTGTGCGGCAAAGGAATGCTATAATGAACGTACTTGTCCGGCCTCGCGCGCATGGGGCGGCGGCGCTCGGCCCGGTTTTCAATGCCGGCGGGCGCGTTCGGTTGAAGAGACCGCTGCGGCGGCGCGGTGACTGAAGGAGGGAACGGCATGGCAGGACATTCCAAGTGGGCGAATATCAAGCGCCAGAAAGCGGCCAATGACGCCAAGCGCGGTCAACTCTACACCAAGCTGGGACGCGAGATTACCGTGGCCGCCCGGGACGGCGGCGCCGATACGGAGACGAACTTTCGCTTGCGCCTGGCCGTGCAGCGCGCCAAAGACGCCAACATGCCGGCCGACACCATCGAGCGCGCCGTCAAGCGCGGCAGCGGCGAACTCGATGATTCTGTGCGGCTGGAAGACATGGTCTACGAAGGCTACGGTCCCGGCGGCGCGGCGCTCTTCATCGAGGCGCTCACGGACAACCGCAATCGCACCGTGGCCGAACTGCGCAACGTCCTGACACGGGGCGGCGGCAACCTGGGCGAGTCCGGCAGCGTCGCCTGGATGTTCGATACCCGCGGGCAGGTGCTCATCGACCTCAACGGCAGCGACCCGGACGAGGTGATGCTGGAATCCATCGAACTCGGCGCGGAGGACGTCCAAGAGGAAGAGGGCACGCTCGTCATTCTCACCCTGCTGGAGCAGCTTGAAGCTATGCGGCGCGGCATGGAAGAGCGGGGCTATACCGTGGAAAGCGCCGAACTCACCCGCGTTCCCAAGACCATGTCGGAGCCTGAAACCGCCAAAGCGGCGCAGGCGATGCGCCTGATCGAAAGCGTGGAAGACCTGGACGACGTGCAGAAGGTCTACACAAACCTGGAACTCACCGACGAGATGCTGGCCGCGTACGTGGGCTAGCGCCCTTTCGAGTGATTGGCGACTACCTTCGTAAACCACAGTCTACCGCCCTGTCAGGATGTGTGCTTCTGCCCTATCAAGACGGAGGCGCGTACCCGTTCAAGACACAAATAGTACGCTTTCAAGACACAGTTAGTACCCGTTCAGGACACAGGCTGGTACCTTTTCAGGACACAGGCTGGTACCCGTTCAAGACACAGGCTGATACCTTTTCAAAACACATGCTAGTACCCTTTCAGAGTTGATTCTCCGCTTGGATGGCTCTGCTCTTGTCCCCTCTCCCTGAGGGAGAGGGCTAGGGTGAGGGCAATAACACCGCTCCCCTCCGGTCAATCTCGACAAACCGAACAGGACTTCCACATGCGCATCCTCGGCATCGATCCCGGCACCGCCAGACTGGGTTACGGCATCATCGAAGACACGCCGGACCTCTCCCTGGTGGCTTTCGGCTGTCTCACGACCCCTGCCAAGCAGAGCCAGCCGAGCCGCTTGCAGTCGCTCTACGAGGAACTTGATGACATCTTCCGCGCGGAAGCGCCCGATGAGGTGGCGGTGGAACGGCTCTTCTTCAACCAGAACATCACCACCGCGTTTGCCGTGGGTGAAGCGCGGGGCGTGGTGCTCCTGCGCGCCGCCCAGGCCGGCTGTCCCGTGAGCGACTACACGCCGCTGCAAATCAAGCAGACGCTGGTGGGGTACGGGCGGGCCGACAAGCGCCAGGTGCAGACCATGGTGGCCATGGCGCTGGCCCTGCCGCAGCCGCCCACGCCGGACGACGCCGCCGACGCGCTTGCCGTCGCCATCTGCCACGCGCACGCGCGCACCGCCCGGCAACTCCTCGCGCAGACATGATAGCCTTCATTCGCGGCCAACTTGCCAGCACCGACACGGAATCCGTTACAATTCGCGTGGGCGGCAGCGACGATGCCGGCGGCATCGGACTGCGCGCGCTCGTTCCCAGCAACGTCATCCAGGAAATCGGCGCGGTGGGCGACAGCGTCACTCTGGTGACGAGACTGCTGGTGCGCGACGATCGGCTGGACCTCTACGGCTTTGCCACCGAACGCCAGGCGGCGCTCTTCGACCAGGTGCAGACCGTGGGCGGCGTCGGGCCGCGCCTGGCCCTGGCAATTCTCTCGGCGTTCACGCCCGACCAGTTCGCCGCGGCGCTGGAAAATGAAGACGTGGGACAACTCACCCGCGTGAGCGGGCTGGGCAAGCGGACGGCAAGCCGCATTCTGCTGGAACTTCGCGGCAAGCTGACGCCGCCGCCCGACGCGGCCACCGCTCCCGACGAGACCGCGGACGCGCTGGCGGCGTTGGGCTACTCCGCCGCCGAGATTGCCCGTGTTCTCGCCCGTCCGGAGGTACAGGCCGCCGCTTCGGTGGAAGAGCGCGTTGCCGCCGCCCTGCGCCGGCTTGGCAGCTAAGCACGTGGGCCCACACTAGCCAGTGCGCTCGGATTAGCAGATGCGTCCTGATTGGCAAGTGCGTCCAAGTTAGCAAGTGCGTCCAAGTTAGCAAGCGCGCCCAGACTAGCACTTGCGTCCAAGCTAGCAGGTGCGTCCAGGTAAGTAAATGCGCGCAGACTAGCAAGTGCGCCAAGATTAGCACATGCGTCCAGATTAGCAAGCGAGTCCAGTTTAGCAAGAGCGCCCAGACTTGCAGGCGCGTTCAGCTTTGCAAGTGCGCCCAGAGGTACTGTCTTGCGGCATCAGCCGTTCGCCCTGAGCCTGTCGAAGGGCAGTTCATGGTTTGAGAGCGCCGCCGCAAGCGCCTTGAACGGACTTCAAACACAATCGGAAAGAAAGACCCCATGAGCGAAACCCGCATCGTGGCCCCGGAAGAAGAGCCGGAAGACAGTCAAGCGGCGCAAACGCTCCGGCCCCGCTCGCTGGAGGAGTGCATCGGCCAGGACAAGGTGCGGGAGCACTTGCGCATCGCGATCACCGCCGCGCAGCAGCGCCAAGAGCCGCTGGACCATACTCTCTTCCACGGCCCGCCCGGATTGGGCAAGACCACTTTTGCCAACGTGCTCGCCACGGAGATGGGGGTCAACATCAAGGTCACGGCCGGCCCGGCCATCGAGCGGCCGGGCGACCTGGCCGCTATCCTCTCCAACGTCCGCGCCCACGACATCCTCTTCATCGACGAGGTGCACCGCCTCCACCGCGCCGTAGAGGAAATCCTCTATCCGGCCATGGAGGACTTTGCCCTGGACATCGTGATGGGCAAGGGTCTGGCGGCACGCAGCATCCGGCTCTCGCTGCCCCAGTTTACGTTGATTGGCGCCACCACCCGGCTCGCGCTCGTCAGTTCACCGCTGCGGGACCGCTTTGGCGCGCACTTCCACATGGAGTACTATGACCTGGAGGCCATGCGCCGCATCGTGGAGCGTTCCGCCCGGATTCTGGGCGTGCGCATCGACGCGGCGGGCATCCGGGAGATCGCGCAACGCTCGCGGGGCACGCCGCGCATCACCAATCGCCTGCTGCGCCGCATCCGCGACTGGGCCCAGGTGAAAGGCGACGGACGCATCACCGCCGTCCTTGCCGGGGAGTGCCTGGAAAGCCTGGAAATCGACGGCCTGGGACTGGATGCCGTGGACCGCACGATTCTCCTGACGATCGCGGAGAAATTCGGCGGCGGTCCCGTGGGCATCGATACGCTCGCTGCCGCCATCGGCGATGAGGCGCAGACGATCGAGGACGTCTACGAGCCGTACTTGATGCAACTTGGCTTTCTGGCCAAGACCCCGCGCGGACGAGTCGTGCTCAACGCGGCGTACGAGCACCTGGGGCTGGCCAACGCTGAAGACGCCGACGACCAGCCGCGCCTCTTCGAGTAGTATTGGTAAGGTGTGCCAAAAGACGCCTGAGAGAGAAGGCGCATGAACAGAGTGTCCGCTCTGCCGCAACGCACCGTGCGCGACTCCATGCGCTGGATCGGTTGGGACGTGCCGCTGCGCCTGCTGCCGTTCGCGGCCGTGGCCTGCATTTGGGCCTACGCGCTGGCCGACGGCGCGGAGACGCTCAAGCTCACCTGGCGCGTTACAGGCAGCGACCTTGCCCTCATGGTGGGCGCGGGCGTCCCCGTATTCGCCGCGTGCACGCTCTTTCGCTCGCGCTACTGGCCCATCCGGGACGTGGCCTCTCCCCGCGCGCACCTGGTGGAGGACGGCTACTTTCTGCTTTTCAACGCCCCGGCGGAGGAACTCTTCTTTCGCGGCATGCTCCAGTCCTGGGCCATGAGCGTCGGTTTCGTGCCGCCCCTGGCGGGGTTCGCGGGGGTTGCGCTGCTCTTCGGTTTCTACCACCGGCTGGCCGGCTTTACACTGCCCTTCCTGCTGCTCGCCACCGGGGGCGGCGTGCTGTTCGGCGCGCTCTTCTACGTCTCGAGCTCTATTCTCACGCCGATCATCGTCCACTTCATTGCCGACCTCGCGCTCTTCAATCTGGGCCCCGCCCTGCTCGTACGGTTTCGGGGGAATCCCTCCCGCACGGCACCGGCGGCTTCCGTTTGACAGTTTCTTGCGCCGCTCCCTAAACTAAGGATGACGCGAATCGTCGAAGCGCCTCACGGCTGGGCTTCCCTGCAATCGAGCGCATTGCACAGCCACCGTCAGCTTGGCACCTTGAATGTCGCGCTGAAAAGAACGCAAAGACTCCCTCTCCCTGGGGAGAGGGCCGGGGTGAGGGGGGAGTCTTTACCGTTCCAGCCGATTTCCCGCGCGCCCGCCACAGCGAGGCAGAAGCGCCTAAGTGAGTGAGAAGCGCAGAGAACAGACACGTACACCCGGAGTACAATCTACATGCCCATCAGCGAGCAACTACTCGAAATCCTGCGCTGCCCGGCCACCAAAGCGCCGCTGCGGCCCCTAACCGGCGAAGAAATCTCGGCGCTCAATGCGCGCATAGAGAGCGAGGCGGTGACCTATCAAGACGGCAGCGCGGTCGATTCGCCATTGGAGGAGGGGCTGATTACGGAAGACGGCGCCACCGTCTACCGCATCGACGAAAACATCCCGGTGATGCTGGTGGAGATGGGCATCCCCACGGCATAGCGACCACCGGCTGTTGCGCAGTCCGCGGCCCGCCGCCGCGCGGACGTACGGAGCGCCCGCAGCCCCGGAATTGACAGGTAAACGCTCACGTGCCGCCGGACTCGCGCACGTGGGCGTTTGTTTGCGCCTACTGCAGTTTTCCCCGTCCCAGTATCGGCCACACCACTTCCACGCGCCCATCGCGGATGCCGTAGAAGTTGTCGTGCAGGAAGACCGTGGTATCGCCGTAGCCGACGATGAACTGGATTTTGTCGCCGACGCAGGGCGTGTCGGCGGGTTCCGGCAACTCGATCCGGCCGTGCTCCGCCGAGCAAGTGAGACCGCTCTCATCGGGCAGGCCGATGGGCTTGGGAGTGCTCGCGTCGGTGCTCATCGTCTTCTTGCCGGCGTCGCAGATGATGCGCGTGGGGGCCGGCCTGCTGGTGACCGTGGCAAGCACTGTGAGCGCGTAGTCGTGCTTGACCCCGAACCGTTCCCGATAGGTGATGTCGCAGAAAATCCCGCCGCCGCCTTGGATTTCGGTCACACCCGGTTGGAACGCCGTGTGCCAGTACGTGCCGCTGCCGCCGCAACTGACGATCTCCACCGGCAGACCCGCGTCGCGGCAGCGGTCCGCGCTCTCCGTAAGCTGCGAAATCGCTTCCTTCACCATGCGGCCTTTCTCAGCGTCGTCTTTCGCGCCAAGAACGAGCGCCTCCCACGCCATCACCCCGGCGAACTCAAGGCTGGGATAGCTGGCGACTTGCTTGGCCAGCGCCACCACCGGCTCACCCGGCAGCACCCCGGCCCGGTCGATGCCCACGTTGATTTCCACCACCAGGCGTTGGCGCACGCCTTTGCGCGCGGCCGCTTCCGCAATCTCGCGCACGTTGTCGGCGTTGTCCACGGCCGGAATGACATCGGCATGTTTGCGCAGGTTCACGAGCCGCTCGACCTTCTGGGGCCCCACAATCTGGTTGGCGATGAGAATGCTGCGGATGCCGCCCGCCGCCATCACCTCGGCCTCGCCCAGCTTGGCGCACGTCACCCCAATCGCGCCGGCCTCCACGAGCAGGTGGGCAATCGCGGGCGACTTTATGCCTTTGCTGTGCGGACGCCAGTTAATGCCGGCTTCCTGGATGATGACCCGCGCCATGTGTGCGACATTGCGGTCCAGAACGTCGAGATCGACCAGCAGCGCCGGCGTGTCAATCTCTTCCGCCGACCGGCCAATGATGTTCATCATGTGATTGCTATCCACTTTCCAGCGCGGCTTGCCGCGAACGACGTCTCGATGATGCGCGTGGTCTTTGCGCCGTCTTCACCCGTGTAGAGCGGCGGCTCGCCCGAAAGGACGCGCGCGCTGAAGTCCGCGACCAGCGGCAGGTGCCTATTCTCGGCGTGAGGCAGATTGAACTCCTCAGTTCCGGCGGCGGTCTTGAGCGTCAGGTGCGGGCCGTCGGTCGGTGTGCTGAACAGCGCGCCTTCCGTGCCATAGATTTCAAACGTATCGTGGCCCACGCCGATGCTCCAGTGAAATGAGGCCGTCACCTGCACGCCGCTCGCCATCTTGATGAGCAGCATATCGGAGTCGTCCGCAGCGTACGAGTGCACGAGCGTCTCGTTCTTTGCGGCCACCGACGCGGGCTCGCCGAACCAGTGGCAGAGGAGATCGAGCCGGTGGGAGCCGACGTCGGCAATCGGCCCGCCGGCGCTCTTGGCGGGGTCAACGCGCCAGAACTTCGGGTCGTCCGGCGTCGGGTCGTAGTTGCCGGTCAAGACCATGCGCGCCAGCACCGGCGCGCCGATTGCCCCACCGTTGAGCAACTCCTTGATCTTGATGTTCTTGGGATAATAGCGGCGGTAGTAGGCGACGGCCAGGTTCACACCGGCCCGTTGGCAGGCGTCGACCATGGCTTGGCACTCAGCGCCGGTGAGCGCCATCGGTTTCTCGCAGAGCACGTGCTTGCCGGCAGCGGCGGCAGCCACCGTCTGCGGCAGATGCTCGTAGACGCGGCTGGCCGCGTAGACGACGTCGATGTCGGGGTCCGCAAGAAAGGCGTCAATGTCGCTGTAGGCGCGCCGCGCGCCGTGCCGCGCCGCGAAATCCTCGGCGCGCTCCTGGCTGCTGCTCGCGAAGGCGACCAGCGTGCTCTGCGGATCCTCGTTTACGGCCGGCGCCACCGCCTTGTTCGCGATGTCGCCGCAGCCGATAATGCCCCAGCCAACTTCTGCCATTTGCTACTCCTCCGCGCGAACTGCCGCTCCCGCCTCCGTTGCGCGCTCTCACAAGCGCATGAACCGCCCGGCCGCTTTACCGTTGCTCATTGTACACCAAGAGCGCGCGTCGGGTTGCGGCGGGCACAGCCGCAGCGCGCCGCTGCCGCCGGGCATCCCACAAGCGTTTTGCTCACGTCACGTTGCGGACGGCTGGAATGCGCGCTGGGTTAGCCGCTATAATGGCCGCAGAACAGGTTACCGTTCAACCAAGATGTGCGCGGCCGGCCAGCCGGCAATAAAGACGGCACGCGCCACAGCCTGCAAAATTCTCGGTTATCGAAAAGGCCGCGCTTTCGCAGCCCGAAAACGCTAGTCAAACGCCACACAGCAGGAACGTATGCCCCGCTTCACCGTCGGCCATCGCTTTCCCACGCAAGACATCCACCTTGCGCCGGAAAATGTGCGGCAGTATCTCGCGGCAGTGGAAGACGAGAGCCCGCTCTACCGCGCGGAGCCTTCTACCGCGCCGCCGCTGGCGATTGCCGCGTGGGTGCTGGCCGGCCTTATCGAAGAAATCGGCCTGCCGCCCGGTTCCGTGCACGCCACGCAGGAGTTCACGTTCACGGGCTCGGCGTCGATAGGCAGCACGCTCGACGCGGCCGCTGAGGTCGTGCAGGCCGCGACGCGCGGCGGCATGGACGTAATCGTGGTCGAGATACGGGTCGCGCACGGGGAGCGGCCGGTGCTGTCAGGACGCTCGATGCTGATGATGCCGGCAGGAGATGAGACATGACGCAGCCTTCCGCGCGCTGGCCCGCCGGCGCTGAACTGCCCTGCCGCACGCGCACGGTGACGCTGGAGACGCTCCGGAACTATGCGGCGGCGAGCGGCGACCACAATCCCATTCACACCGATCCGGCGTTTGCCGCCACTACGCCGTTCGAGCGGCCCATCGCCCACGGCATGTTGCTTCTCGCTTACGTCATGGAGATGCTGACCGCTACGTTTGGCTCCGACTGTATCGCGTCGGGCCGGCTCAAGACGCGCTTCCGCAAACCGGCCTACGTCGATAGCGATGTTACCGCCTGGGGCACAGTCAAGCGCGTGGATGGCGAAACGGGCAGGCTTCAGCTTACGGTCGGCTGCCGGGATGAAGAGGGCGCCGACCTGGTCACCGGCACCGCCGAGGTGACGCTCCAGGGCTGAACGCCTTGCGTGAGACGGTGTGTACGATTCGCGTCAATAGGCGGGGGACAAGCCCCCGCGCTTCGATTTCGATTGCCTGCGGAGACGGGCCCCAGTGCTAACGGCGTGGGAGTGTGGACAGAACGCAACGCAGTACGCCAACGATAATCGGGTCTCGGCGCTCTTGCGGTCTATTCGACCCCCACGGGGCGGGAGCGTGCCAGCCGGTCGGCATAGTTGCGCCTGTAGTAGTCGTCGTACCCGCCGGACTTGACCGCGCGCCACCAATCCTCATTATCCACGTACCACTTGACCGTCTCCGCCAGCGCCTGCCGGAACGTGTACTCCGGCTGCCAGCCGAGCGCCTCCAGGCGCGCTGAGTCCAGGCTGTAGCGGTAGTCGTGTCCCGGCCGGTCCTCGATCAGCCGCATCAGCGACCGGGGCTTGCCGAGAATGTCCAGGATGCCCTCCGCCAGAGCCAGTGTATTGACTTCGAACTCCACGCCGACGTTGTACGCAGTGCCCGGCTCGCCCTCGCGCAGCACCAGGTCGATGCCCGCGCAGTGGTCTGTGACGTACATGTAGTGGCGCACCGCCTGGCCTTCACCGTAGATCGGCAGCGGCTCGTCGTCGATGGCATTGGTCACAAAAACCGGCAGCGCCTTCTCCGGGTACTGGCGGGGGCCGATGGTATTCGCCCCGCGCGTAACCGTCACAGGCAGGCCGAAACTGGTGAAGTAGGAGAGCGCCAGCAGTTCGCCGCCCGCCTTGCTGGCCGCATAGGGATTGCGGGGCGCAAGACGCGCGTCCTCAGTCGCGGCGCCCACCGGCACGTGGCCGTAGACCTCGTCCGTGCTCACGTGGACGATGCGCCGCACGTCGTGGGCGCGGGCCGCCTCCATGAGCACACGCACGCCCTCCACGTTCGTCCGCACGAAGGCCG
This sequence comes from Chloroflexota bacterium, assembly GCA_963663275.1. Classification (GTDB taxonomy): domain Bacteria; phylum Chloroflexota; class UBA11872; order VXOZ01; family VXOZ01; genus VXOZ01. The sequence goes on from OY760183.1 coordinate 2,532,573, forward strand.
CCGGATCCATCACCGAGCGGTCTACGTGCGTTTCCGCGGCAAAGTTCACCAGCGCGTCGCAGCCGGCCAGCGCCTCGTTCACCGCCTCAGTGTCGCAGACGTCGGCGCGCACGAACCGGTAGCGTGGGTCGTCCGCGCAAGCGGCCAGATTCGCCGGATTGCCGGCGTACGTCAGCTTGTCCAGCGCCACCACGCGCGCGTCAGGATAGCGCGCCAGCACGTAGCGCACGTAGTTGCTGCCGATGAAGCCAGCCGCGCCCGTTATCAGTATCCGCATACCGTCTACACTCCAATCGCAATCAGGTTGTTAGCGCTTCGTCTCTTCAGCCTCTTCCTCTTTCACCACGCGATTGACGGCAAAGCTGACGAGGCTGATGATGACCGCGACGAGCATGGCGGAAAGCAGCGTCGGCCGGCCCGACGCGGCCAGTTCCACCCCCGGCAGGAGCGCCGTGCCCAGCCAGAAGAGCAGTCCGTTCAACACAAGTATCCAAAGGCCCAGCGTCAGCACGGTGACGGGAAACGAGATCACCTTCAGCGCCGTTCCAATGACCCCGTTGATCAGCGCCACCCCGACGGCGAACATCATAAGCGTAAGCCAATCGCCGCTATCCGCAATCTCCACTAGCGCAAACCGGCTCGCGATCAGCACCGCGACCAGCACCGCCAGGCTACGCAGGAACAAAACACGCACAAGAAGCGCCTCTTCGGCAATCCGGCCACTACACCCGTATCACTTCGATTATACGGCTTCAGTTTACTTGGCACGAATCCGGTCTGATTGCGCGCGAAAGTCTGCTATACTTAATCTATTGCCGCAACGCGGCGAGCGAATCAAGAAGCGCAGGTGCGAGCGATGCTTGACGGGATCGACCGGTTCTTGGCGACGATTCTCGCGGCCATTCTTGCAATCGTCGTGGTCGCCGTTGTCCTCGTTTGGCGTTCACCGGCCGGGACGGAGCTTGAATACAGCGCGGGCGGCGAACCCGAGGACGTCGTGCACAATATCATCGTCGCGATCAGTAAAGGCGATGAGGAACGCGCCAAGTCGTACCTTTCGCCTGATGTCTTGGCTGACATAGAAGAGATGGAAGAGGGCCGCTGGTCGCTAGTGCGGATGCATGATCGTCGCTCGCGAGACGGTTTGCGGGTTGCCGTCGCGCTGGAAGACATCGAGGACGGATTGGCAACGGTGAACGTCGAGATCACCCACTTCTACTCCAGCCCCGCGCCCACTGGGCTATTTGCGATCTTCGACGACAATCAGTATTCCTATGAGGTTTTGGTGCGGCTGCGTCAATTCGACGGCGCGTGGAAGATCGTCGAACCTTTCGACCCGTACATGTTCAGCTAGCGCCGCGACCGCCAACGAGCCGCAGCAAACGACCGTTCCCGCAACGAGGAGACCCCAATGCTCACCGTACGGCGTCTCTACATTCTGGCCGCGTCCTTCATCGGACTTCTTCTCTTCATGCAGGGCGGCAGCGCCTTGCTGCGCCTGGTGTTTCTGCTCGCCTCGCCGGACCCCGCGTTCGCCGTGGGCAACGACTGGTGGCGCGAAGACCTCAGCGTGGGGCTGGCGCTCATGGCCGTGGGCGCGCCGCTGTGGATCGGCCACTGGATTTGGGCGCAACGCCTGGCCCGCGACCCGGCGGAAGCGGCCAGCGCGCTCCGCTCGCTCTACTTTTTGGGCGTGCTGGGTTTCACGATCATCCGCACGGCCGGGGGAGCGGGGGACGCCCTCACCTACCCGTTCGCGCGTCTTGCCGGCGGTTCACCCTCGGCATTCACCCTTTCCGACAGCTTGTCCGCGCTGATCATCTTTGGGCTCATGTGGGTCTACCACGTCCGCCAACGCCCGCCCGCTGCGCTGCAATCCGGGGCCGCGGCGACCATTTCACGCTGGTACTGGTACGCCGTCTCTTTTTGCGGCGTCGGCATTGTGGCCACGTCGATCATTCCCCTGCTTTCATCGCTCATCGAGAGGCTGGCGGGGGCGGACCCGGTGAACCTCGGTTGGTGGCAATTGCCGGTGGCGAACAACATCGCGTGGCTCATCGTGGGCGGTATCGGCTGGACGTACCACTGGGCCGCTATCCAGCGCCAAACCGCGGACGCGCAAAGCCCGGAGTTGCGCTCAGTCTTGCGCAAGGTCTATCTTTACGCCATGGTCGGCTCCGGCGCGGCGGGCGCGCTCCTGGCGATAGGCCGCATACTCTACCTGGCTCTGCTCGGCGTGATGGGCGCGGTGGACGCGCAGCACGACCTCATCGAAAACGCGGCGTGGGTCGCGCCCACGCTGCTCGTCGCCGCCACCGGCTGGTTCTACCACCGCTACCACCTGCGGCGGGACGCGGCGCTGGTAGCGGAACTGCCGCGCCAGGCGACCATCCGCCGCACCTATGCGTATCTCTTGTCCGCGATTGGGTTGGGGCTGCTGGCCTTCGGCGTGTTCGGCATGTTGCGCCTGGTGATTGGCATTCTGACCGGCCAGGCGGAGAGAACTGACCTGCCGGAACACTTCCTGCAGCAACAGCTTAGCCTCTACGTGACGTTGCTGGTGGTGGGCCTGGCCGCATGGGTGTGGTACTGGCGCCAGATACAGCGGCAACTGGACGCGGACACCAGCGGTGAGGAGCGCGCCTCGCTCGTGCGCCGCATCTACCTCTTCGTGGTGTCATCCGCCAGCGTGATCGGCCTGGTGGTCGCGCTGGGGACGCTGCTCTACGAGGGGCTGCGCTCCGTGCTGGGCATTAGCTCCGCCAACGCGCTCGTAGACGCGCTGAACATCCACGTCAGCGTGGCGCTCATAGCCGTGGCTCTGCTGCTGTACCACGTGCGCTTCCTCCGGCAGGGCCTCAGGGCCGGAATGGAGAAGAAGACGGATGCGGTATCGGTAGAAGAGGCCCCGGCAGCGGAAAGCGTTACGGAAGACGCAAGCGGCCCGCAGAGCCTGGTAGTCACGCTTTCCGGCGGTGACTTGCAGAGCGCCCGCGCGCTCATCGAACAGAGCGCCCTGCCTGAGGGCACGCGAATCTCTCTGCATGAGAGCGCATTGTCAGCGGATGAAGTCCAGCGCCGGTTGCTGAGCGCGCCGGAAGCGGACGAATAGGGACTGCCGGCTCAGATAAGCCGATTGCAGCGTCTTTCATGGAACCCCACGCGCGCATCTCTCCATGGCGGGCCGCATCCCTGGAGCCGAATTCAGGTCGGGATAAGAGCCTGTATTCGGTCCCGTTAAGAGAGTCAGAAGTGCCCACTAAACCGTTCGTGCTGAGCCTGTCGAAGCATGAGCGGCTTTCCGCTAACCGTTCGCGCTGAGCCTGTAGAAGTATGAGCGGCATTCCGCTAACCGTTCGCGCTGAGCCTATCGAAGCATGAACGGCTCTTCGCGAACGTGCGAGGATTCCACTCACCCTTCGACAGGCTCAGGGCGAACGTACGAAGGCTCCACTTCAACAGGCTCAGGGCGGCCGTACCGCGTGCGGACAAATCGAGCGCGAACCGGTTCCTAGACGCCAGCCGGCACGCTCGTCAGTTCCGCTACCGCCTCGCGCGCGGCGTCGATTGCCGTCTCCACGTCCTCCGCCGTAATCTGATGGTAGGTCACCAGACGAATGCGGTCGTCGGAAACCGCGCCGCACTTGACGCCGCGTTCCGCCAGGGCCTCAGCCAGTTGCGGCGCTGTGCCTACGGACGGGTCGATGTCGATGTAGACCATATTCGTCTCAACGTCATCGGCGGCAATGCCCGGAATCGCGCCGAGGCCCTCGCCCAGCCGCCGCGCGTTGGCGTGGTCCTGAGGCAGTTTCTGCGGGATGGTCTCCAGGGCAACGATGCCCGCCGCCGCCAGCACGCCCGACTGCCGCAAGCCGCCGCCGAGCATCCGCCGGAAGCGCCGCGCCGTCTCGATGAAGTCTCTACTGCCGCAGATGATCGACCCCACCGGCGCGCTCAAGGCCTTGGAAAGGCAGAACGTCACCGAATCTACGTATTGCACGACCTCAGAAACGGGCACACCCAGCGCCGCCGCCGCGTTGAAGACGCGCGCGCCGTCCATGTGGACGTTTATGTCTAGTTCATCCGCCAGTTCGCGGATGCCCGCCAGGGTGGCGAGCGGATAGACCGCGCCGCCGCCGCGATTGTTGGTGTTCTCCAGGCAGATCAGCCGCGTCGGCGTAAAGGCGTCATACGGCCGGCGGAGCACGCTGCGGATGCTCTCGGCGGTCAGGATGCCCCGTTCCGCGGGCGCGATGCGCGGCGAGGCGCCCGCCACACAGGCAAAGTCGCCGGCCTCAGTGGTGATGATATGCGCCTCGTCCGCCGCGATGAACTCGTCACCGTTGCGGCATTGGGCCAGCAGGCAGACCAGGTTGCCCTGCGTGCCGCTCGTGACCATCAAGGCCGCCTCTTTGCCCGTAATCTCCGCGGCCATGGCTTCCAGGCGATTGACGGAAGGGTCTTCCCGATAGCAGTCGTCACCGACTTCGGCATTCGCCATTGCTTCCCGCATCTCCGCGGTCGGCATGCTTACGGTATCGCTCCGCAGGTCGATCGTTCGAGACATCCTCTTGCTCCCTCGCTCTCTTGCGCTCTTCTGGCAAACCGGTCGCCCGCGATTGCCCGTGGTTCTCTCCTTTAGTGGAAAACCAAGGCGCGCAACCGGACGAACCAAGACTATTCTTCTCTGAAACCCGTATCTCTTTCAAGTATAGAATCTCTGACGAAACAACGCACGCGCCCGGCCCGGCGGCAGCGGCGGACGTGAGCGCTCACATCCTGCTCACGCGGCATTGGCGGCTATGCGTCCGCTTCCATGCCCTCTTCGAAGAAGCGCGCCAGTTCGTCCCGGGGAAACGAGGGCAGGTCGTACCAGTCGCCGTTCACAAGCATGCGCATGCCCTGCGCCGGTTCCGTCAGCCGGCCGATGGCGGCGGCTTCTATGCCCGCGTCGCGCAGCGCCGCCAGCGCGGCCACCACGTCTTGCGGCGCAACCACCGCAAGCAGAGCGCCTGAGGCGAGCAATCCGAGCGGGTCGAGCCCCAGCGCCTCGCAAATCGCGGCGGCCTCTGGGAGAAGTGGCACGGATTCAAGATCTATCGACAACCCACACGCCGCTCCGGCCGCCAGTTCCGCCAGGGCCGCGGCCAAACCGCCTTCCGTCGGATCGTGCATGGCGCGCGGGCGCGCGGCGCGGCACAACGCCTCCGCGGCCGGCACGACGCTGATACCGGGATCATCGAGATACGCTTGGGCGCGGGCAATGGCGGCGGGCGGCACACCCCGCGCCTCAAGTTGCGCGCCGGCGTCTTGCGCGAGGATCGCGGTACCCTCGATCGAAATGCCCTGCGTCAGGAGAATCACGTCGTCGGGCCGGGCGTTGGCATTGACCACCAGGCGATCTTTCGCCACCTCGCCCAAGAGCGTGCCGGAGAGGATCGGCCGGGTGACACCGTCGGTGACCTCAGTATGTCCCCCGATCAGCGTGACTCCCAAGGTCCGGCAGGCCTCGCGGATGTCGGCGAATATCCGTTCCACGTCCGCCGGCGCGCAGGCAGGCGGCAGCAGCAGCGTGCCCAGAAACCACCGGGGCCGCGCGCCCATGGTCGCCACGTCGTTGGCGTTTATCTGCAAGGCGTACCAGCCGATGCGGTGCGCGGTGAACGTAATCGGATCGCTCTTGGCAATCAGGTAACGCTCGCCAATGTCCAGCACGGCGGCGTCCTCCCCAAAGCGCGGTCCCACGATGACGGCAGGATCGTCAACCGGTATATCTTCAAGCAGACTCCGTAAGAGTTCCGCCGGCAGTTTGCCTTGGAGCATAGAATAAGCGCCGTTTCCAGATGGAGATTGCTAGCACCTAGATGGACATTGCAAACACCTAGATGGACTTTTCAGATACTCAGATGGGTTAGGCAGGATTCCAGAGAGCATTGGCAAACACCCAGGCCTCGTCTGACTTCCCTCCCCCGGGCTGACAGGGGTAAGCATAATGCAACCGATTCTCGTGTCATTCCGAGCGGAGCGCAGCGGAGAGAGGAATCTAATGGATTAACCCTGCCGGGCCGGTTGAGCCCGGGACTCTAAATTCCTCACTGCGTTCGGAATGACGCTTGCCTACCCCCGTCAGCCTCTCCTGGGGGAGAGGGTTAGGGTGAGGGGAATCTTCAGCTCCTACCCCTTGATCACCCCAATTGGCCGCACCCGCGCCACCACTCGTGCAATGCCGGATCGCTCCACCACGCCCACCACCTCCCGCGCGTCCTTATAGGCCTCGCTCGCCTCCTCCGCCAGACCGGCCTTGCTCTGGGCGCGCACGACGATGCCCTTGTCGCGCAAAACCCGCACGAGGTCTACGCCCTTCAGCTTCTTCTTGGCCGCGCCCCGGCTCAGCACCCGGCCCGCACCGTGGCACGTCGAGGCAAAGGTCTCGCGCCGCGCCCGCTCTTCACCAACCAGAATATACGAGTAGCGCCCCATGTCGCCGGGAATGAGCACCGGCTGGCCGACCGCGCGGTACCTGGCGGGCACCTGTGGGTCGCCGGCCGGCAGGGCGCGGGTCGCGCCCTTGCGGTGCACGCAAAGATCCATTTCCTTGCCGTTCACGCGATGGCGTTCCATCTTGGCGATATTGTGCGCCACGTCGTAGACGACACCAACTTCGACCCCGGATTCCGACCGGTCGAGAACGTGCGCCAACGCCCGCCGCGTCCGCTCGGTAATCGCCTGGCGGTTGGCAAAGGCAAAGTTGGCCGCGGCGGCCATGGCGCCCAGGTACGCCTGGCCCTCCGGCGACCGGATCGGCGCGCAGGCCAACTGTCTATCGGGAAGCGTGATGCGGTACGTTTCCATCGCGCGCTGCATCACGCCGAGATACTCCTGGCAGACTTGGTGCCCCAGACCGCGCGAGCCGGTGTGGATAGACACCATCACCTGGCCGAGTTCCGTAATGCCGAATGCGCGCGCGGCCTCTTCGTCCGCGATCGTCTCCACCACCTGCATTTCCAGGAAGTGGTTGCCGGAGCCGAGCGAACCAAGCTGCGGCCCGCCGCGCTGGCGCGCCCGGTCGCTGACCTTCGACGTGTCCGCTCCGGGCAGACACCCGCCGGACTCGATTGCGGTAAGGTCCTCGCGGCTGCCATGCCCGTTCTCCACCGCCCACGCCGCACCCTCGGCCAGAGCCCCTTCGATGTCGATTGCGGCGCCGCGTTTCCTCTTGCGGCCGCGTCCCAGGCCGGTGGGCACGTCACGGAACAATTGGTTGACGATTTCCGGCAGACTGCCCCGCACGGCGCGCTCGTGCAAGTTGGTGCGCAGCAGCCGCACGCCGCAATTTATGTCAAATCCCACGCCTCCCGGCGAGACCACGCCGTCGTCCGTGCGCATCGCCGCCACGCCGCCAATGGGAAAGCCGTAGCCCCAGTGAATGTCCGGCATGGCGAGGGCGTGTCCCACGATGCCCGGCAGCGTGGCCATGTTCGCCACTTGCTGCACCGCCATGTCCCCGGCCATCGAGTCGATCATGGCCTCGTCGGCATAGATCAGCCCCGGCGCCCTCATGCCGTCCATGTAGTCGATCGGCAGTTCCCAGCGTACCGCGTCCCGTTGGCGCAGCACGCCGCGCCAGTTCTTGGGCGCTTTCTTTTCCATGGCCGCTCTCCCGTTAGATGTCGAAGAGTACCTGTATCATCGTGCGCGTAGGCAAGACCGTGACCTCAAGTTGGTGGTACGTCACCGCTTTGATCTCCACGCCTTCGACCGCGTCTTCGTCTTCGAGAACAACCCCAATAGCTGTGGCGGAGCAGCGCGGCGGGGCGCATTCCGCAATGTCGAAAGCTCGCACCACCAGGCCGTCCACGCTGAACCGGAAGAGCAATTCCGCCAGCCAGTTGACCAGCAGGTCGAGCCACGTATCGCCATCGACCGCAACCGGCTGTTCATCCGCCGGCCCGGTAATGCCGCCCGGGTCTTTGCCAAGCGAGATCGCGTACATGCCGCGAGCGGCGGCGGCAAATGCGGCGGCCGGCGTGGGCCCCCAGGCCCGCACGCCGACGTCGGCCGTATGCTCGATGCGCGCGTACCCGCTGTCGCTCGGCGGCGAAGCGCAACCCGCGTCAATCGTGTCCATGGTCGTGCGCGTGCAAGCGCCCTTGCAGGTGCGCCTTCGCGTGTTGAAAGACCTGCCGCACCGCGTTGTGGCGCTCGGCGTCCGCGCGGGTCGCCAGCGTATCGAGCCAGGTCAGACCGCCGTCCAGCACGGTCATCATGTAGGTCGCGTCGCTGGGATTGAAGAGTTCCTGGTTGTCGGCCACCACGTACACCGGTGAGGTGTGCGCCGCCACGTTCACCACCCACGTGTGCTGTACTTCCAGCGAACTCACGCAGCGCGCCGCGATCCAGCCGCTGCCGCCGAGTTTCACGTCCCGGCTGACGCGGCTCGTCTTGCCGCCGTCGGCTACGGGTTGGGTGGCGACCACCGCGCCGTTGCAGACGATTTGCAGTTCGTGGAACGGCAGCACCGATTCCGCCCAGGCCTCGACCGTCAGCGTGCCGCCGCCGGCCGGCAGCTTGAGTTCATCGCCCGGCCGCTTGCCTTCCACGCGCACGTCGATCAGCGGCCCGCTGGTGGTAAACGTGCGCCCGCCGCGCACGGCCTGCGCCCACGAGTCGAAGGAGAAGTCATCCTGCAGCAGCGCGTACGTGCGCACCCCGCCAACCGGAATGGCGGCACTCATCTTATCCGTCCCACCCACGGCGGCCACGCGGTAGCCGTTGTTGAGGAAGCGGTACCACTCGTGTATGCCAAAGTTATCGATCGTAGGCGTAAAGTACTTCAATTCAACCGCGTCAACCTTGCCGAGCACGATTTCAGCCACCGCTTCGGTATAGGGATTGGGGAAGTGCGGGATGACCACCAGGCCGTCGCGCTCCCGTGCCCGGTCCGCCCACTCGCTCATGCTGCTCAGCACCGGGTCGCCCAGGTAGCTTTCACCCGGCCCGGCGGTGGTCATGGGGTACACCGGCTCACCTTTCACGCCCAGCAAACTGATGTGCCCCAGCAGATGCTGCCGGTTCTCGGTGCCTACATAGACTACGGTATCGTCCCGGCTGACGCCGGAGACCTCGCCGGTGATGTCGGCGACGTTGGTATAGAGATCGCCCCATTGGGAGGCGAGGAGATTAATCAGATTGACACCCTCGGCCTGACCCTCCAGCCACGCCGTCTGGGGCGAGATGAAGTGCACGTGCGTATCGGCGGTCACCCAGCCTTGTTCACGCCAGTTCAGCGGCCGCGCCAGCTTGAGCGTAAGCTCCCGTTGGCCGGGCGCGATGGTGAGGCGTTTGCGCAAGGGCTGGTACTCAAAGCCCTTGAAAATCTCGACGAACACCTCGCCCACCGGCAGTTCGATCTGAAAAGTACCATCGACGTAGGCGTACTGGGTCTCGCCCAGCTTGAGATCGCCCGCGTAGTCCTCGAACCAGTTGTTATTGACTTCATGCCGGTGGCCGTAGGGCGGGAAATACCGGCCGTCCGGCGCGCGGAAGTGGACGCGCGCCGCCGTGGGCTTGCCGCTGGCGGCGTCTTCCAGCCGCACGTGCAGCCACGCGCGCTCCGGCGTCAGGATTTCCACCCGCACCTTGCCGTCTCCGCTCGCGCTCACTCCCGACTCGTAGAGCGACTCCATCGGCACGGCGCGGCCGGCAACGTCCAACGTGGCGTCGGGACTGGCGGTCACGTCCACTATGAGGGACTTCTCGCCGGCGGCGTTCTCGGCCTCGCCCAGGCCCGGCGCATCGTCGGCAAGCCACGTGTCCGGATCGAAGGCCGGCACGGCGTACGTGCGCGCTAACGTGCCCAGGTCCACCGTTACCGGCGTCTCTTCCGGCGCGCCCTCCACTTCCTCCGGCAGCGCGATGCGAAAGCTCTCTAACCGGTTGTGGCGCAGCGGATGGTGCTTGCCGGTATAGAGCGTAATGCCCGCCACTACTACGTTCGTGCCGCCGGTTGACGCCAAGCGCAGCGATTCCACCGTCCGCTCCGGATGCGGATTCGGCAGGGCGTAGATCCAGTAATTGGAAGCGGTGCGCGCGCGCCGCATTTGCAGGCCCGTCTGCCAGTATCCCCAGGAGCCGCGCGGGTACGGCCCGTTGATGTCCGCGGGCAGCATTCCGCTTTGCGGCCGGGCGGCGAACGCCAGTTGGCCCCAGGCAACGGTGGAGTTGATCTCGAACCGCCGCCGGATCGTCTGCGACTCCGCGCCGCCGTCGGCGTAGTTTATGGTGTATTCCGCGAGCGCCTCGCCGGGTTGCACCACCATGCCGCTCATGCCGGGTTGCGAGGATACGCCGGGCTCCGCATCGCAGAAGTGGGCAAAGACGACGTGTGTCACGCCGCCGCGTCCCACCGGCACGGCTGCGCCCTCTTCGCTCAAGCGCACCCAACTGGCCGCGGCGTCCCCGGCGCCGAGCGTGAACGGAATCCCCCAGAATTCCTGCTCGCCGTCAGGCAGCTTTGCCAGATCTTGCGCCACGGGACCGTCCCAGGAAGCCAGTTCGTCTTGCCGCGCGGCATTGCGCACAGATGTCAAATCGAGCGGAATAGCGTGAACCATCAGTGTCCTCCGGTCTAGTCACAAAGAGTGAGGCAATTTGGAGAGACAGTTAGACAGAAACTGCCGTGCAAGCATACCCTCGCGCGTGCACACGGCTTTGCGCGCACACATTCGTGGGTGCACGATACCATGAACCGCGCGGTAGCAACAATGGGAGCGCAGGGTAGAGGAAGCGCCTTACTGCTGGTGCGGATTCTGCGGGTTCGTGTCTTGCACCGCCTGGAGCGCGCGCATGGTGGGCAGAACGGCCTCGCCGGAGACTATGGGTTCGCGCTCCTGGCGGAGCGCCGTGATGAACTCGATGTCCTGCAAGTACACCGCGCTCGCTTCCTCATTCTCGCCGCCGGCGGCGATGATCCGGTCGTTTGGATCGACCAGTTTTCCGTCCCGCACCGCGAGTGTCGTCTCTTCGCCGATGATCAGGATTTCGAGCAAGGGCCGCATGGTGTTGTATGAGAGGGCGCACGAGACGAGCTGCTCGCGGGGCGTGCGCAGCGAAACCGAAAGGTCCAGCGGTATGCCTAGCTCAGCGTGCGGCGGCCCCATGTGACCCGCCACGTCCTGGGCCGGTTCTCCCAGCAGCCACAAGGCCGTGTCCACCGCATGGCAGCCGTGGTGCCAAAGCAAATTGTCCGTCCACGACCGCCGCCGACCCTGCCAGTTCACGTTCTCCCGGCGCAGAAATCCGTAGTGAATGAAGATGCTGTGCACCCGCAATTCGCCCTCGGCGACGTACTGCCGCGCGGTCGCCAACGTGGGCCAGAAGCGCATGGTGTGGGCCACCATCATGTGTCGGCCCTGCGCCGCAGCGAGCGCGGTCAGCATCTCCGATTCATCCAGCGACAGCGCCAGGGGGATTTCCACCAGCACGTGCTTGCCGGCCTCCAGCGCGGCCTGCGTCTGCGCGGCGTGCTTGGCGCTGGGGGACGTGATGACAACCGCGTCGATATCGTCTTGCGCCAGGGCTTCCGTGAGGTCAATCGTTGCCAGGGACGCGCCGCACTTCTGGGCAAAGGCTTGCGTCGGTTCCAGGAGCCTACCGACCACCGCCCCAATCCGCACGCCCGGAATGCGCGCCAACGACCGGCGATGCACCTCGGCAATGCTGCCGTACCCAACCATGCACACGTTCATGCGGTCACTCTTTCATTCATGTCAATGCTGTAGGTGTTGGCAAGTCCTTTGACGGAACTTGCCGTTCTTTCATCACAAGTCGTTGGGGAGAACACGCGCAACCGAGACTGCGGCGAAAGGAGTGTCCCATCCGCATAGTCCGATGGCCACGGTCATCTCTTTGGCGAACTCTCTGTACGCGCATGATGGGTCATTTCCGCTCCGGTAGCGCAGGTTCGCACGAGACGCGCGTGTAACCTGCGCCCGCTACGGCCACGCCAACGTGAGAGTTATTCGGATGCGGGGGACAAGCCCCCGCGCTACGCCCTTCCCGTAGGGGCAGGCCTTGTGCCTGACCTCCACAGATTGTGGGGACGAACTCCCGCACTATCTCTGTTCTGGGCCTTTCGGAGGCGGGGGACAAGCCCCCGCGCTACGTCTGTTCTGGGCCGACCAACGCCCGCGCTACGTGGCCGCGTCAGCGCGTGTGGCCGACCAGGCTCGTGGCGGTCACGGCCCGCGCCGCCGCGTCCTCGTTTGGTTCACCCGCCGGTTGCTTTGGAATCACGAAGGCGCGGCTGTGCACGTCGGTATCCACCACGCGCAGCGCCTCGTCAGGGCCAAGTTCCGTGCCCATCCGCTCCAGCCATGCCGCGGGATCCCGGATGATGGCGGCCTTGTAGTCCGGGTCTCTCCAATAGGAAGGCGCCGCGCCAATGAACGAGGGGTAGCAACTGCACGGCGTGCAAATCACCATGTGGTGCGTAGCGCCGGTGTTGTCATAGACGGCCAACGTCAGTTGTGCCGGCACGTCGATGTCGAGTTCCCGCAACGCGCCGCGCGGGTCGCTCAGCAAGCGGCTCTTGAAGTCGTCATCCCGCCACGCGCGCAGGACGACGCGCCGCGCGTCGCCGTTATCGGACTGCGTCATGTGCTGCCTCCTTCGTAGATTCCCGCCTAGCATACCACAACACAGTCCATCGCCTGTTGCGCTCGGAGTGCTAAAGAGTCCAACCGGTGGCAACAGGACACACTCACCCCCTGGACGCCGGCTTTCGCCAAATTCCAGGGGGTGACATTGTGCACACAATCCAGGCGCAAGTGCCTGGGCGATCACTCAGCGCGGCCTAGCGGCTGTAACCGGAAGACGGCCGCTCCTTCTGGGCGGTTTGCGTGAGGTACTCCAGCAGGAAACTGAAGTCCTTGAACGAGGTTAGATCGCCCAACTGCCGGTCCAGCGACCACAACTCTTCCAGCAGAATACCCAGGTCGCGGTCAACCGGGGACTCGGAGTAGTCGAGATTGCTGTAGCGGTCCGCGGCCAGCGCCACAATCGAACCAAATCGCAGGAAAGCCGCGTCGCGGGCATTCTCCAGCGCGTCGCTCTTGCTCAGCAGTGTCGCGTGCTGGCGGTTGGATTCGCCGGTGGCGGGCGTTACCCAGCGAATTTCCACCTCGCCCAGCCGGGCCGTGTCCTGCCGTCCCGCGTCGGTAAGTTGCAACTCGAAGAAGACCGTGGTAGCCGCCCCCGCCGGTATTTCCGCGAACTCCTTGCGCGCTTCCGTGAAGGACTCATCGGAGGTAGCGCGGTTTTCGTAGCCCACGATGCGCCACACCGAGACCATTTCCGGATCCCAGGTCACCTGGGCGCGGGTCTGATCGGCAAAGGGTATCGAGAGCGCCAGCCAGTTGTCGCGGCTGAAGGTCGCCCGGGCCTGCTCTACCGTGCTGAGGTAGCGGTACCAGCCGTTGCCGTGCTGCGCCAGTTGCTCCAGCAGGTAGTCGTTGTAGTTCTCGATGCCGACGCCGATGGTGATCAAACGCAGCGGATTGGTGTCGTCGCGGTCGTCCGCCGACTCCAATATCGAGAACGGGTCGGTGGCGTCCACGTTGGCCACGCCGTCCGACATGAGGATGATGTAGTTGTAGGCGTCGGGCCGCTCCCACCGGATGCGGTCGGCAAGTTGCACAGCCAGATCGAGGCCGGCCTGCACGTTCGTCGAGCCGTGGGGCGAGAGCAGATCGATGGAACGCCTGACCGCGCGGTCGTCGGGGTCGCGGTGCGAGACAGTGTATTCATTGATGACGTGGGTCGTAAAGTGCACCACGGCGATGCGGTCCTGGGCGCGCAGGCTGCGCCGGATGCTCTCGGCGGCCTCGCGCGCGATGGACACCCGATCGCCCTCGCGCATGGAACCGGAAGCGTCCAGCACCAGGGTGACGTTGAGTGGCGTGTCGTCGTAGGCCAGGTCCGCGGCCTGGAAGGCAATGCGCGCCAGGTGCAGACCGCTGTCCAACGGATGCCGCAAGACGTCGGTGGCGATGGCAAAGCTGTCGTCGCGCAACGGCAGCGCGTAGTCGTAGTTGAACGCATTGATCCACTCTTCCGCTCGCACGGAGTCAGGCTCAACCCGGTAGGCCGACTGCGCCCAATTGAGCGCCAGGTGGTAGGACGTGCGGTCGGTATCCAAACTAAAGGTCGCCACCGCGTCGCGGACCGTATTGACGAACGTGGCGCGCGGATAGTCCTTGAACGTAGTCGCGCCCGCGGTCTGCCGCGGCGGCTGGACTGCCGGTTGGCGCGAGGACGTCTGGGACGACTGCGTGCTGGAAGCGGGCGCGGCTTCCGACCTCTCGGCGGGGGCGCGTTTCGCGGCAGGCGCGGCCTCGGCGGCAGGTGCTTCTTTGGCCTCAGCCTGCGGCGCGGAACGCTGCTCGGACCGGGGCGCTTCCATGGCAGCTTCTGAGTGCGTCGCTGCCGTTGCACCGCAGGCGGCAAGCAAGAGCACACCCACAAGCAACAGCGAAATCGTCGTGAAGTATCTCCTCATCACAGTTTCTCCTCATTGTCAATCCGCACCCACAGGGGTGTATCCACAATACGCGAGCGCCACCCATGGCTCGCACGAGCCGCTCCAACCGCCCTCACGCGCATCCTACCTGTAGCATTTACTGCCGGGTAGGAGTGCGCTGAAACGCAAGGAAACCATTTGACGGCTCGTAGTGCCCATTGTAAGTGAAGCCTCAAATCCTGTCTAGCCTTTTAGGAGGATTAGACTGGTTGTCGAACGTCGTCTTGGGTGTCTAATAAGGCGCGTGATCGCCGCCGAGCCAGCGGTACGGGCGCGGGTAGAGCGTGAGCGAGCGGTCTTCCAGCGGCAGTGCCAGGGGGACGGAACCCCACAGGGACGAGTACTTGGCGGCGATGGCGGCTTCGAGCGACTGGCGCAGGTCGTGTCCCGACACGGCCATTGCCGCGCCATGCTCGACGGCGGCGATGAACGACAGGATCGAGCTTGCCAGGTAGCCGTATTGCGGCCAGGCGAACGGCGTGAACGCCCGCTCGGACTTGACGCGCGCGCCGTTGGCGTCAAAGCCCTGGTAGATGTCCATTTCGTCGCCCCAGTCCCAGCGCAGCAGCGCGTCGTCCGTCCAGACGTCAACGCCGCGTGAGGGCGTCGGCTCCCCAAAGACGGGCACGTCGAAACCGGCGCTCATAGTGAAGCGGCCGTTGATGATGAGGCCGGTGTCCTCGTCCGCTTCCAGGGCTGCCCGCGGCTTCCCCCACGCCACCACCTCGGTAATCTCGGCCTGAGTGAGCAACCTGAGCACGGCGACGTGCTGGCAGCCGCCGCCGGATATCTCGCCGCCCCAGCCATGCACCGACGCGCCTCGCACCGCGCCAAGATCGCCGCGCCGCAGCCAACCCGCGGCCTCCTGCACGTCGGCGCGCGCGCATTGCAGGTTGCCGCCGTGGAAGACGACGCCGCGCTCCTGGCAGGTGTCGATCATCGCGTCCACGTCGGCGAGCCGCGCGCCAATAGGCTTTTCGCTGGAGACGCCCCGCACCCCCGCCTGCGCCGAGGCAATCACCGCGTCCTTGATGAACTTGCCGGGCAGAACGGTGACGGCAAGATCGGGAACCTCGCCCATCTGCTGGTACATCTCCTCGGCGTCCTTGTAGAGCCTCTTGACGCCGAACCGCTCCCCTACGGCTTGCCGCCTCTCGTCGTTGTACTCGGCAATGGCGACGATCTCAGTATTGTCAAGCACGCTATAGAACTTAGCGTACTCTTGCCCCATCCGACCGCAGCCAATGAGCGCCACCCTGAGCTTTGCTTCCACCAGTACTCCTTTCATTCGCCCTCAACGCTGTCCACTGTGAAGAATTGATCCTCGATTACGTTCCGCAGGTCTGCTACAGTCCGAGTCATACTGGCGGCAGGGAATCTGAGTATGGTCGCCTCCGCCCCCTGGCTACAGTGTTCATTTGTAGCGCCCACGTATCGAATCTCGGTGCGGCTTCCCCGATCTACCGTCGGCAACGAGCGTAGAAGCCGCCGGGTCCGCTTGTCGAATGCAATGCCTTGCAAGCCATTGTGCCGGGCGCGGATTGGGGTAGGACTAGCTCTCTGTCAATTATTGCATCGCAAACATGTTACAATTCAGTAGGTGAAGGCAATTGGCTCGTCGCAGGAAAAGAGGCTTATGCAACTCCGTAAACTATCCAGCGGGCTGAGGGCCCAATTCCGTGGGACGGACGTCCACAGCCGCGTGAATCGCTTCGATGGATGGCTGGACAGGGCGCGCGTTGAGGACGCCGGCCCGGCGGATTACGACCACACCGAAACCGTCAAGGAATATTACGACCTATGCGGCGAGATCATGGAGTTCGGTTGGGGTGAATCCCTCCACTTTGCGCCGCTGTCGCCCCAGGAGAGCCTCGAGGAATCCAAGATCCGTCACCAGCGGCTGATGATCGCCAAGTTGGAGTTGCGCGAGGGCATGACGGTGATCGACGTCGGTTGCGGGGTCGGCGGCCCGCTGCGCCGCGTCGTCCGGGAGTCCGGTGTCAGGGTAGTCGGGGTCAATAGTAACGAAATCCAGTTGGAGAAGGCAAAGTCTTGGGACGCCGCGGCGGGACTCGACCACATGACCGGCTACCTCGCGTGCAGTTTCATGGACATGGACGCCATCGCGAACGACACATTTGACCGGGGATACGCGATTGAATCGACGTGCCACGCGCCGGATAAGGCGGGCGCGTTCGCCGAGATCTACCGCGTGCTGAAACCCGGGGCCCTCTTCTGGGGCCAGGAAATGTGCATGACGAGCACGTTCGATCCCGGTGACGAGCGGCACCGGGCTCTCAAGGAAGAACTGATGCACGGCATCGCGCTCAAGGATATAGCGACGATTGACGAGGTGGACCGTGACCTCGAAACGGCGGGATTTGAGGTCATCGAGGGGCTGGACTTGGCCGTTGGGGAGAACGGTCCAACCACGCCGTGGTATCTGCCCATGGAAACCCGGCACGGAAAGCTCGGCAACGCCTTTGTCAGAATGCCGCTGGGCCGCAAGGCGGTTTTCGGGGCATCCAGGCTGGCCGAGGTTCTGGGGGTGTTCCCGGCGGGCTCAGCCCGTGTCGTCAATCTGCTGGACAATACTGCCAACGCCTACGTCGCCGGCGGCAAGACCGGGATCTTTACGCCGTTGTATTGCTTCCTGGCTCGTAAACCGTCTTCGTAGGTCGCTTGGGTTTCCACCCTGGCAATCGGCCCAAAGTCAAAGCCGCCGTCCTCGAGCAGGTCATTCAACGCCTGCATTGATGAAGGTGATTTGTTCAGGATGTAGCCGAGCGCATCTGTGGCAGCATTCCGCTCAAGCCGACCGTGACCCGGTGCGTGCGCTGGCGCGCGAAGGGATGTCCGGAGTTGCTCTCGACCGTGCGCGCTTCTGTGAGATGCTACCACAGGGCGATAGTCCGGCGGCTCAAAGATCAGATTCCCGAAACTGCCACCAGTCAGAACTCCGGCGTGAGGGTTTTCGACTGTATCCAATTTGGTGGACCCGATCGGGGTCGAACCGACGACCTCGTGAATGCCATTCACGCGCTCTCCCAACTGAGCTACGGGCCCGCATTCGCCTTTTATTGTAGCATTGTACGGGAGTCGCGTAAACGCGCCGCCCAGCAGGCCGAGAGGCGAGCGGCAAAAAGGAGTTGTGCGATGGCTGCCTATCGTGTTGGTATCGTCGGCTGCACCGGCATCGCCAGTGCGCCGGCGCGAGCGTTGTCCCATCCCATCCTCGGAACGGTTGCGCCGCATTCCCACGCGGCGGGCTACGACCAGGTACCCGCCACCGAAGTCGTAGCCGTGTGCGACCTGGTGCCGGAGCGCACCCAGGATTTCGTCGCCAAGTGGGAGCAGCGGTGGCCGGGAATTACCCAGTACCAGGACTACCGGGAAATGCTCGCACGCGAGAATCTGGACATCGTCAGCGTGGTGACGTCCGACCACCGCCACGCAGACATCACCGTGGACGCGGCCGAGGCCGGCGCGCGGGCGATCTTTTGCGAAAAGCCCCTGGCCACGTCGCTCGCCGACGCCGACCGCATGATTGCGGCCATCGAGAAGCGCGGCGTTTTCCTCTCCGTGGATCATAGCCGCCGCTGGCAACCTCAGTGGTATGAAGCCCGCGCGGCGATTCGCAACGGCGCGATTGGCCCGGTGCGCACGGTGGTCGGGAGACTCGGCGGGGCGCGCGCCATGCTCTTTCGCAACGGCACGCACCTGATGGACGCGATCTGCTTCTTTGCCGATGGCGAACCGGAGTGGCTGACGGCGCGCTATGACGACAATTTCGCCGGTTACGGCCCGCGCTACGCGGGTGACGGCGGGCACGACCCAAGCACCGACCCCGGCGCGTGCGTCTTTCTCCTGTTCTCCAACGGCGTGCGCGCGTTCTACATCGGCTCGCAGAACGTCGCCACCGGCTTTGAGATTGAGGTGACAGGCGAGAAAGGCCGGATACGGTTGGGCAACGCCGTCGCCGCCGAAATCGAAACCGCCGACGGCGTGCAGCCGCTGCCGGAGGCGTCTGCCACGCTCTCCGGCAGCGCCGCCGCCATCGAGGAACTGATTGCTTTGGTTGAGGGCCGGGGCACACTGCCCCAGATTTCGGGTCCCTACGACGGCAGGCGAGTCGTGGAGGTGCTCATAGGCGCGGTGCAGTCCGCCGCCGACGGCGGCGCGCCGCGCACCTTTCCCGTGCGGGAGTAACTGTCCCCACATGAGGGCCGGGCCGGCTGGCGCAAGCGGCCCGGCCCGGCATCTTTGACCTGACCCGAGAGCCGCCGTACAATGCAGAACGTGTATTCACCCATTGGCACAGCCAACCATGCCCGCAGCGCATTGAAGAAAGGAACGCCATGACACCGGAAGAGAAACTCAAGGAACTGGGATTTGAACTGCAAACGCCGAACGCGCCCATCGCCAATTACGTGCCTTGGGTGCGCACGGGCAATCTAATCTACCTGTCCGGCCAGGGCCCCAACCGCGCCGGCGACGCGGACGCCGACGTATACGACGGCAAGGTAGGGGAACGCTACGGCATCGACGAAGGCTACAAGGCCGCCCAACAAACGGCGTTCAACCTGCTCTGCGCCCTCAAGGACGCCGCCGGCGACCTGAGCAACGTCAAGCGCATCGTGAAGGTGCTGGGCATGGTGAACAGCACGCCGGACTTCGCCGACCAGCCGAAGGTCATCAACGGCTGCTCCGACCTGCTGGTGGAGGTCTTTGGTGAAAAGGGCAAGCACGCCCGCTCCGCCGTGGGCATGGGCGCGCTGCCGAATAACATTCCGGTGGAAATCGAGCTTATCGCCGAGGTGGAGGCGTAGGGGGCATTTGTCCCGGCGGTGGGCGCCTCTACCAGATCGACCCGTCCCGCTCCCGTACAATACCCAGGCGGGGTCAACTTCCCTCGCCGGAGCGGGCTTCTTCAGCGCCGTGCGGCGCGGCGCTGTCGTAGATCGTGCCGAGCACGCCGTTGATGAAGCGGGGCGAGCTGTCCGAGGCGTAGAGCTTGGCGAGCTCTATCGCCTCGTTGATGACGACTTTGGGGGGATTTTCCGGCACGAAGAGCAACTCATACACCGCCAGCCGCATGATGGCTTTATCCACCAGGGCCATCTGGCCCATGGGCCACTGCGGCGCGGCCTGCTGAATCCGTTCGTCGATTAAATCCAGGTGGGCTTGGACGCCGTCCACAAGCTGCTGTAGGAACTCCCGGGCTTCAGGCTTCACCGCCGCCATGCGGGTCACCTGCTCCAGCACGGAGGCCGGCGCCGCGCCGGTAGCGTCCAGGGCAAAGAGCGCCTGCATGGCGGCCACACGCGCGCGCCGCCGGGGATGAATGCGCCTGCCGGCGGCCCGGTCGGAACCGGGCGTCATCTCTTGCTCCCCTTCAGACGGCGTCGCACTCATGGCCTCAGGCATTCGCGCCGCCCCTCTCAGACGATGTTGAGCAGGTTTGCATCGAAACTGGCCTCACGAAAGCCCTGCGCACGCAGGACTCTGCGGTGGAAGTCGAGATTCGTCTTCACACCCTCGATCACGCACTCGTCGAGCGCCCGCAGCGCGCGCTCGATCGCCTCGGCGCGGCTGGGCGCCCACGCGATGAGCTTGGCAATGAGGGAATCGTAGTGCGGTGGAATGGTGTATCCGCCGTAGAGGTGGGAATCGATGCGGATGCCCGGCCCGCCCGGTGCCAGGAAGGTCGTCACCTCGCCGCTCTCCGGCCGGAAGTCGTGCTCCGGGTCTTCAGACGTAATGCGGCACTCGATCGCGTGGCCGCGAAACTCCACGTCGGCCTGGCGAAAAGCCAGTGATTCCCCGGCCGCAATGCGGATTTGCTCTTGCACGATGTCGATGCCCGTCGTGCTCTCCGACACGGTGTGTTCCACCTGCAAGCGGCAGTTGATTTCCATGAAGTAGAAGTTCAGCGCGGAATCGACCAGGAACTCCACCGTGCCGGCCGACGTAAAGCCGATCGCGTCCACGCCGTGCAAGGCCGCCGCGCCAATCGCCTTGCGCACCAGAGGATCCAGCACCGGGGACGGCGACTCTTCGATGAGTTTCTGGTAGCGCCGCTGAATGGTGCAGTCGCGCTCGCCCAGTTGCACGGCGTTGCCCGCGGCATCCCGCAGAATCTGCACCTCGATGTGGCGCGCCGGCGAGATGTACTTCTCCACGTACAGCCGCGCGTTGCCAAACGACGCCTGCGCCTCCGCCTGGGCCACCGGGAACGCGCCCGCCATCTCTTCCTCGTCGCCTACAAAGCGAATCCCGCGCCCGCCGCCGCCGCCCGCGGCTTTCAAGACCACCGGATAGCCGATCGACTCAGCCACCTCCAGCGCGTCCGCCGCGCTGCGCAGCGGCGCATCCCGGCCGGGGATTACCGGCAGTCCCGCCTTGCGCATCTCCGCCTTGGCATTGGTCTTATCGCCCATGGCGTGGATGACGTCGGGGCTGGGACCGATGAAGGTAATGCCGTACTTATCGCAGATTTCCGCAAAGTACGTGTCTTCGGCCAGAAAGCCGATGCCGGGGTGAATCGCCTCCGCGCCGGTGATAACCGCGGCGCTAATGATGTTCGGCACGTTCAGGTAAGACTTGCTCGCCGGCGCCGGGCCGATGCAGACCGCTTCATCGGCGGCGTGCACCGGCAGAGAATCCCGGTCCGCATCGGAATAGGCCACAACCGTCGCGATGCCCATTTCGCGGCAGGCGCGTATGACCCGCAAGGCCGTTTCGCCCCGGTTGGCAATCAGGATTTTTTGGAACACTTAACTTTACCTACGTGTGGTGTGTGCTTTCTTGCTTCGTGAAACCGCGCTTCGACAGGCTCAGCGCGAACGGATTGCGGACGTACGCTTGAAACCGGAGCACGACCTGGTACCGGAGTACGACCTGATCTCGGTGTACGGCCTGTTTCCGGTGTGCAACGTGGTACCGGATTACCACTCAATGCCGGACTTCGGCTTGATGTCAGACTTCGGCTTGAATTCGGCTGACGGTTGGATGCCAGACACGCTAGGATGGTGAACGCATGAAGGTTGGTTGGCGGAACGTGCATGGTGTGCACAAATCTGTCGGCGGATGCAAGGGCGCCGACCAAATTGCCAGCAATAGAAAAGCAGGGCAGCGTATAAACGAAGAACTCTTGGTGCGTGGAAGTGTGACGGCAGACTCAAGCGCGCGGGCGGAAACAGCAAATAAAGCAGCAAGGCGTTCGCGCTAATACATCATGATACCACCATCGACAATCAGAATCTGGCCGGTAATGTACGAGGAATCCTCGGAAGCCAGGAAAGACACCGCTGACGCCAGTTCACGCGGTTCACCGTATCTGCCCAGGGGCACGATCTTCAGGATAGTTTCCACCATGTCGGCGGGGATCGAGTCCGTCATAGGGCCGCCAAAGTAGCCCGGGGCCACGCAATTGGCGGTCACGTTGCGCGACGCCACCTCGCGCGCCAGCGAGCGGGTGAAGCCCCACAGACCGGCTTTCGAGGCCGAGTAATTCGCCTGGCCCGGCGCGCCCATGTAGCCGCCAATCGACGAAACGTTGATAATGCGCCCGTAGCGCGCCCGCAGCATGTTGCGCACAACCGCCTTGCTGCACAGGAAGGCCGACTTGAGGTTCGTATCCACCACCGCGTCCCAGTCCGCTTCCGACATGCGCACGAAGAGCGTATCCCGCGTAATGCCGGCGTTATTTACCAGGATGTCGATCTTCTTGTGCTCGTCGTGAATGCTCCGCACCATCGCTTCGATCTGGGAAGCGTCCGTAACGTCGGCCTGGAGCGCGCCGGCGCTGCCGCCCTGCGCGGTGATTTCCGCCACCACCCGCTCAGCCGCCTCCGCGCCGCTGTGGTAATGCACAACCACGTGCGCGCCCTCAGCCGCCAGCCGCGCGCAAATGGCGGCGCCCAAGTGCCCGGAACCCCCGGTAACCAGCGCAATCCGCCCTTCCATAGGTCTTCCTTTTCACACGTGCACGCGGTTCTACCCCAGCGCCTGCCGCTCTCAACCGCGCCGGTGGGACAGCCACCCGTTCCGGCGGCCCGTCGCGGGATTCCTGAGAACGGTACATGCAATCTTCTTGAATGCCGCCATTTACGAAATAGTAGCATACGGAGCGCAACGGGGGTCAGACGAACCTGCCCGGCGCGACGCGACGCCCTTCTCTAGGGAAACGCCTCGGCCGCTTGCCGCGCTTTTTCATGCGTGTCAACGGACACCGCCGTCGCGCGGTTGTTGATGCCGCCGATCATCTTGGTGAGCACGCCGCCGGGTCCAAATTCGAAGATCGGCGCCAGGTTGCGGCGCAGCACGATGTCGAGGGTAGCGGCCCAGCGCACCGGCGAGGTGAGTTGCACGGTCAGTTCGTGCCGGATGGCGTCTACCGTGGTAATGAAGTTGGCCGTGGTATTCGCCACCACCGGCACGCGCGGCGGCGCCAACGGCGCGGCCTCGACCGCCGCGCGCCACTCGTCCAGCGCCGGCGCCATGGCCGCCGTATGAAACGCCCCGCTTACGCGCAAAGGCACGACCCGCCGCGCGCCGCGTTCCTTGAGCAAAGATATCGCCCGCGCCAGACCCGCGCGGTCGCCGGCAATGACAACCTGCTGCGGCGTATTGAAGGTAGCGATGCTGACGATGCTGCCGGCATCCGCGCCGCGCGCCCGGGCACAGAGCTGCATGACCACCTGGGGCGAGACGCCGATCACCGCCGCCATGCCCCCGGGCGCTTCGGCGACGGCGCGCTGCATGAGCGCGCCCCGCGTTTGCACCAGGCGCAGCCCATCTTCCAACGAGAGCGACCCGGCGGCGTACAGGGCGGTTAGCTCGCCAATGCTGTGACCGGCAACGAGTGCCGGCCGCTGCGCCTCGGGCAAGTCCGCCGCCGATTCCGCGCCGCACGCTTCCAGATACGCGGCCAGACACGCGGCGCTGGCGGCAAATATCGCCGGTTGCGCGTGGCGCGTTTCCGTTAGGGTCTTCAGCGGGCCGCTAAAGCTGAGCGCCGCCACGTCGAAGTCCAGCGCGTCGTTCGCCGCGTCGTACACGCGCCGCGCGGCGGCGGAGTTTTCCGCCGCGTCCGCGCCCATGCCAATGCGCTGCACGCCTTGGCCGGGAAAGACGAACGCTCGATTTGCCATATGCTCAACTACCTAACCGCACTCGAGTCGCAGTGGAACCGGTAACCCCGCCGCGCTCCGGCCCGCCTATAGCCGTTGCGGCAGCGAAGGCCGCGCAACAAACCACCCCACACGCGCAAGTGTAAGCGTGATGCGCACAATGAAATGGCAGTCAACGGCGCGCTATTCGTCAAAGCGCCGCAAGACGGGGTCGTGAACGTACCGTAAACAGTCAAGCCAAAAGGGCGTGACGCTCTCTAGCGGCGGCGTATGCGCCTACGTGCCCGGCGTTTCGAGTTCCAGCACTTCCTGGCCGCGGTAGTACCCACAGAAGGAGCAGACCGTATGTGACGGCACCGGCTGGCGGCAGCGCGGACACGCCACCAGGTGCACGTTGAGATTGTTGAGATGCGAACGTCTCTTGCCTTGCCGCGAGCGTGATATCTTCTTCTTCGGTTGAGCGCCCATAGTATCCTCTCAGCTAATCGTAGTCATGTACAGAGCGTTAGTCTCTTCGTCTAAGCCGGACGGTCGTGGCGGACGCGCTCCAGCATCTCCTGAATGGGAGCAAATCGCGGATCCACCGCCTCTTCCACGGCGCAATCGCAGACGCTTGTATTGCGGTCGACGCCGCAGCCCGGACAGAGGCCCCGGCATTCGCGCCGGCAGCGGGGCATGAGCGGTTGGTTGACCTCGATGTACTGCCGCACGGCCTCGCTCAGATCGAAACGGTCCACGTTCTCGATAAGGTACTCTTCGTCTATGTCGTCGTACTCCAGGCGCAGGGGACTGCCCGTCGCCAGGTCGAAGCGCGGGAAGAACATCTCGTCGAAGCGCATGTGCAGGTTGTGATCGTACGCGCCCAGGCAGCGGCAACACGATAGTTCAAGGGTTATCGATAAGTCGCTCCTCACCACAATGCCCTTACCGGCACGGACCAGCTCGATCACTCCCGCCAGTGGAGCAACCGGCGTTACGTCCTCCCAACCCGGATAAAAGCCATCAACCACGACCCGGCGGGAAGAGCCCGTCGCTTCCTGCAGCAGTCCGGCCACGTTGATGGTCAAGCGTTCCATTAGTTATTTTACTCTACCGGCTCGCGTGAAGCACGTTCGCCCCGGCCTCTCGTCGAAGGTAACTCCTCCGGCTCGGAATCGGCCATGGCCTCAATGAAGATCTGCACGCGTTCGTGCAGTTGCTCGAGCCGCGTGCGCAAGTCCGTTAGCGAACGCACCGCGTACTCGTCAGACTCCCGTTGCACTTCGCCGGCCTGTGTTTCCGCCTCTTCCACTATGCGGCGCGCGTTATCCTCCGCGGCCCGCACCAAGCCGTGCTCGGAGAGAATCTCCTCGGCCTGTTCGTGAGCAATCTCCACGATGCGCTCGGCCTCCAAGCGCGCTTGCTCCGGGATGCGGCTGCGCTCTTGAAGCATGCGCCGCGCCTGCCGCACTTCATCGGGTATCGACATGCGCATCTGCGCTATAACGTCCAGGCACTCTTGCTCATCCAGCATGATCTTGTTGACGAAAGGAACTCTCTGGCCGGTGTTGACAAGCGCCTCCAGACGTTCGATTAGCGCGAATATGTCCATTGCGGCTACCCCCTATTTCAATCCGACCCACCTATTTCAATGCGCCACAGACCAAACCGCGCCATTGCGATTGGCATACATAGTCCCTCAAGCGGCGTGAACGTCACGCAGGCGCGCCGCCACAACGGCCGGCACGAAAGCGTCGACGTTTCCGCCCAGTTTCGCCACCTCTTTGACCAGGCTGGCGCTCAAGAACGAGTACTTGACCGAAGTCATCAGGCAAACGACCTCTAATTCGGGACGCAGTTGCTGGTACATTGCCGACAACTGAAACTCGTACTCGAAGTCCGTTACGGCCCGCAAGCCGCGCACAAGCACCTGCGCCCCCAGGTCCCGCGCGCACTCCACGGTAAGGTTGGCAAAACTCCTCACCTGAACGTTCGGCCACCTCTCGATGGCCGACGTAAGCATTTCCACACGGTCTTCCAAGGAGAAGAGCACGTCTTTCTCAGGATTAGCATAGACTCCGACAAAGAGAATATCAAACAGCCGTGACGCTCTGGCGATGATATCGATGTGGCCGTTGGTAACCGGATCGAAGCTCCCCGGGTAGAGTGCGACGCGCACGTTTTTCTCAGCCTTCCCGCATTAGGAGTTTGAACGCTCGAACTATTCACATACTAGAGAACATCGTACAACAACACAATCACGGAGTGACCTTTAAGCGACTTCCAAGCGGCCCCTAAGCGGCCTCAAAACGGCTTCCAAGCGGCTTACGACCGCCCGCGCTCTCCGCTGCTCACTCCGCTGTACGGATTCCTCCCACTTGCCCTGCGGTATTCTACCAACGACGCGCGGGTAAGACAACTTGAGCAGGGCGCGGACTTTTCAGATTCAGGCTCGTTGTGTGGCGACAAGCGATTCCTCGCGCGCGGCGACACCCAATGTGGCATGTCCTTCTGTCACTCTGGGGAGCGTAGCGAAGAAGAATCTCGCGTGCGGGGCAATCGTAAGTTCCTCGCCGCGTTCGGAATGACGGAAGCGCAGGCATGTAAAGCTCCCCATTCTGGCGCTGCTATTGCCGGATCCACCTCCGATTGCGCCGGAACGTCCGGTCTGCTAGCATAGAGTCATAGTTTCGCTTCTCTTTAAACCGGTCCCGCGAGGCAGGTAAGAGAGGTCCAGATTTTCGTGGATACTTCTCGCCCGCGGGTGGGGAGTATTTTTTGTGCGCGTTCCACGCCGAGTCCGACCGTCCCGCGCGCGGCTGTGCGCGGCCCGGCGACAGGCACAGGGCGAACGGTTGACCGGGCGTCGCGCGCCTGGTTGCGCGGTGAGGTGTCCATGACGGCATCCGGGAAGATTCTGCTGCAAGCGGAGGAAATCCGCCGCGCGCTCTCGCGCATCGCCCACGAAATCGTGGAGCGCAACCGGGGCGCGAGTGACATCGTGCTGATTGGCATTCCGGCACGGGGCGCGCCGCTGGCGCGGCGCCTGGCCGCCAGCATCGTCGCTCACGAGGGCGTTGCCGTGCCGGTGGGCAGGCTGGATATTACCCTCTACCGCGACGACCTGGAACGCGAGCACTTCCGCCCGAATGTCCGCGAAACGCAGATTCCGGTCGCCCTCACCGAAAAACACGTGGTGCTCGTCGACGACGTGCTCTATACCGGCCGCACGATCCGCGCCGCGATGGACGCCATCATGGACTTTGGGCGTCCGCGCACCATCCAGCTTGCCGTGCTCATCGACCGGGGCCACCGCGAACTGCCCATCCGCGCCGACTACGTGGGCAAGAACATTCCCACGTCCCGCGCGGAAGAGATCGAACTGCGCCTGCGGGAGAGCGACGGCAAGGACGAGGTGATTCTGCTGCCCACACCGCGGGAGGATGCCTAGATGCCGCTGGAGCGCAAAGACCTCCTGGACCTGGACGATTTTTCGTCAGACGAACTCATGCTGCTCCTGGATACCACTGCCGCCATGACGGAGATTCTCTCCCGTCCCATCCGGCGCGTGCCGACGCTGCGCGGCAAGACGATCGTCAACATGTTCTACGAGGCCAGCACGCGCACCCGCTCTTCATTCGAACTGGCCGCCAAGAATCTCTCCGCCGACCTCGTAAACGTCTCCGCCAGCCAGAGCAGCGTCGAAAAAGGGGAGTCGCTCATCGACACCATGCGCACGCTGCAAGCGTTGGGCGCCGACATGCTCGTGATGCGCCACTGGGAAGCCGGCGCGCCGTATCTGGCCGCGTCCTGGCTGAACGCTTCCGTGATTAACGCCGGCGACGGCTGGCACGCCCATCCCAGCCAGGCGCTGCTCGACCTCTACACCGTGCGCGAACGCATCGGCGCGATCGAAGGCGTCAAGCTCGTTATCGTCGGCGACATCCTGCACAGCCGCGTGGCGCGTTCCAATCTCTGGGGCTTTGGCGCGCTCGGCGCTCACGTCGTCCTTTGCGGGCCGCCCACCCTC
The DNA here is from genome assembly GCA_963663275.1 of Chloroflexota bacterium. Taxonomy (GTDB): domain Bacteria; phylum Chloroflexota; class UBA11872; order VXOZ01; family VXOZ01; genus VXOZ01. The sequence goes on from OY760183.1 coordinate 2,560,294, forward strand.
TTGCCTTCCGCTCTTCTGGGCGTCTTTGGCGCGCCGCCGTGGCTTTCTTTGTCATACGACCTCGACGAGGCGCTGGCGGACGCCGACGTGGTGATGATGCTGCGCCTCCAACGCGAGCGCATGGCCGGCGGGCTGTTGCCCTCGGCGCGGGAGTACGCCGCCCGTTTCGGCCTGACGCGCCAGCGGATGCAGCGCGCCCGCGCCAACGCGCTCATCATGCACCCCGGCCCCATGAACCAGGGCGTGGAAATTACACCTGAACTCGCATACGGCGAGCAATCCGTGATCGAACAGCAGGTCGCCCACGGCGTGGCGGTGCGCATGGCGATCTTCTACTTGCTTGCGGGCACGGCGGAGCGGCTGGCATGAACGACACCTGGCTCATCAAAGGCACCCGCGTCATCGACCCGGCGAACAACCTCGACGCCGCGCGGGACATTCTCATACGAGACGGCAACATCGCGGGCATCGGCGAATCGCTCTCCCCGGACGGCGTGCCGGTCATCGACGCCGGCGGCCTCGTGGTCGCGCCCGGCTTCGTGGATCTGCACTGCCATCTGCGCGAGCCGGGATTCGAGTACAAGGAGACCATCGCCAGCGGCACGCGGGCGGCGTTGCGCGGCGGCTTCACAACCGTGTGCAGCATGGCGAACACCGACCCGGTGGTGGATACCCCGGCAAATGTGTCTTATGTGCTGCAACGCGCGCAAGCAGCCGCCGCCGCGCGCGTCTATCCCCTGGCCGCCGTCACGCGGGGTCTGGCGGGCACACAGCTTGTGGAAATGGCGGCCCTGGCGGAGGCCGGCGCGGTGGCCTTCTCCGACGACGGCATGCCAGTAGCCGACGCCCGCATGATGCGCCACGCGCTGGAATACAGCCTGTTGGTGGACAAGCCCATCGTCAACCACTGCGAAGACCCGGCGCTCGCCCACGAAGGCGTGATGCATGAAGGCGCAACCTCGCTGCGGCTGGGGTTGCGCGGGATGCCGGCGGAAGCCGAGGAGACGATGGTCGCCCGTGACGCGCTGCTGGCCCGCCGCACGGGCGCGCGCGTGCACATTGCCCACGTCTCGACGCAGGGCAGCGTGGAGATCATCCGCGCGGCAAAGCGGCAGGGCGTCCGCATTACGGCGGAGGTGACGCCCCATCACCTTACCCTTACCGACGCGGTCGTGGCGGGAAGCCTGCTAACGGAGTCCGCGGCGCTCGCCTATGACACCCGCGCCAAAGTCAATCCGCCTCTGCGCGCAGTCGCCGACGTAGACGCCCTCATCGAAGGCCTGAACGACGGCACGCTCGACGCCATCGCCACCGACCACGCGCCCCACAGCACGAACGACAAGCTCTGCGAGTTCAGCGACGCGGCCTCGGGCATTTCGTGCCTGGAAACTGCGTTTTCGCAAGTCTACCAGTTGGCGCGGGACGGGCGCGTGCCGCTGGCAAGGCTCATCGGCAAGCTGACGGCTGAACCGTCACGGGTTTTCGGCCTGCCGGCGGGAACCCTCACCGTGGGCGCGCCGGCGGACATTGCCGTGCTCGACCTGGCCGCCGCCTGGACCGTCGAGCCGCAAAAATTCGCTTCCAAGGGGAAGAATACGCCGCTTGCGGGCGCAACCCTGCCCGGCGTGGTGGCGATGACGTTCGTCGGCGGCCGGTTGCTCTATTCCGCCGACGGCTACGGCGCGCGCGGCAAGACCGGCACCTGCGGCGAAGACGGTGAAGACGGACAAGGAGGGGCGCAGTAGACGTGCCGGACGCAAATCTCCATCCCCACGCGCTGCTGGCGCTGGAAGACGGTACGGTCTTCTATGGCTACGCCTTTGGCTCGCGCCAAGACGCCGCCGGGGAACTCTGCTTCAATACCAGCATGACCGGCTACCAGGAGATCGCGACCGACCCGTCGTATCGCGGGCAAATCGTCACCCTGACGTATCCGCTCATCAACAACTACGGTGTCACGCCGGCCGACATGGAGTCGGTGCGGCCCTGGCTCTCCGGCTTGGTAGTGCGCGAACTCTGCCCGCATCCCAGCAACTGGCGCGCCACGCATGAGCTTGACCGTTTCCTTGCCGAGCAGGGCATTCCCGGCATCTACGGCCTGGATACCCGCGCCATTACGCGGCGGCTCCGCACCCACGGCTTCCAGCGCGCCGCGCTGACCGTGGCGCCGCCGGACGTGCTGCCGGACGAAGCGCATGACTCGTTTCTCTGGTTGAGCGGCCGCGCGCCGGGCATCGAGGATTATGTCAATGAATGTGTCGCCCGCGCGCAGGGCGTCACGCCGCTATCGGGCCACAACGTCGTCGGTGAAGTCTCGGTGAACACGGGAGCCTACACCGCCCCCGCCCCCTGGGAGCCGTGGGCGCAACCGCCGCCAGCCGCCGCCGGCAAACGCATCGTCCTCATCGACACCGGCGCGAAGCACAACATTGCCCACTCGCTCACCAGCCGCGGCGCGGAGGTGGTTTGGATGCCCTATGGGACGCCCTACGAGGAGATTCGAGACCTCACGCCGGACGGCATCGTGGTCTGCAACGGGCCGGGCGATCCGGACGTGGGCGCGGTTGCCGCCACCGTGGAAACCACCGCCAGGCTCATGCAACGCTACCCCACGCTCGGCATCTGTTTGGGACATCAGATCATCGCGCTGGCCGCGGGCGCGCGCACGAGCCGACTCAAGTTCGGCCACCGGGGCGCGAACCATCCGGTGCAAGACCTCGCCACCGGCAAGGCCCACATCACCACCCAAAATCACGGCTTTCAGGTGGACGCCGCCAGCATCCCGGCCAGGAGCGGTTTTCAGGTGAGCCACGTCAGCCTCAACGACGGCTCAGTCGAGGGCCTCCGCCACCAAGACTTGCCGGTATCCAGCGTGCAGTACCATCCGGAGGCGTGCCCGGGGCCGCAGGACAACCAGTACCTTTTTGATGAGTTCATAGAGCGCCTTACATGACACAGAAACCGTCCAAAGTGCTCATCCTCGGTTCCGGCCCGATCATCATCGGCCAGGCCGCCGAGTTCGACTACGCCGGCACCCAGGCCTGCAAAGCCATGCGCGAGGAGGGCGTGACGGCGGTGCTGGTCAACTCCAATCCCGCCACCATCATGACGGACGAGGACATCGCCGACGAGGTCTACATCGAACCGCTCACCGTGCCGGTGGTCGAGCGCATCATCGCCCGGGAGCGCCCGGAGGGGCTGATTCCCACCCTCGGCGGGCAGACCGGCCTCAACCTCGCCGTCGCCCTCGCTGAAGCGGGCGTGCTGGAGAGACACGGCGTGCGGCTGTTGGGCACGCCCTTGTCCGCCATTCAGAAAGCGGAAGACCGGGAACTCTTCCGGCAGACCATGACCCAAATCGGGGAACCGATCCCGGCCAGCAGGACGGTGCAGTCCGTCCGGGAAGCAGAAGCGTTCGTGGCGGAAATCGGCCTGCCGGTCGTCATCCGGCCCGCCTACACGTTGGGCGGCACCGGCGGCGGTATCGCCAACACGCCAGACGAGGTGCGCGCGGTGGTGGCGAGCGGCCTCTCCGCCAGCCCCATCCAGCAAGTGCTGGTGGAAGAGTACCTGCTGGGCTGGAAGGAGATCGAGTACGAGGTCATGCGCGATAGCGCCGACAACTGCATCACCGTGTGCAACATGGAAAACTTCGATCCCATGGGCATCCACACCGGCGACTCCATCGTCGTCGCGCCCAGCCAGACCTTGAGCGACCGGGAGTACCAGATGCTCCGCACCGCTTCGCTCAACATCATCCGGTCGTTGGGCATCGAAGGCGGCTGCAACGTGCAACTCGCCTTAGACCCCCACTCGTTCGCCTACCGCGTCATCGAGGTCAATCCGCGCGTCAGCCGCTCCTCCGCGCTCGCCTCCAAGGCCACCGGCTACCCGATTGCGCGCATGGCGGCGAAGATCGCCATTGGCCGCACACTGGATAAACTGCCTAACCCCATTACGCAGCGCACCACCGCCGCGTTCGAGCCGGCGCTCGACTACGTGGTGGTGAAGATACCGCGTTGGCCGTTCGACAAGTTCCCTTCCGGCGACCGGGTACTGGGCACGCAGATGAAGTCCACCGGCGAGGTGATGGCAATCGACCGCACGCTGGAAGCCGCCCTGCAGAAGGCGGTGCGCGGGCTGGAAATCGGCGATCGCAGCCTGATGTGGGAAGACGAACAGTGGCAGCATGATCCGGCGGCCGTCTGGCGGCACGTCGAAGAGGCCAGCGACGCGCGCCTGTGGGCAATCATGAGCGCGCTGCGGCGCGGGGTGAGCGTGGCGGAAATCGCGCGCCGCTCCCACATCGACCCCTTCTTCCTCCATAAGTTCGCCGCCATCCGCGACATGGAGCAGCGGCTCCTGGCCGAATCGCTCACGCCGGGCTTGCTGTGGGAGGCGAAGCGCCTGGGTTTCGCGGACTCCCAGATCGGCACGCTCGCCGACGTGCTGCCGGCCCGCGTGCGCGAAATGCGGAAGCAGTGGGGCATCCTGCCGGTCTACAAGATGGTCGACACCTGCGCCGCCGAGTTCGAGGCCCAGACCCCGTACTTCTACAGCACGTATGAGCTTGAGAACGACGCGCCGGCCTTGGCAGAAACCAGCGCCGCGGTCGTTGGATCGGGTCCCATCCGCATCGGCCAGGGCATCGAGTTCGACTATTGCTCCGTGCACGCGGCGTGGGCGCTCGACCGCGCCGGGGTGCGGAGCATCATGGTGAACAGCAATCCGGAGACCGTTTCCACCGATTTCGACACCTCGGACCGCCTCTACTTCGAGCCGCTCGACACCGAAAGCGTCCTGAACGTGCTCGACAACGAAGGCGTGCCGCCCACCATCGTGCAATTCGGCGGGCAGACGGCCATCAACCTCGCCGAACCGCTTACTTTGGAGAACGTCTCGCTGGCGGGCAGCGGCGTATCCGCCATCGACCTCGCCGAAGACCGGCGCAAGTTCGAGGCCTTTTTGGATCGGCTCGGCATTCCCCAGCCGCCCGGCGCGGCGGTGACCAGCGTGGACGACGCCCTGGCCGTGGCTTCCAACATCGGCTATCCGGTGCTCGTGAGGCCTTCATACGTGCTTGGCGGTCGGGCGATGGAGATCGTGAATACGCCGGACGACCTGAAGCGCTACGTGGCGAACGCCGTGCGGCTCTCCTCGCGCCACCCCGTGCTGGTTGACAAGTACCTCCAGGGCATGGAGGTGGAAGTGGACGCCATCTGCGACGGCAAGGAAGTGCTCATCCCGGGCATCATGGAGCACATCGAGCAGGCGGGCGTGCACTCCGGCGACAGTTTCGCGGTCTACCCGCCCCGCGATAGCCGCGAGCGCATCGAACAAGCCCTGGTTGACTACACCACGCGCATCTGCCTGGAAATCGGGGTGTTGGGCCTGGTTAACATCCAGTACGTCATCTTCCAGGACGAGGTCTTCGTGCTGGAGGTCAACCCCCGCTCCAGCCGCACCGTGCCCTTCCTGAGCAAGGTGACGAACGTGCCCATGGTGCGCCTGGCAACGCTGGCCATGCTGGGAAAATCGCTCGCCGAGATGGGGTATCGCGGCGGCCTGCGGCCTACGCAGCCGCTGGTGGCCGTGAAAGCGCCCGTGTTCAGCATGGCAAAACTGCGCGGTGTGGAAACCTCGGTGGGCCCGGAGATGAAGTCCACCGGCGAGGTAATGGGGGTTGACGTCACGTTCGAGGCGGCGCTCTACAAGGCCATGGTGGCCTCCGGCCTCAACGTGCCCGCGGGCGGCACCTTCCTCCTCTCCATTGCCGACGCGGATAAGGACGCCATCCGCCCGATCGTCCGCCAGCTTGCCGCGGCCGGGTTCAACTTTATGGCCACCGAGGGCACGGCGGCCATGCTGGAAGAGATGAACGTCCCCGTGCGCATGATTAGCAAGCGCCTGCAAGGCACGCCCAACGTGGTTTCCGTAATTCAGGACGGCGAGGTGCAGGCCGTGATAAACTCGCTCACCGGCGGCCGCGCCGTGCTGCAAGACGGCTTCTACATCCGCCGCGCGGCGGTGGAGCGCCAGATTCCCTGCCTCACCTCCCTCGACACCTCCCGCGCCCTGGCCACCGCGCTCTCGCTGCAGCAGGACGCCTACGAAGTGCGCCCCCTGCGCGCGTACCGCGACGATCGGTGAGAGAGAGATGTTATGCGAAGTGCCCCCGCCGGTGGCGCAGGTTTCAAACCTGCACAGAAAAATCGTAGCGCGGGGGCTTGTCCCCCGCTTCCTCGCCCAACGACGCGCGCCGCTGGCAGCATAAAGTAGCAACAAACGAGCAGCGGAGAGCAGAACAAATGCCCATCATCCAAGAGCGCGCTACCGTCGTCTCAAACGAACCGGTGGCGGACGGGCTTCTCATCGTGCGCCTGCATTCGCCGCGGATCGCGGCGCAGTGCCAACCGGCGCAATTCGTGCACATGCGCTGCGGCGACGGCATCGATCCGCTCTTGTTGCGCCCCTTCAGCATGTTGACCGTGGACCGCGAGGCCGGCACGCTGGACATTCTCTATCAGGTGGTTGGCAGCGGCACGGAAATCCTCGCCAGGCGGCGGGCGGGTGACGAGATTCTCCAGCTTGGACCGCTGGGCAAGACTTTTACGGTTCCCCCCGATCCTGGAAATCTCCTCATGGTCGCGGGGGGCATCGGCATCGCGCCGCTGCTCTTCCTGGCGGAGTTGATGATCCCAAGTGGCTATACGGTCACGCTGCTGGCCGGGGCGCGTTCAGCCGCGCGCCACCTGCCGGCCGAGCATGTGCCCCAAGCGGTGGAGTACGTGCTGGCCACCGACGACGGCTCGGCCGGCTACCACGGGCCGGCGCCGGACCTCATCGCCGACTACTTCCTCTGGAGCGACGCAGTCTATATCTGCGGCCCCTGGCCGATGCTCACGGCGATCGACGCCGCCTATCAGGCGCGCGCCTGGGGCTGGCAGAGCACAAAGCCCATCCAGGTCTCGCTGGAAAACCAGATGGGCTGCGCCATGGGCGTCTGCCTCGGCTGCGTCGTGACCACGCCGCGAGGCTACGAGCGCGTCTGCCGCGACGGCCCGGTCTTCGCGCTGCGCGACCTGCACCGGGAGATTGCCTCCAGGCCAGTACACCACAGCCGGTAGCCCAAGGCCCCGAGGCATTGAAGCCCAACACGCATGTATTCCCGTGCGCGGGTGCCAGTCAATTCTCCTACAGGAATGGCCCCCTGTATTTCCAAACAGCGCGCGCCGGACTCCAGTCACTTTGAACAGAGTTCAGCGCCTGCCTGTCATTCCGAACAGAGCGCAGCGGAGTGAGGAATCTAGGGAGTTACTTCAGTGGGGGCTGGCCACTGCACGGGTCCTAGATTCCTCGCTCCGCTCGGAATGACAATATGCCATGTAATACTTCAACGCTCTCAGCCAAGGCTTCACCGTCACCACGCCGAGAACTTCAGACACACCGGCGTCGGCACGGCGGCAACGTGTCCGGTAGGCTCCAGGGCGCCGGTATCCAAGTCGATGCGGAATGTGACGACAGTGTCGGTGTCCTGGTTCGCCGCCAGCAGGAACGCGCCGCTGGGGTCGATGACGAAGTTGCGCGGCACTTCACCCTCAGTAGATTGATGCCCTACAAGACTGAGGGTACTGACCGCGTCGTCCACCGCGTAGATGGCGATGCTGTCGTGACCGCGATTGGAGCCGTACACGAACCTGCCCGTAGGGTGCACGTGCACGTCCGCGGTATGGCTGGTCTCGGTGAAGTCCGGCGGCAACGTCGGAATCGTCTGCAACTCCGCCAGCGCGCCGCGCTCCTGGTCGTATGCGAAGACCGTTATCGTATTGCCAATCTCGTTGATCACGTAGACCACCCGGCCGTTCGGATGGAAGTCGAGGTGGCGCGGCCCCGCGCCGGGATGCACGGTCGCAAACGCCGGATCGTTTGGCGGCAGTTTGCCGTTCTCCAAGTCCAGCCCGTAGACCAGCACCTGATCCAGTCCCAGGTCGCAGGCCAGCGCAAAGCGGTTCGCCGGGTCCGGCGTAAACGAGTGCGCGTGCGGCTCCCCCTGGCGGTCCGGATTGACGCTAGAGCCCACGTGTTGCGCCCAGTCCGTCGCGGGCCCCACGCTGCCGTCCTCCTCGATTGGCAGTATCGCCACGCTGCCGCCCATGTAGTTCGCCGCTATCGCGTATCGCCCCGTCTGTTCCACGCTCACGTGGCAGGGTCCCGCGCCGTGCGAGGACTGCCGGTTGAGAAAGGTCAAGCCGCCGGTTGCCGGATCCACCGCGAACGCGCTCACCGCGCCGCCGGTGTGTCCGTCGATCTCCGGCACGGCATTCACGGCGTAGAGGAACGGACGCGCCGGATGCAACGTCAGGAAAGACGGATTGGGCACGCCCGGCACGCTGTGCACAAGCTCCACCGCGCCGCTGGCCGTGTCCATGCGGCAGACGTAGATGCCGTCCGCGCCGCCGCCAAGTTCGGTCTCCCCCGTAAACGTGCCGACATAGATGAATCTCGCTTCGGTTGATTGTGCGCTCATCGCTTGCGTTTCTCTCCTCATTGCTCAGAGTTTACGAATTGTACGGGCTGGCCGCGTTGCGCCGCCCGGCAAGATGCCGCCGACCGGCGGCGGAGCGGCAGGTGGCCTATCCTCCCAGGAGATCGTCCAACGCCTCCTCCAGGGTAGGATACCGGAACTCATATCCCGCTTCAGCCAGCCGTTGCGGCAGCGCGCGCTGGCCGTGCACGACCAGGTCCGCCATTTCACCCATTGCCAGGCGCAGCGCCCACGACGGCACGCGCATGAACGACGGCCGGCCCAGCGCGCCCCCCACCGCCCGGGCAAAGGCGGCATACCGCGCCGGCTGCGGCGCGCACAGGTTCACCGGCCCGGCAACGCCGCCGCTGGTCATCAGAAACTCGATAGCCCCCGTCACGTCGTCGATGTGAATCCACGGCGCCCATTGCTGGCCGCTGCCCAGTGAACCGCCCGCGAAGAAGCGAAACGGCAGCGCCACCCGCGGCAGCACGCCGCCCGCGGCGCTGAGCGCCAGGCCCAAGCGCAGCAGCACCAGCCGCGTTCCAGGCTCCTCCACCGCCGCCGCGCGCTCCCACTCCTGGGACAGGTCGGCGAGGAAGTCATTGCCCGCAGGGGACTGTTCGTCCACTTCCCGGTCGCCGGTGTTGCCATAGTAGCCGACAGCGGAGGCCTGTATCAGCACTGACGGCTTGCGGGCGGCGGCGCGAATCGCGGCTGCCACCGCGTTGGTGGATTGAATGCGGCTGTCGCGCAGCCGCCGCTTCTGCGCATACGTCCAGCGCCTGGCGGCGATGCTCTCTCCCGCCAGATTCACGATTACGTCCGCGTCCTCCACCTGCTCTTCCCAGCCTTCGCTGCTGCTGCCGTCCCACCCGGCAACCTCCGCGCCGTCCGGCAAGCCGGACACCCGGTAGGGCCGCCGGCTGAGAACGACGACCGCATGTCCCTGGGCGCAGAGATACTGGGTGAGGGCGCTGCCGATCAACCCGCTGCCACCGGCGATTATCACGCGCATCGTAGCCTCCCTTCGTGTTGCCGCCGCGGTGCGCAATACATCACGTCAAGATGCGTTTCTCCCCGTCGTTACTGGCATGAGAGCGTTTGGCGAATTGAGGCGGACAGCCTGAATCTGGTATAATGCAGGGTGTGAATGAACCGCAAACACTGAGGCCGATTGAAGCCTTAACCAAGTCCGGCTCTCTGCTCAATCGACGCATCTGGCTGCTCCTCCTGCCGGTTGGGTTGGATATTGTCATTTGGTTTGCGCCCCGTGTAGTCCCGGGCCCGGGATTCCTCAGCTTCACGGAGAGTCTCTCCGCCGAAGAGCAGGGCCTGTTCGCGTTCTTCGAGCAGTTGAACATCCTCTCGCTCGCGCTGGGCGTCTGGGTGCCCTCGCTTGGCGTAACGCTCTCCGGCGCCGGCGCGGAATCCGTCGTGGAAGTAGAGTCGCTGGGCCAACTCTTCCTCATCCTCGCGCTTCTGCTTACGGTGAGTTTTGTGGCGGGCAGCGCCTATCTTGCCCTGGTTGCCGCGACCGTGCAGGAGCAGGCGTTGACCTGGGAAACCCTGGCGCTGCGGGTCATGCGGCTGGCGCCCCGCCTGGTCGGCCTTACCGGCATCGTGCTGGTCTTGAACGTGATCCCCATCGCCGTCGCCGGCTTCATTACGGCCCTGGCGCCGCCGCTGGGCACGCTGTTCATGTTGCTTGTGCTGGTGCTGTTGTTTTGGATTGCCTTCCACGCATTCTATATCGTAGACAGCATCGCGCTGGCGCGCCAGAGCCTGTTGACGGTCATGCGGCTCTCGCTCCGGCTCGTGCACGGCAATCTGTGGTCCGCTTTCGTCTTCTTCCTGGTCTACTGGGTCATCATACTCCTGACGAGCGTCTTTTGGAATGAACTGATCGACCTGCGGATTGCCAGCCTCGGACTTGGCAGGATGGTCGCCGTCGTCGGCAACGCCTACGTGGGAACGTGGCTGACGATCGCCGTGTTCTTGTACGTCTGGAATCGCATTCTCATTCACCGTGGAGAGTCATCTCCCGCCCAAACCGTGCCGGACATCCACTCGCAAAGGGACCCCAATGGCAAAGAACACAGTTGAAGACCGGAGCAGCGCGGCAACCTTGGTCGCGGATGATGAAATTGCGGATCCCCTCGCAAACGACTACACCGCCGCCGACATCCAGGTGCTGGAAGGCCTGGAGCCGGTGCGCACCCGCCCGGGCATGTTCATCGGCAGCACGGACGTGCGGGGTCTCCATCACCTGGTCTACGAGGTAGTGGACAACAGCGTTGACGAGGCGCTGGCCGGCCTCTGCGACCGCATTCGCGTGACGCTCCACGCGGATAGCAGCGTAACGGTGGAGGACAACGGCCGCGGCATCCCGGTAGACGTGCACGAAAAGACCGGCGTCTCCGCCCTGGAGACCGTGCTGACGCGGCTTCACGCCGGCGGCAAGTTTGGCGGCAAGAGCTACAAGGTTTCCGGCGGCCTCCACGGTGTGGGCGTTTCCATCGTGAACGCGCTCTCCCAGTGGCTGGTGGCCACGGTCTACCAGGCGCCCGACGCCTACCGGCAGGAGTACCGCAACGGCGCGCCTCTGGGGCAGGTCGAACGCAACGGCGAGACCGAGCGGAACGGCACCACCATCCGGTTCCTCCCCGACCGCGCGATCATGGAGACCTTGGACTACGACTTCAACACGCTTGCCCAGCGATTCCGGGAGGTGGCCTACCTCTGCCCGGGGCTGCGGATCGAGTTCCGCGACGAGCGGGCCGGCCGCGAACTGACGTTCTACTTCGAGAGCGGCATCCGCGCCTTCGTCCACCAGATGAACCGCCGCAAGACGATCATCAACAGCGAGGAGATCTTCTTCAGCGGCGCGGCGGACTCGCTCCAGTTGGAAGCGGCGCTGCAATACACGCAGAGCTACGACGAACGCATCTACGCTTTCGCCAACACCATCAACAACGTGGACGGCGGCACGCACCTCACCGGCTTTCGCTCCGCCTTGACGCGCACGCTCAACGACTACTCCCGCAAGCAGAACCTCATCAAGGAGAAAGACCTCTCGCTCACCGGCGACGACGTGCGCACCGGCTTGACGGCGGTCATTAGCGTGCGGCTCATGAACCCGCAGTTCGAGGGCCAGACCAAAGCCAAGTTGGGCAATTCCGAAGTGCGCGGCTTCGTCGAGTCCACGGTCAATGAGAAACTCGGCCAGTACCTGGAAGAGCATCCGAGTGAGGCCAAGGCGATCATAGACAAGTGCCTCAACGCCGCGCGCGCCCGCGTGGCCGCCCAGAAGGCCCGCGACATGGTGACGCGCAAGGGCTACCTGGACGTTTCCACGCTACCCGGCAAGCTTGCCGACTGCTCGGAGCGGAGTATGGAGAACGCCGAAATCTTCATCGTGGAGGGCGATTCGGCCGGCGGCAACGCCAAGCAAGGACGCGAGCGGCGCTTCCAGGCGATTCTCCCGCTGCGGGGCAAGATCCTCAATGCCGAGCGCACCAACCTGGACCGCATGCTCTCCAACGCGGAGATTCGCGCCCTGGTGACGGCGCTGGGCACGAGCATCGGCGAGACGTTCGACATCGGCAAGTTGCGCTATGGCAAGATCATCATCATGACCGACGCCGACGTAGACGGCGCGCACATCCGCACGCTGCTCCTCACTTTCTTCTTCCGCTACATGCGCGACATCATCACCAACCGGCGGCTCTACATCGCCCAAGCGCCGCTCTATCGCGTGGCGCGCAACCGGGACGTGCAGTACGCCTGGGACGACGCGGAGCGCGACCGCATTCTCAAGCAGTTCAATCGCGCGAACGTCGCCATCCAGCGGTACAAGGGACTTGGCGAAATGAACGCCGATCAACTCTGGGAGACCACCATGGATCCGGCGCGCCGCAAACTCCTCCACGTCATGCTGGAAGACCAGGCCGCCGTGAGTTCGGTGTTCGATCGTCTCATGGGGGACGACCCGCAGGCCCGCAAGCACTTCATCCAGGCGCATGCCAAGGAAGTCCAACATCTCGACGTTTAATCGTTTATGTCATATACTGGAGAAGTGAGAGCGATTGAGAAGCCCCGGGGCTTGACCGACCGCGCCGCGCCGCTGAGAGCGTGACCGGGGTTGCTGCCTTACCGGCAGCCGCGCATGACCGCGAGGATCCAAAGATGTATCCTTAAGGCAAAGGCAACGGAGCCGCCTGGTATGAACATATCTCCAGACAACGCGCAGTTCGTCGTGCTCAGCTTCGAAGGGCCGGACCGCTACTCCCAGGCCGGAGGCTTGGGCACGCGCGTTACCGAACTGACCCGCGCCCTGGCGCAGGCCGGTTACACTACCCACCTGCTATTCGTCGGCGACCCCAGCCTGCCCGGGGTCGAGTCCCGAGAGGACGGCAACCTGCGCCTCTACCGCTGGTGCCAGTGGATCAGCCAAGGGTACCCCAGCGGCGCGTACGAGGCCGAATGGGAAAAGCTGGCCGACTTCGCCAACAGCGTGCCCTGGTTCGTTACCGAACGCATTGTGCGGCCCGCCGCCGACCAGGGCAAACTCACCGTTATCATGGCGGAAGAGTGGCACACGGCAGACACCCTCGCGCGCCTGAGCGATTCCCTGCACTTCAACGGCCTGCGCCAGCAGTGCGTGCTGTTGTGGAACGCGAACAACGAGTACGGCTTCGGCCACCTCGACCTGCCGCGCCTGGGATTTGTCGCTACCATTACCACCGTAAGCCGGTTCATGAAGCACCGTCTCTGGGATTGGGGCCTGAACCCGCTGGTGCTGCCCAACGGCATCCCCAGCCGCCTGCTCGACAAAGTGCCGAAGCAGCCGGTCAGCAAGCTGCGCCGGGGCATGGCGGCCGACTTCCTCTTGCTCAAGATGGGCCGGTTCGCCCCGGACAAGCGTTGGCTCCAGGCCATCGAGGCCGCGGCGCACCTCAAGCACGCCGGGCACCGGGTACGCTTCCTGGCGCGCGGCGGACTGGAGCCCCACGGCGGCGAGGTGCTGCACCGCGCGGCGGAGATGGGCCTGACCGTGCGCGACGTGCACAGCAATAACGCTCACGTGGATGACGCCGTTGACGCGATTCTCGCCGCCGGGGACGCGGACGTCCTGAATCTCCGCGACTTCGTGCCCGAGGCGTTGCAGCGCGTCTTCTACTCCGCCACCGACGCGGTGCTGACCAACAGCGGCTACGAACCGTTCGGTCTGGTGGGACTGGAGGCGATGGCGTGCGGGGCCGTGGTGGTTACGGGCACGACGGGTGAAGACTACGCCGTGCAACTGCACAACGCGCTCTCGGTCGAAACCGACGACCCGGCGGAGCTTGCCAGCTATCTGCGCCTGGTTCACGAGCAACCCGACGCGGTGCGGCAGATCCAGCGCCACGCGCGGCAGACGGCGGCGCTCTTTACCTGGGAATCGGCCATTCGGGACCTGGTGGGCAAGGTTGGCTACCTGGCCGCCAAGCAAGGCCTCCAGCTCTAAGGCGGAGCAGATGGCTGATAACTTTGTGATCTACGTCATCGCCCACCAGCCGCGGCGCGTGCGCTTGCCCGCCTCCGTCATCCCGGCCGGCGCGGCGCCGGCGGAGATGGCCCCGCTGCTCTTCGACGAGCTAATGAACGAGCGGTACTTCCGCAAGGTGGCCCGCTACTGCTACAAGCCGGCCACGGACTTGTGGCTGCGGCTGCTCGACTCCGGCCTCAAGCTCTGCTTTGGCATCTCGCTCTCGCTCGTCCGGCAGGCGCGGCAGTGGGACCCGTCCGTGCTGGCGGGGTTCAAGCGCATCGTCGCCCATCCCAACACGGAACTGATCGGCGTCGAGCCGTACCACTCCTTCCTCATGCTCATCGATCTGCCGGCCTTCACGGCGCGCATGAGGGACATGGCCGATCAGGTGACCGAGATTTTCGGCAAGCGGCCGGTCGTGACCGACACCACCGAGATGCTCATCTCCGATACGATTGTCAGCGCGTTGGGCGCGGCCGGCTTTCGCGGCGCTCTGATGGACGGCCGGGAGTGGCTACTCGATTGGCGCCAGCCAACCCACCTCTACTACGACCACCCGGGCGTGAAACTGCTGGCGCGGCACTACGAACTCAGCGACGACGTCGGCTATCGCTTCTCGCAGCGCCAGTGGGCCGGTTGGCCGCTCATGGCGGACGACTACGCCCATTGGGTAGCGACCGCCGCGGGCCCGTTCGTAATGGCGGGCTGGGACTTCGAGACCTTTGGCGAGCACCAGTACTACGACAGCGGCGTCTTCGAGTTCATGGAGGCGCTGCCGCGCTACCTGAAACGCGAAGGCGTCAACCCGGCCACGGCCACGGAAGTAATCGACGCGTACGGCGGCCAAGCATACCACCTCTCGCTGCCGCCTTTTCCCGGCACGTGGGCCGGTTCAGGAGGCGCCGAATTCTTTCTGGGCAACGACCCCCAGCGCGCCCTCTTTCACCTCATGACCGCCTGCTATCACAAGGCGCGGCTTACGGAGAATGAAGAACTCATCGACCTTGCCCTCTGGCTGACGCAATCCGACAACCTGCACCTGATCAACTGGTGGGGCCGCTGGGGATCGGAAGCGGAGGTGTCCGTCTACTTCATGCCCGACGAGTGGTGGCGCTTGGGGGTGGACGGCATCATCTGGGAGCAGCAGTGCGTCTACAGAAACTTCCTGAAGGCGCTGGACTACTACCTGTAAACAGCGTGTCTCCCCACACCCCAGCCCTCTCCCCACGGAGACCTTTGCGTTACCCCTTCTCCATTGAGGGGGAAGGCCGGGATGGGGGTGAAAAGGCTTGACGGCAAGCAATCCAAAAGGGTAAAGGCGCCTCTGGATTCCGGTTTTCACCGGAATGACAGAGTTGTGCAAAGGTCTCTCACGGGAAACTGACAAGCGTATGAAAGTGTCATTCCGAGCGGAGCGAGGAATCTAGAATTGACGATATTGCAGAGCAGCGCCTTAGATTCCTCTCTCCGCTTCGCTCCGTTCGGAATGACACGAGAAGTCGATGATGAGGCGCGTACCCTTATCAGCCCAGGGATGAGGCGCCTGCCCCAAATCAGCACAGGGATAGGGAGTCTTCTTGTGTTCCAGGCAGCGCCTCGACACTGTTGGTGGAGAGGCGGCTGCTACAGGCTCATGCGTTCGTCCGCCCGCGCCTTCCACTTGGCGTAGTTCGGCGATTGCAGCAGCGCGCCGTTCTCCTGGACCACCAACCGGCCGTTCTGTCCGCGCGGGTCGCCGCGCTCTTCATTGACCCGGGCGAGCAACGCGCGCAACTCTTCGATTCGCCCTCCCGCTTCGGCTTTCCCCGCCAGATTGCGGCACTCCTGGGGATCGTCAACCAGGTTGAAGTAGCGTTCCCGGCCCGTGTGGTGGAACCACGTGTACTTCTCGCGCTTGGTCGCGATGAACTGCATGCCTTGGTCCCAGCCATGAATTCTGGTCTGTTCCCCTTGCAGGAATTCGCGCCATTCAGTTTCCTCGCCTCGCGCGAGCGGAAGAAGGCTCTTACCGTCGACCGAATCAGGGATCTCCACCCGCGCGGCCTCGAGCACGGTCGGCATGAGGTCGCGCAGTTCGATGACTTCATCGCAGGAGCCGCCGCGCTCCTCGTCCCACGTGTCCGGATACTTGATGAAGAACGGGATACGCGCGGAGCCGTCGTTCGAGTACCCCTTGCGCCACAGACAGTGGTCGCCGAGCATGTCGCCGTGGTCTGAGGTGAAGATGAAGAGTGTGTTGCGCAAGGCATCGCGATCGCGCCAGCTACACTCATACAGGAAACGGCCCACCTGATGATCGATGAAGCTGATACTGCCGTAGTAAGCCGCGCGTGTGCGGTGCGCCTGCGCCTCTGGAGCCCGGCCGCGCCACGCCGTGGTGCTGGCAATCGGCTCGTCGTATTCCGCGGCCCAGTCGCCCATGGGCGGCGTGGGAATATCGGGGTTGTCCTTGTACATGTCGAAATAGACCGGTGGGGGATCGTAGGGCGCATGGGGGCGGGTGAACGACAGCCACAGAAAGAACGGGCACGTCGGATCGCGCCTCTCGATGAACTTGACCGCTTCGCTCACCGTCCAATGGGTGGCGTGCAAGTGTTCCGGCAAGTGGCTTGGCCGGCCCAACAAGCTATTCCACTCGAGACCGTGGTCGAGGTCGCCGATCTTCCCGGCCGTCTCCTCGCGCAGCCAAGCCATGTAGTCAGTCCAGAGGCCGCGGCCCGTGCTATCCTGCACGGCTTCATAGAACCCGTAGAGCGCGCGTCTGGGAAACTGGTCCGACTTCCCTACGCTGGCCGTGTGGTACCCGGCCTTCATCAGTTCGCCCGCCAGCGTCGCCGGGAAGTCCAACGCGTCTTGACCGGCGCCACTGCCAAGACGTCCGTGATTCCACTGGTCCATGCCCGTCATCATGGCGGCCCGCGAGGGCAAGCAGGAAGGCGAACTGGTATAGCACCGCGTAAACTTCACGCCCCGCGCCGCCAGTTCGTCCAGATACGGCGTTTCCAAGACCGGATTGGCGTAGCCAATACAGTCCGAACGCTGCTGGTCGGTAATGATCACGACGATATTCGGGCGTTTTGGCATGATGTATGCTCCTGGCATTCCTTTCATTACAGGCTTCTACTTTAGAGAACAACGATGTGCCATGCCCAATGGTGGTGAGCGCGGGCAGCGTCATCTCAAAGTGCCGCCGCTTCACGCCAGCAGGAAGACCGGGTCTTTCTCAAGAATGCGCACGCCGATTTCCAGGAACGGCTTGGCCTCGATCAGGCGCAGCGTGGCGGCGCCGATTGTGCCCACGCGCATGATGCCGTGCTCATGGCAGACGGCGTCCATCTTCTCGAAGGCGCGGGGATGGTTGGGCAAGTGGGCGCGGGTCGGCACCGTGATGATGCGGCCTTCGAGGTCAATCACCATCGGGTAGAAGACCTCTTGACTCAGAATCGGCGCGCCGCCGGCCTCTTCGATGGTGTGGATCGTCGTATTGCTGTTCTGCCCGATGCCGATCAAGAGAACCTTGCCGCCACCGACGCAGTTCCGGTGCCAGGGCGTGCCGGGGCCGGTGGGATAGACGGCGGTTTCCGCGCCGGCCAGCAGCCAATCCCGCCGCGCGCCGATGGCGTGCAGGGTGTGGCAGGCGGATAGCGACGGCCGCGCTTCCGGCCGCTGCCGCAGCGCGTTTGTAATAGCACCCAGCTTGGAAGGCGTGACCCGCAGATCGAGAATGGGATCGTGCTTGATGTAGTGAAAGTGCGAGCCGCCGCGCCAGATCACCGGACTGGTCGGCACCGCAACCGTGCCGGCGTCTCCCACCGCCGCCAGTAGCGCGTCCACAACCGTGTCCGCGCCCCCCTCGACGTAGCCAAAGCGCGAGAGCGACGAATGCACGATGACGACGTCGCCTTCGGTTAGCCCAAGGCTGCCCAAGCCGTCTACGAGCATCGCATACGTTACGCGCGGCCGGTCTTCCGCAAGTGACATGGTTCGCTGCTCACTCTCTGTGGGGTTTTCTGATTCACACGTCTATCGTCTGGCCGGTCTCCATCGATGCCCGCACCGCCAAGCCCACGCGCAGGGCGCGCCTGCCGTCCTCGCCGGTGACGCGCGGCGGCTCGCCCCGGCGGATACGGGTGGCAAAGTCCTGAATCGACTCCACGTATGCGTCCTGAGGCTGAAATTCGTGCGCGTGCTCCTGGCCGCGCTGGTCCGTGTGCACGAACCGGCTGGCCTGGATGTTGGCGATGACGCCGAGCGGACCCATAAGCTCTTCCTCCGGCGCGCTTTGTAACTGAAAGCCCGGGGCCATGCCGCACGAGGTCGTGATGACGCTCATGTCGCCGCTGCCGTATTCGATAAGCGCCGCGCCGGTATCGGGCGGTGCCGCGTCTGGGGGTTGGCGCTGCGCGTGCGCGCCGCCCCAGTGCGCGCCCCGCGCCGTCACGCGCACGGCCTCGCTGCGAAAGAGCCAGGCCCACAGATCGTAGTGGTCGGCAAAGAGATCGAGGAAGACGTCTCTGCTCGGCGATGCGCCCCGATCGGGAGCGCCGCTGGCATCCGCCGGAGGAGCGGCAACCGGCATGAGGCGATGCACGCGGTAGATCAAGGGACGACCGAGAGCGCCTTTGTCGAGCATAGTGCGCATGCGCAGGAAAGACGGCTGGTAGCGCCGGGGGAAGTTCATCCCCACGGCGACCCGCTTGCCCCGCGCCGTCGCCAGCAGCGAGTCGCACTCCTGCAGCGCGTGCGTAATTCCCCGTTCGCACATTACGTGCTTATTGAGATTGGCGGCGTAGATGCCAATCGGTCCGTGCAAGGAAGAAGGCGTGCACAGGGACACGATGTTGATGTCCGGCCGCGCCAGGACAGCGTGGTAGTCGGCGCTCACCGTGCCGATGCCAAACTGGCGGGCCAGGTCGCGGGCGCGGACCTCGTCCACGTCTACCAAGGCAACCACCTGGGAATCCGCAACCGTCTGCCAACCCATGATATGCCTGCGCGCGCTGGCGCCCGCGCCAATGACGCACGTGCGCACGCGGCTGACCGGAGTAATCATCGTGCTGCATCCGCGAATACGAGAGGAAAGCCGTTCGCAAGGCGACTGGGGGAACCGTTCGCCAACGCGCGCACCGTTTCTTCTCCGCGCATTGCCCTGCGTGAAACGGCGGCGCGCCTTTCCTTAGTGTAGCGCACATCGGCGGCATAGGCGATACTATCCACGTAGGCTTATTTCCGCCAGACTGCGGGGTGAGGCCAGACCCCCGCCGCGGCCTGGGGATAGCGCGGAGGATTGTCCCGAAGGCAGCCGCACTTGCGTAGCGCGGGATCTTGTCCCCCGCTTCCGGGCACGAACTCTTGGCGCCATCCCGGACAGGACATTCGGCCAAACCACTTTGTAGCGCGGGGGCTTGTCCCCCGCTGGTTTGCGGAAACAATAGACATCATCTTGGACTGGGCAATCGGCCAGCGCACAACGTAGCGCGGGGGCTTGTCCCCCGCATCTTGGCGAATTCAAAGGCAACATATTGGACAGGGCGGTCGCGGCCCGCGAACTATCTCGAAAGGCACTCGTCCGTGCGGGTATACATCAGCGTAGACATGGAAGGCTTGGCCGGGGTCGCCTTGCGCCAGCAGATCTCCCGCTACTTGGGCGGGCGTCACTATCAGCAGGGGCGCAGGCTGGTGATGGCGGAAGTCAACGCGGCGGTGGCCGGCGCGTTCGACGGCGGCGCGACAGGCGTGATTGTGCACGACAACCACGGCAGCAGTATGAACATGTCCATCGAGGCGCTCGACCCGCGCGCGCAGGTATTCATGGGCAATCTGCCTTACCCGCGCTGCGCCCTGCTGGAGCCGGACGTGGATATCTACTTCTGCCTCGGCTATCACGCCGCGCAGGGCGCCCTGCACGCCTTTCGCGACCACACCGTGAGTTCGTCGCGCTGGAGCAACGTCTGGCTCAACGGCCTGGCGATTGGCGAATTGGGATTGAGCGCCGCGTGCGCCGGCGTGTACGGCGTGCCGGTCGGCCTGGTGGGCGGTGACGACAAGGTCTGCGCCGAGGCCCGCGCGGTGCTAGGCCCCGCCGTGGAGTTGGCGCCGGTCAAGACCGGACTGGGACGCCATGCCGCCGCGCTGCCGCCAATTGCCGCGCAGCACGCGCTCATTCGCCGGACCGCGGCGCGGGCGGTGCGCCGCGCGCGTGAGTTCAGGCCGTTCGTGGTCGCGCCGCCATACGAATTGTGCGCCCAGTACACCTCGCCGGCGTTCCTGGACGCCCGCGCCTACGACGGGGAGCGCGTGACGCGACGCAACGGCACGACTCTCTGCTTGCGGGGCGACAACCTCATGGAATTGGTAGGCGAAATGTAATGGCGCGGCGCGTCTCTCGATGGCTCGTCTGCCTGCCGCTCCTGGCGCTGTTGCTTGGCTGTTCTCCAGGCACGTATACGCAGCGCGTCGAACGGCTCTATGACGCCGTCCGCTCCCAGCCCCAACTCCAACCGCCTGCCGACGCCGCAACGCCTGGCCCGGCTCCGGTGAGCGCGGACCCGATCGCCAAAGCGGATGTCCTTGTCTTTGCCGCGCGACCGGGCGACGTTGTGGTGTCGGCGTACGCTGCCGTTCGGCTGGCAGTTGCGCAGGGCCAGCGCGTCGTCGTGGTCTACGTCACCAGCGGCGATGCCCGGACGAGCATGGCGCTGGCGCTGGCCGGACTGCCCGCCGACGCTACGCCGACGCCAGAGCAGTATCTGCGCGGAGCGGCCGCTCTGCAAGACGCGGCGCTCGAGGCGGCGGAAAGCGCCCTGGGCATAGATGCGGATGACGTTTTCTTTCTCGGGTACCCTGATGGAGTCTTGCATGAGTTCTCGGCTGAAGCGCCGGATCACGTCGTCCGCTCGCCCTTTACCGGCAAGGACGGCCTCACCGAACCCGACGTCGCTCCGTTTCCGTATCGCATCGCGCGCTCCGGTCAGAGCGTGCCCTACTCCTTCAACGCAATCCTCCACGACCTGAACGACGTGCTCGTGGAACTGAACCCCAGTGAGATTTACCTCCCGTCGCCCGACAGCGCGGACGAGACGGAGGCCGCGGCGGGCAGGCTCATCGCGCGTGCCCTGCGCGAAGTTGCGCCGCCCAGCGCGCGGGTCTTCGTCTATGCGACGGGCTCGCAGGGGCGGCCGCCGGACCGGCGCGTTCCCGTAACCGACCCGGCCGCAAAGCAACGCGCCCTCGCTGTCTACACGGCGGCGGCCGGCGGCGTAGACTGGCTCAACGCGCCGGAGGCGCTGCTAGCGGAAGAGGTGTTCTGGGAGTTCGACTATACGGGCGCTTCGTGAGAGAATTGCGAAAGCATACCTTGATAGCAAGTCCGCGTTGAATTGGAGATATGAAACATGTCAATGCCCCGACCGTCGCTGCATGGGTCTATTCTGCCCGCAGGCAGTACGCTGGAAGACATGCTCGCCCTCGCCAAGCGCTTTGGGTTTCCGGGGATAGACGCCCCGTTTGGCGCGGTGCGGGCCTTGGTGGAGCAGACATCCGCCGCGGCCGTGCGCGATCTCTTTGCCGCGCACAACACGCTGCCGTCGTCGATGGGTCTGATGGCGGCCGGCATCTACGCGCCGGAGGCGGATTTCACGCAGTCTCTCGACCGCTTCTCCCAGAACTGCGCGCTCGCCGCGTCCGTCGGCTGCCGGCGCACGGGGAGTTACTTCCCCAACCGCACGTCGCTGCCGCCGGCCGAGGCCCGGCGCATTCTCAAGGAGCGCACGACAATCCTGGCGGAGCGGGCGGAACCGCACGGCATCGCCATCGGCTTGGAGTTTCTCGGGCTGCGCACGTTCCGGCTGGACGAACCCCACGCTTTCATCAGCAACGTGCCGGACACGATGACGATGCTGCATGAGACCGGCCGGCCCAACGTCGGCTTGATCCTCGATTCGTTCCACTACTTCACGAGCGGCGGCGACCTGGCGCAGATCCGGTCGTTGCGCGCGCAGGACATCGTGCACCTGCACGTGAACGACGCCCCGCACGCCGACGTGATGACTTTGGAAGACACGCAGCGGGTGCTGCCGGGCAGAGGCGTCATCGACCTGACCGGCTGGTTCAACGCCATCGCCGCGATTGGGTACGACGGCTACGTGGCCATCGAGATCTTCGACGACGAGTTTCGGAACCAAGACCGAGACGTAGCGGTGCGCATTGCCAAAGAGGCGCTCGACGCTGTGTTGAAGCGGGCGGCATAATGGTTCGATTACCATGCATCGACGAGATTGAGTACCGGTAGCGTAGGTTTGTAACCTGCGCCGTTGGCCTGCGATTGAAAGTCCCCCCTCACCCCGGCCCTCTCCCCAGGGAGAGGGAGTCTTTTCGCTTGCCGAAAAGCCCGCCCGCGTCAAGCCAAGCCGTAGCGCGGGGGCTTGTCCCCCGCCTCTTGGCGAGAAGGCGCGCGTCTCAGGCAAGGCGTTTAGACCGTCACACTGCTATACGCCAGCACAATCGCGCCCAAGGCGATGACGATTGCTCCCCCGATGCGCGGCACCGGCGACGGCTCGCGCAACACCACAATACCCAACACCGTGCCGATCACCACGCCAACCTCCCTCAGCGGCGCTACCTGGCTCACCTGCGCAATCGAGAGCGCCACCAGCGCGAGACTGTAGGCCAGCGGGGAGAGCACGGCCCCCGTCCCCATGGCGACCGGCTGCGCGCGCCACGCGGCAAGCAGCGTACCCACTCGCCGGCGGAGCACCCAGGACATGGCAAGCGCCGGACCGAGAAACGCCCCGGTAACGTACAGCAGCGGCGGCACGTGCGACACGCCCACTTTGTCCCACAGCGAGTACGTGGCGATGGTCACACCGGTGACGGCCGCAAAGACAAGCCCGGCCGCGGGGCGAAAGTGAGCGGCCAGCGTCCGGCGTGAGAGGTTAGGGGGAATCTGGAGGATCAGGAGCCCCAGGACGATGCCGCCGATGCCGAGCCCTTGCGGCAGGCTGATGTGCTCTCCGAGGAGCAGCACCGCCCCAACCGGCGTCAGCGCCACGCCCATGCCCCTGGCCAGCGGATAGACCAGCGACATGTCGCCGTGTTCATACGCCAGTCCCAGCAGCAAGAAGTAGAAGGCATGAATAACGGCGGTGCCGAGGAAGAACCCCCAACCCGTGAGCGAAATCGTTGATCCGGCAAGCACAAACAGCGCCACCGGCAGCGTGGCAATAGTACCGGCAACGGTGATGTTCCACGTGTAGATAAGGGGCGTGCCGCTGCGCTTGAGCAACAGATTCCACGTGGCGTGGGCAAGCGCCGCTCCCAATACGAGCAGCAACGCGAGCAGGGTCATGCGCGCGCCTCGCAGACCTGCCCACTGCATACACTCAAAGGCCCAACTGCAACTGGATACCGGGTCAGATCCACGAACCAGAGATTTGAACGGCCGTCACTTGAGTTGAAATTTGCGCCATTTGGCCGTCTCTCAGAGATGACTATGATGGTGGGTACTCCTTCTATGGTCTTTGCCTCCCGCAAACGCATCCCTGTATGTGTGTCGGGATTGGATTAGAGAGGTTCTCCCAGTATAGCGCGGCAGTTGGCTTGTGAATCGCAGCTTGGCGGCCGCAGGCTAGGATTGCACCCAAAGGAGGAGGTCAAGAGTGCGGGGCCGAGTGGTCCGCCGTTCGCGTTCGGACTGGAATACAGTTAAAACGTACGTGGTAGTATTTGATGGTCAAGAAAAGTGAGACAAATGTAAGACTGATAATGCCGGTTGGAGTCGGTTTTGATAGCGGAGTATTGCTTGCATGACGGATCACCTCCGACGAAAGGTGAACTCATGAGTAAGACGGCGCGTGGAATTAGTCGGCGGCAAGTTTTGCAGGGCATTGGCGGATCACTCGCCACGTTGGGTTTCGCGGCATGTGAGCCTCAGCCTGCACCTGTAGCACCTATACCCGAGGAAGTTGAGACGGCTGTACCGGTTCCGACGCGGCGGCCTTATGTCGAACGGGTTGAGGTTGAGTTGATGGTCGGTTCAGTCGCAGGTTGGGAAGAAGGGGACTTCCGCGAGCTACTTCGGCGTTTCCACAGCTATTATCCTGGAATTCGGATCAGGCTTGATATCGACACGCAAGGGGAGGGCCAACTTCAGCGGCTTGTGGTTCGGCTTGCTGCCGGTATAGGGATCGATGTAGCGCACATTGCCGGCCAGCATCTCAAGCTAGTCCTTATGTTCAGCCCGCTAGACGACTTCGTCAAGGCTGATGAGTCTTTTGAAACTGGGGCATACTATGCCCGCCTTGTGGACTACTACAGCACGCCGCGCGGCGGTCTCTGGTGTCTGCCGTGGAGTTATGCCACTGAGCTTCTGTACTACAATAGGCAACACTTTGCTGAGGTGGGAATTCCACACCCCAATCATAACTGGACCTGGGACGATTTTCTGTATGCCGCACGTACGTTGACCAAGTCTAGTGGCGGCAGCGACGTGCCGGAGAAATGGGGTGCTGAATTTCGGCTGGAGAGTCTTGATTTCGTGCTTCGGTCTTTCGGCGGCGGCTTCCAGATCGGGGGATTTGAGAATCCGGCAGAGATTCATGCCGGGAATGTCGCCGCACTGCAATTCTTGGCAGATCTGGTGCTCAAGGAACGCGTCCATCCGTATCCCAGTTTGGGACTGAGTGGCGGCTTTGCACAGGGCAAAGTGTCTATGGCCTTCCTGCCGGAATGGGCGACAGTCAAGCTCAATGCGGTGGAGAACCTCGATTACGATGTGGCTCCCATACCCCAGGGCCCGGCGGGAAGTGTGACCTCATGTGCTATCCAAGGTGTTGCGATGGGGAACTACTACTGCCCTCACCCTGATCACGCGTGGGAGGTTATGAAGTGGTTTGCACACGCGGACTACGGAGAGTGGGACATAGCACGAACATTCCTAATCCCCAACGGGATACCGATTGCTTTGCGTGCTGCCAATGAGTTTTCCTGGGCAAAATACCATGAGAGACCCGCAAGCCGGCACCTCATTTTGCAGAACTTCGAAACCGCAATGGTACCTTTCTCAGACAGCCTCTGGTGGCCGCATCTTTCAGAGTTTGGATGGGTTGGCCGGAACTATTGGAAGGACCTAAGGCAGGTTTTTGAGGGCAGTATATCAATTGAAGACTTGGTGATGGAGTTGGGAGAGGATTGGGGAACCGAACGGGAGATTATGGCGGAGGAATTGTCGAGAGACTACACACGCCACGAAAGTTGCTATGGCTATTGATGGTGTGCATATCACGGAAAACGCAGACTGCTGCTATCTGCCAGTAGCTGAAGTTAACTTTGATTGTTGAGTACGCGTTGTCGGCCCACCAATTCTGTGGCTAGACTCTATCTGTTGGTAGTTGTAGTATTAGGCTAGCTTGCGATGATGCGATTCAAAGCTTCCAAAGGGCGGTGATCAACCTGGAACCAACGCATCGCGCAGGCAATGCAGTTCCAAGGTATGGAGAAATCCGGGAGGGTACGGGCATGAAGGCGAATCTTGATAGTTTGAGTCGACGCCGGCTGTTGCAGGGCATGGGCGGAGCGCTGGGCGTGTTGGGACTGGCGGCGTGCGGCACTGTTGCCACCGGGCCGGCCCCGGCAGAGGAGGAAGCCCCGGCGCCCAAGGAAGAGGCGAAGCAGGAAGCACCCGCGCCGGCCGAGCCGACCGACGTCGAATTCCTGATCGGCCCGTTCGCGGGACGCAACGCCGAGGCTATGGAAGGTCTCCTGGCAGGCTTCCATGAAAAAACGCCTGAGATTCAAATCAAGCTCATTGTGGCGGAGTCGGGCACGAACTATCAGCAGCAGATCGCCACCTTCGTCGCCGCCGGCGCCAACGCGGACGTGGTGCACATGTCCGGCGGGCACTTCAGCTATGCCGCCGAGGGTGTGCTCGTAAACCTGGACGACCACATCAAGGCGGACGCCGACTTCGATATTGCAGCGTATTATCCGCGCGTCACCGAGTTCTATCGCGAGCCTGCCGGCGGGCAATGGGCCTTGCCGTGGAACCATGCCACGGAAGGCGTCTACTACAACAAGACGCTGCTGGCAGAGGCCGGACTGGACGAACCGGGCGAGGACTGGGATTGGGACGATCTGCGCGAGATGGCGCGTGTCCTGACGAAAGACGCCAACAATGACGGCGAACCGGAATCGTGGGGCGTGGAATTTCGCCTGGTGCGCATCGACCACGTGCTGCGGTCGTACGGCGGCGGCTTTCTCGCCGATAACAATACGCGCTCGGTCATTACCGATCCCAAGTCGATCGCGGCGCTGCAATTCATTGCCGACCTGATTATCAAAGACCGCACCCATCCCTACCCGGCGTTGGGCTGGAACAAGGGGTTTTCCCAGGGCAAGATCGCGATTTCCTTCCTGCCGGAATGGGCCGCGGTGCGGCTGGGCAACGTGGAAGGGCTTGACTTCGACGTCGGCCTGATGCCGCAGGGGCCGGAAGGCCGGTTTACGTTCGCTGGATCGGGCGGCGGCTCCATGTTCAGTACGTCCGATTCCCAAGATGGTGCTTGGAAAGTCCTGAAGTGGTTCACGAACTATGATGGCGGCGAATGGGCGTTTGCCCGGGCGATCTCCTACCCCGCCGGCTCGCCGCCCGCATTGATTGCGGCCAATGAGTTCTTCTGGAACGAATACCTAACGGGGCCGGAAAACCGCGCCCGCTTCTTGAAGAATCCAGACTTCGCCGTGGTGCCGTTCGGCGGCAGTTGGGACGGCCGGTTCTTCGACCAGAGTTCGCGCAAGGCGCTCCCGCAGATCTGGGAGGGCGCGAAGTCGGTGGAAGAGGTAGCGCGCGAGCTGGATGCAATGTGGATTGCGCGGCTCGAAGAGACCGGCAGGCTCAAGAGCTAGAGACTGTTCCAAGACTCTCTAGCACTCTACTTGGAGACTGTTGCGAAACCTCGTTGAGAGCGAGCAGCCCCCTCTCTTGGGTGAAAGGGAATAGTCGAAGCTCAGCGAGCAGTGCCTCTTATCCCCTCTCCCAATGGGAGAGGGTTAGGGTGAGGTGAGATTATCTGGCGACTCATATCCACGTCTTGCGAAATGGGTCACAACGAGCGAGGATTCCCCCTCACGCCGGCCCTCTCCCCAGGGAGAGGGAGGCCTTTCGCTTGCCGGGTCTGGTTATCCAGGAGTTTCCCTTGATGGACAATCATCTCCGCAGAACTGTCTTCTGCGGAGATGTTTCGTAGTAATCGAGTTTCTCCTCTAACCTGAAAGCACAGAAGAGAGGTATTCGAGCAGTGAGCGCGATTCGGGTAGGCGTCATCGGCATCGGCGGCCGCGGCCAGAACTACCTGCGGTGGCTGAGCGAGGTAGATCGGCGCGCCTACTTAGGCGCCGACCGCCACTGGAGCCACACCAAACGCACCTCGTACTGGGGCACCGCGCTGCGGGAGTCGCGGGACATCGCCTTCCCTGAGGAGATGTACAAGCAGTACGCGCGCGGTCTCGAGGAGTACGGCATCGTCGAGACGCGAGACCTCAAGGCCGACGTCGTGGCCGTCTGCGACGTGCAGGAAGACCATCTGGCGACGGCGCATGAGATTCTCACCGAGGAATTTGGGCAGGATGCCCCCGTAACCTACACCGACTACCGCCGCATGTTGGATGAAGCCGACCTGGACGCCGTGGTGGTGGTCAGCGCCAACTTCACGCATCGGGAGATTGCCGTGGCCGCGCTGGAAACCGGCGCGTGGGTCTTATGCGACAAACCGCTGGCAACGACCGTGGCAGACTGCCAGGCCATCGTGGACGCCGCCCACCGCAGCGGCGGCAAACTCTTCATGGGGTTCAACGAGCGTTCCAATCCGGCGGTGACCAAAGGCCGCGAGATTGTGGCCAGCGGCCAGATCGGCCAGCCGCAGATGGTCTTGGCGCGGACAATACGCCCGCCGTTCGCGCCAACGCCGTGGCGCTACAGCCAGTCCCAGAGCGGCGGCGCGCTCAACGAGAAGGACTGCCACAGCTTCGACCTTTTCAACTGGTTCGTCGATTCCAAGCCGCAGCGCGTGATGGGCATCGGCGGCCAGCACGTGCTGACGGAGAACAACGACATCATCGACCACGCCTGGGTGCTGGTGGAATACGCGAACGGCGCGAAGGGCTGCCTGCAACTCTGCCTCTTCTCCCCGCCATCCACCGGCCCCGGCGCGGTGCTGGACGCGGTCGGCGCGAACGGGCGCATCATCGTCAAAGGCGGCTCGGTGGAGGTCTATGGCCGCCGCCCGCTCAACGACCGGGCCGTGTATCACGTCAGCCGCGACAGCAACATGCCCGGGCACTCCGGCGACCTGACGCAGGCCTTTCGCTTTCTGCACTGCATCGCCCACGACAAGCCGACGCCGGTGCCGCCGGAAGCCGGCATGGAGAGCACGGTTATCTGCCTGGCGGCGGAGGAGTCGATCCGGCGTGAGGGCGAGTGGATCGTCATCGAGGACTTCGTGGCGCGGGAACGTGAACGGCCGGCGGGTTAGCCTGAGACGAATTGCGTACCCCGCGCAATGTGCTATGATGGAAATACCAGTAGCGGGGTAGGAATTGGCCGCCGCTAGACGTTAAAGACGCATTGCGCTCCACGCGCCAGTGGCAAGAGAGTAATACATTGGCTGCATCGCGTTCCCAACTCGCAACCTCTAACGCCAAGCGGCTGCTGCGCTCATCCGGCCGCCGCTTCACCCGGCAACGCGAGGCTATCTTGAAGATCATCCGCGACCAACCGGGACACCTGGGCGCGGACGAGGTATTTCAGATTGCGCGCCAGCGCGGCCACCGAGTGAGCCTCTCCACCGTCTACCGCACGCTCGATCTCTTGCGCGAGCAGGGCCTGGTGGAAGCGGCCAACTTGCAGCAAGACCACCGCCACTTCAAGGCCGCCGGCGACGAGGAGCACCACCACCTGGTATGCGTGTCCTGCGCGAAAGTCGTCGAGTTCAGCAGCCCCCACGTCGAGCGCCTCAGGCAGGCCCTGCAAGAAGAGCACGGCTTCACAATCCAGAACGTGGAACTCGAGGTCGGGGGGCTCTGCGCCCGGTGCGCCGCTGGGTCTACCGCGTAGCTTTCGCCGGAATGCATCATGAGATTCCGAGCGCCGTGCCACGTAGAGTTTCGACCCTTCTAAAGGCTCCGGGCAAGCAGACTACAAAGCAAACGAATCGTTAGCTCTTCTCTTCTTTCCCGTGCCGCACGCGCCCCGCACTTTCGCTCGCCTTACTCCGAAAGACATGCTGCGCCGCCTACTTTGACTGTCAAGTCTCGGCCTATTGAATCCGGCAAGGACTCTTGTTGGGTCTTGCTACCGCGCATGGTATGATGGTGGGACGGAATTCGCCGATCTTGGCTCACTAGTGCTTAATTCGAGAATCTGACATCGGACTAATGGCAACGTACTACGTCACTACTCCCATTTACTACCCCAACGCCAAGCCGCACATCGGCACGGCGTTTTGTACTATCGGCTGCGACGTGCAGGCGCGCTACCGCCGCCTGAAAGGGTACGATACGTACTTCCTCACGGGCCTCGATGAGAACAGCCTCAACGTCGAGCGCCAGGCCAGAAGCCAGGGCAAGGAACCGCAGGACTACTGCGACGAAATGGCGACGTTCTTCGAGGATCTCTGGGAGCGGCTGAACATCTCCCACGACGGCTTCATCCGTACCACTGAAGAGCGGCATAAGGACGCGGCGCGGCTCTTGTTGCAGCAGTGCTATGACGCCGGCGACATCTACAAGGGCACCTACGCCGGGTGGTACTGCCTGCCGTGCGAGGCCTTCTACGCCGATGACGACCTGGTTGACGGCAAGTGCCCGGTGCACGAGGCCGAGCCGGAGTGGACGGAGGAAGACAACTACTTCTTTGCGCTCTCCAAGTACCAGGACCGGCTGTTGGCGCTCTATGAGGAACACCCGGAGTCCGTTCTGCCCGACTTCCGGCGGAACGAAGTCATCAACATGGTGCGCGGCGAGTTGCGTGACTTCAGCATTTCCCGCGCCAACAAGACCTGGGGCATCCCCGTTCCTTTTGACGAAGAGCAGGTCATTTACGTCTGGTTCGACGCGCTTACCAACTACATTACCGGCGTTGGGTTTGGGCAGGACGACGCCATGTTCGCTCGCTACTGGCCGGCAGACGCCCACGTCGTTGGCAAAGACATCATCCGCTTTCACTGCGTCTACTGGCCGGCAATGCTGATGTCCGCCGGCGTGCCGCTCCCAACAACCGTGTGGGCGCACGGCTGGGTCATGTTCCGCGGCGAGAAGATGAGCAAGTCTCGCGGCGCCGGCGTTGACCCTTTCGAGATGGTGGCCGAATTCGGCCCCGACGCCGTGCGCTACTTTCTGATGCGGGAAATCCCGTTCGACCAGGACGGCGTCTTCTCCTGGGAGAGTTTCTACAACCGCTACAACGCCGATCTGGCCAACGACCTGGGCAACCTGGTCCACCGCACCACGTCGATGCTTAAGCGTTACTTCGACGGCGCGTTGCCCGCTCCCGGCGCTGAGACCGCGCTGGACGCCTCCCTGCGGGAGACCGCGCAAGACGCGATCGCGGGCGCGGAGCGCGGGTTGGAATCCTGGGACCTGGACGCGGCGCTGGATAGCATCTGGACGCTCGTCACCCGGGCCAATCGCTACATCGAGGAAAACGCCCCCTGGGAACTGGCGAAACAACCCGACCGGCGCGAGCGCCTGGGCACGGTGCTCTACAACGTGACGGAAGCCGTGCGCGTGCTGGCCCTCTTGCTCGGCCCCTACATTCCGCAGACCGCCGACACGATACTGGAGCGGTTGGGCGAACCGCCGCTGGCGGAGGGCGCGTGGGAATCCCGCCTCGCGTGGGGACTGCTCACGGCTGATCGCGCCATTGCCGCCGGCGCGCCGCTCTTCCCGCGCCTGGAAGCGCCGGAGTTCGCGGAGAGCACGTAGCCCGCGCTCCCCGGTGCCCCTATGGAGACATTTGCATAACTCTGTCATTCTGGCGAAAGCCGGAATCCAGGGTGTCCTTACACCTAACGATTGCGTGAAGTCAATCCGATTCACCCCCATCCCGGCCTTCCCCCTCAATGGGGAAGGGGTTATGCAAAGGTTTCCTATGACGGATACCCACGCCCACATCAACATGCCGCGCTTTGCCGACGACCTGGCGGCAGTGGTAGGGCGCGCCAATGCGGCAAACGTCAAGACAATCATCGTAGTCGGCGTGGACATACCTTCCAGCCGAGGAGCCGTCGAGATCGCCGCGGGCTTTCCCGGCTGCTGGGCGGCGGTCGGCGTGCATCCCCATGAAGCGGACTCCTGCACAACCGCCACGTGGCGCGAGTTAGACGCGCTCGCGCAAGCGCCGGAGGTGGTCGCCATCGGTGAAACCGGCCTGGACTACTACCGCATGAATTCCGGCAAGGAAGCGCAGCAATCCGCCTTTACCCGCCACCTTGCGCTCGCCGCTGAGCGCCAACTGCCCGTCATCGTCCACGTGCGCGACGCCTATGCCGACGCGCAGCGCCTGCTCACGCGCGCCATGCCCCCGCGGCGCGCCGTGATGCACTGTTTTTCCGGCGATAGCGCCCAGGCGACGGCGTTCGTCGAGCTTGGGTGCATGATTTCGCTTGCGGGGCCGGTGACGTTCCGCAGAGCGGCGAAGTTACACGCCGTCGCAAAGATGGTACCATCGGAGAGGCTCCTCGTAGAGACGGACTGCCCGTATCTCGCGCCGGTTCCCTACCGGGGCAAGCGGAACGAACCGGCCTACGTCCGCTACACGCTGGATGCTATCGCGCAGCGGCGCGGCGTCGCGCCGCGCAAACTGGAAGAGATTACGGACCGCAATGCCCAGACGTTCTTCGGAATCAATGCCCTCGGCGCGGCCCAATGACGGGGGCGCATCCGGCGATGCTGCCGCCATGAGAAGTGTGGTCGCATCCGGCCGCGCGGGGGCGACGATCGCCCAGATAGGCGCGCCGGTGGCGGAGCGGCTCGACCAGGTGGAGACCTTCCTATCGGCGGTGTGGGAAGAGACGCCGAACCCGGCGCTCTCCCAGTTGGTGCGCCACATCCTGGCGTCCGGCGGCAAGAAACTGCGGCCGCTCCTCACCTTGCTCTGCGCCTCGGCGCATGAGCCCGCCGACTTTCGCGCGGTGCAAGTGGCGGCCGCGATCGAAATTCTCCACGCCGCCACGCTGATTCACGACGACGTCATCGATCACGCCTACGTGCGGCGCGGCCTGCCGACGGCCAACGCCCGCTGGTCCAACGCCCTTGCCGTGCTCTCCGGCGACTATCTCTTCGCCAAGTGCTCCCACGTGGTGGCGGAACTGGGCGACCCGGCCCTGGTCCGCATCCTGGCGCGCACCGTTATGCGCATGGTTGCCAGCGAGACCACGCAATTCTCAAGCCTGGAGCGCATCGACGTGGTGCAGGAAGAATACTACCGCAAGGTGCGGGGCAAGACGGCTTCTCTGCTGGAGTTGTGCTGTGAAGCGGGCGGACTGGTCGGCGGCGCTTCTAGCGAGCAGCGAGACGCCCTGCGCCGCTATGGCGAAAACGTGGGCATCGCCTTCCAAATCGTGGACGACATCCTGGACATCGCCGGCACTGAAGAGGAATTGGGCAAGCCGGTCGGGGGCGACCTGCGCGAAGGCACCATTACGCTGCCCATCATCATCTTCCTGCGCCAGCAACCGGCGCACGCGGCCGTCAACCGCCTGTTCGGGCGGGGAGCCGACGGTGAGTTGGTCGAAGACGGCGGCCTTGGCGAAGACGATGAGAACGCGCTCTGGGAAGCGGTGGAGGCCATCCGCCAATCCCAGGCGCTGGAAGACGCCTATGCCCAAGCCCGCCGGTTTGGCGAGCGGGCGCGCGCGGCCCTGGCCGCGCTGCCGCCCGGCGAGAGCCGCGACTCGCTCGATAAGCTCATCGACTACGTTGTGGAGCGGCGACAGTAGCCGATTAAGCGGCCCTCCCGCGCGGGAGGGCCGGACGAAACGCAAGGGGTTTCCCATGGCGCGTGTGCTCATCGCGGAATTGCAGCAGGAGACGGCAACCTTCAACCCGCACTTGACTCGTTACGAGGACTTTCGCGTCGTGCGCGGCGCCGCTGTCGTGGAGGAACTTCAGGGCACGCAGACCGAGATTGCCGGGGCGCTGGACGTCTTTGCCGAGCACGGCAACATCACGGTCGTCCCTACGGTAGCGGCGTGGGCCGTGCCCCACGGCCCGGCGGAGGACGCCGTTCTGGAGCGGCTCATTCAGGAAATCCTCGCCGCCGCGGAGCAGAACCGGGACGTGGACGGCGTGCTGCTCGTCCTCCACGGCGCCATGGCCAGCGAAACCGAGTTCGACCCCGAAGGCAAACTCCTCTCCGCGCTGCGCGCCTGCATGGGATCTATTCCAATTGTCGCCTCGCTCGATCTCCACGCCGTGATTACCGACCGCATGATCCAGGAAGCGGACATGCTGGTCGGTTACCACACCTATCCGCACACGGACTTCTACGAGACGGGAGTGCGGGCCGCCCGCGCGTTGACGGCCATGCTGGACGACGGCGTTTCGCCGGTCACGGCCCGGGTCGCTATTCCCCTCATGGCGCGCGGCGATGAACTGCTGACGGACACCGGACGATTTGGCGATGCGATACGCATGTGCCAGGCGCTGGAGGAATCCCCGGGCGGACTGGTCGCCAACATCTATCTCTCCAATCCCTTTACCGACGTGCCCGACCTCCAGTCTTACGTGATTGTGACGACGGACGGCGACAGTGAACGAGCGAAAGCGGAAGCCGAACGCATTGCCGCGTTCATGTGGGACAACCGGGAGTTGTGGATGGCGGAACTGACGCTGCTGCCCGAGGCGGTGGCGCGGGCGCAGGCGACCCCCGGCCTGACGGTCTTTTCCGATGCCGCCGACGCCACGACCTCCGGCGCGCCGGGGGACAGCAACGCCGTGCTCAAGGAACTGCTGGCGCAAGAATTCCGGGGACGCGCGTTGATTCCGCTCGTCGACGCGCCGGCGGCGGCGGCCGCGTTCGAAGCGGGCGTGGGCGGTACTATTACAATTCCGCTGGGCGGCACCTTGGATCCCGGTCGTCACACACCGTTTCCGACTACCGTTTATGTAAAGAGCTTGCACGACGGCGCGTTTGCCTACGAGAACGGCGTCGCCGAAGACGCGGGACGTACCGCGGTGCTCACCATCGACGACATTACGCTGCTCGTCACCGAGCGGTGCGTGCTCTTCGTTGGCCGTAGGGTGTTCCAGGCGTTCGGCCTGGAGCCGCAAGACTTCTCCCTGGTGGTCGCGAAGTCTCCCAACGGATTCCGCACCTGGTACGAGTCGATCGCCGAGCTTATTCTCCACCTGGACACGCCCGGCTCCGCCAGCCTCAATCTGGAATCACTGCCATACGAACACTGCGTGCGCCCGATCTATCCGCTGGACAAAGACGTGGTCGCCACACTGCGCGCCGACTAGACTGCCAGTTTCGGTTCGACACCGCCACTACCGTTTCCAAAGTGACTTGACAGTTGCCTGGCTCCGCTCTTATCCCCTCTCCCTCTGGGAGAGGGCTAGGGTGAGGGTCGGACATCGGGCAGAGCGCGTTGCAGGACGCCGGCGCGCAGACGGACCATCCTCCCACTCGGCGCCGCGCGAAAAGCAAAGCCTTGGTCTCACAACAAGAAAAACCCACGTACGTGCGGCGCATGTTCGACGCCATCGCGCCCACGTACGACTTCATGAACTCCGTCATGACCGCGGGCGCGCACCATCTCTGGCGGCGCGCCGCCGCGCGCCAAATCGCGGAAGGGGATCCCCGGGTCGTCTTAGACCTTGCCTGCGGCACCGGCGACCTCAGCTTCGCCGTCATGCGGGAGGCCATGGCGCCCTGCGCCATACTGGGCGCCGACTTTTCACGGCCGATGCTCAGTCTGGCCCAAGAAAAGCACGCGCGCCTGCCGGAGAAGCGCTTCCCGGTGGCATTCCTGCAAGCGGACGTGCTGGCGCTGCCGCTGCCGGACGCCAGCGTTGACGTGGTGACGAACGCCTTTCTCCTCCGCAATCTCGTTGACCTTGGCGCTTTCTTCGGCGAGTGCCGCCGCGTTTTGCGCCCCGGCGGACAATACGTCTCGTTGGAGATCACCCATCCGCCCTATCCGGGTTTCCGCAGCGCCTTCCAGCTCTATTTCAACAACGTCGTGCCGCTCCTGGGCAAACTCCTGGTGCGCCGCCAGGAAGCGTACACCTACCTGCCTATGTCGCTGCAGCCCTTCCCGGACGCGCCCACCCTGGCGCGGGCCATGCAGGATGCCGGTTTCACGGACGTTTCGTACCGCTATCTGGGACTTGGCACAGTAGCGGTGCACAGTGCAAGTAAGGTATCCTAACGTGTAACGCTGGAGAATTGTCGCCCGCCAGTCAACTGAAGGAGAACCCTCCCATGAAACGATTCGTCGGACTCGCGATTCTACTGAGCCTCGCCCTCTCGCTCCTCGCCGCACCGGCCGCGTTCGCGGCCGACTTCAGGACGGATACGGACGTGACCATTGGCGCAGGTGAAGTCATCGATGACGACCTCTACCTGTTTGCCACGTCCGTCACCATCGACGGCACGGTGAATGGAGACGTCTTCATCCTGGCAACCTCGCTAAAGATCAACGGTACCGTCAATGGCGGCGCGGCCATCGCGGCCAACGACGTCGTCATCGCCGGCGAGGTGACACAGCGCGTGCGCGTAGCCAGCAACTCGGTCTTGGTAACGGGTTCGATTGGCGGCGACCTCCTGGCAGCCGCCAACGACGTGAAGATTGACCCTGGCGCGGTCATCGGACGCGACCTGATTCTGGCGGTCAATTCGCTCACGCTCGATGGCGCGGTGGAACGCCGTGTTGGGGGCGCGGTCAGCAGTGCGACTCTGAACGGCGCCGTGGGCACGGACGTTGACATTGACGTGGAAAACCTCACGGTTACCGGCGATGCGAGCATTGGCCGCGACCTTACCTACCGCTCCGATAATGCGGCCGAGATTGCCCAAGGCGCTCAGATTGGCGGCGAAGTCACCGCCGAGGCGGCGGCCGACATGGATGCGGCAGCGGATTCCGGCTTCTCGTTCGACTCGATCGTGCCTGCTCTCGTCGGCCTCGTCATCGCCGCGGTCTACGGCACGGTAATGCTCTTCGGCCTGCCCCGCATCACGCTCGCGACTTCGAACCAGTTGATTGAAAGCCCGCTGCTCAGTCTTGGCTTGGGCGTCGTCTCTCTCATCTTGGTGCCGATAATTGCTATCCTGGTGATGGTCACGGTTGTGGGCATTCCGGTAGGATTGGCTCTCATCTTGCTCTACGTCGTAGCGCTCTACTCGGGGCAAGTGTTCGTGGGCATGTCGATTGGCAGGCTCATCCTGAGTTTCTTCTCCGATGCCAACCGGCGCCTGATGCAGTTCCTGGGGCTTCTCCTTGGTCTCGTGATTCTGTCCGCCATCACGTTCATTCCGTACGTTGGAGCATGGACGGGGCTCATCGTGGCCATATTCGGTTTGGGCGGTTTGATGATCACGATCGGACGCTTGCGCCGCGAGCCCGCGCGCGCCGCGTCGCCGCCGGCTGAGGGGTAGGCTACGTGCGGAAGGGAGCGGCCGCCGCTTGCGCGGCGGCTGAGCTAGCGTACGATTCCGCTCCCTCCCGCGACCGGTGGGACGAGTTCGCGACCGCCCACGGCGGCCAATTGCTCCAAAGCTGGGCGTGGGGCGATTTCAAGGCGCGCACGGGCTGGCAAACATCGCGCGTGATTGCACTGCGAGACGGCCGGCCCGTGGCCGCCGCTCAATGGCTGCGGCGGCGCGTGCCCTTACTCGGCGCTTTCGCGTACGTGCCCCGGGGGCCGGTGGTTGCGCCGGATGAATCCGCCGCGGCGGCGCCTCTCTTGCGGCACGTGGCAACGGCCGCCCGGCGCGCGGGCGCGTTCGGCCTGTGGGTTGAGCCGCCGTGGGCGCGCGATCGCGGCCCGGCGCTGCCCACGGAATTTGCCGCTACGCCGGAGTACGTCCAACCCCAAGCCACCGGTCTGGTTGACCTCCGCTCCGACGACGACGCCATTCTCGGCGGGTTCCAAAGCAGTATGCGCCGCAACATCCGCCTGGCGGCGCGGCGGGGCTTGCGGGTGCGCGCCGGCGGCGCGGAGGCCGACTGGCTGGAGTTCTACGCGCAGCTGGCCGAAACGGCGGCGCGTGACGGTTTCGGCATTCACACGTGGCCGTACTTCGCGACCATGCGCGAGACTTTGGAAACGGCGGGCTTTGCCCAGTTGTTCCTGGCCGAGCACGGCGGCAGCGCCGTCGGCGGCCTGCTCCTCACCGTGTATGGCGGCGTCGCCGCGTACCTCTTTGGCGCCAGCGCCACGCGCGGACGGGATCTGCGCATCGGGCACGGCTTGCAGTGGCATGCCATGTGTTGGGCCAAGGAGAACGGCTGTCACACCTATGATCTTTGGGGCATGCCGGCCTCAGCCGGCCCGGCCGACCCTCTGGCCGGGGTCTACCGCTTCAAGCGCGGATTTTCGCCCCAGGTCGTCAGCTACGCGCCCACCGCGGTAGCCGCGCTCGACGCCCGCCGCTTCTGGGTGTGGCGTCGCTTGGCGCCGCTGGCGCGAAAGCTGCTGCCTGGACTCTGATGTCAAACCCCGCCCAACGCGCCTTGTGGGTCGCAGTGCCTTGAAATCTCCCGCCCTCACCGTCATCCCCAACGTCACGCAGGCGGCGTGGACGGAGGCGTTGCGCGCCTTGCCCAGCCCGCACTTCCTCCAAACCTGGGAATGGGGCGCGCTGAAGCAGCAATACGGGTGGCAGCCGCACCGGTTCCTCTACGAGCGCGACCGGCGCATGGTGGCGGCATGTACCGTGCACGTCCGCCGCCTCGGCCGGCTGCCCTGGACGATCGCCTACGTGCCGAAAGGCCCGCTGCTTGACTATTGCGACATTGGCGCGGACACCGGTGCCGCCCCGTTCGAGGCCGTGCTCGATCACATAGCCGCCGTCGCCAAGGCCGCGCGTGCGATTTATGTCAAGATCGACCCGGACTTTGCGGCGAACAACACGCTGGCGCAAGAAATCTACCGGCGGCACGGCTGGCAACCGAGCAGCGAGCAGATACAGTTTCCCCACACCGCCGTGCTCGATCTCAAGCCCGGTCCCGAGGCGCTTCTGGCCGCCATGAAACCGAAGACGCGCTACAACATCCGCCTGGCGGCCCGGCGCGGGGTTACGGTAGAGCCGACCACCGACTGGCAGACGCTCCATCGACTCTACGCCGAGACCGCGCGCCGCGACGCCTTTCCGATCCGCGAGGAAAGCTACTATCACGCGCTGTGGTCTTCGTTTCACCAATCCGGCCAGGGCGAGGCCTTTCTGGCGCGGGTTGAAGGCGAGGCCGTGGCCGGACTCTTCCTCATGCGCGTCGGCGACACCGGCTGGTTCTTCACCGGCGCTTCCTCCCAGCGCCACCGGCGGATGATGCCCAACTACCTTCTCCAGTGGCACGCCATCCAATGGCTTAGCGAGCGAGGCTGCAAGCGGTACGATTTGTGGGGCGCGCCCGACGTGGCGGACGCGGATGATCCGTTGTGGGGCGTGTATCGCTTCAAGCAAGGCTTTGGCGCGCGCTACGCCCGGCGTCTCGGCGCGTACGACCGGGCGCTGAACCGTCCTCTCTACGCCGTTTTGACCCAACTTGCGCCGCGCTACTGGCAGGCGCGCCGCCGGCTGGCGCGATAGTCTTGCAAGACTCTGGCTACATAGCGAGCCAGCGCTGTAGCTTGTTTTGCTGGGAGCCATCCTCAAAACACAGTTACTGGCTAATGAGTCTCAGCGCCGTCCATCATCGCTGTGGCGATTGCACTCACGCGCGGCCTCGCCCCGGTAGCGCAGGTTTGTAACCTGCGTCTCCCTCCCGTCAGGCTAGCGCCAGGATACCCGGAGGCGGGGGACGAGCCCCCGCGCTACGTTGTCGCGGGCGTTTCGGTAGGCATGGCCGTCCTTGACCCCAAGAGCGGCGTACACTACCATGCGCGCAGACACCTCCGCGAACGTTTGGAGCAAGCGAATATGCCAAAGATTGCCTTCATCGGGGCCGGCAGCGTGACGTTCGCCCGCCGCATCCTGACCGACATCCTCACCTGGCCGGAGCAGAGCGAGAGCGCGCTGGCGCTCATGGACATCGACGGCGAAACCCTGGAAATAACGGGACAATTCGTCGAACGGCTCATCCGCGAGCAGAATCTCGGCGTGACCGTGACCACCACCTTGGAACGGCGGGAGGCACTGGACGGGGCCGATTACGTCATCACGGCGATCGACGTTGGCGGCCAGCCGCTGCGCATGAGAGACTGGCAAATTCCCGCCCAGTACGGCGTCTACCAAACGGTGGCGGATACGCTTGGCCCCGGCGGCGTCTTTCGCGGCCTGCGCACCGCGCCCGCGCTCGCCGCGATCGCGCGGGACATGGAGGAGCTTTGCCCCGACGCCCTGCTCATCAACTACGCCAATCCGATGAACATCAACATGTGGCTGATCGGCGCTACCAGCAACATACGCGCCGTGGGGCTTTGCCACAGCGTGCAGGGCACGGCCGGACAGCTTGCGGGGTACATGGGCCTGGAGCCGGCGGAGGTGTCGTATTGGGTGGCCGGCATCAATCACCAGGCGTGGTTCCTGCAACTGCGCCGGCACACGTACCGCGGCGACGACCTCTATCCCCGCCTGCGCGCGGCCATGGACGAACCGGAAGTCTACGCCAAGGACAGCGTGCGCTTCGAAGTGTTCCGGCACTTCAACTACTTCGTCACCGAGTCGAGCCACCACATGTCCGAGTACACGCCGTGGTTTCGCCGCACGGCCGCGGACCGGGCGCGCTTCATGCCGGCGCACTTGAAGCAGTGGGCGGAAGAGAACAACGCGGCCAAGGACGACCACGGGCGGTTGGTGGACGAGGAAGCGCAGATACGCGAATCCTTCATGTACGCCCGGCAGGAGCGGCGCGAAGACTACTTTGCGAACCAGCGCAAGGCCTTAGAAAGCCCCGAGCCGCTGCCGTTCACGCGCACCCACGAGTACTGCTCGTTCATTCTCCACGCCGTCGAGACAAATACGCCCTATCGTTTCAACGGCAACGTGCCCAATACGGACCTGATCGCCAATCTGCCCCCGGGCTGCAACGTGGAAGTGCCGATTCTGGTCGACAGCGCCGGCATGCATCCGTGCTCCGTCGGCGCGTTGCCCGCCCAGTGCGCCGCCATCAACCGGACGAACGTCAACGTGCAGGAGTTGACCGTGCAGGCCCTCCTGGAACAGGACCGGCGCCGCGTCTACGAGGCGATCGCGTTGGACCCGCTCACCACGACCCAGTGCTCGTTGGAAGACGTACGCGCCATGACCGACGAACTCTTCGACGCGAGCGCGGGGTACTTGACGCTCTAGCCGCGTATGACGCCGGACTTGGTGAGGCTGAGAACTACTCGAATGCGGCTGCCAGCGCGCCGATGCGCGGCCAGGACAGTGCCATGGACACCAGGCTATGAACGACGAAGATAACCCCATGCGCCAAGACGAAGAAGCGCCGCCGGAACGGCAAGCGGAAGCGCCTCATCCGGCCGGTCCGGTAGACCGCACCGCCGAGGGTTTTCCCATTTGCCAGTGGTGCGGCGGGGCCATTACCGCGAAAGACGACC
Organism: Chloroflexota bacterium; assembly: GCA_963663275.1. Classification (GTDB taxonomy): domain Bacteria; phylum Chloroflexota; class UBA11872; order VXOZ01; family VXOZ01; genus VXOZ01. The sequence continues at coordinate 2,601,108 of OY760183.1, forward strand.
TGGTCGTTGCCGCCAACGAGACCGGCGCGCCCGCGCAGATCGCGCCTGTGGGCTACACGGCCCCGCGCACGTTCGGCGCTTATCACCGCGACTGCCACGCCGAAGCCGCGGAAGAGAGCTTTAGCGAGCCGCCGCCCTCGGGCACGACTACTTTCTGGACGCCCGTCAACGTCGCCATCGTCGGCGCGAGCGTAGTCTTGATCATCATCGTGCTGCTCGTTGCCGTCTTTCCACGGTAGCGGGCGGCGCGCACTTGACGGCATGGCGGGCATCGCGTAAACTTCACCTATGCTGTGCCGCGCATAGGCATAGACTGCTATATGGTGTATCATAGTGGCGCGGTAGGAAGCGAACATGCGTCGCGCCGCTAGAGCGCGGCACCGGGTGGAACAGAATCGAATGCGCACAGAAGGAGGCGCCGTAGATGGCTAGCGTAACTCTTGAAGCCGTGACGAAGCGCTTTGGCGAAGTCGTCGCGGTAAGCAACATGAACCTGGAAGTGAAGGACAAGGAGTTCCTGGTCCTGGTCGGGCCGTCCGGCTGCGGCAAGTCGACCACGCTGCGCATGATTGCCGGCCTCGAGGAGATTACCGAAGGCAGTCTCTTCATCGGCGACCGCTTGGTCAACGACGTGCCGCCAAAAGACCGGGACATCGCCATGGTGTTCCAGTCCTACGCCCTCTATCCCCACATGTCGGTGTACGATAACCTGGCGTTCGGTCTGCGGCTGCGCCGCACACCCAAGAAGGAAATCGACCGCCGCGTGCGTGAGAGCGCGGAGATGCTGGGCATCGGCGAACTGCTCAACCGCAAGCCGCGCCAGCTTTCCGGCGGCCAGCGCCAGCGCGTGGCGCTGGGACGCGCCATCGTGCGCGACCCGGCCGTCTTCCTGATGGACGAGCCGCTCTCGAACCTGGACGCCAAGCTGCGCGTCACAACCCGCGCCGAGCTCATCAAGCTGCACCGCCGCTTGGAGACCACTACCATCTACGTCACCCACGACCAGGTGGAAGCCATGACGATGGGGCACCGCATCGCCGTGATGCGCGACGGTGTGCTGCAACAACTGGATTCGCCGCAGAACATCTACGACCATCCCTCCAACATGTTCGTGGCCGGCTTCATCGGCAGCCCGGCGATGAACTTCCAGGAGGCGACGCTCTCCGGCGACGCCGACGAGATGTGGGTGGAAACCGGCGGCTTCAAGCTCCGCTGGCCGCCCGACAAGGCCGCCAAGTTGGCCAAGGCCGAGACCGACAGAGTCTACTTCGGCTGGCGGCCTGAGGACATGTTCGACCCGCGCTTCCGCCCCGCCGCGCTCGACGTCAGCGAGGGCAACTCGATGACGGCCCGCGTAGACGTGGTGGAGACCCTCGGCTCCGAGATGTACGTGTACTGCCTGGCCGGCGACATCGACTTCGTGGCCCGGCTCGACCCGCGCGCCGAGGCGATCGTGGGACGCGACATCGAGATGGTGGTCGACGTGGACAAGTGCCACGCCTTCGACATGCGGACGCAAGAGTCGATCTTCTAGGAAAATCGACAAATACGGTTTTCCTCATTCCCCGCCTGGAGCGCGGGCAATGAACGGAGAAATGAAGAGAGGAGGCAGGGGTTCATCCTGCCTCCTCTCTTTTCTGTCGTTCCGTGCTTAAACGTGTGCGTAGACTGCGGCGTTATCCTCTTTGCGCGCAACCGCGCATGGCAATAGGACTGGCTATACCGGCAGTTCCCACAGCGCGTACCACTTCGACTGGTCGGCTTCCAGCGGCAATTCGCGATCGGCTACGGCCTGCATCCGGAGTTCCAAGGCGTTGTCGCGCGTCCGTGTGCCGGTGGGCGCGAACGGGTAGAACGATCCGCGCTTGTAGTTGTAGATCCAGTACGTGCCCGCGCCCGCCGCGTCCTTGAAGCGAAACGCCGCCGCCAGCAACTGGTCGCGGTAGCCGTGCTCAGACAGCGTGAGGCTCACCATGTGAATTGTGGTGACCAGGTCCTCGAAGTCGGGGTCTTCCAGGACCACCCAATGGAAGCCGAACGAGTCTTCCTTGATCAGCGTATCCGTGCCCGTTTCCTTGCCGCTCACGTCCAGCAGTTCGGCCAGTTCGCGTTGCAGTCCCGCGAACTGGCTGGACGACAGCGAACGAAAGCAGATACCGGCGCTGCCCGTGCTCTCCAGCCCATTGCTGGCGGCAAACGCAAAGGCCGCGGTGGAGATGCTCATCAAGCGTTCCAAATGGGAGCGAACCGGCCGGCTGCGGCCCAGCAGCGCATCCAGGAACTTCACTACGCGCGCTCCATCTGCTGCTCCAGCGCTGCCAGGCGCTTCAAGCGGTTTTCAAGCGAGGGATGCGTGGAAATGAGTTCCATCATGGAGTTCTTGCTGAGAGCGGGCATGATGAAGAAGGCGTTGGCGCCCTCTACCTGCCGCAGGTCGTCCTGGGGAATGCGCTGCATGCGGCCGCTGATTTTCAGCAGAGCGGACGAGAGATGAGACGGCGAGCCGGTGAGCGCGGCCGAGCCCCGGTCGGCGGCGTACTCCCGGTAGCGGGAGAGCGCCCGTATCAAGAAGAAACTGACGATCCAGACCAGCAGCGCCACGAAATAGACCAAGATGATCGCGCTTCCCTGGCTATCGCGCCCCCGTCCGCCAAAGCCGCCAAAGAGGCCGACGTACATGCCCCAGCGCATGATCATGAAGGCCAGGGTGGAGAAGAAACTCGCCAGCGTAATCACCATCACGTCGCGATTCTTCACGTGGCTCAGTTCGTGGGCCAGCACCGCCTCCAACTCCTGGCGGTTCAACTGGTACACCAGGCCGGTGGTGACGGCCACCACGGCATGTTTGGGGTCCCTCCCGGTGGCGAAGGCGTTGGGCATGTTGTTTTCAACGATAGCCACCCGGGGCTTGGGCATGTCCGCCATGGCCGAAAGGCGTTCCACCATGGCGTGGAGGTCCGGCGCTTCTTCCGGCGTCACCTCTTTCGCGCCCATGGACCACAGGATCATCTTGTCGCTAAAGAAGTACTGCACGCACATCATGCCGACGGCAAAGACGAGCAGGGTCATGGCGCCGGCGCCCAGCGACCAGAGCGCGGCCAGGAAGAAGACGTAGACCGCGCCCAGGAGCAACATGGTAACGACCATGCGGATTTGCAATCCGCCGTCGCCAGTCCACTTCCGTTGCATTGATTATCTCCTAATCTCGTTTAATGTTCCGCAATCGTCAGCTTCCGATAGGCAAGACCTACGTCACAATAGCGCGGGCCGCAACCGAAAACGGCGCCAGGCGCAGGCTGCCACTTACCTTCGATTATACTCCAGGCCATGTGCTTTGACCACAGTCCGCCGCCCAAGCGCCCCCGCTTCCGCTCCGCTGGCGCGCGCGAATGCAGAATTGCCCGCAATTTGATACAGTAGAGGCGGTGAGACTGTCCTGACGGGGTACTTCCGGCGCTGAGCGCGTGGAGAATGCCGGTATGGGAATTGCCGAATCTCTGGCACAGGTACGAGCGCGCATGGACGCCGCCGCGGCGCGGGCCGGACGCGACCCTGCCGGCGTGACCCTGGTGGCGGTTTCCAAGGGTTTTGGCGCGGAGGCGATCGCCGCCGCCGCCCAGGCCGGGCTTACCGTGTTTGGCGAGAATCGCGTGCAGGAGGCCGCGGCGAAGATTCCCGCGCTCTCGCCGTCTCTCCGGTGGCACATGCTAGGGCACGTGCAGTCCAATAAGGCGAGGCAAGCCGTGGCGCTCTTCGACTGCATTCAAGCCGTAGACGGCCTCCGCCTGGCTGCGGCGCTGGCGCGCCACGCGGCGGCACAGGACCGCCAATTGCCGGTTCTCCTCCAGGTGAACGTATCCGGCAAGCCGGGCCAGTTCGGCCTGCCGCCCGGCGACGTGCTCGCGGTTGCCCAGAGCATTGCGGAGACCGCGACAAAGTCGGAGACCGCGACGCAGTCGAAGTCTAAGGCGAATCCGGCGCGCCCGCCGCTGCGCATCGACGGGCTGATGACGATCGCGTCGTTCACGGACGATGAGGCCACGCTGCGCGGCGAGTTCCAAACATTGCGGCGTTTGCGCGACGAACTCCGGGCCGGCGTGCCCGGGCACCCTTGTCGTGAACTCTCCATGGGCATGACCAACGACTATGAGCTTGCTATTGAGGAGGGGGCAACCATCGTGCGCGTTGGCCGCGCCCTGTTCGGCGAGCGCCCGCCGCCTCAGCCGAGAGTTGAATCGCGAGAAGAGTCGAAGAAAGTACTGCAAAGCACCTAGGTGGAAGTTCAAGACGCATCATGGAGATAATCTGCACCTTCATCCATTTTCTCACGCTCGCGCTGATCTTCGCCATCATCGCGCGCGCGTTGGCTTCTTGGTTCGTCCAGGACCCCGGCAACCCCATCGTGGCGATGCTCAATGACATTACGGAGCCGATTGTTGGGCCGGTGCGCCGCTTCATGCCGAATACCGGCATGATCGACTTTTCGCCGTTGGTGGCGCTCATTCTCCTTCAGCTTCTGCGAAGCGTTCTGCTTAACCTCATCTGCGCTTGACGCATGACGCCTCCGCTATCCTACATTCGCGACTCCGCCTCGGCGTCGAAGCCGGCCGCCGGTTGCGAACTGACCGTCATCGCGCAGCCGCGAGCCCGCCGCACGGAATTCGCCGGCACGCATGACGGCGCGTTGCGCGTTCGCTTGCAAGCGCCGCCGGTGGACGGCAAGGCGAATGAGGAGTTGATCGGCTTTCTCGCGCAGGCGCTCGGCGTCCCCAAGTCTGCCGTCACCCTGCGGCGAGGCGCGGCCTCCCGCCGCAAAGTGGTTGCCGTAAGAGGCCGCACCGCCGCCGCGGCGGCCCAACGTCTTCAGCAAAGCCGCCGCATCAGCGCAGTGCAGTCAGGAGAATAAGCCGTGCTGCAGACCCCGCGAGGCACCAACGACATCCTGCCCGGCGAGCAAGCCCACTGGCGCGGCGTTGCCGCTCACTTCCAGCGCATTTGCGCCACTTACGGCTATGGCGAAATCCGCACGCCGGTATTCGAGGACACCCGGCTCTTCCAGCGCACCGTTGGCGAAGGCACGGACATCGTTGAAAAGGAAATGTACACCTTTGCCGACCGGGGCGGCGACAGCCTGACCCTACGCCCGGAGGGCACCGCGCCGGTGGTGCGCGCCTATCTGGAACACGGCATGCACCGGCTGCCCCAGCCCGTGAAACTCGGCTACGTCGCGTCGATCTTCCGCTACGACCGGCCCCAGGCCGGGCGGCTGCGCCAGCACCATCAGTTCGGCGTGGAGGCGCTGGGCGAAGCAGCGGCCGGCATCGACGCCGAAGTCATCGGCCTGCTCCTGCACCTCTATCGCAGCGTCGGGCTGACCGGAGTCTCGCTGCAACTCAACAGCATTGGCGACGGCGTGTGCCGCCCGCCCTACGTCGCGGAACTGGCGGCGTACTACCGATCCCGCGCCCACGACCTCTGCGAGAACTGCCGCGCGCGCCTGGAACGCAATCCCTTGCGCCTGCTCGACTGCAAAGAGAAGTCGTGCCAGCCGCACATCGCGCAAGCACCGCACATGCTGGACAACCTCTGCGCGGACTGCGACGCGCACTTTTCGACCCTTAAACGGTCTCTGGAGGCGATGGGCATTGCGTACACGCTGAACCATACGCTGGTGCGCGGCCTGGACTACTACACGCGCACGGTCTTCGAGGTCTGGCCGGAAACCGTCGGGCGGCAGAGCGCGCTGGGCGGCGGCGGACGCTACGACGGGCTGGCGCGCCAGATCGGCAAGCGCGACGTGCCCGGCATCGGCTTTGGCACGGGCATCGAGCGCATCATCCTCAATCTCCAGCGCCAGGGCATCGCGCCTGAAGAGGAGAGGCAGTTCAGCGTCTTCGTGGCGACGCTCGGCGAAAGGGCCGGGACCTACGGCGCCGGCCTGGTCAACGAACTGCGGCAGCGCGGCATCCGCGCCCTCACCACCTATCGGCCCCGCAGCCTCAAGGCGCAATTGCGCCAGGCGGACAACCATCAGGCGGACTACGCCGTGATCATCGGCGACGATGAATTGGCGGAGGAACACGTCTTGCTGCGAAACCTGGCGTCGAGCACGCAAGAGCGCGTGGCGGCAGCCGACCTGGCGCCCACCCTCGAACGACTGCGCCCGAGCGAGAATGCCTGAGCCTTTGCGCGACCTGGCGCAGATTGCCCGCACTCTCCCCTTACCTCCCTCCGCTGCCGAATGCATGGCAATGACGCCTCTCCGGCCCGCCTGAGCAGCCGCGCTCTCTGGCGGCCGCCCGGCAATCGCATTGCCGAAACCCGCTGCCTCATAGTTGCGCCCCGGCGCATGCTGCGCTATATTCGCCTTGTGAGGGAGACGTGCCGCCGCCTCTTCTTCCGCCCAATGCCGGCGGACAGACGCGGCCGCGCGTGGTACAATAACGTGGGCAGCCGCGCAGTTGCGCGTTACCGGGCCACTAGCTCAGTTGGTTAGAGCGCGCCCCTGATAAGGGCGAGGTCTGTGGTTCAAATCCACAGTGGCCCACCGCCGCACGCAATGCCGGGATTCCACCGGCATTGTTTCACTTTGCGGCCCGTCCCACGGGGATGTAGCTCAGTTGGGAGAGCACCTCCTTTGCAAGGAGGGGGTCAGGAGTTCGAGTCTCCTCATCTCCACCAGAACGTAACTCTCGCCTTTTCACTCGGCCGGCGCATCCGCAAGCAGCGTGGATCGGAGTGAACGCAATGGCCGGCAATGCATCCAAGAAACCAGGAAAGACGGCGAAGCAGACTACTGTCCAGCGGGACGAGGGGAAGCCGGCGCTCCTTTCCGGCTGCAATCCGCAGGTTGCTAAGGCCGACGGTGACGCTCCGGTGCAGGCGTACATTGCGGCGATGCCGGGCTGGAAGAGCGACGTTGGGCGCTGCCTGGATGCTCTCATCGTGGGCGCCGTGCCCGGCGTGCGCAAGGCGGTGCGCTGGAACTCGCCTTGGTACGGCATTCCGGGCCGAGGCTGGTTCCTGAGCTATCACGTTTTCACCCGCTACATCAAGGTTACCTTTCTGAACGGCGCGTCGCTGCATCCCGAACCGCCCGGCTCCGGGAAAGACCCGGACGCGCGCTGGATCGACCTCTACGAGGGCGACTTCGATGAGGAGCGGTTGGCGGAGTGGGTGAGGCAGTCCGCCGCCCTGCCCGGTTGGGATGGGTTCCAGCACGTTGCGGAAACCGATTTGTAACCTGGATATTCTCCAGGCGCAGTTAGGCCCGCGCGCGGAAATCCAGACAAGACGCAGGTTTCAAACCTGCGCTACCGGGCAGTTGAGCGCGGGCGCGGAAACCCAGACAAGACGCAGGTTGCAAACCTGCGCTACCGGGCGGTTAGGCGCGCGAGCGGAAACCCAGAGATGACGCAGGTTTCAAACCTGCGCTACCGGGCGGTTCGGCGCGGGCGCGGAAACCCAGACAAGACGCAGGTTTCAATCCTGCGCTACCGGGCAGTTGGGCGCGGGCTCGGAAACCCAGAGAAGACGCAGGTTTCAAACCTGCGCTACCGGGCAGTTTGGCGCGCCCGGAGGCGCCATCAATCGCAAAGATGAAGATAGGGAGTTCGAGCCGCCTCTTCCTCACTCACTAGCTGCCTCTATCTGCGCGCCGCCTCATCCCCACTCGCCGGATGCCACAACCTGCGCGCCGCCGCAGTCCCGCGCTTCAAACCGATCCGCCGCTCGTGGCGTGCCCTGCCGTGAATCGTACCGTTTGCCAAGACCGGCGCGTTGCCCTTGACACGTCAGTTTGCGTCACCATACGATAGCAGTACGTCAAACAATTCGAATTCTGGGAGATTTCCATCTTGTATCAGAATCGCCGCGCTCTCATACTCTTCGCCGCCCTCGCGTTGGCCGTATTTGCTCTGGCCGGGTGCGGAACCGTCGTGCTGCAACCCGCGGAAGCGCCCGTTGCCGCTCCGTCCGCAACCGATACCGCGCCGGTTCCACCAATTGCCGGGGAGCGTCCGTACAGTTTTACCATACACGGGATTACCGTCCAAGATCCCTGGCACTGGCTGCGGGACCAGGACTACCCGACGGTGGATGACGAGGACGTGCTGGCGTACCTGGAAGCGGAGAACGATTACTTCGCCGCCAGCATGGCGCCGTACCAGGACCTGATCGACACGATTTACAAGGAAATCGAGGGACGCCAACCGGCGGCACTGACCGGCTTGCCCCAGCGGCGGGGACAGTGGTACTACCAGTGGCGCTACGGCGAAGGCAGCCAGTACCGCGAATGGCTGCGCTGGCCCGCCTCCGACCCGGACGCGCGGGAAGGCCCGACCGAGAACGCCGAAGTCTTCCTGGACGAACCGGCGTTGGCCGAGGGCCTGGAATACTTCCGTTTGGGCTCACTTACCGTAAGCAACAATGGCTCCCTGCTGGGGTACAGCACCGACACCAACGGCTCGGAACGCTACACCTTGGTAGTCAAGAACTTGGAGACCGGCGAGTTGCTAGCGGATGAAGTCACGGAGATGCGAGGCAGGGTCGTGTGGTCCGCCGACGACTCCTCCTTCTTCTACACCGCGCTGGACGAAATTGGGCGTCCCTGGCAGGTGCGGCGGCACATCCTGGGCGAGCCGGTCGAACAAGACACCGTGGTGCACGAGGAGGCCGAACCGGGGTTCTTCATCTCGGTAGCGAGCACTGCCTCCAAGAAATACGTCATCATAGCCGCCGGCGACCACGTGACCTCCGAGTACCGGCTGCTCTTGTCCGACGACCCCACGGCGGAACCGGTGCTGGTAGCCCCCCGCCGGCCGGGCCACGAATACTCCATCGACCACCAGGGCGACCGCTTCGTCATCCTGACGAACGACAACCACAAGAACTTCCGCCTGGCCACCGCGTCCGAGGACGACCCCACCGAGGCGGCATGGGAAACCCTCTTGCAGGGCACGGACTCCTTGTACATCAAGGATTTCTATCTGACCGAGGGCTACATCGCGGTTGAGGAACGGATCGACGGCCTGGACCAGGTGCGCATTATCGACCGCGCCGGGGAGTCGCGGCACATCGACTTCCCCGAGGCGGCCTACACCGCGTACATCGACTTCGCGCCGGAATTCGACGATACCGCTCTCCGGGTGATATACACGTCCCTGAGCACACCGTGGACCGACTTCGACTATCACGTCGAAACGGGTGAACTGGAAGTGCGCAAGGTGCAGGAAATTCCCAGCGGACATGACGCCGCGGCGTACGTGACCCACCGCGAACTGGCGCCGGCGCGGGACGGCGTGCAGGTGCCGGTGTCGATCGTCCACCACAAGGACACGCCGGTGGATGGTTCCGCGCCCATGTTTCTCTACGCCTACGGCGCGTACGGCTATGCCCTCTCCCCGTACTTCTCCACCGCCAGACTGTCTATTCTGGAGCGGGGGTTCGTATTCGCCATCGCCCACGTGCGCGGCGGCGACGACCTGGGCTACCACTGGTATGAGGCCGGCAAGCTCTTCGAACGTACCAACACCTTCAACGACTTCGTGGACGTGGCGCGCCACCTGATAGACCAAGGCTATACCTCTGAGGGACGCATCGCCATTGCCGGGGGCAGCGCGGGCGGGTCCCTGGTGGGGGCCGTCATCAACCAGTCTCCGGAACTCTGGGGCGCGGCGGTTGCCAACGTTCCTTTCGTGGACATTCTGAACACCATGCTCGACGCCGACCTGCCATTGACCCCGCCGGAGTGGCCCGAATGGGGCAATCCGATCGAGGACAAGGCCGCCTTCGAGTACATTCGTTCCTACTCGCCCTACGACCAGCTTATGCCGGGCGAGTACCCGCCGATAATGGTGACGGCGGGGCTGAACGACCCGCGAGTGACGTACTGGGAACCCGCCAAGTACGTGGCCAAACTACGCGCCGTCAAGACGGATGACAATCTGGTGCTGCTAAAGACCGACATGGGCGCCGGACACGGCGGCCGGTCAGGCCGGTCTGCCCAGTGGTACGAGATCGCCGAGGAATACGCCTTCATCCTGGCGAGCCTGGGCCTGGCGGAATAGACGCGCCGCCCCGATGCTGAACGTGCTGTGGGGCTTTGAAGTGCCCGGATCTTCCAAGGGCGTCTCACAGCACGCTTAGCGAACGGCGGGTAGACCCACTTTCCGCGTGACGGAGCCTGCCGGTGCTCACACACCCGAAGCCCTGCTCGTTCTGTCTCTCTTCATCGACGCCGTTGCAACGCCCTGCGCTTCCAGGCCGCCGCCCTGTGGTAGGATTACGCTAACCGCCTCGTGACTTGGGCGCTGCTCTCCGGCGCCGCCGGCGCTCTTGCGCCGCGCCGCCAGCGCAGGCAGTTGCCGCATCATTGTGATATGACGACTCTCTGGAGGGCAACGTGGCGAAGTTCACGATCGTGGCATGGGGACGCCCCAACCGGCCTGCCGACTACGCTCTTGAGGAAGAATCTCTGCGGGGCGTTGATGCCCAGATCGTGGAAGTCACCGCGGCGACGGACGATGAGTTTCTGGAAGGAGCGCGGGACGCGGACGCCCTGATAGTGAGAGGCGTGTCCCTATCGCGGAGAGTCATCGACGGCCTCGAGCGGTGCAAGCTCATCGCCCTGGACAGCGTGGGCACGAATCACGTCGATATTGCGGCGGCCACCGCCAAAGGCATTCCGGTTACCAACTGCCCCGACATCAACATCCAGGAGGTAGCGGAGCACACGGCCATGCTCATCCTGGCCGCCCACCGGCGGCTGCTGCTCATGGACAAGGTCGTGCGGGCAGGGGGCTGGTGGGAAGGTCACCCACCGTTGCGCCGGTTGCCCCGGCTCTACGGGCAGACCCTCGGCTTCATCTCCTTTGGCAACATCCCCCGGGCCGTTGCGCCGCTGATGAAGCCATTCGGCCTCCGCCTCTTGGCCTACGACCCTTTCGTCATGGAGACCACAATGATTCAATTCGGCGTGGAGCCGGTCGGCTTGGAGGAGCTATTGCAGCGGTCGGACATTGTTGCAAATCATCTGCCCGGTACCGGCGGCACGGCCAAATTGATTGGGGAGCAACAGTTCCGGCTGATGAAGCCCACTGCCATATTCGTGAACACCGGCCGGGGTACGACCGTGGACGAGGCGGCTCTGACTCTGGCGCTGGAGGAAGGTCGGATTGCCCACGCCGCTCTGGACGTGCTGGCGCAGGAACCGCCAGACCCCAACAATCCCCTGTTCGGCATGGAAAACGTCACGCTGACGCCCCACGTCGCCTCCGCCTCATCCAGAGTATTGGACGTAAGCCGGCGGCGGGTGGGCCTGGAAATCGCGCTGGTTCTTGGGGGACGCTGGCCGATGTCCTGTGTCAATCCGTCGGTGCTGCCCGGCTCCGGCCTGCTCCAGTGGCAGTCCTAGACGCGGAGCGGCCGCACATAGGCTGGCTGTCGATACCCGGCTGGCCCGCGCGCCCGCAGCAAAGCCCATAAGCAACTGAAAGAAGCAGAACATGAATGTGCTGGAAGCGGTCGCCAAGATCCTCAAGAAGGAAGGCGTGGAGTGGGTCTCGTGTTTCCCCTCCAACGAACTGATCGAAGCGGTCGCCGGCGAAGGCATCCGCACAATCATGTTCCGGCAGGAACGCGGCGCTCTCATGGCCGCCGACGGCTTCAGCCGCGTGAGCAATCGCAACCGGTTCGGGGTGGCGATTACCCAGGGCGGCCCTGGCGCGGAGAACTCCATGGGCGGCATCGCGCAGGCGTTCGCTGACAACGTACCCATCCTCTACCTCACCGCCGGTCCGCCCCTGAGCCGCTACGCCGTGCGGCCGGATTTTTCGCCGGTGCGTACCTACCAGAGCGTCTCCAAACGCGGCGAAGTCATCGCGGATCCCGGCCAGGTTGCCAGCGCCATGCGCCGGGCGTTTCACGCGCTGCGCAACGGCACGCCCGGCCCGGTGATTGTCGAGATTCCCACCGACATGGATACACGGGAAGTCCCTGAAACGGCGACGCCCTACCAACCGCCCCGCCGGTTCCCGCAACGCCCGTCAGTGAATGATGTCAGGGATGCGGTCGGGCTGCTCCTGGACGCCAAGCGGCCGGTCATTTGGTCGGGTAAGGGCGTGCTGTTCGCGGACGCGACCGACGAACTGAGAGGGTTGGCCGAGCTTACCCAGATACCGGTGTTTTGCACCATGCCCGGCAAGTCGTCTTTCGATGAGCGCCATCCTCTGGCTCTCGGCGCGGGCGGCGCGACGACGACCCTGCCCGCCCGGCGCTGGATCGAGGAGTCCGACGTCCTCTTTGCCGCCGGTTCCAGTTTGACCGTCTCGCCCTACGGACAACCCATTCCGGATGGCAAGACCATCATTCAAAACGTCGAAGGCAGCGACGACATCAATAAGGACTATCCGGCTGCCATCGGACTGCCGGGGGATACGAAGCTCACGCTGCAAATGATGATCGAGGAAATCAAGAACCGGCTTGGGGAGAACGGACGGCGCGGGGAGAATCAGGTAGCCGCGTCCATCGCCGCCTTGAGAGAGCAGTGGCTTGCGGAATGGAGGCCGCTCCTAGACTCCAACGAGACGCCCATCAACACCTACCGCGTCATCCGCGAGTTGGACAGGACGCTCGACCGGGAGAACAGCATCGTCACCCATGACGCCGGCGCGCCCCGGGACTCGATCTTGCCCTTCTACACCGCCACGGTCCCCCACAGCTACGTCGGCTGGGGCAAGACGACCCACCTGGGCTTCGGCATCCCCTTGATGATTGGCGCGAAACTGGCCAAGCCCGATAAGTTCTGCCTCAACTTCATGGGAGACGGCGCGTTCGGCATGTCCGGGCTGGACATCGAGACCTCCGTGCGGGCGGGCGCGCCCATCACCACGGTGGTCTTGAACAACGGCGACATGGCCACCTATCCGGGCGGGTATCCGCAGGCGCGAGAACGGTTCGACCTCACCTTCATGTCCGGCGACTACGCCAAGATCGCCGAGGGCCTGGGCGCGGTGGGCATTACCGTCACCGCTCCCTCCGAAGTAGCCCCCGCTCTCAGGAAAGCGCAGCAACTCAACGCGGACGGCAAAACCGTGCTGCTGGACGTCCACAGCGACATGGAAGGCCGCCGCTCGCGCTTCGACTAGTAATTTCCGGCACTAGCGCTTGTAGGACTATTGGCTCGACCAGGGATGCCAGACCACGTTGTTCCGGGTAGAAGAGGCAAGTCATGGCCGACAAGATTCGTCTTCCACATGAGGGCGAGGAGATCGACCGAATCATTCGCCAGATCAAGGCAGCGGTCCAAGAAACGCGGAAGACGGTAGTAGCCGGGGTCGAGGTCACGTATTCGGTTTGCGATCCGTGGCCGCCCGGCATGGATCCGGCTATGTACGACTCTGACGGCAACATATACCTTCCGGACAGCTTCTTGCGGTCAGACCCCACCACCGCCGCCCTGGCCGCATTGCACGAACACATCGAAGTCATCCACAAGCGCGCCGGTAGGAGCCACGGGTACGCGCACCATCGGGGTCTGCTCCATGAATTCCTGGCGGCCAAAGCGGTTTACGATAGGGACGGGCTCAAAGAGTTCATCCACTATAGGGTGTTTGAGTATCCAGACTGGAAGATTCCCAACAAGAGCGTTATAGAAGAGAAACTGTGCGAGCTTCTCTCAGTTGACAATCCCCGGCGTGGCGAACTCTTGGAAGTGTTCAGAGAGGCGCGCATGTAGAGTCTTGGCGAGCCTGGACTAGTGCGACGGCAGCGGACGGAGAGCAATGACAGACGGCTCACAGCCTTACGATTGCGCGTGACGTCACCGTGAATGTCCGGCCAATCCCAAGGCAATGATGGTTTTTCGGCAGTAGGATTGTTGGAAAGGGAGAAACTGTGAAATTCGATGCCGAGAGTCACCTAAGCGCGATGGAGCGCTCCGTGTCTTTTCTGGAGCGCGACGGCAGTCCCGCCAGTGACGTCTCGCTTGCCCGTGTCTATGCAACCACGGCCTCAGAGTTGTGGGACGCCGTGACGAACGCTGTGCGCATTCCCCGCTTTTTCACCGGGATCAGCGGCGAGCTTGAACTCGGCGGCCGCTACCAATTGGAAGGCAACGCCGGCGGCACGATCACCGGCTGCGAGCCGCTTTCACATTATGCCGTCACCTGGGAATTTGCCGGTGACGTTAGCTGGGTCGAGGTGCGGCTCTCTGATGCCGGAGCCAGCGGCATACGGCTCGCGCTCACCCACACCGCCCGTCTCTCGCCGCACTGGGACACGTACGGGCCGGGCGCGGCCGGCGTGGGCTGGGAAATGGGGTTTCTGGGCCTCGCCTTTCATCTGGCGCGGCCGGACGCGCCCAGGCCGGACGAAATGGAGTTTGCCACTTCACCGGACGGCAAGGCGTTCATCACCGGCAGCAGCGAGGGTTGGGCGCAAGCGGCGATCGCGTCGGGCACGGACCCCGCCGCCGCAGTTTCGGCGGCGCGGCAAACGACCGCGTTCTACACGGGTGAGGCTGCGGACTCCACCTGACACGCGGGCGCTGTCGCTCCACAGCAGACGGAAACGGTGCGGAGTCCATAGCAAACCCGGTCACGCCCCAATACGAGGCGTGACCGGGTGCAAGCGCATCTTGGGCAGCGGGAGTCTTCGTGAACCGTCAGGCGTTGCTCCGGCGCAGGGCCACGTACGTGACTACCGTCGACGTAATCAGGCTGAGCAGCCCGCCAATCAGAATGTCCACGGGCACCAGAAGCGTGGGCCAGGTGGACATCATCAGGTAGATGGGCACGATGTAGGTGGCGTAGGCCGCGCAGCCGAGCACGAAGCTGTTCTGCATCGCCCGCCGCAGGCTGCGTTCCTTGAGCGCCGGCTCGATTGCCAGGTAGCTATTGGCAAGCGCAATCAGCAAGAGAAACGCCAGCAAGGAAACGAACTGGGCGCCGCCCCACGTGTCCATCGGCCTGCCGAACGTGTCCAAGAGCTCGGTATTGCCGCTCTCGTCGTAGAGGCTCTTGTACATGCCGGTCGCAATGGGCGAAAGATTCCACCCCACGTCGATGACGGTGTACACTACGAACGCTGCTATGAATCTAACGTATTGCATTCTCACTCACTCCCTGGTGAAAACTGCGTATCCGTCACCGCCCCTTTATACCATTTTTGTTGCTTGTCCGACAAGGAGCGCAAGGTGGCAGCACACAGCCGTCTCGGATTCGTAATACAATGAGCGTGGAATCTGAAGATTGCAGGAGGAAGAAAGTGGGAGCAACACACGTAACCGTCAGGATTACGAACCCCGCGGCGCCGGACAAATTCTGGGAGGGTCTTTTTCTGGTCGATACCGGGGCGACCGATTCCCTGGTACCCAGACAGCACCTGGAAGCTATTGGTCTGGAACCCAGGGGGCGGAGAATTTATCAACTGGCCGATGGCAGCGACCTTGTTCTCGATGTCACGGTTGCAGAGATAGAGTTCATGGGAGAGATCGTCGGCGGGACGATCATCTTCGGCGAGCCCGAGGCGGAACCGCTGCTGGGCGTAACCGCGCTGGAGTCGGTCGGTATCGAGGTGGACCCGCTCAACCAACGGCTAAAGAGGCTGCCGACCGTGCGCCTCAAAGGGCTGGCGCCCGCGAATTGCCGCAGCGGACTCGGCAGCCCGGCAGAGACACTGTGAGAGAGTACCGGAGGCAACGCGCTGTCGGCTAAGGATCGGTTGAGTAGCGGCCAGTCTTACCGAGAGAACTCCCGTGGAAAGGTAGAAGGTGAGTGACTGCGAATATGTATTCCTAGACGAGTCCGGGAATCTAGACTTTAGCGCCAGTGGGACACGCTACTTTGTGTTGACCAGCGTGAGCACAAGAAGGCCGTTTACGTGGCGCAAGTCGCTAGACGACCTGAAATATGACTGTCTTGAGTACGGTTTGGAGAACGAGTATTTCCATTGCGCAGACGACAACAAGCATGTGCGGAACAAGGTGTTCAATATAATCGGCGAGCACCTCAGCGACATGCGCATCGACAGCCTGATCGTAGAAAAGAGCAAGACCGCTCCGGCGTTGGCGGCGGATTCACGTTTCTATCCTGAAATGCTGGGCCACCTCCTTAAGAACGTGCTACGTGAGAGAATGGGTGTAGAATCTGAAGAGTTCATTGTCATCACCGATGCCGTTCCTCTGAAAAAGAAGCGTAAAATGGTCCAAAAAGCCGTCAAGATCGCGCTGGCAAATGTGCTGCCACGCGGCAAGAAGCACCGCATCTTGCATCATGACTCCCGTTCACACTACGGGTTGCAACTTGCGGATTACAGTTGCTGGTCAGTGTTTCGAAAGCATGAGAGAGGCGAAACAGCGTACTTCCAACGAATTTCGTCGGCGGTGCGCAGCGAGTTCGACATATTTGCGAGAGGCGCCACGCACTATTATTGATGCGCATCACCCGTTAAAAGTGACCTCCCCGACTACTCCGTTTCCGGAGAGAGCCCCTTGGGCTCTTGTCATCAGGGAGGAACCTTTGTTTCAATCGTAGCATATTGTGGGACGAGCGCTCAACCAACAAGTAACAGCAAACTGAGCGCATGCCGAAAATCCGAAGCTGATTCTGTACAGTTTTGGATTTTCAGACAGTTTCAGCCGGAGCAGTCGAGAGGAGCCGCAGCATGAGAATTCGCTCGCATGACCCGGACTGGGAAGGCCCCCGCGCGGACAAGGCCGTGGCCGAAACCGCGCCCAAGGGGAATTACCGCGCCGCCGTCGTCGGCTGCGGCCGCATGGGCAGCACCATCGACGACGAGCACGTGGGCAAGCCCCACTATCCGTGGCCGTGGGCGCACGCGCCCGGCATCATCGAGGCGCGCAACGTAGAACTCGTCGCCGCCGCGGACGTCGATCCCAGGCGGCTGGCCTACTTTGGCGAACGGTGGGGCGTACAGGCGCTCTACGCCGACCTGCATGAGATGGTGGCCAAAGAGCACCCCGACATCGTCTGTGTCACCACCGGGCCTGTGGAACGCGCCGCAGTGGTCGTGGCTCTAGCGGAGGCGGGTGTCAAGGCCATTTACGCCACCAAACCCATGTGCCGCACCCTCGCCGAGGCCGATGAGATGATCGCGGCCTGCCGGCGCGCCGGTACAATTCTCGCCATTGCCGCGCACCTCAACTGGTACGCGCCGTACACCAACGCCAAGGCCCTCATCGACAGCGGCGAAATTGGGTCGCTGCGCTCGATGGTCTGCCACAGCCCGCTGCCGCTCTCCAACATCTACAGCCACACGCTCTGCCTCTTCGCGTTGTTCGCCGGAGCGCCGGCCCGGTGGGTCCACGGCCACATGGACGACGCGGAACGAGCGCAAACCAACGAAGACCAGAGCGGCTCCGGCATGATCGGCTACGAAAACGGCGTGCTGGGATACGTGAACTCCCATGCTCCCGCAAGAAGCTGGACCATGGAGTTCCACTGCGAACGCGGCCGCGTGCTGACCCGCAACCACCACGCCTGGTTCGAGCTATGGGGCCACAGCGATGACGAACTGGAGGGCGACTTCCAACGGCAATTCCCGTTCCCGTGGCGGCCGCGCAGTTCCATGGTGGACGCCATCGAGGGCGTGGCCCGCTCCATCGAGGCCGGTGTTGAAACGACGTGCCCCGGCGAGTTTGGCCGCGAGGCCCTGGAAATCGGCATCGCCATACGCGAATCCTATCGCAGCGGTGTCCGCCTGGACTTGCCGCTGCAGGACCGCAGCCTCCGCCTCGGCAGCGGCTAGCGCACGATCGCTGCACGGCATTGATGCCTGAATCGTCGCATTATGCTACGATAATATAGTGGCGTCCTTCCGTAGAGTGGATGCTCGTTACGGCTACTGGGGGCGGCTTGAGGCGTAACGGTACCGAATCCTTCGCGGTTTCACGGCACTTCACAAGCCGTGACTAAATGTTCATCGACCGTACGGTAATCCCCCGGAGTGCAACTTAACGGAGCGGTGTCTTAGCAAAGAGCAGGAAATCGAGCGTAGTTACGTCAACTAACGTGCTCGTTAAGTGAATCGCCCATCTGGTCTTACAGCGCGAAAAACCCGTGTGGCGCGCGCGGCAGCGCATCTAAGGAGAAGTCGGTGTCAAAGCACTTGAAGTCAACGCTATTTGGCGTCTTGCTCGCACTGCTGTCGGTAGTGCTCGTAGCGTGCAGCGTACAGCCTGCGCCAATGCCCGTCGTGGAGCCCACGGCAACGACCGCGCCAGTTCCCACCGCAGTTCCCACGCCCGCGCCTACCGCTGAACCCGAAGCGCCCACTCCGGCGCCGGTTGCGGAGCTAACGCCCGATTCGGTCTTGCCGCTTGACCCGGTGGTGACGCACGGCACCCTGACCAACGGCATGACCTACTACATCCGGCACAACGAAGAGCCCAAGAACCGGGTGCAGTTGATGATGGTCGTGCACGCCGGTTCGGTGCTGGAAGAAGAATCGGAGCGCGGCCTGGCGCACTTCGTCGAGCACATGGCCTTCAACGGCACCGAACGCTTTGAAAAGCAGCAGATCGTCGACTACCTCGAATCAATCGGCGTCAACTTTGGGCCGGACCTCAACGCCTCCACCGGTTTCGATACCACCACGTATTTTATCGAAGTGCCGACGGATGACGCCGAAGGCCTGGAGACCGCGTTCCAGATTCTCAGCGACTGGGCCTATGCCATTTCCTTCGACCCGGAGGAAGTGGATAAGGAACGCGGCGTGGTCATCGAGGAATGGCGCACCAGACTGGGCTACGGCGACCGCTTCCTCAACCATTGGATACCCCTGGTATTCGGCGCGTCGCGCTACACCGACCGGCTGCCTATCGGCCTCCTGGAAGTCCTGGAGAACGCGACGGCTGACGATCTGCGTGGATTCTACGAACGCTGGTACCGCCCCAATCTGATGGCCGTGGTGGTCGTGGGCGATATCGACGTTGCCGAAATGGAAGCCGCGGTGAAACGCCATTTTGCGCCGCAGCCGGAAGGGGAGGCCATGCAAGCCCGCGCCGCCATCCAGCCGCCGACGGAACGGCCCCGCTACGAGGTGCCGAGCCACGCTGAGCCGCGCGTGACCGTGTTTGCCGACCCCGAGGCTACGAGCACAAGCACGTTCATCGTGCGCACAATTCCCTCTGGGTACGGCGTGACGCTTTCAGCCTACCGGGACATTCTGATCGAGCGGCTGTCCTTCATGATGTTCAATGCACGGCTCTTCGAACTAAGCCGCACCCCGAGTCCACCCTATCTTGGCGCCAACTCTTACCGCAGCGGCCTGGCCGACACGGCGGACATCGTTGTCTTTGGGGTTGGCACTGAAAAGGACGGAGTTGAAACCGGCCTCAACGCGATGCTCGAGGAGTTGCAGCGGGTGCGCCAGCATGGCTTTACCGCTTCCGAACTGGATCGCGAGAAAGCCAATCTGCTCAGCCAAATGGAAAGTTACTACGAGAGGCGCGGCCAACTGGAATCCAGGGCGCTCGCCCAGGAATATGTCGAGCACTTCTTGAGCGCCACGGTGGCGCCGGGCGTCGAGATGGAGTGGGAATTGACCCAATTCCTCCTGCCGCAGATTACCTTGAATGAAGTCGACGCCTTGATGGCCTTCTGGACTGAACCCGGCAATACCGTGCTCCTCGTCACCGGTCCCGAAGACATCGGATCCGGCGCCAAAGACGAGTTGAAAGCCGCGGTAGCGCAGCAACTTGCCGCCGCGCACACGCTGGAAGTGGCGGGCTATGAAGATGAAGCCGCCGGCCAAACACTCCTGGCGGACATTCCAGCCGCCGGCTCAATCACGGAGGAACAGCAAATCGATTCCATCGACGCCGTGCGCTGGACGCTCTCCAATGGCATCACCGTGTTCGCCAAGCAGACCGACTTCAATAACGACCAGGTGCTCTTCCGGTCATTCAGTCCGGGAGGGACGTCCCTCGTGTCTGACGAAGACTATATCTCGGCCACCCACGCCGCCTCACTCGTTGCCGGCAGCGGCGCCGGCCCTCACGACCAGGTGGCCTTGGAGAAACTCCTGGCCGGCAAGCGGGTCGGAGTCTCGCCGTTCATCGCTTCGCAGTTCGAGGGCTTCGCCGGCAGCGCCTCGCCGCAAGACCTGGAGACACTGTTCCAACTGATCACACTCTATGCCACCGACCCGCAAATCGACCCGGTCTATTTCGAAACGTATGTGGACCGGCTGCGTGACTCGGCCGAGAATCGCCTCTTGGACCCGGATACGTTGTTCTTCGATGAGGTGCGGCGCATTCTCTTCCAGGATCACTACCGGCGCCGCCCGCTCACCGTTGAGTTGCTCGGTGAACTGGACATGGAACGCGCTCTGTCCATCTATGGAGACCGTTTCGCGGACTTGGGCGACTCGACGTTCGTCTTCGTCGGCGCTTTCGATTGGGACGCGCTGCGCTCATTGACCGAGACGTACCTGGCCAGTCTGCCCGCCTCCGGGCGCGCGGAGGAGTGGCGTGACCCCAACATAGACCCGCCCGCCACGCTCGAAGAACACGCCGTCTATTTCGGCATCGAGCCCCGGAGCACAACCATTCTCATATTCGCCGGTGACTTCGATTGGTCCCTCGAGGAATCGCTGACGGTATCGCTCATGGGCAGGATACTCGACACGCGCCTGCGTGAAGAGATTCGCGAGGAACTCGGCGGCACGTACGGCGTAAGCGTCAGCGCCTCGACGTCTTCAATTCCGGACTCCGAATACCAGGTGTATGCCTACTTTGGCAGCGATCCCGAGCGCGTGGAGGAACTCTTTGCGGCAATCCAGCGGGAGTTGAACTGGCTCATCGACGGCGGCGAACAGAAGTATCTCGACACCGCCAAAGAGCTTCTCCGTTCGTCCCGAGAAGAGCAGGTGGAGGAGAACTCCTTCTGGCTGAACCAGATGAGGGCTGTGCTCCAGCGCGGCCAGGACTTCGACGTGATCAATCAATTCGAAGAGCGTCTGGATGCGGTGACTCTGGAACAGGTCGCCGCCGCGGCCGAGCGCTACCTCACACTGGACCGCTACATTCGCGTGGTACTGTACCCGAAAGAGGAGTAGCGGGCGCCTTACGTCCAGGCTACTGTCCCGGCTCCGCGGCAAAGTGGGCCTTAGAACCTGTTTACTATCTGCTTATGAGGGAGTTAGCAAAGCCGATAAAGACCGTTCGTGCTGAGCCTGTCGAAGCATGAACGGCTATATGCAACCTTGCGGTGGGTTCCGTTCACCCTTCGACGCGGCTCAGGGCGAACGTTCCTCGTGCAGACAGAGAGATCGTAAACAGGCTCTTAGCGGCTGCCAGGTAGAGATTGCGCGAATCTCCCGCTCCGGAGGGCGTCCGCCGGGAGCAGGCTGCCGCCGCAACGGTTTGGCCGGCGGCGCTCACTGCCAGGAAACATCCCGTGAGCCAACCTGAAATCGAACAACGGATTCGCCAAGTGCTCGCCGAGTTTGAGGCGCACAGCCCGTTCTTTGCGGGCTATCCGGTGAATCAGGAATTCGACTACACCGATCTCTACCCGTTGTTGCGCTTTCCGGCGAACAACGTCGGCGATCCCTTCGGCTTCTCGCGCTATCTGACGAACACGCATGAGACGGAGCGCGAGGTCGTGGGCGAGGTGGCCGAGTTAATGCGCCTGCCCGCGTCTGAGGCCTGGGGCTACGTCACCACCGGCGGCACGGAAGGCAACATGTACGGCATCTATCTGGGCCGCGAGTTGCTGGGAGATCCTATCGCCTACTTCTCGCAGGATACGCACTATTCCGTGCTGAAGATCCTGCACGTGCTGAACATTCGCAACATGATGATCCGCAGCCAGGAGAACGGCGAACTGGACTACGACGACCTGCGCGAGTCGATGCGCATCAATCGCGATTCGCCGGCGCTGATCGTGGCGAACATCGGCACCACGATGCGAGGCGCCGTAGACGACCTCGACCGCATCCACGCCATTGCCGCGGAACTGGCCCTGCCGCGTTACTACGTCCATGCCGACGCGGCGCTGAGCGGGATGATTCTGCCTTTCGTCGACGACCCGCAGCCGTTCGGCTTCGACAGCGGCATCGACAGCATCGCGATTTCGGGCCATAAGATGATCGGCTCGCCAGTGCCCTGCGGCGTGGTTGTGACGAAGAAGGAGTACCCCTCCCAGGTTGGCCGCGCTATCGAATACGTGGGCGTACTGGATACCACGCTCCTCGGCTCGCGCAGCGCGTTCACGCCCATGATTATCTGGTATGCGCTGACGAAGCACGGGCGAGAGGGCTATCGCCAGATAGTGGCGCAGGCGCTGGACACCGCCGAGTATGCGGTGCGGCAGTTCAACGCCAACGGCATCCCCGCCTGGCGCGCGAAGAATAGTGTCACGGTTGTCTTTCCGCGCCCTTCACCGTATGTTGTCTACGAGTGGCAACTTGCGCCGCTGGAGGACATCGTGCACTTGATTACCATGCCGCACGTGACCCGGGAGATTGTCGACAAAGTCATCGCAGATTGTTTGGAGTGGACGTCAGAACAATGAATCAACCCCAAGCCAACGACGCCGCGAGTGACAACCGCATCATCGTGATTGTGCCGGATGAGCCGGGCTCGCTGGCGCTCGTAACCCAAGCCCTTGCCGAAGCGGACGTCAACATCGAGTCGATCGACGGGCGCCAGATCGGTGAACTCGGCGTGATCACGCTGCGCACCAACGACGACGACGCGGCGCTGCTGGCGCTGCTGAAGGCCAACCTGCGCGCCGTCACGTCGGATGCCGTCGTATTTTCCCTGCCGGACCGGCCCGGCGCGCTCGCCACGGTGGCGCAGCGCTTCGGCCAACATCAGGTCAACGTGCGCACCATCCACATCCTGCACCGGCTGGCGGAGCACGCCATCGTCGCCGTCACCACCGACAACAACGACCTGGCGCGCTCCCTGCTGGACAAAGACTCCCTGCTCTAGCCGGCGTAAGCAGGTTGTGTGTACGGTGGATGGAGGCGGCGCATCGCCCGCCGCTGCCGTGCCGGCTCTCACTCACCTGGCTGCTGCGCGCGCCGCAATGCACACAATCGCCCATCTGTTTTCGCTGGAATCCCACGCGCCTTAGGAATCACTATGCCAGCCTCGACTACGCCGCCGATTGCCGGCACGCATCCCCTCAGCCAGGACTGCCGCCAGTTTCTCGATTACTGCGGCTACCTCAACCGCTCGCCGCAGACGGTGCGCACCTACGAGCAGATGCTCGGCGAACTCGTCGGCTACTGCGAGAAGACGCAGCGCCCGGTGGCCCGCGTGGAAGACCTGACACTGCCGATTGTCACGGCGTTTCTGGCTTGGAAGCGCACCCACACCGGCGCGTCCACGTTGGCGAAGTACGCTTCGTGCCTGCGCAGCATGTTGCGGTACTTCAGCCTGCACGAGGACCGCGCGGTGCTGCCCTACGACAAGGTGCAGTTGCCCAAGTTGCAACGCCACGCGCCGCGCAACGTGCCCACCGCCGAGGACATCGTGCGCCTCTTTCGCTCCATCCCGCGGGATTCTCCGCAGGGGAAACGCGACCGCGCGCTGGTGATGCTCTTCTTCTCCACGGGGTTGCGCTTGGCGGAATTGTGCGCCCTCGATCGCGCCGATCTGCCCCTGGAACGCCTCGGCGTGGACGAACTCCTGCAAATCATCATCAGAGGCAAGGGCGATAAGGACCGGCCGGTCTTCCTGCAACAGGGCGCGCAACTGGCAGTGCGGGAATACCTTGAGGCGCGGGAGGACGACTACCCGCCGCTCTTCATCCGCTACCGCCCCGGCATGGCGGCGGAGGCCGACGCCCTAGATGCGGAGAAGCGGCTCTCGCCCCGCATGGTGCGCAGAATCATTACGCAACACGCGCGGCGCTCCGGCGTGGGACACCTGGCGCCCCACGCGTTGCGGCATGGCTTTGCCGTCGACCTCCTGCGCAACGACGTGAACCTGCGCGTGATTCAAGAGCTTCTCGGCCACTCCAGCCTCTCCACCACGCAAATCTACACCCACCTCGTCAACCGCGCCCTGGCCGACGCCGTGCGCCACCGGACCGACCCGGTGGGCTAGCGTGCAACAAACACCGCCTCAACAGTTCCAGCGCCCCCACACTCCCCGTAGCGCGGCTGACAGGGATAAACCTCTACTTCCGATTCTTCGTGTCATTCCGAGCGGAGCGCAGCGGAGAGAGGAATCTATGGCTTTCGCTGCAAGAATGTCGGTCCTAGATTCCTCGCTCCGCTCGGAATGACACTTGCCCACCCCTGTCAGCCGTAGCGCGGGGGCTATTCCCCCGCCTCCATAGCCTCCCGCCACCCGGCCTACTATCGATTTCCACTCCCCGTAGCGCGGGGGCTTGTCCCCCGCCTCCGTGGCCTGGCGCCCTCCGGCCTGTTGTCGAATACCCAGAAAGAAAGAGGAACCGGTTCCCAATGGAACCGGCTCCCCTCTTTCATCCTATGCTACGTCACGTCCGTGGAGAACGCGTTTGCGCCTACCCTGCCGACTCTTCCGCCAGGATATTCTCCAGAATAGGCTTCACGTTCTTCAGGCCGTCGGCCGGCGCCACGTTGCCGGATATCATCTCACCCCACAGCGGCCGGACCGCTTCTTCCATCATGCGCGGCCATGCCGAGGTGACGAGCACCGGGTCGCCGCCGTTGCCGCCCAGCGGGAGCGAGTTGATGAAAGCATCCACGCGCACGCCGGGTCGTTCCTCATACAGTTCGCGCAGGAACTTCTCCGCGCCCTCCAGCCGCGCCGGGATGTTGCTGGTAAGCAGCGCCCAGCGGTCTTCGGGAATGTGGAACTTCACGAACTCCCAGGCCAGATCGGTTGCCTGCGACTGGGTGCCAACCCCGTAGCCCCAGATCTTGAACTCAGGCAGGGAAACCGCGGCCCTGGGGAATGGCGTGAACGCCCAGTCGATGTCGGTCGTGTCGCGGTATCCGCCAAGCTGCCACGACCCCATCTTGATCACGCCGGTCTTGCCGAGCGTGAAGTGGGTGAAGCCGCGCTGCGGCTCGCCCAGATTCTCGTTGGCCTGATCGCGCGACGGCCAGGAGCGATCCTGGAGTTGCAGCGCGATATAGGACTCGTACGCTTCGATGACTTCCGGCGAATCGCAGATGATCGACTGGAAGTCGTCCGAAATCCACGCGCCCTCCCAGAGCATGGGCGTATTGGGATAGTAGTTGATGCCGACCCGGTCCAGGCCGTACTGGGTGTACGTGCCGCCGGATTCCTTCGTCAGTTGGAGCATCGTATCGCGGAACTCGTCCCACGTCCACGAGTCGTCCCAGTCCTCAGAGGGTTCGTCCACACCGGCATCGGTAAACAACTGCCGGTTGTAGAGCAGCGCGATCGCCTCACCGTGATGGTACGTGGTCAGGCCGTAGACTTTGCCCTCGAACGAGGAGAACGTCGTGCGGCCGTCCCTGGCGAACTGCGTCATGTCGTAATTGTCGCGCTTGATGAGATCATCCAGCGGCTGGACGAGACCGTTGCGCACGTACAAGGGCGGCGCAAGGCACATGAAGCAATCGACCAAGACACCGCCGGCCAACATCGTCGTCAACTCGATGCCCTGGCCTACCAGGCT
The DNA here is from genome assembly GCA_963663275.1 of Chloroflexota bacterium. Classification (GTDB taxonomy): domain Bacteria; phylum Chloroflexota; class UBA11872; order VXOZ01; family VXOZ01; genus VXOZ01. Next base: position 2,626,721 of record OY760183.1, read on the forward strand.
GCCCGGCGCCACCACAAGCTCTACGGTCGCGCCCGGATTGGCCTCGGCGAACGGGTTGAGCATGACGTCTTCCACGTTGCCCAGGTCGCGCTCCGAGAACCAGGAGTAGTAACGAATCGTCACTTCCTCCGGCGCCGGGGCGGCCTCTTCGGCCTTCGCTTCCGGTTCCGCTTCTTCCTTGGCTTCCGGCTCAGCCGCCGGCGCCGTGGCAGCCGTGCCGCAGGCCGCCAGGATGCTTACGCCCAAACCGCCAATGCCGATGCCGGCCAGCAATCGCCGCCGCGTCATTCCGGTCAATGCGCGTTCTTCGTGCTCACTGAGCATAGTCGCTGCCTCCTTGGCGAGCATACCTTCACTGTTCAAACACCGTGCGCTAACTCATAGCGCTCACGTTACACACTGTACGCAATCATTCCGCGTACCGTCAAGTTGAGCCGGTCTCAGGCGTCTTCAAAGGACTTCTCACGGCTGAGCACGCGGTCTATCTGCCGCCCGCGCTCGAGGTGGCCGCCGCGTCTTCGTGCATGGCGATCATGAGACCGGCAAGCGAGATTATGTCGAGCACGTTGTGGTGGAAGACGGCGTCGAGACTGGCGAGGTCACCGGTATCGAGATAGTCGTGGTAGAGGCCCGGCACTTCCCGGGACGGCACGTCGCCCTGCCGCTTGAAATCGAGGATGTGTCTTTCGAGCGTTTGTAGCTGGCAGTTGGGCAATCTGCGCTGCCAGAGCCGCCGCGCGGCGTAGAGCAGGTCGCAATGCAAGAGGCCTTGCAGATCCATCGTCACACCATGGGCCTTCATGCGGGCGCGCAGCAGCGGCAGGTCGAACCTGGCGCCGTTGAACGTAGTCATCGTCGGCCACCGGGGCAGCGTCTCGGCGACGGCGCGCAGCATGGCGGCCTCTTCGTCCGGGCTGCGTATGAAGTGCTGCCGCACGACGAAAGCGTCATCCTCCAGGTACCCCAAGCCCACCAGAAACACATACGTCCCCGGCCCGCCCAGCCCGGTCGTCTCCGTATCCCAAAACACCATCCGCCGCACGTCCGGCGGGCCGCTTTCTGCCCCCTTGCCGCCCGCGCTGCGGCTCTGCTGCGCCCCGTCCCCGTCCGCGGAACCCTTGTCCCTTTCACGACGATACGAGCCCTGCCGCCGCGCCCCCGCCGTCCGCGTCACCCGCGCCGCATCGACGTCCAGCGCCTGTCCCAAGGTGTGCTTTCCATGCCGGGAGTCAAGCGCATGCGCCACCTGCCGAACCAGATGCGCACCGTTAGATGACTCTTGTGTCTCCCACATGTAACGTCTACCGACTTTCGGAATGAGACCCACACCCAATTTGCTGCTTTGATAGCCTTACAAGGGCCGCCATCCATACGTCTCAGGATCGAAGCGTTCATCAGGTTCTGCATCCGTTAAAGAAAGAATCTGATTGGCAAGGGCAATGCCGGCCTCCTTTCTTAGTTTGTCAGTTCCACGGAGTAGTCGTGGTGGCAGAATGCACCATGGGCAGCCGTCTCTGCAGGAACAGTCTTGGGCTATGCGCATACCGGTTTGAAGAACTTTCCTCCAAATGGAGAAACTCTTCTCTGCAATACCAATCCCTCCAGGGACATTCTCGTAGAAGTAGGACCTTGCAGGATGCTTGGCTGTTGTTCCTGTGTCGATGTCGTGACGGTCACAGGGAATCAAGAATGGAGCACCGATTCTCAAGAGGTGCTCAAGAACTGGGATCCCTTCATTAGGTTCATCATTCGTTGACAGGTTGGTGTCCTCAATACTCAGCCACATTCCAAATGACGTATTCTGTTTAGTGTCATTCTGTTGATGTTGTTCAATTACCTTAGTTGTGCGTTCATCGACTAGCTGGTATCCTCCGAAGTTCTCAAACACAGTCAGCTTGCCATAGTAAACTGAGATTGCCTTGCGGTATCGGTATCCTTTTGCCACATCTGACTCATTGATTACAGTCCAAAAGCTGGGCTTGGTGTAGTGATGAGGGACTGCGTCCTCTAGCAGCACTTCATCGGCCGTGTAGCCTTTCACACGGTAGGACCGGCCGAGATGGTTGTACACGGCTCCGATAAACGCTTCCCTGAAGCGCTGCGTATCGGAAATACTGCCGATTTCGGTTTTACTGTTGTGCATCAGCTTGTAAACAGGACCAGACACACCTCGAATGTCCAACCTAGGGTAGAATGGCCCGCGTCCCATGAGTGGTTCCCCGTGCTGGGTTTCTGCTTTGGCTGCCTTCCAAAGGTCAGGGCCAATGATCTTCCTGTGGTGTTTCGGAGGTTTCCAACCTACCTCATAGAGGTAATAGGGTAAGTGTCGGCGGATGAGTTCTTCATTGCGGGTGCTCACAATGATCTCATCTAGCGGTTTCCTTAGGAAGGCATCGATATTCCTTGCAAAGAACTGGTCTACTGGATTATTCAAAGCGTAGTAGAGTACAAATGCAGTCTTATCCCAACTGCGTCCTGTTCGTCCGATGCGCTGCCAAGCAGACATCACATTGTCAGGGAATCCAGCTAGAATGCAGGCATCAAGGCGGCCTATGTCGATGCCTATTTCGAGCGCATTTGTTGAAAACACCACCTTGTAACGACCATCGCGCAGACCCGCCTCAATTTCTCGGCGGTCTTCAGCCTTGTATCCACTTCTGTACGGGCGAATTGCATCCTCATTGAGGCCGTACCTAGCAGCTTCACGCCTGGCTCGGCGACAGGCGTCTTCAGCAAACTTCCGTGAGGGGCAGAACACAATGGTAGCCAGGTCTTTGCTCAAACATGAAACAGCGGCGTTTGCAATTCTTAGCTGATAGATATCATGGTACAAGTGCTCGGGAATGTCTGGGATAATGAAAGCAAAGTGTCGCTTTGGGCGAAGAGGTCTTCCCTCAGATATTGGCCAAGCTTTGCGTCCTGTCAGGCGTTCAGCGTGCTCCTCAGGGTTAGCGCAGGTCGCACTTGCGAGAAAGAGTTGTGGATGCACACCTAGCGCGTCCAATTTGGCGAGAAATCTTCTAATCAACAGAGCCATGTTTGACCCAAAATACCCACGATACTCGTGAATCTCGTCTATTACGATGTAGCGGAGATTCTTTAGGAATTTCTCTTCCCACTGATGCGCCCAACCCAGGAATGACAAGTGCAGAGTCTCGGGATTTGTAAGCAGAACGGAAGGCGGTTCTTCCTTAAGCATCGGCCTCCACTCTCTATCGGTGTCGCCGTCGTAGAGCCAAGACTCGACTTTCCTACCACTTGAGACAGCTAGGCTCTCTGCGAGACTGTTGAACTGCCGGCGCTGGTCGTTAGAAAGCGCCTTCATCGGATGGATCATAAGGGCATGTGCGGTTGGGTCCTCAAGCAGACCAAGGATAATTGGAATATTGAAACACAAAGTCTTGCCACTTGCCGTGGCAGTGTTGATTACGAGGTCACGCTTCTTTCCCCCTAGGCGCGCGCGATCAATAGCATCTATCTGGTGTTGATAGAGGTTGGTAACACCGACATTGTGTAGTGCGTCTTGCAAGCCCTTGGGCAAGGTCCGAAACTCTGTTGCTGGAGCGAAAGTTGGTGGTACACTGACGCGAGTCCTAACCTGCACTTGATCTTTCTGTTCGCCTTCAGTGCCAGTTCGGACAGCATCAAATTCCTGAAGAACCCCCAACAAGCCTTCTATCTCAGAGTCTACCGCTCGTTCCTGCATCTCAGTCACTTCCTGCTGCAACTACACATGGCATCATCCACTACTTCCAATTCGCGTTTCAGTTTCTCATGACTGATCTACCGTCCCGCCTGAATGTCCGCAACACCCTCCTTGATAGCTTCCTCCTCCGAGGGACTCACCAGTTCCTCATCGAACGGCGCTGACATCAGCCGGCGATAGAGGGAGTTACTACCGACGTGGCGCAAGTACTCCAAGAAGCGCGCGGCCGCGCGAACCTCACCGGCGGGCAAGGCATCCACCAAGCGGTGCAGCCATTCTCTTGAACCTGTAGGCACCGCCGTCTTCCTTCCGGTCTCGCTTCCGCTCTTACTCTACCACTCGGCCGCAAGTTAACACAGTTGTTGTATCGCCAATCTCCAAGAGGCGGGGGACAAGCCCCCGTGCTACAAGCGGCCAGCAATGTCACGCAGGCGCTCTATCGACTATCACCAGAGATGCGGGGGACAAGCCCCCGCGCTACAAGAGACCGGCTACGTCACACAGGCGCGCTCTAGCGTTTTGCGCGTCGCGAGCGGGTTCGTTTTCGCCCGGTCTACTTCTCTACACCTCAACGAGCATCGTTGAAGCTTGCGGTTCCGGCAGGGGGATGCCGACTTCTTTCATGCCTTCCAGGTGAAAAGCAATGGCTTCCCGTATGCGCTGCGCGGCTTCTTCCTGCGTCTTGCCGGTAGCCACGCAGCCCGGCAGGTCGGGCACGTAGGCCGAATAGTTGCCAGGCGTTTTCTCTATCACTACGGCGTATTTCATAGTCCTAGAGCGCCTCGTAGACTTTGCGGCCGACTTTGGAGACCGGGCGCAGCCGCCGTTGGCGGACGAGGGAGTCGATGGCGGCCAGCACGGCGGGTTCGCCGTGGCGGCGGAATTTGCCGGTGATCTTGCTCAGCGCACGGGGACGGGCGCAGTAGTCCAGGACGTCTTCCGCGAGCACGTCGTGCGTACCGGGCAGGGGTTCGATTGGCTGCACGAGGGTGTGGCCGGGGTTGGCGTCCGCGTGCTCGCCCGGGGTGAATTCCAGGCGTCCCAGGCGCGCGTGATCCGCCAAGTAGCTTTGCAGCCGCTTGCGCAGCACGCCGCCGGTCCCGGTGGAGCCGTAGCCGTGAATGACGTTCAATGTGTGTACAGGGTCGCCGGCCGCCCATTGGAGCGCATGGTTGTAGAAGTCGATGAAGTCGGCCAGAGCCTCGTGCCAGGTCTGCTCGTGGAGGTCTATTTCGCGGTCGGACGCGATTTCGTGGGAGATCGTCATTCAGGGTTTTTCTTGGACACCTAGGCCAAGGTGGCGCTTGCCATTCGCGCAAAGAAGCGGGGGACAAGCCCCCGCGCTACGGTTGGGTTGCAGGCCGGAATGCAGGGGACAAGCCCCCGCGCTACGGTTGGTTCGCAGGCCGGAATGCAGGGGACAAGCCCCCGCGCTACGGTTGGTTCGCAGGCCGGAATGCGAGGGACAAGCCCCCGCGCTACTGGCATCAAAGTAACAAAAATCCTTGGGCAACGGCCTATTTTCCCACACAGTCGCCCGTGCAGTATCGTCGGTGCTGAGGGGCTTAACTGCCGTGTTCGGTATGGGAACGGGTGTACCCCCCTCGCCTAGCCACCCAAGGAGATTTGACTAAGTTATGGAGTGCCGCCGCGCAGGGCTTGCCTCTGCCTGCAACAAGGCAGGGAAGCAAGTGCGGCGCGCGCTGTGAACGTGCTCCGGTGAACTATGCGCAACTGGTCTATGGATGCAGAACTCCAATTTTGCCAATTCGAAGCGCGGCTAAGTCCTCGACCATTAGTACCGCTCGGCTGAACGCGTTACCGCGCTTACACCTGCGGCCTATCAACCAGATAATCTCTCTGGGGTCTTACCTCTCGCCGCGATGCGGTCGAGAGTGGGGAACCTGATCTTGAGGCTGGCTTCCCGCTTAGATGCTTTCAGCGGTTATCCATTCCGCACGTAGCTACCCAGCTATGCCTCTGGCGAGACAACTGGTACACCAGCGGTGCGTCCACCCCGGTCCTCTCGTACTAGGGGCAGCTCCTCGCAAGTTCCCTGCGCCTGCGGAGGATAGAGACCGAACTGTCTCACGACGTTCTGAACCCAGCTCGCGTAGCGGCTTTAATGGGCGAACAGCCCAACCCTTGGGACCTGCTCCAGCCCCAGGATGCGCTGAGCCGACATCGAGGTGCCAAGCCTCCCCGTCGCTATGAACGCTTGGGGGAGATAAGCCTGTTATCCCCGGGGTAACTTTTATCCGATAATCCACGGCCCTTCCACTCGGAACCGTAGGGTCACTAAGCCCGACTTTCGTCCCTGCTCGACGTGTATGTCTCGCAGTCAAGCTCCCTTGTGCCTTTACACGCTAAGGCTGATTTCCATCCAGCCTGAGGGAACCTTTGGGCGCCTCCGTTATCTTTTGGGAGGCGACCGCCCCAGTCAAACTGCCCGCCTGACACTGTCCCCCTCCCGGATTACGGCAAGGGGTTAGAATAAGGATCGTAGAAGGGTGGTATTTCACCATTGCCTCCCCAATCCCCAAGAGGAAAGGTTCACAGGCTCCCACCTATCCTACGCATCGACGGCCCCGATCCAATGCCAAGGTGCAGTAAAGCTCCACGGGGTCTTTTTGTCCTTCCGCAGGTAACCAGCATCTTCACTGGTACTTCAATTTCGCCGGGTCCCCTGCTGAGACAGTGCCCAACTCGTTACGCCATTCGTGCGGGTCGGAACTTACCCGACAAGGAATTTCGCTACCTTAGGACGGTTATAGTTACCGCCGCCGTTCACCGGGGCTTCCCGTTGGGGCGTGAACCCCTCTAGTTAACCTTCCGGCACCGGGCAGGCGTCAGCCCCCATACATCAGCTTTCGCTTTCGCGGAGACCTGTGTTTTTGTTAAACAGTCGGTTGGGCCTCTTCAGTGCCACCGCGGATCGCTTCCCGGCGCAAGGCCGGATCACGCGCCGCGGTACCCCTTCTCCCGAAGTTACGGGGCTAATTTGCCGAGTTCCTTAGCAGAGGGTCTCCCGCTCACCTTGGGACATTTACCCCCGCCCACCAGTGTCGGTTTGCGGTACGGGCGCCCATATTCTGGCTAGAGGCTTTTCTTGCAGGCTGGGCTCAAAGGAATCGCCCTTGACGTGAGTCGCGGACTCTCCATCGCTTCTCGGCGTTTGGAATGGAGCCGCGGATTTACCTGCCGCTCCCGCCTACCAGCTTGGACGTGTATAGCCAAGAACACGCTCCTCCTACCCTGCCCGGTCCCCCCTTCGCTCATAACGAACATGGGCGGTTCCGGAATATCAACCGGATGTCCATCGCCTACGCCACGTTGGCCTCGGCTTAGGCCCGACTAACCCTCAGTGGACGAACCTTCCTGAGGAAACCTTGGGCTTACGGTGAGCCGGATTCTCACCGGCTAACGCTACTCATGCCGACATTCGCACTTCCCTGCGCTCCACCCGTCCTTTCGGTCGAGCTTCTCCGCCCAGGGAACGCTCCCCTACCCAGCGGCGGCTCCACGTGGGAGCGCCGCTGCCCTAGCTTCGGTACCGGACTTAAGCCCCGTTGAATTTTCGGCGCCAGACGGCTTGACCAGTGAGCTGTTACGCACTCTTTAAAGGATGGCTGCTTCCAAGCCAACCTCCTGGCTGTCCGGGCTATCCGACATCCTTTCCCACTTAGTCCGGATTTAGGGACCTTAGCTGAGGGTCTGGGTTGTTTCCCTTTTGACGATGAAGATTATCCCCCACCGTCCCACTCCCAGGTAACGTGTACGCGGCATTCGGAGTTTGGTTGGGTTTGGTAACCGTTTTGGCCCCTAGCCCATCCAGTGCTCTACCTCCGCGACACTCTCACCTGAGGCTGCACCGCAATGCATTTCGGGGAGAACCAGCTATATCTGAGTTCGATTGGCATTTCACCTCTAGCCACAGCTCATCCCCCAGTTTTGTAACACTGGTGGGTGCGGGCTTCCACGAGATATTACTCTCTCTTCACCCTGGCCATGGCTAGCTCACTCAGTTTCGGGTCTACTCCACGCGACTGAATCGCCCTGTTAGGACTCGCTTTCGCTACGGCTCCGGCCCTCCGACCTTAGCCTTGCCACGCATAGTAACTCGTCGGCTCATTCTCCAAAAGGCACGCCATCAGGCATTCCGTCTTATAATGCGGGCCTAGCGCCCCCGCGCGCCGCGCTTTCCGAAGAAAACACTTTGCGCGGGCACGCCGTCCCAGCAAGACGGCATAGCCCTCTGACTGCTTGTAGGCGTACGATTTCAGGTTCTATTTCACTCCCCTCCCGGGGTTCTTTTCACCTTTCCCTCACGGTACTCGTTCACTATCGGTCGCCAAAGGTGTTTAGCCTTGGGAAGTGGGCTCCCCAGCTTCCCACAGGGTTACACGTGTCCCGTGGTACTCAGGCACAGCAACGAGAGAGCCGTGGTTTTCGTGTACGGGGCTCTCACCCTCTCTGGCGGGCCGTTCCAGGCCCTTCTACTAACCACAGCTTTTCTCCAACTCTCCGAACCCCTTGCAGGGGGTCCTGTTGCGGCCTCCAACCCTCACGCTGCAACGGCTGCAACCTATCGCACAGCGTGAGTTTAGGCTCATCCCCTTTCGCTCGCCACTACTCAGGGAATAATCTCTCTTCCTCGCCTTACTAAGATGATTCAGTTCAGGCGGTTCCCCCCGCACGTCTATGGATTCGACATGCGGTGACGAGGCATCACCCTCGCCGGGTTTCCCCATTCGGGTACCTGCGGATCAAAATCTGCTGACGACTCCCCGCAGCTTTTCGCAGTCAACCGCGCCCTTCATCGGCCTTTGGCGCCAAGGCATCCGTCGCACGCCCTTAGTAACTTAGCCTGCTTCGAACCGGCAAAATTGAAGTTCTGCTTGCGCATATTCACCTGTTAACGTGCCGCCCGCTTTTTGGGGCGCATCCCCTAATGTACCAAACATCATGCCACCGTGTCAAGGAAACCCAGGTAGGATTTTCCGGCAGGCAATTCTCGGCCTAACGCGGGCACGCCTATTCTTGATCGAGCCGCGTACACGGGGTGAAACCGGCGTCCGGAAGTCAAACGCTATTCGCCCAGCGGATTCGCCTGGCCGATGTCGTATTGGCTCCAGCAGACCGCCGTGCCATCGAATCGGAGACCGCACGAATGACGGAAGCCGATGCTCAGGGTCGTGAAGCGCTCTCCCGCCGGCGGAGGCGCGAGATCATTGCCCGGCCGTTGCGCTAGGATGTGGCCCCCCTGAAGCAATGGGACATTGCCCCAGCAAACGGTAGTCGCCATGATGCTTGCGGACACGGCGCCGCAGAAACGCGCCTCCGCGTGCTTTCAAACCCGCGACGGCGACGGCGCTGACGCCTCTAGCTGCGCATGGGCTATCGACTGCTCTCTGCGCTGGCCGCGCACGGCCTACGCGCTTAGCCGTCCGCGTCCGGTTGACGCGCCTGCGCCAGTTGCGCCTTGAGATGGTCGATCGGCGCTACCGGCGTGGGGTCTACGCCGTTGAGCAGGGCCAGGTAGTAGCTTGCGTAGTCGCCGAGAAGGATGGCGGCCAGTTGCTGCGCCAAGGGGGTCGGGCCGGGCGCGTCTACCGTTTCGGTGGCGATCCGCGCCGCCTCGAGCAACTCCCGCGTTATCTGGAACCGCCTGCGCGTGCGTTCCGGGTAGAGGCGCGACGCCAGGTGCGCCACGCGCAATACCTGGGTGTTGGCGGCGGGATGAAGGTACCCCACCACCGCGTTGTGGTTGGCCTCCGGCAGGCGCTCGAACTCCGCCCACTGCTTGCTGTTCTCGTTGATCTGCGTCTTCCAGCGCCGCGCCACTTCGCTGAGGAATCCCGCGCCGTAGACGCTGACGATGCGTCCCTGCAGAGCGCGCGCCAACCGCTTGGCCGGGTTCGCGCGTTCCGGCACGGAGACGGCATAGATCCGCGCCTGCTCCACGAGAAACCGAACGGCGTCGTGCACCTCCGCGGCCGGACAGCGGATGATGCCCAGCGTTGCCAATGCATGGAGCACGGGCATGTAGAGATGCGGCAGGGCGGCGCGCGGCTGCGCCCCTGCCTGGATGGCATACATGGGAATGCCGCCTTCGTCGGAGACCCCGCCTTCGTCGTGGGCACTTGCCGACCGCGCCCGGGCGGCCAACGCGCCGCCGCTGGCGATGACGATGAGGCAGGCCCCCTTCCGCCGGGCCGCGTCGAACGCGGCCAGCGTCTCTTCCGTATTGCCGGAGTAGCTGACGGCAATTGCCAGCGTGCCCGCGCCGACGTATCCCGGCAGGCCGTAATCGCGCACTACCTCTATCGGCAAGGCCGCCGTGTCCGGGGCCAGCGTGCGCGCCAGGTCGCCGCTGATCGCCGAGCCGCCCATGCCGAGAATGACCACTGACCGGACATCACGGTAGGACGGCGGCAGCGCCACGGTCTGCGCCTGGCGCCAGGCGGCGGCGCAGGCATTGGGAAACCCACTAATCTGCGCCGCCATGCCGCCCGCGTCGAGCCGGGCAATGAGATGGGGGTCGTCCAGACTGGTCATCGGCCGGCGTCCCGGCTGCGGCCCGCGCCCGCCCCGATTCGGCACGGTTCACCGAACCGGCGCGTCTCGCCGAATCGGTACGCATAGCCGAACCGCAACGGCTCGCAGAATTGGGACTGGTTGCCTGTACGGCGCGGCTCGCAGTACCGGAACGGCTCGCGGAAATCGGCATCGTTCATGGCTTGTGGATGCGCACCCAGCGGTTGGGTTCCTTGCCGTAACTGCGCGAGCCCAGCTTGAACTTGTGGGCCAGTTCGTGCTGCAGGCGGCGGATGTAGGAATTGGCCGGCGGCAAGTCTACCGGATGCGAGGTATGCAAGGTTTCCTGCACGGCGGCCTCGGCCAGGCGGAGATCTTCGCTGGCGTCCGTTGGGTGACGGACGTCCAAATCGAAGATGCTGGCGAGGCTCTGGTTGATCTGCGTCTGGGCGTTGCTCCGCAGCACGAAGATGGGAATCTGCTTCTGCTCGGCCAGGCGCAGCGGGCCCGTCCGCTGGCGGTAGCAACTCTTGAGCGTCAGCACCACGTCGGCGGCGTCGAGGTCTTCGGTAATCCAGGCCGGCGCCGCCAAGCGGCGCGCTCCCTCTTCCAGGCGCTTGCGGCTCACGCCGAAAGGGAAGATCGAGATCGGCTTGCGCGCCGCCGCCGCACGCGCTCCCAACCGGGACGACTCGTCGAACCGGCGCGGATCGTCAGCGCCCGCATAGGCGTCTTCACGGCCGTCTCCGTCGTGGGCGCCGCCGTCCGTCCAGTGTTGGGGAGCGAAGCGCGCATCGTCCCGGCCCGGCGCGCCTGCGGCCGCCGGCCGGCCGTTGCCGTTTGCCCGCGGCCTTTCGCGCCACTCTCCGACCTCGCCCAACTGGGGATCCCAAAGCTCCTGCGCGCGCATCCCCTGCGGCGGCGCAATCGTATGCTTTGTCGATCTTACCCGGTTGTCGTCCCCGCGCTCCCGCTCCTCCACCGCAATTGGCCGGCCGCGCAGGAGATTATCGATGGTCTCAGCCACGTCGTGGTGGACGATCATGTGGTGCCAGCCCTTGATCTCCACCAGGATGTGAAACGTGGGCGGCGCCTTGCGCTCCAGCACAGACTTCTGCGAGCGCCGCCGCCGGGCTTCCTCGTCGCTGAGCGTGACGGACTGGATACCGCCGATGAGGTCGGAGAGCGTCGGATTCTGCATCAGATTCATCAACGTGTTGCCGTGGGCCGTGCCGACCAGTTGCACGCCCCGCTCGGCAATCGTGCGCGCGGCGGCGGCCTCCAACTCGGTGCCGATTTCATCGATCACTATGACCTCGGGCATGTGGTTCTCCACCGCCTCGATCATGACTTTGTGCTGGTCGGTGGCATGAGGCACCTGCATGCGCCGGGCGCGGCCGATACCGGCGTGAGCGATGTCCCCGTCGCCGGCAATCTCGTTGGAGGTGTCCACCACGATGACGCGCTTGCCGGCTTCGTCGGCGAGCACCCGGGCCACGTCCCGCAGCAGCGTCGTCTTGCCCACGCCCGGACTCCCAAGGAGCAGCGGGCTCTGGCCGGACTCAACCAGGTCGCGGATGATCTCGATCGTGCCGAACACGGCCCGTCCCACGCGGCAGGTCAGCCCTACCACGTCGCCCGCGCGGTTGCGGATTGCCGAAATGCGGTGCAGCGTGCGGGGTATGCCGGCGCGGTTGTCTGTGGTGAACGCGCCGAGCCTGGAGAGCACCAGGGCGAGGTCGTCCGCCGTCAACTCGTCCTCGTCGAGGATCGCCTCCCGCGTGAGAAAGCGCGCCTCCGGTTTGCGTCCGAGATCCAGGACGATTTCCAGCAGGTCGGAGGCGTCGTCGATCGATGCCAGCGCGCCCTGGATGCGCGGCGGCATGACGCTCACCAGAGCGCCAATGTCGTCCGTGACCTGAAATTCAGTCTGTGTCAGCGGGAGCCCCGCGGCTACCGGCTCATCCATACGCATTGGCCTCGTACGTCAAGATTGAGGTGATTCGGTTTCCTTAACACCGTGCGCTGTCCAAGTCACGGCGTCATCATACGCCGCGCCTCCATCATGATACCACGCGCGGCGCTTGAAGCACGGCGCCGACAATCGCGCCGTAGCCGCGCCGGAAGTCCGCCGCCGGCAGCGCGCGCTTGCCCGCCAGTTGCACCTCATCCAGCACGACGATGCCGGAACCGGCGGTCACGGCCAGTCCCTTCTCGTGAGCGAACACCGTGCCGGGCGCGCCCTCCCCACCGTCCGGCAGCGGATGCGCCCGCAGGATCTTGACCTGGCGGTCTTGCCAGAACGTCACTGCGCCCGGCCAGGGCTGCATGGCCCGCGCGTGGCGGCACACGGCCGCCGCGTCTTGCGCCCAGCGCACAACGCCGTCTTCTTTCTTCAGCAGCGGCGCGTAGGTTGCCTGCGCGTTGTCTTGTGGTTGCGGTTCGATCCGGCCGGCAATCCAGTCATCCAACGTGGGCGGCAGGAGTTCCGCGCCCAGCCGCGCGAGCGCGCCGGTGAGCGTTGCCGTCGTCTCCTCGCCTGTGAGGGCCAGCGACCGCTGCCGCAGGATAGGGCCGGTGTCAAGCCCTTCATCCATCCGCATGATGGTCACGCCGGTCGCGGCGTCGCCGGCCAGAATAGCCGCCGCCGCCGGGGACGCTCCCCGGTGCCGGGGCAACAGCGAGGCGTGCACGTTCAGGCAGCCATGCGGGGGTAGGTCGAGCACCGATGGCGGCAGAATCTTACCGTAGGCCGCCACCACGATCACGTCGGCGGCAACCGCCGCTAACTCCGCGACGACACTCGCCCGGCGCAGGGAACGCGGTTGGCTCACGGCCAGTCCGTGTTCCAGAGCCGCCTGCTTTACCGGCGACGGCCGCGGCCTGCGGCCCCGTCCCGCCGGCCGGTCCTGCTGGGTTACGACCAGCGCGACGTCGTGTTGTTGAGCGAGGGCGTGCAGGCTGGGTACGGCAAAGTCGGCGGTACCGCAGAAGATGACGCGCATCCAAGGCTCCTACGAGTCTCCCGGATCTGGCTCGGATTCCGGTTCCACGCGGTACAATTGCGCAGGGTCTTCCATGCGATCCAGGAAGAGCGTGCCGTTCAAGTGATCGATCTCGTGCTGGAACACGCGGGCCAGCAAGTCGTCGGCGCGGATGCGGATCGCTTTCCCTTCCAGGGAGCGCCCCTTCACTACCACGCTCTGGTAGCGCTTCACCGGGCCGTAGTACAAGGAATGGGAGAGGCAGCCTTCCTCGTCTTCGATGACTTCCCCGGACGTCTTGACGATCTCCGGGTTGATCACCGCCATGCGCACGTCGTCGGCGTCAACGACGATCACGCGCAAGGAAACGCCGACCTGCGGCGCGGCCAGCCCCACGCCCGACACGGCGTCCATCGTGTCGAACATGTCGTCCGTAAGCTTGCGCAGCCCGCGCATGGCCTTGGGCACGGGCTTCGCCTTACGGCGCAGAATCTCGCTGCCAAGTTGCAGGATCTCTTGAGCCGCCAACGTCTATCTTTCACCCTTCCCGCAAGAGTCTAGAGCACACTTACCGGGTCTACGTCGATAACCCAGCCCGCCGGTACGTGGACCAATAGTTGGTGAATGCTTTCGCCCCGCACGATCACGTGCCAGCGGTAAAGTCCGCGCACGCGCTCCGGGAATGCCGGGGCGGGACCCAGAAGTTCGACCGGCAGGCGTTCCCTCGCGCAAATCTCCTGCAAACATTGTACCAAAGCCACCGCCGCCTCTGCGGCGCGATCGCCGTCGCGGTCTTGGTAGAGCAGCACGGCCATGGCGACGCTGGGGGGAAACGCGCCCTCGCGCTCTTCCATGCTCTTGCGGTAGAACCACAGGTACCGCCCAATCTTGAGCGCGCGCAGCGGCAGGCTCTCCGGCGTGTAGGTCTGGATGAGCAACTCGGCCCGCGCGGCCGCCGCCATGAAGCCGATGCGCCGCAAGAGTTGGTAGGTGCGTTCGGAGGCGCGAAAATCAGGCAGGTGGAGCGCCGTATCCGCCGAAACCACGGCGTAGAGCGCCACCGGCAGCGGCTCGCGCAACACGGCCGCGGTGCCGATGAGGATGTCCAGCTTGCCCTCACGCAGGGCGGCGAACGGGCTGGCGCTTTCCTTGGCGCTGATGACGTCGCTGTCCCAGCGGGCGATGCGGGCGTCTGGCAGGATGCGCTGCATCTCCAGTTCCACGGCTTGCGCGCCGACGCCCCGGAAGCGCAGTGTGGTTTCGCACAGCGGGCAATGCGTCGGGATGGGCGCTTCCGCGCCGCAACGGTGGCAGCGCATGACGCCGCTGGCCCGGTGCTGCACCAGCGGCACGCTGCAATTCTGGCATTCGACCACGTGGCCGCACTTTGGACAGAGCGCTTGGGTCGCCGCGCCGCGCCGGTTCTGCAAGAGCACGACGGGCCGCCGGTCTGCCAGAGCATGGCTAACGGCGTCTTTTAACTCACGGCTGATGAGTTGCCGCGGCCCCACGTGGCGGGCTTCACGCATGTCTACGATGCGGGCGGTGGGCGCAACGTCCGTGGCCCGGATGAACTCCGCGCGCCCGCTCTCAACCTCCGCATAGGTAGTTACGCGCGGCGTGTGGGAGAAGAGCAGCAATGGCGCGTTAAAGAGATCGGCCAGCCATCCGGCGACGGTAACGGCGTGGAAACGGAGTCCTCTCAGATTCTTGTGGGCGCTCTCATCAGAGCGTGGGATTTCTGGGTTCTTGTAGTAGTCATCGTGCTCACCGTCAACGAGTATCAGTCCCAGATCCTGAAACGGCAGGAATACCGCACTCCGGGTGCCGACCACTGCCACCGGCTCCCCTCTCTGCACACGCTCCCAGGTAGCCCGGCGTCCCGATTCCTTCAGACTTTCGTGCCACAGAAGCACAGAATCGGGGAGCACGGATTCTAATGCTGTCGCTATTCGTTGCGACGCGTGTCTCTCAGGGGTGAGTAACAAGACTTGGTTACCGGTATCAAGGGCGGGGACAACAGCATGGCAATACAGCTTTTCGGGTGAGAGATTGTCCATTACTACCATTCGGCGCGCACTGGGTTCCCGATCATTGCCGTGCATGAACGCGGCGACAGCTTCCCAAGCGCGTGCCTCTGAGGGTTCGTCGAGCGTTGGCAGGGCGT
The DNA here is from genome assembly GCA_963663275.1 of Chloroflexota bacterium. Taxonomy (GTDB): domain Bacteria; phylum Chloroflexota; class UBA11872; order VXOZ01; family VXOZ01; genus VXOZ01. The sequence goes on from OY760183.1 coordinate 2,642,115, forward strand.
GCGACTGCGTCTGACTGGGCCGGATCTGATAAGCCGCGCCAAAGCGCACCAAGCCCTTCTCTTCGAGTTTTCGCAGCGAGAGCAGACTTCCGCCAGTCTCCTCGAGGAGCGCGCTGACCGGGGCGCGCCTACCTCGCGCCTCCAAGGATTGCATGAGTTTTCGTTGAGGACGCGAGCGCCGCAAGAGCGATTCGGCATCCTGCGTTGTGGTTAGACTTTCTACCCATTGTTTTCTCAGGGAAGGCGGTTTACTCTGCTGCAATGCTACTCGTAGGTGTACTGCTCCCGCGCGTTGCAGTAGTCCCTGAATCCGCTTGAACTCTTTTCGACCCACCAGTTTCGCAAGGCGCTCGTGGGAGACTTCATCTTCATTCCGCAGAGTCTCCAGCATAGTCCGACCGCTCTCGGTCTTCGCAACGTCCTCTGGCACAGCAGCACAGGGATCCAGCTTGGACCATCGCTTCACGCGCCCCCGCAGACCCGGCGGCAGCATGGGGCCGATGACCTTCATCGGAGAGGCGAGGTAGTAGCGGGCGACTTTGCGCGCCAGGGAAATTTGCGCCGGGGTGAGCAGGACGCTATCGGCGACGACGTCCATGATCTCGCGGACGTCCTCCACCGGCACGGGGGAATCTTCCGCGCCGGCCACGACCAGACCCTCGATGATGCGTTCGCCAAAGCCGATCAGCACCATCACCCCCGGCGCGACTCTCTCCCTAAGGTGGGCCGGTATAGCGTAGTGATAGGTCTGGTCCGCGGGGACGTTGAGCACGTTCACCGCGATTTCGGCGTACGGGGTTTCGAGGGGGATTGGTTTCACCCGCGCGGGGAAGTCCGACACTTTTCAGCCGTTATGATGGCGCGCACCTGCTCGATCGCCGCGTCCAGCTTGCCCGGCTGATTGACAACCAGGTAGTCGAAGCGCGGGATGGCCGCCATTTCACGCTCCGCCAGCGCGTCGCGGGTGGCTTCGTCCACGGGCTGTTCCGTGCCCCGCCGATCTCTGCGCTCACGCAAGGCCTCCTTGGAGGGCGAGCCGATGAAGACGTGCACGCTGGCGGGCATCTGCTCCCGTATCGATGCGGCGCCTTGCACGTCCACGCGCAGGAGCACGTCCTCGCCGCGCTCCAGCGCCGACGTGACCTCATGGAGCGGCGTGCCGTAACTGCGGCCATAGACGGTTGCGGTTTCCAGAAACTTTCCTTGCGCTTCCCAGCGGGCGAACTGGTCCGGCGTCAGAAAATAGTGGTGCGCGCCGTGCGTTTCGCCTGGCCGCGGGGGGCGCGTAACGGCGGTGACGGCCCGGTGAAAGCTCATGCCGCTGGCGGCGAGGCCGTCGATAATCGAGTCCTTGCCGACGCCCGATGGGCCGGAAAGCACGACGAGCAGCGCCCGGGGCGACTGTAGGCCGGGGGCAGCGGTTTCAGATGCCGGCTGAGGGAGAGCGTCCACTGCGGCACAGGCTCCGTATGCTGCGGTCTTGCTACAAGAACAGAGTACGTGACGAACTTGGCGCCGGTCAACGTGGGGTTAGCGCAAAGTCGCTCGGCGGCACGGCTCATAGGCTTACGCGCTCTCCGGCAGAATGGCGATCCGGCCGCCTCACGTCTGTTCCCAGGGCGCGAGGTTCTGCGCGGCGAGTTCGCGGTAGAACAGCAGGTAACTCCGGTAGCGGCGCGGGGAGATGCCGCCGTCCGCCTGGGCGCCGCGCACGGCGCAGGCGGGCTCGTCGCGGTGGGTGCAGTCGCGGAACCGGCACTGGCCGAACAGGGCGCGGACTTCGGGAAAGAGGTAGGCAAGATCTTCGGGCAGGATGCTCCACGTAGCCAACTTGCGCAGGCCGGGCGTATCCATCACCACCGTCTCCTCATCGAGGGTGATCGTTTCCGCCTGTGTCGTCACGTGGCGGCCCTCGCCTTTCGCGCCGACCGCCCCCGTCGGCAGCGCGGCGCTTGCGGCCAGCCGATTGATGAGGGAGGACTTACCCACACCGGAGACGCCCGTAAACACCGAGCGCGCACCCTGCAACGCGGCGCGCAGCGGCCCGAGGCCGGCGCCGGTGAGCGCGCTGGTTTGGAGCGTCGTGTAGCCAACGCGCTCATAGCACGTAAGTTCCGCCGCCGTCTCCGGACTAACGCCGTGGTCGCTCTTGTTCAGCGCCACCAGCGCGGGCAGATCGAGATGCTCGGCGATTACCAGGTAGCGGTCGAGCAGCGTGAAGTCCGGCGAGGGTTGCGCCGCCGCCAGTACGATCACGACCTGGTCCACGTTGGCGGCCAGCACGTGGGCGCGCTTGCTCTCCGGCGCTTGGCGCACCAGGCCCCAGGCCTCATCCTCGTTGCGCAGGATCTCCTCGATCACGCCGGTATCGGGCCCCAGCGGCCGGATGCGCACGCGGTCGCCGACGCTCACCGGCGAGCGCGTCCGGGTAGGCTGCACACGCTGCACGCGCGGCGCCCGGCTCTTGCTGGTGGAATAGACCAGTTGCTTGCGCAACTTGCCCCGCAGCGTGCAGCGCACCGTGCCGCGCGCCGTCTCTACCAGGAATTCCCCGCGTGAAATCCGCAGCACCGTGCCCTCGCGCGTCCGTTTGCCGCGCCCGCCGCTCATTGCGCCGCGCTCGCCGCGCCGCTAGGCGCACGGATGTGCATGAGCGCGGGGAACGAAAAAGACCGGCGTCCGAGTGTGGACGTCGGTCTCGAGTGGGAGGCAATGGCTGTCGGCGTGCCCATGTGCTTTCAACTCACGGTCAGGATTCCGCTACCGGGGTAGATTGCGCCGCCGGCGTCTCCGGTGAAGACTCCGCCCCCGGCGCTTCTTCCGGCCTGGCGTCCACCGTCACCTCCTCGATGGCAACGGTCTCTTTGAGGAAGTCGATCGTCTTGCGCATTCGCAGGTTCATGGCGATGTTGGTGCGCGACGCCTCGCTGTTGAGGTACTGTTGCATCTGCTGCAGGCGCGCCTGCACTTCGTCCTTGGTGGGCTGTTTCGTGGTCACGATCGCGCCGGTTTGCTGCTCCTGCTGCGCCATCTGCATGCGATAGTTCGCCATGTTCTGCTGGATTTCGCCGTCGATCTCTTCGGTTGGAACCGCAATTTCCTCCGCGCTCGCCACGGCGTCCAGCGCGATGAAGTTGCGCACCATGCTCGCCGCCCGTTCCCTCATGCGCTCCTTCCACTCTTCCTCAGAGAGTTGGAGCATCTGCAGGTAGTATTCTTTGGGAATGCCGCGCTGCGCGGCCTCGAACGCCTCCCGTTGCTCCAGGCGCTGCGCCTGCTCCTCGATGAGCACGTCGGGTACCTCAAACGTGGAGCCATCGACCAGCTCCTGCACCAGGGAGTTCTCCGCCTGCTGCTCGGCTTCCTGCGCGGCGCGGTCTTCCAGGCGCTTGCGCACGTCAGCCCGCAGGTCGTCGATGGACTCGAAGTCTCCCGTCGCCTGGGCCAGTTCATCGGTCAGGCCCAGCAGCCGCTTCTGTGTCGTGCCGCGCACCGTAATCTCGAAGTCGGCCGAGCGCCCGCGCACGGCCTCGACCGGGTAGTCGTCCGGCAGCAGCAGGATGAAGGAACGCTCCTGCCCGGCAACCATGCCCATGGCGGCTTCGTCGAAACCCTCCGGCAGTGTATTCTCGCCAATGATGATATTCGTGCCAGGCGAGTTATTGATGGTCCGGCCTTCCACTCTGATGTGCAAGTCCAGCCTCACGCGGTCGCCGCTCTCCACCGGACGCTCCACCTCGTCCCACTGGACGAGTTGCTGCTCCAAACTCTCCAGCACTACCAGCACGTCCGCGTCGGTGACGCGCCGCGTCTCCTTCGTAATCTGGATCGCGCGGTAGTCGCCGGAGTCGACCGTGGGCTTTACCGGCACGGTGGCGGCGAACGACACCGGCTGCTCTCTATCGGTGTTCAGCATTTCAAGTTCGGGATTGCCGACCGGCTGGATTTCCGTCTGCTTCACCGCCTCGGCGTATGCCTCCGGCACGAGACGTTCCAGGGCTTCGCGGAAGACCGCGTCCACGCCGGCGTGGCGCTCGACCAAGGCTTGCGGCGCGCGGCCGCGGCGGAAACCGGGAATGTTGACTTTGTCGCTGACCCGGCGCACGGCCCGTTTGTAGGCCCGTTCCACCTCTTCCAACGGCGCTTCCACCGTCAGCTTCACCCGGCTCTTCTCGAGCGTTTCCGACGTTACCGTAATCTCCATTGCCGTGTTTGCTCTCCCTTACCGCGTCACCGCTAAGCGCGCACGTCTACCGGCGCAGGTTCCGATTCCCGCGCTGCCGGAGGCGGGCAAGACCGCCGCACAGGCGGACGCCGGCCTCTTCCGGTCTTCACGAATGCCCCGTGCATAGCAAAAAAAGAGGCGCGGCCTGGGCAGCGCCCTTGCTTGCGAACCTCGGCGTCTTGCTAACCGCCGGGAGCGGAAGACGGGATTCGAACCCGCGACCCTCACCTTGGCAAGGTGATGCTCTACCCCTGAGCCACTTCCGCATTGCTTCTTGCGCCCTCATTATAGCGAGTAGACCAAATCTTGGCAAGACTCAGGCGCAAAAACGAAACGGCGGCCCTCCCATTCGCTCCGAGTAGCCCGGAACCCCTTTAAGGGTCGATAAGCAGAGCCCAGTCGAACGCCACGCGCATGCTATGCCGTCTCGTTCACTTTACCGTGTGCTTTGACAGCCGGATAGGCCATTGATACACTTGCCACGAGCCAAAGCTGCCAGCTTGCGGAATGGAGGGACTGCGCCGGCATGGAGAGACACTGGAGCCATTACATGCACCTGGGGTTCGTGCATTTCATGCTCTTTCCCGAAGTGATGGGCGGCGACGGACCCATTATCGAGTCGCTGCGCCACCTCACGGCTGACGACTTCTTCCAGGTAGCCGAAATCACCCACATTGCCGATCCCGCCGTCGCCAAGGAAGCCAAGGCGTTGAGCGAGACCACCAAGCTCAACCTCGGTTTTGGCGTACAGCCAATCCTGCTGCGCAACCAACTGAACCTCGCCAGCCTCGACGAATCCCACCGGCAGGCGGTGGTTACGCGGGTCAAGGAAGCCGTGGACGAAGCCTACGCCATGGGCACGCGCGTGCTCGGGCTCTTCGACGGCCCGTCGTCGTACCCCGGTGCAGAGTACAAAGACCGGGCGTTGAGCGCGTTCGCCGAGTCGCTCAAGGAGATCTGCGCCTATGCCGAGCGACAGCGCACGGACTACACGCTCTGGATTTCGCTGGAGCAATTCGACCGGGACGTGGACAAGAAGAGCCTCGTCGGGCCCATCGAGGATACGCTGCCGCTCTGCCAGGCGGTGCGCGCGCAATGCGGGAACTTCGGGCTGCTGGTGGACCAGGGGCACCTCCCGCTCTTGAATGAGACGCCGCAAGGCACGCTCTCGGCGGCGCGGGATTACCTGGGGCATATCCACCTGGGCAGTTGCGTCAAGCAGCCGGGACACGCCCTCTACGGCGACCAGCACCCCCGGTTCGGCCACGAGGACGGCGAGAACGACACCGCGGAGCTTGCCGAGTTCCTGCGCACCTTATTCGAGATCGGCTACTTCGACCAGGACGTGCCCACGGAGAAACCGCTCTGCACCTTCGAGTTGAAGCCCGCCCCGGGCGAGGACTCGCTCTCCCTCATGGCAAACGCCAAGCGGACGTTCCAAGCGGCCTGGGCGCAACTGTAAGCACGATCGAAACCGCGATCGAGAACACATCGAAACCGCGGTCGCAAGCACGTTCGGGAGCCCGTTCGAGAGCCGCGCCTCTTGTCCCCTCTCCCTGAGGGAGAGGGCCAGGGTGAGGGTGAGAGCTAAAGCGAGAGCAAGCCATCAAACCAGGATTGGGTTGAAAGCGTACCAGAAAGAGCAAGGACACCATGCAGCCGAAAGTCTGTGTCACCCGCCGGATACCGGAGTCCGGCATCGAGCTTCTCCGGCAGTCGTGCGACGTGGAGATTTGGGATAGCGACGACGTCATGCCCCGCGCCGACTTTCTGGCGGCGGTGGCCGACAAAGACGCCGTGCTCTGTCTGCTGACGGACAAAGTCGACGCCGAAACCCTGGACGTGGCCACGAACGCCAAGATCTTCGCCAACATGGCCGTGGGCTTCGACAACATCGACGTCCCGGAGTGCACAAAGCGCGGCATCATGGCGAGCAACACGCCGGGCGTCCTCACCGATACCACCGCCGACTTCGCGTTCACGCTGCTGATGGCGGCGGCGCGCCGCATTCGCGAGGCGCACGAGTACGTCCACGCCAGCAAGTGGACGACCTGGGGCCCATTGCTGCTCATGGGTCAGGACATCCACCACGCCACGCTCGGCTTGATCGGCCTGGGCCGCATCGGCGCCGAAATGGCCCGGCGCGGGCAGGGCTTCTCCATGCGCGTGCTCTACAACGACATCGTGCGGCGGGAGGACCTGGAGCAGGAACTCGGCCTGGAATACGCCGACTTCGAGACGGTCTTGAAAGAGTCCGACTTCGTCAGCCTGCACGTACCCTACATGCCCGCCACGCATCACCTCATCAGCACGGCGCAACTTGCGCTGATGAAGGATTCAGCGGTGCTCATCAACACGGCGCGCGGCGCGATCGTGGATCCGCAGGCGCTCTATACGGCGCTCAGTTCCGGTGAGATCTGGGCGGCGGGACTGGACGTGACCGAGCCGGAGCCGATTCCGATGGACGACCCGCTGCTGACGTTAGACAATTGCCTGGTCGCGCCCCATATCGCCAGCGCCAGTTTCAACACCCGCAGCGACATGTCCGAACTTGCCGCGAACAACATCCTGGCCGCGCTCAACGGCGAACGCCCTCCCACCGTCCTCAATCCCGAGGTGCTGGAGAAGAGCTAGGCCGTAGAATCCCTACACGCCGAGGTTGCCTGAGAATCCTCAGGCGCCGGGTAGGCGGTCGAGAGGCTGGAAGCGCGCAGGCGAGCAAAGCGGGGGATGAAGCGTGCCAAGGCCGCGCAAGCGCGCGCGGCTGTGCGCCGCTGACTGCGCTTTCCTCTTCAAGAGCGGCTGCTATCCTCGGCCGACTGAGTCTTCCAGGGCAACACCCGCAGCCGCGCCCGCGCCGGCACGCGAAAGACCGGCGGCATGGCGTAGGTCTTCACCCGGCTGTGCACGGCAATGCTTTGCAGCAAGCCGATGCCAATGAAGGTGGCGATCAAGGCGCTGCCGCCGTATGAGAGAAACGGCAGCGGAATCCCCGTGACCGGCAGGAGTTCGATGATCATGCCTATGTTCACGAACATTTGCATGAAGATCAAGGCCGTCACGCCGACCGCGATGTTCTGGCCGAAGTGATCGCGTGAGTTGGTCGCAATCAGCGTCGCGCGCATGAGCAGCACCAGGAACAACCCCAGGACCAGTGTGCTGCCGACAAAACCCAGTTCCTCGGCCAGCACGGCAAAGACGAAGTCCTTGTGCTGCACGCGCAGGTACTCCAACTGGGTTTGCGATCCCTGGAAGAGCCCCCGGCCCCATAGCTCCCCCGCGCCTACGCTGATCCGCGCCTGGAGCACGTTGTAGCCCGCGCCGAAAGGGTCCGCGGACGGATCGAGAAAGGTGGTAACGCGCTCCCACATGTACTCGCGGATTCTGATCAACTGCAAGGAAACGGCGGCCAGCAGGCCGACGGCCACGCCGGCGATAAACCGGAAGGGCATGCCCGCCATGAAGACCATGACCGCCCAAATCCCCAGGAACATCAGCGTGGTGCCCAGGTCCGGCTCTCGGAAGACCAGGAAAGCCGGCACGGCCGCGATGACCATGGAGCCAAAGAAGTAGCGTATGTCCTCCACCCGGTGCGGCCCGGCGCTGAGGTAGTGCGCCAGCGCGATGATCAGGGCGATCTTCGCGAATTCCGACGGCTGCAAGGAAAAAGGCCCAATCAGGAACCACCGCTGCGAGCCGCCGATTGACACCCCGACGAGGAGCACCGCCAGCAGCATGAGAATCGCGGCGCCGTACCCAATCCACGCCAGGCCGCCGAGCCACCGGTAGTTCAGTTTCGGGGCAATCGCGAGAATCACAACCCCCAAGCCCAGGAACGCGCTCTGCTTGATGACGTCCACGGACGTGCCGGATTCGATGAGGGTCGCGCTGCGGATGAGAACGATGCCGACCGCCCCCAAAGCCAGCGCGGCGGCGGTGAGCCAGTAGTCGTAGAGTCTCCACTTGCGAATGACTATCATGCTATTGTCGCGCGCTCCTAGAGGAAGCGAAGTAATGGCGGGTCAGTTCATCCGCAATTGGCGCCGCGAATTCGGAACCCTCGCCGGCGCCGTAGAGCACCACGGCAAAGGCAATCTCGGGCGCTTCGAACGGCGCGAACCCGGTAAACAAGGCGTGGGTCGGCAGATAGCCTTCCTCGTCGCGGGGCCCGGGATACTCAGCCGTGCCGGTCTTGCCGGCGATGCCGTGGGGGTTGGCCGCTATCCGAATGGCGGTGCCGCGCACCACCACGTCGCGCATTGCGTCGCGGACTACGGAGAGCACACCCGGGGAGAACGGCAGGCGGCGCGCCACTTGCGGTTCGACCGGCTGCGCCTGTATGCCGTCGGCGCCCCGCACCTCAGCGGCGATTCTAGGATACATCACGTTGCCCCCGTTTGCAATGGCGGCGGTAAAGTTCGCCAATTGCAACGGCGTGCAGAGCACGTCGCCCTGCCCGATGGCCGTATTGTACGAGTCGCCCTGGAACCACTGTTCCTTCTTGAGGCGTAGCTTGCGCTCAGGCGTCGGCATCAGGCCATCCTGTTCTCCGGGCAGGTCGACACCCGTCGCCTGCCCAAAGCCGCTCGCGGTCGCCGCGCGCGCCAGCGCCTCCGGTCCCATGCCGGCGAAACCGGTATAGGGATTGCCGCCAACGAGGTTGTAGAAGAACACGTCACACGAACGCACCAGAGCCTCGTAGGCGTTCAGAAAGCCGTGTCCGCTCCGCTTCCAGCACCCGAATTCCCAGCCGCCGGGCAGAACGAGGCTGCCGCGGCACTCGAAGCGCGTTTCCAAGTCCATGTCGTGCCGCTCCAGCCAATCCGCCATGCTCACCAGCTTGAACGTGGAGGCCGGCGGATAGAGGCCGCCAACCGCATGGCTGACCAGAGGCCGCGCCGGATCGTTGGCCAGGCGCGCATAGTCTTCCTGCGATATGGAACGAGCAAAGAGATTGTTGTCATATCCCGGCAGACTGACGAGCGCGCGCACCGCGCCGGTCGCCACGTCCAGCGCCACCACCGCTCCGGACGTCGATGCCGCCGCCTCAAGGCCGTCGCGCAGCATCTCGGTGACGGCGTCCTGCAACTCCAGGTCGAGACCCAACACCAGGTTCTTGCCCGGCCGGGGCGGCGTCTCATCGAGAACGCGCACGGTGCGGCCGTACACGTTCACTTCCACCCTTCGTTGGCCCTTTTCGCCGCGCAAGTCCGACTCATAGACGGACTCAAGGCCCGCGATCCCCACGTGGTCGTCCCGTTCGTAGCCGCGATTCAAGTAGAACTCGGTGCGCTCGTGCGGTATCGGACCGGTGTAGCCCAGGATGTGGCCGTTGCTGTCTCCCAGCGCGTACTCGCGCACCGGCCGGCTCTCGGCGGATATGCCCGGCAGGTACGGATTTTCCTCTTCGATAATCAGGGCAACGTGGCGCGGCACGTCGCGCTTGAGAATCGTCGGTTGATACGGGCTTTGCAGACCCCGCTCCATCAATTCCAGGATCGTGGGCGCGGACATTTCCAACAGCGCCGCCAGACGCCGGGCCACGTTCTCCCGCTCGTCGCGGGGCAGATCGATCATGCGCGCCACCACGCTAAAGCTGGGCGCGTTGATTGCGACCCTCTCATCGTGCCGGTCGTAGATGACACCGCGCAGGGGCTTGATGGAGTGCACCCGCAGGCTATTGCTCTGCGCCTGATCGCGCAACTCCGGCCCGCGCACGATCTGGATGTACCAAAGGCGCGCAACGAGCGCCGCGAACGAACCAAGCAGCACGATGCGCAGCAGGTAGAAGCGAATGGCTTCGCGTCGCGTGAGTAACCGCTTCTCCTCGGCCATCAGCGCCTCCCCGCGATTGAACGCCCCGATACCACCTCCAGAAAGCGAAAGCCCGCCAGGACGATGATCGGGGCAAAGAGCGCGTTCAGGAGCGCCGTCGGCAACGCCGTTTGCCAGAGCATGCCGCCAAATGAAAAGCGATAGTCGAAGGTGATCAGCAATGCGCCCAGCAGAACGAAGTACACCATGGCTACCCAAAACGCGGTAACGAATGACAATACTATCCGGTTGGGCTGCACGACGCTTACGGCGAATCCCCCCACACAGCCGGCAATCGTCAGCGCCAGGGCGCTCAGCCCCCAGTGCGATTCTGAGAAGACATCCACGAAGAGCCCGCCCACAAAGCCCCAGCCCGCGCCGCCGGCCGGCCCGTACCAGAGCGCCAGCAGGGTGACTACCTGCAACATGGGCAGCCACACCACGCCAAAGAGCGGAAAGTGCCACACCACGCTCGCCTGAGCCAGGGCGGCGAGGATCATCAAGATGACAATAGCCGGGCGTGAAACGTCATTCATCGATCCGGCCCCGCAAACTCCCGCTCTTCCAGCGGCAGCGGCACAAAGTCCGCCACCACCATCACGTGCTCCAACTGCGAGAAGTCTATGAACGGTTCGACCACCGCGGTCTGGTAGAGTTCATAGTCCGCTTGCTTCACGTCGACGACCCTGCCGATCACGAAGTCCTTTGGCAGGCCCCCGCCCAGCCCGCTGGTCACGACCAGGTCTTCCACCTCGAGTTCTTCTGTTTGGAGAATGTAGCGCATCTGCAAACGCCCCTCTGGAGAGCCGTACACGTTGCCGAACGCCCGGCGGGGCCCTCCCTGGACCACGGCGTTCACCACGCTGGAAGGACTGGTAATGAGTTGCACTTTGGACCAATGCGAGGCGACTCTGGTAATCTTGCCTACCACGCCGAGGTGGGTGACGACCACCATCCCCTCAGCCAAGCCGCTGCTACTGCCGCGATCGATGCTGATTGCGTCCAGGAGATTGGTCGGGTCTCTGCCGATGACCTGAGCCGAGACCAGATTCCATTCGGAGTTGGTTTGCGCGTAGCCCAAGTGTTCGCGGAGCGTGCGATTCTCGATCTCCGCGCCGCGCAGCCTGGCGACCTCCGGCAGGAGTTCCTCTACCGTGCGCCGCAGCGCGGCGTTCTCCTCGCGCAGGTTTCTGGTCTCCTGGAAGGAGCCGAGGACGTACGCGACCGCGCCGGTTGAGGAATCGAGCGCGCGCTGCACGGGCGCCGCCGCGAAGGACACGGCATTCTCCACGGGACGCAGCCATCCCTGGCGTGAAAGGAAAACGAGCAACACCGCCGCCACGACGAGCAGCGCCAGCCTGAGGACAAACGCTCGCGGGTTAGAGTTGGAGTCACGCATCGTATTTCAGCGCCGTCGACGAAAGCGCCGCCATCCGCGATGAAGCCGGCGCCCGAGATCACGTGGGTACGTGCGCGTATTCACTTGAATCGGAAACGAAGAGTTTCCGGTACGACTCGATGTCGTTGAGGCACTCGCCGGTTCCCAGCGCGACACAGGTCAGCGCGTTCTCCGCTACGACAACGGGCACCAGCGTCTCCTCGGAAATCCGCCTGTCGATGCCGCCCAGGAACGCGCCGCCGCCGGTGAGCACGATTCCCCGGTCTACCACGTCGCCGAGCAGTTCCGGCGGCGTCTCTTCAACCGAAATCTTCACCGCTTCTACGATGTCGTGCACCGGCGCTTCGATCGCCTCCCGCATCTCCGCCTCCGTCACCGGCACGGTCTTGGGCAAGCCGGAGAGCATGTCCCGGCCCCGCATCTCATACGTCCTTTCCTGTTCGTCAGGAGCGGGGTGCGCGGAGCCGATGGCAATCTTCGTTTCCTCGGCGGTGCGCTCGCCAATCAGGAGATCGTACGCTTGACGGGCGTAATCGGTGATCGTCTGGTCGATTTCATCACCGGCGATGCGCACCGAGCGCCGCACCACGATTCCACCGAGCGAAATGACCGCCACCTCCGTGGTGCCGCCGCCGATGTCCACGATCATGTTGCCGGCGGGCTCGTCGACCGGCAGCCCGGCCCCAATGGCCGCGGCCATCGGCTCTTCGATCAGGTACGCTTCCCGGGCGCCCGCGTTGACCGCGGCGTCTTGCACCGCGCGTTTCTCCACCTCGGTCACGCCGCTGGGAATGCCCACGATGACCCGCGGCCGCGGCACCAGTTGCACGGACGTGTGCACCCGGTCGATCACGTAGCGGAGCATCGTCTCAACGGTCTCGAAATCCGCGATCACGCCGTCCTTGAGCGGCCGCACCGCCACGATGTTCGCCGGCGTGCGGCCCACCATCCGCTTTGCCTCCTGGCCCACGGCAAGCACCCGCTCCGACCGCAAGTCCATGGCCACAACGGACGGCTCGGACACCACCACACCCTTATCCCTGGCATACACCAGCAAGTTCGCGGTGCCCAAGTCGATTCCCAGATCCTGGGAGAAAAGACCGAGGAATGAACTGAATGGCCCGAGAATACTCGCCCGCCAGGAAGAAAATGACATCGCCTACCCCACGCGCCTTGCGCTCGCGCGGCCCCGCAGGAACTCCCTGCGGCACGGCCCGCGCCGGCCGCCGCGCACACGCTCTTCTACGCTTCGCTCTTTGGACATGCCCCGGCACGTACCTCGACACATACTAGCATACACGTAGCCTGCCAGCGCGTCTAGCAGTCATGACGTATTGTGCATACAGTAGTACTCTCGTAGCACCCTCATTGACTCTTTTCTTCACTGGCAAGTTTGCCGTGCTTCGCTCCCCTGGGAGTCTTTGCGTTACTCCGTCACTCCGGCTTTCGCCGAAATCCAGACATCCTGTACAACTGGAGATGCTTTAATTCAATCTCTCTCTCCTCAATCTCAATCCTCCCCCTGGATGGGCTGACAGGGGTAAGCAATCCTGAATCGGCTTAACGTGTCATTCCGAACGGAGCGCAGCGGAGTGAGGAATCTAGAACCCAGCCCTGCGCAGTCAGCATCTTGAGATTCCTCGCTGCGCTCGGAATGACATTTACATACCCCCGTCAGCCCTCGATAGGGAACGGGTTTGCGAAAGAATTCAAGGGCGCCTCATGCTCTGTGGTACACTACGTCTCGCGAGAATTCCGAACCCAATCTCTTGCGCCGAAGCAATCGTGAAAGGAGTCTTCAATGCGCGTCGATCGTCTCTATAGTCCCAAAGGCCCGCGGCCCGCGGGCACGTATTCGCAGGCAGTGCGCGCGGGCAATCTGCTCTTCGTTGCCGGTCAAGGCCCGCTGGATCCCCAGACCGGCGAAATCACGGGCGAAACGCTTTCCGAACAGTGCCAGGTTACGCTGCAGAACATCAAGAACATCGTGGAAGGCCACGGCGGCGACATCCGCAACGTGGTGAAGATAAACGTCTATCTGGCGGATATGGACGGTTTCTCCGAGATGGACAAGGTCTACAAGACCTTCTTTGGCGAGTACCCGCCGGCCCGCACCACGGTGGGCGTGCAGATGAACGACATTCTCATCGAGGTTGAAGCCACCGCCGTTCTCGACGACTAGACGGAAAATCGAAGGGCGCGCAGATGAACGACATCCTCATCGAAGTAGCCCGCTTGCCGTTCCGAAAGTCTTGAAGACAAGCGCAAAGGCGCGGAACCCCGTTCGTGGAACGATAAGCCGATTAGCCCGTTCGTGGTGAGCCTGTCCAACCACCGCAAGGCCCGCAGCCCGTTCGTGGTGAGCCTGTCGAACCACCGCAAGGCACGTAGCCCATTCGTGGAGAGCCCGTCGAACCACCGCAAGGCCCGTAGCCCGTTCGTGGTGAGCCTGTCGAACCATGAACGGCCTACCCAGCCCCGGACCGCTCCAGCCCCGCCATCGTCTCGCGGTAGCGCCGTTCCATCTCAGGGCCTTGAAGCCCCACGTACTCCCGTTCCTGGGCGCGGGCCGCCGGGGTTGACGGCGGCGCCGGTATCTCCACGTCCGCCAGCGTGATTCTGTCGAACCCGCGTTGGTAGGCAACGGCCTCGCCCTTGCTCACAATGAGGTTCTGGCCGACGTTAGCCTGCACGATCGGCACGCCGTTTTCCCGCGCCCGCGCCAACACCGCTTGGTTTTGCGCCTTGCTGGTATTGCCGTAGGTGGGAATATAGAGGACTTGCGCGCCGTCCAACACAATCGCCCGCGCGATGAGGGGATTCCAGCGGTCGTTGCAGATGAGCACGCCGGCGCGGCCAAACGGCGTGTCGAACGCGCGCAATTTCGTGCCGATGCGGTTGAAGTGCCACGACGGGTGCGTGCCCTCGGCAAACTGGCTCTTTTGGTACGTGCCGCAGATCTCGCCATGGTGATCGATGAAGATCACCGTGTTGTAGATCTCGTCGCCTCTTTTCTCGGCAAAGCCGAAGCAGAGACAGGTTGCCAGCGACCGCGCCAGTTGGCAAAACCGCGCCACGTACGGCCCATCCAGCGGTTCGGCAATCCGCAGCATCTCAGCGGCTGGGCGCCTCCCCTCGATGACGTCGTACACGACGTAGCCTTCGAACGCGCCCTCGATGGTGACGATGACGTCAGGCCCATGCGCGGCCGCCTGGCGGATGAGACGCTCCATCTTGGCGGCGTTGTGGGCCTTGTCCCACTTCTTGGGACGCAGCGAGATCGCCGCCGCCTTTACCGTCGTAAACACGGCCTACCTGCTCTTCCGTTCTACAGGACACGCAAGGCGGCTACGCCGCAACTGCCGGCCGGCGCGAACCGTTAGCCTTAGTTTTGGATAGGGCTTGCGGGCACGGCATTCGCGGCCACGGCGCAGAACCTACGCCTCTTCTTCGATTGACGCCGCCAACACCCCGGCCGCCGCTTGCAGCCGTGTCAGCGTGCGTTCCCGGCCCAGCGCCGCCATCGTCTCGAACAGCGGCGGCGTGGCGGTCTTGCCGGAGATCGCCACCCGCAGCGGCATGAAGAGTTGCCCCGCCTTCCAGCCCAGTTCGGCCGCCAAACCGCGCAGGCAGGCCTCGATAGACTCAATGTCCCAGGCCGCCAGCCCCGCCAAGCGCTCGTGCCCTTGCCGCAGCGCGCCGAGCGACTCCGCCGGCGTCCGCTTCTTGGCCACGAGGAGTTTCGGCGCGGGGGTCACCTTCACCGCAAAGAAGAAGTCGAACACGTCCGGCGCTTCGGTAAGGGTCTTCAGGCGCTCCTGCTCCAGGGCAACCGCCTCGCGCAGATACGACCGGTCCAGTTCATCCGCATTAACCATCCCCGCATCCGCCAGGAACGGCGCAACGCGCTCCGTCAGGTCGTCAACCGTCAGGCTGCGGATGTACACGCCGTTGAGCCAGGCGAGCTTTTGCAGTTCGAAGACCGCGTTCGCCTTGTTCACGCGCTCCAGGCTGAAGGCCGTCACCAGTTCCGCCAGGCTGAACACTTCCTGGGTGTCGCCGGGGTTCCAGCCGAGCAGCGCCAGAAAGTTGACGACCGCCTCCGGCAGGTAGCCCTGGGCGGCATACTCGCCCACGAAAACCGCCCCGGAACGCTTGCCCAGTTTCGAGCGGTCGGGATTGGTCAGCAACGGCAAGTGCGCGTAGGCCGGCAGGTCGAACCCAAGCGCCCGGGCGATCGGAATCTGCCGGTGCGTATTGTAGAGATGGTCGGCGCCGCGAATGACGTGGGAAATCGCCATGTGGCTGTCGTCGATGACCGAGGCAAAGTTGTACGTGGGCATACCGTCGGCGCGCACGATCACCAGGTCGTCGAGTTCGGTCGCATCCACCCGCAAGTCGCCGCGCACCAGATCCGTGAAGTCCACGCTGCCTTCACGCGGCGAGAGGAAGCGAATCACGGAAGGGTCGCCGGCCCGGGCGCGCGCCGCCCGTTCCGCGGCCGAAAGATGCAGGCACGTCTGCGGATACCGGAACGGCCGCCGTTGCCGCTGGGACTCCTTGCGCAGCGCGTCAAGCTCGGCCGGCGTGCACCAGCACCGGTAGGCGTGACCGTTTGCCAGGAGTTCCTCCACGTGCTGCCGGTAGAGGTCAAGCCGCTCGCTCTGCCGGTACGGCCCGCGCGCGCCGCCCGCGGCATAGCCTTCGTCCCAGTCCAGCCCCAGCCACCGGAAGCTATAGAGCACACCCTCGATGTCCGCGTCGGAGGAGCGTTTGGCGTCGGTATCGTCGATGCGGAGTATAAAGACGCCGCCCGTCTGGCGGGCAAAGAGATAGTTGTACAACGCGGTGCGGGCGTTGCCGACATGGAGGCTGCCGGTCGGACTGGGCGCTATGCGCACGCGAATCGAATTGCCCATGCTCTTCCTCTACTCACTCCCGCTGTTCCTTAGGCGCTCGTAAGCGCACTCTCTCACGCTGTGTCCCGTTCTCGTTCGCGCTATTGCCCTGCGAACTCTCGCACTTGCCCCGCTTGACTCTCGCTCTTCCTCTACCCATGGCCGCGTTCCCGCTCACCGCGAACCGCGCCGAAAACTCCCTCTCCCTGGGGAGAGGGCCGGGGTGAGGGGGCAACGCATTCGCGCGAACACAAAGCCCAACAGAGCCCGCCGCACACCTCCGGTAGCGTAGGTTTGTAACCTGCGGTAGCGTAGGTTTGTAACCTGCGGTAGCGTAGGTTTGTAACCTGCGCTCCGGTGGCATATATCTGCAACCTGCGCCGCAGCAGCATCAACCCTACGAGATTCCTCGTCCCGCGCCCCGGCGGGGGACAAGCCCCCGCGCTACGTTGATGTAACAGTCCCCACGCTACGTGAACTTGACTGCGTTCGCGCTCCGTTGACGCGGCGGCGTAATTGCCAACCGCCGCCCGGCAAGCTCTATTGGCAAATCTCTTGGCGGAGAGGGTGGGATTCGAACCCACGAGGCGCTTGTGGCGCCTACTCGCTCTCCAGGCGAGCGCCTTCGACCACTTGGCTACCTCTCCATTATGTCTACGGACAACGCGCCGCCCGCGTCTTCCACCGGCGTAGATCCGCCGGCCCGTCACCCGGAACCCTCTCCGTCGCGGCGCAAAGGGGCCGCGCGCGCTGCCCATACAGCCTTGAGTCTAGCAGTGCGGCGGCGGCAGCGTCAAAGTCCGCCGGCAGCACAGCCCGCGCCGGCGCGTCATCCCACCGCCGCGCCAGCGAGGAAGTCTCCAATCGGTTGACAGGATGCTCCGCGCGAAACTACCATGACCGGTAGCAATGACGACTAGCAGCCGCCCACACGCGCCGCCACCTTTTCACCCACACAACCGGTCACATGCCAGAGACCACCGCTCCCGAGACTCCCTCCGGTACGCCGGACCAGACCGGTTCGCCGGACCAATCCGACTCGTCGAACCATACCGGTTCGCACCCTACCCTCGTGGCGGATGTCGGCGCATTCAACACCCGCGTCTCGCTCCTGGAGCGCGTGGAAGGCGCGTACCGGCTGGCCGGCGTGGCGCGGGTGCCCAGCACCGTCGAACCGCCCATCTCCGACGCCATGCTCGGCATGTCGCGCGCCCTGGCGCAACTGGAGCGCGCCACGGGCTGGACCCCGGGCCTGGGAGAAGTCAGCAAACTGGCGGTAACCAGCGTCAGCCTGACGGTGGTCACGAGCGTGCTCAGCCTGGGCGACAACCGCGCCCTGAATCGGATGCTGGAGACGCTGCAATCGTTTCCCATCACGCCTGTAGACATCTTCGATCTCAATAACCGGCCGCCCGACGCCTATCAATTCGTCTACCAGCGGCTCATAGATTCCCCGCTGGACGCGCTCATCATCCTGGGCAATGAAGCGGACAAGGACTGGGAGATCGAAGTCGCGCGGCTGGGCGAAATCGTGCTGCGCGTCGTGGCCGCGCACCGCAGCGCCTGGCAGCTTACGCTCGTCTTCGTCGGCTCCGGAACCCACGCGCAGTACCTGCGGACGTTTCTCGGCGAGCGCGTCGCTCTGCATCACATGGAGCTGCCGCCGGACCAGTCCGCCAAGCTCGACCTGCCGGCGCTGGAGGCGCTCGTGCAATCGCTGGCGCGGGAAAAGCGCCGCCTCCGGCTGCCCAACTACACCGGCCTCAGCGAGTGGGCGGGCGCCGACCCCGTCGATTACCAGGAGGCCCTGGCCAGAGTGACGCGGCAACTGGCCCAGCGGTACAGCATCCACGTCCTCTCCCTGGACCTCGGCGCCAGCCACGTGGCGGCGCTTTCGTGCCTGCCGAACGGCGACGTGCGCCAGGCCTCGCTGGACGGCTTCGGCACGATGCGCAGCCCGCAGAACGTCCTGCTGGAAGCCGGGCGCGAAGCGATCGAACGCTGGCTGCCGTACGACCTGGACGAGAGCCGGCTGGACGCCTTTCTCCTGCACCGCCTGGCCCATCCCGCCGCGCTGCCCACCACGATCGAGAGCCTGGTCCTGGAACACGCCTTTGCCCGCGAAGCCCTGCGCAACGTGGTGGAACTGATCGACGACTACACCCTGGACGGCAAGCGCCTGGCGCCCTGCGCGTCGGCGGACGTCATCATCGGCTGCGGCGCGACGCTGGGCAGCGCGCCCCGCTTGATTCAAGCCGTGTTGATGATGCTGGACGCGGTCCAGCCGGTGGGCTTCACGCAATTCGCCCTGGACCGCGCCGGCGCGCTGCCGGTGCTCCTGCTGGATAGAGCGATCGAGGAAGGCGACCCCTTGCTGGAGCAGGACATCCTGCTGAGCTTGGGCGTCGGCATCTCGCCTACCGGCTCGATGGAGGAGAACCGCCCCGCCCTGCGCGTGCGCGCGGGCATGCCGTCGCGTTCGCCTGAAGAAATCCAGGTCAACTACGGCGCCATGGAAGTGCTGCCGTGGGAAGGCGGCAGCGGCTCCACGCTGGAGGCGTGGCCCGCCACCCGGCTCGATCTCGGCGTGGGCCGCGGCCGGGGCGCTGAGCCCCGCGCCAATCTCTACGGCGGCGCTCTGGGGCTTATTGTCGACGGCCGCGGCCGCCCCTTGGACCTGGCCGCGAACAAGGACAAGCGCCAGGCCAAGGTGTTGGAGTGGATGCAGTCCACGGGCGCGTACCCCACCATTTCCTTCTCCGGGAGAACGACCTAGCCATGGCCACCATGCTCGCGCTGCGGGGCACCGCCAACCCGCCGACCCCCACGCCGCAGGTGGGCCGCTATCTGCTGCGGCTGCGCCGCGTGTTGCCCGCGGACGGCGAAATCCTGGTGGGACCGGGCGATAAGGTGGAACCGCACACGCTGGTGGGCACGTGCTCCCTCACGCCGCAGCGGGTGGTGCTGGACCTGGCGAGCCTGCTGGGCGTGCGGCCCGAACGCATCGAAGAGACCCTCGCGGTCGCCGCCGGCGAGCGCTGCGCCGAGGGCGGCCTGCTGGCGGTCCATCGCCGCTTCTTCGGCCTGCGCACGCGCACGGTAACGGCGCCGCACGATGGGCGCATTGCCGCATTGTCCTCGCGCAGCGGCCTGGCGTGGTTCGAGGGCGCGAGCCACACGGTCTCGCTGCCGGCCGGGCTCTATGGCAGCGTGATCGACGTTACGCCGGGTAGGGAAGTGGTGATCGAAGCCGAGGCCGTGGTGGTGCGCGGCGTGTACGCCGTTGGCGGCGAGGCGTCCGGCAACCTGACCACCGCGCTCTCCCAAGCCGAAACCGGCGCGGCCGCTGAGCGCCAGATCCTCGTCTCCCGCGAAACGGCAACCACCGAAACGCTGCGCCGCGCCCACCAGTTGGAAGCCGCCGCCGTGGTCGCCCCCTCCGCCGCGCGCCCGGACCTGGCGGCCCTGGGCATGGACCCGCTGGCGCGCCCCAGTTCGCACACCTGGGAAGGCCCGCCGCTGCTGCTCACCGAAGGCTTTCGCGGCCAGGCGATGACGGAGACGCTCTGGGAACTCCTCACCGCGCAACCAATCTCCTGGGCCACCGTGGTCGCGCGGCCCGACCAGCACCTCTTCCTGCTGATTCTGCCCATTCGCTCGCTGGCGCCCAAGGACGCCTGGACGCGCTTCGGCCCCGGGTCGTTGCTCAAGCAAGCGGGCGCTTCCGCGGCCGCGGGCGAGGGGCGTCTGGAAGCCTTCCTGCCCTTCCCCCTTGCCGTGCCCTCCGGCCTGCGCCTCTCCGCCGCCGTGGTGGTGGACGAGCAAGACCGCAGCAGCCGCGCGCCGATCACCGAGCTTGAGTGGCTGATGTAGCCGGCCCGGCTCCCGTTGACCGCTCCTCCCATGTTTCCAACCCGCTGCCAGGCCTCGAGAAGTCGCCGGCATCCCCCAGCTTGAGCCGCTTGCATGCTGCCGACGCGGCCTGCGCTTGCCCGCTGCACTGGGATTCCCGCCTTAATCGGCGCTCCTGGCGTGCCGTCTCGCGGCAGAGTCTGTCATCTCAATGTGTGACATTTTCAATTGTGTTATGTTAAGCGGGGCGCTAACAGGAGAGTCGAGCGATGTTAGCAAGGAAACGAGTCCGCAGTGGCGTGGCCAGGCAGGCTGTTTCTTTGCGTCCACTTGGCACTTGCGCTGCTGCTTGCGCCTTTCCTGTCTCCCCAGGCCGCCCGGTCCGACGGAAGTGTTGTTATCAACGAGATCTTCCCGGACGCCGGCGGCAACACTGGCTGGATTGAAATCTACAACAAGAGCGACGATCCCGTTGACATATTCTTCTGGAAATTAGCCACCGACAACGCTTCACTTGAATACATAATCTATGATTCCACCATAGCCGCGGGCGCATTTCTGGCATTCGACACCTCAGATCAAGGTCTCTTGATCCCACTGAGCGGAACTGTCCGCCTATTTGATCTTGGCGCGGAAGTTGATTGGGCAGATTACAACATCGAAGAACCCGGCGTGGCGATGGCGCTAATGCCTGACGGCTCCGATAACTGGGTAGTTGTGACCACGACCACGAAAGACGCGGCAAATCCGACTCCAACGCCTACCCCGGCGCCGACGCCAGTTCCTCCCTCGCCGACTCCATCACCCATTTCCCCCTCACCGACACCCACGCCGGAACCGTTGCAGTGCTCCACCGACTCCGGCGCCTCCATCTTCATCAACGAGATCTTTCGCGACCCCGCCGCCGGATGGATAGAGCTATACAACTCAAACCCTAATACCGCTATCGATTTGACCTGCTGGACGCTCGACAACGGCAGCGGATCGGGCAGCAGGTACTATCGCTTGCCGTCCGGTACACGTATCGACCCCGGCGGATTCCTCGTCTTCGACCAGAGCGTGACACTTATCCCCATTCAATCCGCCGGCACGCTCCGTCTCGTCGACGATGGAGGGACACCTGTAGCGCAGGCCACTTATACGCTTCCTGAAAACGGCACGGCCTATGCCCGGGTCCCTGATGGAGCGTCAGTATGGGCAGTCCTGTCAACACCGACCAAGCGAGCGGCAAATCCAACCCCAACACCCACGCCATCCCCCACACCCCCGCCTACTCCTTCACCAATACCATCACCCATACCGTCGCCTACACCATCTCCCTCTCCTTCTCCCACGCTATCTCCTACACCCTCGCCCTCGCAATCTCCGACACCGTCTCTTGCGCCTTCACCTACACCCACGCCTCTGCCGCCCGAATGCTCTCGCGATTTGGGAGACTCAATTGCAATCAACGAGGTTTTTCCCCGGATTTCGAGAGGTGAATCCCAAGAAGATCCCGGATATGTAGAACTGCACAATTCTGCCGCAAATTCCGTGGATTTGACCTGCTGGACTCTCGACAATGGAGACATTACGGGAACGATCTTGTATCGCTTTCCGGTCGGAACGTCCATCGCTTCCGGTGGATTCGCGGTTTTCGATAGAAGCGCTACCCTCATCCAGATTCAGACCAGCGGGACGATTCGTCTCCTCGATCCTCACCTCGCGCCAAAGGGAGTTGTCGAATACGAGACTGACGCCGGCGTGGGATATGGCCGCATACCGGACGGCACCGGCGCATGGAGGTCCGTAACCACTCCGACAAAGGGATTGTCGAACGAGACTCCAACTCCCACGCCGAGATCGCAGGCGGCCCAGAGTGCCGCGCAGAGACCGCCTGGACCCGCGTCCACACCCACGCCGAAACCGCCGTTGCCGCGGTCGCTGCGCATCACGGAAATCTACTACGACGGCCAAGCGCCGCGCACCGAGGGGGACGAATTCATCGAGATTCAGAACTACGGCGCGGAGGCGGCGCGGCTCGGCCGGGTGCGCATCGTGATCCAGAGCGCAACCGCCCGCGGCCCGGTGGCGTACGGCTTTCCCGCCAAAACCACGCTCTTGCCTGACGAGGTTCTCGTCGTTGCCAAGAACGCCGGCCAGTTCTCCGACCGTTTTGACTCAGAGCCGGATTTCGAGGCCCGCTCGTCCGGGTCCGGCTACGCCAATACGGCGGCGGTGAAGGACCTCACCCACGTCCGCGCCGTTTCGCGCCGCTCCTGGGCGCTTGCCAACACGGGCGCGACCGTGGCCCTGATCGGCGACGACGGCACGGTGCTGGACGCCGTGGCCTACAACCACGATCCGGAAGGCCGCCTGGGCTTGCGCGGAGAGTTTCCGTCGGCGGCGGACGGCCAGTCGCTGCGGCGCGCCTTAGGCCGGACGGCCGGCCAACTCACGCCCTCCGCCCTGCAAGCGGACACGCCGTCGCCTGGGGAAATTCCGCCGCCGCCCACGCCCACGCCGCGGCCAACTCCCGCGCCCACACCGTCGCCAGCGCCTTCGCCTTCGCCCACGCCAATTCCGTCACCGACGGCAGCACCGTCACCCGTACCTTCGCCTTCACCTTCTCCAGCGCCAACACCCACCGCAATCCCGCCGACCGCGACACCGCGCCCCACACCAACGCCCTTGCCCTCGCCCACGCCGCTTCCCACCGCCGTCATTCCCACACCGCCGCCGCCTACCCCGACGGTTACGGCACTGCAATGCGTTACCGGCATTCTCCCGCAAGAGCCGCCCCGGCGCGTGCGCGTGACCGGCAGCGTGACGGAAGTGCGCCGCCTTGCGGATGAGACCCTGGTCTTCATTGCCGACGCCTGCGGCGGGGCGATTCTCCACTTGGACGCCAACGCCAAGCCCCCGCCGGTCCACAGCCGCCTGCGCTTCACCGCGCTCGGCGCCCGCAACGGCACGCAAATAGACCTCTACCTGGACTCCGGCGCAATGCTCGAACGCCTGCCCGCGTCCCCGCTGCCGCCGGCAATGCCGTTGGCGGCGGCTATTTCCCAACGCGCCCCCACCGGCACGCGGGTATACACACAGGGCGTCATCGCGCAGGAGCGCGACGGGGCGGGAAACACGCGCTTGCGGGCAGCGCCGGGCAACGTGCTGCTGGACCCCCGCGCGCCGGCCGCGGTGACCGGAGACGTGGTCTTCTACGGCATCATCGAGTGGCGCGCGGCGGGGCCGATCCTGCGCGCGCACTACGTCGCCCCGGCCAAGCCGCAGGGCGCCGCATCCACGCCATCCCTGATGGATGGCAGGCTGGTTGGCGCGGTCGTCCGGCACGCGCGCGACGCGGTGCGCTACCTGCTCATGCGCGCGGCAACACGCGGCCGGGCAAACTATCTCACGCTAGAGATAGAAGAAGCCCACTGAGGAAACCCTTGCATAGTTCCGTCATTCCGGCGAAAGCCGGAATCCAGGGTGATTTTCACGTAATATTAGCATGAAGTCAATTCATCTCATCCCCATCCCAACCTTCCGCCTCAATGGGCTGGTAGGGGTAAATGAATGTCATTCCGAGCGGAGCGTCGAACAGGGTTCGCGGAATCTAGAATCGACACTCTTGCAGTGAAAACCTTAGATTCCTCTCTCCGCTGCGCTCCGTTCGGAATGACATGTGAAGTCGCTTAGAGAGTACATCCCCCTGTCAGCCCTCGACGGGCAAGGGGTAATGCAAAGGTCTCCTGAGGATAATGGCTGTGGCACGCCGCAGGGATTCCGGCAACGCGCAAACTAGCGCCGCCGCTAGCCGTCAAGAGCAAGCAGCCGCCTGGCGTTGCCGCTTGCGATCGCCTCTTTGTCCGCCGCCGCAATCTCCGCCTGGGCCAGCTTGGCGATGCCGCACGCGGGATACTGCAAGGGCATGCCCACGCCGAGCAAGACGCGGTTTATGTCAACGCGAGAGGCCAATTGCGCAATCGCGCCCAGTCCTTGCAGGCACGAGGTCTCGAACCAGGCGTTGGGGTAGGCGTTCAGCAAGCGAATGCCGTGCCACGTCTCCGCGCCGTAGTTCAGGCCGTGCAAGACGAACTGCACGCCCGGGTACTGCCCCAGCAGGCCCTCGAACGCCTCTACCGAAGCCACCGGAAAAGACCAGTCCATAATAGCGCGCATCACCAGCGTCACCACCAGGCCGTGTTCCTGGGCCGCGGCGCAGAGCGGTTCGAGGTGCTGCGGCAGGGTGTTGTGGTGGTGGCTGGGATAGCAGCGCACGCCCCGCGCGCCGGCGGCCGCATACGCGCCCAGCAATTCGTCCGTACCGGAATGCGTGCTGTCGATGGTGACAAAGGGGATGAGCCGGCCGCCGGACTCCGCGGCCGCGTCCAGGACTTCCGCGTTGCCCAGCCGCCAGTCGCTCTCCAGCGCCCGGGTGGAACCCACCGCCGCGCGCTCAATGCCATGCGCGTCCATGAGCGCCATCACGTCGGCCGCCGTGCGCTGCTTGAGCGGCCAGTAGCCCCACGCGCCCACGAAACCGGAAAAGTCCCAGACCGTCATCGTGTTCGCCATTCTCCCCGTGCTACGAACCCAGCGCCAGCAGGCGCGCCATGTTGCCGCCAAATATCAGGTCTTTGTCCGCCTGGCTGATGGCGGCGCCGCTCACCCGCGCCATCTGCACGCTCACCTCCAGCAGCGGCATGTCCGTGCCGAAGATGATGCGCTCCGGGCCGATGCGTTCGATGGTGTACTCCAGCGAGCCGTTGTTGACCGCGCTGCTGGCGGTTTCCAGCAGGAGCGACGGATGGCGCTCGGCGGCCTGCACGGCGCGCATCCAATCGCCCCGCGCCAGTGCCGTATTGCCCGAATGCGCCATCATCAGAAACGCTTCCGGCACGGCGGCGGCCATCACCTCGCACTCCTCCCCCGTAGAGTGCGCCAGTATCGGCATGCGGTGCGAGGCCGCCCGTTCCAGCACCGGAAACACCGACGGGCGCACCAAAGGCAACTGGGGGTACGAGTAGATCTTGATGCCCCTCATGCCGTACTCGTGCACGCAGCGGTCGATTTCGTCCAGCGCGCCGTTGTCGAAGTTCATCGTGGGGATGCTAACGTACCCCAGAATCCGATCCGGATGGCGGCGTATGGACTTGCCCAGGGTGTCGTTGCCCTCGCGCATGTCGTGGATCAACGCCGTGAAGTCGGTTACGAACAGCTTGTCGATGCCGTTCGCGTCCGCAATCCGCAGCAGGTCGTCGATGGTGGCGCTGAAGTTGTAGGCGGTGGAAACGCCCACGTGCACGTGGGAGTCGATTATCATCGCGGCTTTCTCCTTGCCGCACAGGCTAGCAGAGCATGGCCCGTTGCGCAATCTCGACCGCTCCGGCAATTCCGGTATACTAGGGTGCAGTTTCAGGAATCAATGGGCAGCGAAACCTCCGAGCGCCCATGGCGGCCCCGCGAGCGTTTGGCAAGCAAGAGAGAAAGGTGTGTGCATCATGAAGAAAGCGGTCTGCGGCAACTGTTTCGGCAACGACGTGCCTCTGGTCGAGGCGATGAGCATGGCGAAAGCGGCCGGATTCGAGGGCATCGAACCGAGCCTGACCTTGGACGGGGCGATCACTACGACTTCATCCGAGGACGACCTCAAGCGCCTGCGCGACCACGCGGATAAGTCTGTGGAAATCCACGGCCTGATGGGCGGCCAGCCGATCCGGAGCGCGCCGCTGACGACTCTCGACGACGACCAACTGAATCAGGGGGTTGAAAACATCGCGAGCGCCTTGCGCGTGGTAAAGACTCTCGGCGGCACCAGCCTCTTGGTCGTGCCGGGCACGGTCAGCGAGAGCGTGCGCTATGACGTGGCCTATGAAGGCACGTTGGAAGGCTTGAAGCGCGTCGCGCCCATCGCGGAAGACCTCCGAATCCACGTGGCGGTGGAAAACGTGTGGAATAAGTTCCTGCTCTCGCCGGTGGAGATGCGCAACATGCTCGACGAGGTGAACAGCCCGTACGTGGGGTGCTACTTCGACGTGGGGAACTTCCTCGGCTGGGCCATCCCGCAGCACTGGATCGAGATCCTTGGCAGCCGCATCAAGAAGGTGCACGTGAAAGACTTCAAGGTGGACGTGGGCAACTGGCACGGCTTTGTGACGCTGCTGCAAGGCGACGTGGACTGGAAAGCGGTGCGCGGCTCTTTGCGTACGGTTGGGTATGATAGCTACCTCTCCGCCGAAATCCCGCTGCACGACGTCTTTCCTGAAAAGAGCCTGCGGGACATCAGCACCAGCTTGGATACCATCATCGCCAGCGCGTAGAGGGTACCCGCGGGCGTACAGCGATAGAGACACTACGCGCCGGTGCTGCTTGGAAGGGCGGAATCGTGAAGGGTATCGACCACTTGCAGCGAACGAGTAATCGCTGCCGCGTAAGTGGTCTCTTGCGGCAGCGCCAGTGATAGCTAGCGGCTAGCGCCGTCCAGCTTTTCTACGAGCGCCTGCACGCGTTGAATGCCGTCCTGCACGAACTCGTCCGGCTGCCAATCCTCATAGAAGTTCTGGTGCAAAGAACTCGCATCTTTGAAGAGTGTAAGAAACTCCGGATCAGCCGCTTCGCGTGAGATGCGACCGACGACGTGGAAGAGCCGCGCGTGGGAGTTGTGCCGCCATCCTCGCTGCTCGGCGGCCGCCTTCACCGCGTGGGCGGCCGCCCCCCACGCCTTCTCCGACGCCTGGAGCCGGTCGCCGTTATCAAACTCTTCCTGCGCCTGGCGGATGAGCCGCCGGCTGAGAGCCGTGTACTTTGCCGCGTTGCCGTTGCGTCTGTCATCCGCGAGCACGTGCGTTCACCTTTCCACACTATGTTGACCTGGAATCGACCGTCATCGCCACATTCCACGTGCGGCAAGCGCCGTAGCGAAACGCTTCCACCCGCCCGCCGCATGGATGCCGGGCACGCCTGCGTCAGACGGTATGCTTAGAGTATACCGCACGACCGGAAGTGGTGGGGCATTTCGCCGTGGTCAGCCGGGAACCAGTCGCTACTGCGCCCGGATCACGTTACCATCCGGGTCGAGTTCCACCAGGCGAAACGCCCGGCCTTCGCGGTACGCTTGGCACTGGTTCTCCGGCTCATCGTCCACCGGTTGGCGGGGAGCGTGCACGATGTCGGCCACCCAACCGTCCATCAGGTTCTCCGACAGGCACGGCCCGGCGGAGAAATCCATGCCCTCCGCCTTCTTCCGCGCATAGACTTCCTGAGCCAGGGCAATGGCGCGCTCCCGTTCCTCCACCACGTCCGCGCCGGTATTCGCCAGGCGCACGAGCACCACGATGAAGAGAATCACCAGCAGAAAAGCCACGGCGAGCGGCAGCACGCGGTAACGGACTATGTTGCCTATCACGCGTCCGCCCCGCCTGCGAGCCGGTAGTTGCGCAACTGCTCGCGCTGGCGGACATCCACGGGGTAGTTCTGCTTCCACCGCGCGTATTGCCAGCCCCGGCCCACTCGTTCCTTGTTCTCGAATTCATCCAGGCGGAGCCAGGCGTGGGTCGGCTGTGGAAAGAGCGCCCAATCGTCGCCGTCCAGCGGGTCGGTATAACCGGCCGCGCGGAAGTGGCTGAAGAGGGCCTCCTTCAGTTCCCGCTTCACACCGGCAAGACCCGGCTCATGGGCGTGATTCACCAACTCGTTGCCGCCGTCACGGTAGTTGAGCAGAATCTCCATGCGGTCCGGCGCGCAGTAGATGTACTTCCACTCCGCGTTCATAGCGCAGTACATGCCCAGATCCTTCTCTTTGATCTGTCCGAAGAGATAGGGCCTGCCAGGCGAGCCTTCGTCGCTGGCCGCGTCGAGCAGCGGCATGCCGTCGAATTCAGGCTCCTGGGGCGCCAAGCCCGCGGCGGCCAGCAGCGTCGGCGTCACGTCCTGCAAACCCACGAGGTGCTCGCGCGCAACGCCCTGCGGCAACGCGCCCGGCCAAGAGAGAATGTACGGAATGTGGCACGCCGGCTCGTGGTAGTTGCGCTTGCCGAACGCATAGTGATCGCCGAGGAACTCGCCGTGGTCGGCAACGAACATGATGAGGGTGTTTTCGCGCTGCCCCGTTGCCTCCAGCGCCTCGAGGATTTCACCGACCCAGCTATCCACGAACGAAACGCAGGAGAAGTAGTACGCCTTCATCGAGCGCAGCAGGTTATCGTCCGGGAAGAGGTCCATCCACTTGCTGCGGTTCTGGCTGCGTTGAAACCAGGTATGCCACGCCGTTTCACGCTCGCCGCGTACCGGCAGCGGCATGTCCGTGCTCCGGTAGAGGCGGTGCCAGGGCGCCGGCGGATCGAACGGCGGATGCGGTTTGATGAACGACGTCCAGCAGAAGAACGGCGCGTTCTCGCCGGCGCGCTCTTCTATCAATTCGATGGTCTTCCGCGCCGTCCAGGCCGTCGTGTGCAGATTTTCCGGCAGTTGCGAAATCTGGGGAATGTAGTAGAGTTCGTGCCTGACGCCGTGGGGTTCTTCCACGTGGCCGTAGCCGGCCGCCAGCACGTCTTGCAGGAACTCGTCGTTTTCCACCTGGCGGGGCACTTCCTCGCTGAGCCACATGCGGTCGAAACCGTGGCGCTCGCGCACCGGCGTGAAGTGCATCTTGCCGACCGCTTGCGTAAAGTACCCCGCCGCGCGCAGCCGGGACATCACCGTGGGATGATCTGCGGGCAGGGCGTAGCCGTTGTCGAAGATGCCGGTGCGGTGCGGCAGTTGGCCGGTCATGCAGACGGCGCGCGCCGAGACGCAGACCGGCGATTCCGTATAGCCGTAGGCAAAGCGCACGCCCTCGGCGCAGAGACGATCGAGATTGGGCGTCTGTATGTGCTCGTTACCGGCGGCGCCCAGCGCGTCGAAGCGCAGTTGGTCGCACATGATGAGCAGCAGATTCGGTCGCGCTTTGGACATAGCCTGCCCCTTTCCAGGGTCGAGTCCCATAGAATACCAAGAATTGCCGCAGCAGCGCATTCATAGCCCCAGCGCCATGCCAGACTCTCCCGCGACCTTATGGGGCGGTTTTCCAGGTGGAGCGGTCCCGGTTGCCGGACGACATTGGCGGCAGCGAGTTGCCAGGCGGCGGAAAACTGTGTTAATTTACGTGGCGTTGCCCATGCGCGCGCCGCGAAGGCCTTCTGGGCTTAGGCCAAGAACGGTCCTCGCAGCCGTGAATGAGCGCGCTTGCAGAGATATTGTAACGGGTTCGCGCCCGCGCGATAAAGCGGCGACAGCGTTGCGCGTCTCGCTTGCATCTTGCGGGGGCATCGGTATAATAGACCAAGATGCACGAGAAGGAGTGCGCACGTTCCACCAGGCGGTGCGGCCCAGTTGCATGAGACGCACGCTAGACAATCGAGAAAGCACTATTTCGTGACAGACCGGACATACCAGAGACGGCCAACCAACGATAACCCTGGCGCCACGCCAGGGAGTTTAGTGTCCATGACCGCCCCGCAGGCGCGCATACGAACGGTTGCCTCGCACTCTTCATCCGCTGAGTTGGGGCGCGCCGCCCCGTCACGCCTTTCTCGTTTCCAAGGAGACCGGGCATGACTTCTCACGCGCTGCGCATTACAATAGGCGCTCTGGTTGTCGTCGTGGGCCTCCTCGTCATTGGCGCCGTTTCCTGGATTAGCCTCGCCTCGGAGGGTCCGGAGCAGCCAATAGAGTTCATGCACACGGTGCACGTGGAGCAGAACGACATCGATTGCGTGTTCTGCCACCGCAACGTGGAGACCGGCGCGGAGGCCACTATCCCGGCAATCGAGCAGTGCATGATGTGCCATCAGGTAGTTAACGGCGAAAACCCGATGGTAACGAACCCGCTGCACATTGCCGAAATCGGGAAACTGCAAGCGCATTGGGAGAACAAAGAGCCGATCGACTGGGTGCGCGTGCACGTCATGCCGGACCATGTGCGTTTCGTCCACGCCGCCCACATCAAAGCGGGATTTGATTGCGCCACGTGTCACGGTGACGTGGGCTCGATGGAACGGGTGAAGCAGGTGCGCTCGCTCAACATGGGCGACTGCGTGGCCTGCCACCGCGAAAACAACGCGCCCACCGACTGCACGATCTGTCACCGCTAGAGGAGAGTCATGCGACGACGGGATGTCCTGAAACTGGCCGGCGCCTCGGGCTTGGGTATCGGCAGCGGTGTGGCCTTCGTGGGCTGCGGCGCGCCGGAACGCGAGTACCACATCCAGAGTCCCGTGAATATCCCTGAGGACATGGTGACCGGGCTCGATACCTGGTATGCCAGCATCTGCCAGGATTCCGGCGACGGCTGCGGCGTGATCGTGCGGGTCGCGGGCGGCCGCGCACGCAAGATCGAAGGCAATCCCGATTACCCCTTGAACCGCGGCAAGACCTCCGCGCGCGCACAAGCCGCCCTGCAAACCCTCTACAACCCCGACCGCATTCCCAATCCCATGGTGCCCAGACAGAGGCGCGGCTCCGGCCGTTACCGCTTCATGCGCTGGGACGACGTGCTGCCGGAGTTTCTAGAGAAGCTCACCGCCGCCCAGGACGGCGGCATCGTGATGATTACGGAGCCCGTCAACGGGCACCTGGGCATGATCCTCGAACGCTTTACGCAGAGTATCGGCGCGCGTTGGCTGACCTACGAACCGCTGGAACGGGCCGCCGTGCGGCAGGCCAGCGCGCAGGTGTTTGGCACGACCCGCGTGCCGCAGTTCGACGTCGCGCGCACCGACTACGTGCTCTCCATTGGGAGCAATTTCCTGGAAGGCGGCGACTCTCCGGTCCATTACGGACAAGCCTACGGCAATTTCCGCCAGGGGCCGGGCCGCGAGCGGGGCGCGTTCGCCCACTTCGACACGCACCTGACCATGACGGCCGCCAACGCCGACGAATGGCATCCGGTAAATCCCGGCACGGAGGGAATCCTGGCGCTGAGCATCGCCCACGCCGTGCTGGACGGCAATTCGCCCCCCGCCGCCTTCCGGCCCCTGACCGGCGGAACCGGCAATTTGGAGGCGTATGCCGCCGAACAGGTCGCCGCCGTTACCGGCGTGCCGGCTGATGTCATTCAGCGAGTTGCCCACGACTTTGCCGCGGCCCCGACCGCGGTGGCCATGGGCGGCGGCAGCGCCGCCGGCCATACCAACGGGCTTTTCAACGTGGCCGCCGTCTTTGCCCTCAACCTGCTGAAAGACAACGTAGGCAAAGCGGGCGGCGTGCTGCTCAACGCCCCGTCGCCTCTGCCAGACATACCCGCCGAAGCGCCGGTGACCTCATTCCAGGAGTGGCAGGCCTTCCTCAGCGAGATCGACGGCGGCCAGGTTCCGCAGGTGCTGCTCATTCACGGGGCCAATCCCGTTTTCGGCCTGCCCGGCGTCTTGAACGCCGCCAACATACTGGATGAGATACCTTATATCGTCAGCTTTTCCAACGTTTTGGACGAGACCACGGCCTTGTCCGACCTTATCCTGCCGGACCACCACTACCTGGAGAGTTGGGGTACCAGCGTGCCGCCGCTCGGCGCGGAGTACTCGACGCTGGGCATCCAGCAGCCGGTAATCCGCCCCTACCATCAGGAATTCGACGGCGCGGCCGGCACGCGGGCCTTCGCCGACGTGCTGCTCGGTCTGGCGCAGACCCTCGGCGGCCCGGTTGCCGAAGCGCTGCCGTGGGATTCGATGCGAGACGCCATACGCGCCAGCGTCGATGAGTTACAGGCCCGGGGCGACGGCTCGGTGACAAGCGATGATCCGGAAACTTTTTGGTTGTCGGTCTTGCAGCGCGGCGGCTGGTGGGTACCGGCCGAGGACGTGAGCTCGAACGAACCGGATCTGTCCGGCTTGACGTTGGCGGAACCGGACTTCAGCAGCGCCGCCCAGGACTACCCCTATCATCTCATCGTGACGCCGTCCGTACTGCTGGGGGACGGCAGCGGCAGCCTGGCCGCGTCGCCGTGGCTGCAATCGACCGCCGACCCCATGACCACCGGCGTCTGGGCAACGTGGATCGCGCTAAGCCCCAAGACGATGGCGGAACTGGACATTCAAGAGAACGACATCGTGCGCATCACCTCGGTGGCCGGATCGCTCCTGGCGCCCGCGTACCCGTATCCCGGCATCGGCGAGGGCCTGGTGAGCGTGCCGCTCGGCCAGGGACACCGGGAACTGGGACGGTACGCCGAGAATCGCGGTGAAAACGCCCTGCGCATTCTCGCGCCGGTGGTGCAAGCGGGCACGGGCGCTCTGGCGTGGTCGGCAACGCGCGTGCGGATCGATAAGACCGGGCGGCGCACCCGCCTGCCGCGCATCGAGGGCATCACCGCGCCGGTGCAGATGCCGGATGAGCAGACGTTCCAGATTACCAACGAGACCCATTAGCAGCGGGGAGAGACGGCGTTGAAACAGGCCGTAGAAGGAACAGAACAAGACACGAGCAAGCCCGTGGCCAGCATCGGCCGGCGCTGGGGCATGGTGGTAGACCTGGACCGCTGCACCGGCTGCCAGGCCTGTGTGGTGGCGTGCCACGCGGAGAACAACATCGCGCTCAACCTGGAAGACGTGGTGCTCCAGCAGCGGGCCATAAACTGGATTCGCATCGAGCGCTACTGGGAAGGCGAGTATCCCAACGTCAAGGCGCGCTTCCTGCCCATGTTCTGCCAGCACTGCAACAACGCTCCCTGCGAGCCGGTGTGCCCCGTGTACGCCACTTACCACAACCAAGAGGGCCTGAACGTGCAGGTATACAACCGCTGCATCGGCACGCGCTACTGCGCGAACAACTGCCCGTACCACGCGCGGTTCTTCAACTTCTGGGAACGCGACTTGGACGACACGCACCAGGAGTACCTGAATCCCAACGTGACCGTGCGCACCAAGGGCATCATGGAGAAGTGCACCTTCTGCGTGCAGCGCATTCGCAAGAGCGAGTGGGAACGCCGGCAGGCGGACGAACCGTTGCAGGAGGGCGACGTGACGCCGGCCTGCGTGCAGGCCTGCCCCACCGATACCCTCGTCTTCGGCAATCTCGAAGACGAAGACTCTGAAGTGGCGCAGTTGGCGCAGGACAAGCGCCACTACCGCGTAATGGAAAACCTTGGCACCGATACCAACGTGATCTACTTGAAGAAGGTTGATCCGCATGCAAGCGAGACAGCACCAGCACACGCTGGAACCGCTGCCGACTCCGGCAGAAATAGCGCGTGACACCTTTAGCCGGGCACTAGGCAGCAGCGGGGCGTACCGGCTCACGCTGCTCGTCCTGTTCGTGCTCTTTCTCGGCGGGGTTGTCGGCTTTGCCCTGCGGCTCGGTTCCGGCTTGGAAGACCGGGGGCCGTGGGCCTACTATGCCGCCGTGTTCGGCTTCCTCTTCACCGTCGGCCAAGCGGCGCCCATGGTGGCGTTCGTGCCGCGCCTGGCGCGCGCCCGCTGGCACGGGCCGCTGGTACGCGCGGCGCAAGTGGTGGCGGTAGCGGGACTGCTCAACGTGCTGCTCTTCATCCCACTGCTGTGGTTGGTGCCTTCCAGCGCGGTGCGCACTACCGTGTGGTTCGATTGGCCGTGGGGCGCGCCGCACTTCTTCGATACGATTTTCGTGCTCATGCTCGTGGTCAACGGCTTCGCGTTTCTCTGGGTGCAGGCCATCCCGGACCTCGCCGCCTTGCGCGTGCAGAGCGGCGGCACCCACCGCCTGGCGCGGCTGCTGTCCGGTTCGTTCATCGGCACGCCCAAGCAGTGGAAAGTGCACCGCATCGGCCTGGCGGTCCTGGGCGGCTGCTACGTCATAAACTTCATCTTCGTACAGTCGATCATCAGCCTCGACTACGTCATGACCCTCATACCGGGTTGGAAGAGTTCGATGTTTCCCGCCTTCTACAGCATCAACGGCTTGCTGGCCGCTACGGCCACAACCATCGTCGTCATGGCCGTAATCCGCCGTTTCTACGGGCTGCAGAAGTACATCACCGTGGACCAGTTCTGGAACGTTGCCAAGATCATGCTGGCGCTCAACCTGGCGTGGGCGTACCACTGGTGGGCGGACTTTCTCACGTCGTGGTATGGCCGCGTGCCCCGGGAAACGGTGGTTATCATTGGCACGCGGAGCTTTGGCGAAAACACGTGGCTCTTCGCCATCGCTTTCATTTCCTGCTTCGTCTTGCCGCTGCTCATCCTGATGTGGAACCCCTGGCGCAAGAGCATCGCCGGCCCGACGGTCGTGGCCGTTCTTTCGCTGTTCGGCATCTTCATTCAACGCATTATCGACTACGTGCCCGCCTACCTGAACACCCAGAACCCGCTCGACCACGAACTGCATGAGGCCATCGCCATTCCCTGGCCGGGATTGCCGGACGTTCTGATTATCGTGGGCGGCCTGGCCGGCGCGGTCTTGCTGGTAACCTGGGCGGTAAAGGCCCTGGGGCCGCTCTCGAACTGGGAGATGCAGGAGTGCGTCATCCTGCGCCGCAATGAGAAGTTCCTGAACGCTGAAGTGCCGTATGTCATCAAGCCACAATAAGACACCGCGCCCGCTGCCGCGACTGGCGGCGCGGCAGATGAAGGAGTTGAAACCCCATGCATGAGCGCCCCCGGCTCACGCCAATTCAGATAAACCGAGACCTCCTGCGGTCGTGCCTGGAAACGCCGTTGGTGTTCTACGTGCTGCTGCTGCTCTTGATGGGCTTGGTGGGGCTTGGCGTCGTCGCGGCCACGCTGCTGGTAACCTACGGCCTGGGCGTGACCGGCCTCAATCACCCGGTCTTCTGGGGCTTCTTCATCATCAACTTCGTGTTCTGGGTCGGCATCAGCCACGCCGGCACCATGATTTCCGCAATCCTGCGGCTCACGTCGGCGGAGTGGCGCCGGCCGGTCGTGCGCGCCGCCGAGGTAATGACGGTGTTCTCCCTCCTGACCGCCGCGCTCTTCGTGGTGCTGCACACGGGCCGCCCGTGGCGCACCCTCTACTGGGCATTCCCCTACGACTTCGTGCGCGGCATCTGGCCGGACGTCCGCTCTCCCCTGGTCTGGGACCCGAGCGCCATCTTTACGTACCTGACCGGCAGCATTCTCTTCGTCTACTCCGCGCTGATACCCGACCTGGCCCTGGCCCGCGACAAGACGACCGGCTGGCGGCGCATGGTCTACGGCGTGCTCTGCCTGGGCTGGCGCGGCAACGCGCGGCAATGGAAATTGCTCAGCGCCACGGGCCTGCTGCTCTCGGCGCTCATCCTGCCCGTGTTCGTCTCCGTCCATAGTATCGTGTCGTGGGACTTCGGCATGTCGCTGGTGCCCGGCTGGCACGTGCACATCTTCGCGCCCTACTTCGTCGTCGGCGCGGTGCTCTCCGGCGTGGCGGCCGTAATCGCCCTGATGGCCGTGATGCGCGCCCTCTTCCGCCTCCACGACTACATTCGCCCGGAGCACTTCGACATGATCGGCCGGCTGCTCATCGTGGTTGCGCTGGCCTGGGCGTACTTCTACTTCATGGACGTGGTGTTCGCGCTCCTTAGCAAGGAAGAGGCCGAATACGAGGTGATGAAACTGCGGCTGTCGCCGCCGTACCTCTACCTCTTCCTCCTGATGGTTACGTGCAACGTCTTCCTGCCGGTGCCGATTTGGATGTTCAGGCGGTTCCGGCGCAACATCGGCATCATGGTGTGGACGGCCATCGTCGTCAACATAGGCATGTGGCTGGAGCGTTTCTTGATCATCATTCCCACCTTGCAGCGGCGGCATCCCGACGCCTTCGCCTGGGGCGACTACTCTGCCAGCCTGGTCGAAATTTCCCTTGTGATATTCTCGTTCGCCAACGTGGGACTGCTACTGCTGCTTTTCTCCAAGATATTCCCCGTGATTCCCATCTGGGAAGAGAAAGAGGGGCACATCTGGAAACGCGAATTCCGTATCGGCAAGCTGCGCTTGCCCGCAATAGTGAGAGAATAGGGAGGCAACCATGCCCAGTGTAATGGGACTATTCCAATCGGCGGACACCGCGGCCGCGGCCGCGGACCGCTTGCAGGCTTCTGGGTTTGGCCCGGCCGACTACGAGGTGTTGACCGGCGCGCCCTATCCGGAAGGCGCTTTTGGCGAGGATTCGGGAGAACACCGTCTCTTCATCTTCCCCCTGGGCGGCGCGATCGTCGGCTTTGCCGTCGGCCTGATGGTGACGGCCGGCACGCAACTCTCCTATCCGCTGGTTACGGCGGGCAAACCCATTCTCGGCATACCGCCCATGTTCATCATCATGTACGAGGGCACCATGCTGGGGGCGCTCATCTTTACCATCATGGGCGTTATCTTCGAGTCGCGCTTGCCAAACCTCAAGGACGATCTCTACGACGCCCGCATCACCGAGGGCTACGTGGGGCTTGTGGTGCGCTGCGAGGACGACGCCCAGGCGGAGACGGCCCAGACTACCCTCACCGAAGCGGGCGCTGAAGAAGTGAAGCACCAGGAAAAGAGCTAACCGGAATGCGAGACCGGCTGCGTTTACATGGCCTGTTCCGCTCTGTGCCGAAACCTACGCGCCTGCGCTGGCTGGCGTTGAGCATTGTCTCCGGCGTCCTGCTGACCGGGCTGCTCTCGTCGTGCTACGGCTACCTCTGGGACGTCTTCCCGGAGATGCACTACCAGCAGTCCTACCGGCTCCAGGAACCGCCCCGGCGTATGCCTCCCGAAGAGTCTGTGCCGGTGACCGGCAGGGAACGCGAATACAGCTTCGCGGAAGCTGCGGAAATTACCAATCCGCTCCCCAGCACGCCCGACAGCATAGAATCCGGCCGGCAATTGTTCCAGACCAATTGCAAGCACTGCCACGGCGTGGAAGGCCGCGGCGACGGCCCTTCGGGTCTGTATTTCGAACCGACGCCGCAGGCAATGCAGGGCGAGCGGGTAACCGAACGCAGCGACGGCGAGATTTTCTGGATACTCGGCAACGGCTCGGCCAACATGCCCTCTTTCGGCAACTTGCTCACACACGAGGAACGTTGGGAACTCATCCTCTTCATTCGGTCATTGCAGCAGCAGGAAAACGGCTAGCGACTGGAGATAGCGCACATGGACCACCATCCGCTCTCACTACCAATCTGGGACGAACTGAACACCGGCTTCATCTTCTTCTGGCTGGCGCTCCTGATGATGGTGGCCGTGGCCGTCTCGTTCCTGCTGGCCCACGCCATTATCCCGTCTCTGGTTGGCACTCGCGACCTGCCGCCGGGATTTGCCAAACTGCGGCCGGTGTTCTACGCGGCGACGATCATCGCCCTGCTCCTCGCCCTCTTCCTCTACTACACCACGTGGGAGACGGTTTCCGTCTATCTGGAGGTCTTTCCGCGCAAGTGGATCTAGGCATTTGACGGGCTGTACGGCAGAGGGAGGACGCCGCTTGGCGTCCTCCCTCTGCTTTTTCGTTTAGTAATGCCTTGCGGGATTCGCCGCTTGGCGGCGAAGTCGCTGACGGGGCCCAAGGCGTCCCCCGCCGCCGGCAGCCGCTTGACGGATTTTCTCCGCTCTTGCTACAATGTTAAGTAGCTTAGTCAACTTTATCGCATTAGACACCGTTAGGAGTTTGACATATGGCCGAATACGCCGATTCTGACGTGCTCGTTTCCACCGATTGGGTAGCCCGGCACGGCGGCGACGCCAACGTGCGGCTCGTAGAGGTAGACGTCGATACTACCGCTTACGAGACCGGCCACGTCGCCGGCGCGGTCGATTGGGGCTGGCAGTCCGACCTCAACGATCCCGTGCGGCGCGACCTGATCGGCAAAGAAGACCTGGAACGGCTGCTGGGCCAGTGCGGCATCAAGCCCGATACCACCGTGGTGCTCTATGGCGACAACAACAACTGGTTCGCCGCGTTCGCCCACTGGATTCTCAAGATCTACGGGCACCGGGACGCCCGCCTGATGAACGGCGGCCGCGTTAAGTGGCTGGAAGAGGGCCGGCCGCTGACCGATGACATTCCCCACGTGGCGGCAACGGCGTACACCGCCCAGGAGCCGGACGCCGCCCTGCGGGTCTTTCAAGGCGGCGTGCAAGAACGCTTGGGCAACCCCAGCGTCGGCCTGGTGGACGTGCGCTCGCCGCAGGAGTTCACCGGCGAAATCCTGGCGCCCCCCGGCCTGCCGGAAACCGCCCAGCGCGGCGGCCACATTCCCGGCGCGGCCAACGTTCCCTGGGCGTCGGCCGTGGCCGAGGACGGCACGTTCAAGTCTCCCGACGAACTGCGCGCAATCTACGCCGGCCAAGGCATCGTGCCCGATAAGGAAATCGTCACCTACTGCCGCATTGGCGAACGGTCTTCCCACACCTGGTTCGTGCTCAAGTATCTGCTGGAGTACCCGGACGTGCGCAACTACGACGGCTCGTGGACCGAGTGGGGCAGCATGATCGGCGTGCCGATTGAGAAGTAGGCGTTCCCCACTAGATTGCAGCCGCAAGCGCAACGGCGCAGACGCGCGTAAACCGCCATAAAACAAAGAAGGCTACGACCCGTGGATCGTAGCCTTCTTTGCGTTTCCAGCCAATTCGCCTAAATGTGGAGCCGTTGCCCCACTTGCGTACAGCGGCGCATCAGTAGAGTTTCGTCAGTTCCACGCCGGTGTAGTACGTCTTCAGGATCCGGTCGTAGGTCATCCCTTGCCTGGCCAGCACCAGGGTGCTTTGCAGCGGCATGCCCACGCCGTGCCCGAGCAGCGTCGAGCCTTCGCTGGCCGGATCCGGCACGCTCACCGCCCAGGGGTAGCCGGGGCCGCCCCAGACCTCCTTCCAGGAGCGAGTCTTGCCGTCCGCCCGCGAGTAGTAGGCGGCGCGGATTACCGTGCCGTTGTAGGTCATGAACTGTCCGCGCGTCGCGTTGGCGGCCGCCTCCAGATTCTTGCCCAGCGTCTCGCGGTAATAGCCCAGGTACCATTGGTGCGAACCCACGTACGGCGGCACGTAGGCATGGGACGCGCCGATGTCGAAGGGTTCCTTATTGCAGAGGCAGCCCAGACCCGGCCACTGCGGATTCATGTGCGAAAGCGCGTAGGTGCGGTAGGCCACGGTCGCCGCCTTCAGCCCCTCGGCCGGGAACGACTCCGGTTCCTCGCCGATCCCCTTCACGTAGTACTCCATCGGCAACTCGTTGATGGCCCACAGGCGGTCCGAGTAGTCCGAATAGCGCACTTCCACCACTCGCCGGTACTGCCGGTAGCGGGGCATGTCGAGCACGCTCAGAATAGTGTTGCCCTGCGCTTCGAAGCGCGCGAGATTGGGCACTTCCGCCACGTCGCGGCCGTCGAGCGTCAGGCGATAGCGCGACCGCGCGGGGATGTGCGTCACCGTGACAACCTGGTTGGCCGTGAATCTAAAGACCGTTCTGCTGTTTTCATCCACGGCGTGGAACGCGCCGCTACCGGAAATCCTCATGCTCTGCTCGGTCGTGGAATAGACGCCAACACGGATGATCATGCCGTCCGCGCCGGACACGACCGTCGGCGTGGGCTGCGGCCTCGCCCTTGGCGTGGGAATGGGAGTCGGCACAGGCGTCGGGCGCTGCACGACGATCACCTGCCGCGTGCCGGCCGAGGGGTCGCGCAGCGCCACCCAGCCGCGGCCTCCCTGCCACAGATCCCATTGCAGCGTGTAGGTCCCTCCTTGCGGGGGCGTGCTGAGCGTTATGTCAACATTGGCCACGCTGCCCGCGATCACCGGATGCGGCAGCGGCGTCCGCGCCGTTACCCACGCCATCGCGCCATCCATGTTGAGCAACCGGTAGCCTGGCGAGACGGCGCCCGGCCCCGTCGCCGGCCAGCGCATGATGCCGACGTTCTGTACCGTCACCCGCAGGGGCACTTCCTGGTTCGGCAAGAGCCTGTCGGGCATTCCGACAACCCAGAAGCGGCCGCGCGGACCGACCTTCGCCGCCAATTCTTCGCCCAGTTTGCCCAGGACGATCTGGCTGTTCGCCGGCAACTCCGGATGATACTCGAAACGCGCTCGCTGGAAGTATTGCACGGCCCTGCCGTTCTCGACTATCGCTTCGGAGATCGGATAGCCGAAGATGTCCAGGCCGCCCCGTGAGTCATAGAAGCGCAGGAACGCGCCCCGCACGACGTGTTGCGTAAGCGGAAAGTACCGTTGCGTCGGTGTCTCAGGCACGGGTGACGCCGTGGCAAAATTGCGGCCCGCGGTGAGTATGTCGCCCAGCAACCCCAGTTCTACTTCATAGGGCGTACCGGCGTGTTCGGGATGGTATTCGAAGCGCGCGCGCTGGAAGTACTGTACGGTAAACCCGTTTTCCTGGATTTCCGGCGTAATCGGATAGCCGAATATCTCCACGCCGCCGCGCTGCTCGAAGTAGCGCTTGAAGCCGAATGAAACCGACATGCCCGTTTCAGGAAAGTATCGGGTGTGTTCGTCGGCGCGCGCCGGCTGGGGCCACCACGCGGCAATCAACGCGAGCAGGAACACCAGCCCCGCGCGGTAGGAATAACGGCGAATGGCACTTCCATCAGCGGAACGCATAGAAACTCAGCCCTTCGATGTGTAGTTCTGTCACTCTTCGGTTTGGGGTTTGCGCAACAGCAAGCAGACTCCGCCCGCCTTGTCCACTTCATCAGCGGTGAGAAAGCCGTAGATCCGTGACGGCATTACGGCATTCACCCAGCCGGTAAACATCCGGCTAAACCGCTTCGTGGTCGGGCCGTGGAGGAGCGCGAACAGGAGCGGCACGCGCACGCCAAAGAACTCCCGCCTGACTATCTCCAGCCCGGTAGGCTCGATGACTCGCGCGTTCAGTGCGGCGCCGTCGTAGATGCGCTGGAACCGCTCCTGCGCGGGACCCTCTCCCGGCGGGCGGTACGATCGACCGTATGGCAAGGTAAGCGCCAGCAGACCCCCCGGCGCGAGCGCGCGCGCCATCTCCCGCGCCACGATGCTGTCGCCGTCTTCAGGAATGTGCTCCAGCACGGAGACGGCGCACACCCGCGCAAAGTGTGCGTCCGCATACGGCAAGGCGCGGGCGTCGTGCAGCCGGGGCGTGATGTTGCGTGCCGCGCCGGTCATGGCGGCGCGGGTCGCCATCGTCGGCAGATCCATCACCAGCGGATCAAGGTCCAGCGCCGTGACCGCCGCGCCCTGCCCCGCCAGCAAGATTGTGAGCGGCGAGCGGCTTGCTCCCACGTCCAGCGCCCGGCGGCCGGCGAGCGGTTGCAGGGCATTGGCCGTCCAGGAATACTCCAAGTAGCGACACACGTCCAAACCGTAGAGATAGCGGAAGGGTTGGAGCCGCCCATGAAACCGGTAGAAATCCAGCGGGGTGATGCTCTGCATACCGTAGCTTCGGCGTGGGAGAAGAATCCGCGCCATCCTACATTTCGTAGAATCGCACAGTCTCCTTAATAGGATACCACGAACGCCATCGCCGCAACTACCACCCGGCCCCGGCCAATGAGCAACCCGCCTCATTTCTCCGGTAGCGCAGGTTAGTATCCTGCGTCGCTCTTCTTCAGCGCAGGTTTGCAACCTGCGTCTCTTCCCCCCGGTAGCCCAGGTTTGCAGCCTGCGTCCCTCTTCTCCGATAGCGCAGGTTTGCAACCTGCGTCTCTTCTCCCCAGCAGCCCAGGCTTGAAACCTGCGCAGCGGAAGAGCCGCCGCGGCAGGATGCCACTACACGGTCCGTAACACAGGTGTAGGGGCACGACATGTCGTGCCCCTACACCTGTGTTACGAGCGGTCAATCGCATTCAATGGCGCCGGCGCATCCCGCGATCACAGCGCCTCGGAGCGCGAGTCTGCTTGCTCCCGCACCCGATCGCGGAATTCCGCAATCGACACGGCGCCACGATTCTCACCCGTGCGCAAGCGCACGTTCACCGCGCCCGCCTCGATCTCCCGGTCTCCCACCACCGCCATGTACGGTATCTTTTGCAGTTGCGCGTCGCGGATCTTGGCGTTCATCCGTTCCGAGCGGGTATCCACCTCCACGCGAACGTCCGCCTCCGCCAGCGCGTCCGCCGCTGCCTGGGCGTACTCATTGTGCCGGTCGGCAATCGGGATGATCACCGCCTGCACCGGCGCCAGCCACACCGGGAACGCGCCGCCGTAGTGTTCCAGCAGAATGCCGAAGAAACGCTCGATGGAGCCGTAGAGCGCCCGGTGGATCATGAACGGGCGGCGCGCGCCGCCGTCCTCGCCGACGTACTCCAACCCAAAGGTTTGCGGCAGCCAGAAGTCGAACTGAATCGTCGAAAGCTGCCAGGGACGGCCCAGCACGTCCACGATCTTTATGTCAACTTTCGGCCCGTAGAAGGCCGCTTCGCCCTCCATGCGCTTGTAGCGCAGGTCGAGTCCTTCCAGCGCGTCTACCAGTCCGGCCTCGGCCATCTCCCAGTCCTCCGGTTCGCCGGCGTACTTGTCGCCTTCGCCCGGCTGCCACGTGCTAAGCTCCAATTCCAGGTCCTTGAAGCCGTAGGTTTCCAGGATTTCCAGGCAGAACTTCAGCACGCGCGCCAACTCGCCGTTCATCTGATCCGGGCGGCAGAAGAGGTGGGCGTCGTCCTGCGTGAAGCCGCGCACGCGGAGCAGGCCGTGCAGCACGCCGGAACGCTCGTAACGGTAGACCGTTCCGGTCTCCGTATAGCGCAGCGGCAGGTCGCGGTAACTGCGCGTGCGGCTCTTGTAGACCTGGATGTGGAAGGGACAGTTCATCGGCTTCAGGTAGTACTGCTGCTCGTCGATCTCCACGGGCGCGTACATGTTGTCCGCGAACCAGTTCAGGTGCCCGCTGGTCTGCCACAGGCCGGCCTTGCCCACGTGCGGCGTGTAGACGAACTCATAGCCGCCGGCGCGGTGACTTTCCCGCCAGTAGTCTTCCATGATGCTGCGCACGTGCCCGCCCTTGGCGTGCCAGATCACCAGGCCGGCGCCCACCTCGTCGGAAAAGCTGAAGAGGTCCAATTCGCGGCCCAGCCGCCGGTGGTCGCGCCGCTCCGCTTCCTCCAGGAAGTTCAGGTACGCATCCAGTTCCTCTCTTGTCTCCCAGGCCGTGCCGTACACGCGCTGGAGTTGCCGCCGGTTTTCGTCGCCGCGCCAATACGCGCCGGCCGTGCGCAGCAGCTTGAACGCGCCCACCGCGCCGGTCGACGCCACGTGGGGGCCTTCGCACAGGTCGATGAAGTCCCCGTTCTGATAGATG
Source organism: Chloroflexota bacterium (assembly GCA_963663275.1). GTDB lineage: Bacteria > Chloroflexota > UBA11872 > VXOZ01 > VXOZ01 > VXOZ01. Next base: position 2,685,481 of record OY760183.1, read on the forward strand.
CTCACGCTCTCGACCTGCGCGTCTCGCTCCAGGTCGTCGATCAACTCCACCTTGTAGGACTGTTCTTGCTCGCCAAAGAACGCCTTGGCCTCGTCCACCGGCATGGTGGAGTGGGCGAACTTTTGGTTTCGCTTGATGATGCGCTTCATGCGCCGGTTCAATTGGTCCAGGTCTTGGGGCGTCAGCGTGCGCGGCAGGTCGAAGTCGTAGTAGAAGCCGTCGTCAATCGGCGGGCCGATGGCAAGTTTGGCCTCCGGCATGTACTCCAGCATGGCCGTCGCCAGCACGTGCGCCGCCGAGTGGCGCAGGCGCTGCAACCGCTCCGCGCGCTCTTGGTCGTCTCTGCATTCCGCTTGCGGCATGGATGTTTCTCCCTCAGTGATGTTTCGTTGCTTAGGTTTACCCGGTTGAAGACATAGAAAAAGCCTCTCGCGGCACGTATGTACGAGAGGCAGTCAATCCTATTCGAGATTTAGCCGGACCGAATCGCAATCCCCTCGTCACCCGTACTGAGAGCGCGCGGGCGCGGTGATAGGCGCAATGCATCGCCGGAAACGGATGTTTCCCCCGATACGATACACCACGCGCCATCTCCTCCGTGTAACCTGATCTAGAAATCTCGGTTCGACAGTCGCGTGCCGGTCAAACGACACACCATCCCACATGCTACCTGAGCCGGCCCGCGGCTGTCAAAGACGCGCCCGCGCCGCCGGTCAATTCGATAGCGGGGTATTCTCGCCGGACAGCGCGGCCGCTTGCCGCTGTGGGCCGCAGTAGCTACAATTGCGCTCAGACGGTCTGATTTCATGCCAGGCGCAGCGAAAGAGTACGTACGATGCAGGTTGACCTCGCCTACGGGCGCGCGGGACTGACTATCACGCTGCCCGATGCAAACGTGGACGTTGTGGAGCCGGTCGATCTGCCGGGAGTGGCGGATTCCGCTCACGCCCTGCGCGCGGCGTTGCGCGCTCCGCTGGGAACGAGGCCGCTGCGCGAGCTGGCGAACGCGGACGACACCGTGGCCATCGTCTTCTGCGACATTACACGCCCGGCGCCCAATCACCTCATGCTGCCGGCGATTTTGGCCGAACTCGCGCACGTGCCCCGCGCGAACTTCGTCCTCATCAACGCCACCGGCATGCACCGCCCCAATACCAACGAAGAGTTGCGCGGTATGCTCGGCGACGACATTGTGGCGAACTACCGCATCGTCAACCACGACTCAACCGATCGGTCGCAGTTGCGCCACCTGGGAGAGACGTCTTCCGGCGGGCCGGTCTGGGTCAATACCCACTACCTGGACGCCACGGTCAAGATTCTCACCGGCTTCATCGAGCCGCACTTCTTCGCCGGCTTCAGCGGGGGCGCCAAGCTCATCCTGCCCGGCATCGCCGGCGCCGACTCGGTGATGCACAACCACAATGCGGCCATGATCGGGCATCCCAACGCCACGTGGGGGCGGCTGGAGGACAATCCCATTCACCGCGAGCAGCGCGAAGCGGCGGCGCTTTGCCCGCCCGACCTCAGCCTCAACGTGACGATCAACAAGCGCAAAGAGATCACGGGCGTCTTTGCCGGGGAGATGCTGCAAGCCCACAGCGCCGGCTGCGACTTTGCCCGCCGCTCCGTCATGCGCGCCGTGCCGGAACCGTACGACATCGTGGTAACGACGAATAGCGGCTATCCGCTGGATCTGAATCTCTACCAGGCCGTGAAAGGCATGTCCGCCGCGTACCAGGTGGTCAGGCCGGGCGGCGCCATCGTCATCGCCGCCGAGTGCTCCGAGGGCATTGGACACGGGCACTTTCAGGAGTTGCTGCGGGAACGCGAGACGCCGGCCGCCCTGCTGGACCTCATCAACAGCCCCGGATTCTCGCAGTTCGATCAGTGGGAAGCCCAAATCCTGGCGCAGATCCTGCTGAAGGCCGAAGTCCACCTCTACGCGGAGAATCTCTCCGACGCCGCCATGCGGGACGCGCATCTCACGCCCTGCCGCTCGATTGAGGACACGGTAGCGGCGCTGCGGGGCACGTTTGGGCCGGACGCCCGCATCTGCGTGCTGCCGATGGGGCCGCTGACCATTCCGTACGTCGAGGAACCGGCGGCGGCGCTCGTGTAGCGCGCCAGGTCTTACAATCTCCGGCTCTTGCCGCTGTACCCTTCCGAGGGGATGATCGTAGACGGCGGCGCGAGGCGCAAGCCCGGATCCACGTCCAGATCCATGCCGGAAACCAGCCCCTGCTGGAGGCGGTAGTAACCGCAAGCGCCAATCATGGCGGCGTTGTCCGTGCAAAAGGCCAGGTCCGGTATGCGCACCGGCACCGGCGCGTGGGCCGTAATCTCCTCGCGTAGGAGGCTGTTGGCGGCCACGCCGCCCACCACCAGAATCATCTCCACCTTGAATTCCCGCGCCGCTTCCACCGTCTTGGCGACCAGCACGTCCGCGACGGATTGCTGAAAACTGGCCGCGACCTGGGCCACGTAGAGCGGCACGTCCATGCCGACCATGCCGCCTGGGGGCACGCTCAGCGGCTCGGAGAGGTCTTGGTCGCGCATCCGGCTCTCCATGTAGCGCAAAACGGCGGTCTTCACACCGCTGAAGCTGAATTCGTACGTGCCTTGCATCCACGCGCGCGGCAGTTCCACCATGTTGCGCCTCCCCCGCAGGCCGTAGCGCGACAACTGCTCCGCGGCGATCTGCACGGCCGGCCCGCCCGGGTACGGCAGGCCGAGAATGCGGCCTACTTTATCGAAAGCCTCACCGGCGGCGTCATCGCGCGTGGCGCCCACCAGGGCGTAATCCCCGTGCCCGCGCATGAGCACGAGTTCCGTGTGTCCGCCGGAGACCACCAGGGCCAGCAGGGGAAAGCGCAACTCATCCGCGTTCTCGTCCCGGCGCGCCCGCCGCGAACGGGAAAGCCACGCCGCGTAGACGTGACCCTCCAGATGGTTGACGCCGATCAGCGGGATGCTCAGCGCGAAGGCCAGGGCTTTGGCGAAGTTGAGGCCGACTAGCAGCGCGCCGGCCAGGCCGGGGCCGTACGTAACCGCAATGCCGTCCAGGTCTTCCCACGCCACGTCCGCCTCGATCAGGGCCTCGTTGACAACCGGCATGATGGTTGCCAGGTGCTGGCGGGAAGCAAGTTCCGGCACTACGCCGCCGTACTTCTGATGAATCTCGACCTGCGAGGCGACGATGTTGGCATGGACGTAGCGGCCGTCCTCCACGACCGCCGCCGCCGTTTCGTCGCACGACGTTTCAATCGCGAGCAGTGTCTTCGACGAATTCGCAGTCGTCAAGAAACCCTCCTGTCTCCGGATAGGCCGTCGTCCACGTATGCTTCTGGCGGAGCCGGGCTACCCGCTCCTGGAACATGCCTTGGAATTGGGCCACGTTCACGTCGTCGCTCCACATGACCAAGGCGTCTTCATAGTTGTCGCTGTAGTAGCGGGGCCGGATGCCGGTGGAGCGAAATGAGTACTTGCGATACAGCGACCGAGCCAGGCCATTTGAGACGCGCACCTCCAGCGTGACCCAGCGCGCCGCCAGGCCGATCGCCACGTCGATCAGAGCGGTGAGCATGAGTTCGCCAACGTTGCGGCCGCGCACGTCCGGCCGGGACGCGATCGTCGTAATGTGGGCTTCATCCACCATGAGCCACAGCCCGCCGTAGGCCACCAGCGTAGGCCGCCCATAGCGCCATGGCCGCTCGCCTTCCTTTTCGGCGGACGGGAAGAGCGAAAACGGGAAGGGCTTGACCCGCGCGCGCGGCGCCGGGTCCGCGCCTTCTTCCCGCGCGGCGTCCGCTACCGCGTCGAGATCGCGAATTACCAGGTAGCGCGCCAGCTTGTTTTCTTTGATCTCGCGGCGATAGGCGTTGCGCGGCCAGGGCAAGGTAAACGAGGCTTCTTCGATCTCGCGAACCTCGGCCACGTCCTCCAATTGCATCGGCTCGATCCGCAGCCTCATGGCGTGAGGCCGGGGACGTTCTGCGGCCATGACTTCCGTTTGTGCCATTATTCCACCCGGCGGTTCGCCATCAGCTTGGAATCTGCGGCGGCTGGTCGTCGCTCAACGGATTGATGCGGTGGTGCGGCACCTGGGCCGCCGGCCGCCGCAAGTAGTCGGGTTCGGCGGTGAGCGGGTCTACCGTCCAGCCCTTGGCGAGATGCTCCGCGCCCAGCGCCGCCACCGACCCGGCGCGCCGCACGCTGGCGAGGCCGGTGGGAAAGACCGCCAGTTTCTTCTCAACCCGCGCTTCGATTTCTTCCCTATGCTCCGGCGAAATTTCGCCGCAGATGGTCGTTCTCTTCACGATTTTGGCACAAATCTCCGGTATGCCCACAATCGCGTAGTCTTCCAGGCGGCGCGACTTCCCCGCAACGGACCGGTACCAACCCACGTAGAGTTCGCCGCGTCCGGCCTCCAGCACGGCGCACACGTGCGCGTTGCCCGACTGCAAGTGCGGGTGGGCGATGGCGTCCAAGGTTGGCACGGTAACCAGCGGCACGCCCATGGTCAGGCAAAATCCCTTGGCCGTCGCCATGCCTACGCGCAGCCCGGAGAACGACCCCGGCCCCGACACCACGGCCACGGCGCTGAACGGGATGCGGCTCTGGGCGGCCGCGGCGTACCCTTCGCGCGGCGTTGCCGCCGCCTCGCCGGACGCCGGGGCGGAGGGCTGGGGCGCGGCGCCGCCCGCGGCGACCATCGTCCACAGTTGCTGGATAGTCTCCATGAGTTGCTCGGTGGCGTGGAAACCCGCAACCCAATTAACCTCCCCGACGATGCGGTCGTTCGCGTAGAATGCCACACCGAGTTGCCGTGTAGACGTATCAATCGCCAGGAGCATTGTTAAGTTACGTACCTCGTCGTGCTAGAAGCCGAACGCGTGCCGGCGGTACTCTTGGAGAATCTGCCGAAAGCGCTCGCCTTCCGACTCGAAGTGTAGCGTCCGCTTCGTGTCCGTCATGATTTCAATGCTGATCAGCATCCACGCTTCGGGCAGAAAGTCCCGCACCTTGCGCGCCCACTCGATGACGCAGACGCCGTCTCCCTCCAGATACTCCTCCAAACCGAGGTTCCAGAGCGAGTCGCTGGAGGTAATGCGGTAGAGGTCCACGTGATAGAACGGTATTTTGCCGGAACGGTATTCCTTGATAAGGGTATAGGAAGGGCTGGTAACCTGCTCCTCTATCTCCAGGCCCAGGGCCATGCCCTGGGCGAACACCGTCTTGCCGGCGCCCATCGTGCCTTCGAGCAGGACCACGCTGCCTGGCATGACCAGCGTGCCCAGACGCAAACCTAAGCGCTGCGTCTGAGCCTCGCTGTGGCTGATGCAGTCGAGCTTCTGTTCCACGTCTCTGCTGGACGACACTAACGCATCCTCTCATTCGCCGGACACCGGGCGGGCGGCCGCGGCGTCGAAATGGTCGAACCCCTCGCGCGGCAGCGGCGCCGCGTTGCCGCGCTCATCCCGCGCGGTCAGAGTTCCGGCCCGGCCCGCTACAATTCTACCGATAACCGTACTTTTCGCCAGACCTCCGCTCTCCAGGGCGTCCCGCGCCCGCTGCATGACCCCCGGCGGCGCCGTGAACAGCAATTCGAAGTCTTCGCCCCCGGCGGTAGCGCGCCTTTGGCACGCCTCGCCCAGAACCGCCGGCAGCGCCGGGTCGGTGGGAACGGCCGCAAGCGCGATTTCCGCGGCCACGCCGCTGGCCGCGCAGAGTTTCCGCAGATCCGCGGCCAAGCCGTCGCTGACGTCCATGCCGCACCGCACTCCGGCGTCAACCAGCGCCCGGCCTTCGCGCAGGCGCGGCGCCGGCCGCCGTTGCGCCGCCATGAAGCGCGCCGCGTACGGTTCCGGCGCGGTCCCACCCCGCTCCAGCAGCGCAAGACCCGCCGCCGCGCTGCCCAATACGCCCGTAACCGCTATTTCATCCCCGACGCGCGCCGACGCGCGGCGGAGCGTCCGCTCGTTGCTTTCCACCTCTCCGATTACCGTCACGTTTACCATCACCTGTGCGCTCGCCGAAAGGTCGCCGCCGATGATGGGCGTCCGCGCCTCCCGCGCCAAAGCGGACATGCCTCGGTAGAACGCCGCCACGTCTTCCGCCGCGCAACCGGCCGGCAGACACAGCGTAACCAGCGCCGCCCGCGGCACGCCGCCCATCGCGGCGACGTCGCTCAGACTCACGGCCAGGGCCTTCCAGCCGATGTCCTCCCAGCCGAACGTGCGCAGCCGAAAGTCTACGTCTTCCACCAGAGCGTCGGTGGTGGCAACCAGCCGGCCGCCCGGCGTCGCTGGCGCGGCGGGCCACAGCGCCGCATCGTCTTGAAAGTCCAACGCCGCGTCCGGCGCGGTGTAGACGCTCCGCGCGATGCGGTCGATGAGGCCGAACTCACCAACGTCTGCGAGCTTTACGGCCCTGCTCCCTCCACGTGCACAAGTGACCGCGTTCAGAATAACAGGGGAATCGTACGCGGGCAAATGGCTCGCGCGCGACTCACCTACAACAGGAGAGGCAGCGGAACCGGACTAAACCGCTTGGCCGGACGCGCATCCCTTAACAGCGTGTCTCCTGTATTGCTACGTCTAACTCCATTTAGTTCGTGTAACTCAACGCAGTACGTGACGTTCATTCCTAGAGAGTAACCGTCACTCCGAGCGGAGCGAGGAATCTGGAGTGCGGGACTTCCTAGATTCCTCGCTCCGCTCGGAATGACAGACCCTCACGCTCTATGACAGACCCTCACCCTCTATGACAGACCCTCACCCTCTATGACAGACCCGCACGCTCAATGGCAAACCCCCACGCTCTATGACAGACCCTCACGCTCTATGGCAGACTCAAGCGCTCGCCGCCCGGATTCACCGCCTTGCCACCCTATGCTACCATGCTCACAGCTTTGCTTTGAACGTCGAAATCCGAATAGTCATCCCAAATCCGACCATCCTGAATAGCACAACAAAGAAGGGAAACCGCCGATGCCGCCTTCTTCGCAGCAGACGGAGTCATTGAAGAACCGCTTGCGGGCAGACCTGACCGAACTGGCCGCGTTGCACGGCCCCTCGGGACGGGAACGGGCGGTGATTGCCGCCTTAGCCGAGCGCGTCCGCCCGCTTGCCCAATCGCTGCGGGTGGACCGCATGGGCAATCTGCTGGTAGACTACGGCGGCCCGCCGGACGCGCCGCTCGTGCTCTTGGACGCGCACGCCGATGAAATCGGCTGCCTGGTGCGCAGCATCGAGCCGGACGGCTTTCTGCGCCTCTACAAGGTGGGCGGCATCCTGGACAGCCTGCTCGTCGGGCGCAAAGTTTCCGTGAACGGGCTGCGCGGTGTGATCGGCGTCAAAGCCGGACACTTGCAGTCACCGGAGGAGCAGCGCGCGGTGGTTTCGGTGCGCGACCTCTACGTGGACCTGGGGCTATCCTCCGCGGCGGCAGTGCGGGAGGCCGGCATCGCCGTGGGCGATCCGGTTACGTACGTGAGCGAGGTGGAGCCGCTGGCGCAGCCGGACCGCCTCTGCGGCAAGGCGATCGACAACCGCGTGGGCTGCGCCGTGCTCCTGGAGGCCCTGCGGCGCTTGACAGAGTCTCCGCCGCCGGTGCGGCTGGCGGCGCAGTTTACCGTGCAAGAAGAGACCGGACTGCACGGCGCGGGCCCGGCGGCGTTCAATTTCGCGCCTCACCTGGCCATCGCCGTCGACACCGTGCCCTGCGGCGATACGCCGGAGATGAAGTTCCATAGCGAACTACCCGTCGCTCTCGGTCGCGGGCCGGTGCTGCAAACGGCGAGCGGCAGTTCCTACGGCGGCATGATTACGCCCGCGTCCGTGCTGGGGTTCGCCGTCCGCGTCGCCGACGAGCGCGGCATTCCCCACCAGGAGGCAATCCTGGAAGGCGGCAGCACCAACGCCACGGCCATCCACTACTCGCGCAGCGGCATTCCGGCGATTGCCGTCACCATCCCGCGCCGCTACTCGCATTCTCCCATCGAAGTGGTTGATCTCAACGACGCGGCGGCTACGCTGCAACTGGTGGTGGCCATGACTCAACAGGCGGGCGAGGAGAGTTTCGCGTTCCTGGAGGAGTGACCCTAGCGGGAAACTGCGTTCAGACGCCGCGCCAGTAATGATTGACCGGGCTGTGGCCCGCTCCAATCGCATAGGAATGCCGCAGCGCGCCGGTGAGGTATTCTTTCGCTTCGCGCACCGCGTCGGGCAGCGCCAGGCCCCGCGCCAGCAAGGCGGCAATGGCCGAGGACAGCGTGCAGCCGGTGCCGTGGTCGTTCCGGGTGGCAATCCGTTCTTGCTCGAACGTGTGGAAATCGGCGCCGTCGTAGAGCACGTCGCGGGCGGTGCCGGCGGCGTGGCCGCCCTTGATGAGCGCCGCGCCGCAGCCGAAGCCGACAATGTCGCGCGCCGCCTGGCGCATCCCGCTCTGCCCTTGCACCCGCCGGCCGAGCAGGCGCTCGACTTCCGGCAGATTCGGCGTGACGACCGCAGCCAGCGGGAAGAGAATCTCCCGGTACGCCGCTACCGCCGTATCGTCAACCAACGGGTCGCCGCTCTTCGCCGCCAACACCGGGTCCACCACCAGCGCCCGCGCCGCGCCCTCACGCACGGAATCTGCGTACGTGACGCTGTTGGCGACCGCCTCGATGATCTCGGCGTTAGCCAGCATACCGGTCTTGATCGCGTCCGCCCCGATGTCCGTCAGCACTGAGTCAACCTGGGCCGCCACCAGGCGGGGCGGCAAGGCCATCCAGTCCTGGACGCCGCGCGTGTTCTGCGCCGTAATCGCCGTGACGACAGTGCTGCCGTAGACGCCAAGCGCGCTGAACGTCTTGAGGTCCGCTTGCAGTCCCGCCCCGGCCCCGGAATCCGATCCGGCAATCGTCAAGACTCGTGTCACTGCTGGTCTCCCCGCGTCATAGCGCAATCCTGCGCACCATACCGGACAACCCGCGCCCCCACCGCCAACGCGCTTACTCCGCTTCCTCGCGGAACTTCTCGATGCGCGACAATTGGCACGTCAGCCACACGTCCTTGGGCATACTCGGCTGGCCGTAAGCCGTAATCACGGTCTCGCCGGAATCCTCCAGCCGATCGAGGAGACCGGCGTACTGCGACTCCAGATACGGCAGCGTGAGTTTCGCCCTGGGCAGAGTGGAAAGCCGCGCCTGCAAGAGCACGATATTCGACTCTACCACGTCAAACGGCTCATAGACCCGGCCAAACGCCAGCGAAGGATCGTTGATCAACCGCTGCGTTGTCCGCCGGGCGTGTGTGTCAGGCACGTCGTTCTCTCTCATTCACCGTCTCTTCACGCGGCCCCCTGCGCGCGCAACGAGCGCGGTCGCGCAGGCGCCATACCCTCCCATTCGTTGACAGAGGGTTGCGCTCAGTATACTATGGGTTTCACCTGCCGCCAATGTTCGCTTGGCGGTAGCTTACGGATTAATTGAACACACTTACTCTCTCAACTCTGTGTCGGAGCGCGCATCGTGGAAGTTTCGTGCTTGCAGGAGAATCTCGCCAGAGGTCTTGCCATCGTCGGCCGGGCCGTCGCTACCCGCAGCCCGTTGCCGGTGCTCAGCAACGTACTGCTTTCCACCGACCAGGGGCGCTTGAAACTCTCCGCCATGAATCAGGAGATTGGCATCGTCCACTGGATCGGCTGCAAGGTTGAAGCCGAAGGTGAAGTCACGGTGCTGGCGCGGCTGCTGAGTGAGTTCGTCGGCTCTCTGCCCAACGAGCGCGTAGACCTGCGCCTGGACGCCGAGGAACTGACGCTTCACCTCAACTGCGGACGCTACCAGGCCAACGTCAAGGGCATCGCGGCGGAAGAGTTTCCGCCAATCCCGCTGGGCGAAGGCGAGCCGACCCTGGTGATCGACGCCGCCATCCTCAGCGAGAGCATCGAGCAGGTGGCGCTGGCGGCCGCCAGCGACGATCCGCGCCAGTACCTCCAGGGCGTGGCCGTAATCATGGAGCCGGATAAGGTGGTGCTGGTGGCCTCCGACGGCTTTCGCATGGCGGTGCGCACCCTCGCGGTAGAGACCGGCGTGGACGAAAAGACGGAATTCATCGTGCCGGCGCGCAGCCTGACCGAACTCTCGCGCATCCTGGCCGATACCGAGCATCCGGTTGAAATCCGCCTGACGCAAAACCGCAACCAGGTCATCTTCAGCGCGGGCGACGTCCACCTGGTTTCGCGCCTCATCGAAGGCACGTTCCCCAACTACACGCAGATGATCCCGCCAGAGTCCCAAACGCAGATCAGAGTCCCCACGGCGGAATTGTTGCAATCCACGCGCATGGCCTCGTTCTTTGCCCGCGACGGCGCAAACGTGATAAAGTTCGACGTTTCGCCCGCCGGCGAGCAGCCGGCTGAGGCGGACGGCGAGGCGGACGGCAAAGCTGACGGCGCCGGCGGCAACCTCAACATCTCGGCCACGGCCACGGAACTGGGCGATTACCGTTCCGACCTGGAAGCCCAGATCGAGGGCGACGAGACCCTCATCGCCTTCAACGCCACTTACTTGATGGGCTGCATCGCCGCCATCAACTCCGAGGAAATCAAGATCGAACTCTCCGGTTCAACCAGCCCCGGCGTGATTCGCCCCACCGACGATACCGACTACGTCCACGTGATCATGCCGATGCATACGGTACGCTAGGTATGCCCATGGAAGTCGATCCCCAAACGCTCCTGCAAGAGGAGGCGCTGCCCGCGCCGGAGCGGGGCAACGTCATTCGCGCCGCGGTCTGCCAGTACGCGCCGGTGCTGGGCGACTTTGCCACCAACGTGGAGAAGAGCGTGGCGGCGATAGAAGAGGCGGCCGCGCGCGGCGCAGACCTGATCGTGCTGCCCGAGATGGCAAACAGCGGCTACGTGGTCCACTCCGGCGCGGAGGCGCGCGCGCTGGCGGAGAAACCTGACGAAAGCCCCGCCGCGGCAGCCTGGCAGCGGCTGGCGCGGGAGCACGAGACCTACATCGTGGCCGGCTTTGGCGAAAAAGTGAGCGACACGGCGCTCTACAATGCCGCGCTCGTCATCGGGCCCCAGGGCATCATCGGCACGTACCGCAAGACTCATCTTTTCTTCGAAGAGAAACTCTACTACCGGCCGGGCGACGCGGGCTTGCCGGTGTTCGATCTGCCATTTGGCCGCGTCGGCGTGTTGATTTGTTACGACCTGCGCTTTCCCGAGGCCAGCCGCATCTTGGCGCTGAAGGGCGCGGACGTAATCTGCGTGCCCACGAACTGGGTAAGCCTGATGACGCCGGACCGGCTCTATGACGCGCAAGGCTTCTGCCAGGCAAATTACGTGGCGCTGGCGAACGCCGCTATGAACCAGGTCTTCATGGCGTGCGCCGACCGGGTGGGCGCGGAGCGGGGCATCCAGTTCCTGGGATGCAGCGTCGTGTTCGATCCCGGTGGCGCGGCGCTGGCCGGGCCGGCGAGCGGGGACGGCGACGAGGTGCTGGTGGCGGAGATGAACCTCTCCACGGCCCGCCGCGCCAAGAGCCGCAACGACCTCAACCACACCTGGCTCGACCGGCGCACCGACCTCTACGGCCCCATGCTCGGCCACCAGGACGACCCAACCGCCTAGCCATCCCCTTCCACCCGTAGCGCGGGGGCTTGTCCCCCGCCTCCTATCATCTTGCCGTAGCGCGGGGGCTCGTCCCCCGCCTCTTGTCGCACCGACGTAGCGCGGGGGCTCGTCCCCCGCCTCCTGTCACCTTGCCTTAGCGCGGGGGCTCGTCCCCCGCCCCTTGTCACCTTGCCGTAGCGCGGGGGCTCGTCCCCCGCCTCCTGTCGCAGTGAACAAACACGCTCGCTGTCTATGCGCTTCGGCTTGATCCTGGCCGCAGGGCTGTACATCGGGTTGTGCCGCTTGACGAGGTGGCCGCTCCACTCCTTGGCTGTGAGCAGTGTATACTCATTGAGAATCGACCTCACACTCTTGAATCGAGGGAAATCATAATGCTGCTCACCGCCGATACCCTGCGCGGCGTCAACGTCGCCATCGTGACGCCGTTCCAGGAGAACCACGACGTAGACCTGGCCGGAGCGAAACGGCTGACGCGCTTTCTCATCGACGCCGGCGTCCACGGCATCATGACCACCGGCGGCAACGGCGAGTTCCCGCACATGCTGCCCGACGAAAAGAAAGCGGTTACCGCCGCCATCGTGGAGGAAGCCAACGGGGAGATTCCGATCATCGCGGGCACCGCGGCCTCAGGCACGCGGGAAGCGGTGCTGCTCGGCCAGGACGCCCAGGCGGTCGGCGCGGACGGCCTGATCGTGACCGCGCCGTACTATTTTCAGGTCTCGGAGGACGCGCTCTTTGCCCACTACGAGGCGATCGCGACGACCGTAGACCTGCCGCTGGTGCTCTACAACAACCCGCTCTACACCGGCAACGAGATCACGCCCGCCCTCATCGATCGCCTGGCGGACGTGACGAACGTGATTGGCCTCAAGCAGAGCAACGCCGACTTTGGCGTGCTGATGGAGAACATCCGCGTGAACGGCGGCAAGATTGCCGTGCTCACCGGCATCGACAGCCAGTTCTACGCCGCGCTCGCCTCGGGCGCGACCGGCATCTTTTCCACCGCCGCCTGCGTGATTCCCCGCGAAATGGTGGCAATCTTCGACCTGGCGCAGTCCGGGTCGTTCGAGGAGGCGCGCCAACTGCAACTGAATCTGCAACCGCTCAATCGCTACCTGGAGTACGATCCCGGCTACGTGGGACCGTGCAAGGCCGCCCTGCGCATGTTGGGACTGCCCGCCGGGCCGGTGCGCGGCCCGATGCCGGAAGTTACCGCTGAAGAAGAGGCCGGCGTGCGCGCCGCGCTTATAGAGATGGGCCTGCTCGCCTAAGCGCCCGCATCGCCTAGCACACTCTTGCCCCACGCACGCTCGACACATGCCCATCCACCGTAGCGCGGGGGCTTGTCCCCCGCCAACACGCCGCATCGCGCGCTCGCCCCCCGCCGACCCACCGTAGCGCGGGGGCTTGTCCCCCACCTCTTGGCGTAATGCGCGCGAACCCCCCAGGCAAGGGCGCTTAGGCCTCAATCGCTTCCATAATCACGCGCCCCTCGACGTCGCGGGGTTGCGGCACGCCCAGTAGATACGCCAGCGTCGGCGCAATGTCCACGCTGCGCGCCTGCCCTTGCAGGGCCAACCCGCCGCGCACGTGGGGACCGTTGATGATGAAGGTCGTGTGCTGGCCGCCAATCCCCAGGCTGACCGCGGGCAGGTGGCGGCCGTGGCAGGCGTCGAACTCAGGATGCACCGCCCACACCACGTCGCCCACCAGGTCGCCCCAGAGGTTGAGCATCTCGGCGTTCTCGCGCGTGACCGCCAGGGCGAACGGCTGCCGGCCGCTCGCCGGATCCACGTAGTTCGTCAGCGCGTGGATGATCTGCCGCTGCACTTTCTCAAAATCCTCCGGTTCCACGATGCCGCCGGGATCGCGCCCCTTGAGATTGACGAACACGTGGATCGTCCCCACCGGAATGGCCGCGCTCTTGCTCAGGTCGATTTCGCCGGTGGCCGGATCCACGACCAGCAGGCCGACCTCTTTCAGCACGTCCGCCGCTTCGAGCGGCGGCGCCAGGTCCGGCGTGCCGCCGTGGTCTGAAGTCACCACCACGACCGTCTCGTCGTCCTGCAACTCCAGCAGCCGCCCGACCCAGCAGTCCACCGAGGCGATGATGCGGGTCATGCCTTCCACCGAACGCGCCACCACGTCTGCCGGCGCGCCGCAGCGCGGGTCCGTCTGCGCCATGAAGAAGTGGTTGCCGTAGTCGAGCGAGTGCACCTCGGTGAAGAGCACGTCCCAGTCGCGGGTGGCGCAGAGATGGTGCGCCACGTCCGCCAGGCAGTCGTGGTGCACGTCTACTAACTCGAAGTACGTCTCATCGTCAATCAGCCCCAGGGCATCGCGCGCCGGGTTTTGCAGGAACGGCCCCACGTGGGTATCGATTTCCGCCGCCACCTCCGCGGGATAGGTGTACTCTTCCGTGGCCCAGACCTGCGGCATGAAGACTTCGAACGTATCGGCGTCGGGAGTGAGCGAAATCAGCTTGAAGCGCGCATGGCCCGTGAGCGCGCGGCCGCCAATCGTGAACTGCTGCCGCGACCAGTCGCTCCAATCCCCCACGGCCAGGTCGGCGAGCGCCTGGCTGCCGTCGCGGCCGGCGCACACCCGCACCCGGTCGTAGCCCGAACCGGCCTGCGCGTAGATGAGGCAGTAGAACGTGCGCGGCTCGGCGCCATCCGTGCCCCAGGCAGTGAGGTCTGAACGGCCCCGGGCCAGGGGCTGCACGACAAGCTCCACCTCCAGGGGCGGCTTGGCAGAATCCGGCAGATTAGACCACTGTTCCCGGTCCGCCGGCCGCGGTTCCACCCGGTCTACGTCGTCGCCGTCCTGCACCGTGCTGGGATCCACCGCCTCCGCGTCCACCGCGCCGCCGATTGGGCGCGGCCGCCAGTTACCGGAAACCCAGAGATGGTACCCCGCGATTTGATGGTGATTCGCCACGCCGGGGCCGGTGCCTTCCACCTGCACCCCGGTGGTAATCGTGGGCGGCCACGACATCTCCCACTTCACCAGAATCGGCGTCTTGCCCGCGCGTTCCAGCGCATTCCAAAAGTACTCCGATTTGGAAAGCTCCGTATTGACGCCCCACACCGTTTCCGTCAACGGCCGGCCGCGCACGCGGATGTTGAAGTCCATCACTTCGTGGGTGCCCGGCCACGCGCCGGTGGCAATCGACGTCCAGCCGGGCGGCGTGAGCGTGGGGAAGACGCCCAGCATTGGCCGCCATGCGCCGGTGTCCATCAGGCGCTTGAGATGCGGCGTGGCGTCCTGCGCCGCCATGTGCCGCACGATCTCCATGCTCGCGCCGTCGATGCCGATCACTATCGCTCGTTTTGCCAACGCTGTCTTAGACGTAGTCGCCATTGTCTTGATGCTCTCCTCTGGGAACTGTTCGCTGGAATCCACGCCCTGCACCGTCATGCCAAGGCGTTACGTGCCAACACCGTAGAAAAACTTGGCTTTGACTGCCTGCCTCCGGTAGCGCAGGCTCGCACGAAGCGCGCGCATAGCCTGCGTCCGCCGCCGTCGTGCAAGCATTAGCCTCTAGCAGCGCAGGTTTGTAACCTGCGGCCGGGCAAGAATCATGCCGGCCCATGCCAAACCGGATGCGGGGGACAAGCCCCCGCGCTACGTGCGTGCGCAATGAGGGACTTTCGTTGCCATCCGGTCGTTCCGGCACGCGCAGGAGTGACGGTTGCCAGGCCGCCCCGCCCCCTAGGTTACGATTTCTTCTCGCGCCACCACGCGCCCGCTCTTGCTGGAGCGAATCGCCGCGGCGGTCATGGCGATCGTATTGAGGTTGTCGCGGGGCGTCACGGCGGGTTCGCGTCCGTGCGCGGTCGCGCCGATCAGGTCGCCCAGCGGGCCCTGAAACGCATCCGGGAACCACGAGCCTTCCAGCGGAAAACGGTGCACCCGGTCAGGCTCTTCCACCCGCGCCGCGCAGACCTCGCCGCTGGAACCCCACACGCTGCCCTCCGTGCCGTCAATCCACCACGTGTACCCGTGAGCGCCGGTGGCGCGGACGATGTTGTTGAACTGCATGCTTGCCATCAGTTCCACCCGGCCGCCCACCTCGCCAAATTCGATGTTGGCCGCGTACGTCAGCGGGTCCGGGCCGTTCTGGTCCGGCAGCATGGCGGTGGTGCAATGGAGCCGCGTCCACTCGCGGCTGCCCGCCGCCGGCGACGCGGCGAAGTAGCGGCAGAGGTCCAGGTAATGCACGCCGTGATCGCCGATGTTGAAGTCCGCCAGGTTCGTCCACCACATGTTCGGCTGGTCTTGAAAGGAGCGCCTGAGGTGCTGGATGCCGTACACCTGCCCCACGACGCCCCGGTCCATGAGCACGCGCAAGGCCTTGTGCTCCGGCGCCCAGCGCGCCTGCTGGTTCACCGCCAGCGCAATGCCCGCCTCTTCCGCGATCGCGATCAGTTCCGCCGCCAAGCCATAGTCCATGTGCAGCGGCTTCTGCGTCAGCACCGGCCGGGGCGCGTGGGCGACGGCCAGCAGCGTCTCCTTGCGGGCCGCCGGATGCAGCGCCATGTCGATAACGCGCACCTCTTCCCGCGCCAGCAGGGCGTGGATGTCCGTCGTCCAGAATGGGATATTCCACCGTTCCGCCGTCGTCCGCGCCGCCTCTTCATCCAGGTCGCAGCAGGCGACGACGTGGTATCCGGCCTCGCGATAGGCGGGCAGATGCGCGCCGTTGGCAATGCCGCCGCAGCCGATCAGCCCCACGCCAAACTGCGCCAGGTCTACCCCGGGCGGCGGACCGGGACGGTAGTCTTCCGGTTGCAAAGAGAGGGCTTCCATGGGGGCGCCTCCGTCACTTACACGAACTCTACGTGGCTTTCGACGAGCGGAACCGGGCCGGTCGGGTGTGTGTCATTCCCTTAGAGCCTGTTTACGATCTGCTTAGAGGGTGTCTGTGAAGCCGTTGCAAACCGTTCGTGCTGAGCCTGTCGAAGCATGAACGGCAATTCGCAGCCTCGCGGCAGTTCCGTTTACCCTTCGACAGGCTCAGGGCGAACATCCCTCGTGCAGACAAAACGATCGTAAACAGGTTCTTACCGCACCGGCTCGGTCTGAGAGCGGCGCGCGGCTTCCGCGTCCGCGGCGAAATCGGCCCCGTCGTGCCGCTCCGGCTCATACGCCTCGTAGGCGCGGTCTCGATAGAGCAGCGGCACACGCGCCCTGCCCGCGCCGGCCGCTTCAACCTGGCCGATGAAGAGCACGCCGGATCCGGCCCGGTGCAAGGCGTAGACGGCGCAATCGAGCCAGCAGACGCTCTCCGGGAAGATGGGCGCGCCCGTCACCGCGCTGTCATGGGCAATATGCTCGAACACCGCGTCCTTGGCGGTGCCGGGACGGGCGAAGGCCGCGCCGATCGGCTGTTGCGCCACGCCCAGCACGTTCACGGCGAACGCGCCGGCCGCCTGGATGCGGCGGCACGTGGCGTTGCTCTCGGACACGCTGATCATGACCAGCGGCGGTTCCAGGGCAATCGACGTAAACGAACTCGCCGTCATGCCGTGCAGCCCTTCCGCGTCCCGCACCGTTACCACCGTAACGGGCTGCGCCACCTGGCGCATGACGGCGCGGAATGTCTCAGCGTCTAGCGGCATGTGGCCCTCGTGCTCCCTGCGGCGGGACTTATATTCACTAACGCAGTCTTACGTATAGTATACCGCACCACTAGGAATTCCGGGTTGCGGGCGCGCTCAGTGATGCCCAAGGTGCCAGTCCATCAGTTGTTGCTTCAGCCCCGCCGCCACGCCGGCCCGCGCGGGGTCGTGGTAGCAATTGCGCAGTTCCCACGGGTCGGCGCGCAGGTCGTAGAGTTCGTTGTGCTCGCGTCCCGGCGTGTAGACCAGTTTCCACTCAGGCGTGCGCACCATCGTGGAAATCTCGGTCTGGCGTCCGCTGGCCGGCGGGCCGAACGGCAGGTTGTTTCCCCGCGCGGGATCGTCCACCATACCGGCGGGAAACGCGCCCACCTCGGCGAACGCCACGTCCCGCAGGCGCTCCTTGCCTTCCCACACCGGCGCGAACGAGCGGCCGTGCATATTCTCCGGCGGCTCCATGCCAATCCAGTCCAATACGGTCGGCGCGACGTTGGTGGAATCCGTGATTTCGGCCATGCGCTCGCCCTGGGGTACCAGGTGATCGGGACCCGCAATGAGGGCCGGCACGCGGACCAGGCAGTCGTACAGGGTGCAACTCTTGCCGAACATGCGGTGTTCGGCGGCATAGTCGCCGTGATCTGACGAATAGATGATTACCGTGTTGTCCAGCAGGCCGCGCGCTTCCAGGAACGCCAGCAGGCGCGCCACCTGGTCGTCCAGGTGATTGACCATGCCGTAGTAGACGGCCAGCGCCTTGCGCACTTCCCGCTCGTCCGCGTCCCACGTGCCGCCGTCCCGCGCCGTCTGTTCCTGTGCCGGCGGCTTGGCGGCGTCCGGGCCTTCCACCGGCGGCAGGGCGATGCGCGCGGGGTCGTAGCGAGAGAAGTAGGGCTCCGGCACGAAGAACGGCGGATGGGGGTCCATGTAGGCGATGTGCAGCAGGAACGGTCTTTGGCGGCTGCACGCCTCGACGAAGTTCATGCCGATCGTGGTCATGGCGCCGTTCAGGTCTTCATCCGGCGCCAGCGGCACTTCCGCCACCATGTGCTGCACGCGCTCCGGCGCTTGCTGGACCAATTCTCGCCGCAAGCGACTGCGCTCGCCCAAGACGCCTTTGCTGATGTCGTGCTGAAACTCGAAACCGCGTCCACCGCCGCCGCGTCCGCCGTGAAAGTGGCCGACCGCTCCGGTCTGGTAGCCCGCCTCGCGCAGCAGTTCCGCCAGCGTGATCTCGTAGTGCGGCAGGTTGTAGCCATTGCCGTGCACGCCGATGGCGTGGGCGTAGCGGCCCGTCATCAAGACGCAGCGCGCGGGCAGGCAGAATGGGTGCGGCGTATAGTAGTGCTCGAAGAGCGCGCCCCGTTGCGCCAGGTCTTCGAGCGCCGGGGTCTTGACGTCGGGATTTCCATACAGCCCCAGGCTCGTCGCCTTCTGCTGATCCGCCAGCAGCAGCACGACGTTTGGCAATGCCATGCCTCACCTCTTCCTGATGTGTGCAAGCGCCGGAAATTCGCTCAGATCTGTTCCACTTCGTGTTGTCAGCTTGAGGAACGTGTTCATGTTGTCAGCACGAGGAACGTTCGCCTTGAGCCTGTCGAAAGGTGAACGGAGTCGCCGCAAGGCGGCGAATTGCCACTCTAACTGCGACACGCTCTTTAACGATTCCGTGTTCGCGCTACCCCGTCAAGCTGAGCGCCCCTTTGCTTCTCATCGACTGAAAACAAAAGAACCGGGGGACTTCCCCAGTTCTCGTATCAGGCCGGGCCGCCCGCAATGCCCGCACTCAGTCGGTTTCTTCCGCGCCCGCGTCCATGTGCGTTAGCAGGGCGGTTGCCCAGTGGGCGCGGCGCAGGCGCGCGGACTCGGCGCTGAAGCCGGAAGGCTCGCCCGCGAACAGCCGCTCCAGGCGCGCGTGGTCTCCCTGCAAGTAGAGCCGCACCTTCATCACGCCGTAGGCGTATTCGGGATGATTCTCCGCCAGGTAGGCGAAAATCGAACCGGACGCCCGCTCGAACCGCTCCTTGTTGCCGGCGGTGAGCACGAGCGTCTCCGTCTCTTGCAGGATGTTGCGGGGTTCGATGCGCACGCGGCTGGCAACGTCCTGCACCGACAACCCCTGCTCCTGCGCCAACTCCCGAAAGCGCAGCACGACCTCATCGTCGCTCAGCCGCCGCAGTTCGGTCCGCGGCTCGCGGGACTCGAGATTTTCGCGGATGCTATCCCAGTCGATCTCCAAGTGCGGGTAGAGTTCGGACATCTCGAACTGGAGGTCGGTGGTGACGCGCGGCCGTTCTCCCAAATACGCCAGGAACTGGGTGCGGGTACCCAGGTCGTCCACGATGTCGCGCACCAGCCACGCCACCCAGAGACCGGCCTCTTGCCGTCCCGCGACAGCTTCCGGCACCCACTTTATGTAAACATTCTCCCGCGCCGACTCTGGCACAGTGCCGTCGCTTCCTACTGCTGCGTTGCCTCTTTCGCCTTGGGCGCCGCGCCGTCGCCGCGCGCTCGCCGCGCGTTGGGTTTAGGACTGAGGTACGTCGAAAGCTGGTTGCCCTCCATGATGGGCCTTCTTTCCACCACGGCCACGTCCTCCAGCCGCTCCAGCACGCGGCGCAGCACGTCGTGGCCATGCTCCGGATGGGCCATCTGCCGCCGGAGAAAGCGAACGAACGCCTTGACCTTGTGGCCTTCCTCCAAGAACTTGCAAATGCGGTCCACACGATAGTCGATATCGTGCTTATCCATCACCGGGCTGAAACGCACCTCTTTCAATGAGGAAGCGGCGCGATTCTTGCGCGAGTTTCGCTCCTCCTTGGTCTGGCGGTACTTGTACTTGCCGTAGTCCATGAGCCGGCAGACCGGGGGTGAAGCGTTTGGGGAAACCTCCACCAGGTCCACGCCGCGCTCCTGGGCCAACGCAAGCGCCTGCTCCAGACCGAGTATGCCGATCTGCTCGCCGTCTTCGTCGATTACGCGAACTTCGCGTGCTCGAATTTCACGGTTATTGCGCGCGTCTTTGACTATAGCTCATTCCTCCTGGGGTGCTGCGCCTCAAGTCTCGCTGGACTATACCATATTGATATTCCAGGAATCAAGACCCGTCCAGCATTAACTCACGCGAATTCGATGGCCGGTTTCTCCGCCCACAGCCGGGCGCGCCGCCTCGTGCCGGGCCGCAGGCGGTCGGTACTGGACTGCCGTCAGACCGTCGCTCGCCGCGCCGCGCTTCGCTCGCGCCAGCGCCGGTTCCCGCGCCCGGACAGCCAGCGAGCGCTTCAGCGCCAGTTCGCCCTCGGTCTCGCTAAAGCCGCAATCCAGGAACGCCTGGCATACGTCCGCCGCGTGCGCCGGCGTCCTTGACCAGACCGCCGCGCCGCCTCGCTCTCTCGCATGGCGCAGCGCGGTGGCGACCAGGTCTCGCGCCAATTCCCGGCGGCCCAGCGCAACGCCAATCTGAGCGCGCATCGTGCCGCCGCCGCCCCGCGATTCCGTGAGCCAGCCCGCCAAGCCGCCTTCATCCTCGACCACCCAGCGGGTTGCCTGAAACGAGAGCCGGGGAACGCCGCGCCGCAATTGCCAGTCACGAGCCGTAAGCCCTTCCGCCAGGCGCACGTTCTGGGGTGTCGTGCGCAGATAGAGTTGGTGCAGCGGCCAGGCGTCCCGCTGCTCCTGCAAGCGCAGGCCGGGCACGTCCGGCGCGTTTGCGCTGAACGGAGCGTGCAGCGCAAAGGCGCGCTCCCGCGTCACGACGGCAAACCCCGCCTGACGCAAGGGCGCTACGAGACAACTCTCTTCCGGCACGCGCGCGACAACACCCATGATGCGCTGCGCGCCGGCAACGCGGCACACTTCATCGAGTAGCGACAAGAGGCGGGCGCTCACCGCGTCGTCCGCGTCGGATGAGTCCCGCCGCAGCCCGGCGACGGCGAGGTACATTACTTCCCACTGGTCTCGGCCGGACTGCCGCGCCATCTGCGCCACGGCAACGGTCCGCCGTCCTTCCCATACCGCCACCGCGCACGACGCCGGCATGACCGTGCTTAAGAACAACCCCATCGCCGGCGACCACGGCGTGTTGGCGGTAACGAGCGACGCTCCCGCCGCGCGCTGCAAGCGCCACGCCCGCAGGATTCGCAGCGGATCGTGCCGTGTAACTTCAGCCGCTTGAAACATGACGTGCCATGATACGCGGTTGCGCCGGCCGCTTTGACGCGCATTCCGCCCGGGTCGTCTGCGGCGCTACGCGCTCACCCGCGCGCAGAGCGTGAGAAAGTACTGGTGCAACCGCCGGTCGGCCACTATCTCCGGATGGAATGCGGTGGCGAGCACGGCGTCCTGTTGTATCGCTACCATGCAGCCATTGGAGGGCAGGCGGCCCAGCACTTCCACGTCGGGGCCAACGGACTCTACTACCGGCGCGCGAATGAAGACGGCGGGAAACGGATCCCCCTCTATGCACCGCAGGGGCACGTCGGCCTCGAAACTCTCCACCTGGCTGCCAAAGGCGTTGCGCCGGATGCGCGTATCCATGACTCTCAGCAGGGGCTGTTCATGAACGCCGATGTCGTTGGCCAAGAGAATCATGCCGGCGCAGGTGCCCCAGGCCGCCATCGCGCCCGCCAGGATGCGCTCGCGAATGGGCTCCACCATGTCGTAGATCACCATCAGCTTGCCGATGGTCGTGCTCTCGCCCCCCGGGATGATGAGGCCCCGCACGCCCTCCAGGTCTCGCGGCAACCTGACCTGAGCGGCTTCCACCCCCAGGTCGCGGAGGGCGTTGACGTGCTCGCGCACGTCGCCCTGCAGCGCCAGCACGCCGACTTTCATGCCGCCTCTACCACCCTCGCACCGCGAGCAACTCTTCACTGGGCATAGAGCGCACGTCCATGCCCGACATCGGCTCGCCCAAGCCGCGCGAGACTTCGGCGACGATCTGCGCATCCTGATAGTGGGTAGTCGCCTTGACGATGGCGGCGGCCCGGATTGCCGGGTCTTCCGACTTGAAGATGCCGGAACCCACGAAGTTGCCGTCGCAGCCGAGTTGCATCATGAGTGCCGCGTCGGCCGGCGTGGCGATGCCTCCCGCCGAAAAATTGACAACGGGCAAAGCGCCGCGTTCCGCCACTTCCACCACCAGCGCGTGCGGCGCGCCCAGCTCTTTCGCCTCCGCCATGAGTTCTTCCGGGCGCATGTTCTGCAGGCGGCGAATTGCGCCGCCTACGGCGCGGATGTGCCGCACGGCTTCCACCACGTTGCCCGTGCCGGCCTCGCCCTTGGTGCGGATCATGGCCGCGCCCTCGCCGATGCGGCGCAGGGCCTCGCCCAGGTCGCGCGCGCCGCACACGAAGGGAATCGTAAAGGCATTCTTCTCGATGTGATGCTCTTCGTCGGCCGGCGTAAGCACTTCCGATTCGTCGATGTAGTCAATGCCCAACGCCTCGAGCACCTGCGCCTCCACGAAGTGGCCGATGCGGCACTTGGCCATGACGGGAATGGTGACCGCGTGCTTGATCTGCGTAACCAGTTCGGGGTCCGACATGCGCGCAACGCCGCCTTGGGCACGAATGTCCGCCGGCACCCGCTCCAGCGCCATCACGGCGACGGCGCCGGCGTCCTCGGCGATGCGCGCCTGCTCAGGCGTGACAACGTCCATGATGACGCCGCCCTTGAGCATCTGCGCCATGCCGCTTTTCACAAGCCACGTACCCTTTTCCATAGTCTCCGCCTTTAGGTGTGCTATGCCTTACCCACGTGCCTGACCG
This sequence comes from Chloroflexota bacterium, assembly GCA_963663275.1. Taxonomy (GTDB): domain Bacteria; phylum Chloroflexota; class UBA11872; order VXOZ01; family VXOZ01; genus VXOZ01. Next base: position 2,708,498 of record OY760183.1, read on the forward strand.
TTCATTCACCAATGGTACCTGCCAATGACCGACTCGGCAAGAGGGGAGCGTTTTTCCGCCGCATACGCGGATTGCCGAACTGCCGCGGCCGCGACTCCGCTTCCCGCCGCCGGTTGTCATGCGGGTTTACAGGTTTGATAGTGAGTATTGCATCTGGTATAGTGATGCGCCAGTAGCAGCGGCGTAGCGCAGGTGGCGCGGCCGGTAGATGAGTTGCGGGGATACCAGTGCTGACCGTACAGATGGGCCAAGCTGCGTTGGTTGGCAACCGGCGCCAATCGACCAGCCCATGGGCGCACACCTTCCAGGATGCCTCTTCGGATGAAGACCGAGGCGCTCTCTATCTGAACCTGGAGGGTGTGGACGAAGAAATGGCGCGCGCCATTGCGCAGGAAATCGCGCGCGTCTACTTCGAGAACGTCACCGTAAGCACGGAAACCGCCCTGCTGCGCAGCGTACGCCACGCCTACCGCCAACTCTACGACGCCCGCGCCGCGGAATCCCTTGGCGACGTGGGCATCACCGCCGTCGTCATACTCGACGATCGCGCTTCGATCGCGCAGGTGCTGCCCACGCAGTTCTATCTGATACAAGACGACGAGATTACCGCCCTGCCCGATGCGCAAGATCGCCTGAGCGGGCCCGCGTCCCCGCCGCAGTCGCCGTCGTCGGCCACCGAGGGCCGCTATCCCCAGTGGGAGCCTCCGGTAGGGCTGTTTCGCGCGTCTCCCAGCGCCCAGGACATTGCCGCGCTCTGCACCGACAACATCGGCGCCGTGCTGAGCGCAAGCGAAATTCAAGACGTCGTTGGCCGCGGCAGTATCCAATCGGCGGCGGAAAACCTGGTCGATACCGCGCGGCAGCGCGGCGAAGAGACTGCCTCGGTTCTCCTGCTGCGCTTCGTCGCGGTCAGGGAGAGGGTGGAAACGACGGAAGAAGCGCCTGAGACCGCTGCGGAATCGGCGTTCGCGGCGCAGCCGGAGCCTGCAGCGCAGCCGGAGTCCGCAGCGGATGCGGCGCAAGCGCCAACCCAGTCCAAACCCCGGCGGAGCGGCAATCCACTCGTCACGTTCTTGGGATTGCTGCTTGCCCTCGTGCTGCTCGCGTGGTCTACCATCGCCTCGCTCTTTCGTCCACGCGGCCGGCGCTCCGAATCTCTGCCCGGCGGCGCGTCCGGCCCGGCGACGGAGTCGACGATACCGACGCGCGGCGGACCCGGCCAGGACCGCCGCCAGCGGATTAGCCGGCTTGTCGCCGGCGGCGCCGTCATTCTTCTCCTGATCGCCCTTGTCATCGCGGCAAACGCGCTCTTTGGAGAGCAGGACCCGGCCGTCAGCGTGACTGAAGACCCCACCGCCACGCCTCAAGCGCAGGCCACGGCCACGCCGACCCAGGCGGCCGCCGCCGCTTCGCCCGCGCCGGCGGAGTCAACCCCGGAGGCAACGCCGGAACCGCCCGCCGCGGCCGCTCCGGGCAGCGTGCAACTCACCGCGTCGCAGGACCTGGTGCGGTTCGATCCAACCGTGCAGCAACCGGGCGAAATCTACGGGCTGGATAACACCGTCTACGTTATCGACCGCGCCAGCGGCGCGGTGTATCGCGTCGGCTCGGACGGCAGCAACGAAATCGCCTATCAGCCGGACGCCGCCACCGGCAGCGCCGCCAGGCACGTCACGGGCAGAGAGGGCGTTATCCAAATTCTCGATACCGACAACCGGCTCTTCCACGTCACCAACGAAGCGGCGCCGCAACTCGTGGAGTTGCCCGTTGGCTCGGTGGAGCAGCCGCGCTCGACCGCCACGTACGACGAGAATTTCTACGTCCTCGACACGGCCGCCAACGACGTGCTGCGCTTCCGGCCGGTTGGCAGCGGCGTCTATAGCGAGCCCGAAGGGTACTTTGGCGTCAACAGCGGGGTGGATCTGGCGCAAGCGACGGACCTTGCCATCGACGGTTCCGTGTACATCCTCTTCAGCGACGGCACCGTCAATCGCTATATAGGGGGCGCGCGCGCCGACTTTTCCCTGGCGACGCTGCCGTCACCCGTGGGCGTCCCCGGCGTGATATTCATCAGCCAGGGCATGGGTTCGCTCTACATCCTGGACGGGGATAACGGCCGGATTGTCCAAGTGACCACCGAAGGCGTCTACCAGCGGCAATTCCTGGCGCCGGACGGCGTCATCTCCAACACGTTGGATCTGTACGTCAATGAAGATGAGACGTCACTCTGGCTCGTCAGCCCCACCGGCGTGACCCGCTACCCGCTGCCGACCCTGCCGGAGGACGCGCCCCGCTCGCCTGAGTAAGCGCGCGAGACACTCACGGCTTGTTCCCCTGCGGTCTACGCCGCCGTGGTTTCATGTTGTTCGCACCAGCCGTTCCCCGCTTGCCGCGCCTCTCCGCCGCTGCGCCCGGAGGCCATGGCGTGACTCCATGCTCATGAAGGGCTGACAGCGGTATGTAAGTGTCATTCCGAGCGGAGCGTCGCACAGGGTTCGTGGAATTTAGAGATGTAGATTTTGCAGTGTGGCGCCTTAGATTCCTCTCTCCGCTGCGCTCCGCTCGGAATGACACGGGAAATCGCAAATAGAGTACATACCCCTATCAGCTCATGAAGGGAGGAAAGTTGGGATGGGAGTGATACGAATTGACAGTATGCTATCTTCAGTTTCAAACGAAGTCTGGATTCCGGGTTTCGCCGGAATGACAGCGCTGGGCCAGGGCCTCGCCCGGATGTGCGAGAATGAGGAGAGACGCCGGCGTCCGCGTCTGAGCCGGCTGAAGACGGCGGACTGCCTGCCGGAGACTGCGGCTTGCGGGGCGGGCCGCGGACGGCGGTCGCAATGGCGAAGAAGCGGCAAGGCTGCGCGAAGGCGGATGAAGCATGTTCTACGATGAAGCGCAGATTTTCGTGAAAGGCGGCAAGGGCGGCGACGGCATGGCCCACTTCCACCGCGAGAAGTTCCGGCCCCGGGGCGGGCCAGACGGCGGTGACGGCGGGCGCGGCGGCAGCGTCTACCTGGCGGTCGATCCCAGCCTGAACAGCCTCCTCTTCCTGCACCGCGCGCATCGCTTCGTGGCGGAGCCGGGCAAGCCGGGCGCCGCCAACCGCAAGCAGGGCGCCGCCGGCAAGGACGTCGAGGCCATGGTGCCGCCCGGCACCGTCGTCACCGACGCGGCCTCCGGCCAGGTCATCGCGGACCTGCGCGGCCCCGGCGACCGCGTGTTGGCGGCGCGGGGCGGCCGGGGCGGGCTTGGCAACGTGCACTTTGCCACCTCAACCCGCCAAGCGCCTAACTTTGCCCAAAAAGGCGAACCCCCCGAGGAACGCCGGCTCGACCTGGAACTGCAACTCATTGCCGACGTGGGCATCGTCGGCCTGCCCAACGCCGGCAAGTCGTCGCTCCTGGCGCGCATCAGCGCGGCGCGGCCCAGAGTCGCGCCGTATCCCTTCACCACGCTGCAACCGGAACTTGGCGTGGTGCAACGCGGCGCGGCTACCCTCGTCTTCGCCGACATTCCCGGCCTCATCGAGGGCGCGCACAGCGGCGCCGGGCTGGGTCACACCTTCCTGCGCCACATTCGCCGCACGCGCCTGCTGGCGCACCTCGTCGATTGCGCATCGCTGGAGGGCAACGACCCCGTGGCGGCCTTTCACCAGGTGAACGCGGAACTGCGGCAATTCGACCCGACGCTCCTGGACCGGCCGCAGATCGTGGCGCTCAACAAGCTGGACGTTACCGAGGCGCGGGAGCGATTCGCCGCCGCCAAAGCCGCAATCGAGTCGGCAGGCTACCCCGTGGTCGGCATTTCGGCGGTTTCCGGACAGGGCATCGATGAACTTATCGGCGCGGTCTTCCACACGCACGCCGAAACGCCGCTCCCGCAGGCCGAACCCGCGGCGGTTGCCGTTCCCCGCGTGGCGGTTCCCATCTCCGACGACTTTGCGGTTACGCGCCGGGGAGACGCCTACGTGGTCACCGGCAAGGCGGCGGAACGCCTGGCCGCCATGGCCGATCTCTCCAGCCTGGACGGCGTCTTCTACTTCCAACAGCGGCTCGACCGCATGGGCGTCACCGCCGCGCTGGAGAACGCCGGCGCGCAAGCCGGCAGCACCGTAATAATTGGCTCGCTGGAGCTTGAGTGGCAGGCCGAAGCCTAGCCCATTTGCCGTGCCGGACCCGATCGGGGCGAAATCTTGAAGAACTGCCCCGCTCCTCGTACAATAGAAAGCTGAAATCACATTAATTCGCTAATCCGACCGGCAAGGATGAGTGTTGCAGCAAGGAAGGAACACCGATGGCAAATGACCTCGACAGCAAGAAAGTCGTAATCCTGGAAGACGATCCCGATCTCATCGACGCGATCGAGCGCCGCCTGCGCGACCACGGCTACCACTCGATCCTCATGCGCCAGACTCGGGACATCATCAAGTTCCTGAAGGCCGAGAAGCCCAAGACCATGATCATGGACGTGGCCCTGCCCGACGCCGACGGCATCGCCCTGCTGCAGGAAATCAAGGGCGACTGGGAAGCGAAGAAGACCCACGTCATCGTGATGTCCAACTACTCGACGCGGGTCAACTACAAGGTCCGGGACGAGGTGGAAGAGATCTTCCAGAAGCCCTTCGACGTGGAGACGCTGCTGGAGTCCGTGGACCGGGTAGCGGCCATGGATGACAAGTAGGCTGAGAGTGTCTGGGTTCTTGGGGCGAATGCGGGGTGTTGCGGTTCGCGATGATTACGGTGAAGGCGCAACGCCCTTTGCTGCGTGAGCAGGCGCCGTCGCTCACGCTGTGATTCAGTCCTTCAAGAGGCGTTCTAACTCCGCGCCGCCTTGCCCCTGAGCGCGCAGGAACCCGGCTACCGTCTGGCAATCCGGCGCGCCGTCAATCGGCCCGGTCACCGTCACGGACAATGCCCCGGCCGCGTTTGCCCAGCGCGCCGCCGTTTCCAGTGTGGCGCCGCGCTCCAGCGCCCACAGGAAGGCGGCGTCGAACGTGTCGCCGGCCCCGGTGGCGTCAACCTCATCTACCGAATATGAGGCCACTTTCGTCGCGACGGCGCCGCTGTACACCGTGCACCCGGCCGCGCCTTGCTTCAGCACGACGGCTTCATTCTGCGGCGCTTTGCGCAGGATGGCGCACGCCGTATCGGGGGTGGGAGCGCCCGCAATCAACTGGGCCTCTTCACCGCTGGGAAAGACCACGCTCGCCAGATCGAGTATCGGGCCAACCAGGGCCCGGATTTGCTCCGGCGGGGCCAACTCCGCGCGGATGTTCGGGTCCAGGCTGACGCGCCCGCCGGACTCGCGCACCAGCCGCGCCACCAGAATGCAGTATTTCCACCAGGCGTCGTTCATGGCCAGGCACGAGCCGTTGACGTGCGCCCAGGCCACCTGCCGTAGGAACGCCGGCGGCGGCAGCGGCGGCGGCAATCCGGCGGCCCCGTTGCGCATGTGGAAGAAGAATGAGCGCGTCCCGTCCGGGTGATTGACGACGAACGACGCGGACGTGGGCAGCGCTTCCGTACGCGCGAGGCCGCTCCGCTCCACGCCCTCACTGGCGAGAAAGCCGCTAATAGAGTCCCCAAACGCGTCGTCGCCGACCGTGCCCAGAAAGGCGCTGCGCCCGCCCAAGCGCGCCGCCGCCGTGGCAAAGATCAGGGGCGCGCCGCTGGCAAACGGGCCGCGATACGTTCCCGCCGCCGTCAAGGGCGCGTGCGCGCCCACCTGCGCGAACTCGGCCAGCGCCTCGCCCATGCCCAAAATCACGTTCCGCGCCACAACGCGCCTCCCGTTGGCTTCTGCCGGACTACTCTATCCCACAGTATACTGGCAGGCAGGAGGAAATAGCACCGGCGCCGACAAACCCCCGGCCATCGCGACGCGCCGGCCTCGGCTCATGCTCTCGCATGAAAACCCCCGTAGTGCGGGGGCTTGTCCCCAATACTGTCGCATTAACGTAGCGCGGGGGCTTGTCCCCCGCCGGAACAAGAAAAATGAGAACGGAATGGATTGACCTTACGGAAGACGCAGGTTACAAACCTGCGCTACCGGAGAAACGAGCGTTGTTTTCACTCTCATTGTGTTTAATGCGACAGCATTGGGGCTTGTCCCCCGCTCCTCCGCATGGCCGTAGCACGGACCCTTGTCCCCAATGTTGTCGCATTGCACGCAATGCGAATGAAGACCACGCTCCTCTCTCCGGTAGCGCAGGTTTGTAACCTGCGTCTTCCGTAGGGCCTATCCATACCGTTCTCACTTGTCTTCCTCCGGCGGGGGACAAGCCCCCGCGCTACGTTTACGCGAAAGCATATGGGCACTGCCGCCGCGACCGCGCCCTGCGACCCAACAGGCCCGTTTCCCTCGCTTGCGCCGCGCGTTCAGCGTGCCTAGAATAAATCAAGAACACGAAAGCGCCAGGAAATCCTTTCAGCATTCAACGGGAGCGCATGATGCCGGAATATCGAGTTGGTATCGTCGGCTGCGGCGCGCGGTCCACCGCCCACGCCGCCGGCTGGGCGGCAAACGAGAACGCGGCTATCGCGGCGGTGGCCGACCCCATTCAAGAGCGGCGCGACGCCCTGGCGGAGCAATACGGCGTTCCCCAGGCGCGGCGCTACCCGGACTTCGCGGACATGCTGGCCCACGCCGACCTTGACTTCATCTCGATCGCCACCAAGCCAGAGGTGCGGGAACCGGCGGTGGCGGCGGCGGTAGAAGCGGGCATCAAGGGCATCCTGTGCGAGAAGCCCATGGCGCTCAGCCTGGGCGAAGCGGGCCGCATCCACCGCGCCTGCGCCGGCAACCGCATACCCCTGGTGATCAATCACCAGAAGCGCCACCTCACCGAGTGGCAGCGCCTGGCCGCCATCTGCGCCCGGGGCGAACTCGGCGCAATCGAGCGCATCGAGGCCTCGTCATACGGCAATCTGGCCAGCCAGGGCACCCACGTGCTGGACATGGTCTTGCAGTTCGGCGGCGACGTGCAACCGCTGTGGGCAATCGGACAGAGCGTCGGCTGGCGCGACTACGTCGGCGCGCACGCCGGACCGCGCTACACCCTCGGCCAGTTCCGCTTCCCCAACGACATCACGGCCTACGTGCAGATGGGCGACGAAGCGCCCCAGTTGCTGGGCCGCGAGGATTCCTGGATGCGCCTGCAACTGCGGGTGTGGGGCACGGAGGGACGCGGGCAGGTGGATCTCCCCATCGGCACGCGCGTCTGGCGCAAAGGTGAATCCGAGCCGACGAGTTGGCCGGAATGCTGGACGGATGCGGCAAACCTCGCCGCTTCCCAGATGAAACTCTCGCAGTCGGTCATCCGCTCCCATGAAGACGCCGCCTACGATCCGCCCGCAGGCGGCATCCGGCCGCTCTACAGCTTTGAAATGATCGAGGCGCTCTGCGCTTCCACCCAGACGCGGGAGATCGTCACGTGGCCCCTGCCCGCCTGGGAGCACTCGCCCATGCAGGCGCTCAAACCGGCGGACGCCCATGTTTGACTACTTCGCGTCCAGCGTCGCCTTTGCGGAGCGGCCTTTTGCCGAAGCCTGCGCCGCGCTGCGTGAAATTGGCTGCAACGAGGTTGACATCTGGTCCGTGGCGAACTGGTGCGAGCACCTGCCGCCGGCAGACGTCAACCCGGATCTGGAGAGCGCGAAAGGCACGCTCGCCGCGCATCAGCTATCCTGCCGGGCAATCTCGGCCTACGGCAAGGACTCCGACGCGATGCTGCTGGCGCGGCTCGAACACCTGGCCGCTCTCGGCGGGCAGACGCTCGTGCGCGGCAGCGGGCCGGAGGACATGACCGTGGCGGACTTTGCCCGCGCTTTCATGCCCTTCGTGCGGCGCGCCGAGGAACTGGGCGTGCAAATCGGCATCGAGAACCATCGCGGCTCCGTCATCAATAGCGTCGCCTCCATGCGGGAACTCCTGGCGCGCGTCGAGAGTCCCGCGCTGGGCATCGCCTTCGCGCCCATTCACGTCCACATCGCGGGAGAGGACATCGCGGAGGCTATTCACGCGGTCGCCGACCGCATCGCGCTCTGCTATGCGTGGGACTGGGGGCCGACCGCCGACAAGAACTGGAAAGACCCCCAGGAGCAAGTGCCCGGCACCGGCGTGATCGACTTTCACGCAATGTTCCGCGCGCTGCACGAGATCGGCTACCGGGACCCGCTCTGCCTCTTCGCCCACGGCCTGGAATACGAACGGTCGGAAGACGCCGTCGTCGCGCTGCGATCAGGACGAGCCTACTGCCAGCAAGTGGAGCGCGACCTTGGCCTCCGCTAACGGGGGCACGGCTCCGGAGGCCGGCGTAGGCGCAAGCGCGGCCGCTTCGCCGGCAGCGCCGTCGTCCGCCGCCGATGCGCTCCAGACCGAATCCCCGGCCACCGCCAGCCCGCGCTTCCATGACCTGGACGCCCTGCGCGCCTCTGCGATGCTTCTGGGCATCGTCCTGCACGCCGGTCTCTTCTTCATACCCGGCATCTGGGCGGATCCCTACTCTGCGGAGCAGTACCCCGACGAGGCCACGACGTTCTACTCGCTGGTATTCTTTGCGATTCACGGCTTCCGCATGCCCGTCTTCTTCCTGCTCAGCGGCTTCTTTACCGCGATGCTGTGGCGGAAGCGCGGGCTGCGCGGCCTGATCGTTCAGCGGCTGAATCGCATTGCGCTGCCCCTGGCCATCGGGGCGCTCACGGTCATACCGGTGACGACGTGGGCGTTCGTGTGGGCGTTCGACCTGGACGAGTTTTCGCTGCTCTGGTGGCCTTTCATTTGGCTCAGCACCTTCAGCCACCTCTGGTTCCTGTGGTCTCTCTTGTGGCTGGCGGCCGGCTTTTGCGCCGCCGCGAAGCTGGGCGTAAGGTTCACCCGCCCCTACGTGTGGTGGCTGGCGATTCCGCTCACCTGCGCGCTGCAATGGCTGATGGTGGAGCCGGTCTTCGGCCCCGATACCTCCGACACTCTGATACCCAATCCGGTCGTGCTTGGCTACTACGCGCTCTTCTTCGCGTTCGGCGCTTTTGTCTACCAGCGGAAAGTGGTGGTAAGCCCGCGGTGGACGGTTCTGCTGCTACCCGCGCTGACGCTGGTGTTCTTCGGCGGCATGTCGCTGATGTACGACGTCGATGCCGCGTGGGCCAAACCGGCCGCGGCGGTCTTTCAAACCGGCTTTGCCTGGCTGATGTGCTTCGGACTGATGGGGCTATTCCGCTGGATTGCCTCCCGGGAACGGCACTGGGTGCGCTACGTGTCGGATTCGTCCTACTGGCTCTACCTGTGGCACCTGCCGCTGTTGGTGGTTTTATACCGCCTGTCGCTGGAGTGGCGGCTCAATATCCACCTGCACTTCGCGCTGCTCTTCTTCGCCGCAACCGCTATTCTCTTGGTCACGTACCAATTTGGCGTGCGCTACACCCCCATCGGCACGATGCTCAACGGCAAGCGTGTGCGCGGCACGACCACGGCCGGCGCCAAGCACGTCTAGTCCAACGGCAAGTCAAGACCGAGTTCCACTGCCGCCTGCCGCATGGGTTCCCACACGATGCGCGGCAGCGTGTGCGTGCCGCGGGCGCGCGCTTCCCGCTCCAGGCGGCCGGCGCGCTCGCCGGGATAGAAGATTTCGTCCACGCCGGGCTGGCGGGGAGCGGCCTTGATCCTGGCAACGTATTCCGCCGCGCGCCGCATAAAGTCGGGGGGCGACATGAATAAGCTGGGGTCCATCACCAGGAGGAAGTGGCCAACTTTGCCGCTCTGCCCGCTCTCCGGGCCAAAGTCGGCGCCGGAAAGCACCCCGGCCAGCAACTCGGAGACCATTGCCAAGCCGTAGCCTTTGTGGTCGCCAAGCGGCACCAGCGTGCCGGTCAGCGCGGCCTGAGGGTCAACCGTGGGGTTTCCCTCCTCGTCCAATGCCCAGCCGGCGGGCAGGGGCGTGTCCGCCGCCGCGTGCATGCGCACTTTTGCGAACGAGGCCGAGGGCGCGATGTCGAGCACCAGCGGATCCTCCTCGCCGACGGGAACGCCAAAAGCCCAGGGATTGTTGCCCAGCATCCGGCCCAACCCGCCGGTAGGCGCCATGACCGCCTCGGCCACCGACGTGCAGATGGCAATGTATCCCTCGCGGGCGGCGCGCAGCACGTAGTGCGCCGGGATGAAGAGGTGGCTGGAATTAAAGACACCGGCCACGCCGATGCCGCTCGTACCCGCCTTGATCAGGCATCGCTCCAGAGCGCGGGTACAGGCAATGCCGCCGAAGCCGTGATCGGCGTCCACCACCACGCTCAGCGGCGATTCCCGCAGCATGCGCACCTTGGGTTTCGGGTTGATCGTGCCCTTTCTCACCACCGGCGCGTAGTACGCCACCAGCCGCACCCCGTGACTGGCGTGGCCGCGCAATTCCGCTTCCACCAGAATCCCCGCGAGCAACTCCGAGTTCCTGCGCGTCACGCCCATGGCCGCAAAGGCCGCGGCGCAAAACGCCTCCAAGTCCGCGATCGCGATGGTACGCTCGTCACCCACGTTAACCTCCCCGCTCATTCCTTTACAGACCCGGCGAGAATACCGCGCACGAAGTAGCGTTGCAAGCTGAAGAAGATGACGAGCGGCAGCGCCATCGAGACGAATGCGCCCGCGGTAAGGAGTTGCCACTGCGACCCGAACGAGCTAACGAGATTGGTCAACGTCAGTGTCAGCGGCGCTTTATTGGGATCTTGCAGGTACACCAGCGCTACCAGCAGATCGTTCCAGACCCACAAGAATTGAAAGATCGCCAAAGACGCAATCGCCGGCGTGGACAACGGCAGGACGATCCTGAAGAAGACGGCAAGCTCCGAAGCGCCGTCGAGATAGGCCGACTCGAGCATCGGTCGCGGCAACTGGCTGAAGAAACTATGGAGCAAGAAGATCGCGAAGGGGAGTCCGTACCCGGTGTGCGCCAGCCAAATGGCGGGGAACGTGCCTGCCAGATTGACAAGAGTGAAGAGCCGCAGCACGGGAATGATGGTCACCTGAACCGGCACGACCAACAGGGCAATCACCAGCAGCAAGATCAGCCGGCGGCCCGGAAATTGCATCCAGGCAAAGGCGTATGCCGCTAACGCCGCCACGAAGATCGGCAGCGCCGTCCCCGGCACGGCAATGATGATGCTGTTCACAAAGCTGCGCGCCATGTTGTTCTGGGTGAGCACGTCCGCGTAGTTCTGCAGCGTCACTTCCGTCGGATTCCTGAGGATGGTCCACCATCCCGAGGCGGTGACGGCGGTGCGCTCGCGGAACGAACTCACCAGGAGCGCAAACGTCGGCGCAAACCAGAGCACGGCAAAGGCCGCCACAGCCGCATGTACCGGCAGACGGCGCATCCGGCGCGCGGCCCGCCGCGGCGGCGTAGTTTCCCCAGGAGTTTCCAAAGATGCGGTTTCGCCCGCGTGTTCTTCAGGATTACGCATCACGCTCACTTCTCCTCTGACTGGAAGCGACGGATATTCACCAGCATGATCGGGACGATTGCGAGCAGAAGAACGATGGCGAGCGCGCTCGCCCGGCCGAAGTGCCGGAACTCGAACATCTGCTTGAACATCAAGGTCGCCACCACGTCGGTGTTGAAGTTCCCGCCGGTCATGACCCAGACCAGGTCGAACTGCTTGAGCGCATTGATCGCGAGGGTAATGGCAACAACCGCAAGCGCCGGGTAGAGCAGCGGCAAGATGATGTAGCGAAACGTCTGCCACTCGTTGGCCCCGTCCGTGCGCGCCGCTTCGAGAACCTCCTCCGATACCCCTTTCAGCGCAGCCGAGAGAATGACCAAGGCAAACCCGGTCCACATCCATACGCCGGAGCCGATGATCGCGAAGTTGTTGATCTGAAACGGCTGCGGCAGGAAGTCCGGCCCGTTATCGACCAGCCACGCGTTCGGACTGCCGCCCAGCGAAACCAGCAGCGCGTTGACCGTGCCAATCTGCTCGAAACCCGCAGGCTTGAAGGCGTACATGAATCGCCAGATTACGCCGGCGGCGACGAACGAAATCGCCATTGGAATGAAGATCGCCGCCTGCACGTACCGCTCGTAGCGCACGGTGTTGAGCAAGACCGCGATGACGAGGCCCAATCCCACCGTGAGTCCGGTAAACAGCGCGAGCCAGAGCAGGTTATTGAGTATCGCCGCTTGCGTAGCCGGTTGGGTCAGCACGTACCCATAGTTGTCTAAACCCTCGAACCGGGTCGAATTGCCGTTCATGAAGCTGAGACGCAATGTGTCGAGCGTCGGATAGACGAGAAAGACGCCGAGGATGATCAGAGCCGGTGAAAGCCACAACCACGGCGCGTACCATTTTCGGCCTACCATGAGCAAATCTCCTTCGTAGCAGAAAAGGGCAGTGGCCGCGCCGGGGCCGCCACTGCCCTTTCGATTGCCGGGACGGATACGCGGTTAGCCGGCCGCGTAGGCCTCCTGCGCGACGGCCTCGATCTCCGCCAGAATCGCGTCGAGATTGTCAGGATTCTGGAGATAGTCGAGCACGCCTTTCCAGAAAGCCGCTTGCACCTCAGAGGGCATCGAGTCGTCGGCGTCGAAGCGATAGATGCTCGCCGTCGTCAACTGCTCGGCCGCTTGCGCCGCGAGCACGTCCGGATACGCCTCGAGGCTTACCTGATTGTTGACCGCGGTAAAACCGCCGCGCTCTACCCAGATCTGCTGTGCTTGCGCGCCGGCGAGGTGCTGCATCAGTGAGCGCGCGGCCGGCGTATCGCGCAGCATGACGATGACGTCGGCCCCGCCCGTAACGGCGCCGGCGTATGCCGGATCAATCGTCGGGAACGGGAAGAACGAGTAGTCCTCTCCCGCCACTTTGTCCGGGAATTGCTCGCTGATGAAACCTTGAGTAAAGCTGCCGAGATAGTACATGCCGGCTTGCGGCGGGTCTTGGAACGGCAGGTGCGAGCCGTCGATGAAGTTCGTGGCGAGAACGGCTTGCGCGCCGCCGGGCACGTAGCCCTCCGTCAGCGCAATCTGCCCGAACTTCTCGAACGCCGACTTGACCACCGGGTCGGTCCAGGGAATCTCGTGCGCTACCCACTGGTCGTAGGCCTCCGGCCCGGATTCATGCAACAGAATCTCGCCGATCCAGTCTGTGCCGGGCCAACCGCTGGCGCCGCCGCTCTCGACCGCAACCGACCAGGGCGCCAGCCCCGACGCCTTCATCTGCTCGGAAAGGGCGATCATCTCGTCCCACGTCGCCGGCACGCTCCAGCCGTTTGCGGCAAAGACCTTAGGGCTATACCATATCGTGCCCTTGTTGGCCGCCTTGAAGAATATGGCGTAAAGATTGCCGTCCACCGTGCCCAGGTCCACCCACGCTTGCGAGTATTCCGCCGCCATCATGTCCATGTCCAGCACGCCGTCAAGCGGTATCAGCCTTCCTTCACTTGCCAGCGCGTGCATAAGGCCGGGATTAGGCAGGATCACGATGTCCGGCGGGTTCCCGGCTTCCAGCCGGCTCGTGAGCACCGCGTTCAGGTCGCGGGTGCCGGAAAATCCCATCGCATATCCGGTTTCCGCTTCCCACGGGGCGACGGCGGCCTGGAAGCTGGCGAGTTCGTCGCCGCCCCAGACACCGAGCACGTTCACCTGTTTCGACTCTTCAGCCGGCGCTACCCCGCAGCTCGCGAGGACCAATGAAAAGAACACAAAGACAGAGAGGGCACGCAGACACAACTTCGTGCGTCCCATGGCGAACTCCTTCCTCCTTACTACACCTACCTTGACGTATATTGCCTACCGCAGACCGAACGCCGGAATCATAAGAGACTCCATGCCGTCAATCGCGGAGCATACCCAGACGTACTCTAGCACACGAAAAAGTTACTGACAACCCTCAAGTACGTGCGTTTTGCCGTTTATTCCAAAGAGTGCTAACGGCGCATATCCACTGAAACGCGCTTCACAGCGCCGGGATGCCCCGCCGCGTTGCGCGCCCAGGCCACGCGCAAAGCGCGGACGCCAGCGGGGCGCCTCGTCAGGGCATCAGGATACCGCCGTCCACGTTGATGATCTGTCCCGTCATGTACGCGGATTGGTCCGAGCAGAGAAAGACCGCGAACTGCGCAATATCCTCCACCGCGCCGATGCGGTCCAAGGGAATGTGTGGCATGATCTTCCGCTGCCAGCTTTCGGGAAGCGGCGCCGGCTTGGAGTCGATAACCCCCGGCGCGATGCAGTTCACGCGAATCTCCGGCGCCCACTCCCGGGCCAATCGCTTGGTCAACATCACTAGGCCGGCCTTGGCGGTCGCGTAGTGTGCTCCCGTCTCATAGGCGGGATGCGGGCTGATGCCGCCCCCCGAGGCGATGTTGAGAATGACACCACCCTGCCGCGCCTGCATCACGCGCGCGGCGGCCTGGCAGAGCAGGAAGGGGCTTTGGAGATTGATCGCGTGCACCCGCTGCCACTCCTCAGGCGTAATCTCCAACGCGGGCTTGCCGCTGAAAACGCCCGCGTTGTTGACGAGGATGTCCACCGTGCCGAACGCCTCCAGGGCGGCGTCAACGATTTCCCGCGCCGCGGACACGTCTCGCAAGTCCGCCTGAACCACCGCCACACCGGCGTCCTGCGCTTCGATTGCGCGGCGTACCTCGTCCACGTACCGCCCCGAATTGTGGTAGTGCAGCACGACGCGCGCTCCATTGCGCGCCAGAGCCAGGGCAATCCCCCGGCCGATGCCGCGCGCGGCCCCGGTGACAAGCGCAACTTTGCCCTGTAAAGGCTGCGTCATGCGCTCACTCGTTCCACTGTTTCTTGCCTGTTCGCCTGCGTGCGCGTACCATCTCCACTACGACTGCTTCCATAGATGCCATTCAGGAGGAGGAACTCCGTTGCTGCTTGCCGTTTCTGAAAACATGATACCTGGCGCGGGCTATGGCGAGAAACTCCGCTGCCTGCGTGAGGCCGGCTACGACGGCATCGAACTCTTCCCCGACATTGCCGGCCGGCATACCGCAGAGCTTAAGCAAGCCATGGCCGATACGGGCATCGTCGCGCCGAGCATGCGCGGCCGCACGCGCGACCTGCTGTCTGCCGATCCGTCCGCGCGCCGCGACCAGATCGAGCGCCTGCGGGGTGTCTGCGCGCTGGCCGAGGAGTGCGGTGTGGGCGTGGTGGTCATCGTGCCCGTCTTTGGCGGCCCCAACCTGCCGGATTTGTCGCCGTGGCGTTCCGCTATCGAACTTGAAGAAGCCCTCCTGGATACGATCCTGCCTACAATCGGCGTGGTCGCGGCGGATCACGGCGTTACGCTGGTAATGGAGCCGCTCAACCGCTACGAGACCCACTATCTCAAAACCCTGGCGCACGGCGCGGCGCTTTGCCAACGCGCGCACCATCCCAGCGTGCGCGTCATGGCGGATTTCTTCCACATGCACATCGAGGAGGCGGACGTAGCCGCGAGCCTTGCCGACAATCTGGCATACGTCAGCCACGTGCACCTGGCCGACAGCAACCGCGACCTGCCAGGCAGAGGCCATACGGACTTCGCGCCCGCGTTCCGCGTGTTGAAGCAACGCAGCTTCAGCGGCGCGTTCGCGCTTGAGTGCTCGCGCCGGGGGTCGCCGGACTTCGGCCTGAAGGAAAGCGCCGCCTACATACGCGGCATTTGGCAGGCGGCCTGAGCGGCGACCGGATAGAGCCTCCGCGTGCAATTGCCTGGTCGGCAGTCTTGCCCCGGCCTAAGCCGCGGCGCGGCCTGCGGCGGCGGATCTATTCCGCGCCGTCGGCCGTAAGCGTGAACGCCACGGCGCGCACGGCCAGCGGCACCACGTTGCGCACGTGCAGCGTGCGCGCGTCCAGCACGAGAATAGCGCCCGCGTGCGGCGCTAGGGCGTAGAGAATGTTGCGGCCCGGATCGAGCGCCAACTGCGTAATGCCTCCCCCCTGCCACAACTCGCGCTCCACGCTGCCGTCGGACGTATTGATCATCGTCAACGCCGCCGGCTCTCTGATTTGGCCAGCCTCATCTGCCGCCGCCTCTTCACCCGCGGCATCCCCACCCGAACTGCCTCCGCTCGAGGAGGTATTGCTCGAGGAGCCGTCGCTGGTCAACCGCGATCGAAAGCCGGAAACAAAACCGGTGGCGCCAACGTTGCCGCCGGACGATTGCGTCCGGTCGGCGACCGGCTCATCCGGCAGCGGACCGGTCTCGACGCTCAGGTAGAGGGCGGCGCCGTCGGCGTCCAGGATGCCATGCGCGGCCCGCGCCGCCGGCAGCGCCGCCACCCGCACGGCCTGGCCGGTGTCCAGGTCTACGCGCCACAGCGCTTCCGTCTCCGGCGTGGTCACGTAGGCCGAAGCGCCGTCAGCGGCAGGCACGACTGCGCCCAGCGCCAGGCCGGCGCCAATCGTGATGGTTTCCCCCACGCTGCGGGATTCCAGCTCCACCCGCGCCATCTGCGAGCGGTCGATCGACACGGCCAGTATCGCGGTTTCGCCCAGCGGCAGCAGCCTATCCACCGCCCACGGCAACGGAACGTCGGCTGCCGATTCGTCACTCTGATCCGTTACCATCAGCGAGGTGGCGGTGGCGGAACCCACCACCGTGTACGGGCCTGCGATTGCCAGGCTGCTCCAGTCCTGTTCCGGCAGGCCCATGAGCCGGCCCACCTGCTGGGATTGGGCGTCTACGGTCAGCAATCCGTCTTCTTGCAGAATGTAGAGGGTTTTGCCGTCGGCGGAAAGTCCCAACGCGCGGGGTTCGCCGCCGACGCCGGTGACCGTAGCCGGCCGCAAATCGACGGCGTCGTACGCCAGCAACGCGCCGGTATCGGCAACGCCCAGCACCAGAATCGTCTTCGGCTCCGCGGCGGCCTGTTCCGGCGCGGCCTCGTCCTCCTCCTGAACGCGCAGCAGCGAGAAGAGCACGGAGCCCGTCAGCGCCAGCGCCAGAAGCGCTATGCCGACCTGCATGACGCGGGTGCGCGTCGTGGTGTCGCCGGTACCGAGCGCGGCGGCCACGTCGGCGCGGAGGCCCGCGCCGGGGCGGGGCGCGTGGAGTTGGCGCAAAGCGCGCTCGATCGCGGCGCGGTCGGCATCGCCGTCCGGCGGACGGAACTCCGCGCGCGCCCGCTCCAGCAGTGACTCCACGCGCTCCAGCGATGCACCCATCGCCTCCGCCGTCTGGCTCTGGGGCATGCCCTCCGCCAGGGTCAGCAGCCAGACCACGCGCAGGCGCGGCGGCAGCGCGACCGCGGCCTGGCGCCAGGGGAGTGTGCGCTCATCGACCTCCACCGGACCGTCCGGGCGGCGCGAGAGCCATTGCCACCGCCTGGAAGCGAGAAACGTCCGCACCGCCATGCGATAGAACCAGGTATCCAGCACCATGGTGCGGGGCCGTTTGGGGAAGGCCCGATACGCGCGGCGGAAGGCGGCCACGACCAACGCGCGCGCTTCGTCCTCGTTCCCGGTGAGCCAGAAGCAGAAGCGGTACAGCATCGGGCCGAACTGATCGTAGAGCCCGAGGAATGCGTCCCGGTCGCCGCTTTCGGCCGCCGCGAGAATTCGTCCCCGGTTGACAAGCATCGCCGCCCTCGGTCCGTTTCACGCTGCGCAATTGCCTGACTGCATGGTAGCACACAGGGCGCGCCGCCTTGCCGCTCTGCGCGCAAAGTCCGCGCATGGGCAGCGTCCGAGCGGCGCGGCGCCGCAATTGCGCGAACCACGCGAAAGATGTACCGTACACGTAATCGGAGACACGTTCGCCAACGTCTTCAAGAGCCCTCTATCCGTTCATTTGAGAGGCAATCGGGACGCGCGATTCCCGCTTACGCGCCGCTGCCCGGGGGTTTGTCCTCCGTAACATGGCGCGCCAGGCAAGCATTATCATAAGCGCGCGGCACGACTAACCGCGCGCCGTTCCCGCACAATCGAGGATTCCCTGTGGCATCGACAAGAAGGTCGTTGGTTTCCCATCCCAGCTTGCGCGTCGCCTTCAGGATGTTCGAGTCGGTGCGGATTCCCGCCTTCCGCGACCTGTGGATCGGCATGCTCGCCTCGTACGTGGGCATGTACATGGGAATGGTCTCGCGCGGGTACCTGGCCTATGAGCTAACCGGATCGGCGACGGTGCTCGGAGTCGTCACCGTCGCGTCGGGAGTGCCCATGCTGCTCCTCTCTCCGCTGGGGGGCGTTCTGGCGGACGTGATGAACCGCCGCTTCATCCTGATTCACAGCCAGACCTTCATGGTGGTTTCGTCCCTGCTCCTTGCCGCCCTCATTCATCTAGACCTAATCGCCATTTGGCACCTTGTCTTCTTCGGCTTTCTGCAAGGCGTCCTCTTCACCGTCAACATGCCCGCGCGCTCTTCCGCCCTGCCGCACCTGGTGGGCAGGCCCATGCTGCCCAGCGCAATCGGACTGACCAACTCGGGACGCAACCTGATGTCGGTGATTGCCCCGGCCATTGCCGGCACCGTGATCGCGATTCCCTGGCTGGGCACGGCCGGCGCTTTCGACATTGCCGCGTTTTGCTACGTGCTCGCAACGTTGCTGATGCTGCGCCTGCCTAAGAGCCTGGCGGACGGGCGCAAGCCGACCGAGGTTGCGCTTGCCCGGCAGATGATCGATGGCTTCAGTTACATGTTCACGCGCCGCGACCTGCTCGTGCTGCTCGTGCTGGGACTCGTCCCCATTCTCTTCGGTATGCACGTGCACTCCTTCATGCCGGTGTTCCAAGCGGACGTGCTTGGCGTTGGGGCGGTAGAGTTGGGCCTGCTGCTCTCGGCGCTGGGGGTCGGCGGCACCTTCGGCTCGCTCGTCATCGCGCCGCTGGCCGAGAGCAAGCACAGCCACGTCATGCAGCTTGCCGCGGGCATCTTCTTCGGCCTGACCCTCATCGCGTTTGCCAGTAGCACGTCGTTCACCTTCAGCTTGATTACGGCCGGGTGGGTCGGCTTCGCGGGGAATGCCTCCACGGGCCTCAACAGCGCCTTGCTGATGCTGCGGGCGGAGGAGGCGTACTATGGGCGCGTGATGAGCATCTACATGATGAACTGGTCGCTCATGACGCTCTTCACGCTGCCCCTGGGCATGCTGGTGGACCGCTGGGGCGCGCCGCTGGTGGTAAGCGTCACCGGAATGGGCATTGTGCTCTTCATGGCCGCCGCGTTCTTCCTCTTCCGCGACGTCCGCGAAGACCGGCCCCACAGCGAGGAGTTAAGCGTCGAAACCGGCCCCGCAGCCGTTGAGAAGAGCGTCTAGTGGCATCCCCCAATGGCCTCGGCAGGCAGAAACGTCCCGCCTTGATCCCCTCTCCCGAAGGAGACCTTTGCGTTACCCCTTCCCCATTGAGGGGGAAGGCCGGGATGGGGGTGAAAAGGCTTGACGGCAAGCAATCCAATAGGGTAAAGGCGCCTCTGGATTCCGGTCTTCACCGGAATGACAGAGTTATGCAAAGGTCTCCGAAGGGCTGACAGGGGTATGTACTCCACAATCGACGCCAAGTGTCATTCCGAGCGGAGCGAGGAATCTAGTAGAGGTGTTCTTGCAGGGCAATGCCTTAGATTCCGCGCTCTTAGCGACTCTCCGCTGCGCTCCGTTCGGAATGACACGTCGAGCCAATTCAAGATTGCCTACCCCTGACAGATCCCAGAGGGAGAAGGAGAGGGATTGGGTGAGGGTGAATCAGAGAATCAGAGCAACTCGGTAAGTAACGAGGGCGTTCCCTTGCGGGCGCGTGGAAAGCGGGGCAAGGATTAGTCTATGAGCGCATCACGAGACAAGATCGTCGCCTTCCTGGATGAATACCTCGACGTGCGCGGCATTCGCGACTACGGCCCCATGGGGATGCAAGTAATCGGCAAAGCGGAGGTGAGCCGCGTCGCCGTGGCGGTGAGCGCCTCGCGGGCCTGCTTTGAACAAGCGGCGGCGCAAGCGGCGGACATGCTAATCGTTCATCACGGTCTCTTCTGGGACAACGAGAGCCGCGTGATCGGCACGGTGATGCGGGGACGCCTCGAAACGTTGTTTCAGCATGACGTGAGTCTGCTGGGCTACCATCTCTGCCTCGACAAGCACCCGGAGATCGGCAACAACGCGCTCGGCTTGCGCGCCTTGGGCGCTACGCCGGTGGAGCGCGACGCGCCCCTCGGCGCGGTAGGGTACGTCGGCGCGTTTTCCAAACCGCTGCCTTGGGACGACCTCGCGACCCGCGTGCGCAATGTCTTTGGCGGCGAACCGTTCTTCTTTCCAACCGGACCGGCGGAGACGACGCGCCTGGGCCTGATTACCGGCGGCGCGGGCTCTCCCGCCTACGTCACGGAGGCGGTGGAACGCGGCTGCGACACCTATCTCACCGGCGACCTCAGCGAGCCCGCGCCCGCCGTGGCCGCCGAATTGGGCATCAACCTCATCGGCGCCGGTCACTACAACACCGAGAAACTCGGCGTGCAGGCCGTTGGCGGCCTGCTGGAGAGGCGATTTGGGGTGAGCGCCGTTTTCATCGACGTGCCTAATCCGCTGTAGCGCCGCGGGCGCCCACAAGGGGCAATGCTGTCGCATTAACGTAGCGTGGGGGCTTGTCCCCCGCCGGTATGGGAAGAATGAGAAAGAAATGGATTGACCATACGGAAGACGCAGGTTACAAACCTGCGCTACCGGAGAAATGAGCGTAGTTTTCACTCTCATTGCGTTTAGTGCGACAACATTACCCACAAGGGGCGCCCCTACCGGATTCCGGCGCCGGTCCGTAGCGGGATAGTACGCCGCACCTTTTAGGCGCCTTGTCAATATATGTGAAGAGACCGAGTTGCCGGTTTGCGGATCATGCGAATCGGCCGCGGCCCGATGCTACGAGGGATTTGCCCGCTCGGAGTGTGAGCGCGCGTGGAGAAGCTGCCGCGCCGCGCGCCAAACCGCTTCTATCTCACTCTCGCTTGGCGCGCCGCGCCGGTCGGGGTCGAAACGCGCGACGGCGCTTGCCACGCCATATGGTCCATACCGCTCCGGGGAGGTAGGCCCGAACAGGGCAACGACCGGCGTGCCCACGGCCGCGGCCAAGTGCATAGGCGCCGAATCGTTGCCAATGAAGAGGCTACAGCGCCGCAAGAGCGCGCCAAGCTGGGCGAACGTCAGCCTGCCGGCCAGGTCCGCCAAGGGCGCGCTCGTTCCACTTTGCACCGCTTCACTGGCAGGCGCGTCGTCAGGCCCGCCAACAAGCACTATTCCCGCGCCGGCGTCACCCACCAGACGCTCCGCAAGCGCGGCAAAGCCTTCGCTCGACCATCGTTTGCTAGTGCGCTCCGCGCCGGGGTTGCGGCCGCCGCCGGCGTGCACCGCCACCAGCGGCTGTTTGTTCGCCAGACCTTTGTCCGCGAGCAAGTTGCCCACTGCCAATTCAGCGGAGGCCTCAGGTTGAAAGTGCAGGCGCGGCGCTGAAGCCTCGTAGCCAACGGCCCGCAGCACGTCCAGATAAAGCTCCACCTCATGGCGCTCCACGGGGCAGGGCACGCCCACTTGCAGCGCGACGCCGCGCCCGGCGCTGTTCAGGCCCGCGCGCCAGGGAATGCCGGCCAGGCGCGGCAGCAGCGCCATCAGCGGCGAGCGATCGAGCACGAAGCAGTGGGTAAACTCCTCTTGCCGCACGCGGGAAACGCACGACCGGTACGCGCCCACGCCGTAACGTCCGGGAAAGCCCACGCTATCGGAGTCAAGCAGGCGATCGCAATGAGGATTGCCCGCCAGCGCCTCCTTGGCCCAGGTCGTCACCAGCACGGTGATTTCGGCATCCGGCAGATTGGCGCGCAATGCGGCAAGAAAGGCCGTGCTCATCAGCACGTCGCCCAAGCTGGCGGGCTTGATCACCAGCACGCGCGGCCGCTCAGTCTCATGAGGCGGCGGCGCGGGTGGTGTGCGCAGCAGGGGATGCAAGCAGCGAGAGACCAGTTCGATCGGTAACGACTTCATGCGGAAGCGCCTCTCGTCGAATGCTTTGCGCAAGCGGCGGCACGGCAACATCCTCATCCTAGTCAAGCCGACGCGCAGCGTCCATCGAGCGCCGCCCGCCGTGGTTGCGCCGCGCCGCCGCAAGCCAGTAGCATATCGCATATGCAGTCCACGCAACACCCCCACCGCTGGCGGACGACCGTTCGGATTCTCTGGGTCACGCAATTTGCCATCATGGCGGCGTTTAGCTCCAGCCTGACGTTCATCCCGCTCTACATCCTCGAACTCGGCATCCCCGATCCGCGTCAGGCGGCGCTGTGGGCGGGAATCGTGGCCGGCGGCGCGGGCCTGAGCATGGCCGTCTTTTCACCGATTTGGGGCGCTCTTGCCGACCGTTTCGGCAAGAAGCTCATGCTGGAGCGCGCCCTCGTGGGGGCAACGGTCACGCTGTTGCTCATGGGCTTTGCCCAGTCCGCGCCGCAACTGCTCCTGCTGCGCGTCGTCCAAGGCGCGCTCAGCGGCACCACCACCGCCGTCAGCGCGCTCGTCGCTTCCATTACGCCCCGGGAGCATCTGGGGCGCGTGTTGGGCACGATGCAAATGTCCATCTTTGCGGGCTCGACCATCGGCCCCTTCGTTGGCGGCGTGCTTGCCGACACCTTGGGCTTCCGCGCGGCGTTCCTCACCACGAGCGCGATCTGCTTCTGTGCCGGTATTGCGGTCTTCGCGCTGGTTCACGAACCTCGCGGCGAGAAGCAACCGCTCCCGGCCCTGCGGCTGCCGCAATGGCGCAACCCGCTCGCGAACAGCGCGCTTAGCACCGTTCTGATGCTCGCGCCGGCGATCTTCGTGGTGCAATTCGCCGCGATGGCGGCGCGGCCGGTCTTTCCGCTCTTCGTTGCCGAAATCGCCGCCAGCGAGTTCCAGGCGACGTTCGGCGGCGTAACCCTGGAAGACTTCGTGGCGACGATTGCCGGGCTGCTCATCGCCACCACCGGCGTCGTGGCAACGCTCTGCTCGCTGGTAACGGGCCGCTTCATCGACTCCCAGCGCGCCCGCCTGCTCTTGATCGCGGCGGTGCTGGGCAGCGTGCTGGCAAACGCCGGGCACGCCATCGTCACGTCTCTTGTGCAGCTCTGGCTCATGCGCGTCGTGATGGGCGCGTTCAACGGCGTGTGGGCGCCGACGTACAGCGCGACCGTGGGCCTCAGCGTGCCGGCCGAGCGCCGGGGCCTGGCCTTCGGCATTGCCTCCAGCGCCTCCTCCCTGGGCAACGCCGTGGGGCCGGTGGTCGGCGGCTACATTGGCGCGGTTCTCGGAATCCGCGCCGTCTTCGTCGCCGCGGCCGGCGCGCTCCTGCTGGCCGCGCTCTGGCTCGTGCTGCGGGTCAAGCCGCCCGCGCCGGAGGAACCGGAAGAACCGGAAGACTGACCAACCAACACTGGCCCCCGCCGGCTTCTTTTCAAACCAGATTTGCGGCGGACTTGACGTCTCCAATACCTTCGACCAGGCGTCTACCGCTCAACGCCTCGCGAGCGCGCCCTTTCTCGCGCCGCCGCCAGTTCTGCCGGCGTGTTGATGTTGCTGAACGACGCCAAATCGGGATCGAACCGGCGCACTTCAACCGGAGAGACCTCCCGCACGCGCAGCCGCTGCATGAGCCGTCCCAGCCTGAGTTCGCCGGCCTCCAGCATTTCGCTCGCCGCAGGCAGGCAGCGCCGGTGGTAGACCGTGTGCAGGGTCTCCGGTTCATGCCGCACCAACGGCGCAACGGCGTCCCACTCATCGGTCGCGCGGTCGATGAGCGCGCGCAGCAGTCGTTCATTCAGAAACGGCATGTCGCACGCCACCGCCAGCGCCAGCGGCGTTGCCGCCGCCCGCAGGCCGCTCACCAGACCGGTCAGGCTGGATTGCGCCGCCGCCACGTCCGGCACGACGGTGAAACCGGCAAGGTCGGTGCGATTGCCTACAACCAAGACCGCGTCGCAGAGCGGCGCCAAGACCGCGCAGACGTGATGCAGCAAAGTGGTGTGGCTGTTCTCGTCCGGCCAAGGCAGACGCGCCTTGTCTCGACCGAGCCGCTTGCCCTTGCCTCCGGCCAGAATCAGACCGGTGACCGCGCGCCCCTTGCCGGCGCGAGACGAATCCACGTTGCTCTCCTCCTTTCCACCCGGTTCATGCTCCGGTTCCTGGAAAAGCGGGCCCGCCGCGAGACGAGCGCACCACCGTTACCAAAGAGAATCCCAGCCCCTTCTTAAAGCCATGCTCAAACAATGCACGCGCATTCGTTCCTGCTATACTAGTGGCACTGTGCCGGTAAGGAAAGCCGCAGCAAGAGGGTGACAGGACATGGGCAAACGGAACGCGGTGCGGTTAACGGAACCGCTGGTGCGAAAAGACGGAGCGCTCCGTCCCGCCACCTGGGATGAGGCGCTCGCGCGTGTGGCCGCGGGCGTGGGCGGCGCGGTAGAGCAGCGCGGGCCGCGCACGTTCGGCCTCTTCAGTTGCTCGAAAGCCACCAACGAGGTCAACTATCTCGCGCAGAAGTTCACGCGCTCCGTGATCGGCAGCAACAACATCGATAGCTGCAACCGCACCTGACACGCTCCCAGCGTCGCCGGTCTGGCGACCGTGTTCGGGCTGGGCGGCGGCACGAGTTCGTACCGCGAAATCGAAGAGACCAACGTTATCCTGCTCTGGGGATCCAACGCCCGGGATACGCACCCGATCTTCTTCCACCACCTGCTCAAAGGCGTGCACAACGGCGCGCGGCTCTACGTGATCGACCCCCGCCGCACGAGTTCCGCCCAGTGGGCGGACGTGTGGCTGGGCGTGGACGTGGGCGCCGACATCGCCCTGGCAAACGCTATGGCCCGCGAAATCATCGCCGCCGGCCTTGCCCACGATGAGTTCATCACCCACGCCACCAGCGGCTTCGACGAGTTCCGGGAGTCCGTGGAGCACTACACGCTCGCCTATGCCGAGGAAATCACGGGCGTCCCGGCGGAGACGATCCGCGAGACTGCCCACGCCTACGCCACGGCGGAGCGCGCCCAGATTTGCTGGACGCTGGGCATCACCGAACACCACAACGCGGTTGACAACGTTCTGGCCATCATCAATCTTGCCTTGCTCACCGGGCACGTGGGTCGCTACGGCTCGGGCCTCAACCCGCTGCGTGGACAGAACAACGTGCAGGGCAGCGGCGACATGGGATCGCTGCCGGACCGGCTGCCCGGCTTTCAACACGTGGAGAACGACCCCCTGCGGGAGAAGTTCGAGCGCGTGTGGGGCACGCCCCTGCCGGCCAGGAAGGGCTGGAACCTGAGTGAGATGTTCGACGCCATGGAACGGGGCGAGCTGACCGCGCTCTACGTGCTGGGCGAGAATCCGGCCCAGTCGGAGGCGGACCAGCACCGCGCAGTGAGACTGCTGCAAGGCCTCGACGTGCTGGTGGTGCAAGACGTGCTCATGAACGCCACCGCCGAACTCGCCGACGTGGTGCTGCCTGCCGCCGCAAGCTGGTGCGAGTCCGAGGGCACCGCCACCAACAGCGAGCGGCGCGTGCAGCGCGTGCGCCAGGCCATGACTCCCCCGCCGGGCGTGAAAGACGACCTCACGATCCTGTGCGACGTGGCGCGCAGCCTGGGCGGCGACGTGGGCAGTCCGGTAGCGGAAGAGATTTGGAATGAACTGCGCGGCCTCAGCCCCTTCCACGCCGGCATGAGCTATGCCCGCCTGGAGCGCGAAGGGGGCCTGCAATGGCCCTGTTACGACGAGACCCATCCGGGAGAGATATTCCTACACTGCCGCTTGTGGGAACGGCCGGTGCTGGGGCCGCGCGCGCCGTTCTCGCCGGTGGTATTCGATCCGCCGGTGGAGCGGCTCGACGACGAGTACCCTCTCCGCCTGACCACGGGCCGCCGCCTGGATTCATTCAACACCGGCGTGCAGACGGCCGGCTACACCTCGCCGCTGCGCCGGGGCGAGACAATCGACCTCTCGCCGGAAGACGGCCAGGTACTCGGCGTTGCCGAAGGCGAGACCGTGCGCGTCTGTTCCCGGCGCGGTTCCGTGCGGGCGCCGGTGCGCTTCGATTCATCCCTGCGCCCCGGCCTGGCCTTCATGACGCCGCACTTTCCCAACGAGGTGGCGACCAACGAGCTAACTATCGACGCCACCGATCCAAAGTCCGGCACCGCCGAGTTCAAGGCGGCGGCAATTCGCGTAGAAAGAATCAAGACGGCCGTCGAACAAGCGTAGCCCGCGCCTTCACCCGCGCCGCGGTAGAGAGCCGCCATGGATCTACACCTCACCCAGGATACGCCCACGGCTGCGGAGACCGTGGCGGTCGATAGCGTCCTCGGCGCGGCGGAATCCGGCTGGACGGGCGGCGCGCGGCGAATCGCGCGGGAGGGCCGCGTGGCCGTGGGCGGCCGCGCCGCCAGAGCGCAGCGCCACCTCTTGCTGCCGGTGCTGCACGCCATTCAGGAGCGTATCGGCTGGATCAGCCCCGGCGCGCTCAACTACGCCTGCCAGCGCCTGACGATACCGCCCACGGAAGCCTACGGCGTGGCGACCTTCTACGCGCTCTTTTCCGTCCGGCCAAAGCCGCCGCTGGTGGCGCACGTGTGCGACGACGTCGCCTGCATGGCAAACGGCGCGGACGACCTCTGCGCGGAAATGGCGCGGCGGTTCGGCGCGGCAGGCGGCGCGGACGCAAACGGCGGTATCGCCTGGCAACGCAGCCCGTGCCTGGGCATGTGCGAACGCGCGCCCGCGGCCATGCTGACAGTGGCGGGCGAGCAACCTGCCACCACCGTGCTCGCGCCCACGGACGCGGCCGCCATCGAGCGTACACTGGCGGCGGAAAGTCAAAAGTCCGGGAATGGAGCGGTCCCTTCCTCTCCGCGCTCGGTACCGCAGGCGGGCGGCGCCGATCTCAGGCTCTTGCGCCGCGTCGGCCGTATCGACCCCGACGACCTGGCTAGCTACCGCCACGCCGGCGGCTACGAGGCGTTGGCGCGGGCGCTGGCGCTGGGGCCGGAGCAGGTGGTGCGGGAAGTCAGCGCCTCCAAGCTCCTGGGGCGCGGCGGCGCCGCCTTTCCCGCAGGTGTAAAGTGGCAGGCCGTCGCGTCCGCCGCGGCCCGGCCGCACTACATGGTCTGCAACGCCGATGAATCCGAACCGGGCACGTTCAAAGACCGGGTGGTGATGGAAGAAGACCCCTTCGCCGTGGTCGAAGCCATGACGATCGCGGGTATTGCCACCGGCTGCGAGCAGGGCTATCTCTACCTGCGCGGCGAGTATCCGCTGGCCTTGGCGCGCCTGTCGAACGCCATCGCCCAAGCGCGGGCGGCGGGACTGCTCGGCGCTTCCGTTCACGGCAGCGAACACGCATTCGACATCGAGATTCGCCGGGGCGCGGGCGCGTACATCTGCGGCGAGGAAACCGCGCTCTTCAACTCGATCGAGGGCTTTCGCGGCGAGCCCCGCAACAAGCCGCCCTTCCCCACGGAGGTCGGCCTCTTCGGCAAGCCGACTCTGGTCAACAACGTGGAGACGCTGCTCAACGTGCTCGACGTGGTGCTGGAGGGCGGCGAGGCCTTTGCCGCGCTGGGCACGGAACAGTCAACCGGGACAAAGCTCTTCTGCCTCTCCGGCCACGTGGCGCGCCCCGGCGTTTACGAGGTTCCGTTCGGCACGGCGCTGGACGCCCTTATCGAACTTGCCGGGGGCGTAGCCGGCAGCGGCAATCTGCAAGCGGTGCTGCTGGGCGGCGCGGCGGGGACATTCCTGACACCGCACGAACTGGACACGCCGCTGACCTTCGAGGCCACCCGCGCCATTGGCGCGACCCTCGGCTCCGGCGTCGTCATGCTCTTCGACGACACTGTCGACGTGCGGCGCGTCCTGCTGCGCATCGCCGGGTTCTTCCGCGATGAGTCGTGCGGCCAGTGCGTGCCCTGCCGCGTGGGCACGGTGCGGCAGGAGGAACTCCTGCACCGGCTGGCGGCGGAACAGACCATTGGCTCCGTGGACGACGAACTGCGCCTCCTCGGTGAAGTCGGGCAAGCCATGCGCGACGCTTCGATTTGCGGGTTGGGGCAGACCGCGTCGAGCGCGATCGAGTCCGCCGTGGCGCGCATAGAGCAATTCAACGGGAGCAAGCACTGATGCGCCCTGATTCCGATGAGGCGGCCCTGACGCCCACCTGGCAGTTTCTCAATCCGGTGCCGCGCGGCCCGCTGCCCACGGCGCCCGCGGAAGAGCCGCCGCCTGAGGTCGAGGTCACGATCGACGGCCAGGAAGCCTCCGTGCCCGCCGGCGCGACGCTCCTGGATGCGGCAAAGAGCCTCGGCATCGAAACGCCGACGCTCTGCTACCTGGAGAATCTCACGCCGGTCAACGTCTGCCGCGTCTGCGTGGTGGAGCTTGAAGGCTCGCGCACGCTCGTGCCCGCCTGCTCGCGCACAGTGGAGCCGGGAATGCGGGTGCAGACCGACTCGCCCCGGGTGCGCTTGAGCCGCCGCATGGTGCTCGAGTTCCTCGCCTCGTCGGTGGACGTATCGACCGCGCCGGAACTACTGCAGTACATGGAGCAATATGAGGCGCAACCGGAGCGCTACGGCCCGCCGGGGCCGCCCGCCGCCGCCAACGAACGCGACACCGCCGTGCCCGGCCATCACGCCGCGCCGGCCGTGGAAACGGCCCAGACGGTCGCGCAGCCGGTGAAGATCGATAACGAACTCTACATCCGCGACTACGCCAAGTGCATCCTCTGCTACAAATGCGTCGAAGCCTGCGGCGAGGACGCCCAGAATACGTTTGCCATCGCCGTTGCCGGCCGGGGCTTCGACGCGCAGATTTCCACGGAGTACGCGGTACCCCTGCCGGACTCGGCCTGCGTCTACTGCGGCAACTGCATCGGCGTCTGCCCCACCGGCGCGCTCATGTTCCGCAGCGAGTACGATATGCGCGCTACCGGAACCTGGGACGAATCGGCGCAGACCGAGACCGACACGATCTGCTCCTACTGCGGCGTGGGCTGCACCCTGAGCCTGCACATCCAGGACAACGAAATCGTGAAGGTTACTTCACCCTTGGATAGCAACGTCACCGAGGGGCATCTCTGCATCAAGGGGCGATTCGGCTGGCAGTTCATGCAGAAACCCAAGAAGTAGACGAGGGAAAACTCCCTCTCCCCCTGGGAGAGGGCCGGGGTGAGGGTAATTCCCAGCAGTTCGGCCCGCAGCCACCGGCTATCGCGCCGTTACCCAAGGCTCTTCCCTGAGACGATGCGCTCGGCTCCGGTGTAGACGTTCATAGTAGCGGCGCGGAGGAAGCCGATCAGCGTCATGCCCCCCGCCGCCGCCAACTCCACCGCCAGGCTGGACGGCGCGCCTACCGCCGCCACCACGGGCACGCCCGCCATCAGGCACTTCTGCACGATCTCGAAGCCCGCGCGCCCGCTGACGAGCACAACGTAGTCGTCCAGCGGCAGCATCCGGCGGAAGAGCGCCGCCCCAATCATCTTATCCACCGCGTTGTGGCGGCCCACGTCTTCCCGCAGCAGCGCGAGTTCGCCAGCGGCGTCGAAGAGCCCGGCGGCGTGCAAGGCCCCGGTGCGGTCGAAGGTATCCTGCGCCGCGCGCAGGGTATCCGGCAAGCGATGAATCGTCTCCGCGCCGACCCGCAGTGCGCTCCGCACCGGCGGCGCCGCCTGCCGCACGGCGTCGATGCTGGCCTTGCCGCAGATGCCGCAACTGGAAGAGGCCGGAAAGTTGCGCTGCCAGCCGCTCTCCGGCAAGCCGTTCGCGCCCTTGACGTAGGCGAGCACGATGTTGTCCCGCTCTTCCGCGGACTTGCCCGGGCAATGGCCGACCGAGACCAGGTCCGACGGCGCCGCTATCAGCCGCTCCGTCCACAGGAAACCGGCCGCCAGTTCCTCATCGTGGCCGGGCGTGCGCATGGTGACCGCGACGCTCTGCCCGTTTACCCGCATCTCCAGCGGTTCCTCACGCGCCAGCACGTCAGGGCATTGCGCCGCGCCCTCGGCAGAGATTTTCGTTACCTGCCACCCAGCCGTCGGCGCTTGCCGCTCGATGTTCGTCTGTGCCACCGGCCATCCGCTCCCCGCGCGCGACATATACCTCTCGCATAGAGTCCGGCGCGCGCTTGCCAATACACTACCGCATACTCCGCAGGCGTGCTACCCCGATGTGGTATGCTGCCACCGGCGCGGCAAGGCGACTATCGGCTCAATGCGTACGGCTCGTGGCAAAGGACGAAAACATGGCGCTTTCCACTGTTGGCGGACGGGTATATGATGCGGATGGCGGAGCGGGAATCGGCGGCGTGCTCGTCTCCAACGGCGACGCCGTTGTCCAGACCGCTGCCGACGGCCGCTACACGCTGGACGTCGATCCCCAGCAAGACCGCTGCGTTTTCATCACCGTGCCCGCGGGCTATCGTCCGCAAGAGCGCTTCTACGCGCTCCTCAGCGAGCACTCGACGCCAGCGGCGCTTGACTTTCCCCTACGCGCCGAGCCGGAGCGGGCGCGCGATGCTTTCCGCCTCGTCCACCTCTCCGATACCCACGTGGTGCTCGAAGACAGCGGCCCGGTCTCCCCGGCGATGCTGGCGCAGGATCTCCAAGAGCTTGTAAGCGAAGAGTTGCCCGACCTGGCCGTGGTCACCGGCGATCTGACCAACATGGGCACCATCGAGGAGCTTGAAGGCTACCGCGCGGCGATCGAATCCGTTTCCGTGCCGGTCATCTCCGTCTTTGGCGGACACGACGGCAACATCGAACGCCGCTCCAACGAGGGCGACGTGCCCTGCACCCGCAACTTCGAGGCCACCCTCGGCCCCACCTACTACAGCTTCGATTGGGGCGGGTATCACTTTGTGGTATACGCCACGGAGGACGCCTACTTCACCGCCGCCGAGCGCGCCCGCAAGGAACGCTGGCTCTGGGCCGACCTCGCCCTGCAACCCAGCGACCGCCGGTCGGTAATCCTGCACCACACGGCGCCGGACGCGGCCCTGCTGGCGCGATTCAGCCAACACAACGGCGCGCTCGTCTTGCACGGCCACTGGCACTCCAGCCGGGTCTTCACGGACGGTGAGACCCTGGTGGCCTCCGCGCCCTCGTTTTGCTTTGGCGGCATCGACACCCGACCGCGCGGATGCCGGGTCGTCTCCTTCTCTCCGCAGGGGATTGAGACGGATTTGCGCCCAAGCGCGCGCGCAGCCCAAGGCAGCGCCGCGGCCGCGCGGCCCGCCGGCGAAGCGCAAACGAGCATTGCGCTGGGAGAGGAGGAGTACGTTTTGGCTTGGAAGCGCGATCTTGGCAGACCGCTACATCGCGCCGCGCCGGTTGCCCACCAAGACCGCGTGCTGGTCGCCTTGCAGAGTGAGAGCAATCCCGGCGGCAGCGGCGTGGCGTGTATCGATAGCGTCAGCGGCGCGGAGCGGTGGCGCTACGAAACGCCCGCCGCGTTGAAGAATAGCTGCGCGGTTGTAGAGACGCCAAACGGCGATGCGTGGTGCGCGGCCCTGACCGTCACGGGAGAGCTTCATCTCATCGCCGCGGACACCGGCGAACGCGCGTGGCGGGTCACGCTGCCGGCGCATCCCCACCGCTGGGTGTATTCGTCTCCCGCCCAGAGTGGTGAAGCGGTCATCGCCGGCTCCAAGGCCGGCTACGGCGCGTACGAACTGGCAACCGGAAACCAACGCTGGTATTTCCAGCCGTCGGACGGGGATGAATGGCCGTCGTACATCTGTCCGCAGGTATTCGCCGACGAGCTTTGCATCGTGCCCGTGCAGCGCCGGGGTTTTCTGGCGTTGCGCATGGCGGACGGCGAGGCCGCGTGGGAACGGAACCTGCCGGTGGAGTACTTCTGCGGCTCCCCAACGCTGGCGGGCAACCTGCTGGTGGTGAGTTCCGCCTCTCCGCACACGGGCGCGAGCCTGACGGGAGGACGGGAGGGAGACCTCGCCGTGCTCGAAGCGGCAACCGGGAAGGTCGTCTCCCTATTTGAACGGTCGTTGGCGGGCTACGCCACGGGCGTCGCAGTGGCGGACGACCGCGTCTACGCGGCGACGGCGGCGGGAACCGTCCACTGCCTTCACCTAAATTCGGGCGCTCCGCTCTGGGAGTTTCAATCCGGTGAAGACCTGCTGGACATGACACCGTACCGGCGCGGCATCCGCTCGCTGCTGGCCGCGCCCGCGCCGATGGGTGAACACGTCCTCGTGGGCGGCTGCGACGGCTGGCTCTCGGTGTTGGACGCCGCGACCGGCGCGTGCGCCGACCGCGTCTTCCTGGGCGCGCCGCTCACGGCCACGCCCTGCGCCACCCCGGACGGGTTCGTCATCGGCGCGTACAACGGAACGCTATACTCCTATCGCGCCAATCGCTAAGCCTCACTCGTAGGCCGAGAGAGGCAAGAATCCGTCAAGGGAGCCGGTGCACGTTTCAACGAATGAGCCGGCATCCGTTCGTCCTGAGCCTGTCGAAGGATGAACGGATGGCGGCCTATGCGCGCGCTCTCAGAGTTGGCTCGGCAGCAGCCGCATATCAGGCACGTAAGCGCGTTCCGGCAGCGAAGCCACCAGCAGCGCGGCCTGGGCCACGTCCTCCGGTTCCAGCGC
The DNA here is from genome assembly GCA_963663275.1 of Chloroflexota bacterium. Classification (GTDB taxonomy): domain Bacteria; phylum Chloroflexota; class UBA11872; order VXOZ01; family VXOZ01; genus VXOZ01. The sequence continues at coordinate 2,741,088 of OY760183.1, forward strand.
CTTTGCCAACACTTCCGGCGGAGTGGGCGTGGGGCGTTTCTCCACCAGCGGCGTATTGCAAAGTCCGGGGAAGATCACCGTCACCCGCACGCCGTTCTCCTTCTCCTCCTCCATGGTGCCGTAGGCCAGCCCGGCCACGCCGTGCTTGCTGGCCTGGTAGGCCACACCGGACACGTCCGGACGCTGCACCGCGCCGGACGAATAGTGAATGATGAGGCCCCGTCCCTGGGCGCGCAATTGGGGCAGCACGGCGCGGGTCAGGTTGAAGGCGGCCGAGAGATTCACCGCCAGCATCATCTCCCAGTCAACCGGGTCGAGCACCGTGAGCGCGCGCTGCTTGAGATTGGTGCCCACGCTGTTCACCAGCACGTCAATCGTGCCGTGCCGCTCCACCGCCGCCTCCACCAGCGCCTGCGCGGACGCGCCGTCGGTGGCGTCCGTGGGCACGGCCAGCGCCGCGCCGCCCGCCGCGTTGATTTCGCGGGCCAGCGCCTGCAACGCGCCGGCGCTGCGCGCTCCCAGCACAACCGCCGCCCCCTGCGCCGCGAAGAGCCGCGCCGTGGCCGCCCCCATGCCGCTGCTGGCGCCGGCCACCAGCGCCACCTTGCCGTCGAGCAATCCCATTCTCGTTCTCCCTTTTCACGCAGATCATTAGTTCGGTTGAGACTCTGGCGCCAGTGCGACGCGGGCTAGCCCGGCCCTCTAAGCACGGAGTCGCATAGACGCGCCGCGAGGGGCACACGGTATCGCCCGCCCCACGCTCTACCGTTGACTATACCGCATTTGCGCCGCCGACCATGCGCACGGCTGCGCAAGACTCAGCCGGAGTGTGGTACTTTGAACAGTGAAGCGCCGCTGAGCACTGGCGCACGTCTCGTCGAAGACACGCGAGGGAGGCCGGGATGGAACGCGGGCCGTTGCGAACGCTGCTGATGATCCTGGCGATTCTCGTTGCCGCCATTGCCGTCTCCTTCCTCTTGCAGTGGCGGGACTCGCTCCTCGATCGTTTGCCCGGCCTGCCGGAGGCCGCGCCGAGCCAGGGCGCCGAAGCGCCGGACATTACCCTGCAAAACATGGACGGCGAGACCGTCTCCCTCAGCGACTATCGCGGCCAGCCGGTGGTGCTGAACTTCTGGGCCACCTGGTGCGCGCCGTGCCGCGAGGAAATGCCGCACTTGCAGGAAGCCTACGAGACGCACCGGGACGCGGGCCTGGTGGTGGTGGGCGTCAACGTGCGCGAGACGCGGGAGGAGGCCCAGCGCTTCCTGCGGGAACTTGGCGTTGACTTTCCCGTCTTACTCGACCCCGATCTGGCCGCCTCCGAACGTTACAGCGTGACCAGCCTGCCGCTGACGTTCTTCATCGACCGCGACGGCAAGATCAGGACCCTGGTCGTGGGCGGGATGACCAAGACGGTGCTGGAAGAGCGCTTAACGACAATTCTCTGATGGCGGCGCGTCTGCCCAAAACCCGGCTGAACCCCAATTAGCGGGCAAGAGATGGAGAACAGCACATGCCTGAACGAACATTGCGTGTTGGCGTCATAGGCGCGGGCGGCATCGCCCGGGGCGCGCACGTTCCCGGCTATCGTCAAACCGGACGGGCCGAAGTCACGGCCGTCTGCGACGTGAACGCGGCGGCCGCGCGGGCGTTCGCCGAGAGCCAGGACGTCCCCCGCCACTACCCGAGTGTTGACGCCATGCTGGAGCGGGAGGAATTGGACGTCGTCAGCATCTGCACGTCCAACGACGCGCACCATCCCGCCGCCATGGCCGCCATCGCGCTGGGACTGCACGTCTTTTGCGAAAAGCCGTTGGCGCTGAACTTCGGGCAAGCGCGGGAGATGTACCAGGCCGCCCAGGCGCGGGGCGTCGTCACCGGCATCAACTTCACCTACCGCACATTTCCCGCCGCTCGCTACGTGAAGGAACTTACCGAGCAGCGGCCGTTCGGCGACGTCAAGCACTTCAGCATCGAGTACTACCAAAGCTACTCGGTAGATCCGAAGCGGACGCTGGAGTGGCGCTTTCAAAAGAAACTCACCGGCACCGGCGCGTTGGCGGACCTGGGCTCCCACGCCACCGACCTGGCGCTCTGGATGGCGGGCGGCATTGCCGGCGTGCGCGGCCACATGGCGACGTTCATCCACGAACGTCCGCTGCAGGACGGCTCCGGCATGGGCACGGTGGACGTGGACGACTCCACCACCTTTCTCGCCGAATACGAAAACGGCGCTACCGGCGTGGTGGACGCCACGCGCTTTGCCACCGGCCGCGCCAATCACCAGCGCATCTCGATCTATGGGGACAAGGGCTCGCTGGTCTACCAGAACGGCCCGGAGCCGCGCATCGAGGTTTCCGCGAAACCGTTTAGCAAGGACGGTTCTACCGTGCTCGCGCCGGTGCCGCCGCGCCTGGCCGAAAGCCCGCGTTCGCACGTGCCGGCCTTCGTGAATACGATCCTCGACGGCGCGCCGGTCGATTTTCCCACGTTCGAGGACGGCCTGCGCACCCAGGAGGTGCTCGAAGCCGCCGAAGTCTCCCACCTGGAAGACCGCTGGGTGTCCCTGCCGCTGCCGTAACGAGCGGCGATGGCGCGAGACCCGGCTTAATCACCGTCGCCCTGTTGCCTGTCCGGTGGCGGCCGCCGGGCAGTCTCGGCGGTGTGCAGGCGCACGTCCCGCCGCGGGAACGGAATCTCGATGCCCTTCTCCCGGAAGGTCGCGCAAACCGTGTGGTGTAGGTCGCTCACCGTCTGGAAGCGGTCGCTCAGGTCGGCAACCCAGGCGATCACCCAGAAGTCGAGCGCGGAGTCGTCGAACGCGCGAAAGTAGACGCGCGGTTCCGGCTCTTCCAGAACAGCCGGATGGCAGCGCACGATGTCGAAGAGCGTCTCCTCCACCAGTTTCGTATCGGCGCTATAGGAGACGTGTACGCTGAAGTCCAGCCGGATGCGCCGGTCGTCCAGCGACCAGTTGATCACCACGGAAGAGAGCAGGTCGGCGTTCGGCACCACCGCCTGGGTGTGGTCGAACTTGCGCAAGGTCGTGGACCGCGCCCCCAGGTGCTCGACGGTGCCGAGTTGGCCGTTCACTTCGATTACGTCTCCGATCCCCACCTTGATGGGACGCTCCGCCAGCAAGATGAGACCGGAGACGAAGTTGTTGACGATGCTCTGCAATCCGAAGCCAATGCCAATGCCCAACGCGCCCAACACGACCAAGATGGCATTGAGATCGAACCCAAGCGTCCGGAAGCCAATGTACCAGCCGACGATGAGAATGAGGTAGTGCAGCATCGCGCCCACCGCGTACTGCACCGGCGCTTCCGGTTGCTCGTCCGGCACGGCGCGTTCCTGGAATATCCGCCGCACCCGGCGCGCGATTGCCCACGTTGCGCCCAGGATGACGACCAGGACGATGAGGCTCTTTATGTCTACCGTCGTCTCGTTGATCGTCAGCAGCGTCGCGTCGAGCACGCGCCACAGCATTTCCAATATCTCCACACGCGCCTCCGTGCGCCAGCGCGCTCACGCGGCGAACGCCATGGGCGGCACACCGCTTGCCGAGCCGCCGTAAAATCACCCCAAACCGGCTCTACCGCTACGCCCGCCGCGCCCAGGCGGAGAGCGCGGCGAGCGCCTCGGCGCGGGTCGTTCGCGTCTGGATCCGCAGGCGCTTGCGCGCGTCGAGTCGCTTGAAGACCTTCTCCGTTGGCGCAAAGGTCTCGTCCGTGTCCTGCGGGGTGACTGTTTCGCCAATTGCATCCGTTGGATTGACGATGAGCGTAGCCCGCGGCGCGAGCGCGCCCACCAGACTTGGCAAGTCGTAATGCAGGAGCACGCCGGGCAGGAAACTGCTGGCGGGCACGGTATAGTCACCCGCGCGCGTGATATGGCGATACGAGGCGAGCGTCTCATACGCCGCTACCGAACCGATACGCTCATCGAGCGCGGCGGCGTGGAGCGCCACCAGTCCGCCGCCGCCCTGGCCGAGCATGGACACGCGCTCCGCTTGCACGTCGGGACGCTCCACAACCAGATCGACGCAGCGAACGGCATCGGTAACGCGCTGGGTCAGCGGCCACTCGCCTAGGAAGTAGCCCAGGTACGCCAGGCGCGAGTCATTGCCGAGCAAGGCCGTATCCTCGGGCCGGTAGACCACCTCCGGCTTCCAGCGGGTCTCGCCCCAGCCGCGCAGGTCCATGGCAAAGACCAAGCTGCCGGCGCGGGCCAACTCGGCGGCAATGCCGTACTCGTGGGCTTCAGCGTCTTTGCCACCGTCGTGCGCGTAGATGAGCGCGGGATGCGGCCCCGCGCCCGGTGGATGGAAGACCAGGCCGGGCACGGGCAGGTCAACCTCGCTCTCGAAGTAGACCTCTTCCACCCGCAAGCCGCCGATGGTGCGCGCGCCTACCGCTTGCAGCGCGCCCGCGGCCGGCGATGCCCGGTAGTCGAGCGCCGCGCGCGCCGCCGCGCGCACGTCCTCCTGATACTGCGCCGCTTCCTTCTTCTTGGCCAGTTTCGGGACGGCCGGCGCGAGTTCCTGCGCGCGCTTCTCATTCAGCGAAACCACCGTCTCGTTCCGGTCTGTCAGAAGCACTTGTCCGGACGCTGTGCACCACAGGGTTTCCGGCGCTTCCGCCGTGAACGGGGCCTCCGTCACCGGTCCCGGCTCGTCCTTCAGCCAGCGGTTGAACCAGGCGTACATGGCCTCCCGCATGGGTTGGTTGTAGTCGTGGTGCGCCGGCGTTTCCACCATGTTTGCCCGCTCCGGCACGCCGAGGGCGGTGTAGCAGTCCAACACGTCGGCGTAGACGTCCCGCGCGCCAATCAATGGGAAAAAGTCATAGATCGTGGACATGATCTGCATGGGCAGCGGCGCGCGGCACATCAGCAGGTCGGCCATCTCCAGGTCGTCGGGATAGCTGCGCACCGGGTCCTGGCACGGATCGCCGATCTGGCCTTTGGAGTGCATCCGCTCATAGGTGGCGGTCGAGCACACCGGCGCCGCCGCCGTGATGCGCTCGTCGAAGGCGGTCAGGAACATGGTGTACGTGCCGCCGCCGGACGCGCCGGTGCAGCCGATGCGGCTGGAGTCCACGTCGGTGCGCATCTCCAGGTAATCGAGCATTCGCACGCCGTCCCAGACCATGTGGGTGATCACCGTCTGGCCGACCAGCCAGCACGGCAGGCACGCGCCGGCGTGCTGTTCCGTGCTGCTCTCCACCGGGTTCGTGTGGGTGGCGGCATCCCAATGCTGGCTGCGCTCGCCCTGCCCGATGGGATCGTAGACCAGGGCGACGTAGCCGTTTCGCGCCAGGCCGATGCCCCGCGCCTGCACGACGGTTTCCGCCTTGCCGTCGGCCCAGTGCCCCAGGGGATTGAGCACGGCCGGCAGCGGTTCCGCAATCTCCGGTGGGCGGTAGAGATTGACCGTAACCGCAAAACCCGGCTGGCTCTCGATGAGCAGTTTCTCCACCACGTAGCCGTCGCGATCCAAAATACCCACCAGTTGCGGTTCCAGCGGCGTCCTTTCGGGGAATTGCCCCAGCGAGAGGCGGAAGTTTTCGCGCACGGCGTCTACGTGCCCCTGCCAGTCTTGCGCCGTATCGAAAGAGCGCAGTTTGCGCTTGCGCCGCCAGTTGTGCTCGCGCGCCTGCCGCAAGAGATAGCCGAAATAGGCTTCGTTCGCTCCGTTTACGCGCCCGCTCAAGACTGCCATTTGAAGTTGCTCCCTTTTCTTACCGCGACCCAGACTACCAGCGAAATCACCACTCCTATTGTGGTCGCGGACGCGCGCCAAGCAGCGCTGTCACGCCATGATCGAAATCGCTTGTGCATTGAGAATACAACGGCTTGGATGCAGCGAGCAAAGTGTGTTACCATTTTGCCGCCATGACCAGACCTCCACCAAGCGACATCCGCGCCTTCATCGAAGGCGAAGCCGCCGCAGTCGCGGACTGGCTCTTCGACCTCTGCGCCCTGGAGAGCAAACTCGGCAACGAGGCGAGAACCCTTGCTGAGGTGATGAACGCCTTTCAGGGCCTCGGCCTGGACGTGCGGGAAGCGCCCTATCCGCCGGACATCGCCGCCAATCCCCACCACATTCCGGTGCCGGAACTCGAAGACTACCCGGATCACGTGCGCGCCAACCTGCTGGCCACGCGGCCCGGCAGCGGCGGCGGACGCAGCCTCATCTTGCAGACCCATCTCGACGTGGTGCCGGAGAGCGAGGGGCAGCGCTACGAGCGCATCCAGGACCCTGAGCGCGGCGAAATCCTCTACGCCCGCGGCAGCAACGACGCCAAAGGGCAAGCGGCGGCGCTACTGCTGGTGGCGCGGGCGCTGGCGCACTTCGGCATTGCGCTGGCCGGCGACCTGGAGTTGCAGCTTGTCACCGAGGAGGAAGTCGGCGGCAACGGCGCGCTGGCTTTCATCCACGCCGGGCATCGCGCCGACGGCGTGGTGGTCATGGAACCCTCCCTGGGCCAGATTCACCCCGCCAATCGCGGCGCGCTCTGGTTCCAAATCGGCATCGAGGGCGTCAGCATGCACATGGGGCGCATGCACGAAGGCGTCAGCGCCATCGACAAGGGCATCGCCCTCATCGCCAGTTTCAAGGAGTACGAGAAGGAACTGGTCGCCATGAGCCAGGGGTATCGCGGTTTCGAGCGTTACGAGCGCCCGGTGCAGTTGAACGTCGGCATCTTCCAGGGCGGCCACTGGCCCAGCGCCGTGGCCGGCGAGGCTCTGATCGAAGGCGGCGTCGGATTCCTGCCCAACAAGGCCATGGCCGACGTGCGCGCCGACCTGGAGCGCATCATCGCCACCCATCCCGACGAGTGGATTCGCAACCACACCACAATCGCGTTCGACAAACTGCGCAACGATTCGTTCGAAATTCCCTACGACCATCCCCTGCCCGCCGCGCTGCACGCCGCCGCGCGGGCCAGCGGCCTGGCAAGCGAGGTCTTTGGCTGGAACGTCTCCTGCGACGCCCGGCTCTACGCCCGCGTCGCTAATCTGCCCGTCGTCGTCTTTGGCCCGGGCGACCTCGCCACCGCCCACGGCCCCCACGAGCACTTTGCGGTCGCGGACATGGTGGACGCCGCCTGCGCGCTGACACAGTTCGTGCAAGATTGGTGCGGAGTGGGTTAGTGCCCTTTCACAGTGTCGTTGATTGAGCAACGTTCGCCCTGAGCCAGGTCGAAGGGTGAACGTTGCTGTAGGGAATTGTCGCTCTTGCGCTAGATCCGCCGTTCATGCTTCGACAAGCTCAGCACGAACGGCTCAGAGAGAGATTGCGAACGCCCAATAAGAAGTGAGTTCGCGAACACCCAGTGAGAAGCGAGTTCGCGAACGCCCTGCGAAGAGGAAGTAAGCAGAAACTCAAATACACTAACTCAGCTCACCGCTGCCTCGTGAACCAGGTGAGAGTCTCATGGCAAGCATAGAGAACATTGGAGAAGACAGCCGCAGAATCTGGGAGGCGCTGGCCTTCATCCTGCACCGCGTCTACGAGCCGTTGGAAGAGGCCGGCGCCGAGTGGGCCGTCATCGGCGGCGCGGCCTCGGCCTTGCAGGACATAGCGGTCAGCCCTAACGAACTGCGCATCCTCACCGCCCCGGACGCGTTCGACCTCTGGTCCGGCCACCTGTGGGACTGGCTGGACGATGAACCCGACGTCCGCGAACCGGAACGAGCCAGGCTCACCCTCACGGTAGAACACGCGCCGGTCACCGTCTTCGTGCGCGAACCCCGCGCCAACGAACAAGGTATACTGCTAGAGGGCATCGGCGGGGCGCTGTGGGGCGTGGTGGGTAGAGTGCGTTTTCAAAATTGGCTCGTGCCCGTAGCGCCGTTGGAGGTGCAATTCGCCTCCGCGGTGGGGCGCATGGTGCGCGACCCCTCCCGGCCCTCGTGGCAGCGGCTGGCCGAAAAGCTGGCGCGGGCGCTCTACGCCAATGGATACTACCGCGAATTGATCGAAGAAGCGCTCAGTCCGTACGGCGCGCAGGCGGCCGGCGTCGCCCTTGATTTGATCCGCGCGCAAGCGGCGCCAAGGCCGTCACGCTCGCTCCGCTGACGTTCCGACGACAGGAGCATTGCTTAGTTTCACAGTGAGTGCGCTCACACAGTCATAGGCGTGCGCCGGCCGTGAACGCGGCGCGGGCCCCACACTTCATGCGGCGCAAGTAAATCCAGGAGGTAGCAATCCCATGGCAGACGCGATCCGCATCGGTGTCATCGGCACCGGTGTTTTTGGCATTAGTCACCTGCGTGTCTTCAAACAGGCGCAGAATGAAGGCCGTACCGTGCTGGTGGCGGCGTGCTCGTCCGGGCGCGACCCGGCGCGGGACCAGGAGCGCAAGGATGAATTCGGCATCCCCATCTACACCGACTGGCGCGAGATGCTCGATAAAGAGTCGCTCGACGCCGTCACCATCGTCACGCCGGACCACCTCCACCGCGAAATGACCGTCGAGGCCGCCAACCGGGGCCTGCACGTGCTCGTGGAAAAACCGTTGGATGTCACCAGCGACGGCTGCCGCGCGATTGTGGACGCCTGCCGCGCCAACCAGGTCTTCTTGCAAGTTGACTTCCACAAGCGCTACGACCCCTATCACCTGGCCCTGGAACGGCAGTGCAACGACGGCACCTTGGGCGAGGTGCTCTACGGCTACGTGCACATGGAAGACAAGATCGTCGTGCCGCGCGATTGGTTCCCGCACTGGGCGGGATCGACCAGCCCGGCGTGGTTCCTCGGCGTCCACTTCTACGACCTGGTGCGCTGGTGCATCAAGAAAGAGGCAACCCGGGTCTACGCCACCGGCCAGAAGAGAAAGCTGGCGGCGGCGAACATCGATACGTTCGACGCCATCCAGGCCAAGGTAGAGTTCGAGGGCGGCGCCAGCGTCTTCTTCGACACCGGCTGGGTGCTGCCCGACACCTTCGAGGCCATCGTGAACCAGTCTATCCGCCTGGTCGGCACTGAGGGATTTGCCGAGGTGGACAGCCAGAACCGGGGCATGGAAGCGGCAAGCTACAAGGACGGCATGAGGACGTATAACGAGGCCTTCATGCGCGAGGAAGAGGACAAGCACGGCAACGTGGTCTATCGCGGCTACGGCTACGAGAGTATCCTGGACTTCGTGGACAACCTCGAATTCTTGCATGAAGGCGGCACCATCGAGCAACTGGAAGGCCGCTACCCCAGCGGTGAGGACGCGCTGGAAGTCACCAAGATTGCGGAGGCGGTCCACAAGAGTATCGAAACCGGCGCGATCGTGTCGCTGAGGTGAGAGTTACGCGCCATGGAGCAACTCTTCCCCGGTTTCTATTGTTGGCGCGCGCCGTATCGTCCCGGACGCGAGGCCTACAGCGTCTGGGTGGAAGGCGAGAGCGAGAACGTCCTCATCGACCCGTTTACGCCGGAAGACGGCCTCAGCCAATTCAGCCATCCGAGCAAGTCCATCATCGTGCTGCTGACCAACGCCAACCACGAGCGTGACGCCTCCTCGTTCAAGCTGGCGTTGCGGGCGGAGATCTGGGCGCCGGAGGCGGCGCTGGGCGACCTGGACCAAACGCCCGACCGCGTCTATAGCAGCGAAGAAGACCTGCCGTGCGGCATCCGGGCCTTTCACCTGGAAGGCTCGCACTCGCCGGGCGAAACCGCCCTGCTCGTGCCGCGCGGCCCCGGCGTGCTGGTCATCGGCGATGGCCTGGTGGCGCGTCCCGATGAGGATTGGCGCGTCTTTCAGGAGCACGAACGCGCCGCCCTGGAGCCCTTGCGGGAACTGGCGTTCGATGCCCTCGTTACGTCCCACGGCGCGCCGGTGCCCTCCGGCGCAAAGGCAGGCCTAGTCGCATTTCTAGAGGTGCAGAGTTGAAACCGCTATCAAGTTGCAGTGTTAGAAGGGTATTCAACCCCGTCTGTTGACCGAAAACTACGCTAAACTATGGTAACTTCCCTAATTTTGCTATAAATGAGTGGTGGTGAATAACGCTCCACATCAAGCGTCACATTCAGTTTACCAAGCGACAACCGTCACAGGAGGAGAATACAGTGAAGACCAGCGCCCGATTGCGCGGCCCGATTATCAACACCGAGTTGCCCGGCCCGCGCTCGCGCGAGATCAAGGAAATCTCCGAGCAATACGAGCCCAACGCTTCCAGCGAGCAAGTGCCGATCGTGTGGAAGAGCGCGGAGGGCGTGTGGGCGACCGACATGGACGACAACACGTTCCTGGACTTCACCAGCGGCGTGCTCGTCGCCAACGCCGGACACAGCCACCCCCGCCTGGTGCGCGCCATGCGGGAGCAGGCGGAGCGCGCGGTAAACACGTACGACTTTCTCAACGAATGGCGGCCGCAGCTTGCCAGGAAACTGGTCGAAATCACGCCGCCGAATCTCTCCCGCGCCATCGTGCTCTCCACCGGCGCGGAAACGATTGAAACGGCCATGAAGATCGCGCGCCTCTACACCGGCAAGCACGAAATCGTGGCCTTCCACGGCGCGTTCCATGGCCGCACCTTTGGCGCTATGTCGGTAAACGGCAAGCGTTCCAGCCCGGGCATTAAAGGGTTTGGGCCGTTCCTGCCCGGCGTTGTATTCGCGCCGTTCCCCTATCCTTACCGCAGCATCCTCTGCCGCGGCCATGAAGACGAGTGCAGCGAACGCAGCTTCGAGTACTTCAAGTGGATCATCGAGACGGAATCCGAGAAAGACATCGCCGCCGTGCTGGTTGAAACCTATCAAGGCTCGGCCGGTTCGATCATCGCCCCCAAGGATTGGCTGCAGATGATCGCGCAATGGTGCCAAGAAAACGGCGCGGTGCTCATCATCGACGAGGTGCAGGCATCGTTCGGACGCACCGGCAAGCTCTTCGGCTTCGAGCACTACGGCATCGAGCCGAACCTGCTCTGCCTCGGCAAGGGCATCTCGTCCACCGTGCCGGTTTCGGCGGTCGTGGGCGAAGAAGACATCATGAGCGTGTTGACACCGGGTTCCGTTTCCAGCACCCACGGCGGCAACGCCTTTTCCAGCCGCGTGGCGCTGGAGAACATCAACGTGATTCTGGAGGAGAACCTCTCCGACAACGCGGCCCATATCGGCGCGATGCTCGACCGGCGTTTCCGTGAGATGCAAGACAAGTATCCCGTCATCGGCGAGGTGCGAGGCCTCGGCCTGGTCTTCGGCATCGAGTTCGTCAAAGACCCCGACACCCGCGAACCCGCGCCCGAACTGACGCAGGCCATCATCGACGAAGCCTTCAAGCGCGGCATCGTGATGATTGCGCCCATCGGCTTCCACGGCAACGTGATTCGCATCGCCCCGCCGCTGGTCATCACCGAGGAAGAGGCGCTGCTGGGGGCCGACCTCTTCGAAGAAGCAATCGCGGCCGCGGTCGGTTAGATCTGTGTCTCGTCTTGCGGGCGTGTAACCAGCGTCCTGATGTTTGCGCCATTACTTGACTCTTGCTGGTGTGAACTCCGGGCCAATATGAACACCGTTCGTGGTGGGTGGGCTTCGCGGAGCCCTTGTCGATTCATGAAGGTAAGGGGTAGACTTCACGCAAACAACCACTCTGCTTGCGCGAAGTTTGGGAGACTAGTGTCCTCTCTCAATAGGCTCGAAAGGGGCTAACCGCATGTCCGACCTGTTCGTCACCGATCTGAACTACCTGGCAATCCTGGTAGCGGGCATCTCCAACATGGTGTTGGGGTTCTTGTGGTACGGGCCGCTCTTTGGCAAAGCCTGGATGGCATTGCGGGGCATAAACCCGGAGGAAACGAACCCAAACCCACTCATCTACGTCGTTTCCTTCTTGCTCTCATTGCTCATGGCGCTCGTCCTCTCAGTCTTCATCCACCACGTAGATTCCAGCATTCAGGCCATGGGGCTTGTTCTCGGTCTCTTGGTCGCTCTTCTGATTTGGGTTGGCTTCGTTGGACCGGCGACGTTTCAGAACAACATGTACTCAGGCATTTCGAAGAAACTCTACGCCATCGACTACGGTTACGTGCTCGTTGCCTTGCTGATTCAAGGCGCGATTGTTGGCGTGTGGCGCTAAGGCGATAGCTGGCCTATTGCAGGTGCGCCCCATTATGCGCCTGGCGCAAACGAGAGACCATAGTGTGCAGCGCAATTCTGTTTCGGTCTTGCATCGCTCCGTTGCATGAAACTACCCACACTTTAGGAGTAGCAAGCAGATGGCCAAGATGAGTGGGGGCGAAGCCCTTGTCAGGTCACTCGTTCGTGAGGGAGTCGAAGTAATCTTCGGAATCCCCGGTATACACATGTCCGGGATCATCGCCGCCCTGCGAGACGAGCCGGCCATCCGCATGATCACCACGCGCCACGAAGCCGGCGCGGCCCACATGGCCGACGGCTATGCGCGCGCCTCAGGCAAACCGGGCGTAGTTCTCGTGGTACCGGGAGCGGGCCTCTGCAATGCCGCCTCCGGCCTCGCCACGGCGTATGCCCGTTCCTCGCCGGTCCTTGCCATTGCCGGCCAGATTCCGCGCGGTCAGATGGGTAAGAACCTCGAGGTCTATCATGAAGTCGCAGATCAAGCCTCGGTCGTCCGTCCCGTCACCAAGTGGCAGCGGCAGGCGCTGACGCCGAGAGAAATCCCGGACGCCGTGTGCGAAGCGTTCAGGCAGATGCGTACCGGCCGTCCCCGCCCCGTGCTTCTCGATATACCTCCCGAGGCCGGCGTAGAGCGCGATGAAGTCACGTTGCGGCGTCCGGCGAAGTTTTCACGAATTGTGCCAAGCCAAGAAAACCTGCGGGAAGCCGCTCAGATCATTGCCCAATCTGAACTGCCTCTCATATTCGCGGGCGGCGGCGTGGCGCTCTCCGGCGCGGAAGAGGCCCTCATTGCACTGGTCGAGGCAACGAACATACCCGTAGTCACCTCCAGTGGCGGCAAGGGGGCCATTCCGGACCGCCATCCGCTGTGCTACGGCGCGTGTCTCAGCCCCGCCGGGGAGAGACCCGAAATGAATCAGCTCTTCGACGTCATGCAGTCTGCTGACGTAGTGATTGGCATTGGCGCGCGTTTTTCGCTGGGTAATCCGGCCGGTGAGGCGTCCACGTTGGTGAATATCAATATCGACGACTCCGAACTTACGAAAGTCCAATCCAACACTATTCCATTGCATGGCGATGCCAGAGCAACCGTTGAAGCGCTGCTCCCTTTCCTCATCGAAGCCGGTGCGGGGGATCGCTCGTCGCCCGCCGAAGCGGTCAGCGCGGCGCGCCGCCTCATCGCCTATCACGACATCAGACTCAAAGAACCGCAGTATCCCATTCTGGATACAATGCGCAACAGCATTCCGGAAGACACGTTCGTCGTTTGGGACAGCACGAAGTTTGGCTACTATGCCCGCACCCACTACCAGGTAAACCATCCCAAGACGTTTATGGATTCCGGCTATTCATTCAACCTCGGTTTTTCCTTCCCGGCGGCGCTCGGCGTGAAAGTAGCCGAACCCGACCGTCCCGTGGTGAGCGTCATTGGAGACGGCGGCTTCATGTTCAACTCCCCTGAACTCTCCACTGCGGTCAGGTATGGAATCAACACGGCAACCATCGTCTTTCGAGACGATTCTTACGGCAACGTTGCTTTCGACTTGGACGAGTTCTTCGACGGCACGTACGAGACCGGCTTGCACAATCCGGACCTCGTCACGTTCGCCGAGTCGTTCGGCGCACTCGGCATGAGGGCCCACGACCCTATGGAGCTCGAAACACTGCTGCCACAAGCTCTGGGTTGCCATGCTCCGGTAGTAATTGACGTACCGGTCGGCGACATGCCGTTGCCCCGCGCGAAGCTGCAAGCGCATCTCCCTTCTGTGCCCTGGGTCGTGCCCCAGGAAGGGTTGATACAGCCTTAGAGCCTGTTTACGATCTTTCTGTCTGCACGAGGAACGTTCGCCCTGAGCCGCGTCGAAGGGTGAACGGAACCACCGCAAGGTTGCATATAGCCGTTCATGCTTCGACAGGCTCAGCACGAACGGTCTTTATCGGCTTTGCTAACTCCCTCATAAGCAGATAGTAAACAGGTTCTTAAGGGGTTGCCCAAAGACATTGCTTGAGCGCCCCTACCTTGGGAGACCTTTGCAGAAGCCCTTCCCCATCGAGGGCTGACAGGGGTATGTACTCCACAACCGACTTCACGTGTCATTCCGAACGAAGCGTGGCGGAGTGAGGAATCTAAGGCTCAGCCCTGCAAAGTCAGCGTTTCTAGATTCCTCGCTGCGCTCGGAATGACATTTGAATGCCCTTGTCAGCCCATTGAGGGGGAAGGTTGGGATGGGGGTGAAAGGGCTTGCAATTTGGTTATCTTTAATTGCAAGTGCGGCTTGGGCGCACTTTCTTGGCGCTGATGCGCAGGGCATCGGTTCAACGGCTGGAGCCCGCTTCAATGCAGTGAGTTGCGCCAGCGGAGAGCCGGCGCGGCGCTCAGGCCCATGGTTAGCTGCCAGCGCTATTCGCGGAGGGCCTTCATTACCAGTGGAATCTCGTCGAGCAGGTCTGAAGCCAACAGCCCGCTTTCCCCTAGGCGAGACCGCACCTGTTCGCCGGCCTCCCCGTGAATGAAGGCGCTCGCCGCCGCCGCCGCGTAGGGCGCAACGCCCTGCGCCAGCAGGCCGGCGGTGATGCCCGCCAGCACGTCGCCGGTGCCGGCGGTCGCCAGCGCCGGATTGCGGTGCGGGTTGATGGCGGTCGCGCCGTCGGGCGCCGCGACGATGCTCGGCGCGCCCTTGGCAAGCATGACCGCTCCCCACGCCGCCGCGCATTGCGGCGCGAGTTGCAGCCGGTGCGCGTCCACGTCCGCCGCCGTTTGCCGCAGCAGGCGGCCCAGTTCTCCGGCGTGAGGGGTGAGAATTGCGTCGGGCGGCAGCGCGGCTCTTAAGTCAAGCTCCGCAAGGGCATTGATGCCGTCGGCGTCGAGCGCCAGCGGCGGGGCGTCCGGCGCGTTGCGGAGTTCGTCCACAAGCCCGCGCACGCACGCGAACGTCTCCGGCGCGTTGCCCAGGCCGCAGCCCACTAGCAGAGCGCGGTACTGCGGCAGCGCATCCACAACCGGCTCCAGTGATGCCGGTGTAAGTTGGCCGTCCGCGTCGGGGAGCGGCAGGAAGGTGCATTCCGTCGCTTTGGCCGCCACCATGGGATGGATCGAGGCTGGCAGCGCCAGCGTGACCAGACCCGCGCCGGCACGCGCCGCAGCCGCCGCGCTCAGATAGGCCGCGCCGACGTAACGGCGCGAGCCGGCCACGATCAGCGCCCGGCCAAACGTGCCTTTGTGTGCATTTGCGGGACGAGCCGGCAGCAAGTCCCGCGCCAACGCGGGCGTGGTCCGCTGGAGCGGCAGAGACCCCGCCCACTCCGGCGGCAAGCCAATGTCCGCGACGTGCACCGCACCGGCGCAATCCGCGCCCTCGCCCACAAAGCACCCGGGTTTGGCCAGGCCCGTGGCCAACGTGATGTGCGCCTGAAACGCCCGCGCGTCCGCCGCGCCGGTATCCGCGTCGATCCCGCTGGGAATGTCCACGGCTACCCGCAGCGCCTCTGGAGTCAGGTATTCTTGCAGCACGGTGAGCACATCCAAAGCGTTGCCCCGCAGCGGCGGCGCGGCGCCGGTTCCCAGCAGCGCGTCCAGCACGCAGTCCGCCTCCGCCAGCCACTGCTTGAGATTTCGTGTGCTGTCGTCCTCGCCGTGGACTGCCACCGGAATGCCGACGGACCGTGCGCGCGCGAGATTGCGGTCGCCGCCGCGGTCGCGGGTGAGGTAGACGAACGGCTCAATACCGGCCCGCCGCAAGTGATAGGCGGCCACCAGGCCGTCGCCGCCGTTGTTGCCCGATCCGGCGAGAACGACCACGCGCTTGCCCGCGCAAAGCCGCCCCTCTTGCCGGAGCAGCGCGGCGACGTTGTAGCCGGCCAACTCCATGAGGGTAGGCTCATCCATGCCGATGGCAACGGCGTCGGCTTCCAACCGGCGCATGGCCGCGGTGTGGGCTAACTTCACTTCTGCGCTCCTCAACGCCTAGTCCGCAAGCGTCCTGTCCGGTTACAGATTATTTGCAATTTCAGGTAGCGCAGGTTTCCAACCTGCGCCCTCTGTCATCGGCGGGGGACAAGCCCCCGCGCTACGGGAATTGACTTTCATGTGGCAAAGGGTCGTCAACCGGATTCTGGCGCTCAGGTCGCCACGACAACCGCCGTGGCGAAGTCGCGGCTATGGCTCAGACTGATGGCAAAGTGCCGCAAGTTGAGCGCCCGCGCCCGCGCCGCCGCCGCGCCGTGCAAGTAGACCAGCGGTTTGCCGCGCATATCCGGCAGAATTTCCATCTCCCGCCAGCGGATGCCCCAGATGCCGGTGCCCA
Source organism: Chloroflexota bacterium (assembly GCA_963663275.1). GTDB lineage: Bacteria > Chloroflexota > UBA11872 > VXOZ01 > VXOZ01 > VXOZ01. Next base: position 2,757,486 of record OY760183.1, read on the forward strand.
GGGCTTTCGACACCGCCTCTTTTGCCGCGAAGCGCGCCGCCAACTCCGGGACTCGTCCCCGGTAGAGCGTCCGCTCCGCCTCCGTATAGACCCGGTGGAGAAAGCGCTCGCCGTAGCGTTCGACCACCCGGGCAATCCGCTCAATCTCGATTATGTCAACACCTGTGCTCGGCCCGCCCGCAGCCGGCAGCAGGCTCGATTCCCCCGCTCCGGCAGGCGCCGGGCGAATCAACCCCTTGCCTGCGGTCGTATGCGCCGCAATCTCCTCCGCAATCGCCTCGGCGTCATCCCGGCGAGACTCCAGAATCAAGGCGCGCCGCAGGATGCCCTGCGACCGATCGGGTCTGCGCAAGAGAAAGAGATAGAGCGGGGTCGTCAGTAGCTCGAACGCAACCAGCAGCGCGGACACGTCTTCCGGCCGGGGCAGGAGAACGACACTCGTGCCGCCGCCGGCGGCAATCCGCTGGGCGCTGGCCGCCAGAGTCCCCGCCAGCCACGGCGCGCGCGGCGAGGTCAATGCCGCCGGGTCGCTGCCCGCGTCCTGAGCGCCGCCGCCGTTCGACGCACCGACCGGGGCAAAGTAGTCAGCCCGCAACACCGCCGCGCGCGGAAAACTCGAGGCCAGCGCGCGGCCAAAGCGCGCGCCCGCGGCGGCGTCCGGCACGAGGCCCCCGTCTGTGACAAACTCGGAGTCGCCGGCCAAGACGATGATCATTCGCCCACCAGGCTTATCTTCTGAATCGCACCCTCAAACGACCAACCGGCGGCCGCGACCTCGATGGTGTGTATGAACGTCGGCCGCGGCGTCAGTTGCAGTAGATCGATCTCGTACACATACCAGGCGTCTTGCGGCGCCAGTGTCGCGTGCTTCGTCGAGTAGCGCTCGTCCGTGGGCGCGTCGTAGTAGAAGCCGTGGTACCAGAGCGTTTCGCCGCCGGTAATGTCCCGGAAGCTGACGCGCACCATGATGGGATACTCGGACCCGGCCGTGCCGCCGCCGGGCAGGCTCTGGTAGACCGCCTTTACCCGCACCGCCAGGATCAACTCCTCGAAATCCCACACGTCGCGGTTGATGTGCTGCACCAGCACGGTCTCGCCGGGGCCTTCTCCCGCGCGCGTGAGAAAGACGCCGTCCGGATGCGGCGTGACGATGCCCTTGGGCTGGCGCTCGGACCGATCTTCCTTCCGCCAGATGTCGTTCCAATCCGGCGCCAGCGCGGTAAAGTCTCCCATCTCGATTAAGTCCTGCGCGGCCGGCAGCGGCGCCGCCGGCAAGCGGCCGTCTTTGGTCGTCACCCGTTCCCGCTTGGAAAGCGCGACGACCCTCTCGCCATCGGTCACTTCCGCGTTGCCCAAGCGCGCGACCAGCGAACCGCGAAACTCCGCTTCCGTTTCGCTCCCTCGTTCGCGAGAGGCGGCGTTGACCTCAACGGCAAAGCTGCCCTCTTGCAGCGCGGCGGCAAACGCCGGTGTGCGCACGCGGAACACGCGCTTTTCAGGTGAAACGACCGGCGCGACGCCGATGCGGGTCTTGCCCCTGCTCTGCTCCAGCGTAATCTGCATCGTTTCCGGCCGGTAGCGCACAAAGTTCGACGCCACCAGCGTCAGTTCGGTATCCGGATACATCAAGACGGTGCTGTCATCCGGCAGCGTGAGAAACGCGCGGGAGGACTCGTGTGTGCTGATGCTGTCCCCGGGATTGAGTTGCGTCGTCCCGGCGCGCACGACCCAATTGGGAGAACCGGCCGCGAGCACGTAGACCTGGCCGCTAATCACGAGCACCGGCGCCGGGGCGTCCTGCCGCACGCGCTCGATCGCCCAGGTAACGGTGCGCGGAATCGCTACCACCAGGAGCATGAAGAGAACGAACCCCGCGACCAGCGTGGCCCACGCCAACCGCTGCAAGCCGCGGTATTGCTGATGCGCGGCCTGCGACGACGCCAGCCCATTTTGGCTGCCGGTCTCAGTCACGTGTGCGGCGTCGTGTCGCTCCATGCTATTGCCGGATCTGAAACTCGCTGAGAGAACCGGACGCGGGCTCCCAGGTTGCCTCTACGGACGCCACGCGGCTGAGGAGCGGCCTGCTTTCAAGCCGCAGCAGCAGCGTTTGCAACGCGCTTTCCGGCCCTTCGGCGAGAATCTCCACACTGCCGTCACAATCCACGTTGCGCGCGTATCCCACCAGCCCCAGGCTCACGGCGGCCCGCGCCGCGAACTGGCGATAGCCAACGCCCTGCACGTGTCCGTACACGCGGGCCCGCAGCCGCCGGTCGGACGCCGCGCTCATGCTCGCCTCCACTTCAGAAGCCTATCAGCCCCGGGCGTTGTCCAAGCCGAGTTCCTGGCGGACTTCGTCTACGGCTTCCACGATTACGGCAAGTTTGGCCTGCGCCTCGTCCACCGTGCGGGTCTTCAGGCCGCAATCCGGATCGATGTAGAGCCGGTCGGCGGGCACGACTTCCAGCCCCTTGTAGATGCCGGCCTTTACCTGAGCCTTGTCCTCGATGACGTGGCTGTGCACGTCCACCACGCCCATCGCCAGTTTCTTCGTAAACGGCGCCCGCTCCTTGAAGAGGTCGAGCAGGTCGAAATCGCTATTCGCCATCTCCAGGTCGATCACGTCCACCGGAATGTCGAGCAGTTTGGGGTAGATCGCGTCGAAGTCGCCGTAGCAGATGTGCGTGCCGGTGGTTGCCGTCAGGCCGTCAACCACCACTCCCATGGCTTCGATCGCCAGCGGCAGGTCTTCGGGGCGGGTGGAAACTGCCGGTTCGTCGATCTGGATGAACTGCGCCCCGGCTTCCTCCAATGCGACCACCTCTTCGTGCAACACTTCGGCCATGGCCAGCACGAATTCCTCTTGGGTATCGTAGTAGTTGTTGTACGACCACTCGGCCATGGTGTACGGGCCGGTGATCATGCCCTTCACGGGCTTATCCGTCAGGCTTTGGGCGTACTGCCACCAATCGAGCGTGAACGGTGTGACCCGCTTCAGCGGCCCCACGGCGATCGGCTTGCGGTAGTAGCGGTTGCCGTACGAGCGCACGAGCCCGCTGATCTCCATGCCCTCCATCATTTCGGCGAAGTACGTCGCCATGTCGCCCCGGTACATCTCGGCATCAACGGCGATGTCCAGTCCCAGTTCGTTCTGGTACTCCATCCAGAATTGCGTATAAGCGCGCTCCAGCGCCGTCAACTCTTCCTGCGGCAGCTTGCCCCGCGCGAAACTGGTGCGCGCCTTGGCGAGCGCCGGCGGCTTGGGCAAACTCCCAACCTGCGTTGTCCATAGACCTTCCATCGTTATGCGACAGCCTCCTGAGCTTTCTCGACGGCTCGAACCATATTCTCCAACTTGGCGTACGCCGTTTCGCGGGGCAGGAACTCCAATCCGGTGTTCGGGCTGACGGCTAAACGGTCTTTCGCCACGTATTGCGCCGCCCAGCTAACGGTCTCTACCACTGCTGCGTCCGTTTCCATGCGCACGTTGCGCGCGTCGATGATGCCGAGCGTGAGGTCTCTCTCGTCCGGGAATTCGGAAATGAGCGACTCATTCCCCTTGCCGTGCACCATGTCCAGGCCGAAGCCCTGGAACGGCAGCGCGAAGAAATCCGGCAAGCCCACGGCGTCGCCAAAGTCCGTGCGCAGCAGCGCCGCGGCGTCCACGCCGTCCACGAGCACGTCCATCGCCTCGCGGAAGAGGTGCCAGTCGTCCTTGTAGCGATGCCAGACGATGGCCGGTTCGTCCACCTGTATCAACGGGGGAGCGGTCGCCGCCAGCGCCTTCATCTCGTGGTTGAGCGCCCGCGCCGTGTCCAAGACCAGCGACTTCAGGTCCGTGTAGACGCCCGGCAGAGAGAGTTTCGCAATCGTATAGGGGCCGGTGACCACCGGCTTTACCGGGCGGGCGGCGTTTTCGCGGGCAAATTCGTAGTCGCGGACGAGGATTGGCGCCTGCCACTCGACTTGTCCGGTCGCCTCCGGCTGGCGGTAGAAGGTGTTGGTGTCGAAATAGCGAATGAGACCGCCAATCTCGTAGCCGTGCAGGCTGCCGGCGATGTACGTCACCGGATCCTGCCAGCGGATTTGTCCGTCCGTGATTACGTCAACTCCGGCGCGCTCCTGCTCGCCAATCACCTCGAGGGTAACGTCGTCCGCCGCCGCCGCGAGTTCTTCCGCCGAAATGCGCCCTCTATCAAACGAGGATATGGCGCGGCGCAACGTCTGGCCGCCGGGCCTGTTGGCGATTTTCGGATAATTCCCTGGAACCGTACTGATCATCAACCGCTCCTGTACTGAGAGACTGCAATGCACTAGCTCTATGGTATGGCACACCGTGCCAAATTTCAAAAGCCGGCACGCGCGGAGCGGCATTTGCCGCCTTACGCAGGTGGATTCAGTGGTTCCGGTCGTCCATCTTCTCCATACAATGCGACGGGCGGCCCCTGACACCGGCTGCTCTCTCCGCTATGCTAAGAGCAGGCCAGTGTGACCGCAACGCGGTTTGCGGCAGCGATTCCAAGGCCGTTCAACCACCACAAGAGAGTTCCGTTAGGGGAAAGGAATACCCACCGTGCGCATCACGGACGTGGAAACGTACGTTCTCGGCGACAACTGGCGCAACATCGTCTTTGCGCGGGTCATGACCGACGAAGGTCTCTACGGCATTGGCGAAGCGACGCTCCAGAATCGCGATGAAGCCGTCGTCGCATACCTGCAAGCCGCTAAAGGGCGGCACATCATCGGCAGCGACCCGTTCAACATCGAGGACCTCTGGCTGCGCATGTACCGCGATGACTTCTGGCGCGGCGGCCCGGTAGCCAACACGGCGCTGAGCGCCGTGGAAATCGCCTGCTGGGACATTGTGGGCAAGGCGCTGGGCGTGCCGGTATTTCGCCTGCTGGGCGGCCAGTGCCACGAGCGGCTCAAGGCCTACGCCAACGGCTGGTACACCGGCGAGCGCACGCCCGAGGACTTTGCCCAACGCGCCAAGGGCGTCGTGGCCAAAGGATACCGCGCGCTGAAGGTAGACCCGTTCGGCGCGGGGACCTACGAGATGGAGCCGGCGGAGAAGCGCGTTTCCATCGCGCTGGTAGAAGCGGTCCGGGACGCGGTCGGTCCGGAGGTGGAAATCTTCATCGAGATGCACGGCAGATTCAGTCCGGCAACCGCAATCGAGATTGCCCGTGAACTCGAACCGTTCAACCCCGGCTGGGTGGAAGAGCCGGTGCCGCCGGAAGACCAGGACGCTCTGGAACGGGCGGCCCGCGACATTCACGTGCCCGTTGCCACCGGAGAGAGGCTCTTTACCCGATTCGAATACGCGCGGTTCTTCAAGAACAACGTCGTTGACATCATTCAGCCGGACATTATTCACGCCGGCGGCATCATGGAGCTTAAGAAGATTGCGGCCATGGCCGACGCCCACTACGTGACGGTCGCGCCCCATTGCTCCAACGGCCCGGCCTGCACCGCCGCCAGCGTGCACTTCGACTTCTGCACGACGAACGTGAAGATCCAGGAATGCTTCGACGACTTTGCGCCGGACTTCGTGCGCGCGGCGGTGCCCGGCTTTCCCAGAGTGAAAGACGGCTACTTTTCCCCACCGGAAGCGCCCGGCCTCGGCATCGACCTCGATCTCGACGTGATCGCGGAACATCCGTACCGCTTCGGCCACTTCAACCTCTTTGCCGACGATTGGCAGCGGCGCGCGTATTAGCAGCCAGGAGAAACAGCAATGCAGTACGCCGTCGTCATCGAGAATAACCGGCAACGGCTACTCGGCGTACGTGCCCGATTTGCCGGGCTGCGCCGCCGCCAGGGACAGGCAGGAGGATATAGACAGCCTGATCCGGGAAGCCGTCGCCTACCACGTTGCCATGCTCCGCGAACACGGCGACCCGGTGCCGGAACCGCAGGCCACGACGGGGCTGGTAGAGGTGTAGCCGCTGCCTCTCGTCCCGGCGAACCATGCGCTTGAGGCTGAAAGCTGCCTGACGGCAGAGAACCTGGTATGAAAATCAATACGGAATTCCTTACCCGCTGCATCCAAACACTGGATACCGCGTATGCCCAATTGCAGCGGCAAGAAGCGGGCAGCACGATGTACGACATCCTGCGCGCCGCGTGCGTTAAGGAGTTCGAACTGGTCCTGGAGCAAAGCGGCAGTCTGCTGGCCAAACGGTTGCGGCCCTACTTCGCCAGCAACCGGCAGGCCGATCACCTGACCTTCAAAGACCGCTTTCGCCACGCCGCGAAGCACGGCCTGCTCTCCGTCGAGAGTTGTGAACGCTGGCTCGCCTATCGAGACGCCGGCAACGACACGGCGCACCGCTACGGCGCGGGCTTTGCCGATGTGACTCTCAAGCTGCTGCCGGCCTTCATTGCGGACGCCGCAGAACTGGCGAAAGTCATCGCGGAGGAGATCGATGAGTGATCGGCTGGACCTGCCCTGCCGCTACCGCCGGCAGCTTGAAGCCCTGCTGCGCGTCTGCCTGCCCGGGGTAGAGGCGTGGGCCTACGGCAGCCGCGTAAACGGGGAATGCCACCCGGGCAGCGACCTGGACCTGGCCTTGCGCGCGCCGGGCCTGGAACCCATACCGGAGGCCATGCTCCGCGGCTTCAGCGCGGCCTTGGAACAGTCGAATATCCCCATCCTGGTCCAGGCCCACGACTGGGCGCGCCTGCCGGAAAGCTTTCACCGCGAAATCGAACGCAACTACGTGGCCCTCAACGTGGCTGACAGCGAAGCCGAAGACTGAACAGGCGGCGCGTCTCACCGCCGCGGCGAAGACAAAATTGCACGGATCCGGGCTTTCCGTTCGACGCCGGCGCCGTGTCCAACACGGTGAGATTTCCAGAGGGCTGTTAGAATGGCTGGGAGCGGCGCTGCGATAGCGTATGTCACGACGCATTGGAGAGAGTCCCCATGGCCTACGACCTGATTCTGCGCAACGGCGACATCATCGATCCCGGCGAGAGCCGGCGCTTCACCGGCGACGTCGGCATAACCGGCGGCAAGATCGCCGCCATCTGCGAGGGTACGCTTGCGGATAGCGGCGCGCGGGAAATAGACGTTGCGGGACAGCTAGTCACGCCCGGTCTCGTGGACCTGCACGGGCACTGCTACTGGGGCGTAGGCGGCGTCGGCCTCGACCCGGACCTGGTCGGCGCGCGGCACGGCGTGACCACCTGGATCGACCCCGGCAGCAGCGGCGCGGCCACGTTTCCGGCGTTCAAGCGCTTCATCATCGAGCCGTCCCAGGTGCGCGTCATACCCCTGCTCAATCTCAGCGCCAAGGGCCTGGTGCACTCCCAGGGGTTTGGCGAACTCAACGACATTCGCTACATCGATTCCGACCTCAGCGCCGCCATGCTGGAACTCCATCGCGGCCTCATTGCCGGCATCAAGGTTCGTTCCGGCCGTTCCAGCACCGGGCAGATGGGCATGACCCCGCTGTGGATTGGGCGCGAACTCTGCGACCAGTTTTCGATCCCGCTCATGGTGCACATCTCCAACGTCGCGCCCACCTTGCAGGAGTTGCTGCCGATGCTGCGCAAGGGCGACATCGTGACCCACTGCTTCCACGGCAAGATGGGCGGCGTCCTGATGCGCGGCCGGGTGCGGGACGAGGCCTGGGCGGCCCGGGAGCGCGGCGTGCTCTTCGACATCGGCCACGGCAACAGCAGTTTCTCCTTTCCGGTCACCGCCGCGGCCATGGAACAGGGCTTTCCGCCCGACTCCATCAGCACCGACCTGCACCAGGTCAGCATCCGCAGCACGGCCAAGAGCTTTCCCCACGTCATGTCCAAGTTTCTGGCTCTCGGCATGGACCTCGAAACCGTGGTGCGACTCAGCACGCTCATTCCCGCGCAAGCCATGGGGCATGAAGACGTCTGCGGGCAATTGCGTGTCGGCGCGCCGGCGGACATCGCGGTCTTCCGCGTTCACACCGGCGACTACACCTTCGACGATCCCCAGGGCGTGGAGCGCGACGGCACGCAGGAGTTGGAGAACACGCATACGATTGCCGGCGGCGTGCTCCTCGACCGGAGCCGGGACCCGCTGGCGGACAAGCCGTTTCCCATGGCTACCATCTAGCGGGCAGACGTGCCCCCGGATCGCTAGTAGCGCAACGAGCACCTTGGATTAGACGAGAAAATGCGTCTCCGATTCCTCCACGCCGCCGACCTGCATCTTGGCTACCAGCAATACGGCCTGGTGCAGCGTTACGACGACTTCACCGACGCCTTCCGGTGGGTGGTAGATACCGCGCTGGCGGAACGGGTTGACTTCCTCCTGATTGCCGGGGATCTCTTCGAAAAGCGCACTCTCGACCCGCGCACGCTGCTCATCGCCGTTACTGAATTCAAGCGACTGCAAGCGGCAGACATCCCGGTTGTCGCCATCGAGGGCAATCACGAGCGCGCCTACGGCGACAGTCTCTCCTGGCTGGAGTACCTGAACCACAGCGGTCTGCTCTACCTGCTCGATTGCGCGCCCGGCGACCATGGCTGGCTGCCCCAACCCTGGGACGAGGCGGAGCGCGCCGGCGGCTACGTGGACCTGGCCGGCGCGCGCATCTACGGCCTCAAGTATCGCGGGGCGCAGACCGGCGCCGCGCTTCACGAAATCGGTACCGCCATCGCCGCCGCGCCGGCCGCCGCGGACTTTGCTATCTTGATGTCGCATACCTCTGTTGAAGGCTATTTCGACTTAGGGCATCCGTTCGCGCGCCTGAACGAACTGAGCGCGCTGCGACCGCGCATTGATTATCTCGCGCTCGGCCACGTCCATACTCCCTACAGCGGCGCGCTGGGCGGCAGGGAGTGGCTCTTCAATCCGGGGTGCCCGGAGACGTGGAGCAGCACAGAGTGGCAATACCAGGACAAAGGCGCCTACCTCGTGGAAGTAGACACCGACCGGACACCGGCGTTCCAGGCTACGATGCGCAACTACCCGCGCCGCCGCCCTTTCATTCACATCCGGCAGGAAATGGACGCCTGCCCCTCTCCCGGCGCGCTCGCGCAACTGCTCGCGGAGAAGATCGACCGTGAGCCGGAACCGGCCGCGGTCGCGGAATCCCTGGCGGTGGAAGAAGGGGCACGCGCGGCGGGCGGCAGCGCTTCCCACGCGCCCAAAGCCCCGGTGGTTGAAGTCCTGCTCACCGGCATAGCCCGCTTCTCGCGCACGGAAATCGACACCGGGGCCATCGAGCAACTGGTGCGGCGGCGCTTCGACCCGCTGCTCGTGCGCGTACGCTCGTCGCTCCAGGAAGCGCCCGCGAGCCTGGTGGAAGGCGGGGACACGCTCGACCGGCACGTGCTGGAACGCCTGGTATTCGAGAACCTGATCCGGGCCGACGATCGCTTTGCCGCGACGGCGGCGGACGCGGCCCAGATCGCGATCGCCCTCAAGCAGATGACGCTCGACGGCGTGGCGGCTCACGAAATCGCGGAAGAGGTGACGAGCCGCCTGCGCGCCCAGGGGCAAACGGCGCGGGACGACGGGAGCCAACCCGCCACGGCAAGCGCCGCCGACGCTCTGCCGAGCGCGGCAGTCCCAGGCGCGCCGCGCGGCGAGAGCGGCAGAGACGATGAGCAACTCCCGCTGCACGCGCCGCAAGAGTGGCCTGCCGCCTCAGACCTGGCGCCTGCGGAAGACGAAAAGAAGCCGGACTAACACCCGATGCGCATCACCGCGGTCTCTCTCAAGAACGTTAAGAGCTACCAGGAAGCGACCGTTCCCTTCCCACCGGGCACGGTTGCCATCTCCGGGCCGAACGGCGCCGGCAAGAGCACCATCCTGGAGGCGATCGGCTTCGCGCTCTTCGATTTCCTGCCCTATCGCAACCAGCGGGAGTTCATGCGCCACAATGCCACCGAGGCGGACGTGCGCGTGACCTTCCTTTCGCGTCTCGATGAGTGCGAGTATCAAGCGGTGCGCACCCTCAAGCGCGCCACCGGCAGCGCGGACACCGTCACGTCGTCCTACTTCGTCTACAGCTTCGATACCCACGAGCAGGTGGCGCGGCAAAAGGAGGAGGTGCAGGCGTTCCTGCGCCGCCACGTCGGTCTGGACGACTACGACGACCTGGCCCGCGTCTTTGCCGACGTGCTGGGCGTGCCCCAGGGACGCTTGACCGCGGACTTCCTGCTCACCCCCGCGCAGCGGAAACAGACCTTCGATCCCCTGCTGCGGGTGGACGCCTACCGCCGGGTCTTCGCAAAGCTGCGGGACGTGCTGGACGCGCTGCAAGGCAAGGTGGCGGAACACGAGCGGCAGGTTTCCGGGCTGGAACCCCAGGCCGCGCGCCTGCCGGACGCGCTGTCGGCGCTGGCTCAGCATAAAGCGGAATACGCCGAGGCGGCGGCGCAATCGAGCGCCCTGTCCGCGGACCTGAAGCGCCTCCAAGCGGACTTGAGCAACCTGGAAACGCAGCGCCGCGCGCTGGAGCAACAACGTGGAATTGCAAAGCAACTGACCCAACAGCAGGAAAACCTGCAAAAGCGCCTGGAAACCGAGCGCGCGCAGGTCGCAGCGGCACGGCAGGCGGCGGCGCGCACACACAGCGCCAAAGCCGGCTACGCCGCCTACCGCGAGGCGCAAGACACACTGGCAACGCTTGAAGGAGAGCGCAAAGACGCCGACGCTCTCCGCGCGACCGAGCGGACCTTGGAAAACAAACTCGTGGCGCTGGAGACTCAGCGAGCGGCGCTCAGAAAAGGCGTGGAGGAAGCAAGCCAGGCGGCGGCGCGCATAGCGGCCCTCGCGCCGGACGTCGCGCGGCAGGAGGAGTTGGAGGCGCGGGCGCGCGAATTCGGCCAAGACCTGGGCTTCGCGCGGCAACTTGGCCGCCAGATAAACCAGGCGTTGCGGCGGCTCACCGCCAGCGCGCCGGACGAGCGGCTGGCGTTTGCGGAAGGCCCCCTGCCGGTGGAAACGGACAAGGATGCCGCGCGCGCCCGGGCAAAACTCGCGGAACAGTACGAGCGTTTGCAGGAAGTCGCGCCGTGGCTCCAGCAGCGCGACGGGTGCCGCCGCCAACTCCGGCAATCGCGTCCGGAACGCGAGCAAGTCGCCCAGGCGGTGGCGCGCTGCCGTACCTTCCTGGAAGCCGCCGCGCGCCTGCCTGACCTTGAAACGGAATTGCAGTCTGTGCAGGAGAAGATAGGCGCGTACCAAGCGCAGCGGCGCTTCAACGAGCATTCAAGGAGTATGGCCGCGGACGGGCTCTGTCCCTTCTTCCAAGACCAGTGCCCCAAGGTGGACGACGGCCACAGCCTCATTCCCGTCATTGCCACCCTCATACGCGACTACGCGGATCATGCCGCGCAGGCGCTAACGGCAAGAAAGAAACTGGCAAGCGAGGTTGCCAAGGCGCGCGCGGCGCAACAGGAAGCAAACCGCCTCACCGACCTGGAACCGCGCTTGCGGCAACTCGACGACGAGATGCTGGCGCTCACGCGACAAGAGCGAGACCTGACCCAGCGCATCGATGCGCGCCTGCGGGAGATTTGGCGACCTGAAGCGATTGCCGAAACGCTTTCTTTGCTGGAGGGCGAGGAAGAGTCGCTGGCGCAACAGCTCAAGCGATTGGGCAATCCCCGCCAGGAAGTCGAACGACTGCACGGAGCGGCCGGCGAGCATAAAGCGCGCACACAGGCGCTGGACGCGGTTTCCACAGAACATGAGCGCGTCGCCAAAGAGTTGGCACACGTCGCCGCGCGCCTCGAACCGTACGCCGACCTCGGCAATCGCCTCACCGCGCAGCGCACGCTCATCGAAACACACCGGCACGCTCACGACACCTACTTGCGCTACCAGGAAACCGCCGCCGATCTGCCGCGCCGTGAAGAAGCCGAGAGGGTCCTGGCAAGCGATGTGGAAGAGAACGAGCGCGCGCTCCGCGAATCCGCGCAGACGCTTGCAGCGAGCGAGTCCGCCTGGGATCCGGCCGCGCTCGCCGGCGCGCAAGCCGGCGTGAACCGTACGCAAGGCCGGTTGGGCGCGGCAAACGAACGCTCCCGCTTTCTCAGCGAGCGGATTGCGGCCGCCAGGCGGGAAATTGCCGAATTGGAAGAGGCGGCGCGGGCGCTGGAGGAGGCCCGGATCGCGCTGGCCGAGGCGCGGGAGGTGCGCGCGGTGACGGGCTTCCTGCGCGACGTCATCCGCGACGCCGGGCCCCACGTCGCCCGCCACCTGATCCAGCAAGTCTCGGCGGAGGCCAACACGCTCTTCAGCGAGATCATGGGCGACGCCAGCGCGGAACTCTCGCTCACGGAGGACTACGACATTCTGCTGGAGCAGCACGGCCACCGGCGCGGCTTCATGCAGTTGTCCGGCGGCGAGCAGATGAGCGCGGCGCTGGCTGTGCGCCTGGGCCTGCTGCGCCAACTCTCCGACCTGGACATTGCCTTCTTCGACGAACCGACCCAGAACATGGACGTCGAACGCCGCCACAATCTTGCCGAACAGCTTGAACGAGTAACGGGCTTCCACCAACTCTTCGTCATCAGCCACGACGATACGTTCGAACCGCTGGTCTCCACGGTGCTGCGCGTGCGCAAGGAGAACGGCGTGAGCACGGTGGAGCAGTTATAGCAATGAGAACGCGCCTGCCGCGCCAGACGTAGCGCGGGGTCTCGTCCAAATTACCGTGTGATTGTCGTAGCGCGGGGGCTTGTCCCCCGCAGTCTTCACCGGCGTAGCGCGGGTGGCTTGTCCCTAATGTTGTCGCATTAGACGCAATGAGAATGAAAACTACGCTCTTTTCTCCGGTAGCGCAGGTTCGCACGAGACGTGCGCATAACCTGCGTCTTCCGCAGGGTCAATCCACTCCCTTCTCACGTTACTTGCTCCGGCGGGGGACAAGCCCCCGCGCTACGTTAATGCGATATCATTGGGGCTCGTCCCCCGCCCGCACATCCGGCGCAGGTTACAAACCTGCGCTACCGGAAAGTTGAAAGACACTAATATCCTTGCTTATGGAATGCGAATACTGCCGTGTTCTACCGTGACAAGACACTAGAGGCGCTCAACGCCAAGCGCGCCACACTTACAGAGTTGGACGCCGAGCAGCGTCTCCGCCTGCGGGAGTTGTATGCCGCCCGCGATGCCCTCTCCAGCATGACCGCCGACGAACTCTGCGAACGGCTCGCGCCGGTAAAGGCCCCCGGCGCGCGTCCCACCGCCGAATTCGACCGCGCGCCGGGGCTGCGCATCGCATTCTCGGAGTCTTGGGATAACCTGGCCGCCATGCGCCGCTGGGCCGCGGACACACTCGCCAACGTCACCACCTGCGCCGTGGACGGCAGCCAGTTGCCGGCCACCAAGGACTTTCCGCTGCCGGTAGCCGCCGTGCAAGTCGCGTGGTTCACCAACCGCCACGCGGCGAACGGCGAATATGAGAAGAACGCCCACGTCGAGGTGCTGACGCCGCGGGAACTTGGTGACGACGAGAGCGACGCCAACATGTGGGTCAACCTCCATCGGTATGAGCTTGAGGTAGCCCGCATCAAGACCTTCATGCGGGAACAGCAGCGCCTGGACAAACGCGCGGTTGCGCTCTTCGACGGCTCGCTCACGGTCTCGTTCGCCGGCCCTCTTCCCGATGACGCGCGCAATCGCTATCGCGCCGCCGCCGTGAGCATGCTGCGCGTATCCGAGGAGTGCGAGATTCCGCTCGTCGCTTACATCGATCGGTCCCGCGCCCGCGACTTTACGCGCATGTTGTGCTATGTCCACGGCGCCAGTCTCACCGACGCCGCGCTCATCAGCGATGCCGCGCTCCTGGATACGCCCCACGCGGACATGCCGTTTTGGAGACTGCCCGCGTTCCTGTGCCAGCGGCAAGACGTGGTGCAAGACGACAACTACACGGACGCCGAAACAGACAGGAACTTCGCCAATGAAATCTGCTTTACGTATCTCAAGATCAACAACGGCCCGCCGGCGAGGCTGGAGTTCCCGGCCTGGCTACTGCGCGCCGGTGCGCTCGACCGCGTGGTAGACTGGGTACGCGCCGAGGCCATCGCCGGCGGCGGCTACCCGTACGCGATTCAGGCAGCGGACGCAGCGGCGGTGATTACCTTCGAGGACCGGCAGCGGTACCTGCGCGCGCTGGAAGAGTTCGGACGGCGCCACGACATTCGCACCATGCAGGCGTCGTCGAAGCAGGCGAGCAAAGAACGGCGGCGGGCGTAAAGGGCAAGAGTGATGGCGGGAAACGCAATCGGACGTATCGTCAAGTCGAATTCCCATACGGATTACGTCTGCCAGGTCTTCGCTCCCCGCGAAACGGCGCGCGACCCGCAGCCGGAAGATTACGCGTTCGGTCGCTTTGTAGAAGCGCCCATCGACCCCGCTGCCGCCGGCTCATCCTTCGACAGGCTCAGGACGAACGGCGGCGAGCGCGCTCTCGACAGGGACGGGACGAACGGCGGCGAACGCGCGGCGGTGGGCATCGTCTACGATACGATTCTCCTCAACCCGGAGTACGGCAGCCTCGGCCCCCGGCTGAATCCACCCGGCGATCAAGCCACGCTGGCGCCGGACTACCTGGTGGAGAAAGCGACCGCCGTCGGCATACTCGTCGTCGGGCTGCGCGCGGGCGAGGCGAATAACCACGGTGTCATCCCGCTCTCGCTGCCCGTGGACGCCGAGGTTTCCAGCATGAGCGCGGACGACGTGCGGCGCTTCCATGAGGTGGACGGCCGGCTGTCGCTCGGCTACCTGCCCCATCTCGTCTCGCACCAGAGCCCGCTGGTTACGGAACTCGGCCTCACCGTCATTCGCCACCTGCTCACGCTCTTCCCCGCGCCCGGCGAGCAGCGCCTCCTGCGCACCCTAGCCGCCCACCTCTCCTGGCAGGCGCGAGTCACGCCGCTCGGGTAGGCCGGTTTGACGCCTGCCGTTCGCCCCAAGCCTGTCGACTTTGAAGAGATGCCCTCCGGTAGCGTAGACTTGCAACCCGCGTCCATACACTCCGGTAGCGCAGGTTTGTAACCTGCGTCTTCCGTAGGGTCAATGCATTCCGTTCTCAATGTTCTAGCTCCAGCGGGGGACAAGCCCCCGCGCTACGTTTGCGCGACATCATAGGGACAAGCCCCCGCGCTACGCCTCGCCCTGTGCGTGTGCGGGCATGACATGGGCTAAGCGCCGCGTGAGAACGCCTGGGATGGCGCAACCCATCCGTTCGCGGCCCCATGCTCTGGTACACTAGGGAGTACGTTCAATTCCGTGTTCGGAGAGTATGAGGTAAACGGCGTATGCGCGAAAATTCGGTCAAGCAACTCCTCGCCGCGGGCAGACCCGCCATCGGCACGTGGCTTACCCTGGGCGATCCCCTGGCAACCGAGACCCTGGCGCACCTGGGGTTCGACTGGCTCAACGTGGACATGGAGCACGGTTCCATTGACGTCCGCGAAACCCGCGCGCTCTTCCAGGTGATCAACACTACCGACGTGGTTCCTACCGCCCGCGTGCCCTGGAACGATCACGTGTGGATCAAGCGCGTGCTCGACGCCGGCGCGTACGGCGTGGTGGTGCCGATGGTGCGCACACGGGAAGAGGCCGAGCGGGCCGTGGCCGCCTGCCGCTATCCGCCGGCCGGCATTCGCAGCATCGGCAGCGGACGCAACCACTACGCTTTTCGCACCACGCAGGCCGCATACCTGGAACACGCCAACGACCAACTGCTTGTCGTCATCCAGATCGAGCACGCCGACGCCATCCGGCGGCTGGACGACATCCTCAGCGTGCCCGGCATCGACGCCGCCTTCATCGGCCCCAACGACCTCTGCGCCTCCCTGGGCCTGCCGCCCAGCACCGATAGCGATCATCCCGATTTCGAAGCCGCCATTGCGCAGGTCGTGACCGCGGGACGGAAGCACGGCGTCGCGCCGGGCATCCATACGAGTTCCGGTGAGGCCCTGAACAAGCGGCTGGAGCAGGGCTTTCGCTACCTGGGACTGGCCAACGACCAACGCTTGCTCATCAAGGGCGCGAGTGATGAACTGGACGTCATCTGGCGCGAGCAATAATCTCGGGTTCGATTGAGACACGGCGGGAGCAAACCGCGCCGCCGCTGAGAAACGCCGCAGGCAAGAGCGCGATTCGATGATTATAGGAATTGCCAAAGGTCCCGGCGAAACACCGAACGAATATACGTTCGTCACGCCCGATACCGAACGCCGGGTAAAGACGAGCGAGTTCGTCTATTACGAAGCGGAGGTTGACGGCACGCAGCGCCAGATTTTGGGCCGCGTGATACGGCGGATTCCGCTGCGCCTCTACCCCGATTCTTTTCTGGCGCACCCGGAAGTAGACCCGGCCCAGATGGCGGCGCTGGTCGGCTACCAGAGCGCCGGCGAGCCCACCAACGACGGCGGCGAGGACGCCGGCGACTCCGCTGCCGAACTCTTCGAAATTCACGTCAGCATCATGGGCTACCACGACGAAGCGTTGAGCGCCTTCGTCAATCCCCGCATCCCGCCGCGCATCGGCTGGAAGATCTACCTGGCCGCCGACGACATGCTCACCGAGGTGCTCAACCGCGTCGCGTTCGACTGGCAGGCGGGGGAAGCGCGGCCGGGGGGCGCGTACGTGGGGTCTCTGCTCTCGCGGCCCGCTCTGGATTTGCGCTCAGGACAAGCCAATGGCGTGCCGGTGGTGCTCGACGTGCGCTCGATTACGGCCACCCACATGGCTGTCATCGCCGGCACGGGCGCGGGCAAGAGCTACCTGGCCTCGGTGCTGATAGAGGAGATGATGAAGCCCCTCAACCGCGCCAGCATCCTGGTCGTGGACCCCCACGGCGAGTACGACACGCTGGAGGAGATTCGCAACGCCGCCGACTTTCGCGCCGACGACGGCTACAAGGCGGACGTCAAGACCGTTCCCCAGGACCAGGTGAAGATTCGCGTCTCCGAACTCACGCAATTCGACCTGCGCTTTCTCCTGGGCGCGCAGTACGGGTTCTCCGGCCCCATGGAATACGTGCTTGGCAACGCGCTGGAACGGGTAAGGAAGGACCGGGGCGACAAGACGCCCTGGACGAAGAACGACCTCTACGCCGCCCTGGAGTACATGCAAGACGGAGAAGACGAACCGGCTTCAGGCCAAGACCGTCATTCCCGCGCAAGCGGGAATCCATCCGCCGGTGACGACGATCCCCTCAGCTTCCTCGACACCGCCGGCACCAACGAGCGGCAGAGTTCGCGCGCCAAGCCCGACCTCCAGATGCGCGGCAGCGCGCGGGCGGTCGATTGGCGGCTCCGCAGCCTCTTTGCCGAAGCGCCGAACTTCGACGACGTGGACAGCATCAACCTCCAGGAGGTCTTCCGCCCCGGCCTCTGCTCCGTCCTGCAACTCAACGAAATCGACCGCCGCCAGCAGCAGGTCATCGTGGCGGTGCTCCTGCGCATGGTGTGGAAGGCGCGCATGAACGCCGTGAAAGGCGTCGGCAACCCCAAAGACCGCCTTGATTACCCGGTCTTCATCCTGCTCGAGGAAGCCCATCACTTCGCGCCGGCCAATGAAGACGTGGTGACCACGAACATTCTCAAGACCATTCTCGCCGAGGGGCGCAAGTTCGGCGTCGGCGTGGGCCTCATCAGCCAGCGCCCCGGCAAGCTCGATTCCGACGTGCTCTCCCAGTGCATGACCCAATTCCTGCTGCGCATCGTCAACGAGTACGACCAGAGCAGCGTGGCCGCCGCCGTTGAGAGCGCGAGCCACGACCTGTTGGCGGAACTGCCGGCGCTTTCCAAAGGACAGGCAATCGTCGCCGGGGCCGCCGTCAACACGCCGCTCTCGATCCGCGTCAGGCAGCGCATCACGCGCCACGGCGGCGCGGAACCCGACGCGCCCAGCGAGTGGCGGTCTTTCTTCTCAGAGGAGGCGGCGCGCCGCCGGGAAGTTGACGCCTCCGGGCCGCCGGAAGGCCCGCCCCGCGGCCTTAGCAATATCCTCCGGAAGAGCCGCGACCGGCCCTAGGGGCTGAACGGTCGATAGGCGTTCACACCTTGCGTGTCGGTGTCAGATTTGGGCTCAGCGACTGTGCCCGGTCGCTGTCACTGTTCGCATGTACGCTCGCAGCTTGCAAACTTGCCGTTGCGCGGGAACTGGTCCCAAATGGTGTCGCGTTAATTCGTAATGCATACCGCGGTCCCCCAAATCTTGAGAGATGGATGAGCGCGCGCAGCCGTTCGCCTTGAGCCTGTCGAAAGGTGAACGGGGGTTGGTTGTGACGCACTGTACTACCCGTTCATACTTCGACGGGCTCAGCACGAACGGGTAGTACAGTGCTCATCAGTTCTACGCGACAGCACTGTGGCTTGTCCCCCGCAGATTGGCGGTAACGCTTCGTACCGGCTTCGGCAGGTCGCTCAAAAGGTGTTTCCAAAGGTCTTGTCTGCGCGAGGTACGTTCGCCCTGAGCCGCGTCGAAGGGTGAACGTACCTCGTGCAGACCAAACGATCCTATAGCAGGCTAGTAGAACACGCTCCACACTGAAAAAACGGAGAAATCGCATGCCATTCAACTACGAGTACCCCCAACGCATCCGCGCCGGCTTCATCGGCTGCGGCAAGCACGCCTATCAGAGCATTCTGCCCAGCTTCCAATATGCGCCGGTGGAGTTGGCGGCCGTCTGCGACCTCATCCCGGAACGCGCCCAATTCTGCGCCCGGCAGTTCGGCGCGCCGCGCTGGTACACGGATTACCACGCCATGCTGGCGCGGGAAGAACTCGACGCCGTCTTCGTCGTGCTCAATCACGATGAAGCGGGGCGGCCCCAGTACGCGCCGGTAGCCATCGACGTGCTGCGCGCGGGCGTTCACGTCTGGATTGAGAAGCCGCCGGCCTCCACGCTAGCGGAGATCGAGCGGATGCAAGCGGCCCGCGACGCGGCGCGGCGTTTCGTCCAGGTCGGCTTCAAGAAGCCCTTCTACCCCGCCATCCAGCACGCGAAGAAACTGATGAACCAACCGGCGTTCGGCGCGCCTACTTCCGCCTACGTCCACTACGCCGTGAACCTGCCGCCGGCTGCGGGACGGCCCCATAGCCGGGCAATGATGCGCTTCCTCCAAATCGGCTGCCACCCGCTCTCGATCCTCCAGTTTCTGCTCGGCGCGCCGCGCACGCTCTACTTTGCCGATGAAGCGCGCGGCGGCAGTTCGCTCGGCGTCTTCACGTTCGCCAACGGCAGCATCGGCTGTCTGCACCAGGCCGCGGGCAAAGGCGAACACGCCCCGTGGGACCGGGTGGAGGTGAACGGCGAGGGCGCGTCGCTGGTGGTCGAGAACGGCATCGACCTCACCTACTACCCGCCGGGCGCGCCCCGCTCGCCGGACACGTTCGTCAGCGAGGACGCCGACGCTCCCCGCCGCTGGCTGCCCGACTTCTCCCACGGCCGCCTCGCCAACAAGGGCCTCTTCCTGCTCGGTTACGCCCCGGAAATCATCGCCTTCGCCGAAAGCGTGCTCACCAACACGCCGCCCCAAACGGCCACCCTGGAAGACGCCCACGACGTGATCCGCATGTACCTCGGCTACACCCAACCGGCGGGACAGGTGATTGCGCTCTGAATCTCACACCGGCGGCGGTGCCGGCGGCAGGTCGTAGTCGCGCGCTTCCAAGTCCATAATCCGCGCCATCTCGTCAGCGGTCATATGCTTGCCGCTTGACGCGCGCACGTTGTCCTCCACCTCGGCCACGGTCATGGCCCCGGGAATCACGCCGTTCACACCTGGGGTCGCCAGAACGAATTGCAACGCCGCCTGCGTCATCGTTCTCCCATTCGTGAGGAACCGCAGTTTCTCTACCCGCGCCAGCACCGCGTCGATGAAGGCCGGTGAGAACAAGCGCCGGTCGTCATGGTCGTCGAAGGCTGTTTTGCGCGTAATCGCCCCGGTGAGAAATCCAAAGTAGAAGCTCTCCCGCGCGATCACGCCCACGTCTCTTGTCTCAGCCAACGGGAACAGTTCTTGAGCGGGCAACGTGTACAACAGCCGGTAGGCCTGCTGGATGACGTCCACCTCGCCCTGCTCGATGAGGCGCATCGCCAACGGAATGCCCTCGTCCTCCGACATGACCGAGAAACCCGTCGCCCGGATCTTGCCCTGTTCCTTCAAGCGGACGAGCGCTTCCAGGCCGTCGTCACGGTAGAGTTCCTCATCGGGACTATGCAGCATGTAGATGTCGAGATAGTCGGTGCGCAGGCGGCACAGGCTCTGCTCCACCTCGCGCATGACCGTCGCGCCGGAATAATCGAAGTTCCGGCGTCCGCCGGGAAACATGCCGACCTTCGTCGCCAACACGACCTCGTGGCGGCGTCCCGCGATCGCTTTGCCAATGACCTCTTCGCTTCTGCCGTTGCCATAGATAGGCGCGGTATCGATGTGGTTGACGCCCAGTTCCAGCGCCCGCAGAATGGCGCGCCGCGACTCCGCGTCGTCCGCGCGCCCGTAGCGGTCGCCGCCCATCCCCCACGTTCCCAGCCCCACCTCGGAAATGCGTATGCCCGTTCTGCCTAACGTCCGATACTCCATGACCCGTCCTCTCCGGCGCAGTTTTGTTCGTGGCGTCTATTCTCATACATCGTACTGCCGCAGTCCATGAGTCAATTCTGTTCATTCGCCGTCACTTTCGACTAAAGTGATTGAACAGAGCAGCCGAACACAGTTATTCCCTCACTCGCATTCGACACGCGCCTGGGCTTTCCGGTATTCTGGTGCTGGCATTTCTCGTAATCGGTCAAGGTTCGGTTTCTCAATCGATGAAGATTCACGAATTTCAGGCGAAAGACATTCTGGCGGAGTACGGGCTGCCGATTCCGCCCGGTCGGGTGGCGAGCACGCCGGAGGAGGCGCGGGCCGCGGCGGCGGCAATGGGCGGCATGGTGGTCGTCAAGGCGCAGGTGCTCGTGGGCGGGCGCGGCAAGGCCGGCGGCGTCAAGCTGGCCGCCACGCCGGACGAAGCGGCGGAGAAGGCTGCGGCCATCCTCGGCATGGACATTAAGAGCATCACCGTGCGGCGCGTCCTAGTTGCCCAAGCCGTTGACATCGCGGAGGAGATTTACCTCGGCGTCATCCTGGACCGCGCGTCCAAAGCCATCACCATCATGGCCAGCGCCGAGGGCGGCGTGGAGATCGAGGAGGTGGCGCGGGAGACGCCGGAAAAAATCCACCGCATCCACGTGCACCCGCTGGTCGGCTACGCCGACTACCAAGGCCGCCAACTGGCCTTCGACGTGGGCATTCCGCCGGAGTTGAGCCGGGACTTCGCCCGCATCGTGCGCGCGCTCGTGCAGGCGCTCACCGAAAACGACGGCGAGTTGGTCGAGATCAACCCGCTGGTCGTCACCGCGGACGGCGCGTTGCAGTGCATCGACGCCAAGATCAACCTGGACGACAACGCCCTCTTCCGCCACAAGGCGCTGGCGGAACTGCGCGACCACGCTGAAGAAGAGCCCGCCGAACGCGCGGCGCGGGAAGCGGGCTTGTCGTTCGTCAAGCTCGACGGCGCCATCGGCTGCGTCGTCAACGGCGCGGGCCTCGCCATGGCGACCATGGACACGATCAAATTGAGCGGCGGCAGTCCGGCTAATTTTCTCGATATTGGCGGCGGCGCCCGCGCCGAAAGCGTGGCGGACGCGCTGCGCATCATCCTCGACGACGAAAACGTGAACGCCATCCTCTTCAACATCTTTGGCGGCATCACCCGCTGCGACGAGGTGGCGCGGGGCATCGTCAGCGCCTTGCCGTCGCTTTCGCGCCCGGTGCCAATGGTGGTGCGTCTCGTCGGCACCAACCAGGAAGAGGGACGCGCCATCTTGCGAGAAGCGGGCCTGGTGGCCGCCGACACCATGCAGGCCGCGTCGCGGGAAGTAGTACGGGTGGCGGGCGCGCCGCAGGCGGAGTCCTTGCCAGAGGCGGAGTCGTCATGAGCATCCTGGTTGACGAAAACACCCGCCTGCTCGTGCAGGGCATCACTGGACGGGAAGGCAGCTTTCATACCGAGCAGATGGCGCGGTACGGCACGCGCGTCGTGGCCGGCGTGACGCCCGGCCGCGGCGGACAGACGGCCTGCGGCGCGCCGGTCTTCAATACCGTCGCCCAGGCCGCACGGGAGACCGGCGCGAACGTCTCGATCATCTTCGTGCCCGGCCCGTTTGCGCCCGACGCCATCATCGAGGCGGTGGACGCCGGCATTCCCTTCGTGATCTGCATCAGCGAGCACATTCCCGTGCAGGACATGCTGCGCGTGTATCATTATGTAAATATCAAAGGCGCGCGCTTGCTGGGGCCGAATTGCCCCGGTCTGATTTCACCGGGCAAGGCCAAAGTGGGTATCATGGCGGGCGATATTCACATTCCCGGCCCCGTCGGCGTCGTCAGCCGCTCCGGCACGCTCACGTACGAGGTCGTTTCCCATCTCACTGGGCAGGACGTCGGCCAATCTACGGTTGTCGGCATTGGCGGGGATCCGGTCGTGGGCACGGGCTTCATCGACGTGCTGCGCCTGTTCGAGGATGACGCCGAAACTGAGGCGGTGGTCATGATCGGCGAAATCGGCGGCACCGACGAAGAGGAAGCGGCACGTTTCATAGACGCGCACATGACCAAGCCGGTGGTCGGCTTCATCGCCGGCCGCACCGCGCCACCGGAAAAGCGGATGGGACACGCCGGCGCGATCGTCTCCGGCGGCGTCGGCACGGCGGAGTCCAAGATCGAGGCGCTCCAAGCGGCGGGCGTGGCCGTGGCGGACTTCCCCCGCCAAGCGGCCCTGCTGGCGGCAGAGCGCATAGAGAAGTAATGCAGGAGAGGCCCCAGACGCTACTGAAATCTCCGCATTAACATGAGCCGCAGGCGATAAGTTCCCTCTCCCTGGGGGAGAGGGCTAGGGTGAGGGGAAGACCGTGGAAATCCCAGCGCAGTTATGCGCACCGCGAAGAATTAGGCGATTGCATCCAACGGGAGTACAGTGAACCTATGTCACTCTTACTTGGCGCGGCACAGCGCAAAATCACACCGCCGCTCGGCACGCACATGGCTGGCTACTACCACGTGCGCCCGGCGGCCGCCGTGCACGACGATCTTTTCGCCCGCGCGCTGGTGATCGACGACGGCAAGACGGCAATCGCGCTCGTTACCTGCGACCTCGTGTCCATCCGGGAAGAGAGCGTGGTCAACGCGCGGCGGCAGGTAGAGGCAGCCACCAGCCTCCCGGGCGCGAACGTGCTCGTTTGCTGCACCCACACCCACACCGGCCCCATCACCCGCGGCGACCGCAGTTCCGCCACGTTCGGCAGCATGAGTGAATCGTATATGGCAACGCTGGAGGCGCAAATCGCCGCGGCGGTCACGGAAGCCTGGGAGACGCGCGCTTCCGGCGCGCTGCGCATCGGCAAGGCGCAGGAAACGCGCATCGCCTTCAACCGCCGCTTCCACATGCGCGACGGCAGCGTCAAGACCAACCCCGGCAAGAACAACCCCGACGTCGTCGAGCCGGTCGGCCCGATCGACCCGGACGTCTACGTGCTGCTGGCGGAATCCGACCAGGGCGATCCAATCGGTGTGCTCGTCAACTATTCGCTCCACGCCGATACCACCGGCGGCGACCACATTTCCGCCGATTACTCCGGCTGGATGGAGAAGCATCTCAAGAACATGTCGCCGGAACTCGACGACGCCGTGCTGCTCTACGCCAACGGCTACTGCGGCGACATCAACCACGTCAACGTGAATGACCCTGATCAACTGAAGGGCTTTGCGGAATCGGAGCGCATCGGCCGCGCGTTGGCGGAAAGCGCCACCCAGGCGCTCTCGCAACTGGCGCCGGTGGAGGGCGAAACCGTGCACGCCGCCCAGCGTATCGAGGCCCTGCCCGCCGTCGTTCCGACAGAAGAGGATGTCGCTTGGGCGCAGGAAGCGGTGGCCGCCGCGCCGATGGGAGGCGGTCCCGGTAGGGACGACCTCGTAAAGGCCCACCGGGACCTCGCGCTGGTGGAATTGAACAAACAGGAGTTCGACACCGAAGTCCAGGTGCTGGCCGCAGGCAACGTGGCGTTCACGGCGCTGCCCGGCGAGATTTTCGTCGAGTTGGGGCTTTCAATCAAAGAGGAGTCGCCGTTCGCGCACAATCTGCTGGCGGAACTCGCCAACGGCAACCTGGGTTACATTTGCACGGAAGCGGCCTATCCGCAGGGCGCGTACGAGCCGACGTCCAGCCGCGTGCTGCCGGGCTCCGGCGAGCAACTCGTCCGCGCCGCGCTCGACTTGCAGCGCGGGATCGCCGCGCGCTGACGTGAGCGTCATCCGCAGGAGGCTTTAGCAAGGCCTCGCGGAGAGGCAAACAGTTCCCTCTCCTGGGCTGACAGGGGTAGGCAAGTGTCATTCCGAGCGGAGCGAGGAATCTAGAAGAGACATTTTTGCAGGGAAAGCCTTAGATTCCTCTCTCCGCTGCGCTCCGCTCGGAATGACACGTGAAGTCGGATGTAGAGTGCCTACCCCTGTCAGCCTCTCCTGGGGGAGAGGCAAACAATTCCCTCTCCTGGGGGAGAGGGTTAGGGTGAGGGGAGATTGTGGGGCAAGTCGTGCATAAACCTTGCGGAATGGGGCCGAGCCGGCGAGGATTCCCCCTCACCCCGGCCCTCTCCCCAGGGAGAGGGAGTTGCAATGTGGGCCGACTGGAGTTACGCAAAGGTCTCCGTAGGGCACATTCCCGCGCCGTCGCTTGACAGCGGGAAGTTTGCGAGACCAACGGCGCCGGCCGCGCCTGCTGTATTGATACGCGCCGTTGGTATATAATTGAGAAAGACTATAGAATAGTAGTTTGGCGCCGTTGCGCCGCGCCGGTAGCGGCATCTCCTTGGCTGACGCCGGCGCTTGCGGGACCGCATGAGAACGTTGCAGGAAGTAAAGCAAACGAACCATGACGAGAAACGATCTAGTCGTCCGTGTCGCCGGTGAGGCCGGCGAAGGCATTCTTTCCACCGGCATGCTGCTCACCCAAGCGGCGTTGCGGGGCGGCTTCCACGTGCTTACCTATTCCCAGCCGCCGTCGGAAATCAAGGGCGGGCACGCCTTCTACCAGATCAGGCTGAGCGCGGACCACTCCTACAGCAAAGGCGATTCCGTCGATATTCTGCTCGCCTTCAACCAGGAAGCCTACGACCGCAACGCGGCCGAAACCAACGACGACGGCCTCTTGGTTTACGACCCGTCGGAAGTCACGCCGTCCGCCGACAGCCACTTCGTGCAGGTGGAGTTTCCGCTCAACGACATCGCCAAGAACAAGCTCAAGTTCCCCATCGCCAAGAACGTGGTGGCCGTGGGCGCGCTGGCGGAGCTTTTCGATCTGCCCACCAAGCACCTGGATACCCTCATCGAGGAACGCTGGCTGCGCAAGGGCGAGGCGGTGGTGCAGAAGAACCTGGACGCGCTGCGGGCCGGCATCGACTACGTTATCGAGCACGTCCCCGACCGCGAGCGCTTTGCCCTCTATCCGGACAAGCCCCATTCCGGCGAAATCATGGTGAGCGGCAGTGAGGCGATCGGGCTCGGCGCGATTGCCGCCGGGTGCAGTTTCATGGCCGGCTATCCGATTACGCCCGCCAGCGACATCAAAGAGTTCCTGGAAGTTCACCTGCCGAAAACCGGCGGCCACGCCCTGCAAGCGGAGGACGAACTCGCCGCCATCGGCATGGTGCTGGGCGCGTCCTACGCCGGCGCAAAGGCGATGACGGCCACCTCCGGCCCCGGCTTCAGCCTGATGATCGAGATGCTCGGCCTGGCGGCCATGGCGGAACTTCCCTGCGTCATCGTGGACGCCCAGCGCGCCGGGCCATCCACCGGCATGCCCACCCGGCACGAGCAGGGCGACCTCTACCAGGCCGCGTTTGCCGGTCACGGCGAGTGTCCGCGCATCGTGCTGGCCCCTACCTCAGTCGGCGACGCCTTCTACCAGACCGTCAACGCTTTCAACCTGGCGGAAAAGTACCAGACTCCCGTCATCCTGCTGGGCGATACGCTGCTCAACGTCCGCTCCGAGAGCATTCCCCGGCCAAACCTGGACGAAGTCCAGGTGGAAGACCGCGTCCTGTTTTCTGAGAACGGCAACGGCCGCATGAACGGCGAGTACAACCGCTACGTGCTCACCGAGGACGGCGTCTCTCCCATGTCCATACCCGGCCAGGCCGGCGGGCAGTACATTGCCACCGGACTCGAGCACAACGAAGAGGGCCTGCACCGGTATGACGAAGCGACCCACACTATCATGACCCAGAAGCGCTTCCGCAAGCTGGAACGCGCCGCCCTGGAAGCGCCGGCGCCGGACCGTTTCGGCGATCCTACGGCTGAGGTCGGCATTCTCACGTGGGGTTCCACCGTAGGCTCGGTCATAGAAGCGATCCGGCGCGCGGAGGCGGAGGGCCTGAGGCTCGACATGCTCGCGCCCAAGATGCTGATGCCGCTGCCGGACGCGCAACTGCGCCCCTTCATCGAGAGCAAACGCCTCATACTCCTGCCCGAAGTCAACTACACCGGCCAGTTTGCCAACATGGTCGCCAGCCAGTACCCGCGTGAATTCGTGCGCATCAACATCTTCGGCGGCATGCCGTTCCGCGTTGACTGGCTCCTGGAGAAGATAAGAGAGGAAGTGGCATTGCATGTCTAGCGTGATAACCGCGGAGAAGCGAAAAGTTGCCGACTATAAGGGCGAAGAGCGCCCGACCTGGTGCCCTGGCTGCGGCGACTTCGGCGTGCTGAACGCCGTCTTCAAGGCGCTGAGCGAACACAATTTCGACCCTAAGGACGTAATCGTCGTCTCCGGCATCGGCTGCTCCAGCCGCTTGCCCTTCTTCACCGGCGCGTACGGCTTTCACACCGTGCACGGGCGCGCCATGCCCGTGGCCGCCGGCATTCGCGCGGTGCAGCCGGACATGCCCGTCTTGGCCATGGGCGGCGACGGCGACGCCTTTGCCATCGGCGTCGGTCACCTCGTCCACGCTATCCGTCGCAACCTGAACATTTGCTACGTGGTGATGGATAACGCGGTCTACGGCCTCACGAAAGGCCAGACTTCGCCCACCGCCGAGCGCGGCCTGGCGACCAAGGCCACGCCCCAGGGCGCCAGCGACCCGGCGGTGAATCCGCTGCTGCTCTCCCTGGCTACCGGCTGCACGTTCGTGGCGCGCGGCTTTTCCAGCAAGCCCAAGGAACTGGCCGACCTCATCGCGCAGGGCATCGCGCACCCGGGCTTCGCTTTCATCGACACCTACAGCCCGTGCCCGACATTCAACACGGTCAACACGTTTAAGTACTACCG
Organism: Chloroflexota bacterium; assembly: GCA_963663275.1. Taxonomy (GTDB): domain Bacteria; phylum Chloroflexota; class UBA11872; order VXOZ01; family VXOZ01; genus VXOZ01. Next base: position 2,784,814 of record OY760183.1, read on the forward strand.
GGACGCCACGGAGGACTTGCCTGAGGATTTCGATCCCACCGACTTCAACGCCGCGCTGCAGTACGCCGCCAGCGAAGACCCGCTCTACCTGGGACTGTACTACCAGTCCGAGCAACCCACCTTTGAAGACCACATCAGAAACAATAAGCCGGACGTTACGCAGAACACCATGGCGGTGGTGGAGAATATCTTCGATCAGATGAGCTAGCGCCAGGCGCGCGCCGCCGCTCACGCGAGAGGTTTCGCAAGCGGACTCCATGAGCGTGGAGTTCGCTTTTGTGCGCCCGCGCAGGCGCGCCGCGGATTGGCTTAACATCCATGTTGCTTGGACGGTATACTAGTGGCGGAGGGCTGCTGACCCGCTCGGCGCGCACTGGAGGCGGAGTCACGATTGGCGCAGAAGCCCGCCAACATATTCTGTAGTGAGTCTCGAACCGACTTTCCGGTACAACGCGCCGGAAACAAGAACTGTACGCAGCGGAAAGCGCATTCATGCTCGAGCATGACATTCTCGTAGTAGGCGCCGGCCTGGCCGGAATGCAGGCCGCCTTGCACGCGGGGCGGCAGGGCGCCAGCGTCGCCATCCTCACCAAGGTGCATCCCGTGCGCAGCCACTCCAACGCCGCGCAGGGCGGCATCAACGCCGCCATGGAAGATGACGACCCCTGGGAAGACCACGCCTACGATACGGTCAAGGGCAGCGACTTCCTGGGCGATCAGGACGCCATCGAGGTGCTGTGCAGCGAAGCGCCGGAGACTATCATCGACCTCGAGCACATGGGCCTTATCTTCAACCGGGACGCCGGCGGGCGCATCGACCTGCGCGCCTTTGGCGGCCAGGCCCGCAAGCGCACCTGCTACGTGGCCGACATTACCGGCCAGGTGATGCTCCACGTCATCTACGAGCAACTGATGAAGGCCGGCACGACGGTCTATGAAGAGTGGTTCGTCACCTCCCTCGTCCATCAGAACGACGCGGTGTGCGGCGTGGTCGCCATGGACCTGCGCACCGGCGAACTGCGCCTCATCAAGGCAAAGGCCGTCATTCTCTGCACCGGCGGCTCGGGGCGCGTCTACGAACCGAGCAGCAACGCCCTCATCTGCACCGGCGACGGCTACGCCCAGGCCTATCGGGTCGGCGCGCCGCTCATGGACATGGAGATGGTGCAGTACCACCCGACAACCTTGCCCGGCAACGGCGCGCTGATGACCGAGGGCGCGCGCGGCGAGGGCGCGTACCTCATCAACGCCGACGGCGAACGCTTCATGGAGCGTTACGCGCCGAACATGATGGAACTGGCGTCCCGCGACGTGGTCTCCCGCGCCGAGCAGACCGAAATCAACGAGGGAAGGGACATCGACGGCTGCGTGCTCCTCGACGTGCGCCACCTGGGCCGCGACACGATTCTGCAGAAGCTCAGCCAGATTCGCGAACTCGGCCTGGAGTACGAAGGTGTGGACATCATCGAAGAACCCTGTCCCGTGCGGCCCGGCATGCACTACATGATGGGCGGCATCAAGACGGACATCCAGGGGGCCACGTACGTCAAGGGCCTCTATGCCGCCGGTGAAGCGGCCTGCGTCTCGGTGCACGGCGGCAACCGCCTGGGGGCAAATTCGCTGCTGGATACCCTGGTCTTTGGCAAGCGCGCCGGCGCGTCCGCGGTGGCGTACGCCCAGAGCATTGCGGAACCGGAAATTCCGGACGCGCGTCTGCAAGAGGACCAGGAGCACATTAACGGCATTCTGGCCCGCGACGGCGATACCGGCGAACGCGGGGCGGCGCTGCGTCTGGCCATGGGGCAGGCAATGCACCGGCACGTCGGCGTCTTTCGCGACCAGAGCGGCCTGGAGGAAGCGCAAGCCATCGTGGCGACCCTCAAAGAGCGGTACCGGCACGTCGGCGTGGACGATAAGGGCAAGGTGTTCAACACCGACTTGCTCTTCGCCCTGGAAGTCGGGCTGATGCTCGACGTGGCCGAGGCGATCGTGGCCAGCGCGCTCTTCCGCGCCGAGAGCCGGGGCGCGCACTTCCGCACCGACTTCCCCGACCGGAACGACGAGGACTGGCTCAAGCACACGCTGGTATTCCACACCGGCAAAGCCCCGCGCCTGGAAACCCTCCCGGTCACCATTACCCAGTGGCAACCCACCAAGAGGACGTATTAGTATCTTTACTGGATGAGCCGTACCAATCTCCCTGCCGCACGACACGCACCGATATGTCTGCGGGATAAGTTCTAACACTATCATTGCCGGGTAGGTTGTTACACTATCTTTGCCGGAAAAGTCTTGCCAATGTCTTTGCAGGGCAAATTGAACGAATAGACGCTCCGCTCTTGTCCCCTCTCCCTGAGGGAGAGGGTTAGGGTGAGGGTGAGTAGAAGATCAGAGCAGAGCCAAGAGCCGAGAGAGTAACCGATGCAGTTCACACTCAACGTACGCCGCTACGACCCCGAGGCGGAAAATCCCGCGCCGTACTGGCGCGAATACACGGTGGACGTGCCCGAAAACGCCTCCGTGCTGGACTGCCTCATCCATATCCGCGAGTACGTAGACGGCACCCTGGCGGTGCGCTGCTCCTGCCGTTCCGCCATCTGCGGCTCGTGCATGATGCGCGTCAACGGCCAGGCGCGTTTGGCCTGCGCCACCAAGGCCAAGGACATGCAAGAGCCGGATTCGGCGATCACCGTTGAACCGGGCGGCAACATGCCGGTGCTCAAAGACCTCATCGTGGACATGGACGTCTTCTGGAACAAGATCCGCCAGGTAAAGCCCTGGCTGGAGCCGGTGCAGCCCGTGCCCGAGCGCGAATACCTGGTGCCGAATGAGACCATCCTCGACCTCACCGTGGCCATGAACTGCGTCATGTGCGGCGCGTGCGTTTCCGATTGCACCTCGCTGGAAGTAGACAAGAACTTCATCGGCCCGGCGGCGCTGGCCAAGGCGTACCGTTTCGTGGACGACCCCCGTGACGACGACCGCCAGGAGCGGCTGGAGGAACTCAGCGAGTACGGCGGCGTCTACGACTGCACCCACTGCTTCTTCTGCGTGGAGGTCTGTCCGAAAGACGTAGCGCCGCTGGACCGCATCGTAGAAATCCGCGAGCGCGCCCAGAATGCGGGAGTAACGAAGAACGCCGGCACCCGCCACGCCGTCGCCTTCGAAGACATCATCCGCGATAGCGGCATACTGGACGAGCCGATGCTGTTGTTGAAGTCCATCGGCATGAATCCGGTCGAGCAAATGAAGAACGTGCCCGGCGGCGTGCGCCTCCTGCGGGCGGGCAAACTGCCTTTGGCTTCCGGCCCGTTCCACCACAAGATACCGGGCCACGGCAACGTAAAGCGCGTCTTTGAAAAAGTGGAGTCCTCATCGTGAAGTACGCCTTCTTTCCCGGTTGCGTCTCGCGCGGGGCGTGTCCCGAACTGATGCAGTCCCTCACCGCCGTGGCGGAACACGTCGGCATGGAACTGGAACTCATGGAGACCGCCTCCTGCACCGGCGCCGGCGTCATCAGCGAGCGCAACCAAAAACTGGCCGACGCGCTGAACGCCCGCAACTTCGCGCTGGCGGAACAGACCGGCCTGCCGCTGATGAACATCTGCAGCACCTGCCAGGGCGTGATGAGCGGGGTCAACGAGCGGCTGAAAGCGCGCCCGGAGTACCTGGCGGAGATCAACGAAATCCTGGCGGAAGAAGGCTTGTCGTATTCCGGCACCGCCGAACCGCGCAACTTCATGTGGGTGCTGGTGGAGGATTTCGGCCTGGATAACCTGCGGTCGCTGGTCAAACGCCCGCTGTCCGAACTCAACGTCGCGCCCTTCTACGGCTGCTACATTTCGCGGCCCACCGACGTGCTGGGCTACCACGACTTTCCCCAGCGCGGTGTCTACCTGGAAATGATAATCGAGGCGTGCGGCGCGACGCCGGTGGACTACTCCGGCAAGAAGAAGTGCTGCGGGTTCCCCATCATCACCATGAACCGCACGAATTCGCTCACCATGGCCGGCAACCACGTCGGGGAAGCCGCGGAGAAGGGCGCCGACTTCATGGTTACGCCCTGCCCGCTCTGCCACCTGAACCTGGACGCGCAGCAGCCGGACGCCGCCAGAGTCGTTCAGACACCGCTCAACCTGCCGATTCTCCATCTCTCGCAACTCATCGGCATGGCGCTGGGCATCGACGACGCGGCCCTGGGCCTCAACCGCCACGTGGTCTCCACCAACCCGGTGCGCGAGCGCGTCCACGCGCTGCCGCTGGCATAGTCTCCATGAGAGTAGTGGGGGGTGCGCCCGGCGTGCGAATCTCAATGCCATTTGAGGCGTCAGTTCGATTACTGTCGAGGCTAGCCTCTCTTTGAGAGCATAGCGGACTCTACGAACATCTGACGAAAACGATACGACTTGAGGTACAGCGAGGGCGTTCATTGAAAATTCAGCGGCCGCACCACATGACCAAGAGCGAGGCGCGCGCTTGGGTCGATGAGAAACTTGCCGAGATGCTTGGGCAATTTGGAGACCGTGTATCGGACGTCTCCTATGAGTGGACGGGTGATCGCCTCATGTTTCAATTCCGAGCCGCCGGGATGGTCAGGTTCAAGGGTACGCTTGACGTCACGGACTCTGATCTGCGGCTTGATCTGCCATTCCCCCTGCTGGCGCGAGGCTACCAGGGCAAAGCCGAAGCGGAGATTACCGCATGGCTGGACGATAACCTCCCTTGAAGAGCCCTCAGCCGGCACAGCGCCGCTGAAACGGCGCACGCGGCACAAGTATGTGAGTTCCAAGGAGTTTCAATTCATGCGTAAGAAAGTGACCATCGTCGGCGCGGGCCAGGTCGGCGGCTCCTGCGCGCGGCGGCTCGCCGAGCGGGACTACGCGGACATCGCGCTGATTGACATCGTCGAGGGTCTGCCCCAGGGCAAGGCGCTCGACATCCAGCAAGCCGCGCCGATCGTCAACTACGACTCCCAGATCATCGGCACCAACGACTACGCTGACACGGCGGGTTCCGATCTCGTCGTCATCACCAGCGGCAGCCCCCGCAAACCCGGCATGAGCCGCGACGACCTGCTGGCGGTCAACCGGAAAGTAATTACCGCCGTCACCGGCGAAATCGCCAAGCACTCGCCGGACTGTACCATCATCGTCGTCACCAATCCAGTGGACGCCATGACGCACCTCGCGTGGCAAGTGAGCGGCTTTCCCACCAACCGCGTCGTGGGACAGGGCGGCGTGCTCGATTCGGCGCGCTACCGGACGTTTCTCGCGCAAGAACTCGGCGTTTCCATGCGCGACATCACCGGATACGTGCTCGGCGGCCATGGCGACCAAATGGTGCCCCTGCCGCGTTACACCAGCGTCTCCGGCAAACCGATCACCGACTTCATCGCGCCCACGCGCTTGGAAGAGATCATCCAGCGCACCCGCGACGGCGGCGCGGAGATCGTCAACCTGCTCAAGCTCGGCAGCGCCTACGAGGCCCCCGGCGCGGCGCTCGTGGAGATGATCGACGCCATCCTCCTCGACCAGAAGCGGGTCTTGCCCTGCGCCGCCTATTTGGAGGGCGAATACGGCATCAGCGGCGTCTACGTCGGTGTGCTGGTGCAGCTTGGCGCGGGCGGCGTGGAGCGCATCGTCGAACTCGACCTTACCGCCGAGGAGAGCGCCATGCTCGAACAGTCGGCGGACGCCGTGCGCGAGTTGGTGGACGTGATGGGCATTTAAGCGAGCGCGGCGTAGCCAAACCGGCTCTCTGCGCAGAGAGCCGGCATCCGCCGCGCAATGACGAAAGCCAAGGAGGCACGACCGTGAAAGTGGCGATAGAACAACCGCAAGTAGGGCAGACGGCGCCGGTATTCAGCTTGCCGGACGTCTACGGCGCGCGCCGCTCGTGGAGCGAGTTTCGGGGCAAGCGCGTCCTGTTGTACATGTGGGCCTCGTGGTGACGCTGCCGCGACCAGTTGCCAGGTTGGCAACAATTCGCGGAGAAGCACGCCGGCGACGACTTCCAGATGCTTTCCGTCGCCATGGACGGCGGCGGCGCGGAGAAGCCCCGCGCGTTCGTCGAAGAGTTCGGCGTCACGTTCCCTACCTTCGTGGACGCCAGCGGCCTTTTGTTCCGTCTCTACGGCTTCTCGGCGGTGCCGAACGGCGTCTACGTGGACGAGGCGGGCGTGATCCGCTTTCAACTCTTTACCGGATTCAGCGTAGACCGCCAGGACATCGTAGAGCAGCTTGAGACGCTGCTCGCCACGCCCGTTGGCGACACACCGGCCGCGCCTACGGTGGCGCAACAGCCGTTCGCAGTCGAGGTCATGCTGGAACAAGCGGCGGCGCACGGTGATGATCCACACGTCCAGCTTGGCCTGGCGGAGGCCTGCCTGCAAGAGGGCCAGAACGAGCGCGCGGCGGAGGCGTTCGAGCGGACGTTGGCGCTGGACGGCGAATCCGCCAATGCCGCCTTCGGCCTCGGCGCCGCGCTGCACGGCCTGGGAGAGACGACCGCGGCGCTCGCGGCCTGGCGGCGCGCCCTGCGGCTGGAGCCGGATAACTTCATCATCCGCAAGCAGATCTGGCGCATCGAGCACCCGGAAAGATTCTATCCCACCATCGACTACGAGTGGCAACAGGTAATGCTGGCGCAGGAAAGAGCCGCCGAGGCGGTGACGGCCGGCTAGAAGCGGCGCGCTACCGGGAAATTCACCCTCACCCTGGCCCTCTCCCTCGAGGAGACCTCTGCAAAACCCCTTCCCCATCGAGGGGGAAGGTTGGGATGGGGGGTTAAGAGGATTGACATCAAGCCTCTTTGGTTGTAAATGCGGCCTGGATTCCGGCTTTCGCCGGAATGACGGAGCTATGCAAAGGTCTGCTTGAGGAAGAGGGAACGGGACCGGTTGCGGTTTGGGCGCGGCTGGCTGCGGTGAGCCGATGCGGCGGCCTCCCGGGGCACAGTGGACGCGGCAGGGGCATGGCGCATGGCTTGGGGAAATGCGGACAAGATCGTGCGGCCCAAGTGGCTGCTGGACCGCATCCTGCTGGTCGGGGAGAGCGTCGCCGCGAGCGACGATAATGCGCTGCCTGAACTCCTCATCGACACGCTGCGGGAGCACTTCGGCGCGGAACACGCCTGCATCCACGTTGCCGAGCAGGGCAGGCTGCGCCCGCAAACGCGGGCGGCGTTGCTTGGGGCGTGTCCCGCTGGGCGTGGTGGTGGAGCGGCCATGGTCGGCAGTGCCGAAGACGCCAGCTTAGCCGAATACTCCGGCCATGTTGGAGACACCGGCCACCGCGACGCCGAGGCGCGTTTCTGGCGGTACGCCCTCGAAACGCGCACGGTAGTCACCGTTTCTACCACGCCCGCCGCGATCCAGGATGAACTCCGCCCGCTGCTGGCGGCGGCCGGCGCCCGCGACGGCATGGCCATTCCCCTGCTCTACCGGGGCGACGCCTATGCCGTGGCCAATCTCTACTTTCCGCGCATCGTGCCCACAAAGCTTGCCACCGCGCAGAACGTCATCCGCAGCGTGGGGTTGCTTGGCAATCTCGTCTACGGCGCGCTCCAGCAGGAGTACTACGCCGGGGCGCTGCGCGGCAGCGAGGGCGCGGCGCTGGCCCTGGCGCAGGCGGCGGCCGCGCGCGACGGCTATGCCGCCGGCCACGTGGCGCGCGTGTGCGCGCTGGCGGAGGCGCTGAGCGATGCGGCCGGCGTCACGTCGCCTGCCGTACGCGAGGCCGTGCGCACCGGCGCGATGCTGCGAGACGTTGGCAAGCTCTCCGTGCCGGACTACATCCTGCAAAAGCCCGGGCCGCTCGACGCCGGGGAACGCGCGCAGGTGCGGCAGCATCCACCCATCGGAGAGCGCATGATCCTGGAGGCGGCGGCCGCGGCCAACGGCCAAGCTGCGAGCGGCGCGGGTTTAGAAGCGGGGACTGGGGAGTCAAGGGATTCGAAGTCCGCGAGTGACGATTCACTGCTGCTCGCCGCCGCCGCTGTGCGCGGCCATCACGAGCGGCTCGACGGCTCCGGCTACCCCGACGGTCTGGCGGGCGACGCCATACCGCTTTCGGCCCGCATCGTAGCGATTGTCGACGTCTATGCCGCGTTGACGTCCGATCGCCCGTACCGCGCCGCCTTGCCGCCGCCGCGCGCCGTAGAGATTCTGCGAGAAATGGCCGGGCCGGGGCTGGACCCGGAGTTGGTCTCGCTCTTCCTGGCTCGCGGCGTACCCGGGGCAATCTCTTCCAAACCGTCAGAACACCAATCGCCGGGCACGGCGTCGCGCGCCGCCGCTCGGTAACGGCCCGGGTCTTCGTCCTCACCGCCGCTCAGGACTCGGGGCGCTCCTCAATGCCGTCGCCTCACGTTTCATTGCGAAGGGCACGGCGTCACGCATCCCCGGTAGCGCAGGTTTGTAACCTGCGCACTCGTGGGGTCACTATGTGATAACGGTTTTCCCATGCGAAACCGCCGGTGATTGCCTATCGCGCCTCACCTTCCGGCGGGGGACAAGCCCCCGCGCTACGTTCCGGCTCTCCCTCCGGTGGGGGACAAGCCCCAATACTGTCGCATTAACGTAGCGCGGGGGCTTGTCCCCCGCCGGAATAAGAGAAATGCTAACGAAATGGATTGACCCTACGGAAGACGCAGGTTACAAACCTGCGCTACCGGAGAAACGAGCGTTGTTTTCACTCTCATTGTGTTTAATGCGACAGCATTGGGGACAAGCCCCCGCGCTACGTTTTCGCTTCTCCCTCCGGCGGGGGACTAGCCCCCGCGCTACGTTGACCCGACAGTATTTGGGGCGATCCTCGCCAGGCTCTGCCGCGTGCGCGTACACCTCAAGAAGCCTCAGTCCCCTGACCCGTGCGCCGGAAGGCCGCGTAGGTCAAGATTGGCATGACCATCGCCACGGGCAGCAGGCTCAGCATGGCGATACGAAATGAGAACGTCTCCGCCACCACGCCGATTACGTAAGGCGGCAGCACGCCGCCTACCGCCGCGCCCAGCAGCAGCAGAATGGCAACCGTGCCCGGCCGGCGGGGAAACCGCTGCAAGGCCAAAGCCATCATGGTCGGGAACATGGCCGCCACGCACAAGCCGAGCAAGAAGACGGCCGCGTAGACGACCCACGCCGCCGGGGCCACGCCAAGCACAAGAATCAGCGGCACGCTGACGATTAGAGGAATTTGCAGAATCTGTTCGGTTGAGAAGAACCGGGTCAGCCACACGATCGCCAGCCGTCCGAGAAATATCGCCGCCCAAAACAGCGAAACCAACGCCGTGCTTCGACCGTAAGGCTCCTGAAACTCCTCGGTCAGGTAGGTTACGCCCCAGCCGATGAGCGAGACTTCCACCCAGATGTAGACCAAGAGCGCCGCGGTCACCAGCACGATGACGCCGTTGCGCGCCAGGGGCAGGACGTTGGCCCGGCTCAGCCGTTCCAGGGCGGGCGCTTGGGGGAGTTGCACGCGCAGCGCCAGCGGCAGGCAGGCAAACCCCAGCACGCCGATCGCCAGCATCGGCAAGCGCCAGTTTATGTCAAGGGACAAGCCAATCAGCAGCGGACTGAGCACGGCGCTGAGACCAAAGAACATGTGCAGGCGGTTGAGATCCGCCACGCGGTTGCCGGAACTAACGTCCGATACCGTCACGTTCGTTATTATGTCAATACATCCCAGTCCCGCGCCGGTAAAGAGCATGAAGACCGCCAGGACGGCCCAGTGCGGCGCCAGTCCCCAGCCTAAGTAGCCGATTCCCAGCATCAGGCTCGCGCCTACCAGCACCGGCCGCCGCCCGTAGCCGTCCACCACGTAGCCCGCCACCATCACCGCCAAGGCGAATCCCGCCGTGGCCAGCGGAAAGACGATGCCGACGCTCGCGACGCTCAGGGAAAACTCGTTGCGCATCGCCGGCAAGGAGGGGCCGATGAGGTTCCAGCCCAGCCCCATCAGGATGACGAGCGCGTAGTTCAAGAGCGTTAAGAGGCGATAGCTGGGGACTTCCCGCTGGGCATTCTCCGCCGGGAGTGTTGAAGAGGCTGGCTTTAGCATTGATTAGTTGATCGTCGCCTCAAATCCTGGCAGCCGCCTGACATCCTTGACACCCAGGCGCATCCTCGACGCCCCGGCAACCGGCTCCGCCTGCGAGCCTTTCACGCCTCTCAACATTGCGGCCCCCGCGCGGCCCGCAAACCGGCACGTGAACCGCCTCATGCCCGGTAGGCCGCCGCTACCTTGTAGATCGCCGCCAGCACGTCGTCGAGGTCTTCCTGCTGAAGCGTCGGGTAGACCTCGAGCCGGAAGGAGCGTTGGCCCACGTCCCGGGCATGGGGGCATTCTACACGGGAATAGTCAACTCCGGCGAACGGTTGCGCCGTGTCGCCGTAGCCCTTCTTCTGACGGTAGACCGGCTCCAGGTAGAGTTCGGCGCTGGTGCCCCGCGCGGCGCGCACGCCCTCGGCCTGCAACGCCCGCACGAACTCGTCGCGGTCGCAGCTAAGGGCCTCCGGTTTCAGCGTAACGTAGTAGCAGTAAAAGGCGTGTTCAGACTCCGGCGTCTCAGGCGCGGGACTGAGCACCGCTCCCAGTTCGCTGAGACCCTGCGTGAGGTAGCGCGCGTTTTCGCGGCGCCGCCGCAGGTGCCAATCCAGCCGCGCCAGCGCCTTGACGCCGATCGCGCTCTGCATCTCCGTCATGCGGTAGTTGTAGCCGACGCGGTAGTGGGTGTACTGGTTCAACGCGCCGCGCGCCAACGCGCTGCGGCGTTCCGCTTCGTGAAAGCCGTGGTCGCGGAAACCGCGGGCTACCTCAACGGCCGCCGGGTCGTCGGTACCCACGATGCCGCCCTCGCCGCCGGTGGTGAAGATCTTGTCCTGGCAAAAGCTCCAGGCGTTCATGTCGCCCAGACTCCCCACCGTCCGGCCGCGATAGGTCGCGCCGTGGGCCTGGGCGCAATCCTCGATCACCGCCAGACCGCGCTTGCGGGCCAATGCCAGCAGCGGATCCATGTCCGCCGGCAGACCGGCGAGATGCACCGGAATGACCGCCGTGGTGCGCGGCGTGATGCGCTCCGCCACGGACTCTACCGCGAGCGTGTGCGTTGCCGGATCGATGTCGGCAAAGATTGGCGCGGCGAATTGGTTGGTGACCGCCGAGGCGGTGGCGATGAAACTGCGCGCCGGCACGATCACCTCATCGCCCGGCTTCACGCCGGCCGCCGCCAAGGCCACGTGGAGCGCGCTCGTGCCGCTGTTCACGGCAATCGCTTCCGCGACGCCCATGCGGGCGGCGAACGCCGCTTGAAATTCACGGCCGCACTCCCCGGTCCAATAGTTCACGCGGCCCGATTCCAGCACCGACTGCACGGCCTCTTTCTCATCATCCCAAAAGACCGGCCAGCGGGGAAACGGGCGTTGTTTCACGTCCCGCACCGGCGCGCCGCCCTCGATGGCGAGTTCTTGCAGGCGCTGACGTTCCCCTGCGACAGTCTGTTGTGCCACGCTCGTTTCTCCTCCGTTTAACGTTCAACCGGCGCCAGCGCTCGCCAGTGGCGCAAGACCTCGGCCACGCTCCAGGCCTGGGCGTAGCAGCCGCACGGCGCGTGGGGCGCATCGCCGTCGAACACTTCGCTGATCGTGCCCAACGCCCCTTCGGTCATTTGTACTACAAAGCCGTTGAGGACGTTACGCGCCGCGTCTTCGTCACCCTCGTAGCGCAGCAGCGCGTCGAGATACGGCCCAATGAGCCAGCCCCACACCGTGCCGTTATGGTAACTGCCTTCGCGCTCCCACAGAGAGCCGCCGTACCGTCCCCGGTATTGCGCGTCGCCGGGCGCGAGCGAGCGCAAGCCCGCCGGCGTCAGCAAGGTAGCGTCGACGACCTTCAAGACCTGCCGCGCCGCCGCCGCCGGCACAAGGGAATGCGGCAGACTGAGCGCGAAGAGTTGATTCGGACGCAGCGCGGGGTCGTCTTCACCGTCCGGGCCGTCGATGACATCGTACAGGTAGCCGCCTTCCGCGTACCAGAAGCGGCGCATGAAGTGTTGCTCGACGGCCTTGCGCCACTCGACGATTTCGCCCGCGGGCTTGCCGTTTCCCTCGCGCCACCGCTCCAGCAGGCACAGCGCATTGTACCAGAGCGCCTGGATCTCCACCGGCTTGCCCATGCGCGGCGTGGGCAGCCAGTCGCCCGCCTTGACGTCCATCCACGTCAACTGCACGCCCGGTTCGCCGGCCCACACCAGGCCGTCCGCCGGATCCACGTGGATATTGTAGCGGGTGCCGTGGTAGTAGCGGTGGACGATTTCATCGAGCGCCGGCAAGAGTTCGCGCAGCAGCGCCTCATCGCCGGTTGCCTCCAGATAGGCGTGCAGCGCCTGGAAGTACCACAGCGTCGCGTCCACCGTATTGTACTCCGGCGCCGCGCCCACGTCCGGGAAGCGGTTGGGAATCATGCCCTCGCTCACGTAAGCGCCAAAGGTGCGCAGCAGGTCCCGCGCCGCGTCCGCCCGATTTGTGGCGAGCGCGAGACCCGGCAGGCTGATCATCGTATCCCGCCCCCAGTCGCCGAACCACGGGTAGCCGGCGATTACCGTGAGGGATTCCTCGCCCTCCGCCAACGTTCGTTCCACCAGGCATTGGTCGGCGGCGATAACCAGTTGCGCGCCGAAAGGGTCGGCGCTTGGATCAATGGCGGCGTGCTCCACCAGCGCGGCGGCGCGCGCGCTCTCTTCGTTCAGGGCGCGCTCCGCATCGCGCTCTATCCGTTCCAGGGGTTCGACGCTGGCGATCAGGCACGCGCTCTCGCCGGGCGCGATCGCTGCCGCGCAGTCCAGCGGATGGTAGAGGTCTTCCACGTAGTCCAGGGCCCGCGCGCGTTCCTCGCGGTAGACGTAATTCCAATACCACTCGTCTCGCGGCTCGAAAGCGGCGCCGCCGCCGCAGAAGAGGTGGAGCGGCGGCGCGTCCCGGGGAGAAGATACCGTAGCGTGGCCGGCGTCATGCAGGGCCACGGCGGGGCGTGTTTCGTCGGAGCCGCGCTCGAGCGCGTGGAAGTCCCGCAGGGCGGTGAAGAGCCGTATCGTCAGCGTGATCGGCTCGTCGCCGGTGACGTGGGTGTACGTCACGTACGTCGTGTTCCGGCCGTGCGCCAGCCAAATGCGCTTCTCGAGGACGTTCGCGCCAACGCGGTACCGGAAAACCGGAATCTGTCCCTCGAGGGCCACCGCGTCCAACGCGGTATAGCCCTGCGGATGGATTACGCCGGGGTGGAATTCATTAGCGCCGAGTTCGTAGGCTTGGCCGCCAACGGACGCAACTTCGTCCACTTTCGCCAGCATCACCGCGCGCCCCAGCGGCGGCTCGAGCGCGGCGACCAAGAGGCCGTGGTAGCGGCGCGTATTGATGCCCATCACCGTCCCGCTGGCGTAGCCGCCGATGCCGTTCGTCACCAGCCACTCGCGCTGAATCGCGGCATCCAGGTCGTGGAGAACAGGGGCGTCGAGAGAGGCAGTCGCTTCAGACACGGGGCGCAACCCTTGGTCACTGGCAACGTTGGGTGCCGAGAGCCGGAGTCGAACCGGCGACACCAGGATTTTCAGTCCTGTGCTCTACCAACTGAGCTATCTCGGCAAGTGGCTGGTGGGCGATGCAGGACTCGAACCTGCGGCCTCTACTTTGTAAGAGTAGCGCTCTAACCAGCTGAGCTAATCACCCACGCAATCCGATTGTATCACCGCCCCGCGCCGCGTTCAACCACATCCCTCTGTCAAGCGCATGATTGCCCCGCCCCGGCCTTGCCGGATTCGCCAGCGCGCTTGGCGTTTGCGGAATGGCGCAATCCCCATGGATAAACGAAGCGCGGGGCCGCTCGCCGCAGCGCCGACGGACGCGTGGCGCGCCCTCAGATTCTCTGTATCCGCCGCCCAGCATTAAGCCGCTTCTCACCTTGACGAGTCGAATACCGTCCGCTATCATTCAATCACACTTGTTGCGGAGTGAAGCGCGGGGCGCGTACAATGAGGTATGAGGAACTCCTGTACGGAGTCCCTCATTTTCACGTTTAAGGGACGTGCCCCCATTTGGAGAAAACGCGGCGGGGCCAACGGTCATCCGGAAAACCAACTGAGAAGTAGCAATGGATCTTCCAAGTAGCTTTAGTCCTATGTCACCTGAACGAAAGCCGAAGCCGGCCGGTCTCTACCGTCCGGAATTCGAATTCGACGCCTGCGGCGTTGGCTTCATCGCGAGCATTTCCGGCGTGCCGGAGCACAGCATTCTCCGGACGGCGGTCCAGGCCGTGGTGGGGCTTACCCACCGGGGCGCAATCTCCGCCGACGGACGCACCGGCGACGGCGCCGGCATCCTGACGCAACTCCCGCGCCGCTTGCTGCTGCGCGAACTGGCGGAGCGCGGCATCCGGCACGTTGCCGCCGACGACATCGGCCTCGGCATGGTCTATCTCCCTCCGGCTGACGATCCTTCAGCGAAACAAGCCGTGGCGGTCGTCAACCGCGTGTTGGAGGAGCACGGCATCCCGCTGCTCGCGTGGCGGCCGGCGCCGGTTGACGTGGCCGCGCTGGGGGAGATCGCCGCCCGCAGCATGCCCGACATCCAGCAGGTGCTGGTGCAGCGCCCCGCCGGCCTGGACGATCTGGCGTTCGAGCGCGCGCTCTACGTGGCCCGCAGGAACATCCAGGGCGAGGCCCAGCGCGCGGGCATCGACGCCCTCTACCTGCCCTCGTTTTCCCATCGCACCGTGGTCTACAAGGCGCTGCTGGTGGCGGCGCAACTTGCCGAATTCTACCTAGACTTGAAAGACCCGGACTACGAGACCGCGCTGGCGGTTTTCCACCAGCGCTACAGCAGCAATACGTTTCCCACGTGGCAGTTAGCCCAACCGTTCCGCCTGCTCGCCCATAATGGCGAGATCAACACTCTGTGGGGCAACCGCAACTGGACACGCGCCCGCGAGCACAGCATGATCGCCGCGGCCTGGGACGAACGGATCGACGCGGGCATTCCCTTCATCGAGCCCGAAGGGAGCGACTCGGCGTCATTGGACAATCTTGCCGAATTCATGCACCTTTCCGGCCGGGACATCCTGCACACGCTGGCCATGATGATGCCGGAAGCCTGGGAACACGACGAGGACATGGACCCCGACCTCCGCGCCTTCCACGCCTACCATGCGGGTCTTGCCGAACCGTGGGAAGGCCCGGCCGCGCTGGCGTTCACCGACGGCCGCGTCGCGGCGGCGAGCCTGGACCGCAACGGCCTGCGCCCGGCCCGCTACAAAGTCACCCGTTCCGGCATGGTCGTTGTTTCCTCGGAGGCAAGCGCCGCGATCGTGCCCGACGCCGACGTCATCGAGAAAGGGCGTCTCGGCCCCGGCGAGATGATTGCCGTCGATACGGAAAACCATCGCCTCTTGACCGATAGAGACATCAAGCGGCGCTTGGCCGAGCGCGCGCCCTACGGCGCGTGGCTGCGGGAGCGCCGGGTACGCGCCAAGGCGCCGGCGCTGGACCCGGCTGATAGTCTCGACTTCGACAAAGACACCCTCGGCGTCATGCACCGCGCCTTTGGCTACGGCAACGAGGAACTGCGCATGGTGCTCGATCCTATGGGCAAAGAGGGCAAAGACGCCGTGTGGTCCATGGGGAACGACACGCCGCTGGCCGCGCTTTCGTCCCAGCCGCGCTCGTTCTTCAACTATTTCAAGCAGCGGTTCGCGCAGGTCACTAATCCGCCCATCGATCCGCTGCGCGAGTCGCTCGTGATGTCGCTCAGGAGTTACATCGGCGGCCGGGGCAACATCCTTACGGAAACGCCCGGGCACGCCCACCTGCTGGAGTTCGAGAGTCCGCTGCTGGACCACGGCCAATTCAGAGACCTGGTGCACCAGTACGACTCCTCGTTCTCCTCGATCATGCTCTCCACGCTCTATCCGGTTGCCGAAGGAAGAGCGGGCATCGAGAGGGCGCTCCGCCGGCTCTGCAAGCACGCCGAGGAGAGCATCGACAAAGGGCGGACCGTCCTGATCCTCAGCGATCTCGGCGTGGGACCCGACCATGCGCCGATTCCAATTATGCTGGCGGCTTCCGCCGTGCACCAGCACCTGGCGCGCGCCCGTAAGCGCATGCAGGCCAGCATCGTCGTCGAGAGCGGCGAGGTGTGGGACATCCACCACTTCGCCTGTCTCCTCGGCCACGGCGTCGGATTCGTCTATCCCTACCTTGCCTTTGAGACCATTCGGCACCTGGCGGAGACGGATCGGCGGCAAACGGTGGACACAATCACGGCGTGGCGGCACTATCGCGCGTCGGTGGAAGACGGTTTGCTCAAGATCATGTCCAAAATGGGCATCTCGACGCTGGGGGGCTATCGCGGCGCGCAGATCTTCGAGATAGTCGGCCTGAACAGCGCCGTCTCCGACGACTATTTTACCGGCACGCCTTCCCGCATCGAGGGCCTCGGCCTGGAGGAGATTGCGGCGGAAGTTGCCGAACGCCACGCCGCGGCGTTCGGCGAGTCCACCGGCGCCTTGCGCGGGAAGAGAAACGGCAGGCTGCCGGACTACGGCCTCTACCGGTTCCGGCGGAACGGCGAGTACCACGCCTATAGTCCCAGCATCGTACAGGCGCTCCAATTGGCGGCGCGCACTGGCAAGACGGAAGACTACCGGCAGTACGCCGAGGCCGTGTACAGCCGGCCGCCGACCTGCCTGCGGGACTTGCTGGAATTAGTGCCGGGGGCTCCTATCCCCATTGAAGAGGTTGAACCCGTAGAGGAAATCCGCCGCCGCTTTACATCCCAAGCCATGTCGCTCGGCGCGCTCTCACCGGAGGCGCACAAGGCTATCGCCATTGCGCTGAACCGCATCGGCGGGCGCAGCAACACCGGTGAAGGCGGGGAGGACCCGGACTGGTACAAGCCGCTGCCCAACGGCGATTCCGCCAGTTGCGCGGTCAAGCAGGTGGCCAGCGCCCGCTTTGGCGTGACCACCGAATACCTCACCCAGGCGCAGGAGTTGGAAATCAAGATGGCGCAAGGCTCGAAACCGGGCGAAGGCGGCCAACTGCCCGGCTTCAAGGTGACGCCTTTCATTGCCAGAATCCGGCACGCCATCCCCGGCATTCCGCTCATCTCGCCCCCGCCGCACCACGACATCTACTCGATCGAGGACATCGCGCAACTGATCTACGACCTCAAGCAGGTGAACCCCCAGGCCCACGTGGGCGTGAAGTTGGTTTCCGAAGCCGGCGTGGGTACCGTGGCGGTTGGCGTGGCCAAGGCCTACGCCGACTACGTGCTCATCTCCGGCCAGGACGGCGGCACGGGCGCTTCACCGTTGAGTTCCATCAAGAACAGCGGCCTGCCCTGGGAACTGGGACTGGCGGAGACGCAGCAGACGCTGGTGCGCAACAACCTGCGCTCCCGCATCCGCGTCCGCGTGGACGGCGGCTTCAAGACCGGGCGCGACGTAGTGGTCGGCGCGATACTGGGCGGTGAAGAATTCGGCTTTGCCACCGCCAGCGTGGTGGCGATCGGCTGCGACATGGCGCGCCAATGCCACCTGAACACCTGCCCCACCGGCGTCGCCACCCAGCGCGAGGACTTGCGCGAGAAGTTCACCGGCACGCCGGAGATGCTCGTGAATTACCTGACCTTGGTTGCCCAGGAAGTGCGAGAGATCATGGCGAGCCTGGGCGTGCGCTCGCTCGAAGAAATCATCGGCCGCACCGAGATGCTGCGCCAACGGACGCTTCCCGGCGGCCACAAGGCGAACACCATAGACCTGCGCCCGCTCCTGGCCCAGGATAACCCGAACGGCGAATTGGCCCGCTACTGCGTTGAAGAGCGGAACGACCGGCCCGGGGCCGTTTTGGACGATACCATCGTCCAGGACGCCGCCGCCGCCGTTGCCGGCGAGAGCCGCGCCAGCCTGGAGTACGGCGTGCGGAATCACATGCGCGGCGTGGGCGCGCGCGTCGCCGGCGCGGTTGCCATGCGGCACGGCAACGGGGGCCTGCAGGCCGGCGCGCTGGCGCTGGACTTCCAGGGCAGCGTGGGTCAGTCGTTTGGCGCTTTCTGCGTGCCCGGCATGGCGCTCACGCTCCACGGCGAAGCCCAGGACTACGTCGCCAAAGGCATGACCGGCGGTGAAATCGCCATCCTTCCGCCGCCGGAGGCTGATCTGAAGTCCCATGAAAACGTCATCATCGGCAATACCTGTCTCTATGGCGCTACGGGCGGGTCTCTCTTCGTAGCCGGCCTGGCGGGAGAGCGGTTTGCCGTGCGCAACAGCGGCGCGGAAGCCGTGGTGGAAGGCGCCGGCGACCACTGCTGCGAGTACATGACCAGCGGCACGGTAGCCGTGCTCGGAGAAGTCGGGCGCAACTTCGGCGCCGGCATGGCCGCCGGCATCGCCTTCGTGCTGGATGAAAACCACACCTTCTCACGACGCTACAACCCGGAGATGGTGGACATCGAACCGCTTAGCGACGGCGAGGACATCGCAACCCTCCAGCGCCTGCTCGAACGACACGTTGCCCTTACCCAAAGCCCTCGCGGCCAGGCGATCCTGCGGGACTTCGAACGCTACCTTCCCCTGTTCTGGAAGGTGTACCCCAAGCCGCTCCGGGAACTCATGGAGCAGCAGTCGTTGATCGAGACGGCGGCCGAAGTGGGCGCGGCCGATTGAGCGGGAGCGCCAACTTCAACGTAGGTGACCCTGTGGCAACCACGCCTTGCTGCGTGATTTTGCGGTTGCCTTGGCTTCTCCCTGCGCCGCCGCGCGCGCTGGCTTTGTTATAGGCGCATTCCGCCGCGCCCGCGCCCGCCGGTCTTCACCCAGCCGCTCCCCAGCGGGCGGCACACGGGCGTTCCTTAGCGCGTCAACCGCTTCTGTGCTACAATACCAGCGGCGCGTGCGCCTCCGGCACGGGGCGTTAAGCTGCCACAGCGCGCAAGTCCCGAACGAACGCAATGGAATCGCGAGGCCCTGCCCCCAATGGAGACGATCGAATACCGCGAGATGCAGCCGGACGATGTCTTGCAGGCGCTGGCCCTCCGCAACGAGGTGTTCCCAGACGCGCCGGTAGCCCAGGAAGACTGGGAACGAGACGAGATGCTGGCCTCGATCGCGGTACTCGAAGGCCAGGTGGTAGGAGCCATACCGCTGGCGCTCCGGGATGTAGTAATCGCCCCGGGCGTGACGATTACGGCGGCCTTCGAAAACTCGGTGGGCACCCGCGAGGAACTCCGCAGCCAGGGCATCGGCAGGGGTATGATCGCCAAGGCCCGCGAGTTCCTGCCTGAACGCGCCGACGCCCTCTTCGTCTACCGCGGCGACGAACGCAGCGACGGCTACCGCTTCTACGCGACAACCAATCACTACGACCTGCTCTACTCCCGGCACTACCGCTTCGGCTCGCCGGAGACCGGCCACCTGCCGCCCGGGATTACCCTGGCGGGCAAAGAGTCGGTCTTTCTCAACATGGAGCGCCTCCAGGCCGTCTTCAATAGCACCTACGGACGCCACGGCGGTTATCCGCAACGCGGCGAGGACTATTGGCAACGGGCGCTCACTTCTTCCATCTACGCGGAATTTCCCACGGACTTTTCATTCGTTCACATCATCCAAAGCGAAGAACTGCTGGGCTACGCCATCTGCGGCGTGCGCACCACGCGGCACAACAGCACGGCCCACGTGCTGGAGATGGCGACGCTGGGAGGGGACCTGAGCATCGGACAGCGCATTCTTACCGGCGTGGCGAGCGTGGCCGCCGAGCGCAAACTGGGCGTGGACATCCAGGTATCCGACTCTGATCCGTTCCTGCCCTTGCTGCAATCGTACGGCTTTGCGCCGGAAGCGCGCGGCACGATCATCATGGCGCAGGTCATCGACGTGCTCAGTTTCTTCCAGAATCACTGGCATCAGCGCTTCGACCTCTTCAACACCGCCCTCACCGTGAGCACGCCGCAGGACGACTATCTCCTCATCGAGCCGGAGGTGCGCCAGCATACGCTGACGTTGGAAATGAAAGAGGAGACGCTCCACCGCTGGCTGCTGGCGCGGCTTGACCTGCGCGCCCGCCTGGCCGAAGGCAGCGTAACCGCCTACGGCGCCAGCGATCAGGTGATCGAGCGCGTGTGCGACGCGATACCGTGCGCGCCGTGGGCCTACCACTTCATCGACTGGATCTAAGCGCCTGAACCCGGCCGGCCCGCTCGCGCCGCCGTTCACCCGACGCGCGCTGGCCTTCCCGTAGCGCGGGGGCTCGTCCCCCGCCTCCGCACACGGCACTGTCGCTCTACCGTAGCCCGGGGGCTTGTCCCCAATGCTGTCGCATTAACGTAGCGCGGGGGCTTGTCCCCCGCCGGAACAAGAAAAGCGAGAACGAAATGGATTGACCTTACGGAAGACGCAGGTTACAAACCTGCGCTACCGGAGAAACGAGCGCAGTTTTCATTCTCATCGCGTTTAATGCGACAGCATTGGGGCTTGTCCCCCGCCTCACCACACGGCACTGTCGCTCTACCGTAGCGCGGGGGCTTGTTCCCCGCCTCACCACACGGCACTGTCGCTCTACCGTAGCCCGGGGGCTTGTCCCCCGCCTCAGCACGCGGTACGCTGTCCGCATGAATGGGACTTGCCCTCCATTGCCCGGTAGCGCAGGTTCGCACGAGACGTGCGCATAACCTGCGTCTTCCGTAGGGCCAATCCATTCCGTTCTAATTTTGCCTGCTCCGGCGGGGGGACAAGCCCCCGCGCTACGTAAAGGAGACAGCAAGGGGCTTATCCCCGCGCTACGTTGAGGCGAGAGCATAAGGGCAAGGCCGCGTCCCAATCGCACGCAACGCCCATGAAATTACCATTCACCGGCAAAGGAAGCGCAATGAATTCCGCAGTCAATTGGCAAGACCATCCCGCCATCGTCGTCTGGAGCGACGATTGGGGCATGAACGCCTGGGCGCCGACCGAGGAAGCCTACACCGCCACCCGCCACGAGGAACTCATGCGCACCCGCTGGTCGTCGGGCAGCCTGGAGACGCCGGCGGACCTGGAGCGCACGTTTCAATTGCTGGAAGCCCATCGCGGCGGCGACGACCAGCCGATCGTCTTCGAACCCTACTACATCGTGGGCGGCCCGGACTACGACGCCATCCAGGAGACCGCGTTTCGCCACTACGTGGACATTGGCCTCGACCAAGGCGTCTCCCAAGGTTGGGAGCGCGGCGACACCGTGAGCAAAGCGCGCGAGGGCATGGAGCGCGGCGTGTGGGCGCCGCAATACCACGGCCGCACCCACCACTTCAGCCACCACCGCTGGCTCAAACGCCTCCGCGAGGGTGAAGAACGGGCGCAACGCATGTTCGCCCACCGCATGTACGTCTGCGAGACGGTGCGCGAGCGCGTGCCGGAGCACGAGGACATGCCGGAACCGGAACGCCTGGAGTGGGTGCGCGGGGCGCTGAGCTACTTCATCCGCGCTTTCGGCTACCCGCCCGCCAGCGTGCGCAATTCGGACGAGGCCGAAATCGCCTGGGCCGCGCAGGGCATCGGCATACGGGTGGGCGTGTCCGACCGCGCCGGCGAAGACCAAACCGGCAAACGCTCCCCGGTGGCCGACCTCTGGTACGCGGGCAGAGCCATCAACTTCGAGCCCTTTATGACCGCCGACCAGGAGGATATCCTCGCCCGCGTGCAGGCCGAAACCGCCGCCGCGTGGCAAGCGAACCGGCCGGCGTTCATCAGCAGCCACCGCCGCAACTTTACCGCCTTCACCGACGACGTGGATAACAACTTCGCGGTTTGGGACTCCTATCTCTCCTGGCTGGAAGCGCGGCATCCCACGCACGTCTTTCTCACCATGCCCGAGGTCCGCCAGCTTTGGGAGAACGGCGTGTCGAGCCGCCGCTACGGCAATGTTATCATCTTCCGCAACTGGACAAAGAAGCAGCAGACGATGACGTGCGCGGCGCGACCCTACGAAGCCGTGGCAGACATTGCGCACGCCGATGATGAATCCGCGCTCTCGGTGTCGAGCGCGGGCGGGAAGCACATCCTGGTTGCGCCTCACGGCAACTACTGCGTCAAGGTGGAAGCACGCTGATGCGTTCGCGGCGGCTCATGCTATACTGCAAGCAGCCAAAGATAACTGGAAAAGGAATACGATGGAAACGCCAAACGGTAGACAGGAGCAGGTAGAAAGGCACGCCGCCACCAGCCTGCGGTTCATCGTTCAGTCCCAGGAAGAGCTTCAAAGCGGAGATACGCTTCAGGCATCGGAAAAAGCGTGGGGCGCGGCGGCACATGCCATGAAAGCCGCCGCGGAGAGCCGGGGATGGGAGCATCGAACTCACAGGCTTCTGTTCGACGTCGCGGCCCGCATCGCGGACGAAACGGGCGACCCCGAACTGTTCGGCCTCTTCAAGGAAGCCAGCGCCTTGCACCAGAACTTCTACGAGGGCTGGGAATCGGACTATACCGTGCAAAAGAGCATCGAGCGCGTGAAGCGGCTGGTGGAGAAGATGGAAGCGCTGCGGCTGCAAGCAAATGGAAAGTCGCAAGGCGTCTCCGGCTGAATTGCGACAATGCACGCAAGAGAACGGCGGCGCTGCGTGGGGGCCAATGCGCCGCTGTCGCGGCGCGCATGGACGCTCTGTACCCCCCAGTCGCGCCGGCCGCCGCGTGACGCGCTACGGCAGATTCTAAGAAGGGACACCATCAGTGCGACGCATTACCCGCTCCCAGGAGCTTTGGCAGCGCGCCCGCAAGCATCTTGCCGCCGGCGTGAGCAGCAACATCCGCCTGCAGGAACGCCCCACGCCGCTCTACTTCAGCCACGGCCGGGGTTCCCGCCTGTTCGACGTGGACGGCAATGAGTTCATCGACTACGTAGCCGCCTACGGGCCGCTCATTCTGGGACACAGCCATCCTGAGCTTGTTGAGGCCGTACAGAAGCAGGTGGCGTTGGGCCAGACCTACGGCGGCCAACACGAGATTGAAGTAGAAGCGTCGGAGAAGATTGCGGCGCTGGTACCCGCCATGGACGTGGTGCGTTTCTGCGGCAGCGGCTCCGAGGCCAACCACGCCCTCTTCCGCCTGGCGCGCGCCTACACCGGCCGCACGAAGATCGTGCGCTTCGAGGGCCACTACCACGGCTGGCTGGACGACCAACTCGTCAGCGATCATCCGCAGTCCGAGGAAGAAGCAGGCGCGCTGCCCTTTCCCCGGCCGGTGCTTGGCAGCCAGGGGCAACTGCCACACGCCGCCGGCGAGACCCTGGTGCTGCCGTGGAACGACCTTGACGCCTTTGCGGCCCTCATCGAGCGCGAGGGGCGCAACGTGGCCGCCGTCATTACCGAACCCATCATGTGCAACGGCGGCTTCATCCTGCCGCAGCCGGGCTTTCTGGAAGGCCTCCGGGACATCTGCACCCGCGAGAAAGTCTTGCTCATCTTCGACGAGGTCATCACGGGCTTCCGCGCGGATCTCCACGGCGCGCAGGGCTTGCTCGGAGTCACGCCGGACCTGGTGACACTTGGCAAAGCCGTCGCCAACGGCTTTCCGCTGAGCGTCTTCGGGGGACGCCGCGACATCATGGGCCTGGTAGGCGACGGCGTCATGCACGGCGGCACGTACAACGGCAATCCCATCACCCTCGCCGCCGCCAACGCCACGCTGGACGTGCTCGCCCGCGACGACGGCGCGGTGTACGAGCAGATCCGCGCGACTGGCCGCAGCCTGATGGACGGCATCCGGCAAGCGGCGCAGGAAGCCGGTCAGGCCGTGTTGGTACAAGGCATCGGCCCGGTCTTCTTCGCCTGGTTCACGGAGCGGCAGGAAATCGCCTCCTTCCGCGACAACTGGGACTGCGATGAGGATACGTACGCCGCGTTCCAGGGCAAACTCATCGATCACGGCGTGCGCGCCATTCCCTCGGGCCGCTGGTACGTCTCCGCCGCGCACACCGACGAGGACGTGCGCCAAACGGTTGACGCGGTGGCAAAGGCGTTACAGGAAGTGTAGCGACGCAGACCAGGCCATCAGGCGATACGACTGATACGCAATTGCGAGTACACGAGGAGTAACCAAGAATGCCAGACCTGCTTGTCGGCAAGAATGCCATCGTCACCGGCGCCGCCAGCGGCATCGGACAGGCCATTGCCCTCGCCTTTCTGCGCGAAGGCGCGAACGTCCTTGGCGCGGACCTCAATGAAGAAGGTCTGGAAGAAACGGCAAACCGTGCCAGCGAGCACGACTCTACGTTTCTCACCCACCGCTGCGACGTCACCCAGCGCGCCGACGTGGAAGCAACCGTCGCCCGGGCCGTGGCGGAATTCGGCAAGCTCGACGTCATGGCCGCGATCGCCGGTATCGCCCTTGAGCATGACTTCGTGGACATCGAGGATGAAGACTGGCATCGGGTCGCCGCGGTCAACATGCACGGCGTCTATCTCTGCGACCAGGTGGCCGCCCGGCAGATGGTCGCGCAGGGGCACGGCGGCCGCATCATCAACATGTCCTCCGTGAACGGCATCATGGGTGAGGAAGAGTTGGCCGCCTACAACACGTCCAAAGGCGCCGTCACGCTGCTAACGAAGAGCGCGGCCATCGACCTGGCGAAGCACGAAATCACCGTGAATTGCCTCGCCCCCGGCTACATTCGCACCCCCCTCACGGTAGAGAGCATCGCCGACGAGGCATGGATCAACGAGTATCTGAAGCGCGTCCCCTTCCGCCGGGTGGGCGAACCGGAAGAGGTGGCCGATTGCGCGGTCTTCCTCGCCAGCGACCTCAGCCGCTACGTCACCGGCCACGCGCTCGTAGTGGACGGCGGCCAGATCGCGGTAATCTAGGCCGCAGGCTGCGCACGACACGCGGTTTTCATCAAGATAGCCCATTGTTCATTCAGGCTAAAGGCAATTCCGTTCGCCCTGAGCCTGTCGATGGGTGAACGGAATTGCCGTGCCAACGAAGCGTCAGCCGCTCATGCTTCGACAAGCCTGTGCTGAGCCTGCCGAAGCGCTCAGCACGAACGGATGACTGTCGCCAAGACTGGCAACCGAAAGGTTGCCTTACTCTTGCGGCTTAGGATGGAAATCCCGTTGCGGCCGGATTTCGCGGGCGCGGAACTCCTGCAGGAAATCTACAGTCCGCCTCACCGCCGCCTTGTAGAGAGCCTCACCCTTGGCGGCGCTGGCCCCGGTGGGATCGCCTTGGATGCCGGTTGACGTGTTGCGGCTGAAGAACTCCTGGTAGTGGATGCGGGTATTGGCCGGCCAGGCGCCCCAGATGTGCTCGCTCTGCTGCACCTCTTCCACCGTGCGCACCGCCTTGCTCATGTCCACCAGGTCGGGATAGAGATAGAGCATGAGCGAGGTCTCATCCTCGTCCGCGTGATGGCTCACGCCGTGCGACTCCCGGTCCCAGGTCAGATCTTCCGCCCGGATGAGCGCCCAGTAGTTGGCCAGCACGCTGATCGCCGCGCTCTCGTTGTTGATGCGGCGCATGGCGAGGTCCATCACCGGCACGTTGCTGCCGTGGCCGTTGAGGAGCACGATGTGCCGGAAGCCGTGGTGGGCCAGACTAAAGCCAATTTGCGCCACGTAGTCGATAATCGTGTACATGTTGATGGCGATCGTGCCCGGAAAGTCCATGTGGTGCTCGTTGAACGAATAGACCACCGGCGGCATCACTATCACGTTCGGCGCCAATTGCTCTGCCGCGTCGTTGGCGATGCGCTGCGGGATGATGTAGTCCACCATCAGCGGCATGTGGGGCCCGTGCTGCTCCATGGTGCCCACCGGCAGCACGACCACCGGATCCTGCAAGGCCGCCGCGCCTACCTCCGGCGACTTGAGTTCTTCATAGCGGAAGTTTCCCATAGCGTCCGGTATCCTCTCTTGATGAATACAGCCGGGCTTTCATCGCTTTATCCCAACAAGTAGCGCGCAGTGCGGCAGCACGGAGCGCCGGCGCTCAGTCCACGCGCGGCACGGTCACCCACGCGCGGCTCTGGGCGGACTCTACCACCGCGTGCAGCACCTCTTGGGTCTTCAGTCCCTCGGTGAAGGTGGGTTTAATCTCGCGGTCCTCGCGCACGGACTGGACGAAGGTCTCCATCTGCCGCGTCGCGCCGGCCAGCAGTTGCCCGCCGTGGCCTCTATCCACGGTAGGCGGTTCGCCCGGGATCGGCTCGTTCGTGCCGTCGGGCATGAAGAGGCGCCCCTGGCCGTTCTCGTAGAGAATGCCGCCCTTGCGCCCGTTGATCATGAAGTGGCGCCTCCCCACCGGATAGTCGGCGTGCACCGAACCCAGCCGGCTCAGGCCCAGCGTGCCGTGCGCGCCGTTGGCCAGTTGCATGAGCACGATCGTATCGTCGTCCAGGTCGTGCGCGTGGGGCGTGCCGTCGTCGGCGAAGACCTGCGGCGTGAAGGTCTTCATATTGGCGCAGACATCGGTGATGTCGCCAACGAGGAAGTGCGCCAGGTCGATGTGATGGGAGCCCAGGTCCCCCAGGATGCCGGTGCCCGTGCGCTTGGCGTCGGTGCGCCACGTGAAGCGCGGCTGCGGCGACCGCACCAACGCCGGGTTGAGGCTCTGCCCGTGCACGTGCACGACCTCTCCAATCACGTCGTCCTCGATGAGCCGGCGGATGTTATTGGCCGCCATGTTCCAGCGATTGGAAAAGCCCACCACCGTGCGCAGGTCCGCTTCGCGGGCCGCCTCGTACATCTCGCGGGCTTCTTCCACCGTGACCGCCAGGGGCTTCTCGCAGAATATGTGCTTACCGGCCCGCGCGGAACGCATAACCAGATCGTGGTGAAAGGCGTCCGGCGCGTCCACCAGCACACCGTCGATCTCACCGACCGCCAGCAGGTCATCGGGGTCGGTGAAGGCGTGCCGCACACCAAACTTGGCGGCGAAGTCCCGCGCCCCGGCCTCGCGCGGGCCGCAGACCGCGATAAGTTCCACCCCCTCGATGTGCGCCAGTCCTTCCGCGTGCACGTCGGCAATCATGCCATAGCCAAACACTCCGAATCTCAGCATTTTGCTTGCGCCTTTCAGGAAAATCGAGTTCCGCTTTCGTCCTAGTCCCGGCACCGGCGGCGCGCCGCGCAGTGTGAACGGCTGCCGCGCTTCCGCCTTAGTGAAACAGACCCCGCGAAATCGCGCAACTAGCCCGCGTTATCGTAGCGCCGCATCCGCCGGAGCAGAGTCCGCGCTCTGCTCGGAACACGCGAAGGCCAGGAAGCGCCGCTTCACTCATCAGCGAACGGCGCCAGGGGAATCCCCGCTTGGCTCAGGCCGGTCGTCATTCGCCTCATATTTTCCGCCGCGGTGCGGTCCGGGCTGAAGATGGAAGAACCGGCCACCAGCACGTCGGCCCCGGCCAGGACTGAGTGCACGGCGGTTTCGGCGTTGATGCCGCCGTCCACCTGAAGCTGGACGCGCAGTTTCGCGTCGTCTATCAGGCCGCGGAGCGCGCGGACTTTCTCCAGCATATCCGGCATGAATGACTGGCCGCCCCAGCCGGGCTCCACCGTCATTACCAAAGCCAGATCGATCTCAGGCAAAAAGGGGGTCAGCGCGTCCACCGGCGTGCCGGGCTTGATTGCCAGACCCACGCGCTTCCCGGCACTGCGGAATGCCTTGATAGTTTCACCCACGTCCGCGCAGGCTTCAACGTGCACGGTAAAGAGGTCGCCCTCGCTGCTGAGAAACAGCTCGAGCAGGCGCAGCGGCTCCGTAACCATGAGGTGCACGTCGAAGAGCCGGGACGAAGCCTGCCGCACACTGCGGATGACCGCCGGCCCAAAGCTTAGGTTGGGCACGAAGTGACCGTCCATGACGTCGAAGTGGAGGGAGTGCGCGCCGGCGGCGTCGGCCGCCGCCACGTCCTCCGCCAGGCGGCCAAAATCGGCGGCCAGCACGGACGGCGCGATGCGCGCGCGGCGCGGATGGCTAGGGGTTGGCGCACTCGTCATAGCAGGTAGGGTTGGAATCCGCTGCGGCGCGAGAGGACGCAAGAGGCTGCGTCACGCGGCCTTCGTTCAGGCAGACCGCTCACCGCCGCCGCTCAGTCGAGCAACGTCAACGGGTCTCTGAACCGGTTATTGTAGAGCACCTCGAAGTGCAGGTGCGGCCCGGTAGAATAGCCGGTGTTGCCCATGGTCGCAATCGTCTCGCCGGCCTTTACGTAGTCGCCTACGGAGACGTAGATGTCGTCCAGATGGTTGTAGGTGGTTACCCAACCGTTGCCGTGGTTGATGACGACGCGATAGCCGTAGCCGAGCGCGTCCCAGCCGGAGCCGATCACCTGTCCCGCGTCAGCGGCCACAATCGCGGTGCCGATGCGGTTCCCGATGTCCAGGCCCGGATGGTAGCCGTGGTAGTACTGCGTAATCGCGCCGTGCGTGGGCCAGCGAAACTCTCCAAAGGCCGCCACCGGCTGCTCGCGCTCGCTGAGTTGCCCCTGGGTGCTGGGGGTCTTGCGCAACGCTTCCGGCAGCACGCCGTGCGGGATGATCAACTCCATGCCCGGCACCAGGGTTGTGGAGAGGCCGATGCGGTTATACTCCGCTATCGAGACGGGATTGCTGGCGTACTTCTCCGCTATCTCATGCAATACGTCGCCATCGCCAACGGTATAGATTACGCCGTCTATCGGCGGCACCCGCAGCGTATCGCCCAGATACAGCAAGTGGTCCGCCGCGATGTCGTTTGCCCAGAGCAGGGTATCCAAAGTGATGCCGGAGCGCGCCGCTATGTCCACCAGCGTATCGTTGCCCCGCACCAGGTACGCGCGAATCTCATCCCGGGGCCGCAGGACGGCCGTAGTCTCCGACAGGATCGGCCGCACCATCGCGTCTGGAAAGATCGTCTGCACGGGGCGCACGCGCAGCGCCGCGGCGGTATAGTAGCGCGGCGCGTCGGCCGCGGCGCGAGCAGCCACCTCTCCGGCGGCGAAGGGAGCGACCCACAGCGCGACCGTGCCCAGCGTGAGCACAATCACGTGGCCGGAAGCGCGTTGCGCTACGCCCCGCGCCTGCAATGCGAGAACGTCGCTGCGCCACGCCTGCGCGGCGAGGCGCGGAAGACGCACGGCGTAGGCGGCGCAAAAGAAAATCAAGCCCAGAACTTGCAGCGGCCACGAACCCCGCCGCACTGGCGCGGCGTCTGCCGTTTGGCCGCCGGCTGCATTCGCCGCAACCCCCGCATCCGCGTAAATTGCGGCAGCCTCTTCCTGAAGTACGTCTACTGCCATCCGTCAGTGTCCTCGCACACGTGTCCTTGGCGCCGTGAGGCTTGGCAGACCTCCGGTCGCGGCTACACCCGAAGCGCACTTCCGCGAGCGCCTCGTCTCTCGCAACCGGAAGAGCCTAGCTTGCACGGTATCAGGTGAATCCACAGGTGTCAAACCGGCCGCGGCGCGCACCGGCGCGCCCGCGCCCGCTCGCCCCGCGCTTCGCGTCCGTTGTGGGCCGGACGGGCATAATGCATAATTGACGTGAACGGAGCGCACCGGCGAACACGAGTCACCACACCGTGATGAGGGAGCGATGAGCATGGTCGAACACTTAGTGCTGTTCAAAGTCAAGCCCGGCACCGGCGCGGAAGCGATAC
Source organism: Chloroflexota bacterium (assembly GCA_963663275.1). GTDB lineage: Bacteria > Chloroflexota > UBA11872 > VXOZ01 > VXOZ01 > VXOZ01. Next base: position 2,814,456 of record OY760183.1, read on the forward strand.
AGGCAATGCAGGACGCCCTGCTTGGCCTGCGGGACGCTATTCCCGGCATTCTGGAGATCACCGTGGGCGCCAATTTCAGCGAGCGCAGCCAGGGGTTCACCCACGGTCTGCTGGTGCGTTTCCAAGACCGCGCCGCGCTGGATACGTACATTCCCCATCCCGCCCACGAGGAAACGCGCAACACGTACATCCTGCCGATTGTCGATGACGTGCTCGTCGTAGACTACGAGCGGTAGAGGCAGCGCCTTACGGTACCAGGCGCCCGGCCTCGCCCCCAGGGGACTTTTCCATTACCCCTTCCCCATCGAGGGGGAAGGTTGGGATGGGGGTGAGAAAAACTAACTCACTTTATCTCTAGTTGCAAGAGCGCCTTGGATTCCCTAGACTCACAAACGAAGTGCAACACTTTGCTAAGGTGTTGCCATGGGAAAACAATACACACAACTTACCATTGAAGAGCGGTGTGAAATTGCCCGACTTCTCACCGCGAGAACCTCGCACCGGCAAATCGCTGCAACTCTGGGTCGCGCGCCATCGACGATTTCGCGGGAGGTGAAACGAAATGGATCGCAATCGGCAGGCTATGAGCCAAAGTATGCCGATGATCAGGCGTGGGCGCGGTGCTGGCGCGGCAGCAAGCTGGAGCGGGATGCCGAGTTGCGGGAGGTGGTGTTGGGATACTTGCGGGATTGTTGGTCGCCGGAGCAGGTATCCGGACGTTTGGCGCGGGAGAACGGCGCGCCGGTCGTCTCTCACGAGACCATCTATCGCTTCATCTACGGGCAGCAGGCGCGCACGAAGGACGGTAACTGGCGGCATTACCTGCCGCGCGCCAAGTCCAAACGGGGCTGGCGCGGGCGAAAGGGCGGCAGTCCGGCCTCGTTCATTGCCCAGCGCCGACCGCTGGCAGAACGGCCCCAGGCGGCGGCAGACCGCCAAACGCCCGGCCACTGGGAGGCGGACCTGATGCTCTTTCGCACCTACGGTCAAGCAGTCTTGACCCTGCACGAGCGCCACTCGCGCCTGTTGCTGGCCGCGCGACCGCCCGGCAAGGCGGCAGCGCCGATCGCCACTATCCTGCACGACCTGTTCGCCGCGCTGCCCCCAGCGTGCAGCCAGACCGTCACGTTCGACAATGGCACGGAGTTCGCACAGCATTACCGCCTCCATGACTTGGGCATCCAAACCTTCTTCTGCGATACCCACTCGCCCTGGCAGAAAGGGGGCATCGAGAACGCCATCGGCCGCCTGCGGCGCCGGCTGCCGCGCAAGACCGACCTGGCACAGGTGAGCCAACAACGCTTTGCGCAACTGGTCCACGCCTACAACCACACCCCGCGCAAGTGTCTTGACTTCCAAACGCCAGCCGAAGTATTCATCAACCAGGTGTTGCACTTGAAATGTGAATCCACCTTCCGGCTTTCACCGGAATGACGGAGTTTTGCAAAGGTCACCCCAGGCGGAAAGCGCGCCCGGGATTGCGCCGCGCGCCGCCTAGCTTCCAGGATCAGCGTGCACGGGCCACGCGCCCAGCACGCGGACGAGCACGCACGTTTTGGCGAGTTCTTCCAGCGCCGTGCGCACCGGTTCCCGCGCGGGATGCCCGATGAGGATCGCGAAGAAGTAGTAGTCCCACGTACGCCGGCGCGAGGGCCGCGAGAGAATGAACGTCAGATTGACGTTGTGCCTGGCGAATATGCCCAAGGCGTTGTAAAGCGAACCGGGCCGGTCTACCACGCTGTAGAGCAGCGCGGTGCGGTCGTCATCCGTGGCCGCCGGCAACTGCTTGCCGAGAATGGCAAAGCGCGTCACGTTGTCTACGCGGTCCTGAATGCTGCGCGCGACGATCGGCACGTTTTCCGCCTGCGCCGCCAGTTCGCTGGCTATCGCCGCGGCCCCGGTCTCGTGCTTGATCTTCGCCACCGCCGCCGCCGTGCTCACGATTTCCACCGTCTCGGCCTGCGGCAATTCCTCTGCCAGCCAGCGCCGGCACTGGGCGAGCGCCTGCGGATGCGAGTAGACGACGCGGATGGCGTCGCGGGACGAGTTGGCAATGAGATTCTGCGCAATGGGCAGCACGATTTCGCCGCATATCTGGATCGGGGAGTCCAGGTACTCCACGAAGGAATCCAGGGTAGGGGTCACGCCCCCTTCGGTGGAGTTTTCCAGCGGGACGACGCCGTAGTCCGCCACGTCACTTTCCACAAGCTGGAAGACGTGGTCCACCGAAGCCGCCGCCTGCAAGGTTGTGGAACTGCCGAATGCTTGAATTCCCGCCTGATGCGTGAAAGTATTCTCCGGCCCCAGGTAGGCCACGGTGAGCGGCTTTTCCAACGCCCGGCAGGCGGAGAGCACCTCGCCGTAGATCGTCTTCAGCGCCGCCGCGTCCAGCGGGCCGTCATCGGCAGCCGCCGCTACGTGCCCCAGCACCTGGCGCTCGCGCTCCGGCACGTAGATCGGCGTGTCTGCGCCCTTCTCTTTGCCGACCTGCACGGCGAGCGCCGCCCGGCGTTGCAGGCGTTCCACGATCTCCCGGTCGACGGCGTCTATCTGCCGGCGCAGTTCGGCCAGGGCGCTTTCCCGCTTAGGCATTGAGCCTACCCGTCAATTCCACGACAATCGCGTCTCCCTGAGCGTGTCGGGCGCGCGGCTCCAAGAGCGTATGCGGCCGCCCGAAGTGTACTGCGGCAGTATTGTAGCAGGTTGCCTGCCGCCGCGCTATGGGACACGTCCGTCGCGCAACGCGCCCGGCGCGCGTACTCTGTGCGCCTTCTTGACGACCCACGCGGCATTTCCTAGAATTAAGGTACAATCAAGGCATGAGGACTTGCCCATTTGCCGGCAGACCGCGCAGACCGATGCTGCTCGAGCGCGGCGGCAAGAGATTGAAGCGGCAAGCGCGGCCATGATTGCGCAATGGGGACAGGCTAGCGGCATGCATCAAGGAGTGAACATACCGCAATGACGTACGTGATTGCAGAACCCTGTATTGACATCAAAGACAACTCGTGCGTGGATGTCTGTCCGGTAGATTGCATCCACTCCGACGACGATTCGCCGCAGTTCTACATCGATCCGGACGAGTGCATCGAGTGCGGCGCGTGCGAGCCGGTCTGCCCGGTTACGGCGATCTTCTTCGAGGACGACCTGCCGGACGAGTGGCGGAGCTACATCGAACTCAACGCCGACTTCTTTGCCGAGGAATAAGCGCGGCGCACACCCTGCCGCCGTATTCGCCGTGAGGTAAAGTAAGGGGCGTCGGTTGGCCCCGCTCTCGGCGGATTGCCCGCGCTTGGCAGGGCCGGTCTGTCGCTTCCCCCGGTGGGTTGCCTGCCCCCGGCGGCCCGCTAGACGGCCTGCGCGGCCGCAAACGCCGCCGCGAACGCCGCGGAGCCATCGTCGTTCTCGATCTCCATGCTCGACCCCTGCACGTAGCGGGGGTCGTTGCCCAGGTCGAATCCGCGCTGGAGATCGTGCTCGTAGCCCGCGTACACGCTGGCGGCGCCCTCACCAAATTGCTCCGGCCAGCGGATATTGAAGATCTGGCGCGGGCGCGCCGGCTTCTCATCCACCCGGTAGCGGCTGACCGCCTCTTCGTCCAGGCTCACTCCGAGCCCGGGGCCCTCAGCCACCGGCATGTAGCCGCGATCGACGGTGAACGATTCCGCCAGCAGGTCGTGTTCCCAGATGTGCATGCACGAAATCGCCGGCCACTGCGCGTGCGAGAGCACCGCGCCTAGCTGCGCCGACCACGCCGTGGTCAGGCCCAGGCCCACCAGTTGCAGCCAGAAGGGCTTGTGGGCGACCGCCGCGATCGTGCCCGCCTCCTTCACACTCCCCGCGCTGCCGCCGACCACGAAACCGTCGCACACGTCGTCGTGCAACGCCGTCATGATGGGCGGCGTGCCGTAGTGCATGGCCAGCGGACGCGGCACGTGCCGCCGGATCTGCTGGTTGCCCGCCACGTCGCCTTGCGGAATCGGCGTCTCGATTATCGATAGGTTGGCATAGCACAGCAGTTCTTGCAGCAGCGGAATCGCCGTGCCCGCGTCCACCAACATGCTGTTGAAGTCCACGTCCAGGTGCACGGTGGGCGGAATTTCCGCCGCTACGGCTTGCAGTTGGGCGTGAATGTCGCGCCAGGGACGGCCCTTGAGCTTGATCGAGGTGTAGCCACGGTCGAGCGCCTTCCGCGCTTGCGCCGCCCATTCCTCCGGCGCCATGTCCAGGCACCACCACGAGATGGGAACCCGCGACCGCACCTGCTCGCCCAGCAGCCGGTGCGCCGGCACACCGGCGATCTTGCCCGCCAGATCCCAGAGCGCCATTTCGGGACCCGCGCCGAGCGTACCGTCCCACAAGTGTTGGTGCGGGTCCGTGCCGACCAACCGCTCTTTGAGATTGTCCGGCGGCCGGCCCCAGGTGTACTCCACAATCGTCTCGCCAATGCCGCTCAGGCCGGCGTCGGTGTGAATGCGGCAGACCTCCACCAAGCGCCAGTCCCCGCTGAGGCGCGTCATGTGCAGGTCGTGATGCTCGGTAAACGGCACCATGAGCAGGATTTGTTCGACGTCGGTAATGGTTACGGCCATGGCATTCCTCCTGTGATGTGCATGCAATTTGGCAAGAACACTCGGAGTATAGTAGTCATTTCTCACACGCGCGCTCTGCGCAAACGTGCCCTTCGACAGGCTCAGGGCGAACGGGAGACGGGCTTAGCCTCTGCCCTGTGCTCGATTCAGCGTATCGGCGCCCGACTCGGCGGCAAACAGAGAAGCGACAACTCCGTTCGTGCTGAGCCTGTCGAAGCACTCTTGCTGAGCTTGCCTGTCCTGAGCGCGTCAATGGGACGATTCACAGCTTGGAACGTTGAACCGCACTCTTCGATGTCCCTAATCTCCGGAGAGTTACTCACTCTCAGCCCTCGATTGCGCCCACGCGCGCGGCCTGTCTCAGCGCGCTTGCTACAGATTTCGCTACCCGTCGTCCCCGGTGTCCGCGTCCGATTCCCGCTTGGGATAGTCGAAGTCCAGCAGCGCGCCGCACTGCCGGTTCACCTCCTGCCAGGAAGACACGGCCAGTTGCAGGCGCACGACCCCGCCGGGGGGCATTTCGTCGCTAAATTCCCGGCAGAGCAAACTGCTGAGTTCACTGAAGCCGGGATTATGGCCCACCAAGGCCGCGTGAGCGAGGGTATCGTCCAACTCCCTGACTATGGCGAGCAATCGGTCCGACGCGGCGTGATAGATGCCCTCTTCCATCACGATCCGGGACTTTGGGTACCCAATCTGCTTTGCCAGGCGTCTGGTGGTGGCGCGGGCGCGTTTGGCGGGACTGGAAACCAGCGCGTCGGGCATGAACTCTATTGCCGCCAGGCGCTCCCCCATGCGCACCGCGTCGCGTTTGCCCCGCCGGTTCAAGGGGCGGTCGAAGTCGTCCGTGCCGGGCTCTTTCCAGCTAGACTTCGCGTGCCGGATCAGTGTCAGCAGTTTCATCGTACACCCCTCACAGCAGCAATTCGAAGATTTGCTTGCATTTGTCGTCCATCGCCTCGAAATCGGGGATGTGAAAGCGATTCCCGTCAATGTCTATGATGAGTATCTCATTTTCCGAGGGCAAGAGCACGGAGTCAAGCTCCCAGCGCATCACGAACTCGCGCACGCCGTGATCCGTCTCCACAGTCCAGAACGACGTGCGCCACTCGTTGCGGTATTCGCGCACCGCGAGAATGCGGTAGACGCGATAGTACGCCTCAAGCGACGCGAAGAGAATGTCCCGCGATTCTTCGTCAAGCTCCGCCGGATTCTCAATCAGGCAGAACTCTTTGTCTTTGGCGTCGAGGATTGAGACGTACTGCTTGAGCGAGAGCGGGAACGTCCACACCGCTTTGCCGCGCAGCAGGCAGCGGTCCTCCGCTACCTCCACCCGCATCTCGCCGCCCGGTCCGCGCAGCAGGCGAATGCGCGCGGGGTCCGTCGTGCCCGCGCCGATGTCGGCTACTCGCAGCAGTTCATCTTCAGCGACCGCAAGGTCTTCCACGGTGTATGCCTAACTCCCCGGCTACTTGCTATCGTTCCACCGCCTTGATACGAGAAACCGTGCGCTGCATCTCCACCAGATTGTGGTAGATGCCGCGCTTGGCCAGCAGTTCGTCGTGGGCGCCCACCTCGGCGACCGCGCCTTCTTCCAGGACAACCAGCCGATCGGCGTTGCGCAGCGTCGATAGCCGGTGCGCGATGGCGAACGTCGTGCGTCCCTTGATCAGGCGGCTGATGGCCTGCTGGATGGCGAACTCCGTCTCGGTGTCCACCGAGGCCGTCGCTTCATCCAGAATGAGAATGCGCGGGTCTTTCAGCACGGCCCGCGCAATCGAGACGCGCTGCTTCTCGCCCACGGACAAGCGGTTGCCGCGTTCGCCCACCAGTGTATCGTATCCTTCTGGCTTGGCGACGATGAAGTCATGGGCGTTTGCCGCCCGCGCCGCGGCGATCACCTCCGGCAGTTCCGCCGTCGGCTTGGCGTAGCGGATGTTCTCGAGAACCGTGCCGCTGAAGAGGAACGGCTCCTGCAACACCACGCCAATCTGGTCGCGCAAGCAGGTCAACTCGATGTCGCGAATGTCGTGGCCGTCGATGATCACCTCGCCGTGGTCGGCCTCGTAGAAGCGGCAGACCAGGTGGGCCAGCGTGCTCTTGCCCGCGCCCGACTTGCCCACCAGCCCGATCATCTCGCCGGGCTCCACGCGCAGCCCGACTTTCTTGAGCACCGGCTTGGTCTTGTCGTAGCCGAACGTCACCTCGCGAAACTCAACCTCGCCCCGCAGCGGACGGATGTTCAGCTTGCCGGGCGCGGCGTAGGGTTCCGTGGGCGTATCGATTACGTCGAAGATGCGGTCCGCGCCCACCAACGCCCGCGACATCCAGTTGTAGATGCGATTGAACCACTGCAAAGGGCCGTACAGCATCCAAAGATAGTGGATGAATGCCATCAGGCCGCCGAGTGTCAGCGGTCCGTCGATCACGGCGCTGCCGCCCACGAACCAGGCGATGAAGACGCCGGAACCGGTGACGAAGTTCAGGATGGCGAAAGAGCTATCCCAGTAGCGCGCCTCGTGCACGGTCGCTCGCGCCACCGCCTCGTTGCGGCGGTCGAAGCGTTCAATCTCGGCCTCTTCCTGGGCAAAGGCCTTCGCGACGCGAATGCCCAGCAGCGATTCGTTCAATTGACCGTGCAAGAGCGCCCAGTTCTGCGAGACCCGCGACCAGAGCACGCGCATTCGCTTCACCAGCGCGGTGCCTCCCAGCACGACGAAGGGCACCGGCAACAAGACGAAGAGCGTTACCTGCCAACTCATCAAGAGCAGGATGACAAGCACGCCCACGAGCATAACGCTGTTGACCACCAGATAGGGCGCGCCGTCGATGAGAAAGTAGTTCAGACTCTCCGTGTCGCGCGTCACCAACGAGAGCAGCGGACCCTGCCCTTTGCGGTTGTGGAACGTCAGCGACATGCGTTCCAGCACCTGATAGAGTTGGGCGCGCATGTTGGCAATCACCCGCGTGCTCAGCCAGGAACCCACCCAACCGCCCGCGATTTCAAGCCCGCCGGTCGCCAGACTTGCCGCCACCAGTCCCGCAACCAGCCACGCGAGCAGCACGAAATTCTCTCTGGGCACCAGGACGTTATCGATCATGGCTCGCGTAATCAGCGGGGGTGTAAGCTGCACGAGGGCGCGGCCAAGTGTGGTAACGACCAGCACGGCCGCCAACGGCCAGTACGGCTTGAGGTAACCGGCAATGCGCAGCATCACCGCCATCTTGCGCACGCAGCGCGGGCAGTTGCGGTCTCTATCCGGCAGCAGCGCCTGGCAGCGCTGGCAGCGGGCCCGGGGAATGTCGGTGGTGACCGCGAACGGCTCGTCTTTGGCAAGTTGCTGGATGCCGCGGGCAACCTCCGTAAACTTGGCGGCCAGGGAACTGGAGTACTCGACGATGGGCGTAAAGTAGCCGTTCAGCTTGACTTCCAGGCGGCCCCCGCCGACGAGCGGCTCGGCCCGGGCGTCGGTAATCTCCGCCATTTCCAGGTTCACGACGTCCGCTTCGAGACCGTCGCCATTCACGCCGGGCTCCGGCTCGGGCAGCACAACCACCCGCTTGTCGGTCAATACAATCCACTGCACGCCGAAGCGGCCGTCGCGCCGCACGTCCGACGTGGCCACCAGCAGCGTCTCTTCGCCGGGCGCCATCAACGCGCGCCATTGGGCCACGATCTCAGGATGCGGCTGATCGAATATGACTGTTGAGGACTCACTCACGGTGCAATGCTCCGAGCGACTCGTTCCGGAACGAACGCATGGCGCGCTTGGGGCGGCAATTGCTTGGCGCGAACGACCTACGGTTGGCGGCAAAGCGTGAAGTCGCACGGGGACGGAAGTTGCCGGCGCGAGGCGGCAAAGCCCCGGCGGCAAGGCGCATCGTCAAGCCGCGGCCGCGCGCACAGCTTACGAGAACGGCTGGTACTTCCGCACGTTGGCATTGTGCTCATCGAGCGTCCGGCTGAAGGCGTGGGAGCCGTCTCCGGTCGCGACGAAGTAGTAATAGTCGGTCGTCTCCGGCGCCGCCACCGCTTGCAGGGAGCCGAGGCCGGGATTGCAGATCGGCCCGGGCGGCAACCCGACCTGCCGGTAGGTATTATACGGAGAGGCCACTTCCAGATCGGCGTAGGACAAGATCTGCTTCCACCACCGGCCCTCCGCTTCCTGGTAGCCAAGCGCGTACTGGATGGTGGTGCACGCGCCCAGGGGCATATTGACGCGCAGGCGATTGAAGAAGACGCCGGCAATCAGGGGGCGTTCGGCGGCCACCTGCGCTTCCCGTTCGATGATGGCGGCCAGCGTCACCGCCTCGTGCAGGGAGAGGCCGCTGGCCCGGATGCCATCGCGCACGGCGCCGGAAACTTGCTTGCCGAATTGATCCAGAAGTCTCTGCACAAAACCGCGCGTCGTGGTGTCCGGCAGCACGCGATAGGTATTGGGAAAGAGGTAGCCTTCCAGCGAAGCGCCGGCCGGCCGCTCCGCCAGGAAGTCGTGCGCAAAGCCGCCGCTTTCGCCGGCGGTAATCGCCAGGAATTCATGCGCGTCCAGCACGCCCTTTGCCTGGAAGTAGGCGGCCATCTCCTCGCGCCGCCAGCCTTCGATGAGCGTCAGGCTTTGCTCCGGCGTGTACGCCCGCTGGAGCGCGGCCAGCGCCTCATCCACGCTCATGTTGCGCCGCAGCACGTGCTCGCCGGCCTGCAACGCGCCGTCCAAGCCCTGCTGGCGGGCGCGCAAGCGGAACGCCAGGGCGCTGCGAATCACGCCGGCGTCCCGCAGTTGATTCGCGATCTGCTCGGTGGTGCTGCCCGGCAGAATCGTGAGCGCCACCTCGCCGCCCTCTTCCTGAGCGGTTGTATCCTCGCCGGGCGAGCCGAGCACGGAGTCGGCCACGTCCTTCCCAATTCCGCAGCCCGCGGCCGCGGATGCCAGCGCCGCCGCGCCCAATGAGCGCAGCATGGCGCGCCGGGTGCCCTGTCCGCGCCCGCTCTCATGGATCGAGCGCCCGCTCGCTCTCGGCATGGCCGTCTCCCCCTGCGTTGCCCTGGGCGGCAAAGTACGACTCCAGGATCACCGCAGCCGCCGCGGCGTCCAGCGACGCCTTGCGGCGCGCGCCGGTCGGACTCTCCCGCAAGCGTTCCTCCGCGATGACGGTAGAGAACCGCTCATCCCAGAATACCACAGGCACGTCCAGCAGCGCCTCTAGTCGTTCGCCTTCCGCCCGTATGCGCTTGCCTTGGGCGTGCAAAGCGCCGTCCAGGCTGATCGGCAACCCGATGACGAGCGTTTCCGCCCGGTGCGTCGCCAGCAAGCGCCGGACGGCCGCGCAATCGTGCTGCCAGGAACGGCGGCGTATGGTCGTGACGGGCGTGGCGATGCCGACGCGCGTCTCACCGCGCGCCACGCCGATGCGCCGCTCTCCCATGTCCAGGCAGAGAATCCGCATCGCTTACCGTCACAAGTCTTCAGTTGTAATCTGAAGCGGCGGTTGGACGTCGATAGCGATGCGGAACCAGAGGCGCGGCATGCGTTCGTGCCATTCCGGGCCCATTTTCAAGGTATAGTCGCCCGCTCCCTCCAATGCGCTCAGGTACGTTTCCGCCTCCGCGCGCGTCGCGTTTGTCAACTCGCGCCGCACCTTGCCCAGGTCCCACGTGGACACCAGATCTCCCTGCGCCGTGACCGTCAGCTTGAAGACTCCGTCGGCCATCTCGGCGACGTTCGGCGTTCCCAATTGCACGGAGTCCGCCACCAGGGTATATGCGTCCAGTTGGTTCTCCACGATTCTCTCCAGAATGAGCGGCGCGATTTCGGCGAGATGGGCATGCGCGTACGCTGTACCGCGCAATTTCACTTTCATGCGCAGCGTAATCTGTTCGGCTTCCTCATCCACCTCTTTGTCGTAGGTCGCTTGCTCCACGATGACGTCTTCGTGCCACGGCATGAGGGCGTTTTCCTGAGGATCGATCGTCTCACCCAGCCTCTCGTAGAGCCGCTGCATCAACGTATGGCGCAGTTGGTCGTAGAGTTGCAGCCGGTCCTGCTCCGTCACAAACGTGCTGGCGCGCAACCCGCCGCCGAGAATGGGTGTGTCGTTGCTCACCGCCAGACGTTGATTAAGGGACTGGTCCTCGATGTGGGTGATGGCGCCGGCATCCACGTTCCCCTCGGGGCCGGCCTCCGTCGCCACGACCCCGACACGCTTCGCGCCAAACGTGCCGCTGGCGCCGGAGGTGGGCGGTATCGTCACGTCCGCCGACGTTTCGTAGCGTCGATTATCGTCGGTCAGCACCACCGTGCCTTTCGGCGCCATGACCGGTTGGGAAATGCGATTGCGAAAGACCACGGAGCCTTCCGCGCGTCCTACCGGCACGTCTCGCTTTCCGGTCGCGGCAACGGTCAACTCGTCCGTCTCTTCCAGTATCACCAACTGCGCCGGCATCTGGCCGGTAGCGGCGTTGAAGCGGCTCACCTGCGGATCGGCGATCAACTGCAACTCGGTCGTATACCGCTGCTGCACCGGCGTGAGTTCTATAGTGGCGCTGGGCAGTACCAGATAGAACACCCCCCACACGGCGAAGAGCGAGACGACGATGACGGTGGCCCACGCCAGCACCCGCGCCAGCGATCGCTCCAATGGGGGTGCGGTACCGCTTCTTCCCTCCGGCGAACGCCGCCGGGACCCTGTGCCGGAAGCGGCGCGGATCGTTCGCTCTGCGTCCCGCGCCGCACTCTTGCCGCCGCCGGAAGCCGGCGTCTCCGCCGCGGCCGCGCCTGGGTTGCGCTCCGCTTGGCCGGGCGCGTGCAGCGCGCCCAGAGACGTGACGACGCGAATGCCCAGGTCCGCCGCCATGGAGCGCACGGCGCGATCGCCGCACACCAGCGTAAAGTCAAGTTCCAGTTCCGCCGCCTGGGCCTGTAGGCGGCGCAGGTTGTCGCGGTTGTGCAGCGCCGGGCAGTTATTCGCAACCAACACGCCGGACGGCCCGCGCGCGCGCCGGAGTTTGTCGATGACGGCCGCCACGTCATCGCCGGAGTTGGCATAGATGACACGGCTGCTCGAATAGGAGCGTCCCATAGCGTAATGACAACCGATACGAGGAAGAGAGAGAGGCGAACTGCGAGGAATCGTGTCCAATCGCTTACACATATAGTATACCTGATTTGCGGCCAAGATGTGGAGCGCCGCAAAAGTGTGGACGGCCGCCAATGCGCAAGCATCGGAGCCGTTGCGGGCCCTCATGGGCGGCGCGCATTTGTGTTGACGATATTCACGCCGCTCGGTATACTCTAGCCGTAACATTCCGAGAGTCTAGCACTGGGGCCCTGGCCCCAAAATGGAGGAGGTTCCATAGTGGAATCATTGCTTAATCAAAAAGGGCTGAGCAGACGGCGCGTGCTGGCCGGTATGGGCCTCAGCGCCGGCGCTTTGCTGGCCGCGGCCTGCGGCGGCGCGACCGGCGCGGCCGAGGAAGAGCAAGAAGCGCCTGCGGAAGAGGAAGCCCCCAAGGCCGCAGAGGAAGCGCCCAAGGCCGAGGAAGCCCCGCCTGTGCAGTTTCTGCACTGGTGGATTTCCCGCATCGACCCGGGCGGACTGGTACCGTGGGCGTTGGAAGAGTTCACGAGCCGCACCGGCATTCCGGTGGAGGACGTGGGCAGGGACCCGATCGAGCCGCTGCGCCAGCACTTCCGCACCACCATCGCCGCCGGCACGCCGGTGGACGTGGCTTTCAACTCCATCATCTGGGCGCGCGACCACTGGGACCTGGGCCTCTTGATGGACTACGAGCCCTATCTGACCCAGTACCCGCATATCCAGGACGACCAGTATTTCGAGGCTTCGCACCAGTTCCGCAAGGCTGAAGGCGCGACCTTTGGTATACCGGTGATGGGTCCGGAGTCGCAGTCGATCGTCGTCAACGGCCAGTTGCTCATCGACATCGGCCTCGATGAGAACGGCGGGGACATCAACAACTGGGACGACCTGGTGGCCGCCGCCCGCGCCATGACCAAGAGGGAAGGCGAGAACATCTCCGTCTCCGGCTTCCTCTTGCCGGACAACGTCGCGTTGGCGCGCTGGGCCGCCTGGGTGCTGACGACGGGTAACGGGGCCTACGACGCGGAGCAATTCACGGCGCAGTACGATTCAGAAGAGGCCATCGATACGATGCAGTTCCTCTTCAATCTCTGGAACAGAGAGGAAGTCAGCGCCAAGTCGCCGGACGGCGGCACGCTCACCGATCCCCGGCATCATGAACTGCTGCAGGCCAATCAGGCCGGCATGCACTACGACATCAGCTCGACCCCGACGCTGCGCTACTTCGAGGTGCCCCGCGACTTCAAGTATTGGCAGATTGGCTACCCGGGTCCTGCCGACGGCGGCCAGTTTGCCACGGCCTCCTGGATGAACCCGGTGGTTACGCCGCTGGGCGCGGGTAACCCGGACGGCGCGGTTGAGTTCATCAACTGGTTCTGCGGCCTTGAAGTGGCCTTGCACAAGATCGAGGTCAATAAGGCGGTCTCCCCGCGCCTCGATCTCTTTGCCCATGAAGCGTGGACCGCTGGCGTTGCCGATCTTCCCGTGCTCCAGACGCGCGAGGACTTGGCCAAACTGCCGGGCGTGTACCCCTACCGCCGCTTCCTGAAGCAGAACGCCGAGGTGCGGCCGATTCTCAACGATGCCTACCAGGGCAAGATTGAAATCGCATCGGCCCTCTCACAGGCCAATGAACTCGCCAACCAGATCCTCAACGAGCCGGCGGAGTAGGCCCTGCCTACACTGCCAGCCCATTGGCGAAGATGGAAGGAGGCGCACACGTGTGCGCCTCCTTTTCTATTTCGGCGTGAGTGTGCGCAATCGCTGAATGCCGAGGTGTTGGGACGCATTCTGCGCGGGCAGCGCCTTACGTAAGCGCACTCTGGCGCAATTCTTGACAGTTATCCTGCGCCAAGCTAGAGTTTCAATTGTGTGACAAGAGTCCGTATGTGCCACAGAGCCATATAGGGAGGGCTGCCATGGATGCTTTGGACGAACGCAAGGGCCTCAGCAGGCGAAGCCTGCTCGCGGGAATAGGGCTTGGCGCCGCCGGCGCTTTGCTGGCCGCGGCCTGCGGCGGCGCGGCCGCGCCGGCCGTGGAAGAAGAGGCGGCGGAAGCGGAGGCGCCCAAGGCCGAGGAGGAGATGAAGCAGGCCGAGGAAGCCACGCCGGTACAGTTCCTGCATTGGTGGATTCCCCGCATCGACCAGAATGGCTTTACGCCCTGGGCCTTGGAAGAGTTCACCAACCGCACCGGCATTCCGGTGGAGGACGTGGGCCGGGACCCGATCGAGCCGGTACGCCAGCACTTCCGCACGACGATTGCGGCCGGTACGCCGGTGGACGTGTCCTTCAATTCCATCATCTGGGCACGCGACCACTGGGACCTGGGCATCTTGATGGATTACTCGCCGTACCTGACGCAGTACCCGGAACTGCAAGACGACAAGTTCTTCGAGGCTTCGCACCAGTTCCGCCAGGCGGAAGGCGCGACGTTCGGCATCCCTGTGATGGGGCCGGAGTCGACGTCGATCGTCGTCAACGGCCAGTTGCTGATCGACGCCGGTCTTGACGAGAATGGCGGGGACATCAACAACTGGAGCGAGTTGGTCGCTGCTGCCCGCGCCATGACCAAGAAGGAAGGCAATGACATCGCCGTCTCCGGCTTCTTGCTGCGTCCCGGTGTCGGCGGCTTGGCGCGCTGGGCGGGCTGGGTGCTGACGACGGGCACTGGCGCCTACGACGCTGAGCAGTTCAAGGCGCAGTACAACACTGAGCAGGCGCGGGATACGCTGCAATTCCTCTTCGACCTCTGGAATAAAGAGGAAATCAGCGCCAAGGATCCCGAAGGCGGCGCCGTGCCCGACCACTACAAGTTGCTGCAAGCCAATCAGGCTGGCATGCACCACGACATTAGCAGCACACCGACACTGCGCTACTTCACCGTGCCGCGCGATTTCAAGTATTGGCAGATCGGTTTCCCGGCCCATGATGGCCCGGACGGCCAGTTTGCCACCTCGTCGTGGATGAACCCGGTGGTAACACCGCTCGGCGCGGGCAACCCGGACGGCGCGGTTGAGTTCATCAACTGGTTCTGCGGGCTTGAGGTAGCAATTGTCAGGCTCGAGCTCATCAAGACGGTCGCGCCGCGGCACGACTTCTTTGCCGATCCGGCCTGGACCAAGGGGTACTCCGACCAGCCGGTGCTCAAGACGATCGAAGACCTGGCCAATCTGCCGGGCGTCTACCCCTACCGCCGCTTCCTGAAGCAGAATGCCGAAATCCGGCCGATGCTCGACGATGCGGCCATGGGTAAGACCGACATCGCCACCGCGCTGGCTCAAGCCGACGAGCGCGCCAACCAGATCCTGAACGAGGATGCAGAGTAGGCTTCAACTGCACAGGTTGGACAATTGCTGAAGAAGCGAGGAAGGAGGCGCACAATTGTGCGCCTCCTTTGCGTTTTCCTGGCTGAGCGAAGGGTCAAGCCAAGCCTTGCCTTTGGCCCTTGAACAGAGACGATTACCCTTTGAAGAGTGTGGATGGAAGCGCACGACAGAAGAAAGAGTACGCAAAGGCGAGCGCCCGCCGGACGGATGGGAGCCCCAGTCAGACGGATGAATCATGCAGGAGAGGCAGTATCCGTTCGTCCTGAGCCTGTCGAAGGATGAACGGATACTGCCTCTCCGGAGCAGCAAGACTCTCAACATCTCACACTAGCCAAGTTACCCTGGATTCCCCTTCGCTCCGCTCATCGGAGTGAAACGTGACCGCTTGCGCCTCTATTGGTTGTTGGACAGCGATTACTCGACCGGGCGCATCAAAGCCCCACCCATTCTCCGTCCCGCGTCACTAGGCGTCCGCTCCTCATCACCGCCCGCACGTCGGTCAACGCCTCGATGCGGTCGGCCACGTCGCCATCGAGCAGAACCAGGTCCGCCGCCTTGCCGGTCTCGATCATGCCAATCTCATCCTGCAGCCACATCCCTTCAGCCGCCCTGCCAGTGACGCGGAAGATGACGTCCACCGGATCGAGTGCGAGCGTATGGCACGCCTGCACGAGCCGCTGCGGCCAGTTGGCGATGTTGCGGCCCATGTGATCGCTGGAAAAGTACGCCTTGCAGCCGCGCCGTTCCATGTCGCGGATGAGATCGAACCGATAGTTCACCGCGCCCGGGCCTTCCCAGCCGCTGACCGCGCCGTCCCGCTCGGCGATGGGCACCAGCGTGGCAAAGATGTTCAAGTCCACGAAGATTCCCTTTTCCCCCGCTTCCCGGGCAACCTCGGGCACGTATTCCACCGTTCCTTCCTCAGACCCCAGCCAGTTGCAGTGGGCGAGAGCGTCTACGCCGGCCCGCACCGAATTGACGATGCCCTCCGTGGGATTGACGTGGGCGACGACCCGCTTGCGCAGGCGGTGGGCGTCTTCCACGGCCACGCGCATCTCTTCCTCCGAATACTGGGCGCGATAGCGGTTCGAGGGCGGGTCCGACGCCCCGCCGGTGGCCATGATCTTGATGAAGTCCACGCCGCGAAAGACGAGTTTGCGGATCGCGACCTTGATCTGGTCGGCGTTGTCGGCGAGTTCCTCGATACCGAGATAGTGGCCGTGACCCGCCGTCGTCGTGATGCTGGGACCGGCCGCCAGGATGCGCGGGCCTACCGTGATGCCCTGATTGATCGAATCGCGCACGAAGAGCAATGAATCGCCAATGCTGCCGCAATCGGCCAATGTTGTGATGCCCGCCGCCATCGCCTCGCGGGCGGCTTGCAGCGTGTAGAGCACAATCGCTTCGCGGGGCGCGTCGATGCCCGGATACGACGGGTCGGCGGCGTTCTCGATGGTGAGATGGGTGTGGCCGTCGATCAAGCCGGGGATGAGGGAAGCGCCCGCGCCGTCGATCTCATCCCAGTCCGAGCGATCGGGAAACGCGGTATCGAGTTCTTGCCGTGAACCCACAAAACTGATGCGCTCATCTTCGATGACCACACAGGCATTGCGTCGCGCCTCGTTGCCGGTGCCGTCGACCAATACGTCCGGGCAGATTAACGTCGGCATAGTGGTTCCTCCTCGATTGGGCTGGAATTCTACGCAGGCAATAACATCGCCCCAGGGGCGTCGCGCGTGCTTCCCGCAAGCAACGTGAAACTGCAAAACTTCCCCATCCGCAATGCGCGTGCGGCACCCCTCAACGCGCCGCGCACGGCGGATGCTCCTCTTAGTGTATGGTATCTCCAGGAAACGCACACTGAGTCCTGAGCAGTTCCTTGCCGCCGCGAGGCGGGCACAGGAGACTGAAAGAAGCGGAAAGGGTTGCTTTACAATGTCCGGTACTCGTTTGACCGATCCCGAAACAGTCGGCATGGATTCCGCGCAACTCGAACGCGCCTACGCGCTCATCGCGGGCTGGACCGAGAGCGGCTTCATGCCGGCCGCGGTCCTGCGTGTGGCGCGTCACGGCCAGACCGTCGCCCAGCGCGCCTTTGGCCGCATTACGGTGGAGCCGGGCGGGCCGCCGGCGCAGCAAGACAGCATCTTCATCATCGCTTCCATTTCCAAGCCGGTCACCTATACGGCGCTGCTGCGGCTGGTGGACGAGGGTCTGGTCAGCCTCAGCGATCCGGTTACGCGGTTCATACCGGAGTTCGGCGGGCACGACACGGCGGCGCCGGACCGGGACGCGGTGCAAGTTCGCCATCTCTGCACACACACTTCCGGCCTGCCGGACATGGTGCCGAACAACGTGTTGCTGCGCCGCCAACACGCGCCGTTCGCGACGTTCATCGACCACATCTGCCGGGTACCGCTGCTCTTTGCGCCGGGCACGGACATCTCCTACCAGAGCGCGGGCACGGCGCTGGCGGCCGAGATCGTGCAGCGCGTGCGCGGCAAGCCGCTGCGCGAGACGCTGGCCGCGGAAGTCTTCGAACCATTGGGCATGGAGGACACGTCACTTGGCTGGATTCCTGAAAGAGAAGCGCGCATCGTGGAGGCCATGCGGCCGTCGCATCTTGGCGGCTCCGATTACGACCACAACAGCCTGTATTGGCGCGAATTCGGCGCGCCGTGGGGCGGCCTCTTTTCCACGGTCGGCGACATTGGCCGCTTCCTGGAGATGTACCACCAAGGCGGCGCGCTGGACGGCGCACGCATTTTGAGCCCCGCACTGGCGGCCGCCATGCTCAGCGACCAGACCGACGCCATGCCCGGCATTCCCGCCGCCACGAAATTGCGGGAAGGCTGGGGGCTGGGCTTCCGGCTCTATCGCCGCGCCAACCCAGTGTACTTCGGCGATCTGCTGGAGTCCGGCTCGTTCGGCCACACCGGCTCCACCGGCACGTTCGCCTGGTGCGACCCCACCAAGGCGCTCACCGCCGTCTTCTTCTGCAACCAACTCCACGAGCGCGTCCAGCACAACTTCCAGGTCTTGAGCAACACCATCGCCGCCGCCGTGCGGGATTAGAGCAATAGAGTGTCACGTCAATCGTTTTGAACAACGGTTGGTAACGGGTACAATACCCAAGCATATGCGCGAAAGAACAGGTGAAGGCAAGATGCGTGTTCCTATCTCGGGCTCTTGAAAGGTGTCTCGACTTGCATCTCGTTTTGCGGCGTTGGAAAGACAGAATCATGTTGCACCGCCTGGCAGATGAACACGTCCGCGGCCTGCTTTGCGTAACGCAGGGACATTTCGCTCGCGCCCATTCCGCCCCATCTCCGAGCGTCGCCGCGCCCACAGGATAGTGCCGTGACCCACGACCACGACCATCACCACGACCATTCCTCCGGCGGGCTCCTTGCGGAGACCGGAACGCGCCTCACTCTCGCTTCCGGCGCGCTCCTGCTCGCCGGCATCATATCCAGTATTGTCGGCGCGCCGGCTCTCGCGCAGTCCGGTCTCTATCTTGCCGCCGTCCTGATTGGCGGCGTGCCAATCGCGCGGGCCGCCTGGGAGACGCTCAGCGAACACCGGCGGCTTTCCATAGATGCGCTCGTGGTTGTAGCCGTCATTGGCGCGGCTATCCTGGGACAGTGGTGGGAAGCGGCGGCGGTGGTGTTTCTCTTTTCTTTCAGCGAAATGCTGGAGGAATTCACCCTGGATCGCGCCCACAGCGCCATCAAATCCCTGATGGAACTCTCCCCGGAAGAAGCCCGGGTCAAAGTCGATGGACGCGAAACAACCGTGCCCATCGAGAGTGTCGCGGTCGGCGCAATCGTGGCGGTGCGCCCCGGAGAGCGCATTCCCGTAGACGGCGACGTGGTTGTGGGCAGAACGACCGTTGACCAGTCGGCAATCACGGGCGAGAGCGCGCCGGTTGCCAAGACTCTTGGCGACAGCGTCTTTGCCGGCGCCATCAACCAGGAAGGGTACGTGGAAGTAGCCACGACCCGGCCGGCAGCCGAAAACGCCATCGCCCGCATCGTGCGCCTGGTGGAGGAAGCGCAGGAGAAGAAAGCCCCCACGGCGCAGTTCATCGACCGCTTTGCCGCCTACTATACGCCCGGCATTGTCGGGTTCGCCTTCCTGGTGGCCGTCGTGCCCTGGCTGGCGTTCGGCCAGCCCTTAGCGGAGTGGGTGTATCGCGGTCTCGTGCTGCTGCTCGTGGGCTGCCCCTGCGCTCTGGTCATATCCACGCCGATTTCCATCGTTGCCGCCATCGCCCGCTCGGCACGGGACGGCGTGCTTATGAAGAGCGGTACCGTGCTGGAACTCATCGGACAGGCCAAGGTCATGGCATTTGACAAGACCGGCACCCTCACGCGGGGACAGCCGGAAGTCACCGAAGTCATCCCCGCCGCGGGCTACAGTGAAGAGGACTTAATCCAAATGGCCGACAGGCTGGAGCACCGCTCCGAGCATCAACTCGCCGCGGCCATTCTGCGGCGGGCGGGGCACGTCGATGCGGCAGAAGGCAGCGGCCACGTCCACACGGAGGAAGTCCTGAACTTCGAGGCCATCGCCGGCCGCGGCGTGCGCGCGCAAGTGGACGGCGCCGCGTACGTGTGCGGCAGTCCCGACTTTCTCCGGTCGCTCGGCTATGACACCGCGCCCTTTGAAGACACGGCTACCAGCCTGCGAGACTCAGGCAAGACCGCGCTGCTGGTAGCCGAAGAGTCGCGAGTTGCGGGGCTCATCGCCACTATGGATACGCTCCGGCCGGAAGCCGCGCCCACGCTGCGCGCGATTGAAGACATGGGCATCTCGCAATTGGTCATGCTCACCGGCGATAGTGAACCGACGGCAGCGGCAATCGCGCGGCGCCTGCCCGTGAGTGACGTTTCCGCCGAGTTGCTGCCCTGGCAGAAGGTCGTAAGGGTCCAAGACCTGGTGAAAGCCCACGGCAACGTGCTCATGGTCGGCGACGGCGTGAACGACGCCCCCGCCCTGGCCAGCGCCACCGCCGGTATCACGCTGGGCGGCGCCGGCACGGACGTGGCGCTGGAAACCGCGGACGTGGTCTTGATGGGCGACGACCTCAGCAAGATTCCCGCCGCGCTGCGCCTCAGCCGCAAGACCATGACGGTGATCAAGCAGAACGTCGCCTTCTCGCTCGGCATCAAGCTGCTCGTGCTGCTGCTCACCCTCTTCGGTCTGACCTATTTGTGGATGGCAATCCTGGCGGACGTGGGCGCGACGCTCGTGGTGGCGGCCAACGGCCTGCGCCTGCTGCGCACGCCCGACACAACGAAAGCGGAAGAGCCATGAATTCACAAGCACAGGGACATCTCGGCCAAACCGATCAAGAAGTGAAGCGCGCCAGCAAGGGGCGCATCGAAGCCGTGCTGAGCCTGCTCGATACCGGCGAGCGGCAGATCTACGTGCTGCACGTGCGCCTGTTGCCGCAGGTCCGCACCTTGCGGCGGCGCTTCCGCGAGGTAGACGCCTTGCGGCTGATGGGCTTCACGCCCCGGCCGGAGTGTCCGTACTTCCCTTACCAGTGCTTCTACGCCGGCTGCTACTACCGTGAACTGGGCGAAGCTTCGGATGAGGCAGCCAAACAGCGTTTCGAGGAAGTCTTCGATAACGCGCTGGATTCCCTGGCGGAGGCTATCGAACACATCCTGGCCGGGGCCTGGCTGGCGGAGGAAATGGGCCTGCCGTTGAAATAACGCGGTTCAGGCGGGCACAACCCGGTCAACGTCCAAAACTACGTCCGGGAACGCCTGCGGGGCGATGCGTGCGCCGGCCCCGGCATGGCGCACACGGGCGTATGCGCCGCCTTCAGGTTCGGTGTAGGCTTCGATGCGGCGGTTCTCCCGCGTGACTATCCACACCTCCGGAATCCCGGCGCGGGCGTAGGCGGAGAGTTTCGCGCCCCGATCATAGTCAACGCTGGTGTCGGCAACCTCGATTAACAGCAGCACGTCGCCTGGACCGGGGTGCCCTCCCTGGTAGAAGTCGTCCCGCCACCGCAGCAGCATCACGTCCGGCTGCGGCTCGCTGCGCTTGTTCAGGCGCGTGGGGTTCTGGACGCGCACGATTGCCCGGCCCTGCAATCGAGGCGGCAGCACATTGGTAAAGCGGTCAACACTGGCGGCGTGCCAGTCGCCAATAGGCGGCATAACGATGAGATCTCCCTCCAGCAGTTCAACCCGATCGTTCTCGGCCAGGATGCCAATC
The DNA here is from genome assembly GCA_963663275.1 of Chloroflexota bacterium. GTDB lineage: Bacteria > Chloroflexota > UBA11872 > VXOZ01 > VXOZ01 > VXOZ01. The sequence goes on from OY760183.1 coordinate 2,835,706, forward strand.
TTGGCCATTGCGTAGTACTCGGCCACGGTGAACCGGCGGCGGGTCGGCGCTAACGCTGGGGGAGCAACGGTAGTGGCCATGGCAATCCTGTCAATTCGATTCAATGGAATGCTACGCTCTGTGTCGCGCAAACAAGCTGAGCTGAGACGTTGCCAGCCGGTCTCTCTGCGGCGCGCATTCTATGGTAAACAGTAGCAACGGAAGTTGTCAATTGCCAATCCGCACGCTCGAGGCATCTTGCTGCGCTCGGAATGCCATGAAGTGTCAACCCTACCTAGTACGCGAATTGCGGTTCCCAGTCGCCCGGGCCGTCCGGCAGGAGAGCGAAGAGGTGCCAGACCCCGCAGTAGAGATCGCCGGGGCCGAAGAAATCCCTTGCTACGCGCATGATCGCGCCGTCCGGGTCTCTGTGGAAGACGGACACGCCGGGCATGGCGTGCGAGTCGAAGTGCTCTTCTTCTGACGCGAATCCCATGTCCTCGATGAACCTGGAGCCTTCCGTCGAGTACATGCGAAAGCGCCATCCCCGCTTCATCGCAAAGTCCTTTTGGATGTCCGGGCGGTCAGGCGACACCACCGCAAAGGCCGCCCGGCTCTCCAAATGATGGAGTACGCCGTTGAACTCGTCGGCCCACAGCGTGCAATAGGGACAACCCGCGCCCATGTTGTGAATCAGTATCAAGTCAGCCATATCGCCAAACAGCGTGGAAAGCTTTACGCTGCCGTCAGGCCCCTTGAGCGTATAGTCCCTCACCGGCTCCGGGGGCAACCGGCGGCGGAGGGCGGCCACCCGTTGCTTCGCCTCCTCCAGTTCACTCAACGCCGCGGCAAGCTGAGACTCCACATCCGCTTCGGCTGTCATTGGGCTTCCTCCTTGCTGAGACCGTGCCCGGGTGCAAACTCCGCCTGGACTGGCGCTACGGCGAATGCGGTGGCTCGCCGCGCGCCTTTGCAAAGCTCATTGCCCGGACGGTAATTACTCTCGACGCCAAGAAGCGGGGGACAAGCCCCCGCGCTACGTTTATGCGACAACACGAGAGACAAGCCCCCGCGCTACCGTTCTCCGGCACGCGCGCTTGCGCGGGCAAGCGCGCGTAAACCGAGTCCGCGCCAAGGTCGGACGAGCGTCCTGAGAGTAATGCGCGCCAGGCTTACTTCTTTCCCTTCTCGCTCTGCGCGTTGTAGAGCCCGATAACCTCCCGCACTGAGGTCGCGTCTTCGGGGCCGCGGTCTTCACGCACAAAACCGATGACCCTGGGAAAGCGCAGCGCGTAGCCTAAGGCGTCAGATTCCTCGCTGCGCTCGGAATGACATGCTGTCTTCTCCCGGCTGGCTGTCTCTTTCGGACTGGGCGCCTCGCCCCGGCTGGCTGTCTCTTCCGATCCAGATGTTTCGCCCCGGCTGGATGTTTCCTTCAAATTGGGTGTCTCATCCGGGCTGGGTGTTTCCCACCTTCTGCCGCACGTGTGGGTAGGGCTGCGCGTAATCTCATCGGCCTGGATCTCAACCACGTGGGCGGGAACACACCACACGTCCGGCTCGATCTCGGCCTCCACCCGCGCCGGCTTTTCTGCCGCTTTCTCCTTGTCCAGCAGTTCGCGCATACGCTCCCATTCTTCTTCAGAGAACCCCGTGCCCAGGCGCGAAATCGTCACAAACAGGTCCCGCTCCCGGTCGTACACGCCGAGCAGCAGCGAGCCGATGCCCAGCTTGGAGCGCGCCCCTTTGCCGTACCAGTAGCCCAGCACGACGCAATCAACCGTATCGGAGAGTTCGCCCTGGTACGAACGCTTCATCTTGATCCAGTCGAAACTGCGGCGTCCCGCCTGATAGAGCGAGTCCGGCTTCTTCGCCATCACCCCTTCCAGGCCGTGCTCGATCTTGTCGGCAAAGAACGCCTCGATAGCATCAACGCTATCGGTCTCGATGTTCTCCGTAACCCGCAAGACCGGGCCTTCCCGCAGGAAGCCCAGCATTTTCTGCCGCCGCTCCGTATAGGGTTGACGGGTCAGATCCACGCCGTCGAGATAGAGCAGGTCGAAGAGAATCAACCGCAGCGGCAGTCTCTCCGCCATTTCGTCGATGTTGTGCTTGCGCCGCCGCTGGGTCGTCATTTGGAACGGCAGGAACGCGCCGGTTTCCACGTCGTAGGCCAGGGCCTCGGAATCGGCGATGAACGTACGGCCTGCCGCCTGCTCCCGCACGGCGGCAACCACGTCCGGGAACATGCCGCTGAAGTTTTCCAGGTGGCGCGAGTACATGGTGACGTTCTCGCCGTCGAAGTGCACCTGGCAGCGGATGCCGTCATACTTTGGCTCCACCGCGCACCGGCCCAGACGCACAACCAGGTCTTCCATCGACTTGACCCGCTCGGACGCCGCCGGAATGACCGGCGTGCCGACCGCTATGTGTATTTCTCCCAAGCCGACCACGCCGGACCGCCAGTAGACCTTGGCGACCCGCGCCAGGTCGGCGCAAATGCTATAGGCGCGTTCGATTGGCGCGCGATGTTCTTTGGACCCGGTGCGGGCATAGGAGAGCGCGTCCATCACCGTCGGATCCCCCACGCCCAGCCGCAAGCGCCCCAGGGGGATGCGCAAGAGATACCGCACTTCCTGCTTCCCCACGTGGCGCAGGAGATCGGCCAGGAGCGAGATTTTCTTGTCAACGGAACCCTCGCCCTCGGTCAGCGCGATTTCCGTCAGGCGCTCGAAGACCTCTACGACCGTCAACGCGCCCCGCTCCCGTTCGATGCGCTCTTCCGCCACCGCGCCGTAGTCGCCGATTTCGCCAAAACGGCGGCGCACGTCGTCCACAGCCGCGCCAACGCCTCGCGCTACCGCCTCTGCCGTAAGTCGCTCGCCGACGCCAAACTCGATTGGCGCGTAGAGCGGCGCCACCCGCCCCTGCAAGAGATAGATCACTGTGTCCATCTCCTCCGGACGGGTCTGTGTGAAGAGATCCGCCAGCAACTCCATCATGCGGATGCGGCTGCGGGTGGCGTCGAGTTCCGCAAAGTATCCGGCCAACTGCTGGAACGTGAGGGTGGATGCCTGGGGCGCAGCCGTGGTGGGGTCAATGGTCGCGGCCATGAGGGGGTCTCTCTCCCGGTGGTGGATTGAAGACGACGTGCGAGGTAAGCGGTATTGCCAAGCGCGCCCGGTTAGCGCCGCTCTCAGCCAGGGCATAGAAGGGCATGAGTGGGACGCAAGCGGAGACTGCGCTTCAGGCTGCCTGGCGGCAGCGGGATCTCCAGCGGAATCATCGCGACACGCCCGGTTGGCGTGAGATTCGCGCTTGACCCTCGAGTCGAACGCGCCGCGCGGAACGTGGGTAAGGAGGAATGATCACGAAAAAACGAAATGAAACCAAACGCGCGATGAAATCGCCAGGAGGGCTACGGAGGCCTTCCTCCATAGTTCAACGTATTCTACCACAATTCCGCTTCGACTACCTATGCCGCCGGCAGCGCAGGCCCTTCTCCACGGGCACCCCAGGCCCCATCCCTCCGGCAGCGCAGGCCCCATTCCTCCGGTAGCGCAGGTTTGAAACCTGCGTCCCGCGCCAACGTGCCCGCTCATTCGCCTGCCCCAGCGGGGGACAAGCCCCAATGCTGTCGCATTAAACACAATGAGAGTGAAAACAACGCTCGTTTCTCCGGTAGCGCAGGTTTGTAACCTGCGTCTTCCGTAAGGTCAATCCATTCCGTTCTCATTTTTCTTGTTCCGGCGGGGGACAAGCCCCCGCGCTACGTTAATGCGACAGTATTGGGGACAAGCCCCCGCGCTACGTTCCTTCCCGGTCAACAGACGCTAGGCGACGAGTCGCAGGAAGGGAGCAGGTCATTGGCCATCGCTCCGCTATTCATCTTGAGTCATGAAGTAGTGCGGCACGACATCGACCTTTACTTTGCCGAGAATTGGCTCCAGATCCGCTTCGATTTGGCTGATGCCGGTGCTGATGGCGTCCACGTCGCTTTCGTCCGCGTCCAGGACCGTGTACCACGTGTACTCGTAGCCGATTTCCCGCCAACGCGGCAGCAGCACGTCAATGTACGTCTCTTCGGGAACCATGATGCCATTATTGAAGTACGGCGGTTGGTAGAACCAGTACGCTTCACCGGCGTCCAGCGGAGCCCAGCGCCCCACGATCCTCACTTCGATCGGTTCCGGGTCTCCGCCGGGCGTGCGGTAGACCAGGACGAGATAGTCGCCTACTTTCGCGCCGATCTCTTCCAGTTTCTCCGTCATCATCACGGCTTCGAAAATGGAGTCACCCGCCTTGGCCGGATTGGCCAGGCGTCCTTCCACGATACGGACGTGCTTGTCGAAGTCCGCCAAAGAGGAGATGAACCCCCAATCGACGTCCCGGGATGATGACAAGTCCGAGTCGGCGCCCATCAAGAAAATCGGCATGTGCTCAGTCTGCGCGTAGCGGTTGGTAAGGAGTACTGGTAAGCCGATTGCGCTGGGCGCCTGTAGCCGCAGGTACTCATCCGCCTGCCGGTATTGTAGGAGAGAGATGTTGGTCTCGAGTCTCGGCTCGAACTTGCGCACGAGCAGACCGGCGGGCTGCCGCGCCTGGCCGGACTCCGATTCGTCCACAGAGGCCTGCGTCGATAGGTCGCTCAACCCGCCGGGAGCGACGGACCCGCAGGAAACCAGTACCGCCATCGCTAACAGTCCGAATACCGTAGCGAGAAAAGCAGTAGGCTTTGAGCGCGTAAACATGACCGTGCCTTCTTTTGACATCCGGCGACTCTACGTATTTCCCACTGTCAAGATAGCATGGACAGCCAGAGGGTCAATCATCCGGCGGCTGATTCTTAGGTGAGGTTAAGGCGATTCTTAGCAAGCATTAAGGAATCGTGTGGGCAAGGGCATAAGGAACACGTAGGAAGGATTGAAGGGAACGCGTCGGCAATAGTGTAGGGAACGAGTGGGCAACAGGTGAGGGAACACCGCCTGCCCCGATTGCGTCGAAACCGTGCCCAAGCCGTTCGCCCTGAGCCAAGTCGAAGGGTGAACGGCTTGGGCGCGGGATTAACGCGACAAGACCTTCAGCAGGTGTAGGGGCACGACATGTCGTGCCCCTACACCTGCTGATTGACCGTCTGCGCCGCACTCCTGGCGGCGCTTCCGTTTACCGCCCCGCCAGGGCCGCTTGCAGGCGGTCACGCTCCGCGGCCAACGCCGGGCTCACTGCCACGGGATAGGGCGGCGCGGCGGACGCCAGCGCGTGCAGGCGCGGCGGCAGCGCGTCCTGTTGTTGGCGCGCCCGTTCCCGCGCCGCCGCCAAGTCGTTGCTTCCCGCCGGCAGGCGTTTGCCCCCGCGCATGACGGGAACCAGCAATGGCGCACCCGCAAGCGCGCTCTCTTCCGCCAGACCGATTACGTCCCGCGCCATCTCGCCGTTTTCGTAGACGCGGAAGACCTGCTTCCGGCCCGGCAGCGCCGACTTCCCGGCGGCCATTTTAATGCGCCCACGCCCCGCGTACGCCACCAGCTTGTAGGCGCAATCCAAGGCCGGCGCGTCGTGGGAGACGCTCATGCGGGTACCCACGCCGTACCCGTCGATTGGCGCGCCTTGACCCACCAAGTCCGCAATCGCGTATTCGTCGAGGCTGCCGCTGGCAAAGATCCCCACATCCTCAAGACCGGCGTCGTCCAGGATGCGGCGGGCGGCATGAGCCAGCGATGCCAGGTCGCCGGAGTCCAGCCGTATCGCCCGCACCCGAAACGCGCCCCCCAGTTCTCGGGCAAGCAAGACGACTTTCGATACGCCCGCCAGCGTATCGTACGTATCCACGAGCACAACCGTCTCCGGATAGAGCGCCGTAAACTGCCGGAACGCCTCCAATTCGTCGTCGTGCGCCTGAATATAGCTGTGCGCCATGGTGCCTCGCACCGGAATGCCGTAGCGCCGCCCGGCCAGCACGTTTGAGGTGGCGTCCACACCGGCCACGTGGAACGCGCGCGCGCCCTTGATGGCCGCGTCCGTGCCGTGGGCGCGGCGCGAGCCGAAGTCCACCACGGTAGCGCCCCGCGCCGCGTTCACCACCCGCGCGGCTTTCGACGCCATCAGGGTTTGGAAGTGCACCTGGTTTATCAGCAGCGTCTCCACCAGTTGCGCCTGCGGCAGCGGCGCGATCACTTCCACCATCGGCTCACCGGGAAAGGCCGCGGTACCCTCCGGCAGCGCATACACGTCGCCGGTGAAGCGAAAGGCCGCGAGATAATCGAGAAACTCCTGGGAAAAGATCCCGAGACGCGCCAGATAGTCCAACGCCTCACCGAAAAACGCCAGGCTTTCCACGTAATCGAGCACGTCGGCGAGACCGCAGGCAATCACGTAATTCCACCCCTCCGGCAAGCGGCGTATGAAGAAGTCGAAGACCGCCGTCTCCTCCATGCCCTCCCGCGCGTAGGCTTGGAGCATCGTGAGAGCGTAGAGATCGGTGAACAAGGCTGCGTCCGTGTTTTCTTCCCCTTGGCGCAGCCGGTCTTGTCGATGAGGCGGCATTGCCCTACTCCTTAGACGGACACCCCTGCGCAATCCCGCGACTCCGTTGGCATAGGGCCACGTCTGCGCCAACTCCCCCTCACCCCGGCCCTCTCCCCAGAGAGAGGGAGTCTCTTGGCTAGCCGGCCCGGGTCGCGCAAGGCTCTCCCGGTTTGAAAGAAATCTCCTAGTAGATGGTGCTGGCGGCGGGGATGCCGGTGAGGTGATGGGTGTCGTTCCACACGATCAGGGTCGGCAGCGTGTCGCTCCAATCGACGATGGAGAGGCTGGCGTGCCCAACGGTGACCTGCCAATATCGTTCCAGCGGCAGGTCGAACAGATGGCAAAAGTACATCCGCATACCTCCGCCGTGCATCACGACCGCGACGGTCTCTCCCTCGTGCCGGTGGACGATGCGCCGCAGCGCCGCCTGCGTGCGCCGGTAGAGAGCGGGACCGTCCTCGGCCCCGGCCGGCGCCCACTCTGGATCGTGCCGGTGTTTTTCCCAGTCCGCGGTGTTTGCCATGAGTTCCGACAAACGCCGGCCTTCCCACGCCCCATAGCCGCGCTCGCGCAGATCGGCGTCCCGCACCGCCGTCGCGTCGTGCCGCGCGCCGATTACCCGCGCCGTGTCATAGCTGCGCGCCAGATCGCTGCAGTAGAGGCCGCCGAGGGACTCGCCGGCGAGCCGCTCCGCCAGCGCCTGCGCTTGGGCCTGGCCTTCCACCGATAGCGGCGGGTCTTGCTGGCCCTGGATGCGTCCCTGGCTGTTCCAGGTCGATTGGCAGTGGCGCACGAGCAGAAGTCGTACCATGGCTATGAGTCTGTGCCCTTCCCGCCGGACGCGGCGGATTCGTGGGACGGGTCAAGAGGCGGGTCAACGGCCCCGGCCAAGCCGAACGCTTCCCGCGCCTCCGCCGCCACGAAGAGCGAACCCGTGGCGCAGAGCACGTCTGTCGATTCCATCTCGTTCAATCCCAGCACGACAGCCTGTCTCACGTCTTGCGCAACCCGCACCGGCGCCCGCTCCGCCGCGATTTCCAACCCGCCGGCGGCTGCGGCGATCGCGTGAGGGTCCTGCGCGCGCGGGTGCCGCGACTTCACCGCGATCAACCCTTTCACCGCCGGCAGCAGAGCCTCGAGCACGCTGACGGCGTCTTTGTCGCGGTTCAATCCCAGAATACAGTGCACGCCGCGCCCGGGATAGTGCGCCGCCAGGGTTTCACGCAGGCGGCGCATTGCGTCCGGCGTGTGCGCGCCGTCGGCGATCACTGGCGGCCAGGCGGACAACTGCTCGAACCGCCCCGGCCAGCGCGCGGCTTCTATGCCCGCGCACACCGCCTCAAAGGAAAGCGGCACGCCCTGCGCCGCCAGTTCCTCCGCCGCGGCAAGCGCCACGCTGCAATTGAGCCGCTGGTGCGGCCCGCGCAGCGGCAAGCGCACCGCGCGCTCCGTCCCCAGCGCCGTAATCTTGCACATCTGGGCGGGATACTCCCAAGGGGGAAGCGCCGGAGCGGAGACCGCTTCGCACCGGCCCGCGTCCGCTTCAAAAATGCGGGCGCGCCGCGCCGCGCACACGGTTTGAAAGACCTCCGTTACCGCCGCCGGGCCGGGCGCGTGCACCAGCACCCCGCCGTCCTTGACGATGCCCGCTTTCTCGCGGGCGATGGCGGCGAGCGTGTTGCCGAGAATGGCCGTGTGCTCCAAGCTGATGGACGTGATGACCGCAACCAGCGGCGTGAGGACGTTGGTGGCGTCCAGCCGTCCGCCCAGCCCAACCTCGACGACGGCCACGTCCACTTCCGCCTCGGCAAAGAGCAGGAAGCCCAGCGCCGTCGCCAGTTCGTACGTCGTCGGCTTGCCGAGAGCGGGTTGCTCGCGCTCCAATGCCGCCGCCGCCGTCGCCACACGCTCGACCAGGCGCGTAAACGTCTCCTTGGAAACCGGCGTATTGTCGATGCGCGCGCGCTCGCGGAAGGTATGCAGGTGCGGCTGCGTGTAGAGCCCGGTGCGCAGGCCGGCGGCGCGCAGGATCGACTCGATGAGCGCCGCCGTAGAGCCTTTGCCCTTGCTCCCGGCCACGTGCACGCTGGGGAAGCGCCGGTGCGGGTCGCCGAGACTGCGCAGCAGGGCCGCAATCCGCTCCAGCGTGAAACGCGGCGGCGCGTGCGTTCCATAGCCGATGCCCCGCTCCCAATCGGCAAAGGAATACAGATACTGGAGCGACTGCGCGTAGTCCATCGCGGCTCAGCGCTGCCCCGTGGCAATGGCCATGAACTCGTTGCGGGTGCGCGGGTCCGAGAGGAAGAGGCCGCGCATGGCGCTCGTGATCATGCGGGAACCCGGCTTCTGGATGCCCCGCATCGCAATGCACATGTGCTCCGCCTCTACCACCACGGCCACCCCTTTCGGCTTGATCACCGTGGCAATCGTCGCCGCGGCGTCGTCGGTCAGGCGTTCCTGCAATTGCGGCCGCTTCGCCAAAGTCTCGATCACCCGCGCCAGTTTACTCGCCCCCACAATCTGGCCGCTGGGCAAGTACCCCACGTGCGCCATACCCCAGAAAGGCAGGAGATGATGCTCGCACATCGAGAAGAACTGGATGTCCTTCAGCACGACCATGCCGGCATAGTCCTCGTGAAAGCTCACGTCAATGGCCGCGGCCGGATCCCGGAAGAGTCCGGCAAAGAGGAAAGCGTACGCCTGGGCGATGCGGCTCGGGGTCTCGCGCAGGCCTTCCCGCGTTGGGTCCTCGCCAATCGCCAGCAGAATCTCATGCACGGCGCGTTCGATACGGGCGGTATCGACGGGCGCGTCCGCCGCGGCGGCTACGGTCTCTTCCGGATTGGCGCAACTATCCCGCTGCATACCGCTCGCGTTCGTTTGGGCGTACGTCATCGATATTCAGGAAGCCTGCCGCGCCCACAGCGCGCGGGTAAGGCCCTGGTGCACAAGTTTGCCAATCAGGTAGCCCATCGTGGTGGCGGAACCCGCCTGCCGGATGCGTTCGCCCCGGCTCAGGCAGGCAACGACCACGCTATCGGCGGCCGCGCCCGTAGCCACGTGGCCCTCGGCGGTGGTTAGCCGTGCTTCCACCAGCGCCCGCGCCTTGGCCTCCGTCGCCGTCACCATGGCGCTCACCATCGCGCCCATCGAGAGGCTGGCGTCGGTCAGTATAATTATGTCAATGCTGCCGCCGCTTAGCGCATCGTCCGGCCTGGTCTTGCCGGCGGAACACCGCGTCATGAGATCCGCGAACAGCAGCACAGAAACCTGCCACTTTGGCGTTGTTTCGGTTTCCTGTACGTACTCCCCGGCGTTGCCGGCCGTCAGCACGCCCACGTACGGCTCGTGGATGCCCGCTTGCAAGGCCCAACCGTGCAATTTCTGTTCCAAAGCCTGCGGGTCGCGCGCTTCACCGCGCGACATCACCACGACATTGCGCGTCAGCGCCAGGTCGTCGCCAATGTCGGCGCTGCTGAGAACTCGCAGCGGTGTGCGGCTGCCGACCCGCAGCACGTTTTCGGCATGAGTGAGCGTGACGCCTTCCAGGGAGAATTCGCAATCCGCCGCCGCACTCATCGCCGTATTGCTTATCCTCTTGGTTCCCTACCCGTGTAGACAATAGAATCCACGCCGGCCGCGACGGGCGCGTCAGCGGCAAAGCCACCTTCAGTATTCAATGGGACAGCCGCGCTGTCAACCAACTCGCTTCATAGTGGAAGCTTCGCAATCGATTGGCGGAATAGAGCACTGTCTTGTGGAGGGACTTCCATCGCGCCTCCACGTACGCGGCGCTTCATTGACAGCACTCCCCCATCGCCACGACGGAAAGGGAATCTGTCATTCCGAGCGGAGCGAGGAATCTAGGGTGTAGAGTTCCATTAGATTCCTCGCTCCGCTCGGAATGACACACGCGCACGGCACGGCAGGGCAGGGGCACAGGCAACCGCGCGTGCTCCACTCCTCCCCGGCCCCGATAGCATTAATTCGGCTTACGGCGTATCATTATCATGGAAGCTATCGTCTTGCAGTAACCGGGGGAGTTTCTAACGAATCATGGAGAGCGCCGCCTACAGCGTAGCCCAACTGCGCCAAGCCGTGGACCGGCTGCCGCGCGTTCACCTGGCGGAGTTGCCCACGCCGCTGCAAGAAGCGGCGCGCCTCTCCGACGCCCTCGGCGGCCCGCCGCTCTTCTTCAAGCGCGACGACCTCACCGGCCTGGCATTCGGCGGCAACAAGACCCGGCACCTGGAGTTCATCCTGGGGGAAGCCCTGCAAAGAGGGGCCGACACCATCATCACCGGCGCGTCGATCCAGTCGAACTTCTGCCGCCAGACCGCCGCCGCCTGCGCCAAACTGGGCCTGCGCTGCATCCTCTACCTCAACGGCCAGGCGACCGGCGCGCCGCAAGGAAACCTGCTGCTCGATCACCTGGCCGGCGCGGACGTGCGACTCGTGCAGGTGCGGCAACTTCCCGATCTCATCGCCCTCTGCGAGGAGGCGGCCGTGGCGGAACGGCAGGCGGGCCGGAACCCCATCGTGGTAGACCTCTGGCGCGGCATCGCCAGCCTGGGCTCGGTTTCGTACGTGGAGTGCGCGTTGGAACTGAAAGCGCAACTGGAAGAACTCGGTTTGCTGCGGGCTTCCATCTACCTCTCCTCCGCCACCGCCACGCAAGGAGGGCTGGCCCTGGCGGCGCGGGCGCTCGGGCTGGACTGGCGCGTTGTCGGCATCAGCCCCATTCGCACCGATCTCGCGCCGACGGAGGTGGTGGCAGACCTGGCGAACGAGGCCGCCGCGCGCCTGGAGCTTGAACTGCGCTTGAGCCCGGCCGAAGTCGAGAATCAAGAGGACTACATCGGCCCCGGCTATGCTCTCCCAACGGAGGAGGCGCGCGAGGCCCTGGAACTGGTGGCGCGCACCGAGGGGATGTACCTGGATCCCGTCTACACGGCAAAGGCAATGGCCGGCCTGATCGACCACATCCGCTCCGGCGAACTGGAGCCCTCGCGGCCGGTGGTCTTCCTGCACACCGGCGGCACGCCGGCCCTCTTTGCCTTCAACGACTGGTACGCGCCGTCATCGTGAGACTAAACCCAGGCAGGAAAGGCAACACACGTGTCAACGCCAAACGGTAAGACCATCCCCGGCAAGCAAGTTGCCGGACTGCCCCTGGCGCCATTCGAGAAGCGCGTGAAAGCGGCGCTGTGGGACATGCTCTTCTTCATCTTCGGCCTGGCGGCCGCGGCCATGCTGGCGGTAACCGCCGTCATCACAGGCGTGCTCATCCTGGGCGTTTCAGTCGGCGAAGTCACCGAGGATACGGTCTATCCCGACGCGGCCATCATCGTGCCCTTCGGCCTGGCGGTTCTCATCGTCGTGCTCGCGCCGTACATCTACTTCATACAGGTGCCGGCGGAATACAGCGGCACGGCGGGTATGCGCCTGGTGGGCGTGCGCGCCGTAACCGCCGCGGGCGCGCAAATGAACTGGCGGCAGGCCGCCACCCGCGCGCTCGCCATGCTGGTCTCAATCGCCGCGCTCTGCGCGGGCGCATTCTGGATGTTCCGGGAACCCGACCGCCGCACATGGCACGACCTGGCCGCCGGCACGTTCGTCATCGAGGACGTGTACATACCCAAACGACTCAACCTCGATCCCTGGGATCCGATCGAAGAGGAAGATGACACCTCATAGGCGCGGGCGCTCCGGTCGCCGGGCGGAGTGTTTCCGCAACCGGCGCGGCAGCGCGTTTCCTGATTCGTCCACAGAGAGGATAAAGAAAATGTACGACGTGGTGTTCGAAGGCTGCACCGTGGTTGACGGTAGCGGAGGGCGGGGCTTCGTCTCCGACGTAGCCGTGCAGGACGGCGCGATCGCCGCCGTGGGCGCGTTGGCGCACGCGGAGGCCCAGCGGCGCGTGCCCGCCGGCGGCAAGGTGCTCGCGCCGGGCTTCATCGACATGCACACCCACTCGGACCTGCCCTTGCTCGTCAACCCGCGCGCCGAAAGCAAGATCCGGCAAGGCGTGACCACCGAAGTCATTGGCAACTGCGGGCTGGGTCCCGCGCCGCTTACCGCGCAGACCAGGCCGGAAATCCGCGAAATGAGCACGTTCCTCGCCAAGGGCAGCGACGCGCTGGGCTGGGACTGGCTGACCTTCGGCGACTATCTCGGCGCCATCGAGCAGCAGGGCGTGGCCCTGAACGTCGTGCCGCTCGTCGGCCACGTGCCGCTGCGCATGGCCGCCATGGGCAACGATCGCCGGCCGGCCGCGCCGGAAGAGATTGCGGTGCAGCAACAGCATCTCCGCCAGTCGCTGGACGACGGCGCCTTTGGCATGTCCAGCGGCCTCATCTATCCGCCCAGTTCCTATGCGGACACGGAAGAGCTTGTCAGCCTCGCCCACGTGTTGCGGGACTACGGCGCGCACTACTTCAGCCACATTCGCGGCGAGGGCGATACGCTCTTGCGCGCCGTGGCGGAAGCGATCGAGATTGGCGAACGCGCCGCCGTTTCCGTGGAGATCGCTCACCACAAGGCCACCGGCAAGAAGCACTGGGGCAAGGTGCGCGACGCCACCATGCAAAGCGAACGCGCCCACGACCGCGGCGCGAACGTCCACTTCGACGTCTATCCCTACACGGCGGGCAGCGGCGGCCTGGACCAGGTGGTGCCCAATTGGGCCAAAGAGGGCGGCACGGCGGCCATGCTGGCGCGCTTGAACGACCCCCAGACGTGCGCCCAACTGAAAGCGGAGGCGGCGGCGGGGTTCGGCACGTGGGAGAGTTTCTACCTGGTGTGGATCGACGATGATGCCTACAAACACTTCGAGGGGCAGGAGTTCACCGCCATCGGGGAGAGCCTGGAGATGGAACCCCTGGACGCCGCCTTCCATCTCATCATCGAGAGCGGAAACAAAGCCTCCATGCTGGCCTTCTCCATGAGCGAGGACGACGTTGAGTACATGCTGGCGCACCCGCTCGGCATGGTGGGTTCCGATGGGTCGAGCCTCGCCCCCTACGGCCCCCTGAGCCAGGGCGTGCCCCACCCGCGCAACTACGGCACATTCCCCCGCGTGCTGCAAGTCTACGTCCGCGAGCGCAACGTGCTCACGCTGGAACAAGCGGTGCGCAAGATGACGGGCGCGTGCGCGGAGAAGCTGGGCCTGGCTGGAAAGGGCTTCGTCCACAGCGGCCTGGACGCCGACCTCGTGCTCTTCGATCCGGAGACCGTAACGGAGAACGCCACGTTCGGGGATCCGCACCAGTACCCCACCGGCATCGATCTGGTCATGGTGAACGGCCAGATCGTGGTCGATAACGGCGAACACACCGGCAAACTGCCCGGCAAGGTGCTGCGCAGGAACTAGCGAACGGCTCGCAGAGCGGCGGCGTGGATGCGGCCCTCAAGCGCCGCCGCATCCACGTAGCGCGGGGGCTTGTCCCCCGCCTCTTCGCTCACGTGCCCTTGCCAACGTGTCCTAGCTTCTCGTTGCCTACCCGTTACCCGGGACAGTGTCTCCAAGGTCGTCGCACTAAAGGCGATGAGAATAGACTCTACGGTCGCGTCTCCGGTAGCGCAGGTTTGTAACCTGCGTCTCCCGTAGGGACAATTGTTTCCATTCTCACTTCATCTTGTGCCGGCGGGGGACAAGCCTCCGCGCTACGTTAACGCGACAGCATTGAGGACAAGCCCCCGCGCTACGTTAAGACGACTGCCTTTGGCTTGGCCCCTCCCGCTTGGCACTACACGTTTACACCTTGGCATGCAACGCGCGTATGCGCGACGCGCCTTCACGGGTCACACCCCGTACGCGAGCCGCTCGATGAGGGATTCCGGCAGTTTTGCGTCGCGCATCTTCCGCTGGGTCGCCGCAACGTCATACGCCACGCGGCGCAGGAGGAACTCGCGGCTGGCGGCGTCATAGACGGCAAAGGCGGCGCGCGGGTCCTGGTCGCGGGGTTGGCCGGCACTGCCAGGATTGATGATCATCCGCAGCCTGCCGTCCAAGCGCAGCGGCTCATCCGGTTGCAAGACGACGCGGTAGACCTCCATCTCCGACGCATGTTCGGCGGCGATGAACGCGCAGGGCAGGTGGGTGTGCCCGACGAGGCAATAGCGCGTGGCAAAGTGGCCGAAATTCCTCCGCGCCTCGGCGGGCAGGAAGAGGTATTCTTGCGTCGGCGCGCGCGGGCTGCCGTGGCAAAGGGTAAATTCGCCTTGGCCGCGCGTTTCCGGCAGAGCGGAGAGGAAGTCTCGCGTTGCGGCAGTCAACCGCGCCGCCGTCCAACGCGCCGCGCCAGCGGCATGGGGATTGAAGCCGGCGGCGGCGCGCTTGCCGCAGGCAACCCAATCGTGATTGCCCGCCACGGCCGCGTGCGCATGGCGGCGGATCGCGTCCACGCACTCGTTCGGATTTGGGCCGTAGCCCACCAGATCACCCAGACACCAGATCTCATCGAACGGCGCCGCGGCCGCCAACACGGCTTCGAGCGCTTCGAGATTGGCGTGAACGTCGGCAATGATGAGATAGCGCGAAACGACGTGCTCCCCAGGTGTTCAAGCCGCCCCCGGCACCGCCGCGGCCCTAGGAAAACGGTATGAAATCCAGTTCGCGGTCGATGATCTCCATCTCCAGCTTGAGGCCGGCAATGTGGTTCGTTACCTTGTCGAGCATCGCGTTGGCGTGGCGCGTACTCGTGCTCACGCAGGCGATGCCGATCACGCACGTTCCCCACACGTCCTGGTCGTCCACCTCGCCGATCGCCACGTTGAAGCGCGCCCGGGTGCGGTCGATGACGGCGCGCACGACGCGGCGTTTCTCTTTGAGCGAGTCGCTTGCGTAGAGTTGGAACGTTATCCGGCAGACGCCGACAATCATAGGATGGACGAGACGAAACGACGCGCTCACGCGCCGGGCGCGGAGCGCCGGTTCAATGGATGAATAGGGGTCGGGGTGCCCGGATTTGAACCGGGGTCCTCATGGACCCAAACCATGCGCGCTACCAGGCTGCGCCACACCCCGCGGGTGCTAATCTCGCACTCTCTTGGTGCAACAGACTACACGTGGGGGAATTCGCGGAACGCTCTACTCGAACTGGCCGGTGAACAGCGCCGACAGGAAGCCCAGTATCGTGACAATCCAGGCGGCCGCGATTGCCAGGTACGCGCCCACGTGCAACCGCAGGCGCAACTCAAATTCCCAAAAGTCCACTTTGGTCGCCTGCCTCAAAGCCTGAATGTCCGCTTTAGTCGCCTGCTCCAACGCACGCACATCGGCCTTCGTCGCCATGCCGGCAATGTCCTCCTTGGTCGCCAGCGCGCCGTAACCCTCGCTGCCAACGTCTATCAACGCCCGGGCCTGGAATTCCGAGAATCCTGCCGCCGTGAGCGACTGAAAAGCCCGGTAGGTATCGAATACTGCCATCGTCCGCTCCCTCCACGCCCCCATTGTACGCAGGCGAAAAGCCGCCGGTCAACCATGACGGATTCCCCATAGCGAAACTTGACGCTGCCTGCGTGGTTGCTCCAGCCTACCTCGCCATCAATCGGGCAACCGGCCGACGCTCACTCCGCTACGGCGAAACGACAAAAAGAAGAGGCGCAGGCGGTACGCCTGCGCCTCTTAGCAACAAGCAAAGAAACTAGCCGCTCATTGCGCTATCGAGATGGGCTTGCTGAGTCTCCGCGAGGGTCTTCATTGCCTCTTCGGCAGTGATCGCCTCTTCGAGGACCTGCGTGGACGCCTCCATGAACGCACTGCGATAGTCACTCGCCGTCGCGATGGGCGGCCAGTAGGTCTCACCGTACTGAGCCAACTGCAGGAAGACGTCAACATACGGTACGATGCGGTTGTCCGCGCCGACCTTCTTGATATAGCCTTCCTTGAATTCGCCCAACTGGGCAATCACGCACGGGCCGTTGAGGGTCTCGTAGCCCATCTTGCCGGAGTTGTCGATGAACATCCACTTATCAAAAGCCCACGCCTCATCCGGATTTGCGGCGTTAACCGGGATGGCGTACATCCAGCCCTGCACCGAGTTGAAACGGATACCCGCTTCAGCGCCCTCGACCGTCGGCGGCAGGCCGATGCCATACGGCAGGCCGGGAGCATTGTCGTCGATACGCCTCTGGGCCCAGAAACCGGAAGCAAAGTACGCCAGGTTGCCCGTGTACCACGGGAAACCGGTCGCGCCATAGCCGCCGCGATCTTTGAAGAACTCATCGACGGCCACTTTACCGCCCTGCTTCTTGGTCAAGCTGACCAGCCAGTTGAGCGACTCGATAATCGCGGGATCATCCGGCGTCACTTTACCGGCGTCGTAATCGAAGAACTCCCCACCAAAGAGGAATCCAAGACGCGTGCGGCCAAAGCTCCGGTAGTTCCAACCCAAGTCGCTGATATTTTCACCACTGGTCTGATGGAACTTGAGCGAAATATCCTCTGTGTTCTGGAAATCAGTCAGCGGAACTTCCGGATCTTCACCGAACTTGACGTACATGTCCTTGTTCCAGAAGTAGACGATCCAGTCGGCGCCGCCCGGCACCGCGTAGAGTTGGCCGTTGAGGGAGCTATCGTCCCACATCGCCTTGGTAAACTCTTCGCGGGTGTGCCCCGCAGCCTTCATGTACTCATCCAGCGGGCGGATGAGTTCGTTGAACATGAACGGCCCCTGGAACACCCAGTTGGTGTAGTGCGTGTCCGGCGGCGTACCGGCGGCGATCGAGGCGATCAGCTTCGCTTCAATATCCTTGATGAACTGCCAGTCCAGCTTGATGCCGGTGTCGGCCTCGAAAGCCGGCCCGTACGCGCCCATGATAGTGGAGTACGGCTCGCCCCAGGCCGCGTTCCACGCCACCACCGTGACCTGTTCCTTCGGCTGCTCTTCCGCGGCAGGCTTGGCCTCTTCCTCAGGCGCCTCAGCCTCCCCTTCAGCGGCCGGCATCGCAGCCGCGCCGCACGCCGCCAGCACCACGGCGGCCGAGCCGCCCGCGGCCATAGCGAGGAAGCTGCGTCGTGTGACGTCAACATCTAGTTTCGGCATTAGGCTCTCTCCTTATCGAGATGCAATGCTCCTGAAACAACACACCAAGCCAAGCAGAGCCGTTGCAGTAACTGCTGGCCTGTGCGCTATGTTAAGCCTTTGCCCCGAATTGTGTCAAATCGCCTGGCCGACCGCAGACACTTCCCTCGGTTCCTGCGCAATCCCCTGCGCTCAAGACCCTCAACGGTGGAAAGCGGCCTGCGGACCAGCCATACAAATAGGAGATAGAGGGGCCTCCCGCAGGGGTCTACGGGCGCCGGGCGGCCGGCATAGGGCGCAGCCGTAGCCGTGCTATAATGCCTTTGACTGTTGTTCCAGGCTGGACAACGCGGGCGGCGGGCAGCGCGCTTCACCGCTCGCGGGCACACCATGAGCGTCAATCACACCACAGGGAGGAATGCGCGAGCAATGGCGAAAGAAGCGGTTGCGACTCAGGGAGCAGAGACCGGGCACAAATGGGTGTACCGCTTTGAAGAGGGCGACGCCACCATGCGCGACCTGCTGGGCGGCAAGGGCGCGAATTGCGCCGAGATGATGCGCGCCGGCCTGCCGGCCCCGCCGGGTTTCACCATCACCACGGCGGCCTGCAACGCCTTCTACGAGTCCGACGAGCAGTTTCCGATTGGCATGTGGGACCAGGCGCTGGCGGCCCTCGCCGATCTGGAAGCAAAGTCCGGCAAGCGGCTGGGGGACGCCGCTAGTCCGCTGCTGGTCTCGGTGCGTTCCGGCGCTAAGTTCAGCATGCCCGGCATGATGGACACTATCCTCAATCTGGGCCTCAACGACGAGACGATCCAGGGCGTGATCGCGCAGACGGGCAACGAACGCTTTGCCTGGGATTCTTTCCGCCGCTTTGTGCAAATGTACGGCAACGTGGTGCTGGAGGTCGAGAAAGACCATTTCGAGCACGCCTTGGACGCCATCAAGGAAGAGGCGGGCATCGAGCAAGACGTAGACCTGACCGTCGCGCATCTCCAGGCCGCCGTGGGACGCTTCCAGGAGATTATCGCCCACGAGACCGACGCGGTCTTCCCCACTGAGCCTGTAGACCAACTGCGCGGCGCGATCGAGGCGGTCTTTGCCTCCTGGAACAACCGCCGCGCCATCGACTACCGCAACTTCCATAGGATTCCCCATTCTCTGGGCACCGCCGTGAACGTGCAGACGATGGTCTTCGGCAACATGGGCAGCGATTCCGGCACCGGCGTGGCCTTCACGCGCAATCCCTCCACCGGAGAACCGGCGCTCTTTGGCGAGTTCCTGGAAAACGCCCAGGGCGAGGACGTGGTGGCCGGCGTGCGCACGCCCCTGCCGATTGCCAAGCTGCAAGAAGTGTGGCCGGACATCTATGAGGAGTTCGCGGCCATTGCCCAGCGGCTCGAGACCCACTACCGCGAGATGCAGGACATGGAGTTCACCATCGAACGCGGCACACTCTACATGCTCCAGACGCGCACGGGCAAGCGCACCGCCAGCGCCGCCGTGCGCATCGCGGTGGACATGTTCAACGAGGGCCTGATCAGCAAGGAAGAGGCGATTGCCCGGGTGGAGCCGGAGCAAATCGACCAACTCCTGCACCCGCGCATCGACCCGGAGGCCGAGGCGCAGGTCATCGCCAAGGGTCTCAACGCCTCGCCGGGGGCGGCGGTAGGCATGGCCTACTTCGACCCGGACGAGGCCGAGGCGGTGGCGCGCCAGGGCGCGAACGTGATTCTGGTGCGGCCTGAGACCAGCCCCGACGACGTGCACGGCATGATTGCCTCCCAAGGCATCCTGACCGCCCGCGGCGGCGCCACGAGCCACGCGGCGGTAGTGGCGCGCGGCCTGGGCAAGCCCTGCGTCGCCGGCTGCGACGAAATTCGCATCGACATGGAACACGAACGCTTCACGGCCGGCGACGTGACCATTGAAAAGCGCGACTTCATCTCGCTCAACGGCAGCACGGGCGAGGTGATCCTGGGAGAGGTGCCTCTAATCCAACCCGAAATCACGGCGGAGATGAGCGAGTTGCTCCGCTGGGCGGACGGCGTGCGCCGCCTGGAAGTCTGGGCCAATGCCGACTACCCCCGGGACGCCGCCCTGGCGCGCGAGTACGGCGCGCAAGGCATCGGCCTCTGCCGCACGGAGCACATGTTCTTCGAGGAAGAGCGGCTGCCCATCGTGCAGCAGATGATCCTGGCCAGCAGTTCCGGCGAGCGCCAGGCGGCCCTGGACAAACTCCTGCCCATCCAGCGCGACGACTTCAAGGGCATCTTGAGCGCCATGGACGGCTTGCCGGTGGTCATCCGCCTGCTCGACCCGCCGCTCCACGAGTTCTTGCCGGACTACGCCGAATTGTTGGAGGAAGTGGCCACGCTGCGCGCCACCGGCCAGGACCCGCAGCGGCTGGCGGAACGGCAGGGGCTCCTGGAGAGTGTCGCGTCGCTGCGGGAGGCGAATCCCATGCTTGGCTTGCGCGGCTGCCGGCTGGGCCTGGAATACCCCGCCATCTACGAAATGCAGGTGCGCGCCATCCTGGAGGCGGCGCTGGCGGTGCAGGAAGATGGCGGCAATCCCCATCCCGAAATCATGATCCCCCTCGTCAGCCACGCGAACGAACTGGGCGTGCTGCAAGAGCAACTCGAACGCACGGCGCAACAGGTGGCGGCGGAACGCGGGGCCGGCGTGGCCTACAAGTTCGGCACCATGATCGAGGTGCCCCGCGCTGCCCTCACTGCCGCGGAGATAGCGGAGCACGCCGAGTTTTTCAGCTTCGGCACCAACGACCTAACCCAGACCACCTACGGGTATTCCCGTGACGACGCCGAAGGCAAGTTCCTCCTGAACTACGTGGAGAACGCCATTCTGCCGGAGAACCCGTTCCAGGTGCTCGACCGGGACGGCGTGGGCCGCCTGGTTTCGATCGCGGTGGCGGAAGGCAAGCGGACCCGCCCCGACCTGGAAGTCGGCATCTGCGGCGAGCACGGGGGCGACCCGGACTCGATCCACTTCTGCCACGGCGCGGGCTTGGACTACGTTTCGTGCTCGCCGTACCGGGTGCCGGTGGCGCGCCTCGCCGCGGCCCAGGTGACGCTGGCCGCGGCCGGGCCCCGTGATAGATAGCACGCTCGCGCGCGTCCACGCGCGGCATTCCCCTAGGAGGTCAACGTGACATCGAGGACAGACGCGGATTCCGTCGCAGACGCGGACCCCGTTGCAGAGGCAGAACTCCTGCGGGCGCTGGAGGAGCAACCGGAGGAGTGGGGCCAGGTGCGCATCAGCGTGCCCCCGGACACCGGCAAGTTTCTCCACGTCCTGGTGCGCATGGCCAGACCGAAGCGCATTCTGGAAATCGGCATGTTTCACGGGTACTCGACGCTCTGGATCGGGCTGGCCGCCCGGTCGGTCGGCGCGCGCATCACCACCCTGGAACTGGAAGCCGAGAAGGTTGCCGTGGCGCAAGCTAACTTTGCCAAGGCCGGTTTGGCGGACATCATTACCGTCATCCAAGGCGACGGCAAGCAGACGTTGGCTGGGCTGCCCGGCCCATACGACCTGGTCTTTCTCGACGCGGCCAAGGAAGATTACGCGGCCTACTTCGATCTCATCTACCCGCGGTTGGCGCCCGGCGGCGTCATCGTAGCCGATAACGCGGTCTCCCACGGGGAGTACATGGCGGACTACTTCGACAAGGCGCGCAACCACTCCAACTGCGTGAGCGTGCTAGTCCCGGTCGGCACCGGCGAAGAGGTGACCTACAAGAAGGGTTGAGCGGTGGGCGGGCGTGACGAATCGGAGAAATCCCTCACACTGCGGCGGATGCGCCTGGCATCCTCGTTGCGGCGCAAGGGAGTCAGCGACCCGCGCGTGCTCAACGCCATCGGCGAAGTCCCGCGCGAGCAGTTCGTAGACCAGGGGCTGCGCGACGAGGCCTACCGCGACAGCCCGTTGCCCATTGGCAAAGGCCAGACGATTTCGCAGCCCTACGTGGTGGCGCTCATGACCGAGGCGCTTGCCTTGACCGGCGCTGAGCGCGTGCTCGAAGTCGGCACCGGCTCAGGCTACCAGACGGCAATCCTGTGCGCCCTGGCGCAATTCGTGGTGTCGATTGAACGTTTCGCCGGTCTCGCCCAGGCGGCGCGGGACCGCCTGCGCGCCCTGGGACATGGAAACTTTGCCGTGCACGTCGCCGACGGCACCCAGGGATGGCCGGACGAAGCGCCCTACGACGCCATCGTCGTGGCGGCGGCGGCGCCCCGGCTGCCGGAGCCGCTTCTCGCCCAGCTTGCGGCGGGCGGGCGTTGCGTGATCCCCGTGGGCGATCGGCACAGCCAGGCGCTCCTCTGCGTTGAGCACCACGGCGAACGGGCGCCGCAACGCAATCTGGGGTGCGTGCGCTTCGTGCCGCTGGTGGGCGCGCACGGCTGGTCGGACGAAGGGGAGTAGGGCCGTTCCGCACATGATGAGGATGCATTAATGGCGGATGCGTTAGTATAGGACGTACGGACGGGACCCGTTCGCATTGAGTCCGCAAGTCTGCGGGCGCCTGACGGCAGCGACGGTAGGCCCGCCCAGCACTCATCGAACAAGAGGATGCAGATGGAAGAGAGAGTCGCCGCTTTCCTGGACCACATTACCGAGCAGCGTGACCTATCGGCGAACACGCGGGCGGCGTATCGAAACGACTTGTCCCAATTGACCCGTTTTCTCCAGGCCAGGGGCATGGACGACTGGCACGGGGATGCCGCGTGGGTGGAGGCGTACAGCCAGGATCTCATGGAACGCGGCTACAGCGCCGCCACCCGGGCGCGCAAAGTTGCCGCCGTGCGCTCGTTCTACCGCTACCTTTCCGATGAAGGGGTCGTGGCCGAGGATCCGACGCAGGATCTGGCCGGCGGGCGCGTCGAGCGCGCCCCGCCCACGGTGCTCAGCCACGAGCAAGTCGCCGCTCTCTTTGCGGCGGCCCGGGAGCGCTCATCGCCGGAAGCCCTGCGCGACCAGAGCATCTTGAGCCTCTTGTACGCGACCGGCCTGCGCATTACCGAGGCGCTGGGCCTCGACCTGGACGACATCGACCGAGAGCAGCGGCGCCTTATCGTGCGCGGGCGCAAGCGCCAGGCGGAAGCGCCCCTGGACGAGGCGTGCCTGGACGCGCTCGACCGCTACGTCACGCAGAGCCGCCCCCGGTTGCGTACTTCCCAGTCCGGCCAGGCGCTCTATCTCAACCATCGGGGGCAGCGCCTCACCCGCCAGGGTTTCTGGCTGGCGCTCAAGCGTTTTGCGCGGGCGGCGAACTTGCCCGAGGTCACCCCGCAGACGTTGCGCCATACCTTTGCCGCGCACGCCCTGGAAGGCCAAGCGCCGCTCGAGCGCGTGCGCTCGATGCTGGGCCACAGCAACGTGAGTTCGACCCGGCGCTACACCCAGCTTACGGATGACGGCGCGGGAACCGAATCGAGCGCAGGAAACGCCAAATAGAAAGAACGTCGATGCAGACCGTCCGCCGCCACCTATCCGCTCTACTCGTTTCGCTCCTTCTGCTGGCAGCGCTGCTCAGCGCCGCCTGCGGACAAAACGGTACGGAGCGCGAGACGCTCTACTCCGCGAGCGACGGCCCCGCCGGGATAGAAGCGTCAGGCCGGTTCAAGCCGCTGGCATCCCAGGAGGCGGCGGAAGAGACGCTCCAGCGGCTGCTGGCAACCGACAAGCCCGAACGCGACCTCTTCGACATCGGCAGACGCTACAAGGGCCTGACGGACGACGTCCCGCGCGTGGTGAACGCCGCGCGGCCCGACTACCCGCTGGAAACGGTGCAAACCTTCTGGCTTGCCGACGACGCCAACGGCACGTACTACCCGATCAACGCGGTGCTGCTGGGGAAATCGGCGCACCTCTACATGTACGTCGAGGAAGGACTGGACGTGCCCCAGGCCGGGATCGACAAGACGCTCCGCGTCTTCGAGGCAACCATCTACCCCACAATCAGATGGTACTTCGGCGCGGAGCGGGAGCCAGGGATTGACAACGATCCTCGGATTACGGTGCTCAACGCGCATATCCCCGGCGTGGGCGGCTATTACTCCTCCGCGGACGGGTATCCAAGCGCGGTCAATCCCTACAGCAATGAACGGGAGATGTTCTACATCAACATTGGCGGCCGCGGCTACGGTCCCGGCACGGACAACTATCTGTCTACGCTCTGCCACGAGTTCCAGCACATGGTGCACTGGAACCAGAACCCGACCCAGGAGACCTGGCTCAACGAAGGCGCCGCCGTGGTCGCGTCGCGGCTCTGCGGCTACGGCGTCGGCGGGCTGGTCAATTGGTTCGCGGAGAACGCCGACGTGCAACTAACCTCCTGGAGCGACGATTCGAGCGCCGCCATACCGCATTACGCGGCGGCCTACCTCTTCACGGAGTACTTCGCCCAGCACTACGGCGGCCACGAGAAGCTGAAGGACTTGATTGCCCTGCCGCTGCGCGGCCAGGCGTCCATCGACGCGTTCCTGGCGCAAGAGGGCTATGACGTGACGTTCTACGACGTGTTTGCGGATTGGACGGCGGCAAACTACGTTGACGATGGACGCCCGGACGACGGCGCTTATACCTACAACGTGCGCCTTCCCAACATGCGCTCCCAGCAAGTGGTGCGCAATGAGACCTTCGACAGCGACCTGACGGTCAACCAGTTTGGCACGCAGTACGTGGATCTGCGCCTGCCGCAAGGGGACTATACGCTGGAGTTCGAAGGCGCGCCGCAGGTGCGGCTCTTCGCCACCACCGCCCCCAGCGGCGCAAACGTGTGGTGGAGCAATCGCTCCGACATGGCGAGCACGTCGCTCACAGGCGCGTTCGACCTGCGCAACGCGTCGGCCCCGGCGCTGCGGTTCCGCACGTGGTACGACATCGAACCGGACTTCGACTACGCCTACGTGGCGGTTTCGATTGACGGCGGCGAGACCTGGACGACGCTGCCGGGCGCCACCACCACCACTGAGGACCCGAACGGCAACAACCTCGGCCACGGCTTTACCGGCGCCAGCGGCGGCGGTGAGCGCCCCGAGTGGATCGAAGAAGAGATCGACCTTGCCGAGTACGCTGGCAAGCAGATACTGCTCCGCCTCGAGTACGTCACCGACGACGCGGTCAACGGCGTCGGCTTTCTGGTGGACGACCTTTCCATCAGCGAGATCGGCTTTAGCGACGACGCCGAGACCGACGGCGCGTGGGAAGCGCGGGGCTTCTTCCGCACGGACGGCATTCTGCCGCAGTACTTCATCGTCCAACTGGTGCGCTACGCGGACGGCCTGCCGGCGGTGGAACGCGCCATGCTCATCGGACGGGATGAGGTGGGTGTTTCGTTCTCCCTGGCCGGCTTTGGGGAAGAGGTGCAGCGCGCCGCGCTCATCGTCAGCGGCGCGACGCCGGTCACCACTGAGGACGCGCGCTTCAACGTGCGCCTCGCTCCGGTTGCCGGCGGCGACAGCGAATAGCCGCGTTCCCCGCCTAGCCGTCTGCGCCCTCTCGGAAGAAGCGAATGCTATTCCCCACCAGCTAACTCCTGGCGGCGTTGGACGTAGTCCTGCACCGCCAGCAGGAATTCGGCGTGGCTCCACGTGTACGGCGTTACCGAGAGCGGCGCGTGGGTGTAGGGGTGGACCTGCTCGGCAAACATGCCGGTAGCCACCGCGTGTCGGCGCGCCCATTGCAGCAGTTCCCCGGCCGGCTTCAGGTCCGCCAGAGTCCGCGCCCGTGCCACGTGCCAGCGGCAGAGCCACATAGTCGTCACCACCCAGGGATTGCCGGGCACGTTGCCCACGTCCGTGCTGACCTGGTGGAAGCGGTCGTTCTCGAAGCGGGCCAGGCCGCCGACTTCCGTATGGCACCACAGTTGCTGGCGCACGGCCGCCATGGTGCGTTCCATGCGCTCGTCCCCGGCCGGTACCATGCCAAAGAGGCCGACACCGGCGATGCTGGCGTCCAGCGTGAGGTCCGGCACCGGCTCGCGGTTGCCGTAGAGGCGCAGGCGCGTGACGTAGCGCCCGGTTTCCGCATCGTAGAAGAGCGCGGCGAACGCCCGGCGGATTTGCTCCGCGGCCTCCCGCGCGGCCTCCGTCAGTTCCGGCTGGCCGAAGGCCGCCGTAAACGTGCACGCGGCCCGCAGCCCGGCCCACGTGGCCGCCAGCGTGTAGGCGTGCAACCCGTAGGTCTCTTCCCACAGATCGAAGGAAGGCAGCGGCAAGCCGGTCTCCGGTTCGCGATGGCTGAGGAGGAAGTCCAGCGCCGGTTGCACCAGGTCGGCGTAGAGCGAGCGCACGAAGTCGAAGTCCCGGTCCAGGCCGAAGTGCTCGCCCAGCGCCCAGAGCAGCGTCGCCGTATTGTCGGCGGCCACCGGCAGCGTTTCTTTGCCGTCCGGCGCCACCCACGCGTGATCCAAGCTGCCCACCGCGCCAAACGAGGTGTACTTGGAAAAGAGGTAGCCGTCGGCGGTAGGCAGTTGGCGGCAGAACTCGAAGAAGTGGCGCGTGAGGTCCGTAAAGCCCGCCCGGTCCAGCGCCACCCCGGCCAGCGCCCCCACCCGCGGCAACAGATAGCTGTACGTGTCCCCCGTGCGGCGGGCAACGTCGGGATCGCTGCCGGCCATGATCGCCCCGGTGCTGTCCACCTGCGTCCGCAGCGTGAGCAGGCTCCGGTGGTAGAGGTCCCAGATTTCTTGCGGAATGTCCGGCTTGGGCGTGCGGTGCTTGCGCACCCAGAACGACCAGTACTCCTGCGTGCGGTGGATGAAGCTATCCGGCGTGCGGAAGCGAATCAAGCGGTTGTCGTCCAGCACGGCGTCCAGGCCGGTATTGGCCGCTAGCCAGTGGTAGCCGGTGCGGGTCTCTCCCGCCGGCACGCGGCCCAGCGCCAACATGCCCACGCAGTCCACGTCGCCCCGCGAAACGGCGTTTTGCGAAAGCCAGCCGTCTTCGGCGTCCTGCCACGACCCCCGCGCGCCCTCGGCCGTGTAGACGCCCGTTGCCCAGTCCTGGATGCCGGGCTTGTCGCCGGCCATGACGTTCATCAGAAAGAAGCGCTGCCCCTTGTAGGCAATCAGCGACTGCGTGGGCGGATGGTAGAATACCGTGTCGCCAATGTCCGGGCCCCAAAGTTCCCACTCGTACTGGAAGTAGAGGCGAATCTCGCGGGCGTCGTCCGTCGTGTTCTTTACGTCAAGTTGCCGCAGCAGGAAGTCGCGCACGAAGTCCAGGCAGTCCGTAAACTCGATTTCGATGCCCAACCGCCGGTGGACGGCCCTGGCGCGGGAAACCAGAGAGTAGTCGCGATAGCCGGGCGTGATCTCCCAGGCCGGATCGCCCAGCCAGGAGAATTGGTCGTCCACCCAGACGCCGACGCGGGAAGGCCGCGCCGCCAGGTGATTGTCGGCGCCGACGTTCGGATAGTAGAGATCCCGAATGCGGTAGCGCTCATCGAAGTTGACGAGCATGCTGCCGTTGCCAATGGTAAGCGCGCGCGGCACAGTGCTCCCTCCTCAAGTCGTGGTGCGCCACTCGCTCTACTATAGCAGTCTTGCGCGCGCTGGGGACGGGGGCCAAGACGGCCGCTTCCCCGTTGGTCCTGAGCACGTCGAAGGGTGAACGGCTGCTCCGCGCGCAGTCTGCGCTCATGCTCCGGCCTGAGTTACTCCTGCGAACTCAAACCAGGAAATTGGAGGCGGTTTTCTTTCAGCTTCTCTAATAACGATTGACTACCCAAGCCGGTGTGTTATCCTAACTGTGGAAGTTGGCGGCACCGGCGCGACCGGTGGGTATTTCCTCGACACATAGGGGTGTTGAAAGGCCACCAAGGGCGCGTCTCACGCTGCCAACGAGAATGAACTTGCGCGAAGTGTTGATGATTTCCGCAGGAAGGCGGCGATGCCGGTTCATCGACCCACTACGTTACCGGTAGTCGGCACGGCCAGGGGATTGCTTGCGCATCCGGACATACCGGCCTTTCCGCTGGAGGCGTTCCGCGCCGCCCACCCTTCCGGCCAACTGCGGTGCGGGAGTTGCGGTGAATTGGTGCGGCACGACCCGTGCTCGGTCGTGGAATCATTGTTAGAGCACATGCCGGCGGCAGCGAAGCGCCTCTGGGGGCCTGAGACACCCATTGCGGTGAGTCTCGCCCACGACTTCTACCCATACCAGCCGCACGCCGCGACTCCGGACTGCGGTGGCGAGCCACCGGCCACGTTGCACGTGCTTGTGTATGAAGACGGCGCACGGGAGAAGTGGCTCAGCAACGACGACGGGCAATGCGAGCGCTACTATGGCATCGTCTACCGCAACGCGGCGTCTCTGTCGATGCCGCTAGGACGTGCCCCCGCGCCCGTATTCCGTGAAGTCTGGTATCCCACCGGCGACTTTCGCGAACTCTGACGCCCTACCGGCGGCTTACGGGAGAACCTGCACCCTACCGGAGGCATTCGCGAGGGCGTGTAACTTGGAAGCGAACTCCAATCCGTTTTGCCTGAGGAGACCCTTGCAAGAGTCCGTCATTCCGGTGAAAGCCGGAATCCAGGGTACCTTTACACTACCATCAACATGAAGTCAAGCCAATTCACCTTAATGCCAAACCTTGGCCCTTGATTGGGAAGGGGTTACGCAGAGGTCTCCCCAGGCAGATGGCTAGAACGAAGGTTGACCGTGGAGGTCGGCAATGCCGGCGCATGAGATCATCGTCACGCGTATTCCCCAGGAACGCGGGGAGGAACCGGCGGCGGGCGTAGCTCAACCGCAGACCGTAGGGGACTACCGCGCCCGCTACGGTAACCGCATAGTGTGCCGTACCTGCCGAGAGGAAATCAGCGTCAGCGGCTTGGAGCAGGTGTGGGAAGCGTACGGTCCTGACGCCGTAATCGATATTTCCCACCGGGGCTTGCGCCTGCCCGGCGATCCGGTCGATCTGCCGCTCGCGCCGGGCTGGCAGCCTCAGCCGCGCCGGCCCGCCGCCGCGTCCGACGAGTAACGCCCGAAAAGAGAACGGCAGCACAGGGAGGGCAGCAATGCCACCACGGCAACAGCCAATCCATCGAACCCTCACGGGACTGGCCGTTTCCGAGCACGAGGGCCAGCCCGTGCATCTCCACATCCCGGCCTACACGGTGGCCGAGTTCCGCCGCGCCTATCCTTCAGGTCAGGTGCGCTGCGGCAGTTGCGGCGAACTGCTGGACTATCAGCGCGGCTTCGAACTAACGGAGGAGCGGTGGGGGCCGGATACGGTCATGACGTTCGCGCTCTCGCACGAGTACTTCCCGGCTGACTTCCTTGAGCAGGACTCCACGCCGGCCGCGGCAGGCCAGGCCCTTGGGCAATGCCCGGTGCTCTATTCCGATGACATCCGCGAGGAGTACGCCCGGCGCGACGACGGTCGCGACGAATGGCTCTACGGCATCGTGTTCCGCGACGCGCGCGCGCCGGAGCGCGTGTACCGTGAGGTCTGGTACCCCACCGGCGTGTTTCGTTCCCCTCTCCCCGATGAGACCTTTGCAAAACCTCGCTGAGAGGCGAACAGTTCCCTCTCCTGGGGGAGAGGGTTAGGGTGAGGGGAGATTGTGCGGCAAGTCGTGCCTATATCTTGCGGAATGGGGGCCGAACCGACGAGGATTCCCCCTCAACGGACAGGGGTAGGCATTCTACATTCGACTTCACGTGTCATTCCGAGCGGAGCGCAGCGGAGAGAGGAATCTAAGGTTTTCGCTGCAAAAACGTCGGTTCTAGATTCCTCGCTCCGCTCGGAATGACACTTGCCTACCCCTGTCAGCCCCAGGGAGAGGGAGTCTCAATGCGCGCCGACCGTGGTTACGTAAAGGTCTCCGAGGGCTGACAGGGGCATTTGGCTGACTAGGGCACATAGACGAGAATCGAGTTCACCTGTCATTCCGAACGGAGCGCAGCGGAGAGAGGAATCTAGAGCGCCGGACTTTTCTGACGCCGTGCGGCACGTACACTAGATTCCTCGCTGCGCTCGGAATGACGCTTACATACCCTTTCAGGCCCCGGGGGTTAGGGTGAGGGCGTTTGTCCCTGTCAAGGAGCAAGGAGTTCGCCAATGCCGCGCCATGAAATCATCGTCGAGCGCATCCCCGATACGTTCCGGGGCAAGCCGGTGCGCCTGCCGCCGCCTGAGGCATTGCACACCTTCCACCCAGAGACGGTGGCGGCGTACCGCGCGCTCAACCCCGCGCTGCGGCATGAGTGCCCATCATGCGGTACCACCTTCGATATGAGCAGCCTGGCGCCGGTCCTGGACGCCTGGGGGCCGGAGGCCCGATTCACCGTCTCGCTGAAGTGCCTGTGGGTGCCGGGCGAGCCGCGCCTCGACCCGGAGCAAAGACGGTAACGCACACGCGCCAACCTCAAACGACTCTCCACCGAACGCGGCCCGCCGCGGTGACGGCCTGACGCGCGCGCCGCAATTCATGCGCGGGCTGTCTCTCACGCTTGCGGCATGGTACGATGAACGTGTCCGCGACGGCGGCGCTAGAGATCGGCGGCCTCTCCCCCGCGTTCTCAGCAGACGCCAGTGCCCAACTCACGCTCCGCCAGGCGGCCCGCGCCGCCGGAAACGGAAACGCCGGTGAACGCATTCCTCACGCAATTGAAGAGCAAGCGCATCATCTGGCCGCTCCTCCTGACGGCGCTGATCATCGTCTCCGACCAGGTTACCAAGGCCTTCATCGTGGACTGGCTCAAGCCCCAGGGCAGCGTCTCCATCATTGGCGACCTGCTGCGGCTCACGTTCGTCACGAACACCGGCGTGGCGTTCGGGATGCTCACCGGAATGCCCTACGTGCTCATGGTGCCCATCGTCATCCTCATTTGCGTCATCATCTTCTATCTGGTCAAGACGCTCGGCCAGTCGTTCGTGCTCACCTTGGCGCTCACCTTAGAACTTGGCGGCGCGCTGGGCAATCTGATCGACCGCATTCGCCTGGGCTACGTGGTCGACTTCGTGAAGTTTCCCTACTGGCCGGCCTTCAACGTCGCCGACAGTTGCGTGGTCGTCGGCGCGATCGGCCTGGCATTCATCCTCTTCTGGCAAGACCGCCAGGAGACCGCGTCCAAACCGGAATCCCCGCCCGCGCCCTAGGCTGCCGCGCGCCGTTGGAGGCCGACGGTGAGTTCAACCAAGACGCCCACGCTTGCGCTGACCCCCACCGGCGGCGAGGCGGGACAACGGCTCGACGTGTTCGTGGCCGCGTCGTTGGCCGCGTCCGCGAACGCGCCGGAGTCTGCCGCCGTTCCGCCGCTCAGCCGCTCGCAGGTGCAGCGTCTCATCGCCGGGCGCCGCGTCCGCATTGCCGGGCAACCGGCCACGCCGTCCACCAAAGTGCGCGCCGGGGACGTGGTTACGGTCGCCCTGCCTGAGACCGACCCGCCGGGACTCCGGCCGGAGCCGCTCACCGTGCCGCTGCTGCACGTGGACGACGCGCTGATCGTGGTAAACAAACCGGCGGGGTTAGTCGTGCATCCCGGCGCGGGGCAGGCCGGCGGCACCCTGGTCAACCAGCTTCTCAGCCGCTTCCCGGAAATCGCGGCAGTAGGGCATCCGGCCCGTCCCGGCGTGGCGCACCGCCTGGATCGAGACACGTCCGGCGTGCTGGCGGCGGCCCGCGGCGTTGCCGCCTATGAGCGGCTCGCGGCGCAGTTCGCCGCGCGCGCCGTGCGCAAGACCTATCTGGCCCTGGCGGCCGGCGTTCCCACGGTTGAGCGGGGCGTGATCGACGCGCCGGTGGGCAGGCATCCGGCGCGGCGCACGCACATGAGCGTCGTCCGCGGCGGCAAACCGGCGCGCACCCACTTTGCCGTGCTCGAAGCCCTGGGGCCGCTTACGCTGCTGCGCGTAACCCCTGAGACCGGACGCACCCACCAGATTCGCGTGCATCTTGCCGCCGCCGGCCTGCCCATCGTGGGCGACGCCCAGTACGGGCGGTGCGGGCCTGATGACGACCGCCTGGCGGGAACCGGACTGACCCGCATGTTCCTGCACGCGCTCAGCCTGGGCTTTACCCATCCGCTCACGCGCGCGCCCGTGGAGTATTACGCGCCGCTGGCGGATGACCTGGCTCAGGCCCTGCGCGCGTGCGGCAGCGCCTGGCTTGAGCGCCAAGCGAGTTGACCCTGCGCGCCAAAGCGCCTACGATAGGGAGTTGCGGCCTGTACCTGCAAGACGCCTTCCTTCTAACCGGATAAAACCGCAGTCGGACTGTACCGGAACGCCCCCCCTCTCCCCCATGAGCAACCAAACGACGTACGCCCACATCACCGGCTGGGGCAAGGCCCTGCCCGCGCGGCGTCTCACCAACGCCGACCTGGAAAAGATAGTGGACACCGCCGACGAGTGGATCGTCAGCCGCACCGGCATCCGCGAACGGCGTATCGTCTCCGATGATGAGACCACCGATTCCCTCGGCGCCGCCGCCGCCCGGGAGGCGCTGGCCACCGCCAACGTCGCGCCGGAAGCGGTGGACATGGTGATAGCCGCCAGTTGCACGCCGGAATCGCTCTTTCCCAGCATCGCGAACCGCATCCAGCAGCGGCTGGGGCTGGCGCGCGCCGCCGCGCTCGACATCAACCAAGCCTGCGCCGGTTTCATCCACGGGCTCGCCGTCGCGCAGGGGCTGATCGTTTCCGGTCAGTACCGAACCATCCTCATCGTCGGCGCCGAGGTGTTGACGCGGCACGTTGACTGGACGGACCGCGCCACCTGCGTGCTCTTTGGCGACGCCGCCGGGGCCGTGTTATTGCAGGCGTCGGCGCGCCCGGGCGGGCCGCTGGCGTTCGACCTGGGCTCGGACGGCGGCGGCGGCGACCTGCTCACCTTGCCCACCGACGGCAAGCTATTCATGAACGGACGCGAAGTCTACCGCTTTGCCGTCACCGCTATGACCGCGTCACTGGCCGCCGCCATCGAGAAAGCGGACGTGCCGCTGGACGACATCGACCTGCTCATTCCGCACCAGGCGAACATCCGCATCATCCAATCCGCCGCCCAGACGCTGCAAATCCCGTTGGCAAAGGTGTTTACCAACGTGGAGAAGTACGGCAATACCTCCGCCGCGTCGATTCCGGTGGCGCTCTGCGAGGCCCTGGAAGAAGGGCGCATCCAGCCGGGGGACACGCTCGCCATGGTCGCGTTCGGGGCCGGCCTGGCCTGGGGCGCAACCGTCATGCGCTGGACCAGCCCGCTGCCGCCTGCCGCGCGCTCGGCCTCTACCACACGCGAGACGCAAACCACGGCGCGGGTGAGAGAAAGAGCGGTGGTGGGCGAGACGGCGGGTTGACGATTGTCTCCGCTCGCTGGCGCCGCGTGAAGGCGAGCCGGTTTCACTTCCGTTATTCCCGCTTGAGCGGGAATCTTCCACCCACGCATACGTCTAGCCGGGGCGGATTTCCCAGAACTCCTTGCCCAGCGCGTCGTAGGGCAGGCGGCGTTCATCCGGATCCTGGGCGTTGAACTGCTGATTCACGAAGTAGAAGAGCAAGACCTCGTCCGTCCCCAGGTTGGCCGCGCCGTGGGCCACGCCGCGCGGGATATAGAGCAGCTGGCTGCGGCCGCGGCCCAGGACCAACCGCAGCGAATTGCCCGTGGTGGGGGAGTCCCGCCGCGCGTCCCACAAGCCGACCAACAGCGCCTGCGACGGCGGCACGAACCACAGGTCTTCCTGGTTGAAGTGCAGGTGCCACGCCTTGATCGCCCCCGCCGCCACGAGCGAGCAGTTGATCTGGCGCGCCTCGAACCCGTCGAGCCCGGCGAGCACGCCTGCCGCCAAGCGGCCGACTTCGGTAAACGTCCCGCCGTCTTCCACGAAGGTTTCCAGAGGGAGTAGCTGCACCCCGTCTATCCGTTCCTTGGCCCCGTACTCCTGCCGCGAGAGGACCGGATGCAGGTCTTCCCGGATGTCGCCGGCGCTCAGCGCCGCGTCCGCGGCGGAATCGGCCGTCTCTTTCGTCATCGTCACCTTCTCATCGTTGCCAGTTTCATAGCCGTCATGCAATTTTCGCCTGGCGGTCGCATTATATGGATGTGCGGGCCGCAATGACCCAGCGCGCTCTTTGACCGCAGGCAGAGTGAATGATACGATGCGCCCCGCGCGCCGCGCAACCTACGAGTTGTGCGGATTCGTCTGCGGCTGCTGGCGGCATGCCGCTCAGCTACGACCTGCCCACCATGCCGGATGGGCATTTCGTGATTTTCTGTTGACACAGGTAGGGGCAGGTGATAAACTCTACTTTTGCGTGTGTTATCGCATTGGCAGCCAGGAACTGGTAGGTTTCACTCGTGCCGACAACCAATCAGCTTGTGAGACGGGGGCGCAAGTCCAAGTCCTATAAGGGCAAGTCTCCCGATCTCCATTGGAACTATAACGCGCTCAAGAACCGCTCGGTGCGCACCGAGGGTTCGCCGCAGAAGCGCGGAGTCTGCATCTCCGTGCGCACGCTGACGCCGCGCAAGCCGAATTCGGCCCTGCGCAAAGTGGCGCGCGTGCGGTTGACCAACGGGCGGGAAGTTACGGCGTACATTCCGGGTGAAGGCCACAATTTGCAGGAGCACTCGGTGGTGCTCATCCGGGGCGGGCGCGTCAAGGACGTGCCGGGCGTGCGCTATCACATCGTGCGCGGCACTCTGGACGCGGAAGGCGTGTATCCGCACGCCGGCGCGCCGCAGGATCGTGCCAAGAGCCGCTCCAAGTACGGCACGCGGCGCACGCGGCCGGCGGCGAGCGCCAGCGCATCCTAAGCACGCGGCCGCAGGAGCGGCGCAACGTACAATTCAGCGGTCATTCTTGCAGCAGTTGTTGGCCTCGACACCGAAGCTGACAACGCTGCTGCGCGTAAGGGACAGTTTACAATGCCACGGCGAGAACGAGTCGTAAAACGAAAGATACCGCCGGACCCGAAGCACCGCAGTGTGACGCTGCAGCAATTCATCAATAAGCTGATGCAGCGCGGCAAGAAGAGCACCACGGAACGGTTCGTCTACCGGGCGCTGGACATCGTCGAATCGCGCACGGGACGCTCCGGCCTGGACGTTTTCGATCAGGCGGTGCGCAACGTCACGCCCTTGCTGGAAGTGCGGCCGCGCCGCGTGGGCGGGGCCACTTATCAGGTGCCCATGGAGATTCCCAGCGGGCGGCGTCTCTCGCTCGCCTTGCGCTGGCTCGTGCGCTACACCCGCGAACGGCGCGGGCCCAGCATGGCCGTGAAGTTGGCGGAAGAACTCATCGACGCCGCCGACGGCCAGGGCGCTTCGATCCGCCGCCGGGACGAAACCCACCGCATGGCAGAGGCAAATAAGGCATTCTCGCACTACCGCTGGTAGGCGGGGCGAAGACGTACGTCAAGCAACGGTCTACGTATCACTGGCTAAGGCAGAGCCGACAAGAACCAGAGAACATGGAACGCCACTTTCCCATAGAACGCTACCGCAATATCGGCATTATTGCGCACATCGACGCCGGCAAGACCACCACGACCGAGCGGGTGCTCTTCTACTCCGGGCGCATCCACCGCATGGGCGAGGTGCACGAAGGCACCACGGCCATGGACTACATGGTGCAGGAGCGCGAGCGCGGCATCACCATCACGGCGGCCGCCACTACCTCCATGTGGCGCGACCACCGCGTCAACATCATCGATACGCCCGGTCACGTGGACTTTACCGCCGAGGTCGAGCGCTCGCTGCGGGTCCTGGACGGCGGCGTGGTAGTCTTCGACGCGGTTTCAGGTGTCGAGGCCCAATCGGAGACGGTGTGGCGTCAGGCGGACCGCTACGGCGTGCCGCGCATCTGCTTCGTCAACAAGATGGACCGCATCGGCGCCGACTTCTGGAACTGCATCGACATGATCCGCGAACGCTTGCAGGCGCAGCCGGTGCCGATCCAGATACCCCTGGGCGCGGAAGACTCTTTCACCGGCATGATCGACCTCTTCACGATGGAGGCGGTCGTCTTCACGGACGAACTCGGCGCAAAGCCAACCATCGGCCCGATACCGGACGAGTTGCGCGCGGAGGCGGAACTGCGCCGCCACGAGATGGTAGAAGCCATTGCCGAACACGACGAAGACCTGCTCCTCAAGTACCTGAACGATGAGGAGATTTCCAACGCGGAACTCAAGGCGGCG
The DNA here is from genome assembly GCA_963663275.1 of Chloroflexota bacterium. GTDB lineage: Bacteria > Chloroflexota > UBA11872 > VXOZ01 > VXOZ01 > VXOZ01. The sequence continues at coordinate 2,871,407 of OY760183.1, forward strand.
CTGCGGCGCGCGACCTGCGAGGTTACGCTGGTGCCCGTCCTGTGCGGCGCGGCCCTGCGCAACAAGGGCGTGCAGCCGTTGCTCGACGCGGTGGTGGACTTCCTGCCCTCTCCCACCGACGTGCCGCCCATCAAGGGCCTGGCGCCGGTGTCCGGCATGGAAGAGTCCCGGCCCTCCAGCGATTCCGCTCCGTTTGCGGCGCTGGCATTCAAAGTGGTCACGGATCCGTTCAGCGGCCGCCTGGTCTACTTGCGCGTCTACTCGGGCACGGCCGAGGCCGGTATGCAGATGCTCAACGCGAGCCGCAACCGGCGCGAACGGCTGGGACGCTTGCTCTTGATGCACGCCGACAAGCGGGAAGAGATTTCGAGCATCTTCGCCGGCGACATCGTGGCCGCGGTGGGCTTGAAAGACACGGTGACGGGGGATACCCTCTCCGCCGTGAACCATCCGATTGCGCTCGAGTCGATTAGCTTCCCGGACCCGGTGCTTCACATGGCAATCGAACCGAAGAGCCGCCTGGAAGAAGACCGGCTGTCCGCGGCGCTGCGGCGTTTGTCCGAAGAGGATCCCACGTTCCGCGCCGGCCAGGACCAGCAAACCGGCGAGACCATCATCGGCGGCATGGGCGAGTTGCACCTGGAGGTAATCGCCGACCGGCTGCTGCGCGAGTTCAACGTGGAAGCGTCCCTGGGCGCGCCGCAAGTAGCATACAAGGAGACGGTCCAGCACCCGGTGGAGCAGGAAGGCCGGTTCATCCGGCAGACCGGCGGCCGGGGACAGTACGGCCACGTCTGGCTGCGCATCGAGCCGTTGGAAAGCGGCGCCGGCAACGAAGTCGAGAACGCCATCATCGGCGGCACGATTCCCAGGGAGTACATCCCGGCGGTGCAAGCCGGCATCAGAGACAGCCTGCTGGCCGGCCCGCTCGGCTACCCGGTGGTGGACGTGCGCGTTACGGTATTCGACGGCTCGTTCCACCCGGTGGATTCATCCGAACTCGCGTTCCACAACGCCGCGGTCGTGGCCATGCGCGAGGGCCTCAAGAAGGCGCGGCCCGTGACGCTGGAGCCGATCATGGAAGTGGAAGTGATGATCCCGGAGGAGTTTCTCGGCGAAATCGCCGGCGCGCTCAACGCCCGGCGCGGCAGCATCGACGAAATCCAAACCCGGCTGGGCACGAAGGTGATCCAGGCCAAGGTGCCGCTGGCCGCGATGTTCGGCTATGTAAACACCCTGCGTTCCAGCACCCAGGGCCGCGGCACGTATTCAATGCAATTCTCGCACTACCAGCAAGTGGCGGAAAGCGCCCGGGAACTGGTAGCCAGAGCCGGCAGACACTAGACGGTACGAACACAGACCTCACTGTGCGCATGAGCAGAAGGAGAGAGCAGTAGGATGGCGAAGGAGCGATTCGAGCGGACGAAGCCGCACGTAAACATTGGCACGATCGGCCACATCGATCACGGCAAGACCACCCTGACCGCAGCAATCACTAAGGTGCTCTCCCTCCAAGGCGGCGCCGACTTCATGGCGTTCGACAGCATCGACAACGCTCCCGAAGAACGCGAGCGCGGTATCACCATCGCCATCGCTCACGTGGAGTACCAGACCGACAACAGACACTACGCCCACGTCGACTGCCCCGGCCACGCCGACTACATCAAGAACATGATCACCGGCGCAGCCCAGATGGACGGCGCCATCCTCGTCGTCTCCGCTCCCGACGGCCCCATGCCCCAGACCAGAGAGCACGTCCTCTTAGCCCGACAGGTCGAAGTGCCGGCCATGGTCGTCTACCTCAACAAAGTCGACATGCTCGACGATGAGGAACTCCTCGAACTCGTGGAACTCGAGGTGCGAGAACTGCTCGAGAAGTACGAATTCCCCGGGGACGACATACCCATCATCCGCGGCAGCGCGCTGCAGGCGTTGGAATGCGACAGCGACGACGCCAGTGACGACGCCTACGCCTCCATCCTCGAACTCATGGAAGCGGTGGACGAGTACATTCCCACTCCCACACGCGCCATCGACCAGCCCTTCCTCATGCCCATCGAGGATGTCTTCAACATCAAGGGACGCGGCACCGTCGTCACCGGCCGCATCGAGCGCGGCCAGGTCAACACCGGCGAGGAAATCGAAATCGTCGGCATCCAGCGCGACACCCAGACCTCCGTCGTCACCGGCGTCGAGATGTTCCGCAAGATCCTCGACTCCGGCGAAGCCGGCGATAACGTCGGCTGCCTCCTGCGCGGCATCGAGAAAGACAACGTGGAGCGCGGCCAGGTGCTCGCCGCGTCCGGCAGCATCACGCCCCACACCCGCTTCGAGGCCGAGGTCTACGTGCTGAGCCGCGATGAAGGCGGACGGCACACCCCGTTCTTCCCCGGCTACCGGCCCCAGTTCTACGTGCGCACCACGGACGTGACCGGCGCGATCGCGCTGCCGGAAGGGGTGGAGATGGTCATGCCCGGCGATAACATCACCATGACCATCCAACTCATCAATCCCGTCGCCCTGGAAGAAGGCGTCCGCTTCGCCATCCGCGAGGGCGGCCGCACCGTCGGCGCCGGCGTCGTGACCAAGGTCTTGGAGTAGCTTATGGCGCAACAGACCATTCGCATCCGGTTGAAGGCTTTCGACCACAGAGTGCTCGATCAGTCGGCGGGCCAGATCGTCAGCGCCGCCCAGGGCACCGGCGCGCGCATTGCGGGCCCGATTCCGCTGCCCACGGAGATAAACAAGTACACGGTCATTCGCTCGCCCTTCATCGATAAGGATTCGCGCGAGCAGTTCGAAGTGCGCACGCACAAACGGCTGATCGACGTGCTCGAACCCAACGCCAAGACGATGGATGCGCTCCTGCGGCTGGAATTGCCCGCGGGTGTGGATATTGAAATGAAGTCCATGTAGAGGAATGCCGCACGCATGTCAATCGGCTTAATCGGCAAGAAAATCGGAATGACGCAGGTCTTCGACGGCGCGGGCGCCGCCGTGCCGGTGACGGTTGTCCAGGCGGGGCCGTGCACCGTGGTGCAGGTCAAGACCGCCGCGGGCCCGGATGGCTATAATGCCGTGCAGCTTGGGCTGGGCGAACGCCTGAAGAACGTCACCAACCCGGCGCGGGGCCATGCCGCCAAGCATCTGGGCGACGATGCCGCCGTGCCCCGGGATCTGCGCGAGTTTCCGGTGGCGGACCCGAGCGCGTACGAAGCCGGGCAGACGCTCAACGTGGATCTCTTTGCCGCGGGCCAGGCGGTGGACGTGACCGGCATCTCCAAAGGCAAGGGCTTTGCCGGCGTGATGCGGCGGCATAACTTCAGCGGACAGCAGAAGACCCACGGTCAATCCGACCGCTGGCGCGCCCCGGGCGCGGTCGGCATGGGCACCACCCCGGGCCGCGTGTGGAAAGGCCAGCCCATGGCGGGCAGAATGGGGCAAGACCGGGTAACGGTGCAGAATCTGGAAGTGGTAGACGTTGTGAGCGAGCAAGACATCCTGCTCATCAAGGGCGCGGTGCCCGGCGGGCCGGGCAGCCTGGTCACGGTGCGGCCCGCGGTGAAGGCGCCCGGTTCAGCGCAGGCAAGCGAGTAGAACGCAATGGACGTGCAAATTATCGACACACAGGGCAATCCCGCCGGCAGCACGGCGCTGCCCCCGCACATCTTCGACATCGAGCCGCACGCGGCGTTGGTGCACCAGGCCGTAATCCGGGACGAAGCCGGGCAACGGCTGGGCAGCGCCAGCACCAAGACCCGCAGCGAGGTGCGCGGCGGCGGGCGCAAGCCCTGGCGCCAGAAGCACACCGGCCGCGCGCGCCACGGCAGCCGGCGCTCGCCCATTTGGCGCACCGGCGGCGTGACGTTCGGCCCCCACCCGCGCGACTATCACCGCGCCATGCCGCGCAAGATGTGGCGCAAGGCGATGTTTTCCGCGCTATCCGATAAGGCGCGGTCCAACCGCCTGCTGGTTGTGAGCGCCTTTCCCCAGGAGAGGATCAGCACCAAAGAACAGGCGGCGTTCCTGGACCAGCTCGGCGCTACCGAAAGCGCGCTCTACGTAACGGTGTCGCCGCCGGAGGAACTCACCCTTTCCATCCGCAACCTGCCCGGCGTGGCGCTCTCGACCCCGCACACGCTCAGCGTCCGCGACGTGGTCGTCTTCGAGCACCTGATCTTCGATACGGAAGCCGTGGCCGCGTGCGAACGACTGTGGGGGCAAACATGAAAACCGCCCAGGAAGTCCTCATCCGGCCGCTCATTACGGAGAAGGGCACCCTGCTCTCCGACCAGAATAAGTATCTCTTCGCCGTGGCGCCGGACGCCACCAAGATCGACGTGCGGCGCGCCGTGGAGCAGACGTTTGGCGTAACCGTGCTGTCCGTGAACGTCATGAACGTGCCCGGCAAAGAAAAGCGCTTCGGCCGGCACCGCTACCGCACGCCCCGCTGGCGCAAGGCGATCGTATCGTTGCGGGCCGGCCAGACGATCGACCTCTTCAGCGGAGTCTAGGGAAGGATGAGCCGATGCCAGTAAAATCCTACAAGCCCACCTCCGCCGGACGGCGCGGCATGACCGCGGTCGAGAACAGCGACATCACCAAGGCCAAGCCGGAGCGGCGGCTGACCAAAGGCCTGAAGCGCAAGGCCGGCCGCAACGTCTCGGGCAAACTCACCGTGCGCCACCGCGGCGGCGGCCACAAGCGCCGCTATAGGACGATAGACTTCAAACGTGATAAGATAGGGATTCCCGGTACTGTAAAGGCAATCGAGTACGACCCGAACCGGAGCGCCCGCATCGCGCTGGTCGCCTATCGCGACGGCGAAAAGCGCTACATTCTGGCGGCAGCCGGTTTGAACGTTGGCCATACGGTGGTGTCGGGGCCGGACGCGCCGATACGCCCCGGCAACTGCCTGCCGCTGCGCAACATTCCGGCCGGCACGGCGGTGCACAACCTGGAACTCCAGGCCGGGCGCGGCGGACAGCTTGCCCGCAGCGCGGGATCGTCGGTGCAACTTATGACGAAAGAGAGCGATTACGCGGTCATACGGCTGCCGTCGGGTGAAATTCGCCGCGTGCACCTGACGTGCATGGCAACCGTCGGCCAGGCGAGCAACGTGGATCACGTCGGCGCGACGACCGGCAAGGCGGGCAGGGCCCGCTGGAAAGGGCGGCGGCCCACGGTGCGCGGCTCCGCCATGAATCCCCGGGACCATCCGCACGGCGGCGGCGAAGGCAAAGCGCCGATTGGCTTGCCGGGTCCCAAGACGCCCTGGGGGAAGCCGGCGCTGGGTTTGCGCACGCGCAAGCGAAAGCCGTCGGACAAGTTCATCTTGCGCCGCCGTTACGCGCGCTAGGAGGAATCGCACGCTATGTCGCGGTCATTGAAAAAGGGACCGTTTGTCGACGAAAAGCTGCTGAAGCGCGTTCAGACGATGAACGACAGCGGCCAAAAGCGCGTGCTGCGCACGTGGTCCCGCGCCTCCACCATCTTTCCGGACATGGTGGGCCATACGATCGCCGTGCATGACGGCCGGCGCCACGTGCCGGTCTACGTCACGGAGAACATGGTGGGGCACAAACTGGGCGAATTCGCGCCAACGCGCAACTTTCGCGGGCATTCCCGCGAAGACCGCACGACCCAAGTGCGCGCTTAACTGAGGATACTGCGGATGCAAGTACAAGCGATCGGCAAATACCTGCGGGTGTCGCCGCGTAAAGCGCGCCGCGTCGCCGCTACCGTAACCGGGCGCTCTGCCGGGGAGGCGCTGGCAATCCTGCGCTTCCTGCCCAGCCCAACGGCGCGCATGTTGGCGAAAGTCGTGCGCTCCGCCATGGCCAACGCGGAGAACACGTACAACCTGGACCCGGCCGAACTGACGGTGGCCAGCGTGCGGGTAGACAAAGGCCCGGCAATGAAACGCTTAGACCCAAAGGCGCGCGGCCAGTGGGGCCTGCGCAAGAAGCGCACCAGCCACGTAACCGTAATCGTCGCGGACGAGGATAGTGCTGATGATGAGGAGATCCTGAGCAGTGGGGCGTAAAGTTCACCCGGTCGGCTTCCGCTTAGGCTTCAATCGGACGTGGAGCAGCCGCTGGTATGCCGGCAAAGAGTACGCGGCGCTCACCGAAGAAGACAGCAAGATACGGAAGATGGTTCTTGCTCAGTTCGAGCAGACCCGCGCCAGCCGCACCGGCGGCCGGCGGGGCGGCATGGGCGCCGGCATCTCCCAGGTAGACATCGAGCGCGCCGGCACCACCATTAAAGTGGACATCCATACCGCGCGCCCCGGTATCGTCATTGGACGCGGCGGCGCCGCCCAGGCCCAATTGCGCAAGGACCTGCGCGAACTGACCGGCAAGAACGTGCGCACCAATATCATCGAAATCAAGCAGCCGGAGACCAACGCCTTCCTGGTGGCGCGGGCCGTGGCCGAGCAACTTGAGCGGCGGGTTTCGCCCCGCCGGGCGATCAAGATGGCGGCCGACCGCGTGATCCGCTCCGGCGCAATCGGCGTGAAGCTGATGGTCGGCGGCCGCCTCGGCGGCGCGGAGATGTCGCGCAGCGAGAAGGAAATTCGCGGCACGGTGCCGCTGCAAACGCTGCGCGCCAACGTCGATTACGGCTTCACCCAGGCCCAGACCACCTACGGCATTCTGGGCGTGAAGGCCTGGATATATACCGGCGACGTTACGCCGGAAGAGTTCTACGCCCGGCAGGAAGCGGCCGCGCCGGAAGAGACTCCGCCGCCACCGCCGCGCCGGCGGCGCAGACGCCCGCGGCGCAGCGCGGATCGCGCCGGGGGTGAGGGCGGCCAGGGCAGGCGCCGCGGCGGCGCCCAGCGCGACAGGAGTTCCGGCCCAAGAGAAGCGAGCGAGTAGAGCCAGCCATGTTGATGCCGAAACGCACCAAGCACCGCAAAGTCCACCGCGGCCACCGGCGAGGCAAAGCCTACCGGGGTTCCACCATCGCCTTTGGCGACTTTGCCCTCCAGGCCACCGCGGGCGGTTGGGTTGACAATCGACAGATCGAAGCGGCGCGCCGCGCGGTGACGCACCACATCCGGCGCGGCGGACAGATGTGGATTCGCATCTTTCCCGATAAAGGACTGAGCAAGAAGCCCGTGGAGGTACGGATGGGCGGCGGCAAAGGCCCGCCGGAACAGTGGGTTGCCATCGTCAAGCCCGGCCGCATCCTCTTCGAACTGGCCGGCGTGCCCGAAGACGTGGCGGCGGAAGCCATGCTGCGCGCCGCCCACAAATTGTCGGTAAAGACCCGCTTCATCTCGCGGGAAACCCCGGAAATCGTGTAAGCGAAGAGCGGCGAGGAAAGACTGCGAAATGGCGAAACCGGCGGAACTGCGCGCCTTGAGCGCGGAAGACTTGCAGGAACGGCTGGATGAGGCTCAGGAAGAGTTGTTCAACCTGCGCTCGCAACAGGCGACGGTGCAGCTTGAGAATCCCGCCCGCTTCGGCATTCTCTTCCGCGAAGTTGCCCGCATCAAGACGATCATGCGCGAACGAGAACTCGGCATCAATAGCTAAGAGCGAGAATAGAGATACACCTAATGGCAGCAGAGGCAAAAGCAACCGGCCGCCGGAAGCAGCGCAAAGGCGTGGTGGTAAGCGACAAGATGGATAAGTCCGTCGTCGTCGCCGTCACCCGCGTGCGCCGCCATCCGTTGTACAAGAAGACCGTGCGCAGCACCAAGAAGTACCTGGCGCACAGTCCGCGCAACGACGTGCACACCGGCGACCGCGTGCTCATCGAGGAAACGCGGCCGCTCTCCAAACGCAAGCATTGGCGGGTAGTGCACGTGATCGAGCGCGGCGAACAAGCGGCAGTGGACATTATCGATGATACGGCAGCCGCCCTGCCGCCGGAACCCGCAGAGGCGGCCCCATGATTCGAGAGACGTCACGCCTGAAGGTCGCCGACAATTCCGGCGCCCGCGAGATCATGTGCATTCGCGTGCTCGGCGGCTCGCGCCGCAAGTACGGCGGCATCGGCAGCATCGTCGTCGCTTCCGTTAAGGAGGCCGTGCCCCTCAGCCAGGTGCGTGAAGGCGAAGTGGTGCGCGCGCTGATCGTGCGCACGGCCAAAGAATACCGGCGCACGGACGGTTCCAGCATTCGCTTCGACGATAACGCCGCCGTTATCCTGGGCCCGCAGAACATGCCGCGCGGCACCCGCATCTTCGGGCCGGTGGCGCGGGAACTGCGAGAGATGGGATTCATGCGCATCATTTCCCAAGCGCCGGAGGTGCTCTAGCCATGCAGCGGATTCAATCCGGCGATCAAGTGGAAATAATGCGGGGCAAGGACCGGGGCAAGCGCGGTCGCGTAATGCGCGTGCTCCTGGCCGACCGGCGCGTGGTGGTGGAAGGCGTCAACATCGTCAAGCGCCATCAGCGCCCTATGCCGCCCATGCAGCCCGGCGGCATCATCGAGATGCCGGCGCCGCTGGCGGAGTCGAACGTCAAGATCGTGTGCCCCAATTGCGACCAGCCGGCCCGCGTCGGCTACCGCATCCTGGAAGACGGCAGCAAGGCGCGCGTGTGCAAGCAATGCAAAGAGATTATCGGCCAAGAGTAAGGATTTCCCATGGCGGCAACCTCGCCGAAGACGGCGAAACCACACATGCAAGAACAGTACGAGAGTGACGTACGCCAAGCCATGATCAGTGAGTTTGGCTATGCCAGCGTGATGCAGGTACCGAAGATTACCAAGGTGGTGATCAACATCGGCCTCGGCGAGGCTCTGGAAGACGCCCGCGCCCTGGATAACGCCGTGGGCGACCTGACCACCATTACCGGGCAGAAGCCCATCGTCACCCGCTCCAAGAAGAGCGTCGCGAACTTCAAGCTGCGGGAAAACCAGGCAATCGGCGCTAAGGTGACGCTGCGCCGCACCCGCATGTATCACTTTCTGGAAAAACTCTTCAACGTGGTGTTTCCGCGCATACGGGACTTTCGCGGCGTGTCTCCCAACGCGTTCGACGGCCGCGGCAACTACTCGGTGGGCCTGCGCGAGCAACTGGTGTTTCCGGAAATCAACTACGATGAGGTTGATCGAGTGCGCGGGCTGGAGGTTACGATCGTGACCTCGGCGCGGACCGATGAGGAAGCCCGCTTCCTGCTGCGCGCGCTCGGCATGCCGCTGGCGCAGGAAGCCGCCCAAATCGCAAGCTAGGAGAGCAATAGCCGTGGCGAAGAAGTCCAAGATTGCCAAGTGGCGCAAGCAGCGGAAATTGCTGCAAGAGGGGCGCATGCAGCATCCCGTGAAGTTTCGCAACCGCTGCTACCAGTGCGGCCGGCCGCGCGCTTACATGCGCAAATTCGGCCTCTGCCGCATCTGCTTCCGCAGCGCCGCTCTGCAGGGCTTGCTGCCCGGCGTGACAAAGTCTAGCTGGTAATAACAGGCGAGAGAAAACCGACCATGACCATGACCGATCCCATTGCCGACATGCTGACGCGGATACGCAACGCCATCCAGGCGCGCCATACCCACGTCACCATTCCCGCGTCCAAGATGAAGACCGCAATCCTCCGCATCCTCGAAAGAGAAGGCTACATCGGTCAATTCGAGACGGTGGACCAACAGACGCCCCAGGCCATGCTCAAGGTCAGCCTGAAGTACACCGACGAACGCGATCCCGTGCTGCTGGGGCTGCGCCGCGTGAGCAAGCCCGGCCTGCGCGTCTACGCGGGCAAAGACGAGATTCCACGGGTCATGGGCGGCATCGGCACCGTCATACTTTCCACCTCCTCCGGCGTGATGACCGGCCGCGAGGCCTGGCAACGCAAGATCGGCGGAGAGGTTCTCTGTTACGTTTGGTAAGGTAATGCGCTATGTCTCGTGTCGGTAGTCAACCGGTTCCCATTCCCAGCGGCGTTGACGTGAACGTGAACGCCGCGGACGTGCGCGTGAAAGGGCCGAAAGGCGAGTTGCATATCACCGCCGCGCCGGCGATCACGGTGACCGTGGCGGAGAGCGCCGTACACCTGGAGCGCGCCTCCGAAAGCCGCGAAACCCGCGCGCTGCACGGGCTCACGCGCGCCCTCGTCGCCAACATGGTGCAGGGCGTTACGCAGGGCTTCAGCAAGACGCTTGAACTGCACGGCACCGGCTACCGCGCGCAAATGGCCGGCAAGAGACTGGTGATGCAGTTGGGCCACTCGCATCCGGTGGAGTATGAGCCGCCCGCGGGCATTGCGATCGAGGTGGAAAACCCAACCACCATCCACGTTGCGGGCATCGATAAACGCTTGGTAGGCCAGGTGGCGGCGGACATCCGCAAGGCGCGGCCCGTAGAAATCTACCTGGGCAAGGGCATCCGCTACCGCGGCGAGTACGTGCGCCGCAAGGCCGGCAAAGCCGGCAAGATCGGCGCCGGCGAGTAAACGCGCCGAGGCAAGAACAACCAAAGGCGAATTGGACGAAGAGGCGAGCAACAGTCCTAACGGTGCTTCTTGTCCCCTCTCCCCGATGGAGAGAAGCAGGAAGTTTGACCCCCTCCTGAGGGAGAGAGACAGGGGGTTTGTCCCCTCTCCCTGAGGGAGAGGGTTAGGGTGAGGGCGAAAGAACGAGAGCGAAGAACTGGGAATACCACATGCGATTAATGCCGGGAAGAAAATCACTGAGCGCGCGGGCGCGCAGACAGCGCCGGGTGCGCGCCAAGATTAGCGGCGTGGCGGCACGGCCCCGCCTCAACGTCTATCGCAGCAGCCAGCACATCTACGCCCAATTGATAGACGATACCACGCATCACACGCTGGCGGCGGCGTCAACCCTCGATCCGGACGTGCGCGCGCTGCTGGATGAAAAGCAACCGAAGGCGGCGCAGGCGGCCATGGTCGGGCGGGTCGTGGCGGAGCGCGCCCAGGAACGAGGCATCGAAGCCGTCGTCTTCGACCGGGGCGGTTACCGTTATCACGGCCGGGTGCGCGCCCTCGCGGAAGCCGCCCGGGAAGCGGGCCTGAAGTTTTGACCCCTGGTAGGGGCACGACATGTCGTGCCCCTACCAGGGGAAATCAACGTCGAGGCACGACGTGTCTTCCCCCTAGCGAAGATGATTGATGCGGAAGCGCGACGTGTCGCGCCCCTACCAAGAGTGTGGACTTCCGCCTGAACCGAGAACGGCGGAATGGAAAGAGATAGGTGAACATGCCGGAACGGGTTTCCATCGACGCGGCGGCGTTGAATCTCGAAGAGCGCCTGGTGAGCGTCAACCGGGTGGCCAAGGTTGTGCGCGGCGGACGCACGTTCAGCTTCAACGCGGTGGTCGTGGTCGGCGACGGCGACGGACACGTCGGCATCGGCATCGGCAAAGCGCGCGAGGTGGCGGAAGCCATTCGCAAAGGCGGCGAGAAGGCGCGCAAGGCGCTGGTGCGCGTGCCCCTGGCCGGCACCACCATTCCGCATGAAATCACCGCCAAGTTCGGCGCTTCCCGCGTGCTGCTCAAACCGGCCGCGCCCGGCACCGGCGTCATCGCCGGCGGCCCCGTGCGCGCCGTCGTTGAAATGGCCGGCGTACACGACATTCTCACCAAGTCGCTCGGCTCCAACAACGCCATCAACGTGGTGCGCGCCACCATGGCGGCGCTCCAGCAATTGCAGAATCCCGATGAGGCGTACGCGCGCCTGGGTCGTCTCGTGCACCGGCGCAAACCGCCGGCGGAGCAGAGCGCGGTTCCGGCCGGCGCCGGAGAAGCCGCGCCGCAGGCCCAGGCGGAAGGCGGCGGCAATGACAACTGATTCGTCCTCAGCGAAGTCGCTGCGCATCACGCTGCGCAAGAGCCCGATCGGCTTTCCCAAAGACCAGAAGCAGACTGTGGCCGCCCTGGGGCTCAGGAAACGCGAACAGACCGTGGAACACAACGCAACACCGGCCGTGCGCGGGATGATCGAGAAAGTCTCTCATCTCGTGCGCGTCGAGGAAGTAGAATAAGGACCGCAGAGGCATGAAACGACACGCGCTGCGCTCACCGGACGGCGCCAAGCGGCCGCGCAAGCGGGTGGCGCGCGGACACGGCGGGCGCGGCCACAAAACCGCCGGGCGGGGCACCAAGGGACAGAAGTCCCGCTCCCACGCCGGCGTTCCCGCCTGGTTCGAGGGCGGCCAGACGCCGTTCGTGCGGCGGCTGCCCCATCGGCGCGGCTTTAGCAACGCGCGCTTCCGCGTCGCCTACCAACCGGTCAACGTCGGCGACCTGGCCCGCGTCTTCGAGAGCGGCGCCACCGTCACACCGGCCGACGTCGTGGCGCGGGGACTCGCCCGCTCCACGCAACTCAAAGTGCTGGGCGACGGCGACGTCGGCCATCCGCTCACCGTGCACGCGCCCAAGTTTTCCCAGGCCGCCCGCGCCAAGCTGGAGGCGGCCGGCGGCGCTTGCCACGAAATCGGCAGCGCTGAGGAAGGATAGCGCCGCGTGGCCGTACAAACTCCCTCACAGAAGGCGCCGTCGCTCATCCAGGCCGCGTTCAACGCCTTCAAGCTGCCGGACATCCGGCGCAAATTGCTCTTCACCCTGGCCTTGCTGGCCGTCTTTCGCTTCGTCGCGCACGTCCCGGTGCCGGGCGTAGATCGCCAGGCACTCAGGGAACTCTTCCAACAGCAGCAGTTCCTCGGCCTGCTCGATATGTTCTCCGGCGGGGCGTTGGCCAACTTCTCCATCGTGGCGATGGGCGTCTACCCCTACATTACCGCCACCATCATCATGCAACTCATGACGCCGGTCATACCGGCGTTGCAGCAGATGTCGCGGGAAGGCGGTGATAGCGCCCGCCAGCGCATGAACCAGTACATGCGCATCGGCACCGTGCCCTTGGCCGTCCTGTCGGCGTTCGGGCAGGCGACGATCTTCACACAGATGGGGGTCATTCGCGGCTTCAATCTCTTCAACGGCGAGACTTTTCTCAGCAGCCTGGCGCTCATCATCAGCATGACCGCGGGCACGATGTTCCTGGTCTGGCTCGGCGAACTCATCACGGAGAACGGCATTGGGCAGGGCATCTCGCTCATCATCTTCGCCGGCATCGTCGCGCGGCTGCCCACCACCATCGGCCAGGCCGTGCTTGGCCAGACCGGCGGCGGCGCTACCCTCACGCTCTTGATCATCGGCGCGCTCGCCATTCTCATCGTGGTGGGCATCGTGGTGATGTACGAAGCCCAGCGGCGCATACCCGTCCACTACGCCAAGCGCATGCACGGCCGCCGCCAATACGGCGGGCAGACCACGCACATTCCGCTCAAGATCAACTCCGCGGGCATGATTCCCCTCATCTTCGCCATTTCGTTCCTGATCTTCCCCAGCACCGTCGCCAGCTACTTCCAGGCTGCCGACGCCGGCTGGATTCGCAGCGTCTCCAGCTTCATCATGGGCGCGTTCGACCCGCAAGGCGGGCTCTACTGGTTGCTCTACTTCCTGCTGGTCGTCGCCTTCACCTACTTCTACACCGCCATCATCTTCCAGCAGCAGAATATCCCGGAGGTGCTGCAGAAGAACGGCGGCTTCATCCCCGGCATTCGACCGGGGCGGCCCACGTCGCAGTATCTCAATAGCGTCATCTTTCGCATCACCCTGGCCGGGGCGCTCTTCCTGGGGCTCATTGCGGTATCGCCCTTCATCATCCAGGGATTCACCGGCGTGCAGGCGCTCATGCTGAGCAGCACCGGCATGCTCATCGTCGTCGGCGTCGTGCAGGACACCATGAAGAACCTCGAGGCGCAGTTGCTCATGCGTCAATACGAAGGATTCTTGCGGTAGTGTCGAAGCCGACTTCGTCAACGACCGCGGCGGCATCGTCGCAGACGACGGCTTCGGGCGCGCCGGGGCGGGCGAACCTCATCCTGCTCGGCCCGCCCGGCGCGGGCAAAGGCACCCAGGCGCAAGCCATCGCCGCCCACTTCGGGCTGCACCACCTCACCACCGGCGAACTCTTTCGCCAGCACATGCAGCGCCAGACCCCCCTCGGCGCCCAAGCCAAGGTCTACTACGATCGCGGCGAATACGTGCCGGACGACCTCGTGGTCGCCATGGTGCGCGAGGAACTCGCGCCGCTGGAGCCGGCGCGCGGCCTGGTGTTGGACGGCTTTCCCCGGACCGTTGCGCAGGCCGAAGCGCTGCAAAAGATCCTGCGCGAGCGCGGCCAACGGATCGACGCGGTGATCGAGCTTGCCAGCGACACGGAGGCAATCGTGCGGCGCGCCCAGGGCCGGAGGATATGCCCCCAGGGGCATACGTATCACACGGATTTCCATCCGCCCCGCGCCGCCGGCCGCTGCGACGTGGACGACCTGCCGCTCCAGCAGCGGGTTGACGATCGACCGGAAACGGTGCGCCGCCGCATCGAGACCTACCACCAGGAAACGGAACCGCTCCTTGCCTTCTACACGGAGAAGGATCTCCTGCGCAGTGTGGACGGTACCCGTCCCATCGAGGAAGTAACCGAGCGTATCCAGGCAGTCCTATCCAGCGTCGGCGTGAGTTAACGACACCCGGCAGGAGAAACCGAGCGCGTGCAGATGACAAAAGCAATACGGCTCAAGACCCCGCGCCAGTTGCGCTTCATGCGCCAAGCGGGTAAGATAGTAGCAGAAGTCCTTGCGCTTCTCGGCGAGCGCGTGGCGCCCGGTGCGACAACGGCGGAGTTGGACGCGCTGGCGGAAGCCGAGATAAAGAAGCGCGGGGCTGTGCCGTCTTTCAAGGGGTATCACGGCTTTCCGTGTACAATCTGCGCGTCTGTCAACGAGCAAGTCGTGCACGGCATTCCGGGTGAATACCGCCTGCGAGAGGGCGACATCCTTAGCATCGACGTCGGCGCCATCTACAAGGGATGGCATGGCGACGCGGCGGTTACCTACGCCGTCGGCCAGGCGAGCGCGGAGGCCGATAGCGTCATGGCGGCAACCCGCGAGGCGCTGCGGCGCGGCATCGCGGCGGCAACGCCGGGGAACCACCTGGGCGACATTGGCTTTGCCATCCAGTCCTGGGTAGAGGCGCAAGGATACGGCGTCGTCCGCGACTTTGTGGGACACGGAATCGGAAAGGTGATGCACGAGGCCCCCCAGGTGCCGAACTTTGGGGAAGCCGGCAATGGCGTAAAACTACGACCCGGCATGACGATTGCGATCGAGCCTATGGTCGCAGTCGGAGATAGTCGCGTTAAAGTGCTCGACGACGGCTGGACCGCCGTTACCGTGGACGGCAGCCTCTCCGCCCATTACGAGCACTCCATCGTCATTACGCACAACGGACCGGAGATACTGACCCGCGTCGCCTAGCCCTGTAATCTTGGAGTTTTGCGTGCCGAAGAAGAAGGACACAATCGAGATCGAAGGCGTGGTGCGGGACGTGCTGCCAAACGCCGTGTTCCGCGTGGAACTGGACAACGGACATGAAGTCACGGCCCACCTATCGGGTAAGTTGCGGCTCAACTTCATTCGCGTCGGCGCGGGCGATCGGGTTACGGTGGAACTCTCGCCGTACGACCTCACCCGCGGCCGGATTACGTGGCGGGGGAGGAGGTAAGCCTCATGAAAGTTCAGGCGTCTGTCAGGCGGCGCTGCGAAAAGTGCAAAGTGGTACGGCGCAAACGGGTGGTGCGCATCATCTGCACCAATCCCAAACACAAACAGCGCCAAGGGTAGAACCGGGGGAACGCGCGACCACAGCGGGCCGCGCGCTGTTCACAGGAGGAGCAGCATGGCACGAATTGTAGGCGTTGACCTGCCGCGAGATAAGCATGTCTGGGTAGGGCTGACGTACATCTACGGCATCGGGCGCACCACGGCCTACGACTTGCTCGAGAGAGCACAGGTGCCGTCCAACACGAAAGTGCAGGACCTCACGGAAGACGAGGTGAATCGCATCCGCGAGGCCATTACCGCCAACCTTACGGTGGAAGGCGACCTGCGCCGCGAAGTCCAGCAGAACATCGGGCGGCTCATCGAAATCGGCTGCTACCGCGGCATGCGCCACCGGCGCGGACTGCCCACGCAGGGCCAGCGCACGCGCACCAACGCGCGCACCCGCAAGGGACGGCCCAAGACGGTTGCCGGCCGCAAGCGCGCGGTCGTGAAGAAGTAAGTTCAACCAAAGGTTAACGATTCATGCCGGAAACACGCTCTCGCCCACGGCGGCGCGAACGACGCACCGTGGCGCGCGGCAAGGCGTTCATTCAGTCCACGTTCAACAACACGCTCATTACCATTACGGACATGAACGGGAATACCCTGTGCTGGGCGAGTTCCGGCTCGGCCGGCTTCAAGGGTTCCCGCAAAGGCACGCCCTATGCCGCGCAGGTGGCGGCGGAAACGGTGGCGCGCAAAGCCACCGACTTTGGCATGGGGCAGGTGGAGATTTCGGTGAAAGGCCCGGGCTCCGGGCGCGAATCCGCCATCCGCTCGCTCCAGGCCGGCGGCCTGCAAGTGGTGAGCATTACCGACGTTACGCCCGTGCCGCACAACGGCCCGCGCCCGCCGCGGCGCAGGCGCGTGTAGGCGGCGACCGCGACGACGTCCGCGACGAGTTTACAGCAGCAAGCTAGTTCTGAGGAGAATCTATGGCACGATACGTTGGCCCCGTGTGTCGGCTGTGCCGCCGGGAAGGGCAGAAACTCTTCCTGAAAGGCGACAAGTGCTTCACGCCCAAGTGCCCGGTCGAAAAGCGGAAGAACCCGCCGGGAATGCACGGCCAAATGCGGCGCAGGCTTTCCGATTACGGCCTGCGTTTGCGGGAAAAGCAGAAGGCCCGGCGCATGTACGGCATATTCGAACGCCAGTTTCGCAAGTACTTCGCACTCGCGACGTCCCGGCCGGGCGTGACCGGCACGACTCTCCTGCAATTGCTCGAGAGCCGGCTGGATAACGTCGTCTATCGCCTGGGGTTCGCGTCGTCGCGCGCCGCGGCGCGGCAGATCGTGCGCCACGGCCACTTCACCCTCAACGGCCGCAAGTGCGACATTCCCTCGGCCCTGGTTGGCGAGGGCGACGTGGTAAGCGTGAAGTCCAACAGCCGCAACAATGAATACTTCAAGCTCCAAACCGCCAGGCTGGATTCGGTAGCAGTGCCGAATTGGCTGGCCACCGACCGGGAGAATCTGGAAGGCAAAGTGCTCTCCTTGCCCACGCGGCAGGAGATCGACGCCGACCTCAACGAGCAACTGATCGTCGAGTACTACTCCCGTCGCTAAGCTATCGGCCCGCTCTTCCCGCGCGCGGGAGCGGTGGGCCGCTTATTGCGTCATCGACGAAGCCAGCACATTCATGAGCAAATCCGTGTACTGGGAGGTAATTCCCTTTGGAACTGCAGGAAGTACAACCCGAAGTCAGAGTCGTTGAGAGCGAAGGCAACTACGGCCATTTCCGCATCGAGCCGCTGAAGCGCGGCTACGGCCACACGCTCGGAAATGCCCTGCGCCGCGTGCTCCTCTCGTCCCTGCCGGGCGCTGCCATTTCATCGATCCGCATTACCGGGGTACTCCACGAGTTTGCCGACGTTCTCGGCGTTACCGAAGACGTTACACAAATCATCCTCAATATCAAACGCATTCGCCTGACGTGCACCCTCGACCAGCCGGTGGAGCTCTACCTCTCCGTCAAGAAGGAAGGCGTCGCCACCGCCGGGGACATCCAATGCCCGCCTGAGGTCAACATCGTCAATCCGGAGCAACCGCTCGCCACGCTGGATTCCGACGACGCCGAACTGGAAATGTACCTGACGGTGGAACGGGGCATCGGCTTCACGCTCTCCGATACCCAGGAGGATACGCCCATCGGCGTTATCCCCGTAGACGCGATTTTCACCCCAATCCGCCGCGTGGAGTACCGCGTGGAGCACGCCCGCGTCGGCCAGGTGACCGACCTGGACTCCCTTATCCTGCGCGTGTGGACCGACGGCACGTTGACCCCCGAAACCGCGCTGAGCCAGAGCGGGCAGATCCTCTGCGATTACTTCACGCTCATCAGCGGCTTCCATCCGCTGGCGCAACGCATCGAAGTGGGGATCGCCCGGCCGAATACGATTGCGTCAACACCCCTGGAGTCGCTGCAACTCCAGAACCGCGCTTACAACGCCCTGCGGCGCGGCGGCATCAGCACCGTGGAGCAACTCCTGGCAATGGACGAAGACAGCCTGCTGAAGATCCAGGGCTTGGGCGAAAAGACCCTCTCCGAGGTCAAGGAGAAACTGGCGCAGAGCGACCTCTTCCTGACGGAATCGGACGGCGCGGAAGGCGCTGAGGGCGCGGAGGACGCTGAGGAAGTAGAGGAGGTGCCCGTGTGAGAAAGCGAGTAACCGTACGCCGTCTCAACCGCGCGAAACACAAGCGCGAGGCCCTCTGCCGCGGCCTGCTCAGCACGCTGGTGCTGAACGGCGAGGTGCATACCACCTCCGCCCGCGCCAAAGAGGTCCGCTCACGCGCGGAGCGGCTGATCACCCTGGCCAAGCGCGGCGACCTGCACGCCCGGCGGCTGGCGCTCTCACGCCTGCCCCACCAGGAGGCCGTGCGCCACCTGTTCGATGAACTCGGCCCCCGCTACGCCGAAAGGCCGGGCGGGTACACGCGCACCTACCGCCTGGGCACGCGCCGCGGCGACGGCGCGCCCCTGATGATGGTGCAGTTGGTGGAATAGCCCGCGCCGGCGCGCGGGATGAACGCCCACCGGCGCGGCTTGATGTAGAATAGGAGCAGAACCAGAACGCCAAGAAGCGCACGCAAGAATCCGGGTACATGGCTCGCGCAGGAGACGGCGGCGCGCGAAAATTTCGTTGCCGCGTGGCCTACGACGGCACGCCGTACAGCGGCTTTCAGGCGCAAGCCGGCCGGCCCACGGTGCAGCAGGCATTGGAAGCGGCGCTGGAGCGCGTAACGCGCCAGGCCACGCGCGTAGTGCCCGCCGGACGCACGGACGCCGGCGTGCACGCCGCCGGACAGGTGATTCACTTCCTCTCCGGTTGGCCGCATGAGCCGGACGACCTGGAGCGCGCGCTGAACGCCCTGCTGCCGGAAACGGTGGCCGTGGCCGCGCTGGAGGAAGCGGGCCCGGATTTTCACGCGCGCTACAGCGCGCTGAGCCGGCGCTACCGGTACGACATCTGGAACGGCCCGCTCCGCTCGCCCCTGCGGCAGCGGTTTACGCTTCACCGGGCCCGCCCGCTGGACGCCGACGCCATGCACCAGGCGTTGCAGTGCCTGCTGGGCACGCACGACTGCCGGGCGTTTGCGGCGGGAGAAGATCCGGAAGCATCCACGGTGCGCGAAATCTTGAACGCGGCCTGCCGGCGAGACGGAGAGATGGTGCGCATAGGCGTTGAAGCAAACGCCTTCGTGCGCCACATGATGCGGCGGATCGTGGGAACCCTGTTGGAAATCGGGGAAGGACGCAAACCCCCGGCTCACATGGAACGAGTATTGCACAGCGGAGACAAGGCGCTGGCCGGGCCTACGGTTCCGGCCAAAGGGCTGTTCCTTGTTCGGGTTGCGTACCCCGACGCGCCGGCCCCTAAGACGACGAAAGAGGACCAAGAAGCATGAAAGCCCCGGTTACTTCCGTGACGCGGCCCGGCGCGGTCGCGCGCCGCTGGTACGTGGTTGACGCCACCGGCCACACCCTCGGCAGGCTGGCGACCCACGTCGCCCACGTGCTGCGCGGCAAGCACAAACCGCAATTCTCCCCGAACATAGACGTCGGCGACTACGTGATTGTGGTCAACGCGGCCAAGGTCGCGGTTACCGGCCGCAAGCGCGAGCAGAAAGTCTACTACCGCCACTCCGGCTACCCCGGCGGCATTCGCGGGGTGCTGCTGGAAGACCAGTTGGAGCAGCGTCCGCACCGCGTCATCGAGCACGCCGTGCGCGGCATGTTGCCGCATAACCGCCTGGGACGCGCGATGTTCAAGAAGCTGAAAGTCTACGGCGGACCCGATCACCCGCACGAGGCCCAACGGCCCGAGCCACTCTTCGCAAGCCAGACAGGAGCGAACGCAGATGAGTAGAGATGGCGACGCCCAATACTACGTCGGCGTGGGGCGGCGCAAAGAGGCCGTGGCCCGCATCCGCCTCTACAGCGGCGAGCGCGGCATCATCGTCAACGGCCGGCCCCTGGAAGACTATTTTCCCCGCATCCTGCACCAGAACGTGGTGCAGGAACCGCTCGACCTCGTCGGCGCTGGCTTTCGCGTCTCGGCGAAAGTAGTCGGCGGCGGCATCAGCGGCCAGGCGGACGCCATCCGCCACGGCGTGGCGCGGGCGCTGGTCAACGCCAATGAACAATACCGCTTTACCCTGCGCAAGGCCGGCCTGCTCACCCGCGACGCCCGCGTAAAAGAGCGGAAGAAATACGGCCTCAAACGCGCCCGCAAAGCCCCGCAGTACACCAAGCGCTAGCCGCCAGGCACGCGGCCCAGCCGTAAGGCGCGCCGCTCGTATTCGGCTCTTAGAATCTCCCTCTCCCTCGAGGGAGAGGGCCGGGGTGAGGGTGAATCATCGCTCTTTGGCTCACTGCCGCCCACAGTCCCGCAAGCCCAATAGCAACCTCACGCTGTTCTCTTGAGCCGGTCGAAATACGCACGCCCCGCCACGACCCCATTTACACGCCCGCCTACGCGCCCTCCTCAGGCTCAGCGTCCCCGCCGGTCAGCGCGGCCAGAAACCGCTCCCGTTCCGGCAGGTCTTCCAGGCTGGCCAGCCCAAAGCGCTTGAGAAACTCGAAAGTCGTGCGGTACTCGATTGGCCGTCCAGGCGTGGGCCGCCGCTCGCCGGCGGCAATCAGTTCGCGATTGAGCAGCACGGCCAGCGTGTGATCCGAGTTTACGCCGCGAATGCGCTCGATCTCGGCGCGGGTAGCCGGCTGGTAATACGCAATCACGGCCAGCGTTTCCAGCGTGGCCCGCGAAAGTTTCTCGCGGCGGTGCACGCCCAACAGCGCGCGCACGTACGGCGCCGCGTCCGGGTGCGAGACGAAGAGATACGCCCCGTCCTGCTCCTGCAGCAGAATGCCCCGCTGGCGCGCCTCCGCCTTCAGTCCCGCCAAGGCCTCAGCCACGACCCGCGCCGGTTCCCCGGCGACCTGCGCCATTTCCCGCACCGTGAGCGGCCGCTCGGCGACGAAGAGGAGCGCCTCCAGCACAGCGGTCAGCGGCAGCGCCATGAGCAATTACCTTCCCCGCGCCGGAGCGGGCGCAGGAGATTCCAGATCGTGCGCGGAATCCGTCGTCGGCGCGGAATCCGCTGTTGGCCCACCCTCCACCGGCGGTGCGGCGGGACCGGAAGGCGCGGGGAAGATGTGGATGTCGGCGTAGAGCGCATTCTGCCGCACCGTGGCCTTGCCCAGCCGCAGAAACTCCAGCACGGCCAGGAACGCCACCACGATCTCCTCCAACGACTGCGCCGGCCGGATGATCTCGCGAAATCCGGCCTGGCCGTGCCGCGCCAGCAGCGTATCGATGCGTTCCAGATAGGTCTCGACGTGCACCGTGCGCCGGGCCACGGTGGGCAGGTCGTCTTCCTTCTCCTCCAGCACCGCCGCCAGCGCGCTCACAAGGTCTTCGGGCGCATAGCCGACGAGCTCGGGCGCTGCGGGGGCTGGCGTTGGCGGCGGCGCCGTCCGCTGGTAGGAGCCGCCGCGTTCTTCCTGCCAGGCGGCGACGGTGGTCATCAACTGCGTGAACCGCTGGTAGCCGCGCAGTTGCTCCTCCAGAGACTCTTCCTCCTCGTCCGCTTCCCGGGGCTCGTGCAGCAGCGCCCGCGACTTGTAATGCATCAGTTGCGCCGCCGCGCGCAGAAACGCCGCCAGCAGCGGGCCGTCCCGCGCGCCCATGCTCTCCACGTGGGCCAGGAACTGCCCGGTCACCGCCACCAGCGAGAGTTCCGTTATGTCAAGTCTCTGCTCCTGAATTAGTCCCAGCAGGACGTCGAGCGGGCCTTCGAAGATCGCCAGGCGCACGGAAGGTAGCGGGGAAGCCATGTCAGAAGCCGAGGAAGAGATTTCTGAGATATTCAACCGGCGTGCCAAGGACAGCTTGGAAGATACCGAATCGCAAGAACCACATGTCCAAGAGCACGATCATGAACAGCACTAACGGCCCCTGCACCTCAAACCGGGTAATGGAGGGCACAAGGTGCGGCGGCAAGAAGCGCAGCAGCACCCGGTAGCCGTCCAGAGGCGGAATCGGAATGATGTTGAATATGGCCAAGGCGATGTTTATGTGCACCACCCAGACCAGAACCTGTGCAATCGCGATGGTAGTTTCATCGGTAGTCGGATCGACTGATGAAAGGAAGTTGCGCAACAAGACTCCGATTACGGCCGCGGTCAGGATATTTGCGGCCGGACCCGCGATCGCCACCATTGCGCCCCCCGAAATCGGGCCGTTACGTAAGTTCGCCGGGTTATACGGCACCGGCTTGCCCCAGCCAAAGCCGATGAGGACAATCATCAGCGAGCCCATCAGGTCCAGGTGCGCCAGCGGATTGAGCGTGAGCCGTCCCAGATCCCGCGCCGTGGGATCGCCCAGCCGGTTCGCCATCCACGCATGACTGAATTCATGCACGGAAATGCCCACCACAAGCGCAATCAGGACGCCCAGGAATACCGCCGGATTTCCAAGTTGGGCAAGCACCGTCGACCTCCCGGGAGGCGGGTTGAAAGGGTAAACGAACGGACAGACTCATCGTAGCACCGGCGCCTATGCAATGACAACCGAGACGAGCAGGTTCAGGCTGGCGCCCGCCGCTCATGCCACACGCGGCGGGCGCGCCCGCTCAAACCGATTCACACATCTGTCATTCCGAGCGGAGCGAGGAATCTAGTGTCCTTGCAGCGGCAGTCTGAATGGCTCACCACTCTAGATTCCTCTCTCCGCTGCGCTCCGTTCGGAATGACAATTACCGTGAACGCACCCGCTCGGAATGACACGCACCGTGAACGCTCTCGGCCGGAGTGGCAATAGCGCACACCATACACAAGACCGGAGACACATTCTGACAGGAGGCGTATCGCGACATGCAGACCGGCCCGGCACGGGCACGTGAGTAACGGTCCGCTATTCCCCAATGACAACGCCACTTGTCGCTAGAAAGCGGATTTGCTACGATGAAACGTGACCGCCCACGCCGGTGGGCTTGGGGGCGTTGTGTCTTGTAATGAACCCAGCGTGGGGATGCGAGAGGCTTATGCGCGCGAATGCGGCTCACGTCGATCCGATCGAGATGTTTGCGGGCGTGCACCGCAAGACGCTCGCGTATGGCGCAAACTCCATGATTTGCCAGATCAGCTTTGCCCCCGGCGGCGACGTTCCTCTGCACCAGCATCCCAACGAGCAGACGGGATACGTCATCGAGGGCACGCTGAAGCTCACAATCGATACCGAACTGCTGGTGCTGAAACCGGGCGAGACCTACGTAATCCCCGGCAATACGCCCCACGCCGCCACGGCGGACGAACCGACCGTCGTGCTGGACATCTTTTCGCCGCCGCGCGAGGACTACAAGTAGCGAGCGCCCACACGCGCGCTCAAGCGCAAACAACCGCAGAAGGAGTACCGACTTGCTCAGGATCCGCCTTGTTCGCATTGGCAAACGCAAGCAGCCCCACTATCGAGTCGTCGTCGCCGACGCCAGGACGGCGCGCAACGGCCGCCACGTGGACGTGCTGGGGCACTACAATCCGCGCACTGAGCCATCCACCGTGCAGATCGACACTGAACGCGCGCAGGACTGGCTGCAGAAGGGCGCGCAACCAACGGACCGCGTGCGCAAACTGCTCACAATCGCCGGACTGGAGGCATAGCGATGTACGAACGGCGGTCCGGCAGGCCGCGCGACGGCGGACGGCGCGGCCCCCGGCAACGGGGCGGCAGAGACCGCGACTACCGGGGTGACAGCGGCACCGTGCCGGCGCTCACCGGCCTCATCGAATTCGTCGCCTACGGCCTGGTGCGCAACGTGGACGCCGTGCAAGTGCGCGAAATCGTGCGTTCCCAGGCAGTCGTCTACGAACTGCGCGTGGCCGATGAGGACAAGGGCCGCGTGATCGGCAAGGACGGTCGCATTGCCCAGGCCCTGCGCACGGTCATGCGCGCCGCGGCCGGCGAGTCGAGCCGCCGCGTGGCGCTCGACATCATTTAGCCTTGAGCGGCACAAGCGCCCGTGACGGAGAGCGGCCCGACGCCTACGACGGCTGGATCATCATCGGACGCATCCGCGCGCCGCACGGCATCCGGGGCGAGGTGCGCGTGGAACTGCTCACCGACTTTCCCGAACGCTACCGGACGCTCAAGCGCGTCTACCTGGGCGAGCGGCACGAGCCTCACGCGGTTGAAGCGGCGCGCTTTACCCCCAAAGGCGTTCTGCTCAAACTCGCCGGCGTGAACGCGCGGGATGCCGCGGACGCCCTGCGCGGCGCGTACGTGGCGCTGCCTGAAGCGGACTTGCCCCCGCTTCCCACCGGCAATTTCCACCATCACCAGATCAGAGGTCTCGGCGTCTACGCGGAAGACGGCCGGCACTTGGGTGCGGTGGCGGAGATACTCACCACCGGCAGCAACGACGTCTACGTCGTGCGCGGCGGGCCGTCCGGGGAGATTCTGCTGCCGGCCATCGCGGACGTAATCCTCAGCATCGACCTGAAAGCGGAACGCATCACCGTCCGCCTCATCCCCGGCCTCGTACCGGATTGAAAGCATGGCGCGCATCTGCTCGAATCCACGTTGCCGAGACGATTCACCTCTCGTGCCAATGTAGACCTTTGCGTAACCCCTTCCCCATTGGGGGCTGACAGGGGTAGGCAAGTGTCATTCCGAGCGGAGCGAGGAATCTAGAACCGACGTTTTTGCAGCGAAAGCCTTAGATTCCTCTCTCCGCTGCGCTCCGCTCGGAATGACACGTGAAGTCGGATGTAGAATGCCTACCCCTGTCAGCCCATTGGGGGGGGGGGGAAGGTTGGGATGGGGGGGTGAAATGGCTTGACACCATGCACTTTTTAGTTGTAAAAGCACTCTGGATTCCGGTTTTCACCGGAATGACAGAGTTATGCAAAGGTCTCCAATGGGGTAAGGGGCACGGCAAGTCGCAATGCTGTCTCATTAGCTCTTGAATTAGGCAACCACGGCGAATCCGCGCTGTAAGTGCGCTGAAAATGTCGCACCGCCGGTGTAGGGGCACGACATGTCGCAATGCTGTCTCATTAGCTTTTGAATTAGGCAACCACGGCGAATCGGCGCTGTAAATGCGCTGAACATGTCGTACCGCCGGTGTAGGGGCACGGCAAGTCGCAATGCTGTCTCATTAGCTTTTGAATCAGGCAACCATGGCGAATCCGCGCTGTAAGTGCGCTGAACATGTCGTACTGCCGGTGTAGGGGCACGACATGTCGTGCCCCTACACCGGCAGTACGAGCCGAATCGCGCGGCAAGAGAACACAGCCAACACCGAGCAATCGCCATGATGCGCGTAGACATTCTCACGCTCTTTCCCGACTACTTTCGCGGCCCGCTCGCCCACGGCACGCTCAGCCGCGCCGTGCGGGGCGGCAATCTCACCGTGAGCGTGCACAATCTGCGCAATTGGGCCGAGGGCAGGCACCGGGTGACGGACGACTACACCTTTGGCGGCGGCACGGGCATGGTGATGAAGCCGGAGCCTCTCTTTCGCGCTGTCGCGGACCTCAGAACGCCGGGCGCGTACGTCATTCTGCTAAGTCCCGCCGGCAGCCTGCTCACCCAACAGTCCGCCGCCGAGCTGGCCACGCGGGAGCATCTCATCCTGCTGTGCGGGCGCTACGAAGGCGTGGACGAGCGCGTGGCGGCGCATCTGGCCGATGCGGAAATCTCCATCGGCGACTACGTGGTCAGCGGCGGCGAGTTGCCCGCCCTGGTGCTGCTGGACGCGGCGGCGCGCCGCCTCCCCGGCGTGCTAGGCGGGGGAGAGGCGGCCGTGACCGAGGAATCCCACGCCGCCGGTATCCTGGAATATCCCCACTACACGCGCCCCGCATCATATCAAGGCATGGCGGTCCCTGAAGAATTGCTCTCCGGCAACCACCGGCAGATCGAACGGTGGCGGCGGCGGCAGTCGCTGGCGCGCACCCGCGCACGCCGCCCCGACCTGCTCGCGCAAGCCGACCTCAGCGAAGAGGACAGGAGCCTCCTGGAGAGAGAGGCAAATTGCGACATGCCCGAATAGTGTGCTACTGTAGCAAGGTGACGATTAAAGGCGAAGGCAGCGTTTTCCAGTAACGAGAAGTGACAATGGCAACCATCATCGACGACATTGTGCAGTCGCGTTTGAAGACCGAACTGCCGGAGTTTGCCCCGGGCGATACCGTGCGCGTAGATGTAAAGGTCGTGGAGAGCGGCCGCGAGCGCACGCAGGCTTTCGAGGGCGTGGTGCTGGCGCGCCGCGCCGCCGGCATCAACGAGAACTTCACCGTGCGCCGCACCACCCACGGCATCGGCGTGGAGCGCACGTTCCTCGTCCACTCGCCCCGCATCGAGAGCGTCCGCGTGGTGCGGCGCGGCCGGGTGCGGCGCGCAAAACTCTACTATCTCCGCGACCGCGTCGGCAAGGCCGCCCGCATCAAGGAACGCCGGTAGCCGGCCCATCGTTGGAAAGGATGCCCGCTCGCTTTCGTTCAAGCGGGCATTATCGTGTCATGCGTCTTAGTCGAAGTATGCGCACACCCGTCCGCATGGACTACCTGGCGATCGAGCGGTCTTGGCTGGATCGCGGCGCTACGGTGATTGCCGGTACGGACGAAGTCGGCCGCGGCGCTTGGGCCGGTCCCGTGGTGGCCGGCGTGGTGGCCGTTGGCGTCGGCGTCTACCGCGCGCCGCCCGCCGACCTGCGCGGCATCGACGATTCCAAGCGGCTCACCCCAAAGCGGCGCGAGGCGCTCGTGCCGGGCATCATGGCGCACGCCGCCGCCTGGGGCCTGGGCGCGGCGACCTCCCGCGAAATCGCCAGCGACGGCCTCAGCGCGGCGGTACGCCTGGCCATCCGGCGCGCCTACGGCGACGTTGCCGCCAAGCTCACGCAAGCGCCCGACGTCCTCCTGACCGACGCCGTCGCGCTCCCCGGCGCGCCCGTGCCGGTAGAAGCGCATACCAAAGCCGACCAGCGCTGCCTGGCGGTGGCAATGGCGTCGATCCTGGCCAAAGTGCACCGCGACCGGCTGATGCGCCGTTTCGATCCGGTCTACCCGTTCTTCGACTTTGCCCGCAATAAAGGCTACGGCACCCGCAGCCACGCGCGGGCGTTGCTGCGCCTGGGGCCGTGCGCCATTCACCGCGCCACGTATCGCCCGGTCATGCGCGCCGCCTCCGCGCTCATGGGCGGGGAATCCGGCGGTTCGACTCCTGCGGTGACGCAGGCCAACGCCGCCTCAGTGCGACCACCCTGCCGCTGGGGAAGTGACGCATGAACCCGACTCCAGCGCAAACTGGGCCCGCGTCCAGGACACCGAACCGCTACCGGCAAACCGTCGGCAAGTGGGGCGAAGACGCCGCGGCCCGCTATCTCGCGGCTCAGGGCTACACGATTCTTACTCGCAATTACCGGACACCCGCCGGCGAACTGGACATCATCGCGTCGGACGGTGAAGCGATAGTGTTCGTAGAGGTAAAGACCCGGCGCACCGCCGGCTTCGGT
This sequence comes from Chloroflexota bacterium, assembly GCA_963663275.1. Classification (GTDB taxonomy): domain Bacteria; phylum Chloroflexota; class UBA11872; order VXOZ01; family VXOZ01; genus VXOZ01. The sequence continues at coordinate 2,899,060 of OY760183.1, forward strand.
ACGCCCCAGGAAGCGGTAACGCCGGCCAAAGCGTCCCACATCATCGCCGCCGCGCAGCACTACCTGCAAGACACCGCCCAGAGCGACGCCGCCTGGCGCATCGACGTTGTCGCCGTTCTCGGCAGCCCCGGGTCGCGTCCGCAGATTACGCTGATTCGCAACGCGGTGGAGGGTGACTAGCGCCGCCGCCAAGTATATCGACAAGTGTATCGGGAAGCATACCGGGAAGCATACCGGCAAGCATATCGAGCTTAATGCCGGACTCCGCTCCAGTCCCCTCTCCCTCTGGGAGAGGGCTAGGGTGAGGGTAAAGAAAAGGCAAGTCTTCAGACTGGAACGAAGTTGAAAGAGCGCCAGAGCACATGCCCACGCTATGGAACACACCCTATACCCGCGAAGAGTTGCTCAACCGGGTCGGCAGCATGGACCAACTCGGCGGCGCGCGGCGTCTCCGTTGGGAAGAGGGGCCGGAAGACGCCATGCTGGCCGCGGAGATGCGCACCGGCTCCGGCTTGAACCTCTGGGTAACGCCGACGCGCGGCCTGGACGTGGCGCACGCCGAGTACAAGGGCATCCCACTCGCCTGGCGTTCCCGCACCGGCGACGTGCACAGCGCCTATTTCGAACCCGAGGGGATGGGTTGGTTGCGGGGTTTCTTTGGCGGCCTCATCACCACTTGCGGCCTCACCTATCTCGGCGCGCCGTGCGTGGACCAAGGCGAGGAACTCGGCATCCACGGCCGCATCTCCTACACCGCCGCCCGCAACGTCCTGGTGGATAACGACTGGGACGGCGACGACTACGTGATGCGCGTGCAGGGGCGGCTGACCGAGAGCGCCGTCTTCGGCAATACCCTCGTGCTCACCCGCTGCATCTGGGCGCGGCTCGGTGAGTCGCGCTTCTTCGTGCACGACCGGGTTGAGAATGTGGGGAGGGAGCAAAGCCCGTTCATGCTGCTCTACCACGTCAACGTCGGCTTCCCCCTCGTGCACCGGGACGCGCGGCTGCTTTCGCCCACGGAACGCGCCGAGCCCCGCGACGCGGACGCCGCAGTTGGGCGCGACGAATACGACCGTTTCGAAGACCCCACGCCCGATTATGCCGAGCGCGTGTACTTCCATACCATGCGGCCCAACACCGAGGGGCGCGTGCAGGCGGCAATCGTCAATCCGCTGCTGCCCGGCGGTTTCGCCGCACAGGGCGGCCTGGGCGTGTACCTGCGCTACGATCCGCTTGAGCTTCCCTGCTTCACCGAATGGAAGATGATGAACAGCGACGAGTACGTCGTTGGCCTGGAACCCGGCAACTGCCTGCCGCTGGGACGCGCCGCCGAACGCGCCGCCGGCCGGCTGCGCCACCTGGCCCCGGGCGAGGCGCGGGAGTTTCATCTGGAGTTCGGCGTCCTCGACGGTGCTGACGCAATCCGGTCTTTCGAGCAGGCAATGCGCGCATGAAGCCAATCTCCATCCTCTGGTCCGACGGCGTAAGCGAAGCGGAGGTCAAAGCGGCCGTTACCGCCCTGCGGGACTTTCTGCGCTACGTGCAAACCGTCGGCTTCGAGCAGGACATTTGCCTGGCCCCGATCACCGTGCGGCCCCTGGGCAACTGGATCATTCAAGGCGCCGGCGGCAGCGGCGCGTACCATTCGTTCCGGTGGTACTGGCAGACCAGCCTCGATGAACGCTCCGGCCAGGTCTCCGCCGCCACGTTCATCGAAATCGTGCGTTACGAACCCTGGCAACACGCCGAACCGCACTTCGACCTCGCCCTGCTGCACTCGGACTTGCGCGACGACGTGACCGACACGGACGAAGACGCGGCATCCGGGGGTGAATATCCGCTGGTATTCGCGTGCACCGAGCCCGGCCTGGTTACGGTGATTTCAACCTGCCACCTCGCCCACATCGCCGACCGGGATCTGCGGCTCAAGTGCCTGCGCAGCTTGGTGATGCACAACTTCGGCCGCCTGATCGGCCTGCCCGGCGGACTGCCGGAGACCAAGCGCGGGGCTCCGCAGCCAGCCGCGGCCAGGCACACGCCCGCGCGGACGTGCGCGCCGCCGTGCGCCATGCATGAAGCCCAGTCCATAGACGATCTGATGAGCGTCGCGGCGGCGGCGAAAGGCGAAAAGCCGGTTTTGTGCGACCTGTGTAAAGAAGACCTGCGCTCAATTGTCTTTCGCCTGCACTTTTCAGAGAATTAGCCGCAGCGGCAGGCATCGCCGGAGCGTATTAAGCGGAATAAAGACGGAGCAGCCTCAGTCACGATGGAGAAAATCGATCGCTTTCGCGGCACGCTGGTCGGTCTCGCCACCGGCGAGTGCCTCGGCGCGGCCACCGAGGGCCTGACGCCCGCGGAGATCCGCGCCCGCTTCGGCGTCTTGCGCGGACTGCGCGGCCCCGCCAACGCCCGCGCCGGCGAGATCGCCAATCAAGCGCGCTGCCTGGCGGAGAGCCTGGTGGCCCACAAGCAGTACGATCCCGATGACGCTTTGCAGCGGCTGGTCGCGTGGTCGTTCAGTTCCCAGGGCGTGCTCTCCCAGGACGTAACCAAACAAGCCCTGGCCAAGGTGGCCAGCGGCATGATGTGGGAACACGCCTCGTCCCTCACCTACTGGGAAAGCGGCGGCAAGACCACCGGCAACCACGTTGTGGGCCGTTGCGCGCCCTTGGCGCTGCTGTACGCGCAGCATCCCGAGCAGAACATTGCCGCCACCTACAATAGCGCCCGGCTGACGCATTACGACCGCATGTGGAGTTGGGCCGCCGTTACCCTCAACCTGATCATCTCCGCCCTCATCGCCGGCAACAGCATCAAGGACTCCCTCAAGCTCATCGTCGACCACTTGGATGACTTCGACGTGCCGCTGCCGATCCTGGAGCGCCTCTCAGAGTTGGAACCGGGTTCGTACATCCAGCCGTCCACGATGGCGTTCGACGCCCTGGAAGCCGCCCTGGTCTGCCTGCTGCGCACGGAGACCGCCGAGTCCGCGCTGGTGGAAGCCGTAAACCTGGGCGGCGCCAGCCAGACTACGGGCGCGGTCTGCGGCGCGCTGGCCGGCGCGGCCTACGGGCTGGCTCGTATCCCGGACCGCTGGTGGCAGCGGCTCGAAGACGTAGAGGAGTTCGTAGAATTGGCCGACCGCATCTGCGCGCTCGCCAGCGATAGCTCGTGAAGTTTCCCGCCCCACTGCAAGCGGCGCGCTTCCTCTCCCGGCCGAACCGGTTCACGTGTCTCGTGCGGCTTTCCGGTCAAAGAGCGCCCGCCAGGGCCCACCTGCCCGACCCCGGACGCTTGCGCGAGTTGCTGCAACCCGGCGTGCGCGTGTGGGTGGAACCAAAGAGCGGAGCGGAGCGCAAGACGGCGTATCAGGTGTGGCTGGTAGAGCAAGCGGGCACGCTCGTCTCGCTGAACACCCAACTACCAAACCTGCTCGTGGGGGAAGCGATGGCTCGGGGTCGCCTGGCGGAGTTTGCGCGCTACACCGCCTGGGAGCGCGAACGCCGCAGCGGGGAAAGCCGCCTCGACTTCCGCCTCTCCAATGAGGCTGAAACGTGCTGGGTGGAGGTCAAGTCGGTCACGCTGGTGGAGGATGGGCGCGGCCTCTTCCCGGACGCGCCTACGGCGCGCGGGCGCAGGCACCTGGCGGAACTGACACGGCTCCGGCGCAACGGCTCGCGCGCCGTTGCGCTCTTCGTCGCGCAGCGCGCCGACGCGCACAGCGTTGCCGCCAATCGCGACACGGATCCCGCGTTCGCCGCCGCCCTGCGAGACGCCCACCGGCACGGCGTCGAATGCATCGCCTACACGTGCGCAATTACCACCGAGCGCGCCGCGCTGCATGAGCGCATACCCGTGATCGTCCGGTAGCGCCTCATCACCAAGCGCACCGTCATCGGCCATCCGTCATCAATCATCCGTCTACCAACTCTTGCGCATGGCCGGACTCGCTCTTGTCCCCTCTCCCTGGGGGAGAGGGCTAGGGTGAGGGGATTCGCGTGGGCATTCACAAAGTCGAAGCAGCACGAGACTGCCCTCGCCTTCTCGCAGACATCCACCGCGATAAAGCGCACGCCACTGGACGCCAATTCCCACCAAAAGCCTCTACTCCGGCGCTACAATCGGATTGGCAAGCGTGCCGATGTTCTCGATCACCACCTCCACCCGGTCGCCGACCTGCATCGGGCCGATGCCGCTGGGCGTGCCGGTAATGATCACGTCGCCGGGGAACAGCGTGAACGCCTGCGAGACGTAGTGGACGATGAAGTCCGGCTTGAACACCATGTCGGCCGTGTTGCTATCCTGCTTGACCTCGCCGTTGAGTATCGTCTGGATGCGCAAGCCCACGGGGTCGATCTCGTTCACCAGCACCGGCCCCAGGGGGCAGAACGTATCCATGCCCTTGGCCCGCGCCCATTGCCCGTCGGCGCGTTGCAGGTCGCGCGCGCTGACGTCGTTGGCGCAGGTGTAGCCGGCCACCACGCCCGGGGCGTCAGCCACCGAAATCCGGTGCGCCGCCTTGCCGATGACAATCGCCAACTCGCACTCGTAGTCCAACTGCGTCGTCAGGTGCGAATAGATCACGCCCTCTTCCGGGCCGATTATGGCCGTGGGCGGCTTCAGGAACAGCATCGGCTCCTTGGGCACCTCCATGCCGCTCTCCTCGGCGTGGAGCTTATAGTTCAGGCCGACGCAAATGACCTTCGTCGGCGACGCCGGCGGCAGAATGGAGAGGTCCGCCAGCGCGAGCGTCCGGTTCCGCTTCGTCCAACCGGTAATCGGATCGCCCAGCACCGCCGTGACACGATCCCCTTCGACGATTCCCCATCCGTCGCTAGAGCCGTCTTGATAACGAACGAACTTCACGTGCTACACTCCTTTGCATTCGGGCATTCCTGCAACTAGGATAGTCATTCTCGTGCGCGGATGCAAAGCGCGCTACCGGCTCAATGGCCCTGCGCCGCGAGTTCCTGGCGGAAGTAGGCAATCGTCTCGCGCAGTCCCGCTTCCAGCGACGTTTCCGGGCTCCATCCCAAGCGCGCCCGCGCCTTGGTAATGTCCGGGCGCCGCCGTTGCGGATCGTCGGCGGGCAGCGGCTTGTGCACGATCGGCGCGTTGGTGTCCGTCAGCCGCACGATCATGTCGGCGAACTCGCGGATCGTGCGCTCGTCCGGGTTGCCGAGATTGAAGACGTCCCCTTGCGTCTCCGGCGTGAACATCGCCGCCGCGATGCCGCGCACCAGGTCACCCACGTAGCAAAACGAGCGCGTCTGCGCGCCCTCGCCGTAGATGGTGATGGGCCGCCCGGCCAGCGCCTGGGCGATGAAGTTCGGCACCACGCGGCCGTCGCGGGGATCGTTGCGCGGCCCGTAGGTATTGAAGATGCGGATGATGCGGGCGTCTACCCCGTACTGGCGCGCGTACTCCATCGTCAGAGCCTCGCCAAACCGCTTCCCCTCGTCGTAGCACGCCCGCGGCCCTATCGGATTCACGTTGCCCCAGTAGGTCTCCCGCTGCGGGTGCTCCAGCGGATCGCCGTACACCTCGGAAGTAGACGCATAGAGGAATTGCGCCCCGTTCGCGCGCGCCAGCGCCAGCAGGTTGTCCGTGCCCACGGAATTCACGCGCAACGTCTCGATGGGATGCCGCAGGTATCCCTCCGGGCTGGCCGGACTCGCCAGGTGAAACACCGCGCCGCCTTGCCAGACGAACGGCTCGACAACGTCGTGCTGAAGCAGCGTAAACCGGTCGCTTTCCGCCAGGTGAGCGACGTTCCGGGCCCGTCCGGTAATGACGTTATCGACCGCGGTGACGTGATGCCCCTGCGCAATCAGGTAATCACAGAGATGCGAGCCGACGAAGCCCGCGCCGCCCGCGACCAAGACCCGCACGCTATGCCCTCGTTTCTCGTTACCCACGCCGCCGCGCGCCCATTGTACCACGCGGGGCTAGGCACACCGCGCCGCGTCCAGGCGGCCCCGCGCGCGGCCCGGCGCAATCCGGCGCGATAGGGTTGACGCGCGGGCAGTAAGGTGTTAGTGTAGAAAGGCACTGCGCCGCAAGGCGTTGGTGGCACATTAACAGGAAAAGAGTGATGAAGGTAAGGGTGAGGGAAGAGGAGAGCCGGGGGGAGACTGGGTGGATGGGAGTGGTGGAGACAGAGCAACTGAGCATGAGATGTTTTGTTGTGGAGAGTTTGATCCTGGCTCAGGATGAACGCTGGCGGCGTGCGTGATCAATGCGAGTCGAGCGCGTGCCCACCGGTGCTTGCACTGGTGGAACACGAGCGGCGTGCGGGTGCGTAACACGTAGACGACCTACCCTGGCGTGGGGGATAACCTGGGGAAACCTGGGCTAATACCGCATAACGCTGCCGGTCTATGGGCCGGTAGTGAAAGTCTCTTTTGAGACGCGCTGGGAGGGGTCTGCGGTCTATCAGCTGGTTGGTGGGGTAACGGCCTACCAAGGCGATGACGGATAGCCGGTCTGAGAGGATGGTCGGCCACACTGGGACTTAGACATGGTCCAGAGCCCTACGGGGTTTAGCATGAAGGGATCTTGCGCAATGGGCGAAAGCCTGACGCAGCGACGCCGCGTGGAGGAAGACGCCGTTCGCGGTGTAAACTCCTTTTCTGGGGGAAGAAACCAGACGGTACCCCAGGAAGAAGCCCCGGCTAACTCCGTGCCAGCAGCCGCGGTAATACGGAGGGGGCGAGCGTTATCCGGATTTACTGGGCGTAAAGGGCGCGTAGGCGGCGGTTCTAGCCGCTTGTGGAAGCTCCTGGCTCAACCAGGAGAGGCCAAGCGGGACGGTACTGCTGGAGGCAGGCAGAGGGTCGCGGAACTGGCGGTGGAGTGGTGAAATACGTAGATATCGCCAGGAACACCCGTGGCGAAGGCGGCGGCCTGGGCCTGTTCTGACGCTGAGGCGCGAAAGCGAGGGGAGCGAACGGGATTAGATACCCCGGTAGTCCTCGCTGTAAACGCTGGGTGCTGGGTGTTGGGGTCGGATTTTCTTCCGTCCGCAGTGCCCAAGGTAACCCGCTAAGCACCCCGCCTGGGGAGTACGGCCGCAAGGCTGAAACTCAAAGGAATTGACGGGGGCCCGCACAAGCAGCGGAGCGTGTGGTTCAATTCGAGGCTACGCGAAGAACCTTACCAGGGCTTGACATGTGCGTCTTACCAACCCGAAAGGGAAGGGACTGCGGGGGGAACCCCGCAGCGCGCACACCGGTGCTGCATGGCTGTCGTCAGCTCGTGCCGTGAGGTGTTGGGTTAAGTCCCGCAACGAGCGCAACCCCTGCGGCTAGTTGTATCTCTAGTCGGACTGCCGCGAGCAACGCGGAGGAAGGTGGGGATGATGTCAAGTCAGCATGGCCTGTATTGCCCTGGGCTACACACACGCTACAATGGTCGGCACAACGGGAAGCCAGCGCGCGAGCGTGAGCGGATCCCCTAAAACCGACCGGGAGTACGGATGGGAGGCTGCAACTCGCCTCCCTGAAGACGGAGTTGCTAGTAACCGTGGGTCAGCATACCGCGGTGAATACGTTCTCGGGCCTTGTACACACCGCCCGTCACACCACCAAAGTTGGCAACACCTGAAGCGGCTGGCGCAAACCCTCCGGGGACGCGCGTCGTGAGGGTGGGGCCGATGATGGGGGTGAAGTCGTAACAAGGTAGCCGTAGCGGAAGCTGCGGCTGGATCACCTCCTTTCTAGGGTTTTTCCCAACACCTCTCCATACCCCACACATACCTCCCTAACCTCCTACTAACCACACCCCCCTTCATCACCCTCCTCCTGCTAATTAGCCACCAGACACCAACGCCCCGCCTCACCGGCAGGGCGTTCGCTCTTTCTCTTATCCCCCGGTCGCATTTCAACCAGACCGTGCCATTGCGCGACCGGCGGCGGCCATTTGAAAACTGCCCGGTGGACCCAAAACGACGTAGGGGCACGACGTGTCGTGCCCCTACGCATATGTGCTTCCGGCTACCGGGGACTGTGTTTGCGTCCCCGTCACAGGCCCGTTGAAGACCGGCGCGTACTAGACCGGCACGCCGGCCAACGCTTCCATCAATTCCACGTTCTCGTCCACCTCGGCTTTGTTCTCCATGCCCAGCACCACCGCATCCACGCTGGAGAGATTCAGCACGAATTCCAGCGCCCGCCGGCGATCTTCCAGCAACTTGCCCGCGCCGTAGACCTTCATGCCGTAGATGCCCTGGCCCCGCGCCGACATCTCGTCCATCACCGGGATGACTTCCGCGGGCGAAGCGTCCATCAAGACGCCGTCGTAGTTGATGCGCGCCAGCACCACCTCAACCCACGGCGTGGCGGCGGCCAGCTTGAAGGCGTCGAAATCATGGCAGGAAACGCCCACCGCGCGTATCATGCCCCGGTCCTGGCACACCGAGAGCGCCTCCATGCAGTCCTGGTAGCGCGTCGTCCAATCGTGCTCCGTGAGACAGTGCAGCAGCACGATGTCCGCGTAGTCCGTGCCCAATTCGCGCAGGAAGCGTTCCACGTCCTGGCGCACGCCGGCGGCGGTACGGGACGTGGTCTTGGTGGTGACGACAACCTGGTCGCGGGGCAGCAGGCGCAGCGCCTCGCGCACGTGGGGATGGGAGCCGTACTGGTCCGCGGTGTCCCAGAAACGCACACCGGCGTCGTAGGCGTAGCAGAGCAGGTCGATCAGGCCCTGTTCGCCAAGCTGCCGCGTCTGGTTCGACGAGCCGTTCCAGCCGACCGTGCCGGTGCCGATGCACAGGCGGGAGACCTCGATGCCGGAGTTTCCAAGCGTTACCTGCTGCATGTTCGCTGACTCCTTGCCGTTTCTTACGGTTTGCTGCTCATTCTATCACGCTATGCGCGGCCGCGCGCGCCGGGCAGTCGTCTACGGCACTATGTACGGCAGCGCGAGTTGGTAGACCACGCCGAACGCGGCCCCGCCCACAATCAGCCAGATCGAGTTGATCGTGGTGCGCCACAGCAACACCAGGGTCAGGCCGGCCGCCGCCAGCGTGGGCACGTCGATCAGCGCCGCCTGCCCCAGGAAGATGGCCACCGCGCCCATCAGCCCCATGGCGGCGCTCACCACGCCGTCGAGCGCGCCGCTGAACAGGCGCGAACGACGCAATTTGGGAATCCAGGGGTTGACCGCCGCCACGAAGAGGAATGACGGTAAAAAGATCCCCACCGTCGCCAGCGCGCTTGCCAGCAACGCCCCCTGGATGGTGCCCAGATAGGTATGCCCGGTCAGGAAGCCGACGAAGGAGGCGGTGGTAAAGAGCGGCCCGGGCGTCAACTGCCCTACGGCAACGGCGTCGAGCAACTGATCCTCGCTCAGCCAACCGAGGCCCTCCACGAAGTCGCCGTGCAGGAAGGCCAGCAGCACGTAGCCGCTGCCGTAGAGCACCGCGCCGATCTTGAGGAACGTCAGGAAGAGTTGAACCAGGCCGAACGGCGCGGCGATTGGGGCCAACAAGACGCCCGGCAGCGCCAGCAGCGGCTTCGTGTAGGGAGTGAGGGCGGCGGTAGCGGCCAGCGGAAGCGCCATGAGGCTGCTCGCGCCCGGCGGGTTTGGCAGCCGGTGGCGCGCGGACACGACGACCGCCGCCAGCGCCCCCGCGCCAAAGAGCAACAGCAGTTCGTTAATGCCCACCAGCGCCAGCGCCAGCGCCGCCAGGCCCAACGCCGCCAGCGGCACGCTCCGCCACGCCGTACCCCGCAGCCCAATCAAGGCGTGGACGATTATCGCGATCACCACCGGCTTGACGCCGTAGAGAATCCAGCCGGCCTGCGGCAGGTGACCGAACGCGGTGTAGCCCCAGGCCAGCGCCGTCACCATGAGCGCCGCGGGCAGGATGAAGGCGATACCGCCCCCGATGAGGCCGCGCCAGCCGCCGCGCAAGGCGGACACGTGGATCGCCATCTCCGTGGAATTGGGCCCGGGAATGAGATTGGTGGCGGCCCACAGGTCTACGAACTGCTGCTCGGTAACCCACCGCTTGCGCTCCACCAACTCCCGGTGCATCAGCGCCACGTGCGCCGCCGGCCCGCCGAACGCGATGCATCCCAGCACGAAGAAGTAGCCGGCTACTTCGCGCACGCGCCTGTTCGTGCTCACTGGATGCCGCAACCTCGTGTCATCACGTCTACTCCGATTCCGGTTGAACGCCCGTTGTTTGAACAGGATGATAGTGACAAACCGCCCGCCGACCGTCAAGCGAACGCCATCGCTTGCACCCGGCGCGTTACCTGAAAGATGTCTATCAATCGCCAGCCCTGCCCCGATGTTTGGTTGCAGTTCCAACTCGCTGGCGGGGGACAAGCCCCCGCGCTACGGCTTAGCGGCGAGAGCGACTTGGCCAGAAAACACACGCGACATCCACGCGCTTTGAATAGAAGGTGACAAGCGGCGCGCGCTCTTGTACTGTAGACTAATGCAGGAACTGTTTTCCAGGAGGTCTCGATGGCGCGGAAAGTGCGAGTGGCCGTCTGTTCGACGCCGCTCCGCGTGCCCAAGGGTTCCGACGGCGAAATACATGCGTACAACCTGGACGTCGCGGAAGAACTCATCGTCCGCGCCGTGGAGCAGCGGGCCGACGTGGCCTGCCTGCCCGAGGTCTTCCACGTGAAAGGCATCGGGGGCGCGGGCAGAGCCGCGAATTGGTTCGAGGACGTGCCCGGCGGCCCAGCCTATATGCGCATGTCGCAGGTCGCGCGGCGCTACGGCATCAACGTCATCGCGCCCATCTTTGCCCTGGAACACGGCGAGCGCCGCAATCTGGCGATGGTCTTCGACCGTAACGGCAGGTATCGCGGCGGTTATCAGAAGGTGCACCTTACCGAGGTCGAGCGCGATGCGTGGGGAATTGTCCCGGGTCGCGAGTGGCCCGTGTTCGACCTCGACTTTGGCAGGATCGGCATTACGATTTGCTACGACGTGAACTTCCCGGAGGGCTTTCGCATCCTCGCGCTGCAAGGCGCCGAGATCATCTTCCATCCCACCGTCTACAGCATGTACGGTGAGGTCGGATGGGAGGCCGTGATACAGGCCCGGGCCATTGACAATTGCGTCTACGTCTGCCCCGTGAACAATGGCATCGACGATGACGCGCCCTGGATGCCCGGCATGTGCCTCAATCGCAGCAGCGTCATTGGGCCGGACGGCATTGCCCTGGCGGATCTGGGGCGCTACTGGGGCACGGCGGTGGCGGAACTGGACCTGGACCGCCCCCGCATCGTGCGGAGCATGGGCGCTTCCGGCGAGGCGAACTTCCGGCAGAAGATGTGGGAGCACCGCCGCCCTGAGACCTACGGTAAACTGACGGAACACGGCTACTGGGTAGAAAACGGCTACCCGCGTGAGACAGCCGCCGCAATCCAAGCTACGGACAAGGAGTAGTCGGTGATGGCACAACGAACGGTTGACCCGGTCGTAGACGCAGACCCTAGCGCAAGCGAAGTGCGCTTTACGGAGTCCCTGGACCTCTTCGGTCACGCCCAGGACGTCATCGCCGGCGGCTCGCAGACCGCCAGCAAGCGCCCGGGCGCGTATGCCTTTGGCGCGTATCCGATTTACGCTGAGCGGGCCGCCGGCGCGCGCATCCGGGACATCGACGGCAACGAATACATCGACTACGTGAACGGGCTCGGCCCCATCGTGCTGGGCTACTGCTACCCGGACGTGGACGCCGCCATCAGCGAGCAACTCGGCAAGGGCATCATCTACGGGCTGCTCTCGCCGCTGGAAGTGGCCGCGGCCGATAGCATTATCGATGCTGTGCCGGCCGCCGAAGTGGTGCGTTTCCTCAAAGGCGGCGCGGAAGCCAATAACGCGGCGGCGCGCATCGCCCGCGCCTACACCAAGCGCGAAATCATCCTCAACAACGGCTATCGCGGCTGGTCGGACGGCTGGAGCGCCGAGCGCAACGACGGGGGCATTCCGACGGTGCTGGAGCCGTACGTCAAGTCGTTTCGCTACAACGATCTCAATCACCTGGAGGATCTCTTCCGGTCGCACAATAACAGGATTGCCGCCGTGGCCCTGGATGCGGCCTCGCTGGGCAAGGAACCGGAGCCGGGCTATCTCCAGGGGCTGAACGACCTGGCGCACGACCATGGGGCGCTTGTAATCTACGACGAGATCGTCACCGGTTTTCGTCTCGCCTTGGGCGGCGCGCAGGAGTACTACGGCGTCACGCCGGATCTCGCGACGTTTGCCAAGGCCATGGCCAACGGGATGCCGCTGGCCGCCGTCGTCGGCAGCAAAGAGGTCATGCGGACGGCGGCGGACTGCCTCATCAGCATTACCTACGGCGGCGAGGCGCTGTCGCTGGCGGCCGCGGTGGCGACGATGAACGTCATGCGCGAACACGACGTGCACGCGCGCTTATTCCAAAACGGAGCGTTGCTGCGAGACGGGATCAATGACGCGGCGGAACGCGCCGGCGTGGCGTTGGAAGCCTACGGCCTCCCGCCCATCACCGGCGAGCGCTTCCTCGACGCCAAAGACGCCGCGGAGGACAACCTCATGTGGCGCTTCCTGCTGGCCGGGTGCGCCCAGCGCGGCCTGCTCATCCGGCGCGGCGGCGTCAACTTCATCACGTATTCGCATACCGCAGAAGACGTGGCGCAGTCGGTCGCCGCAATCGAAGACACCCTGCACGACCTGCGCCGGGCCCGCGCAAGCGGCAGCCTGGCCCGCGCCGCCAGCGAAGCCGACGCCGTGTAAGCAATCATGAACCACGCATACCACTGAACCCAAATACACCGCCATGCTGCTACCCCTCGTCATAACCATCCACATGGACCCCGTGCTGGTGCAGATCGGCCCCATCGCGCTGCGCTGGTATGGACTCATGTACGTGCTGGGCATCATGGCCGGCGTGTGGACGATTCGCAAGTACGCCAACCGGTGCGGCATCGACGACGACCAGATCAATACGCTCTTCTGGCCGGCGGCCATTGCCGGTTTCGTCGGCGGGCGGCTCTACTACGTTTTGCAGCAGCCGCTCAGCCCCTATCTCCAGCAGCCCTGGCGCATCATCGCTACCTGGGAAGGCGGCATGGCGTTCTACGGCTGCATCTTTGGCGTGGTGATCGCGCTGCTGGTAACGTGCTGGCGCACCAAGATCGCGCTCTGGCCGGTGCTGGACGCCGCGGCGCTGCTCGCGCTGCCCGCACAGGGCGTTGGCCGCATCGGCAACATCATCAACGGCGACGTCATCGGCTATCCGGCTGAACTGCCCTGGGCGTTCCTCTACACCCATCCCGCCACGTTCGCGCCCAGCACCACCGTCGCCTACCATCCCGCGGCCGTCTACGAATTGCTGGGCAACGCCGTAATCTTTGCCATACTGTGGCCGTTGCGGCATCGACTGCGCGTGCCCGGGATGGTGTTCGCCCTCTATCTGGTTGGCTATTCCGTCGCGCAGATCATCATCTTCAACTGGCGGCTGAACGAAGTCGTGCTGTGGGAACTGAAACAGGCGCAGGTAACCGGCATTCTGGTCGCGGCCGCCGGTATCTTGCTCGCGATCTGGCTGCGACGGGAACATCGGGATAGCAACGCGCAGACCGCTTAATTCTGGCCGCCGGCCAGGGAGGAGCTTTAGCCCCAAACATGTCCGGAACATCTCGCCTTCTTCTCATTCTCATCGTCTTCGTGGGCGGCATTTCGAGTCTGGGCACGGAGATTGCCGTTTCCCGTCTGATCGCGCCCTTCTTCGGCACCTCGCTCTTCGTCTGGGCGAACGTCATCGGCTTTACGCTCTTGTACCTGACGTTGGGATACTACCTGGGCGGACGTATCGCGGACCGCTATCCGCGCCAGGAGGTGCTCTACCAGTTGACATTGGTAGCGGCGGTGCTGATCGCGTTGCTGCCGTTCGTGTCGCGGCCCATCCTGCAATACTCCCAGGTGGCCTTTGCCACGTACTCGCTCGGCGTCTTCTGGGGCTCGCTCCTGGTCGTTCTGCTGCTGTTGGCGATACCCATTACGCTGCTTGGCTGTGTCTCGCCGTACGCGATTCGCCTGTCGCTGGAAGACGGGGACGTGAAGCAATCGGGCAGCGTAGCCGGCCAACTCTACGCCATTTCAACGGTAGGCAGCCTGCTGGGCGCTTTTCTGCCCACGCTGGTGCTGATTCCCAATATCGGCACGCGCAACACGTTTCTCGTGTTTGCCTTTGCGCTGCTCCTCATTTCCATAGTCGCGCTCGGCAGGCGCAAGCTCTTCATGGCGGTGTTCCTGCTGGTTCCGCTCGGCCTGCTATTCTTGCCGCAAGTGACGATAAAGCCCGCGGAAGAGGGCGTTATCATCGAAGAAGCCGAGTCCGCGTACAACTACATCCGCGTGCTCGAGGATGAGAACGGCACGCGCCACCTGGAACTGAACGAAGGCCAGGCGACGCACTCCATCTACCACCCGGAGCGGCTGCTTACGGGCGGGCCCTGGGACTATTACCTGGTCGCCCCGTACTTTGCCCCCGGCGTCGAGCCGGCCGACTTGCAGCGCGTGCTCATGATTGGGTTGGGCGCGGGCACGGTGCCCAAGCAAATGACCCAGATCTACGGGCCGATTGAGATCGTGGGCGTGGAAATCGACCCCAGAATCGTCGATATCGGCCGCCAGTACTTCGACATGACGGAACCCAACCTCGAAGTGGTGGCGCAGGACGGCCGCTACTTCCTGATGACGGACGACCGCCAGTATGACTTGATCGGCACCGACGCCTACCAGCAGCCGTACATACCGTTTCAAATGACGACGCGGGAGTACTTCGAACACGTGCGCGAGCGCCTGACGCCCAACGGCGTGGCGGTGATCAACGTGGGGCGCACCTCAACGGACTTTCGCCTGGTGCACACCATTGCCGGCACGATGAAGTCGGTGTTTCCAAACGTCTACATCATAGACATCCCCGGCACCATCAATAGCATCGTGGTCGCCACCAACCAGGCGAGCACGCCGCAGGACTACCTGGACAACGTGCAACCCCTGCTGGGCAGCCAGGACGTCGACGACCGCCTGCGCGTAGTGCTCGCCACGGCCGCGGACCACTACCGCGAACTCACCACCGTGGAGACCCAGACCTTTACCGACGACCTGGCGCCGGTGGAGCAGTTGATTCACACGATGATCCTGGACATTGCGCAAGGGCAATAGACCCGCGCCGCCGCGTCCGGCCGGCCCGCGCGCTGTCGTTGGATGCGTCTCCCCGAGGCCGGTCGCCGCCCCGGAAATACAAGAAGCGGCCTGACTTCCCAGTGGAAGACAGGCCGCTTCTTGCTTTGACCGTTTTGACGAATCCGATGCAGGATGCCCTGTCAGGCTGTCTGCAGCAGGTCGGCTTCGATTGCCTTCAGCAGGTGCGCCTTGGGCCGGAAGCCCACCACGCGCCCAACCTCCTGGCCGTCACGGAAGAAGATGAGCGTCGGGATGCCCTGCACGCCCAGGCGCGTGGGCGTTTCCAGGTTGTCGTCGGTGTTGAGTTTGGCAAAGACCACCTTGCCGTCGAGTTCGCTGGCAAGCTCTTTGACAATCGGCTCTACCATCTTGCAGGGTCCGCACCAGGATGCCCAAAAGTCGACGACGACAGGAAGAGAAGCCTCAGTCACGTCTTTGGTGAAGCTACTATCGGTTACCGTAATCGGTTCAGCCATTTCATCCCCTTTCAAGCCAAGCCGCTAGTCCTCCGTCATGCGTACACTGTTCACTATGACAGAGATTCAGGCGAATTTCAACCGGAAAGGGGCGCCCGTAAGCATTCCCCTCCCGCCCGCCCGCCTGCTAACCTGCAACGCCGGCCACAGTGGGCCATTGCGGCTTTATGTAGCCCCGCGCGTGGGAAGGCTTGCCTGCTCCGGGGAATTCCTCCACTTTTTTCCCGGAAGATTCCCGCGGTTTCAGGCGGCAAGAATCGCCTGAAAGGCAAGCGAGACCCAGTATCGGCGCGGTTGAGACCGGCGCAATGGGGCGCTTGCTTGCGCCTAACTCGTTTGCTACGATGATTCAGGCTTGGTCGAAGCCTGCGAAACCACAGCACGTTCATCCCAACATTATGTCTATCGTGGAACCGCGAACGCTTTGGCAAACGGTCCTGGGCGAGCTTGAACTAGAAGTGCCCCGGGGTCAGTTTGCCGCGTGGCTGAGAAGCACCCACCTCATCGACGCCACCAATTCTCCCATCAGAGTTGGCGTGCCCAACACCTTTGCCAAAGAGGTGGTGGAGCGCAACTACCACGCCCAGGTGCAGCAGGCGCTGGCGCGCTTGTGCGAGCGGGAAGTCTCTGTCGTCTACGAGGTCAGCGCGGCCGCTCAGGAAGAGTCCCGCCAGAGCCCCACTGCCGCCCGCGCCCCATCGCCGGCCGCGTCTGCGGGGCAAGTGCCCGCCGCCGCGCCCCCACTGCAGCAGACCCGCCTGCCACGCCAGGCCGTAACCCACAGCCAGCTAAACGAAAAGTTCACCTTCGATCGGTTTGTGGTCGGCGCGGGCAATCGCCTAGCCGCCGCCGCCGCCCAGGCGGTGGCGGAACGCCCCGCGGAGGCGTACAACCCGCTCTTCATCTACGGCGGCGTGGGCCTGGGCAAGACGCACCTGCTCCATGCCATCAGCCACCACGTGCTGCACGCGGAACCCGACCGGCACATCGTCTACGTCACCTGCGAGCAGTTCACCAACGAGTTCATCCGCGCCATCCGGGAGAAGCGCGTTGATGCGTTCCGCGACCGCTACCGCAGCGCCGACATCATCCTCATCGACGACGTGCAGTTCCTCACCGGCAAAGAGCAGACCCAGGAAGAGTTCTTCCACACCTTCAACGCCTACCACGAGATTGGCAAGCAGATCGTCCTTTCCAGCGACCGGCCGCCCAAGAGCATCGAGACGCTGACGGACCGATTGCGCAGCCGCTTCGTGTGGGGCCTGATCGCCGACATCCAGCCGCCGGACCTGGAGACGCGCATCGCGATCCTGAGCAAGCAGGCCGATGAGATGTGCATGGCGGTTTCAAACGAAGTCCTGGAGTTCCTGGCAACGCACCTCGTCAGCAACATCCGGGAGTTGGAAGGGGCGCTGACCCGCGTGATGGCGTTCGCGAAGCTGAACGAGCAGGAGCCTACGCAAGAACTGGCGATGGAAGTGCTCGACGGCCTGCTCTTCAACGTGCGCAAGGACGCCTTTACGCCGGAGCAAATCCTCGACGCCGTGGCGACGCACTATCGCGTGAGGGTGGCCGACCTGCTGGGTCCCACACGGGAGAAGATCATCGCGCGCCCGCGCCAGATCGCGATGTATCTCCTGCGCAAAGAGACGCAACTCTCCCAGCCGGAAATCGGCAGGATTCTTGGCGGACGCGACCACTCCACCGTCAAGTACGGCTGCGACAAGATCGGCAAGGCCCTTGAGCATGACGCCGCGCTCCAGCAGGAGGTGGCGAACGTGTGGCATATCCTGCAACCGGCCCAGTAGAAGGGACGTCGGCTGCGCGACGGCGGGCGCGGCCGCCGTTGGGTTGGCCCCGCTGGGGTGAGAAGGCACTCGAGCATCCGGGTGGACGCGCCGGCTCGCGCTTCGACAATAGGCCAAACTCCGGTCAGGCGTCCTTAGCAGGAGTGCTTCGA
The DNA here is from genome assembly GCA_963663275.1 of Chloroflexota bacterium. Taxonomy (GTDB): domain Bacteria; phylum Chloroflexota; class UBA11872; order VXOZ01; family VXOZ01; genus VXOZ01. The sequence continues at coordinate 2,916,694 of OY760183.1, forward strand.
CAGGCTCAGCACGAACGGACTCTTGGCCCTTTCGCTCGCCGCTTTGACTGGCTCGGCACGAACGGACTGTTGGGGCATTCGTTCGCCGCTGCGACTGGCTCAGCGCGAACGGACTGTTGGGGCATTCGTCCGCCGCTGCGACTGGCTCAGCGCGAACGGATTCAGCGCCCTTTCGTTCGCCGCTTCGACCGCATCCCAGCGTACATGCGCCCAATTCTTGGCGCGTCTTCCACGAGGCTGCATGAGGGCGCCGCGACTGAATCATACGCAGCATACCGCCAGGGAGAGTACGTTGACCCCAGAGGAGTTGCCCTACCTGGTGCTGGCCACCGGGAATCCCGGCAAAGTGGAGGAGTTGCGGGACCTGTTGCGGGACCTGCCGCTGGCGCCGGTCACGGCTGCCGACCTCGGCCTGGCGCTGCCGCCGGATGAGCCGTACGCCACGTTTCGGGAAAACGCCGCGCACAAGGCGCTCCACGTGGCGCGGCAGACCCCTCATCTCGTGCTCGGCGAGGATTCCGGGCTGGAGGTCGACGCGCTCGGCGGCAATCCCGGGGTCCGCTCCAAACGCTACGCCGGCCCCCAGGGCGACGATCAGGCCAACAACCGCAAACTGCTTAGTGAACTTGCGGGAGTCCCGTGGCCGCAGCGAGCGGCGCGTTTTCGCTGCCTGCTGGCGTTGGCGCGGGACGGCGCCGTGCTCTTTTCCGCCAGCGGCGTCTGCAAGGGCTTCATTGCCCGTCAGCCCCGCGGCGAGGGCGGCTTCGGCTATGATCCACTCTTCTACGTGCCTGAAAAGCACAAAACCCTGGCGGAACTCTCCGCCGGCGCCAAGAACCGCATCAGCCACCGCGCCCACGCCCTCCAGCAAGCGCGCATCTTCTTGCGAGAGTATACAATGGACTGCGATAGGTAACGTAGGTCTCCAACCCGCGCCGCTGACCTTGTAACGTCCGGTAGCATAGGTTTCCAACCTGCGCCGCTAACCTCGCAACGTCCGGCAGCGTAGGCCTCCAACCCGCGCCGCCGCCCTTGAAATGTCCGGTACCGTAGGTTAGTAACCTGCGCTTCCACTGTTGCAACGTCCGGTAGCGTAGGTTTCCAATCTGCGCCGCCGTTGCCGATGCGTCAACCGCATACGCACAACCTTGAGCGAGAGGAAATCCAATGCCTGGAGAACTGGAAGTCAAGCACGACCGCATTGCGCGGTTCCTCACCGAGCGCAATCTCGATGCCCTGGTCTTAGGGCGGCTGGCGAACTTTGCCTGGGCCACCGGCGGGCGCGACGGCTTCATCATGATCGCCACCGAGCACGCCGCCGGCCACCTCATCTTCACCCACGACGAAAAGGCGCTCGTAGCGGACCGGATCGAGATGCCGCGCCTCCAGGATGAAGAGGGGCTTACGCCGCCGGAGTGGACGCCCATCGCGCCCTACTGGCACGCGGACCGCGCCCAAGTGGTCTCCTGGAACACGGCGGGCCGCAGCCGCCGCACCGGCGCCGACTGCGACGTGCCCGGCGCGCACAAGCTCACCGGCGACATCGCGCGGCTGCGCTACCAACTCCTGCCCGAAGAGATGGAACGCTATCGCGCCCTGGGACGGGCGGCCGCTACGGCGCTGGAGGAAGCCGCCCACGAGATTGCCCCCGGCATGACCGAGCACGCCGTCGCCGGCGTCATCGCCGCGAAAGCCATCCCCCACGGCATCCAGGCGGCGCTGACGCTGGTGGCCACGGACGCGCGCATCTTCCGCTACCGGCATCCCATTCCCACCGCCAAGCGGCTGGACAACTACGCCATGCTGGTGCTTTGCGCGCGCCGGCACGGCCTCATCTGCTCGGTGACGCGGTTCGTCCACTTTGGCGAGATACCGGCTGAGATTCGGGAGAAATCGGCGGCCTGCGCGCGGGTGGACGCGGCGTTCATCCTCGGTTCCGTGCCGGGCCGACCGGCCCGCGACGTCTTCAGCGAAGCCGTTGCCGAATACGCCAGCGCCGGTTACCCGGACGAGTGGCTCTTCCATCACCAGGGCGGCGCGTGCGGGTACGAGTCCCGCGACTACAAGGCCTCGCCCGTGAGCCAGGAAGTGGTGCAGGCCAACCAGGCTTTCGCGTGGAATCCGAGCATCGCCGGCGTGAAGAGCGAGGATACGACCCTGGTAACCGAGAATGGCATCGAGGTGCTCACCGCCGCTTCGAGCGATTGGCCGATGCACGTCGTAGAGTGGCAAGGCAAGACCATCGAGCGGCCCGCCATTCTGCAACGCTAGGGCGCGGTCAGCGTCACTCTGCCCAGTTGATTCACCCTCACCCTCTCCCTGAGGAGACCTTTGCATAACTCTGTCATTCCGGCGAAAGCCGGAAGGTGGATTCACATTTCAAGTGCAACACCTGGTTGATGAATACTTCGGCTGGCGTTTGGAAGTCAAGACACTTGCGCGGGGTGTGGTTGTAGGCGTGGACCAGTTGCGCAAAGCGTTGTTGGCTCACCTGTGCCAGGTCGGTCTTGCGCGGCAGCCGGCGCCGCAGGCGGCCGATGGCGTTCTCGATGCCCCCTTTCTGCCAGGGCGAGTGGGTATCGCAGAAGAAGGTTTGGATGCCCAAGTCATGGAGGCGGTAATGCTGTGCGAACTCCGTGCCATTGTCGAACGTGACGGTCTGGCTGCACGCTGGGGGCAGCGCGGCGAACAGGTCGTGCAGGATAGTGGCGATCGGCGCTGCCGCCTTGCCGGGCGGTCGCGCGGCCAGCAACAGGCGCGAGTGGCGCTCGTGCAGGGTCAAGACTGCTTGACCGTAGGTGCGAAAGAGCATCAGGTCCGCCTCCCAGTGGCCGGGCGTTTGGCGGTCTGCCGCCGCCTGGGGCCGTTCTGCCAGCGGTCGGCGCTGGGCAATGAACGAGGCCGGACTGCCGCCCTTTCGCCCGCGCCAGCCCCGTTTGGACTTGGCGCGCGGCAGGTAATGCCGCCAGTTACCGTCCTTCGTGCGCGCCTGCTGCCCGTAGATGAAGCGATAGATGGTCTCGTGAGAGACGACCGGCGCGCCGTTCTCCCGCGCCAAACGTCCGGATACCTGCTCCGGCGACCAACAATCCCGCAAGTATCCCAACACCACCTCCCGCAACTCGGCATCCCGCTCCAGCTTGCTGCCGCGCCAGCACCGCGCCCACGCCTGATCATCGGCATACTTTGGCTCATAGCCTGCCGATTGCGATCCATTTCGTTTCACCTCCCGCGAAATCGTCGATGGCGCGCGACCCAGAGTTGCAGCGATTTGCCGGTGCGAGGTTCTCGCGGTGAGAAGTCGGGCAATTTCACACCGCTCTTCAATGGTAAGTTGTGTGTATTGTTTTCCCATGGCAACACCTTAGCAAAGTGTTGCACTTCGTTTGTGAGTCTAGGGAATCCAGACCGCATTTACAACTAAAAATAGCTTGTTTTCAATCCTTTGCACCCCCATCCCAACCTTCCCCCTCAATGGGGAAGGGGTTATGCAAAGGTCTCCTGGGGGAGAGGGGACAGGATCGGAAGCTGGGTGTTTGTCGGGAATTGGGCATTTGTTGGGACTTTAGTATTTGTCGGATTTTGGGTGTCATTTGGGAATTGGGTATTTCTTGGATTAGGTTGACGCAGGATGTTGACACAGCACTAGGAATAGAACTCATGCGGCCAAGCGGGCTTGACGCTCAGCAGACGGCGGCGGGAGGTCACCCGCCTGCATTGGAGTGGCGCGGCATCGGCGTCTTTCTTGGTTGCGCCTTCGGCCTGACCTGGGGCGTGTGGGCCGTGGTCTACCTGTTGGGCGGTATGGAGAACCTGCCGGTGTTCACCGCCGGCTCTCTGCTGGCGATGTGGTGCCCCGGTATCGCCGCGCTCGTCTGCGTCCGCTTTATCACGCCGCTGCCCCTTCGCGGCCTCGGTTTGCGCTGGGGCAGCCTGGAGCGTTACGCCAGCATCTACTTCTTCGTCATTCTCTATCTGGCGGGGGCAATGGCGCTCAGCGTCGCGCTGGGCCTCCAAGCGGTCAACGCCACACTGGAACCGCTGCGCAGCGAACTTGCCGACCAACCGTATCCCTTCAATGACCCCATCCTCGTAACGTTCGTCACCATCATTGGCAGCTTTACGCTGGCGGCGCTCTTCAACAGCCTCTTTGCGCTCGGCGAGGAACTCGGCTGGCGCGGGTACCTGCTGCTCAAGCTGGCGCCGCTGGGCATCCCGCGCGCCAGCCTGCTCATCGGCCTCATCTGGGGCGTGTGGCACGCGCCGGCCATCTTCATGGGCTACAACTATCCCGGCCAGCCGTTGGCGGGCGCGGTCTTCATGGTCTGGTTCACGCTTGGGTGGAGCGTCATCTTCACATGGCTGCGCCAGGTAACGCGCAGCGTGCTGGCCGCCGCCTTCGGCCACGGCCTGCTCAACGCCGTCGCCGGACTGCCGCTGCTTCTCTTGCAGGACACCAACTCGCTCATCCGCGCGCCGCTTGGCGTCACCGGTCTCGTGCCGCTCACGCTGCTTGCGCTGTTCGCCTTCTGGCTGCTGCTGCGGCGCGAGCGCGCAAGCGGCGGCGCCCCGGCGGAACCTGGCTAAGGAGACCTTTGCATGACTCCGTCATTCCGAACGGAGCGCAAAGGAGTGAGGAATCTAATGCACGGCCCTGCAAATCAGCGTCACTAGAATCCTCGCTGCGCTCGGAATGACATTTGCACACCCCTGTCTGCCCTCGTTGGGGAAGGGGTCAAGCAATGGTACCCAAGAGAAAGACCCCGGCGCTAGCGGCGGCAAGCCCCACCCTGCAACCCGCTCACTCCTGGTCGGCGAACTGCATGGTGTAGAGTTGAAAGTACGCGCCTCGCTGTCGCAGCAGTTCCGCGTGCGTGCCGTGTTCCGCGATTCTGCCCTTATCCATCACGATCACTTGGCTCGCGTTTTGAATCGTCGAGAGCCGGTGGGCAATCACGAAACTCGTGCGACCCTCCATGAGCACCTTCAGCGCCTCTTGAATCTGCTGCTCCGTTTCCGTGTCCACGCTCGACGTCGCCTCGTCCAGCACCAGAATGCGCGGATCGGCAATGAGCGCCCGCGCGAACGAGAGCAATTGGCGCTGGCCGATGGAGAGTTGCGTGCCGCGCTCGCCCACCAGCGTCTCGTAGCGAAACGGCTGCGCTTCGATGAAGTCATGGAGGCGCACGGCCTTGGCCGCCGCGACGATTTCCTCATCCATGGCGTCCAGCCTGCCGTAGCGGATGTTCTCGTTGACCGTGCCGGAGAACAGGAACGGTTCCTGCAGCACCAGTCCCACCTGGGCGCGCAGGCTCTCCAGCGTGACGCCGCCAATGTCGTGGCCGTCGATCGTCACCCTGCCCGATTGAATGTCGTAGAAGCGGCAGAGCACGTTGATGATCGAGGTCTTGCCCGCGCCGGTGTGGCCCACGATTGCCACAAGCTCACCCGGTTTCGCGTCCAGCGAGATGCCGTGCAACACCGGCGTATCGGCGTGGTAGCCAAAGACCACGTCCTCGAACGCCACGCGCCCCCGCGCCGGCGGCAGCGGCTGGGCATTGGGCTTTTCCAGGATGTCCGGGGGCGTATCCAGCAGGGCAAAGACGCGCTCGCTGGCCGCCATCGCCGATTGCATCTGGTTGAAGCGGGTCGAGATGCTCTGCAGCGGCTGGAAGAAGCGCTGCACGTACACCAGGAACGCCACCAGCACGCCGAGTTCAACCGTCTCCTGCACGTAGGCCACGCCGCCGACCCAGACGATGATGACGACGGCCACGGCATTGATGATGCTGACGGTAGGCGAAAAGGCCGCCGTAATGCCGTTGGCCTTGAGCGTCGTCTCCACGTAGCGGTCGCTGAGGCCCTTGAACCGGCGCAGGTTCTCCGCCTGGCGCGCGTAGGCCTGGGTGACCCGCACGCCCAGGATGCTCTCCGCGAAGTAGCCGTTCATCACGCTCCGATCCTCGCGGGCCACACGCCACGCGCCGCGCGCCCGCCCTTTGAACGCAAAGGCCACGCCGATCAACGCGGGGAAGACGATGAACGTGAGCAGCGCCAGTTGCCAATGCATGTAGAGCATGACGAAGAGAATGCCGACGATTACGAACAGGTCGCTGGCCGTGCTCACGATGCCGTTGGTGATGAGACTGTTGATGTCCCGCACGTCGCTGGTCACCCGCGTGATGACGCTGCCGGCGCGGTTGCGGTCGTAGTAGCCCAGCGAGAGGCGCTGCAAGTGCTGGAAGAGGCTCTGGCGCAGGGAGAAAAGCAACTGCTGGCCGAGCCAGCTTATGAGCCACTGCCGCGCTCCCATTGCGCCAAACAAGACGATACCGGCCAAGAGGTAGAGGACGACGAGAATGTCCAGCGCGCGCAGGTCGCCGGTAGCAAGCGGGCCGTCGATGGCCAACTTGAGCAGGTACGGCCTGAGAACGCTCGCCGCGGTGTTGAGCAGCGTAACGAGGATTGCGCCGCCGATTTGCAGCCGGTATCCGCTGGTGTAGCCGAGCAAACGCGCGAGGATCCTGAAGTCGAACTCACGTGAGGCTTGCTCGTCTTTGTCGTCCCCCGCTGGCGCGGCAGGCGGGGCCGCGGCGTCGCGCGCGGCGGCCGCGGAGGGGGATTCTTGGCGCTCCCGCTCAGCCATAGGCGCCTCCGCCGTCGTTCGCGTTCGCCCCGGCCGCCCGGCCCAGCGCCGCCATGCGCTCCTGGTCCTTGAGTTGGATGTCGTAGACCCGGGCGTAGAAGCCTTCGCGTTCCACCAGTTCCTCGTGCGTGCCCCGGTCAACGATGCGGCCGTCCTCCATCACGAGGATCAGGTCCGCGTCCTTGATGGTCGAGATGCGCTGCGCCACCACCAGGGTCGTAGAATCGCGCGCATAGTCCTTGAGTCCCTGGTAGATGCGGTACTCCGTCTCCGTATCCACGCTGGCGGTAGCGTCGTCAAGCATCAGGATTGGGCGGCGCAGCAGGAGCGTGCGCGCCAGCGCCGTGCGCTGCCGTTGCCCGCCGGAGAGGCCGGCGCCGCGTTCGCCGATGCGGTGTTGGTAGCCCTCCGGGAACTCCATGATGAAGTCGTGGGCTTGCGCCGCCCGCGCCGCGGCCATGATCTCCTCCATCGTGGCGTCGGGCCGGCCGTAGGCGATGTTGTTCGCCATGGTGTCGGCAAAGAGCAGCGGCTCTTGCAGCGCAATCCCGATTTGCGCGCGCAGCGATTCCAACGTAACGTCGCGCACGTCGTGGCCGTCTATTCTCACCGCTCCCGATTCCACGTCGTAGAAACGTCCAATCAGGTAGAGCAGCGTACTCTTGCCGCTGCCGGTGGGGCCTACGACGGCGGTCACCGTGCCCGGCGCGGCCTCCAGGCTGACGTCGCGCAGCACGACCTGGCCGCGCTCGTACGCGAACGTGACGTCCTGCAGGGCGACGCGGCTTGCCGGCGGCGGCAGTTCGTGAGCGCCTGTCAGATTGCGCACCGGCGAGCGTGTATCGAGCACGCCGAACAGCCGCTCGCCGCTGGTGATGCTGGTGGCGATGCTATCCATGATGCCGGGCAGTTGCTGGGTGGGGCCGACCAGCATCTGATAGTACGTGACGAACGCGACCAACGTGCCAATCGTCAGGTCGCCGCCGATGACCAGCCGCCCGCCCAGCCAGAGCACGATGACCACGCCGGAGACCGCCACCATGTTCATGACGGGGCCGAACGTGGCGTTGAGATTGACCGCGCGCATCATGAGGCGCACGAGTTCGCGGCCCTCCCGCTCGAACTTCCCCTTTTCGTGCGACTCGCGCACGAACGCCTTGACCACCCGCGCGCCGTTGATGGCCTCTTCCAGCGCGATCACCACCCGTTCGCGCTGCTGCCTCACCCAGCCGTAGGCCGGCCGCACGCGCTTGTGGTAGAGCCACGCGATCACGCCCAGGATGGGAAACAGCGGCAACGACCACAAGGCGAGTTCGCCGCTGAGCCAGAACATGATTGTCAGCACGATGAGATAGCGCAGAAAGGTATCGAGGATGTTGATGACGGACTGCGTGCCAAAGCCCTGCGCCAGTTCGATGTCGCTCAAGGCGACGGAAATCATCTCTCCCGCCTGGATGCGGTCGTGGAAGCCGAACGAGAGGTGTTGCAGGTGGTCGTAGAGTTGGGCGCGCAGGTCGTAGCCGGTCTTCTGCGAGGTGACGGCGATGAAGAACGCCTTGCCAAAGAGGAAGAGCGCCGCCAGCACGGCAACGGCGATGATCGCGCCGCTCATGAGCGCGATGTAGCGGAGGTCGCCCGGCATCAAGCCGTTGTCGATGACTTCTCGGAAGAGCGACGGCGCGACCAGGCTGAGGGCCGTGCTGATGAGCCACGACCCATACGCGAGCACGGCAAAGCCCCGGTGCTTGAACGACGCGGCCAGGAGGAGGCGAAGAATGTTCATCGCAAGGCTATGCTCAGCTTTCGCCTAATATCGTGGTGTCGGAAGGCGCCTGTATGGCAGTGTGCGCCCGCTCCTCTTTTCCTTCCGCATCCGCCCCGTAGCGCGGGGGCTTGTCCCCACGCTCCCCTTTCCCTTCCGCATCCACCCCGTAGCGCGGGGGCTTGTCCCCAATGTTGTCGCATTAAACGCAATGAGAATGAAAACTACGCTCGTTTCTCCGGTAGCGCAGGTTTGTAACCTGCGTCCTCCGTAGGGTCAATCGATTCCGTTCTCATTTTTCTTGTTCCGGCGGGGGACAAGCCCCCGCGCTACGTTATTGCGACAGCGTTGGGGCTTGTCCCCCGCCTCTTCTTCCTTCGAAACATCCACGACCCTGGCCTGGACGCTCAGAGAGGCTGTCTCCCCGCGAAACCCGTGTCCAAATCATGCCAGAACCGAATCTCATCTTCGCCCTGCTTCCAACACAGGTAGACCACGCGGCCGTCGTGCACGGCGGGAAAGTCCACCAGCCCCTGGTCCACGTCCTTCAGCGCCACGCCCATGCCGATGATTTCCTCCACCAATGCTTCGGCCTCGCTGCGCAGGGCCTGGACCTCATTCGCCGAGGCTACGACCGCGGGCGACTCCGGCAGGGGATGGCCGTTGCTGCGCTCCAGCGCGGCGGGATACGGCTGTTCTTTGGCAAACTGCCTGAATTGCTCGAAGATCTCTTGCAGCCGGGCGACAATAGCGCCGACGCGCGGCAAGAGCGCATTGGCTTCCTGCAACGAGAAAAGCCTGATCGGAGGATCCGAAGACGTATCTTGAGACGACATAGCGGCGGGATTCTTTGGAATAGCTACCGGGACGCGTACTATCGTTGCACAGCGACCCGTGAACGTCAAGGCCAATACCCGTCCGCGCACGCCTTGTAAGCCCCACTGGCGATTGCTAGAATCCAGTCATGGACAGCATCACCCTCGAAAACTTCCGCTGCTTCCGCGAGAAGCAGACCGCCCGCCTCGCGCCCCTGACGCTGCTTGTGGGTGAGAATAGCACCGGCAAGACATCGTTCTTGGCGCTTATTCGCGCGCTTTGGGACGCCGTATCCCTGCCTGGGGCGCCAGACTTTCAAAGAGTTCCGTTCAACCTCGGAGTCTTTCGGGACATCGCGCACAGTCGTGGCAGGCATGGTGAACATGCAGATTCTTTTGTAGCTGGATTCGATGACACTGAAGGCAACTCTCTCCAGATTACGTTCGCCGAACGCGATGCTATCCCAGTCCCAGCAGCAATAGTCCTTGCGCGAGAGGACGTACGACTTGAGGCTCATCGACAAGAAGATGAACAGTGGTGGATCCGCTTTGATTCTCCACAAACCAAATTAGAGAAAGTCGTCAACGACAAGCCGTTTCCGTGGGAAGACAGTGATCAATTGCCTCTTTCGGTCTTGGTCAGTTCCTGGATTTACGAGCTTACACCACTCGAGACGCTATTAGACGTGAGAGTCAGGGAAAGTCGCACTCCACGCGAAGAAGACATCTTCAAAGGACTAATCAAGGCGGAGAAGGACATCTTCGCGCTTGATGGACAAGCACCGGGACCGCCATTTGCAAGCGCTCCCATTCGCTCGCAGCCGCGCCGCACCTACGATCCCACACGCCCCGCGCGTGACCCAGAAGGCGAAAACGTGCCTACCTACCTTGCGAATCTCTCTTATCGTGACAAGGAGGAGTGGGCGCGGCTCAAGCAAGATCTCGAGGAATTTGGCCGCGATTCAGGCTTGTTTGACGAGATCCACATCAAGTTGCTCGGCGACACCGGGGGATCGCCTTTTCAGGTGCAGATTCGAAAGTTTGGCCGACGGTTGAAAGGACCTAAGCGAAACTTCATAGACGTTGGCTACGGTGTCAGTCAGGCGCTGCCGCTCTTGACAGAACTCCTGCGCAAGGATGCGCCGCAGATGTTCCTGCTCCAGCAGCCGGAGGTGCACCTGCATCCCAGCGCCCAGGCCGCGCTTGGCAGTCTCTTCTGCAACATCGCCGGGCCGGAGCGCCAACTCATCGTCGAGACTCACAGCGACTACATTCTCGACCGCGTGCGCATGGACGTTCGCGACAAGAGATCCTATCTCAAGCCGGAAGACGTATCCATCCTCTTCTTCGAGCCCGGCGAGCTTGACGTTACCATTCACTCACTGCGTCTCGATCAAGAAGGCAACATCCTGGACGCGCCGCCGGGGTACGGGCAGTTCTTCATGGACGAGACACGACGCTCAATTGGACTCTAAATGTGTGCAATCATCGACGCCAACGTGAGAGACCAGGTCTTTGGTGAAAGCCGGCCGGAAGCGGGACAGTATCTATTCGACTGGCTGAACATCGACAGCGACGGGGTCAAACTCGTCGTGGGAGGCAAGCTTCTGCAGGAACTCAGTGAGTCTAGAGAGTTCAATAGGTGGCTTCGCGCCGCATTGCGCTTTGGCAGGGCGAGAAGAATCCCGGACAATGAGGTGAATGCCGCAACCAAAGAGTTGCAAGAGCAGTCTTCTTGCGCGTCCGACGACGAGCACGTGCTCGCGCTAGCAAGAGTGAGCGGTGCGCGCCTGCTCTACACCAACGACCGGGACCTTCAGAGAGACTTCAAGAATAGACAGATACTTAGCGGTGTCCAGGGGAGGGTCTATACGACGCTGCGCACTACGAACGTTACCCGTACGCACAAGAACCTGCTTAGACGCACCAACCTCTGCGGCGCATAGGACACATTGAGGCAACGGACGGCAGGTAGTTGTCAAGACGTACCACCATAGCCCCTGAAGAAACCGATACCACATGAAACGCATCCAACGCAGAATCTACGAACTCCTCGAAGTCGCCCACCCGGACGACACCGCCAGCCGGGTCACCGACCTCTTCCTCTTCATCCTGATCGCCCTGAACGTCGCCGCCGTAATCGTGGAGACCGTGGAAGAAATCGCCACGCAGTTTGAGACCGCCTTCTACTACTTCGAGGTCTTTTCGGTCGCGGTGTTCACGGTGGAGTACGTCTTGCGCCTCTGGACGTGCGTCGCCGACCGCCGCTATGCCCGTCCTATCGCCGGCCGCATCCGCTTCGCCGGCTCCTGGCACGCCATCGTTGACGTGCTGGCCATCCTGCCGTTCTACCTGCCCATGTTCCTGCCCATAGACCTGCGTATCGTCCGCGCCCTGCGTTTCTTCCGCCTCCTGCGTTTCCTCAAGCTGAGCCGCTACTCCGAATCCATGCGCATATTCGGCAAAGTGTTGCGCAGCGAGCGCGCCGAACTGATGGTGGCGCTCTTCGTAGCCGGCGTGCTGCTGGTGCTCGGCTCCAGTTTCCTCTATCTGGTTGAGCATCAGGCCCAGCCCGACAAATTCTCCAGCATCCCGGCCGCCATGTGGTGGGGCGTAGCCACGCTCACAACGGTGGGCTACGGCGACGTTGCGCCCATAACGCCGCTCGGCCGCTTTCTGGGCGCGATCGTGGCCGTGATGGGTATCGGCATGTTCGCGTTGCCGGCCGGCATCCTGGCGTCCGGCTTTGCCCGGGAAATGGGAAAGCGCCGGGACGAACCGGCAGTCTGCCCCCACTGCGGCGAGCCTATCGAAGAACACGAGACGGACTAGGCCGGGCGCGCGCCGCGCAGTTCACAGTCCCTGAAGAACGGCGCGACCGTGCCGCCGCGAACCACGAGTGCCTACCCGCTAACCCTCTTCCTCGTATTCGTCGCGCGCAATCAAGTATTCCCGCGCGTAGCCCAGATACGTCTCGGCGTTGCTGTAGATGCGCTCGATCTCCTGCGCGGTGACCTCCCGCAGCGCCTTGCCCGGCACGCCCAGAATCAAGGAGCGCGGCCCGAACTCCTTGCCTTCAGCCAGCACCGCGCCCGCGCCCACGATGCTCTCCGGCCCCACCGTCGCGCCGTTCAGCAGCAGAGCGCCCATGCCCACAATGCAGTGGTCGCCCACGCTCGCGCCGTGAATGACGGCCGTGTGCCCGGTCGTCACGTGCGCGCCGACCACAGACGGAAAGCCGTGGTCCGTGTGCACCACGCAATTCTCCTGGATGCTGGTATGGGAGCCAATCACAATCGGCGCAAAGTCCCCGCGCAGCACCGCCCCGTACCACACGCTGGCGTAATCGCCAAGCTCCACGTCGCCGATCACGTAGGCGTTCTCCGCGATGAAGACGTTCTTGCCCACCCGCGGCAAAACGCCTTTGTACGGTAATAGCGGCACGAGATTCATCTCCTCTCCGGACAAGATTTCAAAGTAAAGATTAGTGGACGTCCGGCGCCACTGGGCGCCGGTCCGCGGCGAAATCCGGCAGTTCACCGCCATCATAGCACTGATAGAGCCGGTGAGCCTGGCCCCTTTCCAAGGCCGCGTGTACGTTTGCCAATGCCTATGCTATGGTGATATGGAACGTGCATACGTCAGGCAAGGCTACGCGAGAAAAACGCAAGGAGAGCGAGAACGATGGCGGTTATCACCGAACCGAAGCATTTTGGACTGCTGATCGACGGCGAATGGCTGGAACGGCGCGACGGCAAGCTGCTGGAAGTGCGCAGCCCCAACGACGGCAACGTGTTCGCTACGCTGCCGGAAGCAACTCCGGCCGACCTGGACGCCGCTATCGAGGCCGCCCAGCGCGCCTATGATCGGCAGGAGCTTTCGGCCTACCAACGCTACGAAATCCTCTACAAGGCGTCCCAGCTTCTCACCGAGCGGGTCGAGGACATCGCCTTTCACATGAGCATGGAGGGCGGCAAGCCGATCAAGGAGGCGCGCATCGAGGTGGCCCGCGCCGCCAGCACGATTCTGGTGGCGGCGGAAGAGGCCAAGCGCATCCACGGCGAGCAGATTCCGGTGGAGGCCGCGGTGGCTTCCGAGAACCGTCTGGCGTTCACTATGCGCCAGCCGATCGGCGTGATTTGCTGCATCTCGCCGTTCAACTTTCCCGCCATTCTCGTGGCGCACAAGATCGCGCCGGCCATTGCGGCCGGCAATACGGTGGTGCTCAAGCCCGCCAGCGCCACGCCGGTCACGGCGGCGAAGATCTGCCAGGCGTTCCTGGACGCCGGGCTGCCGCCGGGCCACCTGAACCTGCTGGTCGGCGGCGGCGCGACCCTGGGCGAGTGGCTCATCCAGGACGAGCGTTTTGCCATGTATTCCTTCACCGGCTCGCCGGAAGTCGGCAAGCACCTGCGCAACAGCATCGGTCTGCGCCGCGCCACCCTGGAACTGGGCGCGAACTCGCCCGTCATCGTCGACAAGACCGCCGACGTGCCGGCCGCCGCGGAAGCGGTGGCCCAGGGCGGCTACATGAACGCCGGCCAGGTCTGCACCTCCGCCCAGCGCATTCTGGTGCACCGCGACGTGGAGGCCGATTTCCTGGCGGCCCTGGTGCCCCACGTGGAGCGGATGCAGGTCGGGCCTTCTTACGAAGACACCACCGACGTGGGCCCCATGGTCACCCTGAGCGCCGCCGAGCGTGTGGAGGCGTGGTTCAAGGAAGCGGCCGGCGACGGCGCGAACCTGCTCTGCGGCGGCGCGCGCGCGGGCCAATTCGTCACGCCCGCCGTGCTGAGCAACGTGCGCGCCGACATGCGCATCTTCCAGGATGAACTCTTCGGCCCGGCGGTCACCGTCACCGTCTTCGACGACATCGACGAGGCAATCGCCCTGGCCAACGACTCCCGCTACGGCCTGCAAGGCGGCATCTTCACCAACGACCTGGAAACCGCCTGGAAAGCCGCCAAGCAGGTGCGCATCGGCGCGCTGATGATCAACGACACCTCCCGCTACCGCGCCGACCAGATGCCCTTCGGCGGCGTGAAAGAGAGCGGCATGGGACGCGAAGGCCCGAAATTCGTCATCGAGGAGATGACCGACCTGAAACTGGTGGTCTTCAACCTGCAACCGTAAGCAAACCACCGTAGCGCGGGGGATCGTCCCTAGTGCTGTCGCATTAAACGCGTTGAGAGTGAAAACTTCGTTCTTATCTCCGGTAGCGCAGGTTTGTAACCTGCGGCTTCCGTAGGGTCAATTTATTCCGTGAGCATTGTTCTTGTTCCGGCGGGGGACAAGCCCCCGCGCTACGTTAACGCGACAGCATTGGGGCTTGTCCCCCGCCTCCGCATCGGCGCGACATACCATCGGGATCACACGCCCGACTGATTTGAGAAGGGAGAATCTCCCTATGCCCAAAGACCGCATGTTGAGCGTCGAGCAAGCCTTCGCCCGCATCGTCTCCCAGTTTGGCGCGCTTGAAGTGGAGACCGTACCGCTGCCGGACGCGCTCGGGCGCGTGCTCGCCGAGGACGTGGTGAGCGCGGAGGACGTGCCGGCGTTCGATAACTCGGCGATGGACGGCTACGCCGTGCGCTTCGCCGACACCCAGGCCGCAAGTGAAAGTCAGCCCACTAAACTGAACGTGGTTGGCGACCTGGCGGCGGGCGCGGTTCCCGCAGAGCCGTTGGGGTCCGGCGAGGCCGTGCGCATCATGACCGGCGCGCCCGTGCCCCCCGGCAGCGACGCCGTCGTCCCGTTCGAGGATACCGACCGCACCGATTGGGCAAAGTTCGGCACGCCGCCCGGCGCCAGCGGCGACCCCGCCGTCGTCGGCATTCTGCTGCCGCCGGAGCATTATGACAACGTGCGTTTCCGCGGGGAAGACATCAAGACCGGCGAGACTGTGCTGGCGCGGGGGCAGCGGGTCCGGCCGGCGGAAGTCGGCGTGCTGGCGTCCCTGGGCAAGACGCGGGCAACAGTCTACCGGCGGCCGGTGGTGGCCGTGATTCCCACCGGCGACGAGGTCATCGAAATCGACCAGCCCCTGGGGCCGGGGCAGGTGCGCAACAGCGCGGCTCATGCGTTGGAGGCGCTGGTCGTCCGTTACGGCGGCATCCCGCGCCGGCTGCCGGTGGTGGGCGACACCGTGGCGGCAACCCGCGCGGCGCTGCTCTCCTGCCTGGATTGCGACCTCATCGTCACCATCGGCGGCGTCTCCATGGGCGATTACGACCTGGTGCGCAACGTGCTCGGCGCGGAGGGCGAAATCGACTTCTGGCGCATCCGCATGAGACCCGGCAAACCCCTCGCCTTCGGCCACATAGAGGCAGCCCAATCTTCCCCCTCACCCCAACCCTCTCCCCCAGGAGAGGGAGCAAAACCCGCCCACTCCGACTCTTCCCCCTCTCCCTGGGGAGAGGGCCGGGGTGAGGGGGAAAACGCCGCCCAGTCGCCCACGCACCCATCGCCCAATGCCCCCCGCCGCGTGCCCGTCGTCGGCCTGCCCGGCAATCCCGTCTCCGCGTATGTCACCTTCGAAGAATTCGTCCGCCCGGCGCTGCTCGTCATGCAGGGGGACGAACGGTTGCACAAGACCACCGTCAGCGCGCGTTTCCTGGACAGCATGGAGAACCACGGGCGCCGCCAGTTCGTGCGCGTCATCGTCGAGCGCGACGACCATGGGTACACCGCGCGGCTCACCGGCGAGCAGGGGTCGCAGTTGCTCACCTCGCTGGCCCGGGCCAACGGCCTCGCCGTCATCTCCGAGCACGTGGAGTATGTCGAGCCGGGCAGCAGCGTCACCGTGCAGATGCTCGATTGGCCCGAGGAGCGTTGACCCGCCGCCGCGCCGTTGCCGCCCGCCCGCGCGTCTGCTACACTTGAGCCAGCGGAGCGCCGCCGGCGTAGCGCGTTCCGGCCGCATCCTTCCGCACGGCAGAGGAGGCCGCACATGCTCATCCAGTGGATGGAAACCCTCAGCGCCGCCGACACCGTGCTCCTCTTTGCTTCGCTCATCGCCATCTTCCTCATGCTCGCCATCCCCTTCACCCTCCTCTTCTCCGTCGCCATCGTCGACGAAATCCTCTCCAACCGGTTCGACAGCTTGGACTAGCGTTGCCGGCGGTGGTGGCTGATGACGTTTCTCTTTCCCTAGCGTGGCCTCATCCCCGTAGATATTATGGGCACTCCGAACTGGGCTAACCGCACCATCTTCACCGGCGATAATCTCGACATCATGCGCGGCATGAATAGCGAGACCGTTGACCTCATCTACCTTGACCCGCCTTTCAACTCCAACCGCAACTACGCCGCGCCGGTAGGTTCCAAAGCAGCAGGCGCGGCCTTCAAGGATACGTGGACCCTATCCGATCTAGACGTGGCGTGGATGGGTCTCATAGCCGACCAAGAACCAGCTATCTACAAGCTATTGGATGCGGCTCGACTGACTCACGGCAAGGGGATGCAATCGTACCTCTGCATGATGGCAGTGAGGTTGCTGGAGATACGCCGCCTACTGAAACCTACGGGAAGTATCTACCTTCATTGCGATCCAACGGCGAGCCATTACTTGAAGTTGCTGATGGATGCGATATTCGGACGTGACAATTTCAGAAATGAAATCATCTGGCACTTTCCCGACAATTTTCAAGGCAATGTAAAGCGGTTTGCTTCAAACTCGAACACTATATTCTTCTATGCCGGCGATGGTTTCACGTTCAATCACGTGCGAATCCCCCTTGACAAGCCAAAGAAACGTGGAGGGCGTGTTTGGAGCAAAGAGTTGGGGCGGGTCGTACCTGAGCGTGACGCCGATGGGAAGCCAGTCTACCGAACATACACTACCAAGAAAGCGGATAATGTATGGACCATTGGTCAATCTTCGGTTACTAATCGCGGTTCTAAAGAGCGCACCGGGTATCCCACCCAGAAACCCCAAAGAATACTCGAACGCATTGTCGAAGCCAGTAGCAACGAGGGTGACATGGTACTTGACCCATTCGCGGGATGCGCTACCGCGTGCGTAGCTGCGGAACAGCTAGGTCGGCAATGGGTAGGGATCGATCTCTCGCCAAAAGCCGTAGAACTGGTCAACCTTCGCTTGAAGGAAACGCTTGGCAGTCTATATCACTATGGCTTCGTAACTTCGCGTGAAGACATACCGCAGCGCACGGACATCGACGCGCCCATCCACTACCGCCAGAACAAGCACGTGCTATTCGGCCAGCAAGAGGGTGTCTGCAACGGCTGCAAGATGGACTTCCCGTACAAGATATTCGACGTCGACCACGTGGTCCCAAAGTCCCGAGGCGGCTCCGACCACATCGACAACCTGCAACTGCTCTGCTCCTCGTGCAACCGCATCAAGGGCGATCGGCCAATGGAGTACCTGATAGCACAACTGGCCCAAGTCACCGAACCCGCCGCTTACCGATGATCGTGTCTGCCGAGAAGGCACTTCGCGACCACTTTGTACTTACCCGGATGCTCATTGTGCCTTGATTGGACAATTTCTTCCCTAATCATAGCCATCCACGGCCCAGATTACCGCAAAGGGCCACTAACGGTTAGAGTAGCAGTATTGAGTCTCATAACTCACTCTTTGACCGGGTCGCCAAACTCCTCAAGGTGCTTCTCTAGCTTAGCTGCAAGCTTTGCATCGCCGTCCTTCTTGGCTAGATTCAAGGCATGTGTGATGTCCTGAATCGCTTCTTCCTTTCTATTCAAATCAGCTTTAGCCGAGCCTCGATTGGCGTACGTAGCAGCAATACCAGGCTGTAAACGGATTGACTGATCATAGTCAGCGATTGCACTCTCGTGCTGGCCTAGAGCCGCCCTAGCATTCCCCCGATTAATGTAAGCTAACGCATAGGTTGGATCGATGTGAATCGCCTTGTCATAGTCTGAAACAGCGCACTTGTGTCTGCCAAGTCTCTGTTTTGAGTTGCCTCGATTGACGTAGGCTTTGACATAATCAGACTTGATTTCAATCGCACGGTCGTAGTCGTCGATAGCTTCAAGAGTTCTGCCCAGTCTTTGTTTTGACAGCCCTCTTTCATAATGGGCTTCTGCCGAATTCTGATCTTGCCGAATCGCCCGGTCATAATCCCGAATGGCTTCTTCACTTCTACCGAGGTCGCACTTCACATTGCCACGACCGATTAGGGCTTTGAGCGATTTTGGTCGAATCTGAAGCGCTAAATCATAGTCTGCCAGTGCTTTCCCGTACTCTTGAAGCTGGTGGTATGAATCACCGCGAGCAGTATGTGCCTCAACAAACTTCGGTCTCACGCGAATTGCTTGGTCATAAGCGTCAACTGCCTTGAGAATCCAGGCTTTTCTATCTTGTTTCGTTCCTCTAGATTGAAAAAGAGTTCCAACTGAATACCAAGCGAAACTGGCAAGTTCAGCATCAGAGCCTTCCGCCATTACTGCGACAGAGCGCCACTTTTCCATGGCGTCTTCGAGTTCACCTCGCTTCAGGAGTGAGAGTCCTTCAGCAAGGGCAAGAACCATTAGTAACTTGTCACTTTGTCCTGCTGACTTTGCACTGCCTTGCTCGACTCTCTCTTTTCGCTTTTCCAAATGTGCGTACGCTAAAGACCAGTCTGATGAGAATTCAAATCCTGGTATATCTTCCTCCTTCATCTGTCTCTGCTGACAATCATTCTCCATGGCCCTTAACTCTCGAATCTTCCTCTCGATCGCAGGTTCGAGGCTATTACTTCCGGACTCCTCTAGTAAGTCTAGTGCAGTCTCAAAGTCCGAATGCGCCCCTTCGGTCCAGTTCAGTGCTGCCTTTGAAATACCACGATTATAGTAAGCAATAGCAAAATCGGGCCTTAGACGGATTGTCCGATCATAGTCAGCAATAGCCTCCTCATACAATTCAAGATCCGCCTTCGCTACACCGCGATTCGCGAATGCAGCAACAAACTCAGGGCTCATCTCAATTGCACGGTCGTAGTCGGCAATTGCTTCCCTGGTTCGACCAAGACCAGTCTTTGTAACTCCCCGATTGATGTAGGCCTCAACGAAGCCCGGACGGAGACGAATCGCTTGATCATAGTCTTCGATGGCCTCCTCATCCAGACCAATTCGGCGTTTTGCCAGCCCGCGACTGTAGAAAGCTTCAGCTAGATCAGGCCTAAGACCAATTGCCGTAGTATGGTCAGAGATAGCGTCCTGATATCGACCAAGTTCGCCCTTTGCATTGCCGCGTGAGAGGTATGCTTCTGCAAACTCTGGCATCAGACGAATTGCATGTCCATAGGCATCAAGCGCCTTTTGCAAACTCCTATGTCCAACCCCTCCTAAGTTTCCTTTGTGATGGAGATATCCATGTGAGAACCATGCACGAGCGGCAATGTCGTTATCACTACCTTCTGTGACTATTGCAATAGAGTGCCACTTCTCCGCAGCCGCATTGAGGTCTTTGCTCTTCTGGAGCAAGACTGCCTCAAATACGGCACGGTCTATTGGGGACACCTCGCTTGCGGCGTCTGAATCTTCCATGTCTAATTTGGCTTCATCTAGGCTTCGCAGGAGTGTATCTATATCGGTAGGCTGACCACCTAGGAAATCCGTGACACTCGTTAGAGACTCGCTCTTCTCTCTTCGATTCTGCAAAGTCTTCCCAAGCTCGGCTTCAATGTCACCAACATCGAACAGAACTGAGAATATCCACAACGCAGCTTTTCTTGCAGTATTGATTACACTCCATTCAGGAATTCCCTGGGTACCACTATGGTATTGATCATTCCGCTGATCATGCACCCAGAGTATATGGGCATCAGGCACTTCCCAGTCGATGCCACGACTCTTGATCTCGGATTCGAGAAAGCAAAGCTTAGAGTGATAGTCTCTAAGCCAATTTCCAACACATTGCTTTGGATATGTACGTCCTCCACGATGAGGAGGCTTGAGGTTTAGATACGTTGCAATTGTGGCTTCAATCGCGTTGTCAAAACTGATGAGGGCCATACCCCTATCAGAATCCTCACCATCCCGAAAGTGACCTTCCGCATGAACTATCAACTCGAAAGGGCGTCTAGCCCAGGGTGGAACACTGTTCATTTGCCTACCTTACTTAGCTCAATCAACGCTCTATAGCTGCAAGACCCAACTTGGAGATTAAGTTTACAGTATATCACTCCTAATGGATTACAAAATCCGCCCACTCTCATGCGAGGGGCATCCAACCCCAAGAGTAGCCACGGAGCGATGCTGAAAGAGAGACCATCAGCATCGCTCCGTGGTATGACGAATGACACTGCGCCTTACTGATCCGTCCGATACACATACCGCACGTCCCACAGGCCGTAGAGGGTCGGCGTGGTGTTGCCGAAGACGTTGCGGGTGGCGGTGAGGCGTTCGGATTGGGTGGTGTAGATGACGGGGACATAGTCGGCGGCGATGGCTTGGGCTTGGTGGTAGAGGGCGACGCGGGTGGCGTGGTCGAGTTCCTGGCGCGGGACGTTCACTTGACCAGGCGGCGGTGCATGAGGGCGGTGGCGATGGGCAGCAGCACGGCGCTCAGGGCCAAGACGTAGAGCACGGAAAACAGGTGCGTGACGTCCAGTTCTCCGGTCACGAAGCCCCGCGCCAGGTGCACGGAAGGCGTGAGCGGCGCGGCCCAGGCCAGCGGCTCCACCCAATCGGGCATGGCGGAGATCGGGAAGAACGCGCCGCTGAAGAAGTACATCGGGCTTGCCACCACGGTGAAGGTGAGCGAGAGGATGTGCACGTTCGGCGAAAGCGCGGCAAAGATGAGGCCCAACGCCCCAAACTGCATGCCAACCAGCGCCGCCGCCAGCAGGACTCCCACGCCGGAGATGGAGTCAATCCAGCCAAACGCCGCCGCCACCGTCCCGATGCACGCCGCCGTGAGCGCCGTCCGGGTCATGGACCAGGATATGTCGCCCATAGCCAGTTCGCGGGTGCTCACCGGCGCGGTCAGCGTGGTCTCGTAGACGCCCTTCTGAATGCGCATGAACCCGCCCCACGCGCACTCGAAGACGGCATGGAACATTGCCGAGCCGATGATGACGCCGGGGGTGATGAACCGCGCATAGGGCACACCATTGACGTCATTCACCAGCGTGCCGACACCGATGCCGATGGCGATGAGAATGACGAACGGCTCCACGAAATACCAGGATAGGGACGTAAGCAAGTTGCGCCGCAGCACCAGGGCGTGCCGGAGCCAGATGCCGGTGATGCTGCGCAGCCTGACGCCGCCCAGGTATGTGCTTCTTGCCGCGGCTGCCATTATTCGTCCGTCAGCGTGCGGCCGGCCATGGAGAGAAAGACGTCCTCCAGATTGGAAGGCCGGTAGGAGACGCGCGCGCCCGCAAGACCGGAGAGGTCGGGACGGTCGCCATTGCGGGAGGTGACGGTGATCATGGCGCCGGCCTCCCGGTAGTCGTAGCCCGCATTGCCGATCCAGTTCACCACGTCCTGGCGCACGCCGTTGGCTACACGCACCTGGGCCACTTCCGGCCCTGCGTGGCGGTTCACCAGTTCATCCGGCGCGCCCTCGGCGAGGATCTTGCCGTGGTGCATGATGGCCAGCCGGTCACACAGGGCCGCGGCTTCATCCATGTAGTGGGTGGACATGAGGATGGTCACGCCGGCTTGCTTCATCGTATCCAACTCCTGCCACACGCGGTTGCGTCCCTGGGGGTCAAGGCCGGTGGTGGGCTCGTCCAGCACGATTACCTGCGGCTTCGTCATGAAGGCTCTGGCAATGGCAAGGCGCCGCTTCATGCCGCCGGAAAGGTAATCGATCTCCTCGTGGGCCTTGTCGGTCAGGTCGAAGTACATCAGGACGGCGTCCGCGCGCTTTTCCGCCTCGGCCCGGGAGAGACCGGCCAGATAGCCGAACACGATGAGGTTGTGCTTGGCGTCGAGGTCGGTATCGAGGCCGTCCTCCTGCGTTACGACGCCCAGCACGTTGCGGACTTCCCGCGCCTGACGGGACACGTCGATGCCGGCCACGGTCAGTTCCCCGCCGGTCAATGGGGATAGCCCGCTCACCATGCGCATGGTGGTGGTCTTGCCGGCGCCGTTGGGGCCCAGCAGGCCGTAGGTCTCGCCGCGGCTGACCGCGAACGAAACGCCGTCCACGGCCACGGTCTCGCCAAACCGCTTGGTCAGGCCCGACGCGCGAATTACGATGCCGTCGCTCTTGTCCTTCAAGCTCATTCCTCAGCACCGGTCGTGCCAGCGTCAGCCATCCCCAGCCGCCTGCGCCTGCCAAACCAAAACCGAATAGCGGAAGATGCCGCACTGACACCGCTCGCAAAGGCTCTGGCACGCCTGGAGGGATTCGAACCCCCGACCCTCGGTTCCGAAGACCGATGCTCTGTCCACTGAGCTACAGGCGCAAGCGCGTACTTCGCTTCAGGAGCAAAAGAACTGCCTGCTTAATTATAGCAGGCGAGCGCGCGCGTTCCGTCACAAAAGGCTGGGCGTAAGACGAAGACTGCGGGAGTAATTCCAATACGCCCCGGTGCGCCGCGGTTTGCGGAAGAATCTCCGTGCCGGTTCAGGATGGCGCGCCCTAAGGAGACCTTTGCGTGACCCCTTCCCCATCGAGGGCTGACAGGGGTAGGCACGTGTCATTCCGAGCGGAGCGTCGAACAGGGTTCGCGGAATCTAGAACCGACGTTCTTGCAGGGAAAGCCTTAGATTCCTCTCTCCGCTGCGCTCCGCTCGGAATGACACGTGAAGTCGGATGTAGAATGCCTACCCCTGTCAGCCCATCAAGGGGAAAGGTTGGGATGGGGTTGAAGAGGCTTGAAACTTCAATGGTTCTAATTGTAAGTGCGCTCTGGATTCCGGTTTTCACCGGAATGACGGAGTTATGCAAAGGGCTCCTACGGTCGGTTAACGGTGCCGTCGGCCCGGCGCAGCGGGGCCCAGCCGCCGCCATACGGCATTTCCGGCAAGGGGAAACGCGCCGCCAGTTCTTCATCGAGCTCCACGCCGAGGCCGGGGCGCTCGTTCGACCACATCGCGCCGTCGCGAATCTCAGGCGTGCCGGGAAAAACATCCTGCGCGGCCTGGTTGAACACGTGCTGTTCCTGAATGCCAAAGTTGTGGCAGGCAAAATCCAGATGCATGTTGGCCGCGTGCCCCACCGGCGAAACGTCGGCCGGGCCGTGCCATGCCGTGCGCACGCCGTAGAATTCGCAGAACGCGGCCAGCTTGCGGGCTACCGATATGCCGCCAATATCGGAGATATGGACGCGGATGAAGTCGATCAGCCGTTCCTGAATCAGCGGCACGTACTCGGCCTGGTTGACGAAGAGTTCGCCCATGGCGATTGGGGTAGTGGTCTGCTGGCGCATGATGCGAAAGTAGCCGTTATCCTCCGGCGCGAGCGGATCTTCCAGGAAGAAGAGATGGTACGGCTCAAGCGCTTTCGCCAGGCCAAGCGCCTGCACGGGCGGTATGCGCTCGTGCACGTCGTGGAGCAGTTCCACGCTATCGCCCAATTGGTTGCGCAGGTGCTCGAAGAGCCTCGGCACCTGCCGGACGTACGGCGTTGGTTCCCACGCGCCCTCTAAAGCGCCGTGATCCACTCCGAGCGCTTCGTCATCCGGGTTGCCGGCATGACCGCCTTGGCCGCCCGGGTCGCCTTGGGTCGAGCGCCGCCAACCGGTGGCGTTGCTGCCGGCGCTGTAGTTCGCCAGTCCCGGCTCCGAAATCGAACACTTCACGTAGCGATATCCCTGTTCCATCAATCCGCGCACGGACTCTTCTGCCGCGTGCACGTCTTTGCCGCCGCCGGCGGCATAGAGCGGGATATACTCCCGGCACTTGCCGCCAAAGAGTTGGTGCAGGGGCAGGTTGGCGCACTTGCCTTTTATGTCCCACAGCGCCGCATCCACACCCGCCAAGGCGTTATTCAGCACCGGGCCGCTGCGCCAGTAGGAACTCACGTAGGCCGATTGCCAGATGTCCTCGATGGCGGCCGGGTCTTTGCCGACGAGGAAAGGGCGCAAGTATTCGTTTACGGCAGTGACAACGGTCAGTGGGCGCTGCCTGAACGTGGCACAGCCCAAGCCGTGGAGGCCGGGCGTGCTCGTCTCGATTTTGACGACGACGAGGGCAAGGCCCGCCGGCGCGGTGCAAATGGCGCGTACGTCGGTAATGCGCATAGAATTCGTCTCCTCGGTGGGTTATTCACGATTTTCGCGGTAGAACGCGGACCGGTTTCCTCCACTCAGAACCTGTTTATGATCGTCTTGTCTGCATTGAGGAACGTTCGCCCTGAGCTTGTCGAAGGGTGAATGGAACCGTCGCACGTTGGCAAGCCACCGTTCATGCTTCGACAGGCTCAGCACGAACGGTTTACATCGGCTTTGCAAACTCCCTCTAAGCAGATAGTAAACAGGTTCTTAGGCCGGCGGCGCATTTCGGGAGATGCGCATAACGCGATCGAACCCGGCCAGGTCGTGAAAAACCTCTACGCGCGCGCCCGGCAGGCGGCGCACGGCCAAGTCCGCCAAGGGCGCGGCCTGGTTGAATCCGATCTCGAAGAGCGCGGCGCCGCCGGGAAGGAGGCGCTTTGGCAGTTCGGCAAAGAGCGTCCGATACGCCGCCAAGCCGTCTTTGCCGCCGGCCAGCGCGAGGCGCGGCTCGAAGTCCCGCACGTCGCAATCCAGGCCCGCGATCGCGTCGTCAGGGATGTACGGCGGGTTGCAGACGATGACGTGCACCGGCTCCGGCAACGCCTGGAGATAGTCTCCCTGCACAAATGTGAGCCGCTCCGCGACGCCGTGTGTGACGCCGTTGCGGCGGGCAACCGCCAACGCATCCGCGGAAACGTCGGTGGCGTAGACCCGGGACTGGGGCAGATGCCGCGCGATGCTCACGGCAATGGCCCCGCTGCCCGTGCCCACGTCGGCGATGAGCGGGACTTCCACGTCCGCGAATGCGAGCTCCCGGAAGTTTGCACGCTCAGACTCTCCGGACTCCGGCTCTTGCCGGAGTGACGGACGGGACGGGGCAAACGAGCGTTTGCGCTCAAAGAGCGCGAGCGCCTGCTCAACCAGCAGTTCCGTCTCCGGACGGGGGATGAGCACGCGCCGGTCTACGGCAAATTCCAGTCCCATGAACTCCTTCTTGCCGACGATGTAAGCGACCGGTTCGCCTCGCTCGCGGCGCGCTACGAGACCCTGGAACGCGGCAACCTGCTCAGGCGAGAGCGCCGCAACTCTCCCCCCGGCCAGCGCCTCTTCCGTACACCCCAGCGCGTGGCGCAAGAGAATGCGGGAGTCACGGGCAGAGGATTCGATGCCGCGCTGCTCCAGCCGGCGGGAAGCCCAATGCAGCGCGCCGCGCGGGACATGCAATTCCAATTGAGTGGCGGCAGGCGCGGCCGCCGTCCCGCAAGCGGAACGCGGGGGCGAGGGTTCAGCGGCGCGGCGATCGGCGGCTGCGGGCGCGTGCGTGGCGGGCGGAGTGGACACGGCGGCGGTCCGATGCTTTAGCTGCCCGTACCGGCGGCAGCCAGGCGCTCCGATTCATACGTGGTAGTGAGGGCGTCCACCACCCCCTCCAGGTTGCCGTCAACCAATTGGTCCAGCGAGTAGACGGTCAGGTTGATGCGGTGGTCGGTCAAGCGGTTTTGCGGGAAGTTGTACGTGCGAATCTTCTCGCTGCGTTCGCCGGTGCCCACCAGGCTGCGGCGCATGGCGGTCTCTTCCTCGCGCTGCTTGCGCTGCTCCATCTCCAGCAGGCGCGCGCGCAGCACCGCCAGCGCCCGCATCCGGTTCTGCTGCTGGGAGCGTTCATCCTGGCAGGTGACCACCAGGCCGGACGGAATGTGCGTGATACGGACGGCGGAGTCGGTCGTGTTCACGCTCTGGCCGCCGTGGCCGCTCGCCCTGTAGACGTCGATCTCCAACTCGTCGGGCTTGATGGTCACGTCCACCTCCTGCGCTTCCGGCAAGACCGCAACCGTGGCCGTAGAGGTGTGGATGCGCCCGCTGGCCTCGGTCGCGGGCACGCGCTGCACGCGGTGCACGCCGCCCTCGAACTTCAGCCGGCTGTACGCGCCCTGCCCCTTGACGAGGAAGACGATCTCCTTGAGGCCGCCAATGCCGGTGGGATTCGACGACAGCACCTCCATCTTCCAGCCCTGCTTTTCCGCGTAGAGGCTGTACATGCGGTAGAGGTCCGCGGCGAAGAGACCGGCTTCGTCGCCGCCGGTCCCGGCGCGGATTTCCATGATCACGTTGCGGTCGTCGTTAGGATCCTTGGGCGCCAGCGCGGCCCGCAGGCGTTCCAGCAGCGTCTCCTTCTCGCTGGCAAGTTGCTGGATTTCCAGGCGCGCCATCTCCAGGAGTTCGTCGTCGTCTTCTTCCGCCAGCAACTCTTCGGCCCCGCCGGTCTCCCGCTCCACGCGCTGCAGATCACCGTAGAGTACGACCACTTCCTCCAGCGAAGCCTGTTCTTTGGCGAGCGCGGCCAGTTGGGGAATATTGTTGCTGTGCTCGACCATGAGCAGATTAAGCTCGTGGTACCGCGCTTCGATTTCGGCCAGTTTCTCAAGCATCGTCGTTTCTCAATCTTCAAGCGGATTCTACCGCCGCGGCGGGTGTTGCCTGCCGCGTCTCCGACGGACTCTGCGCCCGTTCATCCGCCGCCATCACGGCCTGCAACGCGGCAATGGCAACGGCGGCCTGGTCGTCGTCCGGCTCTCGCGTTGTCAACGACTGCAACCACAGGCCCGGCCACACCAGCGCGCGCACGAGCCACTGCCGGTAGTGCCGCGCCGAAAACCGCAGCCACTCGTATGAGAGACCGACGATCACCGGGATCAACAGCACCCGCGAAACTACCCGCGCCCACAGCGGCGGATGGCCCAGAAGCCCGAATACGATGACGCTGACGACAACCACGACCAGCAGCAGCGCGGTGCCGCAGCGCGGGTGCGCCGTGGAGCACGCGCGCAACGATGCGGGCGCCAGGGCAATGCCCTGTTCCTGCGCGTGCACGGCTTTGTGCTCAGCGCCGTGATAGGCGAAGATCCGCCCGACCCGCGGCGTGATGCCAATCAGCAGCAAGTAGCCGAGCATGAGCATGAGCCGCAGCACGCCCTCTACCAGGTTCGTGAGCGCCGCGCTGCCAAGCGCATCGTGCCAGACCCCGGCAATCAGCATCGGCGCCACGAAGAAGAGGCCGCTGGCGACAACCACGGAAAAGACCATCGTGCCGCGCACCGAGGACGCCGCGGGCAACTCGTCCGGCGCTTCCTCTCCCTTGATTTCGCTCACCGCCACCTGGGACGAAAAAGCTAGCGCGCGGTAGCCCAATGCCATGGCGTCCCACAGCATGGCAATGCCCCGCACGAAGGGCAACCGGCTGGCGGCGCCTTCCCGCAAGCGGCGCGGCAGCGCCTCGGCGCGCGTGACCACGTGACCCTTGGGATGGCGCACGGCCACCGCCACGTGGCGTTGGCCGCGCATCATCACGCCTTCCAGCACCGCTTGTCCGCCGTAGAGAGGCCCCGCCATGCAATCCGTCCCGCGCCCTGTGACTGCCTGCGGCTACTTCTGCAGCCGCTTGGCGCGCCGCAGCCGCTGCATGAACCGATCGACCTGACCCTCGGTGTCTACCAGTTTCTGCTGGCCGGTATAGAACGGATGGCAGTTGGAGCACAAGTCCACGCGCAGCGACTCCGACGTGGAGCCGGTAGTGAACGTGTTGCCGCAACTGCATACAATCGTGGCTTGCTCGTGGTACGTGGGGTGAACGCCTGCTTTCATTGCTCATCTTTCCCGGCGGGCGCGCAGCCCACCTGTATTGAACTATGGTCGTATCTGGGTACAGTTAACAGTATACCCCATGCTTTTCATGTGGTACAGTGAAATCGCTGGGCTGGCAGCCGGGGCCCAGCGCAAGCGAGGCGGAGTTGGCGCGGAAGTGCATCGCTGTCGTCCCTTTTCTTGGAAACCTGCGACAATTGCGCCACACTGTTGAAAGCGTGCCGGAGCGGCGGCAATTTCCCCTCACCCCGGCCCTCTCCCCAGGGAGAGGGAGTCGATGCGCGGGCCTGCCGGACTTCTCCCCAGGGAGAGGGAAACCACTCGGCTGCCGGCCCAGATTGTGCAAGAGCCTCGAGCGTCTTCTACCGCGCCCACAGGCGGACCATCGTGCCCTCGTTGGAAGTCAACATCGCGCCGCGACACCCGACCGGGCTGCTCCTGCAGAATCCCGTAATCACGGCGTCCGGCACCTTTGGCTACGGCGCCGAGTACGCCTCCATCTACGACGTGAACCGTCTCGGCGCCATCGCGGCCAAAGCCGTCACCCTGGAACCGCGCCGCGGCAATCCCATGCCGCGCATCGTCGAAGCGCCGGGCGGGATGCTCAACGCCATCGGCTTGCAGAACGTCGGCGTGGAAGCCCTAATCCGCGAGAAAGCGCCGCTGTGGGCGGCGTGGGACGTGCCGGTGATTGCCAACGTGGCCGGCGCTTCGCTGGAAGAGTACGTCACGCTCGCCGAGATGTTGGACGGCGTGCCCGGCATCGCGGCCCTGGAACTCAATATCTCCTGCCCGAACGTGGCGCACGGGCTGGACTTCGGCACCGATCCCGCCTTGGCCGCCGCGGTAACCCAGGCGGTAAGCGAGCGCTCTTCCCTGCCGCTGATCGTCAAGCTCACGCCAAACGTGACGGACATCCGGCCGGTCGCCACCGCCGTGGCCGAGGCCGGGGCCGACGCGCTGGCAATCATGAACACGCTCACGGGCCTGGCCATCGACGTTGAGCAGAAGCGCCCCGTGCTGGCCACCGTCACCGGCGGGCTGTCCGGCCCGGCGGTGCGCAGCATCGCCCTGCGCCTGGTGTACGCCGTCGCGCCCCTGGTGGACACACCCATCATCGGCATCGGCGGCATCGGCGAGACCGGGGACGCGCTGATGTTCCTCATGGCCGGAGCCACCGCCGTACAGGTCGGCACGGCGAATTTCTACAACCACATGGCGCCGCTGGAGATCATCGCGGGCCTGGAGGCGTACTGCCGCGAGCAAGGGCTGGAGAGCATTCAAGAGGTTGTCGGCGCGGCGCTCCCCCAACCCGCCGGCGCCGCCGCCCCGTGAACCGCACGCCGGCGGCCTATGCCTACATCAGGGAGCGGGCTCATCCGGCGCAAGCGTCGTGTCCTCAGAACGAGGCCCGCACTTACATCAGGGAACGGACCAGGCCGCCGTCCACCTGGAACGTCCCGCCCGTTATATAACTCGCCCGCGCCGACGCCAGGAAGACGGCCAGGTCCGCCAGTTCCACCGGCTGGCCCAGACGCCCCAGGGGAATCTTGACCTCATACTCCTGCAAAACGTCCTCTTCGGTGAGGTCGGTTGCGCGCACCCGCGCCGCCACGTTTTCCTTGATGCGGTCGGTGTGGATGCTGCCGGGGCAGATGTTGTTCACCAGGATGTTCTCCGGCGCCAATTCGGTCGCCAGCGACTTGGCCAGGCCGATCACGGCGGGACGAATCGCATTGGAGAGCAGCAGGTTTTCCAGCGGTTGCTTGACGGAGGTAGAGGTAACGTTGATGATGCGTCCGCCGCCGGTCGCGCGCATGTGGGGCAGCACGGCGCGCACGAAGCGCACCACGCTCATGAAGGTGAGATTGAAAGCGCCTTCCCAGTCCTCGTCTTCGAAGTCGCCGAACCCGCCCATCGGCGGGCCGCCGGCGTTGTTCACCAGAATGTCGATCGTGCCCTGCCGCTGCACGATGGTATTGATGAAATTCGTGATGGCGTCGGGTTTCACTACGTCCACCGGCACGGCGAGCACCTCCGAGCCGGCCGCGGCCTGAATCTCCTGGGCAGCTTGTGAGAGGTTGTCCGGGTTGCGCGAGCAGATCGCCACCCGCGCCCCTTCCAGGGCCAGGCCCATGGCAATCGCCTTGCCAAGACCCTTGCTCCCGGCAGACACAACGGCAGTCTTTCCGTTTAGACCGAGATCCATGCACCTAACTCCTTCACTGTGCGTTGGCTGATTCCTCATGCGATGGCTTGATGCAATGGCATGGCACGCGCCTGCACCGTGCCCCAGTGCTTGCGCAGGTTGTAGTAGACGTCCGTCTCCTGCGCCCAGAGATTCGGCCCGATGTTGGTTGGCTCGGGCCCTAACTCGATGTCGAGAGAATCCCCCAGGCTGTGGGCGGAATCGGTGCTGAGGACGATCGTGCGGTGGCCGCGTTCGGCGCAGCGCACGGCGGTGGCGGCCGCGCACGGGGTCTTGCCCACGCCGCCTTTGCCGGTGTAGAGTAAGACGCGCTTTGCCACGTTCTTCCTTTAGGCAGTAAACTCCAGCCGCGTCCCCGCGCCGCCGTTCTCGCTGGAGCGGTACGCCGCCTCGATGAACGAGATGATCTCGATCGTCTCCTCGATCGCCAGCGGCGGGGCGCCGGTATCCAGCATGGTCATGATCTCGCGCAGCAGGTTGCGGTAGTTGTTGCTCGCATCGATCGACTGGGTGTAGGTGGCCTTTTGCGAGAAGGCCGTCAAGCCGTAGCCCGCGCTGCCGTCGCGAATGGCGCGCACCGTGCCCAGGCGGCCGCCGTCCCAAAGCCCGGTCACGTGATCTGCGCCGTCGGTGCGCACGGCCCAGACCTCCTGGCAGCCGGGGCCCATCAGCGAGTAGAGCACTTCCACGCCGTGGATGCCGTAGTTGAGCAGTCCGGGATTGGCGTAGTGCTCGGAGCCGGGGCTATGCGCGTACGCGCCCAGCGCGCCGCCGTCCGCCGCCAATGATTCCTGCACTTCCATCACCGTCTCCGTATAGCGCAATGAGGAAGCGGAGAAGATCGGCACGCCGTGGTGCGCCGCCGCCTCGGCAATAGCGCGCGCCTGGGCGGTGGTGGCGGCGTAGGGCTTGTCGATGAAGAGCGGCAGCCCGGCTTCCAGGAAGGGCTTGGCGTGGTCCAGGTGCAGGTTGCCCTCGTTGGACTCGATGAAGACGGCGTCCACGTGGCCGATCATGTCAACCGGCTTGTCCACGATCTGCACGCCCATTTCCTTCAGTTCTTCCGTAAAGCCCGGAATCCGCTCCGGGGAGACACGCGATTCCCCCGGATAGCCCATGACGACCGTGCCGCCGTCCACCCATTGCTCTTCCGCGATGTCCAGGTGATTGAGCCGCTTCGTGAACTGCACCACGTGCGACGTATCGAAATCCACCAAGCCAATCCTGCGCATTTTCTTCTCTTACCTCTCCAATGACTACGCGACCGCTATTCCGCGCTACTCACGCAAGCGGGGCGCCGTGTTCCCACACCCAAACCCGCCCTTGCGCGTGCGCCGTGTCAAGTATAGCCGATGTACTGCGCGCCTTCTAGTAATGGCGTCTGTGCTACCATGCACGTGAAACGCGAAGAGTGTGCGCCCAAAGCCACAGCGCGCCCAATTCTGCCGCAATCAAGCAACGCGGGGAGGCTCCCATGAACCAGGACGACCTACGCCGCCGGTTCGATGAACACGGCTACGTCAAGCTCGTTGACTTCCTCGACGCGGACGTGGTGGCGCACGCCCGCGCCGCTATGGAAGAGTTGGTGGACCGGCAAGCCCAGCGCCTGGTAGCAGCCGGCACAATCGCGACCGCGATGGTTGAAGAACCGTTCGAGACGCGCTTCTTCCGGCTCTACGAGCATCATCTGGACGACGCGCCCAAGTCGTTTCGCCGGGAGTTGCACCTGGCCGGCCTCTTCGACCTCTTCTTCAACCCGGCCCTGCTCGACGTGGTCGAAGCCCTGATCGGACCGGAGATACTCCTCTACCCGAATTACACCGCCCGCCCGAAATTGCCCGAATGGAAAGGCACCGAGGTTCTCTGGCATCAGGACGGCGGTTACACGGAACAAGTGGCCGGGGACAAAGGGAGCGTGGAGTTGCAGCGCATGGTCAACGTGTGGACGCCCTTGGTCCCGGCCCGCGCGCGGAACGGCTGCATGCAGTTCGTGCCCGGCACCCACAAACTCGGTACCGTGCCCCACGAGCAGCGTGAATACTACCTTGAGATAGCGCGGGAATCCCTGGATCCATACGTGAAGGCGGCCGTGGACGTGGAACTCGATCCCGGGGACGTCGTCCTCTTCCAGAATCTCCTCTTCCACCGGGGGCAGCCGAATCACAGCCGCGAGATTCGCTGGAGTTTTGACTGGCGCTATCAGGACTTGCGCCAGCCCACGTTGCGCAAGGAAGAAGGGCACGTCGCCCGCAGCCGCAGCCGTCCTGAGCGCGCGGTCGCGAGCGCGGCGGCGTGGGCAAACCTGACGTTTCGCTAGCAGCCACATACGAGAAAGGGCCGCAATGCAACTTACCGGAAGAGTCGCGATCGTCACCGGCGCGGGGCGGGGGATTGGCCGCGCCACGGCGGAACGCCTGGCGGAAGCGGGCGCGAAGGTGGTGGTGGGCGACGTGAACGCGGAGACCGCGGCGGCCGCCGCCGACGCCATTTGCGGCGCGGGCGGCGCGGCGCTTGGCGTGCAGGTTGACGTTGCGAGTGAAGCGGACGCGGCACGCCTGGCCCATACCGCGGTCGAGCGCTTTGGCCGCATCGACGCGCTGGTAAACAACGCCGGCATCGGGCTTTACACCGCGCTCGTCGAGACTACGTTGGAGCAGTGGAACC
This sequence comes from Chloroflexota bacterium, assembly GCA_963663275.1. Classification (GTDB taxonomy): domain Bacteria; phylum Chloroflexota; class UBA11872; order VXOZ01; family VXOZ01; genus VXOZ01. The sequence continues at coordinate 2,949,569 of OY760183.1, forward strand.
ACGTGCTGGCGGTAAATCTGACGGCTATCTTCCTGTGCAGCAAGTTCTGCGTGCCGATCATGCAAGAGCACGGCGGCGGGAGCATCGTCAACATCGCTTCCGTGCGCGCCATTGCCACCACGCCGCGCACCACGGCCTACACGGCCACCAAGGGCGCGGTTATCGCGCTTACGAAGGCCATGGCGACCGAACTGGGCGACGACGGCATCCGCGTCAATTGCGTGCTCCCCGGCGCGATCGACACCGACATGATGCGCGAAAACCTGGCGGAGGACGGCCTCACGCTTGAGGAAGGCGCCGCCGCGGCAGAGCAGAAAACCCCCATGCGGCGCCTCGGCGCGGGCCGGGACATCGCCAACGCGGTAACGTTCCTGGCGTCCGAGGACGCATCCTACGCCAGCGGCGCGGCCTTCGTCATCGACGGCGGACGCTCGGTACACCTCTGAGCGCCCTTCTCTTGCCGAACTATCCTCATACAGCTCAGTCATGATGAATAGCGCGCTGCAATGGCGCAACCGCCTTCCGGTAGCGGCCATCCTCTGGTAGCAGCCATCCTCTGGTAGCGGCCGTCCTCTGGTAGCGCAGGTTTGTAACCTGCGTCCCCGGTTGCGCGGACTCACCCTCACCCTAACCCTCTCCCTCAAGGGAGAGGGGACTCTTCACTTCCCCGCCAACCGCCTTCCCGTCGCAGCCACCCTCTGGTAGCGCAGGTTTGCAACCTGCGTCCCCGGTTGCGCGGACTCACCCTCACCCTAACCCTCTCCCTCAAGGGAGAGGGGACTCTTCACTCCCCCGCCAGCCGCCTTCCCGTCGCAGCCACCCTCCGGTAGCGCAGGTTTGCAACCTGCGTCCCCCGCCAGCCGCTTTCCCATCCCTTGCCGCCACTTCGACGCCGTGCCCCACAACTCCCCCGGTAGTAGCGGGCAGATACCCAATGGTATAATGGGAGAGCAATGAACAATTCGTGGCAAACGCGGCGGCTGAAGATGCAGGAAAGAGGGGTCCATGGAATCGATTTTCAACTTTCCTCGGTGTTTGAAGTGTGACATTGGCGTGCTCGTGCCGTTTTCGGACTTTGGCGGCCAGGGCGCGTCGGTAACGTTCAAGGCGTGGGTGTGCACCAATCCTGACTGTCTCTTCAATCTGAAAATTCGCAATGGTGATGTCTACGTAAACGAACGGGTCACCGATGCCGCGCGGGAGCCCCGTCCCGTTCGCTAGTTGCGCCGCGCCCGCCGCACGAGGCCATGATGCGGCGCGCGGCAGAGAACGCTCTCCTCGCATCGTCCCTGGGCAACCGCTATGGCAAGGATACTCTTGCGTGAGCAGTACACCTGCTACAATCACCCGCACCGCAAGACCACCGAGCGGTGCGACCGCTGCGGTACCGTATACTGCGAAGAGTGCTTGACAGCGCGAGGCAAACGAGATTTTTGCCTCCCCTGCGCCACACAGTTCGACGCGATACAGGCGCGGCGGCAGCGGCCCCTGCGCGAAAAGCTCATGGACCTCGCGCCCAGCCGCGCCTCCGTTTTCGTGACGCTCTTCTTCTTCATCTTGATCATTGCGGTGGGCGGCATCATCGGCAGGCAACTCGCCTCGATTACTATCGAACCGGAAGAAGCCGCCCGGGTGGCGCGCGCCTTCCGGGGCACGTTGCAAACTACGGAAGGGCTCAACCTGGTCGAGGCGCTCGTGGGCGGAGAGGTCGTGGCCTACTCCAGCGAGCAAGAGGACGGCGACCACCTGGCAAAACGCCTGGTGGACGGGTGGGCCGATCCGAAAGTGCCGGATTGGCGCGCGGCGGGGGCCGCCTTTCCCCAGGAGTTCGTCTTTGCCATCGAGCGGCAGGTGCTCGCCGGCGCGCCGGCCTACGCCAACACCGTGACCCTCCAGGCCAGCGAGCAAAGCCCACCGGAGACCTGGGTGCGCGAGTTCCGCGTCTTCGTGAGCACGGAGTCTGCGGACGGCCCGTGGGAGGAAGTCGGCGCGTACACCTTGGCGGAGAGTTCGCTCTTGCAGCGGTTCACGTTCGAGGCCCGGCCCGCCTGGTATGTCAAGCTGGTAGTCTTGAGCAACCACGGCAGCAGCGCGTACACCTCGCTGGCGGAGGTGGGGGTCTACCTGACGCAGTAACGTCCGTTTGAAAATACACTGGCAGCGCCAAGTCACGTGAGCGCGAGCAACGCCCGCTGCCATGCTACACGACTGGTGCCACTCCGGCTGAACACCAACCACGCAGAAAGCGCCTCATGAAACAATTCAAGCAACTATTCGGCGGCAAGTCGTTGGAAGAGAGCGTAGAGAAGAGCCGCGGCGGCGCGTTCTCCGCGCTCCGCGACCTCTTTCGGCCCGGCGTCCGGCTGGACGAGGACTTCTGGGAGGAACTGGAAGACACCCTCGTCATGGCCGACGTGGGCCCCTACCTCGCCGACGAACTCACCGTGAGCGCACGCGAGTCGCTCGCCCAGACCCAGGTGGACTCGGCAACGGCGGCGCACGGCCTCATCGAGGAACTGCTCGTGGCGCAACTCGCCGCCGGTTCCTCCCAACTCCTCGCCGCGCGGCCGCTTACCGTCATCCTCATGGTGGGCGTTAACGGCTCCGGCAAGACCACCACCACGGCCAAGCTGGCGCACTGGCTCCAGGAGCAGGGTCACACCTGCCTGCTGGCGGCGGCGGACACCTTCCGCGCCGCCGCGATCGACCAACTGCGGGTATGGGCGGAGCGGATCGACGTGCCCGTCATCGCGCAGCAGCCGGGCGCGGATCCGGGGGCGGTGGTGTTCGACGCCATCGATTCCGCGCTGGCCCGCAACGTCTCGCACCTCATCGTGGATACCGCGGGCCGCCTCCACACCAAGACGAACCTGATGGACGAACTGCGCAAAGTGCAGCGCATCGCCGTCAACCGCGTCGGCGCGGCGGCCATCGAAACCTTGCTCGTCATCGACGCGATCACGGGCCAGAACGTGCTCAACCAGGCGAAGATCTTCTGCGACGCCGTGCCGGTCACGGGCGTGGTGCTGACCAAGCTCGATAGCACGGCCCGGGGCGGCAGCGTGTTCAGCATCGCCCGCGAGTTGGCGCTGCCCATCAAGCTGGTCGGCACCGGCGAGCAACTGAACGACATGGATACGTTCGATAGCGCGCGCTTCGTGCGCGCCTTGCTCAGCGAGACCGTGCCCACCTAGAAGTACCATCAGGGCGCTTACAATCGCGCTTTCGACGCGCGTGCGGGCGCGGGCTGGGCGTACGGCGCAAGCTACCCGCACTGTTGGAAAGGAACGTAGAGCGTGAAAGGCGTCATTCTCGTCGGTGGCAGCGGCAGCCGCTTAGACCCGCTGACCCGCGTGACCAACAAACACCTGCTGCCGATCTACGACAGGCCGATGGTCTACTATCCGCTCCAGGCGGTGGTGAACGCCGGCATTACGGACATCATGCTGGTCACCGGCGGCAACAGCGCCGGCGACTTCCTGCGCCTGCTGGGCAACGGCAGCGCGTTCGGCCTGAAGCGCATTCACTACACGTATCAAGACCGTCCCGGCGGCATCGCCCACGCCTTGGGCCTGGCGCGAGATTTCGCCGACGGCGACTCCGTGCTGCTGATGCTGGGGGACAACATCATCGAATACAACCTGGCCGCGGCGCGCCGGAACTTCGAGGCGCAAGGACGCGGCGCGCGCATCATCCTGACGCGGGTGAAAAACCCCTCCAGCTACGGCGTGGTGGAGATTGGGGAAAGTGAGCACGGCAAAGCCGGCCGCATCGAGCGCATCACGGAGAAACCCGCGTCGCCAAAGTCCAACCTGGTGCAGACCGGTATCTACTTCTACGATGAGCGCGTGTTTGAGATCGTCTCCAACCTGCGGCCCTCGGAGCGCGGCGAGTTGGAGATCACGGACGTGAACACCTACTATCTCCAAGAGGGCAATCTGGAGTACGATATTCTGGAGGGCTTCTGGGCGGACTGCGGCGAGTCGTTCGAGACGTACCTGGAGTCCCAGAACCTGGTAGCCGCCCACGGAGCGAACAAGATGACTGAATTGAAGTAGCCGGCTTCAATGAAATCGCCGGCTTCGATGGAAGCGCCGGCTTCTCCGGAGCCGCCAATTCCCTCAAAATCGGAGCATACCTGATAGTGAGAAAAGACCATGTTTGAAACCCTTTCCGATAGCCTGCAAGGCGTCTTCCAGAAACTGCGCGGACGCGGCAAGCTGAGCGAAGCCGACGTGAACGCCGCTCTGCGCGAAGTGCGCCTGGCGCTGCTCGAGGCGGACGTCAATTTCAAGGTTGCGCGCGATTTTCTCAAGTCGTTGCGTGCGCGGGCGGTGGGCGCCGAGGTGCTGGAGAGCCTGACGCCGGGGCAGCAGGTCATCAAGATCGTGCACGAAGAGCTAATCGGCCTGCTCGGCGAGCCGGCGCCGCTCACGCTCACCGGTTCTCCGCCGCACGTCATCATGCTGGTCGGCCTGCAAGGGTCCGGCAAGACCACCGCCGCGGGCAAACTGGCGCTCGCCTTACGCAAGCAGGGCCAACGCTGTCTCCTGGTGGCGGCGGACGTCTATCGCCCCGCCGCCATCGAACAGCTTCAGACCATCGGCAATCAGATCGACGTGCCCGTGCACGCCATGGGCACGGCGCAGCCGCCTACCGCAATCGCCCGGGCGGCCGTGGAACGGGCGCGCCAGGAGCGCCTGAGCACCGTCATCGTGGATACCGCCGGGCGCTTGCAGATCGACGCGGAGATGATGGCCGAGATCGACGAAATCGCCGCAACCGTCTCACCCCAGGAAGTGCTGCTGGTGGCGGACGCCATGACCGGCCAGGAAGCCGTCAACGTGGCGCAGGCGTTCCACGAGCAGGTACCGCTCACGGGGCTGATCCTCACTAAGACCGACGGCGACGCCCGCGGCGGCGCGGCGCTCTCCGTGCGCAGCGTGACCGGCATACCGATCAGGTTCCTGGGCAGCGGCGAGAAGATCGAGCCGCTGGACCCGTTCTATCCGGACCGCCTGGCCTCGCGCATTCTCGGCATGGGCGACGTGCTGAGCCTCATCGAAAAAGCGGAAGAGACCATCGACGCCGACCAAGCCGCCGTCATCGAGAAGAAACTGCGCACCGCCAGCTTTACGTTGGAGGATTTCGTCGAACAGTTGCAGCAAATCAAGAAGATGGGCTCGCTGAGCCAGATCATGGAAATGGTGCCCGGCGTCAGTCAGTTCATGCGCAATCCCGCCATGGCCGCGGCGCTGGACGAGCGCCAGTTCGCGCGCGTGGAGGCGATGATCTACTCGATGACCCCGGCCGAACGGCGCAACCCGTCCATCATCGACGGCTCGCGGCGGCGGCGCATCGCGGCCGGCAGCGGCACAACCCCCGCCGAGGTCAACCAACTGCTCAAGAACTTCCGCCAGATGCAATCCATGATGAAGTCGTTCGCCTCCGGCAAGTTGCCCAGCAATCTCACGCGCCTCTTTGGGTAGCCTGTAGAGCGATTGAGCGCTTGAACGAGTGCGAGCGGCAGAATCTGTCATGTGAACGACGAGCGGCTTCAATAGAAAACGAGGGCGTACCGTAGTACGCCCACTTCAGACAAGGTAGATTCTCCGGTGCGTCGTATCGCTGCCCGTCCCTACCCGCCGAGACGCATCTCAATTCACTTGACAACCCATCGGTATCTTGATAATTTGGAGACGGTTCGCATTCGTCTGCGAGCTGGTGAGCGTTTAGGAAGTGTGCGGAAGCCCCGCATGGCGGGGCGAAGCGCCCACGCAAAAGGCAGTCAACTGTGGCAGTCCTCGATACGCAAAGGACATTCAAGGCGTACCTGGCGGCCGGGTTCTCTGAAGACCAGGCTCAGGCCTTGGTGGACGAGGGCAAAGAACGCCACGGCGAACTGGCAACCAAAGCCGACTTGAAGGACTTCGCCACGAAGTCTGATGTAGCGGAGTTGCGCGCCGACATGGAAAAGCTGGAAATGCGCCTGTTAATCAAGCTCGGCGCGTTGATGATTGCCGTTGCCGGGTTGCAGGCAGCCATACTCGGCTTCCTGCTTGCGCTGCTCCTGGACGCTATCCCATAGTTGCCTCGACTCGCGCCCGCTCCTGTTGATTGCCCTTCTACCGGCTGCTCTTGAGATGTCCCCCGTCCAATAGAGATTCGCCTGTCTGAGTCGCCGCGCGCGCCCTACCCCGCGTTTCGCCCAAACAGCGGCGCGAATTGGAACACCAACCAGCCGAGAATGCTGGCCAGCAGCGACCCCACCAGGATGCTGACCTTTGCCGTCTCCAGAAAGCCGGTGCCGCCCAGCGCCAGATTCGCGATGAAGAGCGACATCGTAAAGCCAATTCCCGCCAGGCACCCGGCGCCAAGCACGTGCATCCAACCGACGCGGCTGGGCAGCGTCGCCAGACCGAGCCGCACCGCGGCCACCGAGAAGAGCATGATGCCGAGCGGCTTGCCGACCAGCAGCCCCAGCGCCACCCCCAGCGCCAAGGGTTCTGCCATCAGGCTTGCAAACCCGGCTTCCATAGCGGCGCCCTCGAAGACGCTCACACCCGCATTCGCCAGCGCGAACAGCGGCATGATGCCGAAGACGGTCCAGGGATGGAGCGCGCTTTCGAAACGCTGCAACGGCGACTGCGCCCCCACCGCCGTCTGCTCGATCTGGCGCATCAAAGAGACCTGCTCGTCGTTCAATAGCCGCTGCAAAGAGGCCTGCCCTTCGTCCGCCTGCGGGCTGTCGCCGTCACCCGAAGCCTGCGCAAACTCCTCGACGTACACCCGGCTCAAGTTGGCGAACTCCGCGCTGTCTATGCGGCGGCGCGCCGGAATGGTAAAGGCCGCAATCACGCCCGCTACGGTCGGATGCACGCCGGAGGCGATGAAAGCCGGCCACAAGCCGCCCGCGACCAGGAGCAAGTACACCAGCGTACTGCGCACTCCCATGCGGTTCGCGCCAATGAGCAGCAGCACGACGATAGCCGCGACGCCCAACGCCGGCAGCGAAATCTCGCTGGTGTAGAAGATGGCAATCACCAGCACCGCGCCGATGTCGTCCACAATCGCCAGCGCGGTGAGGAAGACCTTGATGGGCGTGGGCACGCGGCTGCCCAGAACCGCCATCACGCCCAGCGTAAAGGCAATGTCCGTGGCCATGGGAATGCCCCAGCCGCGCTGCGCCGGCCCGCCCCAGTTGAACCACAGGAAGATGGCCGCGGGTACCACCATCCCGCCGACCGCCGCCATGATCGGCAACATGGCCCGCCGCGGCGCGGCGAGTTCCCCGGCTATCACCTCGCGCTTGATCTCCAATCCCACCACGAAGAAGAAGATCGCCATCAAGCCGTCGTTGATCCACCAATGCAGCGGCTGGTCGAAGTGGAAGTCCCCAAGGTGCACGGCAAAGTGGAGATGCCAGAGCGCGAAATACGACGAGGCCAACGGCGAGTTTGCCCACACGAGAGCCACGATTACGCAGGCCAGAAGCACAATGCCGCTGGACGCCTGGGCATGGGCGAATTCCCGAAAAAGGCCCATTACGCGAAAAGAGGACTGGCCGAGCGGCCAAGCGCGGCGGCCGGGATTCTGCGGGCCGTCTGAGCGATCCTTCACTTCTGCTGCCTCATTTTCCGGCAAGCGGGCATTTCTCTACGCGGGACTCTGGTCCAAGGGAAACCGCGAGGTGTTCCTCTACTATAGCGCACCCCGCGCACCCAGTCTCATCGCCCCAACATGCGCAGGTTACAAACCTGCGCTACCAAGGCACTGGCGCCATCCCCGTAGCGCGGGGGCTTGTCCCCAATACTGTCGCATTAACGTAGCGCGGGGGCTTGTCCCCCGCCGGAATAAGAGAAATGCTAACGGAATGGATTGACCCTACGGAAGTCGCAGGTTACAAACCTGTGCTACCGGAGAAACAAGCGTAGTTTTCACTCTCATTGCGTTTAATGCGACAACATTGGGGCTTGTCCCCCGCTCCCAAACAGGCGCAGGTTGCAAACCTGCGCTACCAAGACACTGGCGCCATCCCCGTAGCGCGGGGGCTTGTCCCCCGCCTCTTGCCGCGAAACCCACACACCTCGCAGGCCGGGCGCTTAGCTGATGTCGAGTTTCGGCCGGTACTGCAACGCCTCGGCCAGGTGCGGGACCCCAATCGTATCCGCATCATCCATGTCCGCAATCGTGCGCGCCAGCTTGAGCACGCGGTGAAAGCTGCGCGCCGTCAGGTGCATCCGTTCAGTGGCCGTCCGCATCAAGTCCTGCGCATCCTCGTGGAGCGCACAGAACTCACGCACGTGGCGCGGGCCGATTTCGGCGTTGGTCTTGAACGGCAGCGCGGCAAAGCGTTCCCGCTGCGCCTGGCGCGCGCGCATCACCCGCTGCCGCACGATTGACGACGGCTCGCCGCGCCGGTCGTCGGTAAGTTTCTCGTACTCCACGCGCGGCACCTCCACGTGTATGTCGATGCGGTCGAGCAGCGGGCCGGAGAGTTTCCGTTGGTAGCGCGTGACGATCGCGGGGTTGCACGTGCACGCGCGCACCGGATCGCCGTACCAACCGCACGGGCAGGGGTTCATAGCGCCAATAAGGAGAAACTGGGCAGGAAATGTCAATGAACCCGAGGCGCGGGAGATCGTGACGGCCCCGGATTCCAGCGGCTGCCGCAGCATGTCCAGCAGATTGTTGGGGAATTCGGGAATCTCATCCAGAAACAGCACGCCGCGATGCGCCTGGCTGATCTCGCCCGGCCGGGGGAAGCGGCCGCCGCCGACCAGTCCCGCGTGGGAAACAGTGTGGTGGGGCGAGCGAAACGGCCGCTTCAACATCAGCGGCTCATCCGCCCGCAAGAGCCCGCACACGCTGTAGATCTTGCTCACCTCGATCGCCTCTTCCAGCGACAGCGGCGGCAGGATTGAGGACACCGCCTGCGCCAGCAGCGACTTGCCCGTGCCCGGCGGGCCGGAGAAGAGCACGTTGTGGCCGCCGCTGCATGCCACCTCCAGCGCGCGCTTGGCATGTTCCTGGCCTTTCACGTCCGCCAGATCGACGTCGTAGGTCACCTCATCGTGGTCGACCGCCGCCGGCGGCCGGGCCCTGGCAAGCGCTTCGACGCCGTTGAGGTGGAGAACCACTTGCCGGAGGTGCGCCGCGCCAAACACCTGCAATCCGGCGATGATTGCCGCTTCCGCGCCATTGGACTCCGGCACGAACGCGTTCCTGATGCCCCAGCGCAGCGCGTTCGACACCAGCGGCAAGACGCCGTTGGTGTGCCGCAGCGCGCCTTCCAGCGCCAGTTCGCCCAGGAAGAGCGATTGCTCTAGTCCCTCCGCGGCCAATTGACCGCTGGCGACCAGAATGCCGACGGCAATGGCCACGTCGAGGCCGGTGCCCTCTTTGGCCACGTCGGCCGGCGCCAGGTTGATGGTGACGCGCTTCTGCGGAAAGGCGAAGCCGGCGTTGCGAATAGCCGCCCGCACCCGCTCACGGGCTTCCTGCACAGCCGTATCCGGCAAACCCACAATGACAAACGAGGGCAGCCCGTCGGCAAGATCTACTTCTACCTCAACCTGCGCGCTATCCAGCCCGACCAGCGTGGCAGCCATAATCTTGGCGAGCATACCGAATCCTAGTGTCCAGCTAAATCGGTCTCACACATGCTTCACTGAAGGTCCGCAGACGTGTACACGTAAGCAAGGAATGAAGCAAGCGGCTACGTCGGCGCTCTCTGCCGCATATCGCCGATGTCAATGGCGCATAGTCCCTTCGGATACCTTTGCATAACTCTGTCATTCCGGCGAAAGCCGGAATCCAGACCCCATTTACAACTAAGAATAGCCTGTTTTCAAGCCTTTACACCCCCATCCCAACCTTCCCCCTCGATGGGGAAGGGGCTATGCAAAGGTCTCCTTCGAGGGAGTCGACTATCCAACGAGAAGCAATTTCGCCCCCCAAAACGGCGGAAACCGCCGTATCTGGCGCTAATCGAACGTCTGTTCCGCCGTAAGGAATGTCACGCGCTGCCGGCCCGCAGCCGAAGCCAACGTGCCACAGTCAGTGAAGCGGGTCGAAAAACGTCAGTTCAGCGCCGAAATCGTCCATCGCCGCCACCGCGTCTCCTTCAAGAGCCGTCCGGATGTTGCGCGTGCGGTGAGCGAGGGTAATTTCAGTCCGCGCCGCCGGGTATTCCAGTGAAATTGGCTTACCCGGATCAGGTTGGGCAATGAACAGGTGTTCTCCCAATACCACGTAGTGGTCGGTACCGCTGACGCGCAACGCAGATCTGTCGGCCCACCGCGGCAATCTGATCCAAAGTGGCGCCGCGTGTCTGGTCGTTACGCTCACTCGGCCTGACGATTCGCCCGCCTGCACCCGCGCGTCCGGCGTGTCCTGGTCCATCAGCAGGTTCACCCGTACGCCAACGGGCCCTGAAACGACGCCCTCCCTGAGCGCTTCGCAGAGCGTCCCGACTACGCCGCCGACTATGTCCATATTGAAGCTGACCCGCTCGAGACCAAGCGGGCGGTGGCCGTACGGCGCTGGGAATCCAAACGCTCCCAGGTGCCGTTCTCTCACGCTTCTCAGACCATCTTCGTCTGCCGGATTGGCAGGTTCGGGGATGAAATCCGCGTCGCGAAGTTGGGACGGCAACAGGTGCCCGCGTAGTATCCTTTCGGCGTCCTGGAAGCGCCCGGGATATCCGTGCCGGCCGAGAATCAGGTCTGTCTCGACGATGTCGCCGGTGTTGTTGCCCTCGCCCTTGTCGGGCGGGCTGTCGTCGGCGCTGCTCTCGATCACCCAGCCCAGTTCGTCGCGGATCGCCCACAGCCCGTTGTCGGCAAAGGCCCGTACTCGCTCCAGGAGCGCGGCGTCGCCGGTCAGGTCCGCAAGCTGCGCCAGAGAGGACATGACGCAGGTCGTCGAGTGCGTGTGCACGCCGAACTTCTCGCGGTCATACGACCCGTCCGGCAAGAAGAACTCGGACGTGGCCTTCTCGGCCAGGAGAGACGCCAGTTCGAGCGCCTTGCCCGAGCCGGTGGCCCGGTAGTACTTGACCAGCGGGCCGATGGCGCGGGCGACTCCCGTGATGAATGTGTTCTGCCGGGGCCAGCGAATGCCGTGGGCCGCCATAATCCTCTCGCGGTCCCAGCCGTCCTCGGGGTCCCACGTATCGAGAATGAACTCGATGCTGGATTCGGCCAATTCCCGCGCCGTGTCGGAGTCTCGATACTTGACCAGGGCGTAGAGCGCATGCATTCCCTCACGCACGTTGTGATCGTTGAAGTTCTCGAGTGGTCCGTCCACGCGGTCGCGGTTCATGGGCAGAGGCACGGGGCCGGAGTAGGAGAAGAAGGCCGCTGCGGCGTGTTTTTCGACCGCCTCTTCCGAGATCGAGACGCCAGCCGCGTCTTCGGCATTCAGCAGGGCGTTCAGGTGCCTGCCCGGCACATGAGACTCAGAGTGGACGCTGCTGAAGCTGAGCCGGGGGTTGGGCAGGACCTCTGAACCAAAGAACGGGATGTCGTTGTCGTCGGCGTTGAACACGTTCGACATCGTCCGACAACCGAGTTTGATCGCCGACGTGATGTCGGTGGTGTTGACGTTGGATACCTTCACGTTGACGCTCCCGCGGTTCGCTCGAAAACGGTCCATCCAGCTTGCTTTACACTTTGCATCATGGACGACAGATCATACCGGTTCTATTCGGTACTAAAGGAGTACCGGCACAAACATGCCACAATTGCCAGCGGTTTAGCAATGCGTGAGGTTGCTTGGCAGCCAAATTCGTAATTGTCTTGTCGGTCTGGTAGCATACAGTAACATATGCAAAACTGTCTTTCGCGCCCCCGTACGGCGGGCGCGGATTTAATGTGCTTTACGATTCGCGCATTGCACTCTGTATACTGCCATTCAATACGTAGCGTATTGGTATTGGAGCGTCCAATTCGAGATCAAGTGGACTGAGAACCTGTTTACGGTCTTTTTGTCTGCGCGAGAACGTTCGCCCTGAGCCTGTCGAAGGGTGAATGGAACCGTCGCAAGGCGGCGAAAAGCCGTTCATGCTTCGACAGGCCTGTACTGAGCTTGTCGAAGTGCTCAGCACGAACGGTTTTCATCGGCTTTGCAGACTCCCGCTAAGCAGATCGTAAACAGGCTCTGAGAACGCATTACGCAATCAACAATGAGAGTGACTGGTTCAGGAAGGAGAATCGATGAGTAATTCCGGACCAACAGTGATGGAAAAGCAAGCGTGGGAAGTTGTAGGCCAACGCCTCGGCGGCACGGTAGCCTCGCTTGCCGTTTCGCCCAGTTTCGATGAAAACAACCTCGTACTGGCCGGCACCATGGCCGGCGTATTCCGCTCTGAGGATGGGGGCAAGACCTGGCAGATTTCCAACGAAGGCATTACCAGCCCCTACGTGCAGGCGCTGGTCTTCGTGCCCAACGTCGCCAATCATGAGGTGGCGTTCGCCGGCGCGCTGGAGGGCGGCGTCTACCGCTCCGACAATGGGGGAGAGACCTGGCAGCAACTGGACTTCTGGCAGGGCGCTACCTCGGTTACGTGTCTCGCCGTTTCGCCGGGCTTTGCCGATGACGGCTTGATGTTGGCCGGCACCCAGGAAGACGGCGTGTTCAAGTCCACGAACCGCGGCCGCACCTGGAACTCGTCGAACTTCGGCATCATGGAACTGAGCATCCAGGCCGTCGCCATCTCTCCGGACTTCCAGGAAGACCAGACCGCGTTCGTGGCCGGCGGCGACGGCCTCTACCGCACGTTTGACGAAGGCCGCGCCTGGCGGCTCGTCGATCGCGGGCTGGACAGCATGGCGATCCAGGCGATTGCCGTCTCGCCCAACTTCGCCGAGGACCGTACGCTCTTCGTCGGCACCGAAGACATGGGCGTCTTCAAGTCCACGGACGGCGGCACGAACTGGCAAGAAGCGAACAGCGGGCTGGATAGCGTCTCGATCAACGCGGTCTGCCTCTCGCCCGATTTCGCCCAGGACGGCCTGGTGTACGCCGGCACGGCGGAAGGCCCGGTCTACCGCTCCACCGACGGCGGCGAGAGTTGGGAGAGCGCGATCGACCAGGATTCATCGATTCTCTGCCTGCTTACCACCGGCGCCGGCGCTGACGACATGGTGCTGGCGGGGGTGCACCGCGAAGGCGCTCTGCGCGCCGGCGGCGACGCCGCCACGTGGGAACCGGCCATCGAGGGCCTCGCCGCGCGCTCCTTGCTCGGCACGGCGCTCTCGCCAAACTGCCACCAAGACCATAGCCTCTTTGCCACCAGCCTGGAGGACGGCGTCCTGCGGTCTACCGACGGCGGCGAATCCTGGGAGCCGGCCGGCGCGGGCCTGGAAGAAATGCAGGTCGCCTCGCTGCTGGTCTCACCCGATTACGCCAACGACGCCACCGTTTTCGCGGCAACCCACGACGGCATCGCGCTTTCCGCTGACGGCGGCGGCAGTTGGCAGGCCAGCAATGAAGGGCTGGAGGAGGACGCCCGGGATCTGCGCGTACTCGCGGTTTCCCACAGCTTTGCGGACGATCGCCTCGTCGTGGCCGGCGGGCCCGGCGGCGCGCTCTACTTCAGCCGCGACGCGGGCCAATCCTGGGATCGGGCCGAAGAGACCTTTGGCGAGGAAGACGTCATCGGCGTCACGCTCTCGCCAAACTTTGCCGAGGACAACACCTTGCTGCTCGGCACCTTCCGCGCCTCCCAGGGCGACTACGCCAGCACCATTACCGTCTGGCGCTCCGCCGACGGCGGCGATATCTGGAAGCGCATCCTGGTACACGCCACCGGCGCGCAGTGGATCAGCTTTGCCATGCCGTCGAACTACTCCGGCACGGATGAGAACTACAGCAATTTCTTCATTGCCACGGCCACGCGCTTCTTCCGCCCCATGTGGCGCGGCAAGAATCTCTGGGTCGGCGACGCGATCGGCGAAGCCACGGCGGCCGTGGTCTGCCTGGCCATCTCGCCCGACTACGAGGACGACACGACCCTCTACGCCGGCACCAGCCGGGGCGTCTATAAGTCCGCCGACGAGGGCCTGACCTGGCAGAACATCAACGAAGGGCTGGACAACAAGGCGATCGTCTCGCTGCTGGTCTCGCCGAACTATGCCGAAGACCGCGCCGTGTGGGCCGTCTCCCTGGGCGGCACGGTGTGGCGATACGTAGACGCATAGCCGGTTGCGCCATGTAAGTCATCGTGTCAAGGGCTTCGAACCGGGATAGCAGATAAGGTGCGCGCCGCTTTACGCGGCGCGTATCTCTTATTTCACATTCATCCGTCCCTCATCCGAACCTTCCCCTTCAGTGGGCTGACAGGGTCTTGTACTCTACAATCGACTTCACGTGTCATTCCGAGCGGAGCGAGGAATCTAGTAGCGGTGATCCTGCAGGGCCATGTCTTAGATTCCTCTCTCCGCTGCGCTCCGTTCGGAATGACACATACATACGCCTGCCAGTCTCTAATGGAGAGGGGGTATTGCAAAGGCCTCCACTGGCAAGTTTGCGCGGATTCCCGCAAACTAGACACTACCATCGGCAGCATAGGACTGTCTTGAAGAGAGTTGCCGCAAACGATAGGAGCGCATATCATGGCAAACCCCGTGCAGTTGGGAACCGCGAGCATCAACATCACCCCTTCCGTGGGCACGTGGATGGGCGGCTACGGCGCCCGCGACCACGGCTCGACTGACATCCACGACGACCTCTACGCCAAGATACTCGTCTTCTCCGACGGCGAGACTAAAGCTGCCGTCGTCACCTGCGACCTGATTGGCGTCACCGAGGAGAGCACCGCTACGGTGCGCGGCCTGGTTGAGGAGCAGACCGACATTCCCGGCAACCACGTCATGATCACCTGCTCCCACACCCACTCCGGGCCTTCCACGCGCGAGTGGCGCTACGAAGCGCCGTTCAACAGCGCGTACTTGCGCGAGTTGGAGCGCAAGCTGGCGGGCGGCGTGCAGGTGGCGAACGGACGCTTGCAGTCCGTCGTCGCCGGTCTTGGCAACGGCTCGTATCCCCTGGCCGTCAACCGCCGCCTCACCACCGACGGCAAGACCGAAATGCGGGTCAATCCTGACGGCGTCGTGGACCATACGGTCTCCGTCCTGCGCTTCGACGCGCCGGACGGCGCGCCGGTGGCGACGGCCTTCAACTACGCCTGCCACTCCACCAGCATGGGCGCTTCGAACTACGCCTTTAGCGCCGACTACGCCGGCGGCGCGAAGGCGTTTGTGGAGCAGGCCTACGGCGGCGGCCACACGGCGGCGTTCCTGCTGGGAAGCTGCGGCAACGTGCGCCCCAACTTCACCAGCGACGGCAGCCGTTTCCGCTCCGCCACGTTCGCTGAACTCGAGAGCGTCTGGCGCGGCCTCGGCGCCGAGGTCGTCAACGTGCGGGAGGCCATCGCGTGCGCGCCCTTGTCCGGCGTGGCCGTGGCGCGGCGCGTCGTCACCGTGCCGATACGCGAAGTTCCCGACATCTCCTTCTTCAAGGAAGCCCTGGAAACCGGGACGTGGCCCGATACGCAAGGAGGCGTCAGCCGCGACTCCATGAAGTGGCTGCGCAGCCGCATCAGCGAACTGGAGTCCGGCACGGTCAACTGCGAGCCGCAGGCGGAAGTGCAAGTGATCCGCGTAGGCAACCTGGTCTTCGTCGGCTTCCCCGGCGAGTTCTTCCTGGAATACGGCCTGGCGGTGAAAGAACGGGTGAAGGACGAACTGGGCCTCGAAGCCCTGCACGTCGAACTCGCCAACGGCATGATCGGCTACGTGCCCACCGCCAACGAGATCCCGCGCGGCGGCTACGAAGTCTACGCCTACCGGCACGGCTCCCAATCCCCCGCCGGCTACGCCGGCGAGGCCGAAGCGCTCTTTGTGGATACCGCCGTGGAACTCGCCCACGAAACGGCCCCATCGGCGGGATAACGTCGAATCCTGGCGGATACTCACCACCTGTGCAAACGGAAGCCGGCTGCCATGCGCTTCGAGCGAACCATTATCGTGCCGGAGGAAGGTCTTGCCGCTGGGCAGGACGGCGGATTGCCGGCGGAGATTGCCGGCAGGGTGGACGGCATCCTCATTCCGGAGGCGATTCTCCATGAGCGGGTGGCAGGATTGGCGCGGGAAATTCGTGAGAATTACGCCGCTGGCGGGGAGTTGATCCTGCTGGTGGTTTTGAAAGGGGCGTTCGTGTTTGCGGCGGACCTGGGCCGCGCGCTTTCACGGCTGGGCGGGCCGGTGGTGCGCTACGAGTTCATTCGCGCCAGCGCCTATGGCGCCACCATCAAGCAGCCGGATGAGAAGGCGCGCGGCGTGAGCGTGGCAACGCTGCCCGCGGACCTGGCCGGTAGAGACGTGCTGCTGGTGGAAGACTTGGTTGACCAGGGTTTCACGCTGACCGCCCTCAAGCGGCGCGTGCTGGCTGAAGGCGCCCGCTCCGTGCGCATCTGCGCCTTCATATCCAAGCGCCTCCAGCGGCCCTCGCCGGAGGCGGCGCGCAATCGCGCCGCGCTGACCCTCGACTTCGTGGGTTTCGACGTGCCCGACCGCTGGGTGGCGGGCTACGGCACCGACGCGGCAGAGGACTTCCGCGAGTTGCCCTACGTTGTCACGGTACGAGAGCAATACTATCGGGAGCGATGAATAACATGGGCGCCGATCTCCTGCTGCGGGGCGGAACCGTCGTAGACGTGGTGGAGAAGCGCTGCTACGCGGGCGATGTTCTGCTGCGGGACGGCTTGATCCACCGCGTCGTGCGCGCGCCGGAAACGAGTGACGCAATCGGGTTGACGGCAGACGCGCAGACGCTGGACGTATCCGGGCAATACGTCATTCCCGGGTTCATCGATCCGCATCTCCATATCGAAAGCAGCCTGCTCAGCCCGCTTGAGTTCGCCCAGGCCGCGGCGCGCCACGGCACCACCGCCGTTTTCGTGGATCCGCACGAAATCGCCAACGTGGCCAGCAGGGACGGCATCGAACTCTTCCTGCGCCACGCGGAAATCGCGCCGCTCGACATCTTCATCGGCGTCCCCTCGTGCGTGCCGGCCACGGCGTTCGAAGACACCGGCGCCGCGCTCACCCTGGCGGACGTCGAGGAACTGCTGCCCCACCCGCGCGTCTACGGACTGGCGGAGATGATGAACTTTCCCGGTATCATCCACGACGTCGGCGACGCCCGGGCCAAAGTGGCAAGCGCCTACGCCTTGGGTAAAGTCGTGGACGGCCACGCCCCCGGCGTTACGGGACGCGACCTTGCCCGCTACGTCTCCAACGGCCAGGACGACGGCACGGTCAGAATCATGTCCGACCACGAGTCGCGCACGGGCGCGGAGGCGCTGGAAAAACGCCAGGCGGGCATGACCGTTGCCATTCGCTACGGCAGCGCCACCAAAGACCTGGACGTGATTCTTCCTTACCTGGCGGCGCAATGGCTCGGCCTGGAATCCGGCTCTCACGGGAATGACGGCGACTTCTGGGCGGGCTTCATGCTCTGCAGCGACGATCTCGACGCGGCGGAATTGCACGCGCACGGCCACGTGGACCGGATTGTCCGGCGGGCGCGGGACATCCTGATCGAACACGCCGGCATGAACGGCGAACAGGCGACAATACAAGCCATTGCGCTGGCCACCCTCCATCCGGCGCAGTGTTTTTCGCGCTTCTTCCGCCGCCACGGCTTAGCCGAAATGGGAGTAATTGCGCCTGGGAGAGTCGCCAACCTTGCGGTGCTGGATTCCCTGGAAAGCCTCGACTGCCGCGCAGTTATCCATCGCGGTGAAGTTGTGGCAGCGAACGGCAGCGCAAAGCAGCGCGAGACCCCCGGCGGCTACGGCAAGCTCTTGCAGACGGTAACGGTGAAAGAACCGTTAGCGGCTTCCGACTTCAACGTTCCTTATACCGGCCCACAGCGCGCAGTGGCCGCCCGCGTCATCGGTGCGGTGGACGGCAGCCTGACAACGCAAAGCCGCGTGCTCACCTTGCCGGCGCGGAACGGCGCAATCCTGCCCGACCCGGCGCAAGACGTGGTGAAAATCGCCGTGATCGAGCGTCATCACAACACCGGCCTGCGCGCGGTCGGCTTCGTCAGCGGGTTGGGCATCACGCGGGGAGCGGTCGCTTCCACCGTGGGACACGACAGCCACAATCTCATGGTGGCGGGCGTGGACGAAGACGCCATGGCCGCCGCGGCCAACCGTCTGGTGACGCTCGGCGGCGGCATGGCGGTGGCGCTTGGCGCTGACGTGACCGCGCTGCCGCTGGCGATTGGCGGTCTTATGTCAACTGAAAGCATCGATGTGGTAGCGGCTCAGTATCGAGAGTTGCTGGCCGCCGCAAAGCAAACAGGCACGTCGAGCGAAAATATCTTCCTGCTGCTCTCATTCCTCGCGCTGCCGGTCATCCCCCACCTCAAGATCACCAATCGCGGCCTGGTGGACGTGGACGCCTTCGCCCCCGTGCCGCTGCTGGTTGAATAAACGATTTACACGGATGATGGCGGTCATTCGCGTCATACCTTTCTCGTGTTCCGACTCGTGGAAGCGGGGGACAAGCCCCCGCGCTACAAGCTGGCAGCGTCGATCGAGCATAATCTGCTAAGGAGACCGGTTAGAGCGGCTCCACCACGGCGCCGCGCTCCGCGCAGGCGAGCGTGAGCGTGCGCGCCGGCGTGTCGTGCGCCCGCGCCGCATCCAGCATGGCGGCGGCCACGGCCTCCGGCTCGCGAAACGTCAGCGCCAGAATGGACGAACCGGCACCGGAGAGCGCGCTGCCGCACGCGCCCGCCGCCAGCGCCGCCTCCATGATGGGCGTCATGGCGGGAAAGATTGCGGCGCGGTAGGGTTGGTGCAGGCGGTCGCTCATGCCGGCGCGGATGCTCGCTTCATCGGCCTGCGCAATCCCCGCCAGCAGCAGCGCGGCGTGGCCGACGTTGTAGACCGCGTCCCCCAGCGACACCTCTCGCGGCACCACCTGGCGCGCCAGCGCCGTGGGCAAGTGCTGCTCCGGCACGCAGACCACCGCATGGAGGTCTCGCGGCACGGGGACGCGCGCATAGGCCGGCGCACCGCCATCCTCCGCCGCGCACACGATCAGGCCGCCGAACAAGGCCGCCGCCGCGTTGTCCGGGTGCCCTTCCAGGTCGCACGCAATTTGCAGCAGCCGGTCTGTCGAGAGCGCGTTTTCCAAGAGATGATTGGCCGCCGCCAGACCGCCGACCGTGGCGCTGGCGCTGCTGCCGAGCCCGCGAAAGAGGGGGATGCGGTTCCGCATGTGCAGGTCGATGGCGGGCGGCGGCGCGCCGGCGGCGGCAAAGGCGCGGTGGAAGGCCTGCACGAAGAGGTTCTGCTCGTCCCGCGCCAGTTCCGCGGCGTCTTCACCCTCCACCGCAATGCGCAGCCCATTCGCCGCCGGCCGCACGGTAAATTCGTTGTAGAGCGAGAGCGCCATGCCGAAGGCGTCGAACCCCGGCCCCAGGTTGGCGGTAGTGGCCGGCACGCGCACGCGAAAATCTGAAACGCGAATTGCCACGACAATGACCTTTACTGCAAGGAATAGAGAAGGCGGAGACAACCGGTCCGCGCCTTTAATGTACCATAGGAGAGTGCCCTAATTGAGAGCAAGGGCGGCGGCTTCCCTTGCTTGCCTTGGCCGTGCGCCAATAGGGAAGCAAGAGCAAGCTGTCCTATCGAAACGTCAAAGAGGAGTGGCGCCATGTTCAACTGGCTCAGGCGCGCCGGCATCGTTGCCATCGCGGCCGTGGCGGCCTACGTGGCCTATACGCGCCTCAAGCCGCGGCCCATTCCCGTGGAGGCGCTGCACACCGACGGCCGGTTCGTCACGGTAGACGGCCTGCAAATCCACTATCGCACCGCCGGTTCGGGGCCGCCTCTCATCCTCATCCACGGCATCGGCGCCAATCTCTTCACCTGGCGCATCGTCTTCGACGCGCTGGCGCAAGCGTACACGGTCTATGCCCTGGACCTCAAAGGACACGGCCTCTCCGACAAACCCGGCAGCGGCGACTACTCGCCGTTCGGCATGGCCGACGTGGTGGCCGGCTTCATGGAAGCGTTAGGGCTGGAGTCCGCCAGGGTAATCGGCCTATCCATGGGCGGCGCGATCACGTTGGCGCTGGCCGCCCGGCATCCGGCGCGGGTGCGGCAGGCGGTGGTGATAAGTCCGGCCGGCTATCCGCTCGACTATCACATTATGCCGGTCGTGGCGCATCTTGCCGGTACGCGGCTCGGAAGCGCAATCGGCGCCTTCTTGGTGCGCCAGCGCAGCCTCATCGAGGCCTACCTGCGCCAAAACTACTACGACCCGGACCGCATGTGCACGCCGGAGGTGGTGGACGGCTACTTCCTGCCCCTGCTCACCCCGGGCACCGACGGCATCGTTGCACTGCTGGCGCGCGACTTCGGGCAGACCAGCATTGCCCACCGCCTGCGGGACATTGCCGCCCCGGTCCTCATCCTCTGGGGCCAGCACGACGCGATCATCCCCATGCACTGGGGCCATCGCTTCCAGCAGGACATCCCCAACGCCGAACTGGTCGTCTTCCCCAAGTGCGGACACTGCCTCCAGGAAGAGAAACCCGAACAGTTCCTGGAGACCGTGCACGCCTTCTTCCAGCGCAACGACCCCGCCGGCGCCGCGCAAACGTAGCGCGGGGGCTCGTCCCCCGCCTCTTCACGCGCCGCACAACCGTAGCGCGGGGGCTTGTCCCCCGCCGGAGCGCGCGGAACTGCCGCCAAATTGGCAGCAAGAGGCGCTTCCTTAAGACTTTCCCTGTGAGAAGCGGGCACAGAATGGAATTAACCCTAAAGGAGTCGCAGGTTACAAACCTGCGCTACCGGAGACGCGAGTCAATAGAAACGCCTTGCTCATGACCAGGAGAGTTAATGGGCTTGACCTCTCGTCAACGCGGTGTAGGGGCACGACATGTCGTGCCCCTACACCGCGTTGACGAACCGTCCTGGGGATGGTGCGCGCAAACTGCCTTAGGATAGGCGTTCAGGAGATGATCGCGGCGCAGGTGGGCGCGGGGAGGCCGCTGCCTACCGGCTGCCAGGCAAGATCGTCGAACGCCGCGTGATAGACCGCGTCATCCAGCACCACCGCGAACACGTCCACCGCGTCGCAGATGATGTGCTCGCACATGCGGTCCAGGGGAAACGAGAGGTTTTGCTCGGCGTCCCGCCACGAATCGCCGCCGTCGCGGGACACCATCATGCGGCCCAGCCGCCCGACCCGGCGGGAAGGTCCCACCACCACGGTAGCGGGATCGTCGGCCTTGATGCAGACGCCGCGGGTGTAGTCGTCGATGAGGTGCTGCCACGAACCACCCCGGTCGGTGGAACGATAGACGCCGCCGCCCGTAGCCGCCATGATGGTATCCGGCTGGGCGGGATGAATGTCGATGCTGTGCACGTCCGGGTGTATGCCGTTTGCCGGGAACTCCCACTGGCCGATCTTCTCTGAGATTCCCCAGGACTCGCCGCCGTTGCGGCTTTCCGCCAGGCCGCCCACCTCGATAGCGGCCCAGACCGCGTCCTCGCCGCCGTCCAGCATGATGATGGTGCGCACCGCGCCCGCGCGCGGCGAATACGGCAAGAACCACTCCGCGCAGCCGGGCAGGGCGGTGAAGCCCTCCTCTTCCGCCCACGTCGCGCCGCCGTCGCGGCTGAGCCACACCCGGGCCGGTTCCGTGCCCACGCGCACGACCTGCGGGTCATGGGGATGGTAGGCAAGCGAGCGAATATACGGACTGCCCTGCCAGCCGGCGATTGTCTGCCAGCTTGCGCCGCCGTCGTCGGTCTTGAAAAGCCCGGCCCCGTGAGTCCCCGCAATCGCCTGCCGCCCGTCCGGATGCGCGGCGACGGCTTCCAGTTCCTGGTCACCCAAGCCGGACGATTGCACGTCCCAACCGTCACCCGCGCGGGCCAGCCTGAAGACCCCTTGCTCCGTGCCGACGTAGATTTGTTCTGCCATGACACACGCCTCGTCAATTCTCCTGCAGCGGTTACGTATACTACCGGGCCGGCAATTTTCACATATTCCGCAATCTTCCGCGCGTCAGACCGGGCTGCCTTCGCGCTCCGCCTGCTTCCGCGCCACGATTTCATCCACTTCCGCGATGAGCAGGTCGAAGAGTTCGTCTTCCCGGCAACTGCGAACCGGCTTGCCTTTGCGGAAGAGCGCGCCCTTGCCGCGGCCGCCGGCGATGCCCACGTCGGCGTCGCGCGCCTCGCCGGGGCCGTTCACCACGCAGCCCATCACGGCCACTTTCACCGGCTCCTTGACGTTTTGCAGAAAGCTCTCAACCCGTTCGGCTAATTCGATCAGTTCGATCTCGCAGCGGCCGCAGGTGGGGCAGGCGATGAGCGTCGGGCCGTGCTCGCGCAGGCCGAGCGACTTGAGGATTTCGTAACCGGCAAAGACCTCTTCCGTCGATTCCGCCGCCAGCGAGACCCGCAGCGTATCGCCAATGCCCTGGTAGAGCAGCACGCCTAGCCCTACCGCGCTCTTCACCATACCGGCCTTCGGCGTGCCCGCCTCGGTGATGCCCAGGTGGAGCGGATACTCCACGCGGTCGGCGATGAGTTGATAGGCCAAAATCGTCGTCGGCACGTCCGAGGCCTTGAGCGAAATCTTGATGTCGGTGAAGTCCATATCCTCCAGGATCTTCACGTGGTCCAGCGCCGATTCCACCATCGCCGCCGCCGTCTTTTCGATCTTCTCATCGCCTTCCAGCATCATCAGTTCGGGGATAAGCCGCGATTCCAGCGAGCCGACGTTGACGCCGATGCGCATCGGCACCTGGCGGTCCTTGGCCTCTTTCACCACCATGCGCGTCTTCTCTTTGCTGCCGATGTTGCCGGGATTGAGCCGCAGCCCATCCACGCCGGCTTCCAGGGCGCGCAACGCCAGCCGGTAATCGAAGTGGATGTCGGCAATCACCGGAATCGGCGAGCGCCGGCGAATCTCCGGCAGCGCGTCGGCGTCCTCCTTGTGGGGCACGGCCACGCGCACGATTTCGCAGCCGGCCTCCGCCAGACCGAGAATCTCGGCCACGCTCGCCTCCACGTCCCGCGTAAAGGCCGTGGTCATGGACTGCACCCGAATCGGCGCGCCGCCGCCAATCGTGACGTCGCCGATTTTGAGCTGTTTGGAAACACGTCGGGGGATCATGGGATGTCTCATCTACCTCGCTTGATCACACGAGACCTGCATTAAGTGTGACGCATCCGCAGGCGGCGCGCAAGGGCAATGATGATTCAATCGGAGCATACGGGAGGAATGTCCGGTAGCGAGAATTCGCGCGGAAGTGCGCGCAACCTGCGCCGGTTCCTCGCGCCGTTGCCTGCGCCTACCCACAGTTGCCAGGTTTTGGGGGCGCGCTGCTTTGAGAACTGCTACTCTCAATAACTGAAGGTACTCACGAGTGTGCAGACGGGACTAAATGGACGTTCCAAGATTCTTCTACAGTTTGAAGGGCTTGATGACGTGAAACCAGAGCTTGATGAGTTGATGCAGAACGAAGAAGCCTACATGTCTTATTGGTGCGAAATCAAAGTCGTTGAGAGGGTGCGGTACTTTCGCAATCCTAACTTGCCAATCCACTTGTTCAACTTCGTAACACGGTTGTGGAAATCACCTCACGGCCCATCCCTGCTTGAGGAAGTTGAGCGCTACTACGGAGAACTGTCTTTGCCCCATCGTCTCTTCTTGGGACCCAAGGAACCCAGATACCTCCAGCGATTTCTCATAGACAATAGCTACTCTTTGCTCAGCAAGCGGCTTATTCTGGCGCACAATCTCGATTGTATTCCTCAGGCAAGATGGCGAAACATCCACGTCAAAGCAATCGCGGAGCCGGCAGACATCCAAGACTGGGTGAATACAGCGCTTGAAAGCTGGAAGCATCCCAGTTTCCCAGAGGACTTTGAGCATCTAATTGCGTCGATAGTCTGCGCAGGCCTTGAGGCTAAGGAGTTCATCTGCTACTTGGCGCAAATCGAAGGTCGCTCTGTTGGCACTGGGATAATGAACAAGACTGGCAACCTTGGTGGCATACACGCCGTAACCACTGCGCCTGGCGCACGAGGTCGCGGCGTTGCCTCCTCAGTTGTCAGCAGGGCTCTTGCAGATGCAGCAGCACAGGGTCTTGGCATTGTCTGTCTTCAGACCGGGAAGGGCGACGGCGCAGATAGACTCTACCAAGACATGGGGTTCAAAATACACTTTGAACTTGCTAAGTTCGGCCAACAGTCCTGAGCGCTACAGCCAGATTGCTCCTGCGGACCAGTTCCCGTCTTGTCTATGCCAAACCCAGCTAACCCTAAATGACAGATGGGATTTCGGCCACTCAAGATGGTAAAGGCTACCACACGTCCGGATCGCGCACCACCACCGTGCCGACCATCTTGTCGTGCCAGGTTTGGGCGTTCTTATCCCAGAAGGCCGACAGGAAGCCGTAGGTCAGGGGCAGCACGCTCACGAACTTGCCGACGATCTCGCGCCGCACCATAGTCCTGAAGTCAGGGTACTTCTGCTTATCCAGTTGGACCACTTCCAGCCCAAACAGCGACTTGCCCGGCGTAGTGCCGCGAATCAGGAACGAGACGAAGAATATGCCGTAGACGAGGGGCATGAAGATGTATTGCCAGAAGATGGTCAGGAAATTGTACCCGTCCGCCGGATTGAAGCCGGTCAGGCCGAAGAGCAGGATCAGGCCCACCGGCACGCTGAGGTCCAGCGACGCCGCCAGAAAGCGCGGGAAGAAGTGCGCCCGGTGGCCGAGGTCTTCATTCTGCACGAATGTCCTGCACTCAGTGCAGAACAAGCGTTCTTCGGGTACGGGAGTCCGGCACTTGGGGCAGCGCAGCATGCCCGTTTCCAATTCATCCAGCGCCAGGTCTTCTTCGGCTTCCTTGATGGCGAGGTCTTCCACCTCCACCGCCGTAAGGCCCCGGATGCGCATGGCGCTCTCTTGCACGCGCTTCATCTGGTCGGGGTGTCGGAAATAGCCCTTCACCTGGGCCACCATCGTCTCCGAGTTCACGCCGGCCGACATGAAGGTGGCGCCCGTGAGGTCTGAGTCTTCGCCTTGCAAGAGTTCCATCAGGCCGATGTTCCGGCGGAACCAGACCTGCTGGCCTACGCGCCGGTCCAAGACACGCAGCATGATGGGGCGGGAGTACGTCTGAAAGAGAAAGCCGGCCTGCACCCACACCGGCGTCAAGACGATGGAAGCCGCGAACCCGGACGTAAGCGGCGGCGAGAACGCCGCCGTAATCGCGCTGATTGCCAGCACGTTGCCCCCCATGATGGCCAGAAACGTGTGGGGTTCCACGTCGATTGTAAGTACCGAGGTGAAATAGAGCCTCATGCGCTTCTCGTGCTGCAAGGCGTCCCGCTGCACCACGGCCACCAGCAGCCCCAGGATGCCTCCGGCAAACACCACGATCCACATGCGGCCGATGAGCACGGGAATGCCCAGACCCATCCTGAGCAGCATGTCGCCGGCGTTGGCCAGCACGGAAGCCCCGCCGGTATCGGCCATCACCGTCGCCACGGCAAAAGCCACCACGAGCATCACGGCAATGAAGACGCCCACCACCCGCGCCGACAACAACTCGGGAATGAAATACCCCGTGATGCCCAGAAACGCGACGAAGATCACGAGGCCCACGGCGGCAATGAGAATGCCGAAGTAGAAGGGGCGCAAGAGTTCCCACAGACTGGCAAAGACCACGGCCAAGCCGATGAAGGCGCTCATGACGCCGATGCCCGCCACGAACCCCGCAATCAGAGTCGAACGGATGTCGGACACCATGATGAGCACGTCATCTTCGGTAGCCGCTACAAGCTCTCGTCGATTGAAGTCACGCATCGCGCGCGCCCTCCTCACCATCTTTGCGCCGCATCGCTTCTGTGCCTATCCTACCCCAATTCCGCAAGAACTGCTAAATGGGGGACACGGAATTGGCGCGAAAAAGGATCATTCGTTCAAGTAGGACTGCAACCAGTTTTGCGCCTGCTGCGCCGCCTGCATCACATCTACGTCGCCACGCGCCAGCGGCAAGGTGAGCCTCTCGAAGAGTTTCAGCGTCATCTCCATGCTGCTGGCGAGGGTTGAGGCCCGGGCGGTGTCGAGCAGATGGAAGACAAGCTTCCGGTCCTCCGGCGGCAACATGAGGTCCAAGTAGCCGGTGCTGGGATTTTCTATGTGTTGCTGTCCCGCAATCACGGGCGGCAACAGGAGTCGCTCACCAAGGTGGAGCGCAAAGGAACGCAACACCTCATAGGAAAGGGCAGCGTCCCGCGCAACCGTAGGGATCGCCGCGACTTGGTTGACTGAGAGCGGGGTTACGTCTCGGGGACCGGTCGGCAGTAGGGTTTGCCGGCCGGCAAGCATATTGCTCGGAGGAAAGTACCGAAAGAAGAGAATACCTGAGAGCAAGGTGGTAAAGTCCACGTCGAAGAAGCCCGCAGACACTGTTTCACCATGGGGCATGATGCCATGCACCCGGCCCAGCTCTTCCCAGTACTGAAGGCCCCGCAGTGCAGCCGGGTCAGTCAGGCGGATGGCGCCGGAATCGAGGTCGATCACGTCTTTGTCCAACTCTTGCAACACGAACGGCAGCCAATTTACGAAGTATTTGTTCGGATTGAAGCCCCACGCATCCACTTTGCCGTCATTATCAGAATCCTCAGTCAGCCGCTGGGCGGCGCTGACGAACTCCTCGCGGGTCCAGCCCTCTTCCGGTAAGGCTATGCCGGCTTTGGTAAACTGATTGTGGTTGTACCGCGCCACGCCGGCCTCCAGGGCAACGGGCAAAGCCATTGTCTGGTTGCGATAGCGCATCAACTCTAGCGCAGTGGGGAGAAACTTCCCCAGCGGTTCGCTGCGATCCTGCTGGAGAAACCGGTCGAGCGGCTGGACCAGACCGCTGCGCAGCACCCAAGGGATATCGAAGAAATAACTGCCCATCAGCAGGTCCGGCGGCGTGCCCGCGGCATCGTGCTCGGTCAGAAAGCTTGCTAGTGTCGCTTGAGCTCGTTCAATAAGAACGAGCGGTTCCCGGGTTGACGCTACGTTAATCCTGACACGCTGCAACTGTACGTCTGCGGGCGCGTCTGGGACCGCGCCTTCGTTCCACCGTTCGATGGCGTCCCCGACGGCATTGACATGCTGATCCTGCATCGCGGCCAGCCGCAGGGTGACCGGCGTTCGCGACACCTTAGGTACCGTGGCCTGTGTGGCCTCCGGCGCTGCGCGCGGCTCTTCGGCAACATTCTCGTCATCGCCGCCGCAGGCAGCCAACAGCAGCACTTGGGCGCCAAACACAGCGCCACCAAGCATTTCACGTCTGGTCATCAGAAATTCCTCCGCTACGCTATTTGGAGCCACTGACCACCGGCAGCATCACCGGCACGCCAAGTTCGTCATTGAACCGGTTTTGAGTCGGAATTGGCGCCAAAACAAGCAGGAATCCGTCGCCCGTTGCCGCCCATTTATCCAAAAGCAATGGCGCCGGCGTGCTGCTATCTCGGCTACTGATTCACATAGGCTTGCAGCCAGTTCTGCGCTTCTTGAGCGGCTTGCTCAACCGCCATCTCACCGCGCGCCAGCGGCAGTGACAGCTTCTCGAACAGGTGGAAGAGCGCCATAGCGCTACTGCCAAGCGGCGATGGGCGGGCAGTTTCCAATACGTGGTACGCAAGCTGCCGTTCATCTTCCGGCAGCATGAGATTGAGGTAGCCGGATTGCGGATTCTCGATGTACTGCTGACCGGAAATCACCGGCGGCAGTAAGAAGCGCTCGCCGAGGTAGATTGCCAGCGGCGCCAGCGCCTGATACGACAAGGCGGTATCGCGGGCGCCGGCGGGAATAGCCAAGGTAGCGCCCAACAATAGTGGCGTAACGTCGTGAGGTCCGGCGGGCAGTGGGGCTTGCTTACCCGTAGAGATGCTGGCGGGAGACGAGAAGTAATAGAAGAACGTGCTGGGATGCCGGTACCAGAACTCAAACCGGTAGAGATCCGCCGTCACATCGGCGCCATGGGGCATGATGCCGTGTGTTCTCCCCAAGTCGTCCCAAAAACGTAGGCCGCGCAGGGCCGCCGGATCCATAAGTCGCACTTCGCCGGTATTCAGGTCTACCACGTCCCGGCCCGTCTCCTGCAAGACGAACGGCAGCCAGTTCATGAAATTCCATATAGGCCGAAAACCCCAGGTATCGATCTTGCCGTCGTCGTCGGTGTCCTGCGTGAGCCGCGCGGCAGCGGCGATGAATTCATCACGGGTCCAGCCGTTGTCCGGCGCCGGCAAGCCCGCATCTTCGAAGTGCTTGGGGTTATACCGCGCTACGCCGGCCCCCACGGAAACGGGCAAAGCCATCGTCTGGCCCCTGAAGCGCACCAATTCCAAGGCCGCCGGCAAGAACCGCGCCAATGGATCGTTGCCGTCTTGCCGCAGAAGACGATTATCAAGCGGCTGGATGATGCCGCTGCGGAATGCCCAGGGGAAATCAAAGAGACGATTGACCATGAGCACGTCCAGCGGCGCGCCGGCAGACTCCCGCTCGGCTAGGAATGCCTGAACACGCTCTTGTACGTGTTCGGTAGTCTCCAGTGGCCCGCCCCGCGAAGATATTTGAATCCTGAGGTGCTCGAGCCGGATGTCCGCAGACGCGCCGGGTAACTCGCCCCGGTTCCACTCATCGATGGCTTTGCCAATCACAGCGCCGAATTCAACCAACATCGAGGCGACCGTTAGCGTTGTCGGCTCGCGCGCCGGCGGCGCCCCGGACTGCGGCGCGGTTGGCGCGGCGCGCGGCTGCTCCGCGTCCTCCTCGTCATCGCCGCCGCAGGCGGCCAGCAGCAGCACCTGCGCTCCCATGAGCGCGCGGCCGAGCACTGCCCGCCGCGTTAATGACAGTCTCGCGGTCCGCGGGTCTGCCGCAGTCTCCGGCACGCCTGCCGCAGTTCCCGGCACACTTGCCGCAGTCTCCGGCAAAGTAGAATCAGAAAATCGCACCGCAGCCATGCGGCACCTCCTTGTTCGAACACCTTACTCCGAGAGTGGAGTAACCCCCTCATTCGAGTATGTAACGATTTGAGTACGCAGTCAAGAGGAGAGAACTGGTCGAGGGCGTACTGCTGCGGCTTGAGCTTGCCTATTGAGAATTGTGCATAACCCCTTTCCCCACTGAGGAGGGCCGACAGGAGTATGTAAATGTCATTCCGAGCGGAGCGAGGAATCTAGAAGTGCTGGATTTGCGAGTCAACGCTCTAGATTCCTCACTTCGCTGTGCTCCGTTCGGAATGACAAGTGAAATCGACTTTGGAGCAAATGCACCTGTCAGCCCTCGATGGGGAAGGGGTCTTGCAAGGGTCTCTTTAATGAGCTGATCGAGGTATGAATTCTGTGGTCAGCTTCACGTGTCATTCCGAGCGGAGCGCAGCGGAGAGAGGAATCTAGAGTGGTGAGCCTGACAAACTCCGCGCAGCATGGATTCTAGATTCCTCGCTCCGCTCGGAATGACATTTATG
Organism: Chloroflexota bacterium; assembly: GCA_963663275.1. Lineage (GTDB taxonomy): Bacteria > Chloroflexota > UBA11872 > VXOZ01 > VXOZ01 > VXOZ01. The sequence continues at coordinate 2,979,159 of OY760183.1, forward strand.
TACCCCTGTCAGCCCAGTGAGGGGAAAGGTTGGGATGGGGGCGAAGAGGATTGAAGTCTGGCTGATTCTAGTTGTACATGCGGTCTGGATTCCGGCTTTCGCCGGAATGACGGAAGTTTGCAGCCGGAATGATGCGCGCATGCAGCCGGAATGACGGCGTTATGTAAAACCCTCTTCTAGGCGAGCGGCAAGGTGAATATAAAGCGGCTGCCTTCGCCCGGCGCGCTCTCGACGCGGATCGTGCCGCCGTGGGCCTCCACCAACTGCTTGGCGATGGTCAGTCCCAGCCCCGCGCCGCCGGTGCTGCGGGCGCGGGAAGGATCGACGCGGTAGAGCCGGTCGAACACGTGGGGCAGGTCTTCAGCGGGAATGCCCTCGCCGCTGTCGGCAACCGTCACCGCGGCCATCTCCTCCCCTTCTTCGATGGCAACGTCGATGCGCCCGCCGGGCGGCGTGTGCGCAACCGCGTTCTGCAGCAGGTTGTTCATCACCTGCTCGACGCGCGTGCGGTCTACGTTCGCCTGGCGGGCCGGCTGCGCGCGTTGGCCGGCCCCAGCGTCCCACGCAAGCGTAATCTCTTTTGCCTGCGCCTGGGGGCGGAACGCCTCCACCGACCGCGCGACCACCTCGTCAAGCGCCATTGGGTCTATGTCCAGGCGAAAGTCGGCCGCCTCAGTCTCCGCCAGCAGCCGCAGGTCTTCAACCAGTTTGGAGAGGTACATCGTCTGCCGGTGGATATTCCCGATGGTCGCCTCATCAGCTTCCAGCACGCCGTCTCGCACCGCCTCCACGTAGCCGCGAATGTTGGAAAGGGGCGTGCGCAGTTCGTGGGCTACGTCGGCCACCATGTTGCGGCGCTGCCGTTCGGCGCTCTCCAGGCCCGCGGCCATGGCGTTGAACGTGCGGGTCAGTTCCCCGATTTCGTCGCGCCCGGTCGTTCCCGTCACTCGTTGCGAGAGGTCGCCTTTTCCCAGCTTCTGCGCCGCCGTCGTCAGCCGGCGCACCGAGCCCAGCATCCGGCGCGAGAGCAGCGACACCAGCACGATGCCGCCCAGACCCGCGCCCAGACCCGACCACAGCAGCGACTGGAAAGCCGTATCGGCAAACTGCCGCAGCGAGGGTTCCTGAATCTCACGCCACGACTCTTCACGGCTGGGGGAGCCTCCCGGACCGCGGTACGGCCTGAAGGTGGGCCGCGATGCCGCGGGCCCGACCAGGACGTAGCCAATGGGCTCGTTGTCCAACAGAATGCGCGCTTTGTGGTAGTGCCGTTCCGCCCGGCCTTCAGTCCCGTTCAACCACCTCGTCGCCACCAGCAGACCGCCGTCTTCGTCCAAGACGGCGATGTCGCGCCCGGTCAGATAGCTCACGCGCTCCACAACGCCCGCGACGCCGCTCCAGCTTCCGCCTCCGCTTACGTAGTAATCCGTAAACGCCTCATGGATTCTGGCGATCAAGGTCTCATCGGCGGCGACGCGCAGCTCTCGCACCTCGCGTTGCGCCGCGAAGTTGCTGTACGTGCCCACCGCCGCCAGTGCCAGCAGGAGCACGGCGGCAAAACCGGCGATGAGCCGAAACTGAAGGCTGAAGAACCACTTAGCCATTGTCAACGCCGTCCCAGGCGCTGAAGCGGTAGCCCACGCCATAGACCGTTTGAATGCGGTCCGGGCCGTCCGGCGGCCGGATCTTGCGCCGTAGATTGGCCACGTGGGCGTCTACCGTGCGGTCGAAACCCTGGAAGTCGAACCCAAAGACGCGGTCGATGATCTGCTCGCGGGAGAAGGTGCGCTCCGGTTCCTTGATGAGCATGACGAGGATCCCGTACTCCGTCGGCGTTAGCGAGGCCGTTGCGCCATTAGCGTAGACCGTGCGCCGGTGCAAGTCCACAGTCACGCCGCTGTGGGCAATCTCCGCCGGCCCGCGCTCCAGCGCGTCCGCGGCTGTTCTGCGGAGCACGGCGCGGATGCGCGCCGCCAGTTCCCGGGGACTGAACGGCTTGGTCACGTAGTCGTCCGCGCCTAAGTCCAGCCCCCGCAGCCGGTCCTCTTCCTCTACCCGCGCCGTCACCATCACCACCGGCACGGTGGACTCCTGCCGCAGGGCGCGGCAGACCTCGATGCCGCCCAGCCTGGGCAGCATGAGGTCCAGCACCACCAGGTCCGGCCGGGCGTTGCGGGCCAGGCGCAAGCCCTCGACGCCGTCATGCGCGCTGAGAACCTTGTGCCCGTCCCGCTGCAAGTAGAGGCTGACCAGTTTCACGGTGTCCGGATCGTCTTCGACAATGAGCACTGTGCTTGCCATGCGTTCCTCTCTTCCTGGCGCTTGCTTCCAGACCGCGCGGCGCAAACGAGCGGAGGGGCGCTTCAACCGGCTCCTGTTCCGTCGCTCCCGGCTACCCTTAAGTCTAGCAGTAACTTTGAAGGAAATATGAAGACGGCGGGATAGAGCGAAACCCCCGGCAGTCACCGCGCGTACGGCGCCTGCCGGGGGTTTCGTTGACAGCGTTGGGTCCGAAGCGCCTTTGAGGCGGCATGCGGCGCCGTTAGACCGCCTAGCTAATTGTCATCGTCGTCGTCAGCGTCGGGGGCCGCCGCAGGTGTGGCGGAGGCCGGCGCCGGGGCGGTTTGATCCTTGTCAGGCCCGATGCCCTTGAAGTGGAAGTATCCCCGCTGGATCGAGTGCCGCTGGCTCCACTGCCAGCCAAAGCCCCGGCCGCGGTCGAAGCCGCCGCCGCTGCGGAAGCGCTCCATCTGCGCCGCGTACCGCTCGCGGATTTCGCCGGCCTGCTCCTCGGTGAGCTGTCCGTCCTCAACCAGAGCGTCGAGGTACTGATCAAGTTGCTCTTCGGCCATGCCCGGCATCATGCCCATCTTCCCCTTGGACGGGAAGCCGCGACCGTCGAATGAGTGGCCCCGTTCCCAGCCGCCCTTCTTGTCCCAGCCGCCTCTCTTGCCCCGCTCGTGGCCGCCGGCCAGCCAGAAGGAATCCGGCCGCGCCGCGTACCACTCGCGGAGTTCGTCCGCCTGCTCCTGGGTGAGTTCGCCGCTCTCGACCAAAGCGTCCAGCTTCCGGCCGACTTGCTCTTCGAACCTTTCGTCCCGCATTTCCCGGCGGGCTTGGTCGAAAGCATCCTGTACCTGTTGCTCTTCCAGCCCCAGAATGTCGGCAACGCGGGTGATCAGCCCGCGTATGGGCTTCTCGGCGCCGTTTCCGTTGTCCTGCGCCAACACGGCCCCGCCGCCGACGCCGACGACCAACGCCAGCGCGGCGAACAGCCCGATAAGCCAGTGCTTCTTCCTCATGTAATTCCTCCTGTATGCTGCACGCGGTTCATTCCGCCTCTGATTCGAGCGTAACGGAGGAATGTAAAGGAATTGCGAACAGGAAACGGAAACCCAAGGAAAGGGAGTCTAAGCGCCAGGCGCGCTTCCCGCCCACGTAGCCCTGGGGCTTGTCCCCCGCAGCCCGACCGCTATCCGCAACCTTCTGGCCCCACCACCGTAGCGCGGGGGCTTGTCTCCCGCTTCCCGACCGCTATCCGCATCCATCTGGCCCCGCTACCGTAGCGCGGGGGCTCGTCCCCCGCTTCCTGACCGCTATCCGCGACTATCTGGCCCCTCCACAGTAGCCCGGGGGCTTGTCCCCCGCTTCCTGACCCCTATCCGCGACTATCTGGCCCCTCCACAGTAGCCCGGGGGCTTGTCCCCCGCTTCCTGACCCCTATCCGCGACTATCTGGCCCCACCACCGTAGCCCGGGGGCTTGTCCCCCGCTTCCTGACCTCTATCCGCAACCATCTGGCCCCACCACCGTAGCCCGGGGGCTTGTCCCCCGCTTCCTGACCGCTATCCGCAACCATCTGGCCCCACCACCGTAGCCCGGGGGCTTGTCCCCCGCAGCCCAGCCGTAAACGGCAAACATCATGCCGCCCCACCACTGCGCGGAGGCTCGTCCCCAATGCTGTCGCACTTACCTTCCCGGTCAGGAGCATGGCGTTTCCAGTGAACCGCGTCTCCGGTAGCGCAGGTTCGCGCGGGAAGTGCGCATAACCTGCGTCTTCTGTAGGGTCAATCCATTCCGTAAGCACTTCTCTTGTTCCGGCGGGGGACAAGCCCCCGCGCTACGTTAACGCGACAGCATTGGGGACTAGCCCCCGCGCTGCGTCGATGCGATTAACCTCTCATTACAAAGGCGTAGGGGCTACAAAGGCGTAGGGGCACGACATGTCGTGCCCCTACGCCGCGATACAATCAACAAAGAGCCCTTCCTCCGTAGAGGAAGGGCTCTTTAGATACCCACATTTCAGTCCCGGCGCCTGCGGTCAAGCGCACAACGGCCCGCCCGCCGCGCCAGTCGCTATTCCGCCACCTCCACCCGCTCAATCGCGGGTTTCCGCGGCGGCCTGCGGCGGAACAAACCGGGTACGCTCTGGTTGGCGAGCGTATAGACCACCGGCACCACCAGCAGGGTCAGGAACGTCGAGCTTACCAGCCCGCCGATAACCACCGTCGCCAACTCCGCGCCCAGGATGCCGCCGGAGTCCTCAGAGAACGCCGCCAGCGGAATGAGCGCAAAGCTCGTGGTAATGGCGGTCATCAGGATGGGCCGCAGCCGGACGCGACCGCCCTGCATCAGCGACTCGAAAACGCTCAAGCCGCGCTCCCGCAACTGCTCCACGAACGACACCAGCACTACCGCGTTGGTGACGACGATACCGATCAGCAGCAGAATGCCCATCATGCCCGGCAGGCCGAGGGAGCGTCCCGTAATTGCCAGCGCCGCCAATGCGCCTATCAGCGCCAGCGGCAGGCTGGTAACGATCACGAACGGATTGCGCAGCGAGCCGAGACTGGCGACCATGACCAGATAGACCAAGACCACGCCGACGGCCATGGCGATGAAGATGTCCTCGAAGCCCTCTGTAATCTGCGCAAAGACGCCGGCGTTCGTCACGGTCACGCCCGGCGGCAGGTCGAGCGCGTCGATCTTCTCCTGGATGATCTCGCCGACAGCCTGCGTGTCGTCCACCGTAATGTCGCCGCTGATACCCGCGGAGCGCAAGCGATCGGTGCGCCTGATCGCTACCGGCCCCGCTTCCACCTGCACCGAGGCAATGTCGCTCAATGGAGCAATGCCCGCCGGACCGGCAATCATCAGCGCTCGGATGGTCTCAACGCTATTGACCCGGTCGGCAGGCCCAGTCAAGATCACGTCTACCGGCCTGCCGTCAAGCGCAACCTGGGTAACCGTCTGCCCCACCAGAAACTGGTTGATCTGAAATGCGACCGTCTGGGCGCTCAAGCCCAGCGCCGCGGCGCGTTCCGGATCAACGTTGACGATCACCTCATCCCGCGCCTCGCTGACGTCGCTGCTGACGTCCTCGATGCCGTCGATCGTTGCCAACTCTTGCGCGAGTTGACTGGCCAGCGACGCGATTTCGTCATAGTTGCTGCCGGTTATGCGAATCTCCAACTCGGCGGCGGGCGGCCCGCCGCCCACGTCCGCAATGGTAATCCTGCGCTCTGCCGTCGTTGGCAGCCTCTCGCGGAGAATATCAACGATGTCTTCCGGCACGTCCTCCTTCAATTGGACGAACGTCGAAGATTCATTGAACCCTGTCGTAAAACTCTGCGCTGAGGCGCCGGCGGCGGCGCCCATGGAGGTGTAATAGATGTCCGCGAACTCACTAATCTGGCCCTCCAAGAGGTCCACCTCCGCCAGGGTCGCTTCGGCCTGCGTGCCGGGAGGCAACTCCATGTTGATGGTGACGAACTGGACCCCGCCGGAAGAGAAGAGGTTGACGGGAATGAAGCGCAGCAGCCCAAAGCTGCCCCCGGCGATGACGATGGCCGCAAGCAGCGTGAGCGCCTTGTGCCCCAGCGACCACCGCAGCATGGGCACGTAGATGCGCTGCATCCAGGTGTCCGTTTCAGGAATTTCCTCTCCCTCGCCGACGCCCTCGGGCAGATCGCCCGGCCGCAGCAGGTACGCTCCCAGCACGGGCACGGCCGTGAGCGCCACTATGAGCGATGCAATCAAGGCAAAGCTGACGGCAAGGGCAAACGGGAAGAAGAACGCCCCGACAAGCCCCTGGATGAACGCCAACGGCGCGAATACGACGATTGTCGCCAGCGTGGAGGCGGTGATTGCGGGGCCAACTTCCACGGTCGCCTCAAGCGCCGCCCGCCAGCGATCCCTGCCAAGTTCGATGTTGCGATAGACGTTCTCCAGCACCACGATGCTGTCGTCCACCACGCGGCCAACGGAAATGGCCAATCCCCCCAGCGTCATGAAGTTCAGCGCCAGGCCCTGCCAATTCATCAGCAGCACGCCGGTGAAGATGCTGAGCGGAATCGAAAGGACGATTACCAGGGTCGGCCGCAAGGTTCGGAACACGCCCCGGAACACACTGGGGCGCACGGTCAGGAAGAAAGCAAAGACCACGATGGACGCCAGAGTAAGACCCAGAACCGCCTCGCGCTCCAGCGTATCAATCTGCGCCTGGATCTGGGGGCCGTCGTTGTAGACGATGACAACCTCCACGCCCTCCGGCAGGTTGTCCAGGCCCGCCAGCGCCTCTTCCACGGCGGTCGTGACGTCGATCGTGTTGGCGTCCGGCTCCTTGTAGATGGAAACGCCGATGCTGGGCGTGCCGTTCGTGCGCGAGATGCTGCGCGCCATGCTCGCGCCAAGCTGCACCTCGGCGACGTCTCCCAGCCGCAACGGCTGCGGCGCGGCCCCGGCCTGCGACGGCGCGCCGGCGAACGTGCGCGGGATCACCAACTGCCTCAGTTCCTCCAGCGATCCGAACCTGCTCGTCGTCTTTACCGGCAGCGCCTGGCCGTTGCTCGTTATCGCCCCGCCGGGAAACGTAATGTTGTTCTCCCGCAGCGCCTGGGAGACCTGGAACAGCGAAATACGCTCCTGCAACAGCCGGTCCGGATCTACCGTAATGAGGATCTGCTGCTGCACGTCTCCGATGACCTCGATGGACGCAACGCCGTCGATGCCGGATAACTGCGGCAGAATGCCGTCCTCCAGAATGGCCTGCAACTCGGCGGTTTCTCTCTCTCCGGTCACGCTGATGCGAATGACGGGGATGGAGTCCGGGTCTATGCGGCCGACATCCGGCTCATTCACACCGTCAGGAAAGCTGATCCCACTGACTCTGGAACTGGCGATGTTCTCCGCTTCCTCCATGTCGGTGCCGAATTCGAAGGTGGCAACGATGATGGATAGGTTCTCCGTGGACGTGGACTGGATCGTGTCCAGGCCGTCCATCCCGGCAATCGCATCCTCCACCGGAATCGTGACGTTTTCGGCGACCGACTCCGGATTCGCCGACGGGTAGAACGTCGTGACCGTGACAATTGGAAAGTCTACTTCCGGAAAAAGCTCTACCGGCAGTCTGGTGTAGGTGAATATTCCCGATACAAGCACCAGAATTACTGCCAACACCGTCACCGAGCGGCGGCGCAGTGCGAGACCAGTGATGAACGCGATCAAGGCGGCCTCCATGAGGATTGTGAAATTAATCGCTCTATAAGTTGAGTATATCCCATATTCTGCCATTTGTGTTACCGCCGGGCCGGCGCGCCCGCGCCGCGGCCCGCGAGACCGGACGCCATCGGCAGCGCCGCGCTTGCGCCGGCGGGCAACCGGCGAATGTCTACTGGTGTGGGACGCTGCGCTCGGCGGGGACAAGCGAGAACTCCCGCCGCGCCGGCCGCGTGATAGACGGCATGACGCCGTCCGCCGGCCGGCCAGGGACGACCGCTGCCCGCGCCGCTCCCGCGCTGCCTCCCACACCCCCGCGTAAACGCCCGCCGCGCGGCGGCGCCGTTCCACACGGCGCTGGAAGACCTTAGCGCGGGCGCACCCGGATTTACCGTGAAGGAGCACTAAGCACGTGAAGATTCTGTTGGATCCCGGCCACGGCGGCCGCGACCCCGGCGCGATTGGCGCGCTGCCGGGCGCAAATACCGGCAGCAACTTGCAGGAGAAAGACGTTACCCTCACCGTGGCGAAGTTGGCCGCCGAGGAATTGCGGGAGCGCGGCTACACCGTGCTGCTGACCCGCGAAACCGACGAAGCCGTGCCTCTGCACACGCGCACGGCCATGGCGGTGGCGGAGAAGGTGGACGCCTACCTCAGCATCCACGCCAACGCCGGCGGCGGCACGGGCTGCGAGGTGTGGTACCAGGCAGGCGACGAGTCGTCCCGCGCCTTTGCCGCGGCTCTGGAAAAGGGCATCCGCGACGTGGACGTGGTGCCCAATCGCGGCCTGAAGGCCGGCAGCGCGGCCACCCGCACCAACTGGTACACCTTCTCGCAACTCGCCAACGACGCGCTGCTGGAACTGGCCTTTCTCGATCATCCCGGCGACGCCCGGCAGCTTCACCGGTACCCGGAACGCTTTGCGCGCGGCATCGCGAACGCGATCGAGGCGCACCTGCCGCTGGCGGTGGACGCGCAAGCCGCGTGCGATGACTTGGACGCCGCGTCCGCTGACGCTTCGTCCGCGCCGCAGAATGCCGCGCCTCGGGAGACGCTGACTTCGACTCGCCGCGAGTCGCAGACTCCCTGGCAAGCGGAAAAGCAGGAAATCATCGCGCAGCGGGACGCCATGCTCGCCGAAATCTACGCGGAACTGATGGCGGACCGCACCGACCTGGCCTACGCCATTCGCCTGGCCAACGGCGCACGGAACACCGCCGACCTGGGCGGCATGACCCGCGCCGAGCGGCTGCGGGAACTCAATGAAAAGTGGGCCGGCAAGATTTGACCGGGGCTCGAGTCAGGCTCACCCGCCGCCAAGCGCCTGATCCCGTTGCCCCGTAGCGCGGGGGCTCGTCTCCCGCCTCACGACCAACATCCCGTAGCGCGGGGGCTCGTCCCCCACCTCCGGCTCAACCAACCGTAGCGCGGGGGCTTGTCCCCCGCCTCCGGCCCAACCAACTGTATGCGCGGGGGCTTGTCCCCCGCCTCCGGCGCGATGAACACCCGTCATCTCCGGCCAGGCGCTCAACACGTATCCCGTTCCCCGTGCGCGCCTCCAACTGGCGCGTTGAACGAACCGAAATCTTCGCGGTGTCATCATCCAACCAAAACGAAGGAGAAACCCTATGACCGGAATCGAATTGCTCGGCCTCGGCGGCATATCCGTCGGCGTGCGCATCGTGGTTTCCGCGCTCAAGCTGGCGGGGCTGCCCAAACGCTTTGCCCCGCTCACGGCGGTCTTCCTGGGCGCAATTGCCGGCGGCCTGGGCGGACCCACCACCGGCGCCGGCTGGTACACGAGCGTCGCGCTGGGCATTCTGGCCGGCGGCGCCGCCGTCGGCCTCTACGAGATCGGCCGCCAGGCCACCAGGCGCAATGGAGACGCATCCCCGTAGACGCCCATGGCGACCCCCTGCCGGCTGACCACCGCCGCCGCTTAGGCCCAAGCTCAAATCGCCGGCTGGCTGTGAGAGGACGCGAACGCCGGCCTCCCCGCATGACGGCCCCGCGCCGCGCCCGCTGCGCCTACCCGGCGCGGCGGGCGTGACTCAATCGAGTGCAGCCAAGTGAATTAGGGTACACGCGCGCCCATCAGCCGCCAGGAAAGTCTTGCTTTTCAGATCGCCTTTGTGCTACTATCTGACTGGTTAGAATAACACGTTATAAATCAAACATGCGGAAGATTCAAGCGACAGAAGCCAAAGCACATCTCGCCGACCTGCTGCGCACGGTCGAGCGCGGTGAAACCGTTGCCATCACGCGCCACGGCAAGACGATTGCCCATCTCGTTCCGGCCCATGCGCGCGACTCTGAATCGCGCCAGGCCGCCGTGGAACGCTTTCGGCAACGGCGGCTGCGGTGGAGCGGCATTGAGATGACCACGCAAGAGATTCTCGACGCCCGGCACGAGGGTCATCGTTCGTGAGCGACCTCGTTCTCGATGCGTCCATCGCCGCAGCATGGCTCTTCCAGGATGAATCCGAGCCGCGTGCTGAGGCGGCGCTGGCGCGCCTCGCCGAGCAAAGCGCCTTAGTGCCGCAGCTTTGGCGCCTGGAAATACGCAACGTGCTGCTCACCGCCGAGCGGCGGGGCCGGTTGGCTGCCGATGAAGCCGTCGAGGCGCTGGATGCCCTGAGCGAACTGCCCATTCTGACCGATACAACCCCGGATCTTGATGCGGCGTGGGCGCTGGCGCGCGCGCACCAACTTTCCTATTACGACGCACTCTATCTTGAGTTGGCCCAGCGGCGCAACGGGACGCTCGCCACTTTGGATACCGCGCTGGCGCGCGCCGCGAAAGCCGCGGGCGTGCCGCCCTTCGCGCCGTAGGTGACGCAGCCCGCCAAGGCGAGAGCCAGGCACGGCCTCCCGGCGACCGCCGCCAGCCTCGTGCTCTCGCACGGGCGCTCACGTCGGCCTGCCCGCTGCACCTGGCGCCGGGACGATGGGAATGCGCAGGAGAGCGCCGCTGCGGAGGCCACCGGAATTTCCACGTCGTGAGCGGAGCGCATAGTGTTAGACAAGCATCGCCAGCGGTCCTTCTTCCAGCGAACGCGGGAGACGCTGCGCCTGTGCCGTCTCGCCGTTTGGCTGACGTGGCGGGCGCACCCGCAACTGGCCGTCCTCACGTTGCTCTTGCTGCTGGCGCAGGCGGCGCTCCCACTCCTGCAACTCTGGTTTTCGCAAGCCCTGGTGGAACGCCTCACGTTCGATCTCGGCTTGGTTGCGCAAGTCCCGGACGTGGCCCGCAGGCTTCCTCTGGCGGCGTGGATCGGCCTTGCGGCCGGCGCGGTGGCGCTCTCCCAATTCTTGCAGCCGCTCTTCGCCACGCTGCACGTCATGGCCGGCGACCGCATTACGGGATTTGCCGCGGGCGAACTCATCCGCGCCGCCAACCGCTGGCGGGGCCTGGCGCGCTTCGAAGACCCACAGGTTGCCGACGACCTGGCGCACGCCCGGCGCTACGTGCGCGGCAGCGGCGTAGACATCATGAACTATGGCACGCGCGCCGTGTTGGCGCTCTTGACCGTCACCGGCATGGTACTGGTGCTGGCGGCGCTCCACCCACTCGCGCCGCTGGCGCTCGTGCTCCTCACGCTGCCGGCCATCGCGCAGCGGTGGGACTTCTCCGACCGCATGGGCAGCCACCTCTACGCGCAGACGCCGGAAACGCGCCGCCTCGAATACAGCCGCGGCATGATGCTCACGCCGGAACCCGCGAAAGACGTGCGCTTCTACGGGCTGGACCAGTTCTTCACGCAACGGTACGCTACTATCTTCACCCGCACCATGGCGAAGCTGGACCGGGTGCGCCGCTCGCTGGTCCCGCGCGTTACCTTGGCCAGCCTGCTCGCGGCGCTGGCCGTCGGCGGCGTTTGGGTCTGGCTGGCGTGGCGCATCTTTCTGGGAGAGGAAAGTCTGGGCGCGTTCGTGCTCTACGGGGGCGCGGCCGCCATGCTCTACCGGGAGTTGCTCATGATCGGTTTCGATTTGGGCTTCCTCCCGCTCGCCTTTGGCGCGCTGCGCAGTTTCCGGCGCGTCCTGGATGCGCCGCCGGACTTGCCGCTGCCGCGCCGGCCGAAACCGGCGCCATCCCAAATCCGGCAAGGGATAGCATTCGAACACGTCCGTTTCACCTATCCGGGCAGCGAGACGCCGGTGTTGGCAGATGTCTCGTTCCACCTGAAGCCCAACCAATCCACGGCGCTCGTGGGGCACAACGGGGCCGGCAAGACCACGCTCATCAAGCTGCTGCTCCGCTTCTACGATCCGGACGACGGCCGCATCCTGCTGGACGGTGTCGATCTGCGGGAATACGACCTGGCGGACCTGCGCCGCCAGATGGGCGTAATCTTCCAAGACTTCGTGCAATACGAGCTCACCGCCGGCGAGAACGTGGGGCTGGGCCAGGTGGATGCCCTCCACGACGAAGCGCGGATCCGCGCCGCGGCCGCGCAAGCCGGCGCCGACGAGGTGATCGACCGGCTGCCGCAGGGACTTGCGACCCAGTTAGGCCGCCAGTTCGGCGGACGCGAACTCTCCGGCGGCGAGTGGCAGCGGCTGGCCTTGGCGCGCGGCTTCATGCGCGACGCCCCGCTTATCGTGCTGGACGAACCGACGGCCGCCTTGGACGTGGAAACCGAGTATGCGGTCTACCAGCAATTCCACGCGCTGACGCGGGACAAGCTCACCGTGCTCATCAGCCACCGCTTCTCCACGGTGCGCATGGCCGACCGCATCCTGTATCTGGCGGACGGACGCATCGCCGAGTCGGGCAGCCACGAGGCCCTCATGGCGCAGGACGGCGCCTACGCCCGCCTCTATCGCTTGCAGGCCGCGCAGTACGCCGAGGGAAAGCAAGAGGACGCCCAGGAACCGCCAAGAGAAGCCAATGGCAAGCATTAAAGAGAAGCCAATGGAGAGCACTAAGGAAGCCCAGGCGTGAACACGCGGTTCATCAACACGCTGCTAAGGCAACTCCGGGTGTTAAGGCAACTCCCGGACACCCTCTTTTCCCTCTCCCGCTGGATAAATATCCATAATCAACTCCGGGATTCCTCTTCTCCCCTCTCCCGCTGGGAGAGGGCTAGGGTGAGGGTCCGCAAGCATCTCCGGGACGTCCGCTCAACGGTTGTGCTCCTCGTGCGGGGACTCGCCCTGGGCCTCGCGCCCGCGCCGGGCGCGGCGGCGGCCCACGTTGCGCTGGCAGTGGTAGCCGCGGCCCTACCCGTGGCGCAGGTCTGGCTCGGCAAAGTGCTATTGGACCAGCTCTCGCTGGCAGTAAGCGGCGCCGTCATTGCGCTCTCAGCCATTCTGCTCACCGCCGCGCTCTATGCGCTGACGCTGGGCGCGCAAGCGGCCCTGGAACCCGTGCAGGAGACGCTCACCGCGTGGCTGGAAGACCGGGCCGTGGGGGAATTCGACCGCCGGGTCATGGCGGCCGGCGGCCGCTTAGTAGATCTCTATCAGGTTGAGCGCCCGTCCTTCCAGGACGATCTTGCCGTTGTCCAGTTCGGCAGTTTCACCGTGCCGCGGCTGGTCACGTTCCTGCAGAGCGGCCTGCCTCCCGCCCTGACGTTGGTTGGACTGCTCGTCCTGCTCGCGCGCCTGCATCCACTCATCCCGCTCTTCCTGATGCTCGCCACCGTGCCCTACCTCATCAGCGAACGCCGGATGGCAAAGAACCGTCACGAAGCCATTGCAAAGCAGTCCCGCGCCGCCCGGGAAATGGAATACTATACCCAGGTGACTACCGAACCCCAATCCGCCAAGGAGGTGCGCGTCTTCGGCCTGGGCGGGTTCTTCCTGCGCCGCTTCGAGCAGCGGCGCGCGCAGGCCCTCCGGGAACTTGACCGGGTGCGGCTCACCCACTTGCGCAACAACGGGTTCTTTGGCGCGCTCTACGCCGTGACCTTGGGCGGGGGATTCTGGTACGTGGCGGCCCAGGCCGGCGCCGGCCAACTGACGGTGGGCGACGTTGCCCTCTACCTGGGCGCCATCGCCCAAACCCAAGGGGCGCTCCGCTTCACAGGCATCTGGGCCGGCATGCTCTACGAAATCACCCTACGGCTCGACACCGTCTTTCGCTTCCTCGACCACAGCCGGCCGGAAATTGCCTTGCCCCAACCCAACGACGCGCGCGACGCGCCTGGCCTGCTTCAAGAAGGCATCGCGCTGCGGAACGTCGCCTTCCACTACCCGGAGAGCGACGCAAACGTGCTACGCGAGATCAACGCCACGCTCCCCGCCGGCAAGGTTACGGCGCTGGTGGGCGTCAACGGGGCCGGCAAGAGCACCCTCGTCAAGCTCATCACCCGCATGTACGACCCCACAGAGGGGGACGTTCTGCTGGACGGCATGCCCCTGCGCGCCTACGACCTGGAGAGCCTGCGGCGGCGCATCGCCGTGGTCTACCAGGACTTTGCCCAGTTTGCGTTGAGCCTGGGCGAGAACATCACCGTAGGCGCGGGCGGGCTGGACGCGAGCGACGCGCGTATGAGGCAAGCGGCGGCGTGGGCCGGAGCGGACCAGGTTGCCGCGAACCTGGCGCGCGGCTACGATACGCAGCTTACGCGGCGGTTCTCCGGCGGCACTGAGCTTTCCGGCGGCGAGTGGCAGAAGGTGGCGCTGGCGCGCGGCTTCATGCGCGACGCCGCTTTCGTCATTCTGGATGAACCCACCGCCGCGCTGGACGCCGAGGCCGAATACCATCTCTTCCAACGCTTCCGCGAGTTGGCGGCCGGCAAGACCGCCCTTATCATCTCCCACCGCTTCTCAACCGTGCGCATGGCGGACAATATCCTCGTCCTGGAGGATGGCGCGATCTTGGAGAACGGTTCCCACGCGGACCTCATGGCCGCCAACGGCCGCTACGCCACGCTCTACGCGATGCAGGCAAGCTGGTATCGCTAAGCAGCGCCGTCATTGCGCGCGGGCCTCTTCGTTGGTGGATCAATGCAACCCTCCCACCACCGGCTAGAGCCGGAGCCCTCGCAAGGCGTTCACCCTTTGGCCAAGAAGCGGGGGACAAGCCCCAAGGGTATCGCGTAAACGTAGCGCGGGGGCTTGTCCCCCGCCAGAGCAAGAACACTAGCTCCACAAAGGTTTGATCGAACAAAGACGCAGGTTTAATCCACTCCGTTAGCGCTTCTCTTGTTCCGGCGGGGGACAAGCCCCCGCGCTACATTAACACGACTGCATTGGGGACTTCCCACCGCGCTATGTTAACGCGGCAACGTTGGGGACTTCCCACCGCGCTACGTTCTGAGCGCCGTGCCTGAGACCCGCGCGCTGCGGCACGCAGCTACGGTGCTGTCAAGAGTGAATGCAAACAATTTATCGAAAAGTCTCTAATCCATGCCGTTTTCACTTGACGTAGTCTCTGTATTAAGTTTATAATCTCTAAAGACGATGTTAATTCTTGTCGAACGGGAAGAGTGACGAGATGATTGCAGAGAGCGCCGCGAGGCAAGCGCGGCGGTGGCGCAGACGACGGGAGCACCAGTGAGCCAGCCCCTCATAGAAGCGGAAAACCTGACCAAACACTACGGCAAGACGATCGCGCTGCACGACGTTGACATGCGGGTCAACGCGGGCATCACCGGTCTGCTTGGGCCGAACGGAGCGGGCAAGAGCACGGCCATGAAGCTCTTTCTGGGGTTGCTCACGCCCACCGCCGGGTCCGCGACGGTCCTGGGCGAGAAGCCGTATGAAAACGTCGCCGCCCGCATGAGGCTGGGCTACATGCCAGAGCACGACTGCCTGCCCGACTTTCTCACGGCGTCCGAGTTCCTCAGCCACATGGCGCAGATCAGCGGCATTCCGCCCAAGCACGCCCGCACCCGCGCCGCGGACATGCTCCGCCACGTGGGCCTGGACGAGGAACGCTACCGCCACATCAAAGAGTACTCCACCGGCATGAAGCAGCGGGTCAAGCTGGCGCAAGCCCTGGTGCACGACCCGGCGCTGGCGCTGCTGGACGAACCGACCGCCGGCCTCGATCCCGCCGGACGCGAGGAGATGCTGGAACTCGTGCGGCGCACCGGCCGGGAGTTTGGCATCAACATCATGCTCTCCTCCCACCTCATGGGGGACGTGGAGAGCACGTGCGAACGCATCATCGTCATCGAAGGCGGCGTCGTCATCGAGCAGGGCGACGTGTCCGAGTTCACCCAGGAAGGCGAGACGTTCCACGTCGAAGTGGACGATCGCCGCGATGCGTTTATTGCCGCGCTCGAACGGCGCGGCCTGGAGCCGAGCCTCAGCGGCGCGTCGCTGGTCGTGCGCCTGCGCGGCGACGACCAGCTCGACGACATCCGCGACGCGCTGGCGGAGACCGGCGCGCGCCTGCGCCGGCTCGCGCCCAGCCGCGGCGAACTCTCAGACATCTTCCGGAGGAGCGCGGGATGAGCCAGGCGCAGGGCGAAATCTACGACCTCGGCTACCAGCACTACGACGGCCCGCGCGGCGGCAGGCTCCAGGCCGTGTGGTCGCTCTGGGTCAACGGCTTCCGCACCACGCTCGGCCTGGGCCGGGGCGCACGCGCCAAGGTCCTGCCGGCGCTCATGGCGCTCGTTGCCGTCGCCCCAACCGCCGTTTTCCTCGTGCTGGCGGCAATCGTGCCGCTCGGCCCGCCCGACGGCGGCGTCCACGCCAGCTTCTACCGCGCCACGGCCCTCCTGCTGCTGCTCTTCGCCGCCATCATCGCCCCGGAACTGCTCATTCCCGACCGGCGGAGCGGCGTCTTCACGCTCTATCTCGTGCGCCCGCTCACGGCCTTCGACTACGTGGCGGCGCGCTGGGCCGCCTTCCTCTGCGTCATCCTGGCGGTAACGCTCTGCGGGCAAGTCCTCGTGCTCGGCGCCAACTTGCTGCTGGCCGAAGCGCCCATGACGTTCCTGCGGGAGAACTGGCAGGATATACCCCGCTTCATCCTGGGCGGCGTCATCGTCGCGCTGTTCGTGACCACGATTCCCATGGCGGTGGCGGCCTTTACCGAGCGGCGGGCCTACGCCGCGGCGTTCGTCATTGCCGTTTTTGTCATCACCACACCCATGGCAAGCGTGCTGGCGGCGGAATGGTGCGAAACGACAGTGACGGAGAACGGCAGCGGTGGTGAAGTGGAGATTGTCGTTGGCGAAAGCGCAAGCGAGGGCGGGCCGCGAGAACAAGCGGCGCAATCACGCCAAGAAACCCAGCAAGACGCGACCCAGGAAGAGCGCGTCCGGCAAGATGAATCGGGCGCGCAACAGGAACCGCCGGTAGCCGAAGAATGCCGCCGCATCACCGGCGACTACGCCAAATGGTTCGCGTTGCTGGACGTCGGCCGCGCCCCCACGCACCTCATCGACCTGCTGTTCAGCGTTCAGCCGGAAGAAGACCAAACGGCCGTCGCCATCGGCGAACTGCCGCGGGCCGTGCCCATCGCCTGGTACGCGCTCCTGGTTCTCGCGCCGGGCGCGATTCTGCTGCTGCGCTATCGGAGGATGAGTATATGAGGAACGCCAATGCTCCCGTCATTGCCGTGGAGAGCGTCTCGAAATGGTACGGCAGCGTGGTGGCGGTGAACGACGTTTCGCTGACGGTGGAGCCGGGCGTCACCGGCCTGCTGGGACCCAACGGCGCCGGCAAGACCACGCTGCTCAAGATGATCGAGGGCCTCGCCACCCCCTCGGACGGCAGCGTGACGATCTTCGGCGAAACGCCGCGCAACAATCCCGCTCTCTACCGCCGCGTCGGCATCATGTCCGAGCACGAGGCCGTATACGGCTTCCAGACCGGCTGGCAGTTCGTCGCGTGGTCAGCCAAACTGCACGGCGTTACGGCCATCGAGGAAGCAACCGCGCGCGCCATCGAGCGGGTGGGACTGGCCGACGCCCAGCACCGGCCGCTGGGCACGTACTCGCGCGGGATGCGGCAACGCATGAGACTGGCGGCCACCATCGTGCACGAGCCGGAGGCGATCATCCTCGATGAACCGCTGAACGGCACCGACCCGCGCCAGCGCATCGAGTTCCACGACCTCATGCGCCGCCTGGCGGATGAAGGCCGCACCATCCTCATCTCCTCCCACATCCTGGAAGAGGTCGAGACCCTGGCCGACCGCATTTTGCTCATGGTCAGCGGCAAACTGGCGGCCGCCGGCGACTACCGGGCGATTCGGGCCAAGCTGGACGAGCAACCGTACAACGTGCGCATCGTCTCCGGCGACCCGCGCCGCATGGCGGCGGCCCTCATCGAGCTAGACAGCATCGAATCGGTCTCGCTGGGCGCGGAGAACGACGTGATCGTCCTCAGCAACAACGTGGCCGCGCTCCAACGCTCGGTCGCCCGCATCGCCCAGGAGCGCGGCATTCGCCTGGAGCGCGTGGAACCGCTGGACGAATCGCTCGAGAGCGTCTTCAGCTACATCGTGGAGGGCTAGGATGGCTGAGATATTCGCGCTTTCACTCCGGCAACTTCTCGGCCGCTGGCGCGTGCTGGTGATTGTGCTGCTCGCCGCCCTGCCGTCGCTGCTCGTGCTGCTCATCAGGCTGGTTGGCGAGGGCAACCTTGCCTTTCACGAGGAGTTCATCGGCGTCATCATCGACGCCATGATCACCGGCGGCATCCTGCCCATCGTCACCCTGACTCTCGCCACCGCCGCCTTTGGCAACGAACTGGAAGACAAGACGCTCTACTACCTCGTGCTGAAACCGGTCTCGCGGCTGTCGATCGTGCTCGCGAAACTGCTTGCCACCTTGGTGGTGGCCCTGCCGCTGGTGGTGGCGAGCGGCGTGGTGGCGTCGGCGCTGGTGGGCGCGGAGGCGCGCATCCTGGGCACGATTGCCGTCGCGCTTGCCGCCGGCGTTGCCGCCTACGCCGCGATCTTCACGTTTGCCGGACTGTTGACGCCGCGGGCGCTGGCGTACGGCCTGGTGTACGTGCTCGTGTGGGAAGGATTGCTCAGCACGTTCGTCGGCGGCATTGGCTACCTGAGCGTGCGCGGCTACACGCTCGCGCTGCTGCACGGCTTCGATGAGCAGAGTTTTGCCGTGTTCGCGGAGCGTGTGATCGAGTTCCCCGCCGCCATCATCGGCACCGGCGTCGTCATCGTGGGCTTCTTCTTGCTGGCGCTCTACCGCCTGCGCACCATGGACGTGCCCTAGCGCCGCCCACGGACGACAATGCCTTCGCCAACCGTAGCGCGGGGGATCGTCCCCCGCCTAACTCTTCCCGTAGCGCGGGGGCTTGTCCCCCGCCAGCGCAACACACGCAGGTTACAAACCTACGCTACCAGACTACTGCACCCGCAACGCGGGAGGCTCGTCCCCCGCCTAATCTCTTCCCGTAGCGCGGGGGCTTGTCCCCCGCCTGTTCAACACGCGCAGGTTACAAACCTACGCTACCGGACTACGGACGCCGTAGCGTGGGGGCTTGTCCCCAATGCTGTCGCGTAAAGCTAATGAGCACTGTACTACCCGTTCGTGCTGAGCCTGTCGAAGCATGAACGGCTATTCGCCACCTTTCGGCGGTTCCGTTCACCCTTCGACGCGGCTCAGGGCGAACGTTCCTCGTGCAGACAAAACGATCGTAAACAGGTTCTTAGGGACGAGCAGGCTAGATGACGTGACGTGCCACATCTTAGGACTGTGAAGCACTCGCTGTGTGTTCTGTCCGTTCAGTGGTTGCTATCTGCGGACCACGTCGCGTCAGAGATAGCCACTCTTTGCACTCATTGCGAGAGATAGGGCGTCAATTCAAAAAGCGATGTGATTTCCAAATCAGGTTGGGCATCATTCTTGCTCCGTCCTGTCCCGTCCCGATTTAGCCACACCGAGCAAAGACCGGCCGCATTCGCGCCGGCTACGTCAGCCGCCAGGCTATCTCCCACGTGCCATACATGCTTGCCGGATACACCAAGAGCCTTAAGCACAAAAGTAAACGCGCGTTTGTCCGGTTTGGCCACGCCAGTCTCCCCAGAGATGGAGAAAGCGTTGAACAAATCGGCTATTCCCATAGCCTCGATCTTGTTTCGCTGTGTGTCGGCGGCGCCATTCGTCACCAGAGCTACGGGGACGCGCGCCTGCCGCACTGCAGCAATCAGTCCCGCTACGTCACTGAATGGCTGATACGAATCCCAGGCAAAGCGCAAGTGTGTCTTGGCTGCAAATTGAGCGAGTGATTCGTCATGGTTGCCACATGCCTGAAGCGTCCTGCGCCAGGTTTCAAGAGTGAGTTCGGCGCCGCTCAGTCTGCCCAGCGTCCAAGCGTCATGACTCTCCGGCCCGCGGGTACTGAACACTGCGTGATTGGCCTCCCGCAGCCGCTCTGCCTCTAACCCCGGCCGTAGCAACGCTACTTTCTCACAGGTTCGCACGACGGATTGCGGGAAAAAGCTGCCGTCCAGCAGTGTATCGTCCAGATCAAGAAGAAGTGCGCACACTCGTCTCATAACTCGGCCTCGATGCGTCCGAAGTCCCGCAGCGTTCTCAGGGTGCGCAGCGTAATGCGCGCCTGCCACTCGCGCCGGGCGACCTGCCACGCCGCCGGGTGTTGCTCGCCCCACGAGAAGGTGGGCGACCACGCGCCGTCCGCGCCCTGTTGCTCAAGCTCGTAGTCCAGGTTCATCGCCACCTCAGCCGCCAACCCGGCCGCCAGCGGCGTATCCGGCGACGGCGCCACGTCCAAGGGCCGCAGCACGTAGCCGCTCAATTGCTCCCGCTCCCGGGCGACGCCGTGTTCTGCCGCCTTAGCCAATTTCGCCCAGACGCGCTCGCGGTGGGATTGGGGCAGCGCCGCGGTCTGTGCCAGGCTGGCAAAGCAGAGCACGTCGTGCATCTCCATCTCGTCCGGCAGCGAATCCAGGTGCGCGAAAACCGCTGTCGTTAACGTCTCTACCAACTCCTCCGGTACCGCGGCCCGGTAGTCGTGCAGGTAGCCGACAATCTCCACGCGCGGGTTGACCAAGAACCCGCCAAAGCCCGCCTCGCTTGCCGCGTAGTCCCACCACGGCGCGTGGGGCGCGTCCTCAACCTCCGGCGGCACGATCGGCCACACCTGCCGGGACTCGTCGTACGTTTCGAGCAAGTACGCGATGCCCCTCTGCGCCATTTCATGGTCTACAGGCACACCCAGCGACCGAAAATTCTGGAATGCTATGGTCGTCGCGATCACCGACGACGCCGGCGTTCTGAGATCCGGTTCCAGGCCGTGGCCGAAACCGCCGTCGTCGTTCTGGTACGCCGCCAGCGCGGAGAGAACATCATCCGCGCTCCCATCCTCGAAGTGGTAAGCGAGCAGCGCCCGGTCCAGGTCCCTGCCCTGCTCTTTCACAAAAGCAATCGCGCGGCGAAATCCCGACAGTGTAAGGCGCTTCATCTCCATCCTCGCTCAATCTGCGAAAACATCAGTCGCTATGGAAGCCGCATGTACTCCCTCTCACGTGAGAGTAGCACATTTCCCCGTAACCACCGCTTCTACCCAAGCGGGGAATGATGTCCGCGTAGCGCGGGGGCTTGTCCCCCGCCAGCGCAACACGCGCAGGTTGCAAACCTACGCTACCGCAATTCTACAGCCGTAGCGCGGGGGCTTGTCCCCCGCCAGCGCAACACGCGCAGGTTGCAAACCTACGCTACCGCAATTCTACAGCCGTAGCGCGGGGGCTTGTCCCTAATGTCGTCGCATTAAACGCAATGAGAATGAAAACTACGCTCGTCTTTCCGGTAGCGCAGGTTCGCACGGGAGGTGCGCGTAACCTGCGTCTTCCGTACGGTCAGTCCATGCCATTCTCACTTTTCCTGTTCCGGCGGGGGACAAGCCCCCGCGCTACGTTAAGCGACAGCAATGGGGCTTGTCCCCCGCCGGAGCCGTTTCTACCCAGGCGAGGATTGCTGTATTCCTATCGCACGTCAAGCACTTGACAATTGCGCCGAATTTCAGAGTGCTGCTATAGTATGCCCTAAGCGGCTTGATGGAACGAAAGGAGGCGGAAAACAGCGTAGTATCAGCCGCGCAAGGCCCGGTTACTTTTCCATGATTCGGTCACTTCCTCTTGAAGGAGGGAAACCATGGCGGATACACTTTCCCGGCGAACATTGCTGCGCGGCGCGCTGGCAACCGGCGCGGTCGCGCTAGCGGCAGCCTGCGGCACGGTACCGGTTACGACGCCGGATGCGGGACAAGCCGACGATGCGCCCAAGGCCGCGGAGGCCGCGCCCAAGGATGAAGGCCCCAAGACAATCAACTTCCTCCACGTGCTCGAGGGCCAGAATGAAACCTGGCGCAACGGCTGGGCGGAAGTTGTCGAGACGTTTGAGGCCAAGAATCCCGACCAGAAGATCGCGATTGCCGACTCCGCGTTTGGCGACTTGCCCACCAAAGCGGCAGCGGCGCAAGCCGGCGGGATCAAATTCGACATCATCTACGGCTACTTCGGGTGGGTAGGTACCTTTGTCGCGGGGAACATCGTCCAGCCGCTCGATCCCATCATTGCCACAGACCCGGAAATTGATCCCAGCAACTTCCACGAGGCCGCAAAATGGATCCACAAGGGCCAGAATTACGGCGTGGCCTGGTGGATCAACTCGCGGGAAATCTGGTACAACAAGAGCCTCATCGTCAACGCCGGCCTCAAGACCCCCACCGAGCTCGAGGCCGAGGGCAATTGGACCTGGGAAGCCGCATTGGAAGCGGCCCAGAAGCTCACCCAGCGCCAGGGCGATGAAGTCGTGAAAGGCGGCCTCGGCACGCAGCCGAACTATCCGTCCGTGCTGACGTATTACTCCTGGGCCTGGGGCGCAGACTTCTGGAACCCGGATTGCACCCAGGCCGGATTTGGCAGCGACGCCTTCCGCGAGGCGCTGCAATTTCAAGCGGATACCTTTACCAAGCACCGCGTGCAGGGCGGCAACTACTTCGAGGGCAACACGGCCCTCTATCACACCGGACACTTCCAGATCCGGCGCATTAACGAGCAGGTCACGCCGACGAACCTGTTCGAGGTCGGCATGGCGCCGGTTCCCAATGGGCCGGGCGGGCGCAAGGCCGCCTATGCGGTGGTTGCCATCCACCTCGGTTCACAGGCCGAGAACGCCGAAGGCGGCTGGGACTTCATCAAGCACACGGTAATCGGCGACCTGCAAGAAATCTGGATCCCGCAGGGCGGCGGACGCTATCCGGCGGACTTGCGCCGGGAGCCGATTACGACCAAGGACTATGAGGACGCCAGCGTCTACAAGAAGATGGCGGAAATCGCCAACGCGACGCCGACGCTCATCCAACAGGGCGACTTCAACGACATCTGGCGCAACGAGACGTGGCCGGCAATCTTGGAAGGCGCCATCACGGTGCCCGAAGCGCTGCAGAAGACGCAGGATCATGTCCAAGGCTGGCTGGACGACCGCGGCTGTCTCTGGTAGACGAGACAATTGAACCAGGGGAGCGTGACCCGCTCCCCTGGTTTTCTTTTTACAATGCAAGGGCTGGGACTTCATACGTGCTTGCAACGGCACATTAAGCCAGTCCAGCTTGTGTCCGCTATTCTGACAACGGGGAGATGATGAATATGGCTCGCTTGGCGAAAGTCGCCGTCTGTTCCACGCCGAATACGGTCCTGGGCGAGAGTGACGAAGAACGGCACGAGTTTAATCTACGCAAAGCTGAGGAATTGCTCCACGAGGCCGCGGCGCAAGGCGCGGACATTGCCTGTTTGCCGGAGGCGTTTCCCGTGCGCGGCATCAACACCGGCGGTACCGACGACCGCTGGTACGAACCCGTGCCCGGCGGTGAGACCTACCAGCGCATGGCGGCGGTCGCCCGGCAGCGCGGCATGTACGTTGTCGCGCCGATACTGGGCGTGGAGGACGGCTTGCGCCGCAACGTGGCGCTGGTCATCGACCGCAACGGCGACTACGTCGGCGGCTACCACAAAGTCCACCTCACCGTCACTGAAGTTGAAGCGTGGGGCATCACCGCCGGTGACTCCTGGCCGGTTTTCGACCTCGATTTCGGCAAGATCGGCATCACCATCTGCTACGACGTGTTCTTCCCGGAGGGCTTCCGCATCCTCGCCCTCAAAGGCGCCGACGTCATCTTCCATCCCACCATGTACAGCATGTACGGCGAGGTGGGCTGGGAGGCGGTGATCCAGTCCCGCGCCATCGATAACTGCGTCTACGTCTGTCCGGTGAACTACGGCTTCACGGACCACGAACCCTGGATGCCGGGCATGTGCCTCAATCGCAGCAGCGTGATCGGGCCGGACGGTATCGCTGTGGCCGACCGGGGCCGCTACTGGGGCGTGGCCGTGGCCGCGCTCGACCTGGACCGCCCGCGCATGGTCTACCGGGGCGGGTCAACCGGTCTCGCGAGCTTCCGTGAAGACGCCTGGAACCACCGCCGCCCGGATACCTACCGGGAACTCCTGGACTACGGGCATTGGGCCGACAATCCGAGCCAAACGCCGGCCGAGCGGTCTCCTGAGGAGACCTTTGCATAACCCCTTCCCCTCCGTTGCGGTTTCCGCCCGAAAGAGAAATTCATTAATGCAACGGCAGACGCGCCCATGCGTAGACGCATCGGCATCGAGGCAAAGGGTACAGCGAGGTGTCCGGCATCATGAAGGTTGCTTGTGTGCTCATAACCCACCTGCGCGCCAAGTGCGAGTTGCGGCGGCAGCCCGCGTTGGCGGCGGCGCCGGCCGTCGTCGTCGACCGTTCGGACGGGGTTCCCCGGGTGGTTGACGTCTTGCCGGCCGCCGCCGGCGTAACGGCGGGCATGGCGTTGGCGGAAGCCCTTTCCCACAATCCCGACACCGTCGTCATCGAAGCCAACGAACCGGCGTACCGGCGGGTCTTCCGGCAGGCGCTGACCGCTCTGCAAGCGGTCAGCGACCGGGTGGAGCAGGCGGCGCTGGGCGTGGCGTACGCGCGTCTGGACGGGCTGGAGACTCTCTACGGCGGCGAAGAAAGGCTCGTTGCCGCCCTGCTGCGGGCCGTGCCCGCAGACCTCGCGCCGCGCGTGGGCGTGGCGGACGCCAAATTCCCCGCGCTGGTCGCGGCCCAAGCCGGCCGGGCGGGTGAAGTAACGCGGGTACCGGAGTATGCCGCCGCGTTCTTAGCGCCGCATCCGGTCACGCTGCTGCCGCTCCCGCCCGCGGCGCACGCCAGCCTGCAACGCTTCGGCTTGCGCACCTTGGGCGACGTGGCGGCCATGCGCGTCGACCAGCTCAGCGGCCAGTTCGGCGCCGACGGTACCCGGGCGTGGCAGCTTTGCCACGGCATCGACGACGAGCCGTTCATCCCTCTGAAACACGAGGAGTCCGTCACCGCGCGCGTTACGCTGCCGTTTGTCTCCTCCTCCCTGGAACTCTTGCTGGCGACGCTGGACGGCCTGCTGGAGAGCGCCTACGCCCGGCCGCGGATGCGGGGGCGTTGCGCTGGGCAGGTCACCATAGCGTGCGGCCTCTTCCGGGCGCCTGCGACGCAGTCGCAGCCGTCATGGGAGAGGGTAATCCACTTCAAGCATAGCGTCGGCCGCGAGGATGCGGCGCGCATTGTCAGAAGCCGTCTGGAGGCTGACTATCCACCCGCGCCCATCGAGGAAATAACGCTTACCCTGGCTAATCTGACCGGCGAGTCCGCCATACAACCGGGGCTGCTCCGTGATGCCCGCAAGGACAGAAGCGAGCGCCTGGTGGAGGCGGACCGGCAACTCCAAGCCCGCATGAAAGGCAAGCGCGCCCTCTTTCGCCTGGTGCACGTCGCGCCCTGGCACCCCGCGCCGGAGTTGCGCACGCTGCAAACGCCGCTCGATCCGGCGGTGAAAGACGGCAGCGTGTGCATCGAAGCGCCCGAAAAGCCGCTGGCGGCGCCTACGGCGGTGGAAGTGCGCACCGGCGCGGACAACCGGCCCGTGGCGGTGAGCTGCGCGCGCGCGGGGGCGCGCGAAAAGAACCGCTGGCGCCGGGTAGCCCGCATCGACGATCAGTGGTGCTTCGATCTCTGGTGGCTGGCCGCGCCGCTGACGCGCACCTACTACCGCATACGGCGGGCGGATGGGGTGCCGCTCACCCTGTTCCACGACCACAGGAACGGCGGTTGGTTCCGGCAAGCCGCGTAGGAGACCTTTGCATAACCCCTTCCCCATCGAGGGCTGACAGGGGTAGGCATTCTACATCCGACTTCACGTGTCATTCCGAGCGGAGCGCAGCGGAGAGAGGAATCTAAGGCTTTCGCTGCAAAAACGTCGGTTCTAGATTCCTCGCTCCGCTCGGAATGACACTTGCCTACCCCTGTCAGCCCATCGAGGGGGAAGGTTGGGATGGGGGTGAAATGGCTTGACATCATGCCAAAGCTAGTTGTAAGAACACTCTGGATTCTGCGCTCCCGCACGGGAGCGGGCTTCCGCCGGAATGACGGAGTTACGTAAAGTTCTCCGTAGGAACAGCCATGTCTTCGCCAAAGCCGCCGTCCGCCGGTTATGTCGAGTTGCACGCCAAGAGTTTCTATTCCTTCGGCGTCGGCGCCTCCCACACGCACGAGTTGCTCGCCCAGGCCAAGGCGTTCGGGTACGGCGCGCTTGCCTTGACCGACACCAACCTCTGCGGGGCGCTGGAGTTCGCGCGCCTCGCCAACAGCCTGGAGATCCGGCCCATCACGGGTGGGGAACTGACCCTGCCGGACGGCGCGCGCATCGTCCTGCTGGCCAAGACGCGCGCGGGCTATGCCAACCTGTCGCGGCTGTTCACGCTGGCGAACGCCGTCGATCGCCGGGAGCCGCGGCTCGATCCGGCGCATCTGCCCCAACACGCCGCGGGCCTGATCCTGCTCACCGGCGGGCGCGGCGGGCCGCTGGCAAAACTGATCGAGGCCGGACGCCACCAAACGGCGCTGGCGTTGTTAGAAGACTACGTGGAATGGTATGGCCGCGGCGCGGTGTACGTGGAGTTGCAGCAGAACTTTCTGCGCGGCGACACCAAGCGCAACAGCGAACTGGCGCGGCTTGCCGATGAGGCCGGCGTGCCCGTGGCGGCGACCAACGACGCGCTCTATCACGCGCCGGAGCGCTACCGGCTGCAGCACGCGCTGGAAGCCGCCAAGCGCAACCTCACCATCGACCAGGCGCTGCCCCACCTCAAACCCAACCATCACCTTCACCTGAAACCCCACGCCGAGATGGAGCGAATCTTCGCGGGCTTGCCGGACGCCATCGGCAATACCGTCCGCATCGCGGAGCAGTGCGCCTTCGATCTCAGCGCCGACCTTGGCTACACCCTGCCCGATCCCGCCGTGCCGGAGGGCTTCACCCTGACACAGCACCTGCGCGCGCTCTGCGAGGCGGCGGCGGCGCGGCGCTACGGCGCGCTGACGGCACAAGTGCGGGCGCGCTTGGATGAGGAGTTCGACCTGATCGAGCGGCACAATCTGGCGGGCTTCCTGTTGCTGTACCGCGAGATTGTGGACATCGCGCGGCAGATCATGGTGGAGCGCGGCCTGGTTGACCCCGAAACACCGCTGGAGGAGCGGCCGCCGGGGCGCGGGCGCGGCTCATCCGTGGCGCTTCTCGCCGGTTATCTCATCGGCATCAGCCACGTCGATCCGCTCAAGTGGAACCTCACCCTGGAGCGTTTCATCTCCGCCGACATGACCATGCTGCCCGACATCGACCTGGACTTCCCGCGCGAACTCAGAGACGCGCTGCTGGAGCGGGTGCACCGGCACTTTGGGCCGGAATACGCCGTGCTGGCCAGCGCCATCGCCACCTATTCGGTCAAGGGCATCATCCAGGACCTGGGGAAAGCCCTGGGACTGCCCAAGGCAGACCTGTCGCTCCTTTCCAAGCAACTCCACTCGCACCAGGCCGGCAATCTCAAGGAAGAGATGCTGGCGCTGCCGGCTTTTCGGGAGAAAGTCACCGCCGCGGGCTGGCGCGACCTCATCGCGCTCGGCCCCGCGCTGATGGACGCGCCCAAGGGCATCGGCCAGCACGTCGGCGGCATGATCCTGAGCGACACGCCTATTTCGGCGCTGGTACCCATCCGCGCCGGCGCCATGGAAGGCCGCTTCATCATGGACTGGAACAAGGACTCCGTGGCGGACGCCAACTTCGCCAAGATCGACCTCCTTTCCTTGCCCGTGCTCGACCAGATCGAAGAGGCGCTGAACCTGATTGAAGCAAGCACCGGCGCGCGCCCGGACCTGAGCCGTATCGATCCCGAAGACCCCCAGGTGTACGGCATGATCAACGCGGGACGCTCCGTCGGCATCTTCCTGCTCCAGTCGCCGGCGCAACTCAAGATGGGGCAGCGCCTGCGCTCTCAGAATCTGCTCGACCTGGCCTATCAGGTGGCGCTCATCCGTCCCGGCGTCGGCGTGCAGGGGAGCGCGGTCTCGCAGTTCGTGGAGCGGTACCGGCACGGCGTCGCCTGGGACTACGACCATCCCTTAGAAAAGCGCGCGCTGGAGCGGGGCTACGGCATCATCGTGTGGCAGGAGCAGGTGGTGCAACTCATCATGGACGTGGCCGGCATGACGGCGGCGCAAGCCGACGAGGTGCGGCGGGCCTTCACCAAGCCCAATAACGCCCACCTCATCGCCATGCACTGGCAACAATTTTTAAAAGGCTCTCAAAGTAGAGGAGTCTCTGAAGCAATTGCGCAGAAGATCTTCGCCAAGATCAACGGCCACTACATGTTTCCGGAGAGCCACAGCCATGCGTTCGCCATCACCGCCTACCAGGCCGCCTGGCTGAAGCGCTACTATCCGCTGGAATTCTTCATCGGCCTGATGAACAACCAGCCCATGGGCTTCTATCCCCTGGAAACGCTCAAGCAGGATGCGCAGAGCTTTGGCGTGCCCTTTCTGAATCCGTGCGTGAACCGCAGCCAGGCGCGCTGCGTCCCCGCCGAGGGCGCGGTGCTGCTGGGTCTGCGGTTCGTCAAGGACGTAGGGGAAGAGGCGGCGCAGCGCATCGTCGCCGAACGGGAGAGCGGCGGCCCCTACACAGGAGCGGGCGACTTCGTGCGGCGGACGGGCGTAAAGCCCCAGGCGGTGCAATCGCTGGCGCTGGCGGGCGCGTTCGACATGATTACTGCGCTTTCAGTGAAAACGGCGCTTTCAGCGAAAACGGCGCCTCCGGCGAAAGCGCCGGCCGCAACCGTAGATTATGCAACCGCAGGGCGCCGGAACCGGCGCGAGACGCTCTGGGCCGCCGGCCTTGCCATTCGTCCCGGCAAGCACGGGCAGCGCGCCTTTGCCATGGCGGCGCCGGACAGCGTGCCCCGCTTGGCGGACTTCAACGACTTCGAGCGCATGGTGGGCGAGTATGCCGTCATGGGCATCTACCCCAAGGGCCACCTGATGGAGCACTTCCGGCCCTCCCTGGGCCCCGAGGTGCTGCCTACCGTTGCCATCGAAGACGTGAAAGAGGGCGAGCGCATCCACGTAGCCGGTTGGCCGGTGGCGCGGCAGCATCCACGCGGCCGGGACGGCACGGTGTTCGTGACCATCGAGGACGAGGTGGGCAGCGTGCAACTCATCCTCTGGCCCCGGGTCTTTGCCCGCCACCGCCGGGCGCTCGCCAGCCAGGTGATCCTGGCGACCGGCGAGGTATCGCGCTGGGACGGCGCCACCAACGTCATCGTCTCCGCGGTGCGGGCGCTCGACGCCGCCGTGCCCATGCCCGCTTCCCACGACTGGCGCTGACGTGAGCCAATCCCTGCGGCGCGCGGCGCGCGGCGCGATTATGGGATAATGCAACGACACGAAGGCGCTCGCTGCCATACCAAGACGGAGGGGAGCATGTGCGGCAGATACAGCCTGAAAGCGGACATTGCCCAACTCGCCATGCGGTTCGAATTCGCCGTCGATGACCTCGAGCACGAACCCGCCTACAACATCGCGCCCACCCAGCAGGTGCTCACCGTCACGAGCCAGAGCGAACGGCGCGCCCAGTACATGCGCTGGGGCTTGATCCCATTCTGGGCCAAGGATAAGAAGATCGGCTACCGCATGATCAACGCCCGGGGCGAGACCGTGGCGGAAAAGCCCAGCTTTCGCACCGCGCTGCGCAAGCGGCGCTGCCTGATCCTGGCCGACGGCTTCTACGAGTGGCAGAAACTCGGCGGCAAGCAAAAACGGCCCATGCGGATTACCCTCACGTCGGGCGAGCCGTTCGCCTTTGCCGGCCTCTGGGAGACGTGGCAAGACCCGGAAGGCGAGGTGGTCACGTCCTGCACCATCATCACGACCTCCGCCAATGACGCGCTGCGGCCCATACACGACCGAATGCCGGTCATCCTGCCCCAGGAAGCGGAAGCGTTCTGGTTGGACAAAACGGTTGAAGACCCTCTGGCGCTTGCCAGTGTGATCGCGTCCTACCCGGATGACGAACTGGAAGCGTTCGAGGTCTCTACCCTGGTAAACAATACGCGCAACAAGGGCCCTGAGGTGATGACCCCGGTGTGAACAACCGGCCCAAGGAGACACGCCCATGCTCATCGACACCGACTCATTCGCCACGCAGCGCATCGCCCCGGACGAAGTCCTCGAACCGGAGAAGACCGCCCTCATCATCATCGACATGATGAACCGGTTCTGCAATCCGGTGTGGCTGGCCCAAGGCGACCACCAACGGGCCGAGTGGTTCGCGCGCGAACTCGACTGCGTGATTCCCAACGTCACCGCCGCCCTCCACGGGTTTCGCGCGGCCGGCGCGCTTATCGTGCACGCCGTCTGCGCCAGGTGGACGCTGGACAAGCGCGACGCCCCGCTCCACATGCGCGCTAGAGACTACGATCTCTTCGATACCCCGGCTATGTCGGTGATCGAGCCGCTTGCCCCCCTGCCCGGAGAGATGCTCATCCGCAAGACGACCGGCTCCGTCTTTACCGGCACGGGCCTGGAATACCTGCTGCGCCAGGCCGGCGTCGAAAACGTCGTGTTGTGCGGGCAGTACGGCAGCGCCTGCGTCTTCTACTCCCTGATACAAAGCCGGGAATACGGCTTCGCCAAGCGGATCTGGCTGGAGGACTGCATCCTGTACAGCAGTGAGGTCAACAAGCACCTCTTCCCCGCCCTCGTCGGCCAGCATTGGGCCGTGCTGGCAACCAAGGAAGAGGCCGCCCGCGCGCTCTCGCCCGCCCCCGCGGCCGCAGCCCAGGCGCGCCCACAATCGTCGTGAGACCTCTCCGCCTGCCCCGTGAGACCTTTCTGCCTGCCGCTCGTTTGCCTTACACTGTCAGTAAGGGATTATCCTCACCTATCCCCTCTCCCCGTGGAAGAGGGCCAGGGTGAGGGCCAAAATCAATGCCCGGCCTGCCTTGTCCCCTCTCCCCGTGGGAGAGGGTTAGGGTGAGGGCAAAACCGAAGTTCTGCGCAGCGGAGAGAGGCAAGAGCTATGGATCAACTGGGAATCATCATTATCGTCGCCGTTCTGGTCATAAGCGCCTGGTTCATCATCCCCCGGGTCTTCCCGCATCCGCAGATGATCTGCACCCGCTGCGAGGGCACCGGCGCGGTGGACGAAAAGTGGCCGAACCCCGACGAACCGAGCGGCTGGCACGAACTCAAGGGCGCCTGCCCCAAGTGCGACGGCAAGGGCAAGGTGCGGGCGGCCTAGCGAAGCGTCCAGGCAGGAATGCGTTTGAGCAAGGCCGCGTCATGCTCCTGATACCGATCGACGCCGAGCCGGAAGCGGGGCAGCGGCGGCGGCCGTTCGTCACCCTCGCCTTGGTCGCGCTCAACGTCGCCATGTTCGCGGCGGCGCATAGCCTGGGCTGGAGCGCCCGCGAGTACGGCCTGCAACCCGCCGGGCTCTGGGCCGGCGAAATCGACCAGTTGCGCAACCTGCTGCTCGCCGCCTTCCTCCACTTCGGCCCGCTGCACCTGGCCGGCAACATGCTCTTCCTCTGGGTCTTCGGCGGCAACGTGGAAGACGAAATGGGGCATGGGGGCTTTGCCGCCTTCTACCTGGCGTGCGGCATTGGCGCGGGCATCATAGAGTCCGCCATCTTTGCCGGCGACACCATCCCGCGCATTGGCGCCAGCGGCGCGATCGCCGGTGTGCTCGGCGCGTTCCTCGTCCTCTTTCCGCTCGCGCCCATCGGCATCATGCCGGTGCACGCAATCCCCTTCTGGGCGCTGGGTCTCCTAGACGGGCAGGGCGAGCGGCGTCCGCCCACGTTCGACGTATCGGCCCTGATCGTGATTGGGGTCTGGCTGGCGCTGCAAATCGTCGGCTCGCTGGGTTCGGCGGTAGGCCAGGGCGGCGGCATTGCCTACACGGCGCACTTGGGCGGGTTCGCCGTCGGCTTCGGGATCGTCCAGGCGCTGCGCCGCGGCTTCGGCTTCGCCCCCGACGCGGACGATAGCGAGCCCGAGATCATCAGAGAGACGGGCAGCCAGGTGCTGGTTGCCAGACGCCCGCTGCCCGCCGGACACAGGCTATCGGCGGAGGATATGGAGCCGTACACGTGGCACCACGCCCTGCCCGCCGGGCACTTCAAACCGGAAGAGGCGCCGAGCCTCTACGGCAAGCGCCTCAGGCGCACGCGCTATCGCTACCAGGCCATCCTTGACGAAGACCTGGCGGCGGAAGAGTCTTCTTCAGCGTAGGCGCGCGTTGCGGCGCGCCGTTTGCCGGGCGGGGTTGTACGCGGCCGCGGAGCGCGTCTACTTTGGCGGCAGCTTGACGATCGCGAACCAGAAGTCTTCCAGCGACTGCACCACCGTGGAAAACTGTTCCAAGCCGACCGGCTTGGTGATGTAGCAGTTCGCGTGCAGTTCGTAGCTCTTCAGGATGTCCTCATCCTGCGACGACGTGGTGAGCACGGCCACCGGGATCGTCTTCAGCGCCGGATCCTCTTTGATTTCCGCCAGCACCTCGCGCCCGTCCTTGCGGGGCATGTTGAGGTCCAGCAAGATGAGGTCCGGGCGGGGCACGGACTGGTACGCGCCCTCTTTCCGCAAGAACGCCAGCGCCTCCACTCCGTCGCCGACCACGTGCAGGTTCGTGCGAATCTTGCTGCCCAGCAGCGTTTCCTGGGTGAGCAGCACGTCGCCCGGATCATCCTCGACCAGCAACACGTCAACCGGCTTCGCCGTGGGGTGTACCTGCATGTGCCTCTACTCCGGCGTGTGGGGCAGGCTGAAGCGGAAGGTCGCGCCGCTGCCCGCCGTGGATTCTACCCAGATGCGGCCGCCGTGCCGCTCCACGATCTTCTTGCACACCGCCAGGCCGATGCCCGTGCCGCCGTATTCCTCGCGGGTGTGCAGCCGCTGGAAGATGACGAAGATGCGCTCGGCGTACTCCGGCGCGATGCCGATGCCGTTGTCCCGCACCGAAAACACCCACTCGCCGCTCTCCTCAGCCGCGCCGACGTGGATGCGCGGCGGCGCTTCACCGCGATACTTGATGGCGTTGCCGACCAGATTCTGGAACACCCGCGCCAGTTGCGCCGCGTCCCCCACCACCCGGGGCAACGGGTCGTAGGTGACCAGCGCGCCGCTCTCCGCCGCGGCCAGTTCGAGATTGGCCAAGGCTTCCTCCAAGACCTCGTCCATAGCGGCCGGCGCAAACTCCGCTCCCCGGGTCGTTACTCGCGAGTAGAGCAGCAGGTCGTTGACCAGCGCCTGCATCCGCGTCGCCCCGTCCACGATGTAGTGCAGGTAGACGCCCCCTCGTTCGTCCAGTTTCTCGCCGTACCGCGTCTCCAGCAGATTGCAGAAACTGGCGATCTTGCGCAGCGGCTCTTGCAGGTCGTGGGACGCCACGTAGGCGAACTGCTCAAGCTCTTGATTGGAGCGGCGCAACTCGGCAACGGCCTTTTCCAGCGAAAGCTGCGCCGCTTCCAGTTTCTCGTACGCGAAAGCGTTGGCGATCGTGCCGGCAATCTGCGCGCCAATCCGTTCCGCCTGCGCCAGTTGATCCTCATCGTAGGCGTAGGGCCGCAGCGAGCGAATGTTCAGGGTGCCCACGAACACGCTGCGCGCGACGAGGGGCACGGCAATGCGGGTCTGAAAGTCGCCGCCAAGCTCCCGCGCCGGCTGGTGCCCGGCCTCTTCTTCTTCGGCCGGCGTCCTGAACAGGATTCCCCGGCGATCACGCTCCAGAATGTCGCTGATGCCGCCCGGCACGATGTCGTGCACCACGTTCCGTTCCCAGCCCGGAATGTCGCCGCCAACCGCGTACACGGCCTGCACGGTATGCGCTTCCATATCCACGGACGAAATCGAGAGACGGTCGAAGGGAATGAGCAGCGAGACCTGGGAGGCAAACTGCTCGTAGATTTCGTCGATATTGAGGGTTGAACTGATGATGCGGCCGATCTCCGCCAGCACCTCGTACTCGGTGGCCTGGCGTTGCGGCCGCTCGCGGACGCGCGGCCCGGCCTCGTCTTCCCGCCGTTCTTCACCCCTCACGTGTCCGCTCCTCCCTGCGACCGGTCGCATCCATGGCCCGTGCGAAACCGGGGAGCCTACCCCAAACGCGCCTTCCCCGGCACACACGCGGCGCGAGTATGCTAGAGTGATACGTACATCCTTGTGAGAAGTCTACCACACCAATCGATCAAGGGAGCCGACGCCGGTATGGACACGAATATCTTCGAAATCCTCCTCGTGGAAGACGATAGCGGCGACGCTGAACTGCTCTACGAGTTGCTGGAACAGGTGCCCAACATGCAGTTCGACGTGACGCACGTGACGCGACTTGCTGAGGCCAGCGAGCAGACGAAGGTAGAACCCTATGACGTCATCCTGCTGGACCTGGCGCTGCCCGACAGCCAGGGCATAGACACCATACGCGCCATGGTGGCGGCCGCTCCCGCGACTCCCATCGTCGTGCTCACGGGCCTCGACGATGAAGAGACCGGCCTCGCGGCGCTCAGGAACGGCGCGCAGGACTACCTGGTGAAGGGTATGGTGGATAGCGGCGCGGTGACCCGCGCCATGCGGTTCGCCATGCAGCGGCACAGGGAACCGCAGTCTTGACGCGAACGGCGCTGGGAACGCCGCCGCGGCCCCGCCCGGCTAGAGTTGCTTCTCTGCCATGATCTTGCCGACGATCCTCACCGCCGTGTCGCTATCGGTGCGCGCCATGTTGATGACGATGTCGTAGAGGGTCGGCTCGTCCCAATCCACGTTGAACATGCGGCGGATGTAGGCGCGGCGCTCGCTGTCGGTGCGCTGCACTTCTTCATCGGCCTCGCCGAGGTTCATGCCAACCGTCCGCGCGTGATTGCGGGCGCGAAACTCCTGCGGGGCGACCAGGCGCAGTTTGAGCACGCCCCGCAAGTCGCTGAGGATGATGCCGGCGCCGCGGCCGACGATGATGGCGTTGTCGCGCCGGGCAATCTCGCGCACCACCGAGCGCAACGCCGTGCGGACGATTTCGGGCCGCACGCCGCCCTCTTCGCGGGTCGCCGCCGCCTGGCCACGCACCCGCCCGCCGGTGAGCCGCGCCAGCACGCTCTGAATCGCGCTGGGCGCCAGCCGCTCGTCCAGCGCCCGCACCACGCCGGTGTGCACTTCCAACTCCGCGGCCACTTGCTGGATGAGCCGGTCGTCGTACAGCGGATAGCCCAGGGCGTCGGTCAGCTTGTTCGTAAACTCGACCTCGCCGGAACCGCGCTGGCGTGAAATGGTAATGATTGCCACGGGAGCCTCCTAGTCTACGGTGTAGCCTACGGCGGCGAAGGTGTTTTCCAGGAACGAGCGCGCGCGCGTGGCCTGGTGGTTGATGTCGTCCAGGGCCTCACCGCTCAACGTCTCGACCGCGCACGGGCCGTTGAAGCCCGCCTCCTTGAGCGCGCCAAAGACCGCCGCAAAGTCCACCAAGCCGTCGCCGGCGGTCACCATCACGTCGCCTCGCTGGCCGCCAACCTCGTCCTTGATGCACATAGCGCCCACGATCGGCGCAATCTCGCGGATGTGCGCCAGCGGATCCTCACCGGCGTAGAAGAGCAGGTTGCCCGCGTCGTAGCAGATCTTGAAGTTCTGGTGATTCACCTTCTTCCACGATTCGATGGTGTCCCGCGTGGTGTTGCTCAGGCCGCCGTGCGGCTTGAGCGACAGCGAAATGCCCTTGTGCACCGCGTACTCGGCGGACTCGCGCATGATGGCGTAGTAGGTGTCGTACTGCTCCGGCTTGGACGCGCCGCCGGTCATCACGTGACGCGCCCCGAGTTGCTCCGCGTAATCGAGTTGCCGGTTGAGCGCCGCCACGCCCTCCGCCACACTCGTCAACGGATAGGTGGCCATCATAATCGAGAACGCGAGGCCGCCGTCCCGCACCGTCTGCTCGATTGCCGCCACCTCTGCCGGGGTGGAGTTGTAGTCGATGAGGCGCGTGGGCGCCATGCCCATGGGGCCAAAGTACTTGAACCCGGCGGCGCGCATTCCCGCGACCGCGGCCTCGATGCCGTATTCCCGCCACGGGCGGGTGAAACATCCAAGCTTTATCTCCATAGCTGGCAACTCTCCTGGTTCTTCTGGCTACTTGAACGGGTCGGCTCTGAGTTAACGTTCTCTCCGCAATATTGCTTTCAGCGCAGACTTCGCTTTCAGCGCAGACTTCGCTTCCTGCGACGGCTACGCTTCCTGCGGCTGCGCGCCGGCCGGCCGCGCGGCGCTGGGCCGGAAGTCCGGTACCGTCAGCAGTGTTGAATTCTGTTCGATGGATTCAGCCGCCAGAATAGCCGGCGCGGCGGTATCCATCGCCTGGTACACGTCGAACTCCAGCGGCCGCGTGCCGAGAACGGCGTCCCGGAAGGCCGCGTGCACGTAGTAGTCGGCGTCGCCGTGGCCGCTGCCCCGCGCTTCTGCCGGCGCGTCCGTGCGCTGGAACTGCCAATCCACCTCCGCCATGTCGTGCATCTGGGCGGTTGCCAGCCACATCTTCGGCTTCTCGCGGTTAGAACGCCGCCACTCCACGGAGCCGCGCGTGCCCATGATCTGGTACCAGTGGTAGTCGCGCGGCGGCTGCGGCTGCGCAAAACTGGCCGCCAGCCGCAGAATGGCGTCCTTCTCCGTCTTCATCAAACTTACCTGCATGTCCGGCTGGGGTATTACCGGATGCGAGTAGCTGGGCGCTTCCGTGCTCATGCCGGTGACCGACACCACCCGGTCGTCCAGCACGTAGAGCAGGGGACTGAGTTCGTGGGGCAGGTAGTGGATGCTCGGCATCAAGGCGCTCCAGGTAGGCTCAGCCTCCGGATGGTCGGGAACTTCCGTGGGGCCGTAGAACGTGCCGGTCTCCTTCTCCCAGAAGAACTGGGAGACGTAGTAGTGGAAGTACTGGCCTTCCACGAACGTCACGCGCCCCAGTTGCCCGGCCTGCACCATGTCGCGCCAGGCCTGCATCACGCCCATGTAGCGGGTCTGTTCGGCCAACTGGTAGACCTTGCCGGACGTTTCGGCGGCCACGACGATGCGCCAGCAGTCCTCGATGGAGTGCGCCGCCGGTACTTCCGCGTTGACGTGCTTGCCGGCCTCCAGCGCCTGCGCAGCCAGCGCGCCCTGGCGCGGGCTGCGCACCGTGAGCGCGACGGCCTCGACGTTTGAGTCCGCGAGAAAGTCCTCATAGTCGGCGTACGCGGCGACGCCGTCGCTGTGCTCCACCGTGGCGAGCGCGCGCTCGTGGATGGCGGTGATGGGGTCGCAAAGCGCGACGATGCGGTAGCCCGGGACGCGCTGCAACAAGCGCATCCAGCTCAGCCCGCGCCCCCCCAGTCCGGCAACGCCAATCCGAATTTCGTCCACGTCCACGTCCTTTTCTGCCTTTGATGACTATGCCGCTCTTGCCGCGCCGCCACCCTGCCCTCGGTTACCTCTTGCCCGGCGCGCTTCCGTCCTTCCCGTTCGTGCTGTCCGTTTTGGCCCCAAACGGCTCCGTCCTTCCCGTTCGTGCTGAGCCTGTCGAAGTATGAACGGGAAGGGCGGAAGCGCCGCAACCGGCACTCCGTTTCACCCCGCCGCTCACCCTTGGACACGCTCAGAGCCTGCCCCGTACCAAGTACGGAGGCGAGCGGCCCGGCGCTCACTTCCCACAGCCCTTCGACAGGCTCAGGGCGAACGGCTGTACGCCCGCGCTCCGTAGCCCTTGTCAACCGAAATTTCCATTCCCACCTTTACGTCGTCTCCGCGCCCACCGCCGCGCCCGTTCGCAACGGCTGCGCCGCGGCCAGAAACTCGTCAGACGTTATCGTGCCCGCGATGTCCCGCAACTCGTAGTCGTGGATCGCCATGTTCGTGCACAACAAACCTTCGATTGTTTCGCCCGTTTCGATGCCGGTGGTGCAGTCGCGCAGCAGGATGAGGCCGTAGCCGCGCTCGCGCATGGCCAACATGCCGTAGTCGCGGTGCGGCACGCAGAGATTGGTGGCAAAACCCACGTAGAAGAGATAGAGAATCTTGCGGTGCGCGCACAGCCGGTGAAGTTGATGGCCGTTGGCGATGATGAAGTCGTCCGGCTGGGGAAAGACCGAACGGTCGATGTACCGGTCCTCATTTATTTGATCGATTTCCTCCGCCCAGGTCCCGGTGCGGTCCGCGCGCAACCGCGCCCACTCTCCCCGGCGCTTGGCAAAGTCCTCCGGCGGCCAGGCGGGCGCGGCCTGCGGCTGCGGCGCCAGTTCGCTATCGCCGGCGTAGCGCAGCCACTGGGGAAACTTCTGCGCCACGCTGGGCGAGGGCGCGTGAATCACCGTTATGCCAATCTCGCGGCAGGCGTCCAGCACCGGCCGGATGCGCTCGCGGCAGATCTGCCCCGTCCGCTCCACGTGGCTCGCCGTGATGTGTATGTCCCAGCAATCGACCAGGACGATGCCGGCCTGCTCCGGCGGAACCTGGAACGCCGTGTGGCGGTAGCCAAAGTGCTCTTCGCGAAACGGGAGGTCCGGCGCGCTCGGTTCGTGGACGATGTGCCGCGTGGAAATTGCCAATGCCGCCATGCCGCTTTCTCCCGGAGTGCTGCGCCGCTGCCGCCAACCGCGCGGCGAGAAGCGCCCGCGCTTACCAAGACTATGGTGCAGCAGACACTACGTTGTCAAGCAATGCCCGCCGCCGCGCGCCTTCTCCTCACCCAAATGGCGCCGCACTTAACGCGATAAGCATGAAAACTACGCCCGTTTCTCCGGTAGCGCAGGTTTGCAACCTGCTTCTTTATTCTTACACCGGGTCAATCTCGTTCCTCCGGTAGCGCAGGTTTGCAACCTGCGTCCTCCGCAGGGTCTACCTCGTTCCTCCGGTAGCGCAGGTCTGTAACCTGCGTCCTCAATAGGGTCTGTTTCGTCTTTCCGGTAGCGCAGGTTTGTAGCCTGCGTCTTCCGCAGGGCCAGTCCGTTCCGCTAGCGTTCTGCTTGTTCCGGCGGGGGACAAGCCCCAATGCTGTCGCATTAACCGCTGAAGCGGAGTGCGCGGGGCAAGGAAGCGGCAAGCGTTCGCAGCCAGGAGACGCGAGTGCTGCTAGCTGGACGTAGTTCCTCCAAGAGCTGTGCGAGCACGGCCACGATGCTGGCGACCACCAAGGTGAGCCAGACGGCGGCACGGCTGTATCCAATGGGGCGGATTGCGCCCAACACATGCTTCAGCCAGCGAAAGAACAACTCGATCTGCCAGCGCTTGCGGTAGAGCCACACCACCTCTGGAGCGCTCAGGTCGTGACGGTCGGTGATGAAGTGGTGCGTTTTCCCCTGCGCCGTGCGGCTGACCACCAGGCGCATCTCTGCTAAGACCGCGCCGTTGCGGTTGTTGGCGCTGCCCAGCACGATCACCGCGTCCCGCACCACCACGTCTCCTGCCGGCGTGCGCGCGCCGGTCACGGCACGCTCGCGCACCACGCAGTAGGCAGCCTGCGGGTGCAGGCGCGTCACGAAGTGCACACCTGCCTCCCGCATCTGCGCAAAGACCCGATGCGCGTAGTAGCCCAAGTCTAGCAAGAGCGTCCAGCCCTGCCACCGCGCCAGATCCCAACGCTTGAACGCCGTCACGTCATTCGCGTCCGCCAACGTCACCTGTAACCGCGTCGGCACCTGTGTGTCCACGGCATATGCCATCTGCAGCCGTACTCCCGCCTCATGCCCTTGGTGCACGCTCCACGGACTACACGCCGCGCTCAGCGCCAGAAAACTGCCGTCCACCGCCACCACCCGCCGTACGTGCGCCGGCCCACGTGCTTGCACCTGCCGCGCCAACACCTCCCACGCCGCCGTAAAACACGCCAACGGCCGCGTCTGGGATGAACGTGCCAACTGACTGTAACTTATGCCCGACGCTAAACCCAACCGCCGTCGCCACACCACATCACCCATCTGCAGCCCATGGCTTTGCCGCAGGCTCCCACTCCCACTCAGCACGTGACCAAGCAGCATCCCCACATGCGCTCGCACCGAAAAATGCTTGCGATAGCGATCCGCTCCCCTCACCCGTGCTGCCGCCGTCAGCGCCGGCTCCAACTCACGCCATAGCCGCCGTCCTACTCCTACCGTCTGTGCTACCATTAGCCAAGGCTCCTTTGTAAGATATATCGCTCATTACCTTACTAAAGTAGCCCCTTCACTTTAATGCGACAACATTGGGGACAAGCCCCCGCGCTACGTTAACGCGACAGCATTGTCCCCCCTCACCCTAACCCTCTCCCCCAGGAGAGGGAACCGGAGGCGAACTTTGCTCACTCTCTCGTGGGGAGAGGGTACCGGAGGCGCTCTTTCTTGCCCCCTCTCCACAGTCTCCTGGGGAGAGGGCCGGGGTGAGGGGAGGGACGCCTCTCAGCGGTCTGTTTCGTCTCTCATCTGGAGAGCGTTTCCTCGCGCTCCCGGCGACAATCTCAAAGGGCTGGCTGATGGATTTTGGGTTTGGGTCTAAACCCCTTACTCCCGCGCCTTTTGCTTCAGTTCGTACAGCGCGCTGATGGCCTCCAGGGGAGTCATAGCGTCCACGTCCAGGTCGCGCAGCGCCGCCAGGGCCGGATGGGGGCCGCTGAAGAGCGGCATTTGGCCGGCGCCGTCCTGGCGTGGGGCCGGCGCCGGTTCGCCGCGCAGTTGCCGTTCCTCCAGTTCGTGCAGCACCTGTTCCGCCCGCCGCAGCACCGGGCGCGGCAGGCCGGCCAGCTTAGCCACGTTGACGCCGTACGACCGGTCCGCGCCGCCCGGCGCCACCTTGTGCAGAAAGACCACGTTTCCCCGCTCTTCCAGCACGTCCACCCGGGAGTTCTTCACCCGGGGCAGCGTGCCTTCCAGTTCGGCCAGTTCGTGGAAGTGAGTGGCAAAGAGCGTCTTGCAGCGCAGGCCCGCGTGGTTGTGCAGGTATTCCAGCACGGCGCGGGCGATGGCCAGGCCGTCGTAGGTGCTGGTGCCGCGCCCCACCTCGTCGAAGACCACCAGCGAGCGCGGCGTCGCGTGGGTGAGGATGTAGCTCGTCTCCGTCATCTCCACCATGAAGGTGCTCGCGCCGGCCGCGATTTCGTCCTGCGCCCCCACCCGCGTGAAGATGCGGTCCACGATGCCGACGCGCGCCGACCGCGCCGCGACAAAGCTGCCCACCTGCGCCATCAGCACGGTGAGCGCCACCTGGCGCAAGTACGTAGACTTGCCGGCCATGTTCGGCCCGGTGAGCACCACGATCTGTTGCTCCGCGTCCAGCCGCGCGTCGTTGGGAATGAAGGGCGCGCCCTCCAACGCCGCTTCCACCACCGGATGGCGGCCCTCGCTGATCTCGATGCAATCCCCCTCGTCCACCACCGGCCGCGCGTAGTTGCGGCGGGCGGCCGCCCTAGCGAACGCGGCCAGCACGTCCAGCGCGGCGAGGCCCTGCGCCAGCGCGCGCAAGCGCCGCTCTTCCGCCGCCACGCTCTCCACGATGCCCTCGAAGATCCGCTGCTCCAGGGCGCTCAGTTCTTCTTCCGCGTTCAGTATCAGCGATTCGGCGTCCTGCAACTCCGTGGTGCTGTAACGCTCGCCCGTGGTCAGGGTCTGCTTGCGCATGTAGCGTTCCGGCACGCTGTCCAGCGCGCCTTTGCTGACCTCCAGGTAGTAGCCGTAGACCTTGTTGTGGCCCACCCGGAGATTCTTGATGCCGGTGGCGTGCCGCTCCTTGGCCTCGAGATTCGCGATGAACGCCCGCGCTTCTTGCGCGCGCCGCGCCAGTTCGTCCAGTTCCGCGCTGTATCCCGGCTTGATTGGCGCTTCTCCCGGTTCCGCGCCAATGGCAGCGTCGAGCAGCGCCGCCACTTCCGGGGCCGGATCGAGCCGGTCGGCGCGCTCGTGGATAGGCGGAGCCGTCGATGCGCGCAGCAGTTCTTCAATTGTTGCCGCCGCCTCCAGCGACCGGCCCAAGCGCGCCAGGTCCTGCGGCGTGGCCAGACGCTGCGCGGCGCGGTGGGCCAGCCGCTCCACGTCGGCCAACTTCCCCAGTTGCTCGCGCAGCCGCTCCAGCACAACCCGGTCCTGCGTCAAGGCTTCGACCGTCTCCAGGCGCGCCTCGATGGCGGCCACGTCCACCAGGGGCTGCGTCAGCCACTGGCGCAGCAGGCGGCCGCCCATCGCGCTGCGCGTCTCATCCAACACGCCCAGCAGCGAACCCTCTTCCTGTTGCGTGCGGCTGTTGCGCACGATTTCCAGGTTGCGCAGCGTGGCGGGATCCAGGCCCATGAAGGAGTCGAGGGAGTAGGTGCGCAGACCGTCCAAACTGCCGAGGAACGACTTCTGGGTCTCTTCCAGATAGGCCAGCAGCCCGCCGGCGGCGCGGGTCGCCAGCGGCAGATCGGCGCAGCCAAAGCCGTCCAGCGTGGCGACGCCGAGCACCCGCAGCAGCGTGCTCGTCGCTTCCTGCAAATCGAAGTGCCACGCGGCATAGGACATCTGCGAAACAGCCGTCGTCTGAGGCTGGGCAGGCAGTTCCAGCGTCGCGCCTTCGGGGAGAACGCACTCCGCCGGTTGCAGACGCCCCAATTCAGCGGCCAGGACGGCCTCGGCATCCTCCCGGATCTCGGTCGCGGCGAACTCGCCCGT
This sequence comes from Chloroflexota bacterium, assembly GCA_963663275.1. Classification (GTDB taxonomy): domain Bacteria; phylum Chloroflexota; class UBA11872; order VXOZ01; family VXOZ01; genus VXOZ01. Next base: position 3,021,642 of record OY760183.1, read on the forward strand.
GCTCACGTCCGCATACGCCAGTCCGACGCGCTTCTTGGCCCGCACGACTGCCGCGACGTAGGTGTGCTCTTTGGCCGCCAGCAGATCGGGGTCGACGATCGTGCCCGGCGTAGCCACGCGCACCACCGCGCGCTCCACCAGTCCGTGCCCCGGCTCCGAGACCTGTTCGCAGATCGCGACGCGGTGCCCCGCCGCCAGCAATTGTCCCAGATACCGTTCTGCGGCGTGGGCGGGCACGCCGCACATGGGCATCTTCTCGCGCTTGCCGAATTCCCGGGCCGTGAGGACGATCTGCAAGGTCTCGGCAGCCACCTTGGCGTCATCCCCGAACAGTTCGTAGAAGTCGCCGAGGCGAAAGAACAGCAAGGCATCCGGGTAATTGCCCTTGATGCGGTAGTACTGCTCTTGAATCGGCGTCAGGCCGCGGGCAGAGGACTTTGGCATCGAGACGCTGCTCTCCGGCGCGGGACGTTCGTCAACCCCGGCATTGGGAAATGGGATGGCCTTGCCACCATTCTAGGGAGGGCGATAGGCGCGTTCAAGCAGCGCCGGGTTTTCTGCTCCGGAGGGCGTCCAAGAGAGAGTAACCGTCCATCCTTCGACAGGCTCAGGACGAACGGTTACTCTCTCTTGGACTTCCACAGTCTCAGGGTAAGTGGATACTTTGTCTGGGACTTCCACGGGGCGACGTTTGGGTGAGAGTAAATGCCGTTCGCGCTGAGCCTGTCGAAGCGGAAGTGTCGGCAGGAAACAACCACCGTTCGCGCTGAGCCTGTCGAAGCGGGAATGTCGGCAGGAAGCAGCAACCGTTCGCGCTGAGCCCGTCGAAGCGGGAACGTCGGCAGGAAGCAGCAACCGTTCGCGCCGAGCCTGTCGAAGCGGGAATGGTTACTTGGTAAGGCGGGTGCTATGCGTCTTCGAGTATCCCCGGCCAGCGGTTGACGAACGCGAGCATCAGCGCGCTCAGGTTCGTCAACGAGTCGAGGTGGACCATCTCGAAGCCGTGGGTGTTCTCGCAGGGGAAGGCGAGCGCCGCGATGCGGCCGATGGCGGCTACCTTGCGGGCAATGGAGGCGTTCGTGCCGTAGGATTCGAAAGCGCCGTGCTGAATATCGAGACCGAGTTCTCCGGCGAGAGCGGCAAAGCGCCGCAAGAGCCTCTCGTCGTAGACGTTGTAGGCGTCCTTATAGACCAGCACCGGCGCGCCGCCGGCCTGTATGCCGTACTCTTTCGCCACCGGCGCAATCTCCAGCGCGATGTACGTATCGCCGGGCAGCGTGCGCGCCGCGTACGGCCCGCCGCCGCCGGCGTTTTCTTCCGTGCTGGAAAACACCAGGTACACGTCCTGCGGCGGCGGGCTCTCGGCCAGCGAGGAAGCCAGAGAAAGGAGAATCGCCACCGCGCCCTTGTCGTCCAGCGCATACGTGCCTACGTAGCCGCCGAGGCGCACTGGCCGCTTGCGCTCCCGCGCGACGACCGCCTTGCAGCCGGGGTGGACGCCCCGCGCCAGCAGCGCATGTTTGCCGAGTTTGGCGTCGAGGTAGCAGTCGGACCACTTCAGCGAGCGGCCGCCCTCGGCGCGGACGGCGTGGATGGGGCTTTCTTCCGTCACGTGCATCGCGCCAAAGCAGAGCACGGCGGGCACCGTGCCCTCGTCCCCCAGAATGTCCATGGGGCCTTCGCCGTACTTCCACGGGTACGTGCCGCCCAGGGTCGCCACGCGAATCTTGCCGTCGTCCTCGATGCGCTTGATGACGAGGCCGAGCTCGTCTTTGTGGGCGTCCAGGATCAACGGGCAGTCGCTGGCCGCGCCCGCGACCTTGGCGATGACGTTGCCGGCCGGGTCGTGCCACACGTCCCACGGCAGCGGCTCGAGGCGCTTGCGGAGCACCTCGTCGATCTCCCGCTCGTTGCCGACGGGAGAATGGGCCGCTGTCAATTCCGCGATGAGGTCGAACATTGGGCGTCTCGTGCGCTCTGCGCTACCATCCCATGACCGGGGCTTCTTCCCCTCCACCCTCCTGGCGCGCCACCACCCCCGTAGCGCGGGGGCTTGTCCCCCGCCTCCCGCGCGCCTCCATCCCCGTAGCGCGGGGGCTTGTCCCCCGCCGCCTGCGCGCCACCACCCCCGTAGCGCGGGGGCTTGTCCCCCGCCGCCCACGCGTCTCCGTCCCCGTAGCGCGGGGGCTTGTCCCCCGCCGCCTGCGCGCCTCCGTCCCCGTAGCGCGGGGGCTTGTCCCCCGCCTCTTGGCGCAAATGGAAAACGCAATCCTGAACCGGGCCGCGCTAGAACAACGGCAACTTCACCGTGATGAACCGCCGGTGAATGCTGCCCAGCGCGTGCGCCGGGATGCGGTTCTCCGCCCGGTCGTTCGTCAACGCGCCGGCCACTTTCAAACTCAGGAGTTTATGCGTGAACGGGTCCACGCGCATCTCGTCCCAGTGCCCCACCTTGCCGTAGACGTCCCTTACGAACGTATTGCCGTCCAGTTCGGCGTCGGGCACGAAAGTATCCGGCAGAGCGGCGGCCGCCGCGTCCAAGCCGCCGTCGGCGCGGGCGCGCAGCGCCAGCGGCACCCCCGCGATCGAGTCCGCATCGGGAAAAGCCGCCAGCGTCTCGCGCAAGGCCGAGCGGCCGAGCGCCAGCGTCATCGCCTTGCCGGAAACGCCGCGCACCAGCGTCAGCGGGACCTGCACGCGCACGATGCCCGCCGCGGCCGTGGAGGGCATGGTCGCCCGCCCCTCACGCACCGCGGCCACCTCGATCGGCGCGGCAACGACCAGATCCGGCTCGAGGAACAACACTATCGCCTTGACGCTCCGCGAGAGCGGATCGACGACGATGCCGCCAAGCGCGCCCAGCGCCTCCCCGTCTTCAGCCGAAATTGGCGCGCCCAGCGCTAGATCCATCGGTTTTCTCCCATCACTCCCGTCATGCCGGCGGAAAGCCTGCCCCGCAGGTGACACGGGACCAGAGTTCATCTTCTCATCAAACCACGCCTCGCGCCGTGGATTGAGGCCATTGTAGCGAAAATGCTTTGCGCTGGCTAGCGGCCGCCGGCGCCTCGCCCGGACCGGGTTATCAATCACGCTCACGGCTGTCAGATCATTGCCGTGTGCGGCCATGACGCCCGTGGCGTAGCGAACGAAATCTCTTCATCCAAGCAGCGGCAACCGGAACTGGCCCCGCGAGTCGTGCCCATCGCGCGGCGCAGCCCTGCCGACGAAGTCCCTTCTCCACCAATACACCGTACCGGTTGTCAGGTTTGTTTCGGCGCGACAGTGAGTTGAATGCCAAATGCCGCCAGCACTTTCATCACGGTGCCGATCCTGGGGTCGCGCTCACCGGAAAGCGCCTTGTACAGGCTGGGACGCCCCAGTTGCGTCTCCTGGGCGATGGCGGTCATGCCCCTGGCGCGCGCCACGTTGCCAACCGCCTTCATGAAGAACGCCGGGTCGTTCTCTTCCAGCGCGGCCTTCAAGTACTCGATGACTACCTCGTCATCGGTGAGATACGCGGCGCTGTCCCACGTGGTGTAGTGTTCTTTGTCCATGTCATCACCTCAGACCTCATTCGCCATCTGTTGGGCGTGCCGTATGTCTCGCTCCTGGCTCGGCTTGTCGCCGCCGCAGAGCAGGATTACGACCCTCTGCCGGCGGATGGTGTAGTAGATGCGATAGCCTTGACCGACATTGACGCGGATTTCGCTAACGCCGCCTCCCACAGACTTGTGGTCTCCGAAATTGCCATCTTTAGCGCGGTCGATGCGAACCAGGATTTTCGCCTGCGCTCGTTTGTCGCGCAACCGAGTCAGCCAGCGCTCGAATCTCCCACTCTTGACTACCGCATATCCCATACAGGCATTGTATCCAAATGGATACGATTAGTCAAGGGCTGTTGAGGCTTCCGCCAGTCGAGGTGTGGGCCAAAACCCGCAAGAGCACTTACGCCCGCCCATGCCGGAAGAGGTGGCAAGACACCGCTGTTGGGCTACCGGCCCGGCACGGTCAGCGCCATGCTCACGACGAAGACCGCCAGCAATCCCCACCAGCGCCAGTCCGGAGGGCGCCAGCGTCCCTCGCTGCGGGTCTCAGTCCAGGCGAACGCGGCGAAGTGCGTCAGGCCCATCAGCAGCAGCGCGCCCCAGGCCCACCAGTGGCCGTCGCGGATGCCCCAGAACGCCAGCCCCCACCACGCCACGCCCATGATGAGGACGTGCATGGCAATGTGGCGCGAGAACGCCCGCAGTTCCGGCGCCGCGCCGGCCGCTAGACGCGAGGTGAGGATCTTGCCATACGGACCGTAGCCAAGCAGCGTGGCCACCGTGAGGGCAAAGTGGATGAGGGCTCCTCCAAGGAGCAGCAGCCAACCGAGGGTGAAGAGCGTTAATGGCATTGACAATCCCTGTCGCCTTTCCCGCCAACAGGACGCCTCACGGCCCGCCACGCCAGCCGCGCAACCCAGGAGTTTTTCAATCCCTAGAATACCAGCTAACCCACGGCACGAGGGCGCGTCCCTCGTCTTGTCGCATTCAAATGCGGAGCGGCACTGCCAACGCGCCTCTCATCCGTTTGCCACGCGCCGGTAGGGGCACGACATGTCGTGCCCCTACCAGCGCACGCCGCGCCTCGTAGCGCGGGGGCCTTTCCGTCGCAGGTTACAAACCTGCGCTACCGGAGAACGCCGTACCGTAGCGCGGGGGCTTGTCCCCCGCCTCCCGGCGCAACTCCCTCTCCCTGGGACGGGCCTGGTTTCCCTCTCCCTGGGGAGAGGGTTAGGGTGAGGGGAATCCGCTCAGGACAACGCCCGCCGTTCGCGCAGGCGGCGCGTCTCCGGCACGAACCACGCCAGGTTGCCGGCGGCCAGCGCGCCGACGCCGGCCAGCACAATCGCGGCGAGGCCGAGACCCGTGAGGTCCGCCACCGCGCCCACCACTAGCGGCCCGCCGGTATTGCCGCCGTCGCCGATCAGCCGCCACAAGCCGAGAAACTCGCCCATGGCGTCTCGCGGCGCAAGATCGCTGCCGAGGGTCATCATCGTACCGGAGCCGAGACCGTTGCCAAGGCCCATGATCGCCGCCGCCGCCATCAGCGAAAGGTATCCGCCGGTCAGCGGCACCAGGCCCATGCCGATTCCGAGGATGATCATCGAGGGCACCGACGCCCACTTGCGCCCCATGCGGTCTTGCAGCAAGCCGGCGATGCCGAACAGCGACATGTCGATTGCCGCCGAAACCGTGAGAATCACCCCCACCGCCGCCACGTCCAAGCCCAGCACGGTGCCGCCGTAGAGCGGCACGATGATTTCGCGTCCCGCGCGGATCATCTGCGCCAGCACCTGGGCGCTGCCGGCGGCGAAGAGGTCGCGCCGGTAGGCGCCCACGATCTGCGCCATGGTGCGCCAGTGGGGGCGGGGACGCGCAACTCTGGCCGGCGCGCGCGATTCCGGCACGTACCGCAGCGTTATGAGCAGGGCCACGACCGCCAGCGCCGCCGCCAGCAGGAAGGGCGTGCGCAGCCCGAAATTCGCGCCCACGAACCCGCCGATGGCCGGGCTGGCGAACACGCCGATGCGGCTCACCCCGCCAAAGGCCGACAAGGCCCGGCCGCGCACTTCCAGCGGGATGACGTCCGAGATGAAGGCCATGCGCGAGAGCATCCACATGGCCGTGCCGCCGCCTGAAATCAAGCGCAGCAGCACGAGCACGTAGAAATTCTCGATCAGGCCCATCAGAGCCAGGGAGACGCACGCCACACCCACGCCCAGCAGCATCACCTTGCGGCTGCCAAAACGCGCCAGCATGACGCCGGACGGGAGGTCCATGGCCAGTGTGCCGATGCCCTTCGCGGCAACGGCCAGGCTCACCAGGCTGAACGAAACGCCGAAGGTCGTCGCGTAGATCGGCAGCGTGGGGATCAACAGGCCCAGGGTAAATGCCATCAGAAAGCTGGGCACGTACACCGGCAGCAGGAGCGCAAAGATGCGGCGGCTCATGGCTCAGGCGGGCAAGCGTCGGGAACGGCGGCGGGCCGTACTCGATTGGGGGGATGAGATAGGTAGCGGGGCCGCCGGGCCGGAGACGGACGCGCCGGGCCTCACGCCCATCTGGCGCGCCGACCGAGAATTTGTCATGGGAATGGTCGCCATCCGGCCTCAGGGAGAACAGGCGCTCGCATGGTATCCGGCGCGGGGTGCGCGCCGCGTCTTAATATAGCACAAGCGGTTGGCGCCGCTCGGCCGCGGGCGCGGGTTCCAAACCTGCGCTACGGGAGATGCGGTCTGCTGGAGATAGAGCACGCAGGTTGCAAACCTGCGCTACCCGATGGACGGCTGCCGGGGTCGCCCTGCGCAGGTTGCAAACCTGCCCTACCGGAGATGCGGGCTGTTGGAGACAGGACACGCAGGTTCCAAACCTGCGCTACCGGAGATGAAGGCTGCCGAGCGTGCGCCCCGCAGGTTCCAAACCTGCGCTGCCGGAGGTGCGGATTGCCGGAGGCGCGGCGCGCCGCCAGTCCTAAACGGCTTGCATAGATGCCAAAAGTCCAGTATACTTGGGCAATCGTCTCCCATTGGGCGCGGCGCGCGTGGACGAGAGCGGACGCGAACGGGGCGCCGTCGCTCGCGGCTTCGCCGGTTTCTTGCCCGCCGCCCGATGCGATGCGTGCAGCGGTGAGACCCAGCGCAAGGAGAGTTTCGCAGTGTCACCCGAGGATCGCACGATTATCTGCCAGGAGTGCAGCGAACCGTTCGTGTTTACGAGCGGCGAGCAGACTTTCTACCAGGAGAAAGGCCTCATGCACGAGCCGCGCCGCTGTCCGGATTGCCGCACCGCGCGCCGGCGCGAACGCTACGGCGAACGGCAGATGCACGAAGGCGTCTGCGCGGACTGCGGCAGCGTGGCGCGCGTGCCGTTCGTGCCCCGCGACGATCGTCCCATCTACTGCAGCGACTGCTTCACCAAGCGCCGCGCCAGCTAGCCCCACGCGCTTGCTCCCGCCCGGTCCCGGTTGGCGGGACCGCTGCCGGACGCGCCGCGCACGCCGACCATTCGGTCGCGGCGCGCGCAGGTCCTCCCCCGCACGGCGCGCGGCAAACGCGCTCACCGGCGCGGCATCCACCCAAAGTTGGGCTATTTGACAAGGTTTTCGCCGTTTGGTAGGCTTGACTAAGGGAGACAGGCCTTTTATAATCCTCTCATCCGCCGGCGCTGCCGTCCGCTTGCATTGCCAGTAACACGTATCCGCCCCGGCATCGCTCTGCTATCCACAGATTCTATCCGGTTACCCCTTACCTATTATCGACGCCTCGGCTATTTTCATATCGGCTACACGCTGCAACGCTCAGGTTTCACAATTCGCAGGTAATGGCGTACCGCACGTAAACAAGACGCGGCAGGGTTGGCCTAGCGGGAACCCGGCCGCATTTCACCCGCCGCATCGGCCCTGCAGTGCTTTGCCAAACCCCGGTCCGGCGCGCGCCTTGCGCGCAACCGCACACGTTAAGGAGGGCGCACCTGTCAGCAGTACTACCCATTCGCAAACGTGGCCGACAAAAGTCGCATCGTCGCCGCAATCGTTCTACCAAATCGTGGATGCAACGCAACGGAACGCACCACGCATCCAAGCCACGCAGCAAAAGGAGTGACCCCGGAGTGCAATATGCTGATCTAGACGCCAAGCCTCTGGCTGAATTGCGAGAACGCGCAAGAGAACTGGGTATCAGCGGTTACTCAGTGCTCAAGAAGCACGAACTCGTCAACCGGCTATTGCAGGCGCAATCCGAAGAACAGGGCAACCTCTACCGCACCGGGCTCCTGGAGACGATCGACGACGGCTACGGCTTCCTGCGCCTGCATCGCTACTGGAACACCGGCTGGGCGGAAGACGTCTACGTCGCGCCCACCCAGATTCGCCGCCTGAGCCTGCGCACCGGCGACATGATCGCCGGCCAGGTGCGCCCGCCGAAAGAGGGCGAAAAGTACTACGGCCTCCTGCGGGTGGAAACCGTCAATAATCTGGACCCAGAAGAGGCGAAGCGCCGCCCGCACTTCGAGACCCTGACGGCGGTCTTCCCCGACGACCGCCTCAACCTGGAGACGGCTTCCCGCGGCATTACGGGACGACTCATCAATCTCGTCTCGCCAATCGGCCGGGGCCAGCGCGGCCTCGTGGTCGCGCCGCCCAAGACCGGCAAGACGATGCTCCTGCAGAGCATTGCCAACGCCGTGATGACCAACTATCCCGAAGTGCACGTGATGGTGGTGCTCATCGGCGAACGCCCGGAGGAAGTGACGGACTGGGAGCGGAGCGTCGGCGCTGAGGTCGTCGCTTCCACCTTCGACGAGATGCCGGAAAACCAGACGCGCATCGCCGAACTGGCCCTGGAACGCGCCAAGCGCATGGTGGAGGGCGGGCAGGACGTGATGGTGCTCCTCGACTCCATCACCCGCCTCACCCGCGCCTTCAACCAGGCCATCCCGCCCAGCGGCCGCACCCTCTCCGGCGGTATCGATCCGGCCGCCATCTACCCGCCGAAACGCTTCTTCGGCGCGGGCCGCAACGTGGACAACGGCGGCAGCCTGACCATGATCGCCACCTGCCTGGTGGAGACGGAAAGCCGCATGGACGACGTCATCTACGAGGAGTTCAAGGGCACCGGCAACATGGAACTGCGGCTGGACCGCAAGTTTGCCGAGCGCAGGATCTTCCCGGCAATCGACGTGGCCCGTTCCGGCACCCGCCGCGAAGAACTGCTGCTGGAGTCGGTTACGCTCCAAAAGGTGATTACGCTCCGGCGAATGTTGGCCGCCCTCGGCAATACCGAAGGCTACGAGGCCATGCTCAACCGGCTGGAACGCACTAAGTCGAACGCCGACTTCCTGGCGCGGCTGAGCAAAGACGCGGTATAGGCGCGCCGCGCCAGGCGGCCGCCGTCTCGCAAAGATGAACGCTTCCGCTCCGCACAGGCGTCCGTCATGCCCGAGGCCGCTCTGGCTTGCGCTCGTTTCTTGGCTCTTCCTGGCCTTAACCGCGTGCGCGGCGCTCGGTACTCCCCGCGCGCCGCTGGCACTCGACGTGCATCCGGCGACGCTGCGCGCGGACGGCGACGGCGCGGTAACCATCCGGTATTACGTCGCGCATGAGTCGATTGTCTCGCTGGCGTTGCGTGGCACCGACGGCGAGTCGTTCATCCTGCGCGACCGCGTGCCCCGCGCGCCGGGGACGTACACTTTCCGCTTCCAGGGGGCGGTTGCGGGCCGCGTCCTGCCAAACGGCCAGTATGAGGTCGTCGCCACCCGTAGCGATCCGGCCGGCGGCGAACCCATCGAGCGGCGCCGGCCGCTCACCATCATCGACGCCGATACCGCGCCCCCGGCCCTGGACGACCTCAGCGTAGCGCCGGCCGTGCTCACACCCAACCAGGACGGCGTGGACGACCGCTTGGAAGTCGCGTTCACCGCAACCGAACCCGTGACCGTGGATGCGCACCTGCTTGCGGGCAATGAAGTCCGCTGGTTGGCGCGTGAGTACGCCGCCGGCCCGGGCGCGGTGCGAGTGTCCTGGCCCCCGCCGCTGCGCCACGCGCCGCTGCTCAATCGAGCGGTGGACCGCCTGCCCGCCGGCCCGGCCCAGGTGGAGGTCGCGATCCAGGACAAAGCCGGCAATCGCACCGTCGCGCGCCGTGAAATCGCCCTCGGCGAGAGCGGCACGCCCCGGGCGCGGCTCACCGGCGTGACGATCGCGCCCGCGGCCCCACGCGCCGGCGGCACGCTGACGATTACCGCCACGCTCACCAACACCGGCGCGGTCACCCTGCGCGCGGCGCCGGCAGGCCCGGCCGGCTACGCCTGGCGCGAGAACGCCCACACGCTGGGCTACCCCGCCGCCCCGGGAACCGTGCGCTGGGGCGTGGACTACTCGCTCAACCGCAGCGGGGTCGCCTATCCGTTTCGCTGGAGCCTGGGCCGCGACCTCGCGCCGGGTGAAAGCGCGGCGGTGAGCGGCACAATCCGGCTGGACGACACCTTCCCCGCTGAACCGGTCAATCTCTGGGCCGGCGTCATCCACGAGCACAACCGCATCCTCGCCGACAAGCGCGGCGTTACCCGCGTCCAACGCGCCAGCGCGGCTGAATAGGGAGGAAAACCCCCGACGCCCTGCTAAGCTCGTCGATACGGCGGAACTGAGGTGTCTTCCCGCCGAGGTCTTTGCAAACCTCTTACCCATCGAGGGTTGACAGGGTAGGCAATCTTGAATCGGCTTAACGTGTCATTCCGAACGGAGCGGAGCGCAGTGAGGAATCTAAGGCTAGGACCCGCAAATCCAGCAGTTCTAGATTCCTCGCTCCGCTCGGAATGACACGTGTAGTGGGATGTAGCATGCATACTCCTGTCAGCCCATTGAGGGGAAAGGTTGGGATGGGGGTGAAAGGGATTGACTTCATCCCATCTTCAGTTGTAACGGCGCCCTAGATTCCGGCTTCCGCCGGAATGACGGAGCTATGCACTAATCTCACCAGGGACAGCGGCTGCCGCACGCGCGCCAAGCGAGACGCCTATGCCTGTTGACTGCGCCTTCTACCAACGCATCATCGAAACGTGCTTCCCGGACGTGCGCGTGACGGGCATCCGCTTCCTGGGCGGCGGCACCTGCCGGGTATTCGCCGTCAACCGCAGCCTCATCTTCCGCTTTCCCCACGGCGGCGGCTCCGTTTACGAAGACGGCCCAATCGAGGACGACGGCGCGTTCCTCTTCCACGAGCGGCGCGTCTACGACAGCGTAGCCCCGCTGCTGCCGCTGCCGGTTCCGCGCTTTCGCTACTTTAGCGCGGGCTGCCGGCAGTTTCCCTATCCGGTGGCCGGCTATGAGCGGCTGCCCGGCCGCAGCCTGTCCGCCTGCGCCCTCGCGCCGCCGGAACAGGAGCGCGCCGCCGGGCAGATCGGCGCGTTTCTCTCCGCGCTCCACGCCATACCGCTGCGCGCGCTGCCCGCCGCACTCAGGCCCCCGCCGCCGGCTGAACGCGGACGCGCCAACGCCCGCGGCCTCTTTCGCCAGGTAGAAGCGCGGGCGTTCCCGCTGCTGAGTGCGGCGGAGCGGGACTGGACGCGCCGCCTCTTCCAGGAAGTGATTGACAATCACACCCTCTGGGAGCTCGCGCCCGTCTTCACTCACGGAGACTTCGACGGCTCGAACATCCTCTATGACGAGGCTCGCGGCGCGGTCAGCGGCGTGATCGACTTCGAGGAAGCCGGGCAGAACGGCGATCCGGCGGTAGACTTCTGCGCGCTGCTGGCGGGTTTCGGCCAAGCCTTCCTGGATGCCGCGCTCGCCGCCTACACCCGCGAGGTGTCCGCCGCCATGCGCCGCCGCATCGACCTCTGCGCCAAGCGCATCCTCTTCATCGAGTTGCTCTACGGCATCCAGGCCGATGACCACCGCTTCATCGACAACGCCCGGCAGCGCCTCCACCGGGCCAGGCACAATATCGACCCCATCGGCGACTGGCTGGACGTCTCCACCAGCGAGACCCGATAAGGTCATTCACCGCCTATCCCGGGCCCAGCGGCGGCGCGGCGGTGCGCCAACTGCTCGGCAGGCCCGGCGAGGTCTGGGGAGCGGAATCCGGCGTGGACGCGCCGGTCGTGGCCCGCACCGGCTAGCTAATTGCATAGTGCCCGGGAAGGCGTGGCCGTTTGCGGTCGCGCGCTTATGTCAACTTCTACCGGCCGGCGTTCTCAAACCCCTCGTCAACCGGCAGGTTCTTGCCCCGAGCGGCCGTGTTGGCCAGCGTATCGCAGCGCTCGTTCTCCGTGATTCCCACGTGGGCGGGCACCCACTTGAACGTCACGCGGTGGGTGGCGGTCAGGTCGAGCAGCCGTTTCCAGAGGTCCGGATTGGCGGCTTCCCCGCGCTTGCCGCGCTGCCACCCGTCCGCCCGCCAGCGCCGCGCCCAGCCCTTGGACATCGCGTCCACAAGGTATTTGGAGTCGCTGTGCAGAGTCACCGCGCACGGCTCGGACAGGCATTCCAACGCGAGGATGGCGGCCAGCAACTCCATCCGGTTGTTGGTGGTCTTGCGAAAACCGCCGGAAATCTCCTTGCGAAACCGGTTGAAGATAACCACCGCGCCATAGCCGCCCGGCCCCGGATTCCCAATGCACGCGCCGTCGGTGTAGATGGTGACACGCTTCATAGACAGGTATCGTCGCTAGCGCGGGAGGAAGGCCGGTCGGCGCGCCTAGATTTGCTCCAGCAGGTTCGCCATTTCCAGCGCGGCCAAGGCGGCGTCGAAGCCCTTGTTGCCGAGTTTCGTGCCGGCGCGTTCCATGGCTTGTTCCAGGGACTCCGCCGCGATCAGGCCGTTGATGACGGGCACGTCGTGGGCCAGCGCGACGTGGGCGATGCCGCTGGCGGCGCCGTCAGCCACGTGCTCGAAGTGCACGGTAGCCCCCCGGATCACCACGCCCAGGCAGATGACGGCGCTGTACCTGCCGGTGGCCGCCAGACGTTGGGCCGCAAGCGGGATTTCCAGCGAGCCGGGCACGCGCGCGACGTCGATCGCGTCGTCCCCTACGCCGTGGCGGGTCAGGCCGTCAACCGCGCCTTGGATGAGACGGTCGACGAACAGTTCGTTGAAGCGCGCCGCCACGATGCCGAAGCGGTGGTCTCCGGCTGCCAGCGTGCCTTCGATGGTGCGTGCCACGGGCGCATCTACTCCGTGTCTTGCGCGGCCAGGGAAAGATCGTGTCCCAGTCTATCACGTTTCGTCTGCAGATAGCGCAGGTTCTCGCTGTTTGGTTCCACGTTCAGGGGCACGCGCTCGGTCATTTCCAGGCCGTAGACGCTCAAGGCCGCCGCCTTGATGGGACTGTTGGTAAGCAGCCGCACTTTGTACGCGCCCAGGTCCTTGAGCACCTGGCAGCCGAAACCGTAGTGGCGCTGGTCCGCGCCCAAGCCCAGGCGGTGGTTGGCCTCTACCGTATCCATCCCGTCGTCCTGCAATTCGTAGGCGCGCATCTTGTTCATCAGCCCGATGCCGCGCCCTTCCTGGTTCAGGTAGAGGATTATGCCCGCGCCTTCTTCCTGCACCATGCGCATGGCAAGGCGCAGTTGCATGCCGCAATCGCAGCGCAGCGAGCCGAGGGCGTCGCCGGTGGCGCACTGGGAGTGGACGCGCACCAGCACGGGCTCGTCCGGCGTAATCTCGCCGACGATGAGGGCAATGCCCTCCTGCCGGTCGGCGGTGCTCTCGTACGCAAGCGCCGTAAACTCCCCCACCTCCGTGGGAATGCGGCTGCGGGCCACGCGCCGGGCAATCGACTCCGTGCGGTAGCGGTACTCGATCAGGTCGGCAATGCTGATGATCGAGATGCCGTGCCTGGCGGCGAACTCCTCCAGTTGCGGCAAGCGCATCATCTGGCCGTCTTCGTCCATGATCTCGCAGACCACCGCGCCCGGGTAGAGGCCGGCCAGTTTGGCCAGGTCGATGCTGGCCTCCGTGTGGCCGGCGCGCACGAGCACGCCGCCGTCGCACGCGCGCAAGGGAAAGGTGTGCCCCGGCATGATCAGGTCGCTGGGCGTGGTAGCCGGGTCAACCAGCGCCTTGATGGTGGTCGCCCGGTCGAACGCCGATATGCCGCTGGCGACGCCGTGGCGCGACTCCACCGAGACGGTAAAAGCCGTGCCGTACATGGTGTTGTTGTTCGACACCATCAGCGGGATGCGCAGTTCGTCCAACCGTTGGCCGGTGAGGGGCGCGCAGATCAGGCCGCGCCCGTGCTTGGCCATGAAGTTGATCTGCTCCGGCGTGATCTTCTCCGCGGCAATGCAAAGATCGCCTTCGTTCTCCCGGTCTTTGTCATCGATGATGATGACGAAGTTCCCTTGGCGGTATTCTCTGATTGCTTCTTCGACCGTTGCCAGTGGCATTCGTGTCGCTTCCTTGCGTGTATCGCCCGCGCCCACTTACCCGGTGTCGAGTCTTGGACAGACTGTGCCAGTTGCCTTGCCCATCCCAGCGTGACCCCTACGGCAGCAGCTTTATCGCCGCCACGATCAGCCCGCCAACCGCAATCAGCAGAAAGGCGAGCTGGAGTATCAGGTTGTTCATGCGGCGCTCGAGTGTCGCCGCCATGCGCAACTCCAATTCCCGCAAATCGGCCTTGGTGGCCACGTCGGCCACGTCGCTTCTGGTGGCCATGTCCGCTATGTCGGCCTTGGTTGCCAACGCGCCGTAGCCCTCGCTGCCCACGTCTATCAAGGCTCGCGCCTGGTGCACAGAGAAGCCGGCGGCCGTTAGCGCTTCAAACGCCTTATGGGTATCGAAAACTGCGATCGAGCGTACTCCCTCGTCCAACAGTGACTCTCATAGCTGGTTCTCATGCGGCGTCAACAAGCGCTCAACGTATTTCGCGAACAGGTCTACTTCCAGATTAACACGAGCGCCCAGCGGCTTGCGCATAAGGTTCGTGTGCTCCTGGGTATATTGTACCAGGGAAACGGCGAATGCCCGCGCTTCCACCCCAGATACGGTCAGGCTTACGCCGTCCACGGCAATCGAGCCCTTTTCAATCAGATAGCGGTGCACCGCCGGCGGCGCGGTAAAGCGCATCACCACCGAATCACCTACCGCCGCCCGTTCGAGAATTGTACCGGCGGCGTCTACGTGGCCTTGCACCACGTGGCCGCCCAAACGGTCGCTGAGACGCAGGGCGGGTTCCAGGTTCACGACGTCGCCGTCGGCAAGGTCGGGCAAACACGTGCGGGAAAGCGTCTCCGGCGTGAGTTGGAAGACAAGCGAGGGCGGCGCAAGCGCGGCCACGGTGAGGCACGCGCCGTTCACGGACACGCTCTCGCCGGCGCTGACATCGGCGGCAAGTTCCGGCGCGTCAATCGCCAACTCCGCGCCCGCAGGCGTTGCCGCCATGCGCGCCACCGCGCCCAGCGTGGTGATGATGCCGGTAAACATGCCGCTCCCTTCCGCCTTTCTCTTGATTATACCGGCTTGCAACTTCGGTGCGCGCAAGACGCCGTTAGCGCGCCGCATCTTCGAAGTAAGCGGTCAGGAGCACGTCCGGGCCGATGCGTTTGACGGAAGAAAAGTGGAACCGACGGCTGGCGGCGAGCGCCGTGGGACCTGGGTCGGCGAGCAGCGAGGGCGCGTCATCTCCGCCGACCAAAAGCGGCGCGACGAAGAGCAGGAACTTTTGCACGCAGTTTTCATTCAGGAAAGCCGCGGCCACAGTCGGGCCGCCCTCCAGCAGCGCCGAACGAACGCCCGCCGCGTGGAGCTTTCCCAAGAATTCCGCCAGGTCTACACGGCCCCCGCGGGACGGCAGCGGCCAAACGGTCGCGCCGCGGGCGCGATACTGCCGCAGTTGCTCCGCCGGGGCCGCGTCCGTGGTGACGATCGTGGTCTCTCCGGGGAGATCCGGGTCAAGCGCACGCGCGTGCGGCGGCGTCCTGCCCCGGCTGTCCAGCACGTAGCGCCGGGGATGGCGGACGTCGGGCCGCGCCAGGCGCGTCGTCAAGCGCGGGTCGTCGGCAAGCACCGTGCCCACGCCGACGACAATCGCGTCGCTGCGTTCCCGCAGTTCGTGGACGTAGGTAAGCGCCGCTTCACTCGTCAGGTATCTCGGTTCGCCGTCCCGCGCCGCTGCCTTGCCGTCGGCGCTCATCGCCATCTTCAGCGTGACGAACGGCAGGCCGGTGCGCGCGCTGTAGAGATACGCCTCGTGGCAGCGCCGCGCCCGCGCTTCCGCCACGCCAACGCTCACCTCGATACCGGCCGCGCGCAGACGCGCCGCGCCCTGCCCATTGACCTGAGGATGCGGATCGAGCACGCCGATGCGTACGCGCCGCACGCCGGCCGCGATGATGGCGTCCGCGCAGGGCGGCGTGCGTCCATGAAACGCGCAGGGTTCCAGCGTCACGTAGAGGTCGGCGCCGCGAGCGGCCTCACCGGCCTGTGCCAGCGCCACCACTTCGGCGTGAGCCTGTCCGGGCGGCTGCGTTGACCCTTCCCCCACAACCTGACCGTCCCGCGCCACCACCGCGCCGACGGCGGGATTGGGCGACGTGCGCCCTTGCGCCCGATTTGCAAGTTCGAGAGCGCGAGTCATGTAGTCCATGGGCACCTACAGGGCGCTTGCGTCGGATAGGGCGAAAAGGAAGATTGCGCTGCGGCAGCGGCCATGAGGCGCATAGACCGCGTTCACACCACGGCCAGCGCGCGCAATTGGCTCACGATGCCGGGCAGCAATTCCAGCACGTGTTCGATCTCGTCCGGCGTATTGCGGTGGCCGACGCTCAGGCGCAGCGCGCCCCGCGCCCGGTGCACGGGCACACCCATCGCTTGCAGCACGTGCGAAGGCTCCAACGAGGTAGCGGAGCAGGCGGAACCGGCGGAGGCGCAGACGCCGTGCAGGTCGAGATTCAGGAGCACGCTCTCGCCCTCGACGTTGGCGAACGTAAAGCTGGCAATGTGCGGCAGGCGCGCGGTGGGATGCCCGGTAGACTCCGCGATCTCGATGCGCTCACAGACGCCCTCCAGCAAGCGGTCGCGCAGCGCCTGGCAGTGGGCGTTGCGTTCCTCCCGGTGGGCCTGCGCCAGCGTGAGCGCCTTTGCCATGCCAATGGCGTAGGGCACGTTCTCGGTGCCGGAGCGCCGGTTGCGTTCCTGTCCGCCGCCCTGCACCAGGGGAATGAGCGGCGTGCCCCGCCGGGCGAACAGCGCGCCTACGCCCTTGGGCCCGTAGAACTTGTGCGCGGCGATGGACATCAGGTCAATGTCGAGATCTTCCACGTCCAACTCCATGCAGCCGGTCGCTTGCACGGCGTCGGTGTGCGTGACGATGTCCTCATTCCGTTCCCGCGCCAACGCAATGGCTTCCCGCAGCGGCTCGATCGTGCCGACCTCGTTGTTGGCGATCATCATGCTGAGCAGGATCGTGTCGGGGCGCACCGCCGCGCGCAGGGCGTCCAAGTCTGCCATGCCGTAGTTGTCCACCGGCAGGTAGGTGACCTCGAATCCTTCCTGCTCCAACCGCTGGCAGGTGTGCAGCACGGCGTGGTGTTCGATCTGGGTCGTAATAACGTGCCGACCCTCGTCGCGCCGGGCGTACGCCACGCCTTTCAAGGCCAGATTCGCGCCCTCGCTGCCGCTGCCGGTGAAGACGATCTCGTTGGGGCTGCACAGGAAGACGTCCGCGATGTCCTCCCGCGCCTCTTCCAGCGCCTGCTTGGCCCGCCGCGCGATGCCGTAGATGCCGGAAGGATTGCCCCACTGCTCCGTGAGAGAGGGGAGCATGGCGTCGAGCACGGCCGGATCCACCGGCGTGGTCGCGGCGTGGTCGAGGAAGGTTATGTCCATCTTTAAGCAGGCTTTCAGTTGCGGCAACGGCGCGACCGCACCGAATTTCCCATCGTGCAGAATGCCCGTCTAGACACTGCGCCTAGCCAAAGGCGCCCTGCAGATAAGCCAGCAGGAGTCCTTGAATTGCCACTATCAGCGTGGCCGCGACTACCACGATACCGCCCAAGCGTATCGTCATGCGGTATTCCGATTCGCGCACTTCTGCTTTGGTGGCCATTTCCGCGCGCACAGAGGCTATGTCTTCTTTCGTCGCCATGACTTGGTACACGGCAGCTATGTCATCTTTGGTTGCCATCTCCGCGCGCATGGCTGTCATCTCCGCGCGCACGGCGGCCAGATCGGCTTTAGTCGCCATCTCCGCGCGCACGGCGGCCAAGTCATCTTTGGTCACCATCTCCGCGCGCACGGCGGCCAGGTCGGCTTTGGTTGCCATGACTTCGCGAATGGCGGCGAGGTCTGACTTGGTTGCCAAGTCCTCATGCTCTTCGCCGACCACGTCAACCAGGGCTTCCGCCTGATCTTCCGGAAAACCCGCGCCCTTAAGCGTCTTTACCGCCTTGTAAGTATCCATTCGCGGCATCGTTCGTTGCCATCCCTCCATTCGCGCCACACCGCCCCGCCAGCGGTTAGCCATGCCCCGCACGTGCGGCCACGTGTGTACGATGCGCAACTAGGACAATGCGTACTTCGATTATAGTATCCGCCTATGCCGTTGCCAACCCAGAGAGTAGAATCCGAAATTGTCGCAGCGAGCCGTGGGGTCTCTGCCCCCGGATAAGTTGCCAGCGATTGCCGCCGAACCGGCCGCAGGCAAATCAGGAGGCGCTAGATGCCGGCGATGTCCCGCCGCCGGAAGATGAGCACGGCGGCCGCCAGAAAGACGAGGCTCGCGCCAAGCAGCACGCCGGAATCCTGAAAAGCAAGATCTTCTTTCAGGGTTGCCAGCGGATCGAAGTAGTTGAACGGCCCAACATAGCGGTAATCGTAGAGGCCTTCCACAATGCCGGTCATGGCGTCGAAGAAATAGGCCCCAACCGCGAACACGGCCCCGATGACGCCGGCCAGGCGGCGCGACGGCAGCAAGGCGGAGAGGAAGAGCGAAAAGCAATAGAAGAGCGCGCCCATGCCAAACGTGTTGAGCATGACAACGGCCAGCCGGTCGAACGCCAACGCGGCGCCCTCCACGAACCCGGCGCTCACCCAGAGCACGACTCCGATGATTACCAGCACAAGCGCCAGGCTCACAAGCGTCGCGATCGCCTTTTGCAGAACTACCTGGCTGCGCGCTATGGGCAGGGAGAGGAGTGTGTCCATGGTGCCGCGTTCTTCCTCGCCGCGCAGCGCGCCGGTGCCCTCGATGATGGCGAAAATCGCCAGAATCAGCGGCAGGATGATCAGGTACTGCGACACCAGATAGCCCTCGAATTCGGTGAGGGAAAGCACGCCGCCCGTGAACGCCTTGTATGCGTCCGGCAGGTTTTCCATCGCCTCTTCGAGATCGGCGCCGGCCTCCGCGAACGTGGGATAGATCGCCATCATCAGCAGCGCCAGCGCGCCCAGTCCCAGGCCGTAGGCCAGCACGGGAATGCGCTGATCGCGCAGCGTCTTAAGCAGAAGGTTCCGCAGCATGGCCATCCTCGCGGGTGTCGTAGTACTGGAGGAAGATGTCCTCCAGGCGTCGTTCCTGGTACTCGATGTCCACCACCGTGTAGCGCGCCGCTTCCTTGAGCGCCCCGGCAAGATTGCTCTGCACCAGCGCCACCACCGTAGCGCCCTCCTGGGATTCCTTCTGCACGCCGGGCACCGCCGTGAGGAAGTCCGCGGGCGGCGGTTCGCCGAATTCCAGCCGCAGCCTGCGCACCTGCTTCTCCTGAATCGCTTCCAGGGTGTCGCTCAAGATGAGTGAGCCGTCGCGGATGACGCCCACCCGGTCGCAGATGCGTTCCACCTCGTCCAGGTAGTGGCTGGAGAAGAAAACCGTGCCGCCCTGCTGGCGGTACTCCTCCAAAATGCCGTAGAGTTCCTGCTGCATGAGGGGGTCGAGGCCGCTGGTGGCCTCGTCGAAGAGCACCAAGTCGGGCCGGTGCATCAGCGCCTGGAGCACGCCGATCTTCTGCTTGTTGCCCCGCGAAAGCGTGCCGATGCGCCGGTCGAGTGCCGCGTTCAGACGTTCGGCCAACTCGTGCGCGTAGGTCAGGTCCGCCACGCCGCGCACGGACCCGAAGAAGCGCAGCAGTTGCCTGCCGGTCAGATTGTCGTACATGCGCAGTTCGCCGGGCAGAAAGCCGACGCGGGCGCGGATGGCCTTCGACTGGCCCCGCGAGTCCATGCCAAGAATTGTCGCCGAGCCACGCGAGGCGCGGATGAAGTCGAGGAGCAGGCGTACCGTGGTCGTCTTGCCCGCGCCGTTGGGGCCCACGAAACCGTAGATTTCGCCGCGCCGCACCTCGAGATCAAGGTCGACCACACCGCGGCTCTTGCCATAGTACTTCGTTAGCTGCCGCGTTTCAATCGCCAGTTCCGATGCCACGGGCGGCGTCCTCTCCGCGTTCACTCTTGCCACGGGCAGCTGGGCGGAAACACGTCCCGGTTAACCCGCTTACGCCCTGGCGTTGAGGCTCGATTCGTGGGTACTATAACATACGATGAGTGCGCGGGCTAGTATACTGTAAAGGGAGCGCGGCGCGGCCGGTTGCGAAAAGCCGGCGCGCCGCCGGGCCGGCCCTCCCGGCACGCTGGGAGCGCACTGGCTCTTGACTGCGCTTGCGAGCGCGAAACGCACACCGCTTAAGGCACTTCTCAGGTTGCGCGTATAGAATGGAGCGCGGCCAGACCGGTGAAACCGCCGCTCGACGCGGGCGGCAGGCACGGGCAAGAGTGGGTTCCAAGACGCGCGGCAACGGAGGTTTGCGCAATGACTAATCTGGATAGACGAGCCTGGATCGGCATCTCCGCCCTAGCGGTGGGCGTGGTCATTCTGCTCATCGTGATCTTTGCTTCCGTCCGCAACGCGGGCCAGCAGTTCCTCAACCTCTTCCGCGTCGAACAGGCGCAGACGATACAACTCACGCAAGAGTTCCTGGATTCCCTGCCGGAGCCGGACAGCGAGATTATCCAGTGGGTGCAGGAGCCGTCCGATGAGTTCGAACCGCGTGAAGTTTCGCTTGAAGATGCCGAAGAGGAACTCGGCTTCCGCTTGGCGCGGCTGACCGAGCCGCCGGACGTTCTCCAGACGGAGCCGGAAGTCTGGCTTACCGAAGCGGATGAAGCCACCTTTACGCTGGACCTGCCCGGCGTGCGCAACTACATCTGGGCATTGGGCGGCGACGGCGCTATGCTCCCCGATAGCCTGGAAGGCGCGGTCTTCCGCGTCACCATGCCCCAGGTAGGGATGCTCTACTACGCAGCGAAAGACAACCCCGACCAGGGCGTGCGTCTCTTCCAGACCACCAGCCCCACGCTCGCGGTCCCTGACGGCATCGACATGGACGCCATTCGCGACGAACTCCTGGAACTGGACATCCTGCCCCCGGAACTGGCCGCGCAACTGCGAGCGATAGAGGATTGGGAGAGCACCCTGCCGCTGCCGCTGGTGGAAGGCATGTCCGAGGAAGTAAGCGTTGGCTCCGCGACCGCGGTGCGGTTCTTCAACGTGGACGACGAAGACCGTATGCTCGTCTGGGTCGCTCAAAACCGTATCCACGTGCTGAGCACGAATGTGCCCGACCTGGACCTGGCCGCGCTGGCGGAGAGCGTCGAGTAGGACTCTAGTGGGGTTGGATAGGGAGATCCCCTAGGTCCTAATCCACGATTTCGAGCGAACCACATCGTGATACTGTGCAAACCATACCGTGAAGTCGAACGACCCGTACCGTTCGCCCTGAGCATCGTCGAAGGGTGAACGGTAGGGGAAAACGGGCAAAAGTTTCCAAAGCGCCGCCCTCTCCGTTCATGCTTCGACAGGCTCAGCACGAACGGAGAGAGGCGCCCTGACCCTTATCCACGATAACGTGCGAACCATTCCGCGTAGATGAACGAAGCATTTCCCGTAGACGAGCGACCCCTACCGTGACGACGAACGACCCATCCCGTTCGCCCTGAGCATCGTCGAAGGGTGAACGGTACGGGTAATCAGTAAGAGTTCCCAAGACGCCGCTCTTTCCGTTCGTGCTGAGCCTGTCGAAGCATGAACGGAAAGAGCGGCGTACATTACACTGGGAATAAACAGGACAAGACTCCGTCGTTGCCTCACCCAGTCCGTCATTCCCGCTCACTCAGTCCGTCACTCCGGCGCAAGCCGGAATCCAGCTTCCGCTCGCGTCACGGATTCCCTCCCGCGCGGGATGCGCCGACCGCCTGCATTAAGGTACCCTGATGCCGGTAGATTATGTCCGCTCATCTTGGAAGAGGAGACCTCAATGAATTACGAGATTCTGCACCGGCCGTCGTACGCGCTGTTGAAGGTTGACCTAGCCGCCGGTGAGAGCGTGAGCGCCGAATCCGGCGCGATGGTCAGCATGTCCGACGGCATTGAGATCGAAACCAGTATGCGCGGCGGCCTCTTGGGCGGATTGAAGCGCAAGGTCCTGGGCGGCGAGTCGTTCTTCGTGAACACATTCAACGCTTCGCAAGACGGCGAGGTGAACTTCGCCCCCAGCCTGCCCGGCGACGTCTACGCGGTGGAACTGCGCGGCGAGACCATCTACGCGCAATCCGGGGCCTACATCGCCTCCACCGCCGGCATCGACGTGGACACCTCCTGGGGCGGCGCCAAGACCTTCTTCTCCGGCGAAGGCTTCTTCATGCTCAAGATCAGTGGCAGCGGCACGGTCTTCCTCTCCAGTTATGGCGCGATTCACGAAGTCGAACTGGCGGCCGGCCAGACCTACACCGTGGATACCGGTCACATGGTCTCTTTCGCCGAAGGCGTGGGCTACAACGTGCGGCGCGTGGGCGGAATGAAGTCCACCTTCTTCAGCGGCGAAGGCCTGGTGGTGGAACTCACCGGCCCCGGCACGATCACCATCCAATCCCGCAGCACCGACGCCCTGCTGGCATGGCTCATACCCCACCTGCCAGACAAGTCGGGATAACGGCAGACTCTTCAAAACTGTCCTCCAGACAAGCTGGGTTCCGTTCAACGGATCCGTCGAGTACGCGGCTAAGCGCCAAAGAGATAGGGAAGACTTCCTACTAACGTAGGGACTCTTGATGTTGTTGATAGAGTGCGCAGGCCATGTGTGCCCAGAAGATTGGCAAAGGCTCAGGCCGACGAACATTGAGATTGTGCCCAAGGCTGGCATGTCAGACGCTCCCGCGCTACTTCAACGCTGAGACTAGAAGACCCATGCCCTTCGCCAGGCAGCAAAGGCCTGCCTCTCGGGTTTCCGTATGTCAGTATTTGCGCTTCAGGCGCCCCTGGTTACGGATACTCACTTAGAGTCATTGCAAGCCGCGGTAGATCGTGGCACGAGATTGCCCTGACCGATGGTCGCAAGAGCGTGCAGTCTGATACAATGCACATTAGGGACATTGGAGCGGCAGTAAAGAAAGGAGTGGCTACTAGCGCATAACATCAATAGCTGCTGGTGTCTCTGCATCCTTATTGACACCCCTTGCATGCGAAGTCCAATTCATAAAACCGTGGGAGATTCTTCCCTCCGTTTTAGCGAAAGGACGCGCGATGCCCAGCGGAAATGTAACTGACCGCAAGCCCATATATAGAATTATAGATTTGTGGCGAAAGATCGTGCCGGGTAATGCTGTGGGCACTTCGAAGTGTAACCCAGAGCCGCTTCTGAAGAGAGTGCGCAATAACAATATAATGACGTTCATTTGGGAGCACAAGATGGGCTGCATATGTTTTCTGGAATTTGTTCTCCTAATGTTGGATGTATTTGACAGGTTCAAGTAAGAATCGGTGGTAGAGCCCGTTAATCCGGGAGCCATTGAGTACGCCTTGAACCAATTTTGGACGCGCTTCAACCGCGGGCGCTGATGGAAAGTGCTTCGCAAAGCAAGGGTACGATAGGTCGAGGGCCGCCGAGCTTGGAGCATTCAATGTCCCAGGCAAGGCGGCTCTTGGCGTCGGTAGGCGCGCCGGCTGTCTGCTCTCTGTTTTGGGGGCAAGCCCCTAACTCTCAACGTAAAGGCAAGTCGTGTAGAGTGCTGCGGAGGACACTCCCGGTTCTCAGGGAAGGCAATGACCTCGGCCGCGCTCGTGCCGACATCCTAGCTGTCCACCGTGGGTAGCTACGTTGTCTTCGCGCACCTGTAGACTGACGTTCTCTGTGAGTACCTCAGATCGTATCCTGCGCGCGGTCAATTATGCCCTTTTGCCAATGAACTGGCTAAAGACGCTTGCGCATGGGGCAACACTGTGCTAAAATCCCTACGGATAAGCAAAGTCCAGAAGGAGGTGTGCTATGGTTTAGCAAACGGCATTGGAATTTTTGAAGTGTGAAGAAACATTTAAATTCCAATCTTTCTGAACAGCGGAATCAAGCAAAGCACTAGCACCTGTCGGTGCTTTTTTTAATTTTGCTTACCGTATGGCAAGGAGTGTATTTGCCATGGCCACAATTCGAAACCGTTCTACGCTGAGTTCTGACCTTCTCTTGGACGAGGCGCTAAGGGCGTGCCAACGGGGCCTCGCGAAGTACTGCTCACGCAAGTTGGTGCCGCCTTACTTTCGGCCCGATGAACTTGGCGATTTCGTGTTCGCTGTCGTCGGTCATCGATTGAATTTCCGGGGCTCCGATCCGGACCGCCTTTTCGAGCGCATGGATGAGGACTCCCTCCTCATGTTCATTGATAAGGCAGACTGGAGGATGGCCGATTTCTTCAGTGAGTTGACCCATTACGAGAGAGGGTTTGTCAAGAGCCTGCTCGTCCAGACCCGCTACTTTCGCGGCCTCTATGCTCACCGGCAGGAGATTCCGATAGACGACCAAGAATACTTCCTTGCAGGGCTCATTCGCCTACTGAGGATGGTTGAGGCGCACGAGGAAGCGGTTGAGGTCGAAGGCATTCGGATGAGGGCTAGGAGCGCGTCTCACTGAGAAGCTAGCCGTTGGCGCCGGTTGAGAGGGCACTAACGACTGCCGGTTTCCTCGTAGGCTAGAGGCCAACGGGCAAAAGGCCGTCGCGATTGGATCAATTGGTGATCCGGGCGCGGCGGCCATTTGCGTCTGTAGCGGGCGCGTCGGCTGCCCGCCCTTTGTTCATGGGCAAGCCAGATCAGCTTAAGGCTTGAGTAACCGGTGTTTGGCGCCCCAGAGAACGTCCCATTGCTTGAGGAGAGTGCTCCAAGTCGGTGTCGCGTTCAGTGCAAATTCTGAGTAGCGGCGTTCGGCTACAGTTCCGTTTCTAAGGTTCTGGCATGCGTGAGGTCTGCACCGGTTACGGGACGCGCCTGTGAGGGCAGAACCGTTGCAATGGCCACGGTCTCGCCGTCCAAGAACATGAACTCCACCACGAAGGCCTCGCTGCCGGGGTGCACGTGGACGATCGTGCCAACGTCGCCTGGCTGCAATTCCTCTCCGGCATCGCCAGAAACGGCAGAGAGGAGTACGATTTGTTCGTGCTCCTTGACTACTATTTCATGTTCCTCCTGGGCTTTGCCGCATTAAGTCTTGAGTATTCGCTGTCCTGTTCAATCCGCCAGCCGGTCACGACGCGCTGGCCTCGTCCTTCCAGCGTCCTATTCTCACCCTCGTCGTAGTGTCAAGAACTATGGACGGCATGAGAGCAGCATTCGCAACCTCGTGGACTGCGTGATGTACTGCTATGACATCTGAAGAGTCTGCCAAGGCGCAGCAAGCATCCGATTCGACAGTCTTGGCCACTTGGTTCGACCGCTTGTGCCGTCGTAAAGTGCAAGTGGCCCATCTTTGGAAGCAAGAAGTGGCAATAGGAGATGTGCGACTGGATACAGCCCCTGAGCGTCAACGACTGAAAGCCTCCATGGATTTTTATCTAAAACCAAACGGGACTGGCGATACAGCACCAGTCCCGTTCATCTTGTAACGAATCAATCAGTCTGCTGACGCTTCTCCTGTTCCTCTTTCCGCATCGGGTCCAACCCTGAACGGATTGCAGATAGGCTCCGAGCAAAGCAGTAGGGAATCACGGCTACGCACAAGGCGATAGCGGCAGCGGCGGCCTCCTGCGGGGAACTTTCGGCAGCAGATACACCGATTGCGAATACCCCACAGCCCGCCAGAGAAGCCAGCAGAGCGAATAGCCAAGCCAGTGAGTTAAGGATACGCATTGAAGCACCGCCTAGTTGCCAGCCGGAACTGGAACGAATCCCCGATCCATAGCGCGGAATTCAATGCGGGTGAGAGTAACCTGCTCGTTTACGTCGAAGATGGCAAGGCACGACAGCGACCCAAGAGGCGATATCTGCTCGTCACAACCGATGATATCGACTGGCTCGAACTGTCGCCCGACTGCGTCAAAGCCTATCAGCCCTTCGTCATGAGAGAATGTGTCCAGATCGCCAACGTGAAACTTGCTCGGGCCAATGCCAACATTGGTGAGACGGAGTCCGACAAGGAGTAACTTGTGGTTATCCGCACTTGGGGTATATGTCTTGCCCCAAAAGCCGCTTGTCTCGAAGGATTCCCGTCTCTGAACTCCTAGCACCTCAAAAGCAAAGTTGCCAATGCGCGTGCCGGAATCGAAGGACAGGGAACTATCTGACAGCGGCAGTTTTGAATCTATCTCAATGGTGACGGGTACCTCGATCTGGTACTCGACTCCGTCGTAAGTGAACGTCAGCAGGGCCGTACTGCTGACTGAGGCTTCAATAGTTACTTTGCCGCCCTCGACCGTGACGCTTCCCTCGTTGGCAAATAGCGTCGGCACAAACAAGAACAGCAGTATACTCAGGGCAAGAGAACGAACGATCAGCCTACGCATAGCGGTGCCTCCTCGCGACACAAACTTGAACTTTGGTCGCGACACCTAAGCACCTGAGCGAGCCGCGAGGAGACAAGTGTCCCTCGGCTCAAGCTTGTGCCTCGAAGCTCGCTCCAAATACCGTATAGGTGTCGCAAGCAGCATCGTATCAGGAGGCGAAATTCACGTCAATTCTATGTCTACTTATTTCGCATGAGCCCATCATTGACGCAATTCTTCCCACTATGCTAATGTAACGCCACGCGACACCTTAAGAGGCCCTGGCGAGCTTCGGGCACACACCTTGAGCTATTGGTTTAATTTGTCTCCTGGCGGCTCGCACGTGCGCTTGAGGTGTCGCGACCAAGAGCTCATCGTAGTGTCGCGAGGAGGCGTCATTGTGGGTACTACTGAGATTCTCATTCTCTCTCTCGTCGTAGTCGCCGGCTACTTCATCCCGCTCATTGTTGCACTGGTCCGGCGCAAGACCGGGCGCATGCAGGTCTTCATCGTCAACCTCTTCTTCGGTTGGACGTTCATCGGTTGGGTTATCGCATTGGTCATGGCATTCGGCTCAGACAGCGTCACTGTGGTGCACACAGTAGACCAGGGTACAAGGTCTGAAACGAAGGACGGTGAGTAATGCGGGATACCAACGAGCAAATCGCCATTGAGCGCATTGACCCCGGCCAGGATAAGGAACTGTTGGCGCACATAGCCAACGAAGTTAGCGCGATTCTCACCGAGAACGAGCAATTCCAATACATCGCGCATCAGAATTGGACGGCTTTCGGTCAACGCAAGGATGCCCTCGTTGCCACCAACAACCGCTTGATCATCTATCAACGCCATTGGTTCGGGCAGTTAACGTTCCACGACTTTCTTTGGGAGGATGTCAAGAACGTCACGATCCGCGAGGGATTCATAGCCGCCCACATTTCATGCGAACTGACCGATGGCTGGACACACTTTGCCGGCGGCCTGGTGAAGACTCAGGCCCGCGCGCTCTATGCTATCTGCCAGCAGAAAGAACAAGAGTGGCGCGAGCGTCGCCGCGTGCGCAAAATGGAAGAAGAACGCGCCCGCGCGGGCGGCACTCAGATTACGGTGCCCGGCAGTCAAATGACGGCACCGAGTAGCGAGGCACCTAACGAAGGTGGATCCTCCCTAGACAAACTGACGCAAGCGAAGCAAATGTTCGACCAAGAGTTAATCTCTGAATCGGAGTACGAGACGTTGAAGGCGAACATCCTTAGCAAGATGTGACCATTAAAACATCATGCCGCTGCCTGAACTTCAAGACGTGCAAGAGTAAAACCACACTCGCTGGATGTGCGACTGACAAGATTGGTATTCTTGTGCACTTCCCATATGGGTCTCGCTCAGCGTGGTTTACGCGAAGGCGCATTGCCCAAGCGAGCACTCCCCTGCTACCCCCGCTCTTGAGCGTGTCTACTAAGTGTTGCGAGCGTGCCGTGGATGTCGCTGGTCAGCCCTTAACTCAATTAGGACGTTTCGCCGTTTTCGCTGTTCCAGGCGCGGCTGCCTTTGACGCGCAGATAGGCTGCGCCGGCTTCGATCCAGGCTTCGCGGTAGGCGTAGAGGGTTTTCTCGTTCGCGCCGGCCACGCTGCGCACCTCTTCCGCGGTCTGATGCAGCCAGGGCACGTTGTCCGCTACCTCGTCGGGGCGCTCCAGCAGGAAGCGGCGCATCTCCGCCAGCTTGGTCAGGCCGCCGGGCACGTCCGGTCCGGTGATCTCCCGCATCTCCTCCGCCGCGGCCAGCAGCGCGTCGGCGGCTTCCTTGTAGACCTCCCAGCGGCGCTGCATGCGTTCCATCATGTGCTGGATGTCGTCCAGCAGCGCCTCCACGTGCGCCGCGTCTGTGCCCACCCGCGCCGGTTCTTCCTCCTCGATGCGCTTCAGTTCGTCGATGCTGCCGCAGACGTCGGTATAGTGAGTCTGGCGCGCGGCGCCTTCCGCCGTCATGTCCGGCACGAACTGGTTGGCCCCGGCCCAGCGCACCCGGGGCAACTCCATCATGCCGCCGTCCTCGAAATACACCAGCGGCGGTTGGTTGTGGCCGGCCTCTTCCACGTGGGCCCGGCCCAGGGCGATTTTTTCCAGTATCTTCTCGCGGTGCGGCGACGGCGGCAGCCACCGCTCGTCAATACCAGCAACGGCAACTCTCTCTTCTACCTGGCTCATCCTGAATGCTCCTCTTCCTGAATTACGTTCTACTGCGGCGCGCAAGGACTGGCGCTCTCCCTGCACTTCCGCATTTTCCTTAGTATACTACGCTCATGAATGACGTAATCCCGGAACTGCGCTTCGATAGCAGCCGTCGGATCGCGGCCCTGCGGAGCCATGGCGTCACCCTGCGCGGCGGCGCGGTGACCCTGCGGCCCATGACGGAAGGCGATTGGGACGTGCTGCTCACGTGGAACAACGATCCCGTCGTGATGGCGCTTGCCGACCACAGCCCCTTTGAAGAAACCGCGTTGGCCGAGTTGCAGACCATCTACCGCTGGATTTCCACTCACGCCCACTGCTTCATCATGGAAGTGGCGGGCGCGCCCATCGGCGAGTGCTGGCTGCAACGCATGAACCTGCAGCGGCTCGTAGACCAATTTCCCGACCAAGACCTGCGCCGCATCGACCTGATGATCGGCGAAAAAGAGCTTTGGGGACGCGGCTACGGCACGGAAACCATCGGGCTGCTGGTGGACTTTGGCTTCCGCGTGGAGCAGGCGGACGCCATCTGCGCCCTGGTTGCGGAAGATAACCGCCGCAGCCAACGCGCCTTCCACAAGAACGGCTTCACCCGCCACGCCACCCTCCAAGAGCCGGATGGAACGGTAATCACCGATCTGGTCCTGCGGCGGACGGCATACGAGGCCGCGAGAGCAGGAGAGTCATCGCGGCAAAGTGGCGGGGATGGCGCGTGAATTTGCCCCCAAGAGTAGACGTGGGCTCCTTGCCGCGTGCCGGGCTATGCCGGCGTTACGGAGATCCCGCTGCCCTCGCTCACGCTGCCGATGATCCAGCAGGGCTCGTTGGCGGCGCGGAAGGCTGCTTCCAGTTGGGCCTGCCGTTGGGGCGGTACGGCTGCCAGGAGGCCGCCGCTGGTCTGGGGATCGAAGAGCAGCGCGGCAAGCGCAGGCGGGATTGCCGCGTCCAGCGTCAGCAGTCCTTCGTCCAGCAGGTGCGCGCGGTTGCGGTCCAGGCCGCCGGGAACCACGCCGTCGCGAGCGTAGTCCAGCGCGCCGGACAGCAGCGGGACGGCTTGGGCGTCGATGATGAACCGGACGTTGCCGTGGCGCGCCATCTCCATGGCGTGGCCGAGCAGGCCGTAGCCAGTGACGTCGGTGCAGGCGTGGATTCCGTTCGCCACTCCCACACCGTCCGTCTCTCCCGCGCAAGCGGTAGTCCCGGCGCCCAACCTCTGAAACAGCCGCGCGGCGCCGGCGTTCAGGCGGCACATGCTCGCGATGGCCTCCTCCAAGTGCGCCGGCGCCACGCAATCGCGCTTGTGGGCCGTGGTTATTACGCCGGTGCCGATCGGTTTCGTCAGCGCCAGCAGATCGCCTGGTTGCGCGCCGGACTTCGTGAAGATGCGGTCGGGATGCACCTGGCCGGTCACCGCCAGGCCGTACTTCGGCTCCTCGTCGGTCACCGTATGCCCGCCGGCGATCACCGCGCCGGCTTCCAGTACCTTGTCCGCGCCGCCCAGGAAGATGCGGCCCAGGATGTCCAGGTCCAGGTCGTCCGGAAAGCCCGCCAGGTTCAGGGCAAAGAGCGGCTCGCCGCCCATGGCGTAGACGTCGCTCAGGGCATTGGCGGCGGCAATTTGGCCGTAGGCGTAGGGGTCGTCCACCACGGGAGGAAAGAAGTCC
This sequence comes from Chloroflexota bacterium, assembly GCA_963663275.1. Classification (GTDB taxonomy): domain Bacteria; phylum Chloroflexota; class UBA11872; order VXOZ01; family VXOZ01; genus VXOZ01. Next base: position 3,051,815 of record OY760183.1, read on the forward strand.
GCCGTGCCGATGATGGCCCGCTCGTCGCTGATCCGATAGACGGCGGCGTCATCGGGCGCGGTGAGACCGACCAGCAGGTTGCTATTGGCTTGGGAGGGAAAGGCGCGCAGCACCTGCGCGAGCTCGGCGGGGCCGAGTTTGCCCGCTCACCCGGCGCAGTCGGCCAAGGCGGTCAATCGTACCGGTGTTGTCATGCGGTCGTTCCTCGCAGGCCGCAAGAGGCCTTCATGGCAGGAAATGCCCAGCGGCGGCGTGTCCAATCCGTGGCGCGCGCGGCGGCTACACGTCGTCACCGTTCCCCATGCGCGCGAACAAGCCTTGGAACAGCCCCTCGATGCGCGACACGCGCTCGCTCAAGTCGGCAACGCGCTCACCCAAAGCGGCAACGTGGGATTCCAGTGTGGAGACGCGTGTTTCCAGTGCAGAAAAGCGCGTTTCCAGCGCAGTAACACTCGATTCTACTTCAGAGAAGCGCTTTTCTAGTCCAGAGAAGCGCTGCTCCAGCCCAGAAAAGCGCGCTTCTAGCTCAGAATAGCGCTGCTCCAGCCCAGAAAAGCGCGCTTCTAACTCAGAATAGCGTTGCTCCAGCCCAGAAAAGCGCTGGTCAAGTTTGGTGAGGCGATCTTCCAGCCCAGAAAAGCGCTGCTCAAGTTTGGTGAAGCGATCTTCCAGCCCAGAAAAGCGTTGCTCATTGTGACGTTCGAGCGCGCGAATCTGCGCGATGATGATCCCACCAATTGCCGACATCGCAATGAGGATAGTCGCCAACAAGCCAATGAACTGTACGTTATCCATTGTGCCCTCGCTCTCCCACGCTCTTTCAGCTAGCGCCATTAGTATACTACACACTCACAGGAGAGCGTTGCAGCCAGTCGCAAAACCCGCCGCACCGCAGTACCGTATAACCGGCGCGGCGTCAACGTTCCTGCCAGGAATCGAGCCGCTACGCGGCAATTGCGCCACCCGCATCAAGGGCCAAACTAAGCAAAGTCCCGCCATGAGTACTGCGCCGCAAAGCCCAGTTCGCGTTTCGCTTTGGCGTTGCTGATGCCGGACTCTGCGCCGGTAAGATGAGCGGCCATGTCGCCGATGCCGGGGAACGCCAGCGGCGCGGCTTCGGCCACGGGCACGGAGCAGAAGGCGTCGTCGGCCACGATGTAGTACGCGCCCTGCACGGCGGATTCCGTCTCCAACGCCAGGCGAAAGCCCACGGCCAGGTCGCGCACGTCCGCATAGCCCCAAATGCCGCCGTAGTAAGCGTTGAAGTCTGCCTCCAGCGCCGCCAGACGATCCGGCCAGGTTTCCGGCATTACCACGTGCGACGGACGGATGGACACCGCGGGTATGCCCGTGCGCCGGTGGGCCATGTCCACGGTGTCCTCACCCACCACCTTGGAGAGGGCGTAGGGATCTTGCGGCAGATCGGGATGGTTTTCGTCCAACGGCAGATAGTGCGGGGCAAAGTCCCGGTAGCGAAAGCTCATGCCGAGCACGTTGATGCTGCTGGTGGCCACGATCTTGCGCAGGCCCAGGGTGGCGGCGGCCTCGCACACGTTGTACGTGCCCATCACGTTCGTGCGGAAGACGTACGCGTTGGCGTGGGTTCCCGGCGAGGGAATGGCCGAAAGGTGCACCACCGCCTCGGCCGGGGCCAGCAGTTCGAAGATCGTGCCCTCATCCTCATGGTCGCCCAGGCGATAGCGCACGCCGGGCTCCGGTTCCGGCGGGGCTACCCGATCGAACGAGACGACTTCGTGCCCGTGCCGCACAAGTTCGCGCACCACGTAGCGTCCGATATTGCCGCTGCCGCCGGTCACAACCACTTTCATGCCGTTTTCCTCCTCTTGGGCTGAATACTCGTGCTACGCTATGGTAACAGGCGCGCCCGTAGACCCGCCTGCTTGCGCATAGTTGACTGCCGCGTGCACGTTAGTATAGCGTGGGACACAACACTGGGCTGACCTCGCGCCTCGCGGAGCAATTGCAGGGGCGGCAAAAAGCAATTGACTTCGCGCCTCGCGCAGGCTGCGGCCGGTAGGGGCAGTTTCGCGACCTGCCTGGTAAAGTCACGAAGAAGAACTAAAGAGGAAGCGACAATGAGTACGATTGCCATCGTTACCGACAGCACGAGCGATCTCGATCCCGCGGTTGCGGCGGAGCAGCACATTACCCTGGTGCCGGCGCACGTGCGTTTCGGCGACGTCGACTACAAGGACGGCGTGGACATCACCGGCGAGCAGTTCTACGCCATGCTTACCGAGGCGCGGGACTTGCCCCAGACCTCGCAGCCTTCCGTGGGGGAATTTGCCGAGGTCTACGAACGGCTCGCCCAAGACCATGAGCACATCGTCTCGCTCCACGTCTCCGGCAAGCTGAGCGGCACCATGCAGTCGGCGCTCACCGCCGCGCAGCAGTTCGAGGGAGAGTCGTCCTGCCAGATTCACGTGGTTGACACCCAATCGGCCTCGATTGGCTTGGCCTACATGGCGCGGGAAGCGGCGCGGCTGGTAGGGAAAGGCAGCGAAGCCGACCAGATCGTGAATCACATCAAGTACGTGGCGGGCCTCATGCATCTGGCCTTTACCCCGGATACGCTGGAGTACCTGCGGCGCGGCGGACGGCTGGGCGCGGCGTCCCACTTGCTGGGTTCGCTGCTCCGCATCAAGCCGGTGCTCATCCTCGAAGACGGCGCGATCGAAGCGCTTGATAAGGTGCGCACGCGCTCACGCGTAGTGGAGCGCATGGTGCGCTACGTGGAATCCGTGGCCGGCGCCGACGCTACCCTCACCCACCTGGGCGTGATGCACGCGAACGATCCGGATTTCGCGGCGGAGTTGCAGGAGGCAATCTTGGGCCGCGTCTCCGCCCAGAGCGTCTTGAACGGCTCGATCGGCCCGGCCATCGGCACCCATGCCGGCCCCGGCGCCGTTGGCATTTCATTTCATAAGGAGTAGGTCACGTCTATGCGCGAACGCATCGAAGACGCGCTCAAGCAACATACGGCGGATTTCGTGGAAGTCCGCATCGCGGAAACGGCGACTACCAGCATTACCTACCGCGGCCAGGAACTCGAAGAAGTGGGCACCACCACGGAACTGGGCGGCTGCGTGCGCGCGGCGGTGAACGGCGGCTGGGGCTTCGTCTCCTTCAATCGCATCGCCAACCTGCGCGACAAGGTGAACCAAGCCGTTAGCCAGGCCCGGCTGGTAGGCGCGGAGAAGACGGAATTGGCGGACGTGCCGACAGTGCAGGACGCGGCGGCCCTCTCCATGCGGCGCGACCCCCGCGAGGTCCCGCTGGCGGAAAAGAAGCGCCTCATGGACTCCTACGTGGAGGAAATCTGGCGCGCCCCCAAAATCCAGACCTCCACCGTCCGCTATGGCGACGGCTACCGCAAGCAGTACTACGGCAACTCGACCGGAACCTACGTCGAGCAGGAGCGCGGCCGGGTGACGGCGCACTTTGGCGTGGTGGCGCGGGATAACGGCAACGTGCAGCAGTCCCGGGCGGGCTTTGCCAGCGGCGACGACTACGGCGTGGTGGAAGGCCACCATGACGAGGTGCGCGAGACTGCCCAGAAAGCCGTGGCCATGCTCGACGCCACGCCGCCCAAAGGCGGCGAGTTCATGGTGATACTGGATTCCACCCTGGCCGGTGTCTTTGCCCACGAGGCGTTTGGGCACCTGTCGGAAGCCGACCACGTCTACGAAAACGACAAGCTCAAGGAGATGATGGTCCTGGGCCGCACCTTTGGCGGCAAGTATCTCAACATCACCGACAGCGGCAAGGTGCCCGGCCTTACCGGCTCCTTCGCTTACGACGACGAGGGCGTACCGACCGGCAAGCAGTACCTCATCCGCGAGGGCGAACTGGTGGGGCGGCTGCACTCGCGGGAAACGGCGGGCAAGATGAACGAAGCCCCCACCGGCAACGCCCGCGCCCAGAGCTACCGCGTGCCGCCGCTGGTGCGCATGCGCAATACCGCCATCGAGCCGGGCGAAACGCCGCTGGAGGACATGCTGGCCGAGGTGAAAGACGGCGTCTACTGCAAGAATTGGTACGGCGGCCAGACCAGCATGGAGATGTTCACCTTCTCCTGCATGGAAGCCTACGCCATCCGCGACGGCAAACTGGCGGAGCCGCTGCGCGGGGTAAACCTCTCCGGCAACGTCTTTACCACGCTGGAAAACATCGTCGCCGTCGGCAACGACTTCGCCTGGGACCCGGCCGGCGGGACGTGCGGCAAGGGCGGCCAGTCGGCGCCGGTGGGCGACGGCAGCCCCCACGTGCTCATTAGCAAGTGCCTGGTGGGAGGACAGTAAGCGTATGCTTGAAGAGCTATTGGCCAAAGCCGCGAAGACGGCTGACGTGGCGGAAGCGTTCCACTATGAGTCCGCGGAACTGCCGATCTCCTTCGAGGCCAACCGCATCAAGTCCATCAACGCCCGCGAGTCCAGCGGCATGGCGTTGCGCATCGTCAAAGACGGGCGCATCGGGCTGGGCTACTCCTCCAAGCTGGGCGCGCCGGGCGATCTGGACGCGCTGGTGGCGAGCGCGGTGGAGTCCGCGCAATTCGGCGCGCAGGCGCGGTTCACGCTGCCCAGCGCCTACACCACTAACGGAGTCACCATCTTCGACCCGGACGTGGACGCGCTGACGCTGGATAATCTGGTGGCCCTTGGCGCCGAAGCGCTCGACCTGCTGCGCAATCACGATAAGGAATTCCTGTGCGACGTGGGCGCAAGCAAGCGCGTTTCCCGCATCCGCCTGCTCAATTCCCACGGCGGCGGCACCGATTACCGCAAGTCGGTGGTCTCTCTGGGCGGCAGCGTCAACCTGACCCGGGATGACGACATCCTGGACGTGTGGCACTACGCGGTCTCCTGCCGGACGGACGTGGATCCCCAGGCGGTAGCGCAACGCATCATCCAGCGGGTGGAAGACGCGCGGCAGCAAGGGAACGTGCAAACCAAGCACATGCCGGTGCTCTTCACGCCCCAAGGACTTGGCTCTACGCTGATGCTGCCGCTGCGGCAGGCGTTCAGCGGTAAGACCGTGCTGGAAGGCGCGTCGCCCTTGAGCGAGCGATTGGGCGAACAGGTGTTCGACGAGAAGCTGAGCGTCTACGACGACGGCACGCTCGCTTACGCCGTCGGTTCCTCACCCACCGACGACGAGGGCATTCCGCTGCGGCGCACGCCGCTGGTGGAGAACGGCCACGTGCGCACCTTCGTCTACGACCTGCAAACGGCGGGCCTGGCCGGCGCGGAGCCGACCGGGAACGGCGAACGCTCGGCGGACTCCTTGCCGTCCCCCGGCTATCACAACGTGGTCGTAACGCCCGGCGACGGCGGCAGCCTGGAAAACCTGATCGGCGGCATTGACGAAGGCATCTTGGTCGAGTACACCCTGGGCGCATCGATGGGCAATCTCTTCTCCGGCGACTTCTCCGGCAACGTGCACCTGGGCTACAAGATCGAGCACGGCAAACTGGCCGGCCGGGTGAAAGACACCATGGTGGCCGGCAATACTTATGACGCGCTCAAGAATATCGCGGCCCTCGGCAGCGAACCGGAATGGGTCGGCGGCAGTTTCTACGCGCCGCCAATCCTGGTGGCGGACCTGAGCGTAAGCACGCGGGAAGGCTGAAGAGAGACAACACGTGGGAGCAAACGACGCAGGAGCTTTATCGCACCGTATTGGTTCTCATGGGTACTCTTTAATGGAGTAGCGCCTTCCGGATCTGGAATCGGCAATGTATAGTTTGGGTGACAAGTCATATCATGATGTGATATACTTTCCTTGTGAGACGGAAGCATCGTAGAACACTGGCGGCGCTATTCCGCCGCCCTACGCAGTCAGGTATCCGCTGGGATGACATTGAGTCGCTGCTATTGGCCTGCGGAGCCTACGTGGAGGAGCGGAGCGGCTCCAGGGTGTATATCGAGTTGAACGACATTGTTGCGCACTTTCACCGACCGCATCCTGAAAAAGAGGTGAGAAAAGGCGCGGTAGAGGCCATGAGGAAATATCTGAGCAAGGCGGGGGTCGAGCCATGATGAAGTACAAGGGATACAACGCGGCCGTGAGTTTCGACTATGCGGCGGGTGTCTTCCACGGCGAGGTGGTAGATACACGCGACGTCATCGTCTTTGAGGGAGACTCCGTGGCGCAACTGGAAAGAGAGTTTCGGTTCTCGATTGACGATTACTTGGCGGTCTGCGCCGAAAGAGGCAGGACGCCGGACCGGCCTTTCTCGGGGCGAGTTCCGCTGCGCTTGTCGCCGGATGTTCATCGCGCCGCCACGTCCGCGGCAAAGTCGGAAGGCAAGAGCCTGAACGCATGGCTGTCCGAAACGATCAAGAGAGCGGCAATAGGCTCATAGCGCATCTCTTTCCGCGCACCTTGAGCAGTTACTTTGCAAGGCGTATACAGGAGACCGACCAATGGCGGCAGGCGGCACGGGTGAACACCAACGCGGCGCATTCCTCGACGGGCTATTCGGCCTGGACGGAGAAGTGGCGGTGGTTGGCGGCGGCACGGGCATTCTGGGCGGCGTGATCGCCGAGTATCTCGGCGCGGCCGGCGCAAAGGTGGCGGTGCTGGGGCGCAACCAGGAGCAGGGCCAGCGCCGGGTGGAGACCATCACGGCTGGCGGCGGCGAGGCAATTTTCGTGCCCTACGTCGCTACCGACGCCGCCTCGGTCGCGGAGGCCCATGCGCGTGTGCGGGAAGCGTTCGGCGCGGTGACGGTGACGGTGAACGCCGTGGGCGGCAACCAGCCGTCGGCGGTCGTCAGCCCGGATCAGGCTTTCGAGGAGATTACGCTGGACGCCGTGCGCGACAATCTCGACCTCAATCTCACGTCGGCCTGGCTCGCCTGCCGGGAATTCGGGCCGGCGATGCTCGCCAACGGGCGCGGCAGCGTGATCAACATCGGCTCCATGGCCGGCGGCGAACGGCCTCTCTCGCGGGTGCCGGTCTACGCTATCGGCAAGTCGGGCGTGGCCACCCTGACGTACTTCCTGGCGCGGGAGTGGCAAGGCACGGTGCGGGTCAACATGATCGTGCCCGGCTTCTTCGAAACCACCCAGAACCGCGCCCTGCTGCGCAACCCGGACGGCAGCCTGAGCGAACGCGGCGCGCAAATCGTCGAACACACCCCCATGGGCCGCTTTGGCGAACCGGAGGAAGTCGGCGGCGCGGCGGTCTACCTCGCGTCCCAGGCCAGCGCCTTCACCACCGGGCTGGCCTTCGTCATCGACGGCGGCTTCTCGGTGCAGTCGATCTGAGGTACTGCGGCACCACCATGCTTCCAAGAGTTCCCGCTTTAGTTGGTCCACTCAGTTGCTAGTGTATAGTCCAATTTGGCCAGAAACTTATCTTGGACCATTCCGCTCTTTCTGACTAGACTCTTTTTGTCTTGGGTCTGATGCTGAGAAGAAACCCACTAATGCGAACGCCACTCACGCCCAATAAATCCATACACCTTTTCCCAAAAGAACTGCCTAGCATGCCGACCATCGGGAACCTCATCAGGGTTGAAGCGAGGTTTTGCTCTCTCGTAACTTGCTGGTGACCAAATCCCCGTTGAGTTTGTGCTAGGCCGCGGTATCGAAGAAGGATTCCTTCGCCTTCCGCTGGTCATTTTCGGAGATGAGTTTGACAATACCGATGAACTTACGCTAGGCTCCGGTATCGAAGAAGGATTCCTCTGCGTGCTGCTGGTCTTCTTCAGAGATGAGTTTGACAATACTGATTTCTCATGTTGTTGATCCTTGGCATGCTCCGAGCGCTGGCGGTCGCTTCTGGATTTCGTGACTTCAGTTTTGTCCTCACTCTTGGTGGCGGGCACTAAAGACCGCAGCAACAACCAAGGTATCGGTATGGCGAGCATGGCCCACGGGTTGAAGATCGCCGCGAGCGCTAGTGTCCCGACTGCAAATAGCAAGATGGGAACCCATCGGTCAGACCCTTTAGCTGCAACTGCCCATTTCCCCAACGCAAACAGAGCTATCACGTTGACCACAGACCATGGGCCGAAAGACTGCCAGAGGATGTATGAACCGATAGCAGAAGTCGCAAACAGAGTGAGCCTTATCATATCTGCTCCCTCTATTCAGGTGCTCCGCACACAATCACAGTTTCTGCGTGAAGTATGCCACTATCAATGCAGCGGGGTCAATACCAGCCGGCCGACTCGGAGGCTGAGAATGCTCTCCAAATGGGGCTGCCTTTCATGTACTAATCTGCTTTTCAGTAGGTAGAGTGCGCCTTTTAGATTTACTAATGGGAGGCTGGTGTCTCATTGACGGATGTTTTCTTGGTTGCCTATAATCATAGTGTGGCGTTACCACAAGCCGAAGTGGCGGAATTGGAAGACGCGCTAGCTTGAGGGGCTAGTGGGCATTACGCTCGTAAGGGTTCGAGTCCCTTCTTCGGCACCACAGCATTACCGGCAGAAAAACCCCCACCCGCGAATCCTCGCTAGCAGGAGAATAAACTCCCTCTCCCTGGGGAGAGGGCCGGGGTGAGGGGGAATCAGAGAGACTCCTGCATCTCTACGCCCTGAAGCGCCGCGTGCACCGCACCGGCCTGAGAGCGCCCGCCCCTTAGCGCGCCGTGAAGAGCAGCCGGCCGCAGTTATCGCAGTAGACGAGTTCCTGGCTCTGCTGTGCACGGCGCAGTTGCGTATCCGGCAGCGCGATATGGCAGAAGGTGCAGCGGCCCTGCGAAACGGCTACCAGCACCTGACCGCCCAGGCGCGCCCGCAGCGACTCGTACGTCGCCACCAGGGCGCGGTCGTTCTGTTCCCGCAAACCGGCCCGGTCCGCTTCCCGCGCCGGGACTTCCCCCGCCAATTCTCGCAGCCGCGCGCCCCACTCCTTCCGCTTGGCGGCGAACGCGGTTTCGAGCGATTCGAGCCGCTCGTGCTGCGCGGCGCGAGCCTCTTCGGCCTCCTCCGCGGCCACCATGGCCTGCAAGGCGCGGTCTTCCCGCACGGAACGCTGTTGCATCAGTTGATCGATGTCGGCCTGCAGGGCTTCCAACTCTCGCGAGCTTACCACGCTGCCGCTGTAGAGGCGCTGCGACTTCCGCTCTACCTCGGCGGTAAGGGTTGCCAGGGCGAGTTCGGCATCGCGCAAGACGACGCTCGTTTGCTCCTGGGTCCTGGTCAACGACGCCAGCAACCGCCGCGCCGTTTCGATTTCGCCCTGATCGGCCAGAGCGGCCTCCAGGCGCGCCGACTCCGCGCGGAGAGCGTCTAACTGTAGATCTACCGCCTGCAATTGTTGCAGGCTGCCAAACGCGAGTGGAGGCATCACGCCGATCCTCTGCCAAGACTTCCGGTTCCCCTGCCATTATACAGTTCTCATCACCGTTGGAGTGTGCTATGCTCTCTGGGAGCGGATAGCGCGCCGGCCCGCGCCGTCGTGCCGTCCCGCGCCGGGCAGCCTGGGCAGGGCGGAACTACCCCCTGCGAGGGAGGCTGAGCGCCCCGCACGTTGGCGCGCGGCCGCAGCGGACCGGGCAAGAGCGGAGAGCGGCCACGTGGGCCGAGCGAAACGGCGGGCGATACTCGGCGCGTCGAGGCGCAAGCGGCATCGTGCCGCGCGACTGGACGGGCCGCTTGTGATTCTCGTATTGTTGGCATACCATTGGTAGACGACACTCGAAAACTGGGAGATCGACCACACGCGACAAAGCGCGCCATAGTCGGCGGCGCCGGCTGGAGCATACAGGAGGAACCATGAGACGGCTGCAGATTCCATATATCTACCGGATTGCGATCCTGAGTCTTGCCCTGCTCATCGCGGGCGCGGCCTGTGGTGTGCAAGAGCAAGAGGCAAGAGAAACGGACTACAGAGCCGATCCCGGCTTGGTAGCCACGGCGCAAGCCCGCGCCATCGCCGAGGCGGAAGAGAGTAGACGCGACTTGCCGTTGCGCATGGAAGTGAGCGGCGCGGCGGAAGACTCCGAGGTGAGCTTGGCGCTGAACTCCCACAAGGGATCCGTGTTCGTAAACGGTCGCCGCATGGCTCCGCCCTCGGCCTTCGGCGGCAATACCTTCGTCGTCTGGATCGGCAACGACGACGGCGGTACGCTCAGATTCGAGAACGGCGGCGCGCTCATCGCCGACATCTCGCGCATCGCCACCCTCTGGACCTATACCACGTTCGATACGGTGAAAGCGGTCTACGTGACCGCCGAAGAGCACGCCATGGTGGAAACGCCGTCAATCTCCATCGAGGACTCGCCCATGAAACTTATCCTGTCGCGGCCGATGCTCATGCGACCGGGCAGGACGTTCCAATTGCAGCCCGCCGAGATTAGCGGCGACGTGAGTACGATTGTGCGCGTCGGCGTCAACGGCGGCCTATCCATCACTTTCTCCGGCCTCAAGCAGCCCCGCGAGTACGGCGATAAGTTCCTGCTGCTGTGGGTGCTGGATACGCTGAGCGAAGAACCCACAACCTACAATGGCTCGTGGCTGACGGTAACGCCAAACGGCGATTCCCAGATCGTCATGCCGACGCCGCCTGAAACCAAGGGCATGAGGCAGTATAACCGCTTGCTCATTACCGCCGAGAACCTTACGGACGTGAGGGGCCCCAACGACCAGTTGGTCATCTTCACGCTGGATAGCGCAACCCCGTTCTGGGAGACGATCTAGGCGCGCAGGCGCACCGAGGTACGCACCGATGGCAACACTTCCCCGCATGGTTCACGTGCGGCAGCGCTTCCCTACGGATCAGATCGACGACCTGCCCGGCACAATTCGCGCCGAACTGGGGCGGGTAGGGTTGGAAAACGTCATCCGGCCCGGCATGGAGGTGGCCATTACGGCCGGCAGCCGGGGCATTACCCGCATTCCGGAGATCATCCGCACGGTGGCGGATGCGGTTAAGGCCGCCGGCGCGACGCCCTTCATCGTGCCCACCATGGGCAGCCACGGCGGCGCGATTGCCGAAGGCCAGGCCGCCGTGCTGCGCGACTACGGCATCACCGAGGAAGCCACCGGCGCGCCAATCCGCGCCACGATGGACGTGGTGGACGTGGGCAAGACCGCCAACGGGGCCACAGTCTACTTCGACCGCAACGCCTACCACGCCGACGCCGTAATCGTGGCGGCGCGGGTGAAGCCTCACACCAGCTTTCGCGGCCCGGTGGAGAGCGGCCTCTGCAAGATGATTACCGTGGGCCTGGGCAAGCAGAAGGGCGCGGAGCAGATGCACGCCCACGGCCTGGCGGAGACCATCCCCCAAGCCGCCGCCATCGCGATCGAGAATTCGAATATCGTGCTCGGGTTGGGCGTCGTCGAAAACGGCTACGACCAGCCGCACACGATCAAAGCGGCGCTGGCGCAGGACATCTACGCGGTTGATGCAGAGCTACAAACGCTCTCCAAGACCCTGCTGCCCCGGGTGCCGTTCGACGAACTCGACCTGCTCATCGTGGACGTGATGGGGAAAAACATCTCCGGCGCGGGGATGGACCCGAACGTCATCGGGCTGAACCGGGGCATGACCATGGACCGGCATCCCAACTACCAGCGGGTGCTGGTGCGCGACCTGACGCCGGAATCACACGGCAACTCGGTGGGCATCGGCCACGCCGACTTCGTGACGAAACGCCTGGCCGACAAGATCAACTACTACGACCTCTACATGAACGCCCTCACCGCCAACAACCCGGCGGTCGCGAAAATTCCCATCACCCTGGAGAACGACAAGGTTGCCGTCGAGACGGCCTTCAAGTCCGCCTGCGCCGGCGCGGCGGAACCGCGCGTCGTCCGCATCTACAGCACGCTCCACCTGGAATACCTCCTCTTCTCCGAGGCGCTCATCCCGGCGGCGCGGGAGAACCCCAACCTGGAAATCCTCGACGCGCCGTATGACTGGAATTTCGACGCCAGAGGCAACCTGGTCGACGAGGGACTGCTCCACCAACCGCAGAGCGCCTAGGCTGCCGTATCGGGACGCTCACCTTTTGCGTGAAGTGAAGCGGTATTGGGCATCACTCTCAGCCCCGTCTTCAATCTGCTGTGACCGCACTTCGACTTTGCCGTTCTAAGTGGCCTGGCGTCTACTCTTGAACTACACAGTATGATGGGACCCTCGCACATTGCATGATTCCAGATCGCATTGAATTGCACAGAGAGGATAGCCAAGCGGGTACCTTGCTTCATACAGCAGGTACTCATGGGTAGCTTGCCGGTGTACAATGGAGAGTGTGCGCCTACGCATTCGTGTGTACTCAAGAGGGGACGAGGGCCATGCAACCAGCGACTCTCGAGTCTAACATCGCTGCCTTCGAGGCTCAGCGAGGGCAGTTAGAGTGTGAGCACTTAGGTAAGTGGGTAGTTTTCTACAACGAAGAGTTGATTGGCATCTACGAAGACCTTGAAGATGCAGCGCAAGCAGCACTGGATAGGTTCGGAAGAGGCCCTTATCTCATACGGCAGATCACAAATACGCCAACGCGGCTCCCAATCTCTTTGACGATCGGCGGGGGCCAGAATGCCGCCCACTAACGCGGGCTTTATCAACAAGAGCCTGCTCATGCAACATGGTCCCACGCTGTGGGTTCAGGTCGGATTTGACGTCAACTACAGGGCTGGAGGTGTGCCTGAACTGCCGGGTGACGAATTGCCGGCGCTCATTGATTCGGGCGCTCTGCAAAGCTGCATTGATCTTGATCTTGCAGTTCGTTTAGGGCTTCTCAGGGTGGATGTCCTTCCAATCATTGGCGTACATGGCGCACAAGACACACCATTCTACATAGCGCACATTCGCGTGCCGGCATTGCGGCTAACTCGGCGTGGCAAGTTAGCGGGTCTGCCGTTGCAGCGGAGTGGCTTTTCCCACTCAGTCTTGCTGGGGCGGGATTTCTTAGCCAACGTCAACATGCTGTATCTCGGCGACGTAGGCTCGGTAGAAGTCACTCTGGCAGGCGAGCAGCCTTCTCGCTGAGTGCCCCCCATCTATTCCAAGTGGGAAATTTCCCGTGTCAAGCCAGGATTGCACGCCACTATTCGACCTGTACCGCGAGAATCGGGTACGCGGCATGATATACTGGACATGTACACGGGGATGAGTGGATTCGACAGGGTTGGGAGGCCTGAAACTGCGAGCCGAGGCGCTATCACCCTCGTTAATCAGATAGCAACTTTCTTAAGTGCCAACAAGCACGATTTTGCTCTCGCGGCTTAACTAAAGCTGTGACGTCCACCCCCGCTTCCTCCGGCGAGCGCGGCTTGGGCGACCTATCAGCCGGGGCGCCGCGGTTAGCCAGCCTTCGGCGACCGCGAAAGACAAACGGAGGCTAGTCGTCAGGGTTTTTCGTCCGCTCGTGCCCTGAAGGCGAAACCCAAAAGCGGTCTACGCTCGTAGAGGTTACAGGAAGAACATCTCTGGACGGGGAGTTCGACTCTCCCCCATCTCCACCAAAGACAACACTACTCATCTGTAAATTGTAGAAAGAGAGCGCTAACGTGATTACGGTTTCGGATATGGCGGCGGCGGAGTTGCTGCGGCTGATGGCGGATAACGACCTGGCGGACGCCAAGCTGCGCATCTTCGTGCAGAGCGAGTGCGGCTGCGGCAAGGTGAACTTCGGCATGGGCTTCGACCAGGAAGTCGAAGACAACGACCAAGTGGTGGATTCCGCCGGCGTCGGCGTGGTGATGGACCCGCAGGCGTTCGCGGCGCTGGACGGCGCCGCGGTGGAGTACGTGAACGAGGGCGCCCGCCGGGGCTTCAAGATAAGCGGGGTGGATGCCGCTGGCTGAGGCGGCGGATCCTAGAGAGCCCGTGCCGGCTCTCACCATCGTAATAGTGGACGATGCGGGGCGTTCCGCGCTTCCTGGTTAGCCAGGGAGGCGGAGCGCCCCTCTTGTTTTGCCTGGAGTCAGCGAGTCTGTGCCGCGCGGCGATCCGCGCGCAGGTGTGCGCTGTACCCTCACGGGGCGCTCGCGCGGGCTGCTCCCGCGGGATTGCCAAACTCTCATCCCCGATTTGCGGTACAGTGGAGGGGGAACCATCCGGTAGTTGGGGGCAGAGAGCCAATGGTCCAAGGGGCGTTACCGCTCTTTCGTCTGGCGGGCATCGCGGTGCGCCTCCATTACACGTGGTTCCTGGCATTCTTCCTGATCGCCTGGTCGCTGCCGCGCGCGGTCTTTCCCCTTGGCTATCCGGGTTGGTCCGAGGCCAACTATTGGGTCGCGGGCAGCGCGGCGGCGCTGCTACTCTTCGCGTCGGTGCTGTTTCACGAGTTCGCGCACTCGTTCATGGCGCTCGCGCGCGGTTTGAAGGTAGATAGCATCACGCTCTTCGTGTTTGGCGGCGCCGCCGCGCTCACGTCCGAGCCGCGGCGGCCAAGCGACGAATTTCTCATCGCCGTGGTCGGACCCGCCAGCAGCCTGCTCCTGGCCGTCGTCTTCTTCATACTCAGCGGCCTCATTCCCCTGGACGTGCCGGCGCGCGCGCTCGCCATCTACCTAGCGCTGGCGAACGGCGGCCTTGCCGTTTTCAACTTGCTGCCCGGCTTTCCGCTGGACGGCGGCCGGTTGTTCCGCTCCATCGTCTGGGCGGTTACCGGCAGCATGAAGAAGGGGACAACCATTGCCACCATTGTGGGGCAGGTCTTCGCCTTCGGCCTCATCGCTCTAGGCATCTACCTGGTCTTCAACGGCGGCCTCCTGTTCGGTATCTGGAATATCTTCATCGGCTGGTTCCTGAATGGCGCCGCCGCCGCCAATCGCCGCCAGATGACGCAGGACGAGGCGCTGCGCGGCATCGACGCCGCCAGCCTCATGCGCGCCAATCCACCTGTGGCGCATCCCGACGAGACGATGGACAGTGTGGTGCTGACCATGCTCGCCGATGAAGGCGTCCGCGCCCTGCCGGTGGTGCGGGAGGGCCAGGTGGCGGGCATCATCACCATCAGCGACGTGCGCGGCGTGCGCCAAACCGACTGGTACCGCACACCCGCGGCCCGCGTCATGACGCCCGCGCCGCTCGTCACCGTGGCGCCAAACGAACCTATCCTGCGCGTCTTCGAACTGCTGGAAGAACATCACATCCACCACGTGCTCGTAATGGACGGCAGCGCCCTGGCGGGCGTGCTGAGCCGGAGCGACATGGTACGCTGGCTCGAACTTTCCGGTTCGCCGGCGGCCAACAGCCCACACGCCCGGCGGGAGAGAGAGCGCTAGCCCGCGCGCCGGTCGCTACGGCAGAAAAGAGAGTTCCGCCACCGTCCGGCGGCGCGCGCGTCAGCCGGGCGTACCGCCGGCCGGGCCAGGCGCAGGCTAGGCAATGTCAACCACGCACCAACGGGAGTACATCACATGAGCAGCGAAACCGGCCTTCTGGCGCACTGGAAGTTCAATGGCGACTGCCGGGACTCATCCGGCAACGGCAACCACGCCACCAACCGGGGCGCGGATCTCGCCGCCCTGGGACGCGACGGCAATGCCTACGGCGCAGCGCGCTTCGACGGCCGCGCCGCTTATGTGGAAGCGCCACACAGCGACTCGCTGGCCCTCGGCGGCGGCGATTTCACGCTCTCCGCCTGGGTGCAACTGCCGCCCGACGGCGCGAACCTGCACGGCGACATCATCAGCAAGTACGATCCCGCCACCCGCAGCGGCCTGAACTTCGGCACGCTAAACTACGCCGGGGTCACCGCCGCCCAGGCCCATCACCGCAACCTGCACTTCGGCATCGACGACGGCGCGCAAACGCCGCCATGGGCAGACTGCGGCCGGCCGGGCAACAACCTGCGCGTCTACTCCCTGGCCGTCTACAACGGCGAACTCTACACCGGCACCTTCGAGTGGGGCGCGGACGAGGCCGGGCACGTGTACCGCTACGCGGGCGGCGAGACCTGGGAAGATTGCGGCAGTCCGGACACGTGCAATACCGTGGCGTCGCTGGCCGTGTTCAGGGGCGAACTCTACGCCGGCACGTCCCGCTATAAAGCCGGCGGCTCCGCGCTGGAAGACTCGCCGAACAAGCACCCCGGCGGCGCAATCTACCGCTACCGGGGGGACGCGGCCTGGGAGTACTGCGGGCGCTTGGAAGGCGCGGATTCCATCGCCGGCATGGCCGTGTACAACGGCGAACTCTACGCCATACCGCTCTACAGCCAGGGTGTCTTCCGCTACCTGGGCGGGCAGGACTGGGCATACTGCGGCACGCCCGGCCGCCGCATGATGGCAATCACCGTCTTCAAAGGGCATCTCTACGGCGCGGGCAACGAAGGCGGCGGCGTCTTCCGCTACGACGGCGGCGCCGACTGGACGCCCTGCGGCTTTCAGGAAGGCGTCACCCAGGTGTACTCCTTTGCCGCCTACCGGGGCGACCTCTACGTGGGCACGTGGCCCAACGGCACGGTCTTTCGCTGGGACGGCCGGGAAACGTGGGAGAGCGTGGGCCGCCTGGATGACGAGAAGGAAGTGATGGCCATGGCGGTGTACAACGGCAAGCTCTACGCAGGCACGCTGCCGCTGGCGAACGTCTATCGCTACGAGGGCGGGACAACCTGGACGAACACCGGACAACTGGACACCACGCCGGACGTAAAATACCGGCGGGTTTGGTCGATGGCAATCTATCGGGGCAAACTCTTCGGGGGCACGCTGCCGTCGGGCCGGGTCTACGCCCTGCAAGCCGGCGCGAACGTAACCTACGAACACGCCCTGGCGCCGGGCTGGCGGCACCTGGCCGCAGTGAGGGAGTCCGACCGGCTGCGGCTCTACGTAGACGGCGCGCCGGTGGCCATTTCTGACGAATCGGCCCGCGTTCCTCCCGACATCGCGAACTCCCAACCGCTGCGCATCGGCTTCGGCCAGCACACCCACTTCAACGGCAGCATGGCCGACGTGCGCGTGCATGGCCGCGCCCTCAGTACGGAGGATATCGCCGCGCTTCAGCAAGCGCCTTAGACCCTGCTAACGATCGTTTGTCCGCACGAGGGTCGTTCGCCCTGAGCCTGTCGAAGGGTGAGTGGAGCCGCCGCTAAATCCCCGGTAGCGCAGGTTTGCAACCTGCGCAAACCCGTTTGCGGTTCTTTCCCCGGCGCCATTACCCTGAACGGCGCACGTCAGATGCGCAGCGTCTCCCCCGGCCGCAGCGCGCAGATTTCCAGATTGCTAATATCCCGCGCCGCGGCCTGGAACGCTTCCGGCGTCCCCGTGAGCAGGGGAAAGGTGCCGTAGTGGCACGGAATCACCCGCTTCACGCCAAGCAGCCGGCAGGCTTCCGCCGCGTCGTCCGGCCCCATGGTGAAGTGGTCGCCGATGGGCAGGAGCGCCGCGTCGGGCCGGTAGCGGCGGCCGATCAAGGCCATGTCGCCAAAGAGCGCCGTATCCCCGGCGACATAGAGCCGCAGTCCGGTGGAAAACGTCACCACGTAGCCGACGCTCTCGCCCGCCGGGATGAGCGTGTCGCCGTCCATGATGGTGCTGGTGTGTTCGGCGTGCACCATCATCACGGCAAGGCCCGCCGCGTGAATCGTGCCGCCCTTGTTCATCCCCACAATGTTCGCGACTCCTTGCTCTGCCAGCCAGTGGGAGATGTCGGCCGTCGTCACCACGGCCTCCGGCCGGGCGCGCCGCGCGATGGGCACGGCATCCCCCAGGTGGTCGCCGTGGCCGTGCGTGATGAGAATGACGTCCACAGTCTCAGGGTCCTTTAGGTCGTCGGGGCACGCCGGATTGCCCGTCAGGAACGGGTCGATGAGCACGACCTTGTTCTCCGGCGTTACGATGCTGAACGCGGCGTGTCCCAGCCAGGTAATCGCAGTACTGTTCTGGCCCACAATCTCCACCTCTCTTTCATCTCATACTTGAACGTGCTCTCTTCTCAACCGCAGGCGCCAGCTTCATCCATCGCATCACGCTGTTGCTACCATTCTAGTGTAGGAGGCAATCGCCAATTGTCTACCACACGTCGCCAAAGCGACGCCCGATCCAGCGGAAGAGGAAGAGAGCGACGAACGTGGCGAGCACGAGCAGCGTTGCCAGGACGATGGCGGTCTGCAGGTCGGATTCCAACGCCGTCATGATCGCCAGCGGCATGGTCTGGGTGCGGCCGGTGAAGTTTCCGGCAAACATGATGGTAGCGCCGAACTCGCCCAGCGCCCGTGCCCAACTCAGCACGGCGCCGCCCACCAGCGCCGGCCACGCCAGCGGTACGGTGACGTAGCGCAGCGTCTGCCAGGTCGATGCGCCCAGCGTGACGGCAATTTCCTCCAGTTCCGGGTCGACGCGCGTAAAGCCGATCTTGGCCGAGCGCACGTAGAAAGGCGCGGCGACGAAGACCTGCGCCAGCACCACCGCCAGCGTCGTAAACGCGATTTCGACGCCCAGCGGATGCAGCCACTGTCCGACCACGCCCAGACGGCCAAAGACCAGCAGCAGCGCCACACCGACCACCACCGGCGGCAGCGCCAGCGGCACGTCGATGAAGGTATCCAGTACCCGCTTGCCGGGAAACGCGCTCCGCGCCAGCAGGTAGGCCGCGGGCGTGCCGACCAGCACGATAATGAGCAGCGACGCCGCGCTGGTGAGGGCGCTGAGCCGGAGGGCGCTCAGGACAAGCGGCTGCGTGAGTTGGTGGAGCAAGTCTCCCGTCATGACGGCGCGCGCGACCAAGGCGAGCAGCGGCAGGGCCACGAAGACCGCCAGGATGAGCGCGGGGACGAGGAAGAGCGTCCGCAGGCCGGTTTCGCGCGCCGCTGGGGAAGCGCGGCTGGATTCCCGCCTGCGCGGGAATGACGGCGGCTCGGAAGGCTTCTCCGTGGATGATGGCAGCTTGGCAGGATTGTCCTTGGGTGACGGCGCCCTGGCAGGTTTGCCCTTGGGTGACGACGCCTCGGCTGGCTTCTCCCCGGATGACTGCGGAGACTGCTCGCGGGAGGATTGCGGCGGGGTGGACGCGCGGTTCATGGCGTTCCCGCCGCTTGCAGGCCGGTCTGCCGCACGATTGCTTGCGCCGCCGGAGACTGCACGAAAGCGATGAAACGGCGCGCGAGCGCCTCCTGTTTAGAGGCCGCAAGCAGGGCGATCGGATACTCCGCCTTGACGTTGGCGTGCGCCGGAATCTCCAGCGTTGCGATTTCAGCCGTTCCCGCGGCCGCGTCGCTCACGTAGACGATTCCCGCGTCGGCTTCACCCAGCGCCACCTTGGCGAGCACCTGGCGCACGTTGAGTTCCTCCGACCGCACGTTGGCGCGCACGGCCGCGCCAAACGCGCTGCCGTACGCGGCCTCCGCGCTCAGATTGGCAAGCATCCGGCGGGTGTAGCGGCCCACGGGCACGTTCTCCTGGCCGATGACGATGCGCACGCCCGGACGCGCCAGGTCGCGCAGCGTGCGCACGTCCGCCGGGTTCGCCGCCGGCAGCGCCACGATCAGGCGGTTCTCGGCAAAGATTACGGGGTCATCCGCCAGCAGGTTCATCTCCCGCAGGCGATCCACGTGTATAGTATCGGCGGCGGCAAAGAGGTCGGCCGCCGCGCCGTGTTCGATCTGCGTGCTGAGCGCCTGCGAGCCGGCGAAGTTGAAAACGACCCGCACACCGGCGTGGCGCTCCTCGAACGCCGCGCCGATAGCCGTAAACGCCTCCGTGAGCGATGACGCGGCGTAGACCACGAGGGTCGTCGCCTGCGAGGAACCGCAACCCACCGCCAGCACGGGCGTACCGCACAGCAAGCCGATCAAGAGGCACGCCTCCCACAACCGAAACCGGCAAGGCATGTCTCCGCCTCCGCTGGAACCTGTGGCTTGTCGGACTCGCATAGTGTCTTCCTGAGCCGGCGCTCGCAGCACGGGAAATCCTTCAGAACGTTGCCCACCGGCGGTACCGGCCAGCGTTCTCTTGTCCCACGGTGACCCGTAGCGCGGGGGCTCGTCCCCCGCAGCATGGCACAACGACCCAGCATCGTTTCGGACGCGACGCTTAGTAGTATAATAGTGCCAAATGCAGCGGGCTGCGCATACCGCAAAGGAGAATGCCGCGTGGCGATTGTGCTGGACGCAATGGGCGGCGATAAAGCGCCTGAGGCCATCGTCGCCGGAGCGGTGCAGGCCGCGCGTTCCTCCCCGTTTCCCATCATCCTGGTCGGTCAACAGGACGCGCTGGAGGCGGAACTGGGCGCGCACGACACCGCCGGCCTGCCGCTGACAATCCACCACGCGCCGGACGTCATCACTATGGACGACCACGCCACCGCCGTGCGCCAACGACCGGAATCTTCCATCCGCGTCGCGTCCGACCTGGTGAAGCAAGGCGAAGGCACGGCGTTGGTCAGCGCCGGCCATACCGGCGCGACCATGGCGGCGGCGCTGATGGGTTTCGGCCGCATTGCCGGTATCAGCCGTCCGGCGCTGATTGCCCTGGTTCCCAGCCCCAAGACCAACCCCACGCTCCTGATCGACATGGGCGCGAACGCCGACTGCAAGCCGCGCCAACTCCAACAATTCGGCCTCATGGGCAGCGTTTACTCGGAGCAGGTATACGGCGTTGCCAATCCCCGCGTCGGCCTGCTCTCCATCGGCGAGGAGCCCGGCAAGGGCAACGAACTTTCCCTGGCGGCCTACGCGCTGCTAGAGGACGCGCCGCTCAACTTCGTGGGCAACGTGGAGGGCCGCCATATCCTGGACGGCTCGGTAGACGTGGTGGCGTGCGACGGGTTCACCGGCAACGTGGCGCTGAAGTCGATCGAAGGCACCGCCGAGGCGGTCGGCGGGCTGCTGCGGGACGCGCTGCGAGCCAACCCGCTCACCATGCTCGGCGCGCTGCTGGCAAAACCGGCCTTCGACCGCGTCCGCACGCGCATGGATTACGAGGAGTACGGCGGCGCGCCGCTGGTGGGACTGAACCACGCCGTCATCATCGCCCACGGCCGCTCCAACGCCAAGGCCATCGCCAGCACCCTGCGCCTGGCCCAGCAGACCGTTGCCATGGACGTGACCGGCAAGATCAACGAGCGTGTGGCGGCGCTGCTGGGCGGCAGCGAAACTTCACCCGCGTAGAGAGCAAGGCTGCTGATCGCCGGCGGCGCGTTGCACAACGCCCAGCGGCCCGCGGCGCAGACGTCACTCTTGGCGTGCGCCCCGATCGGATACTGGGTTTCAAGCAGAATTCGTGCAACCGCTATCGAGCGCGCGCATCCCTGATCGAGAAGCCTTATTCCCTTGGTCTCTTGACCAGACTCTTCCAGACTGTGTCTACGGTCTCCTCGATGAGTTTCCTTGACTCCGGGACTCCCATAATGTGTCTCGCCAATATCGACCCAACCATCGCTTGAATTGCGACTTCAAAATTGGCATCGGCGTGTATTTCACCGCGTTCCACACCGCGTTGCAGCACCTTCATCGCGTCGTCCCGGCGAGGCCGCATGACCCGTTCGCGAAACAGCTCGAATAACTCAGGGTTGCGCCGTTCCTCAACGAGCAGCGCGCCAAGCATGGCATACCCCGGGCCACGCGCCAACGAGGATTCGGCCAAGGCTAATAGCTCAACCATATCGTCGCGCGCGCTGCCAGTGTCCGGCGGCGGCCCCCAAGAGTCCCGCAGAGAGGCTAAAGCGGCAGCGGTCAATTCCGCTTTGGACGCATAGCGCCGGTAGATGGCGGTCTTGCCGACGCCGGCTGCGGACGCGACCCGCTCGATGGACGCGCCGGCATAGCCTTCTGACGTGAGCACACGCAGCGTGGCTTGCAAAATGGCACGATCGACCGCGGGATCGCGCGGTCGGCCGGGCCTGGCGGACTCCTGCCCTGCCGTCGACCCCGGCGACGCATTCTCGTCCGGCGGTTCTCTCGCGTGAGGCGACGTGTTCGCGCCGGGCGCGGTCATCGTGCCGCCTCTGCCGGGGTTTCAAGCGTGTCGACTGCGGCGCGCTCAGCGGACTCCGCGCTCTGCGCAACCGGCAGATGGCGCGCCGGCATGAAACGCACAACGAGTATCGCCCCGATTAGAGCCGCGGTCGCTGAAACCAGCACCGCCACGTTGAGCGCGTCACTGAACGCCATGCTAGCCGCATCCATGAGGCGGCTGGCCGCCTGGGCGGGCGCCAGCGAGGCCACTCTGGCTGCGGCCCCGATGGAATCGCTGGCAGCGGCCGCGGCCTCCGGCGGCAAACCGCCTACAGAGTCTGCCATGCTGCGGCTGTATACGGTGTTGATGGCGGACCCAATGATGGCTACTCCAAAGGCGCCGGCCACCTGCCGCGTCACGTCATTCATGGCCGAGGCTACCCCCGCGTTCGCTTCAGGAACCGCCCCCATAACCGCATCGGTGGCCGGCGCCATGGCACTGCCCAGGCCGACGGCGAGTAGAAATACGGTAGTGCCCACGATCCAATACTCAGTATCCGGCCGCCAAAGCGCCATTGAAACGAACACTGCGGATGCCAGCAGCAGGCCCAGCGTCACGACCTTGTTGGTGCCCAGCCTTGCCACCAGGCGATGGCTATTGCCCGCGCCAACCACAACGCCCAAGGCCAATGGTACCATTCTCACGCCGGCCTCCAGCGGTGTGTAGCCTTGGACGAATTGCAGGAATTGGGTCAGGCCGAATATCATGCCGAACATGGCGAAGAAGGCGATCGCGATCGCGCCGGCGCCTGCGGAGAAACGTGGGTTCTTGAAGAACGTAAGGTTGAGCATTGGGTGCGGGGTTCTCACTTCCCACGCGACGAAAGCGGCAGCCAGAATCGCGCCGCCCACGAAGCACGCCAGCACCACACCATCCGTCCAGCCGCGCACCGGGGCTTCGATGATGGCGAACACCAGGGCTGTTACGGCGCCTATGGACAGGGCAGCGCCGAGAATGTCTAGGCGCGCCGGGTGGGGATCGCGGCTCTCCGGAATGATCACGAGTCCGCCGACTATGGCAAGCGCCGCGATCGGGATGTTGATGAGGAACACGGAACCCCACCAGAAGTTCTCCAGCAAGAGGCCGCCCGTAATCGGGCCGAGACCAATGCCGAGCCCGGCAACGCCGGCCCAAATGCTAATGGCCCGGCCCCGTTCCTCCCGTGGAAAGACGTTGGTAAGGATCGATAACGTGGACGGCATGATGAGGGCGCCGCCAATACCCATCAAGGCGCGGGCAGCGATGAGTTGCGCAGTGGAGTCCGCATACGCCGCAAACAAGCTTGAAAGACCAAATAGCACAATGCCAAGTTGCAGCGCGCGCTTGCGGCCGAACCGGTCCCCCAGCGATCCCATCGTGAGCAGCAGGCCGGCAAACACGAGAATGTAGGCGTCTACCATCCACTGCAATTCGGTTGCGCTGGCATCGAACTCCCGCTGCAGCGTGGGGATGGCAACGTTGAGGATGGTGTTATCCAGGCCGATGATGAGCAGGCTCATGGCGAGCAGACCCAGGATCCACCACCGCTTGCGATATGCGTCCGAGTTTGCGGTATTCACAACATACCTCCTTGTAGCATTACGATACCGTCTCGTATCTATATACTAGCCATTAGGAGGTACGGGTGTCAATTCTGCGGCAACTTCCTGGCCTTCTACACCCACGGAAAACTGAGCGTAGGCTGGTTGGCGTAGCGTTGCATGGTGAGCGTGACGCGCTCGCCCGCGCCGGGCGCGAGCCGCACGACGAGGTGCGGGCCGTTGACCTCAGTCGTGATGCCCCCGGCCGTGGCGCTGATAAACTGGTGTTCGGCATACGCGCCACCCTGCACGATGATTGTCCGTTCCTCCACCGGATGGAGGTTTACGAGCGTCACGCCGACCTCGGAAGCGGTCAGGTGGTCCACCAGCGCCGCCACGTCTGCCGGCAGTCCGGCGCGGCGGCGCGCGGGATCGAAGTAGCGCAGGCGGCAATAGAGCGGCCCGCCGTCGCGTCCCGTGGGAAAGCCGCCGAGCGTTAGTCGAGTGAGCGCGTCGGTGATGGCGGGATTGAAGGCGTTCATGTCGTCGGAGAGGCGCGTATCCGGCGTGGTGGCGTCCAGCCGCACCTTCTGGCTGCGCTGCCGCACCTCGGCGTAGTCGCGCTGCAGCGCCGCCACCGGATAGTTGGGATTGTTGCCGGCCAGGAAGTCGTACCACGGGTCGTGCGGCGCGCGCGCCAGGTCCTGCGGGTCCATGGTCAGGTAGTACATCTCATGCGCGCCCGCCGCGAACGGCGCCGGCCGGTAGTCGTACCACCCTTCTTCACCAAGCGCGTCGCCGTACATGTGGGGATAGGTGGCCGCGCCGTCGCTGTCCTGGGCATTGGCGTTCACGGCGTCCAGCATCTCGCGCCAGACCGCAAGATAACCCTGGTCGCCGGTGAGCATCAGCGCGTTGCCAAAGCCGTAGACGGCGCGTTGCTGCCATGCCGGCCGGTGCGCCAGCTTGCCGGTATTGTGGTCGATCACCGAGAAACCCCAGCCGTAGACGCCGCCGTACCACTTGCCGTCGCACGCGCCGCCAATCGTGCCGTCCAGCCCGATGTTGGTGGGGATGATGCCGTTGTTCGCCTTGGTATGCGCCACCCAGCCGTCCACGTAGCGCAGGATCCAATCGCGGTACTTCGCTTCGCCGGTGAGGGCGTAGGCGGTGAGCGCGACAGTGGTGGTACTGAGGTTCAGGGGATGATCGCCCGCCACGTCGTTGTAGTCGCGGAAATGGTCGAGCATCTGGGCGAAGCTGTTTTCGCCGTGCTTGGCGTCGAAGCGCCCCGCCACCTCGATTGGGTCGCCGGCCCAATCGAGCGCGGTCGACTTGCGCAGCAGCGGCCCCCGGCTGCCGTTGAACATGCTGCGGATGAGGTTGTGCTCCGGGTCGTAGTTCGGCGCCTGCGGGTCTTCATCCATGTAGAAGCCGGCGTAGCGGCGGATGCGCTGCTCGTAGACGCGGCTTGCCGGGTCGCTGAGCGGCTCCAGGATGAAGGGCGAAATCCATTCGCCGTGGTGCATCCAATCGAACATCACCGAGAACTCTTTGTAGTACATGCCCTCCCGCGCCATGGGCACGTACTCGCTCTTGGCCTCGGTATACTGGCGCAGATGCCCGTCCCAGCCGTGCTTGTACATTGCCAGGACGCTATCCGCTGCCCCCAGCGCGTGGAGCATGGGCCAGTTGAGCAGGTTCTCGCCCGCGTCGTCCGGGCCGTCGTTGCCGCCCCAGCGCGGGATGCAGAGCAGGTAGCCCCGCTCGTCGAAGTACTTGGCGTAGAACGCCGCGCACGCCGCCTCCTGCGCCCGCAACAACTCCCGCTCCAACAACGCCCAATGCGGCGGGGCGAGCGGCGTCTTCAGGTATACTAGAGGCGAACGGCCATCTACACTGCTCATAGCTTCCTCCGTGTTTTGGGACTGAATTGCCATCGGAGCTTTGGTCAGTCTTGGGGCTGTTGAGCAAGAGTGTCTCACTATTCTCTCCATTTGGCAATGAAGCCTACAAGAGACCGTAGGCGCTGCGCGCCCGGCACTTGCGCGTGGCCGACGCTCAGGGACGATTTGCAGTGCGTGGACGGTAGCTAGTAGGAGTTGCAATGATACGCGGAATCGTCTTCGACCTGGACGGCACGCTGCTCGATCATGACGGCACCGAATACAGGGCGTTGCGAAAACTCTATCCTACGCTGCTCGCCGATGAGGGTGAGCCGCGGCGGTGGCCTGCTTTTCCGGAGTTTGCCGCCGCGTGGCATGAAGCGGCCGAGCAAAGCTGGCGGCTTTATGTGGAAGGCGAGTTGACCCTTGCCGAGCAGCGAACCTGGCGCGTGCAGCAGGTGCTCGCGATGCGGCAAGGGTCCGGTTGCGGCGATGACCCGCTTTCGGAGGAAGACGTTGAAGGTATTCTCGATCGCTACCTTCCACTCTATGAGGAGAGTTGGTTTCTCTATCCAGATACCGTTCCCTGCCTCGAGGCGTTGTCAGCGTATCCTCTGGGCATGGTCACCAACGGCGACGGCAGGCAGCAACGGCAAAAGCTCCGGTTCACGGAGATTGAGCAGTACTTTCGTTCCGTAGTGGTCTCAGGCGACGTTGGCGTGCGGAAGCCGCAGCGAGAAATCTTCGATACGAGCGCCGGAGAGATGGGTCTCACATCCGGCGAATTGCTCTTCATTGGCGACAATCCCCACGCCGACGTGCAGGGAGCGCTCCAAGCCGGTTGGCGCGCCGTCTGGCTGAATCGCACCGGCGCCGAACAGGCAGTGCGGGCCCCTACCATCGCCTCGCTCTCAGAATTGCCGCCTCTGATCGTGGGAGGGAATCTTGACCGCGTGTAGAGCCGGGCTTTTCGCTGGCAATCGCTCTCAAGGACTTACGCAACTATGATTCGCTGTTTTATCGGCCATAGCAAAGGCACCGTCGAGGCGGAAATCGCCAAACTCACGGTGGAGAGAGACGCGATTGCCGACCTCAATCGGGCCGTGTTGGACGGCGACGAAATCGACCTGGAGACCTTGCGGACGCATTGCGACACCTTGCCGTTCATGGGCGGCGGCAAGCTGGTCGTCGTGCGGGGCTTGCTGAGCCGCTGCCTGAAGGAGAAGCCGCTGCGCGAGGGGTTGCTGGCGTACCTGCCGGGACTGCCGGACCACTGTACGCTCGTGCTGGCGGATAGCGCCCTGCCCCGGGGGAGAGAGACGACCGCGCTCACCAAAGCGTTGCGCAAATTGCCGGACGCAACCGTGGACATTGCCGATCAACGCAAAGGCGCGCCGCAGATTGGGTGGATCGTCGAAAACGCCCCGCGCTTTGGCTGCGGCATCACGCGCCGCGCGGCGGAACACCTGGCGGCGGTGCTGCCCGACCGCGACACGATCGAACAAGAATTGACCAAGCTGGCGAATTACCGCAATCGCACCGGCACGATCAGCGAGGAAGACGTGCACCTGCTGGTACCCCAATCGCGGGAATCGAATATCTTTGCCTTTGCGGACGCCGTTTCCGACGGGCGGCGCCGCCAGGCGCTCGCGCTGCTGCACGACCTGCCCAACCAGGAACCCGGCTACGTGCTCGTGATGATTGCCCGCCAGTTCCGCCTCATCCTCCAGGCGAAACACGCCCTCCGCACGGTGCAAGCGCCCAACGAGGTGGCCCGCGCCGTCGGCCTCACCCGCGCGCCGCCCCACGCCGTCAGGCGCGTCATCGCCCAGGCGCGCCGCTTCAGCGTCGACCAACTGGCGGCCATCCACGCCCACGTCGCCCGCACCGACTTCGCCATCAAGCGCAGCAAGATGGACCCGGCCACGGCGTTGGACCTGCTGGTCGTCGGGCTGTGTTCCATCGCCAGCCGGCGTTAGAGCCTGTTTACGATCGTTCTGTTTGCACGAGGAACGTTCGCCCTGAGCTTGTCGAAGGGTGAACGGAACCGCCGCATATTGGCGAATAGCCTTTCATACTTCGACAAGCTCAGCACGAACGGTTTGCGACGGCTTCGCAGACACCCTCTAAGCAGATCGCAAACAGGCTCTTAGGAGAACGCGCCGCGGCGGGCGTTAACCGGCGGCGCGAACGCCAACCCTTCGTGTGGAGAAGATTCCGCAAAAGGCAAACCCCGCGCTTCCCGTTTAGCGGTTGGCGCGAGGCGTAAAACCCCCGCAGACGGTTGGCAGCACGAGGTACTCTAGGCTGCTCCGCTGAACGCCTGGTTGTAACGGCGCGTGAGTTGCGACTTGTGCCTGGCGGCGTTATTGGTGTGAATAACGCCCTTGCGGGCGGCGCGGTCGTAGCGGGCGCAGGCCAACGCCACGGCATCCTGCGCCGTCTCTTGGTCGCCGTCCGCGATGGCTTCGGACGCTTTACGGCTGAAGGTCTTCAAGCTACTGCGCACCGAGCGGTTGCGCAGGCGGCGCCGCTCCTGGCGGCGGACGCGCTTGAGATTGGCTCGTCTCTTGGGCAATGTCTTGCGTCTCCTCGACTCTTTCTACCAGACCATGGCGACATAGTACGCCTGTTTCGCCCATTATACCAACTTCCGCCGTGCCGCGCCCGTTGTGAACTCCCATTGGAGCCCCTTGCGCAACCTCGCCAGTGGGTATTGAGACTCCCTCTCCCTGGGGAGAGGGCCGGGGTGAGGAAAATCCCCATAGACTCCCTCTCACTTCGCAAGATTTGGGCATGCTTCGCCGCGCAATCTCCCCTCACCCTAACCCTCTCCCGGCGTAGACCTTTGCGTAACCCCTTCCCCATTGGGGGGAAGGTTGGGATGGGGGGTGAAATGGCTTGACACCATGCACTTTTTAGTTGTAAAAGCACTCTGGATTCCGGTTTTCACCGGAATGACAGAGTTATGCAAAGGTCTCCGGCGGGAGAGGGGACAAGGCGCGCGCCACGCTGCCGCACCGGCCTAGCCGTCGGCGTCTTCCGCACTCTCCAGTTTGTACAGTTGCGTGGACGTATCGCGGCAGGTGGCCGTGCGCAGCACCGCGTCGCGGGAAACGTTGGTAAGGCTGGCCCAGCGTCCCCAGTGCGGTTGGCCCTTGGTCGCGTTGCCTTGCTCGCGCGCCAGCTTGTGGAGCACAGCAGTCGCGCGATTGGCGACGTTCGCCAGCATCATGGCCGCCGCGGCCGGCGGCAGTTCCGCGGCCATCCCTTTGAGCAGCGCGTCTACCTCTTTCGGCACCGCGCGGGGCTTGACGTCGATCTCCATCGTACTTCTCTCCTCATTGGTTCTTGGTCGGCATATGTGGTTTGCACTCTTCCACCGTGTCCGGCGCGGCTCCAGGCGCGCGCCTGCCCTGAATCATACCAAACGGCGGCGCGGAAGCCGCAAGGCGGCCGGCGGCGCACACCACGCGGCGATGCGAGGTTTCTGCACCGTGCCGGGCGCGTGCAAACGAGACCGTGAACGAGTATAGTAGCGTGGAACGCGTATAAACACAGACGCTTGCCAAACACGGGGAGGAACCGCGCGCTTATGGGCAATGAAGAGCAACCGGAGAACGCCGCGCCCGCGCCCGTAGGGCCGGTCACCCGCGCCGCGCGCATCGACGTCATCGACATCCTGCGCGGGTTCGCTCTGTTCGGCATCCTGCTGGTCAACATGGAGCTTTTCAGCTACCCGTTCCAGCAGGTACTGCTCGGGCACGGCGAACTGGCGTCGTTTGCCGACCGGCTGGCCGTCTGGGGCATCGAGCTTTTGGCCGAAACGAAGTTCTACCCCATCTTCTCGTTCCTCTTCGGCCTCGGGTTCGCGCTGCAGATCCAACGCGCCGAGCAGCGGGGCACGCGCTTCGTGCCGTTCTATCTGCGGCGTCTGTTCATCCTGCTCTTGATCGGCCTCGCCCACGCCGTCTTCATCTGGGTGGGGGACATTCTGGTGCTCTATTCCCTGCTCGGCGCGATTCTGCTGCTCTTCTTCCGCAGCCGCGCGCCGCGCACGCTGCTGATCTGGGCCGGAGTCATGCTGGCGGTGTCGGCAATTATCATCGGCGGGCTTTCCGGTCTGGCTCTGCTCGTACAGTCGGCGCCGGAAGGCGCGGCGCAGATGGAAAAGCAGTTTGCCGAAACGGAGGCCGAACTCCGCGTGGCCGCCGCGCAAGCCCGGGAAATTTACACTACCGGCTCATTTGGCGAAGTCACGGCGCAGCGCCTGCGCGACCTCGGCCAGGCGTATAGCCTCGCCGTCTTCCTCGGCTTCAACGCATTTGCCATGTTCCTGCTCGGTCTCTACGCCGGCCGGCGCGGCATCTTCCGGGACATCGCCGCGCACGCGCCGCTCTTCCGCAGGATTCTCTGGTGGGCGCTTCCCATCGGCTTCGGCAGCCAGGTGGTGTTCGTGGTGTTGAGCGAAGGCTCCAGCCAACTCCAGCCGACGGTGGGCAGCCTGGTTGCCGGCGTGGCGCAAACCCTGGGCGCGCCGGCGTTGGCGCTGGGCTACGTGGCGGCAATGACGCTGCTCGTCCAGCGCGAGGCCTGGCTAAACCGGCTGCGGCCATTGTCCGCGGTCGGGCGCATGGCCTTGACCAACTATCTCCTGCAATCGCTGGTTGCCACCACCATCTTCTACGGCTACGGTTTCGGGCTATTCGGACAGGTGGGGCCGGCCGTCGGCCTGCTCATCACCATTGCCATCTTTGTAGCGCAGATACCGTTCAGCGTGTGGTGGATGAACCGGTTTCAGTTTGGCCCGGTGGAGTGGCTCTGGCGCACCTTGACCTATATGCGCCCGCAGCCGTTTCGACTGCCGCGCACAACAGAACGCTAGCGCCGTTGCCAGGTGGGCTTGTAAGGTAACCGGCTCCGGTTAATCCCCTCTCCCCGAGGGCTGACAGGGGTAGGCACGTGTCATTCCGAGCGGAGCGAGGAATCTAGAACCGACGTTTTTGCAGCGAAAGCCTTAGATTCCGCGCTCTTAGCGACTCTCCGCTGCGCTCCGCTCGGAATGACACGGTGAAGTCGGATGTAGAATGCCTACCCCTGTCAGCTCCCCGAGGGTGAGGGTGAGAGTGAAACTGTGTTGCTCCCCGAGGAGACTTTTGCGAAACCTCGCTGAGAGACGAACAGTTCCCTCTCCCTTTGGAGACTCTTGCGTAACCGGAGAGGTAGCAGACGAAGCCCAGCGCGCGTCTCTTGTCCCCTCTCCTGGGATGTACAGTCCGGGGACATGGGTAACAGTTATTCAGGGAGATAGGTTACACATTTTGTTCACTGAGGTCTACCGTTCTTATCGGATTGACAGCGAAGTAGACGTTCCAAACGCCGTCGGTTTGCGTGGGTCGCAGGGCGACGCGGGTGTGGGCGAAAGCTCGCCCCACGCGGAGGGTCTTGCCCTGGAACGAGATGCGGCCGCTGACGTCGACGGCGCGCACCTGGTCGTCGGGAGCGTAGGTGATGGGGGGCAGCGTTTCGGGAAAGGGCTGTGGACTGGGCGTGTACCGGCTGACGGGCGTGTTGAGCGTGAGGGCGTGGTGCGGGCGTTCCCGGTTGTAGAAGTGCCGCCAAGCGTCGAAGGCGCGCTGGCAGTGCTCCAGGTTGGTGAAGGTGCGACCGGCCAGGACTTCGCTTTTCAGGGAGCGGTGGAAGCGTTCCAGCTTGCCGAGGGTCTGGGGATGGTAGGGACGGCTGTGAAGCACCTTGATGCCCAGGCGCATGAGCCAGACGGTGAGCGGCGTGAAGGGATGGGCGCTGTCGTTGCCCCAGGGGGCGCCGTTGTCCATGAGCATGGCCGCAGGCAGGCCGTAGCGCCGAAAGACGCGGGTGAGGCGCTCCTGGACGGTCTGACCCCGCTCGTCGGCGCAGGCCTCCACAGCCAGGTTGTAGCGGGAATGGTCGTCGAGCACGGTGAGCGGATGGCAGCGGTCGCGAGACATGGCGAAATGCCCCTTGAAGTCCATCTGCCAGAGTTCGTTGGGCAGCGGGCGCTCAAAGCGAATGAAGGGCATGCGCTTGGCGCTCTCGGCCGGGTCGATCAACCCGTGGCGCTTGAGAATGGCGTTGATGGTGCTCCTGGCGGGCACGTCGGCGTAGCCGCGGTTCCGCAGCATCCGGCCCAGCGCGTCCGCGCCCTTCCCCGGATGTGCCAGGCGCAAGGCGATGATGTGCCGCTCCATCTCTGGACGCGTGCGCTGTGGGCTGGTGTGCGGACGCCGCGACCGGTCCCCCAGGTTCTCCATCCCGCCCTGCCTGTAGCGCGTGCGCCACTTGTAGCCGGTCTTGCGGCTGATGCCCATACGCTTGCACAGTGCGCTCATGCTCACCTCACCCGTCAGCATCACGGCTATAAACTCTTCCCGCTCAGACATAGGTGTACTCACTTTCCACGACATGGTCGTCCTCCTCTAGTGACGAATTCCCATGCCTTATGGTGTAACCTATGTCCCTGAAAATGTGTTACCTATGTCCCCGGGCTCTACAGTGGGAGAGGGTTAGGGTGAGGGGAGATTGTGCAGCGAGTTGTGCCCAAACCTTGCGGAGTGGGGCCGAACCGACGAGGATTCCCCCTCACCCCGGCCCTCTCCCCAGGGAGAGGGAGCTTCAATGCGCGCCGACCAGGGTTACGCAAAGGTCTCCCCAGGGAGAGGGAGCTTCAGTGCGCGCGCTGCGGATTCGGAACGCGCGGAGAGCCGCGCCGGGACGAAGAATGCCAAACGAGCGCCAATGGTTATATAATCGCCATTGGTTGATGTTGATATAATGCACGCCCCTTGGGAGGAACACCCGTGGTCATAGACGCCCATCATCACCTTGGACAGGAAGCCGACTACGCCGACAAGCTCATCGACACCATGGCCAAGCTCGGCGTTGACAAGACCGTCTTGCTGGCTACCGGCACCAGCGGGCCCGGCAGCAGCAACGAGGAAATCGAGAAGGCCATCAAGAAGCACGCCGACAAGCTGATCGGCTTCGGCTGGGTGGACCCGGCGCTGGATCCCAACGCGGTTGACACCGTTCAGCAACTCTACGACCAAGGCTTCCGGGGCCTGAAGTTCATCAAGACCCGCAAAGCCTACGACGACCGCTCCTACATCCCCACGTACCAGAAGGCCGCCGACCTGGAAATGCCCATTCTCTTCCACCAGG
The DNA here is from genome assembly GCA_963663275.1 of Chloroflexota bacterium. Lineage (GTDB taxonomy): Bacteria > Chloroflexota > UBA11872 > VXOZ01 > VXOZ01 > VXOZ01. The sequence continues at coordinate 3,084,310 of OY760183.1, forward strand.
GCATCGTGGCGCGCCACGCCGACGACATCGCGAACGACGTGCACTCCGGCCGCATGATGCCCGTGCACCTCGACTACATCGCGCGCCAGGTGCCCGAACTCGTCATGATCGGCGCGCACCTGGGCAATCCGTGGTGGTACGAGGGCGGCATGGTGCTGCGCTGGAACCCCAATCTCTACATGGACATCACCGGCTCCACCCTGAAGATGCTGGCGCCCGAGGACGTGGGCAAGATTCTCTGGTGGCGGCGCGACAGCCAGTACCGCGATCCCTGGGGTCGCGACGCCTGGGAAAAAATCGTTTTCGGCACCGACGTGCCCTACTTCCTGATGGAAGACGTGATGAACGACTACCGCAACTGCATGGACGTGCTCGGCGTGCCGCCCGACATCCAGCAGGGCGTCTGGGGCGATACGATGGAGAAAGTCCTGAGCTACGAACTCTCCGAAAAACACCGCCCGTTCGACGACCAGGGCGGCCACTACCCGCACGCTATTCCCCAAGGGGAGAAGTAAGCAGAGGACATTGTAGAAAGTGTTCGCAAAGCCCGAGAGAACCGTTTGTGCTGAGCCTGCCGAAAGGTGAACGGTGGTTCGGTTGTGGCGCGCTGTGCTACCCGTTCATACTTCGACAAGCTCAGCACGAACGGGTAGCACAGCGCTCATTAATTCTTTACTATGCGGCCGCATTAGGGCTTGTCCCTTGCTTCCCCGTGTCGGGGCGACAACGTATACCATCGGTTCCGTACGTACTTCGACAAGCTCAGCACGAACGGATTCTTGAAACGGAGGACCCTACGCATGGAGACGCGCAGACTGGGCCGGACCGACATGGACGTGCGTTGGCTGGGATTCGGCGCGGCGCGCATCGCCACCGACGCCGGTTCGCCGGCGGAAACCGCAAACATGCTCAACACGCTCCTAGACAGCGGCGTCAACTACATCGACACCGCGCTCTGCTACGGGGAGAGCGAAGAGACCCTGGGCAAGCACATCAGCCACCGCCGGGACGAGTATTGGCTCACCACCAAGTGCGGACACGTTGACGGCGACGTGACCGCGCCGGAGTGGACGGCGGAGGCGGTGACGCAAGGTATCGACCAGTCCCTGCGCCGCATGAAGACCGACCGTCTCGATCTGGTGCACGTTCACACCTGCGAGGTGGACGTGCTGCGCCGGGGCGACGTGGTGCGCGCCCTCCAGGACGCCCAGCGCGCCGGCAAGACCCGCTACTTCGGCTACAGCGGCGATAACGAGGCGGCGCTGGAAGCCATCGGCATGGGGGTGTTCGCGACCCTGCTGACGTCGTTCAACGTGGTCGACCAGCGCGCGCTTGACACGGTGTTTCCCAGTGCTGAAGCGGCCGGTATGGGCATCATCGCCAAGCGCCCCATCGCCAACGCGGCCTTCAACCGGCCTGCCTCGCCGTACGACTATGCCGATGGGTACTGGCAGCGAGCGCAGCACTTCTCGGTGCCGGAGGATGCCCCGCAGGACGGCGTGGCGCTGGCGCTGCGCTTCTGCCGCTCGTTCGACTACGTCGATACGGCCATCGTCGGCATCGATACCGTGGCGCAACTGCGCGCCAATTTGCGCGACGTAAACACCGGGCCGCTGCCGCCGTCCGCCCTTGCCTCGCTGCGGGAGCAATTCCAGCAGCACGGCCGGGACTGGCCGCAGCTACTCTGAGACTGTGTTGCGCGGCAGGCCGAAGTACCAGAAGAAGAGCAACGCGCTGACGCCGGTGAGCATCGCGCTGCCCAGGAAGAAGGGTTGGTAGCCGTAGACGCCGACCAGGTAGCCGCCGGCGAAACCCATCGTGCCCCAGCCGATCCCCGCCACCATGTTGGCCACGCCCGCGGCGGTCTCCCGCCAGCGCGCCGGCACCACTTCCATCGTGTGGCGCAGGCTGCACGGGCGCTGGATGTACGTAAAGCTGACCAGTCCCGCGTAGCCGATCGCCGCCCCGGCCCAGTGCGGCAGCAAGGCGAACGCCACCGTGCTCAACGCCATGCCCAGACTGGCCCAAACGATTACCGGCTCAAGCCCCCACCGCCGCGCGAAATAGGGCGAAAGCAGCGCCGCGAAACCGCCCACAAGCTGGCCGCAGGCGGCCAACATGCCGATCTGCGCCGTGGGCATGGCGAGAATCTCGTCCAGATAGACGTTGAAGAAGGTGCGTTGCGCGCCCTCTGAGGCAATGCGCAGCATGATGACCAGGCCCATCACGGTAATGATCAGGATTGGCATCGCCGACGAGGAAGATCTGGCGGCGCGCACCGGTGGCTCCTCTCTCTCCACGGTAACCGTAGCCGGTGTGGTACTGCAGAGCGCCACCACGCCCACGAGCAGCGCGAACGCCGCCACCAGCAGCGCCAACGCAAACGAGGCCGTATCCGTGATGGGGAACAGCCGTGCCAGCGTCCCCGGCAGGAATCCGCCCACCAAAGCGCCCACGAACGCCGCGATGGGACTCATGCCCACCCGCAGGGAATAGAGGTACATGCGCTCCCGGGGCGTTGTCGATTGGAGCATGAACGGGTTGCTGTTGACGAAGTAAGCGTCCAGCCCCATGGACGTAACCGTGTACGCCGCCGCGATCCACGCCACCTGTACGGCGCCCGAGAGGAACTGCGCGGCCGGCAGCAAGCCGGTGCCCAACGCCGCCAGCACGAATCCCACCTGCAACATGCGCCGCGTGCCAAAGCGCGCCCCCAGTGCCCCGGCGGGCAGGCTGAATACGGCGTACGCCACGAAACCCATGCCGTTGACCAGCCCGACTACCGTGGGTCCGTAGCCCAGGCGCAGCAGATAGAGATTGAGGAGCACGGCATAGATGCCGAAGAAGGCAAAGCCGAGCAGCAGCGCGCTGAGAATGAAGATGCGCACGTTGCGGTTGAAGAGCCGCAACGCCTGGAAATAGCCGGTCACCGCCACCGTGTCTTGCGCCGCCTGCACGAAGCCCTCTGTTCCCTACACAACAAACGCGCGCCGCCAGAAACGGCGCGCGACTACCAACCATGTGCCGGGAATATCGTACCACGCCCGCGAATCACGCCGCTGCGGGCAAAAGCCGGCGGCCCTTTGCGCGCGTTGATGGGAAACGGCCCTCACCTGCGCTTCCCAGCCTGTTCGATGATTGTGCGACGATGCGAACTGCAACAGATAGGGCCGTATAGCTAGAGTATCCAAGCCCTGGGCCATCACTTCAGGTGTACCGGACTGTCAAATCACGGGAAGGGTGCTCAGCGGCTAGGCCGTTTCAACCTAACGGGGTCATTGCATGGCACAACGGCTGCCGTTACAGTTAAACGGATTGGAATAACTGCCAGCAACTGTATCAACTAACTGAGCCGGGAGGGCGTAAGATGTGGTCGCCAAGAAGCAAGCAATCTCAATATCTGAAGTGCGGGAAAGAGACGTTTCGCGACCGGGCAGAGGGTGTTGGTTTTGACATTTTCAAGTTTTGGCGCTGGGCGCACTCCGACTTGCTGGGCAATGCCGCTCGCGGCGTCTTGGCCGAGTACCTGGTCGCCCGCGCGCTCAACTATACGTGTGAGCCGCGTCATGAGTGGGATGCTGTCGATGCTGAAACCAAGAGTGGACTCAAGGTTGAGGTAAAGAGTGCAGCCTACGCTCAAAGTTGGCCACGGGACAAGCCGTCAGTGATCAGCTTCAATATCGCCAAGAAGAAAGTATCGTGGAACGCAAAGACGGACAAGTATGAGAAGTACTGCCCACCCAAGCGTGTAGCGGACGTGTACGTCTTCTGTCTACTTATCGGTCAGTCCGATTACCCTGGCCCCAAACCCGATCCTGACCCCGACCCCTTGGACCTGAGCCAGTGGGAGTTCTACGTGCTGCCTACCAAGAAGCTTCCGAATCAGAAGACGATTAGTTTCAACCCGCTCAAAGATCTCGTGAAACGCGCGACAGGAAGAAGCGCGACACCGTATGAAGAGTTGGAAGACGTCATAGAGGAGTTGGGTAAAGGCAGCAAGGCCGCTACCGAAGACACATGCTGCTGCTAGGCCCCGGTTGATCTCTCAAGTCCAGCTACAATCCTCGGCAGCGGACCAACAGCTTCTCGCTGAGAAACAGGGATTTCATGCAGCAGGCTGACAATGCTATTTCACTTATTGACAATAGCAGGGGAACTATAGGAATCGTCCACTCCGGGAAGAGCAATCTGCAGTCACTCACCGCCAAGGGCTTCACGCACAAACCGTGGCAACCTGCGTGAGCGTTCCTAGAGCCGACCGCGATTGAGTTCTGCCAAAGACAGCTTCCGGTCCGGATTGCGATAGAGCCACGTCTCGAAGTTCCGCTTGATGGCGGGCCACTCGCTGTCCAGCATGGCGAACCACGCGGTATCGCGATTGCGGCCTTTGCGAATCATGTGCTGGCGGAAAATGCCTTCAAAGCTAAAGCCAAGTCGCAGGGCCGCCGCCCGCGACTTTGCGTTCAGGGAGTCGCATTTCCACTCGACCCGCCGGTAATTGAGTCTGTCGAAGGCCTCGCACAGCATTAGATACGCAGCCTCCGTATTCGCCTGTGTCCGCTGGACATCCGGCGTATACCAGATGTTCCCGATTTCCAGGCGGCGCATCTCCTCAGCAATGTTGATAATGCTTACCATCCCCACGCGCCGCTGGGATTCGTGGTGATGGACGGTAAAGAAAAGCTGATCGTCCGACGCTGCCTGCTCCGCAAGCCACGCTTGCATGCTCTCAATGCCGTCAAATGGACCGTACGGCAAATACGTCCAAACCTGCTCCCTGCTTCTAGAACCGTGAGTGCCCGCGTAGAGTTGCCCGACGTCTGCTTTGGGATCGACCGGCGACAGCGTGACAAACCGGCCGCAATAGTCCGCCCTGCGCGGCAATCCTACCGGGCCAACCGCCTTTACCACATTCCCAACCGGGAGAGACGAGCGTGCCATAGGTGTTCCTGGAAGTTTTGGACGCAAGGAGCGCTATTTCCACTCGTCGTCCGTCGGCCAGATGTTGGAACTCCCCGCGCCCGCGCCGGCTCCCGGGGGACGCTCTTCCATCCAGTCCTTGACCGTGTCCCGCCACTTGATGAAGTGCGGCGCTTTCAGGTGCTCCTGAAAGGCGGCCTCGTCCACGTAGACTTCGTAGAGCCAGATACGGTTCGGGTCGGCGCTGTCCTGGACCACGTCGAACCGCAGGCAACCGGGCTCGTCGTTCACCGAGCCCTTGGCGTCCCCCAGCATCGCCTCGATGAAGGCGTCCTTATAGCCCTCCTTGATCTTGATCGGCGCGACGATGATGTACATGCTCATGCCTCCTCATGCTGTTTCGGCGTCACGTCTCTTCCGCCATTGCCTTGTCCATGATAATGCGGGCGCCATGCTTCGTACAGAGCGAGACCCTATGCAGTTAATCCCGCCTAGGTCGACATCCTGGACTCTGCTCACCTTTGACAACAGCCGGCTTCCGTACTAGAGTGATATAAATTCCAGCCTGAGTCCAGTCCCAATTGCAATACAACGAAGATACACTACAAGAGTAAAGTACCCTATCACATAGGGCTGCGCCGGCAGCGGACAGCAGCATTACAGGAGGTCACCAACGACAATGATACGGCTAACCGACGCGCAGATGCGCGACTTCATTCGCAACGGGTTTGTCGCGATTAAGACCGGGCTTTCCCGCGAAGAGAATCAAGACATCTGGAACCAGACGGAGGCTCTCTTCGAAGAGGACGGCAACCCCGGCAACAACCTGATGGCCAGAATCCCCGCCATTCGGCAGGTACTCGACGATCCGAAAGTGGACGGCGCATTGTCCGGCGTGCTGGGCAACAACTACTTCATTCACCCGCACCGCCACTGCCATTACCGGCCGCCCCACAGCGAGGGTCAGCAAATCCACCGGGACTCCTTCACCCGGCGACGCCACCGCACCCGCTGGCTGCTGGCCATGTACTACCCGCAGGATACCACCGTCGAAATGGGCCCGACCGGCGTGCTGCCGGGCACGCACTACTTCAACTGGCTGGTAGGCCCGATCGGCCTCAACATGCGCCTGGACACCACCGAGGGCGAGGTGCCGGTGGTGGTGGAAGCCGGGACCATCCTGATGGTCCACTACGACCTCTGGCACCGGGGCATGGGCAACACCACGGACAAGAAACGTTACATGATGAAGTTCATGTTCGCCCGCATGGAAGAGCCGCGGGAGCCGAGTTGGGACAGCAGCGACAGCGAGTGGATTGCCGAGGACGATAGCGGCCTGAACGGCGTGTGGAGCCATATGTGGCGCTGGTACACCGGCGCGGCCAACAACGGCGCGTCGTCCGCCAATGGCAACGGCGCCGGCTCGATACCGGAACTGATTGCGAACCTCAAGGTTGACGACGAAGCCACCTGCCTGGCGTCCGCCTACCAGCTTGGCTCAATGGGCGAGGCCGCCGTGCCCGCGTTGATCGATACGCTCCAGCACGAAAATGAAGCCGTGCGCCGCAACGCCAGTTACGCTCTGAGCGACATCGGCGCCGCGGCCGTGCCCGCCCTGCTGGACGCCAGCCGGGACGACAACGTGGATACGCGCATCATGGCGGTAGAGACGTTGGCCGACCTGGGCTTTCTCGGCGATGAGGTCATGCCGTATCTCCGCGTGGCGCTGGAGGATGAATCAATTGAGGTGCGCCGCCATACGGTGGACGCGCTGGGCATCTGCATGCAGCATTCCGACAACGGCGTGCCGGCCCTGGCCGAAGCCCTCGGCGATGAGGACGAATTCATGCGCCGGGGCGCGGCGCTTGCCCTCTGCCGCATCGGCGCGCAGGCGGAAGAAGCGACGCCCGCCCTCGCCCAGGCCCTCAACGATGAAAATCGCTACGTGCGCGGCAAGGCCGTCCACGCCCTGCGCCGCATCGGCACACCCGAGGCCCAGGACGCCCTGGTGCACTTCCTGCTAACCTCCCAATGGTGCTACTCCACCACCAAGGATAGCCTGTACTAGTATCTAGGCACGTATCTATTTGTAGACGGGATATCCGGTAGCGCAGGTTTGTAACCTGCGCCCATGGGTGGACAACCAGTATCACACAGATGGCGGTCATTGCCGACAGGAGGGCATGATGGCGCAATACCACGACGCAGAATCAGGCATCAGCTTGGACAACGAGTTCGAGTGCGCCAGTGCGCGGGCGTTCAGCAAGCTCGGCCCCGGGCATTACCAGGTCGAGTTGCTCATCGAAAACTACAGCCCGGACTACCCGGTCGTCTGGGAGTACATGTTCTGCTTCCGGGTGCGGTCGCAGTCAGACCAAGCGCAAACGGTGACGTTTCGCGTCATGCAGGGGCGCGGCGGCATCAGCTACTTGGACGGGCCGCACTTCACAAAGCGCAATGGCAAGTGGGACCTGGTGCCCCGCTGCCAGACGGAAATGAGCAAAGACTACGTCGAAGTCACGCTCGACGTGGCAGCAGGCGACGAGTTTCTGCTCGGCAACCATCCGTTCCCTACTCCTGCAGAGGTGGAGTCCGCGATGCACGCCACCGCGGCAGCGTTGGACGACTTTTCTGTGCGCGAATACGGACGCACACCGGAGGATCGTCCGCTTCTGGCGCTGGAGAGCCAGCCCCGCGACAAGACCGTTATCGTCTTCACCACCATGCAACCGGCCGAGCCGGGCGACGTGCCTATCCTATTCCTGGCTCATTGGCTCAGCAGCCGATCGGCAGAGGCGGAGAGACTACTGGCAGAGTACCAGTTCTGCCTCATGCCAATGACGAACCCGGATGGGGCCGTACACGGTCATTCGGTAACCAACGCCGCCGGCGAGGTGCCGCGCTGCCACTTCGAGGACGCCAAATTGGGTAAGGACGTTCCCGCCGAGGCCGCCGTCATTTGGAAATACGTGGCGGAAAAGAAACCCACCATGTTCATCGAATTTCACATTCATTACCTCGTACACGCCCCGCACAAGCTAGTTGGCGTCCACGTAAACGAGCCCTCGGATGAACGGGGTGTCGTTGCCCTGCCTGCGGCTACGGTCCTCTGGGGCGAAATGCTCAAACTCAACAGCCACTGGCGGGCGCGTCTCATCGAGGCCGAGAGCGAGACGTTCCGCAATGCCTTGGACGGAACGCTGGCGCGGGACTTCGGCACTCTTGCTTATGTCTATCAAATCTACGCTCCCACCGTGGAGGCCGCCTGCGCTCATGCCGTGGACGTGGTGCGCGCGACGGTGAACGGAGCGCAAGCAGCCGCCGCGCTCAATCTTCGCAACGCCTGAACCCGTGTTGTGACAATTCTGGCATTAAGGGTGAGTTTTTTGCCTTTAAGTATAGACAGGCATGTCTCCCTGATGTAGCCTACAAGCAAGCGGTGATAGGAACGGCAGAGAGCGGGGAACGCGGGGCAACACCGCATCCTGCCCTGCAAACGGAGTGTGCAGGCAAGATCCAGAAGGAGGTGCAGAAGACAACAGCATCGTTCCGTATTCCCCATTCCCGGTTACAGCAGTGATACGACAGAGAAAGGACGAAGAGAATGGTAATTCGCAATCGTCATCTCACCCGTAGGAGTGTCCTTGCCGGTCTTGCCGGGTCGCTGAGCATCGTAGCGGCTGCCGCGTGCGCACAGGGAGTCGCGACAGAGATGCCGGCGGAAGAAGAGAAGCCTGCCGAGGAGCCCAAGCAGGCCGAAGAAGCGCCCGCGATGGAGATGGTAACGGTGCGCGCCGGTTGGATTTCCAACGATGCCGCGGTGATCGAGCCATTCTACGGCGATCTGCTCGTCGCCAGCTTCGAAGAGGCTCATCCGAACATCAAGGTGGAGTGGGAAGGCGCGCCGGCCAGAGAACACCATGCCAAACTCGCGACCCAGTTGGCGGCCAACGAAGCGCCGGACGTGTTCCATAGCGACGGCGTCCGCTATGCGCTCTTCCGCGATTCCGGTTACATCAACGACCTCGCGCCCTTCTTGAAGCGGGACGCCGGTACGCTGCAAGGCGTAATCGGCCCGGAATTCTTCCGCGATCCCGACGGCAGCACGTGGGGTATTTCCAGCAGCATCGGCGGCGTCGCCACGGCCTTCAACACGGCGCACTTCGATAAATTTGGTGTCAACCGGCTGCCGGAGAACGGCATAAACTGGAATCCCACCGACGGCGGGGAGTTCCTGGAAATAGCCCAAGAACTCACCCAGCGCGGCAGCACCGAGGCGGACCCGGTGTGGGGCTTCTTCAACAACAAGCAGATTACGGGCGACGTGCTGAGCCTGCTGGTGCAAAACGGCACGAATTTCCTCACTGACGACTACCGCCGTTCGCGCATCCACGAGCCGGAATTCATGGAAGTGGTGGAATTTCTGCACAACCTGGAGTTCAAGTGGCAAGTATCGCCCAACCCCGACCAAGTAGCGCTGTTGCGCGAGGCCATACCTGAAGGGCAGACCTACCACGCGCCGTTTGCATTTCAGCGGACGGCGATGATGAACCTGCTCATGGGCCAGTCCGGCCGCTGGGGCGGCCCTGATCCGGAAAGCTTGCCAATTGTGGCCGTGAAGTTCCTGAACGGGCCCCAGAACGACAAGGTGCCAAGCGGGGGGCGCGTCATGGAGCATTGGGGCAGTTCACAACAGCCCGATGAAGCCTGGGACCTCATGCGCTTCTTCCTGACCGATCACGAGGTGAATATCGCGACCTTTACTATTCTGAAGTCCGGTTTGCCGCCCAACACGAACTTCTGGGATGACGAACGCCTCTACGTGAAGGCCGGCCGCCCGCCACGCGAGATCGAGGCCTATATGGCCACGCTGCGCGAGGGCAAGGGTTACTACTGGCAGGTGAACGGCGTCTGGAGCGCCTGGATTGGGGCATACCGCTCCGGCCAGGCTGCGATATGGGCCGGCGAAGCCAAGGTAGAGGAGGCCATGCAGCAAGCCAGCAAGGAGGCCCAAGCGGCCTTAGACGAGTATTACGGGTAAGGAGAATACGGTTCCGTCGCACCCATCTAAGCATAGAGACACGCGACTCCATACACGCCGCTTCTCGCTATGAGAAGCGGCGTGTATCTCTCTCCGGTCTCAGGGATCCTCATTTCAATGGAACCCAAAGATACCCTGTCTTCGCTGCGCTGCAACGCAGGCTACGGTACTGCCGCCTGGGCCGCGGCCCCTGCCGCCAAGCGTACGTCCGCCCGGAAGAACAGCGCACCTGCTTGCCTCTGTTGCTCAGAGAGTTGGCCGCGCGGATCGCAGACCACTACCACGCTCTCCTTGCCCTCCGGTATGCGGAAGGGAACTTCGCAATCCGACTCTTCCCGCCCAACAACCAAAGGCACGAGCGCGTGGCCGAGTTGCACGCCGCCGCCTTCATCGAGCGGCCCATCGAAGACCATCACCGCCGCCTCGCGCGCGTCGATTACGCCTCTATTCGCCAAAGTGACTCGCACACGACCGATCTCTCGCTCTAATGCGGAAACCTCAACGGCGGCAATTTCGAGCTCGCACTCCACGCGGTCAACCGCCACGGCGGCGCGCGCGTCGATGAGGCCGTGTCCAAGAAACGGATTCCAGCCGGAACCGGCGGGCTGGTACGCCGTGTTGCGCATCACCATCCGCACCTCGTCCGCGGTCAGGCCCGGCTGCCGCGACCACACCAAGGCCGCAAGAGCCGACACGTGCGGAATCGCCATGCAGCCGCCGGACCACTCCACGTAGCCGCCGTGCGCGCCGGAAATCGTGCTCAGTGTCCCGTAGGGCGCCTGCGGATGCGCGCCCAGCGCCGCCGCCATCACGCCCTCCTCCGCCAGCGGCAGGATGCGCCGCCCGGGGTCGTTTTCCAGGTCGTAGGCGCGCCAGCCGGACGGTGCCGCCACCTCGGTCAGGTCGCCGTAGTCGCTGAAGTCCGCCATGCGGCCGCTATTGTCGGCGGAGGCCACGTTCACCACGCCCGGACAAAGCGCCGGGTACTTGGCCACGTTGTGCGCCTGGTTGCCGCCGGTGGCGTTCACGATCAGCACGTTGTGCCGCTGCGCATACAGGCACGCCTCCAGCAGATCCTCGGCGTGCGGCGGCGTCCAGGCGCTGAAGATCGTCGGCAGGCCGTGCTTGACGGTGTACATGTAGCCCACGTCGCTCAGGTTGATCACCCGCGCGCCGTTGTCCACCGCAAACCGGATGCCCCGCGCAATCTCCGCATCATCGTACGTATTTACCCGCACCGGCAGGATGCGGCACTCCGGCGCGACCCCGGCGATGCCGACGCCGTTATCGGCGCGCGCGGCGATGATGCCGCTGACGTGCGTGCCGTGGTCGGTAGAATCCTTGTGCTTGCGGGGCCGCGAGGTGTCGTCCAGGCTGTCGTCATCGTCCCACAGGTCCCAACCCGGCAGGAACTGTCCCGCCAGGTCCGGATGCCCCACGTCTATGCCCTTCTCGATGACCGCCACCACCACGTCCGGGCTGCCGCGCGTCACCTCCCACGCCGAAGGTGCATTGATGAGTTGCAGCCCCCACTGGTGGCGAAAGAGCGGATCGTTCAGAGGTACCATCGTCTCGTTCCTCCCGGCTCCAGGCTCCGCCCGCTTTGCGGGGCGTGCCTCTCCGCCTGTGCGATACGTATTGCATTCACTATGTAACGCCAACGGCACGATGTCAATTGATGCAAAGGGCCGCTCACTCGGTTGACTTGACTACTAAGCCTCGCATAGTACACTATCAGCAGAGAGGATTGCAGTATTGCAGAATGCCTCGGATTCTCGTATGAAAGGAGGTTGAGGCGCATACAACGGCAATTCTGCGTTAGTGTGGCTGGCGTACGTCTCTCACTGTACGCTTGGCCGCAAAACCAGACACATTCATCCAGTAGGGGGAAGAGATGACGATTACTCGACGACGCATGTTGGCTGGTACCGGCGGGGTGCTGGGCGCAATCGCGCTGGCGGCCTGCGGCACAGCCATGCCGGCGGGCGACGGTGACGCGCCGGAGAAGATGGAAGAAGCGCCCAAGGCCGAAGAACAGAAGCCAATGGAGAAGGTCACCGTATCGGTACGGTGGATTTCCAACGACCTCACCCTGGTCGAGCCGTTCTACGAGAATCTCGTTGTGGCGCGATTCTACGAGAACTACGACAACATCGAGCTTGATTGGGTGGGCGACACGTACCGCGACACCATGAGCCAGCTCAATACGCAGTTGGCCGCCGGTGACGCGCCGGACGTATTCCACAACGACGGCGTGTTCTTTGCACGCAACCGCGATGTTGGCTACATTCGCTCGCTGACCGAGTACACCAAGCGCGATGGCGCACAACTCGAGGGCATTCGCGGTCCGGAGTTCTTCAGTGATGAGAAGCAGGACGTGTATGGCGTCTCCATGGGTGTTGGTTGCGCGGCCTTAGCCTACAACACCGACATCTTCGACCGCTACGGCATCAACCGCTTGCCGCCTGAAGGCATTGATTGGAATCCGGGCGACGGCGGCACGTTGCTGGAAATTGCCTCCGACATAACTGCCAAGGGTCAGAACGAAGATCCCAGGATCTGGGGATGGTTCAATAACAAGCAGGCCACTTTCGACATTCTTGGCATGCTGCTTCAAAACGGCACAAACTTCCTTTCCGATGACTATCGCCGTTCGAGAGCGCACGAGGCAGAGTTCATTGACGTTATCCAGTTCCTGTGGGACTTGGAGTTCAAACATCGGGTCGCGCCAGATCCCGATGAACGCGCTGAGTTCAACGCTTCGATTCCTGAGGGCACGACGTATCATGGCCCGTTCGCCTGGCAGCGGTCAGCCATGATGAACCTCGGCCTTGGCCAGTCCGGTTCCTGGGGTTCGCCTGAACCGGAAAAACTGCCGATCGAAGCGGTACAGTACATCCAGGGCCCGGCAAATAACAAGGTGCCCGGTGGCGGACGCGTAGTCGAGATGTGGGGCAGCACCGAGGTGCCCGACGAGGCCTGGGAAGTGATGAAGTTCCCCTTGGTCGACCATGAGATTCAGGTGGGGGTCTTCTCGATCCTGCGCGACGGCTTGCCGGCCAACACCAACACGTGGGACGATCCGCGACTGCTTGAGAAGAGTGGTCGACCGCCGCGTGAGGTGGAAGCGTACATGGCCCCGCTTAGGGAAGGTCGTGGCCAGTATTGGCAAGTTAATGGCGTGTGGCTGGAATGGTGGCGCGCATTCCGTGGCAACATGAACCGCGCTTGGGCACTAGAGGTCACCGTCGAGGAAGCCATGCAGCAAGCAAGCAAAGAGTCGCAGGCTGTCCTGGACGAGTACTACGCCAGCCAGGACTAGGCTTCTGTCACTTTGGCGTCAAAACGAGGAGGGTCTGCCGGCCCTCCTCGTTTCCCGTTGTACTCCTGCCAGGCTTTCATCCACACGTCATTCCGAGCGCAGGGAGGAATCCAGGGCGATGGAGCAAGACTCCCTTGCGCATCGCTCCACAGCTTGGCGGCTTGTGCAACGCCGCCTGCGCGCAACATGCCGCAGACGAGCGGCCGCTGCCGGTGTACACTTAAGCAATGACCGGTCGGAAGTGTCCGCGCTGCGTTAGGAGGTTAGCAGCACCGTGACGCCTCTCCTTACCGCACTCATCGCGTTCGGTGCCGGCATCGCCTCGTTTCTCTCGCCGTGCGTGTTGCCGCTGGTGCCGGCCTACATCGGCCACCTGGCCGGCACGAGTGTGTCGGAAGAGCAAGACGCCCAGGCAACCATGCGTACGGTCGCCCACGCCGCGTTCTTCGTGCTGGGCTTCTCGGCCGTCTTTGTGCTGCTATGGGCGTCAATCGGCCTTTTGGGCTATGCCATTCAGGGATATACCTACTACCTGCGCTACGCCGGCGGGGCGATTCTCGTCGTCTTGGGTCTGCACGTTGCCGGAATATTTCGCCTGCGTTGGCTCAATCAGGAGCGGCGCGTCTACGTTGACCGCGGCCGCCCCCGGAACTTTCTCACCTCATGGCTCGTGGGCATAACTTTCGCCGCCGGGTGGACGCCCTGTGTCGGCCCGATTCTCGCCGGCATCATCGCCCTTGCCTCAACGCGCGACACGGTCGGCCAGGGCTCGCTGCTCCTGGCCCTCTACTCCGCCGGTCTCGGCATCCCGTTCCTGCTGACGGCCATCGGCCTCTCGCGCGCCGTCCCCATTCTGCGCTGGATGAACCGCCACGCCCACACGGTCGAGGTGGCCAGCGGCGGCCTGCTCATCGTCATCGGCGTCATGATGTTCATGAACACCTTCGCCCAACTCGCCCGCTACTTCACCTGGATACCGGTGTTCTAGTAATCGACCATTGAGTTTGTTTTCCAGAAGGTGGTACAGGTCTTTACCAGCAATCAAGAAGTCAACAGGAGCAATGCATGAGCACACGTCCAGTCTTTCACCTAAGACTTGAGAAGACTTACTACAATCGAGGATTCTTCAACATAAAGCGCAAGTTCGATCACTACGCAGGAGACGAGGGTCCCGTGACTTTGATACTCCGTGGGGGATGCACGATTGAGGCACGAGTGAACCGGAGTGCTCAAGGGAATGAAACTGCGCGAATCATGGGCGGACGAAAACTCCGTGACTGGTTTCAGAAGATGTACTCGGAGGGCGATACTGTCCCAGTGCGTTTCGACACGCCACGCCGGTTCTACCTGGGATAACCAAACGCCACAGATGCTGCGCTGTGTGGACAAGAGCATGTCATTCCGAGCGCAGCGAGGAATCTAGAATGCACGCATACTAGATTCTTCGTCGCTGCGCTCCTCAGAATGACAGTTGTGATACCGTCAATTGACTGCCAGAGTGTCTCGCGGCGCACATTAAAAGGGACAACGCGGGGCATGAAACCCCGCGCTCTTTAACCTTCGCCTTCTTCTCCCGCGCCCATCAGGTCACGGCACCCGATAGACCTCCGCCGCCGGCTTCACCGGGCGCGGCATCCACAGCGGCCGCCGCAGCGCGTTGCTGCCCTCCGCCGGACGCGCTTTCTTCAGCCACTCAAGATACACTTCATGCGACTTATTGGTATCCACGAACACGTCGCCGTACTGGTCGTCGGCCGCCGCCGTCTCCACCCGCACCTTCTGGTGCCAGCAGTGCATACCGCTCACCGGGTCCGGATGCACCGGGAACGTCAGATTCTGGTGCACGCCCGAATCTTTCCACCACACCCGGTCGGAATCCGGATCCGGGCTCTCGAACGGCCCCACGCCTTCGATCTGGCGCATGAACCACTGCCCGTCCTTCACTTGCTTCAAATCCACGTGCGCAGTAGACCAGCGTTCGCCGCCGCTCTCCTTGGAAAGCCGCCAGCGTCCCAGGTGGTGGGAGCACGCCACGATGCCCGGGCGAATGCCCTCCGTCACCCACACCCGTATCACAAAGTGCCCGATCTCCGTACAAACCCTGGCAAGGTCGCCCGTATCGAACTCCAGGCGTTCCGCGTCCTGCGGGTGCACCCACAGCGGATTGGTATGCGAAATCTCATAGAGCCACTTGGCGTTGCCCGCCCGCGTGTGGATGAGCGTCGGCAGGCGGAACGTCGGCAGCAGCACGTACTCGCCCTTGCCGTGGTCGATGTTCTCCCGGTGCACGTGGCTCTTGATGTACGTCGGCACGGCGTATTCCGACCACTTGAAGTCCCGCAGCGTTTCGGAGAAGAACTCCAGCTTGCGCGACGGCGTATGGAACCCTTCCACCGCCGTTCCGTCCACCTCCACGCCGATCACCTCGCCGTTGCTGCTCACCTTGCCGCTTTCAGGATCGACCTCCGCGCCGTCCAACTCCTCGGCGGTCAAGGGATTCTCATGCACCGCGTAGGTATCGCGCTTCACCTCGAACGCGCCGTACTTGCGCATGTACGCCAGCGGCGCAAGTTCCTCTTTGGCCGCCGCTTCCGGCAGACCCGGCACACTGTTTTCGAATATCCACTGGTAGTATTCGCTGATGGTCAGCTTCTCACCGGGGCGGTAGGGCGACTCGAAGAACTCCCGCACGCCCAGGCTGCCGTCCGGGTCGATGCGCCACGAAAGCTCGATCCAGAATTCGTCCTCTTCCCACACCTCGCCGGGATTGGCCTCGTAGGTGAACTCGACAGCGTCGCCGTTCTTCTCGCGCGCCACCCGCATCACCGGCTGGCGGAACGCGATCCACGCGCCCGCCTGGGTCTCCTGGCTCATCAGGTCGTGCCGTTCCGCGCCGTTGCCCATGGGCAGCACGTAGTCCGCGAACCAGGCCGTTTCGCTCCACACCGGCGTCAGCGCGGCGTGCACGCCAATCTTTGCTTCATCGCTCAGCATCTCAATCCAGGAGGCCCCGTCGGGATTCGTCCACACCGGGTTGTAGACGCGAGTAAAGTAGGTATCCACTTTGCCGCGCCCCTCTTTGAGGAAGTGCGGCAGCAGAATGCTCATCTCGTGGTGCGCCAGCGGATACTCGCGCGGCCACAGGAGTTCGCTCCACACCTGCTGCGGCGGCGGCTTGATGTACGGCGCGGGGGCGAATTTATTCCAACTGTTCGGGGACGTGCCGCCGCGCGTGCCGATGCTGCCGGTCAACACGCCGAGGAACGTCAAACAGCGCGAGACCTGCCAACCGCCTTCATTGCCGGAGGCCGCGCTGCGCCACACGTGGCTGGCAAACGCCGTGCCCGCCCTGGCGATCTCCCGCGCCACCGCGACGATCTGGGCGGCTTCCACGCCGCTCTCCTGCTCGGCAAATTCCGGCGTGTACGCGGCGTAGAAATCCTTGATAGCGTCAATGAAGTTATCGAACGTGGCCTCCACGTCCGGGTGCTCGCTGCGCATGAACTGCTGCCAGTTGAGCCACTTCTCCATGAAGTCGCGGTTATAGCTTTCTTCCCGCAGGATGACGTTCGCCATAGCCAGCAAAATCGCCGGTTCCGAGCCGGGCCACGACGAGAGCCAGTAGTCCGCCCGCGAGGCGGTGTTGGAGAGGCGCGTGTCGATAACGGCAATCTTCGCGCCGGCGAGTTTGCCCTCGACGATGCGCTGGGCATGGGGATTGAAATAGTGTCCCGTCTCCAGGTGGGCGCTGATGAGCAGCATGAAGCGGGAATTCGCGTGGTCGGGCGAGGGCCGGTCCGCTCCCTGCCAGAGGGTGTAGCCCAGCCGCGCGGCGGAGGAACAGACGTTCGTATGGCTGTTGTGGCCGTCCACGCCCCAAGCCTGGAGCACCCGGTCCATGTAGCCGTCGTGGCCGGGACGCCCCACGTGGTACATCACTTCCGTGCGGCGGTCTTCCTGCAAGGCCGTGCGAATGCGCGCCGCGAGCGTGTCGAGCACCTCATCCCAGGTGGTGCGTTCCCACTCGCCGGAGCCGCGCGGCCCGCTGCGCTTCATGGGGTAGAGGATGCGCTCCGGGTCGTGCACCTGGTTGATCGTGGCCGGGCCTTTGGCGCAGTTGCGGCCCCGGCTGCCGGGATGCGCCGGATTGCCCTCGAACTTGCGGATGCGCATGTCCTCTTTGTCGATGTACGCCAGCAGCCCGCACGCGGCCTCGCAGTTGAAGCAGACCGTCGGCACCAACATGTAGTTCTTGGAGACGCGCTTCGGCCATGCTTCCGGGTCGTACTCGGTCCAATCGTCCCACTGGTCTACCGGCGGATAGTTCGCCAGTTGGCCCGATTCCGGAAACTGTGGCTTGAAAATCGACATCGCGCCGTAGCTCCTCTCGCTAAGCGCCCGGACCTGGTTAACGTGAAACCGCTAACGCGCACTCAATCTCTGTCAAAATAACCGTATCCATTCAAACCGTAGCGCGGGGGCTCGTCCCCCGCCTCCTGGCCTGCCAATGCGCGCCCAAATGTCACCCATCTCTATCGCGTAGCGCGGGAGCTTGTCCCCCGCCTCTTGGCCTGCCATTGCGCGCTCATCTATCCCCTATCATCACGTAGCGCGGGGGCTCGTCCCCCGCCTCTCATCTCACGTAGCGCGGGGGCTCGTCCCCCGCCTCTTGAACAACGCGCTTAACTCAACGGCTCTGCCTGTCCCGCTCGCACCCAAATATCCTCAAAGAGCAACAATCCCGCCAAGGCGCACGCCCCGGCCGCGATGGCCGCCACCGGCGCCAGCCCCAACGGTATGGCGAGCAGCAGCGCCACCGGCGCCGCGTGCCCCACACCGACCACCCCGGCCCAGAAACGCTGGGCGAACCGGCCGCGCACGATCATCCGCACGGCTGCGGCCGCGTCGCGCGTGCCGTGGGGCAGCCAGAGTTCGCCCACCACGATGATGAAGAGGTTGGCGATCAGACTCCACAGCAGCACGGTGCGCAGAAACTCCTCGGTCTGCGCCGTCGTCTCCACCACCGACCCCAGTATCGCCAGCGACGCCGCGCCCGCCAACGCCGCCTGCACCAGCAGGTGCACCGGCAACGCGGGGCTCAGCCACAGGTCGCGCGCTTTCGATTGCGCAAAGAGAAAACCGGTGTAGATCGCGGCGAGAATAGCTAAGACGCCGCCCGGCCACCAGAGTATCCGCATCAAGCCGTCCGCGCCCGTGAGCGCCGCTAGTATGCTCAAGCCGACGAATGCGCCGAAAAACAGCAAGATGAACGTGCCAAGCGCGACCCACGAGCGCCACTGCGGACGGATGAGAATGGTGTAGAAGCGGTCGGGGCGCTTGAGGTCCCAGATCAACAAGCCCGCCGTGATCGCCAGGAATATCAGCGCCAGAATGGGGCCGCCCCACGCCAAGAGCGGGTTATCGCTCACCAGGCCCAGCGCCAAGCCCGCCGCCGGCAGCAGAAACGCGCCCGCGGCGATAGATTTCGTCCAGATGTACGCGCTCACCTTCCAGCCCCAGGGCGAGGGATGCTCCACGTCGTAGACCGTCTTGGCGGACTTGGCTACCAGGTCCTGCAGCAAGGTTTCACTGTCTATGAGGCCGGACGCGCCGTTGCCGTTGGCGCTGCCGTTCCCGTTGGCGTTGGCGTTTGCGTTGGCGTTCGGCATCTCGTTCCAGATGCCGTACTCACCGGCCGGCGTCGCCGCCGACGGGGTGAGCGTGCTCTCGTCGGCGTCGATGTAGAAGAGCTTGGGCACCGTGCCTTTCTCCGGCTTGCGCACCTGCACCGGCTCCCGCGAGATAAGCTGGGAGATATGGGCCGTCGGGTCGTCCAAGTCGCCGGAGACAATGGCCTGCGTCGGGCAGACCACCTGGCACGAAGGTTCCAATCCGACCTCTACCCGGTGCGCGCAGAAGTTGCACTTCGCGGCGGTGTGCGTATCGGGATCGATGTGCAGCGCGTCGTACGGACAGGCCTGCAAACACATCTTGCAGCCAATGCACCGCTCAGGATCGAAGTCCACGATGCCGTCCTGCGTGCGGCGGTACAACGCCGTCACCGGACACGCCGTGATACAGGGCGCGTCGTCGCAGTGGTTGCAGCGGAGCACCGTAAAGTGGCGGCGGTTATGGGGGAACTGCCCGGTCTCGACGTACTTCACCCAGGTGCGGTAGACGCCCAAAGGCACGTCATGCTCCGACTTGCACGCCACCGTACAGGCGTGGCAGCCGATGCACTTGCGATTGTCGATGAGAAAGCCAAGTCTCATGGCTGCTCCTGTGCCTGCGGACCGATTTCCGTTGCCCAATTATACAATAGCGCCCGCGATGCTACCACCCTGACGCATCCACTGGGTTCAGTCTTCCCGCTCGCAGTAGACGCGCCCGTCCGGATAGGCTTGCTCAATGAGCGCGCGGTGCACGTGTTCGTTGACGCACATGTTTTCAGGATAGACGATGTGCTTGCGGTGGGAGGTCTCCACCAGGCGGCCGTTGCGCAGCAACTCGGTCACCAATTCCTCCGATTCGCTGAAAGGCGTGGCCGGATCGGTGTGGTTGCCGATAACCAGTATGGGCACGCCGCCGCCGTCCAGCGGCGCGGCGAGCGGCGCAGGCGCGAACTGATCGTAGAACGGGCAGGCGCTGGGAACCGACGGATTCGCCGCCCAGATCAGAGGCAGCCGTTCCCGCACCAAGGCGTCCAGGAGCGCCGAATCCGCCAGTTTCGTCTCCCGGTCCAATTCCGGCTTCAGCGCAAAGCCGTCCAGGCAATTGACGTGTTCGGTAAAGCTGGCGGCGGTGGGGTCTTCGCCCAGTTGAATCTCGGCGAGGGCCAGCAGGATGCCCGGGTCGTCGTTTTCGTTCAGCTCGAACAGGCCTGCCCAGAGGATATGCCAGTATTCTTCGCTATACAGGGGCGTAACCACGCCGATGAAGCCGGCCGCGGTATTGCCCCCGGCCGCCTCGTTGACGAGATCCAGTTTCTCCGCCGCGCGCAGGTAGTAGCCGATCGGATCGCCGTCGTTGTAAATCGGGCACTCGGCGTCGTCGCACGCCAACAGCGCCTGCTCCAGCAGCGTCTCGAACGTGGAGATTTCCTCGATGCTCTGGTTCACGCGCTCCTCCTGGCTGGCGGCCGCGTCAACCGGATTGTCGGCGCCGTCAACCACCATGGCCCGTACCGAGTCGGGGAAGAGCGTGGCGTACCAGACGCCCAGCGCCGAGCCGTAGGAGAAGCCCAGGTACGAGATTTGCGCCGCGCCCAGCGCCTGGCGTATTTCGTCCATGTCCCTGGCGACGTATTCGCTGTGCAGCAGGCCGCCGACCGGCCCCATGGTCTCGATGCACAGGAGGGCCGCCGCCTCGCCGGCCCGCACTTCCGCCGGCGTGTCTACGTCATCCTCGAACGTGTTGAGCAGCGCCAGCCGTTCGCCGGGAGTGCCGCAGGCGAAATCCGGCTCCGACGCGCCCACTCCGCGCGGGTCGAACCCCACCACGTCGAAGCGCGCCAGCACCTCAGTGGAAAACTGCGACTCCGCATTCTGCACGAATTCCACGCCGCTCACGCCGGGTCCGCCGGGGTTCACCAGCAGGTAGCCGATCCGCTCGTCCTCAGAAGCCGCCCGGCGCACGGTGAGCGCTATTTTGATGCTGCCCGCGCCGGGATCCCGGTAGTCGGCGGGAACTTCCACGAACCCGCACTCCAGCCCTGCCGCGCACGGAGTCCACGCAACGGACTCGCCTGCGGTTGCCGCCCCCGCGTCGGCCGCGCCCGGCGGCTGCGCGGGAACGGCGGGATCCTCCGCAAGCGCGGCGCATCCAACCAGAGCAAACACACCCGCAAGCAACGCCAATCCGATGCGGAAGCCAACCGTGAACCGGCTCAAGACGCGACGCATCTGTTCTACCATCCTGCTTATGACTTCCTACTATCGCGCAACCCTGGCGCATGAAGACGGGCTTGCGCTTGTTTGGCTGAACGCCCTCAGGAATGGCCGATCAATAGGAGCGCTCGTCATCATGTTCTAATAGTCCGGCGGCGAACCCATGCGCTGAGCGGTCGCTACCGCCGCGCGGCAGGCGTAAGAGCCGGACCATCAAGTTCATCACGCGGCGCGCGTTCCAGCAACTCCACCGTCGCTTGAGCCACCGTAATGCCGCCGGAGAGCACTTCATGCAGCAACTCGGTGATGGGCAACTCGACATCAAGTTGCCGCGCCAGGCGCATGGCTGCGCGGGTGGTCGGCACGCCCTCGGCTACGTTGTCCATCGACGCCAGAATCTCATCCAGCGGCTTGCCTTGCGCCAATTGCTCGCCGACGTGCCGGTTGCGGCTCTGGCGGCTGGCGCAGGTGGCCATGAGATCGCCGAGGCCGGCCAGTCCCGCGAACGTGAGCGGCTGCGCGCCCATCGCCACGCCCAGGCGCGTCATCTCGGCCACGCCGCGCGTCAGCAGGGCCGCCTTGGCGTTGTCGCCCAGCCGCAAGCCGTCGCAGATGCCGGCCACAATCGCCATCACGTTCTTCAACGCCCCGCCCAGTTCAACGCCACAGACGTCCGCGCTCGTGTAGATGCGAAAGCGCGGCAGCATCAACTTCTCCCGCGCCCGGCGCGTCAGGCCGGCATCGGCGCCCGCCAGCACCGCGGCGGCCGGCTGGCCTTGGGCGATTTCGCGGGCAAGGTTGGGGCCGGAGAGCGCCAGCACACGATCCGCCGCAAGTTCCGTTGCCTGTTCCTGAATGACCGCCGACATCGTCTCGCCCGTTGCGGTATCGAGACCCTTGGTGGCCGAGACGAGGACGGAGCGATCCGTCATGCCCGGCGCGATCCAGCGCACGTTGCGGCGCATCGCTTCCGACGGCACGACGAGCAGGACGAGATCACTGCTTTCCAGCGCCTCCCGCGGCTCGCTCGTAATGCGCAGGCCGGACGGAAAAGGAAAACCGGGCAAGAATCGCGCATTCTCGCCCGCCCGGCGCAACTCCGCCGCCTCTTCTTCCGTGCGGGCAAGCCAGCGGACCGCGCGGCCCGCCTGCGCGAGTTGCACGGCCAGCGTGGTACCCCACGTCCCCGTGCCGACAATCGTAATCACGTCATCACTTCTTTGCCTGGCCGCCCGTTAGTAGCCCGCTTGCTTATCCACCACGTTCAGGAGAGGTTCGCCATCGAGAAAGCGCCGCAGATTCTCGGCCAGCAGGTCGTAGAAGAAGTCGTCGTTGTGAGGCGCGGTGCCCGAGGTGTGCCCCGTGATGATCACGTTCGGCATGTCCCATAGTTCGGAATCCGGCGGCAGCGGCTCCGGGTCGGTCACGTCCAGTCCCGCGCCGGCAATCCGGCCTTCCCGTAACGACCGCAAAAGAGGTTCCGCCTGGATGATCTTGCCGCGTCCGATGTTGTAGATGTACGCGCTCGGCTTCATCGCGCGCAATTCATCCGCGCCAATCAAACCCGTTGTTTCGGGGGTAAGCGGACAGCACACCGCCACGTGGTCAGACTGCCGCAGGAGATCATGCAAGCCGTCTGCGCCCACGAGTTCAGCGAGATACGGCGGTTTGTCTTCAGGCCGGCGGCGCAGGCCGATGACGCGCATCCCCAGGTGGTGCGCCTTCTCCGCCAAGGCCCCGCCGATGCCGCCCACGCCCACCACGCCAAGGGTCTGCCCTTCCAGGCAGAAGGGGTCGAACACCGGCGGCCGCCAGACGTGTTCGCGCTGCGCCTTGAACACCTGCCGGAAGTTGCGGGCAAACGCCAGCATCATGGCCAACACGTGCTCGGAAATCTGCCTGGCGTGCAGGCTGCGCGCGTTCGTCACGATTATGTCCGCCGCCACCACCTCCGGCGTCAGCAGCCGATCGACGCCGGCGCCTTGGTTCTGAACCCACCGCAGATTCCGCGCCTGGGGCAGCAACTCCCGCGGCAGGCGTCCCACCACCACGTGCGCCCGCGGCATCACCGCCGCGTACTCGGCGTCGTCGGTTGGCACGACGAATTCAATCTGCGAGAATCGATGCTGGAGTTGCGCCACCTTGTCCTGGCGTTCGCTCCACGTGGACAAGACTACCGTTATCGCCGCCATAGAACGAGAAACATCCTGTGCTCTGCATTTGCCGCCACGCCTACGAGAAGTCTACCCCATGATAGCAGAGGACTCATGATCCGGCTTGAAGACCTCGATTACGCGCTGCCGCCGCAGGCCGTCGCGCAACACCCGCGCGAGCCGCGCGACGCCGCCCGCCTGCTCGTCTATCGCCGGGACAACCGAGAGATTCGGCACAGCCGGGTCGCGCGCTTGGAGGACTTCTTGCAGCCGGGCGACCTGCTGGTGGCGAACGACACCCGCGTCATTCCGGCGCGGCTCTATGGCAAACGCGAGTCCACCGGCGGCAAGGTGGAGATTCTCTTACTGCGACCATGCGAGGAACGCGAATGGGAGGCGCTGGTAAAACCTTCACAGCGTCTCAAGCCCGGCGCCCGCGTGCTTCTGGACAGTGGCAGCGGCAGCAACGCCGACGTTGTCACGGTTGGCGAGAGACTGCCCCACGGCAAGCGGCTCGTGCGTTTTCACGCTGAACCCAGCGCCGTCATCAAACGCCGCGGCACGACGCCCCTGCCGCCGTACATCCGCGAGCCGCTCGCCGACCCCAACCGCTACCAGACCACCTACGCCCGCGTGCGCGGTTCCGCCGCCGCGCCCACCGCCGGACTCCACTTCACGCCCCGGCTCATCGACTCCCTTGAATCCTACGGCGTGCGCTTCGCCTTCATCACCCTCCACGTCGGTTTGGATACCTTCCAACCCATTCGTGAAGCGGATCCGTTGCGGCACACCATCCACAGCGAGTATTTCGAAGTGCCGGCGCAGACGGCACGTCGCATCCAGGAGACCAAAGCCGGCCGCAAGCGGGTAGTGGCGGTGGGCACAACCGTGGTGCGCGCCCTAGAGAGCGCCGCCGGCTCGACGGGCGTTGTCCGGCCTTTCAGCGGCGAAACCCGGCTTTACATCTACCCCGGCTATCGATTCCGCGTGGTGGACGGCATCATGACCAACTTCCACCTGCCCCGCTCGACCCTGCTGCTGCTCATTGCCGCCTTCACCGGCCTGGACCAACTGAAGCGGATCTACAGCGAAGCAGTCGAGGCCGACTACCGCTTCTACAGCTTCGGCGACGCCAGCCTACTGCTCTGAGCGCCGCTAGACCAGCTTCTCCAAAGGCGCGAACGAGGCGGAGAGGCGCTTGATGCCGATCTCCGGGAAGGCGACGGTCACTTCTTCATCGAAGTCGGTGACCTTGCCGCTCACCACCGTCCCCTCGCCAAAAGCCGCGTGCCGCACCCGGTCGCCGTCGCGGTACTGCCGTTCGGACGCAGTCTGCTTGCGCGGCGGCCGGGCCGGGGCCTGCGACCCCTGCCACGCGGCCTCGGCCGGCGGCGGCGCCTGTATTGTCGGACCCGCCACAAGTTCCGGCGGCAATTCGGTAATGAAGCGGGAGGGCAGCCGCCCGATTGACTGGCTGCTATAGCGCCGCGCCGCGTAGAGCAGATGGAGCCGCTCCTTGGCCCGGGTGAAAGCCACGTAGCAGAGCCGCCGCTCTTCCGCCATCTGTTCCGGATCGTCGAACGAGCGGATGTGCGGGAACAATTCCTCCTCCATGCCGGTCACGAACACCGCCGGAAACTCCAGCCCCTTGGCGTTGTGCGCGGTCATGAGGGTCAGGCCGCCCTCCACGTCCATGCGGTCCACGTCGGCGGCCAGCGTCGCCGCGTGCAGGAAGAGGTCCAGGCCCTGGGGCGGGTCGGCGTCGTCGTAGCGCACGGCGGCCGCGACCACCTCCGCCAGATTCTCCTCGCGCTCCTCGGCCTCATCGGCATCGTCGCCCGCGCGCACGTGCTCCAGGTAACCGCTCTCGCTGATCACCATGTTCACGAACGCGCTCAGCGGCATGCGCTTCACCTCCTGGCGAAACGCGCGCAGCATACGGCCCACGTTCTCAAGCGCGGTCCGCGCCCGGGTCGTCACCGGCAAGGGTTCCGCCAGCGTGCCCTCGGCGAGGCCCAGCAGCGCCGCGGCCGGCGGGACGCCCTGCATCTCCGACCAGAGCGTCAGCGCCGCCAGCGTCTTGGCGCCGATGCCGCGCGGCGGCACGTTCACGAAGCGCCGAAAGCTCACGCTATCGTTCAGATTGTAGATCACGCGCAGGTAGGCCAGGGTGTCCTTGACCTCCCGCCGCTGGTAGAAGGCCACGCCGCCCACCAACTGATACGGGATGCCGTAGCGCACCAGGGCGTCCTCCAACGCCCGCGACTGGGCGTTGGTGCGGTACATCACCACGCAGTCCCGCAGGCCCAGGCCCTCATCCTGCAAACGGCGCACGGCGTTCACGACCAACCGCGCTTCATCCTCTTCGTCCAGCGCCGGCATCACCACCAGCGGCGCGCCGCGCCCCAGGTTCGTCCACAGCCGCTTCTCCCGGCGGTGGGGCAGGCGGCTGATGATGCCGTTGGCGGCGTCGAGAATGGTCTGGGTGGAGCGGTAGTTCTGTTCCAGCTTGACGACGGCGGCGTCGGGATATTCGCGCTCGAAATTGAGGATGTTGCGCACGTCCGCGCCGCGCCAGCTATAGATGCCTTGGTCGTCGTCGCCCACCACGCAGATGTTGCGGTGCTTGGAAGCCAGCAAGCGCACCAACTCATACTGGGCGTGATTCGTGTCCTGGTACTCGTCCACCATCACGTAGCGGAAACGCTCCTGGTAGTGTTCCAGCACGTCGGGATGCTCGCGAAAGAGGCGCACGGTGAACATGATGAGATCGTTGAAGTCGAGCGCGTTGGCCTTGCGCAGAATGTCCTGGTAGCGCCGGTAGACCCTGGCCGCGGCCTCTTCGAACGGGCCTTGCGCGTGCTCGGCGAACACGTGGGCCGTGATGAGTTCGTCTTTGGCGCGGGAGATGGCGTTCAAGACGGCGCGCGGGCTCAGGCTCTTCTCACCGATGCCCAGCGACTTGAGCACGTCTTTCACCACCGTCAACTGATCGGCGTCGTCGTAGATGGTGAAGCCGTCTTCCCAACCCAGCAGCCGCAGTTCGCGGCGCAGAATGCGCGAGCAGAAGGCGTGGAACGTGCTGAGCAGCACGTTTTCGCCAATGGGCCCGGCCAGTTCACGCACCCGCTGCCGCATCTCCTCGGCGGCCTTGTTGGTAAAGGTGACTCCCAAGATCTGCCACACCGGCACGCGCTCGGCCAGCATCAGATAAGCGATGCGGTGGACGATCACACGCGTCTTACCGGAACCGGCGCCGGCCAGGATGAGCACCGGCCCGGCCGTGGTCGCGACCGCCCGCTGCTGCGGCTCATTCAGATTTGCCAAGAGGGATTCTGGGTTTATGACCACGGGAGTACACCTATGTTTGCGCCGGAGGGAAGCGCCAGTGGAGACTGAAGTAAGAGTGAGACGGAGAAACCGGCACCCAAGGAGGGGTCCTCGTATCGGGAACGACCAAGCATTGCCGGTCTTGCCGGGTGGGAAAGAAGCGGCGAGGCTGCATGGAAACCTCCCTCTCCCGTGGGAGAGGGCCGGGGGCGCGGCAGGATCCGATAGTAGGCGCCGGCTGCTCTCACTGTGGAAGAGGGCCCGGAGCGTAGCAGGATCCAATAGTTCGCACCGGTTGCTCCCTCTCCCGTGGGAGAGGGCCGGGGTGAGGGCAAGAAACCCTCAGCGATCCCGCCTATCGTCATCTCAGGTCACGCAAAAGCCTCAACAGGGATTGTAGCACGTTCGGCCGTCGCGCGCACTTCATCCGAAAGAGACCTTTGCGAACTCTGTCATTCTGGCGAAAGCCGGAATCCAGGGCGCTGTTACGACTCAACAAAATATACAGTCAATACCTGTCACCCCCATCCCAACCTTCCCCCTCAATGGGCTGAAAGGGGTATGTAAATGTCATTCCGAGCGGAGCGAGGAATCTAGGAACGATGAAATGGCAGGGATACGCCTTAGATTCCTCACTCCGCTGCGCTCCGTTCGGAATGACACGTGATGTCGGATATAGGATACGTACCCCTATCAGCCCTCGATGGGGACGAGGTTATGCTAGAGCCTGCCAAGCCAAAGAACCGCGGCCCACGCAATACCTACCGCGTTCCTATGAATTCACCTGCCGCAATCGTCGTCCGCCGCTAACCGGGCGCGCTCGCAACGCGCTTTCAGTCTGATCCCCCACTCGCGCCGCAGCCTCTTCCCTGAGCATGGGTAAAGGCTCGCGGCCTGGTTATCCGCCGAATTCCCTGGAAAACCGCACGCGCCGCGCCAAAAACCCAGTTCACCATAGCGCCAAGAGCGCATTTCTAGGCAATGCGGGCAATTTTAGTCCGTGCCGCGGTCCGCTCGGTGGCATCCAAAGCTCCTTCTTCTAATTCCCAGTATTTATCTAGGGATTTAGGCCGGAATCGCTTGACTCGCCATCTGGGGTTAAGCTACCTTAATATCTGACAATCGGGATAACCCCTCGCAGGGCGAACGCGCAGGCCGGCGCTCACGTCGAGCGGCGCGCGGGCGCTTTGCCACCGGGGATCCGGTTGGTTGTCAACGTATGTGTCCTGAGGCCTCGAGACACACGACGGCTGTTGGTAATTCGCAGGTTAGCTGCACGGAAAGGAGCAGTTCACCGTGCCCCTAAATCGTCGTACCCTTCTCAAGACATCGCTTGCGGCGCTGCCGGTTGCCCTCGGAGCGGCATGCGGCGCCGTCAGCATACCTTCCGGTGAACAAGCGGGCGAGGCAACGGTAACCCTCGAGTCACCCTCCCTTACGGTCTACTCCGGTCGCAACGAAAGCCTGGTCGGGCCGCTGTTGACGCAGTTCGCGGAAGACACCGGCGTCTCCATTCAGGTAAAATACGGCGGCACCGCCGAAATCGCGGCGACTATCCTCGAAGAGGGCGATAACAGCCCGGCGGACGTCTTCTACGCCCAGGACGCCGGCGCGTTGGGCGCGCTGCAAGCGGAGGAACGACTGGCCGCGCTGTCGGACGACATCCTGGACGCCGTGGAGCCGCGCTTTCGCTCGCCCCAGGGGATGTGGGTCGGCGCTTCCGGCCGCGCCCGCGTGGTGGTGCACAATACCGATAACGTCAAGCCTGACGACCTGCCGCCGTCGATTCTGGATTTCGTGGCGCCGGAGTGGAAAGGGCGCATCGGCTGGGCGCCCACCAACGGCTCGTTCCAGGCGTTCGTGACCGCCATGCGCGTGGTGCTCGGCAACGACCGGACCCGCGACTGGCTGGAAGGCATCAAGGCCAATGAGCCTAACGTCTACCCCAAGAATACGCCCACGGTACAGGCCGCCGTGGACGGGGAAATCGACGTGGGGTTCGTCAACCACTACTATCTCTTCCGCATTCGCGCCGAGCAGGGCAACGTGCCGGCGGACAATTACTTCCCGCCCAACGGCGACCTGGGCTCGCTCGTCAACGTGGCCGGCGCCGGCATCGTCGCGGGCTCGCAGAACCAAGACGCCGCCGAGCAGTTCGTGGCCTATCTGCTCTCCCAGCAGTCCCAGGAGTACTTCGCGTCCGAGACCTACGAGTACCCGCTGGCGCGCGGCGTGGCCGCCCATCCCGACCTGCCGCCGCTCTCCGAGATCCAGACTCCCGACATCGACCTGGGCGACCTGGCCGACCTGCGGGGCACGCTGGAACTCCTGCAAGCGGCGGAATTGATCTAGTAGCATAAGGAGCCTATGGCGACCTCGTCCCAGACGCCGACTTCATCGGAAACAGCGTTTTCCACCGCGCTGCGCGAGACAATCCAAGGCGGCTGGCGGACTTACCGGTCCGCCGGTCCGCCTTTGCCTCTCGTGGCAACGAGCGCCGTCGTCGGAGCGGTCATCCTCCTGCCCCTCGTCTACCTGACGCTGCGCGCCGCGGGCGCGGGGGACGAACTCTGGCCGCTGCTCTTCCGTCCGCGCACGGCCGTCATTCTGTTTAACAGCGTCGCGCTCGCCGCCGCCGCCACGCTCGGCGCGATCGTCCTCGCCGTCCCGCTGGCCTGGCTCGTTGCCCGCAGCGATCTGCCCGGACGGCGGCTCTGGACCGGCCTTCTCGTCGTGCCGCTCGCCGTGCCCAGCTACGTGGGCGGGTTCGTCCTCATCGGGGCGCTTGGCCCGCGCGGCATGTTGCAGAGTTTCCTGGAACCCCTGGGCGTCACGCGGCTGCCGGAGATCTACGGCTTTCCCGGCGCGTGGCTGGCGCTCACGCTCTTTACCTATCCCTACGTCTTTCTCGTGGTGCGCGCCGCCCTCCAAGGCATGGACCGCACGTTGGAAGAAGCCTCGCGCAGCCTTGGACAGAGCGGGTGGTCAACCTTCTGGCGCATCACCCTGCCGCAACTCCGGCCGGCGATCGCCGCGGGCGGTCTGCTGGTTGCCCTCTACACCCTGAGCGACTTCGGCGCGGTCTCGCTCTTGCAGTTCGACACGTTCACGCGGGTAATCTACGTGCACTACCAGGGCTCGTTCGACCGCCATCTCGCCGCCGGCCTTGCCCTGGTGCTCGTCTGCATGACCCTGCTCATCCTCGTTTTCGAGCAGTGGAGCCGCGGCCGGGCCGTCTACCATAGCGGTACCCGGGGTAGTTCGCGCCCCCAGCGCCGCGTGGCCCTGGGAAAGTGGCGGGCGCCGGCCATCGCGTTCTGCGCCGGCGTCGCGTTGCTCGCCATCGTCATGCCCGCGCTTACCGTCGGCTACTGGCTGCTGCGCAGCGTCTCGTACACCGCGCGTCTTGGCGCGCTGCCAGTCCTGGTATGGAATTCGCTCTGGGTTTCCGCCGCCGCTGGCATCGCCGCCGTGATCCTGGCCGTGCCGGTGGCGTATCTGACGATTCGCTACCCGCGCCGGTACATCAAGCCCTTCGAATACGCGATCTATCTGGGTTACGGCCTGCCGGGGATCGTCATTGCCCTTTCGCTCGTCTTCTTTGGCGCGAACGCCGCGCCGCTCATCTACCAGACCTTCTTCATCCTGATAGCCGCCTACTTGATCCGGTTCATCCCGCAAGCGTACGGCAATGCCCGCGCCGCCATCATGCAGGTAAATCCGTCGCTGGAAGAAGCCTCCCGCAGTCTCGGCCACTCGTGGCACGCTACCCTCCGCGCCGTCACGCTGCCGTTGGTGCGCGGCGGCGCGACCGCGGGCGGCATTCTGGTATTCGTCACTACCCTCAAGGAACTGCCCATCACCCTCTTGCTGGGGCCGATCGGCTTCAAAACGCTGGCCACCGAGGTGTGGACGTTGACCGCGGAAGGATTCTTTGCCGCGGCCGCGCCGGTTATCCTCGTGCTCCTGGGCGTCTCCCTTCTCCCCACCTTGCTTTTTGCGGGTAAGGAGCCTTAAAATAGGCGCATGAGCATTAACCCTTGCGCCATTAGCTGCAACAACGTTACCAAGCGTTTCGGCGCCGTGGTGGCGGTAGACCGGGTAGACCTCACCGTCGCGCCCGGCGAATTCCTCGGCCTGCTGGGACCCAGCGGGTGCGGCAAGACGACCTTCCTCCGGCTGATCGCCGGTTTCGAAGTGCCCGATACCGGCACGATCGACGTCGGCGACGCGCGCGTCGCCGGCCCCAAGCGGTGGATTCTGCCGGAACGGCGGCGCGTGGGCATGGTCTTTCAGGACTACGCGCTCTTTCCGCACATGTCGGTGGCGGATAACGTGGCCTACGGCGTGCGCAAGTGGCCCGACAAACGCGAACGGGTCGGCCGGGCATTGCGCCTCGTCGGCCTGGAGAGCCTGCGCCAGCGGATGCCGGGCGAACTTTCCGGCGGACAGCAGCAGCGCGTCGCCCTGGCCCGCGCGCTGGCGCCGGGACCCGACGTAATCCTGCTGGACGAGCCGTTTTCCAATCTGGACGTAGCCCTGCGCGCGCGCATCCGCGCCGAGACGCGCGAAATCCTGGCGCGGGCCAATGCGACGGTCATATTCGTGACCCACGACCAGGAAGAGGCGCTCAGCCTCGCCGATCGGGTGGCCGTGATGTGGGGCGGACGCATCGCCCAGGTGGGCGCGCCGGAGGAACTCTACCGCAAGCCCACCTCCCGGGAAGTGGCCGAGTTCGTGGGCGGCGCGAACTTCCTCGATGCCCACGCCGTCAACGGCCACGTGGAGTGCGCCCTCGGCCGCTTCGCGCTGAACGGACACGACAACGGCGCGGACGCCTCGGTCTCGCGCTTCGCCCACAACGGCGAACTCGAACTTATGTTTCGACCGGAGGACATCGCCCTGAGCGCGGCCCCGGACGGGGCGTCGCAGGTGGTGGACGCCACCTTCTACGGCCACGACAGCACGGTGACGATTCGCCTGGAAAGCGGCGAACACGTCCAGGTGCGCCTGCTGGGCGCGCCGCTGGCGCCGGGCACCCGCGTCCACTGCCAAGTCACGGCTGAACCGCGCACCTTCACGCGCCACCCCCAGGCGGCGTCTGCGTAATTCCGCCCGGCGCGGTATAGTGTGCATGTCTGGTGTTCGCCTGAGCGTCTGTCAGGAACCCTCTACCGGCCCATGCCTATCTACGACTGCGCCGCACTGCGCGAAGCGATTCCGCTTCTCAAAGACCGCACGTACCTCAACACCGGCACGGAAGGCGTGCTGGCCGAACCGGTCCTGGCAGAGTACCAGGCGGCCATCGCCCGCCAAGAGCGCGAAGGCCACGCTGCGCTGGGGTGGCGTTACGCCGAACTGGAACGCGCCCGCGAAGCGGTCGCGCGTCTGCTGCGCGCCCAACCCGACACCGTCGCCTTCACTCGCAACGCCACCGACGGACACAACATCGTGCTACAGGGTCTGCGCTGGCGGCCCGGCGACGAACTGCTGATTTCCGACCAGGAGCATCCCGCCTTGACCCATCCGGCCGCCTATCTTGCGGACCGGGGCGGGCCGGCGGTGCGCGTCTTCACCATCGCGGCCGATGCCCAGGCCACGCTGGAGAACGTCCGCGCGGCCCTGAGCCCGCGCACACGCCTCATCGCCTTCAGCCACGTGAGTTGCGAAAGTGGCATCCGCCTGCCGGCCGCGGAAATCTGCCAACTTGCCCACGAGCGGGGCGCGCGGGCGCTGCTGGACGGCGCGCAGTCGCTGGGCGCGGTGCCCCTCGACCTGCCGGCCATCGGGTGCGACTTCTTCGTCAGCAACGGGCACAAATGGCTCTGCGGCCCCAAGGAGACCGGCATCCTCTACGCGCGGCCCGACCGGCTCGAATCCCTTACGCTACGGGCGGTTGGGGCCGGCACGTTCGCCGACTTCAGGCGGCGCGGTGAAGACTTCGACTTTCGTCTGCATCCGTCCGCCCGCCGTTTCGAGTTCGGCACGCGCAACCACGCCGCGCTCGTCGGCCTGCGGAGCGCAATCGCGTGGCTTGAACGCTTGGGCTTCGCCAACGTCTACGCGCACGTGCGCGACACGGCCCGCCTCGGGCGCGAGATGCTCGCCTCGACCCCCGGCGTGGAGGCGCTCACCCCGCGATCCGCGGCGGACTCGGCGGGTCTCATTACGTTCAACCTGCCGGGCAAGGATCCGGCGGCGATCGCCCGAACTCTCTGGCGCGAAGGCATCATCACGCGCCACACCACCACGCCGCCCGGCGTCCGCGCCTCGGCCGCTTATTTCAACACCGAGCGGGACTTCGCGCGGCTGGCGGCGGCGCTGCGGGCAATCGCGTGAGAGCAGCCATCGAGGGAGCCTTCTTCCGCCCATGACGACCAACCGGCGCGGCGTGCGCGTTCTCGTAACCGGCGGCGGCTCCGGCGGCCACGTGACGCCCGCCCTCGCCACCATTGACGCCATCACGGCGCTTGCCGAACGCGACGGCGCGTGGACGCCCACGTTTCTCTACGCCGGCAGCCACCGGGGAATCGAACGCCAGATGGCCCAGGCCGCCGGGTTGCCCTTCAAGGCAATCGCGACCGGCAAACTCCGCCGCTCGCACCGTCTGCTCGGCCACCTCACCTGGCGCAATCTGCTCGACGCGCTGCGGCTGCCGTGGGGCGTATTACAGGCGCTCGCGCTGGTGCTGCGCTTCCGTCCCCACGTGGTGCTGAGCACGGGCGGCTTCGTCTGCGTGCCCCCGGTGCTTGCCGCCTGGCTGCTGCGCGCGCCGGTGATCACGCATGAACAGACCGTGCAGATGGGTCTGGCAAACCGCATCGCCTCCCGCTTTGCGCGCCGCATCGCCCTCACGTATGAGTCCGCGCGTGACGACCTGCCCGCGGGACTACGGCCCAGGGCTTTCGTAACCGGCAATCCGGTGCGCCCGGTCATCTTCAACGGCCAGCGCGCGGCGGCGCTCGCGCTTGCCGGTTTTGCGGGAGACGACGCGCTGCCGACCCTGTACGTGACCGGTGGCGCACAGGGTGCGCAACCCGTCAACCGCGCCGTGGCGGAGGCGTTGCCCGCGCTGCTCGCCGCCTGCCGCGTTATCCACCAGTGCGGCCGCCAGGCAACGGCTGAAATGTCCGAACTTGAACGCCTGCAAGCGTTGCGGGCATCATTGCCAGGCCCTCTGCAAGCGCGCTACCACGTGATCGATTTCGTGGCGGACGAAATCGGAGACATCTATGCGCTGGCGGACGTCGTCGTAAGCCGCTCCGGCGCGGGCACGCTGGCGGAACTCTTCGCGCTCGGCAAACCGGCGATCCTCATTCCGCTGGTGCCGACCGGCGGCGACGAACAGCGGCGCAACGCCCGGCACGCCCAGCAAGCGGGGGCGGCTACCATTATCGAGCAGGCGGACTTGACCGGGGATGTCTTATGTAAAGAAGTGCGCAAACTTCTCGCAAACCAACCGCAGCAGGATGCAATGGCGCGCGCCGCACAAGACCTCGCGCAGCCCGATGCCGCCCACCGCCTGGCGGAATGCGTCATAGCCATAGCAACACAGGACAGGCAACGATGACATGCATCTTCATCGTCCCAAAAACAGCCGGCGCGGAGCCCGTCAGGCCATGAAAGCAGACCGCAGCGTGTCCGTCACTCCTGTAAGTGTCAGGTAATTCATTGACGGATATTGTAGTCGAATTGAGGTGACTTCAGTTCGGCTCACTGCTCGTCCACATGTCATTCCAAACGGAGCGCAGCGGAGTGTCGAACCCTGTTCGCGGAATCTACAGTGCTGAGCCAATCAGACTTCGCGTAGCATGGACTCTACATTCCTCGCTGCGCTCGGAATGACAGTAATGATCAACTCTTCCTCCTGGTGGGGGATTCTGTCAACGAATTACCCAACACTTACAATTCCCGCGCACACGGGAATCCATCCGCTCCTCATGCCCGAGACACCCGCGATCGCGGGACTCCATCCGCGTAGGGGCGGTTCGCGAACCGCCCCTACCGGTAGCGCAGGTTTGTAACCTGCGTCTGCTCTCTCCGGTAGCGTAGGTTTGTAACCTGCGCACGCTGTCGTACTTCTTACACACCGGCGCACAATAACCCATCCCCGTACGGGCCGTTCGCGAACCGCCCCTACCGGTAGCGTAGGTTTGCAACCTGCGTCTGCTGTCGTCATACCAACGCAAACGGGAATCCGGCGGCGGGGGACAAGCCCCAATACTGTCGCATTAACGTAGCGCGGGGGCTTGTCCCCCGCCGGAATAAGAGAAATGCTAACGAAATGGATTGACCCTACGGAAGACGCAGGTTACAAACCTGCGCTACCAGAGAAACGGGCGTAGTTTTCACTCTCATTGTGTTTAATGCGACAGCATTGGGGACAAGCCCCCGCGCTACGTTTGCTCGGGGGTGAAACGCGGGGCCGCCGCCCTTTGTCACTCTTCGCTCACCTTATAGATGCTGAACATCGAATCCCCATGCTGGCGGCGGCGCAGCAAGCGCAGCCTGCCCCACTGCTCGGCGGGTAGGTTCTTCTTCCAATGTCCCACCACGACGATCGTCTCTTCCTGGACTGCGCGCGAATCGGCCAGCGCCGGCAGCCAGTCGTCATGCGCGACGGTATGGTAGGGCGGATCCGCCAACACCAGGTCGTACGGCTCCCGCAAGCGCGCCAGCGCACCCGGCACGCGCGCCTGGATCACCCGCGCCCGGCCGTGCAGAGACGCCGCGCGCAGGTTTTCGCGAATTACGCGGCAGGCGGCCGGCAGCGCGTCGACGAAATCGCACCGGTCGGCGCCCCGGCTCAACGACTCGATGCCCAGCGCCCCCGTGCCCGCGAATAGCTCCAGCACGCGGCCTTCTCCCCCGCGCTCTCCCAGCGAGTTGAAGATGGCCTGCTTTACTTTGTCGAGCGTCGGCCGCACCAAGTCGGTCTTCGGCGCGCGCAAGCGTCGTCCGGCCGCCGTTCCGCTGATGATTCTCATGCTCGTTCTTCCACTTAAGTGCCCTGCCTGGGATGGGGTTTGCTTTTCGCGCCAAGCCCGTTCACACGCATTGCCTATGCGGTCATGCTCTAAATCGAGATATGCGGATAGTTCTTGTAGAGCAAGTCGATCTGCACGCACAAACGGTAGAAATAGCGGTCCGCACGGGGTTGCAGAACAAAGTCATCCGCGCGAATTCGCTGCTCCGCCAGCCACGCTTCGTTGGGGTGACAGCGCTGGTTGCAGAGCGACTTGGCCGTAATGAAAGCACGCCTTCCCGTAAAGAGCTCAAGCGCGTTTGGAACCG
The DNA here is from genome assembly GCA_963663275.1 of Chloroflexota bacterium. Classification (GTDB taxonomy): domain Bacteria; phylum Chloroflexota; class UBA11872; order VXOZ01; family VXOZ01; genus VXOZ01. Next base: position 3,120,256 of record OY760183.1, read on the forward strand.
GAATCTCTACCAGGGCTGAAACCTCGGCCGGGTTCGGCGTGAACGCGGTGAGCGGCAGGCTGGTCCGATGCAGGAAGACATACTGCACCTCGTAGTCGCGCACGCCGGGCTCCACGTCGCTCGCCGCCTGGCGCACCCCCAGCGGCAAGAGGTCGCGCATGGCAAGGGTAAGGCCAATCTCCTCTTCCGATTCGCGCAGCGCCTCCTCCACGGACTCACCCGCCGCCAAGTGTCCGCCCACCGTCGCGTCCAGTTTGCCCGGCGACGTATCCTTGCTCTCCGATCGCCGCTGAAAGACCACGTAGGGCGTGCCGCCGGCGTCCTGCCCCACCACCCAGCAGTGGATTGACCGGTGCCAATCGCCGTCCCGGTGCACGTCCGCGCGGCGCTTGCGCAGCCCCAGCGGACGCCCCAGCGAATCGCACACGTCGAAGAGTTCATCCGCGTCGGTATAGGAATCGCTCATGAAAGCTCGCTCTCCACCTGCCAGAAGTCCTGCACCCGCTCGGCAAGTCCCGCGTGTTGCGGCGCGCTCAGCAACGGGTCGGCGGCGAACAGCGCCTTGGCTTCCTTCCGCGCCAGTTCCAGCGTCGCCAGATCGGAAAGTTTGGCCACCTTGAGCGCCGGCAGCCCCGCCTGGCGCGTGCCGAAGAACTCGCCCGGCCCGCGCAGCATCAGGTCTTTTTCCGCCAGCGCGAACCCGTCGCGCTGCTCTTCCAGAATGCGCAGGCGTTCATTTTCCTCCGCATTGGCCGAATCCGACAGCAGCAGGCAGTACGACTTATGCTCGCCGCGTCCCACCCGGCCGCGGAATTGGTGCAACTGCGCCAGGCCGAAACGCTCGGCGCTCTCGATCATCATCACCGTGGCGTTGGGCACGTCTATGCCGACCTCCACCACCGGCGTGCTCACCAGTATGTCGGTCTCGCCGGCCGCGAAGGCGCGCATGACCTTCTCCTTCTGCCGGCTCGTCAGCCGCCCGTGGAGCAAGTCCACCGTGAGTTGCGGAAAGACCTCCTCTTGCAGGCGCTTGAATTCGCCCTTGGCGGCGCGCACCTCCAGGGTTTCGGACTCTTCGATGAGCGGAAAGATGATGAACGCCTGGCGTCCTTGCGCGATCTGTTCCGCCACGAATCCATACGCCGCGCCGCGTTTCTCCACCGGTACCCAGCGGGTACTGATGGGCAAGCGCCCGCCCGGCAGTTCGCGTATGGTCGAAACGTCCAGGTCGCCGTAGAGAGTCAGCGCCAGCGAGCGCGGTATCGGCGTAGCCGTCATCACCAGCACGTGGGGATTGCGGCCCTTGCGCCGCAGCACACCCCGCTGGCGCACGCCGAAACGGTGCTGCTCGTCCACCACCGCCAGGCCCAGGTCGCCAAAGTGCACGTCGTCTTGGATGACGGCGTGGGTGCCCACCAGCAGTTGCAGCGCGCCGGCTTCCAGGTCCGCCAGAATCTGGCGGCGCTCCTTCTTGCGCGTGCTGCCGGTCAGCAAGGCGCAGCGCGCGCCGAACGGCTCCAGGAAACTCTCGAAGGTGCGAATGTGCTGTTCCGCCAGCACCTCCGTCGGCGCCATCACCACCGTTTGCAAGCCGTGCTTTGCCATGTGCAGCGCCGCCGCCGCCGCGACCACCGTCTTGCCCGAGCCCACGTCGCCCTGCAACAGGCGGTTCATCGCCGCCGGTTTGCTCACGTCGTCCAGGATTTCGCTTAGCGCCTCTTGCTGGCCGGGCGTCAGCGCGAAGGGCAGCGACTCCAGGAAGTCGCGGGTTACGGCGGGGTCAACCGCAACCGGCACGCCGGGTTGATCGAGTTGCCACTCCCGGCGGCGCAGCAACGCCCCAAGCTGGATGAAGAAGAACTCGTCGAAGGCCAGCCGCTGCACCGCCCGCAGACGCTGCCGCTCGTTATCCGGAAAGTGCAACTGGCTCAGCGCCTCTTGCGCGCCCATGAGCGTGTTGCGCCGCAGGATCTCCGCCGGCACCACCTCGGCTACCCCGTGCAGCGCCAGGTCGAGGGCGGAACGCACCCAGCGGCGCATCCACTTGGCCGAAAGCTTGGCCGTCAGCGGATAGACCGGCGCCAGGCGGCCCACGTGCAGCCCTTTCTCCGGGCTTTCGGCAAACTCATACTCCGGCGAGCGCATCTCCAGACCGGAACGGCTGATGGAGACGGTACCCGCCACCGTGACGCGCCGCTTGTTCGCCAGGGCGGGCTGCAAGAATGGTTGGTTGAACCAGACCGCCTTGATGTAGCCCGTCTTGTCCGCCAGGGCCGCCTCGGTGATTGTCATGCGGCCCTGGGTAACGCGCCGGTTTTCCACCTGCATCACGTTGGCTTCGATCGTCACCTCTTCCCCGGGCTTGAGGTCGGCAATCGTCTTGATGCGGCTGCGGTCGATGTGCCGGTGCGGAAAGTGGTGGATGAGGTCGTCCAGCGTCGTGAGGCCGAGCTTTTCCAGCCGCTTGGCGTCCTCCGCCTTCAACATGGGGATGACGGTGAGCGGGGAATCGAGACTGGCGCGCGGCGCTTTGGCGCGCCGCTGGCGCGCGCGCGGTTTCTCCGCCGCCGGTTTCGAGGGGGCCGCGCGCGGAGGCTTGTCCGGTGTTTGCCCGGGGGTCGAACGAGAAGGCTTTGCCGGTGTTTGCGCGGGAGTCGCGCCCGGCTGCCGGTTTCTTGACTCGCGCTGCGCGGTGGCGGCAGGCGCCGCGCCGCCGCCGAGGATCTGCAGCGCGTTCTTCACGCGCCCGGCCCGCGCCGCCGGGTCGAGTTCGTGATAGCCCTTCAGCGCGCGCCCAATCTCGCTGAGGCTGCCGGCCTGTGCCGCGCCGCCGCTCTCCGCTTCCCAACTGGAGAGAAACCGCTCCAGGCCGCCAATCACCGCGCCGTCGTCATATCCCCGCCGCGCCTCTTGCCGCAGAATGCGGCGCAGGGTCTCGCTGCGGTCGCGCGGTTCGGAGCGGAGCATAGCGCCTCATTCAAGCGTCAGCAGGTAGGGATAGTGCGGCTGGCCGCCGGCGATAACCTCGACTTCCAGCGACGGGAACTGCTCCCGCAGCCCGTCGGCAACGGTTTCCGCCCCCTCCTCGGTCACGTCGGCGCCGTAGTAGCAGGTGAGCAGTTCGGCGGTCTCCGGCTTCATCCCCTCGATAACCGCCAACAGCGCGGCCTCCAGACTGTCGTCAGCAGCGCATACCCGGTTGTTCGCCAGCGCCAGCCACTGCCCTTGCGCCACGGCCACGCCGTCCACGGTGGCGTCGCGGGTGGCGAGGGTCACCGCGCCGTACTGCGTGCTCTCGGCCGCGTCCCGCATGGCGGCCGCGTTCTCGTCGGGGTCGCCATCCGCTTGAAACGCGAAGAGCGCCGCGATGCCCTGCGCCATCGAATACGTCGGCAGCACGTGCACGGCAGTGTCCGTCAAGCCGCGCGCCTGTTCCGCGGAGAGGATGACGTTCTTGTCGTTGGGCAGCACGAAGACGTGTCGGGCATTGACGGCCTCGACGGCCCTATGGATCTCCTGGGTGCTGGGGTTCATGGTCGGCCCGCCGCTCACCACGGTTGCGCCCAATCCCTCGTAGACCTCTCTCAGGCCCGCGCCGTCCGCCACGGCCACCACGCGCTGCTCGCTCAGTTCGCCCAATGCGCTCTGTCCACCCGGTGCGCCTCCTTCACCCAGCGCAACCCCTTCGCCCCGCGCGCTCCCCTCGCCCAACGCAACACCTCCGCCCTGTCCACCCCGTTCGCCCTGAGCCTGTCGAAGGGCCGCCGGCGCCTCCACACCCGGCAGGTCTCCGTCCGCCGCCGCCGACTGCATCCGCTCGTGCTGGTCGTCCATGTTGAAGATTTCGATGCGGTGGAGGTGGCCCGCGCCGCGCGCCAGCGCCAGCACGTCGCCCGGATTTTCCGTGTGCACGTGCACGCGCACCAGGTCCTCGTCGCCGACCACCACCACCGAGTCGCCGCGCGCGGCCACGGCGTCGCGCATCGCCATTACGTCCAGTTCCGCGCCGCTGACCAGGAAGCCGGTGCAATAGCCGTAGAGGGTCTCCGTGACCGCGGCGATCTCCGGCAGCAAGGCCCGTTCGCTGGTGGGCAGCGCCACTTCCTCTACCGGCTCCCCGGCCGCGTAGCGCCGCGCCCCTTCCAGCAGCAGCCACAGCCCCTGCCCGCCGGCGTCCACCACACCGGCGTCTCGCAGCACGTCCAGCAACTGCGGCGTGCGCGCCACGGAGCGCTCCGCCGCCGCGACCGCCGTTGCCAACACCGCGTCAATCGGGGCGTCCGGCGCCAGCTCCTCGCAGGCTTCCGCCGTTTCGCGCGCCACCGTGAGCATCGTGCCTTCTTGCGGCTCCTGCAACGCCGCGTAAGAGGAATCCGAGGCCGCGCGCAGCGCCCGTGTCAAACCGGCCGCGGTGATCTCCGCCGCGCCCGCGAGCGCTTCCGCCACCCCGCGCAGGCACTGCGAAAAGATGACGCCGGAATTGCCCCGCGCGCCCATCAACGCGCCGCGATATACCGCTTGCGCCACCTCGCCGGCGTGGTCGCTGTCGGCCTGCTTGCCGGCCTGCAAGGCGGCTTCCAGCGTGAGCAGCATGTTGGTGCCGGTATCGCCGTCCGGCACCGGAAAGACGTTCAGCCGGTTGATTTCCTCTTTATTGGCCGCCAGCAGATGGTAGCCGTACTCCAATGCCCCAATCAGGCTGGCGCCGTCGCCGCTCTCTATCGCCGCCTGCGCCTCATGTCCGGTTGTCGTATCAGCCACGTCGTACACACCTTTGCTTGCATCGCCGGGCCGCTCGCCGCCTGCCCGTTGCCGGGGAAACTGAGGACTCTCTCAATCACTCGTCTTGAAATCGCCGCCGGCGCTCTTCGCCCACGCCACCGCGCGTTGGCGGGAGAGCCGCAGACGCCGCTACAGCGCCCGGCATTGAGCGCGCGGCCACTTCTATGCTACCATTGGGCTTGTACTACGCTCAACATTGCGACAGATTGAACGCGCGGTCGAGAAACTCCACCGGCAAAAGATTGAACTGAGGATAGGCTCATGGCGGTTTGTGAAATATGCGGCAAAGGCGCGCAGGTAGGCCACAATATCCAGCACCAGGCCTCCGGGCAATGGCGCTACCGTGCCCCAAAGACGCGCAAAGTTTGGAAAGCGAACGTCCAGAAAGTGCGCCTGCTCATCGAGGGCCGGCTCAAGAAGGTCAACATCTGCACCCGCTGCCTCCGCACCCAAGCCAAAGCCCCCGCGGTCTAGCCTCGACTGCCTGGGCCTAATCCTCTGCTGCCTCTGGCTAAGAGGGCTGACAGTGGTATGAATCCTAAGATCGACTTCACGTGTCATTCCGAACGGAGCGCAGCGGAGTGAGGAATCTAAAGCGCAGCCCCGCAAATCAGCATCTCTAGATTCCGCGAACCCTGTTCGACGCTGCACTCGGAATGACACTCACATTCCCCTGTCAGGGCTAAGAGGGCGAGTGAGAAGCTTCCAGCCGAGCGCGGATTGTGGACTTGCTCCACGGCAGGTCCAAGCAAGGCACGCGCTCCGCGAAGTAAAGCTCAAGGAAGCAGAGTACAAGAGTCCACCGGAAAAGTCCGTATCCGTTCGTCCCGAGCTTGTCGAAGGACGAACGGATACGGACTTTTCGCACCCGATAGGGAAACCCCTGGAGAGGCTTGCAGCGGACCAGAGGTTTCCCTCTCCCTGGGGAGAGGGTTAGGGTGAGGGGAAATCCTACCGCAAGGTTACGTGCACCTCATTCCGCCGGAACCAGGGGATGGTGAATGGCGGGTCGTAGGTGGCGATCTTCCAGTCGCCGTAGTGTTCCAGGCCATTCGCGTTTAGCCATGCGGCCAGTTGCGCGCGGTGGCGTTCGGCGCTGTGGTTGGTGAATCTGCCGCTAAAGCGAATGCTGGCCACCCGGCGCTGCTCCACCTGGCGCAGCCTGACCCGGTGGTTAGTCGGCAGCGGCGCCGTGTCGTAGGTATAGCCCTCCGGCAAGACGAAGGCCATCGTCCAGGACTCGATTGCTTCCCCGGCCAGTTTCCCGGCGTAGCCGCGTTCGCCAACCGGGCGCGGTTCCACCAAGACCGGAACCGTCATCGCCATTTCTTCCGACGGAGCCGCGCCGGCGGGTTCAACCAGCACCGGCGCGGTCATGTCAATGCTCTGGCGGCTTCGATTTTCCCCGGTAATGTACCCGTAGAGCGGCTGGAATGAACTGTTCGTTGCCCGGTCGAACGACCCGGCAAGCGTAATCTCGGCCATCACGTAGCCCGCGTAATCGCGAATCTCGATGTTGCCCTCTTTCACCGCGACGTCGTAGGCGGGCTCACCGTACTCGCTGCCAAAGAACGAGCCGAAGAGCAACGACCTGAAGAGATATGCCCCCGATCCCAGCAAAACCAGGATTGCCAAAACCACGACCGTTCTCCAAATCATGCGAATCGCCGTCTTTCCCGTGCGCCAAGCCTCTGAATCCATTATTCCACAGTTTCTCAACCGCCGCGCGGGTGTGAGGCAGCGTCGCTCCGGCGGGGGACAAGCCCCCGCGCTACGAGACTTGCTGCTCGGCTGGCGAAATTCGTACGGGCAGGGACATTCGCCCCCAATGGCAGAGTTCGCGCTATTCTGCCAAACTGGTGGAACGAGTCCGGTTTTGCGCCGGTTCCTCTTCTTCCCAGGGAGAGGGAGCGCCAGCGCCCGCCGGGCCAGTTTTGCTACCGGACGGAAAGGAGCCTTGCGGCCACCATGGCGAACACGGGGCAGTCTGCGCGCGCCGCCGTGCGGCTGGATCGACTGCTGGTAGAGCGGCGCTACTTTCCCAGCCGCGAGAAGGCCGTCTTCAGCATCCGCGCGGGCGGCGTGCGGGTCGATGGCCGCGCGCTCACCAAACCGGCCGCGACGGTGAATCCCCATGCGCGCATCGAGGTTGACACGCGGAGCGCGCTGCGTATCGGCCGGGGCGAGCGCAAACTGGCGGGCGTGCTGGAGCGCTTTGGCATCGATTGCGCCGGCAAGGTAGCCCTGGACGTGGGCAGCGGCGCCGGCGGCTTCACCTGGCGCCTGCTGCAACTGGGCGCGGCGCGGGTCTACGCGGTGGACGTGGGACGCGATCAACTCCATCCCGAACTCCGGGCCGACCCCCAGGTCACCGTGTTCGAGCAGACGGACGCGCGCCAACTCACGGCGTTGCCAATAGCGCCCCATCTGGCCGTGATCGACGTTTCTTTCATTTCACTGCGGGCAGTGCTGCCGCCGGTGCGCACCGTGCTGCGCGCGGACGCCGCCATGGTGGCGCTGCTCAAGCCGCAGTTCGAGACCGCTACGGTTGCCAGCGCCGCGGACGCCGGCCTCACGCCGGCGCCCTCGCCGCGCCGGCCGGAGACGCAAGACCGCATCCGCGCGGCCTTTCGCGACTGGTGCGCCGCAAACGCTCTCACCGTGCGGGATGAGATGGCCAGCCCGCTACCGGGCAAGCACGGAACCCGCGAAGTCTTCTTCCACCTTACCAACGCAAACTCCGGTGCGCCTGCCTCCAGTGACCTTTCTCGCAGTTGAAAGCCCTCTAAGACCGCAGCCATGTTCCCTTTCCAATTGCCGACAGGGGTAGGCAAACGTCATTTCGAGCGGAGCGAGAAATCTAGTATTGCTGGTTTTGCAGGGTGGCGCCTTAGATTCCTCTCTCCGCTGCGCTCCGTTAGGAATGACACGAGAAGTCGGATGTAGAGTGCCTACCCCTGTCAGGTTTCCGATTGGAAAAGGGCTAGGGAGAAGGCGAATGTCCTCTATCCGGCCCGTTTTCGCCGGTACGCGCAGTCCGCGCAAGCCTACCCCTCACCCCGGCCCTCTCCCCAGGGAGAGGGGGCAGAATCGCGCTTCTTACGAGAAAGGAAGCCTTGCGGCGCCGCCTAGTCCGCCGCACTGCCTAGTCCGCCGCGCCGCCGGGGGCGGGTTCGGGCTGCGATGTGTCGGACGCATCGGTCTCGCTTGCGCCGGAGCTTTGCATCAGGGCGCTGAACGGGTGGAGTTTGTGCAGGCAGTGGTTGCCCGTATCCGCCACGTAGACGTGGTCCCGCTCATCCACCGCAATCCCGCACGGGTCCGAAAACTGCCCCTGCTGGCCCGCCACCAGCGTGCCCCATTGAAAGAGCGGCTCACCGGCGGGCGACAACTCCTGAATGCGGTTGTTCCACGTATCGGCCACGTAGATCCTGCCCCGGCGATCGAGCGCAATGCCGTTCGGATTGCGGAACTGGCCCGGTTCGGCGCCTTCCGCGCCCCATTGCTGCGCCGCAGCGCCGTCGGACGTGAGTTTCTGAATGCGGTGGTTCCCCGAATCGGCCACGTAGACCCAGCCTTCGTAGTCCACCGCGATTCCCACCGGCGCGCGAAACTCTCCCGGCTCGTCGCCGTGCGCGCCCCACAGCGCCAGCAACTCGCCCTTCGGGGAAAACTTCTGCACGCGATGGTTGCCGGTATCGGCCACGTAGACGTTGCCGTCCGTGTCCACCGTAATGCCGCTGGGCGTGCGGAATTGCCCGGGTTTCGCGCCCTGCTCGCCCCATTGCGCCAGCGGCTCGCCGTCCGCGGAAAGTTTCTGAATGCGGTGATTGAGCGTGTCGGTCACGAACACCTGGCCTTCCGCGTCAACCGTTAGTGCACGCGGCGAACGAAATTGGCCCGCCTTCTGCCCCGTCGTCCCCCATTGGGCGACCGCCTCGCCGGCGGCGGAGAGTTTCTGCACGCGGTTATTCAGCGTATCGACGGCGTACATATTGCCGTGCCCGTCCAGCGCCACGTCGTGCGGAGAACTGAACTGGCCCGGCCGCGAGCCGCCCTCCCCCCAGATTGCGATACTGCGGCGGCGCTGGCCGGCTTGCACGCGGCGGACGAGCCGCACGGCCCACACCAACGATACGACGAGAGCGATGAGCGAGAGCGGCAGCAACCACAGCGCGCCCAGCAACAACGGAAAGTCGTACAGGGCATGCAACGCCACCGGGGCCAGCCAGGCAATCAGCAGGCTCCGTCTGCGGCGCTCGCTATCGAATACCGCCTGGGCGATGAAATAGCCCATGATTGCGCCCAGTGCGGCGTGGACCGGTAGCGAGGTGAGCGCGCGCAGGAGCGCCCCCAGCGCATCACCTTCCAACACGTAGGCGATATTCTCCAACGTCGCGAAACTCAGCGAGGCGACCACACCGTACACCACGCCATCGAACGGCTCCGCCAGCCGTTTGCGCTGGCAGGAGTAGTTGGCAAGCACGATGAACTTGAACGACTCCTGGAGTACGGCCGCGCCCAGGATTGCCTGTATCAACGACACCAGTAAGCGGCTGCCCGTGGCGCCGTACGCAACTGAGAAGATGATTGAAATGGGAAAGGTCAGGATGATAACCGGCAGGATGGCGAGGATGCCAAACCCGAGGGTTGCCCAGAGGATGGCGCGGGGTTGGGGAAACTGGGGCCGGGTGTGCAGGACCCACATGATAACAAGCCCCGGCGCCACCGCGGCGGTAAACATCAATAGTGGTTGCAATACTGCCTCCGTAATCGTTTCGCGGCGACTGGCGGCCTCTAGGGCGCGAATTCCATCCACACGGGACTTGACCAGGCCCGGGGGCCCCAGGCGGGCGCAACGTTCGAGAGATGGTTGCGCCAAGGCATCGACTGTTCGACGGAGAGATAGTAGAAGTGCGCGCCCGGCGCGGCGCCCGCGTCCGTAAACGCGCCCGCGGCCTGCGCCTCCGCCGCCTCCCAGGTCTTGACTACCTCGCCGTCGCGCGTCAGCGCAACGATCGCCGGCCGCTCCGTCAACTGCGCCTGCCAGCGGATTTCCGGCGGCGTCCGGGTGCGGCCCTCACCGCCCATGAAGACGCCGGCAACCCAGAGTTGCACGGCGATGCGGGAGCCGTCGGTGGCAAAGCAGCGATGTTGCCGCAGCGCCTCCAGGATTGCCGGACGAGTCAACTCCGCGGCGTAGATGCCGGTCAGGCCGCCGCCGGTGCCCGCCGTGCGCCGGTGGCCGTCGCTGCAACCGATGAAGCCCAGCTTGCGCCCGCTCCGCAACACCGCGTGAATCTTCTCCCGATACGCCGGATCCAGCATGTGCACGCGCCAGCCGGAACAGACTTCCATATTCGTTTCCGTCGCTGAGTCCGACAAGTGCTGCCAATGCTCGTGGTGCGGATGCAGGATTGCGCCGTACTCTTCAGCGTGCGCCGCCAGCGCCGCCAGCGGTTCCCCCTCCACCTCGGTATAGCGCAGCAGGGGCAAGTCCTGATCACCGGCAATTACCGTGCGGTGGTTCGACGTCCGTGTGCCGGTTGCGCGGCTCATCTGCGACCACTCGAACGCCGGCAGCAGCACCAGGTCGTCCAGGTGGCCGAAGTGGCGGGCGAAGTGGCAGTCCAGGTCGTATTCCGACCCCGTGAGACTGAGCAGGTGCTTGTCGTTATCGGAAATCGCCATGCAGTCCAGGTGCGCCAGATCGCGCGCGTAGGCGATCAGTTCGTCAACGTACCCCTCCGCGTCGGCGGAATGGGTAGAGTGCACGTGCAAGTCCGCCCAATAGAGGGAAAGCCGCTCTTCCTCTCTCCCATCCGCCTCCGCCTGGCCGCCGGCGGGAGTGCGCGCGCTCGGCCTCGGCTCGAGGCGCTGCTCATCCACCGTTACCGGCCGCCAGCCGTGCCACGCGCCCTCAACCTGAAAGACCGGCGCGTCATCCACGCTGTACGCGGCCAGGCATACGTCCTCCACCGAAATCTCCGGCGCAACTCGCGCCGTCAGCCAGAGGTCTTTCCGCCCGGCGGCGTTGGCGACCGGCGTGTAGTAGCGCGGCCCTTCCGCGATCGCGCGGGTTTCCTGCGCCACCGGTGTGGCGCCCTTCGCGGCAGGCTCGATGAAGCGTCCGCAGAGCACGCCCGGGGTGGTGTGCGTGCTGCCGTTGGGTAGTTGCTTCCGTTCCCAGAGCAGCCGCGCGCCGCCATTGGGACGCGCGACCACCAGCGGTTTGCGCCGCCTCCCAAGATAGCCCCACACGCCCAGGCCTTGCCACTCCAACATCCCCCAGGCCAGCACGCCGAGGTCCGGCGAGCCGTCGGCAGCGCGCACGAGGTCCCAACGCCCGCCAAGCCGCCGCGCGACTCGCGCCACCGGCCACTGGTCGAGCACGTTCGTATCGCTCACGACTTCCTGCCGGCAGAGCCACGCAATCCAGGGAGCGCCGTCGGCGTCCAGCGTGAGCGAGGGCGCAAGTTGCCACGCCGCCGCCGTAACCATGTCCGTTTCCGCGGCGCGGTCGCTGACCACTTCACGCCGGACAACGGAGCCGTCGCGGCTCACGAAGGCGGCGTGGACGCCGAAGGTCTTGCCATCGTACTCGTCCCACGCAACCCAGCAGCCGTCCGCGGCCACGGCCACCTCCGGCCGCTGTACCCAGCCGGGCGCGCCGGTCACGTCCACAGGTTCCGACCAGCCCTCGCCGTCGTTTACGGCAAGGCGAATGGCGTACGTGCCGGACGCGGCCGCCTCGCACCACACGACCGCCATGCGTCCTTGAGCGGAATCGGCGTGGAGCGACACCACAAAACCCTGGCTGCCGAGCGGTTGCGGCGATTCCCAGCCGGACTCTGAACGCGCGGCGCCGACCGCGGCATAGGAACCCGATGAGTCTTGGGAAATCCAAACGCTTGTGGGCGCATCCTGTATTAGACCGACGTGGGGCGAGTGGTTACCGTTGCCCGAAGCAGAAACCGCTTCGAGCGGCGCCAGTTCATCGCCGTGAAGCGCCCGGGCGTAGATGCGCTCGGCATCCCGGTGGTAGCCCTGCCACACGGTCCAGGTGGTGTCGCCGCTTTGCGCCGCATGGGGCGTATGGCACTCGATGCCTTCCAACTCCGCCGACAGGACCGCGTGCAGGGTAGTCTTCATCAGGCTCTCTTCCGCCGTTTGTTGCTTTGGTTGCTTGGGGCCGCGTCCGCCGTCACGCCTGGCCGAGATCTTTCAGAATCTCGTGGGCCGCGTTATGGCCGGGCACGCCGCTGATCTCGCCGCCCGGATGCTGGCCCGCGCCGCAGAGGTAGAGTCCCGGCAGCGGCGCGCGATAGTGGGCAATCTCCGGCAGGGGGCGGTTCCACACCAGATGTTCGCCGATGTGCTGGACGTGCCAGATACAGCCGTCGGTCAAGCCGTTCTCCCGTTCCAGGTCCAGCGGGGTGCGCAGCTTGTAGTCCCGGATCGAGCGGCGGAAGTTCGGCGCGTGCTCGGTGATCTGGTCTATCAATCCTTCCGCCACCTGCTCGCGCACGTCGTCCCACGACCCGTTCCGCAGTTTCCCCGGCGCGGCGTAGATCCAAATCGAGGCGGTGTGGTAGCCCGGCTGGGTCAGGCTGTCGTCAACCGCCGACGGAATCGAATAGCTCACCAGCGGCTTGCGCGGCGGGCGCCCGGCCTCGAGGTCGTCGTAGCAGGCGGACATCTCGGCCCGCGTGAGGCTGATTACGACCGCGCCCTTACTGGGCGTCTCCAGATCGCCGTCCCACGCGGTCCATTGCGGCAACTCCGAAATCACCGCCAGGAACTTATAGCAACTGACGTGGGTGACGAGACCCTCGATCCGCTTACGGAAACCGCTGTCCAGATGCGCCGCCGGTATGAGGCGCAGGAACGTGCGTTTGGGGTCGAGATTGGACGCCACCACGCGGCTGCGGACGTCGCCGCCGTTGGCAAGCCGGATGCCTACGACCGCTCCGCCTTCTACCAGGAATTCTTCGACCTTATGGTCGGTGTGGATCGTGACGCCGGCCTCTTCCGCCGACTCCCTGAACAGTTGGCTGATCACGCCAACGCCGCCGCGCACGTAGCCGTTCGGCGGCTTGATGCCCGTCTCCTCATCCACCGCGTTCAAGGAGGCGTAGGCGAGTTGAAAGGCCAGCGGGTTGCGCCCGGCGGCGCCCGCCTCGTATCCCAGGCGGTCCTTGAGATGCCCGTCCGGCAGGAATTCGTCCTGGAGGTCGTAGATTCGGGTGGTCAGGGCCTTCTCCAGCACGTCCGCCGCCGGCGTCCCGGCGACCTTTGCCCGCACCTCGGCCAGCGAGGGCGGCGGTTGCAGCCGGTACGGCGAAATCGTCCGCTGCAACGTGTTCTTGAACTCCCCGTAGCGGCGCTGGCCGTCGCGCTCCTCCTGGGTCAGGTGGAGCGCGCGATTGCGGGGCGATTCATGGGTCTTCGGCCCAAAGTACGTCCCGTCCGGCAGCACCTGAATCCCCTGGCGGGGGATGACCTCCATCCCGCGTTCGAGCAGGCGAAAGTCGCGATAGATCTTCGGCTGGATACCGTGGACCATGTGGGCGCAGGTGGAAAACTTGAAGCCCGGCCACAGTTCCTCCGTAATCGCCGCGCCGCCGGTGAAAGCGCGCCGTTCGAAGACGTGCACCTTAAGCCCGGCCCACGCCAGATAGGTCGCGGCCACCAGGCCGTTGTGCCCGCCGCCGACCACCGCTACGTCGATGTCGCCTGCCACGAGAGACTCCTCACTAATTGGATTGACCGCCCAATCGTCCGCGCGCCCGCCTTGGCTGCGGCAAACCAACGACTTAACTCGTCCCGCAATATATAGCTCTGTGCAGACTGCCCTTCGACAGGCTCAGGGCGAATGGGAAGCGCCTCAGGACGAACAGGAAGCCGCTCGGGACGAACGGGAAGCGGCAAGGGTTAACGAAGAACCGCTATACCCGTTCGCGCTGAGCCTGTCGAAGCGTCCGCTGAGCCCGTCGAAGCGTCCGCTAAACCTGTCGAATCGCTCAAACCGTAGGGGTGCCCCTCGTGGGTACCCCCACCGGCGTACAACGGGACTGCCCTCGCCAAGGCACCCACAAGGGGCACCCCTACGGCTGAGGGCACAAAACGCCCAGCACGCGCGCGGGCCACGATTGCGTTTTAGCCCACCGCCGCCTAGATGCCAAGCTCCTTGCGCCACTCCTCGGCGATGATGTTCATCTGCTCTTCAGCCGTGGCCAACGCCTCCTGGATGCCCACCTCACCGTTCCAGATCGAGCCGACCCATTTGCCCGAGAGCACTTGCTGGCGCATCTGGTCGGAGCCGGGCACGCCAAAGCCCAGCGTTGACGTGCGGTACTGCATGTTCTCCGACATGTGGAGCACGAACGGATCGTTCTCGTGGAACTCCTCGGACAGCGTTGCCGACTTGCGTACCGGCACCCGGTCGAAGGTCTTGGTGAAGGCCAAGGTGTTCTCCGGCCGCGCCAGGAACTCAAGCAACGCGAACGACTCTTCCGCCACCTCGGTCCAACCGGAAACCATGTGAATCCACGCGCCGCCCAGGCTCACCTGCCGCGCGGCATTGGCGGGTAAGGGGAAGCCCGTGTACCCGAACTCGTAGTCCGGATCGATCGGGCGTATCTGCTGCTTGCGCTCAGCGTAGGTCATGTAGATGCTGGCGCACTTGGCGTTGATGAGCGCCGCTCCCCGGTCTCTGCCGGAAGGCCGCGCTGATTCTTGAAACTCCTTGATGGCGGCGAACCCGTCCTGCAGGTCCCACAGCCGCTTGACGAACGTAAACGCCTCGACCCCCTCAGGCGTATTGAAAGTCATCTTGGTGCGGTCTTCGTTGGTGCGGCTGCCGCCAAGTTGCAGCAGCGGGAGCATGAAGAGCCACGTGCCGTTGGAGCCCCAGTCGGGCGGAAAACCCGCCACCGTCAGCTTGCCCGCGGCGTCCTTCTGCGTGGTCTTCTGGATGGCTTCCTCGAATTCGTCCCACGTCTGCGGCCCCACCGCCGGATCCAGACCGCCCTTGATGTAGAGGTCGATGTTCATGTAGAGCACGCGCATGTCCGGGCCGTAGGGCATGCCGAACACCCGGCCGTCGCGCCACACCACAGGCTCCATCAGGCCTTCCCACACGTCGTCCATGTCGAGGCCCGTCAGCTTGATGTAGTCATTCAGAGCGAGAACCGTGCCCTGCAAGCCCCGGTCGATCGGCGTGCCTTCGCCGCCGGTCACCACGTCGTAGGGGATGTTGGCGGCCGCGGCGGCCGCGAACGCCTCGTTGCGATTGCCGGTGTACGGCTCCACGAGCAGATTGATATTGTCAAATTCCGCGCTGAACGCCTCCATGAGACCGGCGGACACGTGCCCTTCCTCATGGAACTTGAAGGCGGGATTGGGCACGAAGACCACGTCTACCGGCTCGGCCGCCGGCGGCGCCGCTTCCGCCTTCTGCTCGGCGGGCTTCTCTTCGGCCATCTCCGGCTGGGTCGCCACCGCGCCGCAGGCGGCAAGGGCGGCCATCACGGGAACACTGCTTGCCCCAATGAGCACTTTTCGTCGGGTTAGCGCCGTCGCTTGCTTGGACATCTCACGTCTCCTCTCAAAGTTCCCACTTGCTTCACAACCAAGGTTCGTAAAGGAACACGCCTCCTTTGCGCTGCGCTACGAACCAATTGCCACAATAACGGCAGACACCGCTTGCATGAGAGTATACCACGCTCCGCATCTCTTCAAATCCGGCACTACCCAAAGACGCCGACCCGCGCGGCTAACCCAAGCGCCCTGCCAAAAGTAGTGGACAAGCCCTAACGCTATCGCCCACCCGTAGCGCGGGGGCTTGTCCCCCGCCAGGGGAAATCACCCACCTGTTGTCGCACCACCGTAGCGCGGGGGCTTGCCCCTCGCCTGGGGAAAACGCCCAAACGTCGTCGCCCAACCGTAGCGCGGGGGCTTGCCCCCCGCCAGGGGAAAACGCCCAAACGTCGTCGCCCTCCCGTAGCGCGGGGGCTTGTCCCCCGCCTGGGCAGATAGGGGTAAGCACGTGTCATTCCGAGCGCAGCGAGGAATCTAGAATTGATGGTCTTGCAGCGTAGCGCCTTAGATTCCTCTCTCCGCTGCGCTCCGTTCGGAATGACACGTGAAGTCGATTGTAGAGTACATACTCCTGTCAGCCCGCCTGGGGAAAGCGCCCACCTGTTGTCGCACCACCATGGCGCGGGGGCTTGTCCCCCGCCTGGGCAGACAGGGGTAAGCACGTGTCATTCCGAGCGCAGCGAGGAATCTAGAATTGATGGTCTTGCAGCGTAGCGCCTTAGATTCCTCTCTCCGCTGCGCTCCGTTCGGAGTGACACGTGAAGTCGATTGTAGAGTACATACCCCTGTCAGCCCGCCTGGGCGAAGAGCAGGTGCGCGGCTTCCCGGACGACTAGAGTCTGCGCCCCGCCGCAATCACCGCCGCCATCGGCAAACTGATGCTGTCTCCATCGCCAAGCGCCAGCACGTTTTCCCTTACCGCCTGGCGAATAGCGGCCAGCGCCGCCGGCGACTGTGCCTGCAAGAGCGCGCCGGTGCGCACCGCGCCGTGGTAGAACGTTTCGAAGAGGGTATCCGCGTGGGGCATCTCCCACGCGACGCGCGCCTCCTCCACCGCAGGCGCGTTGAAACCCGTCTCTTCCAGAACGCGCCTGCTCTCAGCCGGATCGCTGAAGCGGAAGAAGGGCGGGCCGTCCGGCAGCGCCACGTCCATAGCGCCATGCTCGGCAATGGCGTCGAGCATAATCTTGAAACCCAGGCAAATCTCGGGCGCGCCCCATACGCTGTAGGCAACCCGGCCGCCCGGCCGCAGCACGCGATACGCCTCGGCCAGCGCCTTCTCCGGCTGAGCCACGTGCAGCAGGCCGAAGTTCATGACAACCGCGTCGAAATCGGCATCGGGAAACGGCAGGTCTTCGGCGCTGCCGACGTGAAACGCAAGCGCGGGATACTGCCGCCGCGCCACCGCCACCGCCGCTTCCGCAAAGTCGATGCCGACCACCGCGGCCCCGCGTTCCGCCGCCGCGGCCGCCACGTAGCCCGGCCCGCAGGCTACGTCCAGCACGCGGCGCCCCGCCGCCACGCCGCCGGCATCGAGCAGGGGCGCGATAAAGCGCGTGGTCAAAGCCGCGAAATAGCGGTGGTAGTCATCCGCCACCCGCTCCCAACCGGCCCTTTCGAATTCGTAGAAGGCGCTCACGGCGCCCTGATCGCGCTCCGCCATACCGTACTCCTCGATCGGCTCCTTACCACTCTCCCCATTGTAGCGGCAGTCGCGGCGCGGAAGCGTCCCCAACCGCCGCAGCCGGCAGCCGCCGCTCAAACCCACGTGCGACGGGCATGTACGCTCTGCCCCCAAGAATGCTATAGTATGGGATGAACATCCTCTCAAGGAGACGCGGAGCCGTATCGCCTTGCCGAATGCGCGCGGCGCCGCTCTAATCTTAATGAGGCAACGCAGTCGGCCTTTCGACGGCAGGTAAGGAACGTCGCATGTGCGGCATCATCGGCTTTCTCGAAAAGGACAGTGAGGGCGCGGCGCCGGTTGGCGCCACGGTGCTCACCATGCTCGACGCCCTGGCGTGCCGCGGGCCGGACTCCGCCGGCGTGGCGCTCTATACCGGCGCCAGCAACGGCCATACCGTCTTGCGCGTAAAGCTGGGCGAGAACGGCGACTTTGCCGGACGCCGCGAAAACATCACCGCGCGCATCGAATCGCTGGGCGAAATCCTCGACTCCTCAACCACCGAGGAATACCTGCGGCTGGAACTCGACTTTGCCGGAGACCCACAACAGCTTAGCGCCCTCATCGAGGCGGAAGCGAATAACGTGGAAGTGGTGAGCATGGGCAATGCCCTCGAAATCGTCAAGCAAGTGGGTTCGCCTGAGAATCTGGAACAGACCCACGGCGTCTCGCGCATCACCGGCACCCACGGCATCGGGCACACGCGCCTTTCCACCGAATCGCGGGTGGACCTGAGCCACTCGCAGCCCTTCTGGGCGCACGGCACGCCGGACCTGGCGGTGGTGCACAACGGGCACATCACGAACTACCACAATCTGCGCCGCCGCTACGAGCAGCACGGCGTGCGCTTCTATACCGATAACGACTCCGAGGTCATCGGCGTCTACCTGGCCGACCGGCTTGCCCAGGGCCTGTCGCTGCAAGAGGCGCTCACCGCTTCTCTCTACGACCTGGACGGCTCCTTCAGCTACCTGGCGGCAACCCGGAACGAGTTGGGTTTTGCCAAAGACCGCTTTGCCCTCAAACCGCTGCTCTTTACCGAAACGGACGACACCGTGGTGGTCGCAACCGAGGAGATTGCCATCGAGAACGCCTTTCCCGGCATCGGCGGTGTGCGCGAGGCGCAAGCGAAGGAAGTGCGGGTATGGCAGTTGAACTAGATTGCGCCGGCAAGACCATCCGGGAGATAAACACCGCCATCAAGGAGCGCATCGCCGGCGGAGAGTCGGAGGTGCTGGTGCGCAATCCCGGCGCGCGGCACAATCTTGGCGTGGCGCTGCTGCAACCCGCCACGGTGACCTTCGACGGCAGCGTGGGCTATTTCTGCGCCGGTTTGATGGACGGCGCCACCGTCGAGATCAACGGCAGCACCGGCTGGGGACTGGCGGAATCGATGCTCTCCGGCACGGTTGTCGTGCGCGGCAGCGCCGGCAACGGGGCCGCGGCCACCATTCGCGGCGGCACGGTGGTCATTCACAAGCACGCGGCCGCCCGGGCCGGCGTGGCCATGAAAGGCGGCCTGCTCTTGATTGGCGGCAACTGCGGCTACATGGCCGGCTTCATGGGGCAGCGCGGCACCATCGTCGTCTGCGGCGACGTGGGCGACGCCTTTGCCGATTCGATGTACGAGACCGTCTGCTACGTGGGCGGCAAAATCGGCGAACTGGGCAATGACACGGTGGTTGAGGAACTCGCCGCCGAAGACCTGGCGTTTCTGGAAACCACGATTGCGGAGCATCTTCCCGACCGGCTGGCCGACCTGAAGCCGCGCCTGGCGAATTTCAAGAAGATCGTCTCCGGACGAAGGTTGTGGAACTTCGATAAGGCCGATTGGGAAGCCTGGCAGCAGGTAGTGTAAGCGGAGAGACGGCCCCCGCAAGACGCGCCGGCGTCCACCGTTGTACGCGGTACACGAGGCAAAATTGACTCAGGGTCACGCCCCCAAACAGTCCGGTTAATGTCACTTGTACGTTGGACACGACTGTCATTCCGAGCGGAGCGAGGAATCTAAGCGCGGCAGGGCGCCTGAGGAACATCAAACGCCTGATTCACACCGCCGCCGCCATTGCGAAGCACACGCCCGATAAGAGGAGCAAGGGACTATGCCAGACGGCGAGAACGGCCGCCTGCGACCGAGCGGAACGTACACCCCCGATGTGATTGCCGAGATTCAAGAGAAAGCGCAACTGGGGCGCTACATCATGCGCGGTTTCGGCACGCTGCGCGAACGGAACTGGGCGACGTTCGACGACCTGACGTTTCTCCCGTGCACCCTGACCCGCATCCCGCTGGAGGGCTACCGCGAACACTGCTCGACCAAGACGGTGATCGGCAGACGCCATGCCGAACAGCCGATCGAACTCGATATTCCCATTATGATTACGGGCATGAGTTGGGGCGCGCTCTCGTACAACGCCAAAGTGGCGCTGGCCCAGGGCGCGGCCGCGGTCGGCTCTTCCAACACCACCGGCGACGGCGGCATGTTGGAGGCCGAACGCGAACACAGCAAGACCCTGGTCTACGAGGTCTTGCCCTCGCGCTACGGCGTCAGCATCCACCACGCCCGCGCCGCCGACGCCATCGAACTAACCATCGGCCAGGGCGCGAAACCCGGCACCGGCGGCCTGCTGCTGGGCTCGAAGGTTTCCGACGTGATTGCCGAACAACGGGATCTGCCCGTGGGCGTGGACCAGCGCAGCCCGGCCAGGCATCCGGACTTTCTGGGCCCGGACGATATGATCATCAAGGTGGAGGAACTGCGCGAGGCTACCGACTGGAAGGTGCCGATCTTCATCAAGATGGGCGCGACGCGCGTCTTCGACGACGTGCGCCTGGCCGCCAAAGCCGGCGCCGACGCGGTGGTGGTGGACGGCATGGAAGGCGGCACGGGCGCGTCGCCGGAAATGCTGCAAGAGCACACGGGCATCCCCACCCTGGCTGCGGTCTGCGAGGCGCGCGCGGCGCTGGAAGACCTGGGGCTCTACGGCGAGGTGCAACTCATCATCGCCGGCGGCATCCGCCACGGCGTGGACGCCGCCAAAGCCCTTGCCCTCGGCGCGGACGCGGTCTACATCGGCACCTCCGCCCTGATCGCGCTCAACTGCAACCGCCCGCTCTACGTGGAAGATTATGAAAAGCTAGGCGCCAAGCCCGGCTTCTGCCACCACTGCCACACGGGACGCTGCCCGGTGGGCATTACGACCCAGGACCCGGAACTGATGCAACGCCTGCCGATCGACGAGGCCGCCGAACGGGTCTCCAGCTACCTGCGCGCAATGGTCTCGGAAATGCAGATGCTGGCGCGCGCCTGCGGCAAGGCCGACGTGCACGACCTGGACCCGGACGACCTCCGCGCCCTGACGTCCGAAGCCTCGATGATCTGCGGCATCCCCCTGGTCGGCACCAACCGCATCGTCGGCGGCGGCCCGGGCTGGGAAGAACGCGGGCACTAGACAGTTGCGGTCATAAGACAGAAGACACCGCTGCCATGGCCATCCGCCGCCTCAAAGTCTCCAACTTCCGCAGTTTCAACGAGTTAGACGTCGAACTCGGCGACTTCAACGTGCTCATCGGCGCAAATGCGTCAGGCAAGTCGAACTTCGTGGAAATCTTCCGCTTCTTGCGCGACATCCGCAAGGAAGGCTTGCGCGACGCTATATCCCTGCAAGGCGGTAGCCGGTACATACAAAACCTTCGGATAGGAACGGCAGAACCGCTAAGCATGGACATTTCTGATGTACAAGACATCGAATACGAAGTGATGTCGAATCATGAAGTGGAGACGCGGCACTTAGTTCGTGTCAATGAAATGAAATACGGATTCTCGCTTGACTTTCTAGAAAAGAACCTTGGGCCACATGCTAATAACTGGAATATACAACGTGATAGCATTGTGCGAAGCTTCTCCGTATTTCCTGACAGGGCAAGAGACCACAATATGACCGACGGGAATAGGTTTCCTGGCACGTTAGAATTCTTGGCTTGGCGGGATGATGATATCCTGAAACGGAAATATTGCGGAGACCCCTCCCTCATCGCACTCCTAAAACAGAAAGAGGGCGTTGGACACTTTGACTCGGACTTGTATCCGAAGGATTCATTGCTTCTAGAGTCTCGGCTATTCACTTATCTGCTCACGGGGAATTTGGCTCCGCCGTTTAGCACAATTCGTGATCCAGGTATCTTCCGAACTGATGCGGGAGCATCCCAGCATACCCAGCCGTTGCGGGCTCCTGCGGCCCTCACCGAAAGCGCATCGAATCTTGCGCCGATTCTAGATCGGATCCTCTCCGACGGGGATCAGCGGAAAACGCTTCTAAACCTCGTCCGATACCTCTTGCCGTTTGTCAATGACATAGGTGTGCGGAAACTATCAGATGAGTCTTCCTTACTCTATGTGAAGGAGACCTTTACCGATGAGAATAAACTCTACGCCGGTATGATGTCCGAAGGGACAACCGCCGCTATCGCGCTCGTCGTTGCTCTCTATTTCGAGGAGAATCCGCTGGTGATTTTCGAGGATCCCGACCGGGGTATGCATCCCAAACTGATGTCCCGCGTGGTGGAAATGATGAAGGAAGTTTCCAAAGAAAAGCAGATCATCGTCACGACGCATCATCCTGAGATGGTGCGCTACGCTGGCGTGGAAAACCTCCTCCTCGTTTCTCGTGACAATGACGGTTTCTCGCAAATTACACGCCCGGCGGATAGAACAATGGTCAAGCGATTCCTCAAAAACGATATTGGCATCGATCAGCTCTACGTTGACGACTTGCTGGAAGTCTAAATAATGCCCAAGGAACTATTCGTTTGGGTTGAGGGGGATTCCGATCAGCGCTTTTTTGAAGAAATCATCGAACCCCTACTGAGCGATCGGTACGCGTCCGTACATAAGGGTCAGTATGCCCAGCAGCCCGACAACTACACGAGTAGAAAATTACACGAGGTTACACGATCACATACAATCCTGGACTACTTGTGGCTGGCCGACCTAGATCCAGGGAAGTTCCCCTGCGTAACAGCAAAGAAGAACGCCCTGACGTGCCAACATCCCCTGCTAGACCCGGATAGAATTGCAGTCGTAGCGCCGGAAATCGAAGCCTGGTACTTAGCAGGACTGGATAGTGCGGCCTGTGAAGCGCTTAGCATCCCCGAGTATCAAGACACCAGTTCCGTTACCAAAGAGGACTTTAGCAGGCTCATGCCAAGCACATACAGATCTGAAATTGCCTTTAGAATGGACGTTCTCGATGAATTCTCAGTGGAAGTCGCCAAGCGCAAGAACGCCTCGTTCGCGTACTTTTGCAAGAAACACCTATAGGTGATATAAGCGTATCAATACAGTTGCCTTTGGTTTGCCTGTTTCCTTCGTAATCGGCCAATAAGGCACAGTCAGATTGCGCCTCTAACCGGAGTCACCATGTCTTTCCTGATCCCCTGTCCCAACTGCGGCCAGCGCAGCGTCTACGAGTTTCGCTTTGGCGGCGAGGTGAAGGCGCGGCCGGAGGCGGGGTCGAGCGACGAGGCGTGGCTGGGGTACAGCTATGCCGCGGCGAACCGCGACCGCTCGCAGAAGGAGTGGTGGTTCCATACGCACGGCTGCCGCCAGTGGCTCTTTGCCGTGCGGGATACGGTGAACAATGAGGTGACGGAGACCAGCCTGCCCGAGGAGACGCCGTGAGCCGCGTTCCAGATTCCCGTCATTCCCGCGAAAGCGGGAATCCATCTTTGGCCGCCTCAGGGAACAACGGGCAGTCCTCTGTCACCTTCTCCTTCAACGGCAGACCGATCGAGGCCCTGCCGCAGGACACCGTTGCCTCCGCGCTCTATCGCTCCGGCCGGCGCGTCTTCAGCCGCAGTTTCAAGTACCATCGCCCGCGCGGCCTGCTCTGCGTGGCGGGCAATTGCCCCAATTGCCTGATGAACGTGGACGGCGCGCCCAACGTGCGCGCCTGCACGCAGCCGGTGCGAGGCGGCATGACGGTCGCCCACCAGAACGCCAACCCTTCCCTGGAGACCGACTTCCTGGCGGTTGCCGAGCGCTTTTCCTGGGCCATGCCGGTGGGCTTCTACTACAAGACCTTCACCCATCCCTGGATGTGGCGCCTTGCCGAGCCGCTCATCCGCCGCGCCGCCGGACTGGGCACAATCGACAACGACCCAAACTCGGTCGCGCACCACGACTACGAGCATGTCTTCCTGCACACCACAACGACCGTAGTCGGCGGCGGGCCGTTCGGACTGCGGGCCGCCCTGGATGCGGCGGCACAAGGCGAAGACGTCGTCCTCATCGACGACCAGCCGGAACTCGGCGGACACCTACGCTACACGGACGCCGGCGCTTCAAGGGCAGGCTCGGAGTCCACGGCCTCCACCGGCGGTGAAACATTCGAAAGCCTTGAAAACCTCTTGCGGCGCATCGACGAAAGCCCCCGCATTACCGTCTTCACCAACGCCACCTGCTTCGGTCTCTACGAGGGCAATCTGCTGGCCATCGCGCATCGGCAAGCGGATTCTCCCGAAGCCCAGCGCCTCACCCAACTGCGCACCGAGCGCATCGTCATCGCCACCGGCGCGCATGAAGTCCCGCTGCTCTTCGAGAACAACGACTTGCCCGGCGTCATGTTGAGCAGCGGCGTCCTGCGCCTCAGCGGGCTGCACGGCGTCAAGCCCGGCGACCGCGCCGTCGTAATTGGCAACGTGGAATTAGTGGGTTCGCTCATTGGCGCGCTCGAGTCTGCCGGTATCCAGGTTGAAAGCATCATACCGCCCGCGCAGGTCGTGAAAGCCATTGGCCGCAAGCGCGTCACCGGTCTCCAAACCACCGCGGGGCGCTATTCATGCGATCTCATCGTCGTCTGCGGCGACTGGGTTCCCGACGCGGGACTGGTCGCGCAGGCCGGCGGCAGCGTGGAATGGGACGAAGAACGGGCCGTGTTCGCCACCAGCGGCCTGCCGGACGGAGTCTCCGCCGTGGGCGCGGTTACCGGAGAATCCTTGCCGCCCGCCGCCGGCCTCGCGTCCAGCGCCGCGTCGAATCCGAAGAAGGTCTTCGTCTGTCCCTGCGAGGACGTTTCGCTCCACGACCTGCGCACGGCCATCGACGAGGGATTCGACCATATCGAGACGCTCAAGCGCTACACCACCACGACCATGGGACCCTGCCAGGGCAAGATGTGCCAGCAGGCGGCTATCAGCGTCTGCGCCCAGGAAACCGGGCGTACGATCCAAGAAACCGGCAGAACGACCTCCCGTCCGCCCACCTCGCCCGTGCCGCTGGGCGCGCTGGCCGGGCCGCACCAGCATCCGGTCAAGCGCACGCCCATGCACGCCAAGCACGACGAGGCCGGCTGCGTCTGGATGGACATGGGCGAATGGAAGCGCCCGCTCTACTACGGCACGCCGGACAGCAAGCAAGAGTCAGTGGAGCAGGAGTACTGGGCGGTGCGCGAGCGCGTCGGCCTCATCGACCTGAGCACCCTCGGCAAACTCGACGTCGTTGGCCGGGACGCCGGCAAACTCCTGGACAAGGTCTACACCAATCGCTTCTCCGACCTGCGCGTGGGCCGGGCGCGCTACGGCGTCATCTGCGACGAGGCGGGCATCATCCTGGACGACGGCACGGTCTCGCGGGTGGCCGACGACCGTTACTTCATCACCACCACCACTGGCAACATCGAATTCGTCCAGGAGTGGCTGGAGTGGTGGCTGGCCGGCAGCGGCATGTGCGTCCACGTTACCAACGTCACCGGCGGCCTGGCGGCCGTGAACGTGGCCGGCCCCCAGGCCCGCGCCACCCTCGCCAAACTCACGGAACGCGACCTCAGCAACAAGCGCTTTGGCTACATGCGCTGCCGCCGGGCGGAAGTGGCGGGCGTGTCCAGCCTCATGCTGCGCATCGGCTTCGTGGGCGAGACCGGCTGGGAAATCCACTATCCCGCGGAGTACGGCGAACACGTCTGGGACGCCATCATGGAAGCCGGCAGGGAGTTCGACATCCGGCCCTTTGGCGTCGAAACGCAGCGCGTGCTCCGCCTGGAAAAGAAACACGTCATCGTCAGCGTGGATACCGACGCCACCAGCAACCCGATCGAATCCGACCTGGCCTGGGTGGCCAAACTCGACAAAGAGGACTTCATCGGCAAGGCGGCCATCAGCCGCGCCACGGAACGCGCCCCCCGCGAAAAGCTGGTAGGGTTCGTCATGGATGAGAACGTGCTGCCGCCGGACGGCTGCGTGATCATCGCCGACGGCCAACCGGCGGGGCGGGTTACCAGCGTCCGCTACTCGCCAGTGAATGAGAAGGTGATCGGCCTCGCGTGGGTGGCGGCGGAGCTTGCCACGGCGGGCCAAGCCATTACCATGCGCGTCGACGACCGGCCCGCATCCGCCCGCGTGGCGGACGAACCCTTCTACGATCCCGCGCAGAAACGGCTGCGCCAGTGATGGAGCCTATGCAAGCGCCGCTCAAACAATCGCCGCTCTTCCACGTTCTGCGCGAACTGGGCGCTACGTTCAGCCCCTACCACGGCTGGAACCTGGCCGCTTCCATCGCCGCGCCCGAGGCGGAAGCGGAGGCGCTCAAGACCGGCGTGGGTCTCGCCGACGTAAGCTGGCTGGGCAAGCTGGAACTCAAAGGCCGCCAGGCGGCGTTGGATGCCCTCACTCTCGACGATGGCAAAGTCTGGCCCCTGGCGCGGGGGCACTGCCTCATCGTCTGCGACCCCGCGCGCACTGACGCGATCTCCCAGTCGATCGAAAACCAGACTGCAAAGCAAGAGGCCGACAACTCTCCTGACGCCAACTCCAACAATTCTGCCGACGCCAACTCCAACGATTCCGCTGACGCCAATTCCACCGTTCGCCCTGAGCCTGTCGAAGGGCAATCGGCTCATGGTTCGACAGGCTCACCACGAACGGACGTTTCCGCAAACCGCACCAGTCAAGAGACCTCGATAAGTACGCCTTGCGCGCACATCATTGACGTAACCTCCACCTATGCCGGTCTCCTGCTCGCCGGCCCGCACAGCCGCGACGTGCTGCGGCGGCTCGCGGCGCCCGACGTTTCCCATGCCGCGCTGCCGAACGGGTCGTGTCTCAGCGCCAAGGTTGCGGGCGTGCACGCGCGCGCCTTGCGGGACGACCTTGACGAGACCCTCGCCTATTGGCTCTTCGTCGGCACCGAATACGCCGCCTACGCCTGGGAAGCAATCATGCATGCCGGGCGGCCGTTCGGCATCGTGCCGGTTGGCTCCGAAGCCGCGCGGAAGATGCGGAGCGGCGACCCATGATCCAGTTGTTTCGCAAAGAGCGCATGTGGCGTGAGCACGAACTCAAGCGCAGTTACGACGTCGTCATCATCGGCGCGGGCGTGCACGGCCTCGCCACGGCCTACTACCTGGGCAAAGACCACGGCATCACCAACGTGGCGGTGCTGGAGAAGCGCTACCTGGGCGCGGGCAACTCGGGACGCAACACCGCCATCATCCGCGCCAATTACCGCACGCCGGAAGGGGTGCCCTTCTTCGCGCGCTCGTTGGAACTCTACGAAGACCTCTCGCGCGAGCTTGAGTGGAACCTGCTCTTCAACCAGTGCGGCCACCTGACGTTGGCGCACACGGACTCGTCGGTAGACGGGCTGCGGGTGCGCGCCGAAACCAACCAGATCATGGGCGTGGACAGCCGCGTCATCTATCCGGAGGAGATTCAAAAGCTGGTCCCCGCGCTGGATATGAGCGACCGTCCGCGCCTGCCCGTCATGGCGGCGCTCTATCACCCGCCCGGCGGCATCATCCGCCACGACGCCGTGGTGTGGGGCTACGCCCGCGCCTGCGACCGCATGGGCATCGAGATTCATCCGTTCACGGAAGCCACGGGGATTGGTATCAACGGCTCGCCGGCGGACGACAACGCGGCTGCGCCAACCGGTCTCAACCCGCCGGACGGCGCAATCACCGGCGTGGAAACCACCAGGGGCAGCATCGCGACCAACACCGTGGTGAACTGCGCCGCGGGCTGGGCCACGGTGGTCTCGCGCATGGCCGGCGTTGCCCTGCCCATCGTCACCCAGCCTCTCCAAGCGTGCGTCACGGAACCGCTCAAGCCTTTTCTCGATAAGGTGATCGTCTCGGCAAACCTGCACGTCTACGTCAGCCAGACCGACCGGGGCGACTGCGTGATGGGCGCTGAAGTTGACCCACTTCAGTCCTACAGCATGTTGGGCACGCTGCCGACGCTGGAGCAGATGGCCACCTACACGTTGGAACTCTTCCCGCAGTTGCACAACGTGAACGTCCTGCGGCAATGGGCCGGCATCTGCGACATGACCCCCGACTTTTCGCCCATCATCGGCGCGGTGGAGGGGCTGGAAGGCTATCACCTGGACGTCGGTTGGGGCACCTACGGCTTCAAGGCCGGCCCGGTGGCCGGCAAGTATCTGGCGGAACGCATCGCCACCGGCAAGACGCCGCCGCTAATCGAGCCGTTCCGGCTCTCGCGCTTCCGCGAAGAAGCGCTCGTCGGTGAAAAAGCGGCGGCGGCGGTATCGCACTAGCGCCCGCTTCACTTTGTGTATGATGTATACGGCCGATAAATTACCCCTATCCGTCATTCCGGCGAAAGCCGGAATCCAGAGGTGGGTAGGAGACAATTGCCGTATCAACAGCGCCCGGAGACGGCAAAAGCGCATTGAAGGAGGCACACCCATGAATCTCGATCAAGTCAAGGAACTGGTAGCGGAGCGCGGCATCAAGTTCTTTCTCTGCTCCTACGTGGAGATGAGCGGCGCGCCCAAGGCGAAGCTGATACCCGCCACGCACGTGGAGGACATGGCGGACGGCAGCGCCGGTTTTGCCGGTTTCGCCGCGGGCGAGATGGGCCAGAGTCCCCACGACCCGGACATGCTCTGCCATCCCGATTTCAACTCGCTGCTCGTGCTGCCCTGGCGGCCGGACATTGCCTGGGTCTCGGGCAACATCCACGTGAACGACGCGCCGTGGCACTACGGCCCGCGCACCATTCTGGAGCAACAGTTGGAAAAGGCGGCGCAGGCGGGCTATCTCATGAACGTGGGCACGGAAGCCGAGTTCATGCTCCTCAAGCAGGACGAGCACGGCGGCTACGCGCCCTGGGACGCCCTCGACACCCTGGACAAGCCCTGCTACGACGTGCGCGCCCTCTACCGCAATCTCGACGTCATCACCACGCTGGTCGGCCACATGCAGGAACTCGGCTGGGAACCCTACGCCTCCGACCACGAGGACGCCACCTGCCAATTCGAACTCAACTGGCTCTACGCTGACGCGCTGACCACCGCCGACCGCCACACGTTCTTCCGCTGGATGGTCAAGACCGTGGCCGAGGAGCACGGCCTCACCGCCACGTTCATGCCCAAGCCGTTCCAGAATCTGACCGGCAACGGCGCCCACTGCCACGTGAGCCTCTGGGACCCCGCCAACACTACCAACCTCTTCCTGGACGAAGACGACGAGAACGGCCTCTCCCAACTGGCGTACTGGTTCACCGGCGGCGTGCTGCATCACGCCCGCGCGCTGACGGCGGTTACGTGCCCGATCGTGAACAGCTACAAGCGCCTGATCCGGGGCCAGCCCCGCTCCGGCGCGTCATGGGCCCCCGTGTACGGCACCTACGGCGGCTCCAACCGCACCCAGATGATCCGCATCCCGGACCCGGGACGCATCGAAAACCGCATCGTGGACGGCGCGACGAACCCCTATCTGGCCTACACCGTCTTGCTCGCCGCCGGCCTGGACGGCATCGCCAACCAGATCGACCCCGGCGTGCGCAACGACGACAACCTCTACGAACTCGACGAGGATGAACTCCACCGCCGCGGCATCACCTTCCTGCCCACCAGCCTGCCGGAGGCCCTGGACGAACTCGACAAGGACGACGTCCTCAAGGATGCCCTGGGCCGCGAATACGCCGACTACTTCATCGCCGTCAAACGCGAAGAATGGAACCGCTACCACCTGAGCGTGAGCCAGTGGGAACTGGATAACTACATCGGGGTGTTCTAGTCGGCCGGGCCCCCTTGTCGATTTCTTTTTGTGGAATTGGCGGCAGGATCACGATTGAGGCCGGTAGCGTAGGTTTGAAACCTGCGCACATTGGCGGACAACCGCTATCACACAAATGGCGGTCATTGCGGACGGGAGGGAATGATGGCGCAATACCACGACGCAGAATCCGGCATCACTTTGGACAATGAGTTCGAAAGCGCCAGCGCGCGGGCGTTTAGCAAGCTCGGCCCCGGGCAATACCAGGTTGATTTGCTCATAGAGAACTACAGCCCGGACTACCCGGTCGTCTGGGAGTACATGTTCTGCTTCCGGGTGCGGTCGCAGGCGGACGAAGCGCAGAGGGTCACGTTTCGCGTCATGCAGGGGCGCGGCGGCATCAGCTACATCGACGGCCCGCACTTCGCCAAGCGCAACGGCAATTGGGCGCTCGTGCCCCGTTCCCAGACGCACATGAGCAATGAGTACGTCGAGGTCACCCTCGACGTAGCGCCGGGCGACGAGTTCCTGCTGGGCAATCATCCCTTCCCCACGCCTGGCGAGGTAGAGTCCGCCATGCACGCCACCGCCGCGGCCTTAGACGACTTCTCGGTGCGCGAGTTTGGCCGCACGCCGGAGGATCGCCCGCTGCTGGCGCTGGAATCGGAGCCGCGCGACAAAGTCGTTATCGTCTTCGATACCATGCAGCCCGCCGAGCCGGGCGACGTGCCGATACTCTTCCTGGCCCACTGGCTCAGCAGCCGGTCCGCCGAGACCGAAAAGCTGCTGGAGGAATACCAGTTCTGCCTGCTGCCCCTGACCAACCCGGACGGCACAGCCCACGGCCATTCGGTAACCAACGCCGCCGGCGAGGTGCCGCGCTGCCACTTCGAGGACGCCAAGCTGGGCAAACCCGTTCCCGGTGAAAGCAAGGTTATTTGGGACTACCTTGCCGCGAAAGCGCCCACCCTCTTCATCGAGTTCCACATCCACTACCTGGTGAGCGCCCCGCACAAGCTGGTGGGCATCGCCGTGAACGAACCCTCGGACGAACGGGGCGTGGTCGCGCTGCCGGCGGCCACCGTCCTCTGGGGCGAAATGCTCAAGCTGAACAGCCACTGGCGGGCTCGCCTGATCGAGGCCGAAAGCGATACCTTCCGCAACGCCCTGGACGCAACCCTGGCCCGCGATTTCGGCACCTTGGCATACGTCTACCAGATATACGCGCCCACCGTGGAGGCCGCCTGCGCCCACGCCGTGGACGTGACGCGCGCTACGCTGCAAGGCGCGGCCGCGGCATCCTCCCTGACGCTCCGCAACGCCTGAGCGGGCTCCGCTTGCGCTTTGGGATTGCTCAGCTTGCGCGCCGGTTCAATCCGGCGCGGGCCGCCGCTATATGTCATAATGGCAGGTGAGCCGTGTACTATTGCCGCGTTGCGCCGGGCGCGCAAGCAAAGGAGCGTTGCGCTATGCAGAACCTAAATCCCGTAATCTGCGGTATTCGCCGGATTGGACGGCGCTTCCGCCCGCGTGGGCAGCGCGCGGCGCCCGCCGCACGCGCCGGCCTGGCCGCGCTCGCGCTCTGCCTCGCCTGGGTCCTCCTGGCGGGCTGTGAAGGCAGCGCGGCCTACTCGTCCGAGGCCTCCGCCGACAGCGCCGACAGCGTGGTCGTCCATGAAAACCCCAACGGCGAGCAAATCAACCTGGACAGCAGCCAGAACGAGGCGCTCTACACCGCGCAACCCCTGGACCTGGTGAAGTGGACCAAATTGCCGGCCATCGAGGACGGCGGGCTGACGGCCGCCGGCGAGGTGCTGGACGGCGCGCGGCTCTTCAATCCCCAGGACGGCGAGGGTTTCGCTTTCGAGGTGCGCTACAAGACCCACGAGGAACCCATGGTGGTGCTCCTGCCCGACCTGGGCCCCGCCAAAGTGTGGGAGTCGTTCCTCACGATCGCGCCCACCGACTTTGAAATCTCCGGCGCGACGTTCAGCTTCCGCGCCTACTCGCCTCTGCTAATGGACGTCGGCTCCGGCGACTTGGAACTGCGCGTCTACGGCTACGACAAGGACGGCAACCCGGCCCTGCTCGCCGTCCTCACCATGGGCGAGGATTGATGGGTGTCCCCTCTCCCCGGGGAGAGGGTTAGGGTGAGGGGAAAAAGCATTGCGGTTCGGCTTGGCAGCGCAACCCGGCCGGTGGACGAAGAGACTCCCTCTCCCAGTGGGGAGAGGGCCGGGGTGAGGGGGAAAGAGCGCCTGCCCCAGCGCGCGCCGGACGGTAGTATCTCAATCCCGCGCGGCTGGCTCACTCCGTCGCGCGCACGCGCTCCAACGCGCCCGGCCACGCCAGGATGCGCTCATCGGCGGTGACCAATTGGTGGCCTTCCAGCGCCGTAGCCACGATGATGCGGTCCGCCGGGTCGCCGTGCAGGTCCGAAAGCTGTGCGGCCCGGACGCCGATCGCGCCGCTCACCGGGATTTCCACCACGCCCTGCGCCAACTGCTCATCGCGCCAGCGGCCCACGTCATCCGGAAACCTGAGCCGCCCCTTCGCGTGCAGCAGCGCAACTTCCCAGAACGAAATCGCGGAAACGCACACCCCGTTGGCGAGCCATGCCGCATCGATCGCGTCACGCGCGCGCGGACCCAGGCGGTCGCTGCCCACTCTCAGCCACAGCATCACGTGCGTATCCAGGATGATCACGGTTCCAGCGTCCGCTCAGGCTCGCTCTCGGCCTCCCATTCCTCGTCCAACGGCGCGACGATGTCG
Source organism: Chloroflexota bacterium (assembly GCA_963663275.1). Classification (GTDB taxonomy): domain Bacteria; phylum Chloroflexota; class UBA11872; order VXOZ01; family VXOZ01; genus VXOZ01. Next base: position 3,152,113 of record OY760183.1, read on the forward strand.
CCGAGAATCTCGATGCGCCCTTTATCCACGCCAAAGAGGCTCCGCGGGCGGTCTTGATACGGCATCAGGCGCGAGACCGGACGCCCGTGCTTGGTAATCACGATCTCCTCGCCGCTTGCCGCCACCTCGTCCATCAGTTTCAGGCACTTCGCCTTGAACTCCGACGCCTTCATCACCCGCGCCCCGCCGGTATCGATGCTGTTGTCGTTACCCATGCCGCTGTCGTCTCCCATGCCCCGCCATCCTGGTTTGGAGGATTTTGGTCAATTGTACCATAGTCATGACCATAGTCATAACCGCGCTGATGATACCCTCTTGTCCCCTCTCCCTGACTGACAGGGGTAGGCAATCTTGAATCGGCTTGACGTGTCATTCCGAACGGAGCGCAGCGCAGTGTCGAACCCTGTTCGCGGAATCTAGAGCGGAGAGCCGCAAATCCAGCATTCTAGATTCCTCGCTCCGCTCGGAATGACAGTTGCATCCCTCCTGTCCCCTCTCCCGCTGGGAGAGGGTTAGGGTGAGGGGGAAGGTCGATTTGCCAAGCCAGAGGGCATACGCTACTCTGATTCTTAGCCGGACGTTCACCGAAGGAGAGCCGCGCATGAGCAGAAAGTGGCCGGCGCGCGAGGCCGCGGCGCGCTTCAGCGAATTCCTTGAAGCCAGCATCGCCGACGGCCCCCAAATCGTCACCAAGCGCGGCGTAGAAGTTGCCGTGCTCGTGCCCATCGCCCAGTGGTGCGCGCCGGAGCAGCCGGCGCAGCCGGATTTGAAAGCGTTGCTGCTTGCCCCGGAAGCGCGCACCGAAGCCCTCACCCCGCCCCGCGTCACGCGCCGGCGCCGCGCCCCCGCGCCCATCGTGTATGAAGACCCGCAGCCGAGCCCTTAGCCGAATAGCGCGGTCAGCCAAGCGACGAAATCCTGGCAGAGCGCGCCGCCAACGTCCAGGTCTGTTGCGCCAATCGCCGCGCCCATCTGCCGCGGATCCTCCCGCGCCGCCAGCCAGGCGTGGACTTGCGCTCTCAGTTCCTTCTTATCGCTGAACTTCCGCTCCGCTTGGGGAATGCCGTCGATATAGCCTCGCGCCCGCGGCCAGACCGGATCGCCGGCGGGGATCATCTGTGCAACGAAATCCTCAAGTTCGCCTTGCGAGGAGTTGTCCGGCATCAGCCACACACCGACGCGCGGGGGCCCCGCGATGATTGTGCCCGAGGGAGACTGGTGCGCGGGCAGGGATGGGTAATAGCCGGTTTCCGCAAGCCTGTTCTTGACCGCTTGCCAACGCCCGGCCAGGTTCGTGTTCGCATCCACCAGAATGCCCAATGACTGTAGTCCAGGCGTCTCGATTTCAGTGTCAATGGAATCGAGCAACTTTTCAACACTGCCCTTCTCTCTGATGCAAAAATCAGATTGAACTTCAGTGCGCTGGCAGATGTGCAAAACCACGTGTAAATCGTCCTGCCCTTCCACCAGGAGCACGCGGCTTGGCGACGGGCCGGTGGGTGTCGCCATGGGTTAGCGCACCTCGATGCCCTGCTCGGCCGCCACGCGGAGTTGGCGCTCGGAGTATTCCACCGCGCGGGTGTGGACGCCGTCGCTCTCCAGGCGCACCAGCGCGCCCGACACGTCCTCCGTATCCACCGCCGCCCGCGCGAAACCGGCCGCGCAATCCCAGCTATGCGTCGTAGCAAACACCTGCACGTCGTTCGCCTCCGCCGTCAGCAGCACCATGCGCCAGAAATCGCGCTGGATTGTGTGGTGGATGCCGTTCTCCGCCTCGTCGATCAGCAGGAACCCGCCCTGGCTGTTCGCCAGCGCCAACGCCACCCCAAACAACCGCACCGCCCCGTCACCCAAACTGCGCAATGGTACCGGCCGCTCCTGCCCCGCAAGCCGCACCATCACCCGCCGGCCGTAACGAGAGCGCGAGCTTGTATCATCGCCAATAACCGCGACACGCTCCACCGTGTCGCCATAGATAAGCCTTAGCGCCTCTACCGCGCGGTCTTCATCGTCCGTGAGCGCAACCTTGTCCCACAACCGTGCGATATCCCTATTGGCCAACACGTTTGGCCCTATGGACTCGCACCGAACTTCGGGGGAGAGTTCAGATTCGTCACCTCGCTCTTTGGAACGCCATACACTTCTAAGGCCGAATATTGGCGCGTTAGGTTCTTCGCCTTCAAGTAGTATTCCAAGCCTGTTCCCTGCTTCGTCCAATAGGTGGTCTGACACAAAACTCTGCCACCCATGCGCTTCCTCGTCACTGAGTTGCGTGGGTTTGATTACAAGGGTGCCACAATCATCTAGTGGTCCTATTGCGATGGGATGCCCTATCAAGGCGCGGCGGCCGTAGAAGAGCGCGTCCCAGTGAGGCGCAACCACATCGTCTCCATCTTCATTGACCGACCGATTAAGCTCCTCATTCTTGCGCAAGATGCTCGCAATTACTGAAGACTTACCGCGCACGGCATAGGTCCGCACGGCGTCCAGCACCGTCGTCTTGCCGACGCCGTTCTTGCCAGCAATGAGCGTCACGCGGCCCAAGCGCTCAATCGAAAGGTCTCGAATGCCGCGAAACCTTCTGATGGTCAGACTGGGAAGTTGTAGGTCAATTCCAGACATAGCGGCTTCTCATTCGGCCTTGAAGTGCACTTAGACTTGGCATTGCGAGCACTTCCGAGCTTTCAATCACCTAATTCTTGCGTCCAGTTCTTTCGCCAATCGGCCAAGCGTTTCTATGTTTATGCGCAATCGATCTGTTTCCAACGGGAGAATTCGACCCACCATGTGGGCAACTGCTGGCTGTTTAGCGGCAAATCGATTATCCACAACTCCCGCATTGTGGTTATATATGTGTCGGGCTTGAAAGAACCACTTCAATTCCTCCCAGGCATTCACTCCGACAAGCTCTTTGATGCGAGGAATGTCCATCACCTGCAACTCCGCGTCAAGCGCCTCAATGGCCTGAAACAGATTGCTCCTGGCTTTGGAACGGAAGCCAGTGCGCCGGGAGCGCAGGGCCTTGCCGAAGGCGTCGAAGGCGCCGACTGCTCCAACGAGTGCATCCCGGAGAAAGTCGCTCTTGAGGTCGTCGTCGAGGTTTTGGTCTTGCGACAGTTTCAGCTTCTTCTTTGCAGTTTCAAGAGAAGCCAGACAGACGCTTAGCGCATTGAGTTGCCCACAATCTGGGCAAGTACTGAAGACTCCATAGATGGCGAATTCCAATCCACACTGATCGCAGCTAATTTCTGTTTCAAGCTGCTCTTCCATGTACTCGTGAGGTGGCATGATTTCATAACGGACGGAGAAGCCAAAGCGAATAAGACTATCTGGCTGGTTGCGGTTCAATTGCTCAATGTTCTGCGCAAACTCCCTTGCTGCAGGCTCCACGATCTCTTTGGCAACTACTGACTTTATGAATTGCAATTGGTCTCTTGTGAAGAATTCAACCATTTCTGCTTCTGTCTCACAGTAAGGACAACGAGTCACTTGGATGGGTAGGCCCGTTCCAAGCTTCAATTTGAAGTAGAGACCGCAGTCTTCACTCGGACACTCGCGGCCTATCATCCCTTTGTCATCGGTCTTCATCGGGATTTGGATTCCTAGGTTCAAGACTTATCCTCCAACTACAGCCACACTCGCCTCTCAGCAAGGAATTGCTGTTCACTCTTCTAATTATGTTGATCTTATAATGAAGGTTTCAGTCTTCAATGTTGTAAGTGGATTGTTGAAAGTCTGTACAGCGTTCAAGGCAGCTTCGCGAGACTTGCTGATCAACTCACGCCAAACGGTAGGTCTGCGTGTTCTTGCCACAACTCTACTTTCATCCCAATTTGCAATTCAGCGCGCTCAACTCTGCAAATGCGGTAGCCAGAACTGTAAATCAAATGGTTTACTGGTTTGCCCGTGAAAGCTCCTCTGCCAATGCATAAATTCGGCGAGCGATCTCCTCTGCTCTCTTGTAACGCATGTGCGACAGTGTCGCCCCTATCCTGCCTTCATATCCTTCAACTATCTCGCCCTGAATTAGGGCACGTCGCTTTGCTGGATTCTTGGTGAGGGATTCCTTTATCCAGCCATACTCTTCTCTTAGATGCTCCGGTAGGTCTGCCATAGAAACCGAATGGAACTCCCGGAAGGCCTCTGCCAAGCGTTCCATTATGTTGCCTCTGCCCGTCGCCAACACGTAGACGGCCATACTAAGTTTCTCCTCCGCGTAAAGGGAATTACCCATGTTAGCTCCTCCCAAGCGTGCAATTCCTGGTACGATCTGCCTTCTCCAAGACATAGTGTGAAGTGTACTTACAATTATAGCAGGATATCTAGAGTTTGACCCTTGCTCCCCGCCAAAGTATCTTCGGTTTCTAAATGACCAACTTCGCGTCTTTGGGACGGGGTTTGCCGCCGTGGACTGAGGGTTCGGCGCACCATTTGGCGGATAGGCGGCGGACGGCTGTATAGGTTTGTTCGTCGAAGCCTAAGAGGTCGCAGATGACGCGGCGGTCGAGGAGGGCGCGGTTGGGGTCGGCGTCGGCAAGGTAGGCCGGCTGCAGATCTTTGTTGTGGAAAGTAGCGTCACCCCAACACTAGCTCCGATGAAATCTTGCTCATTGAACTGAACAGTTGGGACTTGAGTGCTCGACTACTCTGACTTCCCCAGTGCAGCGGCGATCTCAATCCCCTTTTGTGTTATCTCAAATCTCTTGTCCAGCCCATTAGTATATCTGACAAGCCCTCTATCAATCAGGTCAGTCAGAGCCTGTTCCCACTTTGCCTGAGATTCCACATCGCCACTCTCCCCAAAGACTCTGCCATTTGTCTGAATTAGTAAGTCTATTGTTGGCCCAGACTTGACAACAAATCGGATTTCGTCTTTGGTTGCTTCTGCGAGAAGCTGTTTTGCTTCCTCCGAAAGATGCGTGTCCTCACTCTTTTTCAGCTCCAATGCATCTGTAGATTCTGATTGTACTCGTACCACCGATTCAATTGCAGCCTCAAAGTCTCCCACGCTTTGCTCGTCTATTCCATCCCAATTCACTGGACAACCAGCAGTCTCCAAGCGTCTAGCCAATTCCTGGAGTTGCTCGGTGCTGCCATCCAGCCGGACGACATGAAGTCCCTCAATGTCGCTGAATCGCCTTAGCCGGCCAAGTTCCACCAGTACCGTTCGTTCATTGTTCCGCCCCATCGCCATGCCAGCTTCAAACAGCACGTTTGGTCTGGCTTGGCCTCTAAACTCAGTCTCATAGTCAGGTTCGTTTTCGTTCCACAACTGAGCGTTTAGCCTAGCTTCATCGTCAGGCGTAAAAAGCACTATCACTGCATGCGCCTGTGAAAAAGCAGCGTCAAGGACTTCACCCACATAGGGAGTCGGTTTGCCTGTGGCCTGGACGAGTTCGGACCATTCCAGGGGATGAAGTCCAATAGACCTCAGGAAGGCAAAAAGCGCATCGCGGCCCTGCTCATTCCTGCCATGAACAACAAAGACATCGCGAGTGTCACTAGACGGAACTTGTGCTTCTGACAATTCTTCAGGATCCTCATGGCTGCCTCCGGGTGGTCCCACAATGAAGTCATTTGTAACATCGTTCTCCGCTGGGATTTCCCCGTCATCAAACAAGTGTGCGGAGTCTTGTCCTCCCGCTACCTTCTCTTGGGTTGCCAATATTTGGACCCTGCTGGCTCCATGCACATCGATTTCCCTTGCGTTCAGGGTTATCGGAGTACCCTGTTGGTAGGGCTTCAATATGCGTTCTTCGACAAAGTCTTTTGACACATTCAAGGCGTAACCATTAGATTGCCAGTGCTTAACACGTACGTGATAGAACAACAAAGACCTCCTCCACAATTCAGTATGCCTTTACATCACTGGTCAGCTCGATCAATGGGCGTTGCTCACGTCTCAATCACTGTTCTCAGTATAGCCCACTAATTTCAGATTTCGCTACACATCGGAATCTACTTGGCCACTACATGACCAGCTTTGCACCTTTCGGACGGGGTTTGCCGCCGTGGACGGATGGTTCGGCACACCATTTGGCGGCTAGGCGGCGGACGGCGGTGTAGATGGCTTCGTCGAAACCCAAGAGGTCACAGATGACGCGGCGGTCGAGGAGGGCGCGGTTGGGGTCGGCGTCGGCGAGGTAGGCGGGTTGTAGGTCTCTATCGCGGAACTCTTCGAAGATGAGTTCCGCCATGATGAGTTGGTCGTCGCTAAGTGCGCGGAAGTCGAGGACGGGCAGGGATGGGGCGACAAGCCGTGTCATGCTCGCCTTGCTCGATTGCTGTCGGCTAGAGAGCCACCAATAGGAAAGGAGACCGAGAGTGCAGTTTCCCCAAACTGCAAAGGCGAAGTCAAACGCCTCCTCGTCGAAGATCACGTTGGGCCAGACTCTGCCACCGATGGCTTTTTCTTGCGTAAACGCTACGGCAAGTGCCTGTGATCCGAACGTAAAGTCTCTGTTCAAGTGGCCGCGACTAGCAGTCGCCCAAAGTTCGGCCGCTCTCTTCTCCATTCCTTGCTTCACGCGCAACTGTGAATCGGGCTCGCAAGTCAACCTTGTCTCTTTTGGCGCATCGTGGTTGTAGAGCGATGGGTAAGTGGCCGTAGGACTTGCCGCTTCCTTGGTGAAAGGCCCATTGTGAGTCTTTAGGGTTAACATTGAGTCGTGAACTCCCAACCGACCTATCTCGTTTAGAGAGGCTATCGGCAACTCCCGGCAATTCGGTTCTGCGGGAAGCCACAGCTTGCCCGTCGATAAAGAGTGCGCAACCTGCATAACAGAGGCATCTAGTATGCGCGCCGCGCCCCATCCGTTTTCGTGACTCTCAATGGTAGCCTCTACCATCTCACCAGCAATTGCGTCACCACAATAAATGGTATCTCCCCCGTAGGGTCCATCTTCCAGCTTGCGGATTTCCTTACCGGAATGTATCGCCTTAGCCATGTCCTGAGCTTCCGCAAGGTTGCCTGGCCTATGCCGCAAAGATATGAAAGTGCCCCTACCGCTTGGCTTTTCATTTGGCGCCAGGCTGCGGCCGATTACCAGGCACTCCGCCATGCCGGTGTCGGACGAAAACGACATGTCGTGACCGTTGGCGGCAATGCTGACCACGGTGACATCGGTGCATTGCGTCGCTATCAACTTTCTAAACTTGGTCCAGGACGCGCCATTGATAGCGGTAAACGGCAAAACGAGCGCAACAACGCTGTTGGGAGCCATCTTTCTAGCAGCGAGAGACCCGAAGGCGGAACCAAGCCCGGCGTGACCGTGGTAGAAGGTGTTCTTGGCAAGTTGCTTCAATCGCCCTGCCATTTCAGCCTGGTCATCATCAGAAGAGTCGAAAGCGGCAAAGGCGGCATTGAGAACACCGTCTCTCGCGTTATAGTGCTTGGTATTGCTGGTAAACGGCGGGTTCATTATCACCAAATCAAAACTCTCATCCGGCATATCCACCGTCACTTGCGCCGCGGTTTCCTCACCCACGCTGCCGGTGCGCAGGGCGGGGTCGCTGGTATTGAAGAGGGTTTGCACGTCGGAGGGTTGCAGGAGTTCCAGGGAGCCGATTTTCACCGTGCCGTCGTCCTGGCGGCCGTAGGGCATGGTGTAGAGGCGCGAATTGCGGAAGCCGACGGCGGGTTCCACCCCGGAAAGCGTGGAGCCGGTGATGTGGATGGCCGAGGGCATGACGTCGCAGCCGTAGAGCACTTCTTCCATCATGGCCTGGTGCAGGGCGGCGGGATTGCCGCCGGCGCGCTCGTGGCGGGCGGCGACCTGGGCATAGACCGCCGAGAGCAGCGCGCCGGTGCCGCAGGCGAAATCGCCGACGCGCAGCCGGCCGATGGCCCCGGCGTCCGCCCAATCCACGCCCGGCAACTTGGCCACCGCCAGCCGCGCCAGCAACGCCGCCGAGGCGGGCAACTATAAAAAGTAGCCAGATACTTGCGGTCGGCAATCAGGCGCTGGAAGATGCGGCCGGTGAGGTCGTGGGAGTTCTCCACGCCCATGGCGCTGACCTCCTGCGCGGTGTGCCGCAGGCGTCCCAAAATCTGCGCCGCCTCGGCCGCGGGCAAGTGCGCCAGAATGTCTTTAGCCACGGCAAAGATCGCCCAATAGTTGATCTTCAGTATCTCCCCCCACGCCGCGCCTACCGCGCTCTGCGGATTGGCGACGGCGTCCCCACAGACGATCTCCAACGGCTTGATTGCGGCATACATGCCGGCGATGCGCTCGTGAAAAACGAGAGCGTTGGCGATGATGGCACAGGCCATGCGGCGGGTCTGGGGGACGTTGCTCATGCCCAATAGACGCGCAATATCCATGGTGACGGCCTGGCGGTTGACGTCCATTTCGTCCAGGATCTGCGCGGCGGCGCTGATGCCTTGTTCCAGCGTGTCGGTGGCTGCGTCTACGGCGCGCTGGGGCACGGATACTAACCGGATGAGGTCGGCTACGTCCGCGGGCGCGCCGTCCAACCAGCCGGACGCGGGAAAACGATTGATACCGTCCTTTTCTTCGGTGAACACACAATAAGAAAGCCGCGCCCGGCCTAAGGCGAGCGGCAGGTCGTCGGCGTCGCCTATTTCGTGCGGGTAGCGCAAGGCGACGGCGGCCTCGATGCGCCGCCCGCCAGCGGCAACCGCCAACCCTAACCGCGATTTGGCCTCTTCCTCAACAGTAGCGGCCGGTAAATACTCGGCTTCGACGACCACCGGCGCATGGTCCGGCGCGGTGATGAGCAAATCTGGCCGCAACCCGGGCTGCCCAACTATGGCACGAGTATTCTCCGAGCGCACCCGGCTGCGCGCCATCATGCCCTGCAAGACAGCCTGAAGGGCGTTGTTGACACTGGGTTCGGTCTGGCGCGGCATGGATGTGCCTTTCAGTGAAGATGGTGTTTGCGGTTTTGGGCGGTGTGGTGGGTTGGCGTTTGGTGTTGCGCGGTTTCGTGAGATGGCGTTTGGTTTTGTGCGCGAAAGAGGCGGGGGACAAGCCCCAATGCTGTCGCATTAAACACAATGAGAGTGAAAACAACGCTCGTTTCTCCGGTAGCGCAGGTTTGTAACCTGCGTCTTCCGTAGGGTCAATCCATTTCGTTAGCATTTCTCTTATTCCGGCGGGGGACAAGCCCCCGCGCTACGTTAATGCGACAGTATTGGGGACAAGCCCCCGCGCTACGGCGATTCCGTGTTCAAGAGGCGGGGGATAAACCCCCGCGCTACGGCTCCTTTGTGCGCGATTGACCCCCTCTCCCTGGGGAGAGGGCCGGGGTGAGGGGACTCTTGGCGCTGCCAGTTCACCCCCATCCCAACCTTCCCCCCAAAGGGGAAGGGGCAATGCAAAGGTCTACTTGGAGAAATCCCCTGCACAACTGTACCACGCCGGTGTAGATGGGTTGCGCGGCGCCGGCGCGGGCTTGCTACAATACGGTCAATACCGTTTTCTCAGTTCTCATCGGCCATGAATGAAGCTACCGCGCGGCTCAAGATCAATAAACTGCTGGAGCAAGCCGGCTGGCGATTCTTCCCGGGGGAGAATGGCCCTGCCAACATCCAACTTGAGCACAACGTCGCTCTCGACCGCACGAAACTAGACTCTCTGGGTGACAACTTCGAGAACACGCGGCGCGGTTTCGTTGACTTTCTCCTGCTGGATGCCAAAGGCTTTCCCCTGGTTGTCCTGGAAGCCAAGTCCGAAGCGAAAGAACCCTTGGCGGCGAAAGAGCAGGCGCGGCGGTATGCGCGTTCCCTGAACTGCCGGTTCGTCATCCTCTCGAACGGAAACCTGCACTACTTCTGGGACCTGGAACGGGGCGACCCGCACATCATCACCGCGTTCCCGAGGCCAGAGTCGGTCGCGGGGTACACCAAGGTCGAGCCCAATCCACAACGCCTCGTCGACGAACGGGTTCACCACGACTACATCGTCCTCAGCCAGCGACCCCATTACGAATCCGAGGCGGCGTGGATTAACCTGAAAGAGCGCCCGGGCTTCATAAAGGCCAACAACCTGCGCTTTCTGCGCGCCTACCAACTCCAGGCCGTCCACGCCTTGCAGCGGGCGGTAAGGGATGGCAAAGATCGCTTTCTCTTCGAAATGGCCACCGGCACGGGCAAGACCCTCACCGCTGCCGCCATTGTCAAGCTCTTCCTGAGCACCCGCAACGCCTCGCGCGTGTTGTTCCTCGTAGACCGTCTGGAACTTGAAGGGCAAGCCAGCAAGGTCTTCACGGATCTCCTCTCAGCAGACTTCCAGACGGTGATCTACAAGGAGAAGCGCGACGACTGGCGGTCGGCGGAAATCGTCGTCACCACGGTCCAGTCGCTGCTTTTCAACAGCAAGTACCAGCATCTCTTCTCACCGACCGACTTCGATCTGGTAATCTCCGATGAAGCGCACCGTTCCATCAGCGGCAACGCGCGCGCCGTGTTCGAATATTTCGTTGGCTACAAGCTCGGCCTCACCGCCACGCCGCGCGACTACCTGCGCGGCACAAAGGGTAGCGGCCCCATTGCGCGCGACCCGCGTGAGGTGGAGCGCCGTTTGCTGGAGGACACCTACCGCACCTTCGGCTGCGCGAGCGGGCAGCCCACCTTCCGCTACTCGCTGCTCGACGGGGTGCGGGACCGCTATCTCATCAACCCCACCGTCGTGGACGCCCGCACTGAGGTAACGACCCAATTGCTGGCGGATGACGGCTTCGTCGTTGCCGTCACGGACGATACCGGCGATGAGCACGAGGAGTCGTACAAGCAGCGTGAGTTTGAGAAGCGCTTCTTCTCCGCGGCGACGAACCAGGTCTTTTGCAAGACGTTTCTGGAGAATGCGCTGCGGGACCCGGTCAGCGGCGAGATTGGCAAGTCCATCGTCTTTGCCGTCAGCCAGCGCCACGCCGCCAGGCTGACCCAGACCCTCAACCAGATGGCAACGCGCATGTACCCCGGCAAGTACCAATCCGACTTTGCCGTTCAGGTCACCTCGCACGTGCAAGACGCGCAGCAGTTCACCAGCAGATTTGCCAACAACAACCTGATGGGCTCCGGCAACTTCCTGCCCGCCTACCGCACCAGCAAAGCGCGGGTCTGCGTCACTGTCGGCATGATGACCACCGGCTACGACTGCACCGACATCCTCAACCTCGGCCTCTTCCGGCCCATCTTCTCGCCCACGGACTTCGTGCAGATCAAGGGACGGGGCACGCGCAGGCACAACTTCCTCGATGAAGTTCACGCTCACGGCGCAGCGGAGCGCGTGGAACACCCGGAGAAGACCACTTTCAAGCTCTTCGACTTCTTCGGCAATTGCGAATACTTCGAGACCGAATTCAACTATGATGAAGTTCTCACGCTGCCCAGGCCGCAGTCCTCATCAGGGGAAGCGGGCGGAGGAGCGGGGCAGCCAGCGCGGTTCGACGGCGCCTACCAACACCTCGGCGCGGACATTCTCGCAACCATCAAAGAAGAGCCGGTCGGCTACGAAGGCATGAAGATCGACCGCATGTTGTTCGACCGTTTTGCCGACACCGTGCGTGCGGATGAAGTCGTCACGGAGGCGGTCGAAACCAGGCAATGGGACCGCGCCATCGACCACGTCCACCGGGAGATCTTCGACAAGCCTGAGGACTTCATCAACCTCAAGAAGCTACGGCAAGCGGCCGGCGTCGACCGCCGCGTAACCCTGCGTGAATTTCTCGAATGGGTTTTCGACCTCATTCCCAACATCAAGTCTAAAGACGAGTTGCTGGAAGAGGAATTTGCCAGGTTCGTCAGCGACCACAAGCCCGATGAGGCCCGGTACATCCCCGTCATCAAGGCGTTCTTCAAGGCCTACGTTACCAGCGACCTCACGCGCCACAGCGTTGACGCCGGCAAGCTCACGGATCTGGCTACGAACCCCATCTTCTCTCTTAAGGATTACCGCTCGGTACCCAGAAAGTATCGGGGCTTGGTGCCGGAATATGTCAAAGATTATGTCTCGTTGAACCGGTTTGAGGACTACGAATCGTCATGCTAGACGCCGACACCAAACGCCGCATCGACACTGCCCGCGACATCCTGGTGGGCAAGGTGCCCGACCCCAAGAGCCAGGTGGAGCAGATCACCATCGCGCTCATCTACAAGTTCATGGACGACATCGACGCGGAAAGCGAAGAACTCGGCGGCCAGCGCAGTTTCTTTGCCGGCGAGTTCGCGCAATACGGCTGGGCCAGGCTCATGCGCTCCGGCCTGAGCGGTCACGAAGTGCTCAATCTCTATGGCGAGGCCATCACGCGCATGGCGGAGAACCCCGGCATTCCGCCGCTCTTCCGCACCATCTTCAACAACGCCTACCTGCCCTACCGCGATCCCGAGACCCTGCGCGCCTTCCTCAAGGTCGTCGACGAGTTCGTCTACGACCATTCCGAGCGGCTGGGGGACGCCTTCGAATATCTGCTCTCGGTGCTTGGTTCTCAAGGCGATGCGGGACAGTTCCGCACGCCGCGCCACATCATCGACTTCATCGTGGCCGTCGTCGATCCCAAGAAGGACGAGACGGTCCTGGACCCGGCCTGCGGCACGGCCGGCTTCCTCATCTCGTCCTACAAGCACATCCTGGCGGCCAACACCGGCGCGGACGGCGCCAGCGCCCTGACGCCGGATGAGAAAGCGCGGTTGGCCGCGAACTTCAAGGGCTACGACATCTCGCCCGACATGGTGCGCCTCTCGCTGGTCAACATGTATCTACACCAATTCGCCAATCCCCAGATCTTCGAGTACGACACCCTGACCAGCGACGAACGCTGGCACGAGTACGCCGACGTCATTCTGGCCAATCCGCCGTTCATGTCGCCCAAAGGCGGCATCCGGCCCCATAGCCGCTTCTCGGTGCGATCCAAGCGCAGCGAAGTCCTCTTTGTGGACTACATGGCCGAGCATCTGAGCCCCACCGGCCGCGCCGGCTTCATCGTGCCCGAGGGCATCATCTTCCAGAGCCAGAACGCCCACAAGCAACTGCGCAAAATGCTGGTGGAAGATAACCTGGTAGCCGTCGTCTCCCTCCCCGCCGGCGTCTTCAATCCGTATTCCGGCGTCAAGACCTCCATCCTCTTCCTGGATAGAACCCTCGCCACACAGACCGACCGCATCGCCTTCTTCAAGGTGGAAAACGACGGGTTCGACCTCGGGGCGCAGCGGAGACCTATAGATGAGAACGACCTGCCGGAAGTGCAGGAAGAACTATCCGAATACCTGCGCTGCCTGCGGGCAGGCGAGCACCTGGACGACCGCCGGCCCTCCAAAGGTTCAATTGTTGATAAGGTGAAGATAGCGGCGGATGAGGATTACAACCTAAGCGGAGAGCGGTACCGGCGACGTGCCGTGGGAACGCACACCCATCCATTAGCCAGGCTCGGCGATATCTGTACCATCAATCCCCGCAAGAGTCGGTTGAACGGCCTTGATCCAAACACGCGCGTCTCGTTTGTCCCCATGGCCGATCTCAATGAGTTCAGTTTGACCTTCTCTCCTGACAAGGAAAGACTGCTGTCTGAGGTTTCCTCAAGCTACACGTACTTTGAGGATAACGACGTTCTTCTCGCCAGGGTTACGCCGTGCTTTGAAAACGGCAAAGCCGGTATCGCTCGTGGCCTGACCAACGGCATTGGTTTCGGCTCCAGCGAGTTTCTCGTGTTTAGAAGTGGCGAGCGCGTCCTACCTGAGTGGATATTCTATTGCGTTACCCACGAGTCGTTTCGCAATTCCGCTACCGCGCAGATGACGGGCACGGGAGGCCTGCAACGTGTGCCGCGTGCCTATGTGGAGAACTTCCAAATCCCCCTCCCTCCGCTGGAAGTGCAAGAAGAGATCGTCGCCGAGATCGAGGGCTACCAAAAAGACATAGACGCCCACCGTGAGCTAATCGAACGCTTCGAGCGAAAGATTCAGTCCGCCGTGGCGCGAGTATGGGGAGAGGACGTCTCCACCCAGAGAGATGCCCCGTAGGGCCGCCAGTTTGCGCCTGTTATTCCCCACATACCCCTTGCGCGAAACGCTATATCTGGTACACTGGTGAGGTATGCACCACACTCTGTGGTGTTTGTCTGCCAGTCCCGTCCTGTTCAGTTTCTCTCGCTTCAACCGCATACCGGCCATGCTGTGCATTGTAGATTCCCGCTGCTTTAGTGCGCCAATGGGAGCGGGGAGCTTGTGCGACAGGCCTGGCAAATACCCAGTGGGGTCTCTCCCCCAGTAGCAGTGGCGGCATCCGCCACATCCAAGTAAGGAGAATAGAACGTGATTCTCGTTTTCGCCGGCGCCGGCGCCTCGGCCGCGATCGACCCTGAACAATATCCAACTACAATCGAATTCTTCGAGCGAATCCCGGGTGACATCAAGAGTAACACTTGGTTTGTACACGCCTCTCAATTCCTGAGCAGCCGGCATGACGGTTTGCCTTTGGACATTGAAAAGATACTTGGCGCCTTGAGTGAGATGCGAGACTATTGCTTGCAGTCTTACCAAAACAGCAAGTTTTCTGGATGGATGCTGGCGGAGGGTCGCCTCTTGGACCTAGCAAATTCTCGCACAGTTTTTCGGACATTGACCAACTCTTCTCTAGGAGAATTCGTGCGTGAGATGGAAAATGAGCGTGCTCTGATCGAGGAATTGCAGGGCGACATACATTCTCTTGTATATCAATACTATGAGCCGGTGCCTCCCCCCGAAGCATTGGCGACTTGGATGACCCTAATCGAAACTCTCTTGCATCACAATCGTAGCCTGGAGATCTTCACGACGAACTATGACCGTGTGCTAGAAGAGGTTATCCTTGAAAGCAACCACACGTACCTCACTGTGCCTGATGCCGAGGAGTCGGCAACCGGCAAACGGTACGACCGCAGGCATCCGTGGCTGGACCTCTCGTGCTGGGATCCTCGGCGAGAGTCCCGGGACGCCCTTCGAGTGCGCCTAACCAAACTTCACGGCTCAGTCGAATGGCAACGCCATACCAGCGGCAAGATAGTCATCAGCAACCCCGTCTACACAAGAAGCGACCAAAACCACATTCTCTTGTATCCCGGGCACAAAGGAGAGCCCAACAGGGAACCCTTCATCACCTTTCACAATCACCTCCGGTCGATCGTACTGCAGGCGGAGGCCGCCATCTTCATTGGCTATGCCTTTCGGGACGAGCATATCAATGGAATACTCGCCAATCTTCCTCCCGATATCCCAATGTATCTCATCAACAAGGGGGAACGGCCAAGTCTCCCAGCATTCCTGGACGACGCGATCTACTTCGATAGTGGATTTACAGACCAGTCCGTCGCAGAGTGCATAGACAGCCTGAGGAGTCTCAATCTCATCTCTGAATGATCTTGTGTTGAGATAGCGCAGCGCGATGGCGCCTGCCTGCGCTGCGCCTACCCGCATCTTCAGCTACGCGAGCGGGCGCTGCTACTCTGCATTCCGCGCCTCCTGTTCCTCGGTCGGCCAGTGGCCGGGGACGGGGTAGGCTTCCTGTTCGCCCGGCCAGGGGGGCATGGTGACGATGATGAAGCGCAGGGGGCGCTTGCCGGTGTTCCGAAACTGAAAGCGCGCGCCCACCGGGATGGAGAAGCTGACGCCCGGGGCCATGTCCACAATGCGCTGCGCGCCGTCCAGCCGCCGCCAGACCTGGCCCGTGCCCTCCAGGCAGTACCAGACCTCCTCCACCGTGCGGTGCGCCACTGCCACGGACACCTGGCCGGGCGGCAGCGTGCAGTGCACCATGCTGCCGCGTCCCGTCTGCGCCAGCAGGCGGATCTCCGACCCATCCGGCGCCAGGACGTCGTAATCCGCCGCCAGGTGTTTGCGGTCCAGGTCTTCGTTCATGCCGGTAAACTCCTCTCCCAAATACGGGCTTTCGTGGCGCGATGCGTCCTGTACTATACTATCCGCAATGATAGCAATCCCCGCGCGCGCGCCGGTGTGACGTGGAGCGAAGCCGGCTGGCGCTCCGGGTACGGACGGATTCAGGGTGATGCCTGGCGCAACGAACGGTCTCTTGTCCCGCTGCCTGAGCGTGGACCTGGAAGTGAGCGCGGCGGAAGACCGCATCTTCGCGTTGGCCGGCGTGCGCCCGGATACCGGCAGGTCTGTGGTCTTCCCGGAGCGAGGCCGGAGCCTGACCGCCGCGTTGTCACGACTGGACAATCTCACCGGGGGCGCGGACTTTCTGCTGGGCCACAACCTGATTGCCTTCGATTTGCCCAGGCTGCGCGCCGCCAATCCCAGCCTGCGGCTGCTGCGGTTGCCGGCCGTGGATACGCTGCGGCTGAACCCCCTCGCCTTCCCGCGCAATCCGTATCACCACCTGGTCAAGCATTACCAGGATGGGCAACTCAAACGCGGGCGCGTCAACGACCCGGAACTGGACGCGCGGCTGACGCTGGAGGTCTTCGCCAACCAGCAAAAGGCCTTGCGCGCGGCGCCGCCCGACTTGCTGACCGCCTGGCATTGGCTGACCACGGTGGAAGACGGCGCGGGCTTCGACCGGGTGTTCGCGGCGCTCCGGCGCGCGGGCAGGCCGTCCGACGCCGAGGCGCGGGCGGCCATGCGCGCACGCGCGGCCGGCGCCGCCTGCCAAACCCACGCCAATGAGGCCATACGCGCCGCGGCCCGCCACGGCTGGGCGCTGGCCTACGCGCTGGCATGGCTCTCGGTCGCCGGGGGCAACTCGGTCATGCCACCCTGGGTGCGGCACCAGTTTCCTGAAGCGGGGCGCTTGGTACGCCGACTACGTAACACCGCATGTGCGGATCCTGCCTGCAACTGGTGCCGGGAGCGGCACGATGCCCGCCAGGAACTTAGCCGCTGGTTTGGCTTCAGCGATTTCCGCCCGCAGCCGGCGGACGAGCGCGGCCGCTCCAGGCAACAGGCCATCATCGAGGCGGCAATGGCCGGCGAGCACGCGCTGGGGATCCTCCCCACCGGCGCCGGCAAATCGCTGTGCTACCAGGCGCCGGCGCTCTCGCGCTACGACAAGACCGGCGCGTTGACGGTCGTCATTTCTCCGCTCGTCGCGCTCATGGCGGACCAGGTGGCGGGGCTGGAGGCCAAGGGCATTGGCTCCTGCGTCACTATCAACGGTCTCTTGTCCATGCCTGAACGCTCCGATGCGCTCGACCGGGTGCGGCTGGGAGACGCCGGCATCCTCCTCATCTCGCCTGAGCAACTGCGCAGCGTCACCGTGCGCCGTGTCCTGGGTCAGCGCGAGATCGGCGCTTGGGTGCTGGACGAGGCGCACTGCCTCTCCAAGTGGGGGCACGACTTCCGGCCCGATTACCGGTACGTCGGGCGCTTCATCCGCAAGCGGGCCGGGGAGGAGCCGGTTCCGCCGGTGTTGTGCCTGACCGCGACCGCCAAGCCCGACGTGAAAGCGGAACTCGTGGGCTACTTTCAGCAAGAACTCGGTATCGACTTGAAGGTCTTCGACGGCGGCGCGCGGCGCGCCAACCTGGAATTCGTGGTGGCGCAAACCAGCGGCGGCGCGAAGTTCAATGACATTCACCAGATTCTCACGGCCGATCTACCCGCAGACGGGCAGGGCGGCGCCATCGTCTACTGCGCGACGCGGCGGCAGGCGGAAGAAATCGCGGAATACTTGGATGCAAAAGGGATGGAGGCCGATTTCTTCCACGCGGGATTGCCGCCGGAGACTAAGAAGAACGTCCAGCAACGCTTCATCTCCGGCGCGCTGCGGGTCATCGTCGCCACCAACGCCTTCGGCATGGGCATAGACAAGCCGGACGTGCGCCTGGTGATTCACGCCGACATCCCCGGCTCTCTGGAGAACTATCTGCAGGAAGCGGGCCGCGCGGGACGTGACCAGCAAGGGGCGCGCTGCGTGCTGCTCTATACGATGGAAGACGTGGAGCGACAGTTTGGCATGTCGGCCCGCTCGCGGCTCACGCGGCGGGAAATCCACGGCGTGCTGCGCGCGCTGCGCAACCTGGACCGCAAGGGGCGCTTGGAAGGGCAGGTGGTAGCCACCTCCGGTGAAATCCTGGGCGAGGACGATGAGAAGGTCTTCAGGCGGGATTCCGCCACCGACGATACCCGCACGCGCACCGCGGTAGCCTGGCTGGAAGAGGCGGAACTCCTGAACCGAGAGGAAAACCGCGTCCAGGTGTTTCCCTCTTCCCTGCGGGTGCGCTCGTTGGAAGAGGCGCGCGCCAAGCTGCAAAAGGCCCGCATCACGGCTGGCTACCGCCAAAAACTGCTGAACGTCGCCGCGGAGTTGATCGAGGCGGACGCCGACGAGGGCATCTCCACCGACGAACTCATGGCGGCATCGGGCCTGAACGCGGAGGGCGTGCGCGCCGCCCTCTACGACCTGGAACGGCTGGGTATCGCCAGCAACGACACGGTGTTAACCGCCTTCGTGCATACCGGCGTGCAACGAGGTTCCCGGCAACGTTTCGAGCAGGCGGCAAACCTGGAAACGGCCTTGATCGATCTCTTGCGCGAATCGGCCCCGGATACGGAAAAGGGCGAGACGTGGCCGCTGCACCTGCGCGTGGCGACCCAACGGCTGAAGGACGAAGGCCACGCCTACGCGCTGCCGGAATTCGTGCGGCGGATCGTGCGCAGTATTGCCGCCGACGGGCGGAGCGAGGGCGGCGGCGGGGGCAGCCTCGGCGTGCGCGGACGGGACAGTGAAACCCTGTACGTGACGTTGCAGCGCGACTGGAAGATGCTGGAGAGAATCGCCGAGTTGCGCCGCGCGGCCGCCGGCCGCTTGCTGGACCATCTGCTCGCCACCCTGCCGCCAGGAACCCGCGGCACGGACCTCTTGGCCGAGACGACGTTAGGCAAGCTACTGGAGGCTGTCAGTTCCGACATGACCCTCATGAGCGAAATCAAGGACCCCGGCAAGCTGACGGATCGTGCCTTGCTCTGGCTGCACGAGCAAGAGGTGATCCAGCTCAATCGGGGACTAACCGTGTTTCGTCCCGCCATGACCATCAGTCTAAGACCGGAGCGGCGCGGTTTCGCCCAGGCCGACTTCGGGGCGCTCAAGCTGCATTACGACGAACAGGTCTTGCAGATACACGTGATGGCGGAATACGTGCAACAGGGCCTGCAAGCGATGGCGGACGCCTTGCGCTTGGCCGTGGACTACTTCAGCCTACGCCGGGAGGAGTTTCTGCGCCGCTGGTTGCCGGATCGCGACCGCGAGCTTTCCCGCCAGACCACGCCGGAATCGTGGCAGACAATCGTTGAAAGCTTGCATAACCCCATCCAAAGACGAATCGTCGCCGACGACCGGGAACAAACGAACGTCCTGGTGCTGGCCGGTCCCGGCTCCGGCAAGACGCGGGTGCTGGTGCACCGCATCGCCTATCTGGTGCGCGCGAGGCGCGAGGACCCGCGCGGCATCCTGGCGCTGGCCTATAACCGGCACGCCGCGGTTGAGATTCGCCGCCGCCTGGGGGAACTCATCGGCGACGACGCCCGCGGCGTCATCGTGCTTACCTGCCACGCGCTCGCCATGCGGCTGGTAGGCGCGAGTTTCACCGGACGCGCGAACAGCCTGCGCGAAGGCGAATTTCAAGAAATCCTGCACCAAGCGGTGGCTCTGCTGCGCGGCGAGGGGCTGCCGCCGGACGAAGCAGACGAGTACCGCGCGCGGCTGCTGGCGGGTTTTCGTTGGATATTGGTGGACGAGTACCAGGACATCGGCCCGGACCAGTACGCGCTGATTTCCGCCCTGGCCGGCAGGACGCTTGCCGAGGAAGACGACAAGCTCAGCCTCTTTGCGGTGGGTGACGACGATCAGAACATCTACGCCTTCAACGGCTCGTCAGTCGAGTTCATCCGTCGCTTCGAAGAGGACTACACGGCACGGCCCGTGTTCCTTACGGACAACTATCGCTCCACCGCCAACATCATCGCGGCCGCCAATGCGGTTATCGAACCGGCCCGGCAGCGGATGAAGACCGGGCATCCAATCCACGTAGACCGCGCACGCGAAAAAGAACCGCCCGGCGGCGCGTGGGCCGGATTGGACCCCGTGACGCGCGGCCGCGTCCAGATATTGCCGGTTGGCGGCACGCCTATCGCCCAGGCGCAGGCGGTTGTGGCTGAACTGAAGCGGCTCTCCGGCCTCACCCGCGACTGGGACTGGTCTACCTGCGCGGTAATCGCCCGCGCGTGGCGTTACCTGGATCCGGTGCGCAGCCTGTGCGAACTGGATGGCATTCCGGTGCAGATGGCAAATGAAGAGTTCACCGGTGTCTGGCATCTGCGGGAAACCCAAGCGCTCGTTGCATGGCTGCGGGGGCGCGATTCCCGCTTGGTGACGAGCGCCGCTCTAGCCGACCGGCTGGCGGAGCAACCCGCAAGCGACTGGACCGAACTATTGCGGCAAGCGGTGGAGGAATACGCTTTGGAAACCGGCGGCGCCGAGACGCCGGTAGACCACTGCATCGAATGGCTGGCCGAGTGGGCGCGGGAGGCGCGCCGCCGCCAGCGAGGGCTGTTGCTGCTGACCGCCCATCGCGCCAAGGGCCTGGAATTCGCGCACGTGGTCGTGCTGGACGGCGGCTGGGAGCGCGTTAGCCGGGGCGAGGATGCGGACGCCCCGCGCCGCCTCTACTACGTGGCCATGACCCGCGCCCGGCAGACACTCGCCCTCGCCTGCCTCCCCGGGCCACACCCCTTCCAAGACTCCTTGTCTAACCTTCCATCCGTGCAGTATCGCAGGCCGCTCGTCGACTTCCCACCGGCCAGGCCGGAATTGGCGCGCAGCTACCGGCGGCTCAGCCTGCGCGACATCTTTCTCAGCTTTGCCGGGTACAGGCGTCCTGAAGATCCGGTCCATCGTGCCATTGCCGCGCTCTCGCCCGGAGACACGTTGGGTGTGCGCGAAAGCACGAACCGCTGGCAACTTCTCGATGGCAATGGAACGGTCGTAGGCCAGCTTGCAAGCAGTTTCGCGCCACCCAATGGCATGCGTTGCGCATATGCTACGGTGCTGGCAATTGTCTCGTGGGAGAAAGAGAAATCCGAGCCGGATTACCAAGACAATCTGCGCTGCGAGAAATGGGAAGTTGTAGTACCTGAGTTGGTATTCGAGCCGGAGTAGGCACTCGCTGGGTTGTGTTAACTTTCCAAGAATCAGTCCATGATTACTGTGGGAATAGCACGACGGACTCCATCATTTGTATTTTGAAGAAAGCGTACAAATGAGTGAATCCGAAAGGTAACGCGAGAGCGCGCCGTCCGTCATTCCCGCGCAAGCGGGAATCCATCCGTATTCTATCTCGCTGCACACAACACCAGGAGCGGGGGACAAGCCCCCGCGCTACGCTCGGAATGAGACGCACTATCAACACTACCTAACAACCAAAGAGCCAGACACAATCTACGCCGCCCGCGTCATGACAACCGTCGCTATCGAACATCCCTACACCATCGGCCTGATTGCGTCTTGCAGTATACTATCGGCACAGGAGGCTTAGATGTCCTTGGTGAGGCCGCTATGACGTTGCGCAAGACGCTGGGTGAATCCGAACACGGCGAAACGCTTGGCTTCAACTTCGACGATGGCGGCGGGCTGCGGGTGGCGCGGGCGCGGTTCGAGTCCGAGAGCAAGTTCGATTGGTCGTTGTTCGACGGTTACGACCGGGTGCGCATACTCACCTACTCGGCGGGGGTGAGCGCGCTCGTGCGGCTGCTGGAGCGGCACGGGTTCAGCGACTTCGAGTGCGTCTTTGGCTGCGAGAGCACGCTGCGCACCCTGAAGGACATCCTGGCGTTCCAGCAGGTTGCCATTGGCGACACGCGGGCGGCCATCAAGGGGCTATCCGACGAACGCCACGCCTTCATTCTCAGCCGCGTGCGGCAGGGGCAGGCGCGGTTTCGGGTGCTGCGCAAGCAAATCGCCCACGCCAAACTCTACCTGCTGGAGAACACCGAGACCGGTAGCACCCGCGCTATAATCGGCTCCGCGAACCTCTCCGAAACGGCCTTTGGCGGCCGCCAGTCCGAGACGCTGGTCTGCTTCGACGACGACTTGGCCGCCTGGCGCCACTACCTGGGCATGTACGAAGCCATCCGCGACCGCGCCTCCAACGAGATTCCGCTGCCGCCGGAACGCATCGAGAAGGCCGAAATAACGCTGGAAGAAGCGCCCGTCCTGGACCCGGCAGACATTTCCACTCTGGTCATTGACAATACGGAAGCCGAGCCGGAACCGGGCGCCGGCGTCCAGATCGCCGTGCCCGCGCAGATCGAGCGCATCGAGAAGATGAAAGCCGCCATACCGCCGGTGGTTGGCAACCTCATGCCGCCGGTGCGCAACGGCAGGCAGCGCATCACGCCCGACGTCCGGCGCACGATCGTGCGCGAATCCAGCCGTATCCGCACGGTGCAATCCGAGGAAGAGGCCGACCACCGCCAGCTTTCCATCGACCGCGACGCCAGGACCGTCACGCTGCTCGGCGAACCGTTTTCGCTGGAAACCGACCGTGCCGCCGCCAAGCGGGACGCGGACCTGCTGGTTGACTTCTTCAGCAACTACGAAGGCACGTTCGAAGGCGGCATGGGGGTGGAGCGGCTCCAGCGCGACTACTTCATCCTCTGGTCGTGGCTCTATTTCGCGCCGTTCATGTGCGACCTGCGCACGCTGGCGGGGCACCAGGGCGACATCTTCCGCTTCCCCTCGTTCGCCATCGTCTACGGCAAGCCCTCCTGCGGCAAGTCCAGCCTGATCGACACGCTGATGACCTCCATGTTCGGCAAGGCGTACAGCGTCGACAAGCGCGAGTTCACCAAGGCCCGGCTGCGGGACATCCAGCACGCCTACAAGCGCTTTCCCGCCGTGTTCGACGACATCGGCCGGGCCGCCATCCGCAGCCACGGCGAGGACGTGATCAAGGACGAAAACCCGCCGCTGGCTGCCGAGTACCCCTGCTTCGTGCTCTCCATGAACCAGGAACTCAAGGCCTTCAGCGACCAGATCGTCAAGCGCAGCCTGATGATCTACACCACCACCGCGCTGCCGTCATACAAGGAGAGCCTGCGCCACGAACTGCACCTGAAGATACAGGAGGTGCGCCGGGGCCTCTCCACGCATCTCTACCGCGCGTACCTGGGGCGGACGCTGGAACACCTGAGCGCCAACCCCAAGCCCGAGGACTGGCTGGCGCTCTCGTCCACCATCCTGGCCGGGCTGATCGGCGACCTGCGGGACGCGCGCCCGCCGCTCTGGTGCGCCCCCATCACCTGGGACGCATACGCCGACAAACGCCACGAGCGCGTCAAGGCGCAACTGGAACACCTGCTGCGCCCGGCCACCCGCATGAAACAGGAAGGCGACCGGCCCACCGGCTGGTTCCTGGAAGGCGCTACGGTCATCGTGCTGGAACAAACCAACACCTTCGGCCGCCGCGAGTTCGATTGGGAAAACGTCCCCTCCACCCTCATCGACGACAACGCCAGCGTGGGCGGGAGAACAGTGCTGAACCGGCGGGAATTGGAGGAGTTTCTGGGGGCGAAACTCTCCGGTCAGGGGAATAGGCTCTTGGACAAGCTGTTCGGTTGGCGTTAAAGAGAAGAACAACTGTGCCGCAGCCAAAATGAACCGGACGTACCGTTCTGTTGGTTCATGCTCCCGCGTGACACGTAGCCCGCTTGTACGATGTATCGTACAATATGGTCATGTACACGATCCTGCGAAGCGCGACGTTCAACCGGTGGCTGAGCAGGCTGCGGGACCGGCAGGCGGTAGACCGCATCGTCGCCAGGTTGCTGGCAGCCGAAGACGGGCATCTGGGAGACGTGCGGTCTGTTGGCGGCGGCGTGTCGGAGATGAGAATCCAGCATGGACCTGGATACCGGGTCTACTTCATCACGCGCGGCGCTGAGTTGATCGTCCTGCTATGCGGCGGCGACAAGGACAGCCAACGGCGAGACATCGAGCGTGCCAAGAGAATGGCGACAGAATGGAGGAGCTGATGTCTGAGGAGTACCGAAAGTTCGACGCGGCGGACTACATAAAGACTGCGGAAGATGCCCGAGGGCTTCTCAGAGCGGCTGCGGATGAGGATCTTGGGGATGGGGCCGTGATTCGCGCCGCCCTCAAGTACCTCGCTCGGACGCAGAACATGAGCGCCCTCGCCCGCGAAACCGGGCTTAACCGGGGCAACCTCTACGCGGCGCTGTCAGCAGACGGCAACCCTACCCTGGCAACACTGCTGAAGGTTGCCAACGCCCTGGGGCTGAGGCTGCGCCTCGAGCCTGTCGAAAGCCCCGCCCAGAACGCGCAACCGGCTGAAGCAAGACGGCGCTCAAATCACCGGCCGGATACCGGAGGACGCTAAGGTCATCGTCATCGAGCAGACCGACACCTTCGGCCGCCGCGAGTTCGATTGGGGAAAAGTCCCCTCTACCCTCACCCACGACAACGCCACCGTGGGCGGCAGAACGGTACTAAACCGGCGGGAGTTGGAGGAGTTCTTGGGCGTGAAACTCAGTGGAGGACGAAATAACCTACTTGACAGGATTCTCGGTAGGAGATGATTGACAGGCAACCTTCAAAACAACATTATGGGCGTTTGGAATCACTGTCAAGCTACTCGATAGTAGAGTGCCCAATAAACATGACTTGTGGTTCTGAGCCTATTGGTTTGGCTTATTCCGAGGTTTCGGAATCAGTCACTTTGCGCTCATGGTGTCAGACTGGCAACCGAGGTTCAGCTTCGCGCCGTCCTGCCGCTACGTTCGGGGTCTTGAATCGCTTGCCATCAAGTATGTCCGCTACTGTGAGTATCTGCATTCGCGGGTACTGCATCCCGTGAACCTCTAGACTACCCGCCTCTGCCATGTAGCGGTTGAAGTTGCGCACTTGCCCCGCGCTAAGCGGTTCCATCACGATAAGGCCGGCCATGAGCGCGCTATCTCCATCCATGACCGCGCGCAATTCCCGCAGCACTTTTATTGTGACGTTTCGGCCGCCCTTGACCTCGAGCACCATGCTATGAATCTGGTCATCGTGCGGCATGTAGAAGTAAAGCCGTCCATCAATCCCTCTGTCAGCCGTGCGCTTGGCAGTCACGAATCCGTCCACTTGCTCTACCGCCCACTGCTGGAAGTGGTACGTATCCCGCTGCCACAGATCCCGGGCCGCCTCTAGGGTAAGCGGTACGCCATCCACTTCATAGTCCTTGCCCTCTACCAGTCCGCAGCGGTCTTTTAGGCGGTTCTGAATCACGCGGTTGACGGCGTGAAACGCTATGTCTATGCCTATCCACTTGCGGCCTAGGATGTGCGCCGCCTCTAGGGTAGTTGCGCATCCTGCGAACGGGTCGAGCACCACGTCTCCCTCACTCGAGCTTGCCTTGATGATGCGCTCCAGCAGGGCGCGCGGTTTCTGTGTGGCGTACCCCATGCGTTCTTTCGACTGGGTTTGCCCTAGCGAATGCACGTCGGTCCACCAGTCAGGAATCGGTGTGCCAGGGATTTCGTCAAGGTACGTTCTGCCGCCAGGGTATTGCTTGTAAGCCCGGCCGTCCTCATCCTTCATCGTGTACTTGGCTTTTGCCGCGTCGGTCAGAGGCTTGTAAGGACGGTTGAATACACCGCTCTTGCTTGAGCGTCCGTAGTAGAAGATGGTGTCATGCTTGCGGTGGAATCCAAACTTGGGACCGCGTCCACCCGGAGGGTAGCACCACACAATCTCGTTACGAAAGTTCTGATGTCCGAACACCGCGTCCATAATGGTCTTGAGATAGTGACTTGCCGTTGTGTCGCAATGCAGGTAGATACTTCCGGTGGGCTTCAATAAGCGCTGCATGACAAGCAGGCGCTGCGTCATGTATGACAGATAGGCAAGCAAGCGCGGTTGTGTGTGACGCAGCGCGTTCATCCACAGTCTCCATAGTTCAGCGGCGGAGTCGTCCAATCCAGCCTCACGCATCAAGACCGGCATGGCGCGTACGACACGTTCGCTTTCCGCGTCCATTTCCCACATATCGCAGAAAGCGTCCACTTGCTCTGGCAAGGGTTGGCCGGTCTCGTCCTTGTAGATGGAATTGTACGTGCGATTGCTATTGAACGGCGGGTCAAGGTAGATGAGGTCAACGCTGCCTAACTTCATGTCCTGCATCACGGTCAAGCAATCGCCAAAGTATAGTTTGTTCACGTGACTGCCGCCTGGATGAAATCACCAGTTGCATTCTCGCTGCAGCCGATGTTGTACTTGTAGCATGCTTTCGTAACGCGGGACGGGGCGTGCCTCACGGTGTAGCAGTGATGCGAGCCACCCAACACCTGTTCTAGCAGCACACCGTTATCCACCATCTCGTGCCAGACTTTCATCGCCATGGTGACTAGCTCCGCAAGCTAAAGAAACAACACCCGATTCTACATAAGATCGAATCGTGCTCAGCATAATCACTTCAATGGCATGCGTCTCACCGTCTCTTTGGAGTAGATGGGTTGTTCCCGGATACCTTCGTTGGTCGAGGTTTGTGATATCTATCGGCTTCAGTTCATACCCAGCAAAACTCTCTTGAACTGTTCCCCAGCAAACGCAAATGTCTATGTGATTGTATTGCTTTGGCTTATTCTCGTCGTCGATGTCGTCTATCAAACCATCAAGATTGTTCTTGTATTCGAGTGTCAGGTTCCTAGTTTGAAATGTGTCGCTTTCACCGAGCACAGAGGGTGCCAATCCTAAGATACTCTCACTTGCTTTCAGTTCCCTTTCAGTACTGTCACATCGAAAGAATACTAGTGAGTCATACGTCTGGCTCTGACTCGTCGCTAGTAAGCGTATCCCGGGAAACACACCCAATGCACACAGTTGGTGAAAAAGCCCAACTACATCTTGTTCAGTCAGAGGTTCGCTTTCATATGTCACTGGGGGAATATGAATCGGCTTTCGTTCCTGGTGCTTGCGCACATTGAATTCCCAGTCCTGCTTGTTGAATTCCACCTCTCGTTGTTGCGCGGAAGGAGTCTCGCCCGTAGGCCTAAGGAATAAGCGCTGGTTGGCCAGATACTGAACAACTCGATTTGCCGCGGCCTTTGCAGTGTCAAGTACCTCGTCCTGTACAGTCTTGCGGCCTTGGTCTGGGAATGCGTTGTCGAAGTGGACGACTACAAGCACGTTACGACTAAAGGCCTCGTACCGTGTGGCATCAATGGGAAATAAGTCGGCCAACCTTTGCCGGTTTATGGCGAGCACGAGGCCCGGAGAGAGATACGACCTAGACCTTGACTGAGAGAGAATGCTGTTCATATCACCCCAAATCCCACCTTGGTATGGAACGAAAGCGTACAGGGTGGGATCGTAAGTATTCAGCTGTTCCTCGAATTCCTCTCTCTCAGCCCTTGTGTACTCAGTTCGAATTCTCTCAGTGTCCCAATAGACAAATACACCATCTTGCCGTTTGAACTGATCGGGAATGTCCGCGCGTTGCGGATGCTCCGTATAATACGTTCCTAAATCTAGAAAGCGGTATTCGGGATTGCGGTCAACATTGTGTGGATAGAGAAAGCTAGGTTCGAAGGGGCGGTCCGACTTTTCACCCTGAGAGTCAATCAAGGTAAGTGAGGCTTCGATATCGTCAAGTGGTTGGCGGTCAATTAGAATCTGGCCGATCGCAGTCCGAGTTTGCAAGATTGCGGCCCAAGCATCAATGTGTGGGGTAAGAGCACGCAGGCTCTTGGGTCGTGTTGATTCAGAAAACTGCAATCTTACAAACGTGCCCCTGCTAAGTCCACTTAGCGGCGATTCGTCATCATCCCTGTCAACCATTGCTGAATTGGGGCGTTCACCACGTGCCCAAGCATTGCCATATCGCATGCGTAAAGCAACAATCTCTTGGCCCTCTACCTTAGAGTGAATTCTCAGGTCGTCAGTGCCGTAGGCAAGGAGGGTTAGACCCACGCCCTTATAGCCACGGTATGAATTCTTCTTGCCTCTGCGGTCCATGATCCCTCCTTCACCCTTGAGGGAAACATGAGGTGCTACCGCACGAGCCAAGTCTCTCTCTGCCATCCCGATGCCGGTATCTAGGACAGAGACGTTGTTTTCACTAAGATTTATGGTTACTTCCAACCGAAAGGGGCCGGCAAGCTCATCAAGCACGGCATCCTCAATTGCGTCGACAGCATTCTGCACAGCCTCGGCCAAGAAGTCATAGTTGCTGTTATAGCTCTCGAGAACCCCAGACACGAGGCTTCGCTTATAGATGTCACTCTGAACTACGGTTTCTAGAGGATCGCGAGGGTATGAAATAGCCCTCTCAGATTCTCGTTCCGTCATGATTTTCCTCGTCGTTCCTTGAGGCCAAACACAGTGGCTATGAGCCTGAAATCAGATCTGCCTATTCCAAGTCCACAAAGAAGTGCTCCAAGGCACATTGGTACGTTTCGTTACGCAATTGACCGCTTCGCCTCAACAGAACATGTACTACATGCACAATCTGCAACTTTAGAAGTGTATCGACATTCAATAGGGCATTCGCTAGCTACGTAAAGAAAAGTCAATCTGGATTTAGACTTCCTGCAACTTGGTGAGAAAAAGAGGGCTTGACCTCCAAGCCTCCACGGTTTTCATTCGTGGCGATTGAACCAGTTGAGCTACTTGCTCTTCATCCACTGCGGAGTATAGCACGGCACCAATACGTGAGCAATGGCTATCAGCGGGGCGACTGACCCCCTCGACCCTGTGGGCGGGGTGTTAGCGCAATGAAGCTAACACCTCGTCGCGGCGGCCGCATTGCCGGAGTGGTCGATGCGGTAGCCCGCGGCGGCTGAAAGCGGTGTGCGCGTGGGCGGCTTTCGAGCCGGACGGACTCATACTTCCGCCGTCCGCCAGACGCCTTGCCGGTAGCGCCACCAGGCTCCGGCGGTGCGCGCCGCGAAGAAGGCGACCCCGGCAACGTAGACGCCGGGGACATGGACGAGTATCTCAAGGACGACGACTACGGAAGTCCCTTACGCTTAAAGAGAAGCTGCCCTGGGCAGATAGTGGAGGGGCAGATCACCTGGGCTAACCTTGTAGGGTACCGCTCGCGCGGGTTGGGTACCGAGCGTTCGGGCTTTCAAGGATTGCGCGCTGGGATTCGGTCAGGTCTGCATAGTCATCGGGATCCAGGTAGCTGGCCGACCATGAGAGCGGGTGCGGGCTGTACTTGAAGAAGATAGTGCGGCGCTCGTCGGCGCCGTTCCAGGGAAGGGTGCCGTGGGTAAGGGCCTCGGTGAAGATGATGGCGGTGCCGGCGGGTCCGGTTACCCGCTCCACGAAAGGGCCCGGTTCGTCCATCTCTTTCCACTCTTCGGGGAACTTGAAGTTGCTCTTATGCGAGCCTGGCACGCAGCCAAAGCCGCCGTCCATGGGGCCGACATCCTTCAGATTGTAGGCAACCACGGAAAGGCCGTTATGCATCATCCCGTCATGGAAGCGGTAGTAGAACATGGGCCGGAAGGGGGCGCCGCCGCCGTGGAGGCTTGTCCCGATCGGGCCCTTGCCTGACCTGATGACATCGAGATAAACGTGGTCGAGCCTGAACTGATCGCCAAGCAGTTCGGTCAGGTAGGGTGTGATGGCCGGATTGTCGATTAGGTCGCGGTAGTCCTTGGACCAGTGAAGCAGATGCTCAAACCTATGGGTGCGCATGTCCGTTGGGCATTCAGCGGCCATGTGCTCGTCGAGCACGCTGTTGAGCTGGGCGATCTTCTCAGGTGATAGTGCTCCCGGCACGGCAAGGTAGCCTTGAAGGTCGAACATGTAGCGCTCGTGGTCGTTCATGAGTTGTCTCCTTGTTACATGTTTTCTGGAATCAATGGCAACAGCCTTTATGCCACACTCTTTCCAGGCTCTGACTTTAGCCTACATCGACCGCCTCGATGGTCTACCACGATGCGCCAACTTAGAACTTGCCTTGCCACTCTGGAGCGCCAATCGCGGGAACCTGAATTCAATCTCTGTAACTGGAGTTTTGCCAAGGCAGCAGACATGCGCTTGCGTGGCGTCCATGATTTGCTTGCGAACGGGCGACCCTCTTCCTTCCCTAACACGGTTCCGTTCTTACCCTCCGTATTGTCAAATCCCTAAGAAACAATCTCAAAATGGTCAGCCGCCACAGTCGGCGGAACCACAAGGCGGGTCTGGCCAAATGCTACCGTGGAATAGTTCGAGTCCCCTCAGTGCTTAGCTATGAACTGGTGGGCAAGGGAGGACTCGAACCTCAGATCTCCACGATGTCAACATGGCGCTCTAACCGGCTGCGCTACTTTCCCTACCTACAAAGCGGAGTATAGCACGGCGCCTACATGGGAACAATCGCCGTCGGTGGAGCAAGCGACCTTCTTGACGCTGTGGGCGGGGACTTAACGCAATGAAACTAACGCGCCGTTGCGGCGGCCGCATTGCCGCAATGGTCGATGCAGCAGCCCTCGGCGGCCGAAAACGGTGTGCGCATGGGCGGCTTGCGAGCCGGACGACCTCATACTTCTGCCGTGCGCCAGGCTCCTTGCCGGTAGCGCCACCAGGCACCGGCGGTGCGCGCCGCGAAGAAGGCGACCCCGGCAACGTAGACGCCGGGGAGTCCCCAGCCGACCACGCCGGTGAGCAGCCACGCCAGCGGTACCATGACCAGGTAGCTGGCAGCCGTGGACGTGTAGAGCACCCATTTGGAGTCACCGGCGGCGCGCAGCACCGCGGCCAGCGTCATGCTCGCGGCCATGAAGGGCACCTGCAGCAACAGGAGGGGGAGAACGCGCGTTACCTCCGCTACCACAGCGACGTCGGGGGTCAGCAGGTGCAGTATTGCGGACGGCGCGACCAGCACCGGCGCCAGGACGAACGCCGGCAGGGCGGCCATCAGCAGCAGCCCGGCCCGCTGGGTGAGCGCCACCGTGCGCTCATCGTCGTTGCCAAGGCTCTGCCCGATCAGGATAGACACGCCGGTCGAAAGCGCCCAAATCATCGCCCAGAGGATCTGGTGTACATTGGTGACGACCTGCATCCCGGCGATGACGGTGGCGCCGAGCGCGGCGACAATCCAGAGCACGAGCACGTTGTTGGCGTAGCCCAGGAAGAGCATGGCCGTCTCGGGCCAACCGATCGACCAGAGCCGCGGCAGCGCCTCCCGGGCCTGGCGCAGTCGCCCGAAGCGGAAGAGAGCGTACGTGCCGCGGAACCTTCTCCAGCCAAATTGCGCCATGTAGACGCAGCCCACGGCTACCGCGATCAGCGTCCCGACGCCCGCGCCGCGAAGCCCCCAGCCTGCCACGAAGATCAGGACATAGTTCAGCGGGACGTTGATCACGTTGACGAGGAGCGTCACGCGCATCGCCACGCCGGTCTCCCCCACGCCCGCGTAGACGGCGCGGAACATAGCCGTGGCGGCCGCGAACGGCGCGGCGAGCGCGAGTATGCGGAGATACGGCACGCCCTCGGACTGCACAACCTCGCTCAATCCGAACGCGGCGAGGAGCGGCCCTGCGGCGACGTTCAAGACCAGGAGCACCACGAGGCCGGCGCCAACGCCGATGAGCAACGAGACGTCCAGCAACCGCCCAACCGCCGCCGGCCGTCCCTCGCCGAACCTGCGGGCCGAGATCACCTGCGCCGCGGTCGCCCATCCGCCAAACAGCATGCCCGCCGCGATGTTGATGGACGAGGCGACGGCCGCCGCCGCCAGCGCCTGAGTGGACACACGGCTGATCATCGCGGTGTCCACGACCGCAAGCACGATCTGCGAGAGATTCGCGACGACGATCGGGTAGCTCAAGGCGAGCACCCGCTTCAGCACGACCGTCTGGGCTGTTGCCACCGCGACGCCAGCTTTCGTCAAGATGGTGCGCGCGCAGCCACCGGCATGAGCGAGGGCGCATCCCGGTGGAGACGCTTGCCGCAATCGAGCGGTCGGCGTTCATGCGGCGCGCCGTGGCCGCCACCTCCACTTATTGCGACTTCATGTCATTATGGAGTCTAGGTATGGTATACCGTCCTCATCAAGGTGTCAACCTCTGTCGAGGACCGTTAGCGAGGCTGTTAGAAGGGGGATTCGTCGCTCCGAAGTCGCGCTTGGGCGGATGTGCGCCTTCCGATCGGCTACAGCCATGCGGCAGAGTCTCTCGGAACATACATGACATGAGCTATCAACAGAAGATCGTGAGGGAGCCCGGAGGCTTGTCCATTAGCGAACGGTGTTCATTTCGAGTTGGACGCCCTCGTGCTGCTGGATGCGGCTGATGACCTCGAAGAGATTGCGCGCGTGGGGGTTGCCGGCTGGCCCGAACATGCGCATCAGACTCTTGGGCGGCTTGCCGGTCAGGGAACCAAGCTCCTCGAACCCGACGGTGGCGTTGATATAGTCACGCAGGACGATCTTGCCCACATCGACGTCCCCGGCAAGCAGGCGCTCAATACCTTCCTCGAGCAGCCCTTCGCGAAATTCCGGGTCGCGCGCGGCGCGGGTCTGGACGGTCTCTTTAGAGTCGCGGGTGAGCGGCATCTTTCACGCCTCCCGCTGCATGTGACGATTGTACTTACGCCAGGTCGAAGCGGTCCAGGTTCATCACCTTATTCCACGCGGCCACGAAGTCGTGGATGAAGTCCGCTTGCGCGTCGTCGCAGCCATAGACCTCGGCGATGGCGCGGAGTTCGGATTGCGAGCCGAAGACCAGGTCTACCCGGGTGGCGGTCCACGCCAGTTCGCCGGTCTCGCGGTCGCGGCCCTCGAACACGCCCGACGAGGCGGCGGACTCCTGCCACTCGGTGTTCATGTCCAGCAGGTTCACGAAGAAGTCATTGGTCAGCGCGCCCGGCCGTTGGGTGAAGACGCCGTGGGCGGATTGGCCCGTGTTCGCGTCCAGCACGCGCAGGCCGCCGACCAGCGCGGTCATCTCCGGCGCGGTCAGCGTCAGCATGCTTGCCCGCTCCACCAGCAACTCTTCCGCCGACTCCTGGTGTCCGTCCCGCAGGTAATTGCGGAAGCCGTCGGCGGTGGGTTCCAGCACGGCGAACGACTCCTCGTCGGTCCACACTTGCGAGACGTCCGCGCGCCCGGGGGCGAAAGGCACGTCCACGTCGTGCCCGGCGTTCCTGGCGGCCTGTTCCACGCCGGCGCAGCCGGCCAGGACGATCAGGTCTGCCAGGGAGACGCGCTTGCCGCCGGTCTGCACGCCGTTGAAGTCCGCCTGGATTTGCTCCAGCGCCGCCAGCGCCGTCGCCAACGCGGCCGGATCGTTCGCTTCCCAATCTTTCTGCGGCGATAGGCGCACGCGCGCGCCGTTCGCGCCGCCGCGCTTGTCCGTGCCCCGGAAGGAGGACGCCGCCGCCCACGCGGTGGCAACCAGTTGGGAAACGGTCAGGCCGGAGGCCAGTACCCGCGCCTTCAGGTCCGCGACATCTTGCTCGCCAATCAACTCGTGGTCGACGTCGGGCACCGGGTCTTGCCACAGCAGCGGCTCCGCGGGAACCAGCGGCCCCAGATAGCGGCTGCGCGGCCCCATGTCGCGGTGGATCAGCTTGAACCACGCCCTGGCGAAAGCGTCTTCCAGCGCCGCCGGGTCTTCCAGGAAGCGCTGCGTAATCGGCGCGTAGTCCGGGTCCTCCTTCAAGGAGAGGTCCGTGGTCAGCATCATGGGCGCGTGCTTTTGCGACGGATCGTGGGCGTCCGGCACGGTGGCCACGTCGGCGGCGTTCTTGGGCGCGTACTGCGACTTGCCGGCCGGGCTCTTGGTCAATTCCCAGTCGTGGGCGTGCAGGTTCTCCACGAAATCGTTGTCCCACCGCACTGGATTGGTGGTCCACGCGCCTTCCAGGCCGCTGGTGAACGTATCGACGCCCTTGCCGCTGCCGGCGTCGTTCTTCCAGCCCAGGCCCTGCTCCTCGATGCTCGCGCCCTCCGGATCGGGGCCGACCGCTTCATCGGAGACCGCGCCGTGCGCTTTGCCAAAGGTGTGACCGCCGGCAATCAGCGCCACCGTCTCCTCGTCGTTCATCGCCATGCGGCCAAACGTCTGGCGAATGAACGTGGCCGCGGCCACCGGGTCCGGGTTGCCGTTCGGCCCTTCCGGGTTAACGTAGATCAGGCCCATGTGGTCGGCGCCAAGAGGTTCTTGGAGTTCGCCGTCCGCGCCATGGCGCTCGTCTCCCAGCCACGTGCCCTCAGCGC
The DNA here is from genome assembly GCA_963663275.1 of Chloroflexota bacterium. GTDB lineage: Bacteria > Chloroflexota > UBA11872 > VXOZ01 > VXOZ01 > VXOZ01. The sequence continues at coordinate 3,186,277 of OY760183.1, forward strand.
CCCAGTCGGTCTCGTCCGCCTCCCACACGTCCGGCCGGCCAAAGGCGAAGCCAAAGGTCTTAAAACCCATGGACTCCAGCGCGCAATTGCCGGCGAAGATGATCAGGTCGGCCCACGAGATGCTGCGGCCGTACTTCTGCTTGATCGGCCAGAGCAAACGGCGCGCCTTGTCCAGGTTCGCGTTGTCCGGCCAGCTATTGAGCGGCGCGAAACGTTGGTAGCCGGAGCCGCCGCCGCCGCGCCCGTCGGTGATGCGGTACGTGCCCGCGGCGTGCCACGTCATGCGAATGAAGAGCGGCCCGTAGTGGCCGTAGTCGGCCGGCCACCAGTCCTGGCTGGTCGTCATCACCTCTTCGATGTCCCGCTTCAGCGCGTCCACGTCGAGTGATTGCAACGCCTCAGCGTAGTTGAAATCCTTGCCCATTGGATCCGACGCGGGCGAGTTCTGGCGCAGAGCCTTCAGGTCCAATTGCTCCGGCCACCAGTCTTGATTCGTCGAACCTGTTCGCCTCATTTCGGCTCTCCTTTCGCCAATGCGCTACGCGCCGCGCGGACGTGACGTGCGCTGCTATCGCTTCGCTGTCGCCCAGTCGCGGCGCCGGTTAACTGCGTTGCTTGCGCTTCCCCATTGGAGACCTTTGCATAACCCCTTCCCCATTGAGGGGGAAGGTTGGGATGGGGGTGAAACGGCTTGACTTCATGGCGCTGTTGGTTGTAATTGCGCTCTGGATTCCCTAGACTCACAAACGAAGTGCAACACTTTGCTAAGGTGTTGCCATGGGAAAACAATACACACAACTTACCATTGAAGAGCGGTGTGAAATTGCCCGACTTCTCACCGCGAGAACCTCGCACCGGCAAATCGCTGCAACTCTGGGTCGCGCGCCATCGACGATTTCGCGGGAGGTGAAACGAAATGGATCGCAATCGGCAGGCTATGAGCCAAAGTATGCCGATGATCAGGCGTGGGCGCGGTGCTGGCGCGGCAGCAAGCTGGAGCGGGATGCCGAGTTGCGGGAGGTGGTGTTGGGATACTTGCGGGATTGTTGGTCGCCGGAGCAGGTATCCGGACGTTTGGCGCGGGAGAACGGCGCGCCGGTCGTCTCTCACGAGACCATCTATCGCTTCATCTACGGGCAGCAGGCGCGCACGAAGGACGGTAACTGGCGGCATTACCTGCCGCGCGCCAAGTCCAAACGGGGCTGGCGCGGGCGAAAGGGCGGCAGTCCGGCCTCGTTCATTGCCCAGCGCCGACCGCTGGCAGAACGGCCCCAGGCGGCGGCAGACCGCCAAACGCCCGGCCACTGGGAGGCGGACCTGATGCTCTTTCGCACCTACGGTCAAGCAGTCTTGACCCTGCACGAGCGCCACTCGCGCCTGTTGCTGGCCGCGCGACCGCCCGGCAAGGCGGCAGCGCCGATCGCCACTATCCTGCACGACCTGTTCGCCGCGCTGCCCCCAGCGTGCAGCCAGACCGTCACGTTCGACAATGGCACGGAGTTCGCACAGCATTACCGCCTCCATGACTTGGGCATCCAAACCTTCTTCTGCGATACCCACTCGCCCTGGCAGAAAGGGGGCATCGAGAACGCCATCGGCCGCCTGCGGCGCCGGCTGCCGCGCAAGACCGACCTGGCACAGGTGAGCCAACAACGCTTTGCGCAACTGGTCCACGCCTACAACCACACCCCGCGCAAGTGTCTTGACTTCCAAACGCCAGCCGAAGTATTCATCAACCAGGTGTTGCACTTGAAATGTGAATCCACCTTCCGGCTTTCGCCGGAATGACAGAGTTATGCAAAGGTCTCCCATTGAGCGGAGTATAGCATGGGACGTATGCCGGGACAATCGAGGACGGCGCGCGCTACTCGCTCTCTTCCGCGCCGCCCGCCTGGGCGTGCCTGGCGTGGAAGCCCCACCAGGCGAGGGCGATCACGGCAACCACGACAACGGGTATCCACACCCACGTCCACGTCTCCCACGCAATGATGCGCATCAGGAGCATCGCGGCGGAGAGGGAGAGCAGGATGCTGGGCACGTGCTGCTTCTGCAGGGACGCGATGCTACCGACGCCCATGAAGATGCCGGGGACGATGAAACTGCTCCACGGCTCATCCGTGAAGATGACACCTACCACCTGGGCAACGACCAACCCCAACACGAACATGGCAGCGTACTTGCCAATCGACGCAGCGGAAATCATGGATGCCACTCCCTTCAGTGTAAATGAGTCTTCCGCCGTCCATGATACGCCATTGGCGCAAACGGGGCAGCGCGCCGCCCGTGGCGCGGGGCTAGACCCAGTGGCGGCGGCGCTGGAAGGGATAGGTGGGCAGCGCGACGCGCCGCCGGGTTTCGCCGGCGAAGAGACCGCCGAACGAGACGTTCAGCCCGGCTGCGTACGCGGCCGCGACCGCCTGCGTGAACGCTTCATGGGCTGGCGGCGCTTCCCCGCCGTCCGCAGTCTGCGCCGGAGCGGCGAGCACGGTAGGCGCAGGGGCGGCTTGCGGCCAAGCGCCGCCGATCCGCCGGCCAAGCATGGCGTCCGAGCCGATTTCCAGCACCGCGTCCACCCCAAGCCGCGCCAGCGTCTCGGCGCAGCCGGAGAAATCGCCCGCGCCGCCGTCGTTGGCGCGTTGCCAGTCTTGCCGCAACCAGTAGCCGCCGTCAAGCGCGTCCTCGGGCGCTACGACGCGGCCGGTGGCGCTGCTGACAAGCGGCACGGCGGGCGCGGCAAGCGAGTTCACACTATCCGCCGCTTCCGATCCGGTCGCCGTTTCCGACGCGGTCGCCGTCTCTGACGCAGCCATCGCCAGGCGAGCGCCGTCCTCCAGCGTGAACACGCCGGCCGCTTGCGCCGCCGCCAGCGCGCCCGCGCCGTGCCCCACAACCGCGTTGGGACGTATGCCCACGCTGGCCCATTGCGCGGTCAGAGCGCAGCCAAGCGCATAGGCGGCCATCCCGGCCAAAGCAGGATCATCCGCATCCCGCTCATCCCCGGGTTCACCGAGAAACACGTTCAGCAGCGAGACGTCCCGCGCTTCCCGCAACACCGCGTCGCAGCGGTCCAGCGCGTCCCGCGCCACCGGCTCGCCGCGATAGAGCGCCGCGGCCATACCGGCCCACTCGTCGCCCGGCCCGGCGTACAGGAAAGCGACCTTGGTCGCCGCGGGCGGGTCATCCTCATCCAAAACCTCGTCGGCAGCGGCCAGCGCGCGCAGTCGTTGCCGCAGTTGCGCCGCGTCGCCGAAAACCAGCCCGGCGCGGTGCGAAAAGTGGCTGCGGCCCACCCCGGCGGTCCAGGCCGCGTCGGCGAGCGCCTCGTTCAAGGCCGGTCTATCTTCACCGCCATTAGCGGAGAGTTGGTCGAGCCACGCCAGGTACCGTTCCGCCAGGTCTCGCAGCGCGCCCGCCGACTTGCCGGAAAGCGGCAAGAGGCGCGCCGCGCGCTCCACGCCCTCAGCAGCCTCAAGCGCCGGAGCGCCATCGTCCTGTTCCGCCAGCGGAACGGGTACCGCTTGGGGACTGCCCGCGGGCAGAACCGCGCCGTTGGCCGCCGTGGGCGCATTCGCCGGAGAGCCGTAGCCCTCCACCAGGACGTGCGCGTTCGCGCCGGAAATGCCGAAGGCGTTCACCCCGGCCAGCGGCTGGCGGCCGGAAGTATCGGGCCACGCCGTCTCGTCGGCGGTGACCCGCAGCGGCAATTCCTCCCAATCGACATTTGGATTTGGATTTTCAAAGTGGAGATGCTTGGGAATCACCCCCTGGTTCATGGCAAGGACCGTCTTGATGAGCGCCGCGCTGCCGGCTGCCCATTCGGTGTGGCCGATGTTGGACTTGACCGTGCCCACCAGCAGCGGGCGTTCGGTGTCGCGGTCCTGGCCGTAGACCGAGGCCGCGGCGTGCAACTCGATCGGGTCGCCCATCGGGGATCCGGTGGCGTGCGCTTCCAGATAGTCCACCTGGGAAGGAAGGACGCCCGCCTGTGCCAGGGCTTCCGCCATTACGCGCTCCTGGGACGGGCCATTGGGCACGGTGAGACCCGCGCTGGCGCCGCTCTGGTTGACGGCGGAACCGCGAATGACGGCATAGATTCGATCGCCGTCGGCTTCGGCTTGGCTCAGGCGCTTGAGCGCCACGATGCCGCAGCCCTCGCCGCGCACGTATCCGTTGGCGGCGGCGTCGAACGGCCGGCACTGGCCGGTGGGCGATAACAATTCGAACTCCATCATGAACCGGGATAGCCCGGGCGAGAGCACGACGTTCACGCCCCCGGCCAGCGCCAGATCCACTTCGCCCCGCTGCAAGCCGACGACGCCCTGATGAACAGCCGCAAGCGCCGACGCGCAGGCCATGTCCAACGGCATCGCCGGCCCTGCCAACCCCAAAGCGAACGCGACCCGGCCCACCGCCACGCTGCCGGTGGTGCCCAGATAGTTGTGCGCCGCGTTGCGGGCCGCTGCCACCTCCCGGTATTCGCTGCTGCTCACGCCGGCGTAGACGCCGGCGCGGCTGCCCCGCAGGCTCTCCGGGTCGATGCCGGCATCCTCCAGGGCCTGCCAGGTCGTCTCCAGCAGCATGCGCTGTTGGGGATCCATCATCCGCGCCTCGATCGGCGCAATGCGGAAGAAGCGGGAGTCGAACAGGTCGATGTCCGCGACGAACGCGCCGCGCCGGGTGGCCACGTCCGGGGCCTCCGGGTCTCCCACCGTCCCGCTCCAGTCACTGCCGCCCTGGCGACCGTCGGAGATCGCGTCGGTCCCGTTTGCCAGGAGTTCCCAGAAAGACGCCAGGTCCGGCGCGCCCGGGAAGCGGCAGGCCATGCCCACGATGGCGATAGCGTCGTCTTCTGCGCCTCTCTCACGTTGCGGTTGCGGCGCCGCGGGTTCGGCGCTCGCTTCGGCAACGGCCGCGGGAGCGTCTGCGCTCAGTACCTCGGACAATTCCGCCGCCAGGTGGACGGCCAGCGCCTCCACGTTGGGATAGTCGAACACCGCCGTGTTGGAGACCACGTATTCGTCCGCCAGCGCCCGGTTCAGCCGGTTGCGCAACTCCACCGCCATGAGCGAGTCCATGCCCAGGTCGAAGAAGCCAATCGTGGTCGCCGGCGGGGTCGGCAGGCGCAGCACTGCCTGGGTCTCCGCCTGCAAAAGGGAAACCAGCAGCGGTTCCCACTCGCCGGCGGGCGCTTGCCGCAGCCGGGTCGGGAGGTCTTCCTGCGGGGTGTCCGCGTCGCCGTCCGCCGCCGCGTCTTCGGTAACCAATTCCTCAAGGTACGGGGGCTTTTCCTCGAAATTCTCGATGAACATGGGCCAGTCTACCGCCGCCGCCATGCCGGACGTCTGGTCCTGGCGCACCAATTCGTCGAAGGCCTCGAGGCCCTGTTGCGGGCTGATCCAGTCGGTGCCCGACGCGGCCAGTTGCCGCTCGATGCGGGCGCGCTGCTCTTCGGCCTCGCCCAGCCCCGACCACGCGCCCCAGGCGATCGCCTGGCCCGGCAGGCCCAGGGAGCGCCGGTAGCCGGCCAGTTGGTCCAGGAAAGCGTTGGCCGCCGCATGGTTGCCCTGGCCCGCGTTGCCCAGCACGCCGGTGACGCTGGAAAAGAGCACGAACAGATCCAGGTCCTGGCGGCGGGTCGCCTGGTGCAAGTGCCACGCGCCCAGCACCTTGGGCCACAGCACCTGCTCGTACCGCTCCCACGTCTGATTACCCAGGGAACCGTCGGAGAGGACGCCCACGCTGTGGACAATACCGGCCAGCGGCGGCGCGCTGGCGCGCAGCCGCTCCAGCATGGCGTCCAGAGCGGCCGGATCGGCCGCGTCCGCCAACTCCACCCGCACGTCCGCGCCCTGCCGCCGCAAGGCGTCGATCGCCGCCGCGGCCGGGGGGTCCGGCGGGCGGCGGCCGTTCAACACGATCACGCCGGCGCCCCGCTCCGCCAGCCAGCCGGCTACCTGCGTGCCAATGCCGCCCATGCCGCCGGTTACCAGGTACGCGCGGTCCGCCCGCAAGCGCCCGTGGGCGAGCGGCGGCATGACGATGACGATCTTGCCCACGTGGCGCGTCGAGCGCATGAAATCCATCGCCGCCGCCACTTCGGCCATGGGCCAACGGGTGAATGGCAGCGGGGCAAGAGACTCGCCGTCGTTCACGCGCGCCATCACGCGCCGCAGCGACGCCCCGGGGGTAGCCGGGTCTTCCCGCTTCAAGACATCCAACGCCAACACCGCGTAGGCAACGTCGGGCCGGGCCGCCGCCATCTCTTCCGGGGTCCAAATGTCGCGCCTGCCCAATTCTACGAAGCGGCCGCCTTCAGCCAAACACGCGAGGCCGGCCTCGATATAACCCGGCCCGGTAAGGGTGTTCAGCACCACGTCCACGCCGGCCCCGCCGGTAGCCTGGAGGATTTCATCCGCAAAATCGGTACTGCGGCTGTCGAAGACGTGCGTTACGCCCTGCGAACGCAGGTAGGCGTGCTTGGCTTTGCTGGCCGTGGCGAACACTTCCGCGCCGGCCGCCCGGACGAGTTGGATGGCCGCCAGGCCCACCCCGCCGGAGGCGGTATGGATGAGCACCCGCTCTCCGGCATTCAGACCGGTAAACTGGAAAGACAATTCCGCGGAAACGAAGGCTTCGGGAATGGTGGCCAGCGCGGCCGCGGGCGCTGCCGTGTCCACCCGCGCCACCATCTCGGCGCGCGTTACTACCTCCGGCCTGAACGTGCCGATACCCAGGCCCACCACGCGCTCGCCCACGCGAAACTCGGTCACGTCCGGCGCAACTTCCGTCACGCGGCCGCAGAACTCGGCGCCCAGCACCGGCACATTTTCCACCGCGCCCAGGCTGATGAGCACGTCGGCAAAGTTGAGGCCGGCCGCTTCCACCGCCACCCGCACGTCGCCGCTCCCCAGCGGCTGCGGCGCGGCGGGCTCGGCGCGCAGCCCTTCCAGTCCCTCGCCCGCGGTGGGCGCCAGCCGCCAGTCCGGCTCCTGCGGCAGTTCGACGCGCGACCGGCCCTCCCCTCGCTTGACCAGCCGCGCCGCCAGACGCTTGCCGGATCGGTAGGCGACGTGGGTCTCCGCGTCCGGGAACATGATTTCGTCAACCAGAGCGCCGGCATCCGGCGGCGCGTCCGGTTCCAGGTCGATCATGCGCGGTTGCAGGTAGCCGACCTCCCGCGCCAGCGCCTTGCCGAAGCCCCAGAGCGCGGCGCCGGCCAGTTGGTCGACGCTCTCCAGCATGTAGTCCCGCTCCAACGCCTGCGCGCCCCGGGTAAGGATCCACAGACCCTTTTCCGGCCTCAGCCCGGTGTCCTGCAAGGCCTGCGCCAATGCCAATGCGCTCGCGCCCGTCCGGCTCGCGTCAGCCGCCAACTGCGCCGTGGTTGCCTCCGTCCCGTGACCCTCCAGCGCGGCGCAGTGCACCACGCCCTGCAACGGCGCATCCCCGGGCAGATTCTCCAACAGTCTCCGCCAGGACTCTCTGTCTTCCGCGTCCACCTGAACGGGGAAGACGCCGGGGCCGTCGCTTGCGCTCATGCCACCGCTGTGAGCCGTGCCCGCCACCGCCACCGTCTGGTTTTGCGCCGCCAGACGCGCCGCCAGCATTTCCGCCGCTACCGCATGGTCCGACGCCACAACCCACGCGCCCCTGTCCTGGACTATCTCCGCCGGCCCTTGACCGAGTATGACGCCGGAACCCAGGGGCCCGTCGGCGCCCGGGCTCTCCCCGCCCAGCACCGCCGTGTCCTCAAAGCCAACGTCCGCCAAGGCCCGGCGCCACACCTCCGGCGAGGCAAGGGCGTGATGTGGGCGGTAGTCATCGGCATAGCGCCACCAGCCGTCCAATTGACCGAAGGTCATGTCCTGCCAGCCGCGGCCGCGCAGATTCTCCATCGCGATCAACTTGCCGGACGGCGCCAGGAGGCGCTGGCAATTGGTCAGGGTCTCTTCCAGGCTGCGGGTGGCGTGGAGGACGTTGACGGCGATTACCAGGTCGTAGGCGTGCCGGTCGAACCCTTGTTCGGCCGGGTCGCGCTCGATGTTCAGCGGGCGGTACTCGATAGGCGCGTCAACCTCGCTGAACCGCCGTTCGGCCTCGGCAAAGAAGCCCGCCGAAATATCCGTAAAGACGTAGTCGTACCCGCCGGCCGGCAGTTCCGGCAGCACGGACGTCGTGCCGGCGCCGGTGCCCGCGCCCACTTCCACAATGCGCAGCGGGCGGTCGCCCGGCCAGCCGGCGACGGTGGCCGCCACCGCGTCGGCCAGGATCCGGTTGGAGGCCCGTGACGCCGGCGCGGCAAAGTAGTAGTCCTGCGCGCCGGGCCCTTCCCGGGGGAAGAGGATTGACAGAGGATCCACCTCGCCCCGCAGCACCTCGGCCAGCGCGCCGCCGCTGCGCCTCAGCAGTCCCAATTCGACGGCGCCGTGGGGATGCACCTCCGCTATGCGGTCGGCAAACGCTTCCGCATCGCCCAGGACTTCGTCCGGCAGCGGCTCAGCGGCGCTCAATTCCACGCGGTAGCCGCCGTTCGCGGTGTGGCTCAATTCCCCGGCGTCGGCCAACAAGCGCAGCATGCGTTCCAACAATTTCCCATGTTCCGGCAAAACGTCCAGCCGCTCCCGCAACGCTTCCGGATCGATGGCCGTCCCCGCCTCGCGCTGCCATCCCAGCCGGTGCAGGGCCGCCAAGGCGTACGAGCGAGCCAACCGCTCCAGGTCGCGCAACAGCGCCGCCCGCTCGCCGGTATTGACGCCTTCCTGAGAGAGATAGTCGGCATACGTGCCCGCGTCCGCCGCAACCGCGGACGGCCCGTTCAGCGCGGCGGCGGAGCGCAAACCGCCCGCCAGGGGACGTTCGCGCCACACGTGCTCGTACAGAAGTTCCCCCACGCCTTCCGCTGACGTCAGCAAAGACGCCCGCGTGGCGCGCTTCAGGGCAAAGCCGGTCAATTCGCCCACCGGCGCGCCGTCCGGCGTGTAGAGCCACACGTCTCCCGTAAGGGTTTCCGGCGTCAGGGCGGCCGCTTCCCCCTCTTCCTGCCCCTGCGCGCTCTCCCGCACGCGCGCGCGGCAGACAATCCGCTCAGGCAGCGGCCCGCTCAGCCGCAGCCGCTCCCAACCGAACGGCAGGTAGGTGGCGTCGCCACCGATGCCCGCCAGGTTGCGGGCGGCCGACATGACCTGAAAGCAGCCGTCCAGCAGCAGCGGATGGAGACTCGAACCGTCGGCCTCTTCGCCGTCTTGCAGCGCGACTTCCCCCACCGCCTCGCCTTCGTCACCCCACAACGCTTCCAGGGTGCGGAAGGACGGCCCAAAGTCAATGCCGCTCGCGGTCTTGTCCCGGTAGTAGCCGTTCAGGTCCACCGCATCGAGACGCGCCCGCAGGGCCGCAAGATCCATCCTCTCGCCGTTGGACGGCCCGCCCAAGCCGTCGGAGAGCCGGCCCTCGGCGTGGAGCGTCCACTCCTCGCCGTCATCGCCTTTGCTGAAAATCTCGAAAGCGCGGGCGGCCCCGTTCTCGGGCGCGTCGACGACCAGTTGCAGCCGGCGACCCGGCTCCGGGTTTTCGTCCGGCTCCCCGTGCTCGGCGCTTTGTTCCGGGTACACCAACGGGCTGTGCAGTTGCAGTTCCTCCACCACGGCGGCGTCCGCCCCCTCGGCCAGGAGCGCGGTCGCGGCCATCGCGCCGTACACCGCCCCGGGCATCACCACCCGGCCGAACACCTGGTGATGGTCGAGCCAGGGCGGATCCGAGGGGAACATCTCCGTCTCGTACGCGACCTCGCCACGCGGCGATTCGCGCTTTGCGCCCAGCAGCGGATGCGCCTCTTCCTCGAAATCGCCGTTCCCTGAGGCGCGCCGCCGGCCGGCCGCTACCCAGTAGCGCCGCCGCTGGAAAGGATAGCCGGGCACGGAGACGCGCTGCCGTTCTTCACCGGCGTAGAGGCCACTCCAGTCCACCGGCAGACCGGCCTGGTATGCATCGCCGACGGCGCGCATGAAAGCGTCCGCCCGTTCCGGTTCTGAGCCGTCGTAGGCCGGGCGCAGCAAGCTCTGCAAGACCGCCGGAGACGCGGCGGCGCCCGCGTTCTCAGGCCAGTTCATGGAAACCAAAGGGCCCAGTATCGCGTGGGGGCCAAGCTCGATGACGGCGTCCACGCCGAGGCGGGCCAGACTCTCGATACAGTCCCGAAAGGCCACCCGCTGCCGGGCGTGGCGCCGCCAGTACGCGCCGTCCATCCTGACTTCCACTTCCCGGCCGGTGACGTTGCTGATGAGCGGCACGGCGGGGTCTGAGACCGGCATATCCGCCAGTGCCGCCACCATGTCGTCCAGCCCGGGCTCGACCATGGCGCTGTGGTAGGCGGGGCTGGGCCTGAGCCGCCGCACGGACACGCCCGCCGCTTCCATCTCGTCCGCCAGACCATGCACTGCCGCGCGCGGCCCGCTGACCACCTGGTGCGTGCCGTTGTCCACGCCGATGCAAAGCTCCGCGCCGGGCTGGTTCTCGTTCCACTGAGCAATCGCCGCCGCCACCCGGGGCGCCGGGGCAAAGATGGCCGCCATAGCCCCGTCCATGGGCAGGTCTCCCAGAATGCTCCCCCGGGCCGCGGCAAAGCGCAGGCCGTCTTCCAAAGACAGCACTCCGGCCGCCTGGGCCGCCGCGATTTCGCCCAAACTGTGGCCCACCACCACGTCGGGACGAATGCCCACGCTCTCCCAGAGCGCGGTGAGAGCGCACTCCAGAGCGTAGATGGCCGGCTGGGTCCAGCGCGGCTCATCCAAGTCCCCGGCAGCGCCGGACCGGCCGAACATCACGTCCAGCAGAGATTCTCCACGCTCTTCTCGCAGGAGCCGGTCGCAGCGGTCGAGAACGGCGCGGAAGACCGGTTCCGTCCGGTAGAGCAGCACGCCCATGCCCACCCACTGGTTCCCCTGCCCGGTGTAGGCGAAGGCTACCTTGGACGCGGCTGTGGCGGGCGCGTCATCGGCTGTATCCGCGATCCGCCGCAACTCGTCCCGCAGCCCGCCGGCGTCCCGGAAAACCGCCGCGCCGCGCCGCTGGAAGTGGCGGCGCGCGACGCTGGCGCTCCAGGCCGCGTCGGCCAGAGCGTCGTTCGCGGCGAGATTGGCATCGCCTTCCGCGCCCTCCGCCGCGTCCGCGCCGTTCCGGTCGTCCAGCCAGTAGAGGTACGCATCGGCCGCGTCCCGCAGCGCGCCGCCGTTCCTGCCGGAGAGCGGCAGCACGCGCGCCGGACGAGATTCTGCCGCTGTAGGCGGCCCGTCTGCCATTGGCAGGGAAAGCCGCGCGGGAACGGCGCGCGGCGGCCCAGCCGGGGGCGTCAAGGCGGCGCCGTTCTCCGAAATGGTCGCGGCAACCTCAGGGCAACCCTCCACGATGACGTGCACGTTGGTTCCCGACCAACCGTATGAACTGACGCCGGCCCGCGGCGGCCGGTCGGCGTTTACCGGCCACGCCGTCCGTTCTGACGTAATCTTCACCGGCAGACGCTCCCAATCCAGGCGCGGATTGGGGTCGTTGAAATGCAGGTGCCGGGGAATCGACCTGTGATGCATTGACAAGATCGCCTTCATAAACCCGGCCACCCCGGCCGCCGACTCCATGTGACCGACGTTGGTCTTGACAGAGCCGACCAGCAGCGGGCGGTCGGGCGTTCTGCCCTTGCCGTAGATTGCGGCGGCGGCGTTCAGCTCGATGGGGTCGCCCACTTCCGTGCCCGTGCCGTGGGCCTCTACGTAGTCAACCTCGTGGGGCGCGACGCGGGCCTGCCGGAGGGCATCCACGATGACGCGCTCCTGCGCGGGGCCGCTGGGGACGGTGAAGCCGGCGCTTGTGCCGTCCTGGTTGACGGCCGAGCCGAGCATGATACCCCAAATGCGGTCGCCGTCGGCCCGGGCGTCGCGGAGCCGCTTGAGCACGACCATGCCGCAGCCCTCGCCGCGCACGAAACCGTTGGCGGAGGCGTCGAAGGCTTTGCACTGGCCGTCCGGCGATAACATGCCGGCCTGGGCGCGCAACTGCGTGAGCCGTCCAAGAAAGATGGCCTGCACGCCGCCGACGACGATCATGTCGGCCTCGTCCTGCCGCAGGCTGGCTGCGGCCTGGTGCAAGGCGAGCAGCGAGGATGAACAGGCCGTGTCCACGGCCATGGCCGGCCCCTCTAACCCCAAGGCGAAGGCGACCCGGCCGGCGGCGGTGTTGAGCGACGTGCCGGCGACGGCATAGAGACTGGCGGCGGGCTCGGTCTGCTGGGCGGCGGCCATGCTGATGCCCCGGTAGTCCATGTTGCTGATGCCAAGGAAAACGCCGGTGCGGCTGCCCTTGAGTTGGGCGGGATCCACCAGCGCGTCCTCGAGCGCCTGCCAGCAGGTCTCCAGCACCATGCGCTGCTGGGGATCCAGCAGTTGCGCCTCCACCGGGGAAATGCGGAAGAACTCGGCGTCGAAGAGGTCGATGTCGTCCACCAGGGCGGCATAGCGGCAGGCCGGAATCTCATTGGCGGCCTTGGGATAGAACTGGCCGATGCGCCCCACGCCGGAACCAGGCACGCCCTCGGTGACGGCGTTGCGGCCCTCCGCCAGCAGCCGCCAGAATGACGCCAGATCCGGCGCGCCGGGAAACTTGCACGCCATGCCGATCACGGCGATCGGCTCCACGTCTCCGGCCAAGCCCGCGCCCGCGGCGGAGCCGACTTCCGCAGCCCCCCGCTCACCGTCAGGCGTGGCGCGCAACCGATCCCGCTCCAATTGCTTCAGCGTGTCGCGCTCCCGCGCGGTCGGTTCGTCGCTCACGGCAGTCTCCTCTGTCGAATTCTGATATGCATGCGGCTGGGAGTGGTCTTCTTCAGATTGCGCGCGCCCTTTGCGCGCGCCCTCGGCCCGCTTCACGCGCGGCCTGGAATGAAGGTGCCGGCCCGGCGCTACCCCGTGTGTCATCTGGGCCGGGCGGCGCTCTTGGATCGGGTGCTCCGGCCCGTCTGCCACGCCGCCCCGCTCGCTGGGACAGATTGCTCCCTGGAACGAGAGACCCCGCTGCTCGGCACGGCGCCGGCGCTCTTCCACGCCCCGATCGAAGCGGACGGCTATATGTCAATTATCACGCGGCGCATGACTTTTGGCAACAGATCTCCCTTGGTCTTGAACGGGGTGTGGTTGTAGGGTTGAATCAGGGTTCGACGCCGTAGGGGGCTTGGGAGAGATCTCGGTGGTCGACGGCGTCCTGTACGCCAACTCCCTGGACGGGTACCTGCATACGCTGGATGCCAGAACAGGAAAACCCATCCGGAGCGTCACGATCGGCTACCACCTCGGCGGACCGGAAGAGCCCTACGTTGTCTCGGGAGGGGTGGTATACGTGGGTTATATGACAAATGAGGGGTCCAGCGGGGTGTATGCCTTCAAGGCCCCCAGCGGCGGGGAGTGATCCAGCGTATCCAACGGTGAGAGCAGGACGAGGGAAGACATCCATTCATCCTGCCAGCCCTCTGGACGCTGGAATCTCTTCTGCGCGCCCGCTCCTGCAGCGGCGTCAGCACAGTTGAAGCCCCCGTACTAAGTACGCGGCGAGGGCCAGTGGCGGCTGGCGCTGGCCGATGGGAACGACATATTCATCGTCATTCCTTTCCTGCCGCGCCACCTGGGCGCTCCCGTCGCCGCCCTCAAGACTCTCGACGGCCAGGAAATCGGCAATGAGATAGCGGCGGCCACTGAAGAGGGCCTCTGGGCCACCTTCGTCCATCCCTCCCCCGGCGCGTCGGAGATCGTGTACGGCCACACGTGGAGCATCCGCTACGACGGGCTGCTCTTCTACTCCTCCTACTACGACGACCGCCCCGAAGTCCCCCACCCGCCGGACTGACGGTGAATCGCATTCCCCTGCCGGCGGCCACGCTGTGCCACGGCAGGAGAGATCGAGAAAGGTCGCGACGAAGATTTGGTGGGCTGGGGAGGACTGAATTGCGAACTTTTCGCTGGGAGATACTGATATAAGGAGGTGGGTCTGGTGTAAGTCCAACGCCCCTTCCGATGCCTCCCCCGACCGCGGCGTTACGACGAGCGCACTGCCCAGGCGTTGGTCGTGCTGCCCGCCGTCGCGCACACGCGGCGCCTGAGGAGCGAGAGGCCGATGGTGTGGGTCACTGCTACGTCAGCCCCCGTATCTCACAGCGTCGTGAAGGCGTTCGCCGTGGCCAGCAGGTCGACCCAGCCCTGGCCCGCGCTCGTACCACGCCGGCCCTACTTTGGCGCGGCCGTTATTGAGAACTTCGTGACGCGGGTGTTGGCATCGGGAGTCCAAGAGGAGCCGCTATTGGTGGAGGCGGTGTACGTGTTGCCGATTGTCCACCCGACGGAGCCGGTTTCGTCGTTCGAGGCGGTAGCCGCCCAAGTGAAGCTGTAGCCGCTGGTGGCGCTCAGCACCAGGAAGTAGCTCGTGCCGGCGGAGAGGTCGCAGGCGGCGCCGGAGCAACTGAAGGTGTAGGCGCCGTTCGCGTCCCCCGTGTTGGTCAGCGTGACCAGGCTGCTGTTGGGGTTGGCGTTGCCGCTGCCCTTGGAGAAGATGCGCAGGGTAACGTTGCTGCTCCCGCTGCCCGGGCTGATTGGGACGGTTACTTCGGACACGGTGTAGCCGTTGGTGTTGCTGCCGGTGGTGAACTCGTTGGCAATCCACGCGCCGCCGGACGTGCTGGGCGAACCCTGCGTCGAGGTTTCCGACAGGTTGCTGACCCCTACTGGCGTCGTGAAGCTGACGGTTTGGAGCGCCGTCGTCGCGCAGGCGGAGTCGCTGTACGCCTTGTAGGTGTAGTCCGCGCCTCCCGTCAGGCTGCTGAGCGCGTGGGAGTAGTCAGACTCGCCTGCCGTGCACGTTCCGATGGTCGGCGCAGTCTCCTTCAGCCACCAGTCCCCAACGTGCCCCGCCAACGTCAGTGTGGCCGTCGTGGGGGTGATGCTGGACGCGGAGAACGAATAGAGGTCGAACGTCGTCGCCGCCACGTGGTAGTTGCAGCCGCCGTCCGAGTAGGCTGCGACGGCGTGGGTTCCGTCCTGGTAGCCCGCGATGCCGCTGACGGTGTTTCCGGACACAGCAGTGCAGGTTCCCCACCAGTTGATGCGGAACCACCAGTTGCTCGGCCCGCCGATGAGCGTGAGGGCGACCGAGCGGTCGGTGTTCACCGTAGCCGTCAGGGTTGCGGTGGGAATGGTGAATGGCGACGACGCAATCTTGGTATGGCAGCCGCTGTCGGAATAGGCGGCGACGGAGTGGGTTCCCGGCTGGTAGCCCCGGATGTTGCTGACGGTGGTTCCCGTCGCCGCCGTGCAGGCGCCCCAGTAGTTGATGCGGAACCACCAGTTGCTCGGCCCGTTGGACAAGTTGAGGTTAACCGAGCGGTCGTCGTTGACCGTGGTTGCCAGGGTTGCCGTGGGCGGCGGGTCGGGAATGACGAAATACGCATCTGTGAGGAAGTCCGTGCAACCGGCAGTGGCGAAAGCGCTGGCCTCGTGGTATCCCGGCGCGTAGCCTTGGATGCCGCTGACGGTGGTCCCGGTTACCGCCGTGCAGGAGCCGATGCCGATGCGGAAATACCAGGGGGACGGCCCGTTGGACAGGGTGAGGTCAACCGAGCGGTCGGTGTTCACCGTAGCCGTCAGGGTTGCGGTGGGAATGGTGAACGACGACGACGCAATCTTGGTATGGCAGCCGCTGTCGGAATAGGCGGCGACGGAGTGGGTTCCGGCCTTGTAGCCCCGGATGTTGCTGACGGTGTTTCCGGACGCAGCCGTGCAGGTTCCCCAGTAGTTGATGCGGAACCACCAGTTGCTCGGCCCGTTGGACAGGGTGAGGTCAACCGAATGGTCGCTGTTCACCGTAGCCGCCAGGGTTGTGGTGGGAATGATGAAATACGCATCTGTGAGGAAGTCCGTGCCCGCGCAGCCGGCAGTGGCGAAAGCGGTGACCTCGTGGTATCCCGGCGCGTAGCCCTGGATGCCGCTGATGGTGGTCCCGGTTACCGCCGTGCATGTGCCGATGCCGATGCGGAAGTACCAGGGGGACGGCCCGTTGGACAGGGTGAGGTCAACCGAGCGGTCGCTGTTCACCGTCGCCGTCAGGCTTGCGGCAGAAATGGTGAACGTCGTCGCTGCTATCTGGTCGGCGCAGTTGCTATCGGAATAGGCCCAGACGGAGTGTGTCCCCAGATTGTAGCCCTGGATGCCGGTGATGCTGTTGCCGGTCACCGCCGTGCAGGTGCCCCAGGAGTTGATACGGAACCACCAGTTGCCCGTATGGTTGGAGATGGCGAGGTCAACCGACTTGTCGCCGTGCACCGTCGCCGCAAGGCTGGCAGACTGCGCTGACATTGGGGATGGGTAAGAACCGGCGACGGCCAGCAGAGCCAGCAGCAGGGCGGCCAGCCTGACCCAACGGGTTGCGGAAAATGCGCTTTGCAGTTTCATGTCAGCCTCTCTTTCAGCCGGAACTGGGTCGCCGCGCTGGGCGGGGCAGCCGTGAACACGCCGACAATGTAACTCTTGGCGTTGTCCACGTCGAACGTGATGCTGGTGGCGCCGTGGTCGAGCGCGGCGAGTTCCCAACTCGCGCCGCCGGTCGAACTGTAGGTTACGTGGTACGTGGTCGCGCCGGAGACGGCGGGCCACGAGGCGGACAGCGTGCCGTCGGCGCGTGTCACCGACACCGAGGTGGGGGCGCCGGGCGGCGACTGCGCCAGCGCAGTAGACGGCAGCAGCGCCAGCGCGACGAGCGCCAGCGCCACGAACGCGGCGAGCCGCCACGCCGATGAAGGTCGTGAAAACACACGTCGCATTCCCATGTCATGCCTTTCAAGTAGTCACGTCAACGTGAATATACCGTGATGACTTGTCGCCCCTCTCATTGTGGGGGGAGGGCTCGACCTGGCTCCATCCTCGACACGGGGTTGAGCATGAATCGCTATGTAAGTAATGTGCCCATCAAGCACTATACACTACTAGAGGACTATATACTTGTAGAGGACTATATGCTATCAGAATACGTTACCCTATTGTCAACCAAATTGCCGGCTGATTAGGGTTTAGACGCAGGAATGTGGAAGGCAAGGCACCCTGCCGGGCACACGCTGTGCCATGGCAGGAGAGAGCGAGAGGGGGACGTGGCTGCGATTTGGTGGGCAAGAGAGGACTCGAACCTCCGGCCTCCACGATGTCAACGTGGCGCTCTAACCGGCTGAGCTACTTGCCCTTCCTCTATTGCGGAGTATAGCATGGGAATCACCCTTGGGCAATCGTTTCGAGCCGGCGCGCCGCCGCGCCGGCGGCACCGAACCTGGAATTGCGCGCGTGACAATTTCCATTCAAGACATCGACCTCAACGTCCTCAACATGCGGACGCGGATGCCCTTCCGCTACGGCATCGCCTCGCTGGAGTCCGTGCCGCACCTCTTCCTGCGCGTGACCGCGGACGTGGACGGCGCGGCCGCCGCGGGCGTCGCCGCCGAGGGCCTGCCGCCCAAGTGGTTTACGAAAGACCCCGACACCACGTTCGCGGAAGACCTGGACGAAATGCTGGACGTCATCCGCCAGGCCGTCCGCTTTGCCCTGGGTGCGCCCGCGGCGGCAAGCCCCTTCGACCTGTGGCGCGAACTCTTCCTGCGCCAGGCGGATTGGGCGGCCGATACACGCTACCCGCCCCTGCTCTGGGGCTTTGGCGTGAGCATGGTGGAACGGGCGGTGATCGACGCCTTCTGCCGCGCCGCCGGCACGACGTTCGGGCACGCATTGCGGGAAAACACCCTCGGCGTGCGCCTGGAAGCCGTCCACCCGGAACTCGCCGGTTACGCGCCGGCCGACCTGCTGCCGGAGCGCGCCAGCCGCGCGATGATCATCCGGCACACCGTCGGCCTGGCCGACCCGCTTACCGACGGCGACGTGCCGCCGGACGAGCGCCTGAGCGACGGCCTGCCCCAATCGCTGGAAGCCAGCGTGCGCTTCTACGGCCTGCGGCGCCTGAAGATCAAGCTCTCGGGCGACACCGGCGCGGACATCGAGCGGCTGCAACGGATTGCCGGCATCATGGAGACCCACGCGCCGCCCAACTACGCCCATACGCTGGACGGCAACGAGTTCTATACGGAAGTGGAGCCGTTTCAGCGCTTCTGGGAGACGATTCAGGCCGAACCTTCACTGCGCTCTTTCCTGGCGCGCGCGCTCTTCGTGGAGCAGCCGCTGCACCGCGACGCGGCGCTGGGCGAGCCGGTGAAGGCGGACCTGCGGCGCTGGCGCGACCGGCCGCCCTTGATTATCGATGAGTCCGACGGCGAGATGAACAGCCTGGCCGACGCCCTGGCCTGCGGCTACGCCGGCGGCAGCCACAAGAACTGCAAAGGCGTCTTTCGCGGCATCGTGAACGCCTGCCTGCTCGCCCTCTACCGGCGGCGCGCTCCCGGCCAGGCGTTCATCCTGAGCAGCGAGGACCTGTGCAGCGTGGGGCCGGTGGCAATGATCCAGGACCTCACCGTGGCGGCGAATCTTGGCATCGAGCACGCGGAACGCAACGGGCACCACTACTTCGCGGGTTTGAGCATGTACCCGGAAAGCGTCCAGGCGCAGGTGCTGGCGAACCATAGCACCATCTACCGCCGCCACGAGGATGGCTTTCCGGCGCTGGACGTGCGCCAGGGGCGCGTGGACGTTTCCAGCATCGTGGACGCCCCTTTCGGCTACGGCTTCGACTTCGATACCACCCAGTTCACGCCGCTGGATGAGTGGACGGTTGATTCGTTAGAGGATTGATCTGCCTGGATAAGTGGAACGTGGATTCGCTTGCGGACTAATGGCACACCGCTTTCCCACGTTACAACGCTTTCCCAATGTCCGGTAGCGCAGGTTTGCAACCTGCGCCCTCCCCTGTTTCGACCGGTAGCGTAGGTTTGCAACCTGCGTCGCGGGTGTTTGCAGGGCTGCGTCGCGGGTGCTTCCACGGCCCGCGAAAACCGTTCGTGCTGAGTGGGTCGAAGCATGAACGGTTTTCGCGTACAACCTACGGCTCATCCGTTCACCCTTCGACACGCTCAGGGCGAACGGATGAGCCTCGCCGCTGCGCGAACGGATGAGCTTCGCCGCTTTGCGAACGGATAATGCTCGGCGACAGC
The DNA here is from genome assembly GCA_963663275.1 of Chloroflexota bacterium. Classification (GTDB taxonomy): domain Bacteria; phylum Chloroflexota; class UBA11872; order VXOZ01; family VXOZ01; genus VXOZ01. Next base: position 3,205,442 of record OY760183.1, read on the forward strand.
GCCCGTGCGCACTCCACCTCAGCCGCCCTCCTGCGCGAAGAGGAGAATGTGGCCGTTGCAGTCTTCGATTTCGAACTCGCGCAGTCCCCAGGGCTTTGTAACGGGGCCGTCCGCGTACTCCGGCCTGAGCGTGACTCCCCGCCGCCGGTATTCCGCAAACAACGCATCGATGTTCACACAGTGGATATAGGTATACCCGGCCACGGTCGGCACCGCGCCGTGCCGCCGCCGGTAGCCAGTGAAACGCATCCGCTGCGGACTCTTGCCTCCCCCGCCGCCGATGGAGACGCGGGCGTGTCCGCCGCGCGCCGTATCCACGAAGTCAAGCGTGAAGCCGAGAATCTCGCAGTACCACGCCGCGGTGGCTTCAACGTCCGCGACTTCCAACACGGGCTGTAGGCCGTAGAACCCGTACCGTTCGGCGTCGATGGGCGCGTTCATAGAACCTTTCCTGGGTCTTGGAATGGATCTAAACTGCCAATTTGCGGTTATTCCTCAGGCTGGAACGGCTTCCCCAGCCGGATGACGCGCTCGGCCTTGGCGTACCAGCCCTGGGGCGCGTAGTCCGACGTGTGCAAGTAGCATTGCACGCGGACATCGGCGCTGCCGGCCGTAAACGTCAAGCGGCGGCTCATGGGCAGGGTGGTGCGTCCCGCGTGATGGCGCGCGAGCGCGGCGCAGTTGACGAAATTCACCCCCCACTTGCGCTCCACGTGCGACCGTCCGCCGTAGCGGTCGTCGGGATGGGTGTGGGTATGGCCGCCAAGCCAGAGGTCGATCGCCCCCGGCCGCGCCGCCAGGTAACGCTCGAACGCCCGCGCGTCCGGCTGGTCGTCCAGGAAGTACAGATATGACGCGCCCTCCGGTCCGCCGTCGGCAAAGTAGCCGTGGTAGTGGCTCTGCCATGCGCCGTTCTCGTCCCGGCGGTAGCCCTCCCAGGGACCGGACGCCACAGTCGTCTCTTTCAACATGTGGTGATGCGCGGAGACGATGATGCAGTCCGGGTTCGCCTCCACCAACCCCCGCCACCAGGCAAAGGTCTCGCTTGTCACCGCGCCTGAGGGGTAGCCGCCGCCGCGCGGGTTGCGTCCCACCGGCGGGCAAAGATCGTTGCGGTCGCTCATCATCAGGAAGAGCAGGTTGCCGATGCGAAAGGCGTACCGCTCCCACGTGCCCTCAACCGGATACGGACGCCGCGCCGCATCCACGCCGGAGTGTTGCGAATACTCACTCGTGGGATCAACCCATTTGCGGAACCACCACTGGGTCGGCTCGGTGTGGAACGTGGCGTCGTGATTGCCCGCCAGGTTGTAGAAGTGTTCGCGGCGATGCCGTTCCGCCGCGCCAAACTGCCGCACCACTTCTTCACCCTCTTCATCATCCGGCGAGCCCTGGTTGCCGGAAAGATCGCCCAGGTGCAGCATGACGTCCCAATCGAACGGCGGGCCGCCCGCATTGCCGCCGCGCTCCGACTGCCGGATCGCCTCGGCCAGGCTCTCCCGGCCAAATCGCTTGTCGGTACCCACGTGCGCGCAGCCGGTGGCCCAGACCGAGAAGGTCTTGCCTGTCATGTTTCTCCCTTCACCCGCCGCAAGCCGGATGAACCGGCAATGAAAACCGAACTCGCATCGTTATGTAAAGATAATCGTCCGCAGCCGGCGCCGGACGAGCGTAGCTATGCGATGTACTTTTACCGCTTCCAGCGTGCGAGCACACTGCCGACCGGCTTCTTCATGGTAAACGCACCTTCCAGAGGCCGCAAAGACATCCCCTCCGAGAATCGCTATCATAAGGGACAGCAAGCGCGCCGCGCAGGGCGCGGCCAGGCAGAGGCGTCGTTTCCCACACCCTCACGGAGCGGGCGCGGCATGAATTCAGAATCTCCAGTCGGGCATTCCGGGCGCAGTCGCGGCAACGCGCCGGCAGGCTGGCTGGGCGGGAAGTTTCTCTCAATCGACCAAGCGGTCTGGCTCATCCAGGACGGCGCCGCCATCGGCGTGGGCGGTTTCGTCGGCATTGGGCATCCGGAGGCGCTCTCCGCCGCTGTCGAGCGGCGCTTTCTGGAGACCGGCGAGCCGCGCAACCTCACGCTCATGTACGGCGCGGGCCAGGGCGACCGCCAGACGCGCGGCCTGAATCACTTCGGCCACGAAGGGCTGGTCAAGCGCATTATCGGCGGGCACTGGGGCCTCGCGCCCAAACTGTGCCAACTCGTGCTCGACGGCAAGATCGAAGGGTACAACTTCCCCCAGGGCGTCATCGTCCACCTCTTCCGCGACATCGCCGCCGGCAAGCCGGGCACCGTCACGCACGTCGGTCTCAACACGTTCGTAGATCCGCGTCTGGAAGGCGGGCGCGTCAATCCGGCCTCCACGCCGGAAGAACTCGTGCAACTCATCGAACTGAACGGAAAAGAGCACCTCTTCTATCCGCGCATCGAGCTTGACGTCGGCTTCATTCGCGGCACCACCGCCGATCCCGGCGGCAACATCAGCATGGAGCGCGAGGCGGTCTACGGCGAGATGCTCAGCGTCGCCCTGGCCGTGCACAACTGCGGCGGCATGGTCATCGCGCAGGTGGAGCGCACAATCGACACGCCGCTGCCCACGCGCGAAATCCGCATTCCCGGCATACTCGTGGACGTGGTCGCCGTGGCCGACCCCGCCGAGCACTGGCAGACCTTCAGCGAGGACTTCAATCCGGCGTACGTATCCGACACCAGCGGCGCGCTGCCGGAAGTCCCGCCGCACCCGCTCGACGCGCGCAAGGTCATCGCCCGCCGCGCCGCGCTGGAACTCCGCAAGGGCGACGTGGTCAATCTCGGCATCGGCCTGCCGGAGAGCGTGGCGGCGGTGGCGGCGGAAGAAGGCATAATCGACGATCTGGTGATGACCGTGGAAAGCGGCGCGATTGGCGGCGTCCCCGCGGGCGGCCTCTCCTTCGGCGCTTCGTCTATGCCCACCGCGCTGATCGACTCGCCCTACATGTTCGACTTCTACGACGGCGGCGGGCTGGACATCGCCTGCCTGGGCGCGGCGCAGATCGACGCCGCCGGCAACGTGAACGTCAGCCGCTTCGGCAGCGTCGTGCCGGGCGCCGGCGGCTTCGTGAACATCAGCCACAACGCGAAACGGGTCGTCTTCTGCGGCACCTTCACGGCCGGCGGCCTGGACGTCCGCATCCAGGACGACGCGCTGCGCATCGTGCGCGAGGGCGCGCATCCCAAGCTGGTGCACGCCGTGGAACAGGTCACCTTCAACGGCGCGTATGCCCGCTCGCTGGGGCGCGAGATCATCTACGTCACCGAACGGGCGGTCTTTACGCTTACCGATGACGGGCTTACACTCACGGAGATTGCGCCCGGCGTGGACTTAGAGAGAGACCTGCTGGCCCACATGGCGTTCAAACCCCATATCGCGCCCGCATTGCGTCCTATGGACGCGCGCTTGTTCCGCGACGCGCCGATGGACCTGGCAGGGGCGTTCTCGTAAGTTCGAATTGGCCCGCGATGAGCGCCATGCGCGCCCGCCGGCGCTCTGCAATAGACTACTATCTGAACCAGCGAGAACGTGAACAGGCTCCAGCGAGCGCCTTCACGCAACAGGAGTTGAAAGTGGACAATCGACAGCCGGTAATCCTCGGAGCCGTCCGCACGCCGATTGGCAAGTTTGGCGGCGCCTTTAGCGGGCTTAGAGCGCCGGATCTGGGCGTGGTCGCGGCGCAGGCGGCGTTGGCGCGAGCCGACGTTTCGCCTGACGACGTGCAGGTCTCGCTCTTCGGTCAGGTCTTGCAGGGCGGCAGCGGCATGAACCCCGCGCGCCAGGTCGGCATTCGCGCCGGCGTGCCTGAAACGGCGCCGTCAATGACCGTAAACCAGGTCTGCGCATCGGGTTTGCAGTCCGCGGCGCTGGCCGGACAGTATATCCGCCTGGGTGAAATTGACGTGGCGCTGGCCGGCGGCATGGAGAGCATGAGCAATGCGCCCTACGTTCTGCCGGAAGCGCGCTGGGGCGGCACGTTGGGTCATGCGACGCTCGTCGATACGCTGCTTGGCGACGGTCTTTGGGACGCTTTTGAAGACTGCCACATGGCAAACACCGCCGATACGCTGGCGCAAGAGTACGGCATTTCCCGCGAGGCGCAGGACCGGTTCGCCTGGGAGAGCCAGCAGCGTTACGCGGCCGCGGCCGGGGCCTGCCGCGTGGCCGCCGAAATCGCGCCGGTTTCCGTGCCGCAGCGCCGGGGACCGCCGCGCGTGGTCGAAGACGATGAATACCCGCGACCCGACACAACCACCGCAGCCCTGGCGTCGCTGCGGCCCGCGTTCAAGGGTGTTGACGCTATCACGGCCGGCAACGCTTCCGGCATCAACGACGGCGCCGCCGCCCTGGTGGTCGCTTCGGCCGAGTGGGCCGAAGCCCACCGGCGCCGGCCGCTGGCTACCCTCACGGCGGTTGCCACCACCGGCGTCGCGCCTCTGCGCATGGGCATCGGACCGGCAAAGGCTATCCGCATCCTGCTCGAAAAGACCGGACTAACGCTTGCAGAAATAGATCTCTTGGAGATCAACGAAGCCTTCGCCGCGCAAGTGCTGGCGGTGGAAGCCGAACTGAAGTGGGACCGGGCGCGGGTGAATGTCAACGGCGGCGCGATTGCGGTCGGTCATCCCATCGGCGCCAGCGGCGCCCGCATTCTCGTTACGCTCATCCACGAAATGCAGCGCAGGAACGTCCGCCGGGGTATTGCCGCGCTGTGCGCCGGCGGCGGCATGGGCATCGCCGCCCTGGTGGAACGAGAGGTGCGCTAGTTCCATGAGACTGGAAGGCAAACACGCGCTCATCACCGGCGCTTCCCAGGGCATCGGCCGCGCCACCGCCCTCGCGCTTGCCCGCGCGGGCGCGGACGTGGCGATAAACCACTATCCCGACGCGGACGGCGTGCACCGGCGCAACGCGGAAGCGGTGGCGGCGGAAGTGGCGGCTATGGGACGCCGGGCGCTGGTCATCGGCGCGGACGTGGCGCTAGAGGAGCCGTCCGCCGCCATGTTCGCGCGGGCCGCGCAGGAGTTCGGCGGCATTGACGTGCTGGTCAACAACGCCGGCATCTTGCGGGACGCAACCCTGCGCAACTTGACCCGCGAGCACTGGGACGAGGTGCTGGACGTGAACCTGGGCAGCATGTTCAATTGCTCCAAGCCCGCGGCCATCCACATGCGCGAACGCGAAACGGGTAGCATCGTGAACGTGGCGTCGGTGATCGCCCTGATGGGCAATATCGGCCAGACTAACTACGCGGCGGCCAAAGCCGGCGCGATCGGCTTTACAAAGTCCCTGGCGCGGGAACTGGCACGGTACGGCGTGCGCGTCAATGCCGTTGCGCCCGGCTTCATGGATACCGACATGACCCGCGCCATCGACGACGATATCCGCGAGCAGGTGCGCCAACAAATCCCGCTCGGGCACTTTGGCCGGGCCGAAGACGTGGCCGCCGCGATTCTCTTCCTGGCCTCCGACGACGCCCGCTACATCACCGGCGAGGTGCTGAGCGTCAACGGTGGCTGGTATATGTGAAAATCGATCATGCGGTCTCTCTCCCGTAGCGCGGGAGCTCGTCCTCCGCCCCGCCGCAAAAACCGCGCCTGGAGCACGAAAGGACTCATCCGATGCTCATCGATACCGCTCAATTCAAGACGAACCATCTCGCCGACGACGCCGCGCTGCCGCCGGAGAAGACCGCGCTCATCATCGTGGACATGATGCGGCGCTTCTGCGATCCGGCTTGGTTGTCCGGCGGCAACCCGGAGAGCGAGCGTTGGTTTACGGACGAATTGCAGACCGTCTTTCCCAACCTGCGCGCCATCCTCGACGCCTTCCGCGCCTCCGGCGGTCTGGTGGCGCACGTCGTCAACGCCAAGTGGACCGCTGAGGCCCGTGAAGCCGTGCCCTACCAGCGCGGCCGCGACTACGACTACTTCGATTCCCACGCCATGTCCGTCATCGACGAACTCGCGCCGCAACGCGACGAGATCGTCGTCAGAAAACTAACCAGTTCCGCCTTCACCGGCACCGGCCTTGACTACATGCTCAACAACGCCGGCATTCGCAACGTCGTCCTCACCGGCCAATACGGCGGCGCGTGCGTCTTCTACAGCCTCATCCAGAGCCGCGAATACGGCTTCACCAACTACTGGCCCTGCGACGCCATCCTGCACGCTTCAGCCGTGGACCAGGCCATGATTACGCCGCTGGTAGGCACGCGCTGGGCGACGCTGGCTACGTCGGCGCAGATCGCGCGGGCGGTGGCCAAACCAGGCGCTTCGGCATAGACATTCCCTTCACGCCTGTTGCCTTGACACTCAGCACACGCGCTGCTAGTCTGCAACCATCCGATTGGTTGCAGCATCCACGAAGGAGCACTCCCATGACACGACGAAAAATGCTACTCGGCCTCGGTTCCGGCGCCGGTTTCGCGCTGCTCGCCGCCTGCGGCCAGGCAACGACCATGACCGATGAGGCGCCCAAGGCCGAAGAGAAGATGGAGCCCAAGGCGGAGGAGAAGCCCGTCGCTCCTGAAACCTATGAAATCCGGGTCTTCACGACTTCGCGGTGGGATCTCAGCCAAGGCATTGGCCTGGAGGTGGTGCAGGAACTCGAGGAAGCCAATCCCGGCATAACAGTTAATGCCACCGTTGAATCCGGCAACCGCATGGATAAGATGGTCACGTCCGTGGCCGCCGGCTTCGGCCTTGACATCGGCCAGGCAGGCTCGTGGCAGTCGCAGACCCTCGCCGTCCTCAATGTTCCGGTGGGGCTCGACTCCTACATGGCAACCTCAAACGTCATCAAGAAAGAGGAGATTTGGGAATCGCTGCGCGGCGACCTGGAGTATAAGAGCGTAGTGCAGGGCATGCCGTTCGGCCCGGACATCCGCTTCCTCTACGTGGGCAATAAAGCCTACCTCGATGCGGGACTTGACCCCGAAAGTCCGCCTGCATCGTGGACGGATCTTGAGGACGCCATAGCCAAGATCTATACCGTTAGCGGCGACAAGATCGAGAAACTCGGCTTCGACCCGTTGCGCGGCACCGGCGGCAACCACCTCTGGATGGTGCCCATGTGGCAGTTGGGTGGGGAGACCACAACGCCGGAAGGCAAGGTCAGCCTGAATACGCCCGAGGCGGAAGAGGCCCTGAACTGGCAGAAGACCAACATCTTCGATGCCCAGGGCGGCTACAACCAAGTGTTGGAGTTCTGGGGCGAGGCGGCGCGCTACCCTGCCTACTTCCAGCCCTTCTTCCAAGGCGTGGTCGGCAATATGCACCTCACCAATTCCGAGCGTGCCGGCCAGATCCTGCCTAACCAACCGGACTTCGAGTTCTCTTATGGCCCCTATCCCGTGCCTGAAGGCGGGCGCCAGGCCGGCTACGGCGGTTGCCACACCTGGTTCATTACGGTGGACTCCGCCCAGCCCGACAAGGCGTGGTTGTTCATGGAGCACTTCGGCAGCCGGGACGTGAACATCCGCTGGGCGCTGCACTTCGACCGTCTGCCCATCCGCTCCGACGTGGCCGATTCTGAGGAGTACCACCAAGGCGACGACTTCGTGCGCTTCTCCGCCAACATGATGCAACACCGCAAATTCGTCATTCCCTTGCCGGGCGCGCCGCAGGTGCTCCGGTTCGTCAACGGCTTCATTCCGGACGTCATGGCCGGAAACATTACGATCCCCGAAGCGCTCAAGGAAGCCAACGAGCAGATCCAGACCATTCTGGACGAGTTCCTGGCGGAGCACGGCGAATCGCGGTAGAGCACTCGCGCTCACACACACCGGCGCGGCAACCGGGAGGCGGCGCGGTCTCCCGGTTGCGCAAAGCCGCCTGGTTTCAGAGACGTCGCCCGGGCTTCGGCTGCCACGCGAAGAAGATTCGCGTGGCATAATGAAGTTATCTGTCCACACGCGGCCTGGGACGAGAGTAACCGTTCGAGTGGGTAACGCAGGTGTGCGGCGCCAAAGTGGATCAGGCGCAAGACGCCGAGCAAGGGAAGCAAGGCCGATGTCAGCAATTGACACCCACCAAGCCTTTGAAATGTTCATAGGCGCGGGCTTCAGCAAGGAGAAGGCCGACGCCTTGGTCAAGACTATGGGCGTCTCCTTCGACTCCCTGGCGACCAAGACCGACCTGGAAGTCCTGCGGGCTGCTACAAAGTCCGAACTGGACGCACATAGAGCCGCTATCAGTTCCGAACTAGAGGCGCACAGAGCCTCTACCAGATCCGACTTAGAGGCGCATAGAGTCGCTACCAAGGCGGACATCGAAGCCCTGGAGCAGCGATTAGACTCCCGTATGGAATCCCTGGAGCAACGCCTGGAGACCTATAGAGCGGAAGCCAAAGCGGACTTGGTAGCCTCGGAGCAGCGGATGGACGCGCGCTTCGAACTGATGAGCCGCGACATCCTGGCGTTGGAGCAACGTGTGGATGCTCGCTTGGACGCAATGCAGCAGCGCCTGACGATTCGCACCGGCGCCATGCTGTGCGCGGGATTCGGCTTGGTAATTGCGGTCCTGGTCGCGTTGGAACTGCTACCGCTCTAGTGGCTGCGTACGGTTGGCAATCCCGCTGCCGCCGCTCCCAAGCCCGAGAGAGTTTAGCCAATGACGTTGGATGGTACGCAAGCGCCGGATGACCCGCAATTGACGGGGACAGACGTCGACCCGTTGCGGCGGCGCTTATTCGAAGCCTACGACAACTGGCTCATGCGCCAGTGCCGCGCACGCTACGATGCCCGCGCCGCCCGCTGGCAGCGGGATTTCTCCGGCCCGGAGGCGTATTCCCGCTCCGTCGCGCCGAACCGGGAGCGCCTGCTCACCATGATCGGCGGCTGGCCCTGGGAGCGCGGCCCCCTGGAGCCCAGCATCGAGGAAATCGCCGCCACCGACGCCTACACCGCTTCCCGCGTCTTCTACACGTCCTTCGACGACGTGCGCGTGGACGCGATTCTCATTCGTCCTCACGGCCCTGGGCCGTTTCCGGCGGTGCTCGCCCAGCATGGCGTCAACCACACGCCGGAGCAAATCTGCGGCTTTACCGAGCCCGAGCACAGCGCCGCCTACCACGAAATCGGCGTACGCCTCGCCCGGCACGGCTACGTGGTCATCGCGCCGCGCATGATCGGCGGCTACGGCGAAGACCGCTTCAACGTGCCCAACGTGCCCTCGCTGCGCCGGCACGAGCAAGGCCGCGCGCAGAACCAGATCCACCGCAAGGCGATCCTCATCGGCCAGAGCATCCAGGCGCTGGAGTATTTTTCCCTCTCCCGCGCCGTGGACTACCTGGAAACCCTGCCGGAAGTGCAAAACGACCGCATCGGCTTGTACGGCCTCTCCCGGGGCGGCCGGGCGGCGCTCTGGCTGGGCGCGCTTGAACAGCGGCTGCAAGCGGTCGTTTCGTCCGCGTGGTTCAACGAACGCTTCAGCAAGATGCTGCAGCCGGAGATAATCAAAAGCGGCGCGTTCATCGAGACTTCCTCCGAGTTTCAGTTCATTCCAGGCCTCTTTCATGAATTCGGCGACGCCGACATTGCCTCGCTCATCTGCCCCCGCGCCTTCTTCGTGGAGGACGGCAAGCACGACCGCGCGGTCTATTGGCGGCACGCCATTCAGGAATTCACGCTGGTCGAAGAGACGTACGCGCAACTCGGCATACCGGAGAAGTGCGGCATCCGCATCCACGAGTTCGGCCACGAGACGGAACCCGAGGCGGAGATTACGGACATCCAGGCCGTGGCCTTTCTCGACCGCTGGCTGAAAACCGCGTAGAATCGGGATCAGGCGGCCGGCGCAGAAGCGATTGGCGGAATCATGCCGCGCATTCTCAACGTATTCATCGATCCCCACGTCACACTGCGGCGAGATGAAGCCCTGGATGACTGTCCCGGCAGCGACCGCGAGACGGTTGGCGACCACAAGACTGATGGGGATCGCAATACCGGAAGCGACCGCGAGATCGGGATTGATCACATTTCCGATAGTGCTCACGGTTCCGACAGCGATCACAGTTCCGACAGCGCTCACAATCACGGTAGCGCTCACACTCCCGGTAGCGCAGGTTTGCAACCTGCGCCCGCGCGTGAAATGGACGTCCACGTTGCCGGGCTGGCCTGCGCCGGCATCTGCGCGCGGCGCACGCAAGCGGGCCTATCCGCCCTGCCGGGCGTGCGGGACGTGACCTTCGATCCCGACCACGACACTTTCACCCTGCGCTATCAGGGAAACGCGCCGGCGCACGGCGACGTCCAAGCGGCGGTACGCGCGCAGGTGATCGCCAAGCCGGCGCGCAAACTCCTGGCGTGGATCAGCCGCCCCTTCCGTCGCGCCGTGACCCCGTGAGGGTGCCCGTTCACACTTCGACAGGCTCAGTGCGAACGGGTGGGCAAGCGCGACTGCCTCCAGCCAGAAGGCGCTGAAGTCAAGCAGCGCTGGAATTGTCTCGCCCTCAGTGGCGCCGATTTCGCGCAAGGCTGGGCCGGTTCCGCGCTGCCCCGGTCTCGCGCTAAGCTGCGCCAGCATTGCGCTGGAGTCTAGGCTAGCGGGCCTGAGTTCGCCGCCGCTTGTATCTCCCCGCGCTAGCGGCTACAGTGATGCTGTCGGCGCGGCGCGAGTGCGCAGCCATACGCCCACAGTCCGCCCGACCGTCGCAATGCTGAAACGCAGGAGAATGGCCCGCGTGCCTGCGACCGCGCCTGACAATTCCGCCTCCTTGGCGCACGACCGCCAACCCCCGGCGATTCAGACCACCGTAGTCGGCAGTTATCCGGCGCCGGCCTGGCTGCTGGCGCTGCCGAGCACGCCGGCCTTGCGCGACGCCATGCTGGCGGTCTTCAAGACCCAGGAACTTGCCGGCATCGACGTGGTGACCGACGGCGAACTCTCCCGGTTCGACGTCAACCATCCGGAGACCCAGGGCATGATCGAGTACTTCATCTCGCCGCTGGCGGGGGTGGATACCGCGTTCAGCCGCGCCGAGATTGCGGCGTTTCGCCAGCAGCCCGGTATGCGGTTCCGCAAGCAGCCGGCCGGAGTTGTACGGGACGTGATTGGCCAGGGCACGCTCGACCTGCCCGCCGCCGCGGCCGGCAGCGCGCTCACCACAAGACCCTACAAATTCACCGTCACCAGCCCGTACATGCTGGCCAAGTCCCTGCTGGACCTCCACTATCGCGACGTGCGCCACCTCGCCTTCGCCATTGCCGACGTCTTTCGCGAGCAGGTGGCCGCAGTCGATGCCGCCGTGCTGCAGATCGACGAGGCCAACCTGGTCGGCTCGCCGCAGGACGGCGCGTGGGCGGCAGACATCCTCAATCACGTCTTTGCGGATTTCGACGGGCGGAAGGGCGTGCATCTCTGCTTTGGCAATTACGGCGGGCAGACCGTCCAGCAGGGCCTCTTCAATGACCTGCTGCCCTTCTTCAACCGGTTGGAATGCGACCACCTGCTCTTGGAGTTCGCCCGTCCCGGTGACGCCGAACTGCCGGTCTTCAAAGACCTGCGCCCCGGGATCGCCTTGGGCATTGGCGTTATCGACATCAAGGACAACGCCGTCGAATCGCCCGACCTCATCGCCCGCCGCATCGAGCGCGCCGTAACGGTACTGGGGCCAGAGCGCGTCACGTGGGTACACCCCGACTGCGGCTTCTGGATGCTCTCCCGCATCGTGGCCGACCGCAAGGTGGCCGCGCTGGTCGCGGGCCGCGATCTCTATCTCGGACGTAACGCCAATAAGGAGTGATCGATGAGCGAACAAGCGCGGGTGGCCGTTGTCACCTCACCGACGGGTACCATGCACGTCGGCGGCTTCCTGGAAATCCTGGCGGCGCTGCCTGAGGTGGCGCAGGTGGCGTTGGTGACGCGCGGGGCCGATGACATAGAAGCCCACGCGCGGGAACAGCTTGGCGACCGCGTCATTGGCGCTTTTCCCGACGCGGAGGCGCTCTATGCGTCCTGCCAGCCGCAGCTTGCCATCGTCAGCCTGGAACCGCGCGACGCGCCCGCCGCCATCGCCGCCTGCCTGAGCCACGGCAGCCACGTCCTGGCGGAAAAGCCCGCCTGCTTGCAATGGGAGGAGTTCGCCGACCTTGCCTCTCTGGCCGATGAAGAACAGCGCAACATCGGCCTGGCGTTTGCCGCGCGGGGCTTTCCGTTCTTGCAGGACGCCAGAAGACTCGTCGCCAGCGGCACGCTCGGCAAGCTCTATGGCGTCGATACCTACTTCATCGCCGACCAGACCCGCGTGCAGCAGGCCGAGTGGCAGGCCTCGTGGTTCTCGCAGCAGGCCCACGCCGGCGGCGGGCATCTGATGTGGCTGGGCATTCACTATATCGACCTGCTGCACCACCTCACCGGCCAGCGCGTCGTGGAAGTCGCCGGCCTCACCGCCGTCGTCGGCGGCGCGCCGATCGACACGGAGGACGCCGCCGTGGCCGTGCTGCGTTTCGAGGACGGCATGGTCGGCACGTTGACCTCGGCCTACTACCTGGACCGCAACAAGCAGTCGCACCTCCACCTCTGGGGTTCACAGGGCTGGCTGCGGGGACGGCCCAACGATTGGGAGAGCCTGGAGTGGTACAGCACGCATCCCGCCGAACGCTCCGCGCCCTACCGCGTGATCCGCTACGATGCGCCGACGAGCGACGCGAAACCCACGTATTACGGCCTGGTGCGCGCCGCCGTGCGCGGCGCGTTGGGATTGGCGGCGCATCCGGTCACCACGGCGGAATCGCTCCACGTCCTCAAGACGGTCCACGCCATCTACCGCGCCGCGGAGACCAGCCAGACCCAGCGCGTGGAGTAACCGCTACCGCCATAGTGGTTGCTTGGCAGTGTTGACACGACAATTGCAAGTCCGTTCCATGAGTAGAGAGTTGCAATGGCTGTCAATCCGAGCGCAGCCCAAGGCCGCCTCCGTTGTCATTCCAATTGGAGCGCAGCTCGGGGCCGCAACCCTTGTCATTCCGAACAGAGTGAGGAATCTAGAATGTTAGGCTTACAGATTGTATGCGGTATGCACCCCAGATTCCTCGCTGCCCTCGGAATGACAGTCACGTACAACGTGCACATGACATGAGCGGTCAACACACAAAAGTAGCAGCGCAAATCCACACAGTAGCCAGGCAAGCGCACGCGCTGGCTGCGCAAGAATGAGGGAATAAGTTATGAAACGCTACCGGGCCGCGCTGATTGGTTGCGGCAACATGAGCAGGTCGCACCTTGCCGCGCTGCATGAGATTGCGGCAATCGAGGTCGTCGCCGTGTGCGACGTCGACGAAGAACGCCTGCACGCGGTCGGCGACGCCTTCGAGGTGTCAAACCGCTACAAGGATTACCACGCCATGTTCGCCGCGGAGCAGCCGGACATGGTCTCAATCGCCACCCAGGGCCCGCAGCACTGCGCCGCCACCGTGGCGGCCGCCGCCCACGGCGCGCACGTGCTCTGCGAGAAGCCGATGGCGCTCGACCTTGCCGAGGCCGATCAGATGGTCGCGGCGTGCCGCAAGGCCGGCGTCAAGCTCGCCATCAACCACCAGGCCACCGTGCGCCCGTCCCTCAAGCGGATGCGCGCCATGATCGAAAACGGCGACATCGGCGAGGTCATCCTGGTACGCGGCAACAACAAGAGCGGGCGCAAGGCCGGCAACGAATTGATGGAAATGGGCACCCACGTCTTCGACCGCATGCAGTTCATCGGCGGCGCGCCGCGCTGGTGCATGGCGTACGTCACCTGGGAAGGAGAGGCCGCCACCGCCGCCCACGCCATGGATTCGCAGGAGATGAGTCCCCGCGACCGCGCCTCCGGCCTGGTGCTGGGCGAGCGGGCCTATGCCTTGTTTGGCATGACCCGCGCGCCGGTCGGCGAGTGCCAGTTCCTGGGCTACGAGCGTACGGACAGCCGGCTCTACAGCGTGGACGCGCTCGGCACCAAAGGCCAGCTTTCGTTGCGCGGCACCGGCACGCGGCGCGGCCAGGACGCGCTCTACCACTTGCCCGTGCCCGCGTTCTACCCCGCCGACCTGCAGGACGACCCCCAGTGGCGGCCGGTTGACGTGCCGGAAGAGTTCGCTCCCGAACTGGGCAAGGAGAGCATCACGCCGATCCTCCAGGAGTTGATCAAATCCATCGAGACCGGCAGCGAGCATCCGTGCAGCGGCGAGGCTGGCCGCCTGAACCTGGAGATGGTCATGGCGATGTACACCTCGCACCTGACCGGCGCGCGGGTTGACATTCCGCTGGCGCAGCGCGCGCATCCGCTCGAGCGGCGCCTGGACTAGCGCCGCGCAAAACGCCTACGGACGCCGCCAGGAGCGGCCGTCCATGGCGATGAGCGCGTCGGCCTCGGGCGGCCCCCAGCTACCGGCCTCGTAGTTGGGAAAACTGCTGGCGGGGCTGGATTCCCACGCCTCGATGATCGGCGTAATCAATCCCCAGGCGTATTCGATCCACTCGCTGTGGGCGAAGAGCGTGCGGTCGCCGCGCATTATGTCCAGTAGCAGCGTCTCGTACGCCGGCGGGGCTTCACCATTGAAGAGCGATTCATAGTCGAAGTTCATGCTCACCTGATGCACCCGGATGGTCTGGCCGGGAGACTTCACCCGGAATTGCAGCGAGAATCCCTCGTTGGGCTGCACGCGAATGACAATCGCATTGGGATTCAGCGTGTCGGCGGGCGTAAGCCCGAAGAGCAAATGGGGCACGCGCTTGAACTGGATGGCAATCTCGGTCACTTTCTTCGTCATGCTCTTGCCGGAGCGCAGATAGAACGGCACGCCCTCCCAACGCCAGTTGTCGATGTAGAGTTTCAGCGCGGCAAAGGTCTCGCGGTTTGACTGCGGGTCGGTGTTTTCCTCTTCCCGGTACCCGTTGACGTATTCTCCGCGCACCCAGCCCGGGCCGTATTGCCCGCGCACCGCCCACTGATCGATCTGCGTGAGCGGGATCGGGCGCGTGGCCCGCAAGACCTTGATCTTTTCCGCCCCGACCGCCTCGGCGTCGAACACCACCGGCGGGTCCATTGCCACCAGCGAGTAGAGTTGCAGCAGGTGGTTCTGGAACATGTCGCGCATCGCCCCGGACTCTTCATAGTAGCCGGCGCGGTGTTCCACCCCCAGGCTTTCGGACGCCGTAATCTGCACGTGGTCCACGTAGCGGCGGTTCCACAGCGGCTCGAAGATGTGGTTCGCCAGCCGGAAGACCAGGATATTCTGCACGGTCTCCTTGCCCAGGTAGTGGTCGATGCGGTAGGTCTGGGATTCAGAAAAGACCCGCGCGATCTGCGCGTTGAGCGCGTGGGCGGACGCCAGGTCCCGGCCAAACGGCTTTTCGATCACGAGACGCCGCCAGGACGCGGCATCGTCATCCGCTCGATGCAGCCCCACCGCGCCCAGTTGCTCGATGACGTCCGAATAGACGCTGGGCGGCGTGGAGAGATAGAAGACGTAGTTGGCGCCGCAGTTGTTCTCGGCGGAAACCGCGCCCAGCAACGCGGACAGCCGGCGGAAGTCTGCCTCGTTGTCATAGTTGCCGGAGACGTAGTGGAGCCGCCGCGCGAACTCTGCCCAGGATTCCTTGTCAACCGGCGTGTCGCCCGCGAACGCGCGCGCGGCGGACTCCATCTCGTCGCGGAAGATCGCGGTATCCCACTTGCTGCGGGAGAATCCCACGATCGCGAAGTTTTCAGGCATCAAGCCGCGCTGCTGCAAGCTATACAGCGCCGGCACGATCATGCGGCCGGTCAGGTCGCCGGTAGCGCCAAAGATGACAATGGCGCAGCCCTCAGGCCCGCGCGGCGCGGACGCGCTCTGTTCCTGGCCGGCGGCTCGCGACGCCTCCAGCATGGATGCCATCCCCTTAGCTGATTCTCGGTTTGTGCTCGCACCACATTATAGCGTGTTGCTCGCCGCGCCCAGCCGTATCAGGCAGGCGCGCGCCAGTCCTGCCATGTTTCCCAGCAGGATAATGAATCGCCTGAAACTATGCAAACCCGCCGGCCCAACTCTGAAAGGCACGGCCGGACAACATGCTCGTGTTGATTCCAACAGTGCGCAAGGGCTAGTCGTCCGCTATGGACGGCAGTTCAGAGCGTAGCGCGGGGGCTTGTCCCCCAGACGACGGGGCGGTTCGCGAACCGCCCCTACGCGGCTGGATTGCCTACGTAGCGAATCTCCGCGGCAATGACGGCTTGGGCAGCCCCCGGATTCGCGGTTTACCACCGACCGGTCGCCGAGACGTCATCGCAGCCCCGTCAGCGCCTGTTCCAGCGCGGCCAAGCCTTCCCCGTAATCCGCCCCCAGGTGAACGCGCAGCACCCGCCGCCCGTGGCGTTGCAAGGCGCGCACGTCGCCCAGCGCCTGCGCCTGGAGGAACGTCCCGAACGAGTACGGCGCGCCGGGAATCGGCAGGTCATCGACCACGTCCGCCGTGAGTTGCAGGCACACGGCGGTATCGGGCCCGCCTTTGTGCAGTTGTCCCGTGGAGTGGAGAAAGCGGGGGCCGTAGCCTAGCGTCGTTGCCGCCTGGGTTGCGGCGCGAATCGCGTGGCGGACGGTTTGCAGGCGGCGCTGCGCGGGCTCCTCCTGCGGCAGGTAGGCCATCAGCGCCACGTAATCGCCAGTCCCAACCTGGCCGAGGAAGCCGCGCAAGGCTTCACCCGCGCTCTCGCCCTGGCACTCCCCGTACACGGATAGAACACCGTCGGCGATGGCCGCCTTCTCAGCGGGGAGTCTTCCTTCTTCCGAATACGTTCGCAGGAGCGCGGCGGTGTTGTCCTTACTCTCCTGGACGTTCGGCTCGTCGAAAGGATTGACGCCGAGCAGGTGTCCCGCCACCGCCGTAGCCGCTTCCCAGCGGAAGAACTCCTGTCCCAAATCCATCCGGTCGGCCACTTCCAGGCGGATTACCGGATGTCCGGCGGCCGCCAGCGCCCGGAGCCGCCGCGCCGTATCCTCTTCACCGGCGCGCCGCAGCGCCACGTGCACGAAGATCCGGTCCGCGCCGTACGCTTCCGGCGCGCCAAGTTCCTCACCCTCGACCGGCACAATCCCCACGCCCCGCTTGCCGAGGCTCTCCGCCACAAGCTGTTCCAGCCACCAGCCCAGCGTGGCAATCTCCGGCGCGCAGACGAGCGTCAGCTTATCCCGCCCCTGCCTGGCGTGGGTTGCAAGTTGCGCCCCCAAGACGATGCCGGGGTTACTGGCCGCGCCTATCTCAGGCCCGCAGCGTTGCGCCATGGCCCCGGCGCGGGCGAGCACGTCGGCCACGTCCATACCCATAAGCGCCATCGGCGCAAGGCCGAAGAACGAAAGCGCCGAGTACCGGCCGCCGATGTCGGCGGGGTTGCGAAAGACGTGGCGAAAGCCCCGCGCGGTCGCCTCAGCGTCAAGCGGCGTGCCGGGGTCGGTGATGGCGATGAATTGCGCGCCGGGCGACGCGCTCCCCGTCTGCGCGACCTGCTGCCAGAAGTAGTGGTAGAAGGCGTTGGACTCGCCGGTGGTACCGGACTTGCTGGAGACGATGAAGAGCGTGCGCGCCGCGTCAACGGCGTCATGTACCGCACGCACGGCGCGCGGGTAGGTGCTGTCGAGCACGTGCAGCCGCGGCCAACCGGGGGCTGCGCCAAAGGTGGCGCGGCAGACGTCCGGACAGAGGCTGCTGCCGCCCATGCCGAGGACGACGGCGTCGGTAAAGCCTTCCGCCCGCGCCCTCTCAGCAACGGCGCTGATTTCGGCAAGCCCAGACCCGCGCACGTCCGCAACGACGTTCAGCCACCCCAGGCGGTCGCGAATGGCCGCTTGCGCCTGTGGATCGTCCGACCAGAGGGAGGTATCCTTCCGCCAGAGGCGCGCGCCTACGTCCGCGTGGGCAAGCGTCGTCACAGCCTGCGCAAGCGCACTGTCCGCGCCGCCGGTTTGCCCCGCCATGGCTACGTCGCGGCCACCAGTTCGGCGCACACCTGCTCGATCCGTTCCAGCAGCGCGTGGTACGGCTGCACGAACTTATCCACGCCTTCCTGCTGGAGTTGCCGCGTCATCGCGTCGTAGTCCACGCCTACGGCGGCCAGCGCGTCCAGCACGGCCTGTGCCTGCGCCACGCCCGTGTCCACCGTTTGCGCCAGCGTGCCGTGGTCGCGGAAGGCGTCCATTGTCTCGTCCGGCAGGGTATTCACCGTATGCGGGCCGATCAGGTGATTCACGTACATCACGTCGGAATAGTCCGGATTCTTCGTGCTGGTGCTGGCCCAGAGCACACGCTGCACCCGCGCGCCCTTGGCCTCCAGCGCGCGGAAGCGCTCCGACTTGAAGAATTCGAGGAAGTGCTGGTAGGCAATCTTGGCGTTGGCAATCGCCACCCTGCCCAGGAGATCCTCCGCGCGGTCATCACCGGCTTGCGCGCGGGCTTCCAGCAGTTCGTCGGCCAGCGTATCGATGCGGCTGACGAAGAAACTCGCCACGGAGGCAATGCGGTCGATCGGCTCGCCCGCCGCCGCGCGCGCTTCCAGAGCGGAAATGTACGCCTCGGCCACACTGTCGTAGTCGCTGAGCGAGAACATCAACGTAATGTTGACGTTGTGCCCCTCGATGAGCATCTGGCGCACCGCGGGAATGCCCTCGTCCGTGGCCGGAATCTTGATCATCACGTTGGGGCGGGCCACCTGCCGCCAGAGGCGGCGCACCTCGGCGATGGTGCGCTGGGTATCGAAGGCGAGTTCCGGCGACACCTCGAGACTGACCAGGCCGTGCTCGCCGCCGCTGGCGTCGTACACCGGACGCAGCACGTCGCACGCCGCCTGGATGTCCGTGACCGCCACTTCCTCGTAGATATCCGCCGTGCTCTTGCCGCTGGCGTGCAGCGCGCGCAACTGGTCCCGGTAGTCGCCGCTGCCGCTGATTGCTTTCTCGAAGATGGCCGGGTTCGACGTCATGCCCCGCAAGCCGTCGTTGTCGATCAACTCTTGCAGTTGACCCGATTGAATCAAACCGCGGCTGATGCTGTCCAGCCACACGCTCTGGTCGTAGTCCTGCAACTGTACAAGCCTGTTCAGTTCCGACACTTGGCGCCTCCTCTATGCCGGCTCGAATGCGAATGCTGTCCGTAAGTCGTTTCCCTCTTGCCGTTTTGCGCTATCGTGTTATCGTGCCAAACCGTTGGCATTAGGCACGGCCGGCCTCGCGTTCCGCCTGTTCCAACGCCGTGACTTTCGCCAGGCGGCGCGCGTGCCGTTCTTCACCCGTGAATTCGGCGGCCAGGAACGCCGCCACCAACTCCTCCATCACCGCCGGACCCACCACGCGCGGGCCCAGGCACAGCACGTTGACGTTATCGTGCTCCACCGCCTGGTGCGCCGAGTACGCGTCGTGGCAGAGGCCGGCGCGGATGCCGCGCATCTTGTTGGCCGCAATGCTCGCGCCCACGCCGCTGCCGCAGAGCAGGATGCCGCGGTCCGCCTCGCCGCGCTGCAAGGCCTCGCCCACCAGGCGCGCATAGTCCGGGTAATCGTCGGCCGGATCCAGTTCGTGCGGGCCAACGTCGAGCACGTCGTGGCCGGCGGCCTCGAGCGACCGCCGCACCGCGTCCTTGCTGGCCAGTCCGTTGTGATCCGCGCCGATTACGATACGCATCAGCCCTGCCTCCCGCTCTATCCTACCGGATTTGGCAGGCAAGGCGCTAGATTCCGTTGGCGCTCCAGTTTCGTTGGCGTGCCCGCTCCGTCCGCGCTGAGCACGTCTTTGATTCTACCAATCCCGTTCGTGCTGAGCCTGTCGAAGCACATTCAGCGTGGGCGCCGCCACACCGTTCACCCTTCGACTTTGCTCAGGGCGAACGGTGTGGCGGCGCCCGATTCTCCCGGGCCCGTTTACGCTTCGACAGGCTCAGCGCGAACGGGGCCGGCGCTCAACGCAAACAAGGTCGGCGCTCAGGGTGAACGGGGCCGGTAGCAGCGCCCACGTCCTTCAAGGGGATGCGTCCCACCGCAGCGCGTGTTCGCCAGGCTCCAGCGTCCGGGTGACCGCGTGGAAGCGGAAGCCGTAACGTTCGACACGGCGCGAGGCCGCGGGCCGGCCGTCGAATTGAAGGCCGCGTTCGTCATCGCCAACGTCCAGCACAAGCAGCGTCGCGTCCTCGAGCGGCGCGTCCACGCGCAGGCCGGCGCCGGTTTCGTTCACGTCGGCGAACGCCAGCGTGCGGCGGCCCCGCTCCCAGGCGTTGATCTCCCGCGCGGTCCACCACGGCAGACCCAGTTTCCGCGCGTAGCGCACCGTGTCCGCCATGGCCGCCGGAACGCCGGGCCGCAGGCAGTGGTGCGGATGGAAGAGGAAGTGCGCCACGCCGTAGTGCCGCTTCACCCGATCGATGAGCGGCTCGGCAATGGCGTACGGCGCGTACTCGTCCACCGGCGCGTCGGGATGGATGGCCGGATTCACCATGTCCTGGCTGAGAAAATTGACTTCCAGCACGTCGTAGAAGCGGCCGGACTCCGGTTCCATCGGGAACCAGGGGTGCGCGCTGCCAAAGAGGTGGCCGGTATTGCCGTCCTTGGAAGGGCCTTTCGACTGGTCGTGCGCGATGCCCAGACGCTCCAGCCACCGGTAGAACTCCAGATGGCCTTCCCAGCGGGTGTAGTGGTTCTTGTTGCTGGTGATGGTCTCCAGGCCGGCCTCGCGCCGCAGGTATTCCCACTGGAAGGCCAGATCGTCGTAGTCCCAGCGGTTCGGCTCCTTGCCCGAGAGCGCGTCGAAGTGCAGGCAGACTTCGCTGCCGTAGTCCGCCACCGCATCGTACAGCGCGCGCGTGTAGCCCGGATACTGGATGCACCACGTGGAGCGCACGTCGAGGCCGCGGGTGTTCTCCAGCAGTTGGAACGCGCGGTCGAGCACGTTGTTGTCGGAATCGTGGGAGAGGTGCGCCACCGCTTCCAGGCCGCCGGGCCAGTACCAGAGCAGCGGCAGCGGGGTAGCCGTATGCAGCGCGCCGTAAAAGACGCTGCGCAGCAGGATGGCGCGCAGTTCGTCGCCGACGGCTTCACGGAAGAACGGCAGCGGGGCGTCGGAGGCCCGGTCCGTCTGCCAGTCCAGCACGACGCCGTCGTCGCACTTCAGGATGCCGTCGTCCACGTTCGCCGTGCCGTCGGGCGCGGGCGCGCCGTCCTGGCGCACGGGCTTGCCTTGCAACATGTGGAGGATGCACCAGGGCAGGTCCGCCGCGCAGAAGATGCCAAGCCCCCGCTGGAGGCGGTAGACGCCGATCCCCACGCCGATGCGCTTCCCCTCCGCATCGCAGAGGTCCGCCAGCACGCCGGTCCCGGCCGCCCGCGCCGTCACGGCGTCCCAGACGTGTAACGACGATTGCAATCCACGCACCACCGGATGCTCCGTCCGGGTGACCCGCAAGAACGCCTCATGCGCGCCCGTCTGCGTGCGCACGCCGAAGAGATCGTCGAGGCCGCTCGTGCCGCCCAGCCCGATCAGAACGCCGCCCGCGGCCACGAAACCGTAGAGCCGGCCCATCTCCGGCGTGGTAACGTCGTGGTGCGGCAGGATGAGCGCCCTGACGGTCGCCAACGCCTCCGGCAATGATGCGGCGTCTATCCGCGTAAACGGAATGCCCGCGTGTGCCAGAATCTCCAGCACGTACGCGCTGCGCGGCCGGTAGCCGCCTTCGTGCAGATAGACGCCAAGCGGCTGGACGCCGGGATGCATAATTCCAACTCCGTAATCGCGCCGGGGCCATGCAGTTGCCAAGCCCCTCGTCACCGCCGCGCCGTTGCCGCCGGCGCGCCATCTTCATTCACCGTAGCGCGGGGGCTTGTCCCCCGCCTCCGCACCGGCGGTCACCTACTTAACGGCGAACGACGGTCGCGCCCGGCTCGTACCTCACCTCGGTAGGGGCGGTTCGCGAACCGCCCCTACGTGAACGTACCGCCGGTCGCATGGCATTGGGTCAACCCATCTGCGCGGGGGCGGCAGGGTTGCGCTCTCTCCGTTCACCGTAGCGCGGGGGCTTGTCCCCCGCCTCCGGACTCCGCTCGCGCACACGCGACGACGGCGGGCGCAGGTTACAAACCTGCGCTACCGGAGGCGGAATCGCCTTAATCGGCTATGCACACGGCTATAACCACCGGAGGCGAAATCGCACAAAATCGGCTATGCAAACGCCAAGGACCGCCGCACGCCCACACCGCCTAATCCCCTTTGAGGCTCAGCGGCTGGCCGATCTCGTGGATGCGGATCAGGTTCGTCGTGCCGCCCACGCCGAACGGCATACCGGCCGTGAAGACCACCGTATCGCCGTCCCGCACGTGGCCCGCGTTCTTTGCCAGTTCCACGGCCTCGCGCATTGCCATGTCGGTATCGGTCTTCACCGTAGCCAGCAGCGGTTCCGTGCCCCAACTCAGGGCGAGTTGGCGCCAGATCGACACGTCGGGCGTCACCGCCAGCAGTTGCACGTGGGGGCGCAGGCGGGCCAACATGCGGGCCGTGTAGCCCGATTGGGTCAGGGCGAAGATCGCCGTCGCGCCCAGTTCCTCGGCGATGCGGTGCGTAGCCGTGGCAATCGCGTCGGTCGCGTCGCTGGCGTCGACGGCGCCGGAACTCTCCACGTGCGGGTCGACGCTGGTCGCTATGCGCGCCATCACCGAAACGGCCTCCACCGGAAAGGGGCCGATCGCCGTCTCGCCGGAGAGCATCACCGCGTCGCTGCCGTCCAGGATTGCGTTCGCCACGTCGCTGGCCTCGGCCCGGGTCGGCACCGGATTTTGCATCATCGATTCCAGCATTTGGGTGGCCGTAATCACCGGCTTGCCCCACGCGCGCGCTTTCCGGATGATTGTCTTCTGGTGCAGCGGCACCTCTTCCGGCGGCACCTGCACGCCCAGGTCGCCCCGCGCCACCATGATGCCGTCCGCCGCCGCCAGGATTTCGTCGAAGTGCTCGATCGCCTCCTGGGTCTCGATCTTGGCGATGATGGGAATGGTCGCGCCGTGGTTCAGCATCAACTGCCGCAGTATCTCGATGTCCGTCCCTGTGCGCACGTAGGAGAGCGCCACCCAATCCACCTCCTGCTCCACGGCAAAGCGCACGTCTTCCCAATCCTTGGCGGTGAGGCTGGGCAGATTGAGGCTGCGCCCGCGCACCACCACCGCCTTGCCGCTGATAAGTTCACCGGCGCGAATCACCCGCGCGAACACCGCGGCTTGCTCTGACTTTACCCGCGTCGCGATCACTTCCACCGCAATCAAGCCGTCGTCGAGCAGGATCGTATCGCCCGGCCGCGTCTCCGCGGCCAAGCGGGCGAAGCGCACCGGCGCCAATTCAACGCTGGGCGCTTCAGGATCCAGCGATTGCGCGAAGTCGCACAAGCTCTGGCGCGCCGCCGCGTCGCTCTCTTCACCGTCCACCGTGAGGATGAGGAGTCCGCCCAACTCCAGGCGCAGCGGCGCGTCGGCAAGCGCGCCCACGCGCACCTTCGGACCTTGCAGGTCGGCAATGATGGGCAGGGTCGCGCCTTCCGCGGCCGCCAACCGGCGCAGCAATCCAATGGACCGCGCCTGCGACTCATGGGTGCCGTGGGAAAAGTTGACCCGCGCCACGTCCAGCCCGGCCCGCACCATGGCGCGCAGTGTATCCTCGTTCGCGGTTTCCGGGCCGATGGTGGCCACGATGCGTGTGCGGCGCATAACTCTCTACTCCAACCAGCCTATGCGTATCAGGTACTCATCGCCGATCAGCCCCAGCAAGACCGGCGTCTCGGCCTCCGGATAGTGTTCCAGCCGAGCGAACTCGAAGTACTGCGTATACACGACTTGGCCGTTCCGCTGCTCCTCATCCGCCGCCGGAGCGATTGGAGCGCCCAATGACTCGCGCCCGTTGTTGCTCGTGTAGAAACTCACGAACACCGGGTCTACGGCGTACTGCCCGTTCGACGTATCCGATTGTCCCGCGGCCGCGCCAAAGCGCAGCATCGCGCCGAGCGGCGACTGGGCCGCCCGCTCGCCTCCCTCGTCGGTCACGATCTCCAGCCGCGCCCGTTGGAAGTATTGTACCGTTTTGCCGCTCTCACCGATAGCGTCCGTGCGGGGATAGCCGAAGCGCGTCACCCCGCCGTTGGCAACGAAGAAGCGAAGGAACGGCTCTCTGACCGTATGCCCGGTAACGGCAAAGTAGAGTTCTGAACCGGACTCGCCGTGGGGCGGCGACTGCGGCGAGGCCGGCGTAAACCTCTGCCAGTACGCGCCGCCCGCGCTTGCCACGAAGAGATGCGTATATGCCGGTCCGGCCGCGACTACGGCATCGCTGATCGGCGGCATGGCGTAGGGCAGGTCTATCCCAACCCACGACACCCCGCCGTTCGTCGAGCGATAGAGCGCGTCCGCCGCTATCAGCAGCAGGTTTCGCCCCGCTCCGTTTGGCTCCACCAGCAGTTTGTGCGGAGTCTCCGTTGGCAGCGCGCCAATCAACCCCCACTGCTCCCCACGATCGTTGGAAAGGAAGAGTCCGCTTGGCGTAGCGGCGTAGAGCCGGACCGGCTCGCTTCCGGTGACGGCAAGACCGAGCGCCGCCTCCTGCGGCAAGCCGGCGTTCGCCAAGTGCCAGGTGCTCCCGCCGTCGAGCGAGCGGTAGAGCCCGCTGCCGGTCCCGGCGGTTGCACTCGTCACGGACGCGGCAAAGAGAGTATGCGAGCGGGCCGGGTCGGCGGCCAGGGCCACCGCGCCGGCCACGTGGCCCAGCCGGTCCCGGGGCAGGCCGGCGTCGATGCGCCGCCAGTAGCGGCCGCCGTCCACGCTGCGGAAGATGCCGCCCAGTTCGGCGCCGGCGTAGACCACCTGCGGGTTCAGCGCGTTGTAGGCAATGGCAATCACCGGCGCCACGATGCCCGGCAGGCGCGTCCACGTCGCGCCGCCGTCCGTGGTGCGGTGCAGCCCCAGCGCGCCGGCCGCCAGCGCCATGTTCGCGTCTGCGGGATGCGGCGCGATGAGCCACGGCACACCGCTCGGCATCCACGACTGCCGGTCTTGCGCCCACGCGCCGGGGTCTTGCGCGTTCACCCAAAGCTGCCAGACCCGCTGCATCTCACCCGACGGGGACGCGGTGCCGGAGTGCCAGGGAGTCCCCGACGCCGCGGCCGCCGCGCCCACCGCAGCCGTGCAGAGCGCCGCCGCCAGCAGCAAGGCGAGCGCGCCGCGGCGCGTGGCGCGCGCAAGACCGGCGGCCTTCCTCCAAACCCTATTGTTCAGCAGGAATGAGACGCAGTTGTTGCCCAATCTGGATGGTGTTGGCATTCTGGATGTTATTGAGCTCGATTAAGTTCGCCACAGTGGTATTGTACTTGCTCGCTATGGCGCTCAGCGACTCGCCCCACTGCACAACGTGGTACTCGGGTTGCGGCGGCGGCGTGGGCGTGGCGGGAACCGGACTGGGCGTGGGCGGAATAGGCGTAATGGCCATGGTCGCGCCGGCCTGGGCGGACTGCTCGACGCCGGCGGCTTGCGTGTCTCGACCCAATACCCAGAGCGTCACCCCGCCGCTCACCAAGAGCACCGCGAGCACCAGACTAATCCCAAGCCGCAGCATTTGACCGCGCCCGTGGGACAACGGCCGCAAGTCGCTGCGTCTGCTCACCGAGTGCCACCGCTGCGGCGGGGCGGCGGCCAAGAGTGACGAACTAAGAGGTGGGCGGATTCTTTCATTCGCGTCCATAGGGGGATTACCTGCCATACACTGCAAGAGGAAGAAGCTGAACCGAGGGGAACGAACGAGCGAGGATGCCGGCGCAATGCGCTAGCCGAAAGCGTACACGAAGATCAGGTCATTCACGTTGGTGTTGGTCGGCCCCGTGACCAGGAGCGCGTCCGCCTGCCGCAGAAAATGGTAGGAGTCGTTGCGTTCCAGGAAAGCCAGCGGGTCCAGGCCCAGCGCCCGCGCCCGGGCGAGCACCGCGCCGTCGGCAATGCCGCCGGCCGCGTCGGTAGGGCCGTCGGTGCCGTCGGTGCCTGCCGCCATCACCGCCACGTTTTCCCAGCCGTCCAGCGCGACGGAGGCGGCCAGCGCCATCTCTTGGCTGCGCCCGCCCGCGCCGTCGCCGCGCACCGTAACCGTGGTCTCGCCGCCGAAGATAAGGCACGCCGGCGGTGGGACGGGGGAGTGGTGGTGAATCAGACCCTTGGCGACTCCAGCCATCACCTTGGCAACCTCACGCGCCTCGCCTTCCACCCAGGTGGTGACCAGGACTGTATTATACCCTAACGCCGTGGCCGCGTCCAGCGCGGCCCGGGCCGCAATCTCGTTGCTGCCCACCAGCACGCCGGCCGTCCGCTCGAAAAGTGGGTCGCCGGCCTTGGGCGTCTCCGCAATCGCCCCCTCCAGGCCGCGCCGGAGTTGTGCGCGCACCCTCGCCGGCACGGCCTCCTGCAAGCCGTAGTTGCCCAGGAGCCGCCAGGCGTCCTGGAACGTGGTCGAGTCCGGCACCGTGGGCCCGGACGCGATGAAGTCCAGCGGATTCCCCACCACGTCGGAGAGGATGAGGGCAATCAAGGTAGCCGGCGCCGCGGCCCGCGCCAGCCCGCCGCCTTTCACCTGGGAGATGTGTTTGCGTATCGTGTTCACCTCGTTGATGGTCGCGCCGCTGCGCAGCAGCAGGTCCGTGAGATGTTGCAGATCGTCCAGCGTGATGCCGCCCGCCGGCAATTCCATCAGCGCCGAACCGCCGCCGGAAATCAGGCAGAACACCAGGTCGTCCGCGCCGGCATCCGCCGCCAACTGCACAATGCGCTCGGTACCGCGCACGCCGTTCTCATCCGGCACCGGGTGCGCCGCCTCGATCAGCTCGATCCGTTGCGTGGGCACGGCGTAGCCTTCTTTGACGTTCACCACGCCGCCCGCCAGGCGATCGCCCAGAATCTCTTCCAGCGCCTGCGCCATCGGCCCGCTCGCCTTGCCCGCGCCCACCACGAAAACCCGCCGGTAGGCGTCCAGGTCGTACACAGCGTCCCCCACCGTCAGGCGCTCCCCCTCCCGCCGCACACAGTTCCGCACCGCCTGCGCCGGATCCACCGCCCCCAACGCCGCCCCCAGCACCGCCATCATGTCTTCCCGTTGTGCCGCCGTGATACCCCGCATCGCCATAACTCATCATGAAATTGACCTGAACGTCTCTTGCCATAGTGTAGCGGAGCGCACTGGGGGATGCGAATGTGGCAAAGTGACGGCTACAATAAGAACGATGCGGGCAAGAGAGCGAACCCATGTCCCGCGTCTATGGCTGGGACGCATTCACCACACCAAGAAGAATCGATCACAGATCAGTACAACGAAAGGCACATCCCCATGCGCGGCACCTGGCGGGCGGGCACGATCGTCTTTATCGCGAGTTTCTGTACGCTGGTCGTCGAGTTGACGGCGGGGCGGATGATTGCGCCGTACTTGGGGGTCTCGTTGTACACCTGGACCAGCGTGATAGGCGTCATGCTGGCGGGCATCAGCCTGGGCAACTACGTCGGCGGGCGCATCGGCGATCGCTTTCCGGCGGTGTCCACGCTGGGCGTGCTCTTCCTCATTTCCAGCGTCTTTACGCTCACCATCCTGCCGCTGACGGCGATCATCTCCGGCATCGCGCAGGACCTGCCCGTGCACCTGATGCTCAAGATCCTCTTCTTTACCGCCGCGGTCTTCTTCCTGCCCAGCGTCTTCATGGGCACCATCACGCCGGTGGTCGTGCGGCTCGCGTTGGAAGACCTGAGCCGTTCCGGCGGCGTGGTGGGCCGCATCTATGCCCTCTCCACGGTGGGGGCGATCGCCGGCACCTTTGCCACCGGCTTCTTCCTGGTCTCGTTCTTCGGCACGCGCACGGTGATCCTGCTGGTGGCCGTCATTCTGCTGCTGGTGGCGATACTCTTCGGCAATCTGTGGAACCGCCGCCTGCTGCTCGGCGGCGGGTTGCTGCTGCTGGCGGGGCTGAGCGTCTACAGCTACGGCCGCAATGCCTACAACCTGCCGCTGGGCTGGAACTACGCGCGGAGCCTGGCCCAGGACGCCCTGGCGCTGAAGCCGCGCGGCGCGTTTGCCGCGCCCTGCGACGTGGAGACCAACTACTTCTGCATCCGCGTATCCGAGAAGAAACTGGCGGAAAACGTCACCCAGCGCCGCTTGGTGCTGGACCACCTGATTCACAGCTACAGCATCCTGGAAGACCCCACGCGCCTGGATTATGATTATGTAAAGATATACGCCGAACTTATCGCGTACATCGCCGGCGAGCGCAGCGGCATCCGTACCTTCTCCATTGGCGGCGGGGGGTACACGTTTCCCCGCTACCTGGAGGCGGTCTATCCCGACGCCGTGATCGAGGTGGCGGAGATCGATCCGGCGGTCACGGAAATTGCCCACGCCCGGATGGGACTCCCCCGCGACACGCGCGTTATCACCTATAACGAGGACGCGCGCCTGGTGGTGAAGCGCCTGGACGCCGGACAGTACGACGCCATCATCGGCGACGCCTTCAACGACCTCTCCGTGCCCTACCACCTGACTACCCGGGAGTTCGCCGAGATCGTCCACGATCTGCTGACCCCGGACGGCTACTATATGCTGAACGTGGTGGATACGTTCGAGCACGGCGTTTTCCTGCCCTCGCTCATTCTGACTCTGGAGCAGGTCTTCCCCCACGTCTACCTGCTGGCGGAGGGTCCCGGCTGGGAGCAGGAGGGCCGCAATACGTTCGTGCTGGTGGCCGGCAAGCAGCCGCTCTCCGCGGAGACGCTGCGCGGCCAGGTGGCCGATCTGCTGCCCAACGGCCCGGTGAGCACCTTCCTCAACCCCGCCCGCCTGCGGGAATACGTGGACAGCCGCCCGGCCGTGATCCTCACCGACAGCTACGCCCCGGTGGATAACATGCTCGCGCCCGTCTTCGCCGAACGGGGGTAGGCAGTTGCGACATTCCATTTCACCCCGCAGCAAGTCACGTCATTCCGAGCGCAGCGAGGAGTCTAAAGCGTAGCCATGGCCTCATGACCAACGGTGTCGCGGTGGTTTCGCATCACTGTAGCGCGGGGACTGGCATTACTGTAGCGCGGGGGCTTGTCCCCCGCCGGAACACGGGAACCTAGGGCCAAGCGTGCAATGCGGGGCCTCATTCCCACGTGTCGCACTACCGTAGCGCGGGGGCTTGTCCCCCGCCGGATCACGGGAACCTAGGGCCAAGCGCGCAATGCGGGGCCTCATTCCCTATGTGTCGCACTGCCGTAGCGCGGGGGCTTGTCCCCCGCCGGATCACGGAAATTGCGGCCAAGCGTGCCATGCGGGACATGTCTGCAACACTGCCGCTGAGAACAGCGCATGAGTGGACGCTTGACCCCACCAAAGACGCAGGTTTGTAACCTGCGCACTCCTACCGTGTCACGGGATAACGACGCCACGGGCTACTCCCACCATTACAATAGTGTTGGACCAATTCACTCCCAAACCGCGAAAGCGGCGCATCCTAGCCGAAAGAATGTCACGTCAATGGAATCCCAAACCGACGACATAGCCGCCCGCCTGTTGCGCTGCCCGGTGGGGTGCGCCTTTCTGCTGACCATCGCGCGGGACAAGATCCCCGTCGCGGATGCCATCACGCCCCGGCAAGCGTTCGCGCGCGCCGCCGTCGCTCTGAATGAGCTCAATCCGTGGTCGCCGCTCTTCGAACGGGCCGTCCCGGCCGCGCTTTCACGCGGCGCGGACCTGGTACACCTGGCGCATGAAGTGGCGGCGCATCCCGCAAGCCGCTGGTGGTCGGCCCCGCTTGACCGCGCCCGGCAGGTACTCGTGGTTGACGACACGGTGTACCCCGCTCCCGCCCGCGCCGCGCCGTCTCGCCGCGTTCTGACCCGCCTCTTCGGCAGGCTCAAGCGACCGGCTTCCCGCGACACGCCGCCCCAGTCGAACATCCACTGGGAGGACTACGCGCAACGCCCGGAAAGCTGGCGGCTAACCTCCACGCTTCACGAAGGGTATGCGTGCGTTGACACCGTGATCGCACACGGCGTCGGCGACTGGCCGTCG
Source organism: Chloroflexota bacterium (assembly GCA_963663275.1). Classification (GTDB taxonomy): domain Bacteria; phylum Chloroflexota; class UBA11872; order VXOZ01; family VXOZ01; genus VXOZ01. Next base: position 3,235,520 of record OY760183.1, read on the forward strand.
CCCGACGCACAACGCAGGTTCGTTGCCGTAATCGAAGAATCGGCCCGTGTCTACGAGATTTCCGGTCCCGCCGGCTGGCACGCGCTCTGCGTCTCCTATCCGCGTGTCAATGAGCACCCCAATAGCCCGGCCGGGGTCGGCACGCTGTCGCCGGACTGGCGCCGCGTTGCCACGGAATGGGACGGCGTCCACCTGACATTAATGGGACTCCTGACCGCGCCGTTCGTGCGCCACAGCACGGCGGCCGGAACCACCATGCTCTGGTCGTGGGATACCGAGGGCACGATGTGGCTGCCCGGCGAGTTCCTGCGCCCGAGCGCGCCGCTCCCATCCTTGTCGGAACGCGACGCCCGGGCGTTCGACGCCATAACCGCGCCATTGATGGATGATGACCTGGGAATACCCCAATGGCCGCCCGTCCCCGGCGTCAAACGCTACCACCTGTGATCGTCACCGCCGCAGCCAGTAGTTTATGCCGTACGTCTCGCCGCCGGCTGGGAGCCAATCCGGCCAGGAGGCTTGGAGCGTGAAGCCGTGGGACTGGAGGAGGTCGTTCTTGGGTGAATCGTGGTCGGCGTAAGCGAAGAGCGGCTTGGGCGGCAGGGGGAGCGCCGCCAGCAGGTCCGCCGCCCCGTGCCAGGCGGCCGGATGCACGAAGAGGTCGAGCAGCGCGGCCCGCCCGCGCCAGACGGGATCGTCCTCCACGCCGGCCCATCCCACCACCAGGCCGGCAGCGTTTTCCAGCACACGCGCCGCCGGCGAAGCGTCCCCGGCATCCAGCGCGCGCTTATACGGCACGAATTCGCCCTCGAAATTGCGCTGGCCCCAGACGCCGCGCGCGGCCTGCCGCAGCCGGTCGCCGTGGGGTTGGTGGCAGAGCAGATTCAGCAGCGGCCAGTGTTCCCAGCGCGGCGCCGCCAAACCCACAACCGGGGCGCGCCAGAGTTCCTCCGCTTGTTCCGGCTGCCGCCAGTACCACATGGCGCCGGTACCCGGGGCGCTGCTGCGAAAGCCGTGGCTGTGGTAGATCCAATACGGCGGCGAATCGAAGCCGGTGCCCAGCGTCAGCGCCCGTCCGCCGCGCGCGCGAAAGTCCGCCATCTGCGCCGCCATGATGCGGCTGGCGATGCCCTTGCGCCGCTGTTCCGGGCGGGTGAAGACGTGGCCCAGGATGCCGATGCCGCCGTGCTCCACCGTCATGATGTTGCCCGCCGCCTGCCCGTCCACCACGCCCAGGTGGAAGCGTGTCTCCAGGGCGTCCAGCGGCCCGGCCACGGCGCGCTCGATGTGCCAATGCACGTGCTCGCGCTTGTGCACCAGCAACTCTTGAATGTCCGCGGCCCAGCGCGCCTCCGGCTCCTCCACCAGCAGACACTCCATCTCCTCACCGCTCTTCAGCGTGACCCGCGCCAATTCCCGCACCATGGTTTAACAGATACTCCTCGCGCCTGGGTTTACAGACAGTCCCCGCGCCTCGGCTAACTGCTAGTCCTCACGCTTCGACTAACAGACAGTCTCCGCGCCTCGGTTTACAGAAAGTCCTCGCGCTTCGACATCGGATAATCCTCGTGCCTATTTCGCGTTCGTAGCAAGCAGAACACACACACGCCCGCCGGGTCAAATGCCGTACGCTCCGCTCCCTTACCCTGCAGTACGCTCCGCTCCTTCCCCCTGCCACACTTCGCTTTTTCTCCCTGGGGCTGAGAGGTATGTGTAGGTGTCATTCCGAGCGGAGCGCAGCGCAGCGAGGAATCCAGGGCAGTGACCCGCAAATCCAGCATCCTTAGATTCCTCTCTCCGCTGCGCTCCGTTCGGAATGACACTCGCATGCCGTTGTCGGCCCAGGAGAGGGAACCGGATGGCATCCTCTCTTGCCCCATCTCCCTGGGGAGAGGGCCGGGGTGAGGGGGATTCGCGTAGCGCGAAAATCTCCCCTCAAGGGCGCCACACAAGAGTGGAGAGTTACGAGCAGGATGCTCCTACACGGTCTGCCATGCGGCATAGGGGCACGACTTGCCAGCAGGCGCAGAGGCACGACTTGCCATCAGGCGTAGGGGCACGACATGTCGTGCCCCTACGCCTGCGGTACGAGAGATCGTTCGTATAACCAGCGCGGATTCGTTGCGCTTATCTATAGCGGATTCGTTGTGCCTATCCACATAGGTATCGCACGCGGCAGCATTGGAACATCCCTGCCGCCTCTCAAGACGCCGTAATGTACTATCATAGAGGGAGCGCATCCACCAACAGGGTTTCGACCCAACCCAAGGCCAACGGCACGATGAACACCTCCGCCCAGAACAACGCCCGCCCGCGCCGCGAAAATCCGCTGCTCAGCCTGCTGCTCAACATTGTCGTCCCGGTCATCATCCTTACGCGCTTCAGCGGCGACGAGTGGCTGGGGCCGGTGAACGGGCTTCTCGTCGCCCTGGCCTTCCCGCTGGCGTACGGGCTGTTCGACTTCTACCAGCGGCGCACGTTCAACTTCCTGCCGGTCATCGGCGTCGTCGGCATCCTGCTCACCGGCGGCATCGGACTGCTCAAGCTCGACCCCAAGTGGATTGCCGTCAAGGAGGCGGCCGTGCCGCTGGTCATCGGCCTCGTCGTGCTCGGTTCGCTCAAGACCCGTTTCTCGCTGCTTGCCATGCTGCTGAACCAGGTTATCGACAGCGCCGCCGTCAGCGCCGCCCTCGACGCCCGGGGCACACGGCCGGCCTATGAAAAGCGCCTGGTGAACGGCACCATGATCGTGGCGGCGTCGTTCTTCCTCTCCGCGCTCCTGAACTACGTCCTGGCGCGCCTGGTGGTGGTGAGCACGCCGGGCACCACGGCCTTCAACGAAGAGTTGGGCAAGATGACGGCCCTGAGTTTCCCCGTGATCTCCGTGCCCGCCATCATCATCCTCACGATCGCCATTTTCTACACCGTCTTCGGCATCCGGCGGCTCACCGGCATGGAGTTGGAACGCATCTTTCAGAAGCGATAGGCTGCGTTGCCGATTCCGCTTTGGCGACCTTGGGGCATCCGCAAGGTCGCGCAAGCGCATGAAAGGCGAACCCGGCTCCCTCCGTTCGTGCTGAGCGCGTCGGAGCATGAACGGAAAGATGTAGGATTGAAGCGAATGTACGTTTCCTGCACCGTTCACCCTTCGACGGCGCTCAGGGCGAACGGTCTGGCTGCCTGCTTTCATGGGTATTGCGCGCCTGCCGATTGACGCCGCCCGCGCCTTGCGCCTATACTCGCCTCATCGAGACACGCCCAACGCAAACCGCAAGAAGGGATGAACGCCGCCATGGCAACCGTCGCCACACCTACAGCCACTGACGCGCTTCCGGCCACCATGCTCCACGACTACCTGATGCAGCAAGCCCACGCGCTGTTCGATCACGCGGAGAAGGAACGCGCCGCCATAACTACGCCGGCGCAGTGGGAGCGGCGGCGCGAGCGCCTGATGGCCGCCTTCCAGCAAGCCATAGGGCCTTTTCCGGCGGAAAAGACCCCGCTGAATACCCGCCTGGTGGGCACGCTGGAACGCGAACGCTACACCATCGAGAAGATCATCTTCGAGAGCCGCCCCCGCTTCTACGTGACCGCGGTGGCCTACGTGCCCAAACACCACGCGCCGCCGTATCCGGGCATGCTCTTTCCGCTGGGACACAGCCGCAACGGCAAGGCGGCGGATGGCTACCAGCGCACGCCGGCGGGCTTTGCCGAAAAAGGCTACCTCGTGCTGGCCTACGATCCGCTGGGCCAGGGCGAGCGCTGGCAGTACTGGGACCCGGAGACACGGGATTCCCCCTTCACCGCCTCCACCCGCGAGCACAGCAACCTGGGCGCGCAATGCCTGCTGCTGGGCGTCAACCTGGCCCAGTACATGATCTGGGATAGCATCCGCGCGCTGGACTGCCTGCTGGCGCGGGACGACGTGGACCCGACCCGGGTCGGCTGCACCGGCGTCTCCGGCGGCGGCACGAACACCGCCTACTACGTGCCGTTCGACGAGCGGATTACGGCGGCTATGCCCACCTGCTACATCGCCGGTTTTCCGGCGCTGCTCGATAGCGTCGGCCCCCAGGACGCCGAGCAGAATCTCTTCGGACAACTGGCCGTGGGTCTCGACCACGACGATTACCTGGCGCTGGTCGCGCCGCGACCGCTCTGCGTGGGCGCTGCCACCGGCGACTACTTTCCGCTGGCAGGCGCGCGCCGCTGCGTGGAAAGCGCCGAGCGGGTCTACGCCGCGGTCGGCGCGCCCGACAACCTGGCGCTGGCCGTGGCGGAACAGAATCACGGCTACCACCTGCCCATGCGCCAGGCCGCCTACGCCTGGTTCAACCGGCTGTTCGATAAGGAAGAGGAAGGCAGCGGCGAGACCGAGATTGAACTGGAGCCGGACGAGACGCTCTTTTGCACGGAAACCGGCAACGTGCACGAACTCGGCGGCGAGACCGTCTTCTCGCTCAACCGCGCGCTGCTGGCCGGCGTGGATCCGGGACTGCCGGAAGTAGGCTCCCAGCGCGAGGCCGCCAAGTACCAGCAGGTCGCGCGCGAGCGCGTGCGCCGGGTGCTCTCCGCCTTTCCCTTAGCGGGCGATCTGAAAATCTCGCGCGGGCCGCTTGCCGCCAGCGAGCACGTGCGGCGCGAGCGCATCGTCTTCGAATCCGAACCCGGTATTCTCATCCCCGGCGTGCTGCGCATGCCGTCCGGCCCACAGCACGACACACTCTTGCTCTGGGTAGACGAGGACGGCAAGGACGCCGAGCGCAGCGCGGTGCTGCTGGACGCTCTTGCCACTCGCGGCGCGGCTTCCCTGGCGCTCGATCCCCGGGGCATGGGCGAAACCGGCTTTCCAACGGCGGACAATCCGCAGACAAGCGACAACGGCCACGTCAGCCACAAAACGGCCTACATGGGCCTCTTGCAAGCCCGGCCTTTGCTGGGAATGCGCGTGCAGGACGTTATCCGCGGCCTGGACGCGCTCCTGGCCCTGCCGGAGACAACCGCGAAACGGGTCGTGCTGGGCGGGCGCGGCGGCGGCGCGCTGCTGGCGCTGTTTGCCGGCGCCCTGGACCAGCGGGCCGCCGGGGTGGTGGCCCACGAGTGCCTGGCTTCCTTCCGCTGGCTGGTGGAAAACGAGTACTACGCCTACGACGCCTCGTGGTTCCTCTTCGACGCGCTGCGCGAGTTCGACATTTGCGACGCGGCGGCGCTGGTCGCGCCCCGCCCGCTGGTGGCCTGGACGCCCCACGACCACCAACGCCGGCCGGCGGCCGCGGAAGCGGTGGAGGCGGCCTGCCTGCGCACCACCGCCGCCTACCACGCGCTTGGCGCGTCCGACGCGCTGCGCTACCGCGACGACGCCCTGACCTCCGAGCGGCTGGCCGGCGCGCTGGAGCTTTAGCATTGAGCCGGGCGCCCGGCGCGGCCGCGATTGCCGCCGCGCGTGAAGCCGGCGCGCATCTCCGCGCCAACGCGGCCAAAGCAGCCGTTGTGGAAACCAAAGGCCGGGGCGACTACGTCACCGGCCTCGACCTGGCCGCCAACGACCTCATCCAGGCGCGCCTCCGCGCCGCTTTTCCCAATTACCTCTTCCTCTCCGAAGAGGCCGCCAGCGCCCCGCTCTCCGATGAACCGACCTGGATCATCGACCCGATCGACGGCACCCTCAACATCGCCAACCGCTTTCCGCTCTTCAGCGTCAGCATCGCGCTGGTGGAAGGCAAGCGGCCGGTGGCGGGCGTGGTGTACGATCCCTTGCTCGACGATCTCTTTGCGGCGGAGGCGGACGGCGGCGCGACCTGGAACGACGAGGCCATTGCCGCTCGCCGAAGCGTCCCCTGGCGGGACGCGCTGCTGGGCTTCGACCTGGGCCACCACGACCAGGCCGCCCACGACAGCCTGGCGCTCGCCGCGGCGCTGCGTCCCCAGGTAGCGGGACTGCGGCTCACCGGCTCGGCGGCGCTGGCGCTCTGCTACGTGGCGGCGGGACGCCTCAGCGGATTCTTCCACCACCGGCTCGAACCCTGGGACATGGCCGCCGCGCTGCTGATCGTGCGCGAAGCCGGCGGCCGCGTGACGACCCTGGACGGTGACCCGGTGACCCGTCCGCAGGCCGGCTCCGTCATCGCGGGGAGCGAATCAGTCGTGCAGAGAATCGCGCTCGCCGAGCGGACGCGCCGCGCCGCGCAGAAAGAATCTAAAGGCGCTCCATGATGTTCCGGAGTTTCCCGCTCACCGCCGGCGCGGCGGGATGGTGGGAAAGCGACGTGTTCGCGGCCATCGTCCTGGGCGTCGTGCAAGGCATTACGGAGTTTCTGCCGATCTCCAGTTCCGGCCACCTCGCCGTCTTGCCGTGGGCGTTCAACTGGTCGTCGCCGGTGTTGAACAGCCTGCCGTTCACGGTGGCGCTGCACGTGGGCACGCTCCTCGCCGTGCTGCTGGTGTTCCGGCGCGACGTGCTGGCGCTGGCCGGCGCATTCCTCCGCTCCCTGCGCGAGCGCAACATCCAGGCCGAGCCTGAGCGCCGCCTGGCGTGGCTGCTCGTGCTCGCCACGCTGCCGGCGGTCGCCGCCGGACTGCTGTTGGAGAACGCCGCCGCCACCGTCCTGCGCGCGCCGTGGATCATCGCCTGCGCCCTTGCCGTGGTCGGCGTCGTCATGTGGGTGGTGGACGCCCGGCACACCGGCGAGCGCGCCTGCGACGGCCTCGGCTGGCGGGAAGCCTTGCTCATCGGCCTGGCTCAAGCCCTGGCAATCGTCCCCGGCGTCTCCCGCTCCGGCAGCACCATCACCATGGGCATGGCGCTCGGTCTCAGCCGGGTGCAGGCGGCGCGGTTTTCCTTCCTGCTCATGGCGCCGGTGATCTTTGGCGCCGGTATCTGGGAAGCCCGTCACCTGGATAGCGCGGCCTTGGGCGGCAACGGCGGCACGCTCTTCATCGCGGGCTTCCTCAGCGCGCTGGGGGTGGGCTACCTCTGCATCCGCGTCTTCCTGCGCTACCTGCGGCAAGGCCGCCTCTGGCCGCTGGCGCTCTACCGCATCGCGCTGGCGGCGCTCATCGTCGTCATGCTCGCCACGCGCTAGCGTTTACGCGCCAACGGTGTTTCGCTATACTGGGCTTCTATCCCCTCTTGCCGGCAACGAGAGTCTCACAGGAGAACCATGCGAAATCTCGCTGTGAGGCGAGCAGTCCCCTCTCCCTGAGGGAGAGGGTTAGGGTGAGGGGGATATTGCGGCGAATCATACGAAGGCCCTGCGAAGTGGGATGGAACCGGCGAAGACTCACCCTCACCCCGGCCCTCTCCCTTTGGAGACCCTTGCATAACCCCTTCCCCATCGAGGGGGAAGGTTGGGATGGGGGGCGAAATGGCTTGACTTCATGCAAGCTTTAGTTGTAAAAGCACTCTGGATTCCGGTTTTCACCGGAATGACGGAGTTATGCAAAGGGCTCCTGAGGGAGATGGTTAGGGTGAGGGGGATATTGCGGCGAATCATACGAAGGCCCTGCGAAGTGGGATGGAACCGGCGAAGACTCACCCTCACCCCGGCCCTCTCCCAAAGGGAGAGGGGGACTACTCGTCTGCCGGGTCTCGTTTTGCAAATATCTCCATTAGTGCGGAAGCGCTCCCCCTGGGATTTGAAAGCGGAGTAGTGTCATGCGCATCGGCATCTTGAACGTTACCGGCTATGCCGGACTGGAACTCATCCGGCTGCTGGCCTGGCATCCGGAGTTGGAAATCGCGGCCGCCACCGGCCGCAGCCAGGCCGGTAAGCGTCTGGATGAGGTGTTTCCGTTCACCGGACTCTTTCCCCGGGAGGGTCTGGGGGCAATGGAAATCACGGCGGAGATCACCACCGGCGTGGACCTGGTCTTCTCCGGCCTGCCGCACAAAGCTTCGGCGGAGGCGCTGCTGCCGTTCATCCAGGACGGCGTGCCCGTGGTGGACATTGCCGCGGACTTTCGCCTGCATGACCCGGAGACCTACCGGGAGTGGTACCAGGAGCACCCGTGCCCGGAATACCTGGCTGGCGCCGTCTACGGCCTTACCGAACTCCACCGGGAAGAAGTGCGGCAGGCGAAGATCGTGGCGAATCCGGGCTGCTACCCCACCGGCGCGATATTGGGAATGGCCCCGGCCCTGGAGGAAGGGCTGGTCGCGCCGGCCGTCATCGTGGACGCCAAGTCCGGCGTTTCCGGCGGCGGACGCAGCCTGACGCTCACCAACCACTTCTCGGAAGTCAACGAAAGCGTGGAAGCCTACGCGCTGCAGGGCCACCGCCACCAGCCGGAAATCGTGCAGGAACTGAGCGCGGTTGCCAATCAGGACGTGGAGGTCACCTTCATTCCGCACCTCATCCCCATGACGCGCGGCATCCTGGCCACCTGCTACGCCGGACTCACCCGCCCGATCACCCAACGGGAAGTGGACGACCTCTACCACGCCCGCTACGCCGATGAGCCGTTCGTGGAGGCGCTCACGGTCTCGCCCAAGACCAAGTGGACGTACGGCAGCAACCACTGCCTGGCGCATCCGGTGGTGCACGAGCGCACGGGACACCTCATCGTCACCACCGCCATCGACAACCTGGTCAAGGGCGCGGCCGGCCAGGCGCTGCAGAACGCCAACGCCATGCTCGGCCTGCCGGAGACCATGGGCTTGGAAGCCAAACCGCTCTATCCGTAACGGGCGCTGAAGGCTGCCTGAACGCAAAAGGTGTAGGGGCACGACATGTCGTGCCCCTACACCATTCGCGTCCACGTCGGCAGCGGTTTACAGTCCCCGCACGGCCTGTTCCAGCCGTTCCGTCGCTTCCAGGTAGTCGGCGCCGGGCGTAAAGACCAGCGGCTTGCCGAACTGCACCGTTACCGAGCCGCGCCAGGGGAACGACGCGCCCTCGAACACCCCCGGCTTTACCTGCCTCACCCTAATCGGCACCACCGGCGTGCGCGACTCCATCGCCACGAAGCCGGTGCCGGGCTTGAACTCCTTGATGTCGCCCTCGGTGCGGTCGCCTTCCGGGAAGATCAGCACCGACCACTCCCGGTCGAGCATATTCCCCAGGTTTTCCAGGCTGCGCCGCACCGGGCCGTAGCGCGCGAACGGAAAGGTATTGCCCAGGAGCGGGCTGAAGATCCGCCACCACACCGACGAGAAGTAGTTGTCCGCCGCCGCCGCGATCCCCAGCCGCCAGCGCGTCGCAGGCGGCAGGCTCAGCAGAATCATGCCGGCGTCCAACCGCAGATTGTGATTGGAGGCGTAGAGCACCGGCCCCGACAGCCCATCCAGATTCTCTTTTCCCGTCACCTGCACTTTGTAGAGCAGCCCAATGCCGGGCTTGACGATCAGGTAGTACAAAACCGAGCGCGCCACGCGGCACCACACCGTCTTGCTCCAGCCCGGAAACCGCTCGTCCTCGCTGGCGCTGCCTTGCGCCAGCAGCGTCTCCAGGTCTCCCACCGTCGTCTCCGGATTCACCTGGGTTTCGTCGATGTAGACGCCGAGTTCCTGCTCGATCGCCGAAAGCAACTCGACCCTGCCCAGGGAATCCAGGCCGATGTCCGCGCCCAAACCGCTGCCGGCGCTCACGTCGGCCGGCGACACCTCGCAGATGCGCACGATCAACTGCTCCAGCGGCGTCAGCGCCTCTTTCGGGCCTTCAGCCGGAGCGGCTACGGGTTCCGCCGCTCCCTGCGCGTCCGCCATGAGGCGTTCCAGCACGATGTTCTTCTTCACCTTGAGCGTGTGGGTGCGGGGGAAGTCCTCGTCGGGCCAGATGCTGAACCCTCTGATTTGCTGGTGCGCGGCCAACTGCGGGTTCACCTCCGCCACCACCGCGCCGCCGTCGGCGCCATCGCCATTCGCGCTCCCCTCGGCCGGAATCAGCGCGGCGTACACGTCCTCGCCGCCGCTGGGGCTCGGCATTCCCACCACCACCGCGTCCTCGATGGCCGGGTGATTTTGCAGAAATGGCTCGATGTCCTCCGGGTAGACGTTCTGGCCGTTGGCCAGCACGATCAGGTCTTTCTTCCGTCCCTTGAAGTAGAGGAAGCCGTCCTCGTCGATGTGGCCCAGGTCGCCGGTCTTGTACCACTCGCCGTCGAAGGACGCCTCGGTGATCTCCGGCGCGTTCCAGTAGCCCGGCGTCACGTTGGGGCCGCGCGTGTGGATTTCGCCGTCATCCGCGATGCGCACCTCCTGGCCCGGCAGCACCTTGCCCAGCGCGTCCAGCTTCTTGTAGTCGAAGCTGTTGCAGGCCACAATCGGCGCGGCCTCGGTGGTGCCGTAGCCCTGGAGCACGATCACGCCCAGGGCCTCCCACTTTTCGGCCAGGGGCGGGTCCAGCCGCGCGCCGCCGCACATGACGAACTGCAACTTGCCGCCAAAGCGCCGGTGCACCTTGCCAAAGAGTTTCTTGCGCAGCCACACCGGCAGGCGCGGCGCGATGCCGAGGATCTTCTGCAGTTGCTCCTTCTTGCCGGTGCGTTCCGCCTCCCGCTCGATGGCGTTCATGAAGAGTTCCAGCGCCTGGGGCACCAGCACGATGCTGGTGATGCCGTTCTCCTGCATGGTGCGCACCAGGATGCTGGGCTGGCGGCTGACGGGATAGACCACCTGGCCGCCGCCATAGAAGACCGCGTAGAGGCCCACCGTCTGCTCCAGCATGTGGCTCAACGGCAGCAGGGAGAGCAAGCGCCAGTGCGGCTGGGGCGTCACTTCCTGGCAGGCGGCAACCACGTTGGAGACGATGTTGCCGTGTGTCAGAATCACGCCTTTCGGCGCGCCGGTAGTGCCGGAGGTGAACATGATCTCCGCGACGTCGTCCGCCGCCACGTCAACCGCCGGCGGCGCGGGCCCGTCGTCCGCCAGCAACTCCTCCAGGTCTTCGATGTTCATACGCGGCACGGCCTCGATTGCGTCGTTTTCCGGTGTGAACTGGGAGACGAATGCAAACTTCGGCTGCGTCTGCCCCAGCACGCCGGCCACGAACTCCGGCGCGCTGCGGATGTCGAACGGCACCGCGATCGCGCCCAGGCGCAAACAGCCGAAGAGCGCCACCACCCACTCCGGCCGGTTCGGCGCCCAGATGACGACCCGGTCGCCCTTCTCGATGCCCTGGTCTCGCAGGTAGGCCGCTACCCGGCCGGCGGCTTCCCAAAGCTCGCGGTAGCGCCAGCAGCGCACGCGGATACCCGGCTTGATGCTGAGCGCGGTCGCGTCGCCGAAGCGATTGGCCGCGGTCTCCAAGAGGTCGTTAAGAGTCTGCATGCGGCTCTCCTTGCGTCTTTGTCGAAAGAATATCAAGCGCAACGCGCGGCGCGGTATACGGCGTATTATACGCGCCGCCCCGTCGTATGAAAACCAACGGCGCTGTGGTACGGTGAAGAAGCGAGCAAACTGCGCGCGGGCAGACCCCGCAGCGCGGGGGCTTGTCCCCCGCCTAGCGCAATCGCCCACGGGGCGCACGGGCGTACCCCGTAGCGCGGGGGCTTGTCCCCCGCCTCGTGCAAACGCCTACGGGGCGCGCGGGCGTACCCCGTAGCGCGGGGGCTTGTCCCCCGCCTCTCGCAATCGCCCGCGGGCGCACGGGCAGACCCCGTAGCGCGGGGGCTTGTCCCCCGCCTCTCGCAGCCGCCAAGGGGGGCGCACGGGCAGACCCCGTAGCGCGGGGGCTTGTCCCCCGCCTCTCGCAGCCGCCCGCAGCGCGCGGGCCTGCCGCCAAGCCTGAGGAGCGCAATCACGCGGTGCCGGACATTCCATTCTTAGAGCCAATCGCCATCGCTCCCGGCGTGCATCAAGTGCGCGCCTGGGGAGCGCGCGTCACCGTGCTGCAAGCGCCTGACGGGGTAGTGCTGGTAGACGCCGGCAGCCGGGGCGGCCTGCCGGTCATCAACGCGGGCCTGGCGGCGCTGGGCGTCGCGCCGGAGCAGGTGCGGCTGATCGCGCTGACCCACTGCCATCCCGACCACGCCGGCGGCCTGGCGGAGGTGGTGGAGGCCACCGCCGCGCCGGTTGCCATTCACCATTCGGAAGCCGGCATCGTGCGCGGCGACGAGCCGCCGCGCAGTCCCCTCCGCCGTGAGGCGCTGCCGCAGGTCCAACCCGTCTTCTCCGTGTTCAGCGGCCCGCCGGTAGACGTGCGCTACCCGCTGGAGGACGGCGACTACTTGCCCTCCGCCGAAGGCGTGCGCGTCATCCATACCCCCGGCCACACGCAGGGCAGCATCTGCCTGCACGTGGAACCGGCCAGCACGCTCATCGTCGGCGACGCGCTCCAGTTCCGCTTCGGCAAACTGCTCGGGCCTTCATGGCTCTTTACCCGCGATCCCGAACTGGCGCGCGCTTCCCTCGCCAAACTGCTGGACGTGAACTTCAGCACCCTCTGCTTCAGTCACTTCCCGCCAATCAAGGAAAACGCGCGGGAAATGCTGACGGCGTTCCTCCAGGACGGCGCGGGCTGACGCGGCCCGCAAAGGGAGAATAGCCGGTGAGAAATCCGACGGCGTCTCCGGCGGGGTAGGCAAACTTGAATCGGCTTGACGTGTCATTCCGAACGGAGCGCAGCGGAGAGAGGAATCTAGAGTGGTGAGCCTGCCAAACTCCGCGCAGCGTGGATTCTAGATTCCTCGCTCCACTCGGAATGACATTTACATACCCCTGTCAATGCCCCGGCGGGGGACAAGCCCCCGCGCTACGTATTCTGGAAATCACCGGCTTACGTCGCGTCGACTCTCCTCGTGTCAGAATCGCCCCAGATTGTGCCTCACGTCTCCGGTAGCGCAGGTTTGTAACCTGCGTCTTCTCTGCGGTCGATTCCTAATGCGTGGCCGTCTCTCCATCTGTGGCGGGCTGACGTGGTAGGCATTCTCAAATCGGCTTGACGTGTCATTCCGAACGGAGCGCAGCGGAGAGAGGAATCTAGAGTGGTGAGCCTCCCAAACTCCGCGCAGCGTGGATTCTAGATTCCTCGCTCCGCTCGGAATGACATTTACATGCCCCTGTCACCGCCCCGGCGGGGGACAAGCCCCCGCGCTACGTATTCTGGAAATCACGGTTGTCTCCGCGAGCGCAACAGCTTGGAGCGATTCCCTCCCCGGCAGCAAGCGATCCCCCCCGGTAGCGTAGGTTTGCAACCTGGGATCCGGTAGCGCAGGTTTGTAACCTGCGTCTTCCCTGCGGTCTATCCCTAATGCGTGGCCGTCTCTCCCTCTGCGGCGGGCTAACGGGGTAGGCATTCTTGAATTGGTTTGACGTGTCATTCCGAACGGAGCGCAGCGGAGAGAGGAATCTAGATTGGTGAGCCTGCCAAACTCCGCGCAGCGTGGATTCTAGATTCCTCGCTCCGCTCGGAATGACAATTGCGCACCCCTGTCAGCGCCCCGGCGGGGGACAAGCCCCCGCGCTACGTTTATACGGATAATCGCCCGACGTCTACACCACAACCCGTTTCACGTCTATACGACAACCCGTCCTACGTCTACACCACAACCCATTTCACGTCTACACGACTATCCATCCTACGTTTACACCACAAACCGCGTTACGTCTACACAATAAACCGTCATGCGTTCACACGAAGACCCGCCCCAGGCGTGAAGTTTCCCTCCAAAATATGTACAGTATTCCAAGAGGAAGATTCTCAAGCGCGCAATTACACATGAGGAAGCGGAACCATGGCAGGTGAACTCACGGCAGGACTGAGCGAAGGCGGCGCGACGCGCCCGGCCGGCTATCTGGCGGACGGTGTCTTTTGCGGCATCAAAGAGCCCGACCCAACCGGCGAAAAGCGCGACGTGGGCTGTCTGGTCTCGGAGCGGCCCGCCACCGTGGCCGGCGTCTTTACGCTGAACAAAGTGAAAGCCGCGCCGGTGCTGCTGGATCAAGAACGTCTGCGGCGCGGCGCGACCCGGGGCATCGTCTATTGCAGCGGCAACGCCAACGCCTGCACCGGTGCTCAGGGCATGGCGAACGCCCAGGAAATGACGGCCCTGCTGGCGGCGCAGGTGGGCGTGGGCGCCGAGGACATCCTGGTCTGCTCCACCGGCGTGATCGGCCGCCAACTGCCCATGGACACGGTACGGGAAGGCATTGCGCGCCTCGTTCCGGCCAAAGAGCGCCACCGGGAAGCGGCCACCGCCATGTTGACCACCGACGAGTGGCCCAAGGAAGCCGCGGCCGAGTTCCAGGCCAACGGCGTCACGTACGCGGTCGGCGGCATGGCCAAGGGCGCGGCCATGATCCATCCCAACATGGCCACCATGCTCGCCTACCTCACCACCGACGCGCCGGTCGCCGCGCCCTTCCTGCACGCCGCCCTCAAGCGGGCCGTGGACGATTCTTTTCACGTGATCAGCGTAGACGGCGATAGTTCCACCAACGACACGGTGCTCGCCTTGGCCAACGGCGCGGCCGGCGGGCCGGAAATCGACGGCGGCGCGGCCGGCGCGGCTTTCGAGGAAGCCCTGCGCGCGGTGGCGGTCTTTCTCGCCAAGGAGATTGTGCGCAACGCGGAAGGCGCCACCAAGATCTTCGGCGTGGAGGTGCGCGGCGCGGCCACGGTGGACGCCGCCCGCGTCATCGGCCGCAGCGTGGCAAGTTCCAGCCTGGTGAAGACCGCCTTTCTCGGCTCCGACCCCAACTGGGGACGCATCATGTGCGCGGCGGGATACAGCGGCGTGGACTTCGATCCCAACCAGGCGTCGCTCTGGCTGGAAGACATCCTGCTCTACCGCAACGGCACGCCCACCGACTTCGACGAGGACGCCGCCTCCGCCCTGCTGGACAAGAAAGAGGCCATGTTCATCCTCGACCTGGCCGAGGGCGACGCTACCGCCACCGCCTGGGGCTGCGACCTGACCACCGAGTACGTCATCTTCAACAGCGACTACCGCACGTAAACCCAAGAGGAAACGCCGGAGGCTGGGCATGACAACCGATAGCAATCACAGCGACAAGGGTTTGGAGCCCGTGGTAACCGGACCCGTGACGCAGGCCCGGCGCGTCGGCAGAGGTCCCGCCGTCTGGCTGGCGGGCGACCCCGCCGACCTCGAGCCCTGGATGGACCGGGGCGCGGCCGGCATCGTCACCAATACGGTGGTGCTCAACGAGATGGTGAAGAAATACGGCCAACTCACGGAGGTTGTACAACGCTACCTGGACGTCACCGACAAGCCCGTGGTTGTCGAGGTTGACGGCCACTCCACGGCTGAGTTGCTCGACGTCAGCCGCTGCTTCACGCGCATGTCCGACCGGATAATCATCAAGATTCCCTGCACCGCGCACGGCCTCGGCGCGTTCCGCCGCCTGGCCGAGGAGGGCGTGGAAACCTTCTGCACCACCGTCTTCTCGCTGCCCCAGGCGGCGGCCGCGGCGCAGGCGGGCGCTACCCACGTCCTGCCCTTCTGCGAGCCGGTGAAGCAGATGGGCGGCGACCCCACCAAGCTGGTGCGCGAGTGCGTGCGCATGTTCGCCGGCTGGCAGAACCGCCCCTACGTCACCGCCGCCCTCGTCAGAAGCGTCGAGACCGCCTACGCCGCCCTCCGCGACGGCGCCGACGGCATCATCATCTTCTGGCCCATCTTCCAGGAGATGCTGGAACACCCCCTTACCGACACGTGGAACGAGACTTTCATGAGCGAGTGGGTCGCCATGCGCGACGCAGGCTTGCTGGAAGGCGTTCCGGTGAAACGCGGCTAACGGTGTATCATGGGGCCTGCGGAACTGTAAACGCCCTGCCGTTTTCATGCAAGAGAGTGGAATTTCCCAATGCCCGGCATTGACCTTCACCTCCACACTACCGCCTCGGACGGCGCGTTTGCGCCGGCCGTCCTCGCGCGCATGGCGGGCACGGCCGGCCTGGATTGCATCGCCATCACCGACCACGACAGCACCGACGGCGTGGCCGCCGCGCAGCAAGCGGGGCAGGCGCTAGGTGTGCGCGTGATCGCCGGCATCGAGTTCAACACCCTCTGGCACGGCCAGTCGGTGCACGTGCTGGGCCACTTCGTGGATACGCAGCATGAGGAACTGCGAGAGGTCGTCGCGCGGCAGCGTGACGGCAGGCTCTACCGGGCGCAAGAGATGGTGGAAAAGCTGGCCGCGCTGAACATGCCGCTCGACTGGGAGGAGATACTGGAGCGGGCGGACGGCGGCGCGGTGGGACGCCCCCACGTCGCCAAGGCCATGATCGCCCGGGGCTACGTGCGCGATTCCGACGAGGCCTTCGCCAAGTACCTGGGCCATGGCATGCCCGCCTACGTGGAACAACCGAAACTCACGCCGGCTGAGGCGGTGGCCTTGCTGCATCGCGCCGGGGCCGCAGCCGGGCTGGCGCATCCCTACAACGTGGAAGGCGCGGACCAGGTGGACCTGGAAACGCTCGTGCCCGAACTCGCCGGGGCCGGCCTGGACGCCATCGAAACCTACTACACCGGGTATTCGGCGGAGCAGCGCGCCGCCATTCTGCGCATCGCGGCCCGCTTCGACCTGATCCCCACCGGCGGCAGCGACTTCCACGGCGGCGGCATCCTGCCCCAGGCCGCACTGGGCGCTATCAACGTGCCGCCGGAATCCCTGGCGCGGTTGGAAGCGGCCGCCCGGCAGCGCGCGACGAGCTAGCGTTCGAAGATGGCATCCAGTTTGCCCACGAACAACCGCACGTCCTCGATGCCGCCCCGCACGGCTACTGCCGTCTGGTCCCCCTCGTAGAAGTTGACGTGCAGAGAGTTCGCGCTCCGGAACAGCCTGCCAAGCTCGGCGCTGTCAAGCTCAGCCGAAAACCGGTCCACGTGCTGGAATAGGTGGGCGTGGGTGTAGTGCTCCCAGCCTCTCTGTTCGGCAATTGCTTTCACGGCCTGCGCCGCCGCGCCCCAGGCTTTCTCAGAGGCCTGCCGCAAGTCGCCCGCTTCAAGTTCTTCCCCCGCTTGCCGGAGAAAGACGCGGCTGGTCTGCAGGTACTTTTCCGCCTGGCGGTCTCTGCCGTTGTCTCGCATCGCGCGCCTCTCTCTTTCTTTACCGCATGGCGATAGTACCAGCCATGACCCTACAAGCGTCAAGCGAAGTGGGACACTGCGGTTGCGCTCCGTTTGTCACTGTCCGGCAACGCGGGAAGCCACGCGGGCTGCGCCGCGCGCGCCAATGCCGCCCCGCAAGTTACAAACCTGCGCTACCCGAAAGACTGCATTCTCGCGCTACCGTAGAAGTCGCAATCCCGCACTGCCATACATTTCGCAATCCTGCGCTGACGTGAAGATTGCAGCCCCGCGCTGCCGTGAAGATTGAAGGCATTTGCTGCCAAGGATCCGGCTCATCGGTGCAAACGGGCCGCATCACTCGTTCCCGCAGTGGCATAGATGCTAAAGTAAGAAGGGAAGCAGTGCGCGGGCCACGCGTTCGGGATTTCATGCGGAGCCCGCGCCTCGGATAGCGTTCACGGCAGTGAGGTAAGGAGGCAGACCATGGCCGACTCTGGCGCCACATCCGTCGCGGCGGCGAGACGAATCACGCTCGACGATCTTGAACTGAGCCCGGGCAAGTACGTACGCTTGCAGCGGCTGCTCTACGGCTACGGCCCCGGTAACGGCACCATGATGCTGCTGCCGGTGGACCACGGCATGGAGCACGGCCCGGTAGACTTCTTCGACAATCCCGCCGCGCTGGACCCAGATTACATCTGGCGGCTGGCGCTGGAAGGCGGCTTTTCCGGCGTGGCCTTGCAGTACGGCACGGCGCTGAAGTACATGCGCCAGTACGCCGGCGCCATGCCGCTGGTGGTGAAGCTGAACGGCAAGACGAACATCCCGCCGGACGACGACCCCCTCAATCCGCTCAACGCCACGGTGGAGGACGCCGTGCGCCTGGGCGCGGACGCGATTGGCTACACGCTCTACATGGGCTCGTCGCGCCAGGATGAAGACTTCGCCCAGTGGCGGCAGGTGCGCCAAGACGCCGACCGCTTCGGTATGCCGACCATCATGTGGGCCTACCCCCGCGGCCGGCACATGGAGGCCAAAGGCGGCCGCGACAGCTTCTACGCAATCGACTACGCGGCGCGCGTGGCCGCGGAACTCGGCGCGGACGTGGTGAAGATAAACGTGCCGAAGATCGACCCGGAGAAGGACAAGCTCTCACCCGCGCCCTACGACACCATGAACGTGACTGCCGAGGAGGCGCTGGCCAAGGCCGTGCAGTCCGCGGGCAAGACGCTGGTGCTGATTTCGGGCAGTTCCCGCGCCAGCGACGAGGAAGCCCTGGAAAAGGCGCGCCTGGCGGTCCAGTCCGGCGCGACCGGCTTCATCTTCGGGCGCAACTGCTTCCAACGGCCCTGGAACGAGGGTCTGGCCCTGGTGCACGCCATGCGCGACATGCTCCGCGCCGCGGCCGCGGAGTAGCTATTCCAATAGGCTGAACGCAATCGAAGCGAACTTACATGCCCATCTACACCGGCGGCGGTGACGACGGCGACACGTCGCTCTTCGGCGGCGAGCGCGTCCCCAAACACGCGCTGCGCATGGAACTCATCGGCACAATCGACGAACTGAGCGCCGCGCTGGGCATGGCGGTCGCTCACGCGCCCGATACGGAAACCGCCCCCACGACCCAACGCCAACCCGCGCCGGGCGCTGGCCTGTCCCCTCTCCAGAGGGAGAGGGTTAGGGTGAGGGTCCGACCTCTCGTCCAGCGCATCCAAGGCGAACTCTTCGTGATGGGCGCGGACGTTGCCTGCCCGCACGAGCCGCGCGGGTATACCATACCGCGCATCACGCCGGAGCACGCCCAAGCCTTGGAAGCGGCCATCGACGCTGCCGACGAGCAACTCCCGCCGCTTACGGACTTCGTCCTCCCCGGCGGCACGCACGCCGCCGCCGCGCTGCACTTTGCCCGCGCCGTCTGCCGCCGCGCCGAACGCATTGCCGTGGCCCTGGCCCAAGAGGAAGATCTCTCCAAACCCATCCTCGTCTACCTCAACCGCCTCTCCGACCTGCTCTTCACCCTGGCCCGGCTCGCCAACCACCAAACGGGCGCCAAGGACGTGCTCTCGAAAGACGTCCTTTCGCCGGAGTAGCCAAGCCACACCGACCCCGGTAGCGCAGGTTTGCAACCTGCGCCGGTCAGCCGTTGTTGATCGGGGTCGGCGTTGCGTCGGCGCACGGCGTAATCCAGTCGCCGACGGTGATGCCGTAGCGCGCCGCCGCGCCGGCCGGCAGTTCCAGCACGTGGGTGACCGGCTCGTCCGACTGATAGCGCGGCAATTGGTCGTCCGGCGTATTTGGCGGTGGGGGCTGTACCGCGGCGGCGATCTGCGCCACCGTGCCGTCGCGGATCCAAATTATGTCGAGTGAGAATCTCATTCCCTTCATCCAGAACGACGGCCGCGTCGGCTCCCCAAAGACGAACAGCATCCCCGCGTCATCCGGCAGACCGGGATAGCCGCTCAACCCGGCGGCCCGTTCTTCCGGCGTATCGGCTACCAGCACATTGATGCGCGCCTCATTGACGCAGAGCGCCGCTTCATAGGGTAGCGGTGTTTGCTCCTCTGACGCGACGCGCGTGACCAGGCCTTCGAGTAACTCCGCAGTGGGATCCCCACAGCCGAGTAAGCAGAGGACCATCATCGCAAGTAGGAGACTTGGAATTCTTCGCGCCACTTGACTTCTGGCCTCGATTCCTGTAATATGTACGTGTCAGTGTAACGGGCAAGTCACAGGTCTGCGACCTTGACGCTAGCACTGTACCTAATGCTTATGAGGTGCCCGCTCAAGTTCTACAGGAGGCCGCCGCAATGGCTGCTGTTTCAGTTTCCGATCTTTCCGTTTCTTCTGCACCTCAGTTGCAGATCCCCGTCAGTCGCCAGCACATACGTAGCATTGAAACCCCTGGTGGTCTTGATGTTCGAATTCTCCACGCGTATGTCAAGATTGCGGACTTCCCCCACGGCGACATTCCAGAGGATGTTAATCCTCGAAGCCATGACGAAAACGCCCTCAAGTCACGTGTTGCAAGAGCAATTCAGGAGTCGGTTGAGAGTCGTCCAGAGGACTTTCATCTCCTGAACCGCGGACTGCTCGTTATCGCTTCCCGTGCTTGGTATGACAACCAACAAGAACTGCTCCACATTCACATCGGCTCCTCTGAGCAAGGAGGCTTAGCCGACGGCGCTACCACCGACCGAGTGCTGAGTCGTATCAAGCGAGATGCGAAAGCTCTTGTGAACGAGCATAGTTTACCCGATTTCATCGAGAAAGCGTACGTCCACGTGGAAGTGATAGCTGGTGAAGGAATCGCCGCCAATGAGGCAGTGCTTAGACTTACAGACGCGAGAAACACCAGCATACAAGTTAAGCCGTGGAGCCTCGCAGACTTGGGTGGGAAGTTCGACTGGCTCAAAGAGATAATCGAGAACTCGCGGTTCAAAGGAAAGGTGCGGTATGAGGAGAACGGCAAGGAGCCAGTTGACATCAGGCAGATTCTAGGGCTGCTGACACTCTTTCACCCCAATTGGGATAGCGCTGGTAGGCAGCCGATCGTTGCCTATACGGGCAAAGGGCGCTTGCTTCAGGGCTACTATGAAAAGCCTGATTGGAACAGCGGCTATAGGGCACTTGCGCCCGTCATCCTTGACATTCTTGATCTCTATGAGTACGTCAAGCTTTCTTTTGAGCGAGCCTACAAGGATGCCATTGGCACCAACGCTAGGCTTGGAAAGCGCAAGGAAATTGACTATAGGGACAAGCCGATCATACGACTAGAACTGACAGGTCGGTTTACTCAATATGGCATTCCAGATGGGTGGGTATATCCGATTCTGGGGAGCCTACGTGGCCTGCTGCATAAGAGTACCGACGGCTCAATGCGATGGGATGTGGATCCCAAGGAATTCTTCACCACGTGCGGCCCTAAGCTAGTTCAAGATGTGGTGGAGATGTCCGAGCAACTAGGTCGAAATGCAAATTCAACAGGCAAGTCACGGGTGCTATGGCAATCCCTACACCAGACTGTGGAACTCCAAAGGCTTAGGATGAGTTCCTAAGGCATCCGGTTGCAGTCGCACAAAGAGCGGCATCTTGGAAACCCATAGCGCGGTTTCCGAGATGCCGCCTCCCTTTAGTACCTGCAGTACTTGAAGAGTCCTCGGCAGCTAAGTGACTCTCACTTCAAGCGCAGCCGCCAGCCGGCACGGACTCCTTATAGCTTTGCAAATCTTCACCGTGCTCCCGCGCCAGGCAGGAATTTTCCGTCGCCGCCAGGCGAACGTAAGCCGCTAGCAAGATTGGAAACATCAGCAGCGTCATCAGCGTCGGCCACTGGATGAGGAAGCCGACCATGACCAGCGCGCCGCGGGCGCGGTAGACGCTCCGGTTGCCGTTGTGCCAGGACGTACCTCCCCGGCGCTATGCGCGCGCTGACACCTGTTCGCTTTGCCGGTTATCATAGACGGTACCACAGGCTCGCTCCCGTGGTTATGTCCGTAGTGACCGTTCCGCCAACAGAGGAAAAGACCCGTGAAGATCATCGATGTCCAAGCCTACATACCCCACCTGCCGCCGGAGCCGCCCAGTTGGCTCTCGCATATTCGGGTGGCAAACCCCATGTCCCGCTATCCGGAGTACGGCGCGCGGCGGGCGCTCTGGCAGGGGCCGCTGGGGCCAATCATCGTGCGCGTCACCACCGACGACGGGCTGGAGGGTCTCGGACTGGGCGGCGGCGGCAATCCGGCCTGCTTCATCGTGGAGCAGCACCTCAAGCGCCTGCTCGTTGGCCAGGACCCCCGCGACACCGAACGCCTCTGGGACCAGATGTTCCGCGCCTCGCTCCCCTACGGGCGCAAGGGGCTGCCGCTCATGGCGATCAGCGGCGTGGACAACGCCCTGTGGGACATCAAGGGCAAGGCCGCCAATCAGCCAGTCTACAAACTGCTCGGCGGCGCCACCAAGCCGGCGATTCCGGTCTACGCCACTGGCAATCAATCCGCAGTCTATCAGTCGTTAGGCTTCGTGGGCAACAAAGTCGCCATGCCCTACGGCCCGTGGGACGGCGTGGAAGGCATGAAGCTGAACGAAAAGCACGTGGCCGACGCGCGGGAGGCGCTGGGGCCCGACATGCTGCTGATGCTCGATTGCTACATGGCGTGGGACGTTACCTACACGCTGCGCATGGCCGAGCGCCTGCGCCCCTACGACGTGTACTGGATCGAGGAGGCGCTCCCGCCCGACGACTACGAGGGCTATGCCGCGCTGCGCCGCCGCATTTCCTGGACGCGCATCACCACCGGCGAGCACGAGTACACCCGCTTCGGCTTCCATGAGCTGATCCAACGCGGCTGCGCCGACATCCTCCAGCCCGATCTCGCCTGGTGCGGCGGCATCACCGAGGCCCACCGCGCGGCGCAGATGGCCGAGCCCCACGGCATCGACGTGATTCCCCACGTGGGCGCGACCGCCAGCTACCACTTCTGCCTCGCCCATGCCAACGCGCCGCTGGTCGAATTCATCTTCCGCGCTGGCGACGGCAGCGAACTCGTGCCGGTGCAGCCCTTCTTCAGCGGCGAACCCCTGCCGGAGAACGGCCAGGTGCGCCCGCCGGATACGCCCGGTTGGGGCTATGACCTTGCCCCTGAGGTCAAGCTGGAACGTCCGCATCCGACGTCCGAAAGCAAAGCGGACGCCGCGCCCGGCTCGGCGGGCCTGGGCACAGGCGAGTGAGTTCCGCCTGCCAGGGCGCAGGAGAGTGAGTTCCGCCTGCCAAGGGCACGGGAGAGTGATTTCCGCCTGCCAGGACGCGGGAGAGTGAGTTCCGCCTGCCGAGGCGCGGCGCACCCTGGCCTCGGCTATCTAAGTTCCCTCTCCTGGGGGCTGACAAGGGTATGTAAATGTCATTCCGAGCGGAGCGAGGAATCTAGAATTGACGATATTGCAGGGTAGCGCCTTAGATTCCTCTCTCCGCTGCGCTCCGTTCGGAATGACACGTGAAGTCGATTCTATAGTACATACCCCTGTCAGCTCTCCTGGGGGAGAGGGTTCGGGTGAGGGGGAAATACTGTCGCATCACCGTAGCGCGGGGGCTTTCCCCCAATTGCTATCGCAATCACGTAGCGCGGAGGCATGTCCCCATTGCTATCGCAACAACGTAGCGCGGGGGCTTGTCCCCCGCCGGAGGAATGAAGAAAGTAGCAGCACGCGCCAACCATGAAAATCATCGACATCGAAGCCCTCATGCCCCCAGCGTCCACGCGGCGTAGTTGGCTCGTGGCGGAGCGCATGG
Organism: Chloroflexota bacterium; assembly: GCA_963663275.1. Lineage (GTDB taxonomy): Bacteria > Chloroflexota > UBA11872 > VXOZ01 > VXOZ01 > VXOZ01. The sequence continues at coordinate 3,258,777 of OY760183.1, forward strand.
CCAGTCCCATGTCGGCCTACCCTGAGTACGCCGAAACCCGCAGTTCCTGGCAGGGCATGGTACCGCGCACCCTCGTCAGGATCACTACCGACGAGGGCATCGACGGCATTGGCGTGGGCGGCGGCGGCGCGCCCAGTTGCCACATCATCGAACACCACCTCAAGCCCCTGCTCCGCGGCCGGGACCCCCGCGACACGGAGAAACTCTGGGACCTCATGTTCCGCGCCACCCTCCCTTACGGGCGCAAGGGACTGCCCATCATGGCAGTCAGCGCCATCGACAACGCGTTGTGGGACATCAAGGGCAAAGCGGCCGGCGCGCCGGTCTACGCGCTGCTTGGCGGCAACACGCGCGGCTCCGGCAGCCAGCCGCCGCGCGTCTCCCTCTACGCCAGCGGCAACCGCAGCGAGGCCTACCCGCCCCTGGGATTTACGCGCAACAAGGTCTTCATGCGCTACGGCCCCTGGGACGGCACCGACGGCATGAGACGCAATGAGGCGCAAGTAGCCGCGGCCCGCGAGGCGCTGGGACCGGACAAACTCCTCATGGTGGACGCCTGGATGGGCTGGGACGTGCCCTATGCGCTGGCTATGGCCGCACGCCTGCGCCCGTACGACGTCCACTGGTTGGAAGAGCCGCTGCTTCCCGACGACTACGACGGCTACGCCGCGCTGCGCCGGCGCCTGCCGTGGCTGCACATTGCCTGCGGCGAGCATGAGTACACCCACTACGGCTTCCATGAACTGATCCAACGGGGCTGCGCCGACGTGCTCCAGCCCGATCTGGCCTGGTGCGGCGGCATCACCACGGCCCGGCGGGTGGCGGCCATGGCCGAAACCCACGGCTTGCAGGTCATTCCCCACATCGGCGGCGCGCTGAGCTATCACTTCGTCGCGGCGCACGCGGTCTGTCCCATGGCCGAGTTCATCTTTGGCAGCGGCGACGGCACGCAAATTGCGCCCATCCATCCCTTCTTCGAGGGCGAACCCCTGCCTCAGAACGGCGAGGTTGCGCTGACCGGCGCGCCGGGTTGGGGACTGTCCCTCGCGCCTGATGCGGCCTTCGCCCGCCCGCATCCGACGTAGACGCCATCCCGCCGCGCCGCGTTTCTTGCCAGGACTTGCCGATGATCATCGACGTACACGTCCACTACCGGAGCGACGCGCAACTCACGCAGGCGCTGCGCCAGGCCGAGCGGCTCGACGTGACGCTCTGCCTGAACACGATCAATCTGGAAGGCAGCGTGTCGCCGCACCATCCGTCGGCGGCATTCGTGGCGGCCTGCAACGATCGCACGGCGGCGGCGGCGCGGGCGCATCCCCGGCGCGTGATTCCCTTCTGGTACCTCAATCCGGCGCACGGCGCGGCGGCCTGCGCGGAGTTGCGGCGGCGGATTGCGCGCCACCGGGGTTCTCAGGGTGTGAAACTCTGGATGGCGGCCAAGGCGAACGATCCCCGGCTCGATCCCGTGCTCGATCTTTGCGCGCGGTACAACCTGCCGGTCTTGCAGCACACCAATCTCGAGGCGGGCGGCACGCTCCCTACCGAGACCACGCCCCAGGAGATGCGCGCGGCGGCGTTGCGGCATCCCGGCGTCACCTTCTTGTGGGGTCACGCCGGCAGCGACGTGGAGTACGGCGTGAAGTGCGCCCTGGGTGTGCGCAACGTACTCATGGACATCGGCGGCAACGAGGCCACCAACGGCTACACCGAGACGCTCGTCCGCTACCTGGGCGCGGCGCGGGTCGTCTACGGCAGCGACGCCACCGGCCGGTCGTTCGCGTCGCAACTGGCAAAAGTCACGGGCGCGGACATCTCACCAGCGGCCCGGGCGAAGATTCTCCACCAAAACGCCGCGACGCTCTTTGCCCAACAGCGGTATGATTAGTATGCCAGCGGCGAGCGGGCATTAGCGGCACGGCAGCGTAAGACAGCGCGGCGCATACGGTGTTCCCTGTACGCCAACCGGCGGGGGACAAGCCCCCGCGCTACGTTAAGACATACGGCAGCGGGCAATTTCCCCTCACCCCGGCCCTCTCCCAGGGGAGAGGGGGTAAGAGTGGAGGCAAGAGGGCGCGGGGCGCCTCCGGTTCCCTCTCCCCGGGGGGAGAGGGTTAGGGTGAGGGGGCGCTCGACGCGACGACAGGCGCAGCAACGAAGTCCTTCAACAGGCAAGAACCCATGATCTACGACGTGCACGTCCACTTCCGCAGCGCGGCGATGATGAAGCGCGCGCTGGCGCAGGCCGAGCGCCTGGACATGAAGCTCTGCACCAATAGCATCAACCTGGAAGGCAGTGCTTCACCCAACTTTCCTTCCCGCGAATTCGTGACCGCCTGCAACGACCGCACGCTGGGCCTCGCGCGTCAGCATCCGCAGCGGGTAATTCCCTTCTGGTACCTCAACCCCACGCACGGGCAGTACGCCTGCGACGAACTGGAACGCCGCGTCAAGGGCTATCGCGGACGCCAGGGCGTGAAACTCTGGGAGGCCATCCGGGGCAACGACCCGCAGTTGGACGGCGTCATGCAAATCTGCGCCCAGTACCGCCTGCCCGTGTTGCAGCACACCTTCGCGGAGGTCACGGGCAACCTGCCCACAGAGACTGGCGGCCCGGACATGCGGGAGATGGCGCTGCGGCATCCGGACGTCACTTTCTTCTTCGGCCACGCGGCCGGCGACATCGAGGTCGGCGCCAAGTGCGCGCTGGGACTCCCCAACGTCCTGATGGACGTGGGCGGCAACGAGGCCACCAACGGCTATACCGAGATCCTCGTCAAGTACGTCGGCGCGGAGCACGTCGTCTACGGCAGCGACGCCTCCGGCCGGTCGTTTGCCTCGCAACTGTCAAAGATTCTTGGCGCAGACCTGACCGCGGCGGAAAAGGACAAGATTCTCTCCACCAACGTGCAGCGCGTCTTCGACCGGCAGCAGGCGCTGCGCGGTGCAGCGCCGGAATAGGATGACACCCTCATGATCGACGCAAACGCCTTTCTCGGCGAGTGGCCGTTCCGCCGCCTGCCCTATGCCCAGCCGGCAGACCGCCTGCGCAAGATGGACGCGCTTGGCATCGAGAAAGCGGTGGTCTCCCGCCTGGAAAACGTCTTCTATAAGGACCTCCTGGTGGGCAACGAGGAACTCCACGCCATCGCGCAGCAGTACCCCGACCGCTTCATTCCGGCGTACACCATCAATCCCGGCTTCCCCGGCTGGGAACACGACCTGGAAATCTGCATCAACGACTTCGGCATGAAGAACCTGCGCCTGCACCCGAACTACCATCAGTACAGCCGCCTCAAGGGCAACGTGCCGCGCATGGTCGAGGCCCGGGGTTATCCCAACTACCAGCAATACCACTTCTTGGACGACCAGGCGCAGGCGCTGCTGGGCAAGGCCGAGGAGCATAACCTGGTGGTGCTCATCTCCATCGGCGTGGAAGACCCCCGCTTTGCCCACTGGCTGATGAAAGTGCCCGCCGTGACCATGATCGACGCGGCGGAGGCGGTCAACGGCTTTCCGGGCGTGCGCTTCCTGGTCTGCGGTGCGACCTTCTCCGAGGTGCAAAGCCTCTGGTCCTACGCCTACCACCAGGACAGCCTCTACTTCGAGAACTCCCGCGTGCAGGGGCCAACCGGCGACGTGGACGACCTCTGCGCGCTCATGGGCCCTGACCGCCTGCTCTTCGGCTCGAATCTGCCGATAAACTACGCCGAATCCGCCAAGCTCAGCATCGAGCACGCCGACGTAGGCGAAGACGTGAAGCGGGCGCTCTTCAAGGGTAACGCGGAGCGGCTGTTCGGCGCGTAAGTATTCAGCCGGCACTCTCATAAGGAGGATCAGAAAATGGACTTCTGGCGCGGTTATGGCGGGTTAGTCACCCTCGGTTGGCTCTGTGCCCTCGTCTTTGTGGCCTCGATCACCGATGCCGCGCTGACGGAGAGCGAACTCGCGGCCCGGCTCGCGTACGGCCTTGCCGCCGTAGCGGCCGCGATTATCGTGTTGTCGCTCTTCCTGCAGCGGAGGCTGAAACGGCGGGTCGAGAGCAAGGTCGCAGAGTCCGAATCCATCAGCCTGGCCGACATCCAAACACTGGCGAAGTCAAACTCGACGCTACTGGAAGACGCCATTGCATTGCACCACACCCAAAGTGAGGACACGGGCAAGCCCGGCGGCTAGGTTTGCGAACAGATTAGCGGCAGGCAAGTTCCACCCCTAGCCGCCGTGTAGACCCTTATTACCCCTCCTGTCAGCGCCGGTCCGCGCAGCCTCCGGCGCACGCCTGTCAATCCTTTAGGGTTGACAGACCTCAGCGGTGAAGCATAGTGTATGCATACGAGCAACGCAGGAACAGAGAGATAAGGAGGTGGCGGCCCACAATCCGGTCGATGCTCCGCCCGCTTCAGTTACGCTCATCGTCCTCATTTGGCGATCCCATGCCAATCAGCGCGCAGCATTGTCCCACGACAGTCGGAAGCCTTGAGTGGTGCAAGAACAGGAGACTACCAATGTCTACAACGAAACTTTCCCGCAGAACGATGCTCGGCGGCGCGCTGGGCGTTACCGGCGCCGCCTTGCTCGCCGCGTGCGGCCAGGTGCAGACGGCGGCCGCGCCGGAAGCGCAGCAGGAGGAAGCCGCGCCGAAGGAAGCGGCCAAAGAAGCGCCCGCGATGGAGCATACCCCGGTCTGGGCGGTGTGGATGGGCGACGAAACCAGCCAACTGCGCTGGAACACCGCCATGGAACTATTTGGCGAGGAAAACCCCGAAGTCACCTGGAAGATCACCTGGGAGCACTGGAAGCGCAGCCTGCCGCCATTGCTGGCCGCCGGTGAAATCCCGGACATTGCCAATACCTCGTCGGCGCCGCACATTCTGGCGGAACAATGGCTGGACGCCGGCCCGATCATGGCCGCGGGCGGCATCAATCAGGCCGACTACGCCGGGCGGCTCTTCGACGCCGTCACCTGGCGCGGCAAGACGATGGGTTTCCCCACCGGCTCGAACACCACCGCGCTCTTCTATAGAGGCGACATGTTCGACGAGGCGGGCCAGAATCCGCCAACCAGCGACATGTCCTGGGAAGAGACCATCGCGGTTTCCGCCGACATCGCCGGCCGCTTGAACCAAGGCGAGGAGCGCACGCGTTGGGGTATCTCCACCATGAGCTACGCCTGGAGTTATTTCCCCTTCCTCTACGCGGGCATGGTGGACTCCGACGGCAACCTCAACGTGAACCGTGACATTGCCATCCACCTCACCCAGTTGATCCTGAAAGACTCGATCGAGAAGTTCCGCGCCGCCCCGGACCGCGCCACGCTGAAAGAGGCGGAGGACTACTACGGCAATCCCAACTTCCCCAACGGGAAATTCGCCATGGTGCCGGGCGGCACGTTCATCATGAAGCCCTTCCGTGAAGCGGATCCGTTCGAGTTTTCCACGGTGGAAGTGCCCTATACCGACATCACGGGAACCCAGGTGCGCGGCGCGTTCAACGGCCACGAGCAGATGAGCCTGCTGGCCGGCGGCGCGGAAAACCCGGACGCCCAGGCGTTCGCCCTCTGGACCATGGGCGAGAAGCACCAACGCTGGATGGGCGGCGAGGGCTGGGCCGCGCCGGCGCTGCTCTCGGCGGGCGACACGTTCGTGCCGCCGGCGGACGATCCCCGTCCGGCCGACATGAGCGCCTTCGTGAAGGCGATTGGCTACGCCACCAGCTTCTTCCCGCACCCGGCCTCGAGCCCGCTCTACAAGGCCGCGACGGCGGGGATCATCCAGTTTGTGGATGAAGGCAACATCACCGCCGAGGAGGCCATCGACCAGGGCATCGAGGGGATGCAGGTCGAGCTGGATACGTGGGAAAAGGAAAACGCTTCGTAGTTCCCACAACGCCCTTCATGTCCCCTCTCCCCGTGGGAGAGGGTTAGGGTGAGGGCATAAACGGGTAGGGGCACGGCATGCCGTGCCCCTACCGTCGCGTAAGTGACAAGTGTGCCTCCCGATCGCCGAGACTGTGAAGGCACTGCGAACCACCTGCTGTGCACTGGCGTTCCAGGCCGCCTTTGTCATGCGCTTACACTATAATGACTACCATCCAGTCTTTGAGACGAATGAGCACGACACGCGCACACAGAAGGCACTCAAGGATCGACCAATGCAAACCCAACTCGATCACACCGAATCCGGCTCCGACACCGCCGCTCCCAGGCTCCGCAACTACGTCGGCGGCCAGTGGGTCACGCCGCAGACCGCAGACTACCTGGACGTGACGAACCCGGCCACGGGCGCAACCCTGGCGCGCGTGCCGCTCTCCACCAAGGAAGACACCGACGCGGCGGTGGCGGCGGCGCAGGCGGCGTTTCCCGAATGGCGCGCCACGCCGCCTTTGGAGCGCTCCCGCCTGCTCTTCGCGGTCAAGGCGCGCATGGAAGACCGCTTCGAGGACTTTGCCCGCGCCATCACCCAGGAGCACGGCAAGACCCTGGAGGACGCCCGCGGCTCCGTGCGCCGCGCCATCGAGAACGTGGAAGTGGCCTGTGGCATCCCCTCGCTGCTCATGGGCTACGGCCTGGAGGACGGCGCGGCCAAGGGCATCGACGAAGACGTGGTGCGCCAGCCGCTGGGGGTGTTCGCGGCGGTGTGTCCGTTCAACTTTCCGCTAATGGTGCCGTTCTGGTTCTGGCCCTACGCCGTGGCTTGCGGCAACACCTACATCATCAAGCCCTCGGAGCAGGTGCCCACCAGCATGAAACTGGTGTTCGACGAGTTAGACCGGTGCGGCTTTCCGCCCGGCGTGATCAACGTGGTGAACGGGTCGAAAGACGCCGTGGACGCCCTGCTGGATAATCCCCAGGTGCGCGGCGTCTCTTTCGTCGGCTCCACGCCCACGGCCCGCTATCTCTACGCCCGCGCCGGCGAGCAGGGCAAGCGGGTGCAGGCCCAGGGCGGCGCGAAGAACGTGATCGTGGTCATGCCCGACGCCGCGCTGGACGAAACCGTCGGCAACGTGATCAACTCGGCGTTCGGCTCCGCCGGCCAACGCTGCCTGGCCAGCTCGGTGGTGGTGACCGTGGGCGCGGGCCGCGAGCGCGTGCGCGACGCCATCGTCCAGGCCGCCGGCGCGCTCGCCGTGGGCAACGGCGCGGATGAGGGCGTCGAACTCGGCCCGGTCATCTCCCAGACCGCCAAAGAGCGCATTCTCGGCTACATCGAGCGCGGCGTGGACGAAGGCGCGGCGCTGCTCCTGGACGGCCGCCAGGCCGCGGCGGCGCAAGACGCCAACGGCGCGTTCGTCGGCGCGACCATCTTCGATGAGGTGCAGCCCGACATGGCGCTCTTCACCGACGAAATCTTCGGCCCGGTGCTCAGCATGATGCACGTGAATACCCTCGACGACGCCATCACGCTCATCGAAAACCAGCGCTACGGCAACGCCGCCTCCATCTTCACCCAGGACGGCGCCGCCGCCCGCGAGTTCCGCTACCGCGCGCCCACCGGCAACATCGGCATCAACGTCGGCGTGGCCGCGCCCATGGCCTACTTCCCCTTCAGCGGCGCCAAAGAGTCCTTCTTCGGCACCCTCCACGGCCAAGGCCGCGACGCGATCGATTTCTTCACCGAACGCAAGGTGGTAATCACGCGGTGGTTCTAGGCGCGATGCGCGCGGGAAGCGCCGGCGGGCGCACGGTCATTCGCTTTCAAGCCGCGAAATCACGATCTTCTACGCGCAATGTCCCTGTGGAGCGTGCTAGAATATGGGTGCGATTCAACCTATAAGGAGAACACGACCATGTCGCGGTTGACGGTAGAGGAACGACTTAGCCGCCTTGAAGGTGTCTACGAACACCTGGCAACCAAGACGGACATTGCTAACCTGAACACCGAGATCGCTAACGTGAAGACCAGCATAACAAGCCTGGAGTCCGGTTTGAGAACCGACATGGCAAGCTCGGAGGCCAGGTTAAGAGCCGGCACGGCCAGCCTGGAAACTGGAATGAAGTCCGAAATGGCCAACCTCAGAACGGACTTGCGCGAGATGGAAGTGCGGCTCACCCGCTGGATGATTGGCAGTATGGCCGTGTGGGCGGCGGTCATCATCGGCGCGATTCGCATTCTCGGCGGCTAACTCACCGTTGGCTTGATGCGCGACATGATTGACGCTGAATCATCTACAGTCTGGAGCACGCGGCGCAGTTGCAGTCAAGGCAGATAGAGAAGTGAGCATAAGACATGACGATGCGGGATGAACGGGCGTTGTGGTGCGTGGAGTGGGGCCGGCGCGCCACGGAGGGACGTTACTATCCGGACGGCTACTCGCTGCACACCTCGCTGGACGACGCCGAGGCGTACCAGCAGGTCAACCTGACGCGCTCCATGGCCGCCACCCAATGGCAGGGCGAGCCGCGCGTGCTCCTGCGCAAGCCCTACCGCTGCCTGGTGCCCGACTGGCAATACCAGCAAACCCTGGCCAGCGACATCGGCATGCACTTCAGCGGCGCTTCTCCCGTGCCGCTTGCCGAGGCCGGCTAGAGTCTGCCGCGCTGAACCGCCGCATTGTGCCGTTCATCGAGGGCAGGCGCGAGCGTGCAGATTGAGCCGCCCAGGGTCGTTAGCGTCCCGTCTTCCCTGACGAAAGTGCCAAATCGTGCCGCTTCTTGAATCCACAGCGCGCTATGACCCCTGAACTCGTCACCGCAATCCGCCAGGCGCTGGCTGACAACGCCAACCCGGAGAAGGCGCAGGGCATGAGAGCCTACATGAAGTCGGCCATGCCGTACCGGGGCGTGCAGACGCCCATGCGCCGCAGGCTGGCGCGCGCCGCGTTGCGCGCCCATCCGCCGGCCGGCCGGGAGGACTGGCTCGCCGCCATCCACGCACTCTGGCGCAACGCCGACTACCGCGAGGAACGCTACGCCGCGTTGGACGTGACCGGCGCGCCGCAATTTCGCGCCTTTCGCGGGCTTGAGACCCTGCCGCTCTATGAAGAGATGGTCGTCAGCGGCGCGTGGTGGGACCTAGTGGACGACGTCGCCACCCACAAACTGCGCGAACTGGTGGATAACCATCCGGCGGAGATGGCCGCCCACATGCGCGCCTGGAGCCGCGACCCGAACCTCTGGAAGCGCCGCTCGGCCATCATCTGCCAGGTGAAGCGCAAAGAGGCGACCGACCTGGCGCTGCTCCGCGACTGCATCGAGCCGAACCTCGCCGACCCGGACTTCTTCATCCGCAAGGCCATCGGTTGGGCGTTGCGCGACCTGGCGTGGACCGATCTGGATACGGTGGAGGGCTACGTCGCCCGCCACGCCGACCGCCTCAGCCCGCTCTCCCGCCGCGAAGCCCTCAAGAACGCCGCCGCCATCCGCGCCGGACGGCCCCGTTGACCGTTCCGCCCAGGCAATCGGACGGCAGCGCAACGCCCATCCACGTTGTTGACTTAATTGACCCATTTAGTTAAGATAGAAGTAACTCGTTTCCTCGCTCGAACAATTGCACACAGCCCCTATAGGAGGCACAGGACAATGCAGAGAGGATTTTCCCGACGGATGTTCCTGCACTTCACTGCTCTCGCAGCCGGAGGCGCGCTGCTCGCCGCCGCCTGCGGAGAAGGCGCCGCGCCGGCCGGAGATGCGCCGGATGGCCCGCAAGGCTACGCCAATCCCGGCCTGTTGGTGGAGACCGACTGGCTGGCGGAGAATCTCGGCAATGCGGACTTGCGCATCATCGACGTGCGTTCGGCGGAAGACTACGCCGCCGGCCACGTGCCCAACGCCATCAACATCCACTCGCGCACGTTCGTCGATCCCGATAACGAAATCAGCGGCATGCTCATCCCGCCGGAAGCGTTCGCCGCGCTGGTGGGCGAGCACGGCATCAGCGACGAATCCGAGGTCGTGGTCTACGGCAGCGGCAACATCCTCTGGGCCACCCGCGTCTTCTGGGCGCTGGAACTCTACGGCAACCGCAACGCCAAGGTGCTGAACGGCGGCTTTGCCAAGTGGGCCGAGGAAGAGCGCGAGTTGTCCACGGAGGTACCCTCGTTCCCCGCGGCCACGTTCACGATTAACTTCGATCCGCTCCTGATTGGCACGTTCGAAGAGGTGCAGGCCGCCATCGAGAGCGGCGACGAGAACGCCGTGGTGCTGGATAACCGCTCCGCGGGCGAGTACTCCGGGCGTGACGTGCGCTCCGACCGGGGCGGCCACATTCCGGGCGCCATCAACCAGGATTGGGTCGTCTACCTCAACGGCGGCGACGCGCGCACCTTCAAGTCGGCCGCGGAACTGACGGCGCTCTTCGATGACGCCGGCATCACCGAAGACACGGTGGTCTACGCCCACTGCCAGACCGCGGTGCGCTCCTCGGTGGCCTATTTCGTGGCGCGGCTGCTGGGCTACAACAACGTGCAGAACTACGACGGCGCCTGGGCCGAGTGGGGCAATAACGCGGACGTGCCGATCAACACCGGCTCCAACCCGTAGGAGACCCTTGCACTACCCCTTCCCCATTGAGGGCTGACAGGGGTAGGCATTCTACATCCGACTTCACGTGTCATTCCGAGCGGAGCGCAGCGGAGAGAGGAATCTAAGGCTTTCGTGGCAAAAACGTCGGTTCTAGATTCCTCGCTCCGCTCGGAATGACACGTGCCTACCCCTGTCAGCCCATTGAGGGGGAAGGTTGGGATGGGGGTGAAATAGCTTGACATCAAGCTGTGTTTAGTGAGACATCGCCCTGGATTCCGGCTTCCGCCGGAATGACGGAGATTTGCAGAGGTTTCCGTAGGGTTGTCGCCGCGCTAAACCCGTCTATCCTGAAAGGACGCGCGCTTGGTCGCGCGTCCTTTCTCTTTGCCGCTAATCGCGGCAGCGCCAAGATGGCTCCCAGCTTTCGCGGGATTGTACGTGTCAGCGAATTCATTGACAGAATCCGCTCCTCAAAGGGAGCCTTGAATGTCAATGTCATTCCGAGCGGAGCGAGGAATCTAGGGTCGGCGCCCCAACCTGCATGGTTGGCTCGCCGTCTCTCTTTCTCTTTGGCTGAGCAACTACCCCCAGTAGAAAGCACACTTGCGCTCCCCCTGTCGTTTGTCCACAATGAGAGCAACGACTCGCTTGTCATTGCCCGTTCAATTCCGCAGCCACTGGAGGAGAAACAACCCATGCAGACCGTAGAGCAAGAGCAACTTGCCATCGACGGCGGCCCCAGGACCGTAGACTACAAGTTCCCCACCAACAGCGACATCAGCGGCCGCATGTTCGGCGACGAAGAGATCGCCGAACTGACCGACGTGATCCGCTCCGGCAACCTGAACGTGCTCGGCGGGCCCAAGGTGCAGCAGTTTGAGGAAGAGTGGAAGCGGACCTTTGGCGTCAAGCACGCCGTTACCAGCACCTCCGGCACCGCCGCGCTGCACGTGGGCGTGCTGGCCGTGGGGCCCAACCCCGGCGACGAGATCATCGTCGCGCCGATTACGGACATCGGCAGCCTGATTGCCATCCTCTACCAGCTTGCCGTGCCGGTCTTCGCCGACGTAGACCCGCTCTCGGGCATCATTACCGCCGAGACCATCGAGCCGTGCATCACCGAGCGCACCGTGGCCATCATGGTGGTGCACCTCCAAGGCAACGCGGCGGTGATGGACCCCATCATGGAACTGGCCCGCAAGCACAACCTGCTGGTAATCGAGGACTGTTCCCAGGCGCACATGGCGGCCTACAACGGCCGCTACGCCGGCACTATCGGCGACATCGGCTGCTACTCCTTCCAGCAGAGCAAGCACATGACCACCGGCGACGGCGGCATGACCGTGACGAACAACGACTACCTGGGCGAGCGCATCATGCTGGCCCACAACAAAGGCCGGGGCCGCAGCGGGCGCGAGAACCAGCCGCCCTTCCTGGCGCCCAACTACCGCATGACGGAACTGCAAGGCGCGGTCGGCCTGGCCCAGTTGCGCAAACTGCCGACCATCACGGGCCTGCGCACCAAGTGGGGCAACATGCTGAGCGACCTGGTTGAGGACGTGCCCGGCGTCATCCCGCCGCGCGCGCCCACGCCGGAGAGCACCCACGTCTTCTGGAATTGGTGCCCGCTGGCCAAGCTGGAAGAACTGTCCGTCGGGCTGGACGACTTGTCCAAGGCCTTTGCGCACGAGGGCGTGGGCTTCGGCGCGGGCTACACGCGCACGCCGATCTACGAGTACGACGTGCTGAAGAACCGCCGCTTCTTTGGCGAATCGGCCTTCCCGCTGCTGGATCCCGCCAACGGACGCGACGTGCGCTACTACACCGGCATGTGCCCCAACGCGGAAAGCATCCTGAAACGCATGCTCGTGCGGCATATCAACGAGAAGTGCACCGAGGAAATGATCCACGACATGGCCCGCGCCATCCGCAAGGTGTTCACCCACTACGCCCAGTAAGGCGCGGCAGCGAAATCCCACGTCCGAAACACCGCTCGAGACCCTTGCGCAGCCTAAATCGGACATCCTGTCCCCTCTCCCTGGAGGGAGAGGGTTAGGGTGAGGGTGGCCTCTGGTTGAATATCCCCTAACCGCTGACAGACCGTGACGGTAAGCAGAAGGACGAAGGCGCAACAGCCATGAAAATCTACATCTTTGCCGACCAGGAGGGCGTGGCCGGCGTCTTCAACCGGCGCGAGGGCTACCTGAACGCCAGCGAATACGCCACCATGGAACTGGCGGCAATCTGCGAGGCGCTCCTGGACAACGGCGTCAGCGAGATCGTGCTGAACACGATCCACACCATGGAGTACCACAAGCTGCCAAAGCCGGTGCAAATCATCCACGGCCTGCCCCGGCACGACATCTTTACCGAGTGCCTCGACGAGACGTTCGACGCCGCCATGCTCGTCGGCTTTCACGAGATGGCCGGCAACCGCGAGAAGGGCTGCTGGCGGCACAGCATTCTGCCTCACCCCATTACGCGCGCCTATAGCGCCGTGGAAGGCATCTGGCTGAACGACCTGCTGGTGGGCGAAATCGGCATCTTCGTGGCGTTCGCGGGCATCCACAACGTGCCGGCGGTGCTGAACACCGGCGACTACTGGGCCTGCCTGGAAGCCGAAGACCTGGTGCCCGGCATCGAGACGGTGGCGGTGAAGAAGGGCACCAGCCACTTCAGCGCCATCTCCATGACGCCCCAGGCCGCGGCGGAAGCGGCGGCGGCAGGCGCGGTGCGCGCGCTGGACAAGATCGGCGCGGTGCAGCCCCTGAAGCTGGCAGGCCCGGTGACGCTCAAGGTGAAATACACCTTCGCCGAGCGCGCTACCGACGCCATGAGCGCGGTGGCCAACGCCTTCCGCATCGACGAACAGACCGTGGCCGCCACCTATCCCAACATCGCCGCCGTGCGCGACAATCTGGGCAACCTGCGCGCGCCGGAAATGGAAATCTACGCCAAAGACTCCGGCTTCAGCCAAACCACCGGCTTCTTCACCCGCACCGGCGGGGAGCCGTACGAGAGCAAACCGACGTATCCGCCGCCACGCAGATGATGCAGCCGTCAAGTCGTCTGTTTGCCTATGGCTTCAGCGGCGCGTTCCCTGCGTAGGGGCGGTTCGCGAACCGCCCCTACCGCTGCAGCAGACCCTTGAAGACTGGAAAGGAAAAGACGTTTGGCACCGAATCGTGAGAGATTCTCCTGCGAGGTAGACTCAGATCTCCTGGCCGCTTTACGTACGATCGCTGATCGCGAAGGGCGCAAGTTTGAGGACGTGCTGGAAGACGCCATGCGCGACTATATTGAAGCGCGCGCACAGGAAGCGCCGCGCGCGTCCGTAATGGCACACTTCCGGGCCAGTCTCGATAAGAACCGTCAACTCGGTAAGTTGCTCGCCGAGTGACGGACTCATCCCCAAACGTCCGCTCAACAAAACAAAAGGAGCGCCCGGTGCACGTGCACCGCTGGCGCTCCTCTAATTTCCTGAGGCCGCTCCGCAGTCTCGTTACCGAGACCTGACGGAGGCGGCCCTGGATCTACAACTTACATCCATGGGCATCACCTCCTTTCTCTTGCGACCCATCATACACTATGGGCGGCCACGCTGTCTACCCGGCTATCACGCCCAAGAGATGAGCAACCCCGATCGCTTCCTCATCACTCCCTTGCGGAGGACTTGGGCCGGTTACCAATAGTATCGCACTGACCGCTGCACCGACAGAGGTGGGGCAAGTAGGCGCCGCCGTCCCCCGTAGCGCAGGTTCGCACGGGACGTGCGCGTAACGTGCGTCCGCTGCGTGGTATGGCGCCGCCGCCCCCGGTAGTGCAGGTTTGTAACCTGCATCTGCTGCATGGCCTGACGCCGCTGTCACCCGTCAGTCGTAGCGCGGGGGCTTGTCCCCAATACTGTCGCATTAACGTAGCGCGGGGGCTTGTCCCCCGCCGGGGTGTGAAGAGCGAAAAGCGATCACCGGCGGTTGCGCATGAGCAAACGGCGCCCACATATCGACCCCGTACCTGCGCAGGTTGCAAACCTACGCTACCGGGGTGTGCGACGCGGTGTTTTCGCCATGACACGCAATGTGACAGCATTGGGGCCAGCCCCGCGCTACCCTACGCCAGAGGCGGGGGACGAGCCCCCGCGCTACTACCACGCCACAGGCGAGGGACAAGCCCCCGCGCTACAATCACGCCACAGGCGGGGGACGAGCCCCCGCGCTACAACCACGCGACAGGCGGGGGACGAGCCCCAATGCTGTCGCATTAAACACAATGAGAGTGAAAACAACGCTCGTTTCTCCGGTAGCGCAGGTTTGTAACCTGCGTCTTCCGTAGGGTCAATCCATTTCGTTAGCATTTCTCTTATTCCGGCGGGGGACAAGCCCCCGCGCTACGTTAATGCGACAGTATTGGGGACGAGCCCCCGCGCTACAATCACGCCACAGGCGGGGGACGAGCCCCCGCGCTACAACCACGCGACAGGCGGAGGATAAAGCCCCCGCGCTACGTTGCGCGACGGCATCAAGGTGGTCACGGCGCTTGTGCCAGGCCCGCGTTGTGGAGGAAGGCCGTTAGCAGGTTGCGCATCTGTTCTCGGTAATGGGGTTCGTAGCGGGCGAACTCGCGCAGGTGGCGGGCCGCTTCCTCGTCGGGGTCGAACCGGTCGCCCATCAGGGCGTAGTCGGCGGCCAGTTCCCGGTTCCACACGCGCAACTCTTCCAGGGTGAGTTGCGGCTCGAACTGGAACCCGTAGGCATTGCCGTAGCGGAACGCCATGTTGATCCTGCGGTAGCGCCCGTCGCGGCAGAGCATGAACCCTTCCGCCAGGCGGGTCGCGCCCTGGGGGATGGAAAAACACTCCCCGTGCAGGGTCGGTACCAGGGGAACGGCCAGGTTGCCAAAGACCGGGTCGGCGTCGCCGGCGGCGGTCACGTCCAGTTTGCGCAGGCCGAACTGGTAGCCGCCCGTCGGTTCCACCGTGCCGCCCAGGGCCGTCGCCATGATCTGCGCGCCCAGGCAGACCCCCAGCGCCGGCGTGCCCCGCTCCAGCGCCCGGCGCAGGTACGCGCGCTCCTGGTGAATGGCGGGGTAATCGTCGTTGGCCGACTGCGGGCCGCCCAGCGCCACAATCAGCGCCACCTGCTCCAAAGGCGGCGGCGCAAAGCGGTCGAACGCCGGAGCCGACTCGAAGACGTTCAGGGGTTCCAGTTCAAAGCCGTGTTGCGCCAGCACGCCGCTGAAATTGGCGGCCAGGGTCTCCGGCTCGGCATGGCGAATGATCAAGGCGCGTTTCATCGGTTTTCTTGGGTTGAAACCTTTGCGCAACGATGCCTAATGGCTGAAACGGAATCCAGCCCTTGCCAATTCCCCCTCACCCCGGCCCTCTCCCCAGGGAGAGGGGGTCGTTTCGCCTGTTTGGGAATCGCTTCAACCGTTCGTGCTGAGCCTGTCGAAGCATGAATGGAGAGAGGAGTGTTGGAAGTCTTCCCCTTTTCTCCGGCGTTCACTTTGCGATCGTTCACCCTTCGACGCGCTCAGGGCGAACGGTCGCAGCGTAGACGGTCGAAAGGTGAACGGTCACAGCGCGAATGCGCCCGCTCAGAGTTGCTTGCGCGGCGACGGGTCGCGGCGGTTGGGCGGCGGTTCGCTGCGGCCCAGGATGACGTTAGCGGCGTACTGGCGGCCCGCGTAGGGGTCTTCCAGCCGCAGCATCCAGTCCCACAAACGGTCGGTCAGTCGCTCGCGTACGTCGGCGCAGTGCGGATTCTGCGCCAGGTTGTACGTCTCGTGCGGGTCGGCCTCCAGGTCGTAGAGTTCGTCGTAGTCGAAGCCGTTGAAGACGAATTTGTAGCGCCCGTCGCAGATCGTGCGATTCATGAAGTAGAAGATGTTGCCGTGGTCCTGCATGAAGAGTTCGCGGTGCTCCAGGCGGTCCGCGGCGCCGTCCTGGCCTGTCAGCAACGGCGCAAGCGAGACGCCGTGCGCGCCCTCCAGCGGCTCGGCCCCGGCCAGATCCAGGAAGGTCGGCCCCAGGTCCAGCGTGCGCACGTAGGCGTCGCACACCTGGCCCGCGGCGAACCCCGCCGGCCAACGCGCGATGTAGGGCATGCGGTGGGTTTCCTCATACGGCCAGATGTCCTTGAACCACAGGCCGTGCGCGCCCATCATGTCGCCGTGATCGGAGGTGTAGACCACCAACGTATCGTCCGCCTGGCCGGATTCATCCAGAAAATCCAGCACCGCGCCCACGTAATGGTCGATGAGGGCGCAGTACGCCCGGTAGCAGGCAATGGACTTGCGGGTGTGCTCCTCGTCGATTTCGCGGAACCACGTCTCCCGCGCCCGCCGCGCGTAGGCCGGTTTAGCCGCGCCGTCCGTGTAGAAACTGAGGGGAACCGGCACGTCGCGCCAGTCGAATTGCTCGGCGTATTCTTTGGGAACAACGTACGGATTGTGCGGCCCGGTAAAGTTCATCCACAGGCACCAAGGCGCGCTGCTGGATTCGTCGGCCAGCGCGCGCAACTGCTGCAAACCCGCTTCCGCCTGCATCGCCGTGGTGGTAGCCTCCGGCGGTTTGTCCTCCACGCCGTAGTGCAGCCAGTAGACGCCGGCCGCGTCGTGGAAGCCCCACGTGCCCGGGCGCGGCCCGCTGCCGGCGCTCGTATTCGCCCCGCCGCCCTGCTGCTCGGTGCGAATGCGGTGATCGCGCTCGTACGCCGCCCGGTCGAACGCCCGTTCCTCCGTATCAAACCCCAACTCCACCGGCCCCCGCTCCCAGCCCATGTGCGCCTTGCCCGCGTACCTCATGCGGTAGCCCGCCGCGCCCAGGTTCGGCCCCCAGGTGGGCACGCCCTCCCGGATCTCGCGGCTGACGGCATAGGGCACGTGGCAGTTGTTCAGCACGTGGTGGGCGTGGGGATAGACCGCCGTGGCAATCGAGGCCCGCGCCGGCGCGCAGGGGGTCGTCACCGTATACCCCCGCCGGCACCAGACCCCCTCCCGCGCCAACCGCTCCAAATTCGGCGACCACCCACCCGCCGCCGGCCCCGCCGTGCCATACTGCTGCTGGTCGGACATGATGAGGAGAATGTTCGGTTGCTTGGTCATTCAAACTGCCCTTCAAGTCGTTGCCTAAGCACGGCGAGTTGTATGGTTACGTTTGAAAGTGGCCCTTGACAACTTCCTCAATGAAGTTCGTCGCAATTCGCTCAATCTTTAGTTTCTCGCATCTGTTGGGTCCGTAACGCGCCACAAACAACTCATCCTTAGGCGCGTAACCAATTTCACGCAACTTAGGCACATTTGGTGCCGCAATGTTGTCAAGCCTTTCAAAATAGAAGGATGATGCTGGCTCTTCTCGAGACAAATGGAGAGAAACTGACGCATGCTCCGACATTGGGTAGTTTGCGTATCCGAAAAAGTGAAGATACCTTGCTGCCTTGTCTCCACTGCGAAAGTCTAATCGGAAAAACCAGGTCTTCTTTGCTGACTGTCTCTGGCTCAGGGCTAGATACTTCTCAAACTCAAGGACGCCAAAGACTTTGAAGTAGACTCGACCAAGGGGGGTTCTCTCATTTATTTGATGTACAAGCTGCTGGTAGTGGTTCACCAAGAGTTCCATAGCACTCCGCCACAACTCATACTCATTTCTAATTCGACCCTTCTCGGGCTGAGAGAACTTGCTGGCTATTGACTCGGCCCATTCGATCTGCTCCCTTTGCTCTTGCGCTGCTGCTTCGTATTCTTCAAGAGTTTCATCGACGCTTTCAAGCAACAGTGAAATAAAGGGGGTCAAGTTCGAAATTTGCGACTCCTCTAGGGCATCATAGTAGCGTGCCCTGTCTTCTCTTGTGATCACTGCAATAGGAAAGCCAGCTCTCATCAGTACCAAGTTCATCAAAATGCGTGCAGTTCTACCGTTCCCATCGGCAAAGGGATGAATCTGGGCAAACCAAGCGTGGCAAGCGGCGGCAGTCTGAATAGTGTTTTCAGCCAAGTCGAGGGAGGCTGGGCTCAACCACTCTATGAATTCCCGCATTTGGGGTTCGACTTCAATCGGACTGGGAGGGGAAAAGTCAGAACCTGAGATTGCCACCTCTACATTTCGGTAGGCCCCAGCATTGTCATCATCGATTCCTTGAAGGATTAGCTTGTGGACCTGCCTGATATCTTGTAGCGTTATCTGTTCTTCAGTGCTGGATGCCATTTGTTCCAAGAAATCAAGGGCTTGGCTGAGGTTCTTCGCTTCGGCTTGATCTTTCAACGGCTTTCCTGCAATCGTCAGGCCTACCTCTACAACCTGGCGCGTCTCGCCGATGTCGAGCAGATTGCCCTCTATTGCGTTTGAATGATAGATATTCTTAATTCGGAAGTGGCGACGAATGTGACCCAGCACCTCTGGTGCCAACTTGCCGACCTTGCGCATTTCACGAACACGCCCGTTAAGCTCTTCAATTTGCTCAAGTAGCCCCGCATCGTATTCGAAAGGCGTACCTTCTACAGGGGTGAATTCTCGCTCTTCTTTCATTTCACTTTCAATCTCGCTCACTCTGCGCATCCTCCTGATCATAGGGTGAATCACTCATGCCGCGCGTTCGTGGCTCCGACTTCTCCACAACGGCCAAAGTCAGGCTCAACCAACTTTCGTGGAACATGGCGACACTTAGAGCCTCACCCGCGGCCAGGTGGTAAGCAAGCCCACCGCCAAGGCGGCGGTGACGACGTGCATGACCATGAGGCTGATGACGGCGGGGATGGTAGCGCCGGGGGCGTCGACCACCAGCATGAGGACGTTGGGGATGAAGGAGAGCACGAGCAGGACGCCGGCCAGCCAGCGGTAGATGATGACGGCGCGCCGCGTCAGGCGCGCCAGAATGGCAAAGACGACGGTTGCGCCAAAGACGCCAATCACGGTAAAGACGATGATGCCGCCAAACTCCGCCAGCGCCTGGAAGAGCGGCGAGATGGGGAAGAACGCCATCACCAGGCTGCGCACGATGGCGTTAGCGAGCAGCGAGAGCACCAGCGCGGCCCCGCCGGCCAGCCACACCCGGCTGATGGCGATGCGCTCCGTCCGTTCCGTCGTCATGTCGGCTCAATTCTCGTGACGGCTTCCGCGGGAGTTGCCAAAGGGTCTCCTCCGGCAGCGCGGGTTTCGTCCATAAGGCCGTGTACCGCGCGCAACGGCTCCGTTGGCGGGTGTATGCAAGAGCAATGTCGGATCCGGCTACTCTCGCCCGATTCCAAGCGATAGGCCATGTCCTGAGCCTGCCCACCCTTCGACACGCTCAGGGTGAACGGTACGCTCAGTGCGAACGGTACGCTCAGGGCGAACGGCTGACGTGGACGTGCCGAACACCCTACTTACGGATTCACGTTCATGTCGTACTTGCCCGGCGAGATCAGGGCTTCGGTGGTCATACCCATCACGCCGCCGCTGACGCCTTTGGTGAGCGACGCGCGCACAACCTTGATCGGATCCACGATACCGGCGCGGATCATGTTGACGAACTTGCCGTTGTGGGCGTCGAAGCCGGTGGGATAGCGCCGGCGGTAGATTTCGGCAATGATCGCCTCCGGGTCGTAGCCGCCGTTGAGGAGAATCTGGCGCAGCGGAGACTCCGCCGCTTCCGCCATCATGCGGATGCCGTAGGCCTCTTCCTCGTCGGACGCCTTGAGCTTGCGCAGGGCCTTGGCGGCGTGGATGTAGGCAATGCCGCCGCCGGGCACCACGCCTTCTTCCAGCGCCGCGCGCACCGCCAGCATGGCGTCGTCGGCGCGCAGTTTCTTCTCTTTCATTTCGGCTTCGGTATAGCCGCCGACTTTCAGGATGGCGATGCCGCCGCTGAGCTTGCCGATGCGCTCGCGCATCTTGTTGCGCTCGAACTCGTTCTTCTCGTCCGGCAGGAGTTTCTTCACCTCCTGGATGCGGCGGCGGATTGCCACCTCGCTGCCCATGCCGCCGACGATGGTGAAGAAGTCGCGGTTGCACCAAATGCGCCGCGCGCGCCCCAGGTCGGCCGCCGTGACGTCTTCCGTCAGGTCGCCGGAATCGTCGGAGACGAACGTGCCGCCGGTCATGATGGCGATGTCTTCCAGGATGTGCACCATGCGATTGCCGGCGCCGGGCGCTTTGATTGCCAAGGTCTGGATCTCGCCTTCCTGCTTGTTCACCACCAGCGTGGCGAGCGCCTCGGATTCCACGGTGTTCGCGAAGACCACCAGGCTCTTGCCGCCCACCGACTTCACGGCCTCCAGCGCGGGTATGACCTCTTCCGCGCGCTTGAGTTGGCGATCGGTAACCAGGACGAAGGGTGATTCAATCGTGCAGTCCATGCGGTCGGGATTGGTGATGAAGTAGGGCGAAAGGTAGCCCTTGTCCCACTGCATGCCCTCCACGTACTCGCGGTCGACGCGGTTCATGCTGCGGGACTCTTCCACCATGATGATGGCGTCCCGTCCCAGCGTCTCCACGATCTCGCCGATGAGCGCGCCCATGTAGTCGTCCAGGCAGACCACGCTCGCCAGCCGCTTGATCTCATCGCGGGTATCCAGCGTCTTGGTGAGCGTTTCAATCTCCGCCATCATCACCGCGGCCGCGCGCTCGATGCCCCGGCGCAGCGCCATGGGATTGAACCCCACCGCCATCGCCTTGTAGGCCTGGTCCAGGATGGACTGGGCAATCACGGCGGTGGTAGTGGTGCCGTCGCCGGCCTGCTCGCCCACGTGCCAGGCCAGGTGGCGGATGAGCATCGCGCCCATGTTCTCGAAGCGGTCCGGCAGTTCCACGATGCGGCGCGCGATGGTGGCGCCGTCGTTCATGATCTCCGGCGCGGCGGTGCGCTGCGACATGCTCTCCAGGGCTACGGTGCGCGCCTTCGGCCCCAGCGTCACCTTCAGCACGTCGGCCATGGTGTCGAAACCGCGCTTGAAGGCTTCTTTCGCTTCCGGTTCCAGTAGCAAGCGTTGTTGCGGCATTACTTAGCTGTCTCCCCCAATCACCTGGCAAATGTGGTCGTATGTCCATCGCCGCGGCCTACGCTCGGCCACGGAGACGGCTCGGTTTTCATCGCGACTCGCCTGAACGGCTGGCTTCCTCTGTGTACGATACACAACCGGGACGGCAAACCGCAAGGGCTGGACAAAGAAGAACCGGGGAAGGAGCGCGTAATCGTACTTTGCAGCGCTTTGTCCCCGGTTAGCGTGGGAGGCCGCGCCGCGCGAGCGGGCGCGGCCTCCCGGTTCTGCGTTTCGTGATTGCCAAGCCTCTGCGGAGACGCCGGCGGCGCAAGCGCCGCGCCGGCCCGCACAGCGGCAATCCTCAGACGCCGGCTAGTCCAGAATCGCCAGCACGTCCTTCTCGCTGAGGATCAGAAGTTCCTCGTCGCCCAGCTTCACCTCGGTGCCGGCATACTTGGCGAAGAGGATCTTCTGACCCGGCTCCACCGAAACCGACACCTTCTCGCCGCTGTCGAGGGTGCGGCCCGCGCCCACCGCTACCACCTCGCCCTCTTGGGGCTTCTCTTTGGCGGTATCGGGCAGCACAATGCCGCTTCTGGTCTTCTCTTCTTGCTCAAGAGCTCGTACAACCACACGATCACCCAGCGGGGTAATCTTGACACTCATCGCAGTCGCCATCCGTACCAATCCTCCCGATTCATCGGAGACACTACTACACAATACTACCGAGCGCGTGCGCACGCACCGCTCGGTTCAAGGTATCTATACCGCCATTATACTCAGCGCCCTACGCGCGGTCAAGGCACGGCCTGCCCGGCTGCCCGGGACACGCGGCTGTGGTAGTCACACGTCCATGGCATCATCCCGTTCGTGGTGAGCCTATGGCATCAACCCGTTCGTGGTGAGCCTGTCGAACCACGAACGCCTCACCCCGCCTCCCGCCGCCGCACCAGCGCGGCCACCCGTTCCAGAATGACGGCGGCAACCTCAGACTTGGGCAAGACCGGCAGCGGCTCCGGCGGGCCGTCCTCGCTCAGGATCACGACCCTGTTCGTATCCGCGCCAAAGCCGCTGTCGGCCCGAGACACGTCGTTTGCCACTATCAGATCGGCTTTCTTGCTCGCGACCTTCTTCTTGGCGTTGGCGAGCACGTCCTCGGTTTCCGCGGCAAAGCCGGCCTTGACGAGCGTGCGCGGGATCGTGCGGAGAATATCCTCGTTTTCCACCAGCGTAATCGTCAGGGGATCGCCGGTGCGCTTTGCCTTTTGGCTGCGGGCCGTTTCCGGGCGGTAGTCCGCCACCGCCGCGGCCATGATCAGCGCGTCCGCCTGCGCGGTGTGTTCCTCTACCGCGCGCAGCATCTCGGCGGTGGTCGTCACGGACACGCTGCCGATGCCGTGCGGCGCGGGCGCGGTGGTCGCGCCCTGGATGAGGATCACGCGCGCGCCGCAGTCCCGCGCCGCCTCGGCCAGCGCGAACCCCATCTTGCCGCTGGAGCGGTTGCCGATATAGCGCACCGGGTCCAGCGGCTCTTGGGTGCCGCCCGCGGTCACCACCACCGTCTTGCCCGCCAGCGGGCCGTTCGTGCCCAGCGCGGCGCGCATCTCGGCCACCAGCGCGTCCACCTCCGGCAGCCGCCCTTGCGCCACCAGACCCGACGCCAGCCTGCCGGCCAACGGCTCCACCACGCGCACGCCCCGTTCCCGCAATGCGGCGACGTTGGCTTGCGTGGCGGGATGGTTGTACATGCCGCCGTCCATAGCCGGCGCCACCAGCGCCGGCGCCCGCGTGCTCAGGTAGACGCAGGTCAGCAGATCGTCGGCCAGCCCGTGCGCCATGCGCGCCAGCGTGTGGGCGGTGGCGGGAACGACCGCCAGCAGGTCGGCCTCTTCTGCCAGGTCGACGTGCAGAATGCGCCCGGGCGTGGGCGTAAAGAGTTCCGCGTGCGTGGGACGCTGCGTCACGCTGGTGAACGAGAGCGGCGTGACGAACCGCTGGGCGTCCTGAGTGAGGATGGTGGTAACCTCCGCCCCGGCCTGCGTGAGTTGGCTCGCCAACGCCACGGCCTTGAAGGCGGCAATGCTGCCGCAAACGCCCAGCAGAATGCGTCTTCCCTTGAGCACGCTCATGCGCCTACACCTCCATGCCGTCGCCGCGCCCACCTGCCATCCTACACCAGTCTTCGATTGGCGGGTAGGCGAACGGACACTATCAGGAGACGTCGGTACCGTCAGGAGGTAGCATGCGGAGAGCAAGCGTGGAGCGTCACGGATGAGTCATGCGAGGATCTCCGCCAGGTAGCGGGCGATACGCTCCCTATTTGCGGCCAATGTAGAGAATTGCTTCTCACACACGTCGCTAAAGCGTGCAAGCACCTTGCGGTTGATCTCTTCCTGATTCTCGAAAATAGCCACCGAGTGCGGCGGTCGCGCGTACCACTTCTCAAACTGGAGCAATCCGATCGTGGCGTCGCGCACCTTGTCATCATTCGGCAGCGCGTAGACCAAGAGCGGTTGATTGCGGTGATCAATCCGGCAATCTACCACGTACATTCCTGCGGGATCGTGATTCGTGTCGCGCCAGTCGAAGATGCGCCTTTCCCCCGGCACGTGCTCCATTACAAACGCCTGAAAGTCCTCCATGAATGTAGAGCGCCCGCGCTCTTGCGTCAGATAGGTGACGTCGGCTACTTTCAAGAGCGCCTGCACGAAACTGTAGAGCGCATCGCCAAAACGCCCATCGGGCACGCGCAGCGTCAGTTCCCCATTGCAATCTTCGACGGCAAATGCGGCCAGTGCGTTGGCAATAACACGTGCCCCCGTCCCACTCTGCGTAGACATTTCATCCAAGTCGTAGGAAAGGCGCATGAAGGTATTGCCCTCGTCGCCTAGTGTCCATTCATCAGACTCGCGGCGAAGGACGATCCCCAGGTGGTCTCCGTCATCGAACACGAATGGGGTAAATACACGAAACCGATCGACGCCCTCAGGCTCTACCCTGATGGCGGCGCTAACTTTACTCTTGAACTCTTGCTCGATCGTCTGCACGCTCATCGCTCATCACCCTCCGGTCAAGGGATGGTCGGGTCGTGCGGCAACGCAAAGGCGCAGTCTTCCATCATACAGCGAAGGGCGCCGTCAAAGTCCGCAAACCGATCCGTCGGCACGGCAAACGCGTCCTCGCGCAGCCCTGAGTTCTGATAGCGCTCCGTTGCCAGATGGATGTGAAAATCGTAGAACGTCTGCCGCTCAAGCGTATTGGTGTGCGCATGGTCCTTTCCATTATATCGCCGCAATCGGAAGACTCGGTTCTCTGTTGTGGGAAAGTAGGCCAGTATCACCGAAAAGCCAAGCGGGTTAGGGATCGACTCACGTAGGATGATGCTGAAGCGCGAACCATGGGCGCCGGTGATGTTCAGTTCGCGCTCTCTATGCCCGTGTTTTGGCTTCAGCGAGAACCTCCTGCGCCAGTCTTCAGGGAGAGGCTTTGTCTCTTGGATTAGGGCATTGATTTCATGGTCAGTCAGCAGCGTTGCCATTAGCTCTGCCTGCCGTTGCCGTCAGTGTCGCCCATGCTTGAGCCGCTCGTAGATGATGCGCAGCCCTTCCAGCGTCAGGTTTGGGTCTACCGCGTCGATCACCGCCGTGTGACGGGCGAAGAGCGGGGCAAAGCCGCCGGTGGCGACCACCTTGCACGTGCCAATCTCCTGGTGAAAGCGCCGGATCATGCCTTCCACCAGGGAGAGGTAGCCCAACATGATGCCCGATTGCATGGCGTGGACGGTACTCTTGCCCACCACGGTGGCCGGCGGCTCGAACTCCACGCGGTAGAGCCGGGAGGCGTGCGCCACCAGCGCCTCCGTGGCCAGTCCCAACCCGGGCGCGATCGCGCCGCCGGCGTAGTTGCCCGCCGCCGAGACCACGTCGAACGTCGTTGCCGTGCCAAAGTCGATCACGATGCACGGGCCGCCGTGCCGCGCAAACGCCGCCGCCGTATTCACCACCCGGTCGGCCCCCACCTCTTCCGGCCGCTCGATCTCCACCGCCACGCCGGGAACCCGGTGGGGATCGACCAGAATCGGCGTGTGCCCGAGATACTTGGCCGCCACGTCGTGGACGGCGCGGGCCAAAGGCGGCACCACGCTCGAAATGATCACGTCCTCGCACCGGCCCACGTCCAGCCCGGCGTGCTGCAGGAAGCCGGCGATCTGCACGCCGTACTCGTCGCCGGTTGCGCCGATGTCCGTGTTGAGCCGCCACGAACCCTTGAGGTCGTCCCCCGCGAAAACCCCTACCGCGATGTTCGTGTTGCCCACATCGACGACGACAAGCATGAAGCCCCTATCCTCGCACTCTACCGCGGCGCGCGCCGTTTGCCGTCCACGCCCGCTTGCTTGTCCCGCGCTTCATTCGCGCGCGCGGCGGACTTGGCCTGTGCGCGCTGCCGCCGCACGTGTCCCAGAAACCTCCCCAGCAGGCGCTGGGTGTGGGTGCCGCTGGCGGGATGCAGGTGGCGTCCCGCGGCTTCCAGGTACGGCTGGCTGATGCGCTGCACGTAGGCCGGCGCGCCTTCCGCGCGGATTGTGGCAAGCGAATCGCGATAGAACGAGAAGAGGTGGACGTTGCCAAGCTGGATGCCGGCCTGAATCGCGCCGGCCGCCACCAACGACGAGACCGTGAAGAGCGAACGATTCTGCTCGGCCGCGGCCTTATTCATCTCGCCAAAGACCTGCACCATGTCGCGCGGGTCGGGCAGGCTCTGCGCATTCTGCCGGAACGCGCTCAGGCTGGCCCGCATCTCGTCCAGGGCCATTGGCGGAATGTCGATCGTATCGGCCATCTGGCCGGACGTGCCGCCCAGCGCCGCCAGCAGGTCGTCCACCGAGGAGACGTCGGCGTCCGCCGCCAGCACACCTGAACTCTTGAGTTCCGTAACGAACGTATCCAGATAGGCCCGCGTGCCGCCGGTGACGTCCGCGGCTGCGGCCAGCAGCCAAAGCGGCGACCAGCCTACCGCGAAGATGCTGGCCATCTCCACGGCGTTGCCGGCCAGCTTGCGCACCGCCAGGTCCTTCGCCTCCATCTCGTCGGCCGGCTCTCCGTCCGCCACGCCGCCGACAAACTCGATCACGATGCGCAACATGCGGCCCAGCGTGGATTGATAGAGTTGCGAGCGCCGTATCGGCGGCGGCAGGATCACCTCCGAGGTCTCGTACACCAGGCCGCCGGCACCCGCCGCGGCCGTGCGCACCAAACGCTCCGGCAGCGTGGCTACGTACTGGCCGGCGTCGAGCGCGCGCTCCTGCAAACCCTCTGCAAGCGCCGGCTCTCTCTTGGGATTTGGCGGTGATGCCATCGTCTCTCCCCACTGCGCCGCGAACACTGCGCCCCGCGGCCGCGCTTCATCGATCTTCACTTCCTCTACTGACATCCTACCACGAGCGCCGCGCCAACCACCCCCGTTCGTGCTGTACTCAATCTTCCGATCGTGCTGAGCACGTCGAAGCATGATCCGCTCTCCGCTCAGTCTTCCGTTCGTGCTGAGCACGTCGAAGCACAAACCGCTCTCCGCTCAATCTTCCGTTCGCGCTGAGCACGTCGAAGCATAATCCGTTCTCTGCTCAACTTTCCGTTCGCGCTGAGCCCGTCGAAGCACGAACCGACGCACGCCGATCTCCCCGTTCGTGCTGAGCCTGTCGAAGCATGAACGTCGCACCGCTGCGGCAAGGTATAATCGTACCCAAGCAATCCGCCAACACCGCAGAGAAACGAGGCACACTACCATGAGCGCAAACGCCCCTACCCAAGCCGCCGCCCAGTCGCTCCGCGAGCAGGCGCTCGACGGCGCGCCCTTGCGCGACGCGCTGGTCATCGACAACCACTGCCACCTGGGCCCCGCGCCGCACTTCTACCAGACCGACAACGACGCCGACGGCATGGTGCGCACCATGGACCGCGTCGGCATGGACCAGGCCTGCGTCTTTTCCAGCATGGCGATCCTGTTCGACATGCGCGAGGGCAACGACATGAGCCTGGAGGCTGCCCGGCAGTATCCCGGCCGCCTGCTGGCCTACGCCGTGCCGGATCCCCACGAGGCCGACCGGGTGCGGGACGAATTGCAACGCTGCCTGGACGCCGGCGCGGTGGGCATCAAGATGCATACCAGCGTCGCCAACTATCCGTTCGACGGCCCCGGCTACCTGCCCGCCTTCGAGTTGGCCGACCGTCACCGCCTGCCGCTCATCAGCCACGGCACCGGCACGCCCGACACCCTGCGCCGCATCGCCCGCGACTATCCCGGCGGCCACTACATCGTGGCCCACGCCGGCGGCGGCAGCCCCAGCAACAGCCTGGATTTGGTGAAAATAGCCGCCGAGGAACCGAACGTCTACCTGGATACGGCCGCCTCGGTCGGCTACCGGGACGACTTCCGCGAAATGGTGCGCCTCGCCGGCGCGGGGAAGATCCTCTACGGCTCCGACATGCCCTGGACCTGCGCCACCTACCAACTCGGCCGCGTCCTTCTGGCCCCCATCACCGACACCGAAAAGCGGCGCATCCTCGGCGAAAACCTGGCGGAACTGTTCACAACCAAGCGCTAACCCCAGCGGCAAGAACCCCCTCTCCCGTTGGAGACCTTTGCAAAACCTGGGCCGGCGCGCAATGAAACTCCCTCTCCCGCCGGGAGAGGGCCGGGGTGAGGGGAAAACCCCAGTGATTTCGCACAACCGTAGCGCGGGGGCTTGTCCCCCGCCTCTTGGCTCGAGACAGACTTCCGCAAGAACCCCCTCTCCCTGGGGAGAGGGCCGGGGTGAGGGGGGAAACTCTCGTGACTTCGCACCACCGTAGCGCGGGGGCTTGTCCCCCGCCTCTTGACGCGAATGGCATACACCTTCACAATCCAACAACCACAACCGCCCGCATCGCGGCGCACGTGACAAGGCAATCATAGACAATGGCATCACAAGTCAAATCAGCCGAAACCATCCGCGAAGAAGAGGTCAACGTCCATCTCGCCCTCCTGCTCTCCCAGCGCGGCGTCACGGCCAAGGCCGAGCGCCGCAGCCGGCGGGGCGTGCCCGACGTGCGCGTCACCTTGCGCAGCGGCCTCATCCTGCTGGAGTGCAAGTGGCAGGGGTCCGAAACCCAACTGGAAGCCCAACTCCAGGAACGCCAAGCCGCCTTCCCCGAGGCGCTCGCCACAATCGGCGTGCTCTATCCCGACCGGCTGCGGCGCGCCGAGGATACCCAAGCCGCGCTGGAAGAAGCCGACGACCTCCGGTGGTGGCAGGCGAGATTGCCAACGCTGCTTAACCTGGCCAAGGACTCTCCGGCGGAGCCACGCCGGACAAGCACCGGGTCTGTGGACGATCTCGCAGACTACTTGCGCATCCTGCCGTTAGACCTGCAGGGCGTAGATTTGGTGGAAGCCGCCGCTGGGAGTGTGGAGTATGCCTTGGAGCAGGCAGCGTATCAGCTTGCCCAACACGAGCGCATCGCCAGTCGCATCGCCGACATTATTGCGGAAACGGACCAAGAGAAAAACCGCGCCGCCGCGCTGCGCATCGGTTGCCTCGCGCTATTCAATGCCCTGGCCTTTCAAGACCGCCTAGCCGTCGTTAACGGGGACGTGAAGACGGTTTCAGAGGCTCTGCGCCAAGGTATTCCTAGCCTACAGCAGACTTGGCGGTACATTTTCGATGAAATTGACTACAAACCGGTCTTTGGTTTGGCGGCCGACATTCTGGACGTGCTGATGTACGGGCCGGCTGACGTGCGAACGCCCGTCATCGCGCCTTTGGTCAAGGCAGTGGCAGAGACGCGCAACGTGGAAGGCCACGACCTCTCCGGACGGCTCTTCCACACGCTCTTGTCCGACGCCAAGTTTACCGGCGCGTACTATACCTCCGTGCCGGCCGCCACGCTGCTGGCGCGGCTCGTCTTCCACCAATGGCCGGCGGGCGTCGATTGGCGCGACCACACCTTTCCCGGTTCCCTCAGCGTGGCCGACCTGGCCTGCGGCACCGGCACGCTGCTCATGGCGGTGGCCGCCGAGGCCGAACGCCGCCACACGGCCGCGGGCGGCCGGCGCGCCGCCGCGCTCCACAAGGCGATGGTGGAGCAAGCCCTGCACGGCTACGACGTGCAGCTTTCTGCTATTCACTTTGCCGCCACCAGCCTCGCGATGTTAAATCCCCATATCGAGTTCGACCGCATGAACTTGATTGTAATGCCTCTAGGTGATGATGGCGAGCGCGTGTCGCTGGGTTCGTTGGACTTTCTGGGTACGGACGAAGCAATTGTGCAATACGCGCTCCCACGGGAGATTTCCGGGCCTCCCGCAAGGGATGTGGCTCAGATGAACGTCAGTGGGTCTCACGAGGCGGCAAAAGGAAAGAAAGTGAAGCTGCCGCCGCTTGACTTGGCGATCATGAACCCGCCCTTTACGCGCTCCAGTCTCATGTTTGGCAGCTTGCCGACTGCGGAGCGACGGCAGATACAAGAGGAGATGAAACGACGCTTAGAATCCCAGCAGGCATCGGCAACCGCAGGCATGGGCGCGGCCTTCGTTGCGGCTGTCGCGCCAAAGCTGATACCCGGCGAGGGACGCTTGGCGTTGGTGTTGCCGCTAACCGTTTGCACGGGGCGTTCATGGTCCCAAACCCGCGCCCTGATCGAACAATACTTCAGTCTCGACGTAGTGATAACGTCCCACGATCCCCAACGCTGGAACTTCTCGGATAGCACGGACCTCTCGGAAGCACTGCTCATCGCCACCCGCCGTCCCAGCGCATCAAACCGTCATTTCCGCGAAAGCGGGAATCCATCTTCACCCCGCACCACCTTCGTCAACCTCTGGCAAAACCCGGACGGCGTGCTGGACGCCCACCGCGTCGCCCAAGCAGTCACCGCCACGACCCCGGCGTACCTGGAAGAAACCGGCACGGCGCTCTTGGAAGTCGACGGCCAACACGTGGGCGAAGTGGTCTCGCTTGTGGAAGCAGACCTGTCCGGCAAGCAGTGGTTCGGCGTCCAATTCGCCCGCGCCGACATGATCCGCAGCGCCGCGCGACTGTGGGAGAAAGGGGAAGTCTGGATTCCCGGCGAGGTGTTAACCGCTTCCGTTCCTCTGTGTCAGCTTGGCAGTATCGGCGTACTTGGCCCAGACCGACGTGACATATTGGACGGTTTCGAGCAAACAGATACGATCACGGCCTATCCGATGGTAGTGGGCAACGACACGGAGCAAAGAAAGCGCTTGACCGTTGGACCGGACAAATACCTGGCACCGCTTGCCAAACCTCGGCCGGGCCGACGCCTAAAGCAGCCCGATCAACTTTGGCAAGGGGCAGCCCGGCTACTTGTGGCTGAACGGCTGCGGCTTGACACTGCTCGAGTGGTCGCTATGCGGTCGGAGCAAAAGGTGCTGTCGAACGTGTGGTGGGAAGTTCAGGTTGAGGATGCGATAACCGAGAAAGCACTTGCCGCTTGGCTTAACTCCTCATTGGGACTATTGACCATTTCGGCACAGCGTACCAGCACGGAGGGAGGCTGGGTTGCCCTAAAAAAGGCTGATCTCAAGGGCTTGTTCGTCCTCGACCCGCGCTACCTCTCCGCCTCCCAGATTCAGTCCCTCTCCCACCTCTTCGACAGCCTCGCCGCCGCCGAATTCGAGCGTCTCCCCGGCATGACCCACTGCCCCGCCCGCCAAGCCCTCGACAACGGCATCTCCCAAATCCTCGAACTCCCCGACCTCACCACCCTCCGCCACCTCCTCGCCTCCGAACCCGTAATCTCCAACCGGCGTCTGTAGGGTACCTTCAAGAAAATCCATCTTTTTAGGGAGCCAGACTTGACGCTCTATCAAATGCCTGTTATAGTAGACGTATGGTTGTCTTTAATCAGAGGAGGCCCAATGTCTCTGCCAATTCGTATCACGCCTGACGACATAAGTGCAGTCTGTGGCTACCTTGTCACCAAGCCCACCGGCGCTAGGCTTGCCGAGGCTAAAGCCATTGTGGAAAAGAAGCATCTTGAGAGACGCAAACTAACTGCATTAAAGTCATGGGGGTTAGTTGAGGACGACGGGAACAAGATGAAGATCAGCGGTCAGGGGCGTCAGTACGTGAAGGACTCCGGTGCACATAGTAACGAAGTCTTGCGCATGGTGATTCGCCAAGTAGGGCCATATTTGGCGGTAGTTGAGCGTGTCGTACATCGTCGTGAGGATAGCATAGACTCAAACGAAGTAGCGGCCCACTGGCATGAGCACTTTAGGGATGAGGCTTCTGACTCGGAGGGCGTTCTCAACGAACAGGTATTGTGCTTCTTTCACATTGCGCAGGGAGCTGATCTCGGTAGGCTTACCATCGGGCGGAGGGGCATGCCGACCCGCTTTGAATTCGATGTTGAAGCAACCCGCCTATTCTTCGACGGCACATCGGCAGTTGCACGGGAACTTGAACTTCCAACAAACGGCCTGGCTGAGTCTGATTACATGTCAGATGAGGTTGATGTTAATGGGGATGAAGCCGGCTCCGAGCAGACCGTGTCAGCCACGAATGAGCCAGATAACAATCGGGTCTTCATCACACACGGAAAGAACCGCAAGATTCTGGACCAAGTGAAGGAAGTGGTCACTCTTGGGAAGTTTGAACCCGTTGTAGTCATTGAACACGAAACCTCAGCAAAGCCTGTTCCCCATAAGCTCATGGATGACATGAGGAGGTGTGAAGCTGCGGTTATTCATGTTTGCGGTGAGAGAGTCGTGATTGATGATGAAGGTGAGGAGGCATGGCAGATCAATGAGAATGTCCTAATTGAGATAGGTGCGGCCATGGCCTTGTATGGAAGCAAGTTCGTTCTTCTCGTAGAGGAAGGAATAGTCCTGCCTTCCAATCTCCAGGGTCTCTACGAGTGCCGCTACAAAGGTGATGAACTCAGTTTGAGTGCCGCCATGAAGCTACTACGAGCCCTCAACGAGCTATGAGGCTTGTACGTCTAGGTCTATTTAGGGACGATGTCAGACACGCCAACTAGCAGGAGGATACCTATGGCTGACTACATCTATGATTCTCGTGGACGACCAGTCGGCTACGTCAGAGGGAGATATATTCACAAGCTTAGCGGTGAAGCAGTTGGACAACTCAATGGCACTCGCGTCCATAAGCTGTCAGGGCAGTATGTCGGCGAACTCCATATGCACATGGTCGTCGACAAGCCCTCTGCCAATTATGGAAGTATCGGGCACGCGGGCAGTCCTGGCAATGCCGGACATCGAGGTAATCCTGGAATTCGAGGTGTCGTCAATTGCGGTTACCGTGAAGTCTTTGGTGATCTCTTATCCTGAAGTAGACAAAACCGCCGCCCTCGTCACACCGCAAATCCTAGCTGGCATTTTTGCCCGTACCGAGGCTTCTACGCACCTTATCTGCGGAAGATTCCGCCAATGGCTGATCCGTTTCGTTTCCAGGCGCTTCCCGGCCAATCGTAGAAATCATCCTCCCAGCCCTTGCCAAAGTCGTCGTACGACTGGGTGAGATACCGGCGCGACGACTTCACGAAGTTGCGGAATATGCCAAGAAAGACAATATGCCGCAACAGAGCGGAGCCCTCCGGCGCGACAATTTTCTCGGTGGGTTTCTCTTTCGATTTCATGGCGCATCCCCTCGTCCGGTCTTGCAGCAAACCATTCTTACTTCACACTGTCCATTATACTGATGCGCCTTACGCCAATAAGGCCGACGCTTACTGCGCAGTCACCCCGATCCCACGCGGAATCTAGAGATCTCGCACTCTAGATTCTTCGTCGCTGCGCTCCTCAGAATGACAGATTGAGAAACCGCTCTGGGCGCGAGTTTGATGCGCGTGTCCGAGAGTGTCGCACAGCCGTGAGACTGTCTTCACAGAGGTATACTGAATACGACAAGCATGCAAATGAGGTTAACGGCATGAAGAACATCACTCTGAGCGCCGACGAGGGCTTGCTCGACGCCGCGCGGCGGCGGGCTGGGGCGGAGGGGACGACGTTGGACGCGCTGTTTCGGCGGTGGTTGGCGGACTACGTGGAGCGCGGGCGGCGGGCTGAGCGGGCTATAGCGACTATCGCGGAGTTGCGGGAGACGATTGGCACCGGCGGGCGCAAATTTACGCGGGAAGAGATGAACGAGCGGTAGGGTGTTGGCGGGTACGAGCGGGTTGGGTTGCTGGCTCCGCCGGTCACAAGGGGGTAGGTGTCTAGTAGTCGCCGTGAAGATGGATTCCGGCTCTTGCCGGAATGTCGGACTGCGAACCACCGGTGTCCATAGCAACGGCGGTTCACGTTCTTTCAGATTCCCCTATCCTCGAGCGAACGCTCTAAGCGAGGCGCAATGCAAGACACGTCTTGATAAAACCAAGAGGAGCGATTTCATGGAATTAGGCGCATTTTCGGTCAGTCTGGCGGTCAAGGACATCGAGGCATCGCGGGATTTCTATGCCAGGTTTGGGTTTCAGGTGGTGGGCGGCGACGCGGCGGAGCACTGGCTCATTCTCAGGAACGGCACGACCACCATCGGGCTGTTCCAGGGCATGTTCGAGCAAAACATCCTGACGTTCAATCCCGGGTGGGACTGGCAGGCGCAGCCGCTGGAGAGCTTTACCGACGTGCGCGAGTTGCAACGGCGGCTCAAGGCGGCAGGCGTGACCCTGATGAACGAGGCCGACGAGGACTCCACCGGCCCGGCAAGCTTCGTGGCGCTGGACCCGGACGGCAATCCCATCCTGGTGGACCAGCACGTGTGAGCCCGCGGGCATCAGGCAATCTCCGCACCACATTCCGCCGGTTCGGAGCGTCGCCAGCGGCTCGCCACGCCTGGGCTTGTTTTCGCAAAGGCCCATATACGATAATAAGAGAGCCGACTATTATCGTTTCCGCTAATTGGGCAGCACCATGGCAGCCGCGTCCACAAACAACCGCCATCCTCACGGCCGCCTGGTGAACTGTCCGGGCGGCTACCGGGCCTACGTGCCGTCCCCCCTGCCGCCGCCGCTGGCGTCCAGTTCGACGCTCGCCGTCCGCCTATCCGCGGCTCCAAATACTTGCCCGGACGGTTACGTGCGCAGAAAGCGTTCGATCGCCTGGGCGGCAAGTTGATTCACCGTCACGCCGCGCCGTTTGGCTTCCTGTTGCAGGCGCTGCATCAGCCAGGCGTCTTCCAGGGTCACGGTCAGCCCTTGTTCCGTGCCGGCGGCGGCGGCGGGCGCGGACGGCTGGTCCTGCACCACGATTACCTGGCCGGTATGCTCCACCACGTGGCCGCGGCGAGTTTGCGTGAGCGAGCGCCATTTTTCCTCGGTCACGGGCCGTCCCCAGGCCTGCTCCACCGCGGAGCGCGTAATCTCCAACCGCTTGCCCTCGATGGTGAGCCACGGGCCGTTCTGGTGCAGCACACCCCCGGTTACCTGCTTGAGCACGGCGGCCAGTTCCAGATTGGGCGCGCTCAACTGGATGGTGATACTCGCCATAGCGAATACTCCTCGCGCGAGGCGTTACGTCAGTACCTTTGTCCATTAGAACACATGCCCGCAAGCGGTACAAGCAATCCCCTTGCCACCGGTGTCGGCGCCGCGCCTTGACCGTGCGCCAGCATCTCGGTTACGCTCAGTGCCGGAGCAAGGCGGCAGAGTGTTGGCCCGGCGCCGAGCGTATACAGTTCTGAGCCGGTCTTCTACCGAGGCCAACGACATTTGGCCGCCACCGCGCAAACCAACGCATGGAGCCGATTGCTCGCATAGAGGCAGCTTCTTAATCTGTCATTCTGAGGAGCGGAGCGACGAAGAATCTTGTGTGGTGAGGTTTCTAGATTCCTCGCTGCGCTCGGAATGACAGTCGCGCGCAATACACCAATGACAAGAACGTATAACTGACTAGTGACACTCTCGTAAAACGCACTAGTGACACTCTCGTAAAACGCACTAGCGACGGTCACGCATAACGTACTCGTAACCGTCACGCATCGCTTACCACTGACAAGAGTGCACGCCCGCAGGGGTCTCAAGTCTCTACCTACTGTTTCCGCGTTGCACGCAATCTGAGAAGTTGAACACACGCTGAGGAAAGGATGAGTCCGTGCAAGACATCAACGTTGCCCTGGTGGGTCATCGCTTCATGGGCAAGGCGCACACCCACGCCTACCGCGACGTCAACCTCTTCTATCCGTCGGTGCCCTACCGGCCGCGGCTCAAGGTAATCGCGGGGCGCGACCCCACAGCCGTTGAGGAAGCCGCCGCGCAACTTGGCTGGGAAGAATCAACGACGGACTGGCGCGAGGCCGTCACCCGCGACGACGTCGATCTGGTAGACGTCTCCACGCCGAACCATCTGCACGCCGACGTGGCCATTGCCGCCGCGGAAGCGGGCAAGCAGGTCATGTGCGAAAAACCGCTGGCCGTGTCCGTGCCGGAGGCGCGCGCCATGGTGGAGGCCGTGGAGAAAGCCGGCGTGCGCAACACGATTTGCTTCCACTTCCGGCGCTATCCGGCGATTCGCCTGGCGCGCAAGCTCATCGAAGAGGGTGCGTTGGGCGAGATCTACCACTTTCGCGGCTGGTTCCTGGCGGAGCGTTTCGCCGATCCGTCCACGCCGCTGGGCTGGCGGATGCAGCAGGAGTACGCCGGTTTCGGCGTATTCGGCGACATCGGCTCCCACGTGCTGGACACCGCGCGCTTCCTGCTGGGCGACGTGCGCAGCGTCTGCGGCAACCTTGCCACCTACATCAAGGAGCGCCCCACGCCCGAAGGCGGCAGCGGCGCGGTGACCGTGGACGACTGCGCGCAGGTGCTCATGCAGTTCGCCAACGGCGCGCAGGGCATCCTGGAAGTCACCAAGCTGGCCCGGGGCAACAAGAATAACTTCGGCTTCGAGGTGAACGGCAGCAAAGGGTCGGTGCGCTTCTACTTCGAGCGCCTGAACGAGTTGCAGTACTACGCCGGCGACGATCCCGGGCCGCTTGCCGGATTCCGCACCATCCACGCCTCCGATCCGGCGCACCATGACTACATGTCCGGCTACTGGCCTTCCGCCGCCCACAGCATCGGCTACGGCGAGGCGTTCATCCACATCGTCAAGGATTTCCTGGAAGCGGTCGGCAGCGGCGCGCCCATGAGCCCCGACTTCGTGGACGGCCTGCGCGTGCAGGAACTCATGGAAGCCGTGGGCGCGTCGGCGGCCGCGCGCGGCTGGGTGGACGTGCCTGAACCGGCGTAACTCTACATGCCAGTGAGCTATGGACAGTCCCGGCAGTTGCGCGCCAGGAGCAAGCGGGCCGTGTTCACTCCGTTCATACTTCGACAGGCTCAGCACGAACGGAGTGAACACGGCCGCTGGCACGTAGTTCTCTCTCCAGCGCATCGGCCGCAGGATTACTGGAAAAGAACTGTCTCAACGCCAACGGTCGATGCGCTGCCATGGGAAAGGCAGCGCGCCTTGGCAAGCGCCCTATGCCCGGCCAGGCGCAACGACAATGGGCGGCGTGGTACCCTATCTACGACCAAGCCGGTACCATGCACGATTTTGGAAGGGATTGTGAAACATGTACACCAGGTCCTACGACGGCACGAACAAGAAAGTCTTCTGGCAGGAGATGTGGCGGCACGAACTCTACGAGGCCTTGAAGCACGACCCGGTAGTCGTCATTCCCGTGGGTTCCATCGAGCAGCACGGCCCCCACAGCCCCACCGACATCGACATCAGCATTCCCTACTACCTGGCCGCGGAGGCCGCCACCCGCACCGACGACTATCCCATCATCGTCGCGCCGCCGGTCTGGACCGGTTTCACCCACTTCAACATGGGGCACATCGGCACGATTACGGTGACGCTCGAAACGTACATTGCCGTGCTCTGCGACGTGTGCCGCAGCATCAAGGCCAACGGCTTCGAGCGCATGATCATGCTCAACGGCCACGGCGGCAACGTGGCGCCGACGCAAACCACCTCCGTCAAGCTGGCGCAGGAAGACATCTGGGCGCTGCACGTCACCTACTTCCACATGGTGGAGGACGAACTTAAAGAGTGGGGCGACAGCGACGACACCATCGGCCACGGCGGCGAGTGGGAAACGTCCCTGCAACTCTACCTGCGCGGTCACATGGTGGACCTGGATAAACGCACGCCCAACGGCCTGGCGCCCTGGTTCAGCGATCCGGTGGTGGGCAAGTTCGCCAAGTGGCCGGAACGCCGCCGGGAGGCCGACGAGGGCGTGATGGGCGATCCGTTCGTGGCCAGCGCCGAGAAAGGCGAGCGCATCTTCAATCTGGCCGTGGAACGCCTCATCCTGGCCTGCAACGAACTGCACAACTACCCCGTGCGCGGCTACTTCGACCGCGGCAGCGACGCCACCCTGGGGCCGCTCTCGCCGGACGCCACGCCGCCGCGCTAGCACGCATTCACGGACAACAGGGAGAGGAGAAAGAGGACATCGCCATGAGGACGTATTCAACGCAGGAAGCGGCCAGTTTGCTGGGCATCACCAACGTGCGCGTCAACGAAATCTCGAAAGAGCGAGGGATCGGGCGCCAAGACTCCAAGAGCCGCCGCTGGAGCTATACGAGCGACGAGATCAAGCGCATTGCCGAGATTTCGCGCAAAGCGCGCCTGCCGGAAGACTTTGGCGACTTCTATCAAGAACTCGGCGTGAAGCGCGTGATCAACGCCGCCGGCACGCTCACCCGGCTCGGCGGCACGCCGATGGACGACGACGTGTTGGAAGCCATGCGCCAGGCGGCGCAGTGGAGCGTCCGCATCGAGGAACTGCAACAAGCGGCGGGGGACTACCTGGCCTCCGTCACCGGGGCCGAAGCCGGGTACGTTACGGCCGGCGCGGCGGCGGGACTGCTGGTCGGCACGGCCGCCTGCATCACCGGCCTGGACATCCACAAGATGAACCTGCTGCCGGATACCGGCCAGATTCCCAACGAGGTCGTCGTCCAGCGCATCCACCGCAACGCCTACGACCACGCCCTGCGCACAGCCGGGGCCAAGCTGATCGAGGTCGGCCACATCGGCCACCCCACCGGCGGCTACACGGAACCCTGGCACATCGAAACCGCCATCAACGAGCGCACGGTGGCCGTCCACTGGGTGGCAATGCCGGTGGAAGGCGCGGTGAGCCTGGAAGAAACCGTGGCCGTGGCGCACAAGCACAACGTGCCCGTGATCGTGGACGCGGCCGGCGGCCTGCCCCCCGCCGAAAACCTGCAAGGGCTTATCGCCACGGGCGCTGATCTCGTCTCCTTCTCCGGCGGCAAGGCGATCCAAGGCCCCCAGGCCTCCGGCATCCTGGTGGGACGCCGCGACCTCATCCAGTCGGTGGCCCTGCAGCACCAGGACATGGACGTGATGCCCGAGACTTGGACGCTGCGCGAGCAACTGCTGGGCAGCGGCCGCCTGCTCGGCCCGCCGTTGCAGGGCATTGGCCGTCCGATGAAAGTGGGCAAAGAAGAGATTGCCGGCCTGCTGGCGGCGGTGAAGAAGTACGTCAGCCGGGACCACGCCGCCGCGCGCGTCGAGTGGCTCCGCCGCCTGGACGCCATCGCCGACGCGCTCAGCGACACCGAGGGCGTTTCCACTGAGGTGGTGGGGCGCGACGGCGCTTCCTATCCCACCCTGCGCGTCTCGCTGGACGAGTCCGCGCTCGGCGTCTCGGCCATCGACCTGGTAAACCGCTTGTTCGACGGCGACCCGGCCATCGCGGTCAGCCAGTACGGCTCCCAGGAAGGCAGCGTCTCGATAAATCCGCTCAACCTGGACGGCGACAAGCCGCAACTGGTGGCGGATCGCATCAGCGCGATCGTCGCGACGTAGGGTTGGAGAGAGCGGTCTCTCTTGGAAATACCTATGGTAAGTGGAACTTTCAATGGCAACTCCACTTATGACAATTCACCAAGTCCGTTCGTGGTGAGCGTGTCGAACCAAGAACGGACGCACCCGTGACCCTCGTCGTGCTCCATCCAGGCAATCACTGCTGAGATCGATCAGCCATGCGACTCCGTGACTTCGGCGCGGTAGACCAACGCTTCGCCGGCATCATCGGCCTGCGCCAAAACAAGCTGCTCTTTTCTTTGCCGGAGCCGCGCTACGCGCAAGAGGTGGAGGACGGCGGGCGGACGCTGCCGCTGTGGGGCGTTGGCGGCATGTGCGCAGCGGGCGAATCGTGGCAGGAGGCGGCGCAGCGCCACGGTGAAGCCGACACCGGCTGTGAGGTGCGGCTCTTCTCCAGCCGCGAGACCTATTATCTCAACGTCAAGAGCGACATCTTCGCGGTAGAGATCGACGACGTGCCCGCGCCGGCCCTGCTCTACGCCGCCGCCTACCGGCCGCCGGACAACCCGTACGGCGACCTGGAAACCGTCTATGGTGTGGAGTACTTTGCCCACGTGCGCGGCGCGCCCCGGCCCGGCGCGGACACCGCCGCGCTCATCGCACTGGGACAACCCTTGCTCGTGGCGGCGGCACAGCAGGCCCTGACCCTGGACAATCTGCTGCAAGCCGGCGCGGAACTCTTCGCCAACCCGGCCCATCCACCGCTCGACCCCACGCACATCATCTCGCCGCTCGGCACGCCGCACTTCATGCTCCAGGTGCTGGACGCCGGCCACTGGTGGCAGGTTCTTTCCCTGGCCGAT
Source organism: Chloroflexota bacterium (assembly GCA_963663275.1). Taxonomy (GTDB): domain Bacteria; phylum Chloroflexota; class UBA11872; order VXOZ01; family VXOZ01; genus VXOZ01. The sequence goes on from OY760183.1 coordinate 3,298,857, forward strand.
CTGCCGTTGCTCTGAGCAGCGCCCTTGTCGTTTCAAGGCTCCGCGTACCGTGCCATCCGGCAGAGATCAGGGCTGATATACTGGGGTTGGAAAGACTGACCGAATACCTCCGGCACAGAATTGCTGGATGGAGCCGGAGCGGTAAGCGTTTACGCACACCGGAGAAGAAGATCGTCATGACCGCCAGCATCTCCGAAATCATCTTTGAAGTCAGCGAGGACGAAGTCGACGGTGGGTACGCGGCGAGCGCGTTGGGATACGGCATCCACACCGCCGGCGAAACGCTCGAGGAACTTCGCCGCAATGTCAGAGAAGCCGTAGACTGCTACTTCGACGCAACCATGCAGCGACCGCGTTTGATCCGTCTTCACTTCGTCCGCGACGAAGTCCTTGCCCTATGAAACTGCCCCGCAATCTAAACGGGTCGGATTTAGTGAAAGCGCTGCGGCGTCTGGGGTATACGGCTACCCGGCAACGCGGTTCTCACGTGCGGGTGACAACGCAGACTAATGGCGAACATCACGAGGTTATTCCCCAACACACGCCCATCAAGACCAAGACACTATCGAACATCCTAAAAAGCATTGCGGCCCATCACGGCCTGAGTGTCGCAGAGTTGATCAAGCAGCTTGATTTGTGACCATCCTTCCAAACTTGGCGCTTGCAGCGCCCCTGGATTGGCATTTGCTTTGGAGCAGCGTGACCACGCGAGCAGGGGCAAGATGCCACATTGTGGGGGCTTGTCTTTGCACATTGACTTTCCTCTATTGATGTCCCTCGACAAGACGCACCTGGCCTGTGTGCAACACCCGATTCACTTCCTCGCGGCTCGGCAAGCTGGCGATCGCGCCTCTACCGCGCACCTTCAGACCCGCCATGACCACGCCCAGCCTTGCCGCCTCTAACGCCGTCACGCCCCGCACCAGCCCGTGCAGGAACGCGCCGTCGAAGGCGTCGCCGGCGCCGGTCGTATCGACCACGCGCGGCACAGTGAACGCGGGTACCGTCCACTTTCCGTCTTCCGTGCTCACGTACACGCCGGCCTCGCCCTGCTTGACCGCTACCGCGTACGCGCCAAAGCCATGCAGGTAGTCCGCCGTTTCTTCCGCGCTCGTCAGGCCGAACAACTGCCCTGACTCTTCAGGCCCGCTGGGCAGGGCGATGTCCACGTGGGGCAGAAGTTCCTCCGCCGCGGCCCGCGCCTCCGCCACCGACCACAGCGCCGGCCGCAGATTGGGGTCGAACGAAACGCACACGCGCGCCTCGTTCGCAATACGCGCCGCCGCCAGCGCCGTCGCCCGCGCCGACTCCGAGATTGCCTGGGCGATGCCGCTGATGTGCAGCACCCGCGCCTGCGCGATGTAGCCGGGATCCAGGTCCTCAGGGGTCATCGTGCTCGGCGCGCTGCCGGCCCGGTAGTAGGTGAATTCGCGTTCGCCCTGGCCGAAAGTGGAAATGAAGTAGATGCCGTTGCGTCCCTCCACCCGCTTGACGCGCGACGTATCGATGCCCAACGATTCCCAACCGTTCAGCAAGAAGGGTTGAAAAGGATCGTTGCCGACGCGGGAGAGAAAGCCGCAGGAACTCCCCAGCCGGGACGCCGCCGCCAGCAGGTTGAGCGCGTCACCGGCGAACGCCTTCTCCACCGTGTCCGCCTCCGCCAGCGGCTGTTCGGCAAAGAACTCGACCATGCACTCACCCAAGGAGAGAATGTCAGGCATGTCCGGACCTTTCCATCGAGAAGTCTCCCTCTCCCCGGGGAGAGGGCCGGGGTGAGGGGAAGAATGCAGTCACCTCGACCGCCAAAGCGAACTGCACTGGGCTGTGGTAAATTTCCAATTTGGTGAACCCGCCCAAGAAAGTAGCCAGTTCCTCAATCCAGATTCCTCGCTCCGCTCGGAATGACATGCAGCGAATCCACCCGCCGGCCGGGGAGTCACTGCGGAGTATCCAATTCCTCCACGAACCGCCGCGCGAAGGCCGTGAGGCCGGCGTAGTCACCGGCGGCGATGAGCGACGGCGGCATCAGGCCGGAACCGAGCGCCACGCCGGCCGCGCCCGCCTCCAGGTACGCCCGGTAGTTGTCGAAGCCAATGCCGCCTGACGCAACGATGGGAACGTCCGGCAGCGGCCCCAGCACGCTCTTGACGTAGCCCGGCCCGCCGACGCTATCGATGGGAAAGACCTTCACCATGTCCGCGCCGGACTCGTAGACGTCCAGAATCTCGGTCGGCGTCAGACCGGCCATAATGCAAGGCACGTCCGCCGCGTGCGCCACCTCCACCAACGCCGGACGGTGCACGGGCCCGACGATGAACTGTGCCCCGGCCAGCAGCGCCGCTAACGCCTGCCCGGCGGTCGTCACCGTGCCCGCTCCCACCAGGCAATCGGCGGGCTTATCCGCCTCCACCCGGGCAATGACGGCCGCGGCGTCCGGCACCGTAAACGTAATCTCCACCAAGCGGATGCCGGCGGCGTAGAGCGCCCACGCCGTCTCTACCGCCTGCGCCGCGGTCGCGGTGCGCACCACAGCCGTCAACTTCTCCTCGAGCAAATCGTCCAGCAATTCCACGCGGCTCACAGCCTTCTCCTTTGCACCGTCTCTCGCCTCCCGCATTCCGCGCGCACACGATCGCATTCCCTGAACGCATCGACCCGCTCGGCGCGCGCAGACGCCAACTCCCCCTTGAGCCTAGCAAGAAGCCGCGCATTAAGCTAGAATACAAGCGTAGTGCGCTCTCGTCCTTCCCCATACCGCTCGCCCGCACTGCAATCTCCTCCGGCACACCGTTCCGCCGTTTCGCCGTATTGCCGTCTTCTGGGATAGAATGTTGCCAAGCAAGCGCCCGCTTCGCCGCGTTATCGCTTTGCGCCCGCCGTGCGCGCTTGTGCGCGCGCGGCGTCTCTTGCCGCCCGGCTTGTGGTGGACGTTGCTCGCCGCGCTCCTCATTGCCGCGTGCAGCGCGGCCGCTGCGCCGGGCGCGCCGCTTCAGCCGGACGAGCCGTCCGGCAAGGCCGCGCCCACGCCGATTGTCGTATCGCCGGGCGCTTTTGCGCGGCGAAACCCCATGCCGGCCCCAACCGTCTCGCCGACGCCGCCGCCGACGCCGGTTCCTTCTCCCACGCCCGACTTCTCGAAACTGCCCTACGAGACCCGCATCTGGGAGGTGCGCCGGGGCGATCCTCACGCCCGCGCCGTAGCCCTTACTTTCGACGCCGGTTCCATTGCCACCTTCACGCCGTCGATGCTGGACACGCTGCGCCAGCACGACGTGCGCGTCACCATCTTCATGACCGGCGAGTTCGCCGACCGCTACCCCGACCTGCTCAAGCGGATGATCGCCGACGGGCACGAAATCGGCAACCACAGCTACTGGCACCCCGACTTCACCGAACTCGACGACGAGGAAATCCGCCGCGAACTCGCGCGCACGGAAAGAGCCGTCAAGCGGATAACGGGCGTGAGCACCAAGCCCTGGTTCCGCGCCCCGTACGGCGCGCGCAATTACCACGTTACCGACCTCGTCGTCCGCGAAGGCTACTGGAGCATCTACTGGACGATCGACACGGACGACTGGCGGGAAGAGGCCAATCCCGACTTCATCTTGCAGCGCATCCGCGACAGGCTGCAAAACGGCGCGATCATCCTGGCCCACCTCTCCAGCCACCACACCATGGCCGCCCTGCCGGACATCTTGACCGAACTGAAGCAACAGGGCTACCGCATTGTGAAGGTCTCCGAGATTCTGCAAGCGCCCGCGGTCACGCCCACTCCGCCGCCGCCCATCATCCTCGAACCGACGCCCACCGTGGTGCTGGCGCGCCCTTGACAGTTTCCGGCGGCTTGCGTAGAATGTGAACCACAACTGAAGATACCAAAGGCGATGATCAGGAAGAGTACGCTGACAAGGCGGCCTCGAGAGAGCCGGGGAACGGTGGGATCCCGGTGGCGCGCGGACAGCGGAATGGGCCTGGGAGCTGTGGCCTGAACGATGGTCGCAAGAGCGGATTGAGTTAGGACGTTCGCTTACGCGGTCGCCAAGTAGGCGCCAACGGAACCCCTACCGTAGACATTGGGGCAGGCATGAAACCGCCGACGGCGGGGAGCGCCTGAGCAAACGAAGCGGGCCGCGCTATGCGGCCAAGAAGGGTGGCACCGCGAGATTCTTTCTCGTCCCTTTGGGGACGAGATTTTTTCTTTAATGCAGGAGCCTCAACGAGGAACGTCATGGCAGTTACGCAAGCCGCGCCGGGCACGGTATTTGCCGGTATTCAGCCGGATCCAGACGCGGTGCGCGCGCTCGCCGCGGAGGGGCTGACCGTACCCATTTCGCGCACTATTCCCGCGGACCTGGAAACGCCGGTCTCCGCCTACCTCAAGATCGCCCAGGGCGACTATTCGTTCCTGCTGGAAAGCGTGCAAGGAGGCGAGAGCCTGGGCCGCTACTCGTTCATCGGCACGAATCCTTCCACCGTGATACGCATGGACAACGGCACGGCCACCCGCACGCGGCACGGCGCCAGCGCGTCGCGCGCCTACACAGACCCGCTCAAGGTGCTGGAAGAGGAAATCGCCCGTACCGACCTCGCCGTCATGCCCGGCCTGCCGCGTTTTCAGGGCGGCGCGGTCGGCTACCTCGGTTATGAGACCGTGCGCTACTTCGAGCCCCGGGTGCCCCTGCCGGCCGAGGACGCCCTGCCCGTGCCCGAGGCGATCTTCATGTTTACCGACAGCCTGGTCATGTTCGACCACGTGAAGCACAGCCTCACCATCATTGCCTACGTCTCGCCTCACGGCGACGTTGACGAAAACTACGAAACGGCGGTCGCCGCGATCGAGGACATCAACGCCCGCCTCCACACCGCCGTGCCCACCGTGCGCGGCACGGGAAGACCGGGCGAGGCACAGCCAAGCATGACCGAGGCGCAGCACCACGCGATGGTGCGCGCCGCCAAGGAATACATCGCCGCCGGCGACATCATCCAGTCGGTGCTGGGCCTGCGCTGGTCGCGGCCTTTGGGCGTGCATCCGTATTCGGTCTACCGGGCGCTGCGCATGATCAACCCTTCGCCGTACATGTTCTACCTGAATCTTGACGACGTGCAGATCGTCGGCGCGTCACCGGAGATGCTGGTGCGCGTGGAAGGCGCGCACGCCACCACCCGCCCCATCGCCGGCACCCGCCGCCGGGGCGGCACGCCGGAAGAAGACGCGGCTTTGGCCGAGGAACTGCTCGCCGACGAGAAAGAACGCGCCGAACACATCATGCTGGTTGACCTGGGACGCAACGACCTGGGGCGCGTCTGCCGCGCCGGTTCGGTGCACGTGCCGACGCTCATGGTGGTGGAAGAGTTTTCCCACGTCATGCACATCGTTTCGCAAGTGGAAGGCGAACTGGCGCCGGGCAAGACGGCCTTCGACGCGCTGCGCTCGTGCTTTCCGGCCGGCACGCTCTCCGGCGCGCCCAAAGTGCGCGCCATGGAGATCATCTCCGAACTGGAAGGCACCACGCGCGGGCCTTACGGCGGCGCGGTCGGCTACTTCGACTACTCCGGCAACATGGACATGGCAATCACGATTCGCACCATGACCGTGCAGGACAACACGGCCTACATCCAGGCCGGAGGCGGCATCGTGGCGGATTCCGATCCCGAAGAGGAGTACCAGGAGGTGTGCAACAAGGCCGCCTCGACCATGCGCGCAATCGACGTTGCGGAGGAGATGGAACGTGATCTTCATGCTGGATAACTACGACTCGTTTACGTACAACCTGGTGCAGTACATGGGGGAACTGGGCGCGGAGATGGAAGTGGCGCGCAACGACAAGACCACCACCGAGTCCGTGCTGGCGCTGGAGCCGGACGGCATCGTCATCTCGCCGGGCCCGTGCACGCCCAACGAGGCCGGCATCTCCAACGACCTCATCGCGCGGGCCGCGGGCAGGATACCCTTGCTCGGCGTCTGCCTCGGCCACCAGTGCATCGGCCAGGTGTTCGGCGGCAGCGTGATACGCGCCGCTACCCTGATGCACGGCAAGACCTCGCTGATCCACCACTACGGCGGCGAACTCTTCGCGGGCCTGGAGAATCCCTTTGTGGCGACGCGCTACCATTCGCTGCTCTTGGATCCGGCGCGCGTGCCGCCGGCGCTGGACGTGACGGCAAAGGCCGACGACGGCACGATCATGAGCCTGCGCCACCGGCAGTATCCGGTCTACGGCGTGCAGTTTCACCCCGAATCCATCCTGACCACGGAAGGCAAGAAACTCCTGCGGAACTTTCTCAATATCGTCGAGCAGCAGCGGGCGCGGGAAGGGCAAGCGACTGCCGCGCGCCAGGGAGCAGGGCAATGATCCGCGAAGCCACGACGAAAGTAATCGAAGGCGCGTCCCTCACCCGCGACGAGGCGGCGGCGGCAATGACCGAAATCATGGACGCGGCGTGCACCCCGGCGCAATTCGGCGCGTTTGTCACGGCGCTCCGCGCGAAAGGCGAGACCGCCGACGAGATTGCCGGGTGCCTTGCCGTCATGCGCGACAAAGCGCTGCCCGTGTCGGTCAGCCAGCCGGTTGCTGACACCTGCGGTACGGGAGGCGACGGCGTGGGTACCTTCAATGTCTCCACTGCCACCGCTCTCGTCCTGGCGGCGGCCGGCCAACCCGTGGCTAAGCACGGCAACCGCGCCATGAGCAGCGCCTGCGGCAGCGCCGACGTGCTGGAGGCCCTCGGCGTACAGATTGAGCTTGGCCCCGAGGCGGTGGCGCAGTGCATCGAGCAGGTTGGCATCGGATTTATGTTCGCCCAAGCCTATCATCCCGCTATGAAATTCGCCGCGCCGCTGCGCCGCGAAATCGGCATTCGCACCATCTTCAACATTCTCGGCCCGCTGACCAATCCCGCCGGGGCAAGCTACCGCGTGTTCGGCGTCGCCGACCCGGGTCTCGCGGATGACATTGCCCATGCGCTGAGCGCGCTCGGTGTCAGCCGCGCGCTGGTCGTGCACGGTGAAGCCGACGGTGTTGATGAAATCTCCATCAGCGGACCCACGCTGGTGACAGAATGGAATGGCAATGACGTGCAAAACTATCGCTTGGCGCCGGCCGACTTCGGCCTCGCCACAGCGCCGGTGAGTGAAATCAGGGGCGGTTCGGTAGATGAAAACGCCCAATACGTGCGCGACGTGGTGGCCGGCGCGCCCGGCCCGCGCCGCGACGTGGTAGTGATGAACGCCGCCGCCGGCCTCGTCGTCAGCGGCAGAGCGGGCGATTGGAAAGAAGGCGCGCAACAGGCCACAGCCGCCATCGAGAGCGGCCAAGCCGCCGCCAAGCTGGATGCGCTCGCAAGCCTTAGTCAGCGCCTCGCCTAGCGCCGCGCCAAGCCGGGTTTGGCAGGTCAAGCTAGGTTTGACAGATAATGAAACTCCGCATCTGTCCCCTCTCCCTGAGGGAGAGGGTTAGGGTGAGGGTGAAACATCAGAGCAAGACAAGGTTGAAGAGGCACCAGGGACAACGCAGATGATTCTCGACATAATCCTGCAACATAAAGAACACGAGTTGGCAGAGCGGCAATCTGCCGTGCCCTTGCCCGCATTGGTAAAGAAGGCGGAAGCGGCGGACCCGCCCCGCGACTTCGCGGCCGCCCTGCGGCAGGACGGCATCCGGCTCATCGCCGAGATCAAGCGCGCCTCGCCTTCCAAAGGCGTGTTCGCCCCCGGCCTCGACCCGGCGGCGCTGGCGCAAACCTACGAGGCCGGCGGCGCCAGCGCCCTCTCCGTGCTCACGGACGCACGGTTCTTCCAGGGATCGCTGGACGATCTGGCAGCCGCGCGAGCAGCCGTGCGCATACCCGCCTTGCGCAAGGATTTTACGACGGACGAATACCACATTGTCGAGGCTCGCGCCTCCAGAGCCGACGCGGTGCTCCTCATCGTGGCCGCGCTCCCGCAGCCGCGCTTGGCCGCGCTGCTCCGCTGCGCCGCGGATTGGGGCATGGCCGCCATCGTGGAAGTGCACACGGCGGAGGAAACCGCGCAAGCCCTGGCCGTAGACGCGGCCATCATCGGCATCAACAACCGCAACCTGTACACCTTCGAGACCACGCTTGAGACTACGGCGGAACTCCGCCAACTCATCCCAAGCGACCGCTTGGTCATTAGCGAAAGCGGCATCCACACGCCCGCCGACGTAGCGCGGCTGCACGATTGGAACGTAGACGCCATGCTCGTCGGCGAATCGCTGGTTACCGCTTCCGACACAGCCGCCAAAGTTGCAGAGTTGGTCGCCGCGGCGCAGGAATCAGCGGAAGTCCCGCCTGTCGCGAAAGCCTCGCCATCCGCGCATGCCCCGCCATCCGTCATTCCGGCGAAAGCCGGAATCCAGAGGGAGCGCGCCCCGTGACAAGGGTCATTGAATCTATGAAATCCAACCAAAACACGGCGCAGTCTTCCATCACGCCCAAAGTGAAGATCTGCGGCATCATGGCGCTTGCCGACGCGGAAGCAGCCGTGGCGCACGGCGCGGACTTCCTCGGCTTCGTCTTCGTCAAGGGCAGACGGCGGTGCATGGCGGTGGCAGACACCCGCGCAATTGTCCGGTCGCTTGGCTCAGCGTGTCCGCCGGCTGTGGGGCTTTTTCTCGATGAGGACCCGGCGACCGTCCGGCAGGTGGTGGCGGCGTGCGGGCTGGAGTACGCGCAGTTGTGCGGCCAGGAAACGCCCGCTTACTGCGCCGGCTTGGGCATCCCGCACTGGAAAGTCGTAAACCTGCATTCAATGGCGGATTACGCGCGCATGACGCCGTACGACGCGGCCGCCGCCTTTGTGCTGGAGGGCGCCGACAATGGGCCCGGCGGCACCGGCCAGTCTTGGGACTATGGGCTCGCGGCCAATGCGCCCCGCGACCGCCCCACGCTCATGGCCGGCGGGCTTTCACCGGACAACGTCAGCGCCGCCATCGCCCAAGCGCGGCCCTGGGGCGTGGACGTAAGCAGCGGCGTGGAAACCAACGGCAAGAAAGACCCCGACAAGATTGCCGCATTTATCCGTCTCGCCAAACAGAATCCGGCGTCACGAAAGGCAGCCCCATGAAACGCTTGCAGGAAATAGTCGATGAACTGCCGCCGGAGTTGCAACAGGAAGTCTACGACTTCGCGCAATTCCTGCACGAGAAGAGGGCACGGCCAAAACGCAAGGGAAAGCTGCGCCTCACCTGGGCGGGCGGTCTCGCTGAGTATCGCGACCGCTATACTTCACTTGATCTCCAACGCAAAGCACTCGAGTGGTGGGGAGACTAATGTTCCTCGTTGATACGAATGTATGGCTGGAAGTCTTACTTAACCAGGAAAAGGCAGCAGAGGCACAGGAGTTTCTCAGTTCAATCGAGCCAAGCCACCTGGTTCTGACAGATTTCACTCTTTATTCAATTGGGATCATACTTACCCGACTTGGAAAAGATCAGCTATTCTCCGATTTCACCTCAGACACGCTTGAAAGTGGTGACGTTAGCACTGTTCGACTAACGACTGCGGACCTACAAGACCTGCTTATAGTGAGGCAGCGGTTTCGACTTGATTTCGACGATGCCTATCAATATGCTGCCGCTGAAAAGTACGGCTTCATGCTCGTAAGCTTTGACACTGACTTTGATAACACAGACCTTGGAAGAAGAACCCCCAACCAAGCTATCGCAAAATCCTAAGCGAGGAGGACCAATCACTGTGCCACGACCACCTCAGAAACGCATTCTCACCGGCATGCGCACCACCGGCGCGGCGCATCTCGGCCATTACGCCGGGGCTCTGCGCAACTGGGTCGAAATGCAAGGCGAATACGAGTGTTACTTCCTGCTCGCCGACGTGCAGGCCTTTAGCACGCACTTCGACGATCCGCAACGGATCGTCGAATCCCTGCACGAAATGGTGCTCGACTGGCTCGCCGTCGGCCTCGACCCCACCAAGCAGGGCAACATCTTCTTCGTCTTGCAGAGCCAGATTCAGGATCTCACCGAACTCACCACCTACTTCTCCATGCTCACGCCGATGGCCTACGTCGAGCGCAACCCCACCATCAAGAGCGAGCGCGCCCAGTACGGCGAGCGCGCCGGCAATTTGGGGTTCTACAACTATCCGGTCTCCCAGGCCGCCGACGTGCTGCTCTTCACGCCGCCGCCGCCCCACGTAGACGGCGACGAACTCTGCGTGCCGGTGGGCGAAGACCAACTGCCGCTGCTGGAACTCACCAACGACATCGCCGGCTGGTTCAACCGTACCTACGACCGGGTCTTCCTGCAATGCACGCACCGCCTCAGCGAGGTGCCGCGCCTCATGGGCACCGACGGCCAGGCGAAGATGAGCAAGAGCCTGGGCAACGTCATTCTGCTCAGCGACGACGCGGACACCGTGCAGAAGAAAGTCATGAGCATGTACACCGATCCCACGCGGCTGCGCGCTACCGATCCCGGCCACGTGGAAGGCAACCCGGTGTTCATGTACCACGACGCCTTCAATCCGGACGTGGCCGAGGTGGACGAACTGAAAGACCGCTACCGCAAGGGCCGGGTCGGCGACGTGGAGGTGAAGCGCAAACTGGTTGCCGCCCTCAACGGGATGCTCGATCCCATCCGGGAGCGGCGCGCCGCCTTCGGGCAAGACCCGGACATCGTGCGGGAGGTCCTGCGCGGCGGCATCGAGCAGACCCGCGCGGTGGGCGGCGAGACCATGGCCCACGCCCGCGCCGCCATGTACATCGACTATCCGAAACTGCTCGCGCAGCCCCCATCCGTCACTCCCGCGAAAGCGGGAGTCCAGGGGCGGGGAGCGGATGGATTCCCGCCTGCGCGGGAATGACGGGCTGCGAATTGTCTCTCTGCACACGTAGTGAAGTGAGGCGTCAGCACACCCTAAGCCACACCGCGAGGTGCGCAACGCTACAGAGACGAAGACTGCCCCGTAGATCACGCGCCTCGCATCCGAGACAGAGCATTGAAATAGGAGCCCTCTTATGGCAACAACACCATCATTAACCGTTCGCGGACAGTTCGGCGACTACGGCGGGCGCTACGTGCCCGAAACGGTCATCCCGGCGCTGGAAGAACTGGAAGAAGCCTACGCCCGCTTCAGCGCCGACGCCGCGTTCCTAGAAGAGCTAGATATCCTGCTGGACCACTACGTAGGACGGCCCACGGCGCTCTATCACGCGGCGCGCCTGAGCGCCGAAATCGGCGGCGCGCAGATCTACCTCAAGCGCGAAGACCTGGCCCACACCGGCGCGCACAAGATCAACAACGCCCTGGGACAGGCGCTGCTCGCCCAACGTATCGGGCGCAGCCGCATCATTGCCGAGACCGGCGCGGGGCAGCACGGCGTGGCTACCGCCGCCGCGTGCGCCAAACTCGGCCTGGAGTGCATCGTCTACATGGGCGAGGTAGACGTGCACCGCCAGACCCTCAACGTCTTCCGCATGAAGTTGCTCGGCGCGACCGTCGTGCCTGTGATGTCCGGCAGCCGCACGCTCAAGGATGCCATCAACGAGACCATCCGCGACTGGGTAACCAACGTCGAAACCACCCACTACATCATCGGCTCCGTGGTCGGCCCGCACCCGTATCCCACCATCGTGCGCGACTTGCAGAGCGTGATCGGCAGGGAGACGCGGGAGCAATGCCTGGCGCAACTCGGACGCCTGCCCAACGACGTGGTGGCCTGCGTCGGCGGCGGCAGCAACGCCATCGGCATTTTTCATCCTTTCGTGGATGACACCGGGGTACGCCTGATAGGTGTCGAAGCCGCCGGCCACGGCATCGAGAGCGGCGCGCACGCGGCCACGCTGGTGGCCGGCACGCCCGGCACGCTCCACGGCGCGAAGAGCTATCTCTTGCAAGATGACGAAGGCCAGATCTACGAACCCCACAGCATTTCCGCCGGCCTGGACTACCCCGGCGTCGGTCCCGAACACAGCTACCTGAAAGACCTGGGGCGCGCCGAATACGTCGGCGTTACCGACCAGGAGGCGCTGGAAGGCTTCCAACTGCTCTGCCGCACCGAGGGCATCATCCCCGCGCTGGAACCCGCCCACGCCATCTACCACGCGGCGCAAATGGCGCGCGAACTGCCCAGCGACCACATAATCCTGGTCAATCTCTCCGGCCGGGGAGACAAGGACATGACCATCGTCGCCGAGGGATTGGGGGTGGAACTGTGAGCCGCCTCACCGCGACCTTTGACCAAACCCGGGCGGAAAACCGGGCCGCGCTGATTACGTTTGCCACCGTCGGCTACCCCTCGCCGGCCGACACGAAACGCGTCGTGCGCGCGCTCCTGGACGGGGGTTCCGACGTGGTGGAACTTGGCATCCCGTTTTCCGATCCGCTGGCCGACGGCGCCACCATCCAGCACGCCTCGCAGACCGCGCTCGACCAAGGCACGACCCTGGGCATGGCGTTCAACCTGGTACGCGAGTTGCGGGATGAGGGCGTGACCACACCCCTCGTCTTCATGGGCTACTACAATCCCTTCCTGCGTTACGGCCTCCAGCGCGTCGTCGCGGAAGCGGCGGAGATCGGCCTGGACGGCTTCATCGTGCCGGACCTGCCGCCGGAGGAAGGGCAGGAGTTTGGCCGCCTGGCCCGTGCCCGCAACCTCGATCTCATTCCGCTCCTGGCCCCAACCAGCACCGAATCGCGCATCCGGGCCAACGTCCAGGTCGGCAGCGGTTTCGTCTACTGCGTCTCGCTCACCGGCGTCACCGGCGCGCGCGAGCAACTCTCCGCCGCGCTGCCGGACTTTCTGGACCGCGTGCGCGCCCACACCGGCCTGCCGCTGGCGGTGGGCTTTGGCGTCTCGCGGCCCGAGCACGTTGCCACCATCGCGCAACTGGCCGAGGGCGTGGTCAGCGCCAGCGTCTTGATCAACATCCTGGACGAGACCCCGGCCGCGCGGCGCTACCAGGCGCTGGCCGACCTGGTGCGCGCCATGCGCGAGAAGACTCTGCGCCAGGCCATCGCCAACGACTGAGCCGGCGGCGCTTCCCTAACGAGGGCTTGGCGCCGGAGACGTGAAACCGAGATTGGGAGAGAAAGCGCGCCGCTGCTCCGGCGCGTGTGGAAGGAGACCGGCAGTGAAAGCGCCAGGTGAATGCCGCGACATGCAAGACATCCGCGCGGCAATCGACAGCATCGACCAGGAAGTCATCCGCTTGCTCGGCCGGCGGTTCGAGTACGTGCAAGCGGCGGCGCAATTCAAGACGAGCGCAACCGCGGTGCGCGCGCCGGAGCGGTTCAAGGCGATGCTGGAACAACGGCGCGCCTGGGCGCAAGCGGCCGGCCTGGACCCGGACGTGGTTGCGGGCGTCTATCGCGACCTGGTGGAGTACTTCATAGCGGAAGAAATGAAGCGCTGGCAGGCGGAATCAGGGTAGCGCGAACAGGGTTCGACGTTCCGCCGCGCTCAGTTCGGCATGACACGGGAAACCGATGAAAGCGTACGAACCCCAGCCGGCCCTTCGGAACTGGAGAGCCAGTCTGGCAATTTCACCATGATGCCCATCGCCTGTTCCACGCTCTGCTTCACGCAGCGCCCGCTTGACGAGGCCCTCCAGGGCATTGCGCGACTGGGGTTTCGTTATGTCGATTTGGGCGTGCAACGTTGGGCGCACGTCAGCGCCCCTGAAATAGCGCAGGCCGGGGCCGATTTCGCCGTCACCCTGCGGCGCGGCCTGGAACACGCCAACCTTGAACTTAGCGCCATGAACGTGGGGCTCGAGCGCGATGCCGCCGTCTCCCTGGAAGAACAGGTCGCGGCAGTCTGCGCGCTGGCCGCGGACCATGCCCTGCCCGCGATCTGCATAAACCCGCCCGCGAACGGCACGCCCGTGGAGGCGGCGCTCGTCGAGTTGCGCACACTCGCCGCCGTCGCCGCCCGCTACGACGTCGCGCTCTGTCTTGAAACCCACGTCAACTGTCTCACCGAGATACCGGCAGTGGCCGCGCGGCTGGCCGCGTCCGTGCCGAACCTCGGCATTGCCCTGGACTCCTCCCACTTCTACGCGGGCCCCTGGCAGGGCCGCGACTATGCCGCCGTGTTTCCCCATACGCGGATCGTCCACTTGCGCGATGCCGGCAATTCTCCCGATCAGATCCTCGTGCCGCCGGGTGAGGGAAACGTAGACTTTGCCGCGCTTCTCAACGGACTGGCGCAATGCGGCTACCAGGGCCCGCTGGCGGTGGAGTACATCGATACGCGCGTTGCGCCGGACGCCTACCACGAGCACCTCGCCCAGGTGAAAGCAATGGCGGAACTGGCACAATCTCTTCTCTAGTAGTCCTCAACATACCTCCGTCATTCCGGTGAAAGCCCGCCCCCGTGTGGGGCCGAATCCAATGTGTTATCACTACTCTCCCCCTTCCCAGCCTTCCCCTCTAATGGGCTCTAAGGGACATGCAAATGTCATTCCGAGCGGAGCGAGGAATCTAGAGTGGCGAGCCCACCTAACTCCGCACAGCATGGACTCCAGATTCCTCTCTCCGCTGCGCTCCGCTCGGAATGACACGTTAAGGCGGATGTAGCGTGCTTACCCCTGTCAGCCTTCAACTGGGAAGGAGTTATACATAGGTCTCCCAGGCGTGAGAAGCGCTGCCCCGCAAGACATTGCCGGACCTTCGCCGCTCTGCACGTTCGCCGCCATGACTCCGGCGCGCGCACCTGCTACACTTCCAGTAGCCTTGCGTGCAACCGTTTCGCGCAAGGTCTGGCATCCCGATGCGCTGAGCCGTAGCGCCGACTGAGAATTGGAGTCTCACCGGAAAACCATGCAAGCCACCGCCGCCGCAGCCACACCGGAACGCCCGAAACTGCTCGCCATCAGCAGTTGGGTGCTCTACGACCTGGCGAACACGATATTCTCCATGAATATCGTCACGCTCTACTTCTCGTTGTGGGTCATCAACGACATGGGCGGGAAGGACAGCGACTACGCGCTGGCCAACAGTGTTTCCATGTTCATCGTCTTCCTGGCCGCGCCGTTCCTGGGGGCGCTCTCGGACCAGACACCCCGGCGGATGCCCTTTCTCATAGCCACCACGGTTTTGTGCTGCGCGGCGACCTTTCTGCTCGGCATGACCGGCGTCTTTCTCGCGCTCGTCATCTTCGTCGTTGCCAACACCTTCTACCAGTCGGGCTTGATCTTCTACGACGCGCTGTTGCCGGTTGTCAGCACGCCGGAAAACCGGGGGCGCGTGGGCGGCTTTGGCATCGGCATCGGCTACATGGGCTCGTTCATCGGCGTCCTTACGGGGTTCATCGTTTTGGACAACCTGCTCGGGCTCTCGCTCCTGGAGGAAAATCCCGCCGAAAAGCCCTTGGTCTTCAAGCTCACCGCCGTGCTCTTCCTCCTCTTTGCCGTGCCGTGCTTCCTCTGGGTGCGGGAAAAGCCACGCGCCGGCAGCGTCATGCTGGGACGCCAAGCCGCGAAACGCGCGCTGCGCGACTTGCGCACTACCTTCGTCCGCCTCGGCAGGCTGCCCAATCTGCGGCGTTTTCTCATCGGCCGCGTCTTCTACACCGACGCCGCCAACACCTTCATCATCTTCATGGCGGTCTACCTCACGAATGAGGTGGACTTCACCGAGACGGAGGTGCAACTCGCCCTGATGCTGGGCATTGCCGCGGCCATGGTGGGCGGGTTGTTGTGGGGCTTTGTGGTGGACCTGATTGGGCCCAGGCCGTCTCTGCTGATCGTCATCGGCCTGTGGACGATCGCCATCAGCCTCACGGTGGCGGTGCCGCTCTTCTCGTTGACGAATGCCATCATCTGGGGGGTCGCCGCGCTCGGCGGGTTCTCGCTGGGCAGCACCTGGGCCGCCGACCGCCCCTTGATGCTGCGCCTGGCGCCGCCGCAAAACATCGGCCAGTTCTACGGCCTCTATGCCATGGTGGGACGCTTTGCCGCCATCATCGGCCCGCTCATCTGGGCGCTTATCGTCGACGGCCTGGACTGGGGCCGCCCGGCCGCCGTGGCCGCCTTCCTGCCCATGATGGTCATTGCCGCCTGGTTCATCTTCCGCGTGGACGACACGGCGGACTTGGGTGAAAATCTCGATGAGGCGTTCCAACCCTCACAAAGCGCCTCGTAGCCATCCCGGCACACCTACACGACGCTCCGTCCTCCGGGTAGCGCAGGTTTGCAACCTGCGTCCACCCTCCGTCCTCCGGTAGCGCAGGTTTGCAAACTGCGTCCGCCTCTCTTCCTCCGGAGAACTTTGCGTCACCGGAGAGGGAACAGACAAAGTTCAGCGCACGCCTCTTATCCCCTCTCCTGGGGGAGAGGGTTAGGGTGAGGGGAGATTGTGCGGCGACTCACACCCAAGTCTTGCGAGATGGGGCGGAACCGACGAGGATTCCCCCTCACCCCGGCCCTCTCCCCAGGGAGAGGGAGTCTGATCGCGCTTACCTACGTTACGCAAAAGTCTCCTCCGGTAGCGCAGGTTACAAACCTGCGTCCGCTGCTGTCTCGCTGGCACGTGATTGCCCAGAGGCGGGGGACAAGCCCCCGCGCTACGACGGTGTGTCCGTTTCTCCGGTAGCGCAGGTTTGCAACCTGCGCATAATCTCGCGGCAACCTTCCTCTCACACTGCTCTCACATTCCGGGCGCACACTGTTAAGTAGGGAATAGAGAGCAATCAGCACGAAGGAGGAAAGGACAACGATGTCGCTCCGCCGCTATGAGCGAGAATTGGAAGACACGCCCGACACGCAGTTTCAGGACCTGCGCGGGCTGCGGGTGTACGACCACGACAACCGCCTGCTGGGCACGATCAGCGCGGTCATGGTAGACACGACCAGCCAGGAAACGGTCTACGCCGAGGTCGCGTCCACCGGCCTGCTGGGGCTGGGGAGCCGCCGCCAGGTGGTGCGCCGCAGCCGGCTGCATCACAACGCCCGCGGCCTGCGGCTGGCGGGGTCGCAGTCCTACAGGTAGGCGTCCTACAGGTAGGTTTTGAAGAAGTCGAAGGCTTTGGCGCCGCTGAACTCGTGCCCGCCGTCGAATTCGTCCAGCCAGAGGCTTTCCGATACCTGCGCCGCCGCGTAGATGCTTTCCAAGTGGGCATACGCCTCGCGCGCGGCCGCAATCGGGAAGCCTCCGTCCTGGATGCCGGACTCGATGAGGAGCGGCCGCGGCGCAACCAGGCCGCAGATGTCCGACACTTCCCCGTACTTGAGCACACCGGGTACGAATTGCGACCCGCAGAAATTGCCCTGGGTGAGCGCGTATTGCTTGAACGTGGTCAGATAGCAGACCACGTCTGCCGCCTTCACGCGGTCGTCCACCGCCGCCAGGTACATCGCGCGCGTGCCGCCCAGCGAGAGGCCGATGCAGCCGAGCCGGTCCGCGTCCACTTCCGGACGGCTCGCCAGGTAATCGAGGCCGCGCATGTCGTCCCAGGTATTGAGCGCCATCAGGTTCATGCCGAAGAGGAAGGTCTTGATGCCGTTCACGTTGCAGCCGTCGCGGTTGGGATAGCGCCGGAAGTCTTCGCCGCGCTCGCCAAAGCCCCGCGCGTCGGGGCACAGGGTCACGAAACCGCGCTTGGCAAGTTGCAGGCCGTAGTCGTAGTTGTAACGCTTGATCAACGTCGCGCGTTCCTCCTCGCCATAGTCCACGTGCGCCACGGCGTCTTTGCCATAAGGCCCGCCGTGACCGTGCAGACAAATAATGCCCGGCGCCGGCGTAGGCGCGTTCTCCGGGATGAGCAGCCACGCCGGGACCTGCACGTCCTCGGCGGTGGTGTACACCACCTTTTCGTAATGCACGCCGAACTGCTCCCGCTCCTCGACGACCCGCGCATCCAGCGGAGTCTGCTCGGGAAACGGCTCCATCAGGTCGAGCAGCCGGGCGCGCAACCGCTGCTGCCAGGCGAACCACTCCGCATGAGTCTCACCCGCAAAATGCAGCAGCGGCGGATGCTTCTCGTAATGCGCCATGATATACGTATCGAAATCGAATACATCGCCCATGTTGGCTCTCCCTCTCTATACGCTATGACGACAGGACCGCTTCCTGGATGATGAACGGCACCTCCCGCGGGTTCTCCGGTCCCACGTAGATGGCGTCCGTCGGGCAGTAGATCTCGCACAGCAGGCACGACTGGCAATCGGCCTCGTAGCGTACGTAGGCTTTCTTGTGCTGGTCCATGCGCAGCACGTCCAGCGGGCACACCTTCACACAGAGCGTGCAGCCGATGCACAGGTCTTCATAGACTTTCTCGATTGCCACCGTTCACCCTCTCCCTACGCGCGCCGCTACCGGGACTGCGCCGCGGCCGCCGGCAGCAGACCCAGCGCTTCCAGCCGCTCGCGGGGCGCGTCCGCGTAGCGGAACTCCGGCTCGCCGTCAGCATCCGGCGCCGCGATGATCCAGCGCAGCCAGTTCTCATCGTCGCGTTGCGGGTAATCCTCCCGGTAGTGCCAGCCGCGGCTCTCCGTGCGCAGCAGCGCCGCCTCGTACATCAGCGCCGTCGTGAGCGCGGTGGCCTCCACCTCGTAGCACTTCACCAGTTCGTGGAAGTCCGGCGCAAAGAGGCGCGGCACGGCGTCCTGCCGCAGCGCCCGCACGTGCGCCAGGGCTTGCTCCATGCGCGCGCCGTGGCGGAAGATGTTGAGTTGCGGCGGCATGGCCTGGGACTGCAACTCGCCGTACACCGCGTCCGGCGGCAGGCCGTCCGCGCGCTCCAGGGGACGCAGCGCCTCCGCGAACGCATCCTCCCGCTCGGCGGCGCCGCTCTCTACCCAATCCGCGTCCTGCGCAAAACCGCCGGCGCTGGCGCCCGCCGCGTAACCGCTGCCGTTCGCCCAGGCGAGATTGAGAAACGTGATGCCGCTGGAGGCCCCCACCACGTAGCCGCGCATCGCCGCGTCGCCGGCCGCGTAGAGGCCCGGCACGCTGGACGCCATCGTGGTGTCCTGAACGTACACGCCAGCCGAACCCGATACCGAACCATTGAAACCCGGATGCCATTGGGTGCGCTGGGTAAAGAGGTCCTGGCCGCTGCGTCGAGCCAGTTCGGCGATGTGCTTGAAGGCGTGCAGCCACATCGCGCGGTCCGTCTCCGGCACGGCGGTGAGGTCGAGTTGAATCGGCCCCCGCCCGGCCTGGATCTCCGACGCCATGCCGCGCGCGATCACGTGTATCGCCGGCGGCACTTTATCCGAATACTTGCCCAGGAACGGCTCGCCCGCGCCGTTCAGGTAGGTGCCGCCAATCGCGGCCAGGATGCACTGCCCGTGGCTGTCGAAGCGCGTATTGGTGGCGATGTAGCCGTTGGCGTACTCCAGGTTCATCAGGGCCGCGCCGGCGTCCCACGCCAGTTTGTACGCCTCGCCGCAGAGCATGTCGTGGCCGAAGTGGGTGCCTTTCCAGGCGCAGCCGCCGGCCGCCAGCACCACGGACTTGGCGTGAATCAGGCAGAGCCGGTCGTCCTGCCGCCGGATGCCCACCGCGCCGATGACGCGGCCCTCCCGCACGAGCAGCTTGACGATCGCGGCGTGATCGAGAATCTTCGCTTGCTTGGTGCGCAAGACCCGCTTGCGCATCAGCTTCATCAACTCGACGCTGTCCAGACCGAGCCGCCAGACCGTCTCGCGGGAGCCGACGTAGATGAGGCGGCGGTGGAGCGTGCCGACTTCGCCGGATGCCGCGTCGTCATGCCGGTCGAAGGGCGCGTCCCAGCTATCCAGTTCGGCGATGCGCTCGTAATTGGCCTGAACGAGCCACTCGACCCACGCCGGATCCAGCAGCAGTTCGCTCTCGCGGCAGTGCTCGCGCACGAAGTCGGCCGGGTCGTCGTCCGGCGTGAGGTGGAGCACCACGCCGCCGGCGAAGACGCTGCAACCGGAGCCGCCGACGAACCCTTTGTCCACCACCAACGCGCGGCTGCCCTGGCGCGTGGCCGCGATCGCCGCCCAGCAGCCGGCCAGGCCGCCGCCGATTACGAGCACGTCGGTGGTATAGACGTCATGCGGTACTTCCATTCAGACCCTCACCCTGGCCCTCTCCCAGAGGGAGAGGGGATAAAGAAAGGCAGAGCTTGCGCTTCAGCCACGTTCACTCTGCCTTGAACATCCGGCAAGGGCGCTCAGCGCTCCTCCCGGTCCCACGATAGTTGCGCCCGCAGCAGGCGGATGAGCTTATCCAAAGCGTAGCCAATCGCGCCGATAATGAGAATGACCGCCATCAGTTCGCCGTAGTCGAAGCGGTCGCGGGTATCCAGAATGTAGTAGCCCAGCCCGTCGGAGACGCCCAACATTTCCGCCGGCACCAGCACGACCCAGGCCAGGCCCACCGCCAGGCGGAGGCCGGTGAGCATATCCGGCACAATGGCCGGCATGATGACCATGCGCACCAGTTTCCACTCGTTGGCGCCCAAGGTCCGCGCCGCCGAAATCCAGCGTTGGTCCAGGCTGCTCACGCCGTGGGCCGTATTGATGATCATGGGCCACACCGCGGCAATGGCGATCAGGAAGATCACCGGATTGCTGCCCACGCCAAAGGCGATGATCGCGATCGGCATCCACGAGAGCGGCGATATCATGCGCAGGAACTGGAACGCCAGCGACGACGCCCGTTCGGCAAGGTAGTACCGCCCGATGACTACGCCAATCGGCACGCCAATCCCCACCGCCAACGCCAGCCCCAACCCGATCCGCTCGAGGCTGGCGAAGATGTGGGCAAAGATGACGCCGCTGGCGAATAAGCCGACCAAATCGCGGAAGGCGTGGCGCGGCTGGAAGGCGGCGACGATACCGGAGTCTGTCAGCAGACCGCCGGTGAGCCCTTGCCACACCAGCAGAATGACGAGAAAACCCAGAATTGGCAAGAAGACGCCGCGAAAGCGCGCCCACACCCGGCTTGGCGCCGCCGCGGCAATCCTCTTCGCTGCCTGCGCGCTCGATGGCCGCGCCTCGTCTCGCAGACGGTCGGCCAGCCTTTCGCCGGTTTGCATGGCCTCACTCAATGCCGATGACCTCCTTGCGCTCGAACGCTTCATCCTCCGCCACGTTGAACGCGCTCGGACCGCCCGCGGCGTTGTACGCCTCCTTGACCAGCGTATAGTCTACCAAATCCTCCGCCGCGTGATCGGCGGAAAGATCGCCCAGGAAACTCGTATCGCCTTCCACTTTGGTCTGCTTGATCTGCTTCACCAGTTCGATCGTGTACGTCGGATACGGCCAGGGCTGGAAGCCGATGCGCGAGGAGCCCCATTCCGGATGATGAATCGCGTTGGTGCCCTGGGGGCCGTAGGTCTCCAGGTCGTACTTGCTCATGGCGCGCTCGATCACGGCGGCGTCCTGCGGCAGGAGGCCGCTGCCGTCCTTGGAAAGCAGTTTGGCCGTGCCGGGGATGTCCCGCAGCGCCCCAATTTGCGAGTTGGCAATGCTGTTGAGCACGCGCTGCGCCCACTCCGGATTCTCATTGATGTACTTTTCGCTCAGCACCGCCACGCAGCAGGCGTGGTCCTTCCAGATGTCGCCGGTGAAGCGGATGATCTTGCCGTTCGCCAGCAACTCGCCGGCGGCGTTGAACGGCTCGGCCACAATGTAGCCGTCGATGGAGCGGTTGCCCAGCGCCGTGGGCATGTCCGGCGGCGCCATCACGAAGAGGTTTACCTGGTGGCTTGCCAGTTCGCGGTTGCGGTCCTGGATGACGGCCTCCAGGTTGTGGTGGCGCAGCGCCATCTGCAACACCACGTTATGGATCGAGTACCAGAACGGCACCGCGATCTGCTTGCCGCCCAGATCCTTGATGCTGTCGATGCCGCTCTCCTGATGCACGGTGAGCGCCGAGCCGTTGATGTGATCCCAGGCCACCACCTTCACCGGAAACTGCAAGCTGTAGCGCATCCACACCGTCATCGGCATGAGGAAGTGCGCCACGTTCACCTGGTCCGCCATGAAGGCTTCCGCCAGTTGCGACCACCCCCGGAAGAGCGTGGGCCGCTCGGCGTTCAGTCCTTCGTCGGCGAAGTAGCCGCCGGCAAACCCCAGCGTCAGCGGCGTGGAATCCGTAATCGGCAGGTAGCCGACCTTGACGGGAATGTCGGACGCCTTGGCGGGCGAGACCGGGCCGCCGTTGGCCGCCTCGTCATCGTCGCCGCCGCACGCGGCGAGCAACGGACTGGCGACCGCGCCCAGCGCCGTTGCGCCCAGCGCGCTGAGAAAGCGCCCTCGCGTAATCTTCTGCGGCATTCTGCTACTCCTCAGATACGTTTTCATGCAACTCAGGAAACGAAGCGCCGCTGCGCGCGGCGCTTCTAGATGTGGTAATACTGCCCGCGCGTGTGCGCGAGATTGAACTCGGCAAAGACTTCTTTGCGCAGGCGCACCAGTTCGGGGTCAATCCGGTCACGCGGATGGGCGAGCGGCACCGGAATAACGCGCCGCAGTTCACCGGGATGCGCGCACATGATCGCCACCCGGTCGCCGACGTAGAGCGCCTCGTCGATGTCGTGGGTCACGAAGAGCGTCGTCACTTGCTGCGCCTTGACGATGCGCACGATTTCCTCTTGCATCTCCATGCGGGTGAAGGCGTCCAGCGCGCCGAAAGGCTCATCCATCAGCAGGATTTCAACCTGATTGGCCAGCGCCCGCGCCAAGGCGACCCGCTGCGCCATGCCGCCGGATAGCTGCGCCGGCCAGGCGCGCTCGAATCCCCCCAAGCGGGTGAGCGCCACCAAATCCGCGACGATCGTCTCTTTGTCGCCTTTGAAGCCCCGGGCGTCCAGGCCGAAGCGGATGTTCTCCTCCACCGTCAGCCACGGAAAGAGCGCGTAATCCTGGAAGACCATGCCCCGCGTGTAGTGCGGGCCTTCCACCGGCGTGCCTCCCACGGTCACGCTGCCCTCCGAGAGCCGGTCCAGGCCGGCAATGACGTTCAGGAGGCTGGACTTGCCGCAGCCGCTGGGCCCCAACACGCAGAGCAACTCGCCCTCCCGCACGGCAAGATCCACGCCCTGGAACGCCACCGTGGGGCCGTTCCGCGAGCCAAATACCCGGCCGGCGCCTTCCAGCACTATCTTTGCTGCCGGAGACGCTTCTCGTACCGTTTGTGCCACTGCGCTGCTCATTGCTAATGCATGAACCTCTCTGCCCGGGCCTAACCCCGCGTACGGCGAGACGAAGCCGCCATCCCCGCACAAACCGCGCTACCGTCCGCCATCCCCGCAGAGGCGGCGCGGCCGGGTGTCAAACCCGCCGCAGGCGGCTAAACTTAACTAAGTAACTTTACTTAGACAACTAAAGCGTTAAGCTAACATAGCGCGGAAGCGGTGTCAAATCCCGCCGCTTCGTATAGAATGGATACGGCGGAAAGAGTAGCACGAGACTGGATAGCGTTGCACGGCTGGTTTTTGTCATTCCGAGCGCAGCGAGGAATCTAGAACCCGTACACGCGATACCCGTAGATTTCTCGCTGCGCTCGGAATGACATGAAGCCTGGCCCATCGAAGAGGGCAAGCTGGATCTACTTATTTCCGGATACGGTAACGTTGCACTTTGCGGAGGCGCTCTATGACCCAACAACTCGATTCCGATATTCCTTTTGGCACGGTGGACAGCACGGAAGCGAAGCAGATGATCGACAGCGGCGAGTACCAGGTAATCGACGTGCGCACACCCATCCAGTTCGCCCAGGCGCGCATTCCCAACTCCACCCTGGCGCCCTTGCCCGAACTCCTGCAGAAACCGTGGGAGTTCCTGGCCGACGACAAGATCATCTTCGTCTGCGACGTCGGCCAGAGCAGCCAGGTGGCCTGCGAAATCGCCGCCGCCATGGGCCTGGAAGACCTCTACAACCTGGGCCCCGGCATCGTCGGCTGGCAGCAAGACGGCTATCCGCTGGAACAAGGCCCGCCGCAAGAAGGCTAGCTCCGGACCGTTTGCGCGGGAGCGGCGTGTGGGCGGCCGCCGCCGCGAAGCAGCGGCAAACGGCGCCAAGCAGCCTTCCTCGCTCCGCGCGGCATGAATTGGAATACTTGCGTTTAACGTGATCGAGCGCACGTACAACCCGGTGGAGACAAAAGCAGGTCGCACGGCGCACGCGCATTCGCAAGCCAAACGCAGGAAGCGCCTTGTAGGGCGACCACCAAGGGCGTTCAGTTTCGATTGCGCCTGATGCAGGCGCGGGAGAGCGGCCATGGCCAGCACGCAGCCGAGAACTATGCTCACCTATGCCGATTACATGCAGACGTCGGACGACCGGCGCTATGAGCTTCTCGAGGGAGTATTGGTCGAAATGCCGGCGCCGAACACGGCGCACCAGCGGGTCTCTCGCGAAGTAGGACGGTCGCTCGATACCTTTGTCAGAGATAGAGGTCTGGGCGAGGTGTTCTTTGCCCCTTACGACGTCGTGCTCTCCGACACGGTCGTGGTGCAGCCCGATCTGCTGTTCGTCTCTAACGAGCGGGCGCACGTCATCACCGCCGCCAACATCCAGGGGACGCCGGACCTGGTCGTTGAAGTCCTCTCCGATTCCACTGCCAGAAACGACTGGACGCTCAAACGAGACCTGTACGCGCGGCACGGCGTCAGCGAGTATTGGCTGGTGGACCCGGTGGCGTGGACGGTAACCGTCCTGCTCTTGCGGGACGAGCGCTTCAGGGTGGTAGAGGTCTATAGCGAAGGGCAGACGCTGGCGTCGCCAACGCTGGCGGGCCTCAGCCTCAACCTGGCTGAGATTTTCCAAAGCGTCAGCCCCATTTGAGTGCCTGGTGGCCTCTAGCCGTCCTCCCGCAAAGTGCGCTCGGAGTTGCAGCGCGCTGGCGTAGCATTTCTCCCTATCGCGCGATAGTAGCCCTGCCCAGTACATGATTGAACAGGTTCCACCTTTCATCTTCCCAAGCGTTGGGGCAACGTTCGAGATTATGTATTATACCTATGAAGGGAGGCGTGCTCATGGGCGCAAATTCGCGTATTGCCAAATGGGGAACCGGCTACGCCATTCGCATTCCTGAGGCCATTGCGCGGCAGTGGGGGGTTCAGGAAGGCTCCGCAATTGAGATCATCCCGCGCGGCGATCACGTCATCCTGCGCAAGGAGTCCTATGACCTTGCCGAAACGCTGGCCGAGGTGACCGCCGACAATCTACACTCCGAACAGGATACCGGCCCGTCCCAAGGCAACGAAGCATGGTAGGGAGCGATTGTGTTCCTGCCAAAGGTCAACGCTCTCTTGCAGTGACGCACCCGGCCGGTTCATGATCCAGCAGATTTCCCCCGTAGTCTTCCTCGGCGGCGGCGCATTGCTGACGGCGCTGGCGCTCCTTGCGTTCTGGCGGCTGGCCGGGCGCACCGTCGTTGCCGAGACCGCCATCCACGCCGGGCCGGCGTTTCTGCGGCGCATTGCCCGCAACGCGCTCGTGCCGCTGCTGGCCGTGGTTGTGGCGCGCATCCTCTCGTGGGCGTTTGCCGCCTACTACCTGCGCGTGATCGGGCCGCAGGACTACGGCCTCTACGCCGTGGCCGTCAACGTGATCGGCTACTTCGGCCCGCTTACCGACTTCGGTCTGGGCGTGCTGCTCACGCGGGAGGTCAGCCGCCGCCCGGACGCCGCCGCGGCGTATCTGGCAATCGTGCAGCGCATCCGGCTGCTGCTTTCGCTGGCCGCCGTGCCGGTCGTGCTGCTGATCATGCTGGGCTACTGGTACGCCGGCCGCGTGCCGGTTGACGCCATCGTCACGGCGGGATTGCTGGCGCTGGCGCTCATCCCGGCCAACGCCGCCGGCACGGCCAGTTCCCTCTTTGCCGCCCGCGAGCGCATGGACTACACCGCGCTGGTGCAGATTGCCACGGCGCTCCTCACGGTCGGCCTGGGCATGGCGGCCATCGCGCTTGGCTGGGGCTACGTGGGCCTTGCCGCCACGGCGCTCATTGCCAATATCGTCACCGCTTTCGTGCTGCTGCGCGCACTGCCCGGCGAGACCGCAACCGGCGCGGCCTGGGACGCGCCCAAGGCGCGCGCGCTGATGCTGGCGTCGCTGCCGCTCATGCTCAACGCGCTGCTCAACGTGCTCTTCTTCCGCATCGACCTCCAGGTTCTCGCCGCGCTGCGCGACATCACCGAAGTCGGCGCTTACGGCGCGGCTTACAAGTACGTCGAAGCCTTTGCCTTGCTGCCGTCTACGCTGGTGCTGGCGCTCTTCCCGGCGCTTTCCCGCGTCGCCGAGACCGACCGCGCCGCGTTGCAAGGCATCCTGAACAAGGCCCTGCAATTCATGCTCGTGCTGGCCGTGGGCAGCGCCGTCTGCTTCAGCGTCTACGCAGCGCCCTTCATCTGGCTGCTGGGCGGCGATGCGTTCCTGCCCCACGCGGCCGCGGCGCTGGCGATTCTCATCTGGTTTCTGCCCTTCAGCTACGTCAACGCCGTCACCCAGTACGTCCTCATCGCCCTGGACCAACAGAAGTGGATTTTCATCGCCTTTGCGCTGGCTACGGCCTTCAATCTGACCACCAACCTCATCTTCATCCCGCGCTACGGCTACGCGGCGGCCGCGGCGACCACGGTGCTCTCCGAAATCGTGCTGCTCGCGCCGTTCGTGGTGGTGGCGCGCCGCCAGCGAATTACGCTGCCCATCTTTGGCGCGGCGTGGCGGCCGCTGCTGGCGGGGATGGGCATGTTCGGCGTTGCGTGGTTGGCGCGGGGCCTGCCCGCCTTGCCGAGCATGGCGCTGGCGGGTACCGTGTATCTCGCCTTGGTCGTCATCCTGGGCGCACTGCCCCGCGAAGACCTGGCCCGATTCTGGGCCGCCCTGCGCGGGGCATAGCCGTAAGCTATGCGCTAGCATCGTATCCAGATTAGTGCGTCGATTACCCAGACTCCCATCTTGTCCCCTCTCCCCGAGGAGACCTTTGCATAACTCTGTCATTCCGGCGAAAGCCGGAATCCAGACCGCATTTACAACTAAAAATAGCTTGTTTTCAATCCTTTGCACCCCCATCCCAACCTTCCCCCTCAATGGGGAAGGGGTTATGCAAAGGTCTCCCGAGGGAGAGGGCTAGGGTGAGGGTTAAACTTCAGAGCAGCATCAAACTGGGAAAGCACGAGCAGGCCAACTTTGCGAGCGGGGCCAAAGAAGTGTGCCCAAGGAGCACTCATGGAGCAGGATGAACAGAGAGTCCTCGACCACCGCGCGGTCGGCGCGCTCTGGGACGCAAACGCCGAGGCCTGGACCACCCTCGCCCGCCTGGGCTACGACAAGTACCGCGACCACATCAACACGCCCGCTTTCATGGCGATGCTCCCCGACGTGACCGGACTGCGCGGCCTGGACATCGGCTGCGGCGAGGGCCACAATACGCGCCTGGTGGCGCAACGCGGCGCGGCGCTGACGGCGCTCGACATCGCCCGGCGCTTCGTGACCTACGCCCAGGAGATGGAAGCCCAGGAGCCGCGCGGCATCACCTACCTGCACGCCAGCGCGGTTGATTTGCCTTTTGCCGACGCTCATTTCGACTTCGCCATGGCGACCATGAGCCTGATGGACGTGCCGGACCAAGACAGAGCAATCCATGAAGTAGCGCGGGTCTTGAAGCCGGGCGGATTCTTTCAATTCTCCATACTGCACCCCTGCTTCCTGACGCCGCGCTTCAAGTGGGTGCTGGACGACTGCGGCCGGCGCGTGGCCATGGAGTGCGGCGATTACTTCGCGTCGGAGCAAGGCGCGATCGAGGAGTGGATCTTCGGCTCCGCGCCCGACGACCTGAAAGCGCGCTTTGCCAAGTTCCGCATACCCCGCTTCTTCCACACCCTCAGCGCGTGGCTCAACATGCTCACCGCCGCCGGCCTCACCCTCGAGGAGTCCGCCGAGCCCTACGCCAGCGACGAGTCCATCGCCATCTATCCGAGCCTCGCCGCCACGCGCGTTGTTCCCTGCTCCCTCCATCTCCGCTGCCGCAAGCCGTCCCCATAGCGGATTTTCCGTACTTGCTTGCCGCGGCCGCCAATCGTTCAATCCGCGGTGTGCCTCTTGTCAAGGAAAAGCGCGTACCGCTGCTTGGCGCAAGCCAAGCAGCGGTACGCGCTCAGACCTTATGCCACTCTCCCCCGTCGCAGTCCCGTTGAACTAGCCGCCTTCTGCGTCTACTCGGGATAGAAACCGTTCGCCAGCGTTTCAATGGCGTCAACGGTGCGAATGCCCGCCTGCGTGGCCGTGAAGAGCACCTCCACGTAGTGCTTGTTCTGCACTGCCTTGATGGAGGAGAGCGCCTCAGTCTTTTCCAAGTACTCTCTCTTCTCCGCGGCCGTAGACCACCCTGGGGCGTCGAGCAACACGATGACGTCGGGGTCTCGCTCGACCACGGTCTCCCAGTTCACCGTCCCGAAGAGGCCTTCCACGTCAGCGAATATGTTGACGCCACCCGCCTCTTCGACCAACGCGTTCACAATGCCCGAACCAACCGCGGCGTACGGCGTATCCTCACCACTGTCATAGATGAAGACCGAAACTTTCGGATCGGCAGGCGCCGTCTTGGCGCGGATGTCCGTCAAGCGGGCCTGCAGCCCCTCGACGTACGCTTCGGCGCGCTCCGAAATTCCAAAGATCTGCCCAATCTTCAGGAAGTCCTCGAATACGTCCTCGATGACCACCTTGCCGTCTTTGCAGTTGGAGGCCGTCTGGTACGACGCTATGCCAAGCTCCATGAGCGCATCGCGCGGCCCGGCCACGTCTTCACGAGTCCAGGCGCTGACGAAGGCAGCGTAGATGAAGTCGGGCTCGGCGCCCAGAATGACCTCATGCGAAGGATACTTCTCGGCAAGTACCGGAATCTGCTCGTATGCCGCCTGCTGCTCAGGGGGGACCGAGTCCCTGAGGAACGACGTGCCAACCATGCTGTCTTCCAGACCCAACGCCAGCATCAGTTCCGTCGATTGCTGAGACAGGCTAATGGCGCGCTGCGGCGGCTTGTCGTACGTAATGGTAAAGCCGCAGTTTTCGATGGTTACGGGCGTGTAGGCCGGCGCGGCTTCTGGCGCCGGCTCCGCCTCCGGTTGCGTTACGGCTACCGTGCCGCAACCGGCCAGCAAAAGGCTCCCCGCGCCGGCCACACCGATGGCGAGAAGGCCGCGACGGGTTATACGCTGCGAATTGATCAACTCCAAATCCCCTTTCCGTTTCTCCACGAGAATTTCTCCTACGCACTCCCATTCTACTTGGGAATGCGTTTCATTAAAAGTAAAGCAGGCTGTGGACGCCTTGTCAAGGGACGCGCCATGCTGATTGGGGTAGTCCGATTCTTGCCGTACGCGCCGGCGGCTAAGCACCCAGGCGGCGGATGAGCAAGCCGCCGGCGCTCTTGGCAGCGCGCGTCTGCGGGCCGCAACCTTCGGCGTCCCCGCGATGCATCCCCAGCGCAAGGCCCTCCGTCAACACATAGGCGGCAATCCGTCTCAACGACGATGAAGACGCCCTGCTCCCTGGAGAACAAGGCGTCGCTTGGATGGTAAAGTCGAGGCGTTAACCGGCGGTTTGCCTCAGAGGCCGCAAGGTGAACATATCTCTAGGAACCTGTTTACGATCGTCTTGTCTGCACGAGGAACGTTCGCCCTGAGCCGCGTCGAAGGGTGAACGGAACCACTGCAAGGTGGCAAATAGCCGTTCATGCTTCGACAGGCTCAGCACGAACGGTCTCTATCGGCCTTGCAAATTCCCCCCTAAGCAGATTGAAAACAGGCTCTAAATGCGCGGCACGCGGCCCGAACCCGGAACCGGTGAGAAACTAACCGTCTTCAGAACCCGGCTTGCTCCGCGCCGGCGCGCCGGGAACGCACACATATTCCGGCACTGCCTCTCCATCCACGAGGTGCTCGGCCACGATGCGGTCCACGGCGGCTGCGTCCACGCCGCCGTACCACGTGCCGTCCGGATGCACCACCATGATTGGCCCCAGATCGCACGGATACAGACAGCCGGTGCGCACGGTCATCACGCCCCGCCGGCCACGCAGTTTATTCTCTCTGAGCTTCTCCTCGAAGTAAGCCCACGTCTTCGGGGCGTTCGCCAGCGTGCAGCGGGGCCCGTGGCAGAGAAACACCTGATGGCGATGGGCGGGAATGAGGTTCCAGGAACGTTCTCGGTCCGTTATGTTCGGATCGCCGCGGACTTCCACGCAGCCGTGCGCATCCGCCACCGCGGCGCTCACGGCGTCAGCCAGGTGTTCGCTATCGCCGAGCGGCGGCGCCAGCACAACGTCCATCGCGTCATCCGGGACGTTCTCCCGCACCCAATCACGGATTGCGAGTGGCAGCCACCAGCGCACCGTGCCATCCATCGGTACGAGCGCGGGCACTATCAGCAGGTGGCGCGCGCCTGCGGCCATGCACTCTTCCAGCACCGCGGGCAAGGCCGGCTTGCCCTGCTCCATGAAGGCGTAGCGCACTTCCCGATAGCGCCCGGAACCCGCAACAGACGAAACAACCCGCTCCAGTTCTTCACGCGGCGCGCCGCCATACCCGCCGCGGCCCACGATCACAACCGTATCAAACGGCGCGCCGTTAGGTTCCAACGTCATGCTGTCGGTTTCTACCGCGGCCCTTGGGGACGAAACGCTCGTCCCTTGCTCACTCCGGGCGTCTGGCATGGCGAAATTCTTTCACTGCGCGCGACTGGGTTCTAGCGTTCACCAACCAGCACCGCTGCGGCCGGCGCTTCGGCGGGCGCCGTCGCCGGCGGCGCGGCGGCGTGTGCGGGCAGAAATACAATGTGGAGTTTGCCGGTGCGGGGATGGACTTGCACCTCGGCCTCTACGCCGAAGACCTTGCGCAACAGCGCCGGCTGAAATACGTCCTCCGGCGTTCCCGCCGCCACAATCTCTCCTTCCGCCATGATGTAGAGGCGGTCGCAGTACGTCGCGGCCAGGTTGAGATCGTGAAGCGCGGTAAAGGTAGTTACCCGCAATCCGCGCACGAGATCGAGGATTTCGAGTTGGTAGCGCACGTCCAGGTGATTGGTCGGTTCATCCAGGATGAGAAAGCGCGCTTGTTGCGCCAAAGCGCGGGCAATCAGGACGCGCTGCTTCTCGCCGCCGGATAGCGTCGCGAACGAGCGGTCCGCGAATGAGAGCATACCGACTTGCGACAGCGCGTTCTCCACCAGGTCGTGGTCCTCTGCGTTTTCGCGCGCGAACATGCCCTTGTGGGGTGTGCGGCCCATCAGCACCATTTCCCACACCACGAACTCAAACTCGCCGGGCGTTTCCTGCAAGACTGTTGCCGTCCGCCGCGCGGCTTCTTTGGCATCGAGGTCCCACACGCTGTCGCCTTCGAGGGCAATGTAACCCGCATCGGGCTTGAGCGCGCGGTAAATGCAGCGCAGCAGACTCGACTTGCCGCTGCCGTTGGGTCCGAGCACCCCCACAAGCTCGCCTGCCGCCACGTCCACGGCAACATCACGCAGAATCGTCTGTTCTTCCACACTCCAGGTTACTTTTTCAACGTGCAGCGTCATGAGCGACCCCCTCCCAGCGCATCTCGATTCCGGCGCATCAACCAGATGAAGAACGGACCGCCGATAAAGCCCGTAATCACACCCAGGGGCATCTCCTCAGGCTGCACGATTGTGCGCGCGAGCACGTCCACCCAGACCAAGAAGATAGCCCCCGCCAAGAGGCTGACCGGCAGCACCCGGCGGTGGTCGGAACCGACGAACAGGCGGACGGTGTGCGGCATCATGAGGCCCACAAAGCCGACGGCGCCGGCGAGCGCAACCATCACGCCGGTGATCATGGCCGCTACCACCATCAGCACACGGCGAAAGCGGGTGGTATCCACGCCGAGACTGATGGCCGTTTCCTCTCCGGCAACCAGCGCGTTGAGCGGCCGCGCCTGTAAAATCAAGTACGCAGTTCCGATCACCAGCGCAATCAGCGGCAAGGTGAGGTAGCTCCACTTGGCGCCTGCCACACTCCCCTGGAGCCAGAAGAGCACCGACCTGATGCCCTCCGCGTCGTCGGCCCGGAAAATGACGAAGCTCGTCCCGGCCGACAACACATAGGAGAGCGCTACGCCGACCAGGATCAGCCGCACCGGCGAGAGCGTGCCGCGGTTTTGCGCCAGCGTGATCACGATTACAAATGCCATCACCGAGCCCAAGAATGCCGCCACCGAGAGCGAGTAGATTCCAAAGAACTTGAAGACGCCCATCAGGATGACAAGCACCGCGGCCAGCGACGCCCCTGATGAAATCCCCAGGATATAGGGGTCTGCCAGGGGATTGCGCACGGCTGCCTGCATGGCGACGCCAACCACCGCCAGCCCCGCGCCGATGATGGCCGCCAGGAAGACCCGGGGCAAGCGGATCAGCCACACGATGTTCTCATGGGCGGCGGACCACTCGCCCGAAGCAAGACCGGTCAGGCGCGCCAAGGCAATCTGCCACACCGTAAAGGGTGAAATCGCCACCGGCCCAATGGTCACGGCCAGTGTCAGCGTCACCAACAATGCCGCCGTTAGGGCGAGCAAAGCCAAAGGAAAGCGCGCGTCCCGGCGCTTGGATCGAGGAGCCGGCGCCGGGGGCGTTTCGCTTGGGTCCTGGCTCGCTTGTTCTACTGCTGGCCCCATGTAAATCGCTTCTCAGCTTCTCGGTTACTCAGGATAGAAGCCCTGGAACAGGGTCTCGATCACGTCGACGCTGCGGGGACCGGGCTGCGTGGCCGTGAACTCCACGATGACAAAGCGCTCTTCTTGGACGGCCCGAAGCGCCGCGAGCGCCTCGGTGTCTTTCAAGTACTCGATCTTCTCCTCCGCTGTGGACCAGGTTGCGTGGTGCAGCACGATGACGTCCGGGTCGCGCTCGATGACGGATTCCCAGTTCACCGTGGCAAAGCCGCCTTCCACATCCGCGAAGATATTGATTCCGCCGGCCTCTTCCAGCAGCGCGTTCACGATGCCGGTGCCGGCGGCCGTGTACGGCGCTTCATCGCCGCTGTCGTAGACGAACACCTTGACCTCTGCGTCCGCGGCCTGCGTCTTGGAGTGGATTTCCGCCAACCGCTCCCGCTTTTCGGCCACGTATGCTTCCGCGCGCTCCGATACGCCGAAGATCTTCCCGATATTCAGGAAGTCGGTGAACACGTCCTCGATGGTCGCCTTGCTCTCCAGGCAATTCGCATGAGCGAGGTAAGAATTGATGTTCAATTCCAGCAAGGCTTCGCGCGGTCCGGCCACCTCATCGCGGAAGGCGCTCACCCAACCGGCGTAGATGAAGTCGGGCTCCGCAGCCAGGAACACCTCCCGGGACGGATAGGTGTCCGAGAGCACGGGGACCTGTGCGTACGCGTCGGCGAGATTGGGCAAGATCGGGTCTTCCAAGTACGCCGTGCCCACCATTTGGTCCTGCAGCCCCAGGGTCAACATCACCTCGGTGGCGTGCTGGGCCATCGCTACGGCGCGCTGCGGCGGTTCCGTGTACGTGATGGTCACGCCGCAGTTCTCGATGGTCACCGGCTCGTAAGCTGCCTCGCTCACCTGCTCCGGCTCGGTCTCCGCTTCCTGCACTGTGACGGTACCGCAAGCGGCAACGAGAACGCTGGCAGCGCCCATAGCGCCCAACGCCAAAATGCTGCGGCGGGTTGTCCGTCGATGCTCTTTCATCCTGGGGGCCTCCCGATAGTACTGATAACTATAACCAAAGTCGTTAGCATTAGCTAATGACAACGCTTTTCATTAAAGATAAGTCGGTCGCCTTTGTCAAGGGATTCCGGGGGAAAAGTGGGCGACTTTTCTCTAAGAACAACCGCCTCCGGCGCACCGCGCCTGTCGAGAGGCAGACAAGCGCCGCGACCCTACCGTAGCAAACGCATCACACCGCGCGGTCTGCCCACCGCACGGCAGCCGGAGTGAGGGCGAACCGCAAGCCGGCGGGGTAAGGGCAAGCCGGAAGCCGTGCCCAGGGGCCAAACCTGCGCCGGATGTCATTCCTGTACGTGTCAGAAGTGGTACACAGAGTTGGCAGGCTCATCAAGATAATTCAGTGCCACTCACCGCACGTACACATGTCATTCCGAACGTAGCGCAGCGGAGTGAGGAATCTCAAGCGTTTGCCTGCTGACAAAGCTCCTGGCAAGGATCCTAGATTCCTCTCTTCGCTGCGCTCCATTCGGAATGACAGAAAACCCGGTACTGCCCTCCGCTTCGATCATTACGATAGGATAGTCGGCCCCGCCCCCTCCTGGCACGAAGACATCGAAACCGGCAAGAAACTATCGGCCAGCTTCGTTAATTTATCTCTTGACTGTAGCAGTAAAAGGTGGTAGCTTACCGGTGAACGCCTGACACCGAATTCGAGGCTGGGAGAGTGCTGGCAATGCGGAAGCAATTCTCCGGCAGCGTGCCCGCTATGTTGCTGCTAATGGGCATTCCCGCCGTAATTCTGCTTGTTGCGCTGGCGGCAGAGGCCGGCTGGATTGCCACACTCCTGGGAAGTGAACGCGCGCCGCTCGGGACATTCGTCAACGCCTGGGCCGTTGGCGCCGCCACCGCGTTCCTCATCGGCTTCGGCGCCACACTTCTCATAGCGCGCATTGCGTTAGCCGCCAATTGGGGCTCGTTTTCCATTAGAGTCGGGCCCATCAGGCTCTTTGACTTCACCGGCAGGACCGGCGCCACCGCTTTCGCCTTTACGTTTCGGGGCGAACTCCTTCTGCTTGCGCTGCTCGCCGGACTGCTCTACGCCCTTGGCGCTTCCTAACGCGCGGAGCGGGGCGGCACGTCTTAAGGCGCTTGAGCGGGCGTACCGCGCGGCTACCGGATGCGCACATTAACCCTATGCGCCTTGCGCATTAGCTCGGCTTGCCTGCGGGGAAGAGGAACGGCACCCAGGTTTTGTGGGGGGTGGCGGGCACGTGGCGGAGGTGGGCCAGGTAGCCGTTCAGGCGCGGTTTGCCGGGATCGGCCAGCAGCCTCATGCGCGCCTCCTCGGCGGTGCGGCCGCCTTTGCGGTGGTTGCAGTCCTTACAGGCCGAGACCAGGTTTTCCCAGGTGTGGCCGCCGCCCCGGTGGCGGGGCAGGACGTGGTCGATCGTCAGTTCCCGCGTCCGCGTGCCGCAGTACTGGCACGTGTGGCCGTCGCGGCGGAAGACCTCCTGGCGCACCAGGCGCGGGCCGCTGGGCGGCGGCTTCACCAGGTAGTGCAGCTTGATCACCGACGGGCGCGTGTAGCGGGCCTCGGCGGACATCAGGTCGTCCGCGTACCGCTCGACCACTTCCGCCTTGCCGTTCAGCAAGAGCACGAACGCGCGGCGCACGTTGCAGATGTTCAGCGGCCGGTAGTCCAGGTTGAGCACCAGCACGCGCTTGTTGATGCCGTTCATGAGCCGATCACTCGTATCCTGAGCACTTGACAAGGCGCTCATCTTCCATTGCGCTGCGGCAGACGCGCTCGCCGCCGCGCCGGTCAAAGCCCGCGCTTCCCTTTGGTATATCTTAACCCGCTGGCGGGCTCTCCACAATATCGTTGACCCACAGCGCGCTTCTGAGTATACTTAACAGCAGGGGCATTGTTCTGTGCGATCTGCCGCGCGTCTTCTCTCTACCTCGCCGCCATCGTCGGCGGCGCATCTCACGAACAGCACGTATGCCGCCGTCCGGCGGCTGTGATTACGTCAATCGCGCTTGCTCGGCAGATCCACGCTGCCGCTCGTCCAGGCTTTGTAACAAGGGGGGCTTGCATGTACTCCAGTCTGATTGGAAAAGTGGAGAAAGCGAACCGCTACACGGAAGAGCGGGACCGGTTCCGCTTCACGGCGTTCACGGTACAGGTGCGCGGCGACAACAACGAGCACGAGGTTACGTTCGAGAACGGTGAATGGCGTTGCGACTGCGATTTCTTCACAATCTACGGACTGTGCAGCCACGGCATGGCGCTGGAGCGCATTCTCGGCGAAATGGTAGCGTCCAAGATGACGTTCGCGGACATGATCAAGGCCAAGACGGGTTCCGCTCTGCCGTAAGGGTCGATTGCCGCGCCCGTCCGCGCTGAAGCGCCCACGCGCGGTAGCGCCGGAACACGGGGCGCTCTGCGCGCCGCCGCCCGGCGCCGCCCCTTCCCAACCTCCGCATGTACACCATCGACCCAGAAGACATCGAAATCGTCCGCAGCGCCCAGCGCACCAAGACGGCTTCCGGCCAGTTCAAGGACGGCAAACTGCGCGTGCTCCTGCCGGCGCGTCTCGACCGGGCCGAAGAAGCGCGCCTCGTCGCCGCAATCCGCGAGCGGATCGAACGGCAAGAGACGAAGCGCCGCCTCAATGCCGGCAATCCCCTCCTCAAGCGCGCTCACGCGCTCAATGCGCAGTACTTCGACGGCAAGCTGGAGATCGCCTCGGTCACGTACGTGACGAACCAGAACTCCCGCTACGGCAGTTGCAGCGTGCACCGCAAGACCATCCGCCTGGCGCATCACCTCGCCGAGATGCCGGAGTACGTTCGCGACTACGTGCTGATGCACGAGATGGCGCACCTGGTGGAGCCGGGGCACGACCGGCGCTTCTGGGAGATCGTGAACCGCTACCCGCGCGCGCGGGAGGCGCAACAGTACCTGAAGGCGTTGGCCAGGGAGAGTCACGCCGCGCCGTAGCAAGAATGCCGCCGTCCCGCGTTCTTCACTCGCCCGGCCGTTCCCCCAGCCAGCTATTCCCCGTTCGCCGCTCCTGTGGCATGATTTAATCATGGCAACCGCAAAGACCAAGAAAGCCCGGCGCGCCGCCAAGGTCCGCGACCCCAACAACATGGTGGTGGTCACGAACCGCCGCGCCTTCCACGATTACCACGTCGATGCCGCGTACGAGGCCGGTCTGGCGCTGGTGGGCACGGAGGTGAAGTCCGTCCGCGCCGGCCGGGTCAACCTGACCGAAGGGTTCGTGCGCGTCATCGACGGCGAGGCGTGGCTCTGGAACGCCCATATTTCGCCCTACCAACGCGGCGGCTACGTCAATCACGAAGCCACCCGCCCGCGCAAACTGCTGCTCCACCGGGACCAGATCGCCGCGCTGCGCCAGCACGCCCAGGTGAAGGGCCAAACCGTCATCCCGCTGCGCGTCTACCTGCGCAACGGCCGGATCAAGGTCGAGATCGGCGCGGCGCGGGGTAAGAAACTCTACGACAAGCGGCAAACCCTGGCCGCCAAAGACGCCCAACGCGAGGTAGACCGGGTGGCGAAAGAATATAGCCGGGGCCGCTGGTAGCCGCGCTGACCGGCGCAATGCCCGCTCCGGCGAATGCTCCGGTATTCGGCTCATAAGCGCTGCGCGACGGTGGTTTCTGTGAGAGGCTGCTATACTCTCGGTGTGGGGTTGACGTGGTATACTTGCCTTGTAGCTAAAAGGAGAGACGGGATAATGGAGAATATAACCGATTGGGCGCCTACAGTCGTCGCAATTGCCGCGACCATAGGCGTGGTGTGGCGCTTTGAAACCCGTATGTCCAGTCTATCGGACCGTATTGCGGGCGTGGAGACGCGACTTAGCGGGCGCATATCCGACTTGTCAGACCGCGTTTCGCGTATTGAAGGATTGCTCGAAGGATACTTCATGCACGGGGGCAAATCAGACCCGCCGCCGCCCCCTGAATGAAGGACCTAGACCTTCGTTTCCAACGTGCGATCAACCTACGCGTACGCCGCCATGTCGCTCGGCAGATTCATCGCCAGCGCCTTCAACGCTCAAGCAAACTACGCGAAGCCGCACGTCCTCGGTTGCGCAAGTTTGTAGCCTCCATCCCCGGTAGCGTAGGTTTGTAACCTGCGTCCTCGGTAGTGCAGGTTTGTAACCTGCGTCCCCGGTAGCGTAGGTTTGTATCCTACGTCCTTGGTAGCGTAGGTTTGAAACCTGCGTCACGTGCGGTTCAATCTGTGGCCGCCCTCTTCTCACGCTCAATCCCCGCAAGCCACGCTCCAGGCCGCTTGCTCCGGCGGGGGACAAGCCCCCGCGCTACGGTAATGCCGCCTCGTGCCCCGGGCAGCGGGATATAGCCCTTATGGTCAACGGGTCCATGTAGCGCGGGGGCTTGTCCCCCAATGCTGTCGCATTAAACACAATGAGAGTGAAAACAACGCTCGTTTCTCCGGTAGCGCAGGTTTGTAACCTGCGTCTTCCGTAGGGTCAATCCATTTCGTTAGCATTTCTCTTATTCCGGCGGGGGACAAGCCCCCGCGCTACGTTAATGCGACAGTATTGGGGCTTGTCCCCCGCCTCTTCTCGTCTCCCGCTTCTTGGTGAAAATGGCAAACACCATCCCAGGCGGAACGCTCAACGCCATCTTTCCCGCTCGCCCATACGCAAGAATCCAGCTTATGCGCCCGCGCTGGTATACTGTATGCGCGCTAATCGACGCATACACTCACGCACCTGGGATTGGAGAACGACCGTGGACGAGATTCGTATCGGCCTTACCGGACTGGGCGCGCGCGGCCGCCACTGGTTGAAGATGTTGGACAACTTCAACGGCTATCGCGTCACCGCCATTTGCGACCCCATAACCGAACTTCATGAAATGTCCCTCGAGCCGCTGAAGGAACCGGAATCCATAGCCGCATACGACCGCTACGAGGACTTTCTCGCCGATTCCAACGTGGACGCCGTGGCCCTGACGGTGCGTTGCAAGGAGCAGGGCGCGCTGGCGGCGCAGGCGCTGGAGGCCGGCAAGCACGTCAACTCCGAGGTGCCCGCCGCGCACACTATGGAAGACTGCTGGCGCATCGTGCTGGCGGCGGAACGCAGCGGCAAGATCTACCAGCTTGGCGAGCAGCGCCGCCACGCCGGCGAATTTGCCGCCTGGCGGGAACTGGTGCGGGAAGGGAAGCTGGGCAAGATCACTTTCTGCGAGGGACAGTACATCGGCTACAAGGAGCCCGCGCGCTACCACCGCCTGCGCGGCACCGCGCAGACGGTACCGATTGCCGACCTGCCGAACCATCCGGACGCCGAACCGTCGTGGATCAACCTCATGCCGCCCATTCACTACCTGCCCCACGAACTCAGCCCGATTCTCATGGTGCTCGACGACCGCGTCACGGAAGTCACCGCCATGAGCACGCGCTCACCCAGCTACATCCACGAGGAAATCCAGCAGCCGGACATCCAACTGGCCATCATGAAAACCGCCAAAGACACGCTCATGCGCCTGGCCGTGGCCTACACCCAGCCCACGCCGCCGCGCGACAACCACTGGTGCCACATCATGGGTACCAAAGGCTCGGTGGAACTGGCGCGCTCGCTGCGCGACATGCCCAAGCTCTGGCTGGCCGACGCGCAAATGCACGACCACGCCGAGGTCGATTGGCGTCCGCAACGCACCGACGCGCCGGCCGAGGCCCGCGGCAGCGGCCACAGCGATACCGACTACTACATCCACGCCACCTTCCGCGACGCGGTGCTCCACGGCAAGCCGCTGGACTTCGACCTCTACAAAGCCATGGACACCGCCGCGCCGGCCGTGCTGGCTTCCGAATCCATCGCGCAAGGCAGCAAGCTGATGCACGTGCCCGACTTCCGTCCGGGGCCAAACCGGCGCAAAGGCGAAATGCCCGGGTAGAACGGAGAACTGCCGCCTATGAACCGCGCACTGCCGTCATGGGTCACGTATCCTGCGGAAGACTGGATCACGATTTCGCCGGCTGAGGCGGGCCTGGATCCCCGCCGGTTCGAGGCGTGGCTGCGTACGCTGGGCTTTCACGGCGCTGATTTCGGCGGCGAGGACCACACCCGCAACCGCTGGGGCACGATGCTCACCCGCGGCGGCTACTGCGTGCATACCTGGGGCGACCCGCACTACCGCTTCCAGACCGCCTCCATGGGCAAGGCGTTCATGTGGGTGTTGCTTGGCTTTGCAGTGCAGGACGGCCTGCTGGACGTGGATGCGCCCATTCATGAAACCTGGACGGGTGAAGGCGAACTCTCCCATCCCCACAAATACCTCAACCGGGGCCATCACCAGAACCTCACCTGGCGGCACATCATCGGCACGCAGCACGGCCGCACCCACCAGGGCGGCTTTCCCATGGAAATCGGCAGTCACTATGCCGCGGGACGCGCCGGAAAGACCCAAGCGGAAGCCGACAAGGTGTGTCCGGCCTGGGCAAACTGGACCGGCGACCCGTTCTACGACCTCTATTCACACGTTCCGCCCGGCACACAGGAACACTACAGCAGCGCCGGCTTCTGGCGCATGGGACAGGCGCTGACGCACGTCTGGCAACGCGACCTGAAAGAGGTGCTGGACGAGCGGCTCTTTGGCGCAATCGGCATCGCGCCGGACAACTGGGACTGGTACACCGGCGAGACCGTGCAGTCTCAGCAGTACTTCTACCCCACAATCCCCGACTCCTACACCTATCTCGACCCGCCGTACCGCATCGCTGGGAACGTGGTGCGCAGCGGCCCGGGTTGGGCGGTGATGTGCGCCGCCGACATCGCCCGCTTCGGCCACCTGCTCGCCACCCAGGGCCTCTGGCAAGGCGCGCAACTCATCGCTCCCCAATGGCTGCGCGGCCACGGCGGCGGCAACCGCAGCGGCGTCAGCGGCGAAAGCGCCCACTTCACCGCCCTCGCCCAAGTCACCACCGAGGGCGTCGACCACGTCCACTCGAGCGCCACCACCAGCTTCATCCCCGCAGACGTTATCACAGGCCCCGTTCAGGTGTAATTTTTCGCCTTGGTGCGGTAATTCACCTTCCGGTAGCGCAGGTTTGTAACCTGCGTCCGCCTCCGGACACAATAGGCTAGCAGTGTTGACTTTAACCATGCAGCACAAACGGCAACAGCGGTAGCGCGCCGGGCTGCTGCAGTGTGCAAATCGACGGCGTCGGCTTCAGCACGACGCTTGTATTCGCGGTTTATGGGTCTTAGCCCCTAAGAAGAGGGTAGAACTTAGACCAGTTCATTTTGCGCAGACAAAACGAACGCGTCCTGATCCGCGCGCATGCGCAGGTGCGATACGGGAGATTCCTCGGTCAGAAACCCTGCCGTGCCGCCGTGCTTTGCCAGTTCTGATGAGAATTGCCCGGCCAATCCCGGACCCATCTGTGTACCCACGCTATGGCCAAAGTCGACCGTGACACATTGATCAATGCCAAAGTGACTTATCCCACTGAGTTTGGGAAACCAGTGACCCATAGGAGCAAACCATCCGTGGCACTCCTTGTCATGGTGGCTGTTGCCGCACCAGACGAGGAGTTTCGTATCCGGCGGCAATGCGTCTAGAGCGTTGCATAGGTTGCGCGCCTGCTGCTCTTCGCGCCAGTTAACACTCTCCATCGCAGCGTCGCTAAGGGTAGGCGTTTCCTGCTCTCTTTCCGATTCGATGCTCTTCGCTCTTCGGAGTTTAGCGGGTTGGGCATCAAAGTCAGCTTCGTACGGCACTAGAGTCCAACCGAGGTCGAGCGCCGCTTGGATGAACAACCGCATCTCCGGTTGGGCCAGATACCCTTCTTCAGGCATGGCCGGCACCTGTCGCGTACGATTCGCCTCAGCGGCAAACGAGTAGGGCCACAACGCCTCCTTGGCCAAGTGGCGCACACCGGCCTCATGGGCAGCGGGCAGGATGCGCCGACCGATCTCCCGCGTGCGGATGCACCGCTTCAAGTCGTTGTGGGCCTCATTCATCATCACGACGGTAGAGCGCTGAAAGCCGATTGCGACAAGTTCCTCCGGCGTGCGCCAGACCGATGTAGCTTCCATACTTTGCTTCAGACCCCCGAATTCATTGGCGTACAGGTATTTCAAGTCAATTGAGACACGGATAGAGACTCGCCGACCCTGGCGCGGGATGACTATTCAACGATGCTCTTCACGCCGGTTGCAAGCCGGCGTATTGCACGAAAACTATTGGCTCCACTCAGAACTCCAGGAGGCGGTCGCACACGGGGAATACTACCTCAACGTCATCGCGCGCAAGCTCTTCTGCGAAGAACTTGGGACTTTCGGTGTGGATGGGCACGAGCCGCCGGGGGCGGATTTGGCGGATTATGTCGAGTAATTCGGCGCGGCTGGCGTGGCCGGAGGCGTGTAGGGGGCCGTCGAGCGTTTCGCCGAGGCCGTGGATTTCTACGTCGAAGTGTTCCAGCCAGTTGCGCAGCCGGTTTTGATCGATTTGCATCTCCTCGTCGAACGCCTCGCTGCTGGAGTAGACGTAGACCGCCGGCAGCGGCGCGAGGCTGGCCAACTCGTTGATGTCCCAGAACGAAAAGCAGAGGATGAAGTCGCCGGGATTGCGCCGCACGTCGTCGGCATGAACGAGCAAGGCGGGGTGGCGCTCCACCAGCTTCTTTTCCCAGCCGTAGAGCCGCGCGCGGCCTTTCTGGTAGAGCGCGAAACCGGGCGCCGCGCCGAAGTCGGGCACTTCGTCCGGCGCGGCGTAGCGCATCGCCTCCAGCAAGTAGGCGTCTTTGTTCAGCACGGCCAGGCGGCGGCCGGTCTCTCGCGCGATTTGGTGGAAGATGAGCAGCCGCTCCACGTTGCGCGGGCCGAAGTCGGCAAAGACCAGCTTGCCAGAGGCCCGCCGGACAATGTCCGCCGCCGTCGCGTGCACGTCGTGTTCCGTCCGGGGTGAACTGTCCCTGCCCGCGCTGGTGCCTTCACAGAGCAAGACCGTGGGCTTCAGCGCGGCAATCTGCGCCACAGCCTGCCGCGTTCGGTCCCCATGCGTGCCGTGCAGGCGAAAATCGCCGGTATACGCCACCCAACCGGCGGTGGTTTCCACGGCAAACGCCGCCGCGCCGTAGATGGAGTGATCGACCGGGTACCAGCGGAGCTTGCTACCCGCGCCAATCGTCCCGCCGGCCGCCTCTATAGGAGAAACTTCCATACTGCGCGTCGATTGCGGCGATTCGTGCCAGAACCGCTCCGCCTCCAGCGAGAGAGGCCCGTTCAGCACGCGCAAAGGCCGCTGCTGCAACGGCGCGCCGCGCACGGTCTGCAACACACCGTCTTTGCTTTCGCGCGGCACGGCGTACACGAGCTCGCGCTCCACGTCGCTCGGGGCGCTATCCTGGATCGCTTTGGAAATCAGGGCGGTCAGCGCCGTGGTGTAGAGCGGTATGTCCGGGCGCAGGAACGAGACCGAACCGGTGTGGTCTACGTGGGCGTGGCTTAGCAGCACGCCGTCAACATGGTCAAGTGTGCGATACAGGTCTTTGGACTTCCAGCGATCCCAAAAATCCGCCTCCGGCTCCAGGTCGGGCCGGTAGAGGCCGTGCAGCGGCGGCAACATGCCGGTCTGGAAGAAGTCGTTCAGGCCGTAGCCGGCCCGCGGATTGAGAAACTCCGCGAAATAGCGGCTCCGCACCTTGAAGGAGATGCCGAAATCGAAGAAGAGGCGGGTCGCGCCGTCCACGAGCAGGATCTTGTTGCCGCCAATCTCGTTGTTGCCGCCGTAGAAGCGCAGTTCAGGCATGGAAGCATCCTATCCGCGGTACCGTTTCATGCAACTGTCGCAAATAGACGTAGGGGCGGTTCGCGAACCGCCCTAAGTGATGGCTGTCCGCCTTACAACTCTTAGCCCTGCACTCACCAAGGAGATCTCTGCGAAGCACGGCAAAAACAGTTGGAGCCGGGATTGACCGGCGCCGGTTTCCCCCTCACCCCGGCCCTCTCCCCTGTACAGCCCGGGGACATGGGTAACACATTTTCGGACACACAAGTCACGCCATCGACCTAGAGAGTTATCGTGGTATGCATTTCCCATGCCTTGACAGGTATGTCTACTCAATATCTTGTGTAGACATATTCTGCCCCTGGCACCAGCTAACAAGCTGGACATGACCGCGTTGTGTTGCCTGGAACGGTCAGCATCCCGGCCCAAGCCGGAGCACCAGTAGGTGTCAATACGCTAAATGTGTAACCCATCTTCCCAGAAAACTGTTACCCATGTCCCCGGACTCTACACTCCCAGGGAGAGGGGGTCTTCTCGCCTGCCGGTCCGGGGTATGGAGCGGTCTTCTAACGAAACGTAGGGGCGGTTCGCGAACCGCCCCTACCGTGTTGCAGAGCTATTGTCGGCGATACCACACGCGAACCGCCCCTACCGTGTTGCAGATCTATTGCCGGCGTTACTAGATGAACAACGGCGCCAGCACCAGCGTAATCGTGGAGAAGAGCTTGATGAGCACGTGCAGCGACGGCCCGGCGGTATCCTTCAGCGGGTCGCCCACCGTATCGCCCACCACCGCCGCGTGGTGCGCCACCGTATTCTTGCCGATCGCGTTGCCGTCGGCGTCCTTCAGATGGCCCGCCTCGATGAACTTCTTGGCGTTATCCCACGCGCCGCCGCCGTTGTTGAGGATGGTTGCCAGGATGATGCCGGACA
This sequence comes from Chloroflexota bacterium, assembly GCA_963663275.1. Taxonomy (GTDB): domain Bacteria; phylum Chloroflexota; class UBA11872; order VXOZ01; family VXOZ01; genus VXOZ01. The sequence goes on from OY760183.1 coordinate 3,343,192, forward strand.
TGGTGCCCACCATCAGGAAGGCCGCTTCCGCCTCCCAGCGTAGCGCCACGCCCACGACGATCGGCGCGGCAACCGCCAGCACACCGGGCAGGATCATCTCGCGCAGCGCCGACTGCGTCGTAATGTCCACGCAGCGGGCATAATCGGGCCGCACCGTGCCCTCCATAATGCCGGGATTCTCGTCGAACTGGCGGCGCACCTCCTCGATGATGTCGCTGGCCGCGCGCCCCACGGCGCGGATCGCCAGCGCGCTGAAGAGGAAGACCACCATCGCCCCGATGAACCCGCCGATGAAGACCTCCACCTTCACCAGGTCCACCTGGATCGCCTCATGGGGCAGGTCCAACTTGTGGCGCACCTCATCCAGAAAAGCCTGGAAGAGCAGGAAGGCCGCCAGACCGGCCGAGCCGATGGCGTAGCCCTTGGTGAGCGCCTTGGTGGTGTTGCCGACCGAGTCCAGTTGGTCCGTAATCACGCGCGCCTCTTCCGGCGCGTCCGACATCTCGGTGATGCCGCCGGCGTTGTCGGTAATGGGCCCGAAGGTATCCATCGAGAGCACGTAGGCCGCGCTCATGAGCATACCCATAGTCGCCACCGCGGTCGCGTAGATGCCTTTCACCGCCGCGCTCACGCCTTCTACTTCCGCCAGCGTGCCCAGCCAGAAGGAGAGTCCCAGCGCCGCGGCAATCGCCAGCACCGACGTGGCGGTGGTTTCGAGACCGATCGCAAAGCCGCTGATGATGTTCGTGGCCGGGCCCGTGCGGGAAGCCTCCGCGATTTCCTTCACCGGACGCCAACTGCCGGAGGTGTAGTATTGCGTTATGTACACGAACGCCAGGCTGGTCAGAATGCCGACGGTGCCCGCCCAGAAGAACATCAGGTCTTCCAGCAGGTAGTAGACCGAGACGAACATGAAAATAATCGAGAGCACGGTAATGACGTAGTAGCCCTTATTAAGGGCGTTCATGGGATTGTCCGGATTCGCGCCGCGCGCCAGCATGACGCCGACGACCGAGGCCACCAGCCCAAAGGCGCGCACGATGAGCGGAAAGAGCACCCACGCCAGGTTGTTCGTCGCCACCGCCAGGCTCGCGCCCAGAATCATCGCGCCAATGTTCTCGGCGGCCGTAGATTCGAAGAGGTCGGCGCCGCGGCCGGCGCAATCGCCTACGTTGTCGCCCACCAGGTCGGCCACCACCGCCGCGTTGCGCGGGTCGTCTTCCGGTATGCCCTGCTCCACCTTGCCGACCAGGTCCGCGCCCACGTCGGCGGCTTTGGTGTAGATGCCGCCGCCAAGCTGGGCAAAGAGCGCCACGAAACTGGCGCCAAAGCCGAAGCCCACGATGCTGCTTACAACCGAAAGGGAGTTCTCCGGCGTGAGGTTGTTGCCGCCGTAGATCAGCAGCATCGCGCCGACGCCGATCAGGCTCAGCGCCACCACCAGGAAGCCGGACACCGCGCCGCCGCGCAGCGAGACTTTCAACGCCTCTTCCAGGCTGGAGCGCGCGGCGCTGGCCGCGCGGCCGTTCGACTGCACCGCGATGTGCATGCCGACGAAGCCGGAGATGCCGGAACACACCGCGCCCACCAGGAAAGCGATCGCGGTCTTGATGCCGAGTTCGGTATCGGACGCGAAGTAGCCGATGATCGCGCCAATCACGATTGCCGCCACGATCGCCAGCACGGCGATGGTGCGGTACTGCCGGTTGAGAAAGGCGGTTGCGCCCTCGAAAATCGTGCCCGCGATCTCCTGCATCTGCTGCGTGCCGCGGTCGCGGCGCAACACGTCGTACGCGAGCCAGATCGCGAATATCACAGAAATGAGGCAGGCTATCGGCACTGCCCAGACAAGTTCCACGTTACTGTGTACCTCCTGTCGTTGGCACGACACTGTGCTCCAACACCGCTCTCAGGGCGCTGAAGAATACTTCCATCTCTTCTTCGGTTCCAATCGTAATGCGCAGGTACCGCTCCAAACCGTGCTGCCGGAAGTAGCGCACCAGCACCTTTTGGGCTTTCAATGCCTCGAACACGTCCGCCGCCGCGTGCCGCGTCGGCTCCACAAAGAGGAAATTCGCATCGGAAGGGTAGACTTTGCAGGGGAAATCCCGCGCCAGCCGGGCGGCAACGCGCTTGCGGCGCGCGCCGATCTCCTGGCAGACCGTCCGCATCCATTCATAGTCGTCCAGCGTCGCCAGGGCTATCGCTTGGCTGGGACGGCTGACGCTGTACGAATCGCGCAACTTCCACATGGGTTCCAGGAGTTCGGGCCTTCCGAATGCATACCCGACGCGGACGCCGGCCAGTCCAAACGACTTGGACATGCTGCGCGAGACGATGATGTTGTCATACTGCCGCACCAGGGGCAAGGCGGAGGCCGAGGCAAAGTCCACGTAGGCTTCGTCCACAACCACCAAGCCCGCGCACTGCTGCGCCAGACGCTCGATCTCCTCAGGCGGGGTGAACGTGCCGGTTGGCGAATTCGGATTCGAGATTGCCGTCAGCGTGGCCCCCACCGCCGCCAGTTCGTCGATGGGCACGGCAAAGTCGGGGCCCGGCTCCACCGTGACAATCTCGGCGTCCTGCATGTGCGCCCACACTTCGTAATACGGATAGGTGGGGAAGGTGTAGGCTACGGTCTGTCCCCGGTCTACGTAGCCGCGAAAGACGAGGTTCAGAATCTGGTCGGAGCCGTTATCCAAGTAAATCCAATCGACGTCGATTTCGTAGATTTCGGATAGCTTTTGGCGCAAGTCCCGCGCCAGGGGATCGGGATACCGCGAAAGCGACTGGCTCGCCTGCCCTTCCAGCGCCGCCAGCGCCTTGGGCGAGGTGTAGGGATTCTCGTTCGTGTTGAGCTTGGTCCAGCCCGTACCCTGCGGCTGCTCGCCGGGCACGTACGGCGACATATCCTGGACGGCTTTGCGTGGAGTGGGAATCACGTGACGTATCGCCTCTCGAAGAACCTATGGCGCCGGCCTTGTGGGCAATTCCGGCCCTGCCGCCGCTTGACGCGCAACCGGCAGGCTTGACACATAGACAAAGTGAACCAAGACCGCGCACTGGCAACTGAGGCATTATAGCGAACATTGTGAATAATGTCACGTGGGGTAGCCGTAGGCCGCGGGCGCGCTCGCGGCGTGATGCTCAGGGGAGACCTGTGCGAAACCTCGCTGAGTGGCGAAGTGTCTCCTCTCCCTGGGGAGACCTTTGCGTAACCGGGGAGGGAACAGACGAAGCTCAGCACGCGCCTCTTATCCCCTCTCCTGGGCTGACAGGGGTAGGCATTCTACATCCGACTTCACGTGTCATTCCGAGCGGAGCGCAGCGGAGAGTCGCTAAGAGCGCGGAATCTAAGGCTTTCGCTGCAAAAACGTCGGTTCTAGATTCCTCGCTCCGCTCGGAATGACACTTGCCTACCCCTGTCAGCCTCTCCTGGGGGAGAGGGTTAGGGTGAGGGGGACTGTGCGGCGAATCGTGCCCAAGGCTTGCCCAATTGGCCGGATCCAACGAGGATTCCCCCTCACCCCGGCCCTCTCCCCAGGGAGAGGGTGTCTATTTGCACGTCTTCTCCACAGGGAGCGGGAGTCTTCTCGCCTACCGGCCGGGGTTGTGCCTACGTCCCCTGTGTGCGTAAGTTCCCTCGTGTGCACACATTTTCCTTAACTAAGAGAAGCGGAGCGCCCCGTGAAGGGAACTCCGCTTCTTATGTCCGTTGAGGACAAGCGGACTACATTATGCAGCCGCCCTCGGCCAGCCAGTTCTCCAACTGCCCTTGGGTGCGCTCCAGGCCCTCGGGCACCGTCAGCGTACCCGCCACCATCTCGTCCCAGGTCTCACGCCAACCGGCGTTGAACTCGGACTGCTTGAGGATCGTCGGCGTGATGCGGCTGTTGGCAGCCTGCATCAGGTAGACGTCGATGTTCTCATAGTCGGTGGTCGTGGCCGGCGTCACGTTCTTGTTGGCCACGTAGCGGCCGCCGCCCATCGCGGCTACCGCGTCCACCACGTCGGCGCTGAACGTATGCTTCAGGAACTCCCAACCGCCGTCGGGGTTCACACCGGAGCCGCCCAGGTACATGGCGTTATTCGCCAGCGCGATAACGCGCCCGGCGGGGCCGTTCGGCATCGGCGCCATGCCAATCTCGAAGAGATTGTTCGGCGTGATGTTGGCCTCGAACGTGCGCACGTTGAACGAGCCGGTGTTGAACATGGCCTGCGTGCCCTCGATGTACGAGCCGCCCATCACCTTGTGCTTCAGCGCCACGTCCACGTGGAACTGCACCGCTTCGCGGAAGGCGTCGGTCGTAAAGGTGGGCATCGTGCAGCCCTCATCCCAGAAGTCCGCGCCGTACGCCCAGGCGTACATGCAGAGGTAGGACGTGTAACCGGCGTAGAGCCGCGCGCCGCCCTGCACGATTTCGTCGCCGTCCATCTTGGTCAGCAACTTGGCGTCTTCCAGCAAGGCGTCCCAGGTCCACTCGCCGTCGGCTTCCTTCTCGTCCGGGGCCTTCAGGCCGGCTTCGGTAAAGAGATTCCTGTTGAACCAGATCTCTTTGCCGTTGCTGAACCAGGCCATGCCGTAGATCTTGCCCTGGTACTTCTCCGTGGTGGCTTCATAGAAGTCATCGGGCGCAACGTCCGGGTCCGCGGCCAGGTAGGGATCAAGGTTCGTGATGATTTCGGACTCGATGAACGGGCCCAACCAGGCAAAGTAGCCGTACACCGCGTCGAAGGCGATGCCGCCGGCCTGGGCCGCGCCGGCCTTGGCCGGCAGTTCGCCAAAGCTCGTGCCCGTCACGGTGAGTTCCAGATCGGGATGCTTGGCCGCGAACGTCTCGAAGATGTTGCCCCACGAGTTCTGCCAGATCTCATTCTGGGCCAGGTCCACGTGCAGGTAGTTGACCACGGCGGCCTCAGGGGCCTTGACCTCTTCCGCCGCGGGCTTCGGCTCTTCCTTCGCCTCTTCCTCAACCGCCGCCTCTTCCATCGCGACCGGCTGCGCTCCACAAGCCGCCAGCAGCAGTCCCGCGCCGGTCAGGGCGCTACCGCCGAGAAACGCTCGGCGTGACAGTCTTCTTCGCATGCTCAACCTCCTAGTGCGGCATACGCTTCCTCTGTTATTGCGCCCGCATGTGATTGCGCACGCGCCTGAAAACAGAGGAACTACCCCTATCGCATAGGGTTTCTACACAAACGACCACAGACGGGTTTCACCCCGTTCTTGCGCTGCTAGCATAGTCCATAAGGGCGCCATAGTCAAGTACCGCGCCGGCGCCGGCTTTCGCTCCGGCGTTTGCTGACGCGGGCGCAGGTCCGGCCTTCACCGCTTGCGCGGCTTCTCCAGCTTCCACTCCGCGCGCTGCAATTCGGCGCGGCGCAAGCGCGCCCGCCAGAGCCGCCCCCAGAACACCGCCAACGGCATGAGCAACACTACAATCGCCGCCGGCGCCATCCAGTGGGTGCCGATGACGAAGATGAGCGACTCTTCCGTGCCAAAGATAATGAGAATCGCCCCGCCAATGAAGAGCTTGATGAGGATCAAAGACCAGATCAGCACCCAGCCGGGCACGGGACTCTCGTCGATCGACGGCTCGATAAGTTCCCGCGGACGCTCCGTGAGGAGCCGCAAGAGGGATTTGCCCAGGTCACGCTGTCCCGCCAATAACCGTTTCATGGTTTCCGATTATAGCGTATCGAGCCGCCGCCGCAAGCCCTTCCGCCGGGCCTGTGGCGACTAGCGCGCTTTTCCGCCTCGAGTCACCCGCCGGACACGCGCGCGGCGCGCCGGTTCACACGTCACCGCGGCCGCTACTGGGCTATACTGGAAAGGAGCGGAGCACGCTGCGGGAGTAGCTCAGTTGGCAGAGCGCTAGCCTTCCAAGCTGGATGTCGCGGGTTCGAGTCCCGTCTCCCGCTCCCATTTGTTTGACGATGCAGGCGCGCGCTACGATGGCGTGAGGGCGCGGCGCACAGGCATTGGGGCACGAAACGATGGCGCATGGCCGCGGCGCACAGGCGTAGGGGCACGACATGTCGTGCCCCTACGCCTTTTGTCGTGATACAACGCCGTCAACCCGTGCCAATACGCCTCCTTGCCTGTCTCTACGTAGCGCGGGGGCTTGTCCCCCGCCGGAGGGTGAAGCGCGAAAAGCGATCACCGGCGGTTTCGCATGGGGAAACCCGTTTCCGCATAGCAATCCCAATTGTGCGCAGGTTGCAGACCTACGCCACCGGGGATGCGTGGCGCGATGTTTTCGCCATGAAACGCATTGCGGCGGCATTGGTGCGCGGACTGCCCCAACTATGTCGTCTCGCGGGGCCATTCCTCGCGCGCAGCCGGCGGCGCATTTACTCCCAGCGGAAGAAGCGCCAGGAAAGCAGCGCGGACGCAATCATGAAGAGCAGCAGGATACCGGCGCCTTGCAGCAGGGAAGCATATGGCGTCGCGTCCACCATGACCTGGCGCAGGATGTCGGCCAGGTAGGTCAGCGGGAGCGCCACGGCCACCGGCCGCAGAAACTCGGGCATGAAGTCCAGGGGAAAGAGCGCGCCCGAGAGGAACATCATCGGGAAATTTATCATCTGCACGATGGCGATCAGCGCCTCCGCGCTGGGAGCGAGCGCGCCGAGCAAGAAGCCGAGCGCGAGGAACGACAGCGTGCCAAAGACGACGATCCCAATGATTGCCGGCCAGGATCCCACTACCTGTATGCGGAAGAACACCAGTGCAACACCCAGCAGAATGCCGGTTTGCAGGAAGGCGGTCGCCAACCGCACGATGATCATGCTGAGCAGCACCATCCAGCGCGCAACCGGAGTCGCCTGCAGACGCCGCAACAGCCGCTGCTGGCGTTGCTCCACAAGCGTGATCGCGCCAAAGAGGCCGAGTTGCGCCACCGAAAGCGCCAGTATGCCCGGCGCGATGTAGTCGATGGGACGGAAGCGTTCCGCCTGCACCGCGCGCGTTTCGATTGCCACCAAACTCGGCTGCTGGGTAAACTCGCGCTGCACGCCCTCCACCACCTGCTGCGCGACGCTCAACGCCGTGTCCGCCGCTTGCTGCTGGCTTACGTCCAGATGAACGTGGACCGTGGCCGGTTCGCGCCGCTGCCACGCCGCGGAGAGACCCTCGGGAATGATGACGACCGCCCGCCGGTTGCCCTCATGCAGCGCCGCCAGTTCAGCCTCCTCCGCGCCGGTTGATAGCTCGATGAGGGGAATGCCTTCCAGCGCCTGCGCTACCGCCTGGCCGGCCGGCCCTTCGTCCAACACCACTAAACCCATCGGCAGCGACGCGCTGTCGGATTCGCCAAAGACGGAGCCGATGATGACCATCAGCATCACCGGAAAGGCCAGCGTCCAGAAGAGCGCCACCTTGTCGCGCGCGGCCTGCACGCCGGTGTAGTAGGTGAGCGTCCAGAGCGCCTTCACTCGCGGATCGTCCTTCCCGTGAGGTGGAGAAACACGTCCTCCAGCGTGCCCCGCTGTATCCGCAGGTCATCCAGACTCATGGCGGCATCGCCGGACTCTTGCAGCATGGCCGTCATGGTTTCGCGTATGTTCGTCGTGTGTATCGCGGCCGACCCATTCTCCACGTCAACGCGCGAGACCGCCGGCAACGACTCCAGCCGGCCTTGCGCCCCGCTGTCGGCAAGCGGAATCTCGATGGCGCGTTCCGGCACGTATTCGTCCACCAGGTCGCGGGGTGTGCCGAGCGCCAGAATCCTGCCGTGGTCGATGATGGCAACGCGCTGGCACAAGACCTCGGCTTCTTCCATGTAGTGCGTCGTTAGCAACACCGTCTTGCCCTGATCCCGCATCCGCTCCACGATGTCCCAGAGCGCCCGGCGCGCCTGGGGGTCCAGGCCGGTCGTGGGCTCGTCCAGGAAGACAAGATCCGGATCGTTGATGAGCGTCAGCGCCAGAGAGAGCCGTTGCTTCTGGCCGCCGGAGAGGTGCTGGTACTTGGCCTTGCGGCGCTCCCGCAAGCCTACCAATGCCAGCAGGTCGTCGGTGGGCGCGCTATTGCGGTAGAAGCTGGCGAAGAGCCGCAGGATTTCCTCCACGTTGAGCAGCGGGTAGAGTTGCGTCTGCTGCAACTGCACGCCGATCCGCGCCTTGACCGCCTCGCTCTCCCGCGCCGGATCAAGTCCCATCACGCGCGCGTTGCCGCCGTCCCGCTGGCGCAAGCCAATGAGAATCTCTACCGTGGTTGTCTTGCCGGCGCCGTTCGGCCCCAGCAAGCCGAAGACCTCGCCTTCCTCTACGCTGAAACTCAAGCCGTCCACCGCCCGCAGATCGCCATAGGATTTTTGCAGGTCTTCAACGACAACTGCCGCCACAAGCAGGCCCTCTCTTCTCCGCCGCCCGTATCAAACACATCAAGCTGTTGCAGATTCCTCTTTATACACTCCCATATTTGGGGGGAAATTGTTGCAATTGGCAACTTCAAAGATAGTAGCATGAAAGGTTGACATTTGCAATTCGCCGCGGCGCCGGCGCAAACGGGTGTGACCTCTCGACTGCCCATGCGTACCCCGGAGGGTTGTCCCCAATGCTGTCGCATTGAGCTCCATGGCGAACATTCCGCGTCACACACCCCCGGTAGCGCAGGTTGGCAACCTGCGCAAGCGTAAGATCACTCTGTGGGCGCCGTTTTCCCATGCGAAACCGCCGGTGATCGCTCTCTGTGCTTCACGCTCCGGCGGGGGACAAGCCCCAATGCTGTCGCATTAAACGCAATGAGAATGAAAACTGCGCTCGTTTCTCCGGTAGCGCAGGTTTGTAACCTGCGTCTTCCGTAGGGTCAATCCATTTCGTTTTCACTTTTCTTGTTCCGGCGGGGGACAAGCCCCCGCGCTACGTTAACGCGACAGCATTAGGGACAAGCCCCCGCGCTACGTTCGTGCGACAGGCAATCCCCAGGCGGCCTCCCGTCAGGACAACGACGGCCAAGCGCGCCTCATTCGGCGGCCGCGGGCTCGTCTTCGTCAACCGCGCCGCCGAACAATTCTCCAACCAGCGGCCGCACCCGCGACCAATCCGCCAGCAGCACGTGCGCGCCGCCCGCGGTCACGTAGTTGTACACCAGCGGCGGCTCGATCACCAGCGCGTTCACCGGCGCGTCGCGCAGCCAATAGAGGTCGCGCAGCAAGTAGAGTTGCTCGCCCAGCGTGAGATCGGTCTCGATGACCTGGTTGAATTGCTCGTAGAGGAACGGCAGCCGCAAGAGCGTCTCGTCCGCAAAGAGCTTTGTCCGCGCCGAGAGCAGCAGGTTTTGCTGGCGTCCCATGCGCTTGAAGTCGTTGTCCGGGTGCCGCGTGCGCGCGTAGACCAGCGCCGTGCCGCCGTCCATGTGCTGCAACCCTTCGGGAATAACGATGCTGGTGTAGCCGTAATCCAACGTCGGATACTGATTGTCGACAAGGGTCTTGGCGACCGTGACGTCAACGCCGCCAAAGGCATCGACGAGCGCGGTGAAACCGGCAAAGTCAACCGCCGCCACGGCGTGAATGGGCACGTCGAAGACCGCTTCCACTGTCCGGCGCGCCAGTTCAGGCCCGTCGCCCTGGTAGACCTCGCCAAAGAAGTACGCCGCGTTGATGCGGTACCAGCCGTAGCCCGGAATGGTCACCCAGAGGTCGCGCGGAATGGAGAGGAGGGAGAGCGAGCGGCTCTTGCGCTCGATGCTGAGCAGCATGATTACGTCGCTGCGCGACTGCTCCGTGGCCTGCCGCCGGTCGAGGCCGACCAGCAGGAGGGTAAACCGCTCGCCGGCGCGCAGGTCGGGGCCCGCTGCTTGCGCTTCCCCCTCACCCCGGCCCTCTCCCCAGGGAGAGGGAGTGGTTGCGGAGGCGGTTGCCGATGCGGCGCCACCGCGGCTCTCTCCCCAGGGAGAGGGAGTGATTGCGGCTACGGTTGTGGGCGCGGTGTCGGCCCTGACGATGGCGCTGCTTTCCGCCCAGGCGATGGCGACGTTGAACGGCGTGAACGCGCCGCAAAGCGCCAGCAGGACGCAGAGCGCGCCCATCCGGAGCGCCGGAAGGGCGCAGAACGCACTCGGTCGGAGCGCTGGGAGGACGCAAAGCGCGCCCAAGCGGAGGGCCGGCGCACGGCGATACGGAGAGCGGGCCCGGACGTTCACGTGCCCGGCTTCCGCATGGGGGCCGTGCCCAGCAGACCCTCGATCTCGTCCTCCACTTCCGGCGTCAGCGCGATGCGATCGTGGGTGTCGATGCGCACCTGCGTGCCGTTGAGCACGATCCGCAATGCCACCCGCATCTCGCCGGGATTCCGGCTCATGACCGCGGCCAGTTGCTGCAGCCGCCGCAAGTCGCGCGCGTCGTCCTCCGTGCGTTGGAGCACCAGTTCCACCGCCGGGCCTGCCGGTTCCGCCGCCTCCGCGGCCGGCCGGTCTTCCCGTTCGCCGGCGCGCTCGCTTGCTCCGGACGGCGCCTGCGCGCGGGGAGCCGCCGTTTCAGCGGGCGCGGGCGCGGCGCCTGCGGTTTCCGGTTCAGCGCCTTCCGCCAAGCCAGCGTCATTGGCGGAGCCGGCAACCTTGACAGAGTCAGCGTCTTTGACACGGTCACCGTCTTCCACAGATTCACCCGCCGCGGCGGGCGCTTCCGTAGAGGCGTCATTGCCGTCCAGCACCCAGTCGGGCAGGCCGTCTTCCCGCGCGGGCGGTGTGCCCGCCGCGCTGGCGGACGTCGGCTCGGCGTTGTCCCACGCCGGTGGCGCCGCGCCAGTCTCTTCCTTGACCGGCGCCGCGGCGGCCGCATCATCCAAAGGCCGCACGTTTTCCGCCAGCACGCGCACCGCGTCGTCGCGGCTATCCGTTTCCACCCGCCCCCGCACCACGATGAACGTCCCGCCGGTCAGCAGCGCGGCGTACTCCGCGTACTGCTTGGGGAAGACCGTCACCCCAATCTGGCCGTGCTCGTCCTCCAGCGCCAGGACCGCCATGTACTCCTGCTTGCGCGTGAAGATCTTGCGCACGGACTCGATCCGTCCCGCAACCGTGACCCGCCGTCCCTCTTTCTCCCGCGAAACCTCCGCCGTAGTGGTATTTGCCGCCGCCCGCAATTGCGCGCTATGCGCCTTGAACGGGCTTTCCGAGAGGTAGTCGCCCAGCAGTTCCTTCTCCCAGAGACCCTTCTCTTCCGGTGTGGCCGGGGCCGTATCCGGCAGGGTGAAACTGGTCAGTTCAGCCGCCTGCTCCTCGCCCAGGAAGGTCTCGAAGAGTGTCGGGCCCTGGTTCTTGGCGCTCTGCGCCCGCTGTGTCGCCGCCAGCACGTCGTCCAAACTCGCCAACAGCGCCGCCCGCTCGCCCATCGAGTCCAACGCGCCCACCTTGATCAAGCTTTCCAACGCGCGGCGGTTCACCACGCGCTGGTCGATGCGCAGGCAGAAGTCGTAGAAATCCTGATACGGCCCGTCCGCCCGCTGCGCGGCGATTGCCTCAGCCGCGGCCGCGCCCACATTTTTGACCGCGGCCAGGCCGAAGTAGACCGTGCCCTCTTTGATCGCGAAATTTGATTCGCTCTCGTTCACGTTCGGCGGCGCCACCCTCACTTCCAGACGGCCGCACTCGCGCACCGCCTCGATGATCTTCTCCGCATTGCCAAGTTCGGTGCTCAGCACCGCCGTCATGTACTCGGTGGGGTAGTTTGCCTTCAGATAGGCGGTCTGGTAGGCGATGGTGCCGTAGCACGTGGCGTGCGCCTGATTGAAACCGTAGCGCGCAAACGGCTCGAAGTCGTCGAAGATCGCCTCCGCGAGATTCTTCTTCACGCCTTTTTCCACCGCGCCTTGCACGAAGCGCTCCCGGTGCTCCTGCAACTCGTGGGCGATCTTCTTGCGCACGGCGTAGCAGAGCTTGTCGGCCTCGGCCAGGGTGTAGCCGGCCACCGCCTGGGCCACGGCCATCACGTCCTCCTGGTAGACCATGATGCCGTAGGTGCGTTCCAGCACCGCCGTCATCAGCGGATGCCGCGCCGCCGCTTCCTCGCGCCCGTGCCGCCGCGCCACGTACTGCGGGATGTACGCCATCGGCCCCGGCCGGTAGAGCGCCACCAGCGCCATCACGTCCTCGATGCGGTCCGGCTGCAACTCCTTCACGTAGCGCCGCATCCCATCCGATTCCAACTGGAAGACGCCGGTGGTCTCGCCCGAGGAGAGCAGGGCAAAGGTCTTGCCGTCGTCCACGGGAATCGTCTTCAGGTCGATGGTTTCGCCGCGCGTAGCCGCGATGAAGCGCACGGCCCGGTCCAGCACAGTGAGATTGCGCAGGCCGAGGAAGTCCATCTTGAGCAAGCCGATCTTCTCGATGGCGTTCATCTCGAACTGGGTCATCACGCCGTCGTCGCCGACGTTGCGCTGCAAGGGCACGTACTCGGTGAGCGGCTCCCGCGAAATCACCACCCCGGCCGCGTGGGTCGAGGCGTGGCGCGCCACGCCTTCCAGTCCTTCGGCCAGACCCAGCAGGCGCTTCACCTGGGGGTCGTCCTCCATCAGATTCTTCAAGTCCGGCGCGGCCTCCAGCGCGTCCTTCACCGACGACATCAGGGGAATCAACTTAGCCACCCGATCCACCTCGCCGTAGGTCATGCCCAGCGCCCGGCCCACGTCGCGCACCGCCGCCCGCGCCTTCATAGTGCCAAAGGTGATGATCTGCGCCACGTGATCGGCGCCGTACTTCTCCGTCACGTACTCGATGACCTCGTCCCGGCGCACGTCCATCAGGTCTACGTCGATGTCCGGCATGGTGTAGCGCGAGGGATTGAGAAAACGCTCGAAGATGAGGCCGTAGTGCAGGGGATCGATGTCGGTGATGCCGGCGGTGTAGCACACCAAACTGCCGGCCGCCGAACCCCGCACGGTGGTGGGTATGCCCTGCTCTTTGGCCCAGTTCACGAAGTCCGCCGCAATCAGCAGGTACGATGAAAAGCCCATCTCGCCGATTACGCCCAGTTCGTACTCCAGCCGCTCCCGCGCCGCGGCGTCCGGCTCTGCATAGAGCGTTTCCAAGCCCGCGGTGCAGAGTTCGTGCAGATAGGTGCTCTCGGTGTGCCCTGCCGGCACCTCGAAGTGGGGCAGGATGCGCTGGTCCAGCGCCAACTCCACGTTGCACGCATCCGCGATCTTCATGGTGTTCTCAAGGGCCTCGGGCAGGTCGGCGAACCGCCCCCACATCTCGTCGGCGCTGCGCAGGAAGAACTCCTCGGTCTCCATGCGCATGCGGTTCTCGTCTTCCACCTTGCTGTTGGTCTGGATGCACATCAGCACGTCGTGGGCCTCGGCGTCCTCCCGGCGGGTGTAGTGCCCGTCGTTGGTGGCGACCAAGGGCAGGTCGAGTTCCCGCGCCAGCGCGACGAGTTTTCTGGCGACCTCCTGCTCCCACTCCATGCCGTGGTCTTGGATTTCGATGTAGAAGTTCTCCGCGCCGAACAGTTCCTTGTAGAATTGCGCCGTTTCCCGCGCCTTCTCCTCGTTGCCGTCTTGCAGCGCGCGCGGGATTTCGCCCGAGGGACAGCCGGAGAGGCAGATGAGGCCCTCGTGGTACTGCTCCAGCAGTTCCCGGTCCACCCGCGGCTTGTAGTAGAAGCCCTCCAACTGCGCCTGCGTGGCCAGCTTGACCAGGTTGCTATAGCCCCGGTTGTCCTTGGCCAGGAGCGTCAGGTGGTACTGCCGGTCGTCCAGCTTCGGCTCCTTGTCGAAGCGCGTGCGGGTCGCCACGTACACCTCGCAGCCCAGAATCGGCTTGATGCCCCGGCTGCGGGCTTCTTCATAGAATTCGATCGCGCCGTAGAGCACGCCGTGGTCGGTGAGGCCGATCGCCTCGAAACCGAGTTCTTGGGCACGCTCCATCAGTTCCGGCATACGGCTCATGCCGTCCAGCAGGCTGTAGTGCGAGTGCAGATGCAGGTGGGTAAATTGCTTCATTGAAAGACGGCACTCCTAGAGAATTGCGCAGCGCAATGCGGGGGACTTAACACGATTAAGGATACCTGGAACACGGCGAGAATGAAAGCGAAAACATGCCTTGAAGGGTGACTCATTTGAGACCCTCAGACCGCTGATTCCGCTTGCCGTCACGGTCTCACACGGGTTGAGAAAAAACCAAGAATCAGGGCGCGGCGTTCCCTCTCCATCGAGGGAGAGGGCTAGGGTGAGGGTGATCCATTCCCTCTCCATTGAGGGAGAGGGCTAGGGTGAGGGTGATCCGTCCCCTCTCCATCGAGGGAGAGGGTTAGGGTGAGGGTGATCCATCCCCTCTCCATCGAGGGAGAGGGTTAGGGTGAGGGTGAAAACGCAGCGTTCGGTCATTGCCATGACGCCAGCCGGCCCAGGCCGCCCCACTCCGGTAGCGCAGGTTTGCAACCTGCGCCCGCCGCCCGTCATTAATGCACCGGCGGGAATCCATCATCGCTCCCACCCGGCGCACTCACCAAACCAAAAAGCCCCGCTCCACCAGGAGCGGGACTTCCCATTCCAATCCAATTCAAGATCACGTCACGTGCTGCACGGCCGCGCCTCGCCGGCGCTCTCCGCCGTATCGAACGACTGGCCGCAGGAGCACGACTCCGCCGCGTTGGGATTGAGGATCGTAAACCCGCCGCCAATCAAGGCGTCGCTGAAGTCGATCTCCGAGCCGCTGAGGTACATCAGGCTGAACGGGTCCACGAACACCCGCACTCCCTCCTCCTCGATCACCTCGTCGCCGTCGTCCGCCCGCTCCTCCATCGACATCCCGTACTGAAACCCCGAACACCCCCCAGGCGACACAAACACCCGCAACCCCGCCTCAGGATTCCCCTGCTGCGTCAGCAAGTCCTTCAACTGCTCCACCGCCGTCGGCGTCACCGATAACATAAATGAAAGTCCTACTAACTCAACACTACGGCCACCGCTCGCGCGTGCCACTACAGTAATCGTACTAGCTCGAAGCCCAATAGTCAAGCGGAGCAATGCTGTGAGTTCTACGTCATCAGACACTACACTTGTATCGCCTCATCTCATACTAATCTCGGGCCCATTTAATGGGATTTGGACTGATATACTGAATCCTGGTGCATAAACAGCAAAGCAGTTGGCGGAGAGATACCTGTAAAGGAGCACGGTCATCGAAGAGACTAAGGCACTGCCTAATCCGAGAGAAGAATTACCTCTGAAGCTGCCTGAATCAGGCGTTTCGCCGACAGACCCTTGGAATGACGATGTGCTTGGGCGGCGGGATCTTGCGACAAGGCTGACAAAGCTGATCCAAAGTCAGACGGCTCCCTTTGTCATCAGCATTGATGGAAACTGGGGCACAGGCAAGACCTTTCTCTTGCAGCGCTGGCAGTCAGAGTTGGAGAAAGAGGGCTTCAAGGCCATTTACTTTAACGCCTGGGAAGACGACTTTTGCGACGACCCCCTTCTCGCCATTCTTGGCCAACTGTCTGAATACTTCGAGGAAGGCGAACTCAAGAGGTTTGCCGGTCAAGTCGCTAATGTCGCAGGCCCTTTACTCAAACAGAATCTCCTGAGCGTCTTGCACAAGCACACTGGATTAGTGCTAGAAATCGAGAGCAAAGAGCAGCCTCAGAGAAATCTGCTACAAGAGTATCTTGACCAGAGAGCGACGAAGGACGAACTAAAGAATCACTTGCAGAAGCTGTCTAACGCAGTGGTGAATGAGACAGGCCACCCTCTGGTTTTCATCATCGACGAACTCGATAGATGCCGTCCCACATTCGCCATCGAGCTTCTGGAAAGAGTAAAGCACATCTTTGATGTTCCCAATTTGGTGTTCGTATTTGGGGTCAACCGTGATGAGCTTTGTTCGGCACTACAGTCGATTTACGGTGACATTGACGCGGAAGTATATCTCCGAAGGTTTTTCGATTTGGAGTTCATGCTCCCGGAGACAAATCCGGCGGACTTCTGCAGAAATCTGCTCGATCGCTTTCAATTTGCTGAGTTCTTCTCTGAGTTAGGCAAGAATGCCGGTACCAATCTGCACGACAACGAATTCAGAAACCTTTCTGAATGGATTCCGATCTTTTGGAGCGGATTCGGCATGTCTCTGCGCGACATGGACTATTGCGTGCGGACAATCGCTTTGGTTTGCCGGAGCCTCGAGCCAAGGCATTACATGTATTCTTACCTGCTAAGCGTCCTTATTCCTCTAAGGCTCACAAACCAGAGTCTGTATCGGCAATTCATCCAAGGCGATTGCCACGCCAGCGCAGTGATGGATTATTTGGACCGTACTGTCCAAATCACGAACTCTTCTGTTGGCTACGCTATGGACGTGGAACTCATCATGGAAATCATAGAGGTTGAGTTGTATCGCGCTGAAAGCCAAAGAGACGAAGATCCCCAACACCGGGATGCCTTATTACAAATCAGGTTACTGTCTAGAGGCGAGGACATGACTCAGCCTAGTCTCGTTTCTGAAAAGACCCGAAGATCAGACAAGAATCGGATTGACAGTCTCCTTAGGCTGTATAGTCCTCAAGGAATGCAAGGCTATAGTGGGGACGCGGTTGACCACGTTGCAAGGATGATTGACCTCCATCAAACCGTGCTAAGAAAGTAGGCAGTTGAACCGAAGCGCTGATTCGCTCTTGATCACCTACGCATAGGGCAAGACTCCTTGACGTTTGGACGCTGCATTGCGTAGCATTAACCCTGAGGCCGTGCTAGATGGGGAGTTAGCGGTGCCCTGTACCCGCAATCCGCTATAGCGGGGTTGACAGCTTTCCGTGAGGTTCGGGTTCTTTGGAGGCTGCCGCGTGGTTGCGGCGTTGATGGCTGGGTCTTGCGCGGCGAGAGGCCGTGAACCCCGTCAGGTCCGGAAGGAAGCAGCGGTAAGCGGTAACTTTCGGGTGCCGCAAGGAAGCTTGGCCGGAGCTAGCGCCGCGTGGGCGCTCCAGGGAACGCAATCGATGGGAAGGCGCGGCCTCTTTGCGCTTTCTTGACGACGGTGTGACAGACTGGCGACGCGACGCGCGTTGCCAGCGCGCCGGGACGCGGTGTCTTTGCCCTCGAACGCGATGCCGTAGACCTGCGTTTGCGGCTCGGGCGCGGGATGCCGGCGCGGCGACGGGTGATTTGCCGGGCGAACCAAGCTTTCCGGTGTGCGCGGGTCTCTGCTGTTTTTCCTCTTTCTTTGTCCCTTTGTTCCTGCCTATACTGTCTGTGCGCGCCGCATTTGGGATGACGGGCTTCGCGTCCGACGGTGATCGCTTTTCGCGCTTCACGTTCCGGCGGGGGACAAGCCCCAATGTTGTCGCATTAAACGCAATGAGAGTGAAAGCGGCGCTCGTTTCTCCGGTAGCGCAGGTTTGTAGCCTGCGTCTTCCGTAGGCTCAATCGATTCCGTTCTCATTTTTCCTGTAAAGGCGGGGGACAAGCCCCCGCGCTACGTTAACGAGCCAATATTTCCCCCTCACCCTAGCCCTCTCCCAGTGGGAGAGGGGACAAGAGCGGTGCTTGGCTTTTCACCGGCAACTGGTTGACGGATAACTGTGTCCTAGCGAGGAGATGCTGCACCCATGTCGCGGGTGGTGTTGTACAACAAGTGGCGGCCGCAGACGTTTGGCGACGTGGTCGGCCAGGAGCCGACGGTGCGCACGCTGCAGAACTCGCTGGCGTCCGGGCAGGTGGCGCACGCCTACATCTTTGCCGGGCCGCGCGGCTCGGGCAAGACCTCGTTGGCGCGCATCCTGGCCAAGGCGCTCAACTGTCTGCAAGGCGTCCAGCCGGAGCCGTGCGGCAAGTGCAACGCCTGCGCGGACGTGGTGGAAGGCCGCTTTCTCGACCTGGTGGAACTCGACGCCGCCTCCAATCGCGGCATCGAGGACATTCGCGACCTGCGCGAGCGCGTGAATTTTGCCCCGGTTAACGGCCGCTACAAATTCTACCTGATAGACGAGGTGCACCAACTCACGCCGGAGGCGTCGAACGCGCTCCTGAAGACCCTGGAAGAGCCGCCGGAACACGCCGTGTTCGTGCTGGCCACCACCGAAATCCACCGGGTGCTGCCCACCATCCTCTCGCGCTGCCAGCGGTTCGATTTCCGCCGCATTCCGGTGCGGGACCTGGTGGCGCGCTTGCAGGAAATCGCCGGCGCCGAGAGGGTGAGCGCCGAAACGGAGGCGCTCAATATCCTGGCGCGCATGGCCGGCGGCAGCGCCCGCGACGCGGTGAGCCTCTTCGACCAGGCCATCATCTTCGCCGACGCCAACGTGACCGCCGCCCAGGTGCGCGAGATGCTGGGACTGGCCCACACGGCGGTGGTGGCCGAGTTCGTCGATACGCTCGCCCGCCGCGACACCGGCGAGGGCCTGCGCGTCCTCGGCCAGGCCGCCGACCAGGGGCTGGACATGCGCCAGTTCGCCCGCGAGACCATCCGCTACCTGCGCGGCACGCTGCTCCACAAGAGCGGCATGGAGGCGGCCGAACTCCTGGAGATGAGCGAGGAAGAAGCCGCGCTCATGGACGGCCTGGCCGGACGCATCACGCTGGGCGAGATCGTGAAGGCGATCAGGCTCTTTTCGGAAGCCGAACAGGCGCTGCGCCTGGGGGTCTTCCCGCAACTGCCGGTGGAACTGGCGCTGGTGGAGTTCTGCGCCGCTGATGAAGCCGCAAGCGCTTCCCCGCCAACGGCGTCAACCGCAAGCGCCCCGCACGCAACGACCAGTGCGCCCACGCCCGCGCCCGGCCCGGCGGCTTCACCCGGCGCGCCGCCCGCGGACGCGGCGCCGGCAGCCGCTCCCGGCACCGCGCCACCGCCGGACACCGCCGCCGACGCCCCGGCCGCCGAGACTCAGGCTCAACCCGCGAAACCGCCCCCGGACGCGCCTCCGGCGGACACACCCCTGGCGGAAATCCAGCAGCGCTGGGACGCGGTGGTAAACTCCTTCCGCCGGCCGAACGTCCATCTGCGCGGCGTGCTGCGCGACTGCACGCCGATCTCCGTGCGCGACCGCGCGCTCACGCTGGAGTTCGCCCACGCCTGGCACCGCGACAAGGTGCGCCAACCGGACAATCTCATCCTGGTGGAAAAAGCCGTGGCGCAGACCCTGGGCCGCCACTATTCCATCGAGTGCACGTTGGCGCAGAAGCCATCGTCCACGAAGCTCAACGCCAAAGATCCCGCCCAGGACCCGGTGGTGCGCGAGGCGCAGCGGCTCTTCCACGGCGCCATCACTTTCGAGGACTCCGCCGAGCACCCGCCTCCCGCCGAGTAACCGCCGCCGCGGCGCGCGCCGCTCATAGATCTAGCAAAACGGCGGCAGAGCAACACCGCGCGCCGGCCACCGGCGGGCCTCGCGCCCCGGCGCGGCGCTCATTTGCAGACAACATCCGCCGGCAGTGGTACATTAACCAGAAGAAGCCGAGCCGGACACGAGCCATGCGCGCCGGCGTTTGTCAAGATAGTCGCGCAGCGTCGCAACGCATAAGGAGATCTGCAACCATGTCTCTGGAGATATTCGAGCGGGGCACGCTCCCGCGTTGGGTCAGAGTGCGGCAGGAGCTTTACACCGACACCATCGACGACGTAGCGGCCGCCGTCGCCCAGGAGTTCGCGCGCCCGGAGATCCGCGAGACCATCCAACCGGGCCAGCGCGTGGCGCTCACCGGCGGCAGCCGGGGCATCGACCGCATCGCTCAGGTGCTCAAGGCGGCGGCGCGGGAGGTCAATCGCCTCGGCGCGGAGCCGTTCATCGTGCCCGCCATGGGCAGCCACGGCGGCGCGACCGCCCAGGGACAAGTCGAGGTGCTCGCCCATTACGGCGTTACCGAAGAAGCCATGGGCTGCCCCATCCGCTCCAGCATGGAGACCGTCCTGCTCGGCCACGTGGAAGACAACGTGCCGGTCTGGTTCGACAAGATCGCCTATACCGAGGCGGACGTCACCATCCCCGTCAACCGCGTCAAGCCCCACACCGACTTTCACGGGCACATCGAGTCCGGCCTGATGAAGTTGCTGGCCATCGGCCTGGGCAAGCAGAAGGGCGCGGACACGTTCCACGGGCGCAGTTTTGCCGAGTTTCCCACGCTCATTCCCGCGGTGGGGCAATTCGCCCTGAGCAAAGCGCCGATACCCTTCGGCCTGGCGCTGGTGGAAGACGGCCACTCCCGCCTCTCGCTGGTTAAAGCCGTGCCGGCCGCCCGCATCCTGGAAGAAGAGCAGGAGTTGCTCAAAGTCGCCCGCGAGCGCATGGCGCGGCTGCCCGGCGAGGAGATCGACGTGTTGATCGTCGATCAGTTCGGCAAGGACATCAGCGGCATCGGCGCGGACACCAACGTGGTCAACCGCTACTGGAGCGGCCCGCTGCCGCACCCGCCGCGCATCCAGCGTTTGGTCATGCGCGACTTGACCGCAGACACGGAAGGCAACGCCTGCGGCATCGGCCTGGGCGACGTGGTGCTGCAACAGGTAGTGGATAAGCTGGACCCGGTGCAGACCTACATGAACACCATCACCGCCAAGGGGCCGGAAGGCGCGCGCATTCCGCTCACGGTGGCCAACGACCGGGAGGCGCTCTACGTGGCGCTGGCCTGCTGCTTGCAGACCGAGAACGAGTCCGCCCGCATCATGCGCATCCAGGACACCAAGCGCCTGGAAGACCTCTGGGTCTCCGAGCCGCTGCTGCCGCAAATGGAAGCCACCGGCCGGGTGCGCCAGGTAAGCGAGCCGGAAGAGATCGCGTTCGACGCCCAGGGCATGTTCACGCAGTCCAGCTTCTCCCGGAATGGCGCGGCAGTCGCGGCTTCATAGCAAAGGACTATTCATGCTCGACGCATTCGACCTCACCGGCAGCACGGTCATCGTCACCGGGCGCCAGCCGGGGCATTGGCCGCACCACGGCGGAAGTGCTCGCCGCTGCCGGCGCGCCAACGTGGTGGCCGTCGCCCGCACCGAGAGCGCGCTTGCCGCGCTGGCGCAGGACATCTCCGGCGCCGGCGGCACGGCGGTGGCCGTGCGCGCCGTTAATGGTTGCGTTCGTAATGCCAGAAACGCCAGCGTAGATGAGCGCAGTCCAAGACATAGCAAGAGAGGTATCCTTACATGCTCGACGCATTCGACCTCACCGGCAGCACGGTCATCGTCACCGGGGCGAGCCGGGGCATTGGCCGCACCACGGCGGAAGTGCTCGCCGCGGCCGGGGCCAACGTGGTGGCGGTCGCCCGCACCGAGAGCGCGCTTGCCGCGCTGGCGCAGGACATCTCCGGCGCCGGCGGCACGGCGGTGGCCGTGCGCGCCGACGTGAACGTGCCGGAGGATACGGAGATGCTGGTGGAGCGGACGCTGGCGGCGTTTGGCGCGGTGGACGCGCTGGTGAACAACGCCGGCGAGTCCGGCAGGAACGGCCCCATGGGCGAGACCTCCGCCGCCGATTGGGACGACCTGCTGGGCAACAACCTGCGCAGCGCCTTCCTGTGCAGCAAGGCCGTCTTTCCCATTATGGAGCGGCAGCGGCGCGGCAGCATCGTCAACATGGCGAGCATCAGCGGCCAGAACGGCGGCCAGAGCGCCCGCGTGCACTACGCCGCCTCGAAAGGCGGCATGATCGCCTTCACCAAGGCCCTCGCCCGCCAGATGGCGCCCTGGGGACGCGCCAACAACATCGCCCCCGGCCAGATCGACACCGGCTTTGCCCGCATTCCCGAAGAGCGTCTGCGCATCGTGCTCGACCGCACCCCGCTGGAACGCCTAGGCAAACCGGAGGAAATCGCCTACGGCGTGCTCTACCTCGCCAGCGACGCCTCGGCGTTCATCACCGGCCACACGCTGGCGATCAACGGCGGGATGATCATGGACTAGAGCGAGCGCGCGTGCAGGCGGATCGCGCGCAAGGCAGGGCAACCGCCCTGCGCGCGACGCACGCACTCATGCGCTTTACCGCACCACCATGGCAGCCCTCGAATCATTCGTTCTCGTCTTCGCCGCGTCGTTCTCCATCGGCCTCTCCGGCGCGATGTCGCCCGGCCCGTTGACGATCTTCGTCATGAGCCAGAGTACCCGCCACGGCGTGCTGGCCGGCCCGCTGGCGTCGCTGGGGCACGGGCTGCTGGAAGTCGCGCTGGTCGTGCTCCTGTGGCTGGGTCTTGCCCGCATCCTGCAATGGGGCCCGGTGCTGGCCGCCATTGGCGTGACCGGCGGCCTGGTGATGATTTGGATGGGCTGGAAGATTATCAGCGGTGTGCGGCGGGAAGGCGCGACGCTGCAAGAATCTATCTCCGGCCGGCACGCGGGCAACCCGCTGCTGGGCGGGGCCGTGCTCAGCCTGGCGAACCCCTACTGGTCCTTCTGGTGGGCCACGGTCGGCATCTCCACCATCACCACGCTGGCGCTGCCGCGCGGCGCAGTGGGCCTCACGGCATTCACCATCGGCCACGTCGCCAGCGACTTCGCCTGGCTGACCATCGTTGCCATCGTCTTCGCCACCGGCCGGCGCTTCATCACCGACCGGGTGTACCGCTGGACGCTCTACCTCTTTGGCGTCCTGCTGGCGCTCTTTGGGGTCTCCTTCATCTGGCACGGCGCATCCATGTTCCTCTGAGCGCGATATGCAATGCCAGCCATAGCGCCGTGAAAGTCATACTATCTTGCGCCGGTTGCGGCAATATGGAGCCACAGCCCGCTCTCGTGTTGAGCCAATCCCCATTGAGGCCCGCGCATGGGCGCTACGCGGACTGC
Source organism: Chloroflexota bacterium (assembly GCA_963663275.1). GTDB lineage: Bacteria > Chloroflexota > UBA11872 > VXOZ01 > VXOZ01 > VXOZ01. Next base: position 3,365,894 of record OY760183.1, read on the forward strand.
GGCAAGTTCGGCAGAATCCATCTCGCTGCGCAAGAAGCTATGCTATAGTGGAGTTGAGAAGCACGCCGAGCAACTATGGTGGGTACACATGGAAAACTATGAATTCATCAGCACGATAGCGGCAGTGATTGTTGCGGCAGCCGCGGTCGGTGGCTTGGTCTTGCGCATCGAGGTTCGTTTAGGAGAACGCATGACCGCGCTCGAGCAGCGCGTATCCCGCATTGAAGGTCTGCTCGAAGGCTACTTCCTGCAAGCCAGCAAGCGGGATGAGTAGCAGAGACCACGGACCGGTTTAGCCGCCGTGTTCGTCACCGTAAACTCCGGTTGCGCGTTGTTCTGCGCAAAGAGCTAAGCGTATCCGCCGCGCGCCAGGGAGGCGCTGAGAATGGCCGCAAATGCGCTCGACAGCCGGCGGGACAAGCCGCCCGGCCCCCGCGATTTCCTGGGCCTGCGCACCGTGGGCGCCCTTAAAGACAACCCGCTTCGGATGATGCGGGACGTCTGGAAGACCTACGGGGACATCGCCCATCACACGCTGCTCTTCGACCGGGTCTACTTCCTGTCCCATCCCGATTACGTCGGTCACGTCCTGTTGGAGAATCACAAGAACTACCGGCGCGGCCCGGACTACAAGAAACTCCGGCGGCTGCTGGGCGACGGCCTCGTGACCAATGACGGCGCATCGTGGCTCGCGCAGCGCCGCCTGATGCAGCCGGCCTTCCACCGGCGGCACATTGCCGGCTTTGGCGAGACCATGATCGCGGAGACCGAGAAGATGCTGGCGGGATGGGCGGAACCGGCCGCCCGCGGCGAGCCGCTGGACGTCAGCAGCGAGATGATGCGCGTTACGCTTAACATCGTGAGCCGCGTGATGTTCGGCGCCGACGTGCAGGACGACGCCGAGCGGCTGGAGCCCCTGGTTACCACGGCGCAGCGCGAGGCCCGCAAGCGGATGTACGTGCTGGTTGACTTTCCGGAGTGGGCGCCCTTGCCGGGCATTCGCCGCGCCGTCCTGGCGCGGCAGACCATCGACGACGTGGTGCAGCGGTTCATCGACGCCCGCCGCCGGTCGGACGCTTCCCAGGAAAACGACCTGCTCACCCTGCTGCTGGACGCCAGAGACGAGGATACCGGCGAAGCGATGGACGACGATCAACTGCGGGACGAGGTGCGCACCATCTTCCTGGCCGGACACGAGACCACCGCCAACGCGCTTTCGTGGACCTGGTACCTGCTGGGACACAATCTCGACGCCGGCCGCAAACTGCGGGAGGAACTCGCCAGTGTCTTGGGCGGCCGGCCGCCCACTGTCGCCGACGCCGCGAAACTGCCCTATACGAAGATGGTCGTCCAGGAATCCATGCGTCTCCTGCCGCCGGTGTGGAGCATGTCCCGCGGGGCCATCGGCGACGACGAAATCGGCGGCTACACCATTCCCGCGGACAGCACCGTTATCTTGAGCCAGTACATGACCCACCGCCACCCGGAATTCTGGGAAGATCCGGAAGCCTTCATCCCGGAACGCTTCGCGCCGGAGCGCGTGAAAGAACGCCACCGCTTTGCCTACTTTCCCTTTGGCGGCGGGCCGCGGCTCTGCATCGGCAACAACTTCGCCATGCTGGAAGCGCAACTGCTGCTCGCTACGATCGCCCAGAAATACGAACTCGACCTGGTTCCCGACCATCCGGTGGAATTGGACCCCCTCATCACCCTGCGTCCCAAGTACGGGGTGAAGGTGATGCTCAGGCCGTGCGCGCAGCCTGCCCGGCGCGAAGTTCCCGCTACCGCCGCCGGCGCCTGACGCCCGCTACCGCCGCCCGGGCTTAGAACCTGTTTACTATCTGCTTAGAGATAGAACCTGTTTACTATCTGCTTTGAGGGAGTTTGCAAAGCCGGTGTAAACCGTTCGTGCTGAGCCCGTCGAAGCATGAACGGTTGCTTGCCAGCGTGCAACGACTCCAATCACCCTTCGACAAGCTCAGGGCGAACGTTCCTCGATGCAGACAAGACGATCGTAAACAGGTTCTTAGGGTATAATTCAAGAGTCCCGCCCCTGCCGTGCCCCCGTAGCTCAGTGGACAGAGCAACTGCCTTCTAAGCAGTTGGTCGGGTGTTCGAATCACCCCGGGGGCGCCTCTGTTCCCCAACAGTCCTCAGTCGCCGGCCCTGCCCGGAAAGACGTGCGCTAGCCACGATTCCCCCCACCCCGGTAGGGGCACGACATGTCGTGCCCCTACCGGGGGCGTGGCGCGCGTCCTGCGAGTTAAGGCACCTCAAGACCCTGCCGGGAGACCTTTGTGCAACCATAGTCTGCGCACAATGAAACTCCCTCTCCCTGGGGGAGAGGGCCGGGGTGAGGGGTGAATCTCCGTCGGTTCGGCTCCATTGCGCAAAACTTGGGAGTGAGGCGCCGCACAATTTCCCCCTCACCCTAACCCTCTCCCCCAGGAGAGGGAACAGGAGGCGCCCGCTCCGCCAGTGCGCCTGCTCACCACGCGCCTCCACTTGCGCCGCCAAATGCGCGTATAATGAGGAAAACCCGTAAACACAGGAGCGGATTACACACCATGGTGACACTTGGCGACGGCAAGTACACGTACGCCACCACGGGAGCCAACTGGGGCAACCTGCCGGACGGGGCCAACTACAAAGAAGCCACGTCGGTAGCCGTAGACTCCCAGGACGACGTCTACGTCTTCAATCGCGGCACGCACCCCATGGTCGTCTACGACTCGGAAGGCGCCGTGCTGCGCACGTGGGGGCACGGCCTCTTCGACACGCCCCACGGTGTGTCGGTGGGGCCGGACGACAGCGTGTACTGCATCGACAGCGGCGATTCTACCGTGCGCAAATTCACGCCGGAGGGCGAGTTGCTCATGACCCTTGGCACGCCGGGCGAACCGGCGGCGCCCATGAGCGGCCAGCCGTTCAACCGTCCGACGACGGTCGCGTTCGAGCCCGGCACGGACGCCTTCTACGTGGCGGACGGCTACAGCAACGCCCACGTGCACAAGTTTTCCGGTGACGGAGAACTGCTGCACTCGTGGGGCGCGTCCGGCACGGAGCCGGGCCATTTCAACATCGTGCACGACATCGCGGTGGACGCCGCCGGACGGGTCTACATTGCCGACCGCGAAAACCACCGCGTGCAGATCTTCTCCGCCGACGGCGCGTTCCTGACGCAGTGGGTGAATCTTTCCAAGGCCGCCTGTGTGCTCGTGGACCCGCGCGGTGAAGACCTCGTGTACGTCGGCGAGTATTTCGGCGGCATCGACTCCAACGCCATGGGCATGGACCTCGGCCCGCGCGTCTCCATTCTGGACACCGCCGGCAACGTGCTGGCGCGCCTGGGACGGGAAGCCTACGGCGACGCGCCCGGCCGCTTCTACTCGCCGCACAGCCTCGCCGTCGACTCTAAGGGCGACATCTACGTGGCTGAAGTCTCGTGGAGCGAGTACGGCAGGAATCTCGACCCGCCGCGGGAATTGCGCTCGCTGCAGAAACTCATTCACCAGCCGGCGTGATACGAGTTTGGTGCAAGTAGAGTAAACGCGCAATGAGCAGGAAGGTAGAACAGAGAGCGGGCCGACTGGAATGGTCGGCCCGCTCTCTGATTTCCGCTCTATCGCCTCTGTCAGCCCATCAAGAGACTGTCAGAGCGCAGCCCGGATCTACCCGCTGCCTGCATCATCGATAATGGAATTCAACTGATCCTGCAACTGATTCAAGCCCTCAGGTACAGTGATCTCATTAGCGAAGATCGGGGTCATGTTGGGATTGACTGCCTCACGGATCATCTGTGTCCACGTCACGACATCGTGGGTCGGCAGCGAGATGGTAGCGCGTAGCGAATCCTCCAGCATGGCGCGTGACGCAGGCGGCCCCGCTGCCTCTGTGTTGGTGTAGAACGCAATTGCGGAGTCTAGCCGTGCCGGCACCTCGTTGAAGAGTTCCACCACGCGGTCCTGCACCGACTTCGTGATCGAATGCGCCATCCACTTCCACGCCGCATCCGGATTGTTGGACGCCGCGTTCATGACGGTGCCGCGGAAGTTGCTGTTGTTGCCGGTCTGCCCGGTGTTTGGTGACTTCGCCAGAAACGTCACGTCCCAATTCAATGCGGGATCTTCGAAGTAGCGGTTGAAGTACCAGTCGCCGGCCGCGTGGATCGAAACCAAGCCCTGGTTCAAGAAGTAGGCGGGGTGGATCCTGTTTTCGCCGCGAAGCGCCGTGTACTCGTCCGGCGTCGGCGCGACCCTGTGCTTGTGCACCATATCGACGCAGAACTGCACCGCATCAATCGATTCCTGCGTGGCAATGACGCACTTCGACCGGTCCTCGCTCAGCACGCTGCCGCCGTTCATCTGGATGAAGTTGCCCCAGCCGGTCTCGATGCCGTGCAGGTGCCCCTGGCCGAAGCGCGTGATGTTTTCGCCTTCGCGCTGCGTCAGCTTTTCACCGTATTCCTGCATCGCGTTCCAGTCCCAGCCGTCGCCGAGTTCGGCGGGCGGCGCCAGGCCGGCGGCTACCACGTGGTCCACGTTGTACTGCGTGTTGCTCGTGCTGTAATTCCACGGCGTGCCGGACGCCTTGCCGTCGGTTGAGTACCAGTCGACGAATGACGGCAGCGCGGCCCCCAAGTCGTCCGTGGCCTGCTTGTCGCCGGAAACGTACTGGGACAGGTCGGTGGCGACACGACCGCCCGTAATCCACGACTTGATGTTCACGCCGTTCATCAGGAAGATGTCGGGGCCGGTCTGCGCGGCAAGCGCCGCCAGCACTTTGTCCCAGTAGCCGGACGGATTCTCGACCGTCAGATCGACTTCATCCTGCATCTCGTTGTACTCGTTCACCAGCACGTCGAAGCCGGGCACGTAGGTGGAACCCCACTGCCAGAAGAGTACCGCCTCTGCCCCCGCGGCCGCGGGCGCTTTGGCTTCCTCTTTCGCCGGCGCGTCCGCCTCCCCGGCGTCTCCCGCGTCACCGGACGGTCCAGCCTGCATGCCGCAGGCCGCCAGCACTATGCCAGCGCCCGACAGCGTCGCTCCACCCAGGAACGTCCGCCGCGAAACGCCATAGAGCCTGCTCTCTTTCGTCTTATCCATCGCGAAACCTCCTCGCTGTAGAGAGCGTCACCACTCCGGCTGCGCGCACGCGCAACCGCTGTGTGCAGCATAGCGAGCTTTGCCGTGAGCGTCAAGAATCGGATATCCGCCTCTCCGCGCCGTACGCCAGGCCGTGAACTAGCTGGCGGTACATCAGCACGGTCTTGGCGGCGATGCGTTCCTGGGTAAACTCGCGCAGCACGCGCTGCCGCCCTTGCGCGCCCAGTTGGCGGCGCAGCGCCGGTTCGCGGTTGAGCGCGGCCAGCGCCTTCGCCAGCGCCTCCGCGTCTCCCTCCGGAAAGGTCATGCCGGCCCGCTCCCCATCGTCGCCGCCCACGATTTCAGGAATCTCCCCGGACTCCGACCCCACCACCGGCACGCCGCACGCCATCGCCTCCACGAGCGCCCGGCCAAACTGCTCTTTCCAACGCGGCGTGGTGAGCGAGGGCAGGACGCAGACGTCCATTTCCCGGTAGTGCGCCGGCATGTCGCCGCTGGGCGCGTGGCCGCGAAAGTCCACCCGGTCCTGGATGCCCAGTTGCTCGGCCTGGGCGCGCAGCGCCGGCTCCGCAGCGCCGGTACCGAATAGCTGGACGCGATACGGAAAATCCAGGCGCGCGGCGGCGGCGAGCAGCACGTGCACCCCTTTCGCCGGCGTCAAGCGCCCCACGTAGCCGATCCGCAAGACCTCGCCGGGATCCGCCGCCGGAGCCGGCGCGAAAAGCGCGGCGTCCACGCCAAATTGCGGCAAGACCGCGGAAGGACGCGAATAGCGCTTGCGCCGCAGCACTTCCTGCGCCGCGCGCGTGCCCGCCTGCGCGGCATTCGACCTGAGCAGGCTGTAGAGTTCGAAGAGGTGGAACGGCAGCGGATAGACCCGGTAGATGTTCTGCCAGGCGAAGAAGACCGTCTTCGCGCCCACCCGCCGCGCCTGCCAGATCGCGTGGGCGGTGGCCAGATTATAGGGTTCCTCATCCACGTGCACCACGTCGGGCCGCCACTCCCGCAGATGCCGCCGCAGATTGGGGTAGTAGTGCAGATGGTAGTGGCCGTTGAAGCGCATCTCCTCCGCCGCCAACTCATAGCCCGCGGTATAGCGGCGTTCCAGTTCTTGGCGGTGTTCGCCCTCTTGCCAGTAATGGGGCGCGATGGCGCGCAGTTCCACGTCCGAAAACTTGGCGATCTCTTCCAGCTTGCGCTGGTACGCGCCCACCACCAGCGCCTTGGAGAGGTAGAGCACGCGCATCACCGCACCTGCTTGTAGACGGCCGCCGTCTCCGCGGCCGTGCGTTCCCACGAAAAGGTCCGCGCCTGCGCCAGCGCCCGCGCGGCGTACTCCCGCCGCTCCGCTGCGGACTCCCACAGGCGGCCGATCGCTTCCGCCCAGGCGGGCGCGTCGTCGGGCGCGGCCAGGATGCCGCCCGCGCCCACCACCTCCGGCAGGGACGTGGCGTCGCTGCACACCACCGGCGTGCCGCAGGCCATGGCTTCCAACGGATCCAGGCCGAAACCTTCGTAGAGCGAGGGAAAGACGAAGAGCGTCGCGGCGCGGTACAGCAGCGGCTTGTCCGCTTCGGGAATGCCGCCCAGGAAGCGCACCCGCTCACCCACGCCCAACGCGGTCGCCTGGCCCACCCAATCGGGAAAGAGCGCCGCTTTGCCGTGGCGCGTGCGGCCCGCCACCACCAGCGTCACCTCTTGCGGCAGCAAGGTCAGCGCCGTGAAGAGCGTCCCCAGATTCTTGCGCGCGTCCAGGCCGCCCAGGTAGAAGAGAAAACGCTCCGGCAGCGCGTAGCGCCGCCGCGCGGCCTTCACGTCCTCAGCGGGGATGTCCGGCGAAAAGCGCCCGTCCGCCGCCAGCGGCGCCACGCGCACGTTATCCGCGTCCACGTCCAGGTGCGTGATGACGTCGCGCCTGGCGGCCTCGGAATCGGTGATGATCGCGTCCGCCTTGGTCGCCGCCGCCATCGCCAGGCTGGTGTAGAGCCGCGCCAGCGGATTGCCCCGGTAGGCCGGCAGCGTCACCGGGATCAGATCGTGAATCGTGGCGACCAGCGGAAAGGGATGCGCGAGCGGCGGCCCGAAATACGGCACGTGCCCCACCGCGTCCTCGCCCAACGCGGCGGCCTGGCGCGGCCACGTCACCTGCTCCCACCACACTTTCGCCAGATTGCCGCCGCCCAATGCGCCCCACAGCGGCGGGCGCGCGTGGATGCCGCCAACCGGACGCATGGTGTTGCGCGTGAAATAGGGCACCCGCGCGGAGAGCGCCAGGTCCGGATTGTGCTTCTCCAGCGCCCGCAGCAGGTGATAGACGTATTGCCCACTGCCGGTGTGGTGCACGTTGAGGAAGTACCCGTTTACAGCAATGTCCATAAGCGCGCAGGCTACTTCTCGAGGGCTTGCAACGCCAGATACGCCGGGCGCGGCCACAGATTCGCGTCCAACAGCGAGAAGGAGTACGTGCTGTCCGTCGGCTCGATGCGGTTGGCGAAGTTCAGGTTGAACACCACCATGCCCTGCACGTACGGATACCGCTCCTTCAAGAGTTGATAGGCCTCCACCAGATACCGCGCCTGGTCCTGCTCGGAGATGTCCGCGCCAAAGGCGAATTCCGGGTGGAGGTTGTGGGTCGTCCAGCCCATCTCGGTGAGCCAGACGCCCTTGCCGGTGTCGCCGTGCTTTCGCAGCACTTCCCAGTGCTGCTCGAATCGGCGGAAGAAGAACGACCAGTGGTCCTTGAACGAGGTACTCGACGACGTATAGTTGTCCGGCGTGTCGTTCGGCGCGTTGTTGTAGCCGTAGGGGTGCACGCCCAGCCCGTCGAAGTAGTCCCGGATCATGCCGTCGCGGTAGCGGTACATAGCGTCCAGGTAGCGCACGTCGTCCATGGCCACGCCCTCGATGTTGACTCCGGTTGACGCCAGGCCGCCGGTGACGACCAACGCGCTGGGATTGCCCCGCTTCACACCGCGATAGCCGGCGGCCAAAAGCTCCACGAACTCTCCCGGCGCTACTTTGCCGTCCCAATTGCCGGCCAGGTTTGGCTCATTCCAAAGCTCGTACGCCTGCACCGTGTCGCCGTAACGCGCCGCCAGCAGCGCCATGAAGTTCTCGAAGTCGCTCAACTGGGCCGGCGGACCGTTGTGGTAGCGGGCGAATTGCTTCCATGAATCCCGGTACGAGCCGGCGATCTGTTGCCCCGGCGGCACGCCGCTCTGATCGTCCGCGGGCCGCACGCGGCGCATCCACAACGGCGCGGCGTAGATGCCCAGCATCACCTCCAGGCCGTGCCGGTTTGCCGCCGCCACGATGCGGTCCACCTGTCCCCAGGTATACTCGCCGGGCGCGATCTCCACCGCCTTCCACTCCACCTGCTGCTTGATGCCCGTAAATCCGGCCGCCTTTGCCAGGTAGAGCACACGCTCCAGCTTGGGATCGTAGAAGAGCGAGACCTGCGTGAAGAGCTTGAGGCCGCCCGCCGGTTGGCCCGGCGCCGGCTGCTGCCCCGCCTCGCCGCGCAACGCCAGAAACGTCCGTCCCAACGGGGCCAGGACTACCGCCCCGGGCGTGCCGGCCCGGCCTGGATCGTAGCGCAATACCGCCCGCTCGAAGTACTGCACCGGATGACGCCACTGGTCGTCGGCCGGCAACTCGCCGGAAATCGGCAGCCCAAACGTCCGCGCGCCGCCGTGCGCCAGGAAGAATTGCAGAAACGCATGGCGCACCGTGTGTCCGGTTTCGGGAAAGTGTCGCTGCGCCGAGGTCTGCGCTACCGCCTCTTCCGTGCCGAAGAAGCGCCAGTGCGGATACAGCAGCCGGCCCAGCGGGCTGAGGCGCGCCTGCCCGCGCTCCGGCCACCACTCCAGCCGCGCGTTCTCGAAGTACTGGACGACCAGGCCGTCTTCCTGCAACTCGCCGGTCAACGGCGCTCCCAGCACCGCCGCGCCGCCCAGCCGCTCGTAATGCCGGCGCATCGCGCCTTGCACGCCCGGATCGGTGGCGGACTTCGCCTCGTCGCTTGCCATGAGCGGCGTCGGCAAGAGCACGAGACAGCAGAGCGCGAGCAGCGCCCGCGCCTGCCAACGCCGTATGCCAACTCTGCTCATCGTGCTGCGGCTATCTCCTCATAGACGACCCGGCGGGGGTTAATCGGGGCGCGCCGAAAGACCGTGCGCTTGGGCTCAGTATAGCAGATAGACACGGCGCTCCACGCCGCCATTACACCCGGGCCAACCCCACAAGCGCCGCGCGCCCGGGGCTCGGTTGGCGCCGCTCAGTGGAGGGAGCGCCGGATGGGCCGCCACCGCCCCTAGAACTCGCCCCCGGCCACCCGCGCCAAATGCGCGCGCAACTCGTCCGCCGCCCGCTCCCAGCTAAAGTGAGCGGCGCGTTCCCTGCCCGCGCCAGCCAGTTGACCCCGCCGGCGCTCGTCGCTTGCGAGCGTCACCAGCGCCTGGCCGATGGCGGTTTCGTCCGTAGGGTCAACCAGGATTGCCGCGTCCCCGGCCACCTCCGGCAGCGACGAGGTGTTTCCCGTAATCACCGGCGTCCCGCAGGCCATGGCTTCCAGCACGGGCAGCCCAAATCCTTCGTAGAGGCTGGGAAAGACGAAGGCCGTCGCGCCGCTGTAGAGCACCGCCAGGTCTTCATCGGCCTCGACGTCACTCAGGAAGCGCACCCGCTCGGCAACATCGTATTCCCGTGGGGCGTCCAGAATCCGCTCGTAGAGCCAGCCCGGCCGTCCCACGTGCACAAGCCGGTGCGGCAGACCGGCGGCAACCACGGCGCGCATGGCCGCGATCATGCGGTCGATGTTCTTGCGCGGCTGTATCGTCCCCACCGAGAGGAAATATGGGTACGCGATGCCGCAGCGCCGCAACACCGCCGCCCGCGCCGCGCCCGCCGCTACCGGTTGAAAGACCGGATCGACGCCGCTGTAGAGCACGCTGATCTTGGCCGCGTCCACGCCGTACGTTGCCGCCAGGTCCCGTTGCGTGGAGGCGGAGTCCGCCAGGACCAACCGCGCCCGCGCCGCGCTGCGCGGCACCACGCGCTCCAAGTACGCGCGCAAGGACGCCGGGTAGGACTCCGGAAAGAAACGGTACGAGAGATCGTGGACGGTGATGACCCCCGGCGCGCGCCGCAGCGGCGGCAGGGCAAAATCCGGCGCGTAGAAGACGTCCGCGCCGCCCGCCAAGAGATCGGCAAAGAGCGGCAGCCGCAAACGCTGCCAGAGGCGCGTCAGCGTGCGTTCGGAGAATGGCAGAGTCCGCAGCGTTACGTTGGATTGCTCCAGCAGGCGGAGCGGCGTTGTTGAAGCAGCCAACGCCCGCGCCGCGTCGCGCGGCGCCAGCAGCACGAACCGGTCGGACGGAAACTGCGCGGCCAGCGCGCCCACCAGCGAGCGCGTATAGCGGCCGATGCCGGCCGGTTGCGCCGCCGCCGTGAAGTCGATGCCTATTTTCATGCCGCTAGAGGCGCAAGCGCGCGTGGGTGAAGTAGTAGACACCGCCGCCGAGCAAGACGAGCCAGTAGCTGATGAGCCGGTCGAGCAGCGCCACCGCCGCGGCCACGTCCACCGGCACGTCCAGCAGCAACATCAGGCCCACCATGCCCCCTTCCACCGCGCCCAGGCCGCCGGGCGTGGGCACAGCCAGCAGCAGCGCGCTGGCGGCAAAGACGAACAGCAGTTGCGGCAGCGCCAGCGGCACGCCCACGGCGTTTGCCACCAGGTAGAAGCGCCCGGCTTCGGCGGTCCATACCAGCGCCGTGAGCAGAACCATGACGTGCAACGGCCGCGCCGAAGTAAAGACGCCTCGCTTGAAATTCTGGAAGCGCGCTTCCAGCTTCTGCCGCCTGCGCCGCAGCAGCGGCAACCGCGCCAGCAGGCTGCCGTCCAGCCGCCGGAAGAACAGCAAGCCGCCGGCCAGGAGCGCCGCCAGGACGCCGGCGCTGAGCAGCGCGCCTTGCATCTCGTTCAACAACTCGCCCCGGGCGAAGAAGAGCGCGGCGGCGGCGGCGAGCAAGAGCACCGCGAAAAGATCCACCACGCGCTCCGCCAGCACGCTGCCGGTGGTCAGCGCAAAGGAGATGCCCTCCCGGCGGCGCAAGATGAACCCGCGATACAGATCCCCCATCTTGGCGGGAATCAGATGGCTGATGAACCAGGAGAGGAAGATCGCTTCACCCAGCGCCCGCAACGGCACGTCGTGCCCCAGGTTGCGCAGCATCCTCTGCCAGCGCGCCGCCCGAGGCAGCAGCGTGGTGAAGTACACCGCCAACGCCAGCGCGTAGAGGCGCGGGTCCACGTGGCGTATCTCCGACCAGATACCGCGCCAGTCCAAGCCCGTCATGCGCCACAACGCGATCAAGAGCGCCGCCGCGATGAGAAACGAGAACAGTGTGCGCAGACTCAGGAAGCGCCGCCCAACCGACGGCGGCGCGTCAGCCGCCGCGCCGGGCGGTTCAACCGGGGAAGAAGCTGTGGACTCGATGGCGATAGCCCTCGTCTCGTGCTGGGGTTTACCTGATTATCATACCCAATGCCTCCCGCTTACCGCTAACCGCAACGCCGCGGCGGCAAAGCTCCGCGTACAATCCGACCCCCTCTCCCCGTTGACAGGGGTATGTAAGTGTCATTCCGAGCGGAGCGTCGAACAGGGTTCGCGGAATCTAGAATCGACCGTTTTGCAGCGAAAGCCTTAGATTCCGCGCTCTTAGCGACTCTCCGCTGCGCTCCGTTCGGAATGACACGTGAATTCGGACATTAGGAAACATACCCCTATCAGCCGGGGAAAGTGCCGGGGTGAGGGAAAACCGCCTGAAACCCACCCTCCGCCCACCAACTGGCACGCGCGCGCTCTGACCCCCTCTCCCCGGGGAGAGGGCCGGGGTGAGGGGAAATTACCGAGAACCCACGCTCCCACACAATCTCCACCAGTAGTCACGCGCCCCTACCGCCTGGCTCCCCCCTAGAGCGCGCGCATTCGAGAACGGGTATCCTAAGGAGACAGTGACCGACGCCAGACTCTCAATGGCAAACTAAACGCAAGGAGCGCAAAACCATGGAACTCTTGAAGCGACTGTGCGAGACCCCGGGCATTGCCAGCCGGGAGGAGCCGATCCGCGGCGTCATCCGGGCGGAACTGGAGCCGCTGGCGACCGACGTGCGCGTGGACGCCCTGGGCAACCTGATCGCCTACCGCAAAGGGCAGGGCGGGCCGAAAGTCATGATTGCCGCCCACATGGACCAGATCGGCTTCATGGCGCGGCACGTCGATGACGAGGGCTTCATTCGCCTCCAGCCCGTGGGCGGTTTCGACCCCCGCACGCTGGTGGCGCAGCGCGTGCGCGTGCACGGCCAGGAGGAACTCTCCGGCGTGCTCATGCCGGCCACCAAACCCACGCACCTGCTGGACGATTCCGAGCGCGGCAAGGCCCTGAAGCTGGATGACCTCTTCGTGGACGTGGGGCTGTCCGGCGAGCGCGCCAAGGAGCTTGTGCCCCTGGGCACGCCAATTACGTTCGACCGCACGTGCAACGACCTGGGCGACGTGATGGTCGGCCCCGCCATGGACGACCGCGTGAGCGTTTACGTCATGCTGGAGGCCGTGCGCGGGCTGGGCGAGCACGCGGCCGAGGTCTACGCCGTGGCCTCCTCGCAGGAAGAGGTGGGGCTGCGCGGCGCGACGGTGGCGGCATTTGGCGTGGAACCCGACCTGGGCCTGGCGCTAGACTCGACCCTGGCGGTGGACATACCCGGCGGCACGGAAGCGGATCGGGTCTCGAAACTCGGCGACGGCACGGCGATCAAGATCATGGATTCGTCCCTGATCTGCGACCCGCGCCTGGTGGCCCACTGCCGCGCCGTCTGCGACCAGGAGGACATCCCCTACCAGATGGAAATCCTGCCGCGCGGCGGCACCGACGGCGGCGCGATCCAACGCACCCGCGACGGCGTGCCCGCCATCACGCTCTCCACGCCCACGCGCTACGTGCACACGGTCAACGAAATGGTGCACAAGCGCGACGTGGCGGCTACCGTAAACCTGGTGCGCCGCTTCATCGAAACCGCCCACGAGATCGATCTGACCTGGGATTAAGAGGTGGGTTCAAAGCCAGTAGCCAAAAGCCAGTAGCCGGTAGCTAGTAGTCAGTAGCCGCTACCTAGAAATCAGTAGCCGGTAGCCGCTGACCAGTAGCCGGTAGCCGTTCGCCCTGAGCCTGTCGAAGGGTGAACGGCTGCCGGCTTTTCAAGTCCAAGCTGAACGGATTTTGGCGCCGCTAACGAAATGCCAATGCTCCCCGTTCATAGCGGCCCGAGTTCGCGGCGACCGTTGCCTGGCCAAAGTCAACGCCCCCCTCTTGCCCGCTGGCAGGGGTAGGCATCTACATCCGGTTACGCCTGTCATTCCGAGCGGAGCGCAGCGGAGAGTCGCTAAGAGCGCGGAATCTAAGGCTTCCCCTGCAAGAATATCTCTTCTAGATTCCTCGCTGCGCTCGGAATGACATTCCCATCCTCTTATCCCCTCTCCCTGGGGGGAGAGGGTTAGGGTGAGGGGGGCAGGCTAGCCGCTGGTTGCTCCCGCCGGCTCTCTTGCCTTGGAGCCGCCTTTGTCCGCCTCATCCCCATTCCGGTTGATACGCTTGATAGTGCGGCACTTGGGAAAGCCGCTGCACCCGATAAACTTGCCGTACCGCCCCTCGCGTATCACCAGCGGCTTGCCGCACTTCTCGCAGTTCTCGCCGGTTTCCTCCACCGGCGACTGGGCGCGATCCGCCTCCGCGCCCAGTTTCTTGATGGTGCGGCACTTGGGGAAGCCGCTGCACCCAATGAACTTGCCGTACCGCCCGTCGCGTATCACCAGCGGTTTGCCGCACTTTTCGCAGTTTTCGCCGGTCTCTTCCGCTGGCGCTCGTTCGGGTTTCAGGCGCTCCGCCTCTTGTTCCGCCTTCTCCAACGCCGCGCTGAAGTCGCCGTAGAACTCCTCCAGCACCGGCGTCCACCGCTTCTCGCCCCGGGAGATCGCGTCCAGGTCTTCCTCCATCGTGGCCGTAAAGCCGGTGTTGATGATGTCAGGAAAATGCTTGACCAGCATATCCCGCACCACCATGCCCAATTCCGTGGGTTTCAGGCTGCGCCGCTCGCGCTCGACGTACGTGCGCTCCTGGATTACCGAGAGAATCGGCGCGTAGGTGCTCGGCCGGCCGATGCCTTCTTCTTCCAGAGACCGGATCAGGCTCGCCTCGGTGTAGCGCGGCGGCGGCTGCGTAAAGTGCTGCTCCGGCCGGAGTTTGCGCAGGTCCAGCGCCTCGCCCTCTGCCAACGGCGGCAGGGTCTTCTTCTCGTCCGCCTGCTCCTCGTCGGCGCGGTAGACGCGATAGAAACCGGGAATCTTCACCCGCGTCGCCGACGCCCGGAAGCGGTACGGCAAGTCGGCGGCGCCGCGCCGGGGCACGATGTCCGCCGACGTGGTCTGCAAGAGCGCCGGGCGCATCTGGCTGGCCACGAACCGCCGCCAGATGAGCGTATAGAGCTTGAGCTGGTCCGCATCCAGGAACTCGCGCATCTGCTCAGGGGTGCGCAAGACGCTGGTAGGGCGAATCGCCTCGTGCGCTTCCTGGGCGTTCTTCACCCGCGAGGTGTAGCGATGCGGCTTCTCCGGCGCCTCGTCGGGGCCGTAAGTCTGCTCGATGAACTCCCGCACCTGGGCAATGGCCTCGCCGCTCACCTGCACGGAGTCGGTGCGCATATAGGTGATGAGGCCCACCTGGCCTTCCCCGCCAATCGCGATGCCCTCGTAGAGTTGCTGGGCAAGCCGCATGGTGCGCGCGGCGCGAAAACCCAGGCGGCCGGAAGCGTCCTGCTGCATGGTGCTGGTGGTATAGGGCGCGCTGGGCCGCCGCCGGCTCTCTCTTACGGAAATCTTCTTCACCGGCCACGCGGCGTCGTCCAGGTCCGCCACGATGCCTTGCGCCGTCTCTCCGTCGTTAATCTCAGGCTTCTTGCCGTGAAGACGCACGAGTTCGGCGTCGAATTGGTCCTTATCCCCTTTGGCCGGCCGCTTGGCGAGCGTGGCGTGCAGCGACCAGTACTCCTGGGGCGTGAACGCCTCGATCTCGCGCTCCCGGTCCACGATGAGACGCAAGGCCACCGACTGCACCCGTCCCGCCGAAAGCCCGCCGCGCACCTTGCGCCAGAGGAACGGGCTCATCTTGTAGCCGACCAGCCGGTCGAGCACGCGGCGCGCCTGCTGCGCGTTCACCAGATCGGCGTTGATGTCGCGCGTATCCTCCAGGGCGTGCCGCACCGCGTCCCGGGTGATTTCATGGAAGACGACCCGCTTGGCGCTCACGTCCTGCTTCTTCATCTTGCGCTTGAGCGCCTCCAGCAGATGCCACGCGATCGCCTCGCCTTCCCGGTCCGGGTCGGTGGCGAGCAGGATCTCGCTGGCGTTGCGGGCGTGCTCGGTGAGATTCTTCACCACCGCGTTCTTGTCGCGCGGGATCACGTATGAGGGCGCGAACCCCTGCTCCACCTCCACGCCCAATTTGCTCTTGGGCAGATCGCGCACGTGGCCCATAGACGACTCAACCGCGTAGCCGCGGCCGAGGAACTTCTTGATCGTCCGCGCCTTCGTTGGCGATTCAACGACGAGTAGCTTCCGTTTTGCCAATGTCCTTCACCTACCTGAATTGCTGCAAGCGCACCTATACTACACTATGCACGCTGGCAAGAGAAAAGAAAACTGCCGCGAAAAGGATGGGAGATGCCGCGCCGCCCGGCGGGCGGGCCGCTCAGTGCGCTCCGGCGAGCACAACCCAGGACTACCTCACGCCGGCGCGTCGCTGGCGCGCGCACGCTCCCACTCATGCAACTCACTCACATTTTCCCGAATCTTGCGCACGGCGTCAAGAACCACGTCCATGCGCCGCCGCGGTCCCAGGAAGAGCGGGTGGGAAAACGCCAGCGCCTCCGTGCCCGCGATGCGCTCCGTTTCCGGGCAGTGGAACGCCGCATAGTCCATCTCCCGCCCGTACACCCGCGTGTTGAACGGATAGCCCCCGCGCCCCAAGTCCATCCCGGTGAGCGCCGTATGCCGGTAGAGCGGCGCGGTCTGGCCCGTGTTCGCCGGCACGCCTTCGGCCTTCAGCGCCGCCAGGAACGTATCGCGGTGAATGCCCTCAAAGTCCGGCGGGATGAAGCGCCAGTGCCAGATGTAGAAACTCCAGCGCGTCACGCGCGGGTCCCAAGCCAGGCTGTCTACGCCCGGAATCTCAGCCAATCCCTCAATCAGGTAGCGCGCGTTCGCCTCGCGGACGGCGACTTGCTCCGGCAGGCGTTCCAATCCAACCAACCCCAACGCGCCAATCCATTCCGTCATGCGCAAGTTGGTGGCGGGCAGCGACCGCGCCGGCTTGGGGCGTCCCACAATGCCGTTCACGTGCTGGTACCCAAACAGCCGCGCTTGCAGGTCGTCCCGGTCGGTGAGCGCCATGCCGCCCTCGCCCAACGGCAGGACTTTGCTGCCCTGAAAGCTGAAGACGCCCACGTCCTCCAGCGCGCCCACGCCGCGGTCCCGCCACCGGCTGCCGTGCGCGTGGGCGCAGTCGCCGACCAGCGCGATTCCATGCCGGTCTACCAGCGCCCGCAGCGCGTCCAGGTCGGCCGGCAGGCCGCCGTTGTGGACGCACATGACCGCCCGCGTCTTGGACGTAACGGCGGCGGCAACCCTGGCGGGATCCAGGTTGTAGGTCTGCGGCTCGACGTCGACGAACACGGGCGCGGCGCCGACGGCGATTACGGCGGTAGCCACCGTAATCCAGGTGGCCGCCGGCAGAATCACCTCATCGCCGGGCTCGACCCCCACCGCTCGCAGCGCCAGTTCCAGGCCGCTGGACCCGGTGGCGACCGCCACCCCGTGCCGCGCATCCTGAAAGGCGGCAAAGGCGTCTTCGAACCGCCACACCCACGAGGCCGCGCCCTGCGACTTGGAGCGCGTCCAGGCCCGGCTCGTGAGCACGTCCTTCAGCGCCTGTTCGTCCCGTTCGTCGTACACGGGCCAGGGCGTGTCCAGCGGCGCCGCAACCAGCGGCTTGCCGCCGGCCAAGGCAAGCGTTCCCATGGGCCGATACTCCTCTTGGGGCGCGGCGTACTCTACCGTGTGTGCGCGGCCCCGGCCCTCCATCCACCGCAAACTTCCACCAGATCACTGACCGCATGGTTCCGGGCGTACCGCGTTCCACAGCATACAAGAATTACGCCGGCGGCGGCAACGCCTTAGAGCGACCGGAGAAACCGGAGCAGCGCCTGCCGTTGGGACAGGGAGAGGCTCTTGAAGACCTCGCGGGCGGCCGCCGCCTCGCCGCCGTGCCAGAGGATTGCCTCCTCCAGGTTGCGGGCGCGGCCATCGTGCAGAAAGCGCGTGTGGCCGTTTACCGCCTGCACCAGCCCGATGCCCCAGA
The DNA here is from genome assembly GCA_963663275.1 of Chloroflexota bacterium. GTDB lineage: Bacteria > Chloroflexota > UBA11872 > VXOZ01 > VXOZ01 > VXOZ01. Next base: position 3,383,467 of record OY760183.1, read on the forward strand.
GCGGCGGCGTGCGCCACTCGCGGCCGGTGGCCTGACCGTCGGGCCGGTTGTCCGCCAGTTCCTCGCCCATGTCGTGCAGGAGCAGGTCCGTGTACGGGAAGATCACCTGGTCTTGCAGCGGCCGCACCGAGAAGTCCGGGGCGGTCACGTGCCGGGGGGTGTGGCATGACGCGCAGCCAACGTCCTCAAACAGGCGCGCTCCCTGGCGAACCGTGGGGTCATCCACGTTGCGCATGGCGGGCACTGCCAGCGTCTGGATATAGAATACAACCTTCGCCAGCCGGTCGTCGGGGATTTCCGGCGCGCCGCCGTGCGGCGCTTGGTTGCACACCTCCTGCGCCGCCGGACAATTCTCCACCGGAAAGAGCGAGGACGTTATGCCAATGTCACCCAGAAACGCGCCGGCGGACTGCTGCTCGACACTGGGTTGGTTGGCCTTCCAGCCAAAGCGGCCCAGCGCATACGCTTGCGCGCGCGCGTCCCACACCATGTTGGGACGGCCGGAAATACCGTCGCCGTCACGGTCGTCGGGGTCGGCCAACGCCAGGATGCGCTCCGCCGGAATAGCTTCCAGCAAACCCATGCCGAAGACAACCGGCGCGATGCGGGGCGACACCAGCATGTCCGGCCGCGGCGGGCCAAACGCCGGGTCCAGAATGGCGTACTCCGGCTTGCGCAGCGTGTACGGCGTGCCGTCGGCATAGCTGCCGCTGATCGTCTCGTAGCGAATGGCGATGCGGCCCTCGGCAGGCACGCCATTGATGGCGCGGTCTTGGAGTTGGCCGCCGTAGACCGGATCGGCGACCGGCCCGTCCGGCCCCGGGATGCTCAGCCTGAGCAGGAGACCCCGCACCGGGTCGTCGTCATCGTCCGGCGGCCTGGCCCGTCCGTCGTGGTCGTGGCAGGAAGAGCACGACTGGGCGTTGAAGGTTGGCCCCAAGCCGTCGCGCGCCACCGTGGAAGCCGGCGCCGTGACCCAATTCTGATTGAAGAAGCTATCGCCCACGTTGAACGTGCGGCGCTCTTCAACGTCGAGATTGCGGGCCGAAAGCTCGAACGCGTTGCGCCCGGCGCTGAAGGCCGTGGTGTCGCCGCCCAACCGCGCGTCCAGCGGCAGATAGTCTCGGCTTGGCCCAGAAGTGTGGGCTAGGCCGGATGCAATCACCAAGAGGAGGGCCGCCGCCATGCGGACGAGCGGACGGCGCTTGCGTGCCATTAGCTCACGCTAATCGCCTGCCGCTAGCTCACGCTGATGGTGATGCCAATCAACTGGGCGGCGGAGACGATGGTGTCCGTCTGATTCTCCAGCGCCACGATCGTCTCGAGCACGGCCTTCCTGCCGGCGGAGTCGTCGGAGACGTCAGAGAGCAGGTGTTGATCGAACGGGCTCGGAATAGCCGTGGCGAGATCCACGCTCGTGTTGATTTCCGCCGCCAGCCGGTCGGCGAGTTCCGTGTCGATTGCGGCAATCAGGTCTTTGATGCCCAGCCCGGAAACGCCGCCGAAGTTGCCGAGATAGACCATCTGAATGCCGATCGCGTTCGCGATGATGTCGGCGGTGGTGTTATCGGAGAAGCAGGAGTGCTCGTCCTCCTGGGAACGCTCCTCGTACGCCACGGTCATGCGCTCGCCGGCCAACTCACCCCGGCTCAACTCACCGATGCCGGTGATGATCTTCTGCAGGGCTTCGTCCGCGGCGAGAGACTCGAACTCGGCGCGGTAGTTGTCGCCGTCCGGCGCCCAGGCGTCAACCATCTGCTGCAAGTGACTCACCAGCAGGTCCGACGCCACGGCCAGATAGATTGACCGGCGCTCGGCATTGGCGTTGGTGGTGTAGTCTTCCACCGGGCGCGCGCCCGGCCCGTCGTTGCTGAGATCCTGGCCCCACAACAAGAACTCGATCGCGTGCCAGCCGGTGGAGACGTTCTCCTCGCCGCCTTCCTCGTTGAGCGAGACCAGCAGGTCCGCGTCGATGGTGGGGAAGGCGTCGGGATTGTTGATGATGCCCGCTTGCGGGTCGCCTACCACGTAATCGATGTAGGCTTCGTCCAGCGGCCAGGCGTTGATCAAGCCCTCAGGCCCGTCGTCCGGATTGTCGATCGGGCCGTCGTAGAAGCGGAAGGCCTCGGTGGGCCCATACAGGTCGCGGGCGCTGAGCCACGCTTGCTTGGCCGCTTCCAGATTGGCCGCGTTCGGCTCCGCGAGAAAGGCGTCGATGGCCTTGTCCAACTCCATTGCCGAATCGAGACTCTGGGAATACAGGTGGAACACGCCGTTGGCATAGTTCGCCACCACGTCCCGTTTCATATCGTCGCTCGGCCCGCTCGCGCCGCATGACGTCAACAACAACACGACCATGCCGACCAAGGTCGTCAGGGTTAGGATCCTTCTCACGGTTCTCCTCCTCGCTTCGAGACCCTGCATGATGAAACTTCCTGAAGCTCTACCACGTGAAGCACAGCTACCAACGATTGAGGCCATGTGCCTAAATGTTAGTTAATGCGCCTTCATCCAAGCAGGTAGGTTACCCTAACGGAATCAGGGAGTCAAGTAATTCGTATCTCTTTGCTGGGAATTCTTGCCGGCGCCTCTTGCGGCGCGCGAAACGCTGCGGCCAAGCCAACTTGCCGCCGCCTGAATCGGTGAGAAGAGCCGCCGTCGAGGGGGAGGAAAGTGCGCCGAGCGGGGCGCGCCTGGGGAAAGGCGGCTAATCTTTCGCCTGCGTCAGCACGCGAAAGCCGCCGAGGCCGTCGGGCCAGATGAGGTCGGTGATGGCGCGCCGGGCGCGCTGCGTCTCCGCCGTGGCCGGTTGCCGCGCCAGCGCGGCCAACTCGCCGCCAATGCCCAGTCCCGTCAGGTATTCGGCCTGGGATTGGTAGGCTACGGCGCGCAGGCCGGCGCGCGCGCCAGCGTCCATGAGGGCGGTGAAATTAACGTGGGCGGTGATGTCCTGCGCGCCGACGCGGGTATAGGGATCCTTGCTCACCCGGTGGCGATAGTAGCAGGCCAGCGTGCCGCCCGCGTAGCGCGGGCCGCGCAGTTCGTCCCACGCCGCGCCGTAATCGATGGTGATCACCGTGCCGCGCGTCAGCAGCCGCGCGACGCGCTCGATCCACGCCACCGCCGCCAGGCAGATTTCACCCCGCCAGCCCTCCGGCGGCCAACCAAAGCGCTCCACGTAGGCGGTGAGTTCCGGGCAAGACGGCGCGCCGATTTCCTCCTGCAGGCGACCGTCACGCAGCGTCACGTAAGTCTCTTGCAACGCGCCGTCCTTCACGCGCACGCGATGCGCTGGCAGCGCGTCCAGCAATTCGTTGGAGAGCACGACGCCGGTAACCGGCGTTGCCAGCGCCTGGCTTATAACGACGGGATGCGCCGCCGCGTTGGCGAGCGCCTGCCGTTGGGCGCCGCTCGGGCCGGGCCCGCGCTCTACCAGGCGATAGCGCGCGCGCTCCCAGCAGTCCGGCGCGCTCCGGCGCAGGCCGCGCAGAATGTCCCACGCGAGGATGCCGCGCCCGGCGCCCATCTCGACGACGTCGAAGCGCTCCGGTTCGCCCAGTTCCCGCCAGACCCGCGCCGCGTGGCGGGCCAGATACGCGCCAAAGACCGCGTGAACCTGCGGCGCGGTGTAGTAATCGCGCGCCGGGCCGGGCACCGGTGCGGCGCCGTCGTCATGACCAGTGCCGGATTGCGGCGCGGTGTAGTAGCCGAACGCCGGCGCGTAGAGGGCAATCTCCATGAATTCGGCAAACGTAATGCGGCCGTTGGCCGCAATCGCCGCCTGGAGCCGTTCATCCGCCGTAGGCGCGCCCATGAACGCTATTCGCCCTACGACCAACACGCAACGCTACGCGCCATCGGCAGGACGCGCGCCACAACCCGGAACTGCGCGGCAGGACTGGCTCCGCACCACTGCCATAGCCGCTGCCCGGAGCGGAAGGCCGGTGTAGCGGTTGCTGAAAGTGAGAAGGGAGAGTCGGAGACTGATACCCGCATTGGCGAGAGAGTGGTTAGGGAAAGAAAAGCGGCACGATGCGATCGAAGACGCCAATCGCGGCAAGCATGACGATCACCGCTACGATGAACCCGATTACCCAACGCGACAGCGCATTGTGCTTGTCTACCATGTCGGCGCGCAAGATTGCCATGTCGGTTTGCGACTTTTGAGCCAGCAACTCTATGGCGTGTTGCATGCGCGTCAACCCGATTTCCAAGTCGGCTTTCGTGGCCTGCTGCACACGCTCCAGACCGGCCTCTAAATCTGCTTTCATGGCCCGCTGCACACGCTCTAATCCGGCTTCCAGATCGGAGCGCATGGCACGTTCCACGCTATCCAAGTCGGCTTTGGTTGTGCGCTCCAAACGCTCTAGGCCGGCTGCTAGGTCGGCTTTTGTCGCGTACTCGTTTGCGTCGGGCGGTTGCTCCGCCGCTTCAATTGCCATCCGCGCCCTCCCTAGTGCGTGTAACGCTTGGCCCTTTCAAGCCTTCACTTTAGATGTTCTCAGGAAGTCGCTGAATTGTCAAAAGCGGTGTAATTCTCAAGAATGTGCTCTTCAAACCAAAGGCAACCGTGCAGAGACGTTTCCACCGCGCCGTTCTTCTGTACAATAGAGGGCACGACGACAGTGGAAGACCCGATAAGCAACGCAGGGAGGATTGGGGAATGACGTTGCGCAGCCAGGAACTACGCGGCCTCAACCGCCAGGGCGACGCCCTGCGCATGGGCATGGACTGGACAGTAGAAGACCTGGGCAAGCCGCAGGTGCTGGTGGAGAGCGTGACCGGCTGCTCCCATCCTTCCAGCGTGCATCTCGGCGAGCTGGTGGAGCAGGCCAAGTTCGGCGTCTACACCCGCGGCGGCAAGCCCGCCGAATTCTACTGCACCGACATCTGCGACGGCGTGGCCCAGGCCCACGCGGGGATGCGCTTTAGTCTCCCCTCGCGGGACATCATCAGCTATATGACGGAAATCCACGCCCTGGCCCATCCGCACGACGCCATGGTCTGCATCTCTACCGCCGACAAGGCCGTGCCCGGCCACCTGATGGCCATGGCGCGCGTGAACCTGCCGGCCATCCATATCCCCGGCGGCACGCAGACCAACGGCCCGTGCAACATGTCCTCGGAGCTTATGTATCCGCTCGGCATCATGCGCGACAAAGGGCAGATCACTGAAGAAGAGCTAATCGCCAAGCAGAAGCACGCCTGTCCCACGCCGGGTTCCTGCCAGTTCATGGGCACCGCCAGCAGCAACCAGGTGATCGCCGAGGCGCTGGGCCTGGCGCTGCCGGGGAGCGCGCTCATTCCCGCGCCGCTGCGCCAACTCACCCGCATGGCCCGCGACGCCGGCGAACAGGTGATGACCTTGCTTGAACAAAACATCCGGCCCCGCGACATCCTGACGCCGGAGGCCTTCCACAACGCCCTCGTCCTCCATGCCGCGGTCGGCGGCTCCACAAATCTCCTGATTCACTTGCCCGCCATCGCCGCGGAAGTGGGCATCGAAATCCGCCCGCAGCAGTTCGACGAAATCGGCAGAAAAGTGCCGGTGCTGACCGACGTGAAGACCTACGGCACGCATCCGGTGGAGTACGTCTGGTACTGCGGCGGCGTGCCCGCCTTGATGAACGAGGTCAAGGACTTCCTCCACCTCGACTGCCTCACCGTCACCGGCAAGACCGTCGGCGAGAACCTGCAAGATCTCGAAGATTCCGGCTGGTTCGACGAAATCGGCGGCTATCTGGACAACCACGGCCTGCGCAAAGAAGAAGTGCTCTATCCCATCGAGCGGCCCTACAAGTCGGGCGGCACGATTGCCGTGCTCACCGGCAACCTGGCGCCGGAAGGGGCGGTGATGAAGCACGTGGCCGCCGACCCGCGCACCCATCAGATGGTCGGCCGCGCGGTGCCCTACGACTGCGAGGACGACGCCATCGCGGGCGTCACGAATGACGAGATCAAACCCGGCGACGTGATGGTCATTCGCTACGAGGGACTGCGCTCCTCGGGCATGCCGGAGATGTACTTCTGCACTACCGTCATTTCGGCGCGGCCCGACCTGGAGGCCAGCACCGCCATCATCACCGACGGACGCTACTCCGGCGCGGCCAAAGGCCCCGCCATCGGCCACGTGATGCCGGAAGCGGCCTTGGGCGGCCCGCTCGCCTTGGTGGAGAAGGACGATCTCATCGAGATCGACGTGCCCGCGCGCTCGCTGGCAATCGTGGGCGTGAACGGCGAACGCCGGCCGGCCGCGGAGATTGATGAAATCCTGGCCGAGCGCCGCGAACGCTGGCAGCCGCCAACGCGCAAGCACGAGGCCGGCGTGCTCTCCCTCTACGCCCGCGAGGCTGCCGGCGCTGACGCTGAGTCCGCAAACGGCCTCCCGGCGAATGCGGCGCTCCGCAACGTTGAACCGCTGCCGCGCCCGTGAGCGCGAATGCCCCCTATCCGCTCGCTGCCGTGCGCGCCGTCATCCTCCACGCCCAGGGGCTAGACGAGCCGCAGCGCAGAGGCGCCCGGCCGGGCATCGAGGACGTCTACGCGGCGGTGCGGCGCGTAGGCTGGGTGCAGATCGACACGCTCCAGGTCGTCAATAGAGCGCAGTACCTCACGCTCTGGAGCAGGCTGGGCGCGTACGATACCACGCTGCTCGACAGGCTCCTCTTCGACGACGGCGCCACCTCGCCCGACAACGGCCGCCGGTTGTTCGAGTATTGGGCGCACGCGGCCTGCATCATCCCGCTCACCGCCTACCCCTGCTTCCTGCCCGACATGCGCCGGCGCCGCGAGGGTCACGGCACGTGGCACACGCGCTGGGCCGCCAAGCCCGAAAACCAACGCATGATGCGGACGCTTCTAAAGAGAATCCGCGCGGGGGGCGCCGCCCGTCCCGCCGACTTTCGCACCGGCAAGCGCGCCCCGGGGTCGTGGTGGAACTGGGACGACGCGAAAGTGGCGCTGGAATACCTCTATGACGTCGGCGACCTTGCCATCGCCAACCGCGTCAATTTCCAGCGCATCTACGACGCCAGCGAGCGCGTGCTGCCGGCCTGGGTTGACAGGGAAGAGCCGCCCGCGGACGCGGCGCTGCGGCAACTTCTGGAGACTTCCCTGCGGGCATTGGGAGTCTGCGCGCCGGGGCAGGTCGGCAACTACCTCCACCTGAAGTCCACCGCGGCGAAACCCCACGTGGAGGCGCTGATCGCGGACGGCACGTTCGTCACCATCCACGCCCGGTTGGCGGACCGCAAGACCCGTGAACTGCTGGTTCACCGCGACAACGCCCCCCTCTTAGAGGCGGCCGCGGACGGCGCGCTCCGCGCCCGCCGCACGACGTTTCTCAACCCCTTCGACAGCCTCTTCTGGGCCAAGGGGCGCGACCGCGCCGTGTGGCAATTCCACCAAACCCTGGAATGCTACAAGCGCGCGCCGGACCGCATCTGGGGCTACTTCTGCCTGCCCATCCTGGACCGGGACCGCCTGGTGGGCCGCTTCGATCCGAAGCTGGAACGCAAAACCGGCCTGCTCCGGCTGAAGGCGCTCTACCTGGAACCGGGAGTAAGGCCCAGCCAACGGCTGGCATCCTCCACGGCCCGCGCCATGCGCGACTTCATACGCTTCCACGACGCGACGGACCTGGCAATCGAACACAGCGACCCGCCGGAGTTCGGCCAAAAGCTCTCGGCGGCACTGTAAGCCTGTACGCCGCCCCTCCGGTAGCGCAGGTTTGCAACCTGCGCACTCCGGCGCAATGACCGCCGGTAGTCCTCGCCGGTGTAGGGGCACGACATGTCGTGCCCCTACACCGCTTACCCCCTCACCCTAAACCTCTCCCCAGGGAGAGCTGACAGGGGTAGGCATTCTACATCCGACTTTACGTGTCATTCCGAGCGGAGCGAGGAATCTAGAACCGACGTTCTTGCAGCGAAAGCCTTAGATTCCTCTCTCCGCTGCGCTCCGCTCGGAATGACACTTGCCTACCCCTGTCAGCCCCAGGGAGAGGGACCCAGAAAGAGCCAACGCACCCACGCAACAACACGTCCGCCTCACAGGGCGGGGGCCTGTCCTTTATGTTGTCGCACTACCGTAGCGCGGGGGCTTGTCCCCCGCCTCTGCGCGGCGCAATTGCCCTGGAATAGAGGGACGGGCCACACAACGCGCGGCGCTTAGGCCAACTCCCGCAGGAGTTCCAACGCCGTCTCTTGTACGCTCGCGCCCGCCGCCGCCGTGAAGCGGCTCCACCGGCCCACGTTCACCTCGTAGCCGCCTTCCTCATAGGCATTTGGTGTGGGGAAGTACCCCTGGTAGCAGTTGGCGTAGCCCACGACATACGTGTGGGCATACGGCGATTGTTCCTTTATGTCTAGTCCAATCCGGCAGAACAACTCGCCGGGCACGCCCACCCACGCGCTCTCCCCAATCGCCATCACCTGGATTTCACCCTCCTCCTGGCGCGCGTCGTTGCGGGTCAGTTCGTACTGCTCCAGAACCAAGCGGCGCCGGTTTATCTCAGCGCGTACCTCCGCTGCCGGCGCGCCACTCTGCTCCAGGCGCTCGACCGCGTCCCTGGCGGCGGCGTAGGCGCGGGCAGCCTCATCTTTCGCCGGCAAATCCGCGCGGTAGGCCCATTGCACGCGCTTGGACGCCACGCGCACACGGCGGTCCAGACCGGGCGTCTCATCCGGCAGCAGCGACGCCGCGGCGCGCACCACCTCACCCGCAAGTTGCAAACCGACTTCACGCGCGTCGCGCACGTTGCGCCGCACCACCGGCGGATTGACGTCGCCGCACGCGCCTTGGGTAAAGAGCGCCGTCACGCCCGGCCCCAGAGCCGCCTCCACCGCGGCCATCGCAAAGCCCGGATAGTCCGCGGACACCAGCGGCTGGCTCATGGCGCAGATGGGATGGGCGGTAAAGTTGCAGAGCACCGCCAGCGGCGCACCGTCGGGCCGCTGCGCCAGCAGCACGCCCACCTCCGGGTCGATCGGGCCGCGCCGCACCTCCGCCCCGGGCGCGCCGTGGTCCCAGTTGCGGTAGATCCTGCCGTCGCTCCTCACCACCCGCCGGTTTTCTGAAATACCGTGAATTTCGCCCGAACCGGCCTTGATGACGGCCGGCTGGCGCTGTTGCCACGCCGCTATCGCCGCGCCCGCCAGGCTCTGTATGAGTTCCCGCACCCACGGCCACTCCAGATCGAGGGTCGAAAGGTCGATGGACGCATGGCTGCTGTGGGTGTGGCTCGCGCTGAGCATCACGCGCCCGCTCGCAATCGACGTATGCGCCGCCACCTGCGCGCGCACCAAGTCGGCAAAGGGCGCCGGCGGAAAGCCGATCATGTCGCAGGCAATGAGCGCCGCCGCCCGCTTGCCGTCGTCGATCACCAGCGCCTTGGCCCACAGATCGTCGTTAACGCCCAGGAACGGGTCCTGCCGGTCCCAGCCGTAGCCCAGATACGGCGTCCCGACCGCGGGCGTGATGCGGGCGCGCGCCGTGCCCACCTGGAAGTACGGCCCGCCTCCATCGCTCGCAGCGTCCATCGCGCTCACCTCGCTTCATGCCGTTTCCGCGCGCTCGTTCACGTGGGAACAGGATACATGCCCGCGCTTGCGGCTGTCGAAAGGCCTGTACTGAGCTTGCCGAAGTGTGAACGGCGGGCCTGTTGCGCCGCGCTGTACTACCCGTTCATACTTCGACGGGCCTGTGCTGAGCCTGCCGAAGTGCTCAGCACGAACGGGTAGTCGTAGGGGCGGTTCGCGAACCGCCCCTACGCTGCCACGGAGAACATGGCACTCTTGGTGTCCCGCAATGCGGGCAAGGCGGAATCGCGCGGGACATGCGCCTGATGCTCAGGCGGCGGTCCCGTGACCGGCCACACTTGCGTCCGCGCAACTCCTGTATAATCAGGAAAACTCCCGCCGCGTAGAGAATGGAGCGCCAGGATGGACACGGAACTACGCGAAATCCCGCATCTCTTCGACGCCAACGTCTTTCTCGGGCCGATATTCCTCCGCCACGACGACACCCCGGACGACGTGCCGCGCCTGCTGGCCGCGCTGGACGAGAACGGCATCGGCCGCGCGCTGGTGACCCACGGCCTGGCCAAGTGGCAGCATCCCGCCGCCGGCAACCAACTAGCAGTAGATGAGACCCGGGGCATAGACCGGCTCGTGCCGTGCTGGGTGGTCATGCCGTCCATCACCGGCGAGTTGCCGCCGGAGCGCGAACTCGTTGCCCAACTCCTGGAATCCGGCGCGCGGGCGGCGCGGCTCTGCACCGGCATCAACCGGCTTACGCTGGAGCCGTTCGAAATCGATATCTTGCTGGAAGCCCTGGCCGAACGCCGCGTGCCGCTCTTCCTGGACACCAACAACCGCCATTGGAGCGAACCGCGTCCCTGGGCGTTCATCGAGTGGGCGTTGCGAACGTATCCCACGCTGCCGTTGGTGCTCCTTCGCGAGCCGCCGGCGAACTATCGCACGCTTTTCACGCTCATGGAGCGGCACGACAATCTCTACGTCGAGACCTCGTATTTCCAGGGCCACGACGCCATTGCCCACGTGGCCGGACGCTGGGGCGCGCACCGTCTGCTCTTCGGCACCGGCCTGCCCGAGTGGGATCCCGGCATGGCCATCACCGGGCTTACCTACGCCAGCTTTTCCGTGGAGGAACGCGATATGGTAGCCCACGGCAGCCTGCAACGTCTCATCGACAACTGCATCGTATAGAGGACATGCAACCACCATCCGTTCGTCCTGAGCATGTCGAAGGATGAACCGCCGTACAACCAGCGCCCGTTCGCCTGAGCCGGTCGAAGGATGAACCGCCGCACAACCAGCATCCGTTCGTCCTGAGCATGTCGAAGGATGAACGGATGCACGAGACAACGACGCAACCGGCAGCCCTTGGTTTACCGCACTCAATAGCCAGAAAGATGAAGCGACATGACAGAGACTGCGTTACCAGCCGCGAACGCCCCGATGACCATCCGCGAGGCCGCCCTGCGCGGCGAACCGCTCACCGATACGTTCGTCGTGAACAACCACTCCCACCTGGGCGAGTACTACGGTTTCCACCAGCCCGCGCCGGACGCCGATTCCCTGGTGCGCACCATGGACCGGGTGGGCATCGATCAGTCGTGCGTCTTTTCCAGCCTGGCGATTACGGCCGACATGCGCACCGGCAACGACCTGAGTCTGAAAGCGGCGCGGCGCCATCCGGGCCGTATTCTGGCGTATGCCGTGCCGGATCCCAATCTTGCCCGCCAGGTGCGCGACGAGATGCAGCGCTGCATCGACGCCGGTGTGCGCGGCATCAAGTTTCACACCGGCCTGCATGAGTATCCCTTCGCCGGCCCGGCGTACGTCCCGGCCTTCGAGTTGGCGGACGAGCACCGCCTGCCGCTGATCAGCCACGGCGTGGACTCGCCCGACGTGCTGCGCCGCACCGCCCGCGCGTATCCCAACGCCCACTTCATCGTGGCCCACGCCGGCGCGGGCCGGAGACACCCGGAGGCCGATGCGGTTTACGACGTGGCGCAAGAAGAGCCGAACGTCTATCTGGATACCGCCGGTTCCGTCGCGCTCTACGGCATATTCACGCAGTTGGTGGCGCACGTGGGCGCGGGCCGGATTCTCTACGGCGACGACTTTCCCTGGATGTGCCCCACGCACCAGATCGGCCGCATCCTCCTGGCGCCCATCACCGACGACGAAAAGAAGCAAATCCTCGGCGGCACGATGCAACGCCTGCTCAGTACGCGCCGTTAACCGGCGCGGGGCTTCTCCACGGTGTCACCGTAGCGCGGGGGCTTGTCCCCCGCACCGCGCCCGCGGCTTTCGGTAATTCATCCCCAACTTAGAAAAGACTGTGCCGTTCACCCGGCAAATCTACCGGATGAACGGCACAGCAGCCTATTCTTCTCTCAACCAAACGGTGGCATCCCTCAGGATATAGCCTCAACAATGCAAGGCGATAACCCCTTGCGCGCCGGCGCTCAGGCCGCCGCGCGCCGGATACCTACAGTTGGTCCGCCCACTTGTTGAGGACCTCTTGCACGCGCTCGGCGTGTTCCTTATTGGCCTCTTCGGGCGTGATTTCCTTGGCGTAGGCCCGGAACCAGATGTCGATGTTGATGCCGATGATCTCATCGTTGCCGGGGATGACCGGCACCCACTTGGCGAGTTCCAACTCCGCCAGGTAGGCTTCAGCCTCAGGCACCTGCTCCAGGTAGCCGCCGAAGGACGCTGATTGCAGCGCGGGGATGTAGTCGCCGGCGCCGACCGACCAGCGCAGGTTCACGTCGCCGCCCAGGAAGAACTCGATGAGGGAGAAGCCCCCGTCGGCATTGGCCGCGCCCTGGGGCTGCGCCAGCGCCCAGCCGCCCTGGTAGTTGGTCGCCACGCCGTCCGGCGGCAGCGGCATGGGCGCGGACTTGAAGTTGATCGCCGATTCCCACGCCTTGCGATACGTGGCGGCATACCAGTGGCCGCCGATCATCTGCGAGACGCCGCCGGTGGTGAAGGCATCGTTGCGGTCAGGCCGCTGCTGGCCCAGGAACTCGTCGATGCGCACGTTGCCGCCGCAAAGGTCGACCATGTTGATCATGAACTTGAGCGCGGTCACGCCCATCTCATTGTCGAAGTTGACCGTCTTGTTGTCGGGCGAAAGATATTCGCCGCCCTGCTGCCAGAAGTGGATGTACCACTGCAAGCCGACCGGCGGATTGCCTGGAGGGCCGGTGGAGTAGCCCAGGCGCTCGATCACGCCGTCCTGCCCCGCCTTGTGGAGCTTGAGCGTCGCCGATTCAAGCTCGTCCCAGGTGCTGGGCGGACTTTCCGGATCGAGGCCCACTTCGATGAAGTGATCCACGTTGAACATGTACGTGCGGGCGTCGGTGTGCAGGCCTACGCCGTAGATGTTGCCCTTCCACGTGCAGTCGTCCCGCAGCTTGGGCCAGACGTCGTCCCAGCTAAACGCCGCCGTGGCCTTGATGTGGTCGTTCAGGTTCAAGAGGAAGCCCGGCGCGGAAAGCTGGCCCGCCAGATAGCGGTCCATGTAGAAGACGTCCGGCGGAGCGCCGGCCGCCGCCGCGGTGATGAGCTTTTCTTTGCTGCCGCTGCCGATGTGGGTCGGCGTGAGCGACAGTTCGACATTGGGATTCGCTTCCTGGAACTCGTTGAGGAGCACGTTGCCAATGTGGCCTTCCAACAAGAAGTCCTGGTACGTCCAGAACTTCACTTCCATGGGGCCCATCATCTCTTGGGAGTCGGCCTCGCCCTCTTCCTCAGCCGGCGCTTCAGCCCCATCCGCCGGGGCCATCGCGCCGCCCGTGGCGCAGGCGGCAAACAGCGCTCCGCCGCCAAGCGCGCCCGCCGTGCCGATCAGCATTCTGCGGGTAAATCTGGTCTCCATCGGTCCCCTCCTGTGTACGAAACCGTAGAAAACATCCAAACGATACTGCCAAGCAGTGTACCACACACACCCTTACGTGCCATACACCCCCCAAGCGCGCCCAGTATAGCACGCCCTACACCCATTGCCAAGATACGCCGAGACGTGCCTCTTGTCCCCTCTCCTTTGGGGAGAGGGCTAGGGTGAGGGGATCTGAGACTGTTCCCCTACCCTCAGGAGACCTTTGCGTAACTCTACCGAAAAGTGGGAATTGTGTACGATCGGCGCCGGTTTTCCCCTCACCCCGGCCCTCTCCCCAGGGAGAGGGAGTGGAGCGGAGCGACATCTTGTCCCCCCTCTCCTTTGGGAGACCTTTGCGTAACTCATCCCCTCGTGTCGAGAATGGCTGGGATGGGGGTGAGAAGGCTTGACGGCAAGCAATCGGAAACGGTAAACGCACCTCTGGATTCCGGTTTTCACCGGAATGACGGAGTTACGCAAAGTTCTCTTTTGGGAGAGGGAGCGGAGCGGAGCAGCATCTTGTCCCCTCTCCCTGAGGAGACCTTTGCATAACCCCTTCCCCATTGAGGGAGAAGGTTAGGATGGGGGTGAAAAGGCTTGAAATCGGGCTCTTTTTGGTTGTAAATGCAGTCTGGATTCCGGCTTTCGCCGGAATGACTGAGTTATGCAAAGGTCTCCTGAGGGAGAGGGTTAGGGTGAGGGGGAAATAGCAGGACGGAATTAGAGTGGAAGGGTACTACAGCGGGTCGGCGAACGCCCGCGTGTCCTTTTCCGGGCCGTCGTAGTCGTCCAGCCAGTTCATCTCGGCGGTCAGCGGCCAGTGGTAGGGTTCCGGCGGGCGTACCTGCCGGGTCCACTTCACCATAAGCTCCAGGTCGGCCGCCTTCTGCTCCAGGCGGCGGGCGATGTAGTCCGGATTCCAGTCCACGTGCACGTCCGCAAGCAGTTGCTCCTGGACGTGGCGGTACTGCGGATCGGCGGCCAGGTCGGTAGTCTCGTGGGGATCGTTCTCAATGTTGAAGAGTTGCTCCGGTTCGCCCCGGTAGTAGTTCAGCTTCCAGGGACCGCGCCGCACCATGCGCTGGAAGCGCCCGTGCGGGGCGTACTCCGCCAACGCCATATCTTTCCAGGCAGAATCCTCGCCCCGCAGCGCCGGCAGCAGCGAGTCGCCCCGGCCTTGCGGCAGTTGCGGCGCGCCGAGCGCGTCCAGCATGGTGGCGACCACGTCCACCGTGCTCGCGGCCTGCCCAAAGCGCGCGCCCGCCGGCAACTTGCCGGGCCACGAGATAATGGCCGGCACGCGAATCGAACCCTCGTAGAACGTCTGCTTGAACCAGAGGCCGTGCTCGCCCACCTGGTCGCCGTGGTCGGAGGTATAGACCACCAGCGTGTTCTCCGCCAGGCCGTTCGCCTCCAGCGCGTCCAGGATTTGGCCGATCATGGCGTCCATGCGGTCCACCAGCGCCCAGTAGGCCGTGCGCGAGCGCATGATCTCATCGTCTGTGGCCTTGTCCAGCCCGCACTGCTCCCGCCACCAGCCGATGTAGGGATGCGGGTCGGTGGGCGGTTCCGGGTGGGTTGGCGGCGGTACCTTGCCCCAGTAGCGGTCGTAGTCGGCTTTGCGCGCCACGTAGGGCTGGTGCGGCAGCAGGTAGCCCACGGTCAGGCAGAACGGCTCCTTCAGCACCCCGGCCCGCCTCTGCCAGCCAAAGCGGTTGAGCGCGTCCACCGTGGCGGCGGTGGTGTCCTCGTCGATCACCTCGTAGCCGCTCTGGCCGGCGCCGGACCGCTCCAACGCCACGTGATACGGCCCGGCCGTGCCGCTGCCCAGCATACCCAGGTCAATCCCCGTGCCGCCGGGATAGTTTGGCGTGGCGTCGCCGCCGCGCCGCTCGGCGTAGCCGTGCAGGTGGTCCGCTCCCACGAAGTGCATGCGCCCGATAAGCGCCGGCCGATAGCCCACGGCTCCCAGCGCGTGGGCGAACGTGGGAATGCCGTGATCCAGAATGTGCCGGTTGTCCCAGGTCTCGATGTCGGTAGGATACTGCCCGGTCATGTACGACATGCGCGCGGGCACGCAGAGCGGCGCGGTGCAGTAGAGATTGTCCAATACCACGCCGCCCGCGGCGAGCCGGTCCAGGCGCGGCGTCCGCACCACCGGGTCGCCGTAGCAGCCGGTCACGGCAGGGTTGTGCTGATCCGAGATGATGAACAACAGATTGGGGCGCTGGGCGGACGAGGCTGCCGACATACGCACTCTCCTTCGCGATTCTCTCTTACATGCGGGGCCGGACTGCCGGCGCGTGCCGGGCGGCGCGTCTAGCGAGACCGCTGTTTGGCTTGATAGTAGCATAGCCGGCGCGGCAGACAGGCGAAGACTCTCTGCTGGGCCATGCGCCCGCCCGCCGCGCGCTCTCGATACTGCCTAAGGATCCTCGCAATCAAGACACACCCCACGCCCCAGGCCGGACGCGGGGGTATCGTGGCTCCCGCCAGGCATCATGCGCTGGCTGCACAGCCGCCGCAGGCGCATCCCTAGCCGCCGAGACTGCTCAGGAACGTATCCATGATGGTCTGGAGTTCCACCTCGGTATCCCGCAGCGTCTCCTCGATGGTCTTCTCGCCGCCCAGCGCGGTTGGCACCACCGCCAGCGTCGCCGCCAGCATTTGCGGCGCGCCAGGCGCGGGAATGACGAAACGCCGGTTCTCCATCATTTCCACCGCAATCTGGAGGAAAGGATCATTCTGGTGATACTCTTCTTGGCGGGAGACGTCCGGCCGGATGGGGAGCGTGTTGAAATTGTGCGACCAGCGCACGTTCACGTCCCCGCTGCCAAAGTATTCCAGGAACTTCCAGGCGTTTTCCGGCTGCTCGCTCTGGGTGGTCAGGATCCAGGTATGGCAACCGCCGTAGGTCATGTGGCGGCCGTCCGGCGGCTTGGGCCAATGGGCGAAATGATACTGCACGTCCGGCACATCTCGCTGCATCAGGCCGTGGAGCGTACTCGGCCAGTAGAGATTGGCCACGTGCCCGTCGTAGAAGAGCAAGTGTGGACGGGTATCCTTGCGGAAGTCCTCAAGCGCCTGCCAGCCGCCCTGCATTTCGTAGATCTTCATGAGCCAGCGCAGGCCCTCGATGCCCTCCGGCGTATTGATGGTCACCTTGCTCCCATCCTCGCTCAGCGTCTCGCCGCCCAACTGCCACATGGGCACCATCCAGATGCTGTTGATCTGCCAAAGCGGCGCGAACGCAACCAGTTCGGTGGTATCGCCGCTGATGCGCGTGAGCTTAGGGATAACGGCTTCGAGTTCTTCCCAGCTCTCCGGTGGGTTCTCCACGTCCACGCCGTTCTCCAAATAGACATTGTCATTCATGAAGACCGGGCGCACGTCCGGGCCGAACGGCATGCCCTGGATTTGGCCCTGCCAGGTGAGATCGCGCTGCAGCGACGGCCAGATGTCTTCTCTGCGTACGACCTCGGACATCGCCATGAAGGGACTCAACGGCTGCCCGATCTCCAGGGCGGCGAGGGTCTGCGCCTGCCACGAGCCGGACTGGCCGATGTCGGGGCCGCTGCCGGCAGCCATAGCGGCCTGCAGTTTAGTGACGCGGTTGCCTTCGGGAATGGTTGGGTCTACCGTTAGCCCGGGGTTCTGCTCCTCGAATTCCGCCACGACCTCCGCCCCCAGCCCCTCACTAAGCGTCCAGAACGGGACGGTGAAGATTGTGATCGTGTATGGCTCAGGCGCGGGCGCCTCCGTGGGAGCCGGCTCCGCCGCGGGTTTTTCCTCCATCGTTTCCGCCGGCATCACGGCGGTCCCGCAGGCCGCCAGCGCAAGCGCTCCGCCCAGACCGCCGGTAGCAGCGAACAGCCGTCTGCGTGTAATTGGCATAGCCATGAGTTTGCCTCCTGACTGTAAAACGAACACTACCGCGCTACGCTATAGAAGAGCATACGCCAGCAACGCAGAATTGTAAATAACTTCCCTATGAGATTCCAATACTATTGGCGCCTGGACAAATCGCTAAAGCGCCGCAGAGGAGTGTGCGCGTCGTAAGCATCCATACGCAGCATAAAGAGGCGCTTTGTGACCAGCCAAGGCAATCAGCCGGTCCTAAGAACCTGTTTACTATCTGCTTATGAGGGAGTTAGCAAAGCCGATAAAGACCGTTCGTGCTGAGCCTGTCGAAGCATGAACGGCTATTCGCCACCTTGCAACGGCTCCGTTCACCCTTCGACAGGCTCAGGGCGAACGGTCCTCGTGCAGACAAAATGATCGTAAACAGGCTCTAAGAGACGCATTTGTGATGACGTCTGGAGAACTCGCTAATGGATGTCGCCGCTAGAAGAAGCTAAAGGCAAAGAGTTCCCGCAGAATCGCCCAGATGCTGCTGTAGACCGCGCCGACCCAGAAGATGCCGTTCAGGGTGGTGCCGATGACGACCAGCGTGTAGGCGCGCACGCCCTTGATCCGTAGGACCCAGATCAGCGGCACGCCGGCCATGGTGGGACCGGAGAAGGTGTAGACCGCCAGAATCCCCAGGTCGCGCCGCAGCGCCGACGCGCGAATGAGCCGCCGGATCCGCTCCAGGCGCCGCGTCTTGGCGCGGATCCAGTCCAGGAGGTCGAGCTCGATGGTGAGCAAATAGAGGAGCGCGCTGTTGAGCACGATCATTACCAGGATGGTAACCGTGGTGGCGACGAAGGCGTTGAAGCGCAAGATCAGGTAGTTGGAGAATATGGTGACGATGATGTCGATGGACGGCCACAGCACAAGCGTGACCAATCGCCGCAAATACTTCCTGACGGTGAGGCGATCGACTTTGCGCGGCGAGACGCGGTTGATGGCCATCGTCAAGCGTTCCGCTGGATCTCGGCGACTCTGAGGCGGCTCTGCCAGTGTAGCTGCCATGGGGCACCTTTCGTAAACGTTGTGCAGCGACGTCCGCAAGCAAGAGGCTGTTGCGGCGCCCTGAATCCACTATAAAGTGTTTCTTTATTATATTCAAACTACGGATTATAAGTCAATAACTTCCTTCGCGTTTACACCCACAATATATGAAACTCTTGATGACTGGTTGCGTCAGCGTCCCACCACGGTGTCCATGCCCACCAGCGGCACGTTGGTGATCAGCGAGGCTTCCAGGCTCAGGGCGCGCAGGTCTTCGGCTTCCAGATCGTGCACGTTCGCTTTGCCGCAGGCCCGCGCCAGCAGTTGCATCTCCTGCGTCAGCGTGCCGATGAAGTTCGCCAGGTGGTGCGCGGCGTCCTCGAAACCCGGCAGGTCGGCTACCGCCGCGCGCTCCCGGTCAACGGTGGAATCCTCGCCCGCGCCGGATTTGTGCGCCGCGCCGCCGTCATGCGGCGCGCCGTCCCGTTCGTCGCCGCAGACCGTCTGCCGCGCCCAGGGTTCCAGGGAAACGAGCGCGGCGGTGCCAATCGAAACGGCGTCCGCGCCCAGGGCCAGGGCTTTCGCCACGTCGGCACCGCTGCGGATGCCGCCGCAGAGGATCAGATTGACCTCGTCCTCCAGCCCCAGGTCCTGCAGCGCGCGCCGCGCCTGGCAGACCGCCGCCATGCCGGGCACGCCGGTGTGCTCGTTCAGGATCGCCGGGCCGGTGGAAGCGCCGGCTTCCATGCCCTCCACGGTCACGATGTCCGCCCCGGCCTTGGCCGCAAGCTGGACGTCGTCGTAGACGTGGGCGGCGCTGATCTTCACGATGATCGGCGCTTGCCAATCGGTGGCTTCCCGCAACTCCTCCACCTTCTTGGGCAGGTCGTCAGACCCTACCCAATCGGGGTGCCGCGTCGGCGAATGGGAAAGCCGCGAGTAGGCCGTCTCCTCCACCGCCCGCGCCGATTGCGCCGCGCCGGAGCTATTGCCGTAGGGCATGCCGATACTGGGGCTCACGCCCCGCACGCTGACAAGCTCGATCACGTCGGCCTGGAGCAGGTGCCGCGGCTGGAAGCCGCTGCGGTGCGGCAGCACTTCATAGGAGAGCAGCGACGCGTACGCGCGTTCTTCCGCCAACATGCCGCCGTGGCCGGTGGTATAGAGAATGCCGGCGCGGGCGGCGCCGTAGGCCAGCGCGGCGCGCACGGCCGGCGGCAGCAACTTCGCGCCCATGCCCGCGATGGTCACCGGCGTGCTCAACTCCAGCGGCCGCGCGGCAAAGCGCGCCCCCAGGGCGGTGGCGGTGGTGCACTGCTCGTAGAACGCCTCCAGGGGCACGCGGCTCAGGGAGCACGGGATGAGCGTGAGGTCGTCGAACGTGGGCAGATTGCGGGACCTGCCCGCGCCCCCTACGCGAAAATGCCCGGTTTCCGCTTTCTCTTGTATTTCGGCGTACACCTGCGGGGTATAGGTCGCGCCTTCCGTCTCTTCGGTTGCTGCCATGGCCGGTATCAACCTCCGGCGCCTGGGGCGCTCTCTGGGCCGGCGGCGCCAAACGTGCGGAACGGACGCCCGTGCGCCAAGCCGGCGGCGGCGACGATTGCTTCCACGCGCGCGCTCTCTTCCGGCGTTAGCTCCATTTCCACCACGCCTTCGCCAAGTTGCTCCACCGCGCCGCCGACGAAGATGCGGCCGCCGTTCATGCCGTGGCCCAGCCGCTGGCCGGCGTTGCCGGTAGCGGCTGAGCTCCAGCCGGGGGAGCCCCTCCAGCGCGCCGGAGACCGTGTCCCAGTCGGCGAGCGGCGCGGGGAAGCCCATCGGCAGGGCCCCGCGCTCCTCCTTCGCAAGGCGCATCTTCTCCGCGCCGCCTTCCACGTGCCGCGCCGCCTCGACGGTCTCGGAGGGCTCGTTCATCACCACGACGACGTCTTCCGGCAGGTGGTCGAGCAGCGTGTGACGCAGCAGGAAGCCGGCGTAGAACGAGGCGTTGTCCAGCGACACCCCGGCGAGCAGGTCGGCCAGTTCGTCCTGGATGCGGTCGCGCTCCGACGTTCCCGTGTTGGCGAAGTCCAGACCGCGTATCAGTTCGTCGATCCGCTCGTGGTCGGCGATCAGGGGAAGCGTCTCTCCGGCGGGAAGCACCGTAACCGAGTCCAGGTGCTCGCCGGACCGCTGCGTGTTCGCGTCGAACGCGCGGATCGAGTCGACCTCGTCGCCCCACAGGTCTATCCGCACGGGGCGGTCGTGCCCCGGCCCGTAGACGTCGACGATGCCGCCGCGCCGCGCCACGGCGCCGGGATGGTCCACCATCGACCCGACGGCGTAGCCCATGCGCGCCCAGCGGGTCAGCATGGGCTCGACGGCGAGGCGCTGTCCGCGCGTGAGCGTGTGCATCGCGTCCCGCAGCACGGCGGGCGGGAGCGTCTTCTGCAGGATGCCCGTTACCGACGCGACGATGAGCGCGGGCGCGCCGGCCGTCTGCTGCAGGGCGCCGAGGGCGCGGATGCGCTCGTGCACCGTCCCCGCTTCCACGGAGAGCCGCTCGTACGGCAGCACCTCCGCCTCCGCGAAGTGCAGCAGCGGAGCGTCCTCGCCGCAGTACGCCTCCAGCTGGTCGAGCAGGCGCCGCGCGTCGTCAGGATGGGGACAGAGCACCAGCATCGGGCGTCGGAGGTCGCGCCACAGTCCCGCGATCACGAGGGGTTTGGCCGCGTCCGGCGCGACGGCGGCATGGACGCCGCCGGACGCCACCGCTTCCGTCGTCCGCCTGTAGGCTGACGCCTGCCCAAGCACATCCAGCAGTCCCGTGAGGCTCAAGCGGTCCCTCCGTGCTGTCGCGATAGACGCAGACAAGCGCCCCACGCTCAGATATCGAGGGACGCACTCGTCGCCGGTTAGCCCCGGCATGGGGTTGAGTGTAACAGGCCGCGCTGTCTCGTTGACGGAGCGGGGGCGCGTCGCTAATGTTCCCTGAGGGTTATGTCGCTTTCACGCTCCCTCCCCATCGCCCGTCTCGCGGCGGTCGCCTCGTGGCGGCTGCTGCCGTGCGCCGGACTCGCGTGCGCGGCGCTTCTCGTCGCGTCGGCGTGCAGCACGGACGAGCCGACCCCTACTCCTGCGCCTGAGCCGACGCCGACCCCCACGGTCACGCCGACGCCCGTGCCGACGCCGACGTTCACGCCCGCGCCTCCAACGGCGACGCCGACGCCGAGCCCGACCCCCACCGCCACTCCGGTCCCGCCGACGGCGACGCCCACTCCCGTTCCGCCCACCCATACGCCCACACCCATCCCGCCCACGCGCACTCCCACGCCGCCGCCCACCGCAACGGCAACCCCGACCGCCACGGCCACTCCCCTCCCGAAGCCGTGGACCGCGTTCAGGCCCGGCTGGTGGCGTGTGGACGTGGACGTCGTCCCCGGCGTGTACGTGAGCGAGAGCCTCACCCGGAACTGCGAGTGGATCCGCGCGCATAACGTCCGTGCCCGCGAGGGCGAGGTCATCGCCTCCGGTTCGGCGGACAGCGGCGTGTTGCGCGTGGCGGTCCTGCCCACCGACACGGCCATCATCACCTCGACCGGCTGCGGCACGTGGACGCTCGAAACGCCCGCAAGCAACCCGCCGCCCCAGGACTCCGCCTTCTCCCGGCGCAATCAGCCCACGATGCTGAGCAGCAGCGGCGACCACACCTGCGCGCTCCGGCCGGACATGACCGTCGTCTGCTGGGGGAGCGATGTCTACGAACAGTCGTCGCCCGAGAAGCTCAAGGACAAGAACGACGAACCGCTCCCTCCGGAGGAGCTGCTCTTCACGTCCATCAGCGCGGGCAGTTTCAACACGTGCGGACTGCGCCCGGACCTCACCTTGCTCTGCTGGGGCGACGACAGCGAAGGGCAGTCGACCCCGCGCGTGCGGGCCACGCCCGGTATCGGCGATTTCTTCATCGGCCTGGATGTCGGCGCGCTCCACGGGTGCGCGGTGCGCCGCGACTTCACTCCCGTCTGCTGGGGCAGCAACGGGCCTCAACTCGCAGGCGTCCCGACTCCCACGCCCGCCAGCACCGACCCGGACTACTGGGACGGCCTGAAGCGCGCCGACCCGCCGCCGAACGAGCGGTTCGACGTGATCAGCAGCGGTGGCCAGCACACCTGCGCGCTCCGCAGGGACGGCTCCGCCGTCTGCTGGGGCGACGCTCGCTACGGGCAGACCACGCCGCCGGAGGGCGGTAAGTACACCGCCATCAGCGCCGGCGGGCTGCACACGTGCGCCATCGATACGGACGGGGCAGCCGTCTGCTGGGGTGCCGACGGGATGGGACAGGCGTCGCCGCCGCAGGGGGTCAACTTCGGCGCTGTCAGCAGCGGCATCCGGCATACCTGCGCGCTGCGGTCTGACGGGGCAGCCGTCTGCTGGGGCAGCGACGCGCAGGGGCAGTCGTCCCCGCCGGACCCGGACGCCCGGTACGCGGCCATCAGCAGCGGCGGCGTGCACACCTGCGCGTTGGAGGTGCACGGGACGGCGGTCTGCTGGGGACGGGATGCGTACGGCCAGGCGTCGCCGCCGGAAGGCGAGAAGTTCGCCGTGGGCCGCACGGGAGCGGTGCAGGGCTGAGCCTTCGGAACCTGGTGACATCCGCCTGTTGCGCGTTCCGGCGCCCGCCTGACATGATGTCTCCGGCGGCACAGGACGGAGCGACACGTCGGGGAGAGCCCCGGTCTGAGAGAGACCGGGGCTCTTTCGCGTTTCGCGAACGTGCGCCGCACACACAGGGACCGGCAAAGGAGGCTGGAGATGCTGGAAACGTTGCGGGAAGTTATGGACGGTATCGCGGTGCGGCGGGCGAATGCCCCGCTTGCCGCGTCGCTGCGGACGCTCGCGCCCGACAGGGGCGTGGGGCAGGAGTGGCAGTCGACCGGCTACGGCGAGTACTACGCGAGGAGCGCCGACGTATACGCGGCGGTGAAGCTCCGTGCGGAGGCGGCGTCCCGTCCGCCGCTGCAGGTGCGGGAGGTCGATGCCTCAGGCGCGTGGCGCTGGGTGGGGCCGGAGCATCCGGCGCAGCGGCTGCTCGATACGGTCAACGGCTGGTGGAGCAGGAGCGACCTGCTCATCGCCACGGAGACGTACCTCTGCTTGTGGGGCGCCGCGTTCTGGTACCTCGGACGCTCGGCGAAAGCGTCAGCGTCCGGCGCGCCGGACGAGATATGGGCGCTGCGCCCCGACCGTGTGCGGGTCGTGCGCGACCCGGAGCGGTACGTCGCGGGGTTCGTCTACGAGGAGCGGGGACGGGAGACAGCGCTCTTGCCGGAGGAGGTGGTCTGGTTCCGCTACTTCAACCCGCTGGAGGAGTTCGCCGGGTTCGCGCCGATGGCAGCCGCGCGGCTCACCGCCGACATGGGCATGGACGCGCTGCGGTTCAACCGCGAGTTCTTCCGCAACGGCGCGCAGCCGCAGGACCTCGTCTTCCGTGCGAGCGGGCCCGTCACCGACGGCCAGCTCACCGAGTTCTTCTCGAAGCTGGAAGCCCGCCACACCGGGCCGGGCCGGGCGCATCGACCGCTCGTCACCGGCGACGCCTGGGAAGTGCAGCGGCTGGGGCTGAACCAGCGGGACATGGAGTGGCTCGCCGGACTGCGGTGGAGCCTGGAGGGCGTCGCGCGCGTATACGGCGTCCCGCTGCCGCTGCTGGAGGACTTCAGCCACGCGACGCTCAACAACGTGCGGGAGGCGCGCCGCATGTTCTGGGAGAAGACGATGGTACCGGAGCTGACGTTCCTCGCGAGCGCGATCAACGAGGGCCTGATGCCGAGGCTCGGCCCGTCGGCGCGGGGGCTGTCCGTGGCGTTCGACCTCACGCAGGTCGAGGCCCTGTCGGAGACGGAGAGCGAGCGCACCAAGCGGCAGGTGGCGCTCGTGCAGGCAGGCATCCTCACGGCGGAGGAGGCACGACGGGAGCGCGGGCTCTAGCCCCGCTCGCGCCCGTCCGGCGTCGCCCCGTCATGCGGGAGGAACACCCGTGGCGGGGCAGAGGTGGTCATAAGCGCTCTTGAAGTCTGCGAGGGTGTCGATGTCGGTCCAGAAGAGGCCCTCTATGTCGCGCGTCGTGACTCCGCACGGCGTGTTTGCCAGGTGCTGCATCACGCGGCTCAGCTCCAGTGCAGCGCCATCCTGCGCATAGAGGTGGTCGAGGGTGGCGAAGATGGACGGCTGGAAGACGAAGACGCCGATGTCCACGGCGTTCCAGCGCCGCAGCCCCTTGCCGATGCGCCGGAGGAAGCCGTCGCCGTCCACCAGCACCTTCGTCGCGTCGCTCAACTGGCTCTCCATCGACGCAGCCGAGTCCACGCCCAGCATCGCCGGATGCTCGCACTCTCCCATCAGCCGGACGGCAACACCCGGCTCGATGATGTGGTCGCTCATCGCCAGCATGAACGGCCCGCCTCCCGCGAAGTCCCGCGCGGCGCGGACCGAGACCGCGTTGCCGCCCTCGAACTCCGGGTTGTGGATGAACTCCAGCCGCACCCCGTCGGGCGCCCAATCGACGAGTCCTTCCATGATCTGCTCCGCCCGGTAGCCGACGACGATGCCGACCTCCCTGATGCCTGCCTCCGCCATGGCGGTGAGCGGGTACCAGATGAGCGGACGCTCTCTCAGATGTATCAGCGGCTTCGGCGTCCGGTACGTGAATGGCCGGAGTCTGCCGCCGTCACCGGCAGCGAGGATCACTCCCTGCATGGCACGCTCCTTCAGCGTTGTGCTATAGAAGCCTCTCCGCCGGGGGATGGCGGAAGGCGGCGCCCTCATGCTCGCGAGGGCGTGTGAGAGAACAGCCTGAGGCGGTTAAGCCCTGGCCAGCTCCTGGGACCCCTCCACTATCTTCGGAGTCAGGTGCGCAGGGACCTCGCCGTAATGGTCGAACTGCATGGAGAGGGTCCCGCGTCCCTGTGTGAGCGCGCGCAGATGGGTGGAGTACTGCTGCGCCTCCGATTGAGGCACCTCGGCCTCGATGTGTGCGACGCCGCCCACCGGGGTCATGCCCGATATGTGCGCGCGCCGTGTATTCAGGTCGCTCACCACCGCGCCGGCGAACTGCTCCGGCGTCTCGATGGCCATGCGCATCACCGGCTCGAGCAACGTGGGGGAGGCTTCCACGACTCCTTTCTTCATCGCCATGCTGCCGGCTATCTCGAAACTCTGGCCGGACGAGTCCACGGAATGCGAACTCCCGTCCGTGAGGACGACCTTCACGTCCACGATGGGGAAGCCCGCGAGTGCGCCCTCCTCCATCGTCTTGTGTATGCCCTTCTCCACGGCGGGGATGTACTCGCGCGGCACGTTCCCGCCTACGACCTCGGAGGCGAACTCGAAACCCTCGCCCCTGGCGCGGGGCTCCAGCCGGAGCAGCACGTGCCCGTACTGGCCGTGGCCGCCGGTCTGCTTCTTGTGCTTGTATTCGACGTTCGTTGTCCGGGAGATGGTCTCGCGGTACGCCACGCGCGGCGCGGCGAGCTCCAGCTCGACGCCGAACTTCCGCTTCGCGCGCTCCGCCATCACTTCTACGTGCGTGTTGCCCTGGCCCGCGATGACCAGCTCGGACGTCGCCTGGTCGCGGTTGAGCACCAGCGACGGGTCTTCTTCCGTAAGCCGGGCGAGCGACGAGGAGAGCTTCTCCAGGTCGGCCTTGCTCTTGGGGTGCACGGCGATGCGGAAGACGGGCTCCGGGTACTCCACGCGGGGCAGCGAAATGGCATCCGCCTTGGAGGTGAGCGTGTCTCCGGTGACGGCGTGCGCCAGTTTCGAGACGCTGCCGATGTCGCCGGCGGCGAGGCTCGCGACGCTCTCCTGCTTCTTGCCCACGGGAACGAACACCTGCCCGATGCGCTCGGTGTTGCCCGATCCGGTGTCGAACACCTCGCTGTTCGCGGAGAACGTGCCGCTCATCACGCGGAAGAACGAGAGCTTGCCGACGAACGGGTCGGCGGTCGTCTTGAAGATGAAGGCTGCGAGCGGGCCGTTCGCGTCGGCGGTCAGTTCCACGTCCGCGCCGCCCTTCGTGGCCTGCACGGCCGGTACGTCGGCAGGGGAGGGGACGTAGCTCACGATGGCGTCCATCAGCTCCCCGATGCCCAGTTCGGTGGTGGAAGAGCCGGCCAGCACGGGGACGGTCTGCCCTGTGCGGACGCCGATGCTCAGCCCCTGGGCTATCTCCTCGTCGCTGAGCTCGCCTTCGTCCAGGAACTTCATCGTCAGGTCGTCGTCGGTCTCCGCTACGGCCTCCCCGAGCTGGTCCTTCGCCGTTGCGATGGCGTCCTCCATCCCGGCGGGCGCGCTGCCCGAGACGCAACTGGCGACGCCGCTGAAAGAGGACTCCGCGCCGATGGGGAGGTTGATGGGCGCGCACCGGCTCCCGAACTGTGAGCGGACCTGGGCCATCGTGGCCTCATAGTCGGCATGCTCGCGGTCCATCTTGTTGACGAAGACGATGGTGGGGATGCCTAGGTCGCGGACGCGTTGCCACGCGATCTCCGCGCCGACTTCCACCCCGCTGGGGGCGGAGAGCACGATTACCGCGGCGTCGGCGGCGCGCAGCGCGGAGACGGTCTCGCCCAGGAAGTCCGCATAGCCGGGGGTGTCGATCACGTTGATCTTCACGCCCTTCCAGACGCACGGGAGCACTGCGAGCTGCAGGCTGGTCTGCCTGCGATGTTCTTCAGGCTCGAAGTCGGAGGCGGTGTTGCCGTCCTCGACACGCCCCGGCCGGTTGATGGCCTGGGTCGCGTGGAGCATCGCTTCGGCGAGTGACGTCTTGCCTGCGCCTGAGTGCGCCAGGAGTACTATGTTGCGGATCTGCTGCGTCGTGAATTGGTCCACGATAGGCGCCTCCCCTGTAACGCCGGAGTGGGTTGTGCAGCGCATAATAGTTATCAGGCCATGAACGTGCAACGCACAAACGGCAGAGCAGCCGCGGGCGCCCTCAAGTTGAGACAAGGCTGACCGATGCGTGCGCTGACGGGCAACCTTACGCTCGGCCTGTGGGCGTTGGCGGCCATGCTCCTGATCGCCGCGGGCCTGGGACGCGGCGATTCGGTCGAGCAGCTGCACCGCGCCTCCGCTCCTTACGAGCAGGACATCCTGCGCTGGGAGATAGTTCACTTCCCGGACAAGTGGTTCAACCTGGCAGTGGGCGTCTTCGGCAGGCCGGACGCGGAGGAACGGCTGGAGCGGGCGCAGGAGTTCTTCCGTGTGAGCGGGGAGCTGAACGCCAAGCGGCGGGAGATAGAGCGCGTCCTCGCAGAGGGGGCATCGGACGCCGAGGTCGCGCCGTTGGAGGCGGAGAGAGAACGGCTGGAGCGCCGCCGCGTGGAACTCTCGCCGCTGGTGGAGGAGACGCTGGAAAGCGCCATCTCACAAACCGCCGACGACCTGGGCGTCATCGCGCGGTTCGGTCCCGGTGCGCTGGCCTCCGGTGGACTTCGCGTTCCAGGAGGGCGGCCACGTGCTGGTGCGCTCGCCCCCGCGACGCCATCGTCCGCCTGGACGACCGCCTGCTCACTTCCGACATCAGCCTGCCGGAGCAGGACGAGTTGGAACGGAAGGTGGAATCGCTCGACGACAACATCTCAGCGATCGTCGCCCGCATCGGCGGGGTGGCGACGTATCCCGCGCAGGTGACGCCGGACACGTCGCTCCGCGGCGCGCTGTTCGTCGCCAGCCACGAGTGGATGCACCACTGGCTGATCTTCCACCCGCTTGGGACGCGCCTGGTTCGCGGGCGGCGAGCTCACGAGCGTCAACGAGACCGTGGCCAACATCGCGGCGGAGGAGTTGAGCGACCGGGCGCTGGAACTGCTGACCGGCGAGATGGTAAAGCGCGACCCGTGGCAGCCGCCCAGGGCCGGAGAACCCCGCCCCACGCCCGAGCCGGGCGTGTTCGACTTCCGGTACGAGATGCGGCAGACCCGCACCCGCCTGGAAGACCTGCTGGATGCAGGGAAGTTGCCGGAGGCGGAGGCGTACCTTGAGGAACGCCGCCTGCTCTTCGTGGAGCACGGCTACAACATCCGCAAGCTGAACACGGCGTGGTTCGCGTTCCATGGGACGTACGCGGACAGCTCGGCTGCGCCGGAAGGGAATCCCGTCGAGGTGCACTTACGCACGATACGCGCCGATTCGGCGGGCCTCGCCGAGTTCCTCGACCGCGTCGCCGTCATCGACGAGGACGGCGAGTTGGAGCGCATCGCGCGGGAGGCGGGTTGGCGTCCCTAGTCGCTCCCCACGCTGCTAGAATCCTGCCACTCCCGCCAGTGAGGCTGCATTGCTCCCGATTAAGCCTCTCGCTCTCCAACTTCCCTCTCCTACCGCGACGCCGCCCCCACGCTCCACCTGGAGGGCGTCCGCGTAGCGTGCCTCTGCGGGCCGAACGGCAACGGCAAGTCCGCGCTGCTGGACGCCGTGACGTGGGCGCTCTGGGGCAAGGCGCGCGGCCAGCGGCACGAGCAGCTCCTTCACCACGGCCAGACCGAGATGCAGGTCGAGTTGGTGTTCGACGTCGGCAGCGAGCGTTACCGCGTGTCCCCGCCGCTACTCCCAGGCGAGGCGCACCGCCCAGAGTTCGCTGGAGCTGGCGGTCCAAACTGCCAGTGGGGAGTTCACTACTGCGGGGACCGAGGGCACCGGAGACACCATCCGGGAGACCCAGGCGAGGATCGAACGCCTCATCAACATGGACTACGGCACGTTCGTGAACAGCGCGTTCCTCGTGCAGGGACGCGCCGACGAGTTCACGATGGCCACCCCTGGCGTGCGCAAGGACGTGCTCGCCAAGGTGCTCGGCCTTGGGCGGTACGACGAACTCGCGGAGCGCGCCCGCCTGACCGGGGACGCGACGCACGCGCGAAGCTCGAGCGCCACCGCCGTCAACATCGACCGCCTGCGCGAACGCGCCGGGAAGGCCGCCGAGACGCGCGCGGCGCTGGCCGAAGCCGAACGTGAACTCGCCGAGGCGGTTACATACGTGAACGGCCTCGCGGAGCGGCTGCAACTCCTCCGCGGCAAGGTCGCGCACCTCGAACGGCGGCAGGCGGAGCGGGAGGAGCAGGATGCTGCAGGCGCAAGCGCGCGCGCCAGCGGCAGGCCGAGGAGGAAGCAGGAGGCGGCGAGATCTCAACCAGCGTCTCGTCGGGTGGCAGCAGCACCATCGAGCGCGCCCCGCGAGATCGAGCAGGGGGTTGCCGCGTTGCAGGGAGCACGCGAACACGAACGGTCGCTGGCTGAGGCGGCGCGGCAGGCGTACGCGCTCCAGACGCAACTCGCGCCGTTGGAGAACGCGATAGGGCAGGCCCGCGCCCGGTTGGAGAGCGACATCCAGTCGCAGCGGCAGCACGTCGACACCCAGCTCACGCCGAGGGCGGAGTCGCTGCCCTCCATCCAGCGGCAGCAGGACGAGTTGACGGCGCGGCGGGCGGCGATGGAGAGGCCGCCGGGGCGACGCGGAGCGGGCCGAGGAATCGCGGCGGCAACTCGCGCTGGAGGCGGAAACGCTCCGGCGGGAGAACGAGCGGTTGCAGCAGGCCGGTATGCAGACGCGCGACAAGCTCGACCCTGCTCAACCACGAGCACGAGGACGGCGCGGGCCTGTCCCCTCTGCAACAGTACGCTGGGGCCGGACGGCGTCGTCCGCATACGCGAGTCCTACGAGCGCGAGATTGCGGAGCAGCGGCGAGCGCTACGCCGCGCAGAAGCAACGCGCGGGGCGAACTGGAGCGGCAGGCCGCCGAGGCCGCGGCGGGCGCGGAGCGCGCGCAGAGCGAACTCGCCGCCGAGCAGCAGCGCATCGCGGAGGAGCAGAGCCGCCTGACCGTGCAGCGGGAGGAGGCGGAGCGGGCCGTGGAGCAGTTGAAGCAGGCCGTACCTCTGCTCCGGCAGAATGAGGCCGCGCTTGCGAACCGCGCGTACGCGCAGGATGAGCAGGCGGCGGCGAAAGGGTTGCGGGAAACAGCTTACCGTGCTCTCGTTCGACCCCGCCGCGCTCAATGCCGCGGAGGCGCAGGTGCAGGAACCTCATCCACTGGGAAGAGGAGCGGCAGGCGCTCGTCACGGCGCGCGAACGCATGGATGACGATACCGCGGCCCTCGAGGCGTGCCCGCGCCCGTGCGTCGGAGGCGGCGAACGACGCCGTTCGCGCCGAGCAGGCGAGCGCTGCGATAGCGGAGGAGCTGGCGGAACTGCCGTCGTGGAACGCGCAGCGTTCGGGCAGGTTGAGGAGCGAATGGCAGAGCCGCTTCCGACCGGCACGCGATCAAGTTGGAGGCGCACAAGGGCTCGACTGAAAGAGCGAGATGCAGCAGATCGAGCAAGACTGCCGCCGACCTTGCGCAGGCCGAAGCCCGGCGGGAAACGCTCACCGGCGAAGCGGGCGCCTACGCGGAGCTTGCGCTCGCGTTCGGCAAGGGCGGCGTGCAGGCGCTTCTGATGGAGGCCGCCATCCCGCGCCTGGAAGACGAGGCCAACGACCTGCTCCGCCGCATGACGGACGGCAGGATGACGCTGAAGCTGGAGACGCAGAAGGAGCGCAGGAGCGGCGGCGACGCGGTCGAGACGCTGGAGATCGTCATCGCGGACGAACTCGGCTCGCGCGCCTACGAGATGTTCAGCGGAGGCGAACGCTTCCGCATCGACTTCGCCGTGCGTATCGCGCTCAGCAAAGTGCTCGCGTGGCGCTCCGGGGCGCCGCTGCCCACGCTCTTCATCGACGAGGGGTTCGGTACGCAGGACGCCGAGGGGCGCGACCGCATCCTGGAGGTCATCCAGGCGATCGAGGACCGGTTCGAACGCATCCTCGTCATCACCCACATGGACGACATCAAGGACGCGTTCCCGGTGCGCATTGAGGTCACGCGCGGGCCGAACGGCTCGACGTTCTCGCTCTCCTGACGCGCCGGGGGCGCGCCGTCTCGTGTAGCATCGCCTCCGCCGGCGAACGTCGGCGCACACGTTTCACTGACAGGAGGACTGCCCATGACGCTGCACCAGGCGGAGGAGAGCAAGGCGCGGGGACGCACGGTACGGAAGGCCATCAGCGGGTCGGAGGGGTCGCGAAGCACCGGCAACGCCGCCGGGCTGGACATGGTCCCGGGGTTGGAGGACTTCGTCATCGGCTTCAACTTCGGCGAGATATGGTCGCGCGAGCGCATTGACCTCAAGACACGCTGCATGATCGTGCTCGGCATGATGACGGCGCTGGGGCGCACGCCGCAGGTAGCGGCCTACACGCGCTACGCGCTGCACCTCGGCATCACGCCGGAGGAGATAGCGGAAGTGTTCATGCAGGCGATCCCGTACGCCGGGCTGCCCGCCGCGTTCAACGCCATGCAGGCCGGCAGCGACGTCTTCAAGGAGCAGGGCGTCACCGTCAACATGGAGGCGTAGCCGCGTATGACCACCCCCGATTCCCGCTGGGACCAGAGCGCGATGGTGGAGCGGATGTCGTCCGATTTCGGACGCCGCTACCCGCTCGCGTTCTGGGAGTTCTTCGAGTCCCAGGTGCGCCCGCGCACGGGCGACGCTCCCGCCATCGCCGACCTCGGCTGCGGCGCCGGATTGCTGCTGCAGGAGCTGTCGTCGCGCCTGCCGGACGCGGCGCTGCGCGGCGTCGACGTGTCCAGGGCGATGCTTGCGAACGCCAGGGAACTCGACTACGCCGCCGGCGCGCCGTCGTTCACGCTGCACGATCTGAACCACGCGCCGTATCCGGTGGAGGACGCGTCGCTCGACCTCTGCATCAGCGCCAACGTGACCTGCTTCCTCGACAACCCGCTCTTGCTGTTCGCGGAGGTGCGCCGGATGCTCCGGCCCGGCGGGGTCTACCTGCTGTTCGACTGGAAGCGGCAGACGCTCCCGGCCTACATCGAGGACCGGGGCGGGCTCGGCAACGATCCGGCGGCGCTGATGAGCCTCCAGCCGTATCACAACCGCTTCACGCCGGACGAGTGGCGCTGGCTGCTCGCGGAGGGCGGGTTCGACCTCATCGGCGAGGCGCACCCGCGCACCAGCCACGTCGCGCTCGCGGGCGTGCCGCGATGACGCAGCGGGACGAGCGCGCCCTGCGGCGTCAGCTGGAGCGGTACACGCTCCGCTTCAACGATGCGTTCTGGCGGTTCTGGGACGAACAGGTCGTCCCAACCCTGCCGCCTGCGCCGGTCATCGTGGACGTAGGGCCGGGCCCCGGCCTCTTCCTGCGCGACCTCTCCGAGCGGCTGCCGGACGCGATGCTCCACGGCATCGACGCCAACGAGGCGATGGTCGAGAACGCGCGCGCGCTCGACTACGCCGGGCCTGTGCCGGCGCTCGTGCTGGCGAACGTCGAGTCCTCGCCGCTGCCGTACGACGACGGGTCGGTCGACCTGCTCACGATGGCGGCGGTGCTGCACGGGTTCGACGACCCGTTCTCGTTCCTGCGGGAGCAGGCTGCGCGTGTGCTGAAGCCGGACGGGCGGATGTTGCTGTTCGACTGGTTCCGCCAGCCGATGCGGGAGTACGTCGAGCGCAGGCTGATCGAGCCGGGCGAGCCGGAGGAGACGCGCTACGAACGTGCGCTGGAGCAGTTCCGCGTCCACAACAAGTACACGCTGGACGACTGGCGCTGGGTGCTCGCGGAGTCCGGGATGCGCGTCGAGGCGGAGACCTCCGAGCCGCATCCGTTCGCCCGCGCCTGGCTGCTGCGCCCTCAGTAGGGCGCTACCCGCCCAGCCGGGCGCGGATGACGAGCAGGATGACGAACCCCTCCGCGCCGAGGGCGAGGCTGTACCAGAGCTGGTCTGCCCCCACGGTGAGCACGAACCCGACGATGCCGGGCGCGTGGGCCAGCAGCAGGAGCGTCTGCGCCAGGCGCGCGGGAGGCCGCTGGCTCGCGAGTGCGTTCGCCGTCACGAGGAGGGTGGCGGCGGGCACGGCGATGCCGGTCGCGACAGCCACGATGGTCGCGAGCCGTGCCCCGAAGAACGGCTCGCTGTCGACGAACGCGAAGTAGATCACGGCCACCGCGACGTAGACGAACGGGGCGGGGAGCATGCCCCGCACCAGCATCTGGAACCTGCGGCGCTCGATGGGGTTCACTTGACGACGACGCTGACGAGGTAGCGGCCGGGGACGAAGACGACCTTGTCCACGCTCTTGCCGTCCGTCCAGGCGACCACTTTCTGCGAGGTGAGCGCGGCCTCTTTCGCGTCGCCCTCGGAGATCGAGGCGGGGACGGCGATGCGGTCGCGCACCTTGCCGTTCACCTGCACGACGAGCGTCGCCTCCTCGATGGCGGCGAGCGTCTCGTCCCACTCCGGCAGGGGCTGGTTGTGGACGCTGTAGTCGTGTCCCGTGCGCTCCCAGAGCTCCTCCGCGAGGTGTGGCCCCATCGGCGCGAGCAGCAGCAGCAGCGACTCGACAGCCTCGTTCCACGCGCCGCGCGAGACGGCGCCGGCGTCGTAGGCGGGCCCCATCTCGTTGGTGAGCTCCATCATCGCCGCGATCGCGGTGTTGTACTTGAAGCGCTCCAGCCCCTCGATGACCGACCGGATCGTCTGGTGCGTCTTGCGCACGATAGCGCGGTCGGAGGCGCCCTCGGATTCGGGCAGTGCGCCGGTGTCCCGCAGGCAGAGGTCCCAGAAGCGGTTCACCCAGCGGGCGACGCCGTTGATGCCGGAGTCGCTCCAGTCGCCGCCGCCCTCCCACGGGCCCATGAACATCAGGTAGAGGCGCACGACGTCCGCGCCCAGCTCCTGCACGTACTCGTCGGGCGCGACGACGTTGCCGCGGCTCTTGCTCATCTTCATGTGGTCGGAGAGCACGACGCCCTGGTTGAAGAGGCGGAGGAACGGCTCGCCGAAGCCGATGAGGCCGAGGTCGCGTACCACCTTGGTGAAGAATCGGGCGTAGAGCAGGTGCATCACCGCGTGCTCCGCGCCGCCGGTGTACTGGTCGACCGGGTTCCACGAGCCGACGCGCGCGGGGTCGAAGGGGCCCTCGGCGAAGTCGGGGCTGACGTAGCGCAGGAAGTACCACGACGAGTCCACGAACGTGTCCATCGTGTCGGTCTCGCGGGTCGCGGGGCTGTCGCAGCAGGGGCAGGTCGTGTGCAGGAAGCCCTCGTGGTAGCGGAGCGGCGACTCGCCGGTCGGCTTGAACTGGGCGTCGTCCGGCAGCACCACCGGGAGCTGGTCGTACGGTACGGGCTGCGCGCCGCAGTCGTCGCAGTAGACGATGGGGATGGGCGTGCCCCAGTAGCGCTGGCGGCTGATGAGCCAGTCGCGCATCCGGTAGCCGACGGTGCGCCTGCCCCAGCCCTGCTGCTCGACGTGGTCGGCGATCCCCTCGTACCCGGCGGCGTTCGGCATGCCGTTGAACTGTCCGGAGTTGACCTGCGAGCCGCTCTTCTCGACCCACGCCTCCCGGAGCGGTGCGCCGTCCCATCCCGGCGGGGCGACGACGACGCGGATCTCCAGCCCGTACTTCAGCGCGAAGTCGAAGTCGCGGGAGTCGTGGGCGGGGACGCCCATCACCGCGCCGGTGCCGTAGGTGAGCAGCACGTAGTCCCCCACCCAGATGGGCACGCGGTCGCCGTTGAGCGGGTTGACGGCGTACGAGCCGGTGAAGACGCCGGTCTTCTCGCGCTCGACCGAGAGGCGGTCTATCTCTGTGGCCTCGCGGGCGCGGGCGACGTACGCCTCAACCGCGCCGCGCTGCTCCGGCGTCGTAAGACGCTCGACGAGCGGGTGCTCCGGCGCGAGGACGACGAACGTGACGCCGAAGATGGTGTCGATGCGCGTCGTGAAGGTCGTGATGTTCTGCTCGTCCAGGCCGTACTCGGAGATGTCGAACGAAATGTCGACGCCCTCGCTGCGGCCGATCCAGTTCGTCTGCATCGTCTTGATGCGCTCGGGCCAGTCGACGACTCCGGAGAAGTCCAGCAGTTCGTCGGCGTAGTCGGTGATGCGGAAGAACCACTGGTCCATCTCGCGCCGGATGACGATGTCGCCGGTGCGCTCGCACTTGCCGTCGACCACCTGCTCGTTGGCGAGCACGGTCTGGCAGGTGGCGCACCAGTTGACGGGGGCGGATGTGCGGTAGGCGAGGTCCTGCTCGTACATCTTCAGGAAGAACCACTGGTTCCACGCGTAGTAGTCCGGCTGGCAGGTCACGATCTCCCTGTTCCAGTCGTAGACCGTGCCCATGGAGCGGAGCTGGCCGCGCATGCGGTCGATGTTCCCCATCGTCCAGATGGACGGGTGGATGCCCCGGTTGATGGCGGCGTTCTCCGCCGGAAGCCCGAACGCGTCGAACCCCATGGGGTGCAGTACGTTGTAGCCGCGCATCCGCATGAAGCGGGCGTGGGCGTCGGACGGCGCCATGGCGTACCAGTGGCCGATGTGGAGGTCGCCGGAGGGGTAGGGGTACATCGTGAGGGCGTACCACCGTGGCCGGGGGTCGTCGTCGTTCACCTGGTGGAGGTTGTCGTCGGCCCACCGCTGCTGCCACTTGCGGTCTATCTCGCGCGGGTCGTAGCGGAGGGGGGCCATGCGCTGGCGGGTCGTCATGCGTCGCTCCGAGAGTCGGCAACTCTGAGGTATCAGTTTAACCGATAGCGGTAAGGCGTGGGGCGGATTGTCATGTTGAGCGAAGCCGAAGGCGGAGTCGAAACATCTCTCAGGAGACTCCCTCCCCCCCCCGCTCATGGTGAGCCTGTCGAACCACGTCATTCCCGCGCAGGCGGGAATCCAGTATGGCCGACAGGCCACGGGGAGTGTGGGGCGCAGGGCTATTGACAAATCACCCTCAAATTCTGATATAATATCCCGTTCTTTTTGCGTATCTTCCACAGGAGGCCCAGCCATGACAACGGTATCGACGATTGCAGAAGCAACGGAAGAGCCGCTGGTTGTTATCGGCAGCGCCACCGGTGAGGGTGGCCTCCGTGAGAGCATCGGTGAGCACATCCACAGCCCCGGACGCGCCGAGCGGGCTGTGCTTGCCTGTCATTGCGGCTGGAACGACCTCGCGGTCCAGTGGGCGGAGACGCCTGACGTGCAGAGCGCTCTGGACTATGAGGCCGCCTTGCTCCGTGCGTACTTCGAGCGGCACCTCCGTATGCCGTCCGTCGCCAGCCTTCCGGCCATGGACATGGTGGGGATGGTCCCTGCCGATGCAGGAGCGGCGTTCCTGATCTGGTCGAGCTGGCACGCGCTGGTGGAACACAACGTTGAGAACTTCCCAACGAGTTACGGCGTCTACATCATTGACGCCGGGAAGCCGGAAGACCCTGCGCACCGGAAACTGCCCAGGGGGACGATGGCTCCGGGCGCTTGCCGGTTCGCGAAGTACGAGGACCCATGCCGTCTCTCGTTAATGCACGTCGTGCCGCGGGGTTCCTGGACCTAGCAGACGAACACAAGCGAAGCCGTTACCTTGTCCAAACCCTCTCCGGCGGGAGGACTACGGGGCGCAACGGAGGTTGCCGTGAGCGAGAGGCCCGTGATCGACCTGACCAACGACGAGAGCCACTACTGGCTGCACCATCACCGCCCGCACAACCTTGCCGCGGGCCTGATGACCGGCATAGCGGTCGGCAACCTCCTCGGGCTGCCCTGCGAGGGGTGGCCGCGAGAGGCGATAGCCCGCGCGCACCCGGACGGCCTGAGCGACATCCTCGTCGTTGACGGCTTGCCCGACGATGACGACGTTGCCCAGTCCATACTGATCGCCGAGGCCGCAGCGGAAGGGCCGCTCGACGTGGACGATCTCGGACGGCGTCTCGGCGAGTGGGAGGAGACGAACGGCGCGGGCATCGGGATACTGACTGCCGACGTGCTGCGCCTCTACCGGAGCGGCATGTCCATCACGGAGGCATCCCGCACCGCATGGCAGGGAGAGCGGGCCGGCAACGGGGCGGTCATGCGGTGCGCTCCGCTGGCCATCCGGTGGCGCGACGATGCCGACGCCCTCGTGCGGAACAGCATCGTCAGCGCCGTGCCGACGCACTGGGACCCCCGCTGCGGCTGGTCGTGCGCCATCCTGAACCTCGCCATCGCGTCCACGCTGCGGCAGGACGGGATGCAGCGGGAAAGGATCACGGCGGACGGCTTGCTCGACACCGCGCTCGACGGCGTGCGCGCCTCACTGCCGGAACTACAGCGGTACGGCTACGACGCCCGCGTGCCGGACGAAGTGCGCGAAGCCGTCGAGGACTCGTTCCGCATGGAGCTGAGCGACCTGCGCCTGGACGGCAGTAACATGGGCTACACGCTGCTTGCCCTCCAGGTGGGGCTGGTCTCGCTCCGGCGCGCGGGCAGTTTCGAGCGGGGCTTGCAGGCGGTCGTAGAGGCCGGTGGCGACACCGACACGAACGGCGCCGTCGCGGGCGCGGCGCTCGGCGCACGGTTCTCCTACTACCGCATCCCCGAGTGGTGGCGGACGAAGGTCCAGCAGGTCCGGCGGCCCAGCACGCCCACAGAGTCGTACGCGGGCCGCTTGGTGGACCTGAGGCTGGGCAGGCGTTTGGAGGACTTCATCGAGTAGCCATCGGCGGCTGCGTAGGTCCAAACGGGAGAGAACATCATCTGGAGGGGCAACGATGACCATCTTGAAGCACATCGGACTGTTCTTCGTATTCGTGATAGCGTCGCAGGTGGTGGCGGACCTCGCGGAGATCAGCTACAGCTCGCCGATGCCGAAGTCGTTCTTGGGATGGGTGTGGATCTTCAACTACGTCGCCGGGTTCTTCCTGTGGATGAAGAGCATCCGGGACGATCTCGCGAAGTTCTTTCAGTCGATCATCGACGAGTTCAGAGGTAGGGAATAGGCGCGGTCGAGCAGTTGGCACGACGGTAGCGATAGCACTGAAGGAGAATCGACATGGCGACTCGTACACCCATCATATACACCTGCGACGGCTGCGACAGCCAATTCCCATCCGGTCTAACACGACCAGAACCCCGGTACTGCGCTTCCTGCGTTACGACACTGGGGAAGGCTGGTCTTGGCGTGCGCCAAGCAAGAGCGAGGGATAGGGAAGAGGTGCGGACGCTCATAGCAGCAGAGGAGCGCGCTGGCGCAAACAACCGAGGCCACAACCCAGAGGGAGGCGACATGACAGAGAACCTGAAGAGGATACCTATCAAGGAGTTCATCCTCGAAATCCCTGCATGGCACGCCAAGTACGTGAACGCTTGCGTATTCAAAGTGGAAGCCTTCGTCCAGAGAGATTGGAAGAACCCGCACTTGAAGCCATCGGTGTGTACAGGGAATTTCAGAGAGGTTGAGCGTCTCATTGAGAAACTGAAAGGCAAAGACGACTTGGACCGGTTGGAAGATGACATGGAGATTGTCTATCGCTGGGGAGGCGGTCGCGGCCCTAATCTCTTTGCCCAAATCAAGAAGAACAACCCCATGGATGAGATTCAAAGGCAGATAAGAGTCGCTTTCGACGAACTTGGGGAGGGACAACCAGCCAAAGCCTTGGAGGAGTTGAAGCGCCTCAGGTACTGTAGTGATGCGTTCGGCAGCAAGGTGCTGGCGATGCGCTCTCCGTGGAACGCTCCGATCTGGGACAACATCGCCCAGCATTGCTTGAGAGAGTTCAGGATCGGCGGCAAGAAGGTCAGGAGCTACGAGCAGTTCATCGCGTTCTGCGAGCACGTCGCGGACGAACTGAAGCGGCTGAACATACCCGCGCCACGCGGCGAGCGCTGGTACCTTCGCGATATCGAAATGGCGCTCTTCCAGTTCGGCTGGGACAACGGCAAGTTCAACGGGCGCATCACAGGACAACTCTCCTGAACACCCCACGCCATCCCCAGCCCCTCTGGATTCCCGCTTTCGCGGGAATGACGGGCTCCACCCCGTCAGGCGCGGTTCCTGCGTGCGCAGGAACGACGGTGGCCCGAATCTTGTGACATGCGCCCCTTACGCAATCGCCCTTGCTCGTCCTACCATGGGTTCCGGCTTCGGGGCTGGGAACCGGCGCGGACCGTCCGGGGCAGTCAGGAGCGCGCTGGCGGAGACGCGTTGTCAAAGGTGAAATGAGACTGAATGAGAAGAAATGAGACACTTTTTTCGCAGCGCACGCCTGACGGCTTCACGGCGCACGCCTGACGCCCCCTTCTGCAGGAGTGCAGCGGGCATGGTCATTCCGTGCCATTTGCGCTCGCGGGCGCGCAGGACGTGCTCATCGCCGCTCATACGCTGCTCATCGTGAGTCATCCGCTGTTGCGGTACACTCGCGCCAGCGATGAACCAGGCCCGCCCTTGATGGAGGAGGAGGCTTGTCATGGGGATCCTCGAACGGACGTACGCTCCCGAGGTCGGCCCTGCGGTCGATGAGGTGCTCATCTCGTCGGACTCGCACGTGATCGAGCCCGCGGGTCTCTGGAAAGAGCACCTACCCAGGGCGTTCCGCGACCGCGCTCCCGACCTCGGCGGGGCCCGCAGGAACGACGCTCCCGGCGGGATGGACAAGTGGGAGCGGGTCAACGAGATGGGCCGCGACGGCGTCAGCGCCGAGGTGCTGTATCCCACGCACGGCCTGAAGACGCTCGTCCTCGGCGACCGCGACCTCGAAGAGGCGTGCGCCAGGGTCTACAACGACTGGCTGGCGGACTACTGCTCGGCGGCGCCGGACAGGCTCATCGGCCTCGCCCTGCTCTCGACGTACCGTATCGAGGCGGCGGTCGAGGAGATGGAGCGCAGCCGCAGGGCGGGCATGGCCGGCGTCATCGTCTGGCAGGTCCCCGACCCCACGCTTCCCTTCACGTCGCGCCACTACGATCCCCTGTGGGCGCGGGCCCAGGAGCTCGACATGCCGGTCTCGCTGCACATCCTCAGCGGCCACGGCTACAACCTGCGGCAGTCGTTCGGACAGGGGGAGCGCGGCATCGAACAGGAGCGGACGAGCGTCAACCTGAAGCTCGTCTACGCCATGGACGCCCTGTACGACTTCATCTTCTCCGGCGTGCTGAAGCGCTTCCCCCGCCTCAGGCTGGTGCTCGTCGAGAACGAGATCGGCTGGCTCCCGTTCGTCCTGGAGCAGTGGGACTACTACTTCCGGCGACACGGCACGGACCGGGTTGCCCTCGACCTCACGATGCTCCCCAGCGAGTACTTCAACCGGCAGGTGTACGCCACCTTCTTCAACGACGCCGTGGGCGGCAGGCTCCTCTCCTGGTGGGGCGCCGGCAACTGCATGTGGTCCAGCGACTACCCGCACGGCAACTCGACGTGGCCGGACTCGCGGCAGATCGTCGCGCGCGACATGGGCAACCTGCCCGCGGACGTGCGCGCCCGGCTGGTGCGCGAGAACGTCTCGAAGCTGTACGGGATCGAGGTCAGCGCCTGAGCTAGATGGCGCCGGGGCCGACGCGGATGCACGCCGTCCAGTGGCCGGGGCTCGTCTCCTTGAGCGGCGGGATGACGGCCCGGCACTCGTCCACGGCCATGGGACACCGCGTGTGGAAGACGCAGCCCCGCGGCGGGTTCTGCGGGCTGGGGATGTCGCCCTGCAGCACGAT
The DNA here is from genome assembly GCA_963663275.1 of Chloroflexota bacterium. Taxonomy (GTDB): domain Bacteria; phylum Chloroflexota; class UBA11872; order VXOZ01; family VXOZ01; genus VXOZ01. Next base: position 3,424,327 of record OY760183.1, read on the forward strand.
ACGCTCCCGCACCTCCTCCACCCCGGGATCGGGCACCGGCACGGCGGAGAGCAGCGCCCTGGTGTACGGATGCTGCGGGTCCTCGTAGAGGTCGTCGCAGGGCGCGAGCTCCATCAGCCGCCCGAGGTACATGACCGCGACCCGGTCCGAGATGTGCCGGACGACGGAGAGGTCGTGCGCGATGAGGAGGTACGTGAGCCCGAACTGCTCCTGCAGCTCCTGCAGGAGGTTGATGATCTGCGCCTGTATCGAGACGTCGAGCGCGGAGACGGGCTCGTCGGCGACGATGAACTCCGGCTCCGCCGCGATGGCCCGGGCGATGCCGATGCGCTGGCGCTGGCCGCCGGAGAACTCGTGCGGGAAGCGGTCGGCCATGTACAGGTTGAGGCCGACGACCTCCAGCAACTCCTGGATGCGCTCCCGCATCCGGGCCTTGCCTTGCACCAGCCCGTGGACGCTCACCGGCTCGCCGATGATGCCGGCCGCGGTCATGCGGGGGCTGAGCGACGAGTACGGGTCCTGGAAGATGGCGTTGATGCGCCTGCGCATGGAGCGCAGGTCGCGGCCGCCCAGGGTGCTCATCTCCACGCCGTCGAACTTCACCTCGCCCTCGGTCTGCTGGTGCAGTTGCAGGATGCAGCGCCCCAGCGTGCTCTTGCCGCTGCCGCTCTCGCCGACGAGGCCGAGCGTCTCGCCGCGCTGTATCGTGAGCGATACGTCGTCGACGGCCTTGACCTCGCCGATGCGCTTCTTGAACACGATGCCGGAGGTGACCGGGAAGTACTTCTTCACCCGGCTCACTTCGACGAGAGGGGAGTCCGCCCGGGTTGTCGTCATGCGGCGCCTCCCGTTTCCACCGCCCAGCAGGCGACGTGGTGCTCGACCCCTGAGCCGCGCACGTGCAGCACCTCCGGCACGTCGTCTTCACAGCGCGCGATGGCGTAGGCGCAGCGCTCGCGGAACGCGCAGCCCGGCGGGAGGTTGCTCAGGTCGGGCGGCATCCCCTCAATGGGGATGAGGCGCTCGCCCTTCGGCTTGTCGAGCCGGGGCACGGACGCGAGCAGCCCCTTCGTGTAAGGGTGCTGCGGCTCGTCGAACACCTGGTGCAGCGTGCCGCGCTCGACGATGCGGCCCGCGTACATGACGTTGATGCGGTCGACGTAGCGCGCCACGACGCCGAGGTTGTGGGTGATGATGATGACCGCGATGCCCAGCTCCCGCTGCACCTGCTGGATGAGCTCCAGGATCTGGGCCTGGATCGTCACGTCCAGTGCGGTCGTGGGCTCATCGGCGATGAGCAGCTTCGGGTTGCACGAGAGCGCCATGGCGATCATGACCCGCTGGCGCATGCCGCCGGAGAACTCGTGGGGGTAGGCGCGGAGCCGGTTCGCGGCGTCCGGTATGCCGACGAGCTCCAGCAGCTCCGATGCGCGGGCGTGCGCCGTGTCCGTGTCGTAGGCGAGGTGCCGCTGGACGGCCTCGGTGAGCTGGCGGCCTATCGTGAGCACGGGGTTCAGGGAGGTCATCGGCTCCTGGAACACCATGCCGATGCGGTTCCCCCGGATGTCCCGCATCGTCTTCTCGTCCTGCTGGAGCAGGTCGTCTCCCATGAAGCGTATGGTGCCCGCCAGGATGCGCCCCGGCGGACTGGGGATGAGGCGCATGATGGAGAGCGCGGTGATGCTCTTGCCACAGCCGCTCTCCCCAACGAGGGCGAGCGACTCGCCTTCCATGAGGTCGAAGGTGACCCCGTCCACGGCCTTCACCACGCCGGCAGACGTGAAGAAGTGCGTGCGCAGGCCGTTCACTTCAAGGAGAGCCGTCAAGTAAGTCCCCTGCTCCAAAGCGCTAGAGCGCCATCCGATACGGCGTGAACCTAGCCTAACGAGGGGCGGGTGTAAAGTGCGCTACGCCTTCCGGGGCATCTTGTAGCGGCGGCCGCGTTCGCGCACCGTGCGCTGCGCATCGAACGTCATCACCGGCACGCCGTAGCCGCAACTCGTGGCAGTGCCCTCGACGTCGACCACGATGGCCTGCCGCTCCGGCAGCGCGATGTTCTCCGCAGGGGTGGCGAGCAACCGCTCGGCGAGCGGCGATTCGGCGATGGGCGTCACCGTGGCGTGGCCGTACAGCCGCACGATAGCAGCATCCTCCCGGTCGAACGAGCAGACCATGACAGTGATCGGGCCGCCGGCCATCGAGTGGCGCGCCGTCTCGTTGCCGCTGCCAGTGTAGTCGAGGTACGCGACGCGGCGCTCATCCAGCACGTGGAGCGGCACACCGCCCTTCGGCGAAACGTTCACCGCGCCGACGCCGTGCTCTCCCGGCTCGAGGCCGGGGTCGGCGGTGGCGACGAAGAAGAGCTGCGCCTGCCGGATGAGGTCGGCCTGCTTGTCCGTGATTCGGTCGAAGTAGTCGGCCATGGCGTGCTCCTACGCTGCCCTCGCCACCCAGACGAGGTCCTCGGTCTCCCCGGTGACGGGGCCGCCGTCGAAGTCGCCGTAGACGGCATCGAGGTCGAAACCGCACAGCTCCAGCAGGTGCTCCATCTCGTACCGGAAGGTGTAGCGCTGATCGACGTCGCGTATGAGGCGGCGCTCCACGACTCCCTCGTCGCTCACCTCCTCGATGATGAGGCGTGTCTCGTTCACCTGCGTGACCGGGTCCCAGCCGTTCTGTCCCCAGACGACGAGCGTGCCACCGCCCTCGCGCTCGACGTCCTTCATGTGGTACGCGAGCCGGGACTGCTCGTCGTTCACGAGGGAGCTCACGTCCGGATTGAACGTGTCCATCACGAACACGCCGCCGGGCGCCAGCCGCTCCCGGACGCGGGCGAGCGCCTGCCGTTGCTCCTCCGTCGTGAGCATGCTGTGGAACGAGCGGAACGGCATGATGACGAGGGGGAAGCGCTCGGCGAGTTGCACCGTCGCCATGTCGCCGGACTGGAAGACGCACCGTTCGGAGAGCCCGCGCTTCGCCGCCTTGACCTGCGCGACCTCGATCATCCGCGGCGAGATGTCGATGCCGATCACGGCGACGCCTTCCCGTGCGATAGCGAGGCTGATGCGTCCCGTGCCGCAGCCGAGTTCGAGGATGGGGCCTCCCGACTCGCGCGCCAGCTCGACATAGAAGTCAATGTCGTGCGTCAGGTCGGCATGCACCGCATCGTAGATGTCGGCCCAGTCGTCGAAGGGAAAGTCGAATGGCATGGGATCAGGCAGGCACGGGGAGGGGCACGTCGACATGGATGATTTCCGACTCGGGGGCGGGGACCGGGGCGCCGGACGAGCGTAGGGAACCGAGGTAGTCGGGGAGCATTTCGCGGAAGAGCGCCTCGGCGCGCTCCGGTGTGTCGGCGGCTACGATGACCGGCCAGAGGTCTTCTGTGAACGCCCGCCACTCGTTGCCCTCGCGATGGATAACGGTGGGGTAGCCCACAACCGCCGCTGCCTGCGCGGTCGGCTCAGGGAGCGTCTCGCCGTGCTCCAGCATCCCCTCGAAGTGAAACGCGAGCGCTTCGCGGACGTTCGTCTCGACCTCTTTCCGCGAGCGCCCCGTGGCGACGCAGCCCGGTACGTCCGGCGCGCCCGCGCAGTAGTTGTTGGGGGTCCTGCTGATGACGACCAAGTACCGCATGCCTGCCCCTCTACTTCAGTCCCGCTTGCTTCCTGATTCCGTCCCAGAGCCATTGTCGCACGTCTTCGCCCAAGCGCCCCGGTATGGTAACCGTTCCGGGTTTTGTGGGGTGATGAAACTGCCGGTGGCTCCCGCGCGTGCGCACTAGGAACCAGCCATCCCGCTCCACCATTCGGATCGCGTCTCTTACCTTATGCACCATCACGCGCCGCCTGCAAGCATGGTACGAGGCGGTCTGACGGCAGCGTAAGGGGCGGATGGCACTCGCCGCCGGTTCAACTCCCGCCCATGCGCTGGAGCGCGCGGCGGACGCGCTCGTCGGTGGGGGCGTCCGCCGCGCCGTCCTCGGCGGCGAGCGCCTGCCGCGCTTCGAGGGCGGAGTAGCCGAGCGCCATGAGCCACTGCAGCGCAGGGTCGCCCGCGCCGCCCGCGGTCGTTGCGACACCCGCGCCGGTCACGAGGGGCGCGCCGATCTCGTCCTCCAGCTTGCTCTTGAGGTCGAGGATGATGCGCTCGGCGGTGCGCTTGCCGACGCCGGGGCGCGCGGCTGATGGCGTTGGCGTCGCCCGCGACGATGGCGGTGGCGAGGTCTTCCGGCGGCAGCACGCTCAGCACGGCGAGCGCCGCCTTCGGACCGACCTGGCTGACGCCGATCAGCATCTCGAACAGGCGGCGTCCGTGCTCGGAGGCGAAGCCGTAAAGCTGCAGGTCGTCCTCGCGGACGATGAGGTGGGTGTGCAGCCGCACGGGGCTGTCCGCGCCGGGCAGGCCGCCGAGGTCGTGCGCGGGGACGAAGACGCGCAGCAGGATGCCGCCGCCGACCCGCACGACGACGGAGTCGGCGTGCTTCGCCTCGATCGTGCCCTCGACGCCCGCGATGATGCTCATCGGGCGCGCACCCGTTCGGCGGCCCGGAGGGTCTGCGCGTGGCAGAGCGCGATGGCGATTGCGTCCGATGCATCCTCGGCCATCGGCTCATCGCCGAGTTCCAGCAGGATGCGGACGGAGCGCTGCACCTGCGCCTTGTCGCCCGCGCCGTAATTGGCGACGGCGCTCTTCACCGTGGCCGGGGAGTAGCGGTGGATGGGGATGCCCGCGCGCGCCGCGACGAGCAGGGCGACAGCCTGCGCCTGCCCCACAGCGACTGCGGACTTGGCGCCCCTCGCCGCCGCGACGAACGGCTCCTCGATCGCGAGCTGGTCCGGCGCCCAGCGCTCCGCGAGCGCCTGCAGTTCGCCGAGGAGCAGGTGGAGCCGCTCCGCGATCTCCTTCGACCGTCCGCCGTCGAACGTCCCCCACGCCATGCAGCGCGTGCCGCCGTCGTCGTCGAGGTCGAGGATGCTGTAGCCCATCGTCTGGGTGCCGGGGTCGACGCCGAGGATACGCATGGCGCTCCGTTCGTTCTCCTCTACCGCAGGGCGTAGCGGTCGTTCTCTTCGGCGACGACCGCCTGCTCCTCGATGAGCTTGGTGAGCGTGGTGACGAGCTGGCGCTCCGCGAGACGCTCCCGTGACTTCGGGAGGCGGGTGTAGATGCGCACGCGGAGCTCGGAAGGCGAGAGCGGGCCGTCGCGCAGTGCGTTCAGGATGGCCTGCTCCCGCTCGTGCCGGTGCTTGATGAGGGCGTTGAGCCGCGCCTTCGGCCGCTTCACCGGGCCGCCGTGGCCGGTGTACATGATGCGGGCGTCCACGTCCTTCAGCATCTCCAGCGTCCGCATGTAGTCCGCGAGGTTGCCGTCCTGCGGGCCGATGCTGGTGGTGGAGACCGCGAGCACGGTGTCGCTGGTGAAGAGCGCCTTGCGCTCCGGCGCGAAGAGGGCGAGCGAGCCGGAGGTGTGGCCGGGCGCCCAGACGGCTTCGAGCGAGAGTCCGCCCAATTCGCGGCGGTCGCCGTGCTGCAGGTCGTCCGCGACGTGCAACTCGCCGTGGAGGCGGTCGTTCTCGATGGCCTCGCGATCGTTGGGGTGGCACGCGAGCGGCGCGCCGGTCTCGCGGTGCATGTGCAGCGCACCGCCGCCGTGGTCGGGATGGCGGTGCGTGATGATGATCTCGGAGACGGGCGGCGCGTTGACCTCGCGGATGTAGGCGGCGCGTGCGCGGTGGTCGTCCTCGTTCTCCCACCCGGTGTCGATGAGGACCGCAGTGTCCGAGCCGAATACGAGGTAGGCGTTGGGCGGCGGGAAACCGGGCAGCGGCTCCCGTCCGAACGTGAGTTGGTGTATCCCCTGCTCCAGTTCCACGGCGCGCTCCATTCTAGCGCACCGGGCGGACGCCCCCGCTACGTTGCCAACTGGCCTAAACTATGGCCGACCCTCGACCCGCCCAAGGAGCACGATCCGTGAGCGACGTTGCGTTTCAAGACATGCTGGCCGGCAACCATTGCTGGGGATGTGGGCCGGACGCGAAGGACGGCCTGAAGCTGCGGAGCTACTGGGACGGCGACGAGACGGTGTGCACGTGGCTGCCGCGTCCCGAGTTCGCCGCGGGCCCGCGGCACATCCTCTACGGCGGCATGATCGGCAGCGTCATCGATTGCCACAGCATCTGGACGGCCATCGCGCAAGCGTACAGGGTCGAGGAGCGGGAGATCGGCTCCGGACCCGTCATCTGGTACGCGACGGCGTCGCTGCACGTGACCTACCGGAAGCCGACGCCGATAGACCAGCCGTTGACGATGCGCGCACGGGTGACGGAGATGGTGCGGCGCAAGGCGCTGGTGAGCTGCTCGCTCGAGTCGGGCGGCGTCGAGACGGCGGCCGGCGAGATGGTCGCGGTGCGCGTCCCGCCGCAATGGTTCGAGGACTAGCAGGAAGGAGGGTATGGCGATGACGGTAAGCGTTTCAGGACTGGTAGAGCATCCGTTGGAGTTGGGTCACGCGGACCTTGCGGCGCTGCCCGGACAGGTGGACGACGTCTCGATCCTCGCGCCCGGACGCGAGGGATCGGCGGTGCGTTTCACGTCGGTGCTGGAGGCGGCGTCGGCGCAGGCAGACGCGGAGTTCCTCACGCTGGAGGCGGAGGGCGGCTTCGCGGCGAGCGTCCCGCTGGCGGCCGTCGTGGACCAGGCGCTGCTGCTGTATGCATTGGACGGCGAGCCGCTGCCCCACGACAAGGGCGGCCCTGTACGCTTCCTCATCCCGGACCCCGCCGCTTGCGGCACCGAGGATGTGGACACCTGCGTGAACGTGAAGTGGCTGAACGCGATCAGTCTCAGCACCGAGCGTGGACGCGACGAGCGCCCGACCACGCCGCAAGCGCATGAGGCCCTGCACGAAGCGGAGCACGAGAAGGAGGCGCACGATGACTCGACTGCCTGACGTGACGCGGGACGCGGTGGCCGAGGAGTTGCGCGATGCGTTCGACGCGCTCATAGCCGACAGCGGCGGGGAAGTACCGCTGGGGCCGGGCGCCGTCGCGGCGCTGAGCCCGGAGATGGCGCTGCGCCGCCGCCCGCTGAGCAACTATGTGCGCTGGGAGTTGACGCTTCCCCAGCACGTGCAGGAGCTCGCCATCCTCGCGACAGCGCGGCGGATGGACTGTCCGTACGTGTGGAACGCGCACGCGCCCATGGCGCGGAAGGCCGGCGTGAGCGCCGAACTGGTGGACGCGATGCGCGAGCGCGCGCCGCTCCCCGCTATGGCGGAGGACGAATCGGCGGTCGTAACGTTCGTGACGGAGATGCTGAGTGGTCACCGCGTATCGCAGGAGGCGTATGATGCAGCCATCGCTCAGTTCGGGATACGGCAGACGGTAGACCTCATCGCGCTGGCAGGGCAGTACGTGACCAACGCGTGCTTCCTGAACGCTTTTGAGATACCGTTGCCGGAAACGGCGGAGCCGGTGTTGCCGGTCTGAATCGAGGGAGGCAGACGATGGGCATCATAGACGCAGACGCGCACGTCATCGAGATAGACCAGACGTGGGACTACATGGACCCGTCTGAGCGCCACTACAGGCCGGGCACGGCCTACCAGACGCTTGAGAACGGCGAGGTGATGAAGTACTGGATCATCGGCGGGCGCGCCATCAGGACGGCGTGGCCGGGCGGCGGCCCGCGCGGCGAGTTCGGCCTCTTCATCGGCAACGTCGTGCTGCCGACCGACTCCAAGTTCATGCTGGACGTCCAGGCGCGCATCGCTCACATGGACGAACTCGGGACGGACCTGCAGGTGCTCTACCCCTCCATGTGGACGGGGCCCATCACCACTAACCCCGCGGAGGAGGTCGCCCTCTGCCGGAGCTACAACCGGTGGATGGCCGACATCTACGCGGAGGGCAAGGGCCGCTTCCGCTGGGCAGCCGCGATGCCCGTGCTGGACCTGGAGGAGGCGGAGCGCCAGTTGCGGTTCGCGAAAGACAACGGCGCGGTCGCCATCAACCTGCGCGGTATCGAGGTCGGCAACCGGCTCATCAACGACCCGTACTTCTACCCGGTCTACGAGTGGGCAGGAGAGTTGGACATGCCCATCTGCCCGCACTCCGGCACCGGGAGTTTCGAATTGGACGCCATCTTCGGCAGTCGGGAGACGCAGTTCGAGCGCAACAAGTTCAGCGGCCTCTCCGCGTTCCACACGCTGTTGATGTCCGGCCTGCCCGAGCGGTTCCCCAACACGAAGTGGGGCATCATCGAGTTCAGCGCCGACTGGATCCCCTATCTGCTGAACGATCTCGCCCGTCGCATGGAGCGGCGCGGCGACGGCCTGAGCGCCGACCCTCTGACCGAGAACAACGTCTGGGTGACGGTGCAGCTGAACGACGACCTGGAGCAGATCCACCGCTACGTGGGCGGCAACCGGCTCGTCATCGGCACCGACTACGGCCACGCCGACTCAGCGACCGAGATTTATGCGCTCAAAACGTTCGAGAACGACGAGCGCATGCCGGCGGAGAGCCGCGAACGCATCCTCTGGGACAACCCCAGGGAGCTGTACGGCATCCAGAACTGAACCAGGTCCGCAACCACTACGACTTGCGAAGGGGCGCCCATCGGGCGCCCCTTTCACGTACGTCGTTCTTTGAAGCGGCGATGCGCGCGGTCAGGTCCCCAGCGTAAGGTTCGGCAGGAAGAGGACCTGTCGTGCAGTTCGCTCTGAGCGGCGTATGATACGGGCACGTTGCGGGACAGGAGGGAGACGATGCCGGTAATCGACGCCGATACCCATGTGGATGAGAGCGAGTCCACATGGCAGGCCCTGGAAGGCGCTCTGGCCAGGTACACCCCCACCACGATGACGCCGCCCGGGGAGGCGATCGAGCACGCGAGTCTCGACCCGCACCGGAGCCGTTTCTGGCTGGTGGAAGGCCGCCTGCAGATCAGGGCGGTGCGGGACGACGAGCATCACCCGGCGCGCGCCCGGCGGGAGCTGGATGACCTCGAGGGCCGGCTGGAAGACATGGACCGGATGGGCGTGGATATCCAGGTGCTCTTCCCCACCTTCTTCATCCGCTACATCTCGCTTAACCCGGAGCCGGAGGCGGCGCTGGCGAGCGCCTACAACCGCTGGGTGGCTGAGAGATGCGACCAGACCGGCGGGCGTCTGCGCTGGGCGGCGGTGCTGCCGTGGCTCGACACCGACGCGTCCATCAGGGAGCTGCGCTGGGCGAAGGAGAACGGCGCCTGCGGCATCTTCAAGCGGGGGCTCGACCTCCTGAAACCTGTGGGCGACCCGCACTTCTACCCGGTGTACGAGGCGGCGAACGACCTGGATATGCCGCTCTGCGTGCACACGGGCCACCCGGGCAGCGACGGCGACCGCGGCTTCCCCATCATGTCCGCCTTCCTCTCGGTCGTGCGGTCGAAACTGCCCGCCCGGTTCCCCAACCTCCGGTTCGGGTTCATCGAAGCCGGAGCGTCGTGGATCCCGTACGTCCTCTCCCAGATCGCCATGAACGAGCGTTCGGACACCCTCCATGAGCGGACGGTCAAACTGGCAACGTCCGGAGACCTGTTCAGGGACAACCGTCTCTACGTCTCCATCGACCCCGTGGACGACGTCGAGTACCTGCTCACGCTGGGGACCGAGGACAACCTTATGATCGGCACGGACTACAGCCACTCCGACGTATCCGCGAACATCAGCGCGCTGAACGAAGTCCGCCGCTGGGCCGACTCCGGCATGATCAGCGGCGACGTGGCTGGCAAGATACTGGAGGACAACCCCAGGACGTTCTACGGCCTGTAGGGAGACGAAGTTCACGAGGAGGGCAGGATGACGAACCGGGTTGTGGGCGCCCCGACGAGGCGGGTCGAGGGACCGGACAAGGTGACCGGTCGGCAGCAGTACTCCGCCGATATGGAGATGGAAGGGCTGCTCTGGGGCAAGATACTGCGCAGCCCGTACCCCCACGCTCGGATCGTTCGCATCGATGCGTCACGGGCCAGGGAGGTTCCCGGCGTGCACGCCGTCATCACCGGGGCCGATTACCCCCGCCTCATCGGCCGGGCGGTCAAGGACCTCCCCGTGCTGGCCTACGAGAAGGTGCGTTTCATCGGTGAGCGGGTCGCCGCCGTGGCCGCCGAGACAGCCGCCGCTGCGAAGGAGGCGCTCGACCTCATCGAGGTGGAATACGAGGAGCTGACCCCCGTCTTCGACATGCAGGAGGCCATCACTCCCGGCGCGCCCATCGTCCACGACGACCCGACGGTCTACACAGGCGCCTTCGTCCATCCCGAGCGCCCCGACCTGCCCAACCTCTGCTCCTTCGACCGCTGGTCGCGCGGCGACCTCGCGGCGGGCTTCGCGGTGGCTGACCGTATCTCGGAGAACACCTTCCGCACGCAGAAGCAGCACCACGTCTACATGGAGACGCACGCCTGCGTGGTCTCGGTGGGGGAGGACGGCGCCGCCGAAGTGTGGGCGTCCAACAAGAGCCCATACGCGCTCCGGGGCCAGCTTGCCATGTCGCTCGGCGTCGAGCCTGCGTCGATCAAGATCTACCCCATGGCGGTGGGCGGCGACTTCGGCGGCAAGGGCTCGCCCATGGACACTCCGGTTGCCTACCTCCTCTCGCAGGTTGCCGGAAGGCCGGTCAAGATCGTCATGGGCTACGACGAGGAGCTCCTCGCCGCGAACACCCGGCATCCGAGCGAGATCACGGTCCGCACCGGCGTCACCAGCGACGGCATGCTGACCGCGCTGGAGGTCAGCGCCTGCTTCGACAGCGGCGCGTACGGCGCGTTCAAGGCGGTGCCGAACATCAACCTCCACGCCATGGAGCAGACCGCGAGCTGCTACCGCGTTCCGGCCTTCGACGTGAAGAGCTACGTGGCGTACACCAACGTCATCCCCTCCGGCCATATGCGCTCCCCCGGCGGGCCCCAGATCACCTTCGCGGTGGAGTCGCAACTGAACATCGTGGCCGCCGAGCTCGGCATGGACGCGGCAGAGCTGCGTCTGAAGAACCTCGTGCAGCCCGGAGACACCGCCCCGAACGGCGAGCAGTGGGTCAACATCAAGGCGGTCGAGACGCTGCAGGCCGCGCTGGACGCCGTCGGCTGGGAGAACCCCAAACCGGCGCTCGTGGGACGCGGGCTCGCCATGTACGAGCGCGGCCCTATCGGCGGCGACTCCAGCTGCAAGCTCATCCTGCACGAGGACCGTTCGCTGAGCCTCATCCTGCCGATACCCGACCCCGGGCAGGGCGGCCCCACGGTGATGCAGCAGATCGCAGCCGAGCACCTCGGCGTCGGTTCCGACCGCGTCGCGGTGCGGTTGGCGCCGACCGACCAGCTCCCCTTCGACATGGGCGTCGGCGGAAGCCGCACGACCTTTGCTGTGGGAGTGGCGGTCGCCCAGGCCGCAGAGACGCTGATGGCGCGGCTCAAGGAGACGGCAGGCGACGCCCCGTTCGACGAGGCCGCCGCCGCGCTCGTGGCTGCGGAAGGCGGCGACGTCACCATCGACGTCTACCGCAAGACCCCCTTCATTCCCGAACCCGCCACGACCGAGTTCACCGCCCAGGCGGCGGAGGTGGAGGTCGACCCGGAGACCGGACAGGTGAAGGTGCTCCGCGTCGTCACCTCGCACGACGTCGGCACGATCATCAATCCGGCGGGCCACCAGGGGCAGATCGCGGGCGGGGCCATTCAGGGCTTCGGCATGGCCATGATGGAGGAGTTCGCGCTGGACGGAGGCAAGCCGGTTGCCCTGAACCTTGCCGACTACAAGATCCCGACCATCATGGACGTCCCCACGCTCGAAACGGTGCTGGTCGGTCGCGACGACGGACCGGGTCCCTTCAACAGCGGGGCCATCGCTGAATCGGCGAACGTGCCCACCGCTGCCGCTGTCGCCAACGCGGTCAGCGACGCCATCGGCAAGCCTGTCCTCCAGTTGCCAGTCACCGCCGAGTACGTCCTCGGCCTGCTCCGCGGCGACTGATCCCCGCGCGTGGTGAGCCTGGGAGGTTACGGCAGGGGCGCGATTCTGCCCGGCATCTCTTGGCGGGTCCTGCGCTCCCACGCTGCGAACAGTTCTTGCTGGTGGAGCGTGGCCCATTCGACAACGAGGCCCAATGCCCGTGGTGGGAGTTGACCGCGTGTCACAGCGAGACTGCCTATCTCGACCGTCGCCTCCTGCTCCTGGTAGACCGCGTGGAAGTGCGGAGGCGCGTGGTCTCTGAAGTGCATCCGTATGACGATGCCGTAGAACCGTGAGAGTTCAGGCATTGGCGGGTGCGCTCTGCTCGGCAAGCGCCATCTCTTCCAGCGTCTTGCCGGTGAGCTCCATGTAAAGGGCGTCCGCGCAGATGTCGATCTCGTCGCCCCAGGCGACGGCGCGGTAGTCGGTCAGATGCACGGACTCGAAGAAGGTGCGGTCTTTCCATGCGGTGAACACGCCTTTGCCCGCCATGTCGGACAGGTCGACCTCGCCGGAAGCGCCATCGTTGAAGCGCACCCAGATGCGGTAGCCCTCGCGAGCCTCGACTGCTATCGGTGTGAGCATCCGTTCCCTCCTTCGGAAGTATATCAAGTGCAAGCAACCCTCACTCCCCGGCCCTCTCCCGCCATCGGGAGAGGGGAGACACCCGCCTCTAACCCGCCTGTCCAGTTCTGCTCGCGCCGCGTGACCAGATGTGGTTGCCGTAGGAGAGGAGGAGGAACTTGAGACGCCCCGTGTTGCCTAGGGCAGCACCTCAGGCTATGGTGACGCAATCTCCAAGGCAGTTGACGAGCAACATCAGGAGGACGCAAGCCTGTGGACGGATTTCTCACACTGGCGCTGCTGATAGCAATCGTGGCGCTCTTCGGTTGGGGGTTCAGCCGTTTCAGGAGAGAGGGCTTCAGTGCCGACAGCAGTAGCGCCGATTACAGCAACCCGAGAACCCACCTCATGCGTGTCGTCCTGAAGGAAGTGACCGACCATGTGGAGAGCATGACAGGCAATACTCAAATCGGGTGCCGTGTCGATGACCAGGAGGGTGTCCTCACTCTGACAGCGGATATGGAGCAGTTCGAGCATTTCCGCAAGCGGAGAGGGGTTTGGCAATGGGCGGGTTATTTCGAGGAACGGCGGCTGGAACGGCAGTGGTCCAGAACCCCTGCGGCTACACGCCGCTGGGAGGCCATCACGATGACCATACCTGTCGCCATAAATGCTGCCTTCAACGCTGACTATCATCTGCGGATCGTGCGCTTCCATATTGGGGATATGGAAAACGACCAACTGACAACGTGCAGAGTCAGCGTCGAAGCGCAGCGTGGGGGACGCCACGATTGGCGGTACGACAAAAGGGCCAGAGGCTACCTCGCTCCCGTCATTCCCCACGATTACGAGGGCATCCCAGCACCGGGAGTGGTTTTGCATCCGACCCATCCGACTTCGAATACCAGGTTGCGCGGATGTTGCAGAATCGTGGACTGACCGTAGAAGTTACCGGCGGACCAGGCGATGAGGGTGTGGACATCATCGCCCGCGACATAACGCCTATCACCGGTGGGATGTACTTAGTGCAATGCAAACGCTATGCCCTAGACCGCAAGGTCGGCGTAGCCGACGTGCGAGAGCTATACGGGACAGTACAGGAGAAGCGTGCGAGCAAGGGCGTTCTCGTGACTTCGTCCACGTTCACCACGCAAGCACGCCGTTTCGCGGAGGACAAGCCCCTGGAATTGATAGATGGCACTGAGTTACAGGAGTTGCTTGAGAGTATAGAGCAAGAACCAGATTATGAAAGATTGTGGGACGACATTGAGGATTACATCAAGGAGAATGCAGAGGTACCGGACGACAGTGAAGGTGACCAGTCGAAGGAGGATAGACTTGAAGTTGCGTCTTTGCATGAAGCCGCAGCTGATGACAACCTGACGGGCGTAAGAATACTGCTAGATAAAGGGGCAGATATCAATGAGCTGGACAGTGAACAGTTCACGCCGCTGCAAAAGGCAGTGATGAACGATGCCGGACTGGCAATGCTCGAATTACTCCTTGATAGGGGTGCAGATATAGATGCAAGGGGAGTGGAAGGATATGCCGCTTTGCACATGGCGATAATGAAGGGAAACAGAAGGAGCGTTACACTGCTAATCAACAAAGGCGCGCATATCGAGGCACAAAACGATAATGACTGGCTGACACCTCTTCACATTGCGATAGCACAGGGGAACTTATCCATTGTTGCGTTGCTGCTGGGCAGCGGCGCAGACCCCAATCTCACCAACGCTGACGGTATCACTGCGCTACATGGCGCGGTGAAGATGAATCCACTAGCGATACCCCTACTGATACAACATGGCGCAGATACCGAATCGCAGGATGACTCCCATGTCACTCCTCTGCTCCTAGCGGTAGCGGAAGAGCGAGTCGAGAGCATCCGGTTGCTGATCGACGGAGGCGCACACGTAGATGGAAGAGGAGGTGATGATGACTCAATAACGCCTCTACACATGGCAATCTCCCCAGATACAGACCCGTCGATCCTGCCTCTGTTGCTTGACTTTGGAGCGGATATCGAGGCGAGAGGCCGTCGGGGGGATGACGCCCCTGCAGCTTGCAGTAGGACTGGGGACGCCATCCACTGTGGCAACACTATTGATGCGAGGGGCAGACCCTCAAGCACGCAACGACCTTGGGCTGACTGCTTATGACGTGGCAGTTGAACAAGGGGCACCCGAAGAAGTGCTCCGCCTGCTGCGCAGATAACGCCCCGTCCACGAGGACGCTCCTCACGGAAACTACATGGGAGGGTTTCTCGGCTCCGCTTGGAATGCCCCCTGTGACACCCGCCCCTATCGCAGTCGCCCCCGACCGCGTACGCTGGTCCGGCAGCATGGACGCCTCAGGCCCACGTCGGCGCAGGCGCCTCGCGAGACCGGCGAGCAGTTACGAGCAGGAATAAGCAGGTTAAGCATAGGAAAGAGCAGCGAATGAGCAGCTATGAGCAGTCCGACTGCTCGCGCGGAAGGTCGGTTGCAGAGGTGAAGTCAGGCCGGATGAGCAGAAATGAGCAGCGTTTCCCCCGGAAACATTCGCTCGCTACCCTGCACCAGTCCTCACCAGTTGGGGTTCGACAGGCTCACCACGAGCGGGTCAGTCGTCGTTTCGAGTGGAACTCAGCATGACAGCCCCTCACCCGCCGCGCCGCCGCGCGCCGACCTCTCCCAAGGGAGAGGCGAGCGGCAGGGGGCATGGATTCCAGCTTTCGCTGGAATGACGAGTTGGGGCTAGCGCAGCGGGAGGTAGCGGAGGCGGCGCAAGCCGTCAACGATGGCGGCGCGGAAACCCTCGTCCGCTGCGAAACGAAGCATCTAGGACGCTCGTTGCTCCTGTCGAGCCGCTTCGCGGCGGGCGTGCAGCCGGGTCAGCAAGGAAGCATTGTCCGGGTGGAGCGCGTCTATCTCAGCCTTGGCTTGCTCCCAGTCCTCGTCCACCTCACGCAGGTAGGCCTCGACCTCCTCCGTGTTGCGGAGGTAGTAGGCGATGACGGCGTAGACGTCCGCGAGTTCGAGCGTGGGAAGCGCCTCCCTGATCTGTTCGGGCGTCTCTCCCGCCTTGTGCGACCAGACGACGAACTCGAAGTTCACGCGCGTCTGCGGGCCGGATACGCGCACCGCGCCGTCCGGCTCGACCTGCAGCGGGACGGTCATGCTGGGGAAGCTCTCGATCGCCATGTTCGTTGCTCCTGCGCCTGCTCCATGCGTCGGCGCCAGTATACGCCACCTCACCATGAGCGGGCTGCGGTGGTATCGTCTGCACGGCAGGGGAGGTGCAACGCCATGAAGGTCATAGACGCGGACGCGCACGTTGACGAGACCGACGCTACCTGGGACTTCCTGGAGCCGGAGCACGCGAAGCTGCGCCCCATCACCGCGGTTGCGGTCGAGGACGCGGCCACAGAAGGGATCGCGAAGAACTTCCTGCGCTACTGGAACATCGACGGGCGGATGCGCCTCCGCCGGATGCGCGACGACGTGCGCACCGGCACCACCGAGGCCACCCGCGAACTGAAGGACGTTCCCGCGCGCCTGCGCCAGATGGACGAGCTCGGCGTCGACGTGCAGGTGCTCTACCCGACGATGATGCTGAGCGCCGTGAGTGAGAAGCCGGAGGTGGAGGCCGCCCTGTGCCGCTCCTACAACCGCTGGATAGCCGGCCGTTGCGCGGAATCGGACGGACGACTGCGGTGGGTCGCGTCGCTGCCCGTGCTCAGCATCGACGTTGCCGTCGAGGAGATGGCGTGGGCGAAGGAGCACGGCGCGGCGGGCGCCATCAAGCGCGGCGTCGAGGCGGGACAGCGCTCGGCGGGCGACCCGTACTTCTACCCGCTGTACCGGCAGGCGGAGGAGCTGGACATGGCGATGTGCATCCACATCGGCGCGGGCGAGGTGACGGAGGGGATGACGAACCCCATCTGGCAGCACCGCCTGCCGCCGATCGATGCGTTCGTCTCCCTCGTGCTCGAGCGGGTGCCGCAGAAGTTCCCCCGGCTGCGCGTCGGCTTCGTGGAGGCGATGTCGTCCTGGGTGCCGTTCGCCCTTGCCGAGCTGGAGGCGCGGAAAGAGCGCATGGCCTGGCTGATGGACATCGACCTGCAGGAGGACCTGCTGCGCGAGTGCCGCTTCTACGTCGCCTGCCAGACGCACGAGGACCTGAACTACATCGCGTCGCGCACGGGCAGCGACAACCTCGTCATCGGGACGGACTACGGGCACGCCGACCAGTCGGCCGAGATCAACGCGCTGAGCATCCTCCGCGAGAAGGGCGAGCGCGAGGAGGTCCCCGCGAGTCTCGCGGAGAAGGTGCTCACCGCCAACCCCGCCGCGCTCTACGGGATCGACTAAGGCTCGCCGAAGAAGCGGACGGCATTGTCCCACATGAACTTGCGCATCGTGTCGGGCCCGATGCTCGGCCATCCCTGCACGATGGCGGGTGAGTTGGGGAACTGGCACTCTGCGTGCGGGTAGTCCGACGCGTACATCAGGATGTCGTCGCCGAGGAAGTCCATGACCATGCGGACCATGTCCTCCTCCTCCGTCATCTCGATGCTCGCGAAGAAGCGCCCGTCCGCGACGTACTTGCTCATCTTCTGCCGGAGGTCGGCAGTGAAACCGACGTAGGCGGCGTTCACGTCCATGCGCCGCACCCAGAACGGCAGCCAGCCGACGCCTGATTCGAGGACGCCGAAGTTGATGGGGTAGCGGTCCATGATCCCCGCACCGATGAACGCGGCCATCGTCTTCATCGCGCCCCACGGGTGGGAGCAGAGGCGCGCGAGGAAGCGGTTGTTGTCCATGTCCTTGTAGCCGGGGAAGTACGGCGGCGCCCACGTCATGCTGTGGTGCACGGCGCCGAGACCCCGGTTGGCAGCGGCGGCCCAGAGCGGGTCCATACGCGGATGGTCCATCGGCTCGCCGACGCCCGCGAACGGAAGGACGCCGGCGGCCCAGCGCTCCTTCCCCCAGCGGTCGACCTCCGCGACCGAGCCCTCGACGTCCGTGCCGGAGACGGCGAGGAGCGCCTTGAACCGGCCCGGATGCGCGGCGGCGAGGTCGTCCACCATACGGTGGTAGGCGCGTATCAGCCCCATCTCCAGCGCGGGGTCTCCGAGCAGCGAGACGCCGATGGCCACGTCCGGCACCATCATGTGCACGTCCGTGCCCTCCTCGTTCATATCGGCGATGCGCTGCTCGAACGCGTCGTCGATGACGCCCACGCCGGGGAGTTTCTCGCCGGTGTACTCGCCGAAGTGGAGGCGCGAGTGCGCGTCCTTCGGGGCCTCGCGCGGCTCGGCGTCGCCCAGGTGGCGCCGGTAGGGGCTGAGGCTCACCGCGTAGTGGTGACGCGCGGGGTCTTCGCGGGGCGTGGTCGTCTGATCGGAGCGGGCTCCGATCTTGTACTGCTCGAGTTCAGGCAGCCGCTCCCTGAACTCGCTGTCGAAGTAGGGCTCCAGCGCCTCCACCGACGGGTGGATGTGCGTGTCAGCGTCGAAGACTCTCTGTCCGTTCAGCATTTGCGTCCTCCGTGAGAGAGGAGTATATCCCTCATCTTATGACGGCGACGCCCCCAACGAGCAGTCCGGACACGGTGGAAGTGCGCGAGGTGGACGCCGCGCGCTGGCCCGATTTCGAGCGGCTGTTCGAGTCGCGCGGCGGGCCACGCTGGTGCTGGTGCCGGATGTGGCGCAGGGACGCCGAAGGGAGGATGCCGCACGACCGCGTCCACATGAAGGAGGCGATGCGCAGCAGGATCATGAGCGGCGGGCGCGTCGGCCTGCTGGCGTACGTCGACGGCGAGCCCGTCGCGTGGTGCTCGGTCGCGCCCCGCGAGACGTTCGTGCGCGTCGGCGGCGTGGAGGAGCCGGGGGAGGACGAGAGCCGGGTGTGGTCGCTCACCTGCTTCTACGTGCGGAACGCGTTCCGGCGTCGCGGGCTGACGGAGCGTCTCATCGAGGAGGCCGTGCGGCACGCCCGCGAGCAGGGGGCGTCGGTCATCGAGGCGTACCCGGTCGCGCCGGACGCGCCGAGCTACCGCTTCTGCGGGTTCGTGCCGATCTTCGAGGCGCATGGGTTCTCGGAGGTGGGGCGCGCGGGGAAGCGGCGGCACGTCATGCGGCGGTCGCTGGGGTAACATCGGCGGGGCATGGGTGGTTCGACGCGGCATCGGAGAGCGGGATGGGGCGGGCTGATCGCGGCGCTGGGGCTGCTGGCGGCAGCGCTCGTGGGCTGCCAGCAGCCTCCCACGCCCACGCCAACGCTCGTGCCCACGCCGACCTACACGCCGACGCCAACGTTCACCCCCACGCCGTCGCCGACTCCCACGCCCACAGCAACCCATACGCCCACACCCACCGCTACCCCAACGCATACGCCTACACCCACAGCAACCGCGACGCTTACGCCGACGCCAACGCACACGCCGACGCCCATACCGACCGCTACGCCGACGCCTTGGCCCACACCGACGCCTTGGCCGGAGGAAACCAAGGTCTACATTCCAGGGATAGACCCCTACGAGAAGATTAACCTGACTGCACTGATGACGGAGTACCCGCACATCGGATTTCTCAACAAGGGTCTGGGTGGGCGGGTAGCCTATTTCACCGGGTCCCTGCAGAGGCACGTCTGCTGGGGTGACACTGTAGTCGTGGGGCAGTCCTGCGTCGAAAGATACAAGGCCACTTGTATAGGCACAGGCGTCTATCTCCTGGAGGTCATCCCCGGCGAACCGGGTTGTGTTGGCGGGGACAATGCCAGATACAATTTGTTCTCCGTACGATTCGAAGACGAGTATTCACCCCCGGAAGACATCCCGTCCTCTTCCGACGTAATCGATCCTCCATTGATCGACGTAAGCTACTCGTCCGAATCGCTGGACGACGGCCAGGTTCTGCGCTACGAAGTGATGTCCGGGTCTTCCGGCAATTCGGGGGCGTTCACGATACCCGATGGCGCGCGTTCGTTTCAGTTGGTGACGTACGGCTCGAGGCTTACGGCGCTGGTCGACCCGAACGGCAAGGACTATGTCGAGGCGTTCGCCAACGACGCCGGTCCCGCGCCCGTCCGCATCCTGCGCAGTCACACCGTTGCCCTGACCCAAGCCACGTCCGACGTGAACTACGGATATGCGGACGTGCTCGTTCCCGGTGAGTGGGCGTTCCGGGTGGAGGGGGATATCGACAGTCAGGCTCCGCTTGGCCTGCTCGTCGTCAAGACACGCAACGATTCGGACGACAGGTTGCGGCTGAAGGTCGTCAATGCGACGACCCATGCGAACCAGACCTTCACGCCGAGGCTGGACCGGCTGGTGGACCTCGCCGCGCACCTGGGCATCAACCTTGAGGTCAGCGGCATCGAGAAGATCCCGCACCGGAGCGACCCGCACGCTCCGCCGAGCGACTTCTGCGAACGCTTCTGCTCGTCCGACGAGGCCGTGGTGTACATCACCGAGCCGGGCGGCTGGTCGAGTCCGGGAGTGGGCATTGCTCTGAAGGTGGACTACAACACCCACTTCCTCGTGGGCGCCGAGGTCGCCACGAGCGACAACGATCACTACATCACCGCCGTGCTGCATGAGTTGCTGCACTACGCCGCAGGGCTCGGCCACCTCTTCGAGACCCACAAGGATGGCAGCGTCGACGCTGACGATCTGCAGTCGACGGGCGTGCATAACGAGGTCGTTGCCCCTACGACGAAGATAGCCGGCGGGGTGAACCACGAGCGCCTGTGGGAGAGGGGCGAGTTGCTCTGGGACGACAACATCATGATCGGGTGGCGCATGACGCACGACGAGCCGGACGTGGACGGCTTCGGGGAGACGGACGAGAACGGGCGCCGCCGTACCCTCGTGACGTTCCTGGAGCACCACCAGTTGGAGTGGCTGAAGAACAGCCCGTTCTACTGGTGAAGGGGCGACCTCAGAGGATCTGGTCGAGGAAGGTTCTGGTGCGCTCTTCCTGGGGGTTGTTGAAGATCTGGTCAGGCGTGCCGGTCTCGAGGAGCATGCCCTCGTCGAAGAGGGCCATGCGGTCGGCGACCTCCCTGGCGAAGCCCATCTCGTGCGTGACACAGACCATCGTCATGCCGGTGGCGGCGAGTTCACGCATCACGTCCAGCACTTCCTTGATCATCTCCGGGTCGAGCGCGGACGTGGGCTCGTCGAAGAGCATGATCTCCGGGTGCATGGCAAGTGCACGGGCGATGGCGACGCGCTGCTGCTGCCCGCCGGAGAGCTCGGCGGGGTACTTGGCGGCCTGCTCGGGGATGCCGACGCGTTCGAGGAGTTGCATAGCGGCCTCTTCGGCCTCCCTGCGGGGGATGTGCCGCACGCGCATGGGCGCGAGAGTGATGTTGGAGAGGGCGGTCATGTGCGGGAAGAGGTTGAACTGCTGGAAGACCATGCCGACCTCCCGCCGGATGGCATCGAGGTTGCGGATGTCGTTCGTCATCTCGATACCGTCGACGACGATGCGCCCACGCTGGTGCTCCTCGAGCCGGTTGATCGTGCGCAGGAACGTCGACTTGCCGGAGCCGGACGGCCCGAACACGACAACGACCTCCCCGCGCTTGATCCGCACGTTGACGTCCCTCAACACGCAGAAGTTGCCGAACCACTTGAACACGCCCTCGTGGACGATGATGTCGTCGCGCTGCTCGAGCGGCAGTTGAAGGATGTCGCTCTTGCTCATGCCGTCAGCGGCAGCGGGCTGGTCGTCCTGCATTGCGGTCTCCTTGGGCGCTACCGCCGACCGACCCCGAGGGTTCGTTCGATACGCCGGCTGACGTAGGCCATGCTGAATGTGAATACCCAGAACACCAGGGCGAGGAAGAGGTAGACCTCCATGCCGTTGTCGGAGTACTCGATCTTCCCGGAGAGCCCGGCCCGCCCGATCTCGACGAGGTCGAGCATCCCGATGATGAAGACGAGGCTGGTGTCCTTGAAGAGGGAGATGAACTGGCCGACGATGGCGGGAATGATGTTGCGGAGACCCTGAGGAAGGGTAATGAAGAGGGTGGTCTGCCACTGCTTGAGCCCCAGCGCCTGGGCAGCCTGGGACTGCTGGGGGGAGACGGCGGCCATTCCCCCGCGCACGTTTTCGGCCATGTAGGCGGAACTGAAGATGGTGATGGTGATGCCGGAGAGGTAGAGCAGGCTCACGTCCATGTTCTCCGGGAAGGTGAGCGGGAGGATGTGGCGTGACATGAACAGGAGCGTGATGAGCGGGACGCCGCGGATGGTCTCGATGAAGGCGACGCAGGCGAACTTGAGGACGGGAAGGCGGCTGCGCCGTCCGAGCGCCAGGGCGATGCCGATGGGCAGTGAGGCGATGATGCCAAACGCCGCGAGGAGGAGGTTCAGCATCAGGCCGCCGACTTCGGACTCGGTTACAGGGTGAAGACCGGGCGGAGAGCCGACGCCGGGCAGGCTGAACCCGGCTATCACGAGGAGGGAGGCAATGAGCACTCCGGCCCCGGCGATGCCGAACCACTTGGCGCGGCCTTGTCCGGGGATGAAGTGCGCGCAGTAATAGCCGCCGGCCATGGCGGCGGGAACGGCGAGCAGAAGGGCGCGGTAGAGAACGTCCATCTGGTAGGGGATGAGGGCTACAACAAAGACCAGCGCACCGAAGGCTGCAGCGAAGCCGCGCGCGGGCCCGCCCCAGGTGCGCCAGGCCATCCCCATCAGTCCGCTGACCAGAAGGAGCGCGATCTCCGGTCGCCAGTAATACTCCCGCGGATAGGTCCCGACGATATAGAGCGGGACGCGGTCGGTTATGACCGCCCAGTCGGAGGAGAAGACCAGCCAGCGGAGGCCTCCCAGCGCGGCGAAGAAGATCGCGACGCCAAGAACGATGGTTACGATGCCGCTGGGCCAGGAGCTGAAGAGGTTCATGCGGAGCCAACCCTGCCAGCCGACGGTGAATGCCGGGGGAGGCGGCGCGGGCCCGAAGCGTTCTGTGGTGGTGGTCATCAGCGCGTCACAAGGCCTTGTAGCGGATAAGGCGGTTGTAGACGTTGCCTATCAGCGCATAGAACAGGCTGAGGCCCAGGTAGGAGACCATGACGATGCCGATGAGCGAGACGGCAGGCGCGGTCTGGGTGAGGGTGGTGGCGACGCTCACCATGTCGGGGTAGCCGATGGCCGCGGCAAGGCTCGAGTTCTTGGTCAGGTTCAAGTAGTGGCTGATGGTCGGAGGAATGATGACCCGCAGCGCCTGAGGGAAGATGACGAACCTGAGGGATGCCGTTCCGTTCAGTCCGATGGAGCGCGCGGCTTCGGTCTGCCCCTTGCTGACGGACTGGATGCCGGCGCGGACGATCTCAGCGATGAACGACGACGTGTAGACGACGAGGCCGATGAGGAGAGCGACGAAGCTGCCGCTTACTTGCGTTCCGCCGCTCAGCCGCCCGAAAGCGCCACGCTCCGGCGTTGTGACGTCGAGCGGGCCGCCGAATGCGAAGAACGCCGCTGTCCCTACTCCGAATGCGATAACCAGAAACGCCAGCAGCGAATGGCTTGCTCTACCGGACTCTGTCTCCCGGCGCTCCATGACCCGCGCCGCGTAGAAGGCGGCGCCCAGCCCCAGAGCGCAGACGAGAACCCACGGCCAGAACGAGCCTTGGGGAGCAAGCCACGGCATGGCGAAACCGCTGTTGCTCAGGAAGAAGGCGTCGCCCAGGACGTAGGCCTCTCTGATGGGGGGAAGGGCGAGCACGATGAAGAACCAGAAAAGCAGTTGGACGAGAAGCGGGATGTTCCGGAAGACGTCGATATAGACGAGAGCGAGGCGGTTGACCAGCCAGTTCGGCGAAAGGCGGGCGACGCCGACGATGATGCCGACAATAGTGGCGAAGACCACGCCTGCGAAGGCGACCTTGACGGTGTTGAGGAACGCGACGAAGAGGGTGTAGCGGTAGGAGTCCTCCGGGGTGTAACTGATAAGCGTCTCGCCAATGGGGATGCCGGTGGAGCGGTCGAGGAAGGAGAACCCGAAGGGTATCTCGCGCTGGTCGATCTCACGGAGGAGGTTGGTGAAGAAGAAGGCGAGGAAGGAGAGGACGAGGACGGCGGAGACTATCTGCAGGGTGAACTGGAGGAAGACGACGTTCCGCCAAAGGGGGATTCCCTGGTATTGCAGGAGCCGCATCATGGCGCGAGCAGTTTACTCCATGCCCAATCTGCGCGGAACTGCGCCGGGCTGCATGAGAACGCCCCCTCCCGCGAAAGGGAGGGGGCGTTCCGCGCATGCGTGTGTACGCCGTGCCTGTCTGCGGGTTAGCGCAACGGCGGAGCGTAGATCTGGCCGCCGTCGAGCCAGAGGCGGTTGCGCCCGGTCCGTGGGAGGTTGATGGGGGTGTCCGGGCCGAGGTTGCGGTCGTAGATCTCGCCGTAGTTGCCGACGGCGCGGAGCACGTCCTGCATCACGGTCTGGCTGAGGCCGAGCGATTCCTGTCCGAAGCTCGTGTCCGGCGCTCCGAGGAGCCGTTGAGCCTTTGCGTTCTCGCCTGCGAGCACCTGGTCGATGTTGCCGCTGGTGATGCCGTAGGCTTCGGCGTAGATGAGGCCGGCCATGATGGTCTTGACCAGGTCGAACCACTGGGTGTCGCCGTGGGGGACGACGGGAGTGAGGGGCTCCTCGGAGATGGTCTCCGGGAGAATGACGTGGCCGCCGGGGTTGTCGAACGTGCTGCGGATGGCGGCCAACTGCGAGCGGTCGTTGGTGAAGACGTCGCATGCGCCGGAGAGGTATGCCGCGCGGGCCGCGTCGTTCTCCTCGAAGACGTTCGGGTTGTAGTCGTAGTTGTTCTGGCGGAAGAAGTCGGACATGTTCAATTCGGTCGTTGTGCCGGCGATGACGCACACCGCCGCGCCGCTCAAGTCATGCGCGGAGTCAACGGGGGTCCCGTCCGCCGCCAGGAGGTCATCCGGGACCATGAAGCCCTGCCCGTCGTAGAACGTCGTGTAGGTGTAGTCGCCCCACTGCGCGTCGCGGGAGGTGGTCCAGGTTACGGTGCGGGCCATCATGTCGATTTCGGCGGCCTGCAGGGCCGGGCCGCGCTCGGCGGCGGTGAAGGGGCGGACCTCAATGGCTTCGCTATTGCCGAGGACGGCTGCGGCCACCGCGCGGCAGAGGTCGATGTCGAATCCGATGTTGCGTCCGGCGTCGTCGAGTGCGCCGTATCCGGCGACGTCGATGCGGCTGCCGCAGATGAGCACGCCGCGGTCGCGGACGCGCTGGAGGCGGTCGCCCACGGCAGCGGCAGCGGCAGCCTCAGCGTCGGCAAGCATCGTCTTGGTGTCGCCGAGTTCGCTCTCCAGTTCCGCGATGCGGGCGTTGGCGTCATCCAACTCCCCTGAGTCGCCACAGGCGACCACCGCGGTCAAAGCCACGGCAAGAACCGATATGACCAGTAGCATTCGCACTTTCATTCGATAACCCTCCCAGAGGTTCGTTTCGTTCCATCGCTGGAAGCCGCGCGGCGGATTGTGCCGCTGCGCTGGCGTATTATAGTGCACGCAATAGCCGCTTACCAGAGGCGCATCCATCCGATACCACGTATCGGGTTGTGCGTGGGCATGATTCAACCTGCACGAGGAGGCTTTCGTGAACATCGTCAGCCGCTACACCGTCGAAGAGTTCGGCCATGACGTCCGGCGGTCGCTCGATGCCAATGCAGCCGGCATGGAGGCGATCCTCCGGCTCGGGCATCTGTTGCAGCGCTTCGGCGGGGAGAACAGCCGTGACTACTTCTGGAGCATCGGTGAGCCTGCCACCATCAGCTCCGGCCTGCCCGGGCAGAAGCTGTACGACGACCCGGACGGCCTGTTCCGCCTGCTGCTCGCGCAGTACCCGCCGAACACGCCGACCGCCATCCACAGCCACGAGGGGTGGGTCGTCATCGGCCTGCTCGAAGGCAGCGAACGTTACACGTCCTGGCGCCGCGTCGACGACGGCTCCACGCCGCTGGCGACATTGGAGCTGGTGCAGGACCACCACATCCTGCCGGGGGAGTTCGGCTACCTGTACGACGGGCCGTTCAACGTGCACCGGCAGGCCGCGGAGGCCGGAGGCGCCGTGGAACTCGTGCTGATGAAGGGCCGCGGTCAGCGGCTGGAGCACATAGACGAAGCGACAGGTGAGTGCTCGCAGCCGATGGAGTTGAACCGCTAGCGCCGCGTCAGGGCGAGCGTGCTTCCTCCGGGGTGGACTTTGGCAATACGTCCACGTTCAACCATCTGCCGGTGAAGTAGTAGCCTCCGTAGAGTGCGAAGCGGATGAGCATAGCGACAGCGATGGCGATAGCAACGCCGAGCGCTTCGGCGGGGGTCCACCGGGACAGTACGAACGCAAGCGGCACCTCCATCACCCACATGCTCATGAACGTCACGAGCATGGGCGCCAACGTATCGCCCGCGATGTTGAACGATTGCTGGAACACCTGTCCGCCGCCGAGCAGGGTGCCGGCCACTGCCTGGATGCGCAACCAGACCACGGCTGTCTCGACGAATTCCGGTTCGCTGCTGAACAGCCCGATGAAGAACGCAGGGAAGACGATGAGGAGGATGCCCGCGCTGCCGCGAATGGCCATGACGTAGGCCACGGCCCACTTGATGGTGCTCCGCGCACGGGCTGGTTGCTCCGCGCCGAGGTTCTGCGCAACCAGGATGCCGGACGCCCGCCCCATCCCCTGGCTGCCGATGTTCGTGAGCCGTTCCAGCCTGCGGGTGAGCGAGTACGCCGCCAGCGCGATGTCTCCGAATGGGGAGACGAGCCTGATGAGTACCATCTCGGAGAGTCCGCGCTCCATCTGCGTCGCTGTGGCGGGTGCTCCGATCTTGATGATGCGCCCCATCATCGGCAGGTCGATTCGGTAGTCGAGCAGCGAAAGCTTCAACCGCGAAGAACCGGAACTGAGCGCGTACAGGTTCCAGACGATGCCCACGACGTGTGCCATAGCGTTAGCCGCTGCTGCTCCGGCGATGCCCATGTCGGGCAGACCGAACCAGCCGAAGATGAGGAACGGGCTGATGACGAGGTGCAGCACCCGTGACGCTATCGTGGACTTCATGTGGGTCAGCGTGTCGCCGGAGGCTTGCAGTGCTGCGCCCGTCGTCTGCCGGAAGCTGTGCACTCCGGCCGCGGCGAACTGGAACTGCAGGTAGAAGACCGCCATCTCGGCAACAGCTTCGCTCACGCCCACGATGCGGAGCAGGAACGGGGCGAACACGATTCCAACGATGGCCAGCACGAGTGAGAGGAGGAAAGTGAGCGTGAATGCCTGGAGCATCGCGTGGTTGGCCAGGTCGAGCCGTCGTGCGCCCACTGCGCGTGCGATCATGGCCTGCATCCCCACGTCGAGCCCCATCCGCGCCATCATGATGAGCTGGCCGTACGCTTGGGCGACGCCGATGCCGCCTATGGCGTTGAATCCGGCGACCTTCGCGGCCCAGAAGATGTCGGCCAGCTGGTCCGATGCATTGAAGACCCCGGCCACCATCTGCGGCCACGCGATGAACCAGAGGTTGCGCCGTACGCCGCCCTGCGTCAGGTCGCGCGTCGCGTACGCGGAGCGCATGCGTCCGTGCCGCGTGGGGCGCATGTTCAAGCCGCCTGGGCTCGCAGGAGAAAGCCGGAGGCCGCCCCGACGAGCATGGAAACGACGGATGTCCAGAGGAAGATGATGCCGTTCACCCTGCGCGCGGTGTCTTCACCCCAGAATCCCCGCAGCGAGAGCGCCGTCTTGAGTGTGAGCCAGGCGATGCCCGCCAGCACAGCGTCTTCCGGTGAGAGGAAGACGACTCCTCCTATCAGCAGACGCTCGATGATGCCGTTCCCGATCCCCACCCAGAGGGGAGGGACCGTCCATGAGGTGGCGCTGTAGCCTCTCAATTCGCGTGTCGCCCATC
Organism: Chloroflexota bacterium; assembly: GCA_963663275.1. GTDB lineage: Bacteria > Chloroflexota > UBA11872 > VXOZ01 > VXOZ01 > VXOZ01. The sequence goes on from OY760183.1 coordinate 3,451,805, forward strand.
TGCTGATGGGCCGGACGGTCAGAAACACGACCACTGCGGCAAGCTGAACAGCACCGAAGAGGAGCCCGGCTTCGCGGGTTATGTCAGAGAAGGATGGGTCCATAAGAACTCTCGCTCTGTATTACCGGAAAGTAGGAAGCCGCGCAAGCGCGCATCTCCACCAGCCAGGCGCTGGTGCTGGGGCCACTCAAGATGTGTCCAGCACGTACGCCGCGTAGAGCAACTCCCCCTGTTCGTCGTTCTCGAACGTGAGGCTTCCCTCGGGGAAGGTCGATTCCAACTGCGGGATGAGCGTGAGGTAGTTCTCGGCCAGCAGCCACACCGTCGGTCTGCTCACCGTCTCCGCGTCTATCTCGCCGCTTCCCCCGAAGACCGGGCTGCCGTTGGCGGTCTCCGTGTCGCGGAGGAACCATTGCACGACGGCATTCGTCCGGGGCAGGCGGTCGTTGTAAAGGCGCACCTCGTACCCGGCGCCAAGCGACTGCGCGAACCGTACCGCCTCCACCTCTTTGCGGGCCAGGGCCCACTCCGATTCGACGAGCCAGTTGTCGTAGTCGCGGGCCTGCTGTCCGGCGAAGAGGAGCACGAATGCGGCGAGCGCGACCGCGGCTACCGCGTTCCCGAACCACCCTGCAAGGATGGGGATGGGGAGCGCGCCTGCAAACCGGTTCCAGCGGTTGTGCACCAGCGACACGAGGGCGTCCAGCCCGACCGCTGCGATCGCGAGGACGAAGAAGATGCCGAGGAGGTAGCGCCGGCTCTCCGCGTCCGGTGTCAGAACGGCGGGTACGAGCGAGATGAGCCAGCCTGCGAGCAGCAGTTGGCTGGGGCGTTTCCTGATGGACAGGAGGAGTGCTGCCAGCCCTGTCCAGAAGAACACCTCCGTGCTGAAATGCAACAGCGGTATCCCTCCGGTCCCGACGTTCCCCTCGCGCGGCATCGGCGTGTGGACGTACGTGACCACTTCCCATGCGCGGCCCAGGAGAGGCATCAGCGAGAGGGGCGTCCGGTCGTAGAAGTGGAAGCCGGACGCGACAGCCTCCGACGTAAGGTACAGGAAGGCTATGTGCGCGCTGACCGCAACGGAAGCGCCGAGGAACCAGTACACCGCCGGAAGGCGCGCTTTCCGGTGCGTCAGCAGCAGGACAACGAGTACCCCCCATACGCCGGCCGCGTAGAGTGGGAAGGCTTGGTAGGTGTACCACCCGAGCCCGAACAGGACCCCGCCGAGCCCGGCAGCCCACCAGCGGTTTGACCGTACGCCTGCGATGAACAACCATACGCCCGCCATGAAGCAGAGGACCGCCAGCATCGCAGGGAATGCGATTTGGCTGAGCGCTATGAACCAGACGTGAAATGTGAGGAACGCCGCCGTGAGGGTGGCTGTTCGGGCGGAGAAGAGTTGCCGCATGAACAGGTACGCGACGGGGATGAGCGCGACGCCGGGGAGTGCGGCGCTCAGCCTCGCTGTGGCGATGCTCGCATCCAGGAAGAGGAAGAACAGCGCCTGCAGGTGGACGAGCCCCGCGGGTGTGCCCAGCGTCACGCCGGTCCAGGCGCCGGGCCACGCCTCTCCAGCGGAGATGCGCAGCGCCTCGAGCGCTAGCTCTGCCTCGTCGTTCGCGATGCCGGGCGGCACCGTCTCCAGGTTCTGTGTGCGGATGACCGCTGCGACGAAGGTCAGCGCTGCGATGACCGCTATCTCCCACAGCCGTATCCGGCTGCCTGCACGTGCGGTCTGCTCGGCGAATAAGGGGAGGGCGGCGAACGCACCGGCCAGAGGAGCCAGCGCTCGCGCGGCCTGCCGGCTCAGTCCATGTGCTGTTCGCCACCCTGCCCCGATACCCTTGCCGACCGCTTGCGTGGACGTGCGCCATGAGGCTGGCCGTGGAGGAGTTGATGCAGGCGGAATACCCGCAGGCATGAGGGCGTAACCGCAGTAGAAGCAGAAGCGGTGGTGGACGGCGTTCGCGGTGCCGCATTGCGGGCAGATGGTGTTCAAGCGAGGCTGCTCAGAGGCCGTTCGTGTGGAATGGTAGGAGAGTGCCGGTGAATCGTACCGCATCCGCTGTGGCTTGGGTTGTTGTTTCGTAGCACTATGAGGCTTGCCTGTCAGTGGGGCTGGAAGTATCTTGCGGATAGTCCGCGCGTTTGGAGGAGCACCAGGCGATGCTCACTGCTCAGCAGAATGAACTGCTCACCCGGGTTGGCCCCGGTACACCCATGGGCGAGACGCTCCGCCGCTACTGGGTACCGGCGCTGCTCGATTGGGAGTTGCCGGAACCGGACTGCACGCCCGTCCGCCTGCGGCTCCTCGGCGAAGACCTCGTGGCGTTTCGCGACACGAGCGGACGCGTGGGCGTGCTCGACGAGTACTGCCCGCACCGGCTCACGTCGCTCTGGCTCGGCCGGAACGAGGAGAACGGCCTGCGCTGCGTCTACCACGGCTGGAAGTTCGACGTGACGGGCCAGTGCGTCGACCAGATGAATGAGCCGAAGCAGTTCGCGTCCAAGATCAAGACGGTCTCCTATCCCGTCGCCGAAGTGGGAGGCGTGTTGTGGGTGTACATGGGGCCGAAGGAGAAGCAGCCCCCGCCTCCCCATTTCGCGTGGACGAAAGTACAGGCAGAGCATCGCGTGGTGACGAAGGTGGTGGAGGAGTGCAACTGGCTGCAGGCGCTCGAGGGCGGGATAGACACCTCCCACGCGCCCATCATGCACCGGGCGCTGCGCCCGAACCCCTCGCAGCCCGGCCTGCCGGTGAACGACGCCTTCGTGCAGGGCGCCGCGCCGTCGCTGGAAGTGGACGTGACCGACTACGGCTACCGCTACTTCGGCATTCGTCCGTTGGGCACGGACCGGCAGTACGTGCGGGGTTACCACTTCATCATGCCGTGGACGCAGCTGCGCCCGGCGGGGCGGGGCATCCAGAACCAGGTCCACGGGCACCACTGGGTGCCGATAGACGATTACAAGTGCCTCGTATGGAACTGGTACTACAACGAGGTCCAGCCGCTGGACAAGGGCAAGGCCGGACCGGAGGAGACGGGCAACATCTTCGGGATCGACGTGGACGCGGAGAACGGGTTCCGCTCCATCCGCAACCGCTCCAACAGCTGGCTGATCGACCGCGCTGTACAGAAGACCGATACGTTCACCGGTATCGTTGGCATCAACACGCAGGACCGCGCGGTGCAGGAGATGATGGGGCCGATCGTGGACCGCTCCCGCGAGCACCTCGGCCCTGCGGACAAGGCGATCATCGCCGCGCGAAAGTTGCTGGAGGAGGCGGTGCGCACCGTGCAGGACGGGGGCGACCCGCAGGGCGTGTCGCCCAGCTACTACGAACTGCGCGCAGCGGAGAGCATCCTGCCGGCGGACGATGACTGGCGCACCGACCTCATCCCGCGCATGGACCCCTCCCTCGTCAGCGCATAGCGAACTGTCCCGCATTCCAGGCACCGGACGACTTCCCCCTCTTCTGCCTCGTGCGTGAGCGTTGACGCTCGGCATACGCGGTGTTAGGTTCCCGCGTGGGTGACGCCGCCTGTGCAGGGCTCCGCGCAAAGGAGGTCGGCGCAGGAAGGCAGCCCCATCCGGTCAGAGGGAGGATGACATGAACCGGAAGGTGATCAGCATCTGTACGCGCGCCGTTCTGGCGACACTGGTTGCGCTGCTGGCAGTGGCGTCGCTTGCCGCCTGCGGCAGCGACCCGACGCCCACGCCAACTGCGACGCCCGCGCCTGCAGCGACTCCGACGCCGGTGCCAAGCCTGCTGGAGCAACTGCACGCGGCGGCGCAGCAGGAAGGCGGGGTCGTCTGGGCCACCACCGACACCGAGGAACGCACCACCGCGATCATCGGCGCCTTCGAGGCGAAGTACCCCGGTGTCAAGGTGAGCCTCATCACGGCGAACAGCGCCGAACTGCGAGAGCGGCTCTTCCTGGAGGCGCAGGCGAACAAGATCACCGTTGACGTGACCGACCCCGGCCGCGACAACCGCGTGATCGAGGAGGACCTCGCCGAAGACCTGACGGACATCGTCGAGGAGCTTGGCGTCGACCCGAACCTTGTCTACTCGGACAACCGCATCTTCCTGAAGGTTGGCGTTCCGCACGCGCCTATCTGTAACACGGACAGGCTCTCCGGCGACGACTTCCCGCAGTCCTACGAAGACCTGCTCGACCCGAGCCTGAAGGGCGAGATCGTCGTCGAGAACCGGCTCAAGGGCTTCATCTACCTGACGAACCTGCCCGCGTACGGCGACTCGCGTCCCGGCCTCTGGGAGGAGGACCGCGTCGCTGAATACCTGGCCGCCGTGAAGGCGAACGACCTCAAGGCGCAGCGGGGCAATGGCGTCGTTGGCGACCTCGTAGCGTCCGGCGAAGTTTCCTGTGCGCTGGAGATCAACCTCAGCTCCTTCCAGAACCTCTGGTCGAAGGGCGCGCCGCTGGACATCGTTCCGGTCGAGACCATCTCGGTGGAGCCGGTGCACCACTTCGTACCGAAGAACTCCCCCAATCCGAACGCGGCCAAGCTGTTCGCAGCGTTCCTGATGGGACCGGACGGCCGGGCTCTCTGGACGAAGGTTCGTCCGACGTCCGACCTGACGCTCTCCGAGGACACGCCGTACGCCAACCTGGTCAAGTCCAAGGGCTCCAAGATCGTTCCGCCGGGGACCGAGCTGAACGACCACTTCGGCAGGCTGGGAACGAAGTACCTCGAGGCCATCGGTATCCCGACCGGATAGGACTCGAAGTCTGATGCAGCGAGGGCGCCGGGATGACGAATCATCATCCCGGCGCCCTGTGGCTTATGAGGAGCAGCACGGTTCTGCTCCGGGAGTGAACGGCGCGTCATGATCGGGCAGCAGACAACGGTGGGACGCACCCTGCGCCAGGGGCTGCGGACGGACCCGCAGGTGCTGATCGTCATCGGCTCCCTGGGGGCGCTGCTGGCGTTCCTCGTCGCCGTGCCCTTGGTGCTCGTGCTCTGGTTCAGCTTCCGCACGGCGGGGCCCGGTGAGCGCGGCGGCACGTTCACCATCAGCAACTACGTCGACACCTTCCTGAACCCCCTCACGTACGAGCTGCTCATCAACACGTTCTGGTTCTCGGTCGGCTCGATAATCGTCGGCCTCATCATCGGCGTGGGATTTGCGTGGCTCATCGAGCGAACGAACACGCCGTTGCGCAACTTCGGCTTCGTGTCCATCGTCATCAACAGCGCGATGCCTGCGGCGATGTTCGCCATCGCGTGGGTGCTCGTGCTGAACCCACGCACCGGCCTCGTGAACCTGCCGTTCACGGCGTGGCTGGACTGGGACAAGGGACCGTTCAACCCGAACACGATGTGGGCGATGATCTTCGTGGAGGGCTTGCGGCTTGCCGCCACCATCTTCCTCATGGTCATCGGCCTCTTCCGCAGCATGGACCCGTCGCTGGAGGAGGCGTCCTCCATGTCGCAGGTGGGCACGTTCAAGACAGCGCGCCACGTTACGCTGCCCATTATGACGCCGGGCATCCTGGGCGTCGTGGTCTACATCGCCACGTCGACGGTCGGCGTCTTCGAGATCCCGGGTGTGATGGGGATGCCGGCGGACATCCACGTGCTCGCCACGCGCATCTACCTGGCGACGAGCCAGGTGCCGCCGGACTACGGCTTCGCCACGAGCCTCGCGACGATCGCGGGCATCCTCGGCGTGGTCGGCATCTTCATCTACCACCGCGTGACGCGGATACAGCAGCGGTTCGCGACGGTGACGGGGAAGGGCTACCGTCCGCGGCGCATCGAATTGGGGCCGAAGGGCCGCTTCATCAGTGCGGGCCTCATCATCCTCTTCTTCATCCTCACGTTCGGCCTGCCGATGTTCATCCTCGTGTGGGCGAGCCTCATCCCGTTCTACCAGGCGCCGCTGCCGAAGGCGCTGGAGTTCGTCAGCCTGGACGCCTACCGCTTCATCCTCACCGGGCCGGGCAGGCACGAGTTCATGCAGGGCCTGCGGAACTCGCTGCTGCTCATTCTCGTGGTGCCCGCGCTGACGATGCTCCTCTCGGCGGTCGTCTCGTGGTTCGTGGTGCGGAGCAGGGCGCGAGGAAAGTCGATACTGGACATGCTGGCGTTCATGCCGCATACCGTGCCCGGCATCGTCATGGGGCTTGCGTGGCTCATCATCGGGCTGTTCGTCCTCGTACCCACCTACGGGACGATATGGCTCATCGTCATCGCCCACATCTCGCTCTTCATCGCCTACGGCACGCGGACGACGAACGGGGCGATGTTCCAGATACACCGCGAGTTGGAGGAGGCCGGCGCGATGAGCGGGGCGGCGTGGTTCAGCACGTTCCGGCGCATCATCCTGCCGCTGCTCATGCCGTCGCTGGTCGCGGGCTGGCTGTGGGTCGCCATCCACAGCGGACGCGAGCTGACGGTGGCGCTGCTGCTGCAGTCCAGCTCCAACCGCATCATCTCGGCCTACGTCTGGCAGCAGTTCTTCGGCGGGCGGCTGAGCCTCGCCGCGGCGGCGGGCGTGGTGCTGGTGGTGCTCATCATCCTGCTCGTGGTGCTCACGCGGATCGTGGGCCAGCGGCTCAGCAGGCAACAGTAAGGGGAGGTCAACGTGGCGGTAGCGCTTCAGGTCAGGAACCTCTTCAAGCGGTTCGACACCGATCAGGGCGAGGTGCGCGCGGTCGAGGACGTGACGTTCGACGTCGAGTCGGGCGCGTTCTTCACGCTGCTCGGCCCGTCCGGCTGCGGCAAGTCCACGACGCTCCGCTGCATCGCGGGGCTCGAACGCCCGGACGACGGCGACATCACGCTGGAGGACGCCGTGCTCGTGTCATCGAGCCGGGCCATGTGGACGCCGCCGCACAAGCGGCCCATGGGTATGGTCTTCCAGTCCTACGCCATCTGGCCGCACATGAACGTTTTCGACAACGTCGCGTTCCCGCTGAAGCAGGGGCCGCAGAAGTTCTCCAACGCGGAGACGCGGGACCGCGTGATGCGCTCGCTCGCGCTCGTCCACCTGGACGGACTGGAGAAGCGTCCCGCGCCGCAGTTGAGCGGAGGCCAGCAGCAGCGGCTCGCGCTGGCGAGGGCGCTCGTGAACGAGCCGAAGGCGCTCCTGCTCGACGAACCCCTCAGCAACCTGGACGCCAAGCTGCGGGAGGAGATGCGCAACGAGTTGAAGCAGCTCACCTCCACGCTCGGCATCACCACGCTGTTCGTGACGCACGACCAGTTGGAGGCGCTGACGCTCTCCGACCAGGTGGCCGTGATGGACAGCGGACGCCTCGTCCAGTACGGCCCGCCGCGCGAGATATACGAGGCCCCGCGCAACCGGTTCGCCGCGGAGTTCATCGGCTCGGCCAACTTCTTCGAGGGCACCGTCACAGATGCCGTAGAGACGGGCGGCGTCACCGGCGTGGAGACGGAGCACGGCGTGCTGCGCTGCACGACGGCGGAGGCGGTGGGCAAGGGGACGCGGGTTGCCGTGGCCGTGCGGCCGGAGAACGTCGTGCTGCACACTGGCGCGCCTCCTGCCGGAGACGACGTCAACGTGCTCTCCGGCAGGGTGGCGAGCGTCGTCTACCTCGGCAACACGCTCGACTGCCAGGTGGAGGTGGGCGGCGCGTTGGTGAAGGCGGACGTGCATCCGGGCGAGGACGTGAATGAGAACGACGCGGTTACGCTGTCGTTCAAGGTATCGGCCTCCCGGGTCGTGCCGGTCGGCGTGGCCGTCGCGGCGGCGGAACAGGCGGGCTAACCCCAACAGGAGCAGACGCATGAGACTGGAGAACCAGGTAGCTATCGTTACGGGCGCGGGACGGAACATCGGCGAGTCGGTGGGCCACTATTTCGCCGGGGAGGGCGCGAAGGTCGCGCTCGTCGACGTACGGCTGGAGGCCGCGCAGGCCGTTGCCGACGCGATCAACGCCGAGCACCCCGGTTGCGCCATCGCGGTCCAGGCGGACGTATCGTCGAGCGAGGACGTGCAGCACATGGTGAGTGCGACCGTCGAGGCGTTCGGCGGGGTGGACATCCTCGTGAACAACGCCGCGATCACCGACCACACGCCCGCGCTCGACCTGCCGGAGGACGAGTGGGACCGCATCATCGACGTGACGCTCAAGAGCGTGTTCCTGACGTGCAAGTACGCGGGGCGGCAGATGCGCGACCAGGGGCGCGGCGGCAAGATCATCAACATCGCGTCCACGTCCGGCCACCGGGGCCGCGCCGACGCGACGGCGTACTCGGCGGCGAAGGGCGGCGTGCTGAACCTCACCCGCTCGCTCGCCATCCAGTTCGCGCAGTTCGGCGTGCGGGTGAACTCGCTGACCCCCAACCGCATCGGCTCGCCTGTTGGACAGGAAGAGCTGCCCGCGGAGGGCCGGGGCGTGTCGAACCTCGTGGGACGGCAGGGGATGCCGCCGGACATCGCGAAGGCGGTCGTCTTCCTCGCATCGGACGACGCCGACTTCATCGCGGCAGCCGACCTCCTGGTCGACGGAGGCTCGCTTGCTGGCAGCGTTCCATTCTCGTCCCCTCCCCCGAGCCGCTAGACAACCGTCATTCCCGCCTTCTCCGGCAGCCCCGCCTTCTCCCGTCATTCCCGCGAAGGCGGGAATCCAGCGTGTGGCTCTACGACAGCCACACCCGAAGCAGCACCGACTCCGACGCCGGCAGCGCGACGAGCGTCCGCGCGACCACGCCCCGCGACGCCAGCGCGCGCTCGACCTCCGGCGGGTCGTCGACGCCGCGCACGACGTCGATGCGCGCCTCGCGCTCGCGGCCCCGGTAGTAGACCGTCGCCGGAGCGCCGCTCTCGACGTTGCGCCACCAGAGCGCGCGGGCGCTCGTCAGGACGCGGAGCGCCCCGCCGCCGGACGGGCGGCACATCACCGGCACGAGGTACCTCCTGCCGGTGCGCCGCCCCTCGCAGCGGATGACCACGAAACGCGGACCGAGCAGCGGGTGCAGCCGCGAACGCACAACCCACGCGATGAATGCGTTGACGCGGCGGAACACGGCGGGGATGACCGTTGCCACCATCCACCGTGCGAGTCCGAGCTTGAGCGCGCGCATGGGGGCTAGGCTTGCAAGGACGGCGCAGTTTCGAATACGTGCGCAACTGCCTCTGACGGTAAGTAGCACGTTGAACTTCCTGTGCCATGCTTAATAAGCAGTCTTTTGCCGGTTAGCCAGGTCAGATGTCTTGCCAGAGTCCGCCTACTGGCAGCTCCTGCAGTTTCGCTCATGGCCCGCCTAAGCCCTTTGTTGGTTACCGGGCCTGAATTACAAGCTATCACGAGGGCAGTTGCTCTAATGACGAAAGCGCGGCTTGCATTTTCCCAATTAAAGAGCAGTAGATCACCATGCGGACGCCATCGCAGGTCCAATGTAAGCAGTGGCATGTACTCAGCATTAAGCGCATGCGTGCCAGCCTTCAGCCTTCTGTGCTTAGCAAGTGCAGCATTAGCCTGTATCAAGTATGCATGTAGGTAATACTCAACCCAAGATGTGAGGTCGTGAGCCGCCGGTTCATATACATTCCCAACGGCTTTCTCGATTGCCTCGTAGTAACGCTGGTCGTCCATCCCGAAGTACTCTTCCAGCGATACGAGAGCCGGTGACTTGTAGCCTGCAAGGTACAGGACCAGTGCCTCTGTGACTCGCGCTGTCCGTCCGTTCCCATTCCAGAATGGATGGATGGCAATGAAGTTAATGTGAGCGAGAGCTGCCTTGCAATAAGGATGTAACCCTTGCGACGTGTTTAACCAACGGACATACTCGTCCATAAGCATCTCAACGTGTTCAGCAGGCGGCGGGCGAAATGTCCTCACAAAGTTCTGCCCTTGGCGGTAACGCCCGGAGTCGTAAGGAGTATCGTCATCCCAAAGCAGTTTAGTAACACGGCAGTGAATTTCTTTAATCGTATCTTCATTGAGTCGTGGGGATGAGGCAGTACCAATGCTTCGCGCGTACTGCATGGCCTCGTAGTAATTGAGGACCTCCTGCCTCTCATTCTCAGGAGATGACACGGATTCGCCACTGATAAGGGATTCTACTTCGGGGAGAGTAAGAGGGTTGCCTTCTAGTTTGGTGGAGTAATGGGCACGCGACGCCATGGCTTGGCGTTCCATGATGTGGCGTCGGAGTTCGGGCGCGATCTCGCCTGCGGTGTGGCGGTGGGCGTCCAACTCCTCACGGATTGCCGACAGCTCGGTCAGTATCTCTCGAATGGCAGGCGTGGTTTTGAATTTCGTGTACAGCATGCCGGTGTCCTTCTTGCCCGACGGTGTGGCTGCCCTAGCCAGTGTAACGCCCCTGCTGGCGTCATCCAAGGTGTGTGTGGCAGACGTGGCGAGACTAGCGGTGCCGTACCGCGCTGTCTATAATCCGCGCCGATGGACTTGCGCCTAGACTTGACAGTCGCTCAGGGGTACAAGAGCAAGAGCCAGATGGCTCGGCGTCTGACGGAAGACTGGGCGACACGGAACCTCTATTGCCTTGCTTGTGCGTCTGCCCACCTTGATGCTGCGCGAGCGAACACTGCGGTTTGGGATTACTCGTGCTCGACGTGTGGGGCTCTCTATCAACTCAAGAGCCATGACCGCCCGTTCGGGCGAAGGGTCAGCAACTCACAATACGACCTCAAGATGCGCGCCATCGCACAAGGTCGAGCGCCGCATTACGCCTTCCTCCAGTATTCGATTCCTGACGCTGCTGTAGTTGACCTCTTCGTCGTGCCCGGCCACTTCCTGAGCCCTGCGGTTGTGGAGCGGAGGTCTCCATTACCGCCCCACGCGAGGCGGGCGGGCTGGGTGGGCTCGAATATTCTGTTGGGGCTACTGCCGGAAGAAGGGCGCGTGCATGTTGTCGAGGCTGGTGTGTCCCGCAATCCTGATGAAGTCCGCGATGACTGGCAACGCTATGGGTTCCTCGCAGGCAAGAAGGGTGGCTGGGCTGCCGATGTGCTGTCGTGCATCCGTGTGCTGGAACGAGAGACACAGGTCAGGGAGTTCACTCTGCAGGACTTCTACCAGCGATTCGAGGCAGAACTCGCTTCGCGACACACGGACAACCGCAATGTGCAGGCGAAGATTCGCCAGCAGATGCAGGTGCTTGCCAGAGGCGGAGTGCTCCTGTTCGTTGACAGGCGGGGACGCTACAGGGTCATAGCCTGATCACCCTTGACACTTCCCATCGCCCCGATCAACGATCACGGCATGGCGCGTGACGGATTCCAACTTGTGCAAGAGGCTGTCTCCAACTGGGAGAGCCTCGACGGTGTCGCTGGCGTCGATGTGGTTGAGTTCCCCGACAATACGAACGAACACACCTACTTGGCGAAGATTGCGTTGCATGGTCAGTCGAGACCAGTGTTCATCCAGTTGGCGCTCATAGACCAAAGCGAGTTGATGGGGATGTCTGCGGGGATGGATATAGCAGACAACGAGTACCAAGCGACGCTTCCGGGATTGTACGAGGCGATATTCGAGGAGGGCTTGCCCGTCCGGTGGCGTGACGATAGTTGGGAGTAACGTTACTCCTCGTTCACCTCTCCCCCCGCCGACCGATAGACTCGCAGCACTGCCTCCGTGGGGACGTAGTGGGTGGCGCGGTCGGTGCCGTGACGCTCGGGGATGATGACGTGGACTCAGGCCTTTGCCTTGGCGGGCTGTTCTGACTCGCGGAGGGCGTCGAGGATGCGGCGTATGAGGGCGAGGTTGAACTGCGCGAGCTCGTCGGGGCTCGCCTGGCGCTCGCTGGCGAGATGGGGTTTGATGATGCGCTCCCACGCTTCGCGGAGCTCCGGGTGCTGGGGGAGGAAGAACCGCTCCCAGCTTTCCACGTGCGCGCCCAGGACCTCGTTCATCTCCGGGTGGAAACGCAATACGGCGTACTTGCCCACATGCATGTTGTCTGCCGGCTGCACCGGCTCCTCACGCAGGTACAAGGTGTCCGCGTCGGCATAGTAGGAGTGTGTGAGCGACGCGAGGCGTGCGTCGTCCCACCGGAGCATCTCCGAGGTCGGGGCGTCGATGTCCATCAAGGCGGCTATCTCGGCATCGTTGGGCTTGCCCATAGCAACCTGTCTCCTCTCCGAACGTTCCTCGACGGAAAAGCGGTTATGACCCGGCCGCTCACTGTTCCATCCTGCTCTCGATGATACTCCACCACGACCTTGGCATGCCTTCTGCTGAATGACGGGGATAGAGAGAACGTGAGGTAGAAGAGCTTCCTGTTGGAGTAGTCCCTGTCCTGATAGACGAGCAGCGGTTCGCGGATGGCCTGCTGCACGACCGCTGCATGCTCTTCCAACTCAGGGTGCTCCCGCAGGACGTGCAAACGCCACACGTCCGCGTCGCAGGAGACAGGGACGCCCTCGTAGTCGAGACATTCGAATTGGACCGCCATCTATGGGCCACGCTACCGGCGGACTGCGCCGCCGCGCAATGGGCGGATGTCACTCCTCCTCCCCTCCCGCAGACCGATAGACCCTGAGCACGGTCTCGGTGGGGACGTAGTGTATGCCGCGCCCTCTGCCGCGACGGACGAGCAGCCCTGCCGCCACCATGCCGCGCAGGTGCCTCGCCGCCGTCTGGTTGCCGACGCTCGTGAACTCGCGGTAATCGCTGTTCGTGATGACTCCCAATCGGCAGGCAACCCACAGTCCGATGAGCCGGTCGAAGTCGCCCCATAACTGCGCCGCGAACGCATCTCCGAGCGCATCTGCCTGCGCTCTGATCAGCTGTTCCCTGGCGGCGGCAGCGTTGGCCTGCGCTGCGTGGGCGTGGAGGTAGTAGTCCGTCCACGGCGTCACGTCGCGGTCCTGGGGGTCGTAGGTCGGCCCGAGCGAGTCGGCTATCGCCCGATAGTAGCCCTGCGTGTCGCGCCCGAAGTACGCCTCCAGCGAGACGAGCTCCTGCGACCGGTAGCCCGCGAGGTAGAGGACGAGCGCTTCGAGGATGCGCGCCGTACGCCCGTTGCCGTCGTCGAACGGATGGATAGCGACGAAGTTGAGGTGGGCGAGCGCGGCGCGGTAGTAGGGGGGCAGTCCCTCGCGCGCCGTGTTGAGCCACTGCACGTACTCTTCCATGAGCGGCTGGACACGGTCGGGCGGCGGAGGGCGGAAGAGCGGGCGTTGCGTTGCGCTGTTGATGACGAAGTTCTGCACGAACCGGTACTGACCGGGGTTGTAGCCGCCGGGCAGCGACTTGGTGACGAGGAAGTGGATGGTCTTGACCGTCTCCTCTGTGATGCGCGGCGAGGCTGCGTTGGCGACGACCTGGACGTACTCCATCGCCTCGCGGTAGTTGAGCGCTTCCTGCTGCTGGCTGACCGGCGCGGCGATCTGCCGGCCCCGCAGCAGGCTCTCGACCTGTTCCAGCGTGAGGGTGTTGCCCTCGATGCGGGTGGAGTAGTGGACGCTGAGGGCGATGGCGTGCCGCCGCAACTCGCCCATGTAGGCATCGGGGGCATCCTGGTAGCGGTCGAGGGTCTCGCGGGCGCGCTGGAGCTCGTCCAGCAGGCCGCTGGCGTCGAGCGACGGGGTGAAGCGCAGGTAGAGCATGGCGACCGTAAGCGACGATTAACCCGGTGCATCACACGATTCAATCGTGTGATGCATGCATTCTAATGCATCAACGGCTATGCGGCTACGCGCGGATGGCGTGGAGGGGCTAAACCCCCACCTTGGCGCGCTTGCGCGGCCTGGGGGTGGGGGCGGGCGTTGGCTCCTCCGGCGCGACGCCGTGCTTCGCGAGGGCGTCGCGGAGGAACGAGGCGGTGCGCGACTCCGGGTGCGCGGCGACACGCTCCGGCGTCCCCTCGATGACGACGCCGCCGCCGTGGACGCCGGGGCCGGGGCCCATGTCAATGATCCAGTCCGCGTTCTTGATGAGGTCCAGGTGGTGCTCGATGAGCAGCACCGTGTTGCCGCCGTCCACCAGCCGGTGCAGCACGCGCAGCAGGTGCGCGGCATCCTCGAACGACAGCCCGGTGGTGGGCTCGTCCAGGATGTAGAGCGTCTTGCCGGTGGCGCGCTTGGAGAGCTCGGTGGCGAGCTTCACGCGCTGCGCCTCGCCCCCGCTGATGGTCGTCGCCGGCTGGCCGAGCCGGATGTAGCCGAGGCCGACCGCCTCCAGCGTTTCGAGCTTCGACTTGATGCGCGGGATGTTGGCGAACAGCTCGTGCGCTTCCGTGACGGTCATCTCCAGCACGTCGGCGATGCTCTTGCCCCGGAACGCTATCTCCAGCGCGTCCTCGTTGTAGCGCCTGCCGTTGCAGATCTCGCACGGCACCGTCACGTCCGGCAGGAACTGCATCTGTATCTGCACGTAGCCGTCGCCCTGGCACGCCTCGCAGCGCCCGCCCTTCACGTTGAAGGAGAAGCGGCCCGGCATGTAGCCGCGCGCCTTCGACTCCGGCAGGGCGGCGAACAGCTCCCGGATGGGCGTGAACGCGCCGGTGTACGTGGCTGGGTTGCTGCGCGGCGTCCTGCCGATGGGCGACTGGTCGATGTTGACGACCTTGTCGACGTGGTCGAGGCCGTCGACGCCGTCGCTCGCGCCGGGGCGGTCCTTGGCGCGGTAGAGACGCTGCGCCAGCCACTTGTAGAGCACCTCGTAGACCAGCGTGGACTTGCCGGAGCCGGAGACGCCCGTGACGCAGACCAGCTTGCCGAGCGGGAAGTCCACGTCGAGGCCGCGCAGGTTGTTCTCCCGCGCGTTCTTCACGCGCAGCCGCCTGCCGTTCCCCTTGCGCCTCGCGAGCGGCATCGATATCTCGCGCCTGCCGGAGAGGTACGCGCCCGTGAGCGACCCTTCGCTCTCCTCGACGTCGTCGATGGTGCCCTCGGCGACGACCCACCCGCCGTGCTCGCCCGCGCCGGGGCCGAGGTCCACCAGGTGGTCGGCGGAGCGCATCATCGCCTCGTCGTGCTCGACGATGAGGACGGTGTTGCCGAGGTCGCGCAGGCCCTTGAGCGTCTCGATGAGGCGCGCGTTGTCGATGGGGTGCAGCCCGACGGACGGCTCGTCGCAGACGTAGAGCACGCCCATGAGGCCGGAGCCGATCTGCGTCGCGAGGCGTATCCGCTGGCCCTCGCCCCCGCTGAGCGTGCCCGCCGCGCGTGAGAGCGAGAGGTACTCCAGCCCCACGTTGAGCAGGAAGGAGAGGCGCGAGCCGATCTCCTTGAGTATCTGGTTCCCGATGATCAGCTCGCGCTCGTTGAACACCGGCGCGTCGGCGTGCTCCGGCCAGCGCGGCTCGACGGGGACCTCCGGCGCGAGCCCCTGCACCGACAGCGCCCACTCGCTCGCCTCGGCGACGGAGAGCGCGGTGACCTGCATGATGGAGCGGTTCGCGATGGTGACCGCGAGCGCCTCAGGCCGCAGCCGTTCGCCGCCGCACGCCTCGCAGGGCAGGGCGGTCATGTACCGCTCGATCTCGTTCCGCATGTAATCGGACTGCGTGTCGCGGTAGCGGCGCTCCAGGTTGGGGATGATGCCCTCGTAGCGCGACTCCCACTCGAACACGCGCCCGTGGTGCGTGCGGTGGCGCACCTTCACCTTGCGCCGGTCCGGGTAGCCGTAGAGGACCGTCTTCCGCACCTGCTCCGGCATCTTCCGCCAGGGCGTGTGCATCCCGACGCCCTCCGCCTCCGCGACGCCGCGCAGGATGCTGAAATACCACGCGGTGCTCGAGCCCGCGCGCGCCCACGGGTGTATCGCGCCGTCGTCCAGGCTGCGCGATACGTCCGGCACGATAAGCTCGGGGTCGACCACGAGCTTCTGGCCGAGCCCGGAGCAGGCGGGGCACGCGCCGTGCGGGCTGTTGAACGAGAACGTGCGCGGCTCGATCTCCGCGAAGCTGATGCCGCAGTACGGGCATGCGAACTGCTCCGAGAACACCTGCTCCTCGCCCGAGTCGGCGTCGACCGCGAGCATCCGGCCGTCGCCGTAGCGGAGCGACGTCTCGACCGAGTCGAGGACGCGGCTGCGCTCGGTCTCACCGTCGAGCACGAGCCGGTCGACGACGATCTCGATGGTGTGCCACTGCTGCTTGTTCAGCTCGATGGTCTCGTCGAGGCTGCGCACCTCGCCGTTGACGCGGACGCGGACGAAGCCGGCGGCGCGGGCGTCGTCGAACACGTCCTTGTGCTCGCCCTTCTTGTGGACGACGCGGGGGGCGAGGAGCATGAGCCGCGCGCCCCGGCGGGAGAGCACGGCCTCGGTGACCTGCTGCGCGGTCTGGTGCTGCACGGGCCTGCCGCAGCGGTAGCAATGCGGGCGTCCGACGCGGGCGAAGAGCAGGCGGAGGTAGTCGTACACCTCGGTGACGGTGCCGACCGTCGAGCGCGGGTTGTTCGACACGCCCTTCTGGTCGATGGAGATGGCGGGCGACAGCCCCTCGATGTACTCGACGTCCGGCTTGTCCATGCGCCCGAGGAACTGGCGCGCGTACGCGGAGAGCGACTCGACGTAGCGCCGCTGGCCCTCGGCGTAGATGGTGTCGAAGGCGAGAGTGGACTTGCCGGAGCCGGACGGGCCGGTGATGACGACGAGCCGGTCGCGGGGGATGGTGACGTCTATGTTCTTGAGGTTGTGCTCGCGAGCGCCGCGAACGACGATGCTTTCGAGGGCCATGGGGCTAGATGGTATCACCTGCGCGGCGTTCGCCCTATCCCTGCGCTCGCGGCAGCGGGCGCCCCGGCAGGCGCGCCCAGACCTCGTCGCCGCGCACGAACGTCTCGAACGCCGTCGCGTCGTACGTGTAGCGGTCGAGGCACTCGCCGGTGACGATGTCGAAGATGGCCGAGTGCAGCGGGCAGATGACCTGCCCCGGCTCGACCGTGCCCCAGGAGAGCATCGCGCCCTGGTGCGGGCAGAAGTTCTCCAGCGTGCCGGTGCGCTCCCCGTCCCAGAAGACGGCTATCTCCCACCTGCTGTACCGGGGGTGCTCGATCTCGATGGCGAGCACGCCCTTCTCCTGCACCTCGCCCAGCGGGCAGAGGTAATACTCGTTCACTGGATCTCCAGGAGGGGCTGACCGGCCTCGACGGCCTGGTCCTTCTTGATCTTCACGCCCTTCACGACGCCGCTGCGCGCCATGCGCACGCTCTGCTCCATCTTCATCGACTCCAGCAGGCAGATCTCGTCGCCCGCCTCCAGTTCCTGCCCCTTCGTGACCGTGACGGAGACGATCTTGCCCGGCAGCGGACAGCGGATGACGCGCTCGTCGCCCTGCGTGATGCCGCGCAGACCGGGCAACTCCGCCTTGCGGGGCGTCGAGCGCCGCACCGGAACGCCGGCGTCTCCCGGGTTCCCGACCTCGACCGTGTAGCTCTCGCCGTCCACGACGACCTCGACCGGGTTCTGGAAGAGGTCGGCGATCTCGACGTCGTACCAATCGTCGTTGACTCGCACGCGCATCCGTTTCACTACAACACTCCGTTGCTGAGGCGGTTCACCATGGCCATGCGCCGGCCGTGCATCCGCCACCTGCTGAACTGTATCTGCTGCGGGGACTCCTGTTCCAGCGCCATGGCGACCGCTATCGCGGCGGCGAGCGCGCTGTTGCGCGCCGGTTCGTTCAGCATCCGCTCCAGGAACGCGTTGTCGAACGCGCCGCTCCTGAAGTCCTTGTGCTCCAGCACGCGCCGGACGAGCGGGATGTTCACGACCGGCCCCTCGACGACGTACTGGTCGAGCGCCGCCTGCATGCGGGCGATCGCCTCCTCCCGCGTCTCGCCGTGGACGATGAGCTTCGCCATCATCGACTCGTAGTGCGGCGACACCTCGTAGCCCTGGTACAGCGCGCTGTCGACGCGCACGTGCGGCCCCTCCGGCTCGACGAGCACCGAGACCGTGCCCGCGGTCGGCAGCAGCATCACCGGGTCCTCCGGGTAGATGCGCGCCTCGATGGCCGCCCCGTGCCGGCGCACGTCGCTCTGCGAGAGCGGCAGACGCTCGCCTGCCGCGACCCGCAGCTGCAGCTCGACGAGGTCCAGCCCAGTGACCATCTCCGTGACGGGATGCTCCACCTGCAGCCGAGTGTTCATCTCCAGGAAGTAGAACCGCTCCTCCTTCGCGTCGTACAGGTACTCGATGGTGCCTGCGTTCGTGTAGCCGATGCTCTTCACGAGCCGGACCGCGGACTCGAGCAGTGCGCTCCGCACCTCAGGCGTCAGCTTCGCGCACGGCGTCTCCTCGACCACCTTCTGGTTGCGGCGCTGCACCGAGCAGTCGCGCTCGAACAGGTGCAGCGCCTTGCCGTGGTGGTCCGCGATGACCTGCACCTCGACGTGCGACGCGTTCTGGATGCGGCGCTCCATGTAGACGCGGCTGCTGCCGAAGGCGTTCAGCGCCTGCGACCGGGCGCGCGTCACCGCCTCCTGCACCTCCGAGATGTCGTTCACGACGCGGATGCCCATGCCGCCGCCGCCGTCCGCCGCCTTGATCATCAGCGGGAAGCCGATGCCCCGGGCGATGGCCACGGCCTGCGCGTCGTCTATCTCGCCCTCCGCGCCCGGGCTGATGGGCACCCCGGCCTCCCGCGCGAGCCGCCGCGCCATGATCTTGTCGCCCATCTGCGCGATGACCTTCGACGACGGCCCGATGAACGTGAGCCCTTCCTTCTCGACCGCCTCGACGAACGACGGGTTCTCGGAGAGGAAGCCGTAGCCGGGGTGGATGGCCTGCGCCTTGACCTTCCTGGCCGCCTTGATGATGTTCTCGCCGTTCAGGTACGACTCCGACGCGGGCGCCCCGCCGATCTGGACGGCGCGGTCGGCCATGCCGACGTGCTTCGCCTTCGCGTCGGCGGACGAGTACACCGCGACGGCCTCGATGCCGAGACGCTGGCAGGTGCGGATGACGCGGCAGGCGATCTCGCCGCGATTGGCGATGAGCACGGTGTCGAACATGGGATATCAGTGTAACGGGCGCAGCCGCCCCCGGCCAACCACATCTGGCCAGGGTGTGCCATTAAGTGCCAAAGTGTGCCATTCCACTCCTGCACCCCGGCCCGTCGTTCCTGCGGAGGCAGGAACCTCGTATCCTTCCCGCCCCGCTCATCCTGAGCCTGTCGAAGGACCGTGGCCGACGGCCCTCCGCCGTCACCGACCAGCGTACGCGCCCCAGCCGCGACCGCGAAAGGGGCGCGTGTCACGAATCCTCCCGCCATCCCCGCCCCTTCCGCCATCCCCGTCCCCTTCCGTCATTCCCGCACCCCTCCGTCATTCCCGCGCAGGCGGGAATCCAGAGGGGGCGGGTAGGGTGGTGGGCTACAAGCGCACGGGGATCGACGTTTCAAGCCGTTCAGCAAGAACCGCCGGGTTCTTCGTCTCACACTCCCAAACCGTGATGACCGTCCAGCCCAAGCCCTCCAACTCGCGGCGCTGGCGCTCGTCCCGTTTTCACGTTCTCTTGGAACTTGGCTTCCCAGAATTCACGATTAGTCTTCGGGGTGTACGCGAATCGACAGCCAGGATGGCGGTGCCAGTAGCAGCCATGCACGAGGATAACCGTCCGCCTACTGGACATTACGATGTCTGGTCGGGCAGGTAGGTTCTTCTGGTGTAAACGATACCTGTAGCCCATGCAATGGAGTAGTGAACGCACCAGTCGCTCAGGAGTGGTATTGGAGCCTCTGATGCGCGACATATTCCAACTTCGATGTTCAGCAGAGAGGCTGTCCACTATGCCACCCTCTCTCACGACTCAAAGAGTTCGGCTACCCGCTCCGCAATCTGGCTTGACAGCAGAGGAGGTACAGCGTTCCCTACCTGGCGATACTGCTCAGTGCGGTTGCCTTCAAAGAAGTAGTTGTCAGGGAATGTCTGCAATCGGGCCGCTTCCCTCACGGTGAGGCTTCTGCATTGCGCAGGATCGTAATGGATGTAGTAGTGTCCGTCTTTCTGGATGTGACTCACTACAGTACGAGATGGTGCGTTCTGAGGCACGACACTGAACCGGTCAGCGAAATGAATACTCTTCAAGGCGTTGTAGATGTTCTGGTGATTCGGCATCAGGCCTGCGGGAAAATCACTGACCCGGAAAGGGCGCTCCGAATTCTCCATGAAACACGATGCAAAGAGATAACGCCAGAGGTCATCGATGCGATGAGCCCTGGCTTCGTGATTCAAGGTTCCCGATAGACGTTCGTCTTCGAACCAATCGGGTTCATAGTCGCATTGAGAAGGGACATCCAGGAACCGTAGCGAACCTCGATCGCTGGACGGGACGGTGAGATTCTCAAGCACTTCGATGATTCTTTGCTGGAGAGGCTGTGGTATCTGTTGCCACCAGGAATGGTCGAGTATGCTCAGGATGGCCTCAACCCATGCTTCGGGGCTATCCTGAGTCGAAATCCCACTGCGTACGAAAGGCAGGCCGTCCAAGACCTCCATTGCGCTGACGGATTCACCTGCCCGTAAGAGTGGTTCGGGGTGCTTCTGAATATCATTACGGACACCTATAATGATAACCCGGTGGCGCGCTTGAGGAACGCCGTAATGCTCTGCTTTGACAACAAAATCGTTGGGATTGATTGGTTCACATTCTCCATTGACAGGCAACCTTCCAGCGGAAATAGGATACAGTTTGTACGTGTAGTTATGCGACATACAGATACCGTCTGGTGCTAGAGCTTGTGCTGGATCGGCCAAGTCAGCCAGCATGCGATAGAAGATGGACCGGTCACGATACGATGAACTGAGTAAGCCTTTGACATTCTCGAAAACGAAGACACTTGGCCAGTAGCTTCCAATGATACCGAGGTACTCGCGATACAACTCGAAACGGACATCGGTATCGGGGTCGTAATGATCGAGCGATTGGTTTTTGACTCGACCAATCGTGGAGTACGCTTGGCAAGGCGGACCACCTACCAAGACCCAATCATTGCTGCCGCGGATTGCTCTTGCTAGAGAGGCTTTGATGCGAGTATGATCCTGCGTTTTGCTGCCAAGTTCGACCTGTAGGCACCGCCGAAATGCTTCAGCTGCTTCAATGGGGTATTGCTGACACAGTTCAGCCCGTGTGATTCGGCCTGCCAGGTACGCATAATACTCATCTGGCATTTCATCTTTGGAGAATTGGTGAAAGAAGCTGCGCAACCAGAGAGTCTTGATAGGCGCATTATCCTTTTCTATTGAGAGGCGTAATTCGAACGGAGGCGAACTGAATCCTTCTCCTAATCCGCCGCACCCGGCGAAGACATCCACAACGGGTATGTGGCGAGTCATCATCGGAACGCGTCGACTTCTTCAGGGAGTAGTCCAAGCAGGCGCTCTCGGGTGACCACGTACATATCCCAAGTGGGGTCTACTTGGTTCAGAACAGCGGCTAGCCAACGTGGGCTGTTAGGCTCCTGCCCTCTGGTGCACCGTACAAAGGGCGCTTGGGGTCCCGAGCCTGCGGTCAGCACAGGGCGGGTCGCCCCTGCACCCTGCGAGGATAGTGTCCGTGCGGTTGCCAATACAACGACCTCTACTATAATTTGCCTTGTAAGGCCTCGTGGACAGGTACGCCCTGACCACTCCGGCAGCTTCCTGATGTTATCCCCTCCGGCCAACACCGGCTAGGTTCGCCTGACGATGGAGATAGATGCGCACCGTTGACCTTCCACCTCATCCTTCGCCGCTCATCGAGAGCATGAGCGACATCGGGTATTCACTGAGCACAGCCCTTGCCGACCTTATCGACAACAGCATCACCGCGGGCGCAACGACCATCCATGTACTCGCCGATGACGGAGAGTCCCCGTTGAGAGTCGGACTGCTGGACGACGGAGCGGGGATGAGCGAGGCGGAACTCTTCGAGGCGATGCGACTGGCGAGTCGCAGTCCACGTGAAGAGCGGGTGCATTCCGACCTCGGTCGTTTCGGCTTGGGTCTGAAGACTGCTTCATTCTCGCAGTGCCGGATGCTGACCGTTGTTACCAGAACTGAGGGTATGACGGCGTGCGCTCGCTGGGACCTGGATCGTGTCGCAGTGTCTGGCGGGTGGCTCGTGGAAGTTCCCGATGACTTGGCATCCATCCCATGGACAGAACTGCTCGGGGACACCGGCACACTCGTCGTCTGGGAGAAACTCCACGCAGATTCGGGTACTGGGGCATCTGATCAGGACGTCGCTGACTTCGTACGTCAGCTGGACGAGGCTCGGTCCCATCTTGAGCTGGTCTTTCACCGCTTCCTCGAAGGCGGGCCGGGACACGCGAGGATCCGCATCTCGCTGAACCACCGGCCATTGGAGCCGTTCGACCCGTTCCATTCCAATCATCCCGCGACAATTGCCGGACCCGCGGAGCGGATAAGGGTGGCGCGTGAGTATGTGCTTGTGCAGCCATTCACCCTTCCACACCACGGGAAGGTCACCCCTGGGGAGTGGGAACACTACGCGGGGCCTGAGGGGTACGTCAAAAACCAGGGCTTCTACGTGTATCGGGAGAGACGGCTGATCATTCATGGCACCTGGTTCGGGTTGGCACGACAGACCGAACTCACGAAACTCGCGCGCGTTCGCATCGATATGCCTAACTCGCTTGACGCTGCTTGGAAGATCGACGTCAAGAAAGCATCGGCGCAACTGCCTCCAGCAGTTCGAGAGCGCCTGAGGCGCATCATTGAGCCCATGGGAGCCGCCTCCAAGCGTGTGTACACGACCCGGGGACGGAGGCTCATCGAGGAGAACCGGATCCCTGTCTGGACCAGAGTTCAGAACAAGAACCAGATTCTCTACAGAATCAACGATGAGCACCCGATGATTGTGGGTCTTCTGTCACGACTGCCTGCGGAGGCGCGCGGTGACTTCCTGCGGATCATCGAGGTTGCTGGAGCATCCCTGCCATTGGACGCGCTCTTCGCTGACCTCGGCGGCGGGACGGACGCGGTTGTCGGCAGTGCCACCTCCGAGGAGGCTTTGCGTTATGCTGCCCTCACAACGTTTGATCACCTCATGAAGACGGCGAAATCAAGAGCCGACGCGCTCACCATCATGCAGGCGGCGGAACCGTTCCGCTCGAACTGGCAGCGCACAGCGCAGATGCTCGACACAGCGAATGACGAGGAAACAAGAGAATGACTGATCCCCTCACAAACCTTGAGAGCATGGTGGCTGCGGCTCTCGCCAATCAACGAGAGCCGACCGGAGAGGACATCCGTGAACTGATCGCCGGCCTCCGTCGATTGCCAATGTTCGAGAGCGTCACCGAGGAAGAGGCCGAGCTGCTCGCGAAGCGATTCGAGGAAAGGGTGAGTGTCACGCAGCACCTCGGTGCCGTTCTGACCGAACGCGACCACCAGCCTTGGCTGGCCGCCGCCCGAGCACGGATAGAACCGTATTACTGGGACCGCTACAGGCAGCACCTGATCCGGGAGGGATTTCCCAACGCCGGAATCACTACGTTGGATGAGGTCACTGACCGTGTTCTGGGGTTGATGCAGGATCCCCTGAGGGATGGGCCATGGGATCGGCGGGGGATGGTCGTCGGACACGTGCAGTCCGGCAAGACAGCCAACTATATAGGACTCATGTGTAAGGCAGCGGACGCTGGATACAAGCTGATCGTGATTATCGCGGGGATCCATAACAACCTCCGAAGCCAGACACAACGGCGAGTCGACGAGGGCTTCGTAGGTCGGGACAGCGCACGGTTGCTGAGCAAGCAGGCGGACATGTTTGTGGGGGTTGGTCGATTCGATCAGACGAGACGTCCGGTCACATTCACAAACACCAGCCGAGATTTCAACAAATCGACGGCGACCGGTGTCGGAATTCCTCTCCAGAATCTCACCGAACCCGCTGTTTTCGTCATCAAGAAGAATAGCAGCACCCTGAAGAACCTGATCGAATGGCTCAGGGAGCACAGTTCCAGAGGAGGTTCTCAGAGCATCAACGAGCCGATGTTGTTGGTCGATGATGAAGCCGACAACGCCTCCATCAATATCGCGCATGGGGCCGGAGAGGTTTCAAGAATCAACGGTCAGATTCGGGAGTTGCTCCACATTTTTGATCGGAGTTGCTATGTCGGGTACACAGCCACTCCTTTCGCTAACATCTTCATCGACCCGGACACGGATGACCAGATGCGCGGCGAGGACTTGTTCCCCCGGAGCTTCATCGTGAGCTTGGATCCCCCCTCGAACTACTTCGGAGCCACGACCGTCTTTCTCGATGACAGCGACCGGTACATCCGCCACATTGAGGACAACGAGGACGTCCTTCCCATCAAACACTCCAAGGAAATCGTCATCACTTCTCTCCCTCCTTCTTTGGCCGATGCCGTGAGGGCCTTCATCCTTGGTCGAGCCATCCGTCTGGCGAGGGGACATGAAGGACAGCACTGCTCAATGCTGGTGAATGCGTCGCGCTTCATGAACGTCCAGCGCCAGCTCCGAAACGAAATTCACGCTCTGCTGGACAGCATCCAACGCTCCATCCGAGTGAACGGCGCATTACCACCGGATGCCGCACTCGCAGATGTGGAGCTCGGCGCACTCTACAAGGTCTGGAGGCGGGAGTTTCACAATACCGAGTTCGATTGGCCCGAAGTGCAAGAGAGACTTCACGCAGCCGCTGCTCCAATCAGGGTGGTTGAGGTCAACAGCCAATCTCCAGGCACGCTGGACTACAGCGCCAATCGACAGGATGGACTCAACGTCATTGCAGTCGGTGGATTCTCCTTGTCCCGTGGGCTGACGCTCGAAGGACTGATGGTCAGCTACTTCATGCGTAACTCGATGATGTACGACACCCTGATGCAGATGGGGCGTTGGTTCGGCTACAGGCCCGACTACGAAGACCTCTGCCGTATCTGGATGCCTGAGGCGGCGCAGGGTTGGTACGAGCATGTTGCCGAGTCCATTGAGGAACTGCGGGGTGAGTTCAGGAGTATGGAGGCGTCCAATGCAACTCCCGAGGAATTCGGCCTCAAGGTCAGGAGCCATCCGGATACACTGATCGTTACCGCACGCAACAAGATGGGAACCGGAGCCAGAGTTGTAGTGAGCATTGGTCTGGCGTTCAAGTTGATTGAGACGCACAGGCTTCGCAGGGATGACGAAAGCCTAGAGATCAACCGCGAGGCCGCACGGACGCTCTCCCAATCGCTCGGCGAAGCAGGATTCCCGATCGAAACCGCCGAGAAGGCGGAGTTTGGGTGGCTCCTGCGAGGAACTCCAGTGGGCCCCATCCTGAACTTCCTGACTCAATTCCGAAACCACGAGGGTTCACTGTTGACCAATGGCGACCCGGTGAGACGGTATATAGAGGAACGCCGAGATGACGAGCTTGCAGAGTGGGACGTCCTTTTCGCAAGCGTGTGGACGGAAGCCAATACGGCGGATACTTCGTTAGGCAGAAGGATTTTACGTCAGCGAAGAACCGAAGGTGATAGGCGCGACGCCAAGACGCTGTTGATCGGCAGTCGACAGAGGGTGGCGACCAGAGGCATTGAGCGAACAGGGCTCACCGGTGAGCAACGGGCCCTTGCGGAGAAGGCGTATCGGGAGCAACGGGAGAGAGAGGGCAGGCCATCGGCGGTCGGACGGGTACAATACCCGGACTTGGTGTACAGAAAAATGAGGACGCGCCCCCTCCTCATGATTCATCTGATCGATATCGACACCGATGCCCATGGCGACCTGCTCTCTCAGCCCGTAGTTGCGTGGGGCATCAGTTTCCCCGCCACCCATAAAGAAGAGTCACGGGTAGCGTACGTGGTCAACACGACATGGCTCCGCGAGAACTTCCAAGAAGACGTGGACGAGGACGAGATGCAGGGAGACGATGGCTGAGAACCCTTGGAGAGAAATCGAGCCTCCCAGCACCGCCAGTTCGGTCAAAGCCCGACGGGTCGATGCAGACCTGCCTTGGAATTTCTTCTGGGGCAAGGGGATGGACAACGCCGTCTTCCTCACGCTCAGCCACGATTCCGAGTCATCGCCGGTCATGCCTCTCCCCCGTCTGCAGGACATCGAGGTCACCCTTTCGCCTACCGATGAGACCGGCACGCGGATCCTGGCTCTGAAACTGCTGGACGCTGCGCAGCAGGACATATTCCTCACCCTTTGCCTGGACATCATTGCCAGTACCGCGCATGCAGAGTCCGAAACTGAAGCGGTGTCGCTGGCCCTGACGAGGACGTGGCGATGGCGGCATCTTCTCAGGGGTGGAAGGAGTCTCCTCCTAACCCCGGAGGAACAGAAAGGGTTGATTGGCGAACTCCTCGTTCTGGAGCGCCTTCTGCTTCCCCAGCTGGGAGCCGCCGCCGCTGTAGGGGCTTGGCACGGGCCTCTGGATGCGCCCAAGGATTTTGAGGTCGGTCGCGTGGCAATCGAAGCAAAGGCGCATCGTGGTGGAGCTACTCCTCTTGTCTCAATCACATCGGAGGATCAGTTGGACGAGAGTGGCGTTGACGCTCTCTTCCTCTACGTTGTCGAGCTCAACGAGGTGCCGCAGGAAGCAGATGATGGCATGACGGTCACCGATATGGCTGAGCATGTGCGTGAGCGCATCTTCGCACTCGACCCCGGCGCTGCGGGTGCCCTTGAGTCGCTGTTGACTGCAGCAGGGCTCAGGATGGAGGACGATTACTCGGACTACCACTGGCTGGAGGGAGCCAGCCAGCTTTACCGTGTGGTGGATGGATTCCCCCGCATTGCGAGAGCCGAGTTGAGGTCGGGGGTCTCGCATGTTCGTTACTCAGTTTCGTTGCCCGAATGTGAGCCCTTCGTCACCACCGAGAGCGACCTGATAGAGATGCTCGCTCACCTAGGAGGACACAGTGCCGATTGAAATCGACGAGTATTGCGAAGAACTGTTTCAGGAGGTCCATACCCGGGCGGACGCCGATGGTTGGTTCGTTGAGGATGTGTTCTTCGATGTCCTCTCGGAAACACTGATCGACGCTGGAGAGATTGAAACGGCAGACCGTGCCCACTACGTCTCTCCGCGGGGTGTCCGGGTGGACGGGTATGGAGGAGACCCCCTTGATTCAGAGGGAGTCCTCAGCCTGATCATCGCCGATTTCAATCAAAGCCAGGAGGCCGCCACATTGACGGCGACCGACATGAACGCAACCTTCCGACGCCTCCACAACTTTCTGGAGCGATCATTGAACCCCGATTTCAGGAACAGCTTGGAGGAGTCGGATTCTGCATTTGGATTGGCGGACCTTATTGCCACTCGTTGGCCGAGTATCTCGAAAGTGCGGCTGTTCCTTATGAGCAACAGGGTGCTCAGTTCCAGGGTGGACGGGCGCGAGGCCGGTGAGTTTCAAGGCATACCCGTGACCTACAGCGTTTGGGACTTGGGACGTATCCATCGGTACGTCATGTCAGGACACGAGCGTGAAGACATCGCGGTTGTGATGGATGAGTTTGGAGGGCCGCTGGTGGTGTTGCCTGCACACACGGGAACGACAGATCACGAGTCGTACTTGGCGGTCGTCCCCGGGATTGAACTCGCCAGAATCTACGATCGCTGGGGAGCCCGGCTCCTTGAGCAGAATGTCCGCGTATTCTTACAGGCTCGTGGGAAAGTCAATCGAGGCATCCGGAACACTATCTCCAATGACCCTGAGATGTTCTTCGCCTACAACAACGGCATCACGGCGACCGCCGAGAGCATTGAAACTGAGGAATCCCCATCCGGTCTTCTCCTTACCGGCCTGCGCAATTTCCAGATTGTCAACGGGGGTCAGACTACCGCGTCCATACACGAGGCATTACGGAACAAGGAGGCGGACCTTAGCCGTGTCTTCGTTCAAATGAAGCTGTCCGTTGTCGAACCCCAGCGTGCGTTGCAGGTTGTCCCGAGGATATCCGAGTATGCGAATAGCCAGAACCGAGTGAGCGCAGCCGACTTCTTCTCCAACCATCCATTTCACGTTCGCATGGAAGAGTTCTCACGCAGGCTCCTCGCGCCATCAAGTGACGGGAGCTTTCGCCAGTCGAAGTGGTTCTACGAGCGTGCGCGGGGGCAGTACCAGGACGCCCGTGGGCACCGTACCGCTGCTGAGAGGGCAAGGTTTGATCTTGAGTACCCCAAGAGGCAGGTCTTCACCAAGACTGACCTCGCCAAGTTCCTCAATGCGTGGCGACAGAAACCGGACACCGTCAGCAAGGGCGCTCAGAAGAACTTCGCCGACTTTGCACAGTTCATCGGTGAGGAGTGGCGGCGACGGCCCAACGATTTTAACGAGATGTTCTTCAGAGAAGCAGTGGCCAAGGCGATTGTTTTCAGAGCGGTTGAACACCTCGTGGGAGAGCAGCCTTGGTACCAGGGAGGCTACCGTGCGAACGTTGTTGCCTACACCATCGCGAAGCTCGCCCATGATGTCACACAAGGGGAAGGATCCATCAACTTCGAGAGAATCTGGCGTGCACAGGAAGTCTCACCCGGACTTCGGGCCGCATTGGCGGTTGGAGCCGAGGCAGTCCATGAAGTAATCATCAATCCTCCAGAGCGCATGCGGAATGTGACTGAGTGGGCAAAACAGCAGGCATGCTGGCACCGTGTGGAAAGTCTGGACGTGGCATGGCCTGCGTCCTTGTCAGCGGAGTTGCTTAGCGCAGGAGACCGAAGCGATGCCAAGCGCGCCGCAGTCAAGGATCAGCAGATGCTGAATGGCATAGACGCCCAGACAACGGTTGTGGAAGCAGGTCCTGAATTCTGGGGTAGTCTCAAGGAGTGGGGAGCGTCAAGAGGACTACTCTCGCCTGACGAGATGGGAATGCTCGATGTCGCCGCTTCTCGCGTTCCGTCCGAAAGGCAAAGCGTGAGAATCATTGAGACGCTCAGGCGGCTCAACGAGGAAGGATTCTCATCGGGAATCGAGTCAAGCTGATCCCCCAACCACTGACACCCGCCCCTATCGCCGTCGAGGGGCGGCCGCGTACGCTGGTTGCATGACCGTCGATCGTGCACGACCCATAGAGAGCGTCTATAGCTCGGGGTCCAGCTATAGACAGGACCTATGGCTCCGCGACTATACACACAGCTGCGGTGACGCCTTGACGCCTTACCCCCGGAAGCAGGCCACGGCCTTGTCGATAAAGGCGTCAAAATGACGCCTTGCGCACCTTGCTCGGAGTGCCCCCTAGAGCACGGCCATCATGTGGTGCTGGACGCGGTTGCCGCGCTGGACGCCCATCTTCATCACCTGCCGCGCCGGGCGGTCGTCCGGGTCCGGGAACATCGCGGCCCATGCGGCGTCGATGGCGGGCAGGTCGGCGTAGTCCTGGATGAGCAGCGTGATGAGGCCGACGTTGTCCATCGTGCCGCCGCCCGACTCCACGAGCGAGCGGATGTTGCGGATGCCGTGGCGCGCCTGCCCCTCGATGCCCTTCACCGGCTCCAGCTTGTCCGGCCCCGCCGTGTCGACGCCGGAGACGCCGCCCGAGCAGAAGAGGTCGCCGATGCGCGCGCCCATCGGGATGGGGTCGTGGTGGCCGTGCCCCTCTATCTCGTGGTTCGTCCGCTCGCCGCCTATCCTGCCGATGACCTGCATCTGGATCTGCCCGCCCATGGGGTAGCGGTACGTCTTGCGCGCCGCCTGGTACCGGCCGATGGGCCACGCCTCCAGGTACACGTCCACCATGTACGGCTGGTAGGCGAAGTCGTTCAGGTACACCCACTGCAGCACCACGTCGTCCACCGTGCCGCCCGCGTGCTCCATGAACACGCGCATGTTGTCGAAGCACTGGTCGGTCTGCGCGTCCTCGCCGGTGACCGGCAGCGAGGTCGAGAGGTCCCACGGCACGATGACGGACGAGAAGACGTAGTCGCCCATCCGCACGCCGTTCGGGAGCGGGTCGCGGTGCGTGAGCCCGGGCACCTCGATGCGCTGCCGCTTCTGCCCGGCGACGCCTATCGCGTGCAGCTCGACGCCCTCGCCGGGCGGCAGCGGGTAGGAGGTCGTCTTGCGCGCGGGCCGGTTGTCCGGGTCCGGGAACAGCTCCAGCCAGCCGGTGTTGATGTGGGGCCGGAAGTCCTGGCTGTCGATGAAGTTCGTGACGATGCCGATGTCGTCGGTCGAGAGCCCGGCGGACTCCACGAGCGTCCGGAGGTTCCGCCACGCGTTGAGGAACTGCTCCGCGGGATCGTCCGGCATCACGCCGGTCTCGAGGTCGATGCCGCGGATGCCGGAGGTGAAGAACATCCCGCCGACCTGCACCAGGTCAGGGGCGATGGCGTCCGGTACGCTGAGGCCGGGCAGGCGCGTCGCCGCGCGCTTGTTCGGCCTGCCGGGCGCGCCCTTGTCGCTCAGCGCGGGGCCGGGCGCGCTGCGGAACTGCGGACGGAGCGATGCGTCGGCCAGCCGGGCGTCGCCCGCGGGCTTGACCATCGCCTCGGCGCCCGCGAGCGCGAGCCGCTCGTCGCGGTCCTCGTCGCCGGCGCCGCTCACGCCGATGCCGCCGATGACCTCGCTCGCCCGGTGCAGCGTCAGCCCGCCGTGCAGCGTCGTGACGCCGTCGTTCGACCAGTCGGCGACGGTGCGGCCGTCGTGCGCTATCTGCTGGCGGTAGATGAGCGTGTCGCGCCCGATGAAGGCGGCGGTGTACGCCTTGCGCTCGGCGTTCCGCACGTCGGTCGCGGACGCGCCGTCGCGGCGCACGGAGTAGACGAGCGCGCCGCTCTCGTCCACGACCGCCAGGGCGAACGGGCGCTCGTCGGGCCGCGCCGCGGCCATCGCCGCTGCTATCGCGCGCTCGGCGTCTTCCAGGCTGATCGTCTCGCGTGCGGGCATGTCTCAGACTCCTTCCACCGCGATCACGGAGGCCGTCGCGGCCTCCCAGCGGATCCCCACGATGCCCTGGTACGCGCCGGAGTTGTACCAGGCCTGCAGCGTCTCCATGTCCGGGAACTCCAGCACGACGACGCGCTTCGGCTGCCACCCGCCCTCGAGCACCTCGCTCGCGCCGCCGCGGACGACGAACCGCCCGCCGAACGGCTCCAGCGTCGCGGGCACCTGCGCGCCGTACCCCGCGTACGAGTCGGGGTCGTGCACGTCGACGTCGGCTATCAGGTACGCGGGCATCACTTCACCCCCATCGCTTCGAGGCCGATGCGCGCCAGCGCCTCGTCCCGTATCGTCGAGTTGCCGCTCATCGCTATCCCGCCGACGACCTGCCCGCCGGAGACGATGGCGAGCCCGCCCTGGAGCGTCGTCAGCTTCGGGTCGCCCCAGTCGTCGAGCGTCCGCCGGTTCGCCTTCACGACGTGGTCGCGGAAGTCGACGGTGTTCATGCCGATGCGCGCGGCGGTGTACGCCTTCGCCCGGGCGCGCCCCAGCATCCGCGCCGGCGCGCCGTCGACGCGGGCGCAGAGCACCTCCGCGCCGTGGGCGTCCGTGATGCAGAGCGCGCCGGGATTGTCCGTGCCGTCGGCGAACTCGGCGAATATCGCCTCCTTCGCCTTCAGGGCCTCCTCGAGGCCGATGCTCTTCGTCTCGAACATGGCTTACATCTCCCGCAGCAGCCGGCCGAAGCCGGGTATCTTGTCGTCCACTCCGGCGAGGCGCAGCGACTGCCACGCCATCGCCTGCATGCTGCTCACGACCGGCACGCCGAACTCCTGCTCCAGCGTCTCGACGACGGCGACGCTCGGCATGAGCGCGCCCGTGATCCAGACGCCGTCGGCGTTGGGCGTCGCGCGGAACAGGTCCGCCGCCATCCGCCGCACGATGCCGAGGTCCATCGTGGAGACCTCGTACGCGCGCAGCTCGCCGCCCGCCACCTCGCCGACCACCGAGCCCGCGTTCGCGACCTCGATGTCCGCGTTCGAGACGTACTCCGCGAGCTGCGCGTGCGTCTTGTCGTCGAACGGCGTCAGCATCGCCACTCGGCGCATGCCGAGCGCGTTCATCGCCTTGATGCACGAGCCGAGGTCGGTCGCCGCGGGCGTGTCGGTGACGCTGCCGATGCGGGCCAGGATCTCGTCCTCGAACTTCCAGCCGCGCCCGGCGATGATGGGCACGCCCGCCTGCATGATCGACTGCGGGCGGCGGGTCATGATCTCCTCGGTCGCCGCCGGCAGGCGCTCGATGCCCGCCGCGTACGACCGCTCGCCCTCCGAGAGGACGACGCCGAGCGAGGTCATGACGATGGTCACGCCCTCCGGCGCGATGAGGTAGAACTCGTACGAGTTGTTCTCGTGCGCGGGCGACGGGGTGATGAACCCGCACCGTGCGCGCCAGCCGTAGGGGCGGTCTGCGGTCGCGTTCAGCGCCATGCGTCCTTCTCCTCTACCGGGGTGGGCGCAGTCTACCCCCGCGTGGGGTGCAGGGCTAGCCGCGGCGCTTGCGCAGCTCCGCCCAGACGTCGTCCGGCGAGAGGCCGGCGTCGGCGAGCAGCACGAGCGCGTGGTAGAAGAGGTCGGCGACCTCGCCGGGGAGGCTCCCGGTGTCCTGCGTCGCCGCGGAGAGCGCGACCTCCACGCCCTCCTCGCCCACCTTCTGCGCCATGCGCGCCGTGCCGCTCTCGAACAGCGACGTGGTGTAGCTGCCCTCCGGGCGCTCCTGCTGTCGCTGGCGTATGACCTGGAAGACCTCCGAGAGCACGCCGGGCCCCGCGTCGCTGCGCTCGTACTCCGGCGAGTCCGGGAGCGTCGTGAAGAAGCACGAGCGCTTGCCGGTGTGGCACGCCGGGCCGTCCGCCCGCACCTGGAACAGCAGCACGTCGCCATCGCAGTCGACCTGCGCCGACGAGACGTGCAGGAACGCGCCGGACGTCGCGCCCTTGTGCCAGGGCGCCTGGCGCGAGCGGCTGTAGAAGTGCATCTCGCCCGACTCCAGCGTGCGCGCGACCGCGTCCGGGTTCATGTACGCGACCATCAGCACCTCGCCGGTGGCCTCGTCCTGGCATATCGCCGGCACGAGCCCCTGGGCGTCCAGCTGTATCCGTGGGTTGTCTGCGGTCGTCATCGGGTCCCTCCCGCGTTCGCGGCGCGTCAGTCCAGCAGCGCCGGGATCTCGGACAGATCGCTCACGACGTGGTCCGGCGGCAGCAGCGCGCCGTTCTCCGGCGGCGGCGTGCGCCCCGGCGTGTCCTGCGTTCGTTGCACGAGCACGGTCTGCATGCCGGCCAGCTTCGCCCCGTGCGCGTCGTCGTACGGCGAGTCGCCCACGTAGAGCACCGCTTCCGGCGCGACGTCCATCTCCCGGAGGAAGCGGGCGAAGATGCGCGGGTCCGGCTTGTAGGCGCACGCCTCCTCCGACGAGAGGACGTAGGAGAAGCAGTCCCAGCCGTTGTGCGCGATCGTCCCGTGCAGGAAGCGGTCGTCCGCGTTGGAGAGCACGGCGAGCGTGCGCGTCCTCCCCAGCGCTTCGAGCGCGTCGTTCGTCTCGGGGAAGGCGTCCCTGGCGGCGAGCGCGGTCACGCTGTCGGACGCGGCCTGCTCCGCGTCGCCGGTCAGCCCCATCGCCTCGAACGTCTGCGCGAAGGCGTCGCGCCACGCTTCCCAGTACGTCCTGAACGGCGGGCTCGACTCGGGGTCGGCCATGTTCGTGCGCGTCTTGCGGAACTGCACGTCGCGGATGGCCCACTCCTTCCAGAACGCGAGGGCGTCCACGGGCAGGCGTTGCCCGTCCACGATCGCCTTGTGCGCCATCTGCCATTCCGCCGTGTCGTTCTTCACGAGCGTGCTGAACATGTCGAAGGCGACGATTTCGATGTTGCGGAGGTCCGTCATCGCCTCAGTGGACCTCGCGCGTGGGGATGCCCTGCGCCGCCAGCGAACGCTTCACGTCCGCGATGACGTGCCGGCCGTAGTGGAAGATGGACGCTGCGAGCGCCGCGTCGGCGTGGCCGTCGGTCACCGCCTGCGCGAGATGCTCGATGCAGCCCGCGCCGCCGCTCGCGATGACGGGGACGGGGACGGCGTCGGCCACCGCGCGGGTGAGCTCGAGGTCGTAGCCGTCCTGGTGGCCGTCGGCGTCCATGCTCGTCAGCAGCACCTCGCCCGCGCCGAGCTCGGCCGTATACTCCGCCCAGCGCACCGCGTCGATGCCCGTCGGCGTGCGTCCGCCGTGGATGTACACCTCCCACTGCGACTCCGGGCCAACGGCGAGCGCTCCCTTGCCGGGGTGCCCGTCCGCGAGCAGCGACGGGTCCGCCGCCGGACTGTCCGGCGCGATGCGGCGAGCGTCGATCGCGATGACGAGGCACTGGTTGCCGAACGCCGCAGTCGCCGCCGCGAACGCGTCGGGGTTCAGCACCGCCGCGGTGTTCATCGACACCTTGTCGGCGCCCGCGTTCAGCAGCTTCCGCACGTCCTCGACGGTGCGCACGCCCCCGCCGACCGTCAGCGGGATGAACACCTGCTCCGATACGTGCTCGACCACGTCGATGATCGTGTCGCGCCCGTCCGAGCTGGCGGTGATGTCGAGGAAGACGAGTTCGTCCGCGCCCTCGCGGTCGTAGAAGGCCGCGAGCTCGACCGGGTCTCCGGCGTCGCGCAGGTTGACGAACGACGCGCCCTTGACGACGCGCCCGCCGGTGACGTCGAGGCACGGGATGATGCGCTTGGTGAGCATAGTCCTAACAGGATAACGGACGCGCCCCGAGAGCGGAGCGGCTTACGCTGTCCACTGCACGTTGCCGTGCAGGTCCGCGGGCTGCGGCTTGCTCTTGAAGACGGCGAACTCCGCCTTCGACGCCGCGAGGGTCGTGTCTGCGCCGTGGCCGGGCAGCACGAGCGAGCCGTCGGGCAGCGTGAGCAGCCGTTCCTCGATGCTCTGTACGACCTGCCGGAGGTCGTCCGGCGTGTTCGTGCGCCCGGGGCCGCCGGGGAAGAGCGTGTCGCCGGAGACGAGCGTGCCGTCGGCGAAGAGGCAGACCGCGCCGGGCGTGTGCCCCGGCGTGTGCAGGATGCGGATGCGCGTCGCGCCGACGTGCAGTTCGTCGTTGTGGGCGAGCAGCGCGTCCGGCTCGCCGGGCAGCCTGCGGGCGTCGCTCTCGTGCACCGAGACGGGGAGGTCGGTGAGCCGCTTGAGGTCGGCGTAGCCCGCGACGTGGTCCGGGTGCGTGTGCGTGACGACGACGCCCTTCACCTGGAAGCCGTCCGCCTCGCTCAACAGCCGCTCGACCTCCGCCGGCGCGTCGACGAGGTACGCCTCCTTCGTGGCCGGGTCGGCGATGACGTAGCCGTTGTTGTCGTACGGCCCCATGCCGGCGACCTTGAACACGAGATGCGGGCCATCGTAGACGAGCGTCATGCGCTGCTCCTCCGTAAACTTCCTACCGCAGCGCCGGCAGCACCTCTGCGGCGGCGAGGCGTATCGCGCCCTCGACGACCTCGCGCGGCGTGCCCGGCCACCCGAAGCGCAGCGACGCGTGCGTAACGCCCACGTCCGCGAAGCGCTGGAGGTCGGCGGTGACGTCGTCCGGGCTCCCGACGATGAAGCGCCCCGCGGCCAACTCCTCGAACGGCGCGGTGAAGTCCTCCTCGCCGGGGAGCGCCTTGTCCTGACCCCACGCGGCGTACGCCTTGTACTTGCCTTCGAGGAACGGGCGCGCCGTCGCGATCGCCTCCTCACGTGTTGGCGCGACGAACGTCTCGCGCGACATCGGCAGCGTGTCGACGGGCGGGTGGCCGTGCTCGGCGCGCACTGTCTTGTACAGCTCCACCTGCCGCGCCAGCGTGTCGAACGGCGCGTGCGGGTTCAGGTACCACGTCTCGCCGTTGCGGGCGATGCGGCGCACCATGCCGTCGCCGTTCGCGGCGATCCAGATGCGCGGGTGCGGCTGCTGGATGGGGCGTATGCCGAGGTGCACGCCGGTGACCTTCGTGAAGCGGCCCTCGAACGTCACCTCGCCGCCGGCCCAGAGCTGCTTGGCGAGGCGCAGGTTCTCGAACATCCGCGCGATGCGGTCCTCGTGCGTGACGCCGAACGCCTCGTACTCCTCGTCGCGGTAGCCGAGCGCGGCGTTGACGATGACGCGCCCGTTCGTGAGCACGTCGAGCGTTGCGACGTCCTCGGCCATCTGCACGGGGTTCTGCAGCGGAATGAGGACGGTCGAGAGCATGTCCATGTCGCCGGTCTCGGCGCTGATGCGGGCGAGCGCGATGAGCGGCTGCAGCATCTGGAACGGGTGCGAGAGGTAGTGCTGCCCGGCGTAGATGTAGTCGAAGCCGAGTTCGCGCCCGACGCGCACGAGGTGGAGCACGTCGGCGAAGCGCTGCACCATGTCGCCGTCGCCGGAGTGCTGGAGGAGGCCGGAGAGGGAGAGGCCGAACTTCATGCGGCTAATCCTAGCGCATGCGCCCGAGCGACGCCCGCTCCCGCTGCTATCATTCCCCGCGCACCCCAGGACGGAGGACGAGACCGATGGACCGCACAGCCCGCATCGCGCAGCGCATCACCGGAGCGCGGATATTCGAGTACGCCATCATCGCGCTCATCCTCGCGAGCGGCGCGCTGCTCGGACTCGCCACCTCGCCCGACATCGTCGACCAGTACGGCGACGCGATCGCGATGGGCAACCGGGTCATCCTCGGCGTGTTCATCGTGGAGGCCGCGCTGAAGATGCTGGCGCTCGCCCCGACTCCCCAGCGCTACTTCCGCGACGGCTGGAACGTCTTCGACTTCGCCATCATCGTCTTCGCGCTCGTGCCCGCGACCGGCTCGTTCGCGATGGTCGCGCGGCTCGGACGGCTGCTGCGCGTGCTGCGCCTCATCTCCGCGATCAAGGAGCTGCGGCTCATCGTCGGGGCGCTCGTGCGCTCCATCCCCAGCGTCGCCAACATCATGATGCTCATGAGCATCGTCGTGTACATCTACGCCATCGTCGGCTACCACCTCTTCCACGAGGCCGACCCTACCCACTGGCGCACGCTCGGCATATCGCTGCTGTCGCTCTTCCGCGTCATCACGCTGGAGGACTGGACGGACATCATGTACGCCGCGATGGAGCACAACGGCCTCGCGTGGCTCTACTTCCTCAGCTTCGTGGTCGGCGGCACGTTCGTCGTGGCGAACCTCTTCATCGCGGTCGTCATCAACAATCTGGACAAGGCGAAGGTCGACCAGCTCAAGACGCTGGAGGAGCCGGTCTCGCGGGAGGAACTGCTGCGCGAACTCCGCACGACGCAGGAGACGCTCCGCCGCCTGGAGGACCGGCTCGGCGCATACGGAGAGGAGGAGGGGCGGTAGCCCTCTCTCGTCATTCCCGCGCAGGCGGGAATCCAGTGGCCCTGGACAAGGTGTGCAACCGGCCTCGGAAGCTGCACATCTTGTTACCGTCGCTACGAGTAAACCAAGGGTTCCGTTTGAGCATCTTGAGCACCTTGTGTTGCTCTGCGCAAGGCCGCGGCCTGCTTCCCGTGAAAGTTGAACAAGGTGTGCGATGATTTCAAAAGTTTGCGGCCTGACCCATAGACCAGATCTATGGCTGGGCGCCGAGCTATAGACGCTCTCTATGGCTGCTGTCCGCACGACGGTCATGGAACCAGCGTACGCGGTCAGAGGGTGACCACGAAAGGGGCGCGTGTCACTGGGGTGATAGCCCGCGCAGGCGGGGGAAGCGCGCAGCCCTCTTGTCATTCCTGCCTACCCACTAGCTAGGCACGAGCTTCGTGTCGGGGTCAAGGCAATCCACAACCACACGCTACCCGCGCCTCGGAGCGCACTTGCCCCGCCTGCGCTTGATGCCTTGTTTACGGCTACGATGAGCGCCACTCCATTGACGGGGTTCTACGCGGGTTGGACAATGAAGCGGCTGGAGGTATCAGTTCCTGCCCTTGGCGCAGCCCACCCCTATCAGGAGGTAAAGCATGGGCAACGATAACCACCACCGGACGCGAGGTTTCTCACAGGAGGAGGTCACGCTCGCCCTGCGCATCCTGCGCTGGGTCGTCGATGCGCTTGGCCCTTCGCCTGCGATAGAGGCAGTCACTCGCGCCCAGCGCATCTTGCGTTGGATAGCCGACGCGCTCGACCCATTTACAACGCGGGCAGCCGTGCCGCCTGCGGCTGCTCAGGTGGAGGCACTCGCCGAGAAGCCGTCCCTGACTCCAGACGAGGTGCGCCTGTTCGAGGTGCTGAACTGATGTCGCCCGAAGGGCTGTTCGTGCTGCTCAGGGCTGCTGGCGTGCTGCTCATCATCGGCGGCCCAGCGCTGCTCGCCATCGGTGCCTGGGGTGGCGGCAGGTTGACGAGCAAGGACTTCGTGGGTGCCGCGTGGCTGGTCGGGTTCGGGTTCGTGCTGATATGGGTGGTCGGAGTGGTGCAAGGCACAGCATGACCCTCCGAAAGCAGGGTCACTTCCACGCGACGTAGGGCTGGCTTAGCGGGCACGGGGAGGAGCGGTAGGGCGGGTTGTCTCCTCCGTCATTCAAGTGGAATCTGGCATCCCAGCGTGTGGGTGCGCTCCAGCGTGTAGCACTAAGACAATCTTGGCCTGCGCAATCTCATAGGCCGCTCCAGAGCCCCTCTGATCTGGGAGTACTGCATTACTGGCCTGAGTATCAGACCAGCGCGTGCTTTGCCTTCGATGCATGCGCTACGAACCGAGTCATGATTTCCCTCCTCCGCATTCGCTACAGTTGCTCCATTGCAGCGTTCACAACCGCTTCTGGCATTCCATAGTGGTCAACCAGTGTTCGCCGTAAGTCATCCACTGGCAACTCCTGCTGGGGAGACATCAGCACGATCGGCGGTGCGGCGGAGTTGAGGCGATTCCGATACACCACGAATATGGTGGCCACCTCGTAGCCGAGTTGGTCCATCAGTGCGTCAGGATCCATGGTACTCGTTTACTCTACGCCGGCGAGTGCCAGAGGTACCTCAAAGGTCTGGCTTCCTCCGGTGGGTAGAGGAGCCAGTGGCGACTCATTCGTGAAAGATATGGAGACTTGGCTCCCGCTCAGGTACGCAACCAACTGCTCCCTGGAACTGAACCCATCGGCCCAGAGAGCCACTGCGACCTGCGCACGCGCGAACAGGGATGCCAAGTCCCTCGCGTAGACGTACGTACCAATCTGGTCGATCCAACCGGCCAGATATTCCTCGCCCTGCTCGGGAAGGCGGCGCTCCACGGTGATACTGAGATTTGCTCTCATGGTCTCTGACCTCATCACTCGTCTCCTCTTTCTCCTATCTCCTCTGAAGCTAGAGTACCATAGCGGCGCGTCACGGGCGCGTCAACTGCCCGCCGCAGCGGGCTTCCATGCCTAGTCATGGCAGTGCTCATCCGACGCGGTAGAACTGAATCATCCACGCCGCTGGCTCAGCGCGCAGCCGCGCCCAGCCGAGAGCACCACCTCGTCCAAGCTCAACGCGGCCCCATAGGCTCTGCCTATGGCTGGCCCCCGAGCTATAGACGCTGTCTTATGGCTGCTGTCCGCACGACGGTCATGCGACCAGCGTACGCAATCGCGCGACGACTGCGTAAGAGGCGCGTGTCACTGATCCGACGGCCCGCGCAGGTGGGAACCTCGCAGCAAGGAAGGGACGCAGGGCTATGGCTTTGATGCAAAACCCCTCCCTGATGCAAAAGGCGGGAGGCTGATGCAAAGCCCCTAACCAGTTGGTCAGCAGTAGAACCCTTGGGCACGGTCACCCATTGCGGTCATCTCATTGGCCAATGCTAGGAGCGTACTCGGTAGTTGATCGTCCCTGAACTCATAAATCCGCGCCGCCATCCGAGACAGGAACCCATAGTGGTCTTGGCATGTGGCCGGGACTCCCTGCACCTCAGTGATGCTATCAGCAACAGCGAGCAGTTGAGTCGTCACTTTGCGACGCTGGGGCGAGTTGGGGTCTTGGAGAATGAAGGTTGAATCGATTTCTTCACCCATAATCCTCGCGAGTTCGAGTGCTATGGGCGTGACCGCATCCAGGTACTCCACAAGGGTGAGTTCTATGGGTGTTGGAGTCGGACGTGGTGTCGGTGTTGGGGAGGGAGTCGGCGTGGGCGTGGGCGGTAGTCCCATCAAATTTCCCAGCTCTAGGTCGTTCACAATGGTGTGAAGCCAGATTGCGATGGTGGTGTCTGGTGGCCACCAGAACCCGAGCTCTTCCATGAACGCCCGGCTTTCCAATGAGGGCGTATCCACTGAGGCCTCGTAGCCTAGGTGGATACCCGTGAGAATCCCTATGATCTTGTACTCTCCTGCTGTGACCAATGCGCCGCCAGAGTAACCCCTCTCCACCTCCACATCGGACCCTATCTCGTTCAGCCCTCGAATGCCGATGATTTCTCCAGATGAAGCGACAACTTGGCCGTTGTCTTCATAAGCGACTGCGTACACTCTGTCCCCTCGCTGCGGGATGCCTTCCTGTACCAACTCTGCTGCAAGGAACACCGGGGAACAGCAAACA
Organism: Chloroflexota bacterium; assembly: GCA_963663275.1. Lineage (GTDB taxonomy): Bacteria > Chloroflexota > UBA11872 > VXOZ01 > VXOZ01 > VXOZ01. The sequence goes on from OY760183.1 coordinate 3,492,140, forward strand.
GACAACAAGGCGATGTCCAGCTCAGCGTCATACACCTCGATCTCCGCTGGGAAGCTCTTGGCACCGTACTTACCTGCAATGCTCACCTCGATACCTTGTGGGGTCTCGTCGACGACATGGTAAGCAGTGAGGATGTAAGCGGCTCCCCTGGGGTCAGTGCTGATGACGACTCCGGAGCCGCGAAAGCCGATGTCCAAGCCGAGACGCGTGACGATGTTCACCAAGCTCCGGTCGTAGCGATCCAGTCCGGCCCCGATTGGGTACGGTGTCGGAGTCGCCGTCGGTCGTGGGGTCGGCGTCGGGGTGAACGTGGGTAGGGGCGTTGGAGAAGGCAGAGGCGTGAGATTGGGGGTGCGGGTTGGGGTCGGGACAGGAGCGTTCGTGGGAGTCGGTGGGACGGGAGTATTGGTTGGCCCAGATGGAGAAGGCTCGACAGCCGTGCAGGCTACGAGCAGCAGCACTCCCGTGAGGAACAATGAACGTAGCACGAGGAACCCTCCTGTGGCATAGGCGAAGGTGCTTGCAACAGCGCTTCTGACCCACGTGAACCCGACAGGAGGGCGCATGGCCCTCCGTCTATGCTCAGATGGGTTCACGCCCACACTTAGGTGGGCGGGTACATCAAAGCGCTGTTGCACATAGCACCATAGCCGAGAGTGGCGATGGGCTGCAAGCAGCGAGAGTTGGGCCCGCGCTGCGCAGGAGGCGCTCCGCCGCTTGGAGGATCGGCTCAGGGGGTATGGTAGGGGCGGTAAGGAGCTACTGAGACTGGACTACTCTGAATCTGACAGTGCATCGGCGGCTTCAAACCCGCTATGCGTAACTCTAAACCACTCTCCTTTACCGCTGATATCCTGGACAAACCCTAGGGTCACAAGATTCTGTAGCGCCTGTTCCCATTGGGCCTCAGACCTAGTATTGCCCATCTCAGGGAATTGCTTACGATTAGTTTCAAGTATCAATCCGCCGAATACACGGACTTTGTGTATATTGCCGTTAGGGTCTTTAACTGCTTCTGATAGAAGCAGTTTACAATCGTCAGAAAAGTCCTGCTGCCGCTCAGTGGTAGTATCTGGTTTTGACGATTCTTTTGGCAGGGCTGCAATCACAGCATCGAAGTCACCAGCTTTGTACCAACGCCTTCCATCCAGCTTAACTGGACATCCGGCCGCCTCCAGGCGCTGCGCGAAGTCTTGACGCTGTTCTGGAGAGCTATCCAATCGGATTGTATGTATTCCTGAAATATTGCTGAATGGCCGTAGGTTGCCGAGTTGCACTATAACTGTGCGACTCGGATGGCTAGCCATCGCTGCGCCTGCTTCAAATAGCACATTCTGTCTTGCCTGTCCGGTTAGGACAGACTCAAAGGAACCATCATCTGGTTTGCGGAGTTGCTCTATAAGCCGCGCTTCGTCATCTGGAGTCAACAGCACTACCACAGCATGCGCTTGTGAGAAAGCGGCATTCAATATCTCACCGATATACGGTGCCGGGTTACCTGTTGCTTTTACAGCCTCAGACCACTCTATCGGATGAAGATCAATCGATTGAAGGAATTCAAAGACGGCGTCGCGCGCAGCATCATTTCTACCATGAGAGACGAAGACGGCTCGTGCATCTGCTGAGGGTCTGGATTGCTGGTCATCGACAACTGAACTCGATTCACTGCCAGGTGGTTTAGTTATCAACATGTTGGTGACGTCTCGCCCTTTATTTGCGATGTCCGAATCAATGGTAGTATCGGCAAAAACGTTGCCAGATCGTCGCTCCTGCTCTACTTCAAGACGGAGATGACTGGAATCTATCTCAGTTTCAGTAATTCGCAGTTGTTCAATGTCATCGACTGATATTGACTGGCCGTTGATTGTGATTGGTTGTCCCGCATGATAAGGGGCAATGATACGTTCTTCTAGTTCTTCCCAGTGCAAATCAAGCCAGACTACATCCCAAGAGCGGTCTGATTTCTTTGTGATGCTTACGTGATAACAAGTCATGTGGTACCCTCAGGAACGTGTTGATTTCGTCTGGGCTGTCAGCCTCGCTATGCGGCCTGAGCTGATTCTACTCCACCTGTCAGCTTCGTGACACGCGCCCCTTTCGCGGTCGCCCTGCGCACGTGTGGCCTGGCGGTCACGCTGGATTCCCGTCGGTGCGGGAATGACGAGACTCCTGCATCTCAGGGGCTGCGAGGTTCCTGTCTCCGCAGGAACGACGGGGGGCACAGGAACGACGGGGGTACGCGGGAACGATGGGGCCTACCCGCGCGAGGAGCGGCTGCCGCGGCGCGCCGAGGCTTTGCCCTTGCGCCCCCGAGGAGCCACTCCGCGAGGAAGCGCCGTTCCGCGCAGCGGCCCCGTTGCGAGCGGCTGCGCCGTTCTTGGAGGCGGCCCCGTTGCGCGGGGCGGGGCGGGACGGCGACTTGTGCGCCGTGCGGCTCACGCTGCGCACGCCGCGCACGCCCTCGATCCGCGTGAACAGCCGCGAGAGCTGCTCGATGCTCGTCACCTGCGTGGTCAGGTGGATGACCACCATCCCGCCCTCGACCGGCTCCGTCGTGGAGCCGGCGATGTTCACGTGCTCGGCGGACGTCGCGCCCGTGATGTCGTGCAGCAGCCCCACGCGGTCGAAGCACTCGATGACGATGCGGGCGGGGAAGACGTTGCGGCTCTGCCCCCACGTCACCGGCACGATGCGGTCCGTCTCCGACACGCTGCGGACGTTGGGGCAGTCCACCTTGTGGACGGTGACGCCCCGCGTGCGGGTGATGAAGCCCTCGATCTCGTCGCCCGGCAGCGGGTTGCAGCACTCGCCCATGCGGGTGAGGAGGTCGCCGACGCCGAGGACGCTGACGCTGCCGAGCACGGGGGCCTCGGGCGTGTCCGGCGCTTCCCGCGGCAGCGCGCGCTCCGCCGCCGCCTGCGCCGCGGAGAGCCGCCCTGCGATCTGCGCTATCGTCACGAGCCCGGAGCCGATCGCCGCGTACAGGTCGTCCGTGTGCTCGTAGTGGAACCAGCGGGCGACCTCGACCTCGTCCACCTGCGCGGAGAGGCGCTTCAGCTCCTTCTTCAGGATGGCGCGCCCCCGCTCGATGTTCGTGCCGCGCTCCTGGTGCCGGAACCACGAGCGTATCGCCTGCCGCGCGCTCGCCGTCTTCACGTAGTCCAGGTGCGGGTTCAGCCAGTCCAGGCTCGGCCCGCGCGCCACCTTGCTGGTCAGCACCTCGACGGTGTCGCCGTTCTTCAGCGGCGTGTTGAGGGCGACGAGCCGCCCGTTCACCTTCGCGCCGATGCACTTGTGGCCGATCTCCGTGTGGATGCGGTAGGCGAAGTCGATGGGCGTCGCGCCCGCGGGCAGTTCGCGTATCTCGTTCTTCGGGGTGTAGACGAACACCTGGTCGCGGAAGAGGTCGCCGGTGACGTTCTCCAGGAACTCGTCGGTCACGCTCACGTCGCGCTGCCACTCCAGCAGCTGGCGGAGCCACGTCATCCGCTCCTCGAACTGGCTGCTGCGCGCGCCGCCTTCCTTGTAGCTCCAGTGGGACGCGACGCCGTACTCGGAGATGCGGTGCATCTCGTGCGTGCGCACCTGCACCTCCACCGGCAGCCCGTCGATGGAGCGCACCGTCGTGTGCAGCGACTGGTACATGTTCTCCTTGGGGCTGGCGATGTAGTCGTCGAACTGGCCGGGAACGGGGCGCCAGAGCGAGTGCACGAGGCCGAGCACGCCGTAGCAGTCCTGCACCGTGGGGACGAGGACGCGCACCGCGAAGAGGTCGTAGATGTCGCTCATCTGCTTCCCCTGCGCGGCGTACGACTGCGTCTTCCGGAAGATGCTGTAGATGTGCTTGGGGCGTCCGGTCACCTCGGCGTCGAAGCCGGCGTTGGCGAGCTCGTCCCGCAGCAGGTCGGTCACCTGCTTGATGTACGCCTCCCGCTCCGTGCGCTTGGTGGAGAGCAGGGTGGAGATGCTCCGGTACTGGTTCGGCTGGATGTAGCGGAAGGCGAGGTCCTCCAGCTGCCACTTGATCTCGCCCATGCCGAGGCGGTGCGCGAGCGGTGCGTAGATGTCCAGCGTCTCCTGCGCGATGGCGACGCGCCGGTCCGGCGGCAGCGCGCGGAGCGTCTGCATGTTGTGCAGCCGGTCCGCCAGCTTGATGAGCACGACGCGGATGTCGTTCGCCATTGCGACGAGCATCTTGCGCAGGCTCTCCGCCTCGCTGTCGCTCTTGGCGATGAGCGGCATGGCGCCGCCGGTGATGGTGTCCATGCGCGTGAGCTTGGTGACGCCGTCGGCCAGTTTCGCCACGTCCTCGCCGAACTCCCTGCGGAGGTCGTCCAGGCACACGTCGCAGTCTTCGAGAACGTCGTGGAGGAGCGCCGCGGCGACCGTCGGCGCGTCGAGGTTGAGGTCGGCGAGGTACTCGGCGACGGAGATGGGGTGCTCGATGTAGTCCTCGCCGGACCTGCGCTTCTGCCCCTCGTGCGCGGCGGCGGCGAAATCGAGCGCCCGTTCGATCATCTCGGCTCGGTCGCCGGGCAGGTAGCCGCGCACTTTGTCGAGAAGGCTATGCACGCCCGCATTATACGGCCAACGGCAACTTACTATAATGGGCCGATGCACCAGGCCCCCAGAGGAACAGCCGACATCCTGCCCGAGCAGCGGCGGTACTGGTCGTTCGTGTACGGCACGGTCGCCGGGGCCGCAGGGGCGTTCGGCTACGAGCGCATCGACACGCCCGTCTTCGAGGACACGGCGCTCTTCGCCCGCACGGTCGGCGAGGAGACGGACATCGTCCAGAAGGAGATGTACAGCTTCCAGGACCGGGGCGGACAGGAGATCACGCTCCGGCCCGAGGGAACGGCCGCCGTCTGCCGCGCGTACCTGGAGCACGGCCTGCACAACCGGCCGCTGCCGGTGCGCCTCTACTACCTCTGCCCGATGTTCCGCTACGACCGCCCGCAGGCCGGACGCTACCGCCAGTTCCACCAGTTCGGCATCGAGGCGATCGGCGACCCGGACGCGACCGTCGATCTGGAGGTGCTGCAGCTCGCGATGGAGAGCATGGAGCGGCTCGGCCTCGGCGGCATGACGCTCGTGCTCAACAACATCGGCGACGCCGCCGACAGGCCGCGCTACGTCGAGGCGCTCCGCGAGCACTTCAGCCCGCATGCCGCCCACATGGGGAAGGACGACCGCCGCCGCCTCGACACCAACCCGCTGCGCCTGCTCGACTCCAAGGAGCTCGCGGGCGAGTCGTTCATGGCGTCCGCCCCGCGCAGCGTCGACTACCTCGGCGGCGAGGCGCGCGAACACTGGCAGGAGCTGCTCGGCTACCTCGACGCGCTCGGCATCCCGTACCGGCTCGACCACACACTCGTGCGCGGGCTGGACTACTACACCCGCACCGTCTTCGAGGTGCACCCGTCGCGCGAGGGAGCGCAGAGCGCGGTATGCGCCGGCGGGCGCTACGACGGCCTCATCGAGCAGTTGGGCGGACGCCCCACGCCGGGCATCGGCTTCGCGGCGGGGATCGAGCGCCTCATCCTGAACCTGAGAGAGCAGGGGACGGAGCCGCCCGGCACGGACCCGGCGCCGCTGGTGATGGCCTATCGCGGGGAGCGCGCCAAGGCGGAGGCGGTCCGCCTCGCCGCGACGCTCCGCTCCGCCTCGGGACGCGGCGGTCGTCGTCGCGCCTCCGCGCAGCCTCAAGGCGCAACTGCGGTACGCGTCGGCGCTCGGCGCGCGCGGGGTCTTCATCCTGGGCGACGCGGAGCTCGAGAACGGCACGGTGACGTACCGCGACATGGCGACGAGCGAGCAGCGCGAAGTGGCGATGGCGCGGGCGGCGGAGGCGGCAGCACGCCTGATCCCCTCTCCCTCAAGGGGAGAGGGTTAGGGAGAGGGTACTGGGGGGGAGGCGCGGAGCACGGCGTATGCCCCACCGCCCCCCGCCGGTCCACCCTCATCCCAACCTTCTCCCCTCAAGGGAGAAGGAGCCGGAATCCCCCTCTCCACCCTTCGACAGGCTCAGGGTGAACGGGACCCAGACGCGGCACGCTCTCAGAACACGAGGTCGAGGAAGTGGATGGGGTTGGTTCTGCGGACGATCTCGGCTGTGGTGAGCGACTGCCCGGCGTTCACCCAGAACTCGACGACCCGCTCCGACGTAGCGCGAGACGTCGAGCGCTACCGGCAGCTCGTACCCGCCGGCGGTCACGACCTCCCTGGTGAACCAGAGGGTGTCCCGTCCTTCCCTGCTCACCTTCGCGTACAGCCGCGTGCCGACCGGGGCAGGCTCGCCGTCGACGGTGATGTCGCCCAGGAACACGATGGGGATGGGACGGCGGCGCGCCGGGCGGGCCGGAGGCGTCGGGCACGGGCGGCGCGATCTGCGTGTGTCCGGTGCGCAATAGCGGGATGAGGACGCCCTTGAACGCGTCGGTGGACGCCGCGTAGACCTCCCCGCCCTGGCCGACGCCCCTCCGGCTGAGCCAGGCAGCGGGCATCCGCAGGCCCTGGAGTTCGCCCTTGTCGTTGATGAGCGCAGCGCCGTCGAACGCGGAGCTCTCCCCGATGTGCAGCTGGATGTAGCCGTAACCGATCGGGGAGAAGATGAACCCCCGCGCAGTCACCGGGCGCGGGCTGAGCGTCTCCTCGTCCGGGTCGTACTGCATCAGCGCCATCTGCTCACCGATGCCGGGAGCCCTGGTGGAGAGCGGGAGGAAGTCGTAGACGCGAGGCTCGCCGGTGGGAGTGAGCAGCGCGAGCCCCTGCTCGTCGCTCCTGCCTGTCACCCACGCGACGCCCTCCGTGCCGTCGGCCAGGGTGAACGTCACCTGCGGGGCGTTCCCCAGCGGGCCGGACACGGTGAGTATCTCGCCGTTCTCGCTGACGACCGCGCCGGTCCAGACGTTCTCGCCGAGCGTGAGCTTGACCACCGCGCTCGCCGCCTGGGCCGCGGCCTCTTGCGGCGTGAGCACGGGCTCAGGCGTGGGAGTGGCGGTCGGCTCCGGCGCCGGGGTAGGCGTTGGCGTGGCCGTCGGCGCCGGGGTGGGGGTGGACGTTGGGGTAGGCGTTGGTGTGGCCGTCGGCACCGGGGTGGGGGTGGACGTTGGGGTAGGCGTGGGGGAGGGCGTCGGCGTTGCCGTGGGCGGGGCCTGGGTTGGCGTGGGGGTGGGCGCCGGCGCGGGCTCTTCTTCCTGCGAAGCGTCGAATGCGAAAACGAGCGCCAGCACGAAGACGGCTGCAAGGACGATCAGGATTGGTATGCGCAGGGATTTCCGCATGGCTTATAGGTTCATCGCAGGGACGGCGGACGTGCTCCGCCCCCACTTCATGCAGGTTCAGTTAGAACGCGAGATCCAGTTCCTCTTGTTGGAATGCATGTCCCTGCCCTGTGTAGGTTGCTCCCCTGTCAGCCCTCTTACCGTTGATCCAGAACTCTATGCTGCCCCCGTTGTAGTTACTGGTTGGGGCAGAGATGTTGAGAATGACGAACCCCGTCTCTGTAGTCGTTTCCGAGTCCCAGTAATCGGGTTGACCGGACTTCTGGAGTTTGGCGTACACCCGGGTTCCCACCGGCGCAGCCGCTCCGTCTATGGTTACGTTGCACACGAAGATGGCGGGTATGGACGGCGGGCTTGTACCCGGCCCATCCTGTGTTGGCGCAGGAGGGGCTATTTGTATGACGCCGGTCCGCAGGGTGGGGATGGCGGTCGTTCCGATCTGTGCCGCATCGACGGCGCAGACCTCGCCCGGGGCGCATGCCTGGCGCTGCAGCAGCCAGAGTTCAGGCATGCGGATGCCCTGGATCTTCCCCTCGGGGTTGATCAGCATCGCTCCATCCGCTGTGGACCCGGTTGCCTGGAACTTGATGTAGCTGTATCCCAGAGGTGAGGCGTTATAACCGTTCACGCGGGTGACCCGCTGGTCCAACGTTGGCGAGAAGCTGGAGTGCTGGAGCAGCCCGAGCTGGTCTCCTATCGTGGGAGGGGTCGCCGAGAGCGCGATGGTGTCGTACGGGGGCGAGGGGTTGATGGGGCTGAGCAGGGCCAGCCCTGAACCAGTATCGTCCCTGCCGATCACCCATGCCTGCCCCTGGTTGCCGTTCTCCAGGATGAAGTCGGCGACGGGTGCGCTTCCCAGCGCGGCGGAGGTCGTCAATATCTCGCCGCTCTCGTTGATGACGGCGCCCGTCCAGACGGTCTCGTTCGCCAGCAGCCTGACCATCGCCTTGCTGGAGAAGTCGACGACTTCTTCCTGCGTGGGCGTGGGCGTTGCGGTCGGCGTTGCGGTGGGCGTGGGCGTGTGGGTGGCCGTGGGCGTCGGCGTCGGGGTGAGGGTTGCCGTGGGCGTAGGCGTTACGGTGGGGGTGGCCGTTGCGGTAGGCGTTGGGGTGGGCGTCGCCGTTGGGGTGGGCGTCGCCGTGGGCAGCGCGGTCGGCGTCGCGGCGACGGGCACGACCGCAGGCTGCGGGTCCGCGCAGGCGACGGTCATCGTCATCGCAAGCGCGACGGCGAGGATGGCAGACAGAGGGGCAGCCGCAGATATCCGCATAGGCCTCATTCGGGGTAGCAAGTTATGTCGTCCACGGCGGGGACAATGGAGCGATTCTATGCTGCCGGGAGGGGCGTCTCCAATGAGTTTGGGATGCCTGTTTGACCCTGTGCTATGCTGAAACGCCCTGCCATGTTCGAACGGCTCGATAATCTGCTGAAGCGTCGTGAGGAGATAGACACGCTCCTCGCTTCGCCGGAAGTCGTTGCCGATCCGGCGCAGCTCACGAGGCTGGGCAGGGAGCGTGCCGCCCTGCTGCCGGTGGTGACCGCGTGGGAGCGGCTCCAGACCGCCCGGAACGAACTCGATGAAGCGAAAGAGCTCGCTTCGGATGCCGACCCGGAAGTCGCGGCGCTGGCCGTGGAGGAGGCCGAGAGCCTCGATGCCGAGGTGGAGCGGCTGAACGGGGAGCTGCGCGAGGCCCTGCTCCCGAAAGACCCGAACGACAGCAAGAACGTGATCATGGAGATCCGCGGCGGGGCCGGGGGAGACGAGGCTGCGCTGTTCGCGGGCGATCTGTTCCGCATGTACCAGCGGTACGCGCAACGGCACGGGTTGCGCGTGGACATCGTCAACACGAGCGAGACCGAACAGGGCGGGTTGAAAGAGGTGGTCTGCGAGATCGAGGGAGCGGACGCCTACCGTCTCCTGAAGCATGAGAGCGGTGTGCATCGCGTGCAGCGCGTTCCCGTGACCGAGGCGCAGGGGCGCATACACACCTCGACCGCCACCGTCGCCGTGTTGCCCGAGGCGGACGAAGTGGACGTGGACATCAGACCCGAGGACCTGCGGGTGGACATCTTCCACTCCGGCGGCCCCGGCGGGCAGAACGTGAACAAGGTCGCCACCGCCGTGCGCGTCGTGCACAACCCCACGGGCATCATGGTCGTCTCGCAGGACGAACGGTCGCAGCTGCGGAACAAGACGAAGGCGATGGCCGTGCTCCGCTCACGCCTCTACGAGCAGCAGCTGCGCGAGCAGCAGGCCGCTACGTCGGCGGCGCGGCGCTCCCAGGTGGGCGCGGGCGACCGCTCGGAGAAGGTGCGCACCTACAACTTCCCGCAGGACCGCCTCACGGACCATCGCATCGGCATGTCGGTCCACGGTCTGCAGGAGATCATGGCCGGTCAGATCGACGCGGTGGTCGATGCGTTGCTGCGGGACGAGCAGGCCCGGTTGCTGGAGGAGGCGGAGGCAGCCGTCTGACGAGGTGTCATTCCGAGCGGAGCGCAGCGAAGTCGAGGAATCTCTCGGGCAACGGTCTGCCGCTCACGGACGCTCCGTGAGGGATGCTTCGGCTCCGCTCAGCATGACGAGTTCGCTTGCGTCGGAAGCCGAAGCAGCGGGGAGCGTCTCGTCCCACTCCATGCCTCCGCGCTTCCACTCGTAGGCCCAGCCCGCGACCATCACGGCGGTGAAGAACAGGATGGCCCCGAACGCGGACCAGCCCATGACGCCTGCCTGGGACGCCCACGGGAAGAGGAAGACGACCTCCACGTCGAACAGGAGGAAGAGGAGCGCGAAGCGGTAGTAGCGCACGTTGAAGCGCTCCCAGCGCCCGCGCTCCGGCTCCATGCCGCACTCGTACGGGGTGTACTTGATGGGGTTGGGCCGGAACGGCCGGGCCTTGATCCGGGTGGCAACCTGGGAGAGCACGAGCACGCTTGCGGGTATGACGACCGCAACAGCGGAGAGCATCAGGACGAGCCCGTACTGCCGGAGATAGTCTTCCATGGCCTCATGCTATGGACGCCGGGACGCGGGCGTCAAGCCGGGGAGTCGAGGGCTTTGTCATGTTGAGCGGAGCTCGGAATGACAATCCTTGCATCACGAGCGACTCAGGTGCTAGCATGCGCTATTGTGTCCGCTTGTTCCGCAGGGAACTCCGCAAGCGGTACTTTCCGGAAAGGGGGGCTGCTTGATTGGAAGCGCTGGGTCGCCACGTTCTGCTGGAGCTCCGCTCCTGTAATCCCGCATCGCTCGATGACCTTCCCCCTGCTGGAAGGCATGATGCTGCGCGCCGCCGAGGAAACCGGCGCGACCGTTATAGACAAGATCTTCCACCAGTTCAGTCCCCAGGGCGTCACCGGCGTCATCGCGATCGCCGAATCCCATCTGTGCATCCATACCTGGCCCGAGTTCTCGTACGCCGCGGTAGACATCTTCACCTGCGGCGAGAACTTCGATCCCACCGAGGCGGCCAGGCTCATCATCGCAGGCCTCGAATCGGCTGACTCGGAGATAAGGGAGATCGAACGCGGTGTCGATATCCTCTCCTCCGTCGCCGCCCCCGCCTGACATGAACGGACTCTCCCCCCCGGACGCTCTGGTACATGGAGTACCTGACGCCTGACCTCGTGCAGGCATCCAGCGTCCGGCAGGTCATCTACGAAGGCGACACTCCCTATCAGCACGTGCAGGTGCTCGAGACCGGCCCCTTCGGCAGGATGCTGGTGCTGGACGGCAAGACGCAGTCCTCCGAGTCCGACGAATGGGTCTACCATGAGGCGCTCGTCCAGCCGGTGATGCTTGCGCACGCGGACCCCCGGCGCGTCATGGTCGCCGGCGGCGGCGAGGGCGCGACCATCCGGGAGGTGCTGCGGCACGGCTCGGTCGAGGAGGTCGTCATGGTCGATCTCGACAAGGCCGTGGTCGACCTCTGCAAGGAGCATCTCCCTGAGCACCATCGCGGGGCGTTCGACGACCCGCGCGTAACCCTGCTGCACGAGGACGCGCTGGCGTACCTCGAACAGCGGGAGACGCCGTTCGACGTCATCGTCATCGACGTGCCGGACCCGCTGGAGGGCGGGCCTGCGTACCTGCTCTTCACGGTGGAGTTCTACGAACTCGTGCGGGCGCGGCTCGCGCCGGACGGGCTGATGGTCGCGCAGTCCGGCCCCACAGGGCCCACGAACGTGCGCGAGGTCTTCACGGCGATCGCTCAGACGATGGGGCGGGTGTTCGACCACGCGTCCGGCTATCACGCGCACATCCCCAGTTTCGGGATGACGTGGGGGTTCATCGCCTGCGGCGGCGCGGACGCCCCCGACCCCGGCGCGATGAGCGATGCGGAGGTGGACGCGCGCGTGCGCGAGCGCGTCGCATCGCCGCTGCGCTTCTACGACGGCGCGGCGCACCGGGGGATGTTCGGCCTGCCGAAGTACGTGCGCGAGGCGGTCGCCGCGGAGACGCGCGTCATCACGCGCGACAACCCCATCTACGCGGTCTAGGCGCACCCGCCGGAGGTCGCCACAGACGCGGAGAAGGGGCGCAGCGCGCCCCTTCTCTACTCGCGGCCAGTTGCTCTCGCTTCAGGCGGGAGAGCCCGGGGAGGATCGGGCTCCCCCGCCACGGCTAGGAGCCGCCCTTCTTGCTTCAGGAAGCGACCGAGTCCGATGACGTTTCACCGGAGTCTCCGCCTCTGTCCTTCCAGCCGTACCCCCAGGACCCGCCGCGCTTGCCGCCGTGGTGGCCCCGTCCGAAGCCGAACTTCTTGCCCCGTCCGTCCCCGGGGCCCAGCTCGGGCGTGCCCAGGTAGCGATCGAGGTACGCGTCCGCCTGCTCCTGCGTGATCTTGCCTTCCTCGACCATCGCCGCGAGCTTGTCGCGCAGCTGCTGCTCCCAGGCTGCCTTCCGCTCTGCCTGCAGTTCCTCTCTGGTCTCGTCCACCGCGGTCTGGAGCTCCTCCTGCCCGATGCCGAGCTTGCCCGCGAGTATCTCCACGAAGCGCGACACGGTGGAATCGTCGTCCGACTCGCTCTGGGCGAACGCTGTTCCTGCGATGGCTCCGGTCAGGAGCAGGGCTGTGAGGGCCGAAATGACTATCCACTTTCTGCGCATGGAATGCTGCCTCCTCGATTTGCGATTGCTGTTGTTCCGTAACGCGCGCTACCAGACACTACGCGCCGGGCCTCCGTGCGGATTCATCGTACCGGGCGGGTTCCCCGAAGCGCGCAGCGCTACCTCGTTGAAGGCGCAGTGCGGCGGGTGCATAGTTGACGGGATGAACCCGATAGACCTGCTCATCCTCGTGCTGGTGGTCGGCGGCGGTTTCCTCGGCTGGGTGAACGGCGTCGTGAAATGGCTGTTCACCTTCCTGGGGCTCATCGTCGGCGTCTTCGTCGCCAGCAGGCTCTACGGGACGCTCGACTGGGCCATCCCGCTGGTCGACAGCGACGGCCTGCGGCAGTTCATCGTGTTCATCCTCATCGTCGCCGCCGCGTCGATAGGGGGGTGGATGCTGGGACGAGCGGTCAAGAAGGCGTTGAGCATCCTGCTGATGGGGTGGGTCGACAGAGGCGCGGGAATGGCTCTGGGCCTGCTCGTGGGCCTGCTTGCCGGGTCTGCCGTCGCCCTGGCCGCGAGCACCGTGCCGTCCGATGGGGTGCGGCAGGCGGTCGAGGAGTCGCTTCTGGCGGCCACGCTCCTGGATGCGACCTCGTTCCTGCGCGGGCTCATGCCGTCCGAGTTCGACGTGAAGATTTCGTTGTTCGGCGGCGCCGGCCGCGCATAGCCCTGTGGCCGGTTAACGGACAGAGGTTGCCGTATGCTCCGCCGCGCTCTTATGATTTGAGCGTGCGGGCCTCTGAACGGACGGTGGGCCCGCTGGGGTGGACGCTCTGAGCGAGGCTGTTCTCATCCTGAACCAGAACTACGAGCCGTTGAACGTCTGCGGCGTGAGGCGGGCGCTGCTCCTTGTCCTGGGGCAGAAGGCGCAGCCCCTCGAGTTGGGTACCGGCGCGTACCACTCCGTGTCGCAGAACTTCCCCATCCCCTCGGTCATACGCCTGCTGTACATGGTGAAGCGGCCGCTCTTCACGCGCCGCCTCTCCCGCCGCGAGGTGTTCTGGCGGGACCAGTTCTCGTGCCAGTACTGCGGCAGGCAGACGCGGGAGCTGACGCTCGACCACGTCGTGCCCCGCGTGCTGAACGGCCCGCACACGTGGGAGAACGTCGTGGCGGCCTGCGTGCCGTGCAACCATCGCAAGGCGGGGCGCACGCCCGCGCAGGCGAACATGCGCCTGCTGCGCGAGCCGTCGCCGCCGAGGGCGAACCCGTACTACCACCTGATGCACCGCAGCCTGCCCGACGAGTGGAGCATGTACCTCCCGTGGATGGCGCAGCCGCGCCGACCCTTATCCCCTCTCCCTTGAGGGGAGAGGGTCAGGGTGAGGGTGAACCAGCGAGGGGAGAGGGTCAGGGTGAGGGTGAACCAGCAGCGGCGCTTCCAGCATGAACACGTCCAGCGCGAGGCGGACGTTGGCGTTGCGCTCCAGCGCCTCGATGGTGCGGGTGACGTTCTGCGCCCACCGGACGACGCCGGCCGGTTGCAGGGCGCCCGCGTGCCGTTCCAGCACCTCCCGCCAGGAGAGGTTGGTGATGCTTGCGCCGTGCCCCTGCTGGATGAGCATGACGTCCCGCAGCCAGCGCAGCCAGAGGAAGAGCTCCTCCCGGCCCGCGCCGCGGTCGCGGTCGATGCGCCGTGCGAGTTCGCCCGCGTAGGTGAACCGCTCCTCCAGCCCGCCATCGATGGCGTCCACGATCTGCTCCATCCGCTGGTGCACCGACGCGTAGAGCGTATCGTCTCCGGTTGCGGCGATGGCCCAGCCGATGCAGCCGCGCGAGAGGCGGGCGAGCACCTGCGCCTGCTCTGCGCTCACGCCGTGCTCCTCCTGCAGGACGCGCGCGACCTCATCCACCGGCAGGGGGCGGAAGTAGAGGGTCTGGCAGCGGGAGCGGACCGTCGGCAACTGGTTGTCCGCGCTCGTGCCGACGAGGATGAGCACCACGTCGTCCGGCGGCTCCTCCAGCACCTTGAGCAGGGCGTTGGCGGCGTCGCGGGTGAGGAGGTCGGCCTCGGTGATGACGAACACGCGGGTGCGTCCTTCGTAGGGGCGCAGGTGGGCGGAGTTGATGAGGTCGCGCACCGCGTCGATGCCGATGGACGCGGCATTCCCGCCGAGGTCGATGAGGCGCACGTCGGCGTGGTTGCCCTCGGCGATGCGGGTGCAGCTCGGGCAGACGCCGCACGGGGGCGTATCCGCGTCGCAGTTCAGGGCCTGTGCGAACTGGACGGCGAGGGTCGCCTTGCCCAGGTGCGCGGGGCCGGTGAAGAGGTAGGCGTGGTGGAGGCGGCTCTCCGCCAGTGAGCGTTCCAGGGTCTGAACGGGGAGCTGCTGGCCGTGCAGACGGAGCATGGGTCAGACGACGTCCTGCGCGATGAGGTCCTCGTACGATTCGCGGCGCCGCATCAGGGTCGCCGCGCCCTCCGACGCCATGACGATGGCGGGGCGGCCGTTCATGTTGTAGACGCTGGCCATGGAGGGGGCGTACGCGCCGGACGCGGGGATGGCGATGATGTCGTTCGCGCGCACGGGAGCGAGGGAGGCGTCGTGGATCAGTACGTCGCCGGACTCGCAGTACTTCCCGGCGATGGTGACGGTCTCCGTGGCTTCGTCGCCGGCGCGGTTGGCGACGTTGGCGATGTAGCGCGAGCCGTAGAGCGCGGGGCGGATGTTGTCGCCCATGCCGCCGTCCACGGAGACGTAGGTGCGGACGCCGGGCACCTCCTTGATGGCGCCGACGGTGTAGACGGCGACCCCGGCAGGGCCGGCGAGCGAGCGTCCGGGCTCGATGGTCAGCTCGGGCCGGGGCAGCCCGTTGGCCGTGCAGCCGTCCGTGAGCGCGCCGACGATGGCCTCGGCGTAGTCGTCTATCGCGGGGGGCTCGTCGTCCTCTGTGTAGGCGATGGCGAAGCCGCCGCCGGGACTGAAGCGGCGCATGTCGAGGCCGTATTCGCCCATGCGCGCCGCGAACCGCAGCACCCGCTCGATCGCCTCGGTGTACGGCTCCAGTTCGAAGATGGGCGAGCCGAGGTGGAAGTGGATGCCCTGCATGTCCAGGTTGGGCGCGGCCATCACCTGCCGGACCGCCTCCTCGGCGTCGCCGGTCTCGATGGGGAAGCCGAACTTGCTGTCGAGCACACCTGTGGTGGTGAGGCGGTGGGTGTGCGGGTCGATGGAGGGCGAGACCCTGATGAGGACGGGCTGCCTGCGTCCGACCGCGCCAGCCGCTTCGTTCAGCAGGCGCAGTTCGTGGAAGCTGTCTATCACGAAGGTCCCAACGCCCCAGGCGACTCCCTGTGCGATCTCCTCGGGCGTCTTGTTGTTGCCGTGGAAGTCGACGGCGGCGAGGTTGACGCCCGCGGCGCGGAGCACGGCGACCTCGCCGCCCGACACCACGTCGAAACCGAGTCCGAGGCCCGCGAGGTAGCGCGCGAGCGGGACGTTGATGAACGCCTTGCAGGCGTAGACGACGCGGCTCTCGGGGTAGCGCGAGCGGAAGGCGTCCAGGAAGCCCTCCGCCTGGTTGCGGAGCGTCGCCTCGTCGAACACGTAGAGGGGCGTGCCGAACTCGCGGGCGAGCGCGGTGACGTCGCAGCCGCCGACCTCGAGGTGGCCGTCATCGTTGACGGCGGTGGTGATGGGGAAGACTTTCGATTGCAGGGGGACGGACATGGGGTTCTCCTGTGAGTGGTCGCGGGTTAAGTATGCCGCCTCGCGCCGCCGCGCGCCATCGGCGGGAGGGGTCCTCACCGCTCATGGCGACCCGTCGACTATCCCCCGCGCCCTTCGTCTCGACACACAGTGCAACCCCGGGACCGGGCTTAGTCGCCCATGGCCCCGCCGATGTCCCTGCGCTTGAATATCCAGGAAGTCGCTGCAACGAAGAAGACGGTATATGCGAGGACGGTCACGAAGGCCTCGCTCGTTTCCGAAGAACCTTCGCCGACCGGCGTGGCTGTCCAGGCGCGGAAGCCCTGAATCAGAAGCCGGTCCGCGGCATTGGCAAGCGTGTCGCTGAGGTTGAGAAGCGGCGCGGCGATGGATTCGACGATGAAATACCCGACTGAGAGCGCTATCCCCAGACCGCGAGAAGACGTAAGCACGGTGGCGAAGGCGCTGAGCGCTATGAATGGCAGGAATCCATAGATGCTCTTGAACGAGATGATGGCCACGTCGGACCACTTACCGGCATCGACGAGCCCTCCCGTCTCGTCCGGGGAGAGCAGACCGGCTGCCAGGCTGGACGCAACGGATACCGCTGCGATGACGGTGAGTACGCCGGCGCATAGGCACAGGAGCAGAAGGAGTTTCGCGGAGAGGAATCTCCACCGTCCGATGCCTCCGGCGAGGACCGTCCGCAGGGTGCCCCACCCGTATTCAGATCCCACGAGGGAAGCCGTGAGGATCATGATGAGCAGGAGGCCTATCGCAACGGGGCCCAGTGAAGAAAACCCGGAGATGCTTGCGGTCATGCTGTTCGGCAGTGTGAAACCCCTGCGAAGCTCCTCGGCGGATTGGAAGTTGTCGCATGTCCCGTCGGCAAGCCATTCGTCCACATTCTTCCAGTACTCCTGCAGCCGCTCTTCAGGGATCTGATCAAGGCCTGTTGGGACTCGGCCCCTCACCGCATCCGCGCAGGTCATCGTCACCGAGACCTCCCGGCCTTCCTCTTCCCATGAGACGCTGTAAGAAGCGAAGGCGCCGGTGACGACCTGTTGCACCGTGTCGTTGTGGTAGGCCAGATAGTTGGTCCAGATGCCCATTTGCGAGATCAGCACGGCTACCGCGAGCAGGACCCACGGCATCCGGAGCCGCCGGAGCTTGAACCACTCCCATCTTGTGAGACGGAGGACTTCCTGTATCGGCATCATGCGTTCTCCGGTCTTTCTTCCCGGGCGTTGGTGACTTCGAGGAAGTATCGTTCCAGGGCGCCGCGACCCGGGTTTGCCTCGATCACGTAGACGCCCGAGCGTCCGAGGGCCGTGGAGACCAGCGCTGACCTGTCGCTTGGAGCGGATACGACGATTACGCCGTTCTCCGTCTGCACGTCTTCGATCCAGTCCAGCTCGGAGAGGATTGCCACGGCCTTCTCGTCGTCGGTGGTACTGAGCCGGATCTGATTTCCAGATTGGAGGATCTCTGAAACGCCCCCTTGGGCGATGAGCGTTCCCTTGGACATGATGGCCACGCTGTCGCACACCTGCTCGACCTCATTGAGCAGGTGACTCGCCATGAGCACCGTTCTCCCGTCTGCACAGAGTTCGCGGATCAGGTGGCGGACTTCGGCCATGCCCGCAGGGTCCATGCCATTCGTGGGTTCATCGAGGAAGAGCACCTCAGGGCCGCCGAGAAGGGCAAAGGCAAGGCCCAGGCGCTGCTTCATGCCGAGCGAGTACGTGCTGAAGCGTTTGTCCCCGCTGTCTGCGAGCCCGACCCTGTCGAGCAAGCCGTCGATGTCTTCCGGTGCGCCCCGTTCGAAGATGCCTTGGAAGTAGAGAAGGTTCTCTCGACCGGTGAGGTAGGGGTAGAAGGATGGATACTCGATGATCGCGCCCACGCGGCGCAGGGACTCTTCGAGCCCGGCGGTAGAGCCGAAGAGGCTGAAGGTGCCGGAGGTCGGCCGCACCAACCCAAGCAGCATCCCCATCGTGGTTGTCTTCCCTGATCCATTCGGACCAAGCAGCGCGAAGGCGTGGCCGTGCGGGACGGACATTGAGAGGCCGTCCACAGCCGCGATACTCCCGTAGACCTTGGTAAGCGCCTCGGTCTCTATGATGGGCCTGTCCTTGCTCATGCCGAACCCTCCTGCGTGTTCCCTGATAGCAGAAGCCGCAAGGTCGAAGAGCAACTGCGTCCATATGACCAGCCTTCGCAGACCTCTGCCGTCGCAACGCATCCTGTCGCGGAAGAACTGCAGCATCAGCTCTCCGTACTCTCGCCGGAATTCCCTCGGGTACACCACGAGGAGCACCCGGTACACGCCTTCAGAGAACATGTCGGATCCCTCGCCTCCGGACGACATTCGCCTGCCTTGTCCTTGCAGTGCGGGCGAGTTGCTCTAAACGGACCACCTCGGCATCGAGGACGCGGGCGCCCAAGTCGGTCAGGCGGTAGTAACGTCGACGTTCGTCGTCTAATGCGGGGTCTGGCCGTTCGGAGCTCTCTTCGATCAGCCCGGCCTTCAGCATCTGCTTGACGGCCCCGTACAGCGTGCCCGGACCCATGGTGACCGCGCCGCCGGTGAACGCTTCGATCTCCTTCATGATGGCGTAGCCGTGATTGTCCCCGGTGGCCAGGGCGAGCAGGATGTGCAACTGAGAGGTCGGCAAGGGGAGCATCTCAGGGGTCAGTCGAGTCGGCGTTGTCACTGTGGTCCTGCCAGGAGTTCCCGTTCGTTCACTGCAACGAAGTATAACGTCTGCCGCTATACCGTCTATCGATATAGCATACACCGATATATATGTCAATGCCCTCCTCATGGAGGGATAATGCCCCCGACAAGTTGCCGCCAGGAGAAGCCATGCCACGCATCGAGATGATTACCGACAAGGGCCAGATCCCCGAGGACCGGCACGCCGAGTTCGACGCGATCGTCGAAACGCTTCACGGGGTGCGCGGGCCTTTCGCCGTCCTCATGCACAGCCCCGGCCTCGCCCGGAAAGTCATGGAGGCCGGCGCGCAGGTCCGGTTGGGCTCGACGCTCAGCCCGGTCGAGCGCGAACTGGCCATCATCGCCGTCGCCAGGGAGAAGGACGCGACCTACGAGTGGGCCGCGCACGTGAGAGCCGGACGCGCCGCCGGCATGCGGGAAGAGGCCATCGAAGCCGTCAGGCACAGGCAGGACACCGGCGGCCTTGAAGAGGACGAGCGTGACATCATCGAGTTCGTACGGCAACTCCTGCGGAACAACAAGGTCGAGCAAGACCTCTTCGACGCGCTGGAGGGCCGCAAGGGCGTCCGATGGCTCGTCGAACTCGCTGCCACCGTCGGTCAGTACCAGTACATCTCGGCGATCAATACCGCGTTCGGCGTCGTTGCGGCCCCGGACGCGGACCAGCTCCCCGTCTGAGGCGCTCCGGCCCCGCTCAACATGACATGACTCGTCATGCGGCGCCGTGCTGCGTTGCGCTAGAATCCCGCCATCCGTTCGAGGGAGGAACGAACATGAAGGCAGCGGTGATGCAGGGCGTCGACTGGGACCTCGTGATCGAGGACTTCGAGACGCCGGACGTTGACGACGACGACGTGCTGCTCGAAGTGACGGCGTGCGGCGTCTGCCACACGGACCTGAAGGTGCAGGACGGATCGATACCCACTTCGCTGCCCGCCGTGCTGGGGCACGAAGTCTCCGGCGTGGTCGTGGGCACGGGCAAGAACCAGCGGGACCACTTCAAGGACGGCGACAGCGTGACGGTGGGCATGCGCTTCCGCTGCGGGCGCTGCGAATACTGCATGACCGGGCTGTCGAACCTCTGCCAGCAGATGCCGCTCGGCTCGCCGTACCGCAGGGCGGGCGGGGAGACGGTGACGCGCTGGAACGTCGGCGGCTTCACGCAGCTGCTGTCGGTGCCGGCGTACATGGTGTTCCACCTGCCGGACGGCGTGGGGCTGGAGGAGTCGTGCATCGTGGGCTGCCGGGTGACGACCGCCTACAACGCGGTGAAGAACGGCGCGCACCTCGCGCCGGGCGAGTCGGCGATGGTCATCGGGTGCGGCGGCGTGGGGCTGAACATCATCCAGATGCTGCGGCTGTTCGGCGCGTACCCCATCGTCGCGGTGGACGTGGTCGGCAGCAAGCTGGAGGCGGCGATCTCCTACGGCGCGTCCCACATCGTGAACGCGGCCTCCGACGACCCGGTGGAGGCGACGAAGGAGATCACGAAGGGCGGCGCGCGCAAGACGTTCGAGGCGATCGGCAACCCGGTGACCGCCGACCAGATCGTGCGGGCGACGCGCCCGACGGGCACGGCCACCATCGTCGGCGCGATGCCGCCGGGCCCCATCACCATCAACGACTCGCGCTTCCCGTTCAAGGAGATCAAGGTGACGGGCGTGGCGATGCGCCGGACGAGCGACGTGACCGAGGTGCTCGACCTCGTGTCGCAGGGTCGCATCGAGCTCGGCTCGTTCATCACGAAGAGGTACGGGTTCGAGCAGATCAACGAGGCGATCGAGGACGTGCACCACGGCAACGTGCTGATGGGCATCACGCTGTGGAATTAAGACCAGGGCCAGGGCTGCGGGATTCCCGCCTGCGCGGGAATGACGGGTAAGATTGAACGGCGAAAGGAGGGCGGCATGACACAGGCGTTCGGAGCGTACGGGCTAGGCACGGCGAAAGGCATCGGGGAGCACCTCGCCTTCCTGGAGCCGACGCCCAAGCGGATCCGCGCGACGTTCGGCGGCGAGACGATCGTCGACAGCAGGCACGCGGTCCTCATGTACGAGACGCGGCACCAGCCGGTCTACTACTTCCCGATGGCCGACGTGCGGATGGACCTGCTGGAGGAGACCGACAAGAGCACCTTCTGACCGATCAAGGGAGACGCTCAGTACTGGAGCGTCAAGGTCGGCGACCGGGTGGAGGAGAACGCGGTCTGGGCATACCAGGAGCCGTTGGAAGGCTGCCTGGACGCGCGGGACTACGTGGCGTTCTACTGGAACAGGATGGACGGCTGGTTCGAGGAGGAGGAAGAGGTCTTCATCGGCCCGAAGGACCCGTACACGCGCGTCGACTGCCTGCGAAGTTCGCGCCACGTGCGCGTGGAGTTGAACGGCGTCACCGTCGCGGAGACGGACAGCCCCGTGATGCTGCTGGAGACCGGGCTGCCGCACCGCTACTACATCCCCGGCAAGGACGTGCGGAAGGAGCTGCTGCGCCCGAGCGAGCGCGTGCTGGGCTCCACGTACAAGGGGCTGGCGGGCTACTTCCACGCGGACGTGGGCGGCGAGACGTTCGAGGACGTGGCGTGGACGTACCGCGACCCGACCGCGGAGTGCGCGAAGATCACGGGGTACGTCTGCTTCCCGCAGGGCAAGGCGGACGTGTACGTGGACGGCGAACTGGAGCCGAAGCCCAACACGAGGTGGGATTAGCGGGCCCTACTCCTCGAACTCGCCGCGCAGTTCGCGGTAGAGGCGGGACATGAGCGGCGGGAGGCGGTCCTCCTGCCGTCCCCACCCGGAGAACGGGCCGAGGTCGAGCGACGCCAGCGCCTCCTCCTCGGAGTGGCCCTGCGCGAAACTGCGCTTGCCCTGCTCCGTGATGCGCAGCAGGCACTCGCGCATCTCGGCCATGTCGGCGCGCGTCCCCAGCGGCCCGTGCCCCGGCACCACGACGTCGCACTCGACCTGCGCCGCACGGTCGGCGGTGTCCGCCCACGCGAGCGGGAAGCCGTCGCGCGCGTTCGGGATGTACCGGTGGAAGGAGAGGTCGCCCGCGAACAGCACGCCCTCCGTCGGCAGGTAGACGGCGATGTCGCCGCGCGTGTGCGCTCTGCCGAAGAAGCGCAGCTCGACGGGCCGCTCGCCGAGATGGAGCGTGAGGGTGTCGCTGAACGTGAGGTTGGGGGGCGTCTGCGGCAGGTCGCGCCACTCCTCGTAGAGCGCGGGGTAGAGGTCGCGCAGGAACGCGCGGTGCGTATCCCACTCGGCGGCGAGGTCGTCGCGGCAGGTGTCGTGTGCGACGATGGGCGCCTGCGGCATGAGCGCGTTGCCGAAGAGGTGGTCGCCGTGCCAGTGCGTGTTCACGACGTAGCGCACGGGTTTGTCGGTCACGCGGCGCGCCTCGGCGAGCAGCCGCTCCGCGAGCGCGGGCGTCATGAGCGTGTCGATGATGACGACGCCCTCCTCCTCGACGAGGAAGCCCGCGTCCGTCGCGCCGCCCGCCTGGATGAATGCGTACGCGCCGGGGGCGACCTCGATGGCGCCGGTCTGGTAATCGCCCTGCGTCATGCCCGCAACTCCGGCACGACCTTGGCGCTCAGCAGGTCGACGGTGCGCTGTACGTCGGCGAGGCTTCGCGCCTGCGGGAGGAAGACGAAGTGGCTCACGCCCGCCTCCGCGTACTCCGCGAGCGTCGCTGCGATCTGCTGCGGCTCGCCGGTGAGCGCGCCGCGCTTCTCCGCACCCGCGAGGTCCGGCTCGCTCCGCAGGTCGACGAGCACCCGGAGCGAGAGCGCGACCGCGTTGTCGCCGCGTCCGTGGGCCGCCGCCTCCTCGTTCATGGCGCGGTGCGCCTCCGCGAGCGCCTGGGGCGTCGTGGCGAACAGCGGCGGGAACCAGGCGTCGCCGTACTTCGCGGCGCGGCGCATCACCGGTTTGCTGTGGCCGCCGACCCAGATGGGCGGGTGGGGCGTCTGCGCGGGGTGCGGGTAGGACTCGACGCCCTGCACGTCGAAGAAACGCCCCTCGAAGCGCACCTCCGGCTCCGTCCAAGCCGCGCGCACGAGGCGGAGGCTCTCGTCGAGCACAGCGCCGCGCCGGTCGAAGTCGAGGCCGAGCGCGTCGAACTCCTCGCGGAGCCAGCCCGCCGCGACGCCGAGGATGCTCCGTCCGCCGGAGAGCACGTCCAGCGTCGCCGTCGTCTTGGCCGCCGCGAGGGGGTGGCGCAGGGGGAGCAGCGTGACCGCCGTGCCGAGCTTCACCCGCGACGTGAACCCCGCCACCCAGGCGAGCGTCGTGAACTGGTCGAGGAAGGGCAGCCCGGGCGCGATGAGGAACTCGCCGTCGGCGCTGTAGGGATAGGTGGAGGTGTGGCTGGTCGGGAGCACGACGTGGTCGGCTGCCCAGACGGAGTCGAGGCCGGACGCCTCGGCCTGCCCGGCGACGAGCCGCACGGCTGAGGGGTCGTCCATGCCGATGGTGGGGAGCGACACGCCGAACTCAATCATGGGGTGCATGGTACAGGACGAGGCGTCGCCCGCGTATACTTGCGCGGCATCCTTGACCGTACGGAGGCGCACCGATGGCGCTCGACCCGAGAGACTTTCTCGCCGAGATGCAGCAGTTGCAGGAGCGGAAGCACAGCCGCAAGCACCCGCTGTTCGACATGATCGAGGAGGGCAGGCTCACGCGCCCGCAGCTCAACGGCTTCATCAAGCAGTTCTACCTGCTCTTCCCCAAGCCGTTCCCGAAGCCGATCGCGGCGATGTTCGCCCGCGCTCCGCAGGACACGGAACTCGAGCGCATGTGGTTCGAGAACCTCTCGGAGGAGGCCGAGGGCGGCGAGACCGGCACCGCGGGCCACAAGGAGCTGTACATCCGCTTCGCCGAGGCCGCCGGCATCCCTCGCGACGAACTCAACGCGACCCAGCCGCTGCCGGAGACGCGGGGCCTGCTCAACTGGCGCGAGTTGCTCATCGGCCAGCGCTCGTGGCTGGAGCTGTACGCGTCGCAGGGGTTGGCGCTGGAGGGCACGGCCAGCGGTCGGATGCACCGCGTGGTCAACGGCCTCGTCGACCACTACGGCTTCGAGCGCGACAGCGACGACATCCTGTACTGGACGCTGCACATGTCGGTCGACGAGGAGCACATGAAGGTGGGCCCGTACGTCATTGAGAAGTACGCGGTGAGCGACTTGGAACAGCAGTCGGTGCGGGAGTCGCTGAACGCGACGCTCGACATCTTCTGGCTGGTCTACGACGGCATCGTGCGCGCCTTCGTGGACGAGGACCCGCTGTACGAGGAGTGGCGGTAGGGGGTACCCCCTTACGTTCGGGTGGGGGCGGCGCCGGGGGCGGTCCAGCGGTGGGTGGGCTGCTTCTGCCAGACGTCCTCGTCGATGTTGGTGTCGACGATGGGGTGGTCCGGGTCGCGGATGACGCCCAGCGGGTCCTCGCCGTGCGCGACACGCTCCATCTGCTCGAACATCGTGCGGCGCAGCAGGACGACGCCCCGGTCGGAGTACGAGAGGTGCTCGACGGAGCGGTCGGTGACGGGGCCCTGCGTCTCCCATGCCATGTGATCCTGCGAGAGCACGGAGCGGCGGTCGTACCACGCCTCCGGGTGGCTCTTGTCCGCAGGCTCCTTGTACGTCTCGATGTACTCGACGGGTGGGTCCCACGTCGTCTCGTCCGGCTGGCCGTCCTCGTTCAGCCAGAAGTTGATGTGGACGTGCCAGGTGTGGGTGTCGTCAATCGGCGTGCGGAACTGCGTGCTCGGCCCCTGGCGGAGGATGGACGGGAAGAGGACGGGGTGCTCGTCCACGACGCCGTTGGTGTAGGTGCGCTTCTTCATCAAGCCGTAGCCGGTGAGGTAGAACTCGAACGAGTCCACGTCGTCGGTGAAGCCGCGCGTCGTGTTGACGGGCTCGCGCTGGCCGCGCGCGTAGTACTCCTGGTGGAGTATCTGGAGGTGCGCCGGGTCCATGGAGTTCTCCATGGCCTGGAACCAGTTGCAGTCCAGCACGGGGTGGGACGTTTATCTTGCGGCGTCCGTCCTCCCGCACGAGCGTGTCGAACGGGGTGAAGACGGGCGCGGGCCTCGGGCCCATGTACGCCCAGACGACGCCGAGGTAGACCTTGCAGTCGTAGGCGGGCTGCTTGACGGAGCGCATAATCGCCTCGTTCTTCTCGGGCGGCGTTTCGAGGATGTTGCCCTCGGTGTCGTAGAGCCAGCCGTGGTAGGCGCAGGCGATGCCGCGCTCCTCGACGCGCCCGTAGACGAGCGACGCGCTGCGGTGCGCGCAGTGGTCGGCGAGCAGCCCCCAGCGCCCGGACTTGTCGCGGAAGATGACGAGGTCCTCGCCGAGGATGCGGACAGCCTTCGTCGGGCGCTCGTCCGTGACCTCGGACGCGATGGCGATGGGGTGCCAGTAGCGCCGGAGCAGTTCGCCCGCGGGCGTGCCGGGGCCGACGCGCGTGAGTTTCTCGTTGTCCGCTTTCGTCAGCATGACGCTCTTCCTCCCGTGCCGGGCTAGACGTTCTGGCCCACCATCTTGCGGCGCTCGATGGAGTCCGCGCCGCCCTCGATGCCGCGCTGGGTCAGGATCGGGCTGTACTTGCTCGCCATGCCCTGGCGCCGGATGCCCTTCTGTCCCTCCCCGCGCTCCTCGTACTGCTCGTTCCGGCGAGACTTGTGCTCCGTGTCCATGCCGAGGTAGACGTTGGACGCCGGGTCGCGGAACGTGTTGATGGGGTCGCCGCCGTCCTCGACGATGCGGATGTTCTCCTCCAGCATGCGGCGGAACATGATGATGCCCTTGTCCGAGCGCCCGAGCGACTCCTTGGTGCGGTCGGCTATCGCGCCCTGCGTTATCCACGCGGCGACGTCCTGCGCGGAGTTGGAGTCGAGTATCTCGAAGCGGACACGCCCGTCCTCGGCGAGTTGGATGAGCGGCGGGAAGAAGAGCGGCACGTCCTCGTCGCGCTGCTCGGGGTCGTCCGCCGACAGCTTCGGGTGGCACATCACCCACCAGTGGCCGGTGTGCGTGTCGTCCAGCGGCACGCGGATCTGGAACGACGGGCCGACGCCTGCGCCCATGCCGCCCCCGCGCCTGCCGTCCCACGTGTCGATCGCGGTGCCGCTGCCGCCCTGGCGGAGGAAGTAGGGGAAGACGATGGGGTGGCCCTGCGCCCACTCGCCGTCCTCGTAGCTGCCGCCCTTGACGAGCCTGCGCTTGTAGATGCCGTACTGGAACTTGTCGAAGCCGATGCGCTCGTTCTCGTAGCGCTTGCGGACCTTGTCGCCCTCGCCGCGCATCTCCAGGATGTAGTTCGCCCACTCGCCGTGCAGCCACTCGGAGTGGACGGGGTCGAGTGAGTTCTCCTGGCACTGGAGCCAGTTGCTCGGCAGTTCCGTGTATCCGATGTCCCGCACGACGTTGTCGAGCGCGAACACGTCCCAGTTGGGGAGGAGCGGCACGGGGGCCGGGCCGAGGTAGGCGAAGATGAGGCCGGCCTTCACCTCCAGCGGGTACGCCTTGATGCGCACCTTGTCCTTGAAGCGGTTGTCCGGGGCCTCGGTCTCCTCGTAGGGCTGTTCGAGGCAGCGGCCCGTCTCGTCGAACATCCAGCCGTGGTAGGGGCAGCGGATGCCGTCGTCGGTGGGAATGCCGTAGACCATGCCCATGCGGCGGTGGGGGCAGTAGTTGTCCACGAGGCCGAAGACGCCCTGGTTGCTCTTGTAGAGGATGAGGTCCTCGCCGAGCAGTTTGATGGGCTTGGTCGAACGGTCATTCATCATGGCGACGGCGGCGATGGGGTGCCAGTAGCGGCGCATCAGTTCGCCGGTCGGCGTGCCGGGACCTACTCTCGTCAGGCGGTCGTTCTGTTCAGCGGTCAGCATCAGCGTTCCTCCCTCGGGTTGCTGTCTTTCTGCTTATCCTGCGGTACCGGCGAGAACGGGGGACTCCACGGTGATGCCGTAGAAGTCCAGGGCGTTCTGCCCCATGATGTCGTCGATCACGTTCGGCGCGAGGCCGCCCTCCTCCTTGATGATGCGCATCGCCTCGATCTCGCTCGACTGGTCCTGGTGGCCGTAGTCGGTGCCGATGAGGATGTGGCGGTGGTTCACGTACTTGAGCACGTCGGGGAGGTTGTCGTCGGTCTGGGCGGTGACCCAGATGTTGTACGCGCCGAGCACATCCTCCTCCAACTCGCGGCCCCGCGTCTCCAGCCTGCGGCGCAGGTCGTGGATGGCGTAGGGCAGCCACTGGCTGCTCGCCTCGATGTAGCCCCAGCGCAGGTCCGGGAACTTCTTGGGCGTGGCGGTGGTGACGAGCTGGTGGAAGCTGGCGACGGACATGAGGCGCAGACCGCCGAACGTGCCGCCGATGCCGTCCTTCGCCATGAGGCCGCGGATGTAGGCGTTGGAGTTGCCGATGTGGATGGCGATGGGCTGGTTCAGCCGCGAGGCCTCCTCGTAGACGGGGTAGAAGTACTCGTCTATCAGCAGCCGCTCGTCCTCGATGGTGCGCATCGTGACGCCGCAGGCGCCGTGCTCCGCAGACCAGCGCAACTGCTCCAGCGCCTCGTCCATCGTGGCGAGCGGGAGGATGGACGTCCACCGGAGGCGCCCGTTGCTCTGCTGCCAGATGTCGGCGAGCCAGCGGTTGTAGCTCTTGGCGAGGGCGACCTCGGTGTCCGGGTTCTCGCACATGCGCCCGATGTACATGGTGGGGTAGAGCACCTGCACGTCTATGCCGAGTTCGTCCATGTGGGCGACGCGTCCGGGGATGTCCTCCATGTAGCGCTTGGAGTCGTCCGTCACCATGTTGCGCTTCACCTTGTCGGAGAGGCCGAAAGCGGCGACGGGCCCGCGCGCGCGGCCGCGTATCTCGCCGTCTATCTTCCAGAACTTGGCGCCGGTGCCGTCGTCCACCACCTGCGGGCGGTGCTTCTCATCGCCGGGGTCCATGTAGTCCCAGGTCTGCTCCGTCTCGACCACGTGCGCGTCAGAGTCGATAACCGGCATGGCTGCCCTCCTTGCCGCTCCCGTTTCCGGCGTCCGCTCCGGAGCGGATGCGCATAGTTCGACAAGTGGGACGCTAGCACCGCGCGGACTGAGTGTCAAAGCGTTGCATGCGTACGCGCGGGCGCTTCGGCCTACAATGCGCGCATCAGCGACACGGGAGGCTACGCCATGCTCGAACTGCCCGCACGGGAGACGCTTGCTTACGTCTGCCACGACATGCAGAACGACTACCTGAAGGAGGGAGGGCGGACGCCCGAGGCGGGCCGCAATCCCCGCGCGCCGCAGCTCATCGAGAACCACGTCCGCCTGCTGGCGGCGGCGCGCGCCGCCGGGCTGCCGGTGTTCTTCACCGGCCACTTCCTCCGCGAGGACTACCTGGACGCCGCAAGGCACGGGCGCGCCCGTTCGCTCGGCTCGCTGCGGGACGGCACGTGGGGCGCGGACGTGATCGACGAACTCGCGCCGCTGCCCGGCGAGTTCCTCATCCGCAAGGGCGGCGGGATGAGCGCGTTCACGGGCACGGCGCTGGAGAAGTGGCTGCGGCGCCTCGGCGTGTCGACGCTCATCGTCGCGGGCATCGCCACGCAGGCGGGCGTCGAGAGCACGGTGCGGGACGCCCGGGAGCGGGACTTCGACAACATCGTCGTGGGCGACGCGTGCGACGGGCGCACGGAGAACCACGAGGCGTCGCTGCTCAACATGGGCACGTTCTCGCAGGTGGTCTCGACGGAGGATGTTGTGGCGGCGCTGGCCTGAGCCGTCACTCTTCGAGGCGGTTGATCCCGTTCAGCGCCGCCGTCACGTACGCCTCGGCCAGCGTCGGGTAGTTGATGACGGCCTCGATGAAGTAGTTGATCGTCCCGCCGAGCGCGACGACCGCCTGCCCGATCTGCACCAACTCCGCTGCGCCCTCGCCGGCGACGTGGACGCCGAGCAGCACCTTCGTCTCGACGTGGAAGAGCAGCTTCAGCAGGCCGGTGTCGTCGCCCTGCATCACACCGCTTGCGATCTCCCGGTAGTGCGCCTTCCCGGTCTCGTAGGGGACGCCCTCTTCCGTGAGTTGCGACTCCGTCTTGCCCACCATCGCGACCTCGGGGATCGTCTTGACCGCGTAGGGGAAGAGGCCGGGGAAGCTGTTGGTGGGGACGCCGAACGCGTGGCACGCGGCCAGGCGGCCCTGCATCTGGGACGTGGCCACGAGGTCGGGAAAGCCGATGACGCCTCCCACCGCGTAGATGCTCTCCACGCTCGTCCGGTAGTGCTCGTCCACGCTCAGGCGGCCCCGGCTGTCCGCCTGCAGCCCGGCGGCCTCCAGGTTGAGCGACTCCGTAGCGCCGGTGCGCCCGACGCAGTACATCACCGCGTCGCTCAGCAGTTGCGCGCCGCTCTTCAGGAGGACGCGCACGTGGTCGCCGCGCTCGCCGCGCAGGTACTCGATGTCGAACACGTCCTCGTTCATGCGGAACGTCACGCCGTTCTGCTCCATCTGGCGGACGAGGGTGTCCACGATCTCGTCGTCCGCGAACGGGAGCAGACGCCCGCTCCTGTCCACGAGCGTGACCTGCACGCCCAGCGCGGCGAAGGTGCAGGAGTACTCAAGGCCGATCGCGCCGCCGCCCACGATGGTCAGCGTGTCCGGCAGGGACGGCAGGTCCAGCACGTCGTCGCTCACGAAGATCAGCCGCCCGTCCGTGTGGATCGTGGGAGGTTCCGTGGAGTAGGTCCCCACCGCGATGACGACCGTTCCGGCGGTGATCGCGCCGCCGGGGGCGCCGTCGCCGTAGCGCAGGTTCAGCGTGTGCCGGTCGGCGAAGGACGCTTCCGCGTTGACGATCTCCGCCCCGTTCCGGGTGAGTTGGTCGCGGAGCACGTCCGCCTGCTGGCGCATCACGTGGCCGGTGCTCACCATGAGGTCGCTCATGGTGACGCGCTCCTTGACGGTGTAGCCCTCGCCGTAGAGGCTGCGCTCCCTGAAACCGGTCAGGTCCAGCGCCGCCTCCCGCACCGCCTTGCTCGCCGTTCCCGTGGTCACGTTGATTCCGCCGACGTGCGGCAGGCGTTCGACGACGGCCACGCGCTTCCCCAGCTTCGCAGCCTGGATCGCAGCCCGGTGGCCCGCCGGTCCCGACCCGATGACCACCATGTCGTAGTCGTAGTCAGTCATTGCGGCAATCGTGTATCAGCACACGGGTTGCGTCAAGCGCGCTCCCCGAACGTACGCTCCTCGCCGGGGACGAACCAGCGGTAGAGCATGGGGAACAGCACGCCTGCGAACAGGAAGACCGTCCCCGCGGCCCACAGGCTCGCCTGGAGACTCACCGCGCCTGCCAGCGCACCGAACCCGACCGGGACGACGAGCTGGGCCGTTCCCCAGTACAACCCCACGTACGCCATCGCCATCCCGCGCTGGGTCGCGGCGCTGTGGTCGGAGCCCGATATGGGATAGAGGATGCTGAGCGACGCCCTGAACAGTCCGTAGAGCAGCATGAGCGGCACGAGCGTTGCGTACATGCCGGCGCCCACCGACAGGGCGAGCACGGTCAGCCCCGACATCAGCATCGCTGCCGTGTACGTCCAGCGCCGCCCCAGCCGCCCCAGGACGTAGCCGAACACGATGCCGATGGCGATGCTGCTCCCGACGCTGACTGCCTGCATCCCGCCGGTTACCGCCTCGCTGTAGTCGAGTTCGCGGAGGTACGGGATGAAGAGGACGCTCGGCAGGATCATGGCGGTCGAGGCGGCGAACGCCGCGAACCCGGCGAGGCCCATGCCGCGGTGCCGGGCGATGCCGGGGATCTGGCCGAGCGGCTCGCGGAAGCCGCGCCGCGCGGGCCGGGCAGTGAGCGGCGGCAGCGCGAGGCTGCCCAGGAACCCGGCGAGGGCTATCGCGCCCGTGATGCTGAACGCCGCGCCGTAGCCCAGCGTCGCTACGAGCACGCCGCTGAGGAACGCGCCGATGAGCCCGCCCGCGTTGCCGGAGCCGTTGAGGCGCCCGTAGACCTCGCCGGAGCGCTCGGGATTGATGCGGCTCACGTACGACTGCGTCGCCGTCCAGTACGTCGCCCGCGAGTAGCCGACGAACGACTGCGCGAGGATGAGCATCCAGAAGACGCCGGAGAGGACGAAGAGGACCATGCCGGCGACCATCGTCACGAAGCTCGCCCAGAGGACCCATCGCTCGCCGAACTGGTCGGCTATCGCGCCCGCGAACAATCGCAGCATCAGCCCGAACACGGCCTGCGACGCCACGATGACGCCGAGCAGCGTGAGGTCGTAGCCGAGGTGCAGCGCGTACAGCGGCACGAGCACCTGGATGAGCCCCAGCGTCAACTGGTAGGAGAAGGCGGCGGTGTAGATCAGCAGGATGGCGCGGAACTCGGTGCGCTGGTCCAGCTGCCCCTGCCCCTGGGCGCTCATGCGGAGAAGCGGCCCGGCGCGTGAGGCGCGAGGTCGAGCGCGGCCCCGCCTCCGGTGATGAGGTCCGCCGTCGCCTTGCCCATGCCCGGCCCCATCATGATGCCCTGGCGCTCGCCGCCGGTGGCGACGTACGCGCCGTCCGTGCCCGGGACCGGGCCGAGCGTGACCGCGCCGTCCGGCGTGACGGGGCGCAGGCAGGCCGTCTGCAGCACGAGTTCCGCGTCCTCCAGCGAGGGCAGCATCCGCAGCGTGGACTCGATGACGGCGTCGCGCGCCTCGGTCGTGCGGGACTCGTCGAAACCGGCGTGCTCCTCCGTGGTGCCGCACCAGACGAGGCCGTCCGACGGCTTGGTCATGGCGTAGTTGCCGAGGTGGCCGATGCTCAGCGCGTAGGGCGCGCCGCCGGCCCGCAGGCGGATGATCTGCCCCTTGAGCGGATGCACCGGAAGGGGCACGCCGAACCACTCCGACGCTCGCTCGGTCCACGGCCCCATCGCGACGACGACCGTGTCGCAGGCGATGCGCTCCGCGTTCCCCGCGCCGGTCGCGATGCTGACGCCCTCGACGCGCCCGCCGCTCGCGTGGACGGCGGTGACCTCGCCTGTGCGGAGCGTCGCCCCGCGCTGCTCGGCGGCCTGCCCCAGCGCCAGCGTCAGCCGGTACGGCTCGATGTCCGACGAGCCTTCGACGTGGAGCGCGCCGACGGTCTCCGGCGAGATGCGCGGCTCCAGCGCGCGTGCCTCGTCAGGCGTCAGCCACTCAACGGCGTAGCCCGGCAGCGTCCGTTGCCAGTCGAGGTGCTGCGTGAGCGCGGCGGCCTCGTCGTCGGAGAGGGCGAGCCGCAGCAGCGGGCGCGGCTGGTACTGGATGTCGACGTCCGTCTCCGTGCCGAGCGCCTCGGCGAGGGCGGGGTAGAGGCCCATGCTGTACTCGATGAGCGGCGTATTGACGTGCGGGCCGCTCGTGACGCCGCCGGAGAGCCCGCCGTAGGCGAACCCGGATGCGTGGCTCGCGATGCCGTCTCGCTCGATGACCGTGCTCCGCACGCCCATCGCCGCCAGGTAGTACGCCGTCGCGATGCCGGCGATCCCCCCGCCTACGATGACGACGTTCCGCTCTCCCGTGGTGGTCATAGATGCCTCTCTCCCGTCATCCCGTGCCCTTCCCGTCGTTCCCGCGCAGGCGGGAATCGCGCAGCCTGGGGGTGAGGCTACGGAGTGAGCGATGCGGCGATGCGTCCGAGTCCTTCCTCGAACTGTTCCTTACCGCTGTGCATCGGATGCCGGATGGCCTCGTGGTGCAGGCCCAGGTCCTTGCAGGCCTCCTCAGCGCTCTTCCCTACGGCGACCACCAGCGCGTCAGGGTATATGTCGATCAACCTGAGCACCCATTCGCGCCCGTACCTGCGCTCCGCGACGCGAGGAGCCTTGTTTCCCCGCGGCCAGAACGGGACCTCGTTCCACGTCATGGGCAGAGGATGGTCCCCCATCCGGCGGGCCACCACTTCCCAGACCATGGTCGCGGCGGGTTCCGGCGAGACCCGCATTCCTCGATACCCCGCACGCATGCCGAACGCGCGCCACGGGTCGCCGCCCTTAGGCCCCCTCATCAGGACGTCAGGCGAGACAAACGGCACCCCGGTGAGGGCGGCGCCATGGCTCCCCGGGGCTTCGCCCAGCAGCAGCACGGAAGGGGGTGCATGATCGGGACGCTGCAACCAGCGAGTGAGGTTCTCACGCTTGGCCGGATACTGGTAGATGTTGATCAGGCCACCCTGCGGCTGGGCACGCGCCAGCGAATCGACGAACTGTTTGATCTTGTCCAATGTTCACACCTTATAGCCGCCCACGAGGGCGAGAGTCAGGTTCTTCCAGAAGCACTCCACGTGGGTGAAGCCGGCGGCGCGCAGCCACTCGAGGTGACGCGCGAGCGTGGCGTTGCGGTGGTGGTGCATCGCGTCGTGGGCGATCTGCTCCTGCGTGCGGCGCTCCTCGCGGGGCGGACGGTCCTCGTCGCGCTTGCGCGCCCCGCGCATGGCGTTGCGCAGGAAGTCGGACTCCGGCGACGCGGTGTCGAGGTTGAAGAACGCGCCGCCCGGGTTGAGCGCGCCGTGGACGCTCGCGTAGAGGCTCGCCATCAGCTCGGCGGGCAGGTGATGGATGGCGCGCGCCGAGACGACGAGGTCGTACGGCCCGGACTCGACGACGTCCGGCGGCAGGACACCGTCGGCGAAGTCGCCGTGCACGTAGGCGAAGCGCTCGCCGAACCGGGCCATGCGCGGCCTGCCCGCCTCCATCATCGCCTCCGACACGTCGAGGCCGACCGCCGTGGCGTTCGGGAAGGCGTCGAGGCACGCCGTCGCGACGGGGCCGTAGCCCGTGCCGACGTCGAGGATGCGGAGCGGCGCGTCCGGCTCGGCCTGCACGAGGCGCGTCAGCAGGTCGAAGACGGGCTGCCGCTCGTCCTGCTGTTCGTCCATGCGCTCGACGTAGTCGGCGACGCGGTCCTCCTCGCGCCACGAGTGGCCCCACCGGAGTTCCTCGTGCTCGCCGTGACCGCGGTGCTCTTGTGTCGTCATGGCGTCTCCTTCCCCGGGCGCCCACGAGGGGCACCCCTACATTCCACTCCAGTTATGCGGGCCCCTCACCCGCCGCTGCGCGGCGACCTTTCCCACAGGGAGAGGTTTGTTTGTCCCCTCTCCCCCTGGGAGAGGGTTAGGGTGAGGGGTTAGCCGGACTGGCGCATGGCGAGGTTGCCGCCGTCGACCGGCAGGTCCGCGCCGGTGATGAAGTCCGCGTTGTCGGAGACGAGGAAGAGCACGGCCTGCGCCTGGTCGCGGGGTCTGCCCCAGCGTCCGCGCGGCACGCTCGCGGGCACCTCGTCGTCAGGGCGCGCGGGCTTGCCGCCCACCGGCATGCCGGTCTGCGTGGGCGTGAGGGAGTTGACGCGGATGTTGTGCGGCGCGAGCTCCATCGCGCAGGCGCGCGTGAAGTTGAGGATGCCGGCCTTGGCCGACTGGTACGCGATCGCGCCGCTCTTGCCCCGGTGGCCGGAGGTGGAGGCGACGTTGACGATCGCGCCGCCGGTGCCCTGCGCCACCATCTGCCGCGCGACGTGCTGCGTGCAGTTGAACGTCCCCGCCAGGATCACGTCCACGATCTTGCGGAACGTGCCGAGGTCCTCGTCGAGCAGGCCGGGCGTGCTCGTGATGGCCGCGTTGTTCACGAGGATGTCCACGTGGCCGTAGGCCGCGAGCGCCTGGGCAACGAGGTTCTCCATGTCCTCCGGCTTCGTGATGTCGCCGTCGACGGCGATGGCCTCGTAGCCCCGGTCGACGACCTCGCGCGCGGTGGCCTCGGCAGCATCGCGCCGTATGTCCAGGCAGACGACGCTCGCGCCGTTGGCGGCGAGCGTCCCCGCTATCTCGCGTCCGATGTTCGGGCCCGCGCCCGATACGATGGCAACCTTTCCTTCCAGCATCTGCGCCCTCCTTGAGTGAACCATCACCCCAGCCCTCTCCCGAGGGGAGAGGGGGCGGAGTCTCATCCCGCAGTCCGCGAGACTATGACGGGGCAGGCAGCGTGTCAACCGCGCGGGAATCTACGCGGGTGGACAGGATCGGTACGGGATGAGCGGCGAACGAGCGCAGCCTGCTCGCGTTCGAGCGCGGCTGGCGCCGAATGAGCATGCCGTTCCACTCGCGGGGACGGCCCCGGCAGGAGTAACCGCCGGAAAAAAGTGTCTCATTTCTTCTCATTCCGTCTCATTTCACCTCTGACAGCGCTGCCCGCTACCGGCGAGCCATCACGCATGGCGGCGGAGGACTCCGCCGCCGGAATCATGGTAGAGCAGACGAGGGCGACCGCGTAAGGGGCGGGTGTCACACGGGGGGAGGCTAGAGCGGCTCCAGCTTCGACCGGAGGGTCTGCTCGAAGGTCTCGCGGCGGACGGTGGAGGCCGCCAGGAGTTTCTCATGCGAGGCTTCGAGAGTCAGGACCTCCCAGTGTCCACGCGACAGCCGGTAGAGTCCGTCGTTTTCGACGAGTTCAGGGACCAGCCAGATGATGTCTCCGTCGTTCAGGTCCTGGCTGGGAGCCGGGCTGGGGCCTCCGACCGATTCGAAGAAAGGGCGGTCCACCGCGACGGCAATCTTGGACCCCCATCGTCTGAGGGTCGGTGCTTTTATCTGTAACTGGGGCATCAGCCTCTTGGCGCTGGACGAGCGCCAGTCCGGACGACGGTTGCCCGTTGGGAACGGAGGCGTCCCGGAAGTATCGTCAAGCAGGGCTGCGAACTCGGCATCCATGCCCGGCCCTGAGAAGTAGACTGCCTGTATCTCCAGACCGTGCCAGAGGATGCCGCCGTTAGAAGTTCTGGCCACGACGAGATCGATCTTCCCCGCCGGTTTCTTCGTTCTCGTTCCTTGCATGAACGGGACCTCGCGGGCTACCAGTGCATCTGCAGGCGCGAATCCCACAATCTCAGCCAGCCAGAGTACGAGAAGACGTTCCTCCTCGAACCTTGCAGGGCAAACGATGACAGGTTCGCCCACGGGTCCGCCGAGCCGCTTGTCCTCGCTCTGCGTGTAGCGCTGTAGTGAACACACGCCGCCCTGCTTGTTGCAGGGCGGATGGCCCTGCTGGAAGGGACACGGCGGAGTCTCGCCGCCCCCGGAGGCCGTCAGGGCCAAGTCTCGACGCCGGGAAGGCGAGAGATGGAGCATCCGTTGCCCATACCACTCAGCTATGCCGTAACGTTCAGGCAAGGGTCGCGTCTCGTTGGAAGACCGGACGTGGCGTGATGACCAGTTCCGGCATCAGCGCGTGGTGCCCGTTCTTCATAAGGACTTGCACTGCGTGGAAGCGGTGGCGCCGGATCAGAGATTCGATCTCGGACGAGCAGTCGTAAGTCATCAGGAAGTCCGCCCCGCTTTCATCGAGTATCGAGAAGAGACGGGGATGGTCGACCTCATTGTGCGCGTACAGGCGTCTCCCTGCCCGTTTCCCTCCGTCCCCGGTGTATGGCGGGTCGACGAACAGCGCCACGTCGCCGGTTGGCTGGCCGAGGAGAGAGGAGAGCAGCCTCATGCCGTCGGTCTCGTAGAAACTGATGCGGTGTGCGTACTCGCTGATCGCGCATAACCGCCGGATGAGGGTGTCGGGATACCAGCGCGACGCGAGTCCCGCACCGTTCTCTCCGTTGCGCGTGAGCGACGCGCCGTGCGCAAGAACGCCCCCGCGCCTTGTCCGGTTCAGAACGAGCGTGCGGAAACCGTGCTCTACGACATTCGCGGGGTGCAGACGGGAGAGCTGTTCGACCGACTCGCGCGTCGGCGTGAACCCGCGCACACGCTCGACCAACTCCCGGCTGTGGTAGAGGGCAGCCTTCCACAAGGCCGCTACGTCCTCGTCGAGCTCTGCCATCAGGCACTTGTCTGCGAGGTCTTCCATGACCGCAGTGAGCGAGACGATGCCGCCGCCTGCGAACGGCTCGATCAGCATACGGGGCCGGTCCATGGCATGGAGCCACGCGCGTACGTGGGGAATGAGCCAGGTCTTCCCTCCCGGGTATCGGAAGGGGCTGCGCTGTGGCACCGCAGCTACGTTCACAGCAGGGATCGGAGACGATGCGATTACCATCGGACGCTTGCTGCCATGAAGGTTCTCTCCTTGCTCCCCAACCCTACCCCAAGCACAGGGGCAGAATGCAAGGGGCGGGTGTCGGGGTAAACGCGGCGCAGGAACGACGGGCGGGCGTGGTTCGACAGGCTCACCATGAACGGCCAGGCTCACCGTGAACGGTCTGACGTGGCACACCGCGAACGGTCTGACGTGGCACACCGCATCTTGACCCCTTGCGCCGTATCCCATAGGTTGCGGGGGAACCCTCACCCCCGGCCTTTCTCCCGGAGGGCGAGGGGCGTATGAAGGAGGCGCGAAGATGCTGAAGGACAAGTCCGTGGTCATCACGGGTTCCGCGAAGGGGATAGGACGCTACATCGCCCACGGGTTCGCCCAAGAGGGGGGCGAAGGTGGCGATAGCCGACGTCGACGAGACCCGCCTGCAGCAGACGCTGGGCGAGTTGGGCGAACTCGGCGCGGAGGCGATGGCCGTTCCCACCGACGTCACGAACGAGGACTCGGTCGCGTCGCTCATGGCGCAGGTGAACGAGCGCTTCGGCGGCATCGACGTGCTCGTCAACGACGCCGCGATCGTGCCGCACTTCAACTGGAACGACAAGCCGCGCTGGCCGAAGATCCAGGACATGGAGAAGACGTGGTTCTGGGACACGGTGATGGGCGTGGCGCTGCTAGGCTCGTTCCTGGCGTCCAAGCACGCGGTGCCGTACATGGAGGCGGGCGGCGGCGGTCACATCGTGAACCTGCACGGCGGCGGGGGGCTCACTCCGCCCGGCGCGCTCGCGTACGCGACGGCGAAGGACTCGCTCGTCACGTTCACGAAGTTCCACGCGGAAGAGGTGCGCGACTCGAACATCTGCGTCGTCATCATCTCGCCCGGCGCAGCGATAGCGACGGAGGACGCGCCTGAGGAGGCGCGCAACCGTATGCCGGGGCCGGACTACGCGGGAGAGCGCTTCCTGCTGTGCGCGGAGGCGTCGATGGAGCTGTCGGGCCACCTGCTCGACCTGCAGGACGGCCAACTGGTGGTGCTGCGGTAGCGATGCTGACGGTCACGGACGCGGCGCGGGCCGAGTTGCGGAAGGTGGCGGACGCGCGGGCGCTGGAGCCGGGGAGGCTGCTGCGCCTCGCGGTGCCGCCGGTGTGGACGGGCCAGGGCGACTGGGGCATCGTGATCGACCAGCGCGGCGCGGCGGACGTCGCCTACGCCCACGACGGAGGGACGGTGCTCGTCGTCGAGCAGGTGGTTGCCGACGGGCTCGCGAACGCGGTGCTGGACTACAAGACGAGCGGGGTGCCGAGCCCCCGGTTCACGTTGGATATCTATTAGGGGGCAAGCAAGGCTGCGAGGTTCCTGCCTCCGCAGGAACGACGGTGCTTACGCCTCTCGCTAGATTCCAGCTTCCGCTGGAATGACGAGCCTTAGTCGACGACGGCGACGACCTCGATCTGGACCTTCATGCCGCCGGGGGGCGGCTCGTACTTGGAGGTGTGGCGCGCGGGGCGGTCGTTCTCGTCGGGGAAGAGTTCGAGCCACGGCTCGTTGAGCGCCTGCCGGTCGCCGAGGTCGGCGAGGAAGCAGGTGAGCCGCACGACGTCGTCAGGGGTCGTGCCCGCGTGCTCGAGGAAGGTGCGCATGTTGCGGAAGCACTGCCTAGCCTGCTCGTAGACATCCTCCGGGAGTTCGCCGGTATCGGCGTTGATGCCCTGTATCGCGGAGCTGTAGACGACGTTGCCGACGCGCGCTCCGTAGGGGATGGGGGCGTTGTGCTGCACGCCGGGGATGTGGATGGTCTGCCGTCTGCCCATGGCTTCGTCTCCTGCCGCAGGTGCGGCGGTTTAGTGTCGCGGGGGATGGTACGACAGCGCGGCGCGGCGTGCGCTACCCGCCTTGGAGGCCGAACTCGCGGGCGACGAGTTCGTAGGAGCGGATGCGGTCTTCGAGGCGGTAGGTGATGGTGACGACGCCGACGTCGGTTGTCTCGTAGCGCTCGGCCATCGCGATCAGCGCCTCCTTCACCTGCGCGGGGTCGCCGTCGACGTAGCCCTCGGTGAACTGCGCGACGTACTCCGTCGCCGTGGGGCCGAGGTCGACCTGCGACGCCTCCTCCGGCGGAACGAGGCCCTGCATCGGCTCGCCGCCCTGCGCCTGGATGGCTCGCCGCGCGCGGT